>NZ_LODL01000019.1:431429-516644 GCF_001551835.1 Dechloromonas denitrificans | reverse complement strand
ACACAATCAGCCCTTTGTGAACAGTCCCTTAATCACAAATGTCCACACGCTCTAGTCAGTTACGCTACCCAGTTGATTCGAGGCCCGCTCCATGCGGGCCTTTTCGTTTTCGGCGTTACGCCGGGCCGGGCAGGTGGTGCCCTTGGTTCGACAGGCGGTGCCGCAGTTGCGCTGGTTGCACTGGGGAACCAGCGCGACCAGTGTGCCGATCCCGAGCAGGGCAACAAGCAGTGAGGCGACCAGTAAGGTCAAGATCGATGCATCCATGGTTTGTTAATTTTCGTTTATTCGATGTGAATTTTACAGTTTTATAATTCGTTGCTTTTGCCTTGCCACTGGTTTAACTAAACTTTACATGCTCCGGTCGGCATTAATGCCACATGACTGGCGGCCGGGCATGGCGCTACAATCGATTCGACGGATTGCGCAGCCGCCTGCGGCAGAAGGTTCTGGCCGGCGGCAACTATGCGATTTAAGCAGTCGGCAAGGGATTTTCCTTTGATACCGATTAGCTAAATGTCCTTCCATCAGGGGATTGCTATGACCGAAATTCGCCGTGACCTGACCAGAACGACGCTGGCCATTTTCTGCATCATCGGGTTGGCTGGCCTCTCCTTATGGGTGCTGCGGCCGTTTCTGGCGGCCACGGTGTGGGCGACGATGGTCGTCGTCGCCACCTGGCCGCTGCTCAAATCGCTCGAAGTTCGCTTCGGCGAGCGACGGGCGCCGGCCGTGGCGGTGATGACGCTGGCGATGCTGTTGTTGCTGGTCCTGCCGCTGTGGCTGGCGATCGGCACCATTTCCGATCATTCCGAGCAGTTGACCGCAGCGCTCAAGTCGCTGGCCGCAAATGGCCTGCCCTTGCCGCCGGCCTGGGTGACCACGCTGCCTTTGCTTGGCGAAAAACTGGCAGCGATGTGGACGCAGCTAGCGACCAGTGGTACGAGCGAAATCATTACCCAGGTTGCCCCCTATGCGGCCGATACCGGAAGGTGGGCGCTTGCTCAGGTGGGCGGTTTCGGCGGCATGCTGATCCAGTTCCTGCTCGTCGTCGTGATTGCCGCCATCTTCTATTCCGGCGGCGAAGCGGCGGCCCGCATGGTGCTCCGCTTCGGTCGGCGGCTGGCCGGCGAGCGCGGAGAAAATTCGATCATCCTGGCCGGTCAGGCGATTCGGGGTGTGGCGCTCGGCGTCGGTGTCACCGCCATTGTCCAGACTGTGCTCGGCGGTCTTGGCCTGGCCGTTGCCGGCGTGCCATTTGCCTCCTTGCTGTCGGCCGTGATGCTGATGCTGTGCATTGCCCAGCTCGGTCCGGCGCTGGTTTTGCTGCCCGCCGTTGGCTGGATGTACTGGACAGGGGATAACGGCTGGGCGACTTTCCTGCTTATCTGGAGCCTGATTGTCGGCAGTCTCGACAATATCCTGCGGCCGATGCTGATCAAACGTGGCGCCGACCTGCCGCTGCTGCTGATTTTTTCCGGGGTCATTGGCGGCATGCTGAGCTTTGGCCTGATCGGTATTTTTGTCGGGCCGGTCGTCCTGGCCGTGACCTACACGCTGCTCCAGGCCTGGGTTGAGGATGGGCTGGGTAAAGACGACGCCGAGCCCGAGGTTTCAGTGCTTGCCGAGCCGGATCAGGCGGAACCAACCGCTGGCTAGGGCCGGCCGATCATCTTCGAGGATCAGTCCGGGCGCTGCCGGCAGCAGGTCTTCGAAAACCACGTCGAGGCGGGTCGCGATGCGCCGCAGCAGCGGGTTGGCCAGCCGGCGCAGCACGGCCGGCTGACCGCGGCGCAGGAACTTGTCGAAAACCAGCAGTCGACCGCCCGGTTTGAGGACCCGCGCCACCTCGGCAAAACACCGGGCTGGTTCGGGCACGACGGCCAGAATCAGGTGCAGTACCGCACTATCGAAGCTGTTGTCGGCAAAAGGCAGGCGCTGGGCGTCGCCCTGGAGCGGCAGGAAATCGACCGCGCCGACCCGGGGCTGGGCGCGGCGCAACATGGCATGGTTCAAATCGAGGCCGACGTAATGATGTTGCGGCGGCAGGTGCGGCAGATCCAGGCCGGTGCCGACGCCGGCCAGCAGCACGCGGCCGGGTGAGGTGGGCAACCCCGACAAACTGCGTTGCCGCGCCGCCAGCGTGGCGCGGGCGATGGCCGCGTCGTAAAACGGCGCGATCAGCGTGTAGCTGTGCTTCAGGCTCAATGCAGGGCGCGTGGACTGGCCAGCACGAACTCGGGAATCACCGCCTCGAAATGGGTGCCGTCCTCGGCCACCATCTGATAAGTGCCCTTCATCGTGCCGATCGGGGTGGTCAGTGCCGAGCCGCTGGTGTACTGAAAACTCTCGCCGGGCTGCAGCAGGGGCTGCTTGCCGACGACGCCGAGGCCGCGCACTTCCTGCACCTCGTTGTTGCCGTCAGTGATGATCCAGTGCCGGGAAACCAGCTGGGCGGCGATCTCGCCAATATTCTTGATGGTCACCGTGTAGGCGAAGACGTAGCGATCGTTTTCCGGGTCGGACTGGTCCGGGATGAACTGCGGCATCGGCTGAATTTCGATTCGGTACTTGTTGGTGTCGGGCATGGGATAATTTCGTCTGTTTTTGTTTAGGGAAGCATCATGTCAGCCAAAGATTTCATCATTGCACCGAGCATTCTTTCAGCCAATTTCGCCAAGCTGGGCGAAGAAGTGGCCAACGTCATCGCCTCGGGGGCCGACTGGATTCATTTTGACGTGATGGACAACCATTATGTTCCCAACCTGACCATCGGACCGCTGGTTTGCGAGGCAATTCGCCCGTGCACCGCAGCGCCGATCGACGTGCATCTGATGGTCAAGCCGGTTGATCGCATCATCCCCGATTTTGCCAAGGCCGGGGCCAATATCATCACCTTCCACCCGGAAGCTTCCGAGCACGTGGACCGCAGCCTGTCGCTGATCCGCGATGCTGGCTGCCAGGGCGGCCTGGTCTTCAATCCGGCGACCCCGCTCGATTACATGGATTACGTGCTCGACAAGATCGACGTCATCCTGCTGATGAGCGTCAATCCCGGTTTCGGCGGCCAGAAATTCATTCCCGGGACGCTGGCCAAGGCGAAGCTGGCGCGCGCCAAGCTCGATGCCTATGAGCGCGAAAGTGGCCGGCGCATCCGCCTGGAAATCGATGGTGGGGTGAATGCCGCCAACATCGCCGAAATCGCTCGCGCCGGAGTCGATGCCTTCGTTGCCGGTTCCGCCGTCTATGGCGCAGGTAAGGACAGCGACCCGCATCGCTACGATACGATCATCGGCGCCCTGCGCAGCGAATTGACGAAAGTCTGAGGGGAGTTCAGATGCATTTCCAGTCGGTTACCTTCGATCTCGACGGCACCCTGCTCGATACCATCGCCGACCTAGCCGAAGGCTGTCGGCTGATGCTGGAAGAAGTCGGCGCACCGCCGCGTAGCCAGGCCGAGGTGCACAGCTTCGTCGGCAAGGGCATGGCGGTGCTGGTCGAGCGCTGCCTGACCCACGCGCAGCCGCCCACTGCCGACCAGCTGCACGCCGCCATCGAGTCGTTCAAGCGCCACTATGCGGTGATCAACGGGCGGTCGGCCCAGATTTATCCGGGCGTCCTCGAAGGGCTGCAAGCCTGGCAGGCGAGTGGCCTGAAGATGGGCGTCGTCACCAACAAGCCGGGCATGTTCACCGAAACCCTGCTCGACCGAATGGGGATGACCGATTATTTCGACGTTATCGTTTCCGGCGATACCACGGCGCACAAGAAGCCGCATCCCGAACCGATCCTGCATGCCTGCCGCATTCTCGGCGTGCGGCCGGACCGCAATCTGCACATCGGCGACTCGAAAAACGACATCCACGCCGCCCATGCCGCCGGCTGTCTGGCCTATGCCGTGCCCTACGGCTACAACGAAGGAGAGCCGGTGGACAGTGCCGATTGCGATGCGCTAGTATCCGATCTGCTTGTTGCCTACCAACAAGCCCTCACTTTCAAAGACCTCAAGAACAAATGACGACTCTGCGACTCTGGAACGAATGGCAAGGTTGGCGTCGCTGGCGCCCCTGATCTCCCTTTCGCGCGCCCTTGCGGCGCAACGCACCAGTACGCATTACCCCTGTCATTTCGAGGCTTCCCCATGACTGAAACCGAATTCAACGCGCTCGCCGCGCAAGGCTACAACCGTATTCCCGTTACGCTGGAAACGTTTGCCGATCTCGACACGCCGCTGTCGATCTACCTGAAACTGACCAGCGGCCCGAGCGGCGCGCATTACTCCTACCTGCTCGAATCGGTGCAGGGTGGCGAGCGCTTCGGACGCTACTCGATCATCGGCCTGCCGGCGCAGACACGCATTGTCGTGACCGGCCATCAGGTGCTGGTACTGACTGGCAACCGCATCGCCGAGCGCGAGGACGATACCAATCCGCTCGAATTCATCGGCAAGTTCATGCAGCGCTTCCGGGCGCCGCCCAGTTCCGGCCTGCCGCGCTTCTGTGGCGGCCTGGTCGGCTGCTTCGGCTACGACACCGTGCGCTATGTCGAAACCCGCCTGACCCGGACCAACAAGCCGGACGAAATCGGTACGCCGGACATCGGCCTGCTGCTGTCCGAGGAAATCGCCGTTGTCGACAACCTGTCCGGCAAGCTGACGCTGATCGTCTATGCCGAACCGGGCTTCCCCGGCGCCTACCAGAAGGCGCGGGCCCGCCTCAAGGAGCTGCTCGGCAAGCTGCGCACGCCGGTCTGCATTCCGGCCGAACAGCCGGTGCACTCGGAGCCGGCCGTTTCGGTCTTCGGCGAAGGCGCTTTCAAGCAGGCGGTCCGCAAGGCCAAGGAATACATCACCGAAGGCGACATCATGCAGGTCGTCCTGTCGCAACGGATGACCAAGCCGTTCAACGCCAGCCCGATGGCGCTCTACCGGACGTTGCGCAGCCTGAACCCGTCGCCCTACATGTTCTACTTCGATTTCGAGGACTTCCATGTCGTCGGCGCTTCGCCGGAGATCCTGGTCCGTCTCGAAGGCGACCGCGTCACCGTGCGGCCGATTGCCGGGACCCGCAAGCGCGGCGCCTCGCCGGAAGAGGATGCCGCCCTGGCCGCCGAACTGCTGGCCGATGAAAAGGAGCGCGCCGAGCACACCCAGTTGCTCGACCTCGGGCGCAACGACTGCGGCCGTGTCGCCAAGGTCGGTAGCGTCAAGCTGACCGAGAACATGCTCGTCGAGCGTTATTCGCATGTGATGCATATCGTTTCCAACGTCGAAGGCAAGCTGCAGCCGGGCCTCAATGCGCTCGACGTGCTGAAGGCCACGTTCCCGGCCGGTACCGTCTCCGGTGCGCCGAAAGTGCGGGCGATGGAAATCATCGACGAACTGGAACCGGTCAAGCGCGGCATCTACGCCGGTGCCGTCGGCTACCTCGGCTTCCATGGCGACATGGATATCGCCATTGCGATCCGTACCGGCATCATCAAGGACAAGAAACTCTATGTTCAGGCCGGCGCCGGCATCGTTGCCGATTCCGACCCCAATTCGGAATGGACCGAAACCCAGAACAAGGCCCGCGCCGTGCTGCGCGCCGCCGAACTGGCCGAGCAGGGACTGGATACCAAGGCCGACTGAGCGGCATTCTCCCGCACCATAGAAAAAGCCGCCTACAAACAGGCGGCTTTTTTTGCGTCGATCTCAGGTGGCTGGTGTGTGGCGTCTGAGTCGGGCGCTCCCCCTTTCTTGACGCACGTGTTTTCAGATTTCCTGCAGCTTGCGCCGACGGCTGACCCAGGCCAGCGCAGCCAATGCTCCACCCATCAAGGCCATCGAACCTGGCTCAGGAATAGTGCGCGGGTCTATATACGGGGTCGCGGTAATCAGGATCTTGAAATCGGCGGTCGTGCTCAGGCCCTCTGCCGTTTCGAAACCGCGGCAGCCAGCGGCTGCACCGGCTGCGGCACAGGCGGCGTCGGACAGGTAATTGAAGCCATCGGCAAAGAAACTGGCGTAGTACGGCAGCGGATCATAGCCGTTTACGGCGCCATCGGAGTCATAGTCGAAGGGGAAATTGAGCGCGTTTTGGCTGATCACGAAGATGTCGGCGCAACCGGCGCCGTTGATGCCGACGTTGACTGCTCCGCCATCGGCGCAAATGCCGCCCGAGCCGCCGTTTGGTGTTTCGATGAACTGGACGCCAAAAGTAATCGAGGCACCTCCAGACGCTCCGACTGATGGGGTTAGCGACTGCAGCGTCAGCGAGGCCAGAATATCGACGACGGTCAGCGAGTTGCCGGCCGGGATCGGGAAATTGTTATGCGTGATTGATACCGTGGAGGTCAACGTTCCGGTGGGAACGATAACCGGTGCCCCCGAGTTATTGATGATCAAGCTGCTCTGAGTGGCCGTTGAGCCGGTGTCACCCCAATGCAACTGCGTGTTGCTGGCGCTGAGAACCGGGTTTGGATAGGTGTTGCCACCGGGTTGCACCGAGGCGGGTACAAATGTGGCGGTGTCGGTGACGCTCCATGAGGTGACGCCTGGCGATGCCTGCGCGACGCCGGCGCACAAAGCGAGTGCTGCAGCGGCTGTGCGGGCGAGTTTGAATGTTTTCATTTTCCACTCCTCTGACTTAGATTGAGTTCGCTCCAATCCTCATGCTAGCTGTTGATGCGGTACGGATTTGGCGGACAGGCTAAGCAATGCATATCCTGTGCCGGAGTGCATTTTGCATAAATGTTTTCAATAAAATTAATTGGTTATATGGTTTTTATAGATTTTTGCGTTTTTTGAGCGAGTCCAGACTGGCTGCAGTGTAAATTTTCCCGACGTTCCTCTTGTTGCCTGGATTGCTTTTAGTCGGCAATGCGCAGCAGATCGGTGAATTGCGCGAACTCTTCGTCGGGGGCGTGCTGCCTGAGCGATTCGATACTGCCGTAGCCCCAGGTCACGGCGCCGAAGGCGACACCTTCCTGGCGGGCGGCTTCGAGGTCGGTGATCTGGTCGCCGATGTAGATCGCCTCGCTGGCAGGAACGCTGGTTTGGCGCAGGATCTTGCGGATGCGGCAGGCCTTGCCGAAGATCGACATGCCGCATTCGAGATGGCTGAGCAGGCCGATGTTCGCGGCGCCCAGAATCCGCTCGACGTTGTCTCGGGCGTTCGAGCTGACCAGCGCCAGCCGGATTTCCGCCTGCGCCAGTTGCTGCAGTACCGCGTCGACATTGGCAAAGAGCGGCGTCGCCTGCGGGTTCTGCTGCATCAGCGCCATGAAGCTTTGGGCGACGACAGGCAGTTTCCAGGCCGGCAGGTCGAGATGTCGCATCATTTCGCGGGCGCTGCAGTGGCGAAAGGCGGGCACGGCGTCGAGGTCGATCGGCTTGAAAGCATGGCGCTCGGCCAGCCGGTTGATGACACTGAGCAAGAAGGGCAGCGAGTCGGCCAGCGTGCCGTCGAAGTCGAAGATGGCGAGCCGGTATTTCATTGCTCGGCGCCCAGTGGCAGCGCAAAGAAACGGGTGCCCGGCACCGGGTTGACGTAGTAGGGCGCCGTCTCCTCAAAGCCGAGGCGTTCGTATAGCTGCTGGGCGACCGTGGTTTGCGGCACGGCATCGAGAATGAGCCGCCGCACGCCGAGTTGGCGGGCGTGTTCGATCAGCGCGGCGATCAGCTTTTCTCCCAGGCGCTGGCCGCGAAATGCCGGCCGGACATAAAGCCGTTTTACTTCGGCCGTCTGCTTGGCGTGCTGCAACAGGCCGACGCAACCGGCGATCGTCTGTGCCGAGTCAGCGATCAGGAAAAGGCCGCTGGGCAGCGTGAAGCGTGCGTCGAAGCGGGCCATTTCCTCGGCGAAGCCGCGGTAGGAGAGGTCCATGTCCAGCCAGGCGACGTACTCGCGAATGACCGATTGCAGCGCTTCACTGTCGGCGGGGAAAGCGGCGGTGCGGATGTGCATGGAAATGGCGGCAGGTTGGTGTTTTCACGGGAGGTAGACAATAGCCGAGCCCGGTCGGGCAGGGAACGTCAGACAGCCGCCCGGGCCGGCCCGCTTGCGCTAAAATCCTGCCCCTTGTCGTGTTCCTGATGCCGTTTTCGATGTCGCGTTTCACCATTGCTCCGCTTTTTTCCAACGCCCCGCCTTACTTCGTCTGGCTGCTGATCTGGCGCGCGCTGTGGGCCTGCATGGCCTTGGTCGTTGTCGTCAAACGGCCGGTCGATGTGCCCTTGCTGGTCGCCCTGAGTTTTCTGGCCGGACTGCTGATGATGGGCGAGGCGGCCTACCGCAGCAAGGTGTATCTGGAGCAGGAAAGACTACGCAAGGAACGCGACCGCGAACTGCGCGAGCAGCGGGCGGAAGAAGCCCGCCAGCGTCTGGAGGCCTTCAGGGAGGCGCAGCGCGATGCCGATAGTAAATACATGAACCTCGATCTCGACGAGATCGATGAGCCGGCGGCCGATATGCGGACGGAGGCAGCTGGCGGGATGTCAGCCAAGGATTTCGAACTGGCGACCATGGCACGCGACAGCGGAGCCGCTTCGCCCAGCCGCCCCAGCCCATCTGCCCCGACCAGCCTCGCAGCCTGAGCATCGGTCGCCAAGGGGCCGAAAAAGCCCTGTTTTTCACGGTCCACCGCAGCGTTGCCCGGGGTGGCTGGCCATTGCCTTGCCGGCTCCGACGTCGCCAAATGCTGGCCGGGCGGGTAAGGCAAGTGTCGGAAATCCGATGGCTGGCCAAGGCGGTGTGACGGAATTTCGGCGACTTTGATGGTCGCGGCTTTTCAAAAGGCAATAGAATCAACGGCAATTCGTTCGTAATCGAGCTGGCTCAGGCTGGCACGGCATCTGCATAGTAATTGGCACCGAAGCCACTCAGCGGCTTCTTCCCCAACACAGGAGATGACATGAACCGATTTGCCGTTGTTGCCGCACTCGCCGCCGTCCTGAGCTCCGCCGCCGTCATGCCGGCCCAGGCCCAGGAGTCGCTGACCCTCAAGAAGATCAAGGACACCGGCACGATCACGCTGGGTCACCGTGAATCCTCGATTCCGTTTTCCTACTACGACGACAAGCAGCAGGTCATCGGCTACTCGCACGAACTGATGCTGAAAGCCGTCGAAGGCATCAAGAACGAACTGAAGCTGGCCAAGATCGACACCAAGCTGATGCCGGTGACCTCGGCCAACCGCATCACGCTGGTCCAGAACGGCACCGTCGACATCGAATGCGGCTCGACCACCAACAACCTGGAGCGCCAGAAGCAGGTCGGCTTCTCGACGACCATCTTCGTCATCGGCACCAAGCTGATGGCCAAGAAGGACTCGGGCATCAAGGACTTCGCCGACCTCGCCGGCAAGAACGTCGTCACCACCGCCGGCACCACCTCCGAGCGTCTGCTGCGCAAGATGAATGAAGAGAAGAAGCTGGGTATGAGCGTCATTTCCGCCAAGGACCACGGCGAAGCCTTCCTGACCCTGGAAACCGGCCGTGCCGTCGCCTTCATGATGGACGATGCGCTGCTCTACGGCGAAATGGCCAAGGCCAAGAAGCCGGCCGACTGGGTCGTCGTTGGCACCGCCCAATCGAAGGAAGCCTACGGCTGCATGCTGCGCAAGGACGACCCGGCCTTCAAGAAGGTGGTCGATGCAGCGCTGACCAAGGCGATGACCTCGGGCGATGCTGAAAAGATCTACGCCAAGTGGTTCATGGCGCCGATTCCGCCGAAGGGCCTGAATCTGGCGATGCCGCTCTCCGATGACATGAAGGCGCTGTACAAGGCCCCGAACGACAAGGCTTTCGAATAAGCAGCAGCACCCGGTCGCCGGCCCGCCGGGCTGGCGACTGCCTTCCCCAAGGAGATCAGTCATGTTGAACCGCCTTCTTTCCCGTTGTCTGCTGGTCGCGGCCGGCTTTCTCGCCGCCGTGCCGGCTTTTGCCGACAAGCCGAACGTTGTCATTCTCGCCACTGGCGGCACGATCGCCGGAGCCGGCGCCGATGTCGCCAAGAGCGCCACCTACCAGGCCGCCAAGGTGCCGGTCGACAAGCTGATCGCCGGAATTCCGACACTCGGCGATGTCGCCCAGGTGCGCGGCGAGCAGGTCTTCCAGATCGCTTCCGAAAGCTTCACCAACGAACACCTGGTCACCCTCGGCAAGCGCGTTGCGGCACTGGCCAAGCAGCGTGACGTCGATGGCATCGTCGTCACCCACGGTACCGATACGCTGGAAGAAACCGCCTATTTCCTCAACCTCGTCGTCCATACCGATAAGCCGGTCGTCGTTGTCGGCTCGATGCGGCCGGGCACGGCGATGTCGGCCGACGGCATGCTCAACCTGTTCAACGCGGTCAATGTCGCGGCCAGCCAGGATGCGCGCGGCAAGGGCGTGCTGGTGACGATGAACGACGAGCTGAACAGCGGTCGCGACGTCTCCAAGATGGTCAATATTAAGACCGAAGCCTTCAAGAGCCCGTGGGGCCCGCTCGGCATGGTGGTCGAGGGCAAGAACTACTGGTTCCGCCTGCCGGCCAAGCGCCACACGCTGAATTCCGAATTCGACATCGACAAGATCGAAACCCTGGCCCCGGTCGAAATCGCCTACGGCTACGGCAACGTCGGCGATACCGCCTACCACGCGCTGGCCGACAAGGGCGCCAAGGCGATCATCCACGCCGGGACCGGCAACGGTTCGGTGAGCAACCGCGTCGTGCCGGCCCTGCGCGAACTGCGCAGCAAGGGTGTGCACATCATCCGTTCCTCGCACGTCAATGCCGGCGGTTTCGTGCTGCGCAATGCCGAACAGCCGGACGACCAGTACGACTGGCTGGTCGCCCATGACCTGAATCCGCAAAAAGCGCGCATTCTGGCGGCGGTGGCACTGACCAAAACGAACGACAGCAAGGAACTGCAGCGCATTTTCTGGGAATACTGAGCAAGGGCAGGAGCAAGGGGAATGACTTGGCAAAACGAGTTAAAAGGAGGGGTTGAACTATGAATTACCAATGGAACTGGGGTGTCTTCCTGCAGCCGAGCGCAAGCGGCGACGACACCTACCTGGGCTGGATGTTTGCCGGCTTCAAGATGACCATCGGGCTGTCCTTGAGCGCCTGGGTGATTGCCTTGCTGCTCGGGGCACTGGTTGGTGTCCTGCGGACCGTACCGAACAAGGTGCTGGCCGGCTTCGCCACCGCCTATGTCGAAATGTTTCGCAACGTGCCGCTGCTCGTGCAGCTCTTCATCTGGTACTTCGTGCTGCCGGAACTGCTGCCGACCAGTATCGGTGACGCCTACAAGCAGACCAATCCGGTGATGCAGCAATTCCTCGCCTCGATGGTCTGCCTGGGGCTGTTTACCAGCGCGCGGGTAGCGGAGCAGGTGCGGGCCGGCATCAATTCGCTGCCCCGCGGCCAGAAGAACGCCGGCCTGGCGCTCGGCTTGACGCTGCCGCAGACCTACCGCTTCGTGATGCTGCCGATGGCTTTCCGCCTGGTCGTGCCGCCGCTGACTTCCGAGTTCCTCAACATCTTCAAGAACTCCGCCGTCTGCTCCACCATCGGCCTCCTCGAACTGGCTGCCCAGGGCCGCCAGCTAGTCGATTACACGGCGCAGCCCTTCGAGTCCTTCATCGCCGTGACGCTGTCCTACATCATCATCAACGTCACCGTGATGACCCTTATGCACAAGTTCGAGCGGCGCATTTCGGTGCCCGGCTATATCGGAGGCAAATAACATGTACGAATTCGACTGGTCTTCGATTCCCGGCGCCTTGCCCTTCCTCTGGGACGGCATGAAGGTCACCCTGGTCATCACCGCCCAGGCCGTGCTGATCGGCATCGTCTGGGGCACCCTGCTGGCCATGATGCGACTGTCGCCGATCAAGGCGCTGTCCTGGTTCGCCGCCGGCTATGTCAACCTGTTCCGCGCCGTGCCGCTGGTCATGGTGCTGCTCTGGTTCTTCCTGATCGTGCCGGAATTTGTCGGGCAACTGTTCAACATTCCACGCGGGACGGACATGCGTTTGTCTTCGGCCATGGCTGGTTTTGCGCTGTTCGAGTCAGCCTATTACTCGGAAATCATCCGGGCCGGCATCCAGAGCGTGCCGAAGGGGCAGATTTCTGCGGCGTCGGCACTGGGCATGAACTACGGCCAGGCCATGCGCCTCGTCGTGCTGCCGCAAGCCTTCCGCAACATGGTCCCGCTGCTGCTGACGCAAGGCATCATCCTGTTCCAGGATACCTCGCTGGTCTACGTCTCGGCGCTGGCCGACTTCTTCGGTGCCGCCTACAAGGTCGGCGACCGCGACGGTCGACTGGTTGAAATGCTGCTTTTTGCCGGCGTCGTCTATTTCGTCATTTGCTTCTCCGCCTCGCAACTGGTGAAGCGCCTCCAGAAAAAATATTCCACGGCCTGAGCGCCAGTCTCAAGGAGAAATCCCATGATCAAGATTGCAAACGTCAGCAAACATTACGGCAGCTTCCAGGTCCTCACCGATTGCAGTACCGAAGTCAGCAAAGGTGAAGTGATCGTCGTCTGCGGCCCGTCCGGTTCCGGCAAATCGACGCTGATCAAGTGCGTCAATGGCCTGGAGCCGTTCCAGTCCGGCGAAATCATCGTCGATGGCACCTCGGTCGGTGATCCGAAGACCAACCTCTCCAAGCTGCGTGCCCGGGTCGGCATGGTCTTCCAGAACTTCGAGCTGTTTCCGCACATGAGCATTACCGAGAACCTGGCCATCGCCCAGGTCAAGGTGCTCGGCCGCAAGCAGGACGAGGCGATCGACAAGGGCCTCAAGCTGCTCGACCGGGTCGGCCTCAAGGCGCAGGCCCACAAGTTCCCCGGCCAGCTTTCCGGCGGCCAGCAGCAGCGCGTTGCGATCGCCCGGGCGCTGGCCATGGACCCGATCTGCATGCTGTTCGACGAGCCGACCTCGGCGCTCGACCCGGAAATGGTCAATGAAGTGCTCGACGTAATGACTGAGCTGGCCAAGGAAGGCATGACCATGATGTGCGTGACGCACGAAATGGGTTTCGCCAAGCGCGTCGCCAATCGCGTCATCTTCATGGACCAGGGCCGCATCGTCGAAGACGACAGCAAGGAAGAATTCTTCGCCAATCCGCGTTCGGAAAGGGCGCAGCAGTTCCTGGCCAAGATCCTGCACCACTAATAACGATTAGATCAGACGAGGAGACACCATGAGCCACACCAAGAAGACCGATACCGCCCAGCATCCAGAACCGAGCGGCCTTTCCTTTCTCAACCCGGCGGCGCCCGAACCCTGGGCCAGCTTCATCGAGCAGATCGACCGCGTCGCCCCGCACATGGGCGCGTTGTCCAAGTGGGTCGATACCCTGAAGCATCCGAAGCGGATCCTGGTCGTCGATGTGCCGATTCATCGCGATGATGGCACGGTCGCCCACTACGAGGGCTACCGCGTCCAGCACAACCTGTCGCGCGGACCGGGCAAGGGCGGCGTGCGCTTTCACCCGGCGGTGACGCTCAATGAAGTGATGGCGCTGTCGGGCTGGATGACGATCAAGAACGCCGCGGTCAACCTGCCCTACGGTGGTGCCAAGGGCGGCATCCGGCTCGACCCGCGGGCGCATTCGCGCGACGAACTGGAGCGCATTACCCGCCGCTACACGTCGGAAATCGGCGTCATCATCGGGCCGGGCAAGGACATTCCGGCGCCCGATATCGGCACCAACGAGCAGACCATGGCCTGGATGATGGACACCTACTCGATGAATGTCGGCTCGACGGCGACCGGCGTCGTCACCGGCAAGCCGATTTCACTGGGCGGCTCGCTCGGCCGCCACGAAGCGACCGGGCGCGGCGTCTTCATCGCCGCCCGCGAAGCCGGCCGCCGCAGCCATGTGCCGATCAAGGGGGCGCGCGTCGTCGTTCAGGGCTTCGGCAATGTCGGCGGCATCGCCGCCCGCATGTTCCATGAAGCCGGGGCGACGGTCATTGCCTTGCAGGATCATTCGGCAACTATTGGCAACGAAGCCGGCATCGACATTCATGCCGCACTTGCCTACTCAGCCAGCACTGGCGGGTTGAAGGGTTTCCCGGGGGCGAGTCCGCTGTCGGTTGACGACTTCTGGCTGATCCCGTCCGATTTCCTGGTGCCGGCCGCGCTCGAAGGGCAGATCCTGCCCGAGCGGGCCGCCACGATCAAGACGCGGATCGTCGTCGAGGGCGCCAATGGCCCGACCACGCCGGCCGCCGACGACATCCTGCGCGACCGCGGCATCCTCGTTGTGCCGGACGTGCTGGCCAATGCCGGCGGTGTCACGGTGTCGTATTTCGAGTGGGTGCAGGACTTCTCCAGCTTCTTCTGGAGCGAGGAAGAGATCAACAGCCGCCTCGAACGGATCATGGTCGGCGCCTTCGAAGCGATCTGGGAGATGGCCGACGAACGCAATGTCTCGTTGCGCACGGCGACCTTCATCATTGCCTGCCAGCGGGTGCTGGCAGCCCGCGAGCAGCGCGGCTTGTATCCCTGATCCGCAGCCAGGATCGATCCGGCTTGCCCGTGGTCGATCCTGGGCGCAGCGCCTGCGGGCGCTGCCGATTGCCCCCAGCGCCAGCCTGAGCGGGGCAATGCCCGGTTTGGCCCAGGGCAAACCGGCCTCATGAACACTTGGAGTTTTTCCCTATGAAAGCGCTATTCCGTCTCGGCATCGGCCCGCAACTGGCGATGGCGTTTGCCGTCATTGTCGGCCTGTTCGTCATCGTCGCCGGCTGGACGACCTTCAGCCTGAACCGGGTCGAGGCGGCAGCCGAGCGCATCGCCAACGTCTCGCTCGCCAAGGACGGGCAGATCGCCGAACTGGCCTATGCCAATGCCGGCATGCGCGAAAGCGTCCGCAACAACATCATCTTCACCGACGGCGAAGTGATGAAGGCCGAAGCCGAACGCTATGAGCGGGAAAAGGCGCGTTTCTTCGCTGCCCTCGGCGGGCTCGAAAAGCTGGCGGTCGACCATGCCGAAACGGGCGAAAGTGAACTGCTGCAACGCATCCGGCAGCAGGCGACGGTCGCCTTCGCGGCTCAGGACAAGGCGATGGGCGAGGCCATGCAATTCCTCTCCGCCGTCGCCATGGGCATCCTGCAGCAGGAGGCCTTGCCACGCATGCAGGCGCTCGAAGCCAGTATCGACCAGGCGCGCCATCTGATGCAGACGCAGAGCCGCGAACGGGCCGCCGACATTGTCGCCGAAGCGGCCCGCACCAGCCGCCTGACCCTGATGCTGGCGGTCGCCGCGGCGCTGGTCGCCGGCATTCTCGGCTTTCTGTTGACCGGCGGCGTCCGCCGGCCGCTCGAAGCCGCTGCCCAACTGATGGAAAGCGTCGCCGCCGGCGACCTGACGCAGCGCATCGAGCCGAACGGCTGTGCCGAAATCCGCCGCCTGCAGGCGGCGGCGATGAAAACCACCCAGTCGCTGGCCGGCATTCTCGGCGCCATCCGCCAGGAAGCCGGGCAACTGAAAAACGCCGTCACCGCACTCTCCGGCTCGGCCGACGAAATGCGCGGCGGTTCCGAGGAGCAGGCAGTGGCCAGCGCCGCGATGGCTGAAACCCTGCAGACCATGTCGACCTGCATCAGCCATATCGCGACCCTGGGCCAGGAGGCGCAAAACCTGTCCGGCAAGGCCGGGCAACAGGCGGCCGGCGGCTGCCAGACGATCCAGACCATGGTCGATGAAATTCGCCAGATCGCCGGCCTGGTCACCGACTCGGCCGATACGGCGAGCACGCTGGGACGCGAGTCGGAACGCATTTCGGCGATTACCGCGGTGATCCACGACCTGGCCGACCAGACCAACCTGCTGGCTCTCAATGCCGCCATCGAAGCGGCGCGGGCCGGCGACAGCGGCCGCGGTTTCGCCGTGGTCGCCGACGAGGTCAGGAAGCTGGCCGAAAAGACCACCACCTCGGCCAGTCAGATCGCCGCCATGGTCAGCGCCATCCAGAGCGGGGCGCGCTCGATGGCCGAGCACATGCAGCGTTCGGTCAGCCGCGTCGACGAGGGGCTGCGCATGGCCTGCGCCGCCGGCGAGTCGATGAGCGCCATCGAAAACAGCAACCGCCATGTCGCCCGCGTTATTGACGAAGTGTCGTCCAGCCTGCGCCAGCAGTCGTCCGGCGGCGAGGATGTCGCTGCCCGCGTCGAGCGTATCGTCCAGATGATCCACGAAAACAACCGGGCCACCGCCAACATGGCGACCACGGCACGCCAGCTGGACGGTCTGGCGACCAGCCTCGAATCGGGCATCGCCCGTTTCCGGACGGCTTGAGCATGGCCACCCCGATCATCGTCCGGCCGGCCGCGGCGGCTTTTGTACTGGCTGCGCTCCTGGCCCTGCCGGCCGCGCCGGTGCAGGCCGAGACGACGCTGCAGCGCATTGCCCGGACCGGCACCGTGGTTATCGGCTACCGCGAGTCGTCGATGCCTTTTTCCTACGTGTACGATGGCCAGCGGCCGGTCGGTTATGCCATCGATCTCTGCCGCCGCCTGGTCGGTGCCATCGGCAAGCAGCTCGGCCGCGAGCCGAAGACGGAGTACCGGCCGGTCACCTCGGCCAGTCGGCTCGATGCCGTGGCGGGCGGCCAGGTCGATCTCGAATGCGGCAGCACGACCAACAACGCCGAGCGGCGAGCCCGCGTCGCCTTCACGGTGCCGCATTTCATTACCTCGACCCGTTTCATGGTCGGCCAGGATTCAGGCATCAGCGGTCACGCCGACCTGCACCGGGCGACCGTCGTCACGACACGCGGCAGCACGGCGGAAAAGCTGTTCGCCGACCTGCATCTGCGCTCGAAGCTGGAAATCGCCCCCGATCATGCCGCCGCCTTCGCCATGCTGGCGGCCGGCAAGGCCGACGCCTTCATGATGGACGATGTGCTGCTGGCCAGCCTGCGGGCCGGGGCCAAGGCGCCGGAGCGCTATCGCATCCTCGACGACAGCTACCGTGTCGAGGCGCTGGCCATCATGCTGGCGCGGGACGATGCCGAGTTCAAGGCGCTGGTCGATAACGAGATGAAGCGGCTGATCGGCAGCGGCGAAGCGACCACCCTCTACCGCAAGTGGTTCGAGCAGCCGATTCCGCCGCACGGCATCGACCTGCACTGGCCGATGGGGCGCCTGTTGCGCAATTCCTTCCGCTTCCCCAGCGATTGGGCGCCGGATTGAGGAGACGATGATGGATGAAAGTTTCAACCGGCTGCTGGTCAGCTTCTTTCTCGGCGGCCTGATCAGTCTGGCGACGATCACCAACCCGCTGTCGAAGATCCCGGTCTTCCTGACCCTGGCCGCCGACCTCGAGGCCGGCTCCGCGTCGCAGGAAGCGCGGCGGGCGTGTTTTTACGGTTTTTTGCTGTTGACCGGCGGACTGTTCGCCGGCGTCTTCATTCTCGAAGCCTTCGGCATTTCCTTCGGGGCGCTGCGTATAGCCGGCGGCCTGACCGTGGCGCTGATCGGCTACCGCATGCTGTTCGGCACCACCGATACCGCGCTGGTCGGCGGCAGCGGCAGTTTCGCCTTCTTTCCGTTGGCCATGCCGGGCATCGCCGGGCCGGGAGCACTGGCGACGGTGATCGGCATCTCCTCGGAAATCGCCGAACTGGCCGGCGGCATGCGCCGTCTGCTGGCCTATATCGCGACGGTGGCGGCGATCGCCGCGACCTGCCTGATCATCTGGCTGGTGCTGCGCTCGGCGCGCTGGGTGTCGCGCCGGCTGGGCAGCGAGGGGATCAACGTCGTCGCCCGGCTGACCGGTTTCCTGCTCATTTGCATCGGCGTCCAGTTCGTCGGTTCGGGCATCCGCAGTTTCATGGCCGGTGCCTGAGCGGCCGACCCCTGCGGTCGACGGCCCGGGCAGGGCAAAATTCGGCCGTACAATAGGCCCTTCCTGTCGCCGTCCCGCTCATGCCTGAATCCACCACCAGCCCTCCGGTCAGCCTGCCCAAACCGCACCGCGCCCTCGGCGTGGCGATCCTGCTGGCCGTCTTCCTGCTGGCCGGCCTGCTGACTTTCAAGATTTCCGAGAAGCAGGGCTTCAACCAGTTGCGCGACGAGGCCAGCCACCAGTTGGACATCCTGGCTGCCGCCATCGACAGCGAAGTGACGCGGCATGCTTCGATCCCCAGCGCCGTCGAGTTGAGCCCCGATGTCCGCGCCCTGCTGCGGGCGCCGCCGGAAGGGCAGGACGTGCTGCAGGCGGCGGCCAATCATTTCCTGCAAAAACTCAACGACCATCTCGGCGGGCCAGCCATCTTCGTGCTCGACACCCGGGGGCGGGTGGTCGCTTCCAGCGACTGGATCTTCTCCGACAACCTGCTCGGCGCCGACCTCTCCTACATGCCCTTCTTCCGCGGCGCCGTCAGCGGCACGCCGGAACGCCATTACGCGGTCGATGCGGTGCGCCACGAACCGGGCTACTTCTTCGCGCTGCCGATCCGCGACGAAACGCAGGACTGGAAGGTGATCGGCGTCGCCGTCGTCAAGTCCGGCATCCGTGAACTGGAACGGCGCTGGCTCGGGCAGGAGGCGCCGGCCCTGATCGTCGATAACAACGGCATCGTGCTGCTCGCCTCGCCGCCCGAGTGGCCCTATGCCACCTTGCAACCGCAAACGCCGGAAACCCTGGCCCGGATCAGCCGCGAGCAGTTTGCCGGGCAGCGGGTCGGCGCCGAATCGCTGGATATTTCGGTCGATGAAGCGCAGGAAGGCGCCGTCGTCCGCCTTGCCCGGCAGTCGCCGGCGGGTACCGCGCTGAGCGCGCTGCAAGGCAAGAAAACCTACCTGGCGCTGAGCCGCCATCTGCCGGGCACCGCCTGGCGGATCATCGTCTTCTCCGACCTGCGTTCGGTCGCCGTCCAGGCTTCGACCCATGCCGCGCTGGCGACGGCGGCGGTCGGTTGCCTGCTGTTGTGGGCGCTCTACCTCGGCCAGCGCCGGCGGGTGGCGCGCGGCCGGCGCGAGGCGCAGGCGATGCTGGAAAAGGCCAATCAGGAACTTGAACGCAATGTCGCGGCACGCACCGTCGATCTGTCGAATGCCGTCGAGCGCCTGCAGCGCGAAGTGGTCGACCGGCAGCGGGCCGAACAGACGCTGCGCGCCGCCCAGGACGAACTGGTCCAGGCCGGCAAGCTGGCCGTACTCGGCCAGATGGCGACCGGCATCACCCACGAGCTGAGCCAGCCGCTCGGCGCCATCCGCACGCTGTCGGCCAATGCGGTCGAGTTCATGCATCGCGGCGATCTGGCCACCGCCGAGAAGAATCTCGGCATCGTCGGCCAGTTGTCGGAGCAGATGGGCGGCATCATCAAGCCGCTCAAGACATTCGCCCGCAAGTCGCCGGCCGTGCCGGCGGCGGTCGATGTGGCGCAGGCGGTCGATGCGGCGCTTTTCCTGTTCGACCAGCGCCTGCGCAAGCAGGGGGTTGCGGTCGACCGGCAGATTGCGCCCAATTCGTGGATCGCCTGGTGCGACCAGAACCGCCTGCAGCAGGTACTGGTCAATCTGATCGGCAACGCCATCGACGCCATGGCCGACGAGCCGGAACGCCGGCTCAGCTTTTCGGTCGACCGGGCCAGTTCCGGCCAACTGGCGCTGGCGGTCAGCGACAGCGGCGTCGGTTTCTCCGAAAAGGCGCTGGAGCACCTGTTCGAGCCCTTCTTCACGACCAAGCAGCCGGGCGAAGGCCTCGGCCTCGGGCTGGCCATTTCGCGCGACATCCTGCGCGATTTCGGCGGCGACCTGCTGGCCGGCCCGGCCCCGGGCGGCGGGGCACGCTTTGTCGTGCTGCTGCCGCCGGTCAGCGCCGCCCCTACTTTCTCCCCTGAGCCGAGTTCGCCATGAAGCCCACCCTGTCCGTGCTGTTGATCGAAGATGATCCGAATGTCCGCCTCGGTTGCGAACAGGCGATGCAGCTGGCTGGCATCCCGGTCGAGGCGGTGAGCACCGCCGAAGAGGCGCAGCGGCTGCTCAAGGCCGATTACCCGGGCGTCGTCGTCACCGACATGCGGCTGCCCGGCCTGAACGGCATGGGGCTGCTGCGCTGGGTCAACCAGCTCGACCCCAACCTGCCGGTGATCATCATCACCGGCCACGGCGACGTGACCCTGGCTGTCGAGGCGATGCGCTGCGGTGCATACGATTTCATGCAGAAGCCGTTCTCGACCGGCGACCTGGTCGACGTCGTCCGTCGGGCGCTGGACAAGCGCGAACTGGTCCTCGAAGTCGAAGCCCTGCGCCGCCGGCTCGATCATCGTGACGATCTGGAGGCCCGGCTGATCGGCCGCTCGCCGCAGATGGCGCGGGTCCGCCAGTTGATCCTCGATGTCGCGAGTGCTGCGGTGGACGTGCTGATTTTCGGCGAAACCGGCACCGGCAAGGAAATGGTCGCCCGCTGCCTGCACGACCTGTCGGGGGCGCGCCAGGAAAACTACGTCGCGCTGAACTGCGGCGGCATGGCCGACAACCTGCTCGACAGCGAACTGTTCGGCCACGAGCCAGGCGCCTTTACCGGGGCGCAGAAACGGCGGATCGGCAAGATCGAGTACGCCAGCGGCGGCACGCTGTTCCTCGACGAGGTCGAGTCGATGCCGATGAACATGCAGATCAAGCTGCTGCGTGTGCTGCAGGAACGCGTCATCGAACGGCTCGGCTCCAACCAGCTGGTGCCGGTGTCGTGCCGGGTCGTCGCGGCGAGCAAGGAAGACCTCAAGCTGCTCTCCGATCAGGGAAAATTCCGGGCCGACCTCTATTACCGCCTGAATGTCGTTCGCATCGAACTGCCGCCGCTACGCGAGCGACGGGAGGACATTCCGGCCCTCTACGACGAATTCCTGCTGCAGGCCGCCAAGCGCTACAACCGGCCGCCGCCGGCGCTGACTTCGGATTACCTGCGTCGGCTGATGGCGCAGGACTGGCCGGGCAATATCCGCGAACTCAGGAATGCCGCCGATTGCCACGCCCTCGGCATCGGCCGCGATGCGGCGACGCCCGGCGTCGGCAACACGCCGCAGTCGCTGACCGAGGCGGTCGACAACTACGAGCGGGTGCTGATCGCCAACGAACTGGCCAAGCACGACGGCAACATCGCGCGGACCAGCGAGGCGCTGAAAGTCGCCCGCACTACCCTGCACGACAAGCTGAAGAAATACGGCTTGATCTGAGGGCCGCCCGCCGCTCTAGGCCAGCGCTGAGTTATTCAAATATGTCATTCCCGCGCAGGCGGGAATCCACAAAAATCAATGAACTGGATCCCCGCCTGCGCGGGGATGACGAATATTCCAGCGTCTCCCTGGCGTGGGCTGAACGCTCAGGAAACGCCGTCGTCGGCCAGCCCGTACTTGCGAATCTTGTCGTGCAGCGTGGTCTTGGCGACGACCAGCGCTTCGGCGGTACGGCCCAGGCTGCCGTGGCGGCGCAGCGCATCGGCGATCAGGGCGCGTTCGAAAGCTTCGACGGTCTCGGCCAGCGGCGTCGGGCCGTCCGCCGCCGGCTGGCCGAAGGGCGGTGAGCCGCTTTCGATGCCGAGCACGCAGCGGTCGGCGACGTTCCGCAGCTCGCGCACGTTGCCCGGCCAGGCATAGCCGACCAGTTGCCGGACCCGGCCGGCCGTCGTTTCCGGCACCGGCCGCTGGTGGCGGGCGGCAGCCTGGAGCAGGAAGTGCTCGAAGAGCAGCGGGATGTCCTCGCGTCGCTCGCGTAGCGGCGGCAGGGCCAGCGTGGCGACGCTCAGCCGGTAATAAAGATCGTTGCGGAAGCCGCCGCGGCCGGCCAGTTCGAGCAGGTCGGTCTTGGTCGCGGCAATGACGCGACAGTCAATGTTGAGCAGCGTGTTGGAGCCGAGCCGTTCCAGCGTCCGCTCTTGCAGCACGCGCAGCAGTTTGATCTGCATGCTCATCGGCATGCTCTCGATTTCGTCGAGAAACAGCGTGCCGCCGCTGGCATGCTCGATCTTGCCGATCCGCCGCTTGGCGGCGCCGGTGAAAGCGCCCGCTTCGTGGCCGAAGAGTTCGCTGTCGAGCAGGCTCTCGGCCATCCCGCCGCAGTTGATGGCGACGAAATTGGCATCCCGGCGTGCACTGGCTTCGTGCAGGCAGCGGGCGACCAGTTCCTTGCCGGTGCCGGTTTCGCCGTGAATGAGCACGTCGGCGGCGCTGCCGGCGAGGCCGACCAGCATCTGGCGCAGCTTCTGCATGCCTGGGGCGCGGCCGATCAGCTTGCCTTCAAGCTGGTCGCGCTGTTCCAGTTGGCGGCGCAGATCGCGCACCTCCAGCACCAGCCGGCGCTTTTCCAGCGCCCGACGGACGACCTCGACCAGGTATTCCGGCGGAAAAGGCTTCTGGATGAAGTCGTAGGCGCCGTCCTTCATCGCCTGCACCGCCATCGTCACGTCGCCGTGGCCGGTGATCAGCACCACCGGCAGTTCCGGATCGACGGCCAGCGTCTCGCGGAGGAAGGCCATACCGTCCATTTTCGGCAGCCGGATGTCGCTGACGATGATGCCGCGGTAGTCGTGGCCGAGCCGGCGGCGGGCCTGCTCGGCGCTGCCGACGCATTCGGTGGCGATGCCTTCGAGCTGCAGGGCTTGCTCGCAACCGAGGGCGACGTCCGGGTCGTCCTCGATGATCAGTACTTTCAGTGCTTCAGTCATGGCGTTCGGTCTCGTCGAGCAAAGGGAGTTCCAGCGTGAACACGGCACCGCCGTCCGGATGGTTGGCGCCGCTCAGCGTGCCGCCGAAATCGCGGACGATGCCGGCCGAGATGGTCAGCCCGAGACCGAGGCCGACGCCGGCCGCCTTGGTCGTGAAGAAGGGTTCGAAAAGATGGCTCAAGGCCGCCTCGTCCAGCCCCGGGCCGTGGTCGCGCACGCTCAGCCGGGCCTGGCCGTCGAGGCCGGCGCAGTCGAGTTCAATGCGCGGCGCCGGCTGGCCGTCCATCGCATCGAGCGCGTTGCCGATCAGGTTGATCAGCACCTGTTCCAGCCGGTTGGCGTCGCAGCGGGCGCGCGGTTCGGGCAGCGGGCAGTGGCGGACGACTTCGGCGCCGGCCTGGCTCAGTCGCGGCTCGAGCAGGGCGAGGGCGGCGTCCAGGGCATGGCAGAGGGCGACCGGCTGCAGCTGGCCGCTCGACTTGCGGGCGAAGGCGCGCAACTGGCCGGTGATCAGACCCATGCGGTCGACCAGTTGGGCGATGCGTTCGAGATTGGCCCGGGTGGTGGCGACATCGCCCCGTTCGAGAAAGCGAACGCCGTTGCCGGACAGCGTGCGCAGCGCGGCCAGCGGCTGGTTCAGTTCGTGGGCGATGCCGGTCGACAGTTGGCCGATCACCGCCAGCTTGCCGGCCTGGACCAGTTCGTCCTGGGCGGCGCGCAGCGTCCGTTCGGCCCGGATGCGCTCGGCGATTTCGTCCTGCAGCAGGTGGTTGGCGGCCGAGAGGTCGGCAGTCCGCTCGTCGACCTTGCGTTCCAGCTGGTCGTGCGCCTTCTGCAGCGCCTCGCGGGCAGCCAACCGGTCCTTCAGGTGGCGGCGCCGCTCATCGAGGGTCAGGCCGAGCATGAACAGGAAGGCGGCGCCGACAATGGCGACCATCGCCCGGCTCTGGGCGATCTCGTCGACCTGTTCGAGGTGGGAAAGGACGGTCAGCGTCCACGGCGTGCCGGGCAGTGGCCGGGATTGGGCCAGGAAACGGCCGGCCACCGGGTAGACCGAGACCATTTCCGGTCCCTTCTTGGCGATGCTGACCAGCCGGGCGCCATGGTCGAGTTCGGCGATTTCCTTCAGTTCGAGCGGCGTCAGGGCGCGCCGGTTGTATTGCTGGGTCTGGTCGAAGGCGCGCCGCGTCGTTTCGTCGAGCGGGCGCAGCGTGGTGAATTTCCAGTCGGCGACCGAGCCGAGGATGACGACGCCGTTCTCGTCGCTGACCATGGCCGGTGCCTCGACCGTGCTCCACGACTTTTCCAGCTGTTCCAGGCTGACCTTGATGACGGCGACGCCGAGCGTCCGGCTGTCGTCGGCCAGCGTCGAGGCGAGGTAGTAGCCGGGTTCGCCGCGCGTCGTGCCGATGCCGAAGAAACGGCCGTTGCCGCTGGCCATCGCCTCGCGGAAATAAGGGCGGAAGGAGAGGTCTTCGCCGATGAAACTGTCGGCCCGGCGCCAGTTGCTGGAAGCGACGACATGGCCGGCGGTGTCGATGACGTAGATCGACAGGGTGCCGGCGCGGTCGTTGAGCTGTTCGAGGTAGGCGTTGACCGAGGGCGCCAGCTTGTCGTCTCCCGGCCGCCGGAGCAGGTCGAGGACGTCGCGTTCGAGGCCGAGCGTGCCGGGCAGGAAGGCATATTTGCCGATTTCCCGCTCCAGGCTCGCGGTGTACAGGTCGAGGCGGTGCAGACCGGTCGCCTGCAGGTCGGCAAGGCCGAGTTGCTGGGCGACGCGGTGGGCGCCGAAGCCGCTCAGGCCCATCAGGACGACGAGGAGCAGGAGCATCGGCAGGTGGCGCAGGAAACGGCTGGGCATGGTCGGCCTATGTTAGAGGATTTCGACCAGTTGTTTGACGATCAGGATGGCGACGACGCCCAGGAAGGCCTGGCGGATGAAGCCGGCGCCGTGTTTCAGCGCAAGATGAGTGCCGAGGTAGGCTCCGGCCAGATTGCAGGCCGCCATGGTCAGGCCGATGGCCCACAGGATCGGGCCGTGGCTGGCGAAAAAGGCGATGGCCGACAGGTTGGTGGCGAAATTGATCACCTTGGCGCTGGCCGAGGCGCGGACGAAGTCCATGCCGAAGACGCGGACGAAGCCGAAGATCAGGAAACTGCCGGTGCCCGGGCCGAAGAAGCCGTCGTAGAAGCCGATCACCAGGCCGAACAGGGCGCCGCGCCAGAGATCGCCGGGGCGCGGTTTGTGCGTTTCTTCCTGGCCGAGGTTCTTGCGCAGGAAGGTGTAGATGGCGACGGCCAGCATCATGACGACGACCAGTGGTCGCATCGCTTCGCGCGGTATCCAGGCGACCACGGCGGCACCCAGCCAGGCGCCAACCAGCGCGGCGGCAGTGGCGGGCAGCACCAGGCGCCAGGGAATCCGCACGGCGCGGGCATAGCGCCACAGCGAGGCGCCGGTGCCGGCGATGCTCGACAGCTTGTTGGTGCCGAACAGCGTCGGGATGGCGGTTTGCGGGAAGGTGGAGAGCAGGGCCGGGATCTGGATCAGGCCGCCGCCGCCGACCGCTGCGTCTACCATGCCGGCAAAAAAGGCGGCGGGAGCGAGGATGAGCCAGTCGATAGTCATATTCTGAGAAAAAAAGGACCCGGTACCATTGGTACCGGGTCGTTAAAGATTCGGCAAGAGGGCTATGCCGAATACCAGAGGAAACTTGCGTCAGGCAGCGACCGGCACGATCCCGTCGTCGGGTACCGGCAGCGCTTCGTCAGCATCGGCCAGGGCATCGTCCACCGGGTCGATGGCGTTTTCCCACTTGGCGACGACGCTGGTGGCGATGGCATTACCCAGCACGTTGGTGACGGTGCGCCCCATGTCGAGGAAGTGGTCGATGCCGAGTACCAGCAGCAGGCCGGCTTCCGGCAGGTTGAACATGGGCAGCACGGCGGCGACGACGACCAGCGAGGCGCGCGGCACGCCGGCAATGCCCTTGCTGGAGACCATCAGCACCAACAGCATGGTGATCTGCGTCCCCAGGCTGAGTTCGATGCCGTAGGCCTGGGCCACGAACAGCGCGGCGAAGGTGGTGTAGATCATCGAACCGTCGAGGTTGAAGGAGTAGCCGAGCGGCAGCACGAAACTGGTGACGCGGTTCTTGATGCCGAACTTTTCAAGCTGTTCCATCAGCTTCGGATAGACCGACTCACTGCTCGCCGTCGAGAAACCGACCAGCATCGGGCCGCGCACCAGCTTGAGCAGGCGGAAGACATCCTTGCCGAGTACGAAGTAGCCGGCCGTGATCAGCAGCAGCCAGAGGGCGCCGAGGGCGAGGTAGAAGCTGATCAGCAGCTTGCCGAAGACGGTCAGCATGCCGAGGCCGTTGGTCGTGATGATGCCGGCGACGGCGCCGAAGACGCCGACCGGGGCGAAGCGCATCACGTAGTCGGTGACCTTGAGCATGACATGGACGATTTCTTCCATCGTGCACACCAGGCTGCGTGCCGTCTGGTTGTGCAGGTGGCCCAGCGCCAGGCCGAAGAAGACGGCGAAGACCAGGATCTGCAGGATTTCATTGGCCGCCATCGCTTCGAAGATGTTCTTCGGGAAGACGTGGGTGATGAAGTCCTTGAGGTTGAGGGCGCTGGTCTTCAGGTTCACCGCGCTGCCGACTTCCGGCAGCGGCACGGCGAGCGAGGCACCCGGCTGCAGCAGGTTGGCGAAGACCAGGCCGAGCAGCAGCGAGCAAAACGAGGCACCGACAAACCAGCCGAGCGCCTTGGCGCCGATCCGGCCGACCGTCTTCGAGTCGCCCATGCCGGCCAGGCCGGCGACCAGGGTGGCGAAGACCAGCGGCGCGATGATCATCTTGATCAGACGCAGGAAGATGTCGGTCAGGATGCCGAAGTAGCCGGCGATTTCCTTGGCTTCGGCGGGGCTGCCGGCCAGCGTGTTGCACGCGTAGCCGACAATGACGCCGAGCACCATGGCGATCCCGATCATCGTCGTCAGACGGTTCATTTTCATGATTTTTTCCTTGTTGTGTGCATTGAATGTGGTGCTGCCGCTCAGGCGGCCTGGGTCGGGATCATCTGCGGCCGGGTCAGCACTTCCGGGCGCAATACGTCGGCCAGTTGCTCGGGGCTCATCAGCTTGCGTTCAAGCACGATCTCGGCGACGCCACGGCCGCTGAGGTGGGCTTCGGCGGCGATTTCGGTGGCGTTGGCGTAGCCGATGTAGGGGTTGAGCGCGGTGACGATGCCGATCGAGCGCTCGACGCTGGCGCGCAACGTCTCGCGGTTGGCGGTGATGCCGTCGACGCAGTAGTCGGCCAGCGTCTTGCAGCCTTTGCCGAGGTGCAGCACGCTCTTGAACAGGCTGTGGGCGATGATCGGCTCGAAGGCGTTCAACTGCAGCTGACCGGCTTCGGCGGCGAAGGTGACGGTGGTGTCGTTGCCGATCACTTCGAAGGCGATCTGGTTGACCACTTCCGGGATCACCGGATTGACCTTGCCCGGCATGATCGACGAGCCGGCCTGGCGCGGCGGCAGGTTGATTTCGCCGAAACCGGCACGTGGACCGGAGGAAAGCAGGCGGAGGTCGTTGCAGACCTTGGACAGCTTGACGGCGACGCGCTTCAGTACGCCGGACAGTTGCACGAAGCTGCCGCAGTCCTGTGTCGCCTCGATCAGGTTGGGGGCGGTGACGACTGGCACGCCGCTGATTTCGGCGAGGCGGCGGCAGACCAGCGGGGCGTAGTCGGGGTGGGCGTTGATGCCGGTGCCGATGGCGGTGGCGCCGAGGTTCATCTCGCGGATCAGCAGCGCGGCTTCCTTGAGGCGCTCCTCGTCTTCGCCCAACATCACGGCGTAGGTCGAGAACTCCTGGCCGAGGGTCATCGGCACGGCGTCCTGCAACTGGGTGCGACCCATCTTCAGCACGTCGGCGAATTCCTCGGCCTTGCGCTCGAAGGCACGGCGCAGGTAGGCCATGGCATCGACTAGGCGGAAGATGCCGACATAGGTGGCGAGCTTCAACGCCGTCGGATAGACGTCGTTGGTCGACTGGCTCATGTTGACGTGTTCGTTCGGGTGCAGGTGCTTGAAGTCGCCCTTGGCATGGCCGAGGATTTCCAGCGCCCGGTTGGCGATCACTTCGTTGGCGTTCATGTTGGTCGAGGTGCCGGCCCCGCCCTGGATGACATCGACGACAAATTCCTGGTGCAGGCGGTTGTCGATCACTTCGTTACAGGCGGCGACGATGGCGTCGGCGCGCACGGCATCGAGCAGGCCGAGCTGCTGGTTGGCCTGGGCGGCGGCCTTCTTGATCTGGGCCAGGGCGCGGATCAGGTCCGGATAGACGGCGATCGAAATGCCGGTGATGTCGAAGTTTTCCAGCGCGCGCAGGGTGTGGACGCCGTAATAGGCCGCGGCCGGGATTTCACGGTCGCCGAGCAGGTCGTGTTCAATGCGGTGGGATGGCTGTGCGTTCATGGTGTCTCCAGTGTTGTGGCCGATCGGGTGTGGGCACACCGTCCGGTCCTATATCTATCGCACGCACCGTGCCAGCGGCGCAGCTCGGCCGGGGGCTTGATTTACAAGGGTTTTTGCCGGGGTGGCGCGACGGTTCGGACGGGTTTCCGAAGGATGGGCGGTCCGGGGTGTTCGGTTTTCCGAACGGCGCAGGCTGGCAGCACGGCAAGAGTGTGCCGTTAAGGGCTGTCGAGCCGGGGCGAACTACAGAGGCGGAAGGCAGCGGTGCCGCCCAGGCTCCTCAATGGGCAGGGCGGCTCGGGTCGATCGTGCGAGGATCAGCTGGGCGAGTGGCTGGCTGGCAGCCAGCCGAGCTTGCGAAACAGCCATTCGGTCGCCCACAGGCTGAAATAGGTGGCGAACCAGGCGAAGATGGTGTCAGACAGGAAATGCCCGCCTGGCACCATGCGGACCAGCGCGAACAGGCCGCCGAAGGCGAGGCTGGCCAGCAGCCAGCGGCGGCGCACGGCGGGGGCGCCGAGCCAGCCGAAAGCCATGATGAAGGCGGCGGTGGCGACATGGCCGCTGACGAAGGAGCAATTGGCCTGGCACTGATCGGCCGGTATGAAGGCCGGCGTGAATTGCTTGCTGCCGCCGAAATGCGTCGTGTTGACCGGCCGGGTCCGGCCGGAATGTTCCTTCAGCGTCGCGTCGACCAGCAGGATCGGGCCGGCCAGCGCGGCGACCAGCAGAAAGCCGAAGCTGACGCGGCGGGCGCGCAGCCGTGGCAGGCGCGACGAGAAACTGAGCAGCCAGAGCAGCAAGAGGCCGACCAGCAGGCCCTGGCCGAGGCGCGGCAGGCCGCGATAGGGAATGGCCAGCCAGAGGTTTTCGCGGTTCAGCGCCCAGTGGCCGTCGCCACGATAGAACAGGCCGCTGGCCAGCAGGTCGAGCTGCGGAAAGGCGATGAACAGCCCGGCCAGCAGGCCGAACAGGATGATCGCCAGGCGAAGTTCAGTAGCCCTTGAAGCCACGCAGCAGGTAAACATCCATGTCGCGCGTCGTCTGCGCGTCGAGCGGTGCCTTCAGCGTCGCCAGTTTTTCGACGGTGGAGAAGTAGCTGGCGAACTGGTCGGCCGGGTCCTGGGTGATCAGGATCGCATCCTTGCCCAGCCATGGCCGCAGATCGGTGGTCAGCTTGTAATGGTCGCTCGCCACGCCGCTCGGGTTCCAGCTGGCGGCGGCCGGCTTCAGTTCGCGTAGTTCGTAGAGCATGTGGGCGAGCAGGGTGCGGTTGTCGGCGACCAGTACGCTGCCGGGGTGGGCCTGCATGATCGGCGTCAGCTGGCGGCCCAGTTCATCCCAGCCCCGGGCGCGGCTGAAGGGATTCATTTTTGCCGGATTTTGCACGTTGACCGTGGCAATCAGGCTGGGCCAGTGATAGACGACGCCGACCAGCAGCACGTTGAGGGCCAGGCCGACGACCAGCAGGCGCTTCTTGTCGCGCTGCAGCAGCCAGGCGACGGCGGCAATCGCGGCCGGCGCGAAGGCGGGGGCGGCCCAGTTGGCGTTGGCGCTGCTCTTCATCGCCTGCGCCGAAACGACGGCCCACAGCGGCAGCGCGAACCAGAGCAGGAGCCGGGTCCGGTCGTCGCGCCAGCTTTGCCGGACCTGGACGAGCAGGATGAAAAAGACGCTGCCCAGCACCGGGCCGAAGGACAGCCACTGTGCGGCCCAGAATTCGCCGAGTGCCGCCAGGCCGCCACCGGCCTTCTTGTTCAGCGTGATGTCGGCGGTGTGCTTCAGGGTCGGGAAGTCGTTGGCGACATTCCAGTAGATGTTCGGTGCCAGGATGGCCAGCGCCAACCCGGCCGCCAGCCAGGGCTTGAGCGAGGCCAGCCGGGCGCGGTGGAAGGCGAGCAGGTGCAGGAAGGCGGCGCCGAGCCAGGCCGCCATCGTGTATTTGGAGAGCAGGCCGAGGCCGCAGACGAGGCCGAGCAGCAGCCAGTCGGCCCAGGCATCGCTGGCCAGCGCGCGCAGGTAAGCCCACAGCGCCAGTGCCCAGAACAGGGTGAGCAGGGCATCGGTCGACACGAACAGGCCGAGCCAGGAAAACATCGGCAGGGTGAGCACGGCAACGGCCGACCAGAAGGCGGTGCGTTCGTCGTACAGGCGGCGGGCAATGGCCCAGCAGGCTGCCGCCGCGGCCGGGTAGCAAAGCATGGCCAGCGCCTTGACGCCGAGAATGCCGTCGCCGAACAGCGCCGTGGAGGCGGCGATCAGCGCCGCGACGCCGGGCGGCTTCGAGAAGTAGCCCCAGGTCAGGTGTTGCGCCCAGGTCCAGTATTGCGCTTCATCAATGTAAAGCGTGATGCCGAGCTGCGGCACCACCCAGCAGCGCCAGGCGAGCAGCACGGCGGTCAGGCCGAACAGGATCGTGCCGCCGAATTTTGCGTAAATTCGGGCGTCTACCGCAGCCGTCACGCCGATTTGTGCCAGCCTTCGTCGGCCGCCAGCGCGCGTTCCGGGCGAGCGGCATAGGAGCGGATGGTGCCGGATTCGAAGTAGATGCGGGCCAGCAGTTCGGCCAGCACGCCGGTGGTGACGAAATGCACGCCGGCAATCAGGCCGCCGATGGCGACGATCAACAGCGGCCGGTTGCCGATGTTCTCACCGAGGCCGAACTTGACCCAGCCCAGCCAGGTCAGCACCAGGCCGGACAGCGCGGTCAGGACCAGGCCGATGCCGCCGAAGAAGTGGCCGGGGCGGGCGCGGAAGCGCATGAAGAAATAGACGGCGATCAGATCGAGAATGACGCGGAAGGTGCGTGAGATGCCGTATTTGGAAACGCCGGCGGTACGGGCGTGGTGCGTCGTCGGTTCCTGCGCGATGCGGCGCGGCGTCGTCACGGTGGCCAGCCAGGCCGGGATGAAGCGGTGCATTTCACCGTACAGGCGGACGCTCTTGATGACGCTGCCGCGGAAAGCCTTCAGGCTGCAGCCGTAGTCGCGCAGATGGACGCCGGTCATCCGGGCGATCAGCTTGTTGGCAATCTTCGACGGAATCTTGCGCAGGACCAGGCCGTCCTGGCGGTTCTGGCGCCAGCCGGCAACCAGGTCGAGGTCTTCGTTCAACAGCCGGGCAACCATACGCGGGATGTCGATCGGATCGTTCTGCAAGTCGCCGTCCATGGTGACGATGACGTCGCCGCGCGCCGCGTCGATGCCGGCCTGCATGGCGGCGGTCTGCTTGAAGTTGCGGGTCAGTTCGACAATGCGGACGTGCGGGCCGTATTCCTTGGCCGACTGCAGGGCGCGCTCGACGGTGGCGTCGCTGCTGCCGTCGTCGACCAGGACCAGTTCCCACGGATGCTCGTAGCCGACCAGCGCCTCATGCACGCGCTTGACCAGCGGTGCGATGTTGTCTTCCTCGTTGTAGAACGGGACGACGATGGACAGGCTGTGCGGGGGGATGGAAATGGCGGCGCTCATAAGTGGATCCGGCGGGAAAGGCGGCATTTTAACTTGAAACCGGAATGCCGACGCCGATTCTGCCCGGCCGGGGCTTCTCGGGGCGGCGAGGGGCGGGGGCTTGTTGTAGAATTTGTCACTTACCGTACCAAGCAAGGAAGCGACAGCATGCTGCTGATGGTGGATAACTATGACAGTTTCACCTACAACATCGTCCAGTACTTCGGTGAACTGGGTCAGGATGTGCAGGTTTTTCGTAACGACGCCATTTCGGTGGCCGATATTGCCCGTCTGAAGCCGGATTATCTGGTTATCTCGCCCGGTCCCTGCGCCCCGGCCCAGGCCGGCATCTCGCTGGCGGCGATCCGCGAATTCGCCGGCAAGATCCCGCTGCTCGGCGTCTGTCTCGGCCACCAGTCGATCGGCGAAGCCTTCGGCGGCAAGATCGTGCACGCCAAGCAGTTGATGCACGGCAAGGTGTCACCGGTACACCATAAGGATGTGGGCGTTTTCAAGGGGCTGCCCAATCCGCTGACCTGCACCCGCTACCACTCGCTGGCCATCGAGCGCGAGAGCCTGCCGGACTGTCTGGAAATCACCGCTTGGACCGACGACGGCGAAATCATGGGCGTCCGTCACAAGACGCTGGCCGTCGAAGGCGTGCAGTTCCATCCCGAATCGATCCTGACCGAGCGCGGTCACGACCTGTTGAAGAACTTCCTGGACGAACACAAGAAATGACCCCGCAAGCCGCCCTCCAGCGTGTGATCGAACACCGCGAAATTTTCCACGATGAAATGGTCTCGCTGATGCGCCAGATCATGAGCGGCGAAGTGACGCCGGTCATGATTGCCGCCATCACCACCGGCCTGCGCGTCAAGAAGGAAACCATCGGCGAGATCGCCGCTGCCGCCAGCGTCATGCGCGAACTGGCGACGCCGGTGACGGTGCCTTACGACCGCCGTTTCGTCGATATCGTCGGTACAGGCGGTGATGCGGCGCACAGCTTCAACATTTCGACGACCTCGGTTTTCGTTTGTGCCGCGGCCGGCGCCAAGGTGGCCAAGCATGGCGGCCGGAGTGTCTCGTCCAGTTCGGGGAGCGCTGATGTGCTGGAGGCGCTGGGCGCCGACATCATGCTGGCGCCCGAACAGGTCGCCGCCTGCATCGAGGAAACCGGCATCGGCTTCATGTTTGCCCCCAACCACCATGGCGCGATGAAGCACGTCGCGCCGGTGCGCCGCGAAATGGGCGTCCGCACCATCTTCAATATTCTTGGCCCGCTGACCAATCCGGCCGGTGCGCCGAACACCCTGATGGGCGTTTTCCATCCCGACCTGGTCGGCATCCAGGTGCGCGTGATGCAGCGCCTGGGCGCCGAACGGGTGCTGGTCGTACATGGCCGCGACGGTCTCGACGAAATTTCGCTCGGCGCGGCGACCCTGGTCGGCGAACTGAAGGACGGCCAGATCCGCGAATACGAAGTGCATCCGGAAGATTTCGGCCTGCAGATGCTGTCGCTGCGCAACCTGCGCGTTGCCAGTGCCGACGAATCGCGGGCCATGCTGCTCGGCGCGCTGGACAACAAGCCGGGGGCGGCTCGCGAGATCGTCTGCCTGAATGCCGGTGCCGCTCTTTATGTGGCCAACGCTGCGGACAGTATCGGTGACGGCATCGCCAAGGCACGCGAGGCAATCGCCAGCGGTGCGGCGCGCGCCAAGCTCGATCAGTTCGTTCAATGCACCCGGCGATTGGGCGGCAAATGAGCGATATCCTCAACCAGATCATCGCCACCAAGCGCGAGGAAGTGGCGGCGGCGCTGGCCGTCAAGCCGCTGGCCGTGGTCGAGGCCGAAGCGGCGGCCCAGTCGGCGCCCCGTGATTTCGTCGGGGCCATCCGCCGCAAGATTGCTGGCGGTCAACCGGCGGTCATCGCCGAAATCAAGAAGGCCAGTCCGTCGAAAGGTGTCATTCGCCCCGATTTTCATCCGGCCGAAATTGCGCAAAGCTATGAAAAGCATGGCGCCGCATGCCTGTCGGTATTGACCGATCGCCAGTATTTCCAGGGTTGCCCTGAATACCTGCTGGCCGCCCGCGCTGCCTGCACCTTGCCGGTCTTGCGCAAGGACTTCATGATTGATGCCTACCAGGTCGCCGAAGCCCGCGCGATGGGCGCCGACTGCATTCTGCTCATCGCTGCTGCCTTGAGTCTTGGAGAAATGCAGGCGCTGGAAGCGCGGGCTCATGGCTACGGTATGGCGGTGCTGGTCGAAGTGCATAACGGCGAAGAGCTCGATGCCGCGCTGCAACTGAAAACCCCGCTGCTCGGCATCAATAATCGTAACCTGCGCACCTTTGAAGTGACGCTGGATACAACAGTCGGTCTGCTGCCGAAGATTGGCGACGAGCGCATCGTCGTCACCGAAAGCGGCATCCTTGCTCCGCAAGACGTCGCCCGCATGCGTGCCTGCAAGGTTGAAACCTTCCTGGTCGGCGAAGCTTTCATGCGCGCCCCGGAACCCGGCGTCGAACTGGCTCGCCTGTTTGCCTGACCAGTTGTTGCGTCGAAACAACAAAACTTTACAGAAGCATACCCATAGTCCAAACAGCCGTTGCTACTGTCTTCCGCTCTTTGCGACAATCAAGCCCAACTTCTCAATCCGAGAGGTAAAGCTTAATCGGTTCGCAAGCGCCGATTAAAAACTAACCACTAAGGAGATTTTCTGATGCAAAAGAAGATTATCGCTCTGGCTGTTGCTGGCCTGGCTTCTACCGCTGCTTTCGCCCAATCCAACGTCACCATCTACGGTTCCGTCGATATGGGTTACGCCTACCGTTACGACTCAAACAACCGTAACGTCGACAGCAACTCCGCTATCGACGGTGGTCAAGCTCAAGGTAACCGCCTGGGCTTCAAGGGTGTTGAGGATCTGGGCAATGGCCTGAAAGCTGTTTTCTTGCTCGAGCAAGGTTTTGGCGTTGATGCCAGCTCTGATGCCACCACTGCTGCTGGCACCAACAAGTCCATCAGCTTCACCCGTCAAGCCTATGTTGGCCTGACCGGTGGTTTCGGTACCGCCATCGCCGGTCGTCTGTACACCCCGCACTTCTCCTTCGTTTCCGCTATTGACCCGTTCTCTGCCGGTACCGTTGGTCAGTACAAGAACGTCTACGGTGGTGGCCTTTTCGACCCGACCCGTGTTGACAATGCTGTTGCCTACGTTTCTCCGTCCTTCGGTGGCTTCACCGTTACTGGTGCTTACTCCAACAACGCCATCGCCCAAGAGTCGTCTATCGACAACTCGCAGAACAACACGGTCTACGCTCTGTTGGCTCGTTACACGGCTGGCCCGGTTGATGTGGGTTTCAACGTGCATCGCATCGCTGGTGCCTCTGGCAATGGCGTGCCGACCACGATGAAGTCGATTGACAACTACACCTTGGGTGGTACGTTTGATGCTAAGGTCGTCAAGATTCATGGTTTGATCTCGCACAACATTCAAGATAATGCCACCGGCACGAATGATGTTCAGATCGACAACTACATGATTGGTGCCACGGTTCCGGTTGGCAAGTTTGCGATCAAGACCTCCTACATGTTCTCTGATGGCAACTCGGCTGCTGGCGGCAATGCTCAGCAATTCGCTGTTGGCGGCAACTATGCCCTCTCCAAGCGTACCGATCTGTACACTGCTTACTCCATCATCGACAACGACAGCGCCACGCAAAATGGTGTTACCCTGCGTCGTGCTGCAGTGGTCGGCGATGCTAGCAACTCTGGTATGACCTTCCAGCAAGGCTTCCAGGTTGGCGTTCGCCACCTGTTCTAATCTGACTTCGGTCAGTTAGTGCGAGAAAAGGGCGCTTCGGCGCCCTTTTTGTTGTACTGTTTTTGCTGGCTACAGATGTAAAAAAGCCCCGGAAAATTTCTGGGGCTTTTTGTTGGTCGGTTGGGTTCAGTCCACCAGAACCAGATTATCCCGATGGATGATTTCCGGTTCGTCCACGTAGCCGAGTATGTCTTCGATTTCGGGTGTGGATTTACGGGCGATTAGGCGGGCTTCGCCGCTGCCGTAGTTGCTCAGGCCGCGGGCGATTTCCTGGCCTTGCGGGTCGATGCAGGCGACGGCGGCGCCGCGTTCGAATTCGCCTTCAGCGGCGATCACACCGATCGGCAGCAAGCTTTTGCCCGATTTGAGGGCGTTGACCGCGCCGGTGTCGAGCAGCAGGCGGCCGGCTAGTTGCAGGTGATCGGCCAACCACTGCTTGCGTGCGGCGAGGGCAGGCGTTTGCGAGACGAGCAGGGTGCCGACCGGTTCGCCGTTGGCTAGGCGGATGATGGGGTCGGTTTCGTGGCCGCTGGCGATGGCGGTGTGGGCGCCGCTGCGGGCGGCGCGTTTGGCGGCGATCACCTTGGTGATCATGCCGCCGGTGCCGATGCGGGTGCCGGCGCCGCCGGCCATGCCTTCCAGCGATTCGTCGCCGGCGGTGGCTTCCTGGATCAGGGTGGCGTTTGGGTCCTTGCGCGGGTCGGCCGTGTATAGGCCTTTCTGGTCGGTCAGGATGATCAAGGCGTCGGCTTCGATCAGGTTGGCGACCAGTGCGCCCAAAGTGTCGTTATCGCCGAACTTGATCTCGTCGGTGACCACCGTGTCGTTTTCGTTGATGATCGGTACGACACCGAGGCCGAGCAGCGTGGTCAGTGTCGAGCGAGCGTTCAGGTAGCGTTTGCGGTCGGCCAGATCGTCGTGGGTGAGCAGGATCTGGGCGGTCTGCAGGCCGTGCTTGGAAAAAGCGCCTTCATAGACCTGAACCAGGCCCATCTGGCCGACGGCAGCGGCGGCCTGAAGTTCATGGACCGACTTGGGGCGTTTCGCCCAGCCGAGGCGCTGCATGCCGCAGGCGATGGCGCCGGAGGAGACGAGGACGACTTCCTTGCCCTGCTGATGCAAAACACTGATCTGGCGTGCCCAGTCCTCGATCGCGGCGAGGTCGAGGCCGGTGCCGTTGTTGGTGACGAGGGCTGAGCCGACTTTGACGACCAGTCGTTTGGCGGAGGCGAGGCGGGTTTTGTTCATGCTTCTTCGTGGTCGGCGGTTTCGCCGTCGTCGTCTTCGATTTCAGGGCGAGCCATCTGCTCGAGGGCTTCCTGGATGGCGTAGATCAGCGGCTTGGTGCCTTCGCCGTTGATGGCGGCAATCGGGAATACCGGGCCGTCATACTTGGTGGCTTTCTTGTAGGCCTTCAGGAAGTTCTTGATCGCTGCTTCGCGGTCTTCTTCGGGAATCAGGTCGAGCTTGTTGAGGACCAGCCAGCGTGGCTTGTGGGCCAACTCCGGGTCGTGCTTGACCAGTTCGCCGACGATCGCCTTGGCGTCGCGCACAGGGTCGGCATCGGGATCGATCGGGGCGATGTCGACCAGGTGGAGCAGGATGCGCGTGCGTTGCAGGTGCTTCAGGAAGCGGATGCCGAGGCCGGCGCCATCGGCGGCGCCTTCGATCAGGCCAGGCACGTCGGCCATCACGAAGCTCTTTTCGGCGCCGACGCGGACGACGCCGAGATTCGGGTGTAGTGTCGTGAAGGGGTAGTCGGCGACTTTCGGGCGGGCCGAGGAAACGGCGCGAATCAGCGTGCTCTTGCCGGCATTGGGCAAGCCGAGCAGGCCGACGTCGGCGAGGACGCGCAATTCGAGGCTGACTTCGAACTCTTCGCCTTGCTCGCCATTGGTTTTCTGGCGCGGGGCGCGGTTGGTCGAGGACTTGAAGTGGATGTTGCCGAGGCCGCCCTTGCCGCCCTTGGCGAGCAGCACCTTCTTGTCGTGGGTGTCGAGGTCGGCCAGGATCTCGCCGGTGTTGAGGTCGGAGACGACGGTGCCGACCGGCATGCGCAGGATGATGTCTTCGCCGCCGGCGCCGTAGCAGTCGGCGCCGCCGCCGTTTTCACCGCGCTTGCCGATGAATTTGCGGGTGTAGCGGTAGTCGACCAGGGTGTTGATGTTGCGGTCGGCGACGACGTAGATGCTGCCGCCCTTGCCGCCATCGCCGCCATTCGGGCCGCCCATCGGGATGTACTTTTCGCGACGGAAGGTCGCGGCGCCATTGCCGCCGTCGCCGGCCTTTACGTAAATCTTGGCTTCGTCGATGAATTTCATGTTGGGCTTTCCCGTGGGGCCTGCCTTGGCTGGCCGGTTTTCATTGGTTTGAGCACTCGCCGTGAATGCGCAAGTCAATAAACAAAAAAGCCCTATCCGGCGGATAGGGCTTTCAGATTCCGCCTGGCCGAATTTATTCGGCGGCCGGAACGATGGTCACCGTGCGGCGCTTTTTCTCGCCTTTGATGAGGAACTTCACGACGCCGTCCTTCAGTGCGAACAGGGTGTGATCCTTGCCGCAGCCGACGTTTTCGCCCGGGTGAAATTCGGTGCCGCGCTGGCGAACGATGATGTTGCCGGCGAGAACGAATTGACCGCCGTAGCGCTTGACGCCCAGTCGTTGGGCTTGTGAGTCGCGGCCGTTACGTGAACTACCGCCTGCTTTTTTGTGTGCCATTTAGTTAGCTCCTTGTCTGAACTTAAGCGGCGATCGAATCGATGCGCAGTTCGGTGTAGTTCTGACGATGGCCTTGATGCTTTTGGTAATGCTTACGACGACGCATCTTGAAGATCTTGACCTTGTCGTGGCGGCCGTGGGAAATCACGGTGGCTTTGACGGTGGCGCCAGCAAGGAAGGGAGCGCCGATCTTTACCGACTCGCCTTCGCCTGCCATGAGGACCTGGTCAAGGGTAACTTCTGCGCCAACGTCTGCCGGTATCTGTTCTACTTTAAGTTTTAGACCGTTGGTAACGCGATACTGCTTACCGCCGGTTTTTATGACCGCATACATGGGTTGGACTCCGAAAATAATACAAAGGGTGCTACAAAGAACCGCGCATTATACGGAAAATCTCTGAGAAGTCAAAGCCTTGTCTTGGCGTTGTGGTAGACTTTTCGCCTTTCCATCCACCCTTTTGCCGCTTTCCTCTCGCCGAGGGCAACGGCAGAATCGTGAGTCGTTTCGACTCCGTAAATCTGGAGCTTTTCATGGCTGAAATCACTACGGCCTCCGGCCTTGTCTACGAAGATAGCGTTGTTGGCGAAGGCGTTGAGGCCAAGGTCGGCGACCACGTTGTCGTCCATTACACCGGCTGGCTGACCAACGGCAGCAAGTTCGATTCGAGCAAGGATCGCAACGACCCGTTCGATTTCCCGCTTGGTCAGCGTCACGTCATTGCCGGCTGGGACGAAGGCGTCCAGGGCATGAAGGTCGGCGGCACCCGCAAGCTGACCATTCCGGCTGAACTCGGCTACGGCGCGCGCGGTGCCGGTGGCGTCATCCCGCCGAACGCGACGCTGGTTTTCGAGGTTGAACTGCTAGCTGTGCAATGAGCGGTTTCGACAAGGATACGAAACCCGGGCAGCCGCCCAGCGAAGCGGCTGCAGACGACCCGTGGGCGAAATGGCGCAAGCCGACGGACACCCCAGCGGTCGACGTGGCAAAACCGGCAAAAACCAGGCCGGCTGCCGAGCCGGTAGCGGCCGTTGCGGCCGAACCCGTTGCCAAGTGCGAGAAGCCGGTCGGCACGCTGGGCGTCAATAAGGACGCCGCCGTGTCGCCGCGCGCGCCGAACAAGAAGCCGCTGCGCGGCGGTCCGCCGCCGCGCCAGACAGCGTCGGCCAAGTACGATACGACGGGCAGCAAGAAGGCGCCGGTCGCCAAATCCGCGCCGCTTGCTAAACTAGCGCCGGCGCCGCGGCCGGTGCGCGATCCGAATGCACCGCCGCCGGAAGGCGTGCGTTTGTCCAAGGTGATGTCAGAGCGCGGCATGTGTTCGCGGCGCGAGGCCGATTTGTGGATCGAGCGCGGCTGGGTCTTCGTCGATGGCGAGCGGGTCAGCGAACTCGGGACGCGGATCAAGGCGGATGCCGAGATTTCGATCTCGAAAGAAGCCAAGCACGATCAGGCCAAGCAGGTCACGGTATTGCTCAACAAGCCGGTCGGCTATGTTTCGGGCCAGCCGGAGCCCGGCTTTACGCCGGCGATCACACTGATTACCGCCGATAACCAGCTCAAGCAGTCGGGCGATCCCGAGTTCAAGCCCTGGATGCTGCGCAGCCTGGCGCCGTCTGGCCGGCTCGATATCGATTCGACCGGTTTGCTGGTCCTGACCCAGGATGGCCGGGTGGCCAAGAAGCTGATCGGCGACGACAGCCAGGTCGAGAAGGAATATCTGGTTCGCGTCGCCGGCGAGATGATCAAAGGCGGCCTGGAATTGCTCAACCACGGCCTCGAACTCGATGGTCAGGCGCTGAAGCCGGCGCGGGTCAAGCAGTTGAACGAGGACCAGCTGCACTTCATCCTGAAGGAAGGCAAGAAGCGCCAGATTCGCCGGATGTGCGAACTGGTCGGCTTGCGCGTCATCGGTTTGAAGCGGGTACGCATCGGTCGCGTCAAGCTGGGTGATCTGGAAATCGGCCAATGGCGTTTCCTGCGTGCCGACGAAGCTTTCTAGAAAGCGGCAGCGCAACAAAAAGCCCGGTTCGCGAACCGGGCTTTTTTACGTCTGAAGCAGGCGTCGATCAGGCCGGCTTGTTGCCGATCATGACGGTGGCTTCGCCTTCGATGACGACCGTTTCGCCGACCTTGCAGACGGTGTCGAGAATGACGCGCTTCTTGGCGGCGACGACTTCCTTGACGGTGACGGTGGTCTTGACGGTATCGCCGGGGCGGACCGGGGCCTTGAATTTCAGCGTCTGGGCCAGGTAGATGGTGCCGGGGCCGGGCAGGTGGGCGCCGAGCACGGCCGAGATGAAGCTGGCCGACAGCATGCCGTGGGCGATGCGGCCGCCGAACGGGGTGGTCTTGCCGAATTCCTCGTCCAGATGGACGGCGTTGGTGTCGGTGGAAACACCTGCAAAGAGAACGATGTCGGCATCGGTGATGGTCTTGCCGATGGTGGCGCTCATGCCGGGTTGCAGGTCTTCGATGTAATACGTCATTGCTGTTTCCTCGGGTTATGAAATTTGTCGGGCTAACTTTAGCACGTCATTCCGTTCGCAAAGCCTCCACCGGGTCGAGTTTGGCGGCGCGGCGGGCGGGCAGGACGCCGGCGGCGAGGCCGATCGAGACGGCAACCAACTCGGCGAGCAGGACGAAACTGAGCGGGGTGTGCACCGGCAGGGCGGGGACGGCGAGGTGGATCAACTGGGCCAGCCCGAAGCCGAGCAGCAGGCCGAGAAAGCCGCCGAGTGTCGAGAGAGCGACCGCTTCGCCGAGAAAAAGGGCGAGAATGGTGCGCCGCGGTGCGCCGAGGGCGACCAGTAGGCCGATCTCGCCGGTTCGCTCGCTGACCGCGATGGTCATGATGGTGACGATGCCGACCCCGCCGACCAGCAGCGAAATGCCGCCGAGCGCGCCAACGGCCATGGTCAGCACGTTGAGGATGTTGGACAGCGTCTTCAACATCTCTTCCTGGGTGACGATGGTGAAGTCCTCGCGGCCATGGCGGGCGATCAGGCGTTCCTTGATGGCGGCGGCGATGCTGGCCGAAGGCACGCCTTCTTCGGCGGCGATATTGATTTCATCGACGCCTTCGCGGTTGAACAACTCCTGGGCACGGACGGCCGGGATGAAGACGGTGTCGTCGAGGTCGATGCCGAGAAACTGGCCTTTCGGCGCCATCACGCCGATCACCCGGAAATGCAGGCCACCGATGCGCAGGCGCTGGCCGAGCGGGTTGTCGCTGCCGAACAGTTCGTTCTTGACCTTGGCGCCGAGGACGACGAAGGCGCGGGCGCTACTTTCATCGTCGGCCGGCAGAAATTGGCCACTCTGGATGGTCGACCGGAAGATCACCGGCAATTTGGCATTGACGCCATAGACCAGCGTCCGGCGGGTGCGGCCGTTGCCCTCGACTTCGGCGTTGCCGCGCACGTTCGGAGTGACGGCGATGACATGCGGCAGGCGTTCGAGCGATCTGGCATCTTCCAGCGACAGCGGCCGGGCGCTCGACGGCAGGCCGGAGGTCGAACCGCCGGTCTTGGTCTTGCCAGGGGCCACCGCAATGACGTTGGTGCCGAACTGGGTGAATTCGCCGAGCACGAAGCGGTGAATGCCTTCGCCGATCGAGGTGAGCAGGATCACCGCCGCAATGCCGACGGCGATGCCGAGCAGGGTCAGGAAGCTGCGCAGGCGCTGGGCGGCGATGGCGCGGGTAGCGAGCTGGAGCGAGTCGGCGAAGCGCATCTCAGTGCTTCATCAAGGCCTGCACCGGGTCGAGCCGGGCGGCGCGGCGGGCCGGCATGACGCCGAACAGCAGGCCGGTACCGAGCGCGGTGCCGAGTCCGGCAATCACGGCCCAGTCCGGCGGGTAGGCGGGAAAAACCGGAAAGGCCTGGCGCAGCGCGAAGGCGCCCAGTTGGCCAAGCAGGTAGCCGACCAGTGCGCCGACCGCGGAGAGCATCGCCGCCTCGGCCAGGAAGGCCAGCCGGATGGTGCGCGCCGTGGCGCCGAGCGCCTTGAGCAGGCCGATTTCGCCGGTGCGCTGGGTGACGGCGACGAGCATGACGTTCATCACCAGGATGCCGGCGACGGCCAGGCTGATCGCGGCGATACCGGCGACGCCGAGGGTCAGCGCGCCGAGCAGCTTGTCGAAAGTGGCCAGCACGGCATCCTGCGTGATCACCGTGACGTCCTCCTCGCCGCGATGGCGCTGCTTGAGGAGATTCATTACCTGCTCCTTGGCCTCCGGTATCGCCTCGCGGCTCTTCGCCTCGACCAGGATGCGGAACAGGGTGTTGGAGTTGAACATGGCCTGGGCCAGCGACACCGGCAGGATGACCAGTTCGTCGGTGTTCATGCCCAGCCCTTGGCCGACCGACTTGAGGACGCCGACGACGCGCAAGCGGCGGTCGCCGACGCGGATCAACTGGCCGACTGCCGGTTCGCTGCCGAACATTTCCTCGCGAATCTTGGAACCGATGACGGCGACCGAGGAGCCCCGATTCCAGTCCTCTTCCGGCAAGCCCTGACCCTGGGCCAGCTCGAAGTTGCGGATCGGGATGAAGTCGCTGGTCGAGCCGGCCACCATCACTTCGCGTAAACGGCCGCCGAAACTGATTTCCGAGGTGCCGACGGCGAGCGGCGCCACCCGTTTGACGGCCGGAACGCGTTGCAGCGAGGCTGCGTCATCGACGCTCAAGTCGCGCGGCGTCGTCGTGATGGCGTTGGCCGGGTTGAAGCCGCCAGTCCCGGAACGGCCGGGCAAGACGATGACGAGGTTGGTGCCGATCGACGAAAACTGGCCGACGACGTAGCGTCGCGCCCCGTCGCCGAGCGCAGTGAGGACGACGACGGCGGCGACGCCGATCGACATCGCCAGCACCGACAAGGTCGTCCGCATCGGGTAGCCGGTGGCGGCATCGCGGGCAAAACGCAGGGTGTCGGCGAAGCGCATGGGCTAACCGGGGGGGCGGGCGCTGTCGACCTTCAGTCGGCCGTCTTCCATGGCCAGCTGGCGTCGCGAGCGGGCGCCGAGCACTTGGTCGTGGGTGACGACGACCAGCGTCACACCCTTGCTGTTGAGCGCTTCGAGCAGATGCATGACCTCTTCGCCGGTCTGTCGGTCGAGGTTGCCGGTCGGTTCGTCGGCCAGGATCAGAGCCGGCTGCATGATGGTGGCACGGGCGATGGCAACGCGCTGGCGCTGGCCGCCGGAAAGCTGGTCGGGGCGGTGGTCGGCACGGTGTTCGAGGCCGAAGTCCTGCAGTGCCTGGGCAACCCGGCGGTTGCGTTCGGTGGCCGGAATGCCGGCCAGCGTCATCGGCAACGCAATGTTTTCGGCAGCGGTCAGGCGCGGTACCAGATGAAAGCTCTGGAAGACGAAGCCGATCCGCTCGCTGCGTACCCGCGCCTGCTCGTCAGGCGACAGCGTCGTCACGTCGCGCCCTTCCAGCCGGTAGGTGCCGGCATTGGGCCGGTCGAGCAGGCCTAGCAGATTGAGCAGCGTCGATTTGCCGGAGCCCGAGGGGCCCATCACGGCGACATATTCGCCGGCCTCGATGTTGAGGTCGAGGCCGCTCAGGGCATGGACTTCGGTGTCGCCGAGCTGGAAAACGCGCTCGATGCCGGAGAGTTCGATCAGCGCCATGCGCCTACTTCGCCTTGGCTTTGTCGTCAGGCGTCACCTTCGCCTCGGCCTTGACGCCTTCCTTCTCCAGCGAGGTGACGATGCGGTCGCCGGCACTCAGTCCGTCCAGCACTTCGGTGTATTCCCAGTTGGCCAGCCCGGCCTTGATCTGGCGCTCTTCCAGCTTGCCGCTGTCGGCATTGAACACCAGCACGCGGCCGCCTTCCTGGATGGCCGCGGTCGGAATGCGCAGCACCTGGTCGCGGCCGGCGAGAATGATTTCGACGTCGGCGCTGTAGCCGACCAGCAGCTTGCCGGTCGCTTCCGGCTGATCGAAATCGACTTCGATATCGACTGTTCGCGCCTGCTTTTCGACAGCCGAGACGTAAGGGGCGACACGCCGCACCTTGCCGGGAATCTGCTTACCGGGTAGGGCATCGAGCGTGATGCGCACGGTCTGGCCGGCCTTGATCTTCGGTGCATCGACCTCATCCATCGGCGCCTTGACGTAGAGGCAGGAATCGTCGATCAGGTCGATCGCCGGCGGCGTCGGGACGCCGGGAGGCGACGGGGTCGAGTATTCGCCTAGCTCGCCGACAATCTTGGCAACGGTGCCGTCGAACGGGGCATAGAGCGCGACGCGGCCCTGTTCGACACGGGTCGCCCGGAACTTGGCTTCGGCTTGGGCGACATCGGCCTTGGCCGTGTTGCAACTGGCCCGGCGGACTTCGGCATCGGTGCGGGCGGCTTCCTCGCGGCTGCTCGAGACAAAGCCTTTTTCACGCAACTCGCTTTGCCTTTTTGCCTCTTTTTCGGCGTTGACCGCAGCAATGCAGACTTCCTCGACCCGCTTGCCGGCCAGCACGACCTGCGCCTGCGACAGCGCGGCCTGGGCCTGCTGGTCGTCATTCCACAGTTTGAGCAGCAACTGGCCTTTCTTGACGCGGTCGCCTTCCTTGACGCCGAGATATTCGATGCGGCCGCCAATGATCGTGGACAGCTTGGTCCGCTGGCAGGCTTCGACCGTGCCGGCCCGGGTGTTGGCCAGGGTCGCTTCGACCTTGCCGGCGGCGACTTCCTTGAGCACGACCGGAGTCGGTTTGGGGCGGTTGTACCAGAACAGGCCAAGGCCGATAACGGCGATGACGACAACGATGATGGCGATGCGGCGCATGCTGACTCCTAACGAAAGCCGGGGAGCCAGCCGGACTGGGCGTGGCCGGCTACCGGCTCGAGGGCGCCCTGGTAGAGCGCCTCGATTACCGGCGGCTCCTGCCACGGCTCGTTCATGAAGGTCAGGCCGACTTCTTCGACGGTCTTGCCCGACCAGTAGTATTCGGCAACTTCGTCGAGCGCCGACAGTGACAGGTTGTGCGGCAGGCGCAGGTAGTCCAGCCAGCTGGCATCGTGGAAGGAGCAGATGTAGGCGGCCTTGGTCTTGGCGCAGGCGAGGTTCTTGCCAAAGATTTTTTGCGGGTGCTTGCTGCGGAAAGTCATCGCATCGGTGCGCGTCGCAAACAGCAGCAGGGCGTGCAGGCGGCTGGGGAAATGGTTGTAGCGGCGCTGCCGGAAATATTCGAGGTGGTACTCGGCAAAGTAGTTCTGCACCGAGATCAGCTGGTCGCCCGGCGTCGGTCCGCCGCCTTCCGGCGAAGCCAGCGTGGCGCCGAAAGGGCTGCCCTTGAGAATGTCCCAGCCCGGCAACTCGGAGTCCGGCTCCAGCCAGCAGAAGAGCTCCAGCGTAACGGTATCCTTGATCAGGTTATCCATGGTTCCAGGGGCGGACGGCAACGATTCGTCATTCTCGCCCATCCGGCGCCGTTGACCAACCCATCCGGTAATTTGACGTGCTCCGTCCCTGAATATGACATATCATAAATTTCACGACGAGTGGATTGGGGAGGTTGCTTGGTGTCGTCAAGCGTCGCATGTCTGGACAAAATAGCGGGTAGTCGGCGATTTTCAGGGTGGCTGCCGTGAAGTTGCGTCAGGCCTTCGTCCTTTTGTCGCTGCTGCTGATCGGCATGTTGCTGCTGATTGGCGGCGTGACGCTGGCGGCGCTGTCCGCCTTCAAAGAGGCCAACGCCGTGACCTATCAGCGCCAGACCTCGCTGACCCTGATGAATGACGTGCGCCTGGAGGTCGAGTTGCTCAGCCGCCTGGTCAGTTCCTATGTCAGCACGGCGAATCCGCGTTACCTGATCTATTACTATGACATCCTCGGCATCCGGGAGGGCACCAAGCCACGTCCCCCCGACCAGCCGGGCGCCTATTGGGATCAGGTGCTGGCCGGCCTGCGTCCGTATCAGCAGCCCTCCGGCGGCGATGTGCTGCCCCTGATCAAGCTCGCCGGCCAGCTCGGCTTCGATGCGCGGGAACAGGGGGCGGTCAGCCGCATTCTCGGTTTGGCCGAGCAGATGAAGCAGGTCGAGCAAATTGCCTTTGCCGCGACGCAGGGGCTTTACGACCCGGCCAGCAAGGAATTCGTCTCGGAAAGCGAGCCGCAACGCGAGTTTGCCGCCAAGTTGCTGCATGAGGCGGATTACCTGCGCTTGCGGGCCGATCTGGTCGAGGCGGTGGAAGGGCTGGCGCAACTGGTCGATGGGCGCACCCAGCGTAATGTCGATAATGCGACGGAGAAGCTGGAGAGTCTGATCATGACGGCGCTGGCGCTCTTGCTGGCGGCTGCATTATTGCTGTTGTTGAGCTACCGCTATCTGACGCGGCATCTGCTGGCGCCGCTGTTCGCCTTGCACCAGGCGGCCAGCGCCCTGGCCCACAAGTCCTACGGCGAGCGGGTCGGCAATGTAAACGGTTTTGTCGAAGTGCAAACACTGGCGACGACGATGGATGGTATGGCGGCGGCGATCGAGGCCGATATCGAGCAGCGCCAGGTGGTGCAGGAGGAACTGGCGCTGGCCCGGGCGCGGGCCGAAGTGGCGGCTGAGGCCAAGTCGATCTTTCTCGCCAATATGAGCCATGAAATCCGGACGCCGATGAACGCCATCCTCGGCATGGCCTATCTGGCCTTACGCTCCGACCTGCAGCCGACGCAGCGCAATTATGTCGCGAAGATCCACGATGCCGCCAAGTCCCTGCTCGGCATCCTCAATGACATTCTCGATTATTCGAAGATCGAGGCCGGCAAGGTCGTGCTCGAAAGCGAATCCTTCGACCTGCAGTCGGTCGTCCAGAATGCCGTCTTCATGGTGCAGCAGCGCGCCCAGGACAAGCAGCTGGAACTCATCCTCGATTACCGGATCGCCCATGGCAGCGCCTTTGTCGGTGATTCGTTGCGTCTCGGCCAGGTCCTGATCAACCTGCTGTCGAATGCGGTCAAGTTCACCGAGCGCGGGCACGTCCGCCTCGTCGTCAGCGACTGGGACAATGAAGATGGCAGCGCCGTACTGCATTTCGCCGTCGAGGATACCGGGATCGGCATGAGCGCAGAGCAACAGGGGCGACTGTTCCAGGAATTCAGCCAGGCGGATGGTTCGACAACCCGGAAATACGGTGGCACCGGGCTCGGCCTGAGTATTTCGAAGCGCCTGGTCGAGGCGATGGGCGGGAATATTCGGGCTAAAAGCGAGGTCGACCGCGGCAGCCTGTTCGATTTTGCGATCCGCCTGCCGGTGGCAGCCTACGTTGCCCATGATGGCGGCAAGATCCGGCGCCGCCGCGCCCTGGTCGTTGACGACTATGCGCCGGCCCGCGAAAGCATGGTCGAACTGCTGCGTCTGCTCGGCTGCACGCTGGTCGATGCAGCGGCCGACGGGCCGGCGGCGATTGCCTTGCTGGAGGCGGCGCAGGCCCGGAGCCAGCCATATGACCTGTTGTTGCTCGACTGGATGATGCCCGGCATGGGGGGGGCGGCCGTGCTCGAAACCATGCTTGACCGGCACTTGGCGCTGCCGGAAAAGACGATCGTCGTCTCGGCGCTGGATGTTGCCTTGTTGCGCGACCAGGCCGCCCAGCTCGGGGTCGGCGACGTGCTGCAAAAGCCGGCGCCGCCGAAAATCTTGTGCGAAGTCGCCAACAGTGCCGTCGGCGAGGACTTGCCGCTTCAGACTAATGCCGGGGCGCCGCAAAAGAACCTGGATGGGATGCGGGTGCTGGTGGTCGAGGACAACGAGATCAACCAGCAGGTGGCGGTCGAGATCCTCCATGCCTGGGGCGTCATCGTCGATTTGGCCAGGGATGGCCAGCAGGCGCTGGATCTGTTGTTCAAGCAGTCGCCGGCGCATTACGACCTGGTCCTGATGGATCTGGAAATGCCGGTCCTGAACGGCAGCGAGGCAACCCGCCTGCTGCGGGCCAACACGCGCTATGGCGGGCTGCCGGTAGTCGCCATGACCGCCCATGCGGTGGGAGGCGAATTGCAGGCGGCGCTGGCGGCCGGCATGAATGGCCATATTTCCAAGCCTTTTGAGCCGGACGACTTGTTCGACGTATTGTCGCGCCATCGTCGAACGCTGGCTGAAGAGCGCTTGCCGCCGTCCGCCGATAAAGCGCTGCTGGCCGAGAGCGTCGAGGATCAGCGTGTTCTCGATCACCTGGCGCAGTTGCCCGGGCTTGATGCTCGACTGCTTTACCAGCGTTTTCCCGGGCGGGTCGCTTTCATCTGCCGCATGCTGCGGCGTTTTGCCAGCGAGCAAGGGAAGGTTGTCGCCGAGATCGAGTCCCGCCTGGCCGCGGGCGATCGGGCAACGGCGCAGCGCCTGGCGCATTCCGTCAAGGGGTTGGCCGGGAATCTGGCGATGAGCGATGTCCAGGTGCAGGCGGCAAATCTGGAGGACGAAATCAAAGCCGGTGCAGCCGATGTCGCACCGTGCTTGCAGGCGCTTGATGCGGCCATTGCCCCCTTGCTGGCCGGCCTGGCGAATTTGCCGGAAGCGCCAGCGCCGAGCGTGGCGAGCCAGCAGCCGAGCGATATTGCCCGCGTTGTTCGGCGCCTGCGGCATTGCCTGATGGAGGGCGATGGCGAGGCGGAGGCCCTGTGGCTGGGCCATCAGGAAAGTTTCGCCAGTTATTTTTCGCCGGTGGTTTGCAAACGCCTTGGCCGGGCGATCAGCGCCTGGGATTTTGATGATGCCCTGCGCGTGCTGGAAACGACAGGGATGGGAGGGGAAGTTCAGTGAACGACGATCAGCGCAAGACCATTCTGGTCATTGACGACACGCCATCGAATCTCAGCTTGATCAATCACCTGCTGCGTGATCAATATCGGGTGAAACTGGCCAACAGTGGCGCCCGTGGGCTGGAACTGGCTTTTGATTCGCCACCCGATCTGGTGTTGCTCGACATCATGATGCCGGAGATGGACGGTTATGAAGTGATTCAGCAACTGAAAGCCAATCCGTTGACGGCCCATATGCCGGTGATTTTTCTTACCGCCAAGATCGAGGCGGCCGACGAGGAGCGGGGCTTCCAGTTGGGTGCGGTCGACTTCATCCACAAGCCGTTTTCGCCGTCGATCATGCTCGCCCGGATCGGGGCCCATCTGCAGGTGCGGGCCTGGCAGAGCTTTCTCGAAGACAAGAGCGCCTGGCTGCAAGCCGAGGTCGAGCGGCGGGTCAATGAGGTGCTCAAACTGCAGGCCGGGGCGATCCGGGTCATGGTATCGCTGGCCGAATTCCGCGACGAATGCACCGGCAATCACATCCGCCGTACCCAGACCTATGTGCGTCGACTGGCCGAGCACCTGTCCCGGCAGGCGCGCGACCAGGCTTTCCTGACCCCGGAGACCATCGACAGTATCGCCAAGGCTTCGCCGCTGCACGATATCGGCAAGATCGCCATTCCCGACAATATCCTGCTCAAGCCGGGCAAGCACACGCCGGAAGAATTCGAGATCATGAAGACGCATGCCATCAAGGGCGAGGGCATGCTGCAAAGGACACGCCAGGAACTCGGCGACGACAACCTGATGCTGCTCTACGCCAGCCAGATAGCGCGCAGTCATCACGAGCGCTGGGATGGCGGCGGTTATCCGGATGCTCTGGTCGGCGAGGCAATTCCGTTGCCGGCGCGGCTGATGGCGGTGGCCGACGTCTATGATGCCTTGCGTTCGCGGCGGCCCTACAAGGCGGCATTCAGTCACGAGGAAGCGGTGGCGATCATGCTTGAGGGGTGCGGCAGGCATTTCGACCCCTTACTGATGGATGCTTTTTTGGCCTTGCAGGATGAATTCGCCAGTATTGCCATTAAACTGGCGGACGAATAAATCCGTCATATCCCATTGGAATGTTTTCCGATATGAATCATCGATCATTGCTGACCGGCGTCTTGCCTTTTCTGCTGGTTTTCGTCCAGCCGGTGCAGGCTGTCGATTTGAACTGGTCCGGCTTCGGCACCCTCGGCTACGTCGAGTCGGACGCGTCGCGGAACTACCAGCGGTTCATCAACGACAGCGGCACCATCAAGCGCGACAGCGTTCTCGGTGGGCAGGTGGACGTCAAGTTCGATCAGCATTGGGGGGCGACGGTCCAGGCCCGCCTGGCCCCATCTGATCATTACGAGTCGCGCTGGCAGGCGGCGCTGACCTGGGCTTTTGTCTCCTGGCGGCCAAGCGATGACTGGCTGATCCGGCTCGGCAAGATTCGTCTGCCGCTGATGCTCAACACTGAAAATCTCGATGTCGGTGCCACTTTTGATCTGGCTCGCCTGCCGCAGGAGGTCTATTCGATTTCCCCGATGACCGACGTCTGGGGCGTCAGCGTCAGCAAGAGCTGGCTGGCGGAAACGATGGAGTGGAACCTCGAGGCCTATACCGGCCGCGCCGACCCGTATTGGCGCTATTACGGGCGGGAGGTCCGGGACGGCAATCCGACGCCGGGCAGCTGGTTCATTCCCCTCGAAGTCGCCAGTTCCGGCCTGGTCCTGACCGCTCGTGACATCGGCAACACTTTCCGGATCGGCATCCACGAGGTCAATGCCTCGCGCGTCGGCGGGCCGTCACAAAGTGAAATTCCCTATCGCCAGGTGACACCGAATTTCGGTTTTTACGACATGCTGAGCAGTAGCAAGGTCGATAACCTGCGGATCCCGGTGCAGACGATGGCGGCCAGCATCAGCCTGCCGGCCGAGGTCAAGGTGACGGCCGAATATGCGCGGATGAAGGTCGATAGCGCCAGCGAGGGACTGACCCGTTGGGGCGCCTACCTGGCCGTCTCGAAGCGGATCGGCGCCTGGACGCCCTATGTCTATTACGCCAAGACCAAATCGAGCAGCGGCGCCCTGGATCTGTACCAGGACATCGATGCCTCGGCCGAACGCAACCGGCGCGGCAGCGCACTATACAACTACCAGAAACTGCAGGCTGATATCGTGTCGCCCTACGAGCAATGGACCGGTGCGCTCGGCACCTCGTTTCGCCTGACGCCGCGCAGCATCTTCAAGGCCGAGTGGGCGCATACCCAGACCGGGGTGGCGTCCAATTTCGTCGATGCTCCCTCCGGCGGCAACAGCGGCGACATGCATTTCAATATTTTCTCCCTCTCCTATAACTTCACTTTCTGAGAGGGGGATCATGCGCAGGAAACTGTTTTTTCTGCTGCTGGTGCTGATTGCCCCGCTCTCGGGGCAGGCCCAGGAGGCGCTCGTCATCATCGCCCATGGCAGCGTGCCGAAAACCGATCTGGCGACCGTGCAGCGCCTGTACACCGGGCGTATCTTGTCGATTGCCGAGCAGCCGGCGGTGCCGGTCAATTTGCCACCCGGCAACCCGTTGCGGCAGCAGTTCCTGGAAGCCTACCTGGAGCAGAACGAGGAGCAATACACCGGCTACTGGCTGGTGCGTCGCTATGTCGGCAAGGGAACGCCGCCGCGTGAAATGGCCAGCGTCGAGGAAATATTGCGCTTCGTCGGGAGTACGCCGGGGGCGGTTGCCTACGTGCCGCAATCCAAAGTGCCGAAGGGGGCGAACGTCGTTTTCAAGCGTTAATGGCCAAATGATTTGGCTAGTATTTTTTCTTCAGAGTGGTAAGCTGAACCCGTGCTGAGGTTAGCAGCAAGCCCAGCAAGAAGTGGCAGTACCCGCTGCGTTGCAGGAGATTCTATGGCAGTTGTCGATGGAAAAAATCTTGAGATTACCGTGTAGTACTCCGTAACGGCGAAAAGCCGAAAACCTTGGCCTAATGTGTCTTGGTGCAGTAACCGAAGCCCATGCCCGAAACGCATGGGCTTCACGTTTTGAGGATTCCTGATGCAGATTCAGCGCCACGGCACGACCGGCCGTTTTTCCGATAGCGTTGTCCATAACGGCACCGTTTACCTTGTCGAAGTCGCCGCCAATCTCGACGGCGATGCCGCCGCCCAGACCGCCAATTTGCTGGCCAGTGTCGAGCGCTTGCTGGCCCAGGCCGGCAGCGACAAATCCCGCTTGCTGATGGTGACCATCTACCTCAGCGACATGGCCGATTACGAGGCGATGAACGCGGTGTGGGATGCCTGGTTGCCACCCGGTTGCGCGCCGGCCCGCGCCTGTTTGCAGGCCCGGCTGGCCAAGCCGGAATATCGCGTCGAAATGGTGTTGACCGCCGCCCTCGCTTAATCCGCAGCGGCGCTTTCGGCGCTGCAGTCGCAGCCTTTGCCGGCGGCGATCCAGCGTTGCATCAGTTTGCCGGCCCGAGCTTCACCGGCGGCGGGCAGCCAGCCGAAATAATGAGCGGGCCGGAGCAGCAGGCCGCAGTGATAGCGGGCGTCGGCTGCCGACCATTCGAGGGCGGGGCAGGGGCCTTTTCTTTGCCAAAAACGCAAGCGGGCAGCCGGACAGGTTTCCAGCGCACAGCAGACGCCGCAGCCGTTGCAGGGCTGGCCGGCGGCCGGTTTCGGCGGGGCGCTGCGGTGGAGGTAGATGATCTGCTCGGGCATGGGCTGTAATGAACCATGTCAGCGCCAATAGATCAAACATCCAGTTCAACCCGAAGGAGATCCGTGATGAAGAAACTGCTGTCAGCCGTGATTGCTGCCGTCTTTGCCTTGGGCAGCCTGAGTGCCATCGCCTGTGGCGACAAGGCGAAAGACGAAAAACAGATGAGTACGCCTTCGAAGCCGAAGGTCTGAATTCGCTGCGTGCCGGGAAAAGGCAGCTGCGGCTGCCTTTTCTCCGTTTACGGCCGGGCCAGGAAGAGTTCGGGGTCGACCGGCGTGTTGTTGAGGATGACTGCCCAGTGCAGGTGCGGGCCGGTGACGCGGCCGGTGGCGCCGACGGCGCCAAGCAGTTCGCCTTTTTTCACCGTTTGACCCGGGCGGACGTCGATGCGCGAGAGGTGCATGTAGGCGCTGATCAGGCCCTGGCCGTGGTCGATGAAGACGGTGTTGCCATTGAAGAAATAGTCGCCGGTGTTGGCGACGATGCCATCGGCCGGCGCCCGGATCGGCGCACCGGTGCCGACGGCGACATCGAGTCCGGCATGCGGGTTGCGCGGCTGGCCGTTGAAGATGCGGCGCAGGCCGAAGCGTGAGGAGAGCGGGCCGCTCGCCGGCAGCAGAAAATCGGTGGCCGGGGCATGGCTGCTGAAGTGGCGCTTGACCGCTTCGGTGACTGCCTTTTCGCGCTCGATGCGGGCGAGGTCATCCGGGTTGGGCTCGACCTTGCGCTTGTCCTTGATGGTCAGGCGCTGTTCCGGGTAATTCTTGATGCCGATATTGACAGTCCTGATGCCGGCGGTCGACCCGCCGGAAACGGCAATTTCCATTTCGCCGGGCAGCGTGTCGAGCGGGATGCCGAGCAGCGCATACCAGCGGCCCTGCTCTTTGACTACGGCCAGCGGCTGTTCGCCCAGGCGGGCGCTGGGCGCCTGCTGGCTGGCCGGGCCGAGGTCGATGACGGCGATGCCGCCGGGCACCGGGGCGTGCCTGGGCAGGGCGACGGCAGTTCCCAAGTGGCCGAGGATGCCAAGGAAGAGCAGGACTCTATGCAGTTTCATCGGGCGAGGCGGCTGGCCCACCACAAACGCAGGCGCAGCGCGAGTTCCGAGGTGTAGCCGAGGGTGACGAAAGCGACCTCGCCGGCCGGGTTGATGACGATGAAGGCCGGTACGCCCGGCAGGCCGTACTGGCGATGGATGGCGGCCTTGGGGTCAGGCAGCGTCGGCCAGTTGTAGCCGGCTTCGGCCATGATCCTCGTCACTTGTTCGGCCGGCCCGGACTGGATAGCGATGCTGGTCACCGGCCAGTCTTCGGCAATGGCCGTGACATTGCCGGCGGTGGTCTGGCAGATGGCGCACCAGTCGGCCCAGAAATAGAGCAGTACAGCCCGCCCGGGATGTTGGGCGCGCCAGGCGACGAGGTCGAAAGGCGTGCCGTCAAGGCGTTGACCGGCGAACTGCGGCGCCGGGCCGTGCGGCGTGGCGCGCCCCTGCCAGAGCTGGACGGCGACATTGATGGCGATAGCGATGCCAAGCAGGAGCAGGCCTTCGACCAGCCAGCGGCGCCAGCGGGGCGGTTTGGGCGTCGCCGGAGGATTGGTGGCGTCGGGTTCCAACGGTGCTTACAGCTGTGCCGCCTTGAAGGTGTTGCACTGGGCCATGTCGCCGCTTTCGAACCCCTTCTTGAACCAGCGGACGCGCTGGGCGGAACTGCCGTGGGTGAAGCTTTCCGGCACGATGCGACCCTGCGCCTGCTGTTGCAGCCGGTCGTCGCCGATGGCTGAGGCGGCATTGAGGGCCGCTTCGAGGTCGCCGGGTTCGAGCACCTGCTTCATCGTGTCGGTGCGTTTGCCCCAGACGCCGGCCAGGCAGTCGGCCTGCAGTTCCATGCGGACGGAGAGGGCGTTGGCTTCGGCCTTGCCGACGCGTTGCTGCGTCGTATGCACTTTTTCGGCGATGCCAAGCAGGTTCTGGACGTGGTGGCCGACTTCGTGGGCGATGACGTAGGCTTGGGCAAATTCGCCGGGCGCATGGAAACGCTCCTTCAGCTCGCGGTAGAAGGCGAGGTCGATATAAACCTTGCGGTCGCCGGGGCAATAGAAGGGGCCCATCGCCGTCTGGCCGGTGCCGCAGGCGGTCGGCGTGGCGCCGGTGAACAGCACCAGTTTCGGCACTTCGTACTGGCGGCCATTCTGGCGGAAGGTGTCGGTCCATACATCTTCGGTCGAGGCCAGAACCTTGGAAACGAAACGGGCGCTTTCATCGTTGGCCGGCGGCTTGTGGGCGGCTGGCGCGCTGTGCTGGGCGAGCGGCGTCTGTTCGATGAAGCCGAGCAGGGTCAGCGGGTTGATGCCGGTGAAATAGCTGACGACCAGCGCCAGGATGATGCCGCCGATGCCGACCCCGCCGCGCCCGATGCCACCCCCGCCGCCGCGGCGGTCTTCGACGTTGTCGCTGTCCCGGTAGTCATCGATGCGCATGGCGGTACTCCTTAGCGATAGCGGTTGATCGCGTCGCGGGTTTCAAGTGCTGCCTGGCGGGCAGCCGCGGCGAAGTTCTCGTCCTGACCAGCATAGAGAATGGCACGCGAGGAGTTGATCATCAAGCCGGTACCGTCGGCGGTACGCCCGGCCCGTACGGTGGCCTCGATGTCGCCGCCCTGGGCGCCGATACCGGGGACGAGCAGCGGCATGTCGCCGACGATTTCGCGCACGCGGGCAATCTCGGCCGGGAAGGTGGCGCCGACCACCAGGCTGATCTGGCCGGTGCTGTTCCAGGTCCTGGCCGACAGGCCGGCGACGCGCTCGTAGAGCTTTTCGCCGCCGACATCGAGAAACTGCAGGTCGGAGCCGCCGGCGTTGGAGGTCCGGCAGAGCAGGATGACGCCTTTGTCCGGGTAGGCCAGGTAGGGATCGACCGAGTCGCGGCCCATGTAGGGGTTGACCGTGACGGCATCGGCCTGAAAGCGGCCGAAAGCTTCGACAGCGTACTGTTCGGCGGTGGAGCCGATGTCGCCGCGCTTGGCGTCGAGAATGACCGGGATGCCCGGGTGCTTTTCGTGAATGTGGGCGATCAGCGCTTCAAGCTGGTCTTCGGCACGGCGGGCAGCGAAGTAGGCGATCTGCGGCTTGAAGGAACAGACGAGATCGGCAGTCGCATCGACGATGGCGGCGCAGAACTCGAAGATGGCGTCGTCGCGGCCCTTGAGGTGGGCGGGGAACTTGGCCGGGTCGGGGTCGAGGCCGACGCAGAGCAGGGAGTTGTTTTTCTGCCAGGCGGCGGCGAGCATTTGCGTGAAGGTCATGCGGCGTCCTTTTTCAAATCAGACGGTAAATAGCGGGAAAACTTGTCCGGCAGCAGGCAGGTCTGCAGGCTGCGCTGGGTGAACAGGAAACGGCCGTCGCAGACGAAGCCGAGTTCCTGCCAGTCGACTTCCTTGTTCAGCATCATCGTGCATTCGATCAGTTCGCGGCGCTGCATGCGCTGGTTGCGGGTGAACAGGGCGAGGATGGCGCCGTCGAAACTGTTGCAGTCGTGCAGGAAGAACGGTTCGGGCTTGCGCGTCCGGCCATTGACGTAGATGCGCGGGTGCAGGTTGATCGGGAAGGCTCTGCCCCACTGCCACCAGTTGCTTTCGTCGAAAGTCCGGACCCGGCGGCCGAGCAGTTCGGCCTTGTGCTTGTCGAGATGCGGGTGCTTGATGCCGTAGAGCATGCGCCGCGTCGCTCCGGTTTCGACCGTTTTCGAGCAGACGAATTCCATGTTGCCCTTGGCGTGGGCGAAGATGTGGTCGGCCCCGGAGACGGCGCCGACCTTGACCGTGAACACGTCGGCAAAGCGGACGCCGTAGTCGTCGCGCAGGAACATCAGCTGTCCGTCGACCTCGGTGAAGCGCCGGCCATCGGCCATCTGGCGGTCCAGCCGGCCCTTTTCGAAGCGGAAGATGGCGCAGTTCGGCGTATGTTCGTCGAAAACGCGGGTATCGCCGGTTTCGTAGAAATGCGTGATGCTGCCCTGTTCGTGCAGCCAGGCATTCAGCTTCTTGGCGGCGGTCAGCTTGATGAATTCGCGCGGTACGATGAAGACCAGTTCGCCGCCCGGCTTCAGGTGGCGCACGCACTTCTCGATGAAGAACAGGAAGAGGTTGCTGCGCCCGTCGAAGAGGTCGGATTTCAGCTTTTTCCGGGTGTCCACCGCGACATCCTGAAAGCGGACGTAGGGCGGGTTGCCGACGATGCTGTCGAACTGCTCGCTGAGGGGGTAATCGAAGAAATCGCGGATTTCGGCGCCTTCCGGCGCGACGCAGCGGTCGATCTCGATGCCGACGCAGTCCACCTGGCGTTCGCGCAGGGTGCGGAAAAACGCGCCGTCACCGGCCGAGGGTTCCAGCACCCGGCCCCGGTTCTGGCAGAGGTCGAGCATGAAATCCACCACCTTGGGCGGCGTGAAGACTTGGCCGAGCTGTGCGACGTTGCGGGCCGACACGGAGTTAAAAGCCGCTGCCCGGCTGAGCGAGGTAAATCGTCTCTTCGGGGGTGGAAGGTCGGCCCAGTGCCGCGTTGCGGTGCGGGAAGCGCCCGAAGCGGGCGATCACGTCGTAATGGCGCTGCGCGTAGTCGAGGTAGCCTTCGCAGCCGGCGTGTTCGGCGGCCAGCGCGGTGAACAGCGCCAGCGAACGCTGCTGGTCGGCGAGCGCTTCGCTGTGCTCGAAAGGCAGGTAGATGAACAGCTTTTCGACGGCGCTCAGGCCCTTGTCCCAGCCCTGGTCGAGGGCTCGTTCGGCCAGTTGCCGGGCCTGCGCATCGCCGGCGAAAGCCTGGGCCTCGCCGCGAAAGAGGTTGCGCGGAAACTGGTCGAGCAGGATGAGCTGGGCGAGCAGGCTTTGCGGCGAGTTCGCCCAGTCGGCCAACTGGCCGGCCAGCGCGGCCTCGACCGTCGCCAGAAATTGGCGGCGGATCTCGGCGTCGAAGGCGGCATCCTTGCGAAACCAGGCGGTGCGCGGTTGGCCGTGACCGGCTTCGCCCGGCTGGCCGAACCAGAAAGCCAGGATGTCGGCCGCTGCAGCCAGAGCCATCAGGCGGCCTTGCCCCAGGAGTCCTTCAGCGTGACGGCACGGTTGAAGACCGGCTGGCCGTCCTTCGAATCGATCCGGTCGGCGATGAAATAGCCGTGGCGTTCAAACTGGAAGCGCTCTTCCGGCTTGGCATCCTTCAGGCAGGGTTCGAGCTGGGCGACGATGGTTTGCTTCGATTCCGGATTCAGGTCGTCGAGGAAATCGCGCTCCAGTTCCGGCGCATCGCCTTCGCGGCGGGCGCCAGGGGCGGGCACCTTGAACAAGCGTTCAAACAGGCGGATCTCTGCCTGGTAGGCGTGAGCGGCGGAGACCCAGTGCAGGTTGCCCTTGACCTTGACGCTGTCGGCGCCCGGCGTGCCGGATTTGGTTTCGGGCAAATAATTGCAGTGCACCGCGATAACCTTCCCGTCGGCGTCCTTGTCGCAGCCGGTGCATTCGACGACGTAGCCGTAGCGCAAGCGGGCCATGTTGCCCGGGAACAGGCGGCGGAAGCCCTTGCTCGGCACTTCCATGAAGTCCTCGCCCTCGATCCACAGTTCGCGGCTGAACGGAATCGAACGCTGGCCGAGTTCCGGGTGCAGCGGGTGGTTCGGTGCGAAGCATTCTTCAACCTGGCCTGCCGGGTAGTTGTCGATGATCAGCTTGACCGGATCGAGCACGGCGATGCGGCGTTGGTCGGACTCGTTCATCACTTCGCGCATGGCATCTTCGAACAGTACGTAGTCGATCAGCGAGTCGTTCTTGGTAACGCCAACGCGCTCCATGAACAGGCGGAAGCCGTCGGCCGAGTAGCCGCGACGGCGGGCGCCGACCAGGGTCGGCATACGCGGGTCGTCCCAGCCGTCGACGTGCTTCTCATCGACGAGCTGGATCAGCTTGCGTTTGCTCAAAACCACGTAGGTCAGGTTGAGGCGCGAGAACTCGATCTGCTGCGGCAGCGGGCGCTGCAGTAGGCCGGCTTCGGCCAGGCGTTCGAGCAGCCAGTCGTAGAACGGCCGCTGATCCTCGAATTCCAGGGTGCAGATCGAATGCGTGATGTTTTCCAGCGCATCTTCGATCGGGTGGGCGAAGGTGTACATCGGATACACGCAGTACTTGTCGCCGGTGTTGTGGTGCGTCGCGTGGCGGATGCGGTAGATGGCCGGGTCGCGCAGGTTGATGTTGGGGGCCGCCATGTCGATTTTGGCGCGCAGGATGTGTTGACCGTCGGCGAACTCGCCGGCCTGCATGCGCTTGAAGAGATCGATGTTCTCGGCGACGGAACGGTCACGGAAGGGCGAATTCTTGCCGGGCTGGGTCAGCGTGCCGCGGTTGGTGCGCATTTCGTCGGCCGACTGACTATCGACGTAGGCGTGGCCGGCGCTGATCAGCGCTTCGGCGCATTGCAGCATCCAGTCGAAGTAGTTGGAGGCGTAGTAGAGGTTGCTTTCGCCGTCCTTCTCCCAGGAACAGCCGAGCCACTTGACGGCATCGATGATCGAGTCGACGTATTCCTGGTCTTCCTTCTCCGGGTTGGTGTCGTCGAAGCGCAGGTGGCAGCGGCCGCCATACTGCTGGGCGAGACCGAAGTTGAGCAGGATGGACTTGGCGTGGCCGAAGTGCAGGTAGCCGTTCGGCTCGGGCGGGAAGCGGGTGCGCAGCTTGGCGGCGTCGAGCGGGGCGGCGGCGTGGTCGGCGGCGGTACCGGGCTGGCCGGCCCAGTGGCGCTGGGCATGCTTGCCGGCGGCGAGGTCGGCTTCGACGATGTTGCGGATGAAATTGGCGGCGGGGGCGACTTCAGGTTTGTTGGGGCTGCTCACGGTGAAACCTCTGATTTCAATCGCGCTATTTTAACCGGGGCCGGCCGGCAAACCGCTACAATTCCCCCATGACCGCCCTGCATAACCTCACCGCGCTCAATTTTCTCGCCATCGGCACCGGGGCCGCTCTCGGCGCCTGGTTGCGCTGGCTGCTCGGGCTGGCCCTGAACCCGCTGTTCATCGCCTTGCCGCTCGGTACGCTCGCCGCCAACGTCATCGGCGGTTACCTGATCGGCGTCGCCGTCGGTATCTTCCACCTCAATACGCATTTTCCGCTGGCTTTGAAGCTGTTCGCGATTACCGGCTTTCTCGGCGGCCTGACCACTTTCTCGACCTTTTCGGCCGAGGTCGTCGAGCGCCTGTTGGCCGGCCAGCCGGCTTTGGCGATCGGCCTCGCCTCCGTGCATCTGCTCGGCTCGCTGACGGCGACCTATCTCGGCCTGCTGGCGGTGGGCGCGACCCGCATCTGGTCCTGAGGCTGCAATCAAACTGCAATAAAAGCTTAAGAGAATGCCGTCTCCAATTTGATCATTGATGGAGATTGCCATGCGTTCCCTGATTCTTGCCGCCACCACTGCCCTGACCCTGACTGCCTGTGCCAGCCAGGCCCCGGCGCCGCAGGCTGCCGCTACCCCGGCCAAGCCGGCCCCGCAGTGCTACTCGGGCGACCATGGCAAGTTCTTCGATGTTGGCGCCAAGGCGGCGATTTCCGGCGTCGATGTCGTCTGCGAAAAGACCAGTGATGGCAAGGCCGCCCAATGGATGGGGGCCAAGGCCAAGCACTAGACTGTTGTTCGCCCGGCCATGCAGAGCCACCCGCGCGGTGGCTTTTTTCATGGCGGCGCTGTCAGGCTGCCTGGCGCAGCAATTTCAGGCAGGCGACCGAGGCGGCTAGGTCGAGCGCCGAAAAGTCATCGAAATTCTTCAGGCGCGGATTGGCGCCTTTTTCCAGCAGCAGCTTGACCAGATCGGGCTTGCTGTTCGACGCGACGTACATCAGGCAACTCGCCCCGTTGCCGTTTTGCCGATCAAGGTCGATGCCGGCGGCGATCAGGCGTTCGATCAACGCGTGGCTGCCGTTGTAGCAGGCCAGCCACAGCGCGTTGCAGCCGTCGGCGTTGGTGACGGCGATATCGACGCCGGCCGCCAGCAGTTCCTCGACGATATCTAGGCGGCCTTCCTTGGCGGCGCGCATCAGCGGCGTGAAGCGGCCGTCGGCTTGCGGGGCGGAGAGCTTGTCCGGCGCAAAGCCGTGGTCGGCGAGAAAGGCGGCGAGTTGCGGGCTCATGCTGAATCCTTTTGGCGTTGGGGGTAGGGGGGGCCGGTTTCGATGCGGGCGTCGGTGATCGGCGTGCCGACCGTGAAGTGATAAACGCTTTGCCAGCGGTTGCCGTTCAGGCCGAAAGCCTGGTGCACCGGGTCGTCGAAAAAGCAGCCGATGCCGGTGCCGCGGACGCCGGCCGCTTCCGCCTCCAGGTAGAGCACCTGGCCGACTAGCCCGGCTTCGCGCAGCAGGCTGCGGTAGCCGTAGCCGTCCGCGGTGGCGGCCGCAAAGTCGCCGAGCATGCCGAGCGAGAAGGCGCCGGTTGCCGCAATGTCCTGATGGCAGGACAGTGCGCGGGCCAGTCGTTGCAACTCCTGCAGGCCCAATGGGCAGAGCTGGACCAGGCCGAGGTGGGCCGGGCACTCAGCATCGAAGCTGGCGACCGGGCGGCGTTCGGCAAAGCGCTGGTCGACCTGGCCGAGCGCTTCCGCCAGTTCGGCGGCGGCCGCCGGGCTGCGCGGCAGCAGGTAGAGGCCGCTCGGCAGGCCATCGACGCGCAGCACGAAAAGCAGTAGGTGGATTTGCGGCGGGTTTTCCTGCGCTGTGAATGGCACCTGCGGCCGGGGCAATACGGCGTCGAGCATGCGGTAAAAGGCGGCTTTCGGCAGGCTGTACTTCGGGTCGAAGCGCTGGCCGCTGCGGCGCTGACGAATGAGGGCGGCGGCGCCGGCCGGGCTGCTGTGCGGGGCGAGTGGCGGCAGGGTGGGAAATTGCCATTTTTCGGATGTCGACCGCGCGACTCGGCTGGCCTGGGCGACCTGATCGATCGCCGGCCAGCGGTAGCCTGGCGCCGGGTCGATGCGGCTCGGCCGGCCGTGCCAAGTGGCGCCGGCCAGCCAGGCGGACAGCAGTTCGCCGGCCGGCGGCGAGGCGAGGCCGGGGGCGCGCAGGGCGAGCAGGATTTCCGGTTCCTCGTCTTCGGTAAAGGCGTAGCGGGAATCCGGGAAATCGTCGAGGCGGTCGAGGCCGAAGCAACGGGCCAGCGTCGCGTTCGGCACGGCGAGCACCTCGACTTCCCAGCCGAGCAGTGCGCCGGCATAGGCGAGGGCGCCGACGGCGTGGCCGACATCGAGCTGGCAGTAGCGGAAGGCGCGTTCGCCATATTTCCACGCTTCGCGCCACATGACGCTGGACAGGCCGATGGCCAGCCAGGCGGCGCCGGCATCGGCCGGGTGCAGGGCGCGCCCTTCGAGCACATGGTTTTCCGGATCGTAGTGATGGGTGCCGTCGGCCAGGCCGGGCAGATGGGCGGCCAGGACATAGGCTTCGACCGGGTGCAGGTTGCCGGACGACGGGTTGCAGCGCAGCGCCCAGCGGCTCGGTCCCCAGCTTTTCCAGGCCGAGATTCCGAAGGCCAGTTCGAGCACGGCGCCCAGGCTGTGCAGATCAGCGGCAGCCGGGTTTTCGGGTTTTTCCGGCAGTCGACCGTAGGGCCGCTCGAACTGGTCGGCACTGAGCGGCAGTTCAAGTAGCGGGGCGCCGGCGTAGTGGCGGAAGGGGGCCGGTTGGGCGTCCCAGTCGAGCTGGCCGGGGCCTTCGGCATAGGCTTCGAAGCGGTGCTTGGTGCGGGCGTGGTAGGCGCGGACGACGGCGGCGTCGGGCGGCGGGTTTTGTGGGGTATCCGACATCGAAGGGGGCTTTCTGCTGTTTGGGGGTGATTGAGCAAGGCGTGTGCCTGTTAGAAATCAGGGGCTTGCCGGGGTTGGCACCATCTCTGCAAGAAGGTTCAAACCCCAACCCCTTTCCGACAGAGGAGCAAGACGATGGAACAATCCACGCCTCCGATTACCCGTGAGGCCGCGCTGCGTGTGGCGCTGGCAGCGCGGGCCATGCCCAATGTGACCTTGCCGTCGCTGATCGACCTGCTGCGCCGCCAGTTGGGCGACGAGATCGACGAGGAAGCGCTGCGCAAGGTCACCGTCACCCAGTTGAAGACCGGCTTCGCCAGCGTCGATGGCGAAGAGGATGGCGAGGATATCGGCATCGGTCTCGAAGCGATGAAACTGGCCGTGCGCATCCTGTGGGGCGAAACCCAGGGCGACGACACGCTGCCCAAGATCCAGCCCTACAGCGATGGCGACATGCCGGGTTCGGTGCGCGTCGCCATCGCCTCCGACAAGGGCGATCTGCTGAGCGGCCATTTCGGCTCCTGCCTGCGCTTTCTCGTCTATCAGGTTTCGCCGGCAGCCATCCGGCTGGTCGATATCCGCGACACGATGGACGCCGAGTTCGCCGAGGACCGCAACCTGTGGCGGGCCAAACTGATCGGCGACTGCCATGTCTGCTATGTCGTGTCGATTGGCGGTCCGGCGGCGGCCAAGGTCATTCGGGCCGACATCTACCCGATCAAGCTGCCCGACGGCGGCCCGGCCGAGGCCGTGCTGGCCCAGTTCCAGAAAGCGATGGCCGAGTCGCCGCCGCCCTGGTTGCTGAAAATACTCGGCGTCGCCGCCGAAAAGCGGCTGAAAAACTACAGTGCCGCGGTTGACGCCGAATAAAGGGCAAAAACGCCCGGCCCGGCGCTAGGCGGCGCTGCGCCAGGGCGTGCCGGCAAAGCGTTCGACCAGGAAATCAACCATCGCCCGTACCTTGGGCGACAGGTGGCGGCCGCTCGGGTAGGTGGCGAAGAGCGGCACCGGCTCGACGTGGTGCCAGTCGGTCAGGATCGGCACCAGGTCGCCGCGCTGGATGGCGTCGCCGACGATGACATCGGTCAGCCGGGTGATGCCGACGCCAGCCATGGTCAGTTGCAGCACCGTCTCGGCATTGTTGGCGACGACATTGCCGTCGATATGCACGACGCGGATGCCGTCGTCGGTATCGAACGGCCAGCGGCGCAGTACCGGCAGGCTGGTGATCCACAGGCAGTTGTGCTGATGCAGGTCGTCCGGCGTGCGCGGCGTGCCGTACCTGGCCAGGTAGGACGGCGCGGCGCAGATAACGCGCTCCAGGTTGCAGATACGGCGGGCGACCATCGACGACTCGTCGAGCTGACCGATGCGGATGGCGAGATCGATGCCCTCTTCGACGGCGGCGGGCGGCTGGTCGTTGATGGTGATGTCGAGATGGACGCCGGGATGGCGTTCGAGAAAGTGCGGAATGGCCGGTGCCAGCTGGTGCATGCCGAAGGCCGAGCCGCAATGCAGGCGGAGCAGGCCCTGTGGGTGGCTGGCCGACTGCAGCACTTCGGCTTCGGCTTCGTCCATCTCGGCCAGGATGCGCCGGGCCCGCAGGTAAAAGGCCTCGCCTTCCGGCGTCAGGTGCAGGCGGCGCGTCGTCCGCTGCAGCAGCCGGGCGCCCAGCCGGTCTTCGAGCCGGGTGACCAGCTTGGAGAGGGCGGACGGGGTCAGGTCCAGCTCCCGCGCTGCAGCAGAAAAGCCGCCGGTATCGACGGAGCGGACGAAGGCGGTCATTTCGGCAGAGCGATCCATGGCTTGATTATGGACAAAAATTCACAAATGTTGTTCCTGGCGGCGTAATTGTTATTGGTTGCTCATGCAATTACAGTTCGATCCGTGCAATGTTGCACCGCAGCAGGAGTAAGCCATGACCCCCATCGACATCCCAACCATCGAACGCCAGGCTCGCGCCCTTCGCGCCCAGGAAATTCAGCGTTTGCAAGGCTTGTTCGCCGAGCGTCTGCGTCTGTACGCATTGCTGCTCGGCAACAGTGCGCTTTCCCTGTTGAGCCTGGTGGCGGCAACGTTGCGCCCGGCCTTTTCCTGGAATCCGCAGCAAGCATCCGGCAAGACCGGACCGGCCCTCGGCGTGCGCCTGAACCGTCTGGCCCGCCGCCTGTTTGCCTGGAATCCGCAGGCCCAGCGCCACTGCTGAGCGCCTGGCCAGCCGGGAAAACTTTCCGGGCTGGCAGTTTTAAGGCGGCCTACGCGGCCGCCTTTTCCATTTGCCCTGGCGCCAGGCCGACCGTGGTCAGTAGCGGCCCGTCAAAACCGTTCCACCAGATTGCTACCCAGGCAGCCCCTTCGTCGTCGATGCGCTCGACTTCGCAGGTCGAGCCGATCATGTCGTTGAACATGTCGAGATCGTCCTCGTCCATGTCCGGATCGGGGGATACGGCCAAAATGCGGACCCGGTCGCCCAGCTGGACTGCGTTGCCGTGGCGGTCGACGGTGGCGGGATGTGCGTTCATCAAAGACTCCGGTTGACTGTGCGGGCCGGCCGCTTTGTCGGATAGTCGACGTCAGCGGGGCCAGTTATCCGGTTTGTGCAACAGCCGTGCCAGCCTGCCGCTATTTCAGCGCCTGGGCAACCCGCTTGTCCAGGCCGCGCATGAAGGCTTCGACCGCCGCGGTGTAGTCCGACTCCTCGCCCAGTTTCTGGTTGATCTCGCCATGCGACAGATCCTGCGTCAGCACGGCGGCCCGGGTGCCCAACTGGCTGGCCTTGTCGACGAAGCGGCGGGCCTCCGGGCAGGCGTGCTGGCGCTGGCTGGAGCAGACGGCGAGCAGCGCGCTGCTCGGTCGGCTGAGTTGCTGGAAGGGTGAAACGGCGTGCCAGTAGGCCGGGTCCTTGCCGAAGGCGCGGTCGTAGAGCGGCAGATGCCGGCTGCCCATGATGGCCGGCACATCGAGCGCACCGCTGTCGAGCAGGATGCTGCCGAGCCAGGGCGAGGCCCCCTGTTCGGCCGCCAGCTCCGGCCGGGCGGCGAGCAGTGCGACCAGGTGGGCGCCGGCCGAATGGCCCATCAGGATGAATTTGCTGCGTTCGGCCCCCCAGCTCGCCGCCAGTTCCTGGGCCATGGCCAGCGCCCGGGCGACATCGCGAGCCTGGTCGAGCGGCCCGATTTTGGGCAATAAACGATAGTTGACCGCAATGAAGACGAAGCCCTTGGGTACCCAGCGTGCCAGCTTGTTCTCGACGACCCGGCGCATCTCCTTGTCGCCGAACTGCCAGCCGCCGCCATGCACCATCAGGATGACCGGCGCCCCCTTGGCCTGGGGCGGGGCATAGACGTCGAAGCGCTGTTCCTCGTCGTTGCCGTAGGCGACATTGCGCTTGAGCAGCGTTTCGGCGCCGGCCGTCCCGGCCAGCAGCGCGCTCAGCAGCAGGACGATGAACTTCAGGCGATTGTAGAGAAGAGGGCAGAGCATCGGCGGAAGGTAGGAAAAAGCCATTCGGAATAGAACGGAGGCATTATCACATGCGGCTGCCGGAAGGCGTGCCGGGATTGCCGGAGCGACCCGCTTCAGGCGACGCCGAGGGCAGTCTTCAGCGCCCGGCTGCCGGATGGGGTCAGCAACAGCCCGAGGGCGGCGCAATTGAGCAGCACGCAGGCCCAGAAAACGACGAGAAACGAGGCCTTGCTCGTTTTGTGGCGCAGGCGGTTCTGGGCGATCAGCGCGCCGGGCCAGCCGCCGATCAGGGCGAGCAGCTGCAGCGTGCTTTCCTGGGTGCGCCGGCGCTGCTGGCGGGCGGCGGACTTGTCGATGGCGTAGGCGATAAAGGCGACCAGGCTGGCCCCGGTATAGAGGCCGAGCAGGGCGAGCGGCAGCTTGCCGGCCAGCACCGAAAATGCAACGAAGGCGAGAAAAAGGCCGGCAATCAGCAGCGGCAGCCGGTTTGCTGCGGTCGACCGTGAATTTCGGGCATTTTTCGCCGCGCCGACGAAATCCGTCGCCCGGGCCTGCCGGCGCCCGCGTTGGTCCTGATCCAGTTCGTAGGTGACGATCTGGCCGACTTCCGGCCGGCGCTGACGATGGGCGAAGGACTTGATATGCACGAAGACTTCCGCCCCGCCCTGGTTGGGGGTGATGAAGCCGTAACCCTGCTCGTCCTTCCAGCGGGTGATTTTTCCTTGGTAACGCATGGTCTCAATGACGCCGGCAATTGATAAGCGGCCGTCATTGTCGGTGATTCACAGCACGTAGAACAAGATCGCAATGAAATGGGAAAGGCTGCCGGCGATCACGAACAGGTGCCAGATACCGTGCCAGTGGCGGAAACGCTCGTCGAAGGCGAAGAAAACGATGCCCACCGTATAGAAGAGGCCGCCGGCCGCCAGCCAGAGAAAGCCGGCCAGGCCAATGCTGGCCAGCAAGGGCTTGATGGCGACCAGCACGATCCAGCCCATCAGCGCGTAGATGACCAGTGACAGCACGCGTGCCTCCGAGCGCGGCTTGATCTCCTGCAGCATGCCGATCAGAGCCAGCGTCCAGACGATGCCGAACAGCGACCAGCCCCACGGCCCGCGCAGGCTGATCAGGCAGAACGGCGTGTAGCTGCCGGCGATCAGCAGGTAGATCGACAGGTGGTCGAGCTTGCGGAGCACATTTTTCGCCCGGCCGCGTACGCTGTGATAGAGGGTGGAAATGCTGTACAGCACGACCAGCGTCGCGCCATAGACGGCTACGCTGAACAGCTTCCAGCCGTCGCCGCTGGCTGCCGCCAGTTTGATCAGCCAGGCGGCGCCGCCCAGCGCGAATAGGGCGCCGAGCAAGTGTGTCCAGGCATTGAATTTTTCCCCGTGGTACATGTTCCCTCTCCCCCGAGTCCGCGGCGCCGGTGTTCGGGCCATGACTTGATGCTAACCGGTATCGACCGGCGAAATCGTGTGAGGTTCGTGGCGAAGCTGTGACCGCGTGTGTCTATTGGCGGGGGGCTACTTGCTTGGAGGTAGTGGTCTGGGCGGGTATTCGCCGGGAAGCCCGGCTGTTTCGCAGCGCCCATCCTTGTACGGACCACTGACCTTTTCCCAACCCTGGCCGGGATAAGTCTGTGTGCATAGCGCCTTGCCATCCAGCTTGCTGCGCCATTTGTACCAGGGGGCAGGTGCGGCGAGGGCGGAAATGGCGAACAGGGTTGATACGGCTGCAATGACGATCCTCGATTTCATGGTTGCCTCCTTGGGTATGGTGCGGACGCTACTTACCCTTGTGGCAGGTTGAGGTACATCCCTTGCCGTGCTCATCGATCGCCGCTCTCCATGTGAAACCTGTGAAGGACACGGTGTGCCATCGGCGCGAGAATGACGCCGGCGACGATGATCACCACCAGGCCGCAGTAGAGTGCATACAGGCCGGCAAAGAGCTTGCCACCGAATGTGACCGGGGTGTTTACGGGGCCCATTCCGCCGAGGAGCATTGACGCGTTCAGGAACGCATCAATCCAGCCCAAACCCTCAATGATGTGATACCCGACCATGCCGATAAACAGCGAAACGGCTATAAGTGTAAGGGCAACGATTCCGCTGTGCGCCAGCCGAACAATGAACTGATGCAGCGAAATTACGGGTTGAGAGCGATGCTCAAAATCGGGGAGAAGCCTTTTCATCGCCCGCTCTAGGCGCTGGCGACAGCCGCCGCGAGATAACCCTCGAGTTGCTGGTCGTACTCCTTGAAGTGGGCGAACAAGGTTTCCCGGACGCGGTCGATACCCTCGATGGCCTGGATGCCGTTGCCGTCGCCGGAAAAAACTACGCGAATCTCCTTCAACTGCTGCGCGATATCCATGTGTGCCTGATTGTGCGCAATGCGGTGCGCTGTCGGGACCATCCCATCCATGTAGATCGATTCGACCAGGTTGTGTTTCAGCGTTATTTCGACGAAGGCCCGGATCATCTGCTCGATATTGCCGTGGCAGACGCCGCGCTGGCTGGAATGGCAGTCGTTGCAATTGTCCAGCCGGTCACGCTGGTTGCACTGGGCCTCGATGCGCTCGATCAACTGCAGCATTTGATCGTGATCCCGGCGCATTTTCTCGACGGCTTGTTCCCTTATTGCGGGCATATCTTGATCTCCCTTCTGAGAAATCATCCGATGTGGCAGGGGCCAGGATTCGCGCCGGGCAGAAGGGCGGCACAACAACCTCCCTTGCCCCTGTTTATACCGGGTCTGGCGATTAGGCCGTCACCTTGGCAAACAGTTCCTGGCGGACGGCAAGGAGCATGCGCCGCCCGTTTGGGCGGCGTTTGTTTTTGGGGCGAATATAATGCCCCCCCATGGCCCAAGCTTCCCACAAGAATACACCTTCGCGGCGTGACGACTCCCTCCGCGCAACACTGACCGCCGACGCGCGCCGGCTACTGGCCCTGCAGCGCGAAATGCTACGACCACAAAAACAAGGGCTGGCCCTAGGGTCGACCGCTGAAAAACGGCAAAAACTGCAGGCCGAGCTCGGTGCCCTGCTGGCGCAGTCGCAGGCGGCGGTCGTCGCCCGGCGCGGCAAACTGCCGAAGCCGGAATTCCAGACCGACCTGCCGGTCAATGAGCGGCGGGCTGACATCGCCGACCTGATCGAGAAAAACCAGGTAGTCATCGTCTGCGGTGAAACCGGTTCGGGCAAGACGACGCAGTTGCCGAAAATCTGCCTCGATCTCGGCATCGGTTCTCGCGGCCTGATCGGCCACACGCAGCCGCGCCGGCTGGCCGCCCGTTCGGTGGCGACGCGTCTGGCGCAGGAGCTGAAGACGCAGGTCGGGGCCGGGGTCGGCGTCAAAATCCGTTTCCACGACAAGTCGACCACCGACAGTTGGGTCAAGCTGATGACCGACGGCATCCTGCTCGCCGAGTCGCAGTCCGACCCCTATTTGAACGCCTACGAGGCGATCATCATCGACGAGGCGCACGAGCGCAGCCTGAACATCGATTTCCTGCTCGGCTACCTGAAGCAGTTGCTGCCCAAGCGGCCGGACCTGAAGGTGATCATCACCTCGGCGACCATCGACGCCGAGCGCTTTTCACAGCATTTCAATGGTGCGCCGGTGATCGAGGTTTCCGGCCGGCTGTATCCGGTCGACGTGCGTTACCGGCCGGTGTCCGATCTCGAAAAACAGGACGACGAGCGAGATCTGTACGACGCCATCGTCGATGCCGCCGATGAACTGTCGCGGCTGGGTAGCGGCGACATTCTGGTTTTCCTGCCCGGCGAGCGCGAAATCCGTGAGGCAGCCGAAGCCTTGCGCAAGCATGCGCTGGCCCGGCCGGGCATGTCATCGGCACATGCGCCGGAAATCCTGCCGCTCTTCTCGCGCCTGTCGGCCGGCGAGCAGGATCGCATCTTCAAGCCGTCCGGCAACCAGCGGCGCATCGTGCTGGCGACCAACGTCGCCGAAACCTCGCTCACCGTGCCCGGCATCCGCTACGTCATCGACACCGGGCTGGCCCGCGTCAAGCGCTACTCCTACCGCAACAAGGTCGAGCAACTGCAGATCGAGAAGATCTCGCAGGCGGCGGCACGGCAACGGGCCGGGCGTTGCGGCCGGGTAGCGGCCGGCGTCTGCATTCGCCTGTACGACGAGTTGGATTTCAACGCCCGCGCGCCGTTCACCGACCCGGAAATCCTGCGTTCCTCGCTGGCCGGCGTCATCCTGCGCATGAAGTCGCTGAAGCTGACCGATGTCGAGAGCTTCCCCTTCATCGAGCCGCCGCCGGCCAAGGCGATTGCCGACGGCTACGCACTGTTGCAGGAATTGGGCGGGCTCGACGAGGAAAACCGCCTGACCAAGGTTGGCGAGTCGCTGGCCCGCCTGCCGCTCGATCCGCGCATCGGCCGCATGCTGGTTGCGGCGCGCGATCTCGGTTGTCTGAAGGAAGTGATGGTCATTGCCGCCGGCCTCTCGGTGCAGGACCCGCGCGAGCGGCCGCAGGAACGCCAGCAGGCGGCGGACGAGAAGCACAAGCTGTTTGCCGACGAGAAGTCGGAGTTCCTCAGTTGGTGGAAGCTTTGGAATTGGTTCCAGAACGCCGTCGAACACAAGAAGTCGAACAAGCAACTGGTCGATACCTGTCACGCGCATTTCCTCTCCTACCTGCGCTTACGCGAGTGGCGCGAGGTGCACAGCCAGTTGCACGCGATGATCGGCGAACTGGCGGCCAAGGACGGCGGCTGGAAGGAAAGCGAGATTCCCGGTACCTACGACGCCATCCATCAGGCGCTGCTCTCCGGTCTGCTCGGCAACATCGGCTGCAAGGCCGACGAATCCGGCTATTACCTCGGGGCGCGCGGCATCCGCTACCTGATCCACCCGTCGTCGCCGCTGCAAAAGAAGGCAGGCAAGTGGATCATGGCGGCCGAGATCACCGAGACGACGCGCCTCTTCGGGCGCTGTGTCGCCCGCATCGAGCCGGATTGGCTGGAGAAAGTGGGCGCTCACCTCATCAAGCGCAGCTACTTCGACGCGCACTGGGAAAAGAAGGCGATGCAGGTCGCCGGCTGGGAGCGGACGACGCTCTACGGCGTGGTCATCAATCCGAAGCGGCGCATCCATTACGGTCCGCTGGCACCGGCCGAGGCGCGCGAAATCTTCATCCGCCAGGGCCTGGTCGGCGAGGAAATCGACGACGCCTACGCCAAGCGCTGGCCGTTCTACCAGCATAACCAGAAGCAGATCCGCGACATCGAGCATCTCGAACACAAGCAACGCCGCCAGGACGTGCTGGTCGACGACGAGCTGATCTTTGCCTTCTACGACTCGATCATTCCAGAAGGCATCCATAACGGCGCCACTTTCGACCATTGGCGCAAGGAGGCCGAGCGCGACAATCCGAAGCTGCTCTATTTGTCGAAGGACGACCTGATGCGCCATTCGGCGGCCGGCGTCACGACCGAGGCCTTCCCGCATCACCTGAAGGTCGGCGGCGTCGAATACACGCTGACCTACCATTTCGAGCCGGGTTCGCCGCGCGACGGCGTGACGCTGACCCTGCCGCTGGCGCAACTGAACCAGATTCCGGTGCAGCGCATGGAATGGCTGGTGCCCGGGCTGTTGAAGGAAAAGCTGGTGCAGCTGATCAAGACGCTGCCGCAGAAGATCCGGGCGAAACTGGTGCCGGTGCCGGAATTTGTCGAAGAATTCATGTCGACCGTGGCCGGCAACGAAAAGAAGATGAATCAGGGGCTGATCCAGCCGCTGATTGACCATATCCTCGAAGCGCGTGGCCTGAATGCGCGCGGCTGGGCGGTGACGCCGGATGCCTTCCGGCCCGACGCGCTGCCGCCGCACTTCTCGATGAACTACAAGCTGATCGACGAACACGGCCGCCAGCTCGACATGCAGCGGAGCCTGGTCGCCTTGCGCGCCGAGTGGGGCAAGGAGGCGAAGCAGGAGTTCGCCGAACTGCACGAAACGCCGTCCGAATACACCAAGCTGACCGACTGGACCTTCGGCGAATTGCCGGAGCTGATGGAAGTGCCGGTCGCCGGCCAGACTGTGCTCGGCTATCCGGGGCTGACCGATGACGGCGAAAGCGTCAGCCTGAAGGTCTTCGATTCGGCCGAAGAAGCGGCCGCCGCCCATCGCGCCGGTCTGCTCCGCCTGTTCATGCTGCAGTTCCGCGACCAGGTGAAGTATTTCGACAAGAACGTGCCCGGCCTGACCCAGATGGGCATGCAGTACATGGCGCTGGGCAGCAACGACGACCTGAAACGGCAGATCATCGCGCTGACCTTCGAACGGGCCTGCCTGACCGAGCCGCTGCCGACGACGCCGAATGCCTTCAAGAGCCGCTGCGGCGACAGCAAGGCACGCCTCGGCCTGATCATGCAAGAGGTCTGCCGCATGGTCGGTACCGTGCTCACCGAATGGCAGGCAGTGACCAAGAAATTGCCGGCCTTCAAGGCCCATGCCGCGGTAGTGCAGGACATCGAGGCGCAGGTGAAGCGCCTGATGGGCAAGAGTTTCGTCACAGATACGCCTTTCGAGCGGCTGCAGCACTATCCGCGCTATTTCAAGGCGATCCAGGTCCGGCTCGACAAGCTGAAGGCCAACCCGGCGCGCGACGCACAATTGATGGCCGAGTATGGCCCCTTGTGGACCAACTACGAACGCCGCGCCATCCAGCTCGCCAAGCTGGGTACCATCGATCCGCAGATCGAGCAGTTCCGTTGGCTGCTCGAAGAGCTGCGCGTCGGGCTCTATGCGCAGGAACTGCGGACGCCGGTGCCCGTATCGACCAAGCGTCTGCAGAAGCAATGGGAGGGCATCAAGCATGGGTGACGTGATGCTGGCGCTGATGCGCTCGCTGGCCAGCCTGCGCCGTGGCAAGGTCTGGGTCTATGTGCTGGTGCCGGCGCTTTTCTCGCTGGTGTTGTGGATCGTGCTGGCGATCTGGGGGCTGGGCGTGCTGGTCGACTGGTTGCTCGGCCACCCGCCGATGAGCCTGCTGATCGGCTGGGGTCTGGCCTGGCTGGCCCATATCTTGGCCTACATGGGTGGCTGGATGGCGATCTTCGCCGGCGCCTACCTGACTGCCTCGCTGCTCGCCGCCGTGGTGATCATGCCGCTGCTGCTCAAGCACCTTTCCGAGACCGAATACCGTGACGTGGCACCGATGGGTAAGGACAGTTTCGTCGCTGCTGCGGTGAACAGCGTGCTGGCCTCGCTTTTGTTCATCGCCGGCTGGCTGTTGAGCTTGCCGTTCTGGATCATCCCCGGCCTGTCGCTGATTCTGCCGCTCCTGCTGATGGCTTGGCTCAATCGCCGGACCTTCGCCTACGACGCTCTATCGATGCATGCCACGGTGGCCGAGTGGCAGGCCATTCGCCAGCAGAACAAGGCGCCCCTGTTCATGCTTGGCCTGAGCATGGCGCTGCTCGCCCACATTCCGCTGCTCGGTCTGCTGGTCCCGGCGCTGGCGGCGCTATCATTCGTCCATTACGGGCTGGAAGCCCTCCGTCGCTCGCGCGGCGGGGCAATTGTCACCATCGAGGGAGAGCGTGTATGAGCCGTACCTTTGGCGCCATCATCATCGGCGACGAAATCCTGTCCGGCAAGCGCCAGGACAAGCACTTCACCAAGATTGCCGAACTGCTCGGGGCACGCGGTTTGCGTTTGTCGTGGGTGGAGTATCTGGGCGACGACCGCCAGCGTCTGGCTGAAACTTTCAAGCGGACGATGGCAACCGGCGATGTGGTGTTTTCCTGCGGCGGCATCGGCAACACGCCGGACGACCATACCCGGCAGGCCGTGGCCCTGGCGCTGGGCGTCGATCTCGAACTGCATGCCGAGGGGTACGAGGAATTGAAGGTCCGCTTCGCCGGCGAGGAAATCACCGACAAGCGCAAGTTGTTGGTGACTTTCCCCCAGGGCGTGCAGATCATCCCCAACCTGTTCAACCGCATTCCCGGCTTCATGGCCAAGGGGCATTATTTCGTGCCAGGCTTCCCGCAGATGGCCCATCCGATGATCGAATGGGCACTCGATACCTTCTATCGGGATGAATTCAAGGCGGTGAGCGGCATGGTCGAAAAGGCCGTCCTGCTGACTGGGCCGATGGCCTATGAAAGCGCCTTGCTCGACCTGATGGAGCGCATCGTCAAGGATTACCCGACGCTGCGCCTGTTCTCGCTGCCTTCGCTGGTCGGCAAGGAGCGCAAGCATCTGGAACTCGGCGTCGAAGGCGAGCCTGGGCTGGTCGAGCAGGCCATGGCGGAAATCCGTGCCGAAGTCGAAAGGCGCGGCATCAATTGGGCCTGGCGTGCCTAGTCGGGGACTCCGACGGTAGACGTAAAAAAACCCGCGATTTCGCGGGTTTTTCTTGGGCCGGAAGCGCCTGTTTACTTGGCAGCGGTCTTCTTGGCGGCGGCGGTCGTCGCGCTGACGGCCTTGCCGGTGGCCTTGCCAGCGGCGGACATGTTGGCTTCGGCGATGTCGGACAGTTGCTTGGCCATCGAGGTCATGGTGTCGAACGCCTTGGTCGAGGCGCCGAGCATGGACTGCATGGTGGCGGCGAACACGTCACCACCGACCGGTGCGGAAGCCTTGGCCTTCTCGACGGCGCTGGTCGCGGTCTTGGTGAAGGTGCTGTACTGGGCTTCCATGACCGAAGTCACTTCCTTCTGCATCTGGGCCACCAGGTCATACACGTTGCGGGAGTAATCCATCAACTTGTCGACGTTCGGCTGGGCGAGATTGCTGTTGAGCTTGGCCATTTCGCTGGCGTCCTTGGCGGACATCAGTTGCTGGGTGCTGGCAACGGTGTTGTTGAAGAATTCGCGGGAGGCAGCCATGTTGAGGGCGGTCAGGCGCTCGACGCCGTTGAAGGCGGTACGCAGCAGGGCCATCATCACTTCGGCATTGGCTTTTTGGGCGGCGGCCAGTTGGTCAATATTCGGGTTGCTCATCATCATCTCCAGTCTGTTTTGGTAAGTGTGGATGAAACAAAGCCCCCGCCGTGAGGCGGGGGCTTTTACAACTGATTACTTGGACTTCTTGGCGGCAGCAGCGGAACCGACGGCCTTGACGGTGGCGTTGGTGGCAGCAGCAACATTGGCTTCGGCGATTTCGGCAACTTGCTTGGCAGCCTTGTTCATGTTGTCGAAAGCGGAGTTGGCGGCAGCGATGGCGCTCTTGACGGCGGCAACGGCAACGTCGGAGCCAGCCGGGGCGGACTTGGCAGCCTTGTCGAGCAGGCCGGCGACGGTCTTCTGGAATTCGCCGAACTGGCCTTCAACCATCTTGGACAGTTCTTCCTGGGTCTGGGCAGAGATTTCGTAGACGCTGCGCGAGTAGGCAACGGCCTTCTCGACGTTCGGCTGGGCCAGGGAAGCCTGGATGGACAGGGCTTCCTGAACGTCCTTGGCACCCATCAGGGCCTTGGCGCCGGAGACGGAATCTTCCATCAGCGAACGGGCGGTGTTCAGGTTCAGGGCAGCGATGCGCTCGGCAGATGCCAGGGCGGTGTTGGCCAGGGAGAGCAGGGAGTCAACAGTGGCTTTGTTGGCGGAAGCGAATTGCTCAGGCGTGGTGAACATGGTGGTATCTCCTAGATTAAAAGGTCATGCAAGACAGTCAAAAAAACCGTTGCAGCGCACTTATCTGAAGCAATGTTGCACTGCACCATGCCTGTAATTATAGAGGTGATTGTTTTGATGTCAACTGCCTTTTGTGCAGTGCACCAAAATATTTTTTAGTCTGTTTCTCAATGACTTAGCGCGACTACCCTAAATCAGGTAGTGCCGGTTGTTTTGCGTTGCGGCAAAGTGCGGTTGGGCTATTCCCGGCTCGGTTGGCTATTCAGGCCGGGGGCGCCCTTCAATTCCAGTCGCTCGCCGCGAACAGCCGGCTGGGCCGGTTCGCTGCCCTTGTTCTTGGGCTGGATGACGGCGCGCACGCGCGGCGGCCCGGCTTTCGGGTCGCGCGTCTCGCCGGCGGTGACCAGGTACTTTTCGCTGACGGCGTCGTACCAGATGTAATCGCCTTTGACTTCGTCCTCGCCGCTTCTCACCCAGGCCCGATGAAATAGTTCGGCAATTTCGCTGTTGCTGTTGTATTCGATGCGCTCGGCTTCGCCATCGATGTATTCGTCCCTGCCTTCGCGCTTCTGGCGGAAGCGGGCGAGGCCGCCCTTGCCGGCGAAGGCGGTGCCTTTCTGGAAGCCGTACTGGTCTTCGGTGATGACGATGCGATCGGCCTTGAGCACCATGGTACCTTTGGTGATGACGACATCGCCTTCGAGGATCTGGATCTTCTTGGCGTCGTCGATCGAGACCCGGTTGGCTTCAAGCTGCATCGGCTTGTCGCGGTCGGCCCGTTCGGCCAGCGCAGGCTGGGCGGCGAGAAGGCAAAGTGTCAGAGTGGCGAGACGGAGGATCATTGCGTAGTCCTGGGTCGGATATACAGGCCGGTCACCTGTGATTGCAGCACAAGGGTGGAGGTCTTGTCGTCGAGTTCGGCACCCACGCCCTTGACCCAGGATTGGCCCTGGGTAATTTCGACCGGGCTGTTGGTGAAGGCAAAGCCGGCATCCGGCTGAACGGTCAGGTCCAGCATGCGGGCGACCATTTCCGGACGGTCGGCGGTGGCTGCGCGGGTGGCGCTGACCTCTTCCCACAGATAGACCGTCTCACCCTTGGCCGTGACCTTGGCATTCTTCGCGGTCAGCGTGAAGGGCGGGGCCTCGTGGCGATAGCTGATCAGGGTCGGTGACTTGAGGATCGAGGTGTCGTCGTCCGGGTAATGAACGAGATGAGGGGCTGCCAGACGGTATTTGACCTGGCCGCTCGCATCGAAACGGCGAACGGTGAAGTTTTCGGCAATGGCATCCGGATCGTGGCGCAGCTTGCCATCGTGCTTTTGCTCGCCGAGATCAACGGCTTTTTGCAGCCAGAAACTGAGCCCGGCCAGCAACGCGAGCAGGATGACCGGAAAGAGTTGGCTGGGCCAGTGCTTCATTGCGGGTCGAGGTAGGGCGCGAAGGCCGCTTCGAGCTTGCCTTGCGCGGCGAGGATGAACTCGATCGCTTCGCGGACCGCACCCTGGCCGCCGGCGGCATCGGTGATGGCATGGGCGTGTTCCTTGACCAGCGGGCGGGCATTGGCCGGCGCGATGGCAAAACCGCACAAAGTCATGGTCGGCAGATCGATGACGTCATCGCCCATGAAGGCACAGTCGTGCCACTGCAGATCCAGCTTTTCGAGCAGGCTGCCGACGGCGGTACGCTTGTTGGCGACGCCCTGAAAGACATGTTCGATGCCGAGGTCGGCGGCGCGGGCGGCAACGACGCCGGAGGTTCGGCCGGTGACGATGGCCAGTTCGATACCGGCGCGCTGCATGAATTTCAGGCCAAGGCCATCCTGCACGTTGAAGGTTTTCAGTTCGCCGCCATCATCGGTGTAATGCAGGCCGCCGTCGGTCATGACGCCATCGATGTCGAAAGCGACGAGTTTGATTCGGGCGGCGCGGGCTTTGGCGTCCATCAGATAACCTTGGCAGTGAAGAGGTCGTGCATGTTGAGGGCGCCGACCAGAATGCCGTCGGCGTCGGTGACGAGGAGGGCGTTGATGCGCAGGCGCTCCATCATTTCGACCGCTTCGACGGCGAGACGATCCGGCCCGATGGTACGGGGGGCGGGATGCATCACCGAGTCGATGCTGCCCTGTTGCAGGTCGATGCGCTTTTCAAAAGCGCGGCGGAGGTCGCCGTCGGTAAAGATGCCGAGCGTCCGGCCCGCCGGGTCGGTGACGGCAACCAGGCCGAGGCCGCCGCGCGACATCGCGATGATCGCTTCACTGATGTCGGTGCCGGGCAGGACGGCTGGCACCTGGTTGCCAGCCCGCATCACATCGGCGACATGGGTCAGCAGGCGGCGGCCGAGCGAGCCGCCGGGGTGCGAGCGGGCGAAATCGTCCGGGCCGAAGCCACGGGCATCGAGCAGGGCGACGGCCAGCGCATCGCCCAGCGCCAGCGCAGCGGTCGTGCTGGCGGTCGGTGCCAGATTGTGCGGGCAGGCTTCCTGGCTGACGCCGGCGTCGAGGTGCACGTCGGCTTCGCGGGCCAGCGTCGAACTGGCCGAGCCGGTCATCGAAATCAGTCGGGCGCCCTGCCGTTTGACCAGCGGCACGATGCGCAGCAACTCTTCCGATTCCCCCGAATTGGAGAGGGCGAGCAGCACATCGTCGCGGGTGATCATGCCGAGGTCGCCATGACTGGCTTCGGCCGGGTGAACGAAGTAGGCGGGGGTGCCGGTGCTGGCCATGGTGGCGGCGATCTTGCGCGCGATATGGCCGGATTTGCCCATGCCGCTGACGATCAGGCGGCCGTGGCAATTGAGAATCAGCTCGACGGCCCGGGAAAAATCGGCGTTTATCCGGTTTTTCAGGGCGTCGACCGCAGCAGCCTCGATGCTCAAGGTCTGGCGGCCCAGTTCCAGAGCGCGTTCCGGCGAAAAACGAAGGGCGGTGAGGCTTGGGTTCATGGGCAGGCTGCGGTTATGATGGCCGAAGTATACCTGAATCGCGAAAACGCCCCTTGAGCGCACTTCCCCTCGTTCTGCTGTTGCTTGGCGCCTCTGTTCTGGCGGTGGTTATTTTCCGCCGCTTCAATCTGCCGCCGGTGCTTGGCTACCTGTTCGTCGGCAGCCTGATCGGGCCGCATGCGCTGAACCTGATGTACGACATGCATCGGGCGGAATACATCGCCGAATTCGGCGTCGTTTTCCTGATGTTCTCAATCGGCCTCGAATTTTCGCTGCCCAAGCTCTATGCGATGAAGCGCATCGTCTTCGGGCTCGGCTTGTTGCAGGTACTCCTCAGCATGGTGCTGATTACCGGCATGGTCATGCTCTTCGGCATCAACTGGCAACTGGGCATCGCGCTGGGCGGCGTGCTGGCGATGTCGTCGACGGCCGTGCTGACCAAACTGCTGGCCGAGCGGATGCAACTCGACTCAGCGCACGGCCGCGAGATCATGGGCGTGCTGCTCTTCCAGGATCTGGCCGTGGTGCCCTTGCTGGTGCTGATTCCATCGCTGACCCAGCCGCCGGAAAAGCTCGCCATGCTGCTCGGTATCGCCTTGCTGAAGGCGGTTGTCGTCCTCGCCGTCATTCTGGTATTTGGCCAGAAGCTGATGCGCAAGTGGTTCCATTTCGTCGCCCGGGCCAAGTCGTCCGAAGTGTTTGTCCTCAACGTTTTGCTGATCACGCTCAGCCTGGCCACATTGACCGAACTGGCCGGGCTTTCGCTGGCGCTTGGCGCCTTCGTAGCCGGCATGCTGATCTCGGAAACCGAATACCGCATTCAGGTGGAAGAAGACATCAAGCCTTTCCGTGATGTGCTGATGGGGTTGTTCTTCGTCACCATCGGCGTCAAGCTGGACATGCATATTCTGGTGGGCCTGTGGTGGCAAGTTCTGCTGGTCCTGGCTGGCTTGCTGGTCACCAAGAGCCTGGTGGTCGGTCTGCTCTCTTGGCGCCTGGGGGCAACGCCGGGCAACGCCATTCGTTCGGCACTCTGGCTTTGCGCCGGTGGCGAGTTCGGTTTCGTGCTGCTCGGCGAAATTGCCCGCATGCCCAAAGCCGTCGAGCAGGTGGTGTTGACTGCGCTGGTTCTGTCGATGCTGATTGCGCCCTTTATCGTGCATTACAGTGAGCGCATCGTGATGCGGTTTGCCTCCGGCGAATGGCTGCTCCGCTCGATGCAGTTGACCCAGATTGCCGCCCAGTCGATGGGTACCGAAAAGCACGCGATTCTTTGCGGTTTCGGCCGGAGCGGCCAGTACCTGGCTCGCTTCCTCGGGCAGGAGGGGGTCAATTACATTGCCCTTGACCTTGACCCTGATCGGGTCAGAGAGGCGGCGTCAGGCGGCGAAAATGTCGTGTTCGGCGATGTCGGGCGCAAGGAGGCGTTGATCGCCGCTGGCCTGATGCGGGCGAGCGTGGTGATCGTCACCTTCAGCGATACCTTGCTCGCCGAAAAGGTACTGCACCATATTCAATCGGTTCGCCAGGATTTGCCGGTGGTGGTGCGGACGGCCGATGAGCGCGACATGGAGCGCCTGACACGGGCAGGTGCAGCCGAGGTGGTGCCGGAAGCGCTGGAGGCCAGCCTGATGCTCGCTTCGCATGCGCTGGTCCTGCTCGGCATACCGATCAACCGCGTTCTCAAGCGCATCCGCCAGACTCGCTCGCAACGTTACAGCCTGCTGCGCGGTTTCTATCGCGGTCTCAGTGACCGCGACCGCGATGAGGATGACGATCACCAGCCGCGCCTGCATTCCATTCTGCTCGTGCCGGGGGCGGCCGCCGTCGGTCGGACCCTGGATGATGTCAATCTTGAGGAGTTGGGCTGCGAAGTCAGCGCCATCCGTCGCCGTGGCATCCGCGCCGTCGAGCCGGCGCCGGAAACGCGGCTGGAAGAAGGAGATGTGCTGGTCGTGCTGGGTGACCCCGAAGCAGTATTCGCAGCGGAAGATCGCCTGCTGCAGAATTGAAAAAGCCCGCCGAGGCGGGCTTTTTCAAAGGGATATTAAAGCGATTTGCAGATGGTGAAGAGCTTGACTCCATCATCCGTATAAGCAGTTGCAGATGCTATTGCTGTAGGGCTGGTGCCGCCATCAGCCGCCACACTGCTAGATTGGATGTATCCGCGCACAGTTCCTTTATTGGGGACACCATCATCGAATTGAGCGTCAATTGCATTTGCAATTTTGCCCGGAAGGTTCGAGGAACAAACGATCAAGCCGGCCAATTCAACAGAACTGCTCGGTCCTGCATCTGTTTGTACGCCAATAATTCCACCGACTGCATTTTGAGGTTGGGCAAGCGATGCGGTGTCGCCGCCGATGAACCCGGCAAGTCGTAGGTGATTCCAGAACATCCGTGTTTCGTCAGTGTCCGTTTTGGAATTAAACGCGCCGCTTAATTTGCCGTTGTGGTCGCCATTGCCTGCACCAGTCCAACGGCTGGATGCTTTGTCATCATCTCCTGGAAAAGCTTTGTAGCGATCTTGGTAGCCATAAATGGCTGCTGCCATCCCGTTCAGGTCGTTGGCAACGTTCTTTATTTTCGCCTGGGTGATCAACTCCTGCCCCTTCAGCACACCGCCCAGCAGCAGGCCGATAATGACCAGCACGATGGCGATTTCGACGAGGGTGAAGCCCCCTTGTTGCTTTTTCATGGCATGCTCCGTTTAGTATTTTCTGAAAAAGTACCTGCAAATATTGTGCCTATGGAAAAGTACCCGGTTTTGGCAAATTTGATGATGTTTGTTCAGTCCATGCTGTCCAAAAATCGACAGGTTGTCTGGAAATGAACGCTCAGCCTCGTCTTTCCCTGGGCCTCTGGCTGGAACGGCGGCCGCATATGCTGTTGGCGGCGCACCTGCTCCTCGTTCATCTGCTTGCTTTCGGCGGCTGGAAAATCCTGGCCGTTCGTCTGCTCTGGCTGGTCGCGCTTGGGCTCTTCCTGATCTGGCAACCCTTTGTCGCCGGTGAGCAGCGGATCAGTCCGCGCCAGGGTGCCTTGCTGGTCGCCATTGCCTCGGCGACCGTGCTCTTTCTCGGACCCTGGTTGTTGCTGATTTGGTGTGGCGCCCTGGCGGCGGTCATCGGCGGCCGGGTGCTGTGGACCGAGTCGCGGCGGGAGCGCCTGGGTTATCTGTTGGCGTTTGGCTATCTGGTTGGCTTGACGGTGCTCGGCGTGGTTCCCGAGATTTCTCCTGCGGTGGTGCTCGATCCCCTGCCGCGTGACGTTTTCGCCCGTTTCATGCCGCTGCTGTTGCCGTTATTGCTGGTTTTCCCGGCCCAGCCCCTGCAGCGCCGGGCCGGGGATGCATTCGATCTTTTCTACGGCATGCTGGTGTTCCTGGTGCTGGCCGTCTTTGTCCTCGGCGCTCTGGCCTACATGTTGGTCGGCGAGATCGGCTATGTCGAATCGCTGTTCAAGACCTCGCTGACCCTGGCTGCGGCGCTGCTGGTGGTGGCCTGGGCGTGGAATCCGCGGGCCGGGTTTTCCGGTATCGGTTCGGCGGTTTCCCGTTATCTGTTGTCGGTCGGCATGCCGTTGGAACAATGGCTGGTGCAGTTGTCGGAAGAGAGCGAGCGGGAGGCGCATCCGGAACGTTTTCTGGGCGCGGTGATGCGGCGGCTGCGCGGCATGCCCTGGGTGACCGGAGCCTCTTGGCAAACCGTCGGGCCCCTTGAGCAGTTCGGCGAAGAAACGTCCTTGCTGCATAGCCTGCAGTTGAACGGCGTGGCGCTATCGGTGTTTTTTCGCCATCCGCCGTCGCCGGCGATGCGCTGGCACGTTGAATGGCTGTTGCGTCTGGCTGCAGAGTTTTATCTGGTCAAGCGGCAAACCCACGATTTGCAACGCATGAGCTATCTGCAGGCGGTCTATGAAACCGGGGCGCGCGTGACGCACGATGTCAAAAACCTCCTGCAGTCGATGCAACTGCTTTGCTATGCCGCCGCTCAGCCCGGCGATCCGGCCGAAGTCGCGGCCCTGCTCGGGCGACAGTTGCCGCAAATCACCGAGCGCCTGAAGGCCACCCTGGAGAAATTGCAGTCACCGCGGACCGAGCGGGTCGATCAGTTGCCGGCCCGAGACTGGTGGCGGGCGGTACAGGAACGTTATGCCCATCTGGCCATTGCCTGGCAGGGCGAGCCGGCGGCCGATCTCGCTGTGCCGGGGGCTTTGTTCGACAGCGTGCTGGAGAATCTGCTGCAGAACGTTCTGGCCAAGGGGCAGCGTAGCCCGGGGTTGAGGATTTGCGTCGGCTTTGCCGAGGCGGGGCTGGCGGTGAACGACGACGGCCCGTGTATTCCGGGCGAACTGGCCAACTCGCTGTTATCCGAGCCGGTAGCTTCGGAGGATGGGTTGGGCATCGGCCTGTTCCACGCGGCACGGCAGGCCGAGGGCCTGGGCTATCGTTTGGCGCTGGCGGAAAATCGTGACGGCTGCGTGAGTTTCAGGCTGACCCGCGCCACCGAGTAATCGGCACTGGCTCAGGGCCGGTCGCGTTTGCCGAGCAGGCGGTGGACGAGGGTGTTGCCCTTGCCCTTCAAGTAGATGGTTTGCGGTTCGAGAAAGGCGAAATGCTCGGCCAGGCGGCGATGCGTCATTTCGTCGACCTGGATCATGCCGGGCACCCCTTCGCTGGTGATCCGGCTCGCCAGATTGACGGTGTCGCCCCACAGGTCGTAGATGAACTTCTTTTTGCCGACGACGCCGGCGACCACCGGTCCGGTACCGATGCCGATACGGACATCGAGATGCATTTCATTGACGCTGAAGTCGCGATGCAGCAGGTCGCGCATGGCGATGGCCAGTTCGGCGATCGACTTGGTGTAATTGGTTTCTTCGTTGTTCAGGCCGCCGGCAACCATGTAGGCGTCGCCGATGGTCTTGATCTTTTCCATGCCATATTGCTCGGCCAGTTCGTCGAATGACGAAAAGATGCGGTTGAGCATCGAAAAGACCTGCTGTGGGGTCAGGCCCTCGGCAATTTTCGTGAAATTTACGATGTCGACGAACATCACCGTGACATCGGCAAAGCCGTCGGCGATGGTCTGGTTGTCATGCTTGAGGCGTTCGGCAACCGGCCCGGGCAGGATGTTGAGCAGCAGGCGCTCGGAGCGATCCTGCTCGATCTGGAGCAGACGGTGGGTTTCTTCCAGCGAGGCTTGGGCATTGGCTTTTTCCTGCACGGCGTAACGCAGTAGCAGATAGACGATGCTGGAGATGGCGGCGAAATTGAGCGCGAAGAAAAAGACGCTGGTCCGGATCGAGACCTTGGGCGTCGCCGCGGCCACGCTGTCGGCCAGGAAATAGTCGAAGAAGCCGGAGAGTGCAGTCAGGAAAATATAGGCAATGAACCAGGCCTGCGACTCGCGGACGCCGAAAAAGAGCACGGCGCCGATCGGGGCCAGCAAGCCCCAGAGGCTGGCGCCGCTGGCGGTGATGAAGTTGCCGATACTCCATTGCACCGCGAAGGGGGCAAACAGGAAGAGGGCCAGCTGCGAATAGCGGAAAAAACTGAAATTGCCGCTGTAGAAATAGAGCAGCAGGTTGCTGACCAGCAGTAGCTGGAAAATGAAGGGCGGGGTCGCCGAGAACTGCGGGCCCATCTGGCCATAGAGGAAAAGCCAGAGCATCGAGCCGAGGCAGACCAGGCCGGTGGCGAAGATGAGCAGGGATTTCTTCAGCCGCGTTTCGGCGTCGTCATCCGGGTGGATGCCGGCATTACGCAGGGAGAACAGGAAGGTTGGCTCGCTCACGGCTGGTCTGTGGCTTGTTTATCGACTCGGCATAGCTCAGTGTGGCAGCCTGCGGAAGGCCGGTCAATCACTGCCGGTCAAGCGGCGCCGGGTCAGGGCAGTTTGCCGGCAGCAACCAGACGCGACTTGAGCAGGTTGGGGCTGATCCAGGTCAGCAGGTCGTCGAAATCGGTGCCGGGCGTGTCGGCGACAAAGGTCAGGTCGGCGTCGGCATTTTCCGCCTCGTCGCCGATGGCGCCGGCCAGTTGCCCGCCATTCGGCTGGTAGGCCCCCTGGCTGCGGCTGCCGTGGCTGACGATCACCGCTGAAATCTCGATGGCGACGTTGGTCGAACCGTGAATCGTCAGGTTGGTGATGTTGGCGAGGCCGGCATTATCGGGGGCGACGCCGCTGGCCAGCGTGAAACTACTTTGGGCGGTGGCGGTCAGCGGTGCTGAAAAGCGGCTGTTGACGAAGTAACTCAGGCGCTGTCCCCAGGGGTCGGTTTCGGGTAAGCCGAGAGTGGCCCAGGGCAGCACGCCGTGACTGCGGTTGCAGGCCGAGTTGGCATTGGCTCGGTCTTCCAGGCCGGCATTGGCGGCGCCGCTGGCCAGGGTCGGGATGGCCGGGCAGGGCAGGCGGCCGTTGGCCATCGCGAAGCCGAGCAGGACTTCGCGGGCGGTGTCGAGCTGGCGCTGGACTTCCTGATTGGCAGCGCTGTCGCGCTGGGCGCTCAAGCCGAGCATCAGCCCGCTCGAGAGCAGCGCGACGATGACCAGGACGACGGCAAGTTCGACCAGGGAAAAGCCTTGTTCGGTAGGCGGGGAGCGTCGCATTTGCAAAGGGTCAGTAGGCCAGTCGGTCATTGAAGGTAGCCGATGGCGGGGCTGACGTAAAGGCGGTGGCCGGGGCGGTCGCGTCGGCATCGCGCGAAAGGTGGGCATTGCCGCCTTCGAGGAAAT
>NZ_LODL01000019.1:426810-431419 GCF_001551835.1 Dechloromonas denitrificans | reverse complement strand
TCTAGTCCCCCATCGGCGCAGCAACCTTTACAGCCGCTGCGACAATTTGCCGCACATTGTGCGCGGCGGATCAAGGCTTTAACAGGTGACGAATCGCTGATTCGCAGGCTGGGGAAGCGGGAGGAGTGGGGTAGGGAACGTCCTAGTTCTAAAGGATGCTTTCCTCATCGATCAGGTGGTTCTGGACGGCATAGCGGACCAGTTCGGCGGTGTTAGTCATGTTCATCTTGGCAAGGATGCTCGCCTTGTGGGTGCTGACGGTTTTGGTGCTGAGGCTGAGCTGGCGGCCGATTTCGGTGACGCCGAGGCCCTGCACGATGAGGAGGAAAATCTGGTGTTCGCGATCGGTCAGGCGATTGTGCGGCGCCATGCTGCCGCGGCCGCGCAGCATTTCCTGGGTCAGTTTGTCGGAAACCGCCTGGTTGATGAACAGGCCGCCGCTGGCGACCTTGCGGATGGCATCGGCAAGCTGGGTTTCCGCGTTGTCCTTGCACAGGTAGCCGGAGGCGCCAGCCTTCAGGGCGCGGATGGCGTAAATGTCTTCCTTGTGCATGCTGAGGATCAGAATCGGCAGCTTGGGAAACTCGGCCTTGATCTGCTTGATCAGTTCGATGCCGTTACGGCCAGGCATGGTCAGGTCGAGGACCAGCGCGTCCCATTCGGCCAGCCGCAGGTTGCCGATGGCTTCGATGCCGTTGCTCGCCTCGCCGGCGACCAGGATGTCGCCGCTGTCGTGCAGGATGTGCTTGAGGCCGGCCCGGAGAATGTCGTGGTCGTCGGCGATCAGGGTGCGAATCATGGGGTATGTCCTCCGTGTCGGGGTAGTGTCGCTACGATATGAACGCCCTGGCTGGCGCCGCTGGCAATCTCGATCCGGCCGCCGAGCATGCTGACCCGCTCGCGCATGCCGAGCAGGCCGAAGCCTTGCTTGGATTGCACCGGGTTGAGGCCGATGCCGTTATCGCGAATGTCGATGTGGATATTGTCCGCCGTTTCGTGGACTTCGATCTCGATCTGGCTGGCTTTGGCGTGCCTGGCGACATTGGTCAGCGCCTCCTGGATCAGGCGAAAGACGGTGATGGCGGGGCCTTCGTCGAGGTCGAATTCCTCCGGCTCCAGTTTCAGTTGGCAGGCGATGCCGGTGCGTTCGGCAAACTGGCTGCACAGGTGTTCGAGCGCCGCGGCGAGGCCAAGCACGTCGAGCATGCCGGGGCGTAGCCCCTCGGCGATCCGGCGCAAGGCGTCGATAGTACGCTCGACCAGGGCATGGGCATCGCTGGCGCGCGCCGTCACCGAACTGCCCAAGGGGCTGCATTGGCGTTTCAGCCAGCCGAGGTCGATGCGCAAGGCGGTCAGGGCCTGGCCCAGTTCGTCGTGCAGTTCCCGGGCGATGGCCGTGCGTTCTTCCTCGCGCACGGTCTGCAGAAAACTGGCCAGTTCCTGCAGGCGGGAGCGGGAATCTCGCAACTCCTGTTCCGACAGTCGCAGTTGTTCGGTGCGCTCGGCGACCTTGTCTTCCAGCTTGGTTTGCAGGCGGCGCAACTCGATATGGGTGTGTACGCGGGCCAGGACCTCCTCGGGCTGGAAGGGCTTGGCGATGTAGTCGACGGCACCGAGGCTGAAGCCGCGCACCTTGTCGCCGGTATCGCGCAGGGCGGAGAGAAAGATGATCGGGATGTCGCGGGTGGCCGGCTCGGCTTTCAGGCGCTGGCAAAGTTCGTAGCCGTCCATGCCGGGCATGCGCACGTCGAGCAGGATCAGTTCCGGCGGCTTGGCCTGGGCCGAGCGCAAGGCCATGCGTCCGTCCTGGGCCGGGCGGACGACGTAGCCGGCTTCGGTCAACAGGTCGCAGAGCAGGTCGAGCGAGGCGACGGTGTCGTCGACGACCAGGATTTCGGGCGGCACGCGGTGAGCGTCATTGGTCTTCATTGTTCGTTGTCCAGGATGCCCAGGGTTTTCCAAAGTGTCTGGTAATGGCGGTCGCGGCAGAGGGCCGAGAGATGCTCGGCAAAGCGGGGGTTTTCGCTGGCCACCTGGCTGAGGGCGGCCTCAATTTCGGTCGCGCTCAGTGAAATGGCGGCTTCGGTCAGTCGCTTGCGGGTCTCGGGCGAGAGTCGGGAAAATTCCTGGATGTCGGATGGTGGCGGATTTTCGTTGCCCGGACTGCTCAGGCAGATGCCCAATTGCTGCTCGATGGCCCGGAAAATGTCGCCTTCCTCGAAAGGCTTGCTGACAAAATCATCAGCGCCGGCGGCCAGCGCCGCCTCGCGGGCTTCCAGCAAGGCGTTGGCGGTCAGCATGACGATCCGCGGCTGATCGATGCTGTCGCGGCGCAGCCGGGTGATGAAGTCGATGCCCTGGCCATCCGGCAGGTACCAGTCGAGAAATACCAGATCGGCCGGCGTCTTGCTCAGCGCCGTCGCTGCCTCGGCGAGATTAGCCGCTTCATCGATCGTGAAGCCGAGCGGTTCGAGCAGCGAGCGGACCAGCAGGCGGGCTGCCTGGCCATCATCGACGATGAGGACTCGACACCGGCGGTCGACCGGCAGTTTTCGGGCAATTTCAGGGGGCCGTGCGGGCAGTTGCGGCGTATCCACCCGCTGTGCCGGAATCGTGAAGTGGAAGGTCGAGCCATGTCCGGGGGCTGACTCGACGGCAAGCTCGCCGCCCAGCATGTGGACGTAGTTCCGGCTGATGGTCAGGCCCAGCCCGGTTCCGCCATGCTGGTTGCTGCCTACTTGCTCGAAGGAAGAAAAGATCCGCTCGCAGTCGGCCGGCGCTATGCCGATGCCGGAGTCGCGGACGGCGATGCTCAGGTCCACCCGGTTGTCGCCGGTCGCAACGGCCTCGGCACGGACGACGATTTCACCCTGCGGGGTGAATTTGACGGCATTGGAGAGCAGGTTGAGCAGGATCTGGCGAATGATCACCGGGTCGAGCATGACGACGGCCGGCAGGTTTTCCATCTCCAGGCGAAGGGTCAGTCCCGCCTGTTCGGCGCGCAGGCCCATCATGTCCACGACCTGGGTCAGCAATTCGGCGAGGGCGACTTCCTCGATGGCGATTTCCATCTTGCCCGACTCGATCTTGGAAAGTTCGAGGATGTCGTTGATCAGGGTGAGCAGGTGATGCCCGGAATGGTTGATGATTTCCAGATTGCCCTGCTGTCGTGACGATAGGCTGCTGTCTTTTTCCATCAGTCGGGAAAAGCCGATCACCGCATTGAGTGGCGTCCTCAGTTCGTGGCTCATATTGGCCAGGAAGGTGGATTTACTGCGGTTGGCGGCTTCCGCCTGATCGCGGGCGACGGTCAGTTCCTCGGTGCGCTGGCGGACCAGTTCTTCGAGGTGCTCGCGGTAGTCGGCCAGTTCCTGCTCGGCCTTCTTGCGTTGCGTGATGTCGGAGAAAATCGAGATGTAGCGGCGAATGCGGCCGTCCGGGCCGCGCAGGGCCTGCATCGAGATTTCTTCCGGAAAGATTTCGCCGTTCTTCCGGCGGTTCCAGATTTCGCCGCGCCAGTGTCCATTCTGGGTCAGGTTGTGCCACAACTGGCGGTAGAAGTCCTGGTCGTGGAGTCCCGACTTGAGAATGCGCGGGTTTTGCCCGATCACCTCGTCGCGCCGGAAGCCGAAGATAGTGCAGAAGGCATCGTTCACCCAGAGTATGGTGCCCTCGGCGTCGGTGATGACGGCGCCTTCGGCCATTGCGCCAAAGGCCATTTCGTTTTCCCGGCGCATTTCGTCCTGATACAGGCGTTCAAGCGCCCGTCGGCGGGAAAAGAAGTGCAGCAGCAGGATGGTGGCGGCACCGAAGGTCCAGATGCCGCCGTGCCAGTATTGCAGCGCCCGCCAGGTTGGCTCCTGGGCCGTCCGGTAGGTATTGAGATCGATCGAGACGCTGGCCCCGCCGCGCAGGCCGCCGACCGGAACGAGGGTGTCGCGGTGGCATTCCAGGCATTCCTCTTCCATCTTCATCGGCAGCATGGCGCGCATCAGGCCGTGGCTGCCTTTTTTGGGCTGGGTTTCGGTGACCATTTCGGCCCCCTGGCTCAAGGCGGCAAGCGCCTGGCTTTCCCATTCGTCAGGACGGTTGCCGATATTGCGCAACTGGTTTGAAGTCAGGCGCTCCTTGTGCCCGAAGCCGCGATTGCTGGTTTCCTGGATGGCGAGCAGCAGATGGATCGGGGTGACGCTGACGATCCTGAATTGTTCGTCGGTACCGGGCTTGACTGTGAAGCGCTCTTCTTCTTCCAGCGAATTCTGGGACGGGACATGTTCTTCGCGAATGAAGACACCGCCAACGCCGGAGGCCCATTTGCGGATCGCCATGTCCTTTTTCAGATTGGCGACGGCATCGATGCGGGCGAGGGCCGAGGCATTCCGGTTCAACTGCTCGCGCTGGGCGAGCAGCGAGGCCAGTACGAGCAGCGTCCAGATCGCAATCGCCAGCAAGGTTCCGGCAAGGCCGGCCAGCGACAGCGGTAATTTGAGGGGGGAGGGCATGCGTTCCTAATGCCGGAAAAGCGATGGAATGAAAAAGGGGAGCAGAAACTCTGCTCCCCTTTGTACGCTCGGTCAATCCTGCTTACTTGACCTTCTTGGCGCCGTTT
>NZ_LODL01000019.1:237858-426800 GCF_001551835.1 Dechloromonas denitrificans | reverse complement strand
ATCACGGTGACGCCGGTGAACGACGACTTCACCGACGCCAACGAAGTGATCAGCATTGCCGAAGACAGCGGCCCGCTGAGCGGCACGGTGCTGAGTGGTACGAGCAGCGTCGATGGCCCGGTCACCGTCAGCAACTTCACGGTGAGCGGCACGACCTACGCCGCCGGTACCACGGCGACGCTGGCCGGGGTCGGCACGCTGCTCATCAACACCAACGGCGGCTACACCTTCACGCCGAACGCCAACTACAACGGCACGGTCCCGGTTGCCACCTACACCCTGACCGACGGCTCCGGCGCCAACGACACCTCGACGCTGTCGATCACGGTGACGCCGGTGAACGATGCGCCTGTGGTGACGGCGCCTGCGCCGCTGAGCTTGTCAGAAGAGGGCTTGACGGGCGGGGTGGCCGATAGCACCGGTTCCTCCGATACGACGAACGCTACGCAGGTTAGCGGTACGCTGGCAATTGTTGATCCGGATAACAGCAGTTTCAGCATTTCCATTTCGCAACCGGCGACGGCTCTGAGCTCCAATGGAACTCCCGTTACCTGGAGTGGTGGCGCATCCGGTACCGACCTGGTCGGTATGGCCGGTTCGGTGGAAGTTGTCCGGGTGCATGTGACCAGTAGCGGGACGTATACCGTGACCTTGTCGGCGCCGGTCGATCACGCCACTGCCAGCGTCGAGGATGTGAAAACGCTGGACTTCGGCCTGACGGTTTCGGACGGCATTGCCCCGGCCGTGAATACCACGCTGACTGTTAACCTTGAGGATGATTCGCCGCTCACGTCGAGCAAGACGGATACCATCAATCTTGGTCAGCAAGATACGAATCTGATGATCATCCTGGACGTTTCGGGCAGCATGACGAACAACGCCAACAATGTGGATCGCCTGGCTGCCGCCAAGACCGCCATTACCAACCTGATCAATACCTATGACGGCTTCGGTGACGTTGCCGTCAAGTTGGTAACTTTCTCGACGACGGCTACAGACCGCTCCAGTGCCTGGATGACGGCGGCCGATGCCCTGGCATTGCTGACCAACATTGGTGCATCGGGAAGCACGAATTACGATGCCGCACTGGCCCAGGCGATCGATGCATGGGATAGCGCCGGCAAGATCCTGACAGCACCGGCCGGAGGCAGCTTGCAGAACCTGGCTTACTTCATTTCCGACGGCCAGCCCAACGAGAACGATGGTACGGTCGGCACCCTGGCCAATAATGCCAATGGCACCAGCGGCGGTGCTGATGCGGGTATCCAGGCCTCGGAAGAGTTGTTGTGGGAGACCTTCCTGACCAACAATGACATCAAGTCCTTTGCCCTGGGGATTGGCGACGGTCTGAGCGCGACTGATCGGACTTACCTGGAACCGATCGCCTACGACGGCGTGGCCGGCAGCGAGATGAGCGCCATCATGGTGCCGAACGTCGCCAATCTCTCCACCGAGTTGCAGAAGACCGTGGCGCCGGCCGCCAGCGGTAACCTGCTGACTGGCGCGACACCCGGCCAGGTCGGTGCCGATGGCGGTTTTGTCTCCAGCGTTGCGGTTGGACCGACCGGTGATGTTCGCACCTTCTCCTGGAATGGTTCGGCGGCTACGGTATCGGCCACCGGCACGGGCGGCAGCACGGCGAGCTTCGATTCGACGACTCATGTGCTGACCGTGACGACCGAGCAGGGCGGCTTGCTGGTGATCGATCTGGATACCGGCGAGTACTACTACACCCCGCCGGTAAACGTCACCACGCTGACCGAAAACATCTCCTTCGCGCTGACCGACAAGGATGGCGATGCCAGCGTGATCGATGCGACCCACGGTCATCTGGACCTGACCATCACGCGCGACAGCGGCTCGTCATCGCTGACCGGGACCAGTGCCAATAACACTGCGCTGACCGGTTCCGCCGACGATGACATCATCAGCGGTCTGGCCGGTAACGACACCCTTAACGGCGGTGACGGCAATGACTGGCTGTCCGGCGGGGCCGGAACCGATACGCTGAATGGCGGCAACGGTAACGACAAGCTGAGTGGCGGCGCTGACGGCGACACGCTGGTCGGTGGTGCCGGGGCCGACACGCTGATCGGTGGTGCCGGTAACGACACCATGACGGGCGGCGTTGCCGGCAGCACGGATGGCGTTTCCGACGTCTTTGCCTGGAGTTTTGCGGATGCCGGAACGACCACGACGCCGGCGGTCGATACCATCAACAACTTCGACACCGCGAGCGCCAGTTCGGGCGGCGACATCCTCGATCTGCGCGACCTGCTGGTCAATTCGGCGACGACGGCCAGTGCATTGGATAACTACCTGCACTTCCAGTATTCCGGTGGCAATACGACGATCTATGTCAGCGCCACCGGCGCTTTCTCCAACAACAATACGGTTGGTGCGCCGCTGAACAACGTCGCCAGCAACGATGTGCAGCAGATTGTCCTGAATGGTGTCGATCTGGTGGGGGGGAACACCACCGATCAGACGGTCATCCAGAACCTGCTGAACAACGGCAAGTTGCTGACCGACTGATTCCTGCGGTCAACCAGCAAAAAGGGGCGATTTTCATCGCCCCTTTTTTATTGTTCGGAGAACCGCCGCCGCCGGCCGCTATCCGTTCGCGTTTCAGCCCTCGTGCTTGCGCAGGTTGGCGACGCTCGGGATATGGATCTTGCGTCCTTCGACGACGATCAGGCCGAGCTCGGTCAGTTCGTGCAGGATGCGCGAGAAGTGTTCCTGGGTCAGGTTGAGGCGGGAGGCGATGACGCCTTTGTTGGTCGGCAGCGTGATCGCGACATTGACGCCGTTCAGGTCGGCTTCGGGCAGTTCGCGCAGCAGGTAGCCGATGATGCGCTGCTTGCCGGAGTGCAGCGAGTAGGATTCGACATCGTTCATCAGTTGGTGCAGGCGCATCGCCATGCCGGCCAGCATCTTGCGGCACAGGTTGTGGTCGCGCTGCAGTTCCTCGAAAACCGCAGCCTTGGAAACGTGGAGCAGCAGCGAATCGGTCAGCGCCTGGGCAAAGACAATGTAGGGCTTTTCCATGAACATGATGGCTTCGCCGAAACTCTGGCCCTGGGTCAGGATTTCGACCACTTTTTCGCTGCCCTGCGGCGACGTGAAGGCCAGCTTGATCTGGCCGTACACCAGCAGGTGGAAGCCGTTGCAGGGGTCGCCCTTGTGGAACAGGATGTCGCCCTTGCTGGCGTGGATTTCACGGGTCGAGCGGGCGATGCGCGCAATTTCCTCACCGGCCAGTCCGTTAAAAAGCGGGACGTGAGTAAGCAGGGCTTCGATGTTGATCGGGTGATTGGCGTGCATGATCGCTAGGCTTATTGAGACCGGCCGATGGTGTCATCCCCATAGTTCTCAGGCAATACTACTTTAGGACTAAGGCATGGATGCCGAGACGGGCTGGTAGGGCCGCTAATCCCGCGTCAGTTGGGCGTAGAGCAGAGGCAGGCGGCGCGGTAGTTCTTCCGGTTTGCGGATGACGCAAAAGCCGGCCGGCCCGAACAGGTAGGGCAGGTAGGCACCGGCTTCGCGGTCGATGGTGACGCAGAACGGCGTCAGCCCCATGCGCCGCGCTTCATGCACCGCCATCCGGGTGTCCTCGATGCCGTAGCGGGAGTCATAGAGGTCGAGGTCGTTCGGTTTGCCGTCGGTGATGATCAGCAGCAGTCGGCGGGCTGCCGGCTGTTCGTAGAGGATGCTTGACGCCTGGCGCAACGCAGCGCCCATCCGCGTATAGAAGCCGGGCTTGATGGCGAGGATGCGGGCGCGGGCGGCGGCGTCGTAACGGCCGTTGAAATCCTTGAGCAGATGAAAGCGGACATTCTGCCGGCGCAGTGATGAAAAGCCGTAGATGCCGAAACGGTCGCCGGTGGTCGATAGCGCCTCGGAAAAAAGCAGCAGCGAATCGCGGATGACATCGACGATGCGGTGGCTGTCGGAAATCCAGGCATCGGTGGACATCGAGAGGTCGGCCAGCAACAGGCAGGCGAGATCGCGTTCGCAACGTTCCTGCGACAGATAGCCGCCGCCTTCCGGGGTGTGGCCGGAGCTGCGGTCGGCATGGTTGCGGACGCAGGCATCAACATCGAGTTCGGGGCCATCCGGCTGCGCCTTCAGCCAGCGCCGTTGCGGGGCGAGGGCGGCGAACTGGCCGCGCAGTTTGCGGGCGGTGGCGGCCAGTTCCGGCGGCAGCGCGGCATGGCCTGCATCCTGGGCGATCATCGGCTGCAGGTGGCAGTGCGCTTCCAGCATCTGTGCCTTACGGTAATCCCATTCCGGCAGCGCAATGCCGGGGCCGACCGGCGTGTCGTCCTCGGCGGCCGAGGGCAGGTCGAGGTCGAACTTGACGCGGGAGACGGCGGTCTCGCCGTCGCGGGTCAGCGACAGCTTGTCGAGATCCTTGGCCGCGTCCTTGGCGTTGGGGTTTTCGTCGTCATCGTAGGCGCGGTTGACGCGGACGTATTCGGCCCAGGTCGGCAGGCTTTCAGCGCGGAACATGGCGAGCACCGGCGCCTTGTTGTCCGGCGTTTCGACCTGTTCGGCCTTGTGCGCCTGCTTTTCCGGCTCGGCATTGCTGCCGCTGCCTTCTGGCGGTACTTCGCCATTCGGGTCGGCCACTTTGCCGGCGGCGCGCATTTCGCTGGCGATCAGCCAGAGCAGTACCGGCTGCGGCGGGCGCGACTTGACGGAAGTGAGCGGCGGCAGGCCGTCCACCGTGCCGGGTTGCTGCATGGCCTGGCGCAGTGCGTTTTCCTGGGCGGCTTCATCGGGCTGCAACTGGCTGGCGGCGATGCGGGCGGCGAGATGGGCGGCAACCAGTCGTTCATAGCGTGGGCGCAGGCCGGGGTAGTTGTGCAGCGCGGCCAGCGTGGCGCGCTGGTTGCGGATGAACCACGGCTGCTCCGGCGCAACGTCGCTGGCGGCGAGCGCGGCCAGCCACAGGTAAAGGTCGCGGTTCAGCGACTTGTCGGGAAAAGCGGCAATTTCCGGCGGCAGGCGCAGGGTTTCGGCATCGCGCCGGGCCTGGGCCACCTTCTCGTTGCTGCCAGCCACCCGCTGCAGCCAGCGCCGACGGGCGCCATGTTCTTCCGAAGTGGCGGCGGCGACTTTCAGGCCGGGGTCACCGCCGAAGGCGCGAAACAGGATGCCGGCCGTCTTTTCGACCTCGCCCAGTTTGACCGCGGCTTCCGGGTAATGGCCGGCGGCGGCCTTGGTGACCCAGTTGTGCCAGAGTTTGCCGATGAATTCTTCCATGTTTCAGATTTTCCCACCGGCGTCTTCGTCGGTATTTGATAAGGCCGAAAAACCGGCCTCGTTGCGTTCGGCGGCCTGATTGGTGACCCAGCGCAGCAACTGGCCGTCCGGATTGTTGCGGTTGACCGTGCTGCAGGCCGAAATGCACTGGCCGCATTGCGTGCAGGCAAACATCCAGCGTTTGACGTTGCGCGGTTTCAGGCGCATCGGGCACACCGCGTCGCAGGCCGAGCCGTGCCCTTCGAGGCAACTGGCGCAGTCGGTCAGGCGCTTGCGCTCGAAGCCGACGACCATCGCCTTTTTGTTCACGATCCAGGCAAAGCTCTGGAAGATCCCGATGGCGCAGCCGTAGCGGCAGAACAGGTGGCGGGCGAAGAGGAATTCGAGGCTGAGTACAGTGGTCGCCGCCGTCAGGAAGATGACCTCGCCGCGATAGAGCGTGAAGGTGGCCAGGCCGTGATAGACCTGAAACGGCGGCATCAGGTAAGTCAGCCCGACGACGGCCCAGGCGAAGGCGAAACCGATGGCGGCCGGGACGACCAGCAGCCAGTAGCGTTTGTCGCGTCTCGCCGGGGTGCCGTCGGGCTCCCAGGGCGGCGTCTGCTTCTTGTCCCAGACCGAATGCTTGCCGGTGGCGGACAGCATCAGCCGGTTGATCGTTTCGACCACCGAAAAATGCGGGCAGAGCCAGCCGCAATAGAGGCGGCCCCATTTCCAGGCGACGCCGATGATCAGCGCGCCGGCGCCGAGGATCGGCAAAAACAGGTACAAAATGATGTTGACCGCAGCCGTCTGTGGATCGCCGGTGCCGGCGATCAGTTCGTCGATACCAAGATGCCAGGGGTAGGTCAGGAAATAGGCGTGCTTCTCGGTCAGGTCGTAGCGGAACAGGTCGAACAGCGGTGTCAGGGTAAACAGCGCAAAAAAACCGATCTGGGCCAGCACGCGGTAGCGCTGGAGTGGTGCTTTCTTCATGGTCGAGGTTCGAGGCGCGGCCCGATCAGCGGGAAGCGCCAGACCTGCCCGTTCATCGCCTTGATCAGGGCATACATGCCGCACAGGACCAGGGTCGAATGAATGCAGGTGAAGTAGAGGATCAGGGCGACCCAGGTCCACTCCCAGTGCAGCCCGCCGCCGTACAGGATGCCGCCGGCAATGGAGACGATCAGCAGGCCACCCCACAGGCTGACCAGGGTCGCCTGTTTCAGATGCTGGCGGGCAAGGGGCGGGGCATTGTCGCGGAAGTGCAGCCACAGGCCGGCCAGGATCAGGAAGGCGATACCGGGCAGCAACAGCAGGTTGATCAGGAACAGCACCTCGGCGAGCACGGCCAGCGCCTGGCCGGCCTTCTCCTCGGTGTAGCCAAAATCATCGTCCGAACGTGGCATTGACGATTTCCATCAGCGCCTCGACCGTTTCCTCATCATCGGTCAGGCTTTCGACCAGGGCGGCGCGGCAGGCGGCGGTGACGTCGAAGCCGGACTTGATCAGCGTCGCGGCATAGACCAGCAGACGGGTGCTGGCGACTTCTTCGAGGTCGCGATCCTTGAGGGCGCGGAAGGCCTTGCCGATGCCGACCAGGCGCTTGGCCAGATCGGCATCACAGCCGGTTTCGCCGATCAGGATGGAGATCTCGCGCTCGGCGCCGGGGAAGTCGAAGCGCATCGAGACGAAGCGCTGGCGGGTCGAGGGCTTCAGGCCCTTCATCAGGTTCTGGTAGCCCGGGTTGTAGGAAACGACCAGCATGAAGTTGGCTGGTGCTTCCAGCGTCTCGCCGGTACGGTCGATGGGCAGGATGCGGCGGTCGTCGGCCAGCGGGTGGAGGACGACGGTGGTGTCCTTGCGCGCCTCGACCACTTCGTCGAGGTAGCAGATGCCGCCTTCGCGCACGGCGCGGGTCAGCGGACCGTCCGACCAGTAGGTGCCCGAGTCGGAAATCAGGTGGCGGCCGACCAGGTCGGCGGCGGTCAGGTCGTCGTGGCAGGCCACGGTGTACAGCGGCAGCTTGAGGCGGGCAGCCATGTGCGAGACGAAGCGCGTCTTGCCGCAGCCGGTCGGACCCTTGATGAGCAGCGGCAGGCGCTGCTGAAAGGCGTGTTCGAACAGGGAAATTTCGTTGCCGGAAGGTTCGTAGAAGGGCAGTTCGGTCATTTGAGAGAAATCCAGTAAGCCAACAGAATCAGGCTGGAGACGAGAATCAGCCAGCCTTCGAGCAGGAGCCGCCACATCAGCGGTGCTTCGCGCAGTTCCATGAAATCGAGAATGACCAGTCGGCCCTTGACGAAGGCAATGAGCAGCATGGCAATGATGGCGCCGGTGCCGGCAGCACCGACTTCGCCAAGATACCAGGTGATCGCGGTGGCGATCAGCAGGACAAGCCAGGCGCGGTGGGCGGGATTGGAGAGGGCGTTCATCATCAGCGCATCACATAAACGAGCGGGAACAGGATGATCCACAGCAGATCGACCATGTGCCAGTAGGCGGCACCACTTTCCAGGCCATTGGCACTCTGGCTGGTATAGGCGCCCTGGCGGGCCTGAAACCACAGCACGGCCAGGATCACCATGCCGAGTATGACGTGCATGAAGTGGAAAAAGGTCAATGAAATGTAGAACATGTAGAAGGTATTGGTCGACATCGAAATGCCGGCCCCGAACTTGGCGGCGTATTCGAAGACCTTGACGGTGAGAAAGCCGCCGCCGCAGAGAAAACCAAGCAGGATATTGCGCGAGATCGCCGGCTGGTCATCGCGGTGCGCCGCCTGTACGGCGAGCACGACAAACCACGAACCGGTGACCAGCAGCACAGTATTGAGGGCGCCGGCATTGCGGTCCAGCGTCTGCTGGTAGAGGTTGAACATCTCCGGGTTGTGGGCCCGGGCGAAGGCGTAGGAAGCAAAGAAAACAGCGAAAGCCAGCATCTCGGCCAGGATGAAGAACCAGATGGCGAGATCGCCGGGCAGTCGGCGGGGCAGGGGTGGGGCGGCAAGCGTATTCATGCGGCCGATGATAGCGAGGCAGGCGCGCGCATGACTTGATCTGCCCTAAGAAGCCAGGCTAAAAATCGTGCCGTCGTCTTTGCGCCGAGCTGGCTTGCGCTGCGCGGCGATACCGCCGCAGAATATGCTGAATCAATCGAGGTTCCGAAGTCATGCCCATCCTCAGCAAGCCTGTCTTGTATGTCCTGCACCATCCCGTCGCCTTTATCCTGCAGGTGCTCAAGAGCTTCAGCCGGAATCAGGGCCTGTTGCTGGCCGGCGCCATCGCCTACTACGCGCTGCTTTCGGTCGTCCCCTTGCTGATCGTTTCGGTGATCGTCCTGTCGCATCTGGTCGATCAGGCAGAACTGCTCGCCACCCTCGGCCACTATCTCGAATGGCTGGTACCGAGCCAGTCCACCGCAGTGCTGGCCGACATTTCCGGCTTTCTCGGCAACCGTGCCGCGATCGGCGTCGTCCTGCTGGCCACCTTGCTCTTTTTCAGCTCGCTGGGCTTCTCGGTCCTGGAAAAGGCCATGGCCATCATTTTCGGCCGCCGGGAAAACCTCACGAAACGGCATTTCCTGGTCTCCGCCATCCTTCCCTACAGCTTCATCGTCCTGCTTGGTGTCGCGCTGCTGGTCGTGACCCTGGCCTCGGTCGCCCTGCAGGCCCTGGCCCAGGAAAGCTTTCATGTTTTCGGGCGGGACTGGGCGCTGGGTGGCCCCTCCGGAAGCTTGCTCTACCTGCTCGGGCTGGCCGTCGAAACCGTGGTCCTGAGCGCTCTCTACCTGACCATGCCGGTCGGTCGCATGCCCTGGCATCACGCGCTGATCGGCGGCTTCAGCGCCGCCTTGCTGTGGGAGGGGCTGCGCCACCTGCTGATCTGGTACTTCGCGACGCTCTCCAAAGCCAGCATCGTCTACGGCTCACTGACCACGGCCGTGGTCGTCCTGTTCAGCATGGAAATCGCCGCCATGGTGGTCTTGCTCGGGGCGCAGGTGATTGCCGAGTACGAACGGCTGGATCGGGAATGAGAAGGGCTGCGGTCAACCGGTGAAAATGGGCAAAAACGGCAGCGCAGCCTGAAATCGCAGTGTGCGGCCGAAGCTGGATTCGGTGCCGGCTGCTTGCCTAGTGGCGCCACAACCAGGTGAAGAGTGGCCAAGGCAGCAGCGCGAAGCAGAGATCGGGCGGGAAGGCGATCCACAGCCAGAGGGCCGGGCTAATGACCGGGCTGTCGGTGACGAGCTGCAGGTTGTAGGCGGAACGTGTGTCGGCGCGGCGGAGCGTCTTGTAGGCTTCGCCCAGCCGCTTGAATTTGCTTTCGCCCTCCGGATCATCCGTGACATCCGGATGCAGGCGCTGAGCCTGTCTGCGATAAGCCTTTTTGATTTCGGCTTCGGAGGCCGTTCGGTCGATTCCCAGCGTGCAGTAATAATCACAGTTTTCCATCACCAACTCCTTTTCACGGCGCTCCCCTGCCATGCGGCATTGGCGATTACCTTGATCTGTGGTGCTTGTCGCCTGGTGCCTGTCCTCAGGCTACGGCAATGGAAACTGGCGTCGGTGTGCTGGCGCACATGACAGGCAAAAAAAAGCGCGGGTCTTGCGACCCGCGCTGCAGCTAGCTGATGCTAGGAATTACTTGGGGGTTTCCCGCTCGTCACCGCCAACGAAGAAGCTGGCGATGTAGACGATCAGGCCGATCAGGAAGATTACACCGGCCCATTCACGCATCCAGTAGAACAATGCGATCTTTTCCTGGGCAACCATGAACGGCAGCGGTGCGTCGGAAACGCGTTGCAGCCAGACTTGCAGGATGCCGGCAGCGGTCAGGAACAGGGTGATGAACACGATGGCCGTGGTCATCAGCCAGAACGACCACATTTCCAGTACTTGCGACTTGTTGCCGTTGGCAGCGCGACCGCGCAGGATGGGCATGGCGTAGGAGATCATCATCAGGTTGACCATGGCGTAGGCGCCATAGAAAGCCATGTGGCCGTGAGCGGCGGTGATCTGCGTACCGTGCGTGTAGTAGTTGACCGGAGCCAGGGTGTGCAGGAAGCCCCACACGCCAGCGCCCAGGAAAGCCATCACGCCGGTGCCCAGTGCCCACAGTACGGCAGCCTTGTTCGGATGCTCGCGGCGGCGACGGTTCACCATGTTGAAGGCAAAGACGGTCATGGCGAAGAACGGAATCGGCTCCAGTGCGGAGAAGATGGAACCCCACCACTGCCAGTATTCCGGCGTACCGATCCAGAAGTAGTGGTGACCCGTACCGATAATGCCGGTGATCAGCGTCAGGGTGACGATGACGTACAGCCACTTTTCGATCACTTCACGGTCAACACCGGTTGTCTTGATCAGCACGAAGGCCAGGAAGGAACCAAGGATCAGTTCCCAAACGCCTTCCACCCAGAGGTGCACCGTCCACCACCAGAAGAACTTGTCGAGAACGACGTTCACCGGGTTGTAGAAGGAGAACAGGAAGAAGACGGCCAGGCCCCACAGACCAATCAGCAGCACCATGGAAATGGCAGTTTTCTTGCCCTTCAGCATGGTCATGGTCAGGTTGAACAGGAAGCCCAGTGCAACAACGACGATACCCAGCTTGGTCGGCAGCGGCTGTTCGAGAAACTCGCGGCCCATGGTTTCGAGGATGTTGTTACCGGTCAGTTCAGCCAGGGTGGCGTACGGCACGGCCAGGTAGCCGACGATGGTCAGCGCACCAGCAACCAGGAAGGTCCAGAACAGGATCAGCGCCAGTTTCGGGCTGAACAGTTCGGTCTCGGATTCTTCCGGGATCATGTAGTAGGCGCCGCCCATGAAGCCAAACAGCAGCCAGACGATCAGCAGGTTGGTGTGGACCATGCGGGCCACGTTGAACGGGATGGCGGGGAACAGGAAGTCGCCGATCACATACTGCAGGCCAAGAATCAGGCCGAACAGGATCTGACCAACAAACAGGCCGATTGCCGCGATGAAGTAGGGTTTTGCAACCGCTTGCGATTTATATTGCATGTTCAGTGTCTCCTCTCGATCAGCCCTGGTTGTTAGGCGGCCAGTTGGCATCGTTGATCGAATTGACGTGCTTCAGGAAAGCCACGATGGCATCCAGTTGCTCGTCGGTGAAGTTGAACTGAGGCATGCTGCGGCGACCGGGGATCCCCTCCTTCGGACGGCTCTTGATGAAGCCTTTGACGCCTTCGTCGCCGTAGCGGGCGATGACGTTGCCCAGTTCGGGGGCAAAGTAGGCACCTTCACCCATCAGGGTGTGGCAACCGATGCAGTTATTTACTTCCCAGAGCTTCTTGCCTTCGGCGACCTGCGGCGTAATGTTCTGCCGCATGTCACGTTTCGGTAGTTGCGAATGGGTGTCGAATGACAGCGCAAGGAACAGCAGGAAGAAGAAAGTCGTCCCCCCGTAGAAAATGTTCCGCGCCATCGATTTGGTGAAAGCGCCACTCATTGGTTTTCCCCCTTTCGGAAATTGTTTGGCCGACGGATGGTAGGTTCCCGGGTGGGTGGGGGGCTTTGATGTTCGCTAAAAAATGGAAATGGGACGGAAATTAAAGTTGACCGCAGGACTGGCCAAAAGCCGCTTCTGGCGCAGGTTTTCGTGGTCGGGGCCTATTTCGGCGGAATATTTTCCGGGGTGGAGAACGGTGGTCCGAGTCGCGGCTGGTTGAAGGGGCCGAACTGGCCCCGGGCGCGCAATTGCCTGGCCAGGGCCTGGGCGCTGTCCCGCCGCTTTTCGCTATAGGCGCGCAGTGCCTCGACCTGGGCGGCCGACGGTGTGGTCGGGCTGAGGTTCAGCTCCGACAGTTGCTCGAAACTGGCGTCGTAGGGTTCGCTGATTTCCTGTTCGATCCGCTCGGCCAGCGCCTGGATGGAATCTGCCGTCCGCCGGTCCTGGCGGATGATCTCCTGCCAACTGGCCTGGATACGGCTTTCGCGGTCGAGAAACTGCTGGATCTCGGCTTGTGCCGCGACCTCGTCGCGCCAGCGATAGCTCGGTGGCGGAATGTGGGTGAGCAGCACCACGACCGCGCCGGCCAGCAGCAGACCGCCAGCCAGTCGTTGGCGAGGCGGCCAGGGCGTTTTGCCGAGCAGCGGCCGGCCGAGCAGGTTGCCGAGCAGGATGCCGGCCAGCAAGCCGCCGATGTGGGCACTGTTGTCGATGCCGGGAATGAGCAGGCCGAGCCCGATGCTGGCCAGCGTAAAGGCGATGCCGGCCCGGAACAGCCAGCGGAACTCGGCCGGGAGCAGCACCCGGCGCTCGCGCCAGAGAAAGATCAGCAGGGCGCCATAAACCCCGAAAATGGCACCGGAGGCGCCGCCGGACACCGCATGGTTGCCCTGGGCGACGAGCGATAGCAGGTTACCGAACAGGCCGCTGGCGAAATAAATGACGGCAAAGCGCAGGTGGCCGTAGATGCGCTCGACCAGATGGCCGCCATCCCACAAGGCCCACAGGTTCATTGCAATATGCAGCAGGCCGAAATGCAGGAAGAGGGCGCTGCCCAGACGCCACCACTGGCCATCCTGGGTGGCCGGGCCGAAATTGGCGCCCCAGGCGAGCTGGACGCCGTTCTGCGAGTGCCAGAGGCCGGCCCCGGCGTTGAGCATCAGGATGAAGACCAGCGCATTGGCGGCGAGCAGCAGCCAGGTCACCGGTAGGCGGCTGCTGCGGGCGTGCAGCACGTCGTAGAGGCTGTCCGGCTGGGCGGGGGAATCGGGCATCGGGGCGAGGCGGGTGGGCAAGACCGCCATGATAGCGGGGGCCGGGCCGGCCTGCACGGGCGATGGCAGAGCGGCCGATTGTTGCTCGGGCAACAGGTATACTCCATGTTCCCTAAAGTTGAAGGTACTTCATGGCTGCACCCAACGATACCGCCAGCATGGCGCTTTTCTGTGACTTCGAGAACGTCGCCCTCGGCGTGCGCGATGCCCAGTACGAAAAATTCGACATCAAGCCGGTCCTTGAGCGGCTGCTCGCCAAGGGCAGTATCGTGGTCAAGAAAGCCTACTGCGACTGGGATCGCTACAAGGCCTTCAAGTCGGCCATGCACGAGGCCAATTTCGAACTGATCGAAATTCCCCACGTCCGCCAGTCCGGCAAGAATTCGGCCGACATTCGCCTCGTCGTCGATGCGCTCGACCTCTGCTACACCAAGTCGCATGTCGATACCTTCGTCATCATCAGCGGCGATTCCGACTTCTCGCCGCTGGTCTCCAAGCTGCGCGAAAACGCCAAGCGGGTGATCGGCGTCGGCGTCAAGCAATCCTGCTCGGATCTGCTGATCGCCAATTGCGACGAATTCATCTATTACGACGATCTGGTCCGCGATCGCCCGGCCTCGCGCCGCGAAAACCGGGAGGCGGCACCGCGCCGGACGCCGGAAGAAGAAAAGGGCCGCCGCGAAAAGCTCGAGGCGCGCAAGACCAAGGCCATCGAACTGGCCACCGCCACCTTCGCCGACCTCTTCGCCGACCGCGGCGATACCGAACGGATCTGGGCCTCGGTGCTCAAGGAAGTCATCAAGCGGCGTAATCCCGGCTTCAACGAAAACTATTACGGCTTCCGCAGCTTCGGCAACCTGCTCGAAGAAGCGGCGAGCCGTGGTCTGCTCGGCTTTGGCCGCGATGAAAAGTCCGGCGCCTACGTCACCCGTGCCCAGGTTCGCCCGGTGGTTGCCGAAGTTGCCGTAGCAGTCGAAATCGAGCCGAGCGTCGAGAGTCCGGCGGTCGACCTGCCGGAAATGGCAAAAAACGAAGCGCCCGTCGCGGAAACGCCGGCCGGCAACAATTCGTCGCGCCGCCGTGGCGGCCGGCGGACAAGGAAGGAGCCGGAGCACAAACCGGCTGCCGAGTCGGTAGCCCAGGCCGTTCAGGTCGAGGTGCCGGCCCCGACGCCTGCACCGGAAGTGGTCGCGGCACCGGTTGCCGCCGTTCCCGAGGTCGCGACGGAAGAGGCCGTGCCGGCCGCGCCGCGTCGGCGTGGCGGTCGTCGGCCGCGCAAGGAAGCCGAGAGCGCCGCCCCGGCCGTGGTCGACAGCGCACCGGCGGCAGCGGTCGAAGCGGCCGTGCCCGTTGCTACCGCCGAAGTGCCGAAGAAGAAGGTGGCGCGGACGCCGCGCAGCCGCAAGCCGAAGGCGGCCGAGTAGTCCGGGTTTGCCAAGGTCACGGTCCGGTGCGTACCGGGCCGTCGTTCACAGTACCTGCAGCAGCTTGCCGCGCAGGGCTTCCGCCTCGCGCTTGCCTTCGCGCGACATGACCATCGAGTGATACCACTCGTCGTAGAGGGCGCGCAGGCCGGCATGGCCTTCCGCCTGGTCGATACGGTCGAGCAGCGAACTGGCGCCGAGCGAGCCGACGAAGGTGTTCAGCGTATTGACCATGAAGTTGCGCGCCTGCTGCAGGCGCAGCGGGTCGGCGCTCGCCGGCAGTTCGCTGAAGGCGGTAATGGCCGGTAGCGGCAACTGCGGTGTGCGGCTTTGGCCGTTGGCGTCGCTGACGCTGCTAACCTCGATGTAACCTGCCTCTTCCAGCATGCCCAGCGTGTGCTGCAGGTCATCGGATTGGAGCATGCCGCGCAGGTCGTCGACGCTGCGCCTGCCGTCTACGAAAATCAGCACCCGGCGGACACGCGGGGTCAGCCCGCCGGCCTTGCTGGTGATTTCGTCGTGTCCTTTGGGGGTTTTGGCGAATACAACGCCCATGGTTTGTCTCCGTTATATTTGTGAGATTTATCAAGGCATTGTACAGAAAAAAGAAAACCCGCCAGCGGGCGGGTTTGGGTGCTACGTAGTGCGGCCGGAATCAGGCGGCGGCTTGCGTCGGGATCTTGTGGCCGCGGCGGGTGATGCGGTTTTGCGAATCGACGTAGATCAGATCCGGCTCGTATTTGGCCAGTTCGATCTCGTTATAAACGGCAAAAGTGGCAATGATCAGGATGTCGCCCGGGGCGGCGCGGCGGGCGGCCGAACCATTGACGGAGATGACGCCCGATCCACGCTCGGCACGAATGGCATAGGTGGTGAAACGTTCGCCGTTATTTACGTTCCAGATGTCGATCTGTTCGTATTCCTTGATGTTGGCCGCTTCGAGCAGATCTTCATCAATGGCGCAGGAACCCTCGTAGTGCAGGTCGGCGTGGGTTGCGGTCACGCGGTGCAGTTTGGATTTCAGCATTGTTCTCTGCATGGTTTCACTCATCCAGACGGTTGGGGGAAGCGCATTGTAGCGACAAATACCTTACTGTCAACGCGCGTAATTATGGATCATGCGCTTCGCTTAAATCTCAATGTTATCAATGAGCCGCGTGTTGCCGAGGCGGGAAGCGGCAAGCGCGACCAGCGGGGCGTTTACGCCTTTCGGCATAGACAGGTCGAGCTGTTGCCGCACTGCAACATAGTCGGTCTGCCAGCCGGCTGCGGTCAACGCTTCGATCGCGGCATTTTCCAGCTTGACGGTGTCGGCTTCGCCGGCCCGGATCGCCTCGCGAATCCGGTTCAGTTCGCGGTACAGGCGCGGCGCCTCGGCCCGCTCGGCTTCGCTCAGGTAGCCGTTGCGCGAGGAGAGAGCGAGGCCGTCGGCAGCGCGCACCGTTTCGCCGCCGATGATGTCGATCGGCAGGGCCAACTGGCGCGCCATGTTGCGGATGACCATTAGCTGCTGGTAATCCTTCTTGCCGAACAGCGCGGCCTGCGGTTGGACGATGTTGAACAGCTTGAGGACGACGGTGGCGACGCCACGGAAATGGCCGGGGCGGAATTCGCCGTCGAGCACATGCTGGATGGCTGGCGGTTCGACGACGTATTCCTGCGGTTCCGGGTAGAGATCGGCTTCGGTCGGCGCGAACAGTACATCGACGCCGGCCGTCGCCAGCTTGTCGCAGTCGGCCTGGAAGGTGCGCGGATACTTGTCGAAATCCTCATTCGGGCCGAATTGCAGGCGATTGACGAAAATCGAGGCGACGACGGTGTCGCCGTGGGCACGGGCCTGTTCCATCAGGCTGATGTGGCCGGCGTGGAGGTTGCCCATGGTCGGGACGAAAACGACGCGGCCGCGCCCCTTGAGCGCCGTCCGCAGGTCGGCGATGCTGGAATGGATTTGCATGGAAAGACTCGCTGGAGAATTAGCCGGCGTAGGTATGTTCGGGGGCCGGGTAGCTGCCGTCCTTGATGGCGGCGACGGCGCGGATGGCTGCATCGTGCAGGCTGCTGGCGCCGTCCATGAAGTTGCGGACGAACTTGGCCTTCTTGCCCGGTGGAATGTCGAAGGCGTCGTGCAGGACCAGGACCTGGCCGGAGCAGTCCTTGCCGGCACCGATGCCGATGGTGATGATGTTCAGGCTGGCCGTGACTTCGGCCGCCAGCGCCGCGGGAATCGCTTCGAGGACGAGCATCGTCGCGCCGGCCTGCTGCAGCAGCAGTGCATCGTCGCGCAGGCGCTGGGCGGCGGCTTCGCCCTTGCCTTGCACCTTGTAGCCGCCCAGCGCATGCACCGACTGCGGCGTCAGGCCGAGGTGACCGCAGACTGGGATGCCGCGCTGGGTCAGGAATTCGACGGTGGCCGCCATTTCCGCACCGCCTTCGAGCTTGACCATCTGGGCGCCGGCCGCCATCAGCGTCACGGCGTTGCGGAAAGCCTGTTCCGGCGATTCCTGGTAGCTGCCGAACGGCATGTCGGCGAGGATGAAGGCATGGTCGCTGCCGCGCTTGACGGCGGCGGTGTGGTAAGCGATGTCGGCGACGGTGACCGGCAGCGTCGTGTCGTGGCCCTGGATGACGTTGCCCAGCGAGTCGCCGATCAGCAGCGTTTCGACACCGGCGCCGTCGAGCAGACGGGCGAAGCTGGCGTCGTAGCAGGTGAACATCGAGACCTTTTCACCAGAGGCGTAAAGCTTGGCGAGATCGGCCTGGGTCAGGCGGCGGGTGATGGTTTGGGCAGACATTCAAGTCCTGAAAACAAAATAGACGGCGCCTAGGATACACAGGGCAGCCCACAGGTAGTCAAGCTTCAGTGGCTGGTCCATGTAAAAGACGACGAAGGGAACGAAGACGGCCAGCGTGATCACTTCCTGCAGGATCTTCAACTGGCCGAGGCTCATTTCGGTGTGGCCGATGCGATTGGCCGGCACCTGGATCAGGTACTCAAAGAGCGCGACGCCCCAGGAAAAGAGGGCGGCGATCCACCACGGCTTCTCGTTGAGGTTCTTCAGGTGCGCATACCAGGCGAAAGTCATGAAGACGTTCGATAGCGCCAGCAGCACCACGGTCTGCCAGAGCACCGGGATGTTGAAACCGAGGACATTCATAGCCGGATGATGCCCTGGTTGGCGACGGCCGGTAGCCAGGCGGCGATGGAGCCGCGCCGCGGCAGGCGCAGGTCGGGCGCGATTTCGGCCAGCGGCTGCAGCACGAAGGCGCGCAGGTGCAGGCGCGGGTGGGGCAGGGTCAGGCGCGGCAGGTCGAGTTCGAGGTTGGCGTAGAGCAGCAGGTCGAGGTCCAGCGTGCGCGGGCCGTTGCGCTCGGCGCGCTGGCGCCCGAAGCGGGCCTCGATGTCAAACAGCGCATCAAGCAGCGCTTCCGGGGCCAGCGTCGTTTCCAGCGCGGCGGCGGCGTTGATGAATTCGGGCTGCTCGGTGAGGCCGACCGGCGCCGTCCGGTATAGCGAGGAGCTGCCGACGAGGCGGCTGTGCGGCAGGTTGGCCAGTGCGGCAAAGGCGGCGCGCACGGTGGCGGCCGGGTCGCCGAGATTGGCCCCGAGCGCGATGTAGGCGGTGTTCATTCGCTCGGGCTGGCGCTGCCGGCGGCGGCCGGCTTCTTGCGGCGCCGGCGTTTCTTCTTGTCGGCGGCCTGTTCCGGTAGCAGCATCTCGGCCCGTTCCTCGCCATCGACATTCTGGAAACGCGTCCACCAGTCGGCGACTTCGATGTCGATTTCGCCGGATTCGGCGCGCAGCAGCAGGAAATCGTAACCGGCACGGAAGCGCGGCTGTTCGAGCAGGCCGTAGGGGCGCTTGCCGGCGCGTTGTTCGAAGCGCGGCTGCAGGGCCCAGATGTCCTTGATGTCGCCGGCGATGCGCCGGGTGATGGCGAGCTTTTCGCCCTGCACGTCGATCACCGTGTCCATCGCCTGGTAGAGCGCCGGAATTTTCGCTTCGCCCTTGGCCTTGAGCTTTTCCCAATGGACCAGCACTTCGTGCCAGAGCAGCGTCGCGAACAGGAAGCCGGGGGAAATGCCCTTGCCCTGGCGGACGCGGTCATCGGTATTGGCCAGCGACAGCATGACGAACTTCTCGCCCATCGGCTGTTCGAGGATGACGTCGAGCAGCGGCAACAGGCCGTGGTGCAGGCCTTCGTCGCGCAACTGGGTGATGCATTTGACCGAATGCCCGGAGGTCAGCAGCTTGAGCATTTCGTCGAACAGGCGGGCGGCCGGCACGTTTTCGAGCAGGCTGGCCATTTCGCGGATCGGCTTCTTGGCTTCCGGGTCGATGAACAGGCCGAGCTTGGCGGCGAGGCGGACGGCGCGCAGCATGCGCACCGGGTCTTCACGGTAGCGGGTGCGCGGTTCGCCGATCATGCGCAGGGTTTTCTGCTTGAGATCGCCGACGCCGTGGTGGTAGTCGATGACCGCTTCGGTGGCCGGGTCGTAGTACAGTGCGTTGGCGGTGAAGTCGCGGCGGGCGGCATCTTCGGCGTGGCTGCCGAAAACGTTGTCGTGCAGCACGCGGCCGTGTTCGTCGGTCTTCGTCTTTTCGTCCAGCGTGCCGCGGAAGGTGGTCACTTCCAGCGTTTCCTGGCCCATCATGACGTGCACGATCTGGAAGCGGCGGCCGATGATGCGGGCGCGGCGGAAATAGCGGCGGACCTCTTCCGGCGTCGCGTCGGTGGCGATGTCGAAATCCTTCGGCTCGGCGCCGATCAGCAGGTCGCGCACGGCGCCGCCGACGACGTAGGCCTTGTGGCCGTGCTGTTGCAGGGTTTCGCAGGTACGCCGGCTGCCCGAGCTGATGCGGTCGCGGGTGATGCCGTGGGTGGAGACGGGGATGACGGCCGGCTCATGATGGCCGGCCCTGGGTTTTTTGCCGCCTAAAACGCGGGAAATGAATTTGCGGATCACGAATTACCGTTCAGTGAGCGCCAGGGCGCTGCAGAAAAAAACCGATTTTACTGCAAATCGATGATTCTTCATGGGTTACCAGGCTTTTCACTCAGTCCAGGCCAAAGAATTCGCGGATTTTTTTGCCGATCGCGGCGCTGCCCTGCGTCTGCCGGGCTTGCTCGTCGCGCCCTGCTTGATAACCCCGTTCCAGGTCGTCGAAGCGTCGCAGGCGGCTGGCCAGGGTGGCCGACAGGCTGTCGGCGAGTTCCGGGCGCTGGCGAATGATTTCCTGGAAGCCGTCCTTGTCGAGGCGGTAGGCTTCGACGTCGCTCGTCGCGACGACGGTAGCCCGACGCGGCGCCCCGGTCATCAGGCCGATTTCGCCGAAAACGCTGCCCGGGCCGCGCTTTTCGAGCAGGCGGCGGGGCCCCTCGGGCGGTTGCCACCAGGCTTCGACTTCGCCATCGACGATGATGTAAAGCCAGTGGGCAATGGCACCTTGGCGGGTCAGGATGTCGCCGCGGGCAAAGGGCGCATTGATCAGGTGTTCGGCGAGATGCTGTTTTTCGCTGTCTGACAGGCGGGCGAACAGTTCGATGCTGGCGATTGCCTGCAGGCGCCGCTTGAGTTCGCGGTTCTGGACCGTTTCCCGGTGCGCCGTGCCTTCCTTGACCAGGTGGATGATGTGGTCGTCGGTGGCGAGGCGGATGCCGCTGCGCTGCAAAGTGGCCAGCACATGGCTGCGGACCTCGGAATCGGTCGGGTCGTCGAGTTTTGCGTCCAGCAGCCAGTAGCGCAGCACGTAATGGGCGTAGCCCGGCCCGAAGCTCATCAGCACGCAATTGGGCGGCGGTGTCTGGGCGACATGCGGGATGGTGGCGGCGGCGAGGTCGGATTCGATCAGGCGGATCAGGCGGCCGGGCGGCACGGCGAGGTCGATGTTGAATTCGATGCTGCGGCGCCAGGCCGGATACTCGGCGTTCTTGTCGCACAGCACGTAGTAGCGGCCCTTCATCAACTGGCTGTTGGGGACGATGGCCTTTTCGCCGTTGCGGGTGACGATCGCCGTGTACCGCCATTGAATGTCGGTGACCTGGCCGGAGAGGTCGTCGATCTTGATCCAGTCGCCGATTTCCAGTGAATTGTCCATCTGCAGCGCGAGGCCGCCGAGCAGGTTGCCCAGCGTGTCCTGCATCGAAATGGCGAGGACGGCGGTGAGGATGGCCGAGGTGGCGAACAGGTGGGTCAGCTCGACGCCGGACTGGTTGAGGCGGAAAAAGGCCCAGCCGATATAGCCGATGATGACCAGGATGTCGGCCAGGATGCCGGAAATCCGGAGATGGACGCGGGGCAGGGCGACATTGAACCAGGCCAGGCCGATGAAGCGGATCACCGCCAGGCCTTCGCCGAAGATGCTCATCTGGCGCAGCAGGTGGGCGACGGCCGAGAGCCGGTGCTCGGAGAGCATGAGGCCGGCGAGCAGGTCGCCGAGCAGGCAGGCCGAGAAAAAGACGCTGGTGTTGATCAGCGAGCGGCGCATCGCCTTCAGTGGGCGCAGGATGAAGAGCAGCGCGACGACGATGGCGATCGTCGCGTAGGGCGCTTCGGCGCTCAGGTAGGGGATGCTCAGCATGGTCAGCGCAGGCTGATCACCTTCCAGCCTTGTTCGGTGCCGTACTGGTGCAGTTTGTCGTCGGGATCGACGGCGACCGGCGTCTTGACCTTACGCATCAGCGGCAGGTCGTTGTGCGAGTCGCTGTAGAAGAAGCTGTCGTCAAAGCTGTCCCACCACAGGCCGAGCGATTCGAGCCAGGCTTCGACGCGCTCGATCTTGCCGGCCTGGAAGGACGGCGTGCCGCGCGGGGCGCCGGAAAATGCCCCGTTGGCGAGGTCGACCGCCGGAATCGTGCCGATCAGGTGCGGAATGCCCAGTTCGCGGGCAATCGGGCCGGTGACGAAGCTGTTGGTGGCGGTGACGATGGCGCACAGGTCGCCGTTGTCGAGGTGCTGTTTGACCAGTGCGCGGGCGGGAGCACCGATGATCGGCCGGATGTGCCGGGCCATGTATTCGCGGTGCCAGGCATCGAGTTCGGCGCGACTGTGGCGGGTCAGTGGTGACAACTGGAAATTGAGGAATTCGTAGATGTCGAGCGTGCCGGCCTTGTAGTGCTCGTAGAACTCGATGTTTTTGGCTTCCTGGATTTCGCGGTCGACGACGCCCTTGGAGATCAGGAATTGCGCCCACTCGAAGTCGGAGTCGCCGCTGAGCAGGGTGTTATCGAGGTCGAAGAGGGCGAGATTCATCACGAATTTTCCAGGTTGAGCAGTTCGCGCAGCAGGGGCAGCGTGACCGGGCGTTTTTGTTCGAGGGTGTATTGGTCGAGGGCGACGACCAGCATCGACAGCGTGCGCATGTCGCGCGCGGCGTGGCGCAGCAGGTAGTTGATCGCTTCCGGCGTCAGCTTGAGGGCGCGTTCGCGGGCCTGGGCGGCGACCGCTTCGGCCTTTTCGCCATCGGTCAGCGGCTGCAGCCGGTAGATCAGGCCGGAGCCGAGGCGGGTCCGCAGGTCTTCGCGCAGCGCGAGGTGGGCCGGCGGCTGCGGTGCTGCGGTCAACAGGCGTCCACCGGCCATTTTCAGCCGGTTGAAATGGTTGAACAGTGCGATCTGGCCGTCGGCGTCGAGCGCCTCGACATTGTCCACCGCCAGTTCGGCAATTTCGCCGACGCCCTTCAGCGAGCGGTTGGTCGCCGCATCGACGTAGCCGAAGTTGCTGGCCTGCAACAGGTGGGAGCGGCCGCAGCCCGATTCGCCGTAGAGGCAGAACGAGGTGTCGCCGAGGCCGCCGGCCAGCCATTCGGTCAGCGCGGTGACGGTTTCCGCATTGCCGCCGGGGACGAAGTTATCCAGCGTCGGGGGGCTTTCGGGCAGCAAGTCGAGAATCAGCTGGCGCATCGGGACATCGGAACGAAACAGGGGCCGCGATTTTAGCATTGCTGCCGGCCTCGGCCCCGCTTTCGCCGGCCGGGATGAAGTCGGCCAGCCGCTGCTCGCTGTGGCGCAAACGGGAGGCGACAATGCGGCCGTCGGCGAACGCCTGTGCCGCGCCGTAAATGGCCCGGTAAACCTGGCGCGGATCGTAGGAAACCAGCACCAGATCGACGCCAGCGGCCAGCGCCTCGGCCGCCACCCGGCCGAGGCCGATGTCGTAGACGGCGCCCATGTTCAGATCGTCGGTAATCAGCACGCCTTCGTAATCCCAGGCGCCGCGTAGCAGGCCGTCGACCACTGCGGCCGAATGCGAGGCGGCGCGCTGCGGGTCGATGGCGGCCAGCTTGACGTGGCCGAGCATCATCGCCGCCCCGGGCTGGCCGGCCAGTTGCCGGAACGGCTGCCAGTCGCCGGCCAGTTCGGCCGGCGTTTGGTCGAGGCGAGCGGCGCGCAGATGGGTGTCCTGTTCGACCCGGCCGAGGCCGGGGAAGTGCTTCAGCGTGGCGCGGATGCCGCGTTCGCCCAAGCCTTCGACATAGCCGGCGGCGACCGTGCCGACCGTGGCCGGGTCGGCGGCGATGGCGCGGGCCGCTAGCCGGGTCAGGCGGTCGTGCGCTTGGTCGGCGCCGGCCGGTCGCAGGTCGACGACCGGGCCGAAATTGAGATTGACGCCGAGCGCCGCCAGGCCTTGCCCCTGCCGTCGGCCGTAGCGGCGGGCGCAAGCGGCGGGGTCGCCGGCGCCGACCAGGCTGGCCAGCGGCGGCAGGGCTTCGAGCAATGGCGACAGGTGCGAGACCGGGCCGCCTTCCTGGTCGCCGGCGACGATCAGCGGCGGCAGTTCGGCCCGTTGGCGGACGGCCTGCAGTTCGGCGATCTCGGCCGCCACTTCGGCCAGCGTCCGGCCGCGCAGGTTGCGCCGGGTCAGGTAGATGCCGCCGATCAGGCCGTTCGCCGCCAGTTGGCGGACTTCGGCGAAGTCGCTGTAGCCGACGATGAAATGCCGGCCCACCGCCTGCATCGGCGGGCCGCCGGCCAGCACGGCGGCCCGCTGGTACTGGTATTCGCCTTCGCGGCCCAGCGTCACGACGAGCACCGCCAGCAACAGGACGACCGGCAGGCGCCCCGGCCAGCACCGGCGCCAGAGCAGGCCGCCGATGGCGAGGCCGAGCAGTAGTGGCGTTTCGACATGGCGCAGGCCATACAGCAGCGGATGTTTCAGGTGCCAGGCGAGCGTCAGCAGCAGTACCGGCACCAGCAGCAGGCCCAGTCGGCGCAGGCGCGGGGCCGTGTTCATGCCTCACCCTCGCCAGCGAGTTGGGCGCCGAGGCGATACCAGTTGAGGCGGCGGGTGGCGAGCATGGTGGCGCCGAGGGCGAGGAAGAGCAGCACGCTGCCCATCAGCAGGGCGTTGTCCTCGGAGAGCAGAACGCCGTAGAGCACGCCGTAGAGGCCGGTCAGCCCGCCACCGAAGGCGAGACCCTGGCGCATGCCACCGAGCGCGCCGGCCAGATAGGTGGCGATCAGTCCGATGCAGGCGACCGCCGACAGGCCGTAGGCGGCGTAGAAGGGCAGGTGTTCCGAGAAGGCAATGAGCAACAGGAAGAAGATGGCCAACGCCAGGCCGACCAGCAGGTATTGCATCGGGTGGATCGGCGAACGGCGCAGGATCTCGGTCAGGAAAAAGCCGGCAAAGGTCAGCGCAATGAACAGTACGCCGTATTTGACCGCCCGTTCCGACTGTAGATAGACATTGACCGGATCGACGAAGTCGATGCTCAGATACTCGCCGCGCGCCGGATTCAGCGTCGCCTCGAAGTTGCGCGCCAAGTGCGAAATTTCCCAGCGGGCGCCGAAGCCATCCTTGTTCACCGTGCGGCTGCCGGGCAGGAAGCGGCCGCCGAAGTTCGGGTGCGGCCAGGCCGATTTCAGCTCGATGTGGTTGGCCTCGCCGGTCGGCGCGATGGCCAGCCGGGCGGTGCCGGTCAACTGCAGCGGAAAGCTGAAATCGAAACGGTTTTCGCGCTGGATGTCGAGCGGGCCGAGTTCGATGCTCAGCCGGCGCACGGCGGATTCCGGCTCGCCCTTGCCTTTGCTGCCCGGTGAGGCAAAGCGGTAGGTCTTGCCGTTGATCAGCACCTCGGGGTCGTTATTGACGCCGCGCGGGTCGGCAATGCCGAGCAGCAACTGGGCGCTGGCTGCGAGGATGCGGCCGCCGCTGCGCGCCTCGCTCAGCGGCTTGATGACGAAATGGCCGCTGCTCGCCAGGCCGAGGCGGAACAGCCGGGCCTGGTAGATCCCCCGGTTGCGCGTCTCGACCACCGTTTCGCCGCTCATGTTGAGGCTTTCCGGCGGCAGCAGAAGGCTGCGGTCGACCACCTGCAAACGGCTTTTTCCGGCCGCGCCGGCTTCGCCTTCCGGAATCGGCACTTCGACCTGTTCCCGGTAATGCACGGCGATCACCGGCCCGACCAGCGTCTGCTCGCCGGCCGCGCTGTTGGCGATGCTCGCCTGCACCTCGTTCTGGCGCTGGCTGCGCTCGCGGATCTGGCCTTCGATCAGACCGAGCGGGACGAGCAGCAACAGCGACATGAAGCAGATCGCGGCAATCTTGAAGAGCAGTTTCTTGTCCATTTCAGGCTCCCTTGTTTGAAAGTGAGCCCAGTCTCGGCCTGCTGTGTGAACGCCTGTCGAAGCCGGCGTGAAGCCGTGTGAAGCGGGCGTGAAGCCGGGTTTTCGGCTGGCCGGGCGAGGGTGGCGGGCGGTCACCGGATGCCGGTACACCGCGCTTTGACAGGTACTATCTGTCTTTGCCCATAGAAAGAAGCAATTCAGGAATGCAAACAGAAGTCAAAGAGAAGCCCGTCTACGCCGTGGTGGCGTCCGTCCAGCTGCCCCAGGTCAGCGACATTGAATTCGAGGCCTCGCTGGCCGAACTGCGCGAACTGGCCAAGACGCTCGGTTACACGGTGGTCCGCACCTTCATCCAGAAGCGGGGCAGTTTCGATACGACGGGTTATCTCGGGATCGGCAAGCGCCAGGAAATCGAACACTTCGTAAACCACGAAGCCGAATGCGAGATCGAGGCCGTGCTGGTCGATCACGAAATCTCGCCGTCGCAGGCTCGCAATCTGGAAAAGGAAACCGGCTGCGGCGTCATGGACCGCACCATGGTCATCCTCGAAATCTTCCACAACAACGCCCGCTCGCGCGCTGCCAAGGCGCAGGTCGAAATCGCCCGCCTCGGCTACATGGCGCCGCGCCTGCGCGAAGCCGCCAAGCTGGCCGGACCGCAGGGCCGGCAACGCAGTGGCGTCGGCGGCCGCGGCGCCGGCGAATCGCACACCGAACTGGATCGCCGCAAGATCCGCGACCGGATCGCCGAACTGCAACTGGAAATCGTCGCCATGGAAGCCGAGCGCAAGACCCAGCGCGCCCGCCGCCAGGAACGCCAGGGCCTGGCCAGCGTCGCCCTGGTCGGCTACACCAATGCCGGCAAATCGACGCTGATGCGCGCCCTGACCGGCAGCGAAGTGCTGGTCGCCAACAAGCTGTTCGCGACGCTCGACACCACGGTGCGCACGCTGCACCCGGAAAGCGTGCCGCGCGTGCTGGTCAGCGACACCGTCGGCTTCATCAAGAACCTGCCGCACGGCCTGGTCGCTTCGTTCAAATCGACCCTCGACGAAGCGCTCGATGCCGGCCTGCTGCTCCATGTCATCGATGCCAGCGACCCCGGTTTCGAGCGCCAACTGGAAGTTACCGACAAGGTGCTGGCCGAGATCGACGCCGACACCGTGCCGCGTCTGCGCATCTTCAACAAGATTGACCATGTCGGCGACGCCGCGGCGCAGGCCGAGTGCGAAGCCGCCCTGCGCGCCAAATACCCGGATTGCGTCGTGATGAGCGCCCGCCGTCCGGACGAAGTGGCGAAGCTGCGCCTGACCATCATTGCCTTCTTCCAGCAGGGGCTGGTCGAAGCCGAACTTTTCCTGCCCTGGTCGGCCCAGCAGTTGCGCAAGGACATCTACGCCAGTTGCCAGGTGCTGGAGGAACGGGCCGACGAAGACGGCGCCTTCTTCCGCCTGCGGGGTGAAGCCGAGGCGATCGAGGGTTTGCGCGGGCAGTTTGCCCAGGCGCAGCCCGGCTAGGTTTCGGCGAGGCGAAAAAAAGGGCATTTCCGGCGGTCGACCGCCGGAAATGCCCGTATTTTGCCGGTTGGCGCCTAGGCGCCTTGCAGGCCGCCCGTCCCCGGGCCGCCGAGCGGCAGCAGCGAGCGGGCCGGCACGATCAGGCGCTTTCTCGTTCCGCCACCCAATGTCCGTTCAACTTCCCACATGGCGAGGCCTTTGACCACGGCGACTTGTTGGATCGCCGTTACAACCTCGCCCAGCTTGATGCAAAGGTATTCGGTGCCGCGCTCAATAGCTGTCGTCATCTTCATTCGCTTGAATCTCCGGTGGTCATCGAGTGAGTCATCCTAGTTCAGGATGGTGAAAATATTAACGAGTAAAAACATAATGCATCGTTCGATTAAATCGAATGATCTGTGTCAGATTTGGTTTGCCTGCGGTCAGACGGAAATCTTGAAAGTGACCGAAAGATTTTATCGATTTCTCGATACCATCTACTCACTTTAGCGCATGGAGTTGGACAATTTTTATGAAGCAGATTGGCCGGGACAACGCGTCGGGGAAAGTCGTCCGATGAGCATCACTCCCTTCCAGGCGCTGGCCTGCCCGCTCGATGGCGCTCCGTTGTATTGCCAGGGCACGAGCTGGCGTTGCGCCGCCGGGCACAGTTTCGACATTGCCGCGCAGGGCTACACCCACCTGCTGCCGGTGCAGAAAAAACGCTCGCTCGACCCGGGGGACAGCAAGGAGATGGTCGCCGCCCGCCGGCGCTTCCTCAATGCCGGCAACTACCAGCCGATTGCCGCGGCGGTCAGCCGGGCCGTGCTGGCCGACCTGCCGGCCGCCGCCAGTTGCCTCGATGCCGGTTGCGGCGAGGGCTACTACATGCGCCAGTTGGCAGCGGCGACGACAGCGGACGGCCAGAGCCTGGCCATGCTCGGCCTGGATATCTCGAAATGGGCGGTACTCTCGGCCGCCAAGCAGGACAAGCGGCCGAACTGGGTGGTCGGCAGCAATGCCAATCTGCCGGTGCTGCCGGGGACGCTCGATCGGCTGTTGTGCATGTTCGGCTTTCCGGTCTATGGCGAGTTTGCCCGCGTTCTCAAGGCCGGTGGCCGCTTGTTGCAGGTCGATGCCGGGCCGGATCACCTGCGTGAATTGCGCGAAATAATCTACCCGGTGCTGAAGCCGGAGCGCCCCGCCGACCAGCAGACGCCGGCCGGCTTTACCAGCCTGGACAGCGAAAGCGTCCGCTTCCCGCTAGACCTCAGCGGCCAGGAGCAGATCGCCGACCTGCTGGCGATGACGCCGCATCTCTACCGGGCCAGCGCCGAAGGGCGGGCCAGGGCGGCAGCGCTGACGGCGCTGTCGGTGACGGTGGATGTCCGCCTGACGTGCTTTGTGCGGAACGCGGCGGATTGACGTAAAAAAGGCGCCGACCAGCGGACTGGTCGGCGCCTTTTGGCTTTGATTGGCCGGCTTTATTGCCAGCTGATCAGACCGTAGTTCTTCTTGCCGCGGCGCAGGATGGTGAAGCGGCCGTAGAGCAGTTCTTCGCCGCTGATGACGTGTTCCAGCGCATCGACCTTGTGGCCATTGACGGCAACGCTGCCGCCCTGGATGAAGGTGCGGGCTTCCGACTTCGACTTGGCCAGATTGGCCGCGACCAGCGCGTCGATCAGGCTGCCGTTGGCTTTGTCGAGTTGAACGCCGGGCATGCCGTCCTGGGCCAGTTGTTCGAGGTCGTTTTCGGTCAAATCGGCCAGTTCACCGGAGAACAGGCTGGCGCTGATGCGGCGGGCGGCCATCAGCGCGACCTCGCCGTGCACCAGGCGGGTCGCTTCCTCGGCCAGGATGCGCTGGGCTTCCGGCTTGCTGCCGCTGGCCTTGTCGGCGGCTTCGATCTCGTTGATGCGGTCGACCGGCAAAAAGGTGAAGAATTTGAGGAATTTGTAAATGTCGGCATCGGCCGTGTTCAGCCAGAACTGGTAGAAGGCGTAGGGCGAAGTCTTCTTCGGGTCGAGCCAGATGGCGCCGGATTCGGTCTTGCCGAACTTGGTGCCATCGGCCTTGGTGATCAGCGGCACGGTCATGCCGTAGACCTGGTGATGGTGCAGGCGGCGGGTCAGGTCGGTGCCGGCGACGATGTTGCCCCACTGGTCGGAGCCGCCGATCTGCAGCACGCAGCCGTGGCGCTTGTACAACTCGGCGAAGTCGTAACCCTGCAGCAGGCTGTACGAGAACTCGGTGTAGGAGATGCCCTGGTCCTCGCGCACCAGGCGCTGCTGCACCGATTCCTTCTTGATCATGGCATTGACCGAGAAGTGCTTGCCGATGTCGCGCATGAATTCCAGGCAGTTCATGCCGCTGAACCAGTCGTAGTTGTTGGCCATGATGGCCGGGTTGGCGCCTTCGAACTTCAGGAAGGGTTCGACCTGGCCGCGAATCTTGCCGACCCAGCTGGCGATGACGTCCGGCGTGTTGAGCTTGCGCTCGGTGGCCTTGAAGCTCGGGTCGCCGATCATGCCGGTGGCGCCGCCGACCAGGGCGATCGGCTTGTGGCCGGCTTCCTGGAAGCGCTTCAGGATCAGCACCGGGACCAGGTGGCCGAGGTGCAGGCTGTCCGCCGTCGGATCGAAGCCGCAATACAGCGTCACCGACCCTTTGCCCAGCAGCTCGTCGAGCGTTCCGGCATCGGTCAGCTGGGCGATCAGGCCACGGTCATGCAGGTCCTGAAGCAGGGGGGACTGGTACATTGCGTTTTCTCCACAGGGCGGGCGCCTTGAGTCAAAAACCGGCGCCAAAAAATCGGACCCGCGATTTTAGCAGAGGCCGACGGCGCCCGGACCTAAAGGCAGGCATTGCTGTCTGACTCAGCAAGATACGAAACACGACATTGACCCGATGAAAACCCTGCTTATCGTCTATCACTCGCTGACCGGCGGTGCATTGCAAATGGCCAAGGCGGCGGCCTCCGGCGCGGCGACCGAGCCGGAGGTCGTTCCCCGTCTGCTGCATGCCGCCGCCGCCGGGGGCGACGATGTGATCGCCGCTGATGGCTATCTGTTCGCCACGCCGGAGAACCTCGGCGCCATGTCCGGGCTGCTCAAGGATTTTTTCGACCGCAGCTATTACGCTGCCCTCGACCGGATCAACGGCCGCCCCTATGCGACGCTGATCTGTGCCGGCAGCGATGGCGCCAATGCCGCCCGCCAGATCGAGCGCATCGCCACTGGTTGGCGGCTGAAGGCGGTCGCCGAGCCTTTGATCGTGTGCACCCATGCCCAGACGCCGGAGGCCATCCTGGCCCCCAAGAAAATTCCACCCGATGAACTGGCCCGTTGCGCCGAGCTTGGTGCTGCGCTGGCGGCGGGTCTGGCAATGGGCGTCTTTTAGTACGCCCCTAACTTTTCCCGAATCACGACCTATACTGAAAGTGCCCCCCAGAGAAATCGAGCCAAATTGCTCTGATGCTTGGATCTCAGTTCAGGATGCCCGGTTTCTGGAGAGGAAGTCCTCAACCCTTGGCAGAAGCCAAGATCAAGTTGGGCCGGCGAAAATGGCCGTTGGGTCTATCCGATCAGCAACCGGACTTCCCATCGGCCATTCGTTTTGAGGGGGACCTCAAAAATTCTTGTTAAAGTGTTCCGATGAATTTCCTGGCCCATGCCGTTCTCGCCGAAAAAACACCCGCCTTGATGGTTGGTGGCGTGGTCGGTGACTGGATCAAAGGGCTGCTGCCCGGCGACCTGCCAGCGGATTTGGCGCAAGGGGTCGCCTTGCACCGGGCCATCGACGGTTTTGTCGAAACCCATCCTGCTTTTTGTCGTAGCCGCTCGCGAATCTCGCCAGCACGGCGGCGCTATGCGGGCGTGTTGGTGGACATCTTTTACGATCATGTTCTGGCCCGCGATTGGGCGCGCTTTCACCCGGCAGTGCTTCCATCGTATTGCCAGTCGGTCTATCGTCAGATTGAGGCTCGCCTAGACGATCTGCCCGAGTCTGCGGGTTTCGCGATGCGCTTGATGGCGCAAGAGGATTGGTTGCAGAGCTATGCCGAATTGGACGGCATGGCCGACGTGCTAAGCCGAATGGCGCAGCGCGCCCGGCGGCCGAATCCTCTGCTTGGCGGAGAGGCGGAGTTTCTGGCCGACGCTGCTGGATTCGCGGCAGATTTTGAATACTTGCTGGCTGATGCCAGGGTGTTTGTCGATCAGTGGCAAGCTGGCAGTGGCGCCGCCAGCGCAGGTCCGCACTGAGTACAGATTGGCCTGCGCTTTATGTGCCTATCTGCACCATTTCGATCCGATTCCTGCCGTTTTGCTTGGCCGCATACAATTGTCGATCGACTGCCTGGATGAAGTCGGTGGTGCTCATGTGCTGGCCGGGCACGACGGTGCCGATACCGATGCTGGCGGTGACCAGTTGACCGTGCGGCGATTGGGCATGAGCGATTGCCTGTTTTTCGATCAGGCGCTGGCAGCGTTTGGCGACCCTCTGCGCACCGAGGGCATCGGTTTCCGGCAACAAAATGACAAATTCCTCGCCACCGAAGCGTGCCACGATATCGCGCGGGCCCACTGCCGCCAGGTTCAGGGTTTGCGCAATGTCGGTCAGGCATTTATCGCCCTGGACATGACCATACAGGTCGTTGAACTGCTTGAAGAAATCGACATCGAACAGGAGCAGCGATAGCGGCGACCGACTGCTGCGCGCACTTTCCCATTCCCTGTCCAGGCTGGCATCCAGCTGCCGGCGGTTGGCAATGCCGGTCAGTCCGTCCTTGAAGGACAGTGCTTCCAGTTCCTTTTGCAGGATGAGCAATTTTTCTTCGGTCTTCTTGCGCTCGCTGATGTCGAACATGAAGCCGATCAGCGATTCGACTTCGCCCTGGTCATTGCGGACGACGTGAACGACATCGCGGATCCAGACATAACCGTTTTCCTTGGTCAGCGCCCGGTAGTCAGCTTCGTGGTCGACCCCGGCCTTCGACTGGGCAATGCAGAAATTGACTACATGGTCGCGATCTTCTGGATGGATGCGCATCGCCCAGTCGTTCGCTGAGTACCAGCTCTCCTGGCTCCAGCCGAGCAGGGGCTCGATCTGTGGCCCAATGTAGGCAAATGTCATGGTTTGCCAGTCGATCTTCCACGGAATGGCTTTGGTCGATTCAAGAAGGGTTTTATACACAGCACTGTCACTGCTGAGATCGCTGACGTCAGACATGTCGCTCGCTTCCTTGATTGGGGGCGTGGTGCCGCTCCCGAATTTTTGTATTTGAGTCAGGCCGCAACGGCCTGCCTGTTGGGTGAGCCGTAGTATGGCATTGCCACCCCGGGATGCGGCAAGAGGCGGCCGATGATTTATGGCCGCGCTCGACCCTGTTGTTTGGTCTCAGGCCAGCGGCAGGCGAATCCAGGCCCGCCCGCCGCCGGCCGGATGATTCTCGAACCCCGCTTCGCCGCCATGCAGCCTTGCCACTTCGCGGACCAGCGCCAGGCCGAGGCCGGTGCTTTTGCGGCCGGTGGCCGGGCGGGGCAGGGAGTAGAAACGGTCGAACAATTGCGGCAGCGCGTAGTCGGGGGCGCCTTGGCCGTAGTCGCGGACGGTGATTTCGGCAATGCCTTCAGTGCTGGCCAGGCCGATTTCGAGGCGGCTGCCGGCCGGGGCGAATTCGATGGCGTTGTCGAGCAGGTTGAGGATGGCCTGTTGCAGCAGGAAGGCGTCGCCGCGGATGCTGGGTGCGGCATCGGCGCTCAGTTGGCAGGTCAGCTGGCGAGCGTCGAGTGGTTGCCGGCGTAGGGCGATGGCGGTTTTTAGCGTTTTTTCCAGGTCGACCGCAGCAATGCCTTCCGGCGACTGCAATTGCTCGACGCGGGCCAGCATCAGCATGCGCTCGATGATCGCCTGCAGGCGGCGGGCCTGTTCGCTGATGCTGTCGGCGAAGCGGCGGCGATCGGCGGCCGGCGGGTCGCCTTCGAGGATTTCGGCGGCGCCGATGACGGCGGTGAGCGGGCTTTTCATCTCGTGCGCCAGGTTTTGCACGTATTTCTCGACGTATTGCTTGCCTTCCAGCTTTTCGCGCATCTGGGCCAGGGCGCGGGCCAGTTCGGACAGCTGGCGGCCGCCGCTGGTCGGCGGTTCGGCCTTGCCGCCTTCGGCGACGGCGCGGGCGTAGGCGCGCAGGCGGTTGATCGACCAGCTCAGCCAGCCGGAGAAAAAGAGGCCGATGGCGGCGGTGGCGGCGAGCAACAGCAGGCCGGCCTGCTTGACGCGCTGGGCGGCGCGCTCGACGTAGGGGGCGACCGAGGACATCGGCTTGGCCAGCGACAGCACGCCGATCAGCTCGCCCTGCCAGAAGATCGGCGCGGCGACGTACATCACCGAGGAATAGGGATCGTCCGGGTCGTCGCGCGTGCTGCGCGCGCCGTACTCGCCGCGCAGCACGCGGGCGATGTCGCGCCAGCCGGAGAAATCGGCGCCGAGCGCGCTTGCCTCCGAGTCATAGACGACGATGCCTTTGGGGTTGGTGATATAGACGCGGAAATCGACGGTTTCCTTATGCACGCCGGAGATCACCGCTTGCGGGCTGCGCCGGCTGGCGGCGCGGATCGAGGCGGCGAAGCTGCCCTGGCCGATGTGCCCGGCCGACAGTTCAAGTGCCGCCATTTCGGCCAGCACGTGGGCGGTGTCGACCAGGGTTTCCTCGGTGGCCTGGCGGATGCCGGGTTCGGTTTCCTTGGTGAAGGTGTTGAGGACGAACCAGGCGGCGAGGCCGACGACCAGGAAGTAGCCGAAAAAGAGGCGGACGGAGATGTTCACCGCAGCACTACCCGGCGACGACGCTGTAGCCGAGGCCGCGATGGGTCAGGATGACGTCCTCGTCCGGGTGCAGCGCGCGCAGCTTGCCGCGCAGGGTCTTGATGTGGGTGTCGACAGTGCGTTCCAGGCTTTCGCCGCCGTCCTGCCAGACGTTTTCCATGATCTGCGTCCGGCTCAGGATGCGCCCCGGGCGGTCGAGCAGCAGCGCCAGCAGCAGGTACTCGTAGCGGGTCAGGCCGAGCCAGTGGCCGTGATAGGCGATGCGCTGGCCGTCGGCGTCGACCGCGAAGCGGCCGGCCGGGGCGGGCGCCGGCGCGGCCAGGCGCGGCTCGGGGCGCAGGCGGCGCAGGATGGCGCGGATGCGGGAAACCACCTCGCGCGGGCTGAACGGCTTGGCGACGTAATCGTCGCCGCCGAGTTCGAGGCCGACGATGCGGTCGACCTCGTCGGAACGGGCGGTCAGGAACAGGACCGGGATATCGGATTGCCGGCGCAGACTGCGGCAGACGTCGAAACCGCTGATATCGGGCAGGCCGACATCGAGGACGACCAGATCGTGGTCGCCGCGGCCGAGTAGCGCCAGCGCCTCGGCGCCGAGCGTGCAGCTTTCCGTCGTGAAGCCGTCGCTGCGCAACGCATAGGCCAGCGTGTCGGAGATGGCGGGTTCGTCATCGACGATCAGGATTTTCATGGCCGCCATGATAATTCATCCCGTTGCCATTAACGGTGGCCGGAATCCCCCGACGCGCGGCCGGGTTAGGGGAGCTTGTCGCTTTCGGGTAAAATCCTCTTTTTTTACAGCGGATATTCGCCCTTCACGGCGAGCTTACCGGACCATGACCCAGAATATTTCCCTCTCCTACCGTGATGCCGGCGTCGATATCGATGCGGGTGATGCCCTCGTCGACCGTATCAAGCCCCTGGCCAAGAAGACCCTGCGCGAAGGCGTGCTCGGTGGCATCGGCGGCTTCGGCGCACTGTTCGAAGTGCCGAAGCGTTACAAGGAGCCGGTGCTGGTGTCCGGTACCGACGGCGTCGGCACCAAGCTGCGTCTGGCCTTCGAACTGAACCGCCACGACACCGTCGGCCAGGATCTGGTCGCGATGAGCGTCAATGACATCCTGGTGCTCGGCGCTGAATCGTTGTTCTTCCTCGACTATTTCGCCTGCGGCAAGCTCGATGTCGATACCGCGGCTTCCGTCGTCGGCGGTATCGCCAAGGGCTGCGAACTGGCCGGCTGCGCGCTGATCGGCGGCGAAACCGCCGAAATGCCGGGCATGTACCCGGACGGCGAATACGATCTGGCCGGTTTTGCGGTCGGCGTCGTTGAAAAATCGAAGGCCATCGACGGCAAGTCGATCGCCGCCGGCGATGTCGTGCTCGGCCTGGCTTCCTCCGGTGCCCACTCGAATGGCTACTCGCTGGTCCGCAAGATCATCGAACGCTCCAACCCGGACATGAATGCAAAATTTGACGGCGAGCGCACGCTGGCCGACGTCGTCATGGCGCCGACCCGGATCTACGTCAAGCAGGTGCTGGCGCTGCTCGAAAAGGTCACGGTCAAGGGCATGGCCCACATCACCGGCGGCGGCCTGCTCGAAAACGTGCCGCGCGTGCTGCCGGAAAACACCGTCGCCGAACTGCAGAAGGCCGCCTGGCCGCGTCCCAAGCTGTTCGACTGGATGCAGGCCGAAGGCAATGTCGCCGAAAACGAAATGCACCGCGTCTTCAACTGCGGTATCGGCCTCGTCATCGTCGTTGCCGCGGCCGATGCCGATGCCGCGATGGCCGAGCTGAAGGCCCAGGGCGAAGCGGTTTATCGCATCGGCCAGATCCGCGCCCGCCAGGGTGACGAAGCGCAGACCGTTGTGGTCTAAACGGCTGCGACAGGCCGCTGCTCTGGCATGCGGCCTGTTGTTGTTGAATGTCGCGCCGTCGCTTGCGGCGGCGGGCAAGAAGTCGGCGGCCAAACCGGTGGCCGGCAAGTCGGCCAAGCGGCCGGTGCGCAAGCCGTCATCACCGAGGGTCGAAATCGGGGCGGCCGAAATTATCGAGAGCGACACCACCGGCCTGCATGGCTCGGCGAGTTTTTACGGCAGCGGTTTCCAGGGCCGCAAAACCTCGACTGGCGAACGTTTCGATGTCCGTCAGTTCACCGCGGCAACCAATCATTTTCCGCTCGGCAGCATGCTCGCCGTGCGTCGGCTGGATAACGACCGCTGCGCCATCGTCAAGGTCAATGACCGCATGCATACCAAGCATCGGCGGCGGGTCATCGACGTTTCGCGCAGCGTCGCCGAGTACCTCGACATGGTCCGTGCCGGCGTCGTCCTGGTCCGCGTCGCGCCACTGAAGACGGATTGGCGCGAGCAGGGGGAATTGGCCTGTCATGCGGCCTTCGAACCGGAGATTTTGTGCGATGCCTGCGGTCAACCGCCACGTTTGCCCGGTTTTCCCGGCGACAGCTAGAAACCGGCCAGCTGGCTGGCATGGCGCAATGCCATTCAGTTAATGCTTGAATCGCCACAGCACTCGGCCCACAATTAAAAGAACAGGGAGATATAAGATGGAACCAGGCTTGAACGTGTTCGTGGTTGATGACGATCCAATATTGACCGAAGTCATCAGCGCCGCGCTGGCCGGCGAATTTTCAGCCGAGACCTTTTTTTCGGCCGAGACCTGCCTGGCCCGGCTGGCCGAGCAGAAGCCGGATATCTTCATCCTCGATGTCTCGCTGCCCGGCATCGATGGCTGCGACCTGTGCCGCCGGCTGAAGGACGACTGGGATACCCAGGATATCCCGGTGCTCTTCATTTCCGCTTCCGACGACATCGAAACCCGTCTGCTGTGTTACGACGCCGGGGCCTACGATTTCATCCAGAAGCCGTTCGACCCCGCCGAACTGCAGCGCAAGCTGCGCGTTGCCGCGCTGCAGTTGTCGAGCCGGCGCAGCCTGTCCGAGCAGGCCAGCTATGCCCAGAAGACGGCGATGTCGGCGATGGTCAGCATGGGCGAACTGGGCGTCGTCCTGCAGTTCCTCAGCAAGTCCTTCGCCTGCAACACGGCGGACGAGTTGGCGATGGCCATGCTCGACGCGATGCAGCAGTACGACCTGCAGGCCGCGGTGCAGTTGCGGATCGGTGGCGGCACGCTGTCGCTGAGCAAGAACGGGCGCGATCTGCCGCTCGAAGTCTCGGTGCTCAACCACGTCAGCCACAGCGACCGCATCTTCCAGTTCAAGTCGCGCTGCGTCTTCAATTACGGCCATGTGACGCTGATGGTGAACAACATGCCGGTCGAGGACGCCGACCGCTGCGGCCGCATTCGGGACAACGGCGCCTTGCTGGCCGAGGGGGCGGATGCCCGCCTGCGGGCAATCGAGGTCGATATGCTGGCGCGCCTGCGCCGGGCCGGCATCGAGGCCGCCCTGCCGCGCGTGTACAGCACGCTGGATGGCGTGCAGGGCAATTACCGGCGCAACTGCTTCGAGCTGACCCAGGTGATGATCGAGTTTCAGGAGGTGCTGACCAAGGCCTTCATCCATCTCGGCCTGACCGAAAGCCAGGAAGAGCAGTTGAGCGGCATGGCCAACGATTTCATGCAACGGGTCGTCGGCACGCAGGATGCCGCGCTCAACATTGTCGGCCAGCTCGAATCGCTGGCCGAAGACCTCAAGGATTTGCTGCGGAACTGAGGAAAGCGGCGACCCGGGCGCTGATCTGGTCGGTCAGCGCAGGGTCAAGGCAGTCGAAATTCTCGGCTTCGAAAGAGTTGGTCAGCCAGGTGATCTGCCGCTTGGCCAGTTGGCGCGTCGCGAAAATGCCGCGGTCGCGCAGCTCCTGGCGCGGCAGCAGGCCATCCTGCGCTTCCCAGGTCTGGCGGTAGCCGACGCAGCGCATCGACGGCAAACCCAGGTCGAGCCGGTATTTCTGGCGCAGGGCGCGGACTTCTTCGTCGAGGCCGGCGAGCAGCATTTCGTCGAAACGGCGGGCGATGCGCTGGTGCAGCACGGCGCGATCGGAAGGCAGCAGGCCGATTTGCAGCAAATCGTAGGGCGGTTTCTGTTGCGCGCTGGCGGCCAGCAGTTCGGACATCGGCCGGCCGCTCAGCCGGCAGATTTCCAGCGCCCGCTGGATGCGCTGGCTATCGGTCGCATGCAGCCTTGCTGCGGTGGACGGGTCCAAAACGGCCAATTTGGCGTGCATCGCCGGCCAGCCTTCGGCCGCCGCTTCGGCATCGATTTCGGCGCGCAGTTGGGCATCAGCCTGCGGCAGGTCGGCCAGCCCGTGCAGCAGGGCGCGGAAATACAACATGGTGCCGCCGACCAGCAGGGGTACCTTGCCGGCGGCGGTGATCTCGGCCATCGCGGCCAGCGCATCGCTGCGGAAGCGGGCGGCCGAGTAGCTTTCTTCCGGCGAGATGAGGTCGATCAGGCGGTGCGGGTAGCGGGCCAGCGTGGCGCGGTCCGGCTTGGCGGTGCCGACGTCCATGTCGCGGAAGACCTGGGCCGAATCGACGCTGATCAGTTCGACCGGAAAGCGGTCAGCCAGGGCCATGGCGACGGCGGTCTTGCCCGACGCGGTCGGACCCATGATCAGGATGGCGGGAGGCAGGCGGGGCGAATTCATGGCGGCGAATCCTACCATGCACCGCCGCTGGCGCTCCGCCCTATAATCGGTGCATTACAGGGGGGAGTTTTATGTCGCTCGTACCATGCCGCGCCTGCGGCCATAAAGTCGATACCTCGGCCGAAGCCTGTCCCGGCTGCGGCGCCACCAACCCCGGCCGCAAGATGAGTCGCCAGCAGCATGACCTGATCGTGCTGCTCATCCAGTTGATCGTCGGTACCGCGTTGCTCGTCGGTGGCGGCACGCTGGCCTGGAATGCGGTTGGCCCGATCGTCAAGAACCAGCTCAGCAAGCCGGCCAACTGAGCGGCGCGGGGGCTGTCCTAGAGCGACACCAGGACGTCGCATTGCGACTCGGCGAGTACATGGCGGGTGACGCTGCCGAGCAGAAGCTGCTCGACCGGGTTTTCGCCATGCTTGCCGACGACGATCAGGTCGCAATCGAGTTCCTGTTCAAGCTGGATGATGTGTTGCGACGGGTCGCCATGCACGGCGCGCAGGCTGATTCTTTCCCCGGCGGCGCCGACGCTGTCGCGCAGGGCCTGCAACTTCTGCAGGGCAGCGGCTTCGGCGGCCACCTGGTAATGATGGATGGTGCGGTCGTCGACCCCGGCATAGCGCAGCTTGCCCTCGAAGGGCACGATGGCGGCGTGGAGCAGGATGATCTCGGCCCGTGGAGCGAGGCTTAACGCATTGCTCAGCGCCCGGTGCGACGAGGCTGAAAAGTCGACGGGCACCAGCAGCGTCTTGTACGGTTCGTGAGCGGCCTGCTTGACGACCAGCGTCGGCAGCGCGCTATGGCTGAGTATCCGTTCGGCCGTTGAGCCGAGCAGCAGATGGCGCATGAAACCGGCACCGCGGGCGCCGAAGACGAGCAGGTCGGCCTGCAGGGCCGTCGCCTGGCGGGCAATTTCTTCGAGCAGGGGGCCGGCCACGACGCAGGTGCCGGCGGCAACGCCGTGATGCCGTTGCAGGGTCGCAGCCAGTTGCTGCAATTCCTCGCGGCTGGCGTCGAGCAGGCGCTGTTCGACCTCGGGCGGAATGTCGCTGATCAGTTGTCGCAGCTTGGTCAGCGGGGCCGGCGTGCTGACGTGGATCAGGTCAAGCACGGCGCCACTGGTCCGGGCAAGCAGCGCGGCGCGCTCGGCGGCATGGCGGGCCGGTGCCGAAAGGTCGGTGGCGGCCAGCAGGCGATTCAGTTGGGCCATCTCTTCTCCTTGGCGGTTATGCCGCTGCCGTTACCGGGCGCGGCGCAAAGCGCTGCAGAACATGCTTGGTCATGCCGTGGGCGAGTTCTTCCTCGCCCAGGAAAACGGTGCCGATGCCTTCCTTGCGCAGTAGTTCGGATTCGTCCTCGTTATGCGTGCGGAGCACGATTTCGATACCGGGATTCAGTGTTCTGGCGGTATCGGCCATCTGGCGCAGGTTGATCGCGTCCGGCGTGGCGATGACCAGCATCGCGGCATGGGCGATATGGGCCTGGATCAGCACCGCCGGCTCGGCGGCATTGCCGGAGACGGCCGCCTTGCCCGTCTTGCGCAGGGTTTCGACCTGTTCGCGGTTTTGCTCGACGATGACATGCGGAATGTCCATTTCCTGCATCGCCTCGGCAATACGCCGGCCGACCCGGCCATAGCCGACCAGCACGACCTGGCCTTCGAGATATTTGCGTTCCGTGCTCATCGGCAACTGGGCGTAGGGGTCCTCGCGGGACTCCAGGTTGCGGGCCAGCGCCGAGTAGCGCAGGGCCCATTGCCTGATCGGTTCGACCGCGGCGAAGACGAAGGGGTTGAGCGCGATCGAGATCAGGGCGCCGGCCAGCACCAGGCTCATGCCTTCGGTCGAGAAGAGGCCGAGCGATAGGCCGAGGCCGGCCAGGATGAACGAAAACTCGCCGATCTGGGCCAGGCTGGCGGCGACGGTCAGCGCGGTATTGAGCGGATAGCGCAGGGCGAGGACGAGGCCGAGGGCGGCAATCGACTTGCCGATGATGATGATGGCGACCACCGCCAGCACCTGCAACGGCTGTTCGAGCAGGATGGCCGGGTCGAACAGCATGCCGACCGAGACGAAAAAGAGAACCGAGAAGGCATCGCGCAGCGGCAACGATTCCTCGGCGGCGCGATGGCTGAATTCGGAATTGCGCATCACCGTGCCGGCGAAGAAGGCGCCGAGCGCGAAGGAAACGCTGAACAACTGGGCGGCGCCGTAGGCGATGCTGATCGCGGCGGCGATCACCGCCAGCGTGAACAGTTCGCGTGAGCCGGTGCGTGCCACCTGCCAGAGTAGCCAGGGTAAGGCGCGGCGGCCGACGATCAGCATCAGGGCGATGAAGGCGGCGACTTCGAGCAGGGTCCGACCGATGGTCTGCCAGAGCGGTGCGGCGCCGTCGGCCGGGCCGCTGCCGCCGAGGACGCCGGCCAGCGGCGGCAGCAGGACGAGAATCAGCACGGTGGCGAGGTCTTCGACGACCAGCCAGCCGACCGCGATGCGGCCGTTCATGCTTTCCAGGATGCCGCGCGATTCGAGCGCCTTGAGCAGCACGACGGTACTGGCGCAGGACAGCGAGAGGCCGAAGATCAGCGCGGCGCCCATGCTCCAGCCCCACCAGAGGCCGATGCCGAGGCCGAGGACGGTGGCCAGGCTCATCTGGACGACGGCACCGGGCAGCGCGATACGTTTGACCGAGAGCAGGTCGTCCATTGAGAAGTGCAGGCCGACGCCGAACATCAGCAGCATGACGCCGATTTCCGAAAGCTGCGAGGCGGTGCTGATGTCAGCGACAAAACCTGGCGTTGCCGGGCCAATGACGATGCCAGCCAACAGATAACCGACCAGTGCCGGAACTTTCAGTCGTTCGGCGATAAAGCCGAAGATCAGCGCGAAACCGAAGGCGGCTGCCAGGGTGGTGATCAGGGCGACGTCATGTTCCATGCAGGGGCCATTCCTCAAGTATCGCCGGCGACCATGCGGGTTATTCCGGCAACGGCGGGGGTTCGTCGGGGCGGTGCCGCTCATTTTTCGAACGGTGCCGGCACTGCTTGTTCGATGATTTTGCAGTGATTTTCACGATTTTCGCATAAGCCGGAGAGGCGGCCCGTAACACCCTGTAACGCGATTTCGTGACTTAGCCTGGCCGCTGGCGGATTTTGGCGTAGGCGATGCCGATGGCGAAGGCAGCGATGGCGCTCCATTTGAGGCTGGCAACCAGGCCGGCCAGCAGGTAGAGGGCCGGTGGCTGGCTGCTGGTGGCATCAAGCAGGTAGAGGTGGAGCAGGTTCTCGCCGGCATCGAGCAGTGCGGCGCCGGGCAGCATCCAGGTCAGTAGTTGCCGGGAGCGGTCGCCCAGTCTGGCGAAAAGACCGGTGTGCCGGGCGCAGAGGTAGCCGGAAAGACCATAGCTGAGCAGGAAGGGGAAGTCGATAACGAAGTGGCTGCGGAAGCGAGTGACCCCGGCCGGACCCCATTGCGCCAGGATGGCCTGGAAGGCGGCCGGCTCGAAGGTGAACTGGAGGGCCGGAATGCTCGGCGATAGCGGCGCCGAGTGCACGGCCATGATGATGAAGAGGAGCAGGGAGAGGGCGCCGGACAGCCAGGGCAGCACGGCGCCGCGCCTCATTGGCCGCGCAGGAAGAGCTTGTCGAGCTGGTCGAGGCTCAGTTCGGTCCATGTCGGGCGGCCGTGGTTGCACTGGCCGGCCCGTTCGGTTTCTTCCATCTGGCGGAGCAGGGCGTTCATTTCCGGCACCGTTAACTGGCGGCGGGCCCGCACCGCACCGTGGCAGGCCATGGTGGCGAGCAGTTCGTTGCGGCGGGCGGTCGCTAGCTGGCTGATGCCGTGTTCGCGCAATTCGCCGATCAGCGACTTGGCCAGCGCCGCCGGATCGCCCGACTGGAGCAGGGCGGGCACGCTGCGCACGCCGAGCTGGTTGGGGCCGAGGGCGGTGATCGTGAAGCCGAGGTCGGCCAGCGCTTCGGCATGTTCCTCGACGGCGGCGATGTCGAGGGCATCGGCCGAGAAGACGGCCGGAATGAGCAGCGCCTGGGTGGCGATCTGGCGGTTGTCGAAAGCCGTCTTCAGCTTTTCATAGAGGATGCGTTCGTGCGCCGCGTGCATGTCGATCAGCACCAGGCCGCGCCCGTTCTGGGCCAGGATGTAGATGCCGTGCAACTGGGCCAGCGCATAGCCGAGCGGCGGGCCGTCGTTGTCCTGCGCCGCCGGGCTACCGCTCTGGCTATCCATCGTCGGTTGGGCGGGGGCGGAGGTGAATTGCGGGGCGCCGGCCGGGGCGTAAGCCGGCGTGCCGAGGTTCTGCGTCGCCTTGGCGAAGGCAAGGTAGGCGGCGGCCGCCGGTTCGGCGACGCCGAGTGAGCCTTGATGGCGCAGCGGCGGCGGGTAGCTGGCGCTGAAATTTGCCGTTTTGGACGTGTCGACCGCCGGGGTCGCCCCGAAAGTCGGGCGTTCGACCAGCGAGGGCGCGCTTTCGGCCTGCACCGGCGCGGCCAGCGTGCGCTGGATGGCGTGGAAGACGAACTGATGCATGGCGCGCGAATCGCGGAAGCGGACTTCGGTCTTGGCTGGATGCACATTGACGTCGACCAGCGCCGGGTCGATGTTGATGAACAGGCAGACGGCCGGCTGGCGGCTGCCGTGCAGCACGTCGCGATAGGCTTCGCGCAGGGCGTGGGCGATCACCTTGTCGCGCACGAAGCGGCCGTTGACGAAGACGTACTGGCCGTCCTTGGCGTCGGTGGCGCGGGTCGGGTCGATGGCGAAGCCGGCGATGGCGAGCGGGCCGGCGGCCGCTTCGAGGCGGCGGGCGGCGCCGAGGAAATCGTCGCCAAGGATGTCGGCAATGCGCCGGGGGCTGTCGGCCGGGGCGAGCTGGAACAGGTTGCGGCCGTTGTGGGTCAGACTGAAGGCGACATCGGGCCGGGTCAGCGCCAGGCGCTTGACGGCGTCGGCGCAATGGGCGAATTCGGTGCCTTCGGCCTTGAGAAACTTGCGGCGGGCCGGGGTGTTGTAATAGAGGTCGCGCATCTCGACGATGGTGCCGGCCATCAGCGCCGCCGGTTCCGGCTCGGCGCCAGTTTCGGCCTTGAGCTTCCAGGCGTGGCTGGCGCCCCTTTCACGGCTGCTGATGCTTAGGCGGGCGACCGAGGCGACCGAGGCCAGCGCTTCGCCGCGAAAACCGAGCGAACTGACCCGCTCCAGGTCGTCGAGCGAGACGATCTTCGAGGTGGCGTGGCGGGTCAGGGCCAGTGCCAGTTGGTCCTTGGCAATGCCGCAGCCGTCGTCGGTGATGCGGATCAGCTTGACGCCACCTTCCTCCAGATGGACCTGGATGGCCTTGCTGCCGGCATCGAGGCTGTTTTCGAGAAGTTCCTTGAGAACGGAGGCGGGTCTTTCGACCACTTCACCTGCAGCAATCTGGCTGATCAGCAGGTCGGGGAGGCGGGCAATCGTCGGCATGGGGGCATTATACCTTGGGGTAAAATGCCGGCTGTTTTCACCGCCCGGTTCATCCGCATGGAATTCTTCGCGCAGTTCATCGACATCATTCTCCACCTCGACAAGCACCTGGCCCTGATGGTGCAGCAGTACGGCTTGTGGATCTACGGCATTCTCTTCTTCATCGTCTTTGCCGAAACGGGCTTCGTCGTCTTTCCCTTCCTGCCCGGCGACTCGCTGCTCTTCGTGGCCGGTGCGCTGGCCGCGATCGGCGAGGGCGGCATGAACATCTTCACGCTGATCGCCATCCTGACCGCGGCGGCAGTGCTTGGCAATACCGTCAATTACCAGATCGGCCGCTTCTTCGGGCCCAAGGTCTTCCACTGGGAAAGCTCGCGCTTCTTCAACAAGGCGGCGCTGCTGAAGACCCATGTCTTCTACGAGAAGCACGGCGGCAAGACGCTGGTCATCTCGCGTTTCCTGCCGCTGTTCCGCACCTTCGCCCCGTTCGTCGCCGGCATCGGTTCGATGAGCTACGCCCGCTTCACGCTGTTCAACCTGCTCGGCGCGCTGGGCTGGGTCGTCTCGCTGTGCCTGGCCGGTTACTGGCTGGGCAACATCCCGTGGATCAAGGCCAACCTGTCGCTGATGATCGTCGGCATCATCCTGTTCTCCTTCATTCCGCTCGCCATCGGCTACCTGAAGAGCAGGTCGGCCTGATGCACTGGCCGGTCCTCTTTCTCTCCGCCTTGTCGTTGATGGCCTGCACGACGAAGCTGGGGAAAGATGGCCGGACGGAGTCGGCGGTGGACGTCAGATATCTGGCCAAAACCGAGGTTGACCGCATTGCTGAAGCCAACCGGACGGAAGTGGTCAACGGCCTGCTGCTGATTGCCGACAAGCTCTACAAGCGCAATCCGAAGGAATGGAAGAAGGCCGGCCTGGCCAGCCGCGAGGCGGCGCTGGAAAGGCTGCGCCAGCGCCAGTACCGGAGCTGGCCGGAATTCAACGGCCAGCGCGAACGGCAGACGGCGGCGCTGGCCTTCAACGAAGCCTATGGCGGCGACCGGGTCGCGGCGCTGATTTTCGGTTTGCTGACCATGGTCGATGCCGCTTTCGAGCACAAGGATGCGTTTTACATTCTCGACAGCCTGAACGAAATGAAGCTGTTCAATTCGGCCCGCAACATGGAAGTGGCGGTCTGGAAACTGGGCAACGACCGCACTGCGGCCGGCGAACTGTTCATGCTCTCGAACGAGCTCGACCCGGCCAACCGCAACCTGTCATTCGAACGCGAATTCGGACGGATCATGGGCTTGCTCGATTTCATGGCCAAAGTGGTGGCCGATCGCAACGGCCGCGCTCTGTCGCGGCTGACCCAGTCGGTCGTCACCATGGTCTTTTTACCTGTGAGTTTTTGAAATGAAGAATATCGTCATCCTGATTTCCGGTCGCGGCAGCAACATGGAGGCGTTGATCGCTGCCCGCGATGCCGGCAATCTGCCGGTCAACATCGCTGCCGTAATCAGCAACCGGCCCGATGCCAAAGGCCTGGAGACCGCCCAGCGGGCCGGCATCGAGGCCCACTTCATCGATCACAAGGCGTTCGCCGGGCGCGAAGCCTTCGATGGTGCGCTGGCCGAATGCATCGACGGCTTTGCGCCGGACCTGGTCGTGCTGGCCGGTTTCATGCGCATCCTCAGTGAAGGATTCGTCCGTCGTTACGAAGGCCGGCTGATCAACATCCACCCCTCGCTGCTGCCTTCCTTCCCCGGTTTGCACACGCACCAGCGGGCGCTCGAAGAGGGCGTGCGCATTCACGGTTGCACCGTACATTTCGTGACGCCGGCCCTCGACCACGGCCCGGTCATCATCCAGGCCGCCGTGCCGGTGCTCGACGACGATACCGAGGCCATGCTGGCCGCCCGCATCCTGACCCAGGAACACCGGATCTACCCGCAGGCCGTGCGCTGGTTCGCCGAAGACAAGCTACGCCTGGAAAATGGCCGGGTCCGCCTGGCCGCTGGGCAGAATGACGGTGCCGCGCTGATCGCGCCCGAGGTGCGCTAAGCGGCAATGCCTTTCGTACTGATCCTGGCGCTGGCCGGTTCGCTGGCCGTGCATGGCGTCGCCTTGTTCGGTACGGATGTCGAGCTGTTCGGGGGCGGCCCCGAGCCGGCGCCGCTGCAGGTCGAACTGCAAGTAACGCCGCCGGCCCCGGTCGCGGCGCCGGTAGTCACTAAGCCGGCGGTCAAGGCCAAGCCGAAGGTGCTGGCCAGCGCCCGCCATACCGCGCCGGCGATTACGACGCCAGTCGTCGCTGCTCCGGAAGCCGGGCTCGAAACCCCTCCGGAAATCGCCCCGCCAACGCCGTCGACCGCAGGCCTTGCCCCGGTCAAGCCAGTCAAGCCGGTGCTGGCGGCCAGGGGCACGATCCGCTTTGCCATTTTCAAGGAATCGCTTGGCCTGCAGGTCGGCCGGGCCGAACATCATTGGGAGTTTGGCGAGGACGGCAGTTACCGGCTGACCGGCGTCACTGAGACCAGCGGCCTGGCCGCCTTGCTGAAGCCGGTTCGCCTCGAAATCGAAAGTCGCGGCCAACTGGTCGCCGGCGGCCTGCGCCCGGATACGTTCCGCAGCCGCAAGAACGGCAAGGATGCCAACGAAAATGCCGATTTCGACTGGTCGACCGCAGCGGTCAGCCTGTCGCGCGACGGCAGCGTGCGCCAGATCGTGCCGGGCACGCAGGACATCCTGTCGCTCAATTACCAGCTTGCCTACCTCGGCCGGCTGGCCGAGGGGCGCGACATCGGCGTCGTCACCGGCAAGAAGTACGAACGCTATGCGCTCGACTCGCTGGGTGAGGAGGAACTTGAAACGCCGGCCGGCCGTTTTCGCACGCTGCACCTGCGGGCGCTGACCGATAACACGACAGAAATCTGGATTGCGCTCGATCGGCAGCGCTTGCCGGTTAAAATTCGCTTTACCGATAAAAAGGGCGAGAGTTTCGAACAGGTGGTGACCGAGATCGGTACCGCCGGCGAAGCGCCTCGGCCAGACGTTGCTGCACCCGCTGCACAACCGCCATTTTAGGATTGCAATGAAAGCTCGCTTCACGCCCGCCCTGTTTGCCCATGCCGAAGCCGTACTCGGCCAGTTGCTGCGTTTCGATCACCCGGCCGATGCCGTGGTTTCGCGCTATTTCCGTGAACATCGCCAGCTCGGCCACGCCGACCGCGCCTTCGTCGCCGAAACGGTGTTCGCCGTGCTGCGCCGCGGGCGTAGCCTGGAAGCCCGTTGCGGCGAGCCGATCTCCGATCGCAGGTTGCTGCTCGTCGCGCTCGCCGTGACGCGCGGCTGGAGCCAGCGCGAACTGGCGCCGGTGCTGCGGGCGAACGAAGAAGAATGGCTGGCGGCGGCCAAGGCGAAGCCGGAAGCCGACTTGGCGCCGGCCGTCCGTTGCGACCTGCCGGACTGGCTGTACAACCGGCTGGAAGCGCAGTTCGGCGCCGAGGAAACGCTGAAGCTGGCGCAGGCGGTCAATCTGCCGGCGCCGCTCGACCTGCGCGTCAATACCCTGAAAACCAGCCGCGAGGCGTTGCTCGAACGGCTGGCCGACGAAGGGATCAGTGCCGTGGCCGGTCCGCTGTCGCCGACCGCGGTGCGGCTGCGCGAAAAGCCGGCGCTGGCCAAGCATGCGCTGTTCCTCGAAGGCGCTTTCGAGGTTCAGGACGAAGGCAGCCAGTTGCTCGGCTACCTGCTCGAACCGAAGCGCGGCGAAGCGGTGGTCGATTTCTGCGCCGGCGCTGGCGGCAAGACGCTGCTGCTCGGCGCGCTGATGAAGAACACCGGCCGCCTCTATGCCTTCGATGTCTCCGACAAGCGGCTGGCCAAGCTGAAGCCGCGCCTGGCCCGTTCGGGCTTATCCAACGTCCATCCGGCCCGGATCGAGCACGAGCGCGACACCAAGATCAAGCGCCTGGCCGGCAAGGTCGATCGCGTGCTGGTCGATGCGCCCTGTTCCGGCCTCGGCACCCTGCGCCGCAATCCCGACCTGAAGTGGCGGCAGAGCGAGGAATCGGTCGCCGAACTGACCGTCAAGCAGGCCGCCATCCTCGATGCCGCTGCCAAGATGGTCCGCCCCGGCGGCCGCGTCGTTTATGCCACCTGCAGCCTGTTGACCGCCGAGAACGATGCCATCGTCGACGCCTTCCTGGCCAGCCACCCGGATTTCACGCTGACCCCGGCCTCGGCCGTGCTGGCCAAGCATGGCATTGCCCTGGACGGTGACCTGCTGCGCCTGCTACCGCATCAGCACAACACCGATGGCTTCTTTGCCGCTGTGCTGGACAAGAAGGCATGACGCAGAAAAATCCGGCCCTGCAGCTATTCAACGACCTCTGGCAGGACGTTCGCGATCCGGATTTTATCTGGCAGGTGCTCGCCCTCGTCGTCTGTCTCGGGGTTGCTTCGCTGTTCGCCCGCTGGTGGCGCAGCCAGCGCGCCGAAGGCGCCGGCCGCCTGAGCGATGCCAGCGCCCGGCTGGCCTTTCCGCTGACCGGCATGATCCTGGTCGGCCTCACCCGTCTGCTGCTCAAGCCCTTCATTCACGTCAATCTGCTCAAGCTGGCGATGCCGCTGCTCGGCTCGATGGCGCTCGTCCGCGGCGTCGTCTTCGTGCTTCGCCAGGCCTTTCCAAGCGCCACCTGGCTGACCGCCTGGGAGCGCATCATCGCGGCCGTCGTCTGGAGCTGGCTGGCGCTTTACATCACCGATCTGGCACCCTATGTGATCGATGCGCTGGAGCAGGTCGATTTTTCCATCGGCAAGCAGAAGGTCGATCTGTGGATGATCCTGCATGGCGCGGTCACCGTCTTCCTGACCGTCGTTGCCGCACTGTGGGTGGCCGGCCTGTTCGAACGCAAGCTGATGCGCGTCGAGACCCTCGACTCCAGTCTGCGCATCGTCGGCATCCGCGTCGCCAAGGCGCTGCTGACGGTGATTGCCATCGTCGCCAGCCTGTCGCTGGTCGGCATCGACATGACGGCGCTCTCGGTCTTTACCGGCGCCCTTGGTGTCGGTCTCGGTCTCGGTTTGCAGAAGATCGCCAGCAACTACGTATCCGGCTTCATCATCCTGCTCGACCGTTCGATCCGCATCGGCAACATCATCCAGATCGGTGCCGACAGTGGTCAGGTGACGCAGATCACGACGCGCTACACGGTCTTGAAGCATCCGGGCGGCACGGAGTTCATCGTGCCCAACGAAACGCTGATCGCCAGTACCGTCCAGAACCAGACTTACTCCGATTCGCGGCTGCGCCTGGCGACGACGATCGGTGTCGCCTACAGCACCGACCTCGACATCGCCATGGGCCTGATGGCCGAGGCCGCAGCGGCGCACCCCCGGGTGCTGGCCGATCCCGGGCCCAAGGTCTTCCTGACCATGTTTGCCGAAAGCAGCGTCAATCTCGAGCTTGGTTTCTGGATTGCCGATCCCGAAGAAGGCCGCGGCAACGTCGTGTCGGACATCAATCTTGCCATCTGGCGTGCCTTCCGCGAGCATGGCATCGAGATTCCCTACCCACAGCGCGAGGTCCGTATCGTGCACGAAAAAACGGCGGCATAACCCGGGGCCGGGTTGCCGCCGATTTTGCTCGGTGCACGTTCAATCAGGTCAGCGGCAGCAGGCTCCGCTCGAAGGCGCGCACGGCCCGTTGCTTGCGCTGTTTGGCGAAGGCGCGGGCGGCATGGGCGATGCGCTGACCCAGCTTGTCCAGATGCAGAAACTTCCTGGCCTTGCTCTTCGTCTTTTCCATGATGTCTCCTTGTTCGGTTGAGGGTGGATTCACTTTACCGAGGCGACAAACGGGCGTCTGTTCGACTTTTTGGCTGACTTTGTAACGCTGGCTGACCGGTTCATTTGCTGCCGAGCAGACGGCGGCGCAGCCAGTGATCGAGCGAGAACTTGCCCGGGCCGAGCAGGATCAGTGGCAGCAGCATGCCGAGGAAGAGGACCGGCAGCTTGAAATTGCCGAATCCCTGGTCGGTAAAGCGATAACCCATCAGCAATTCGCCCAGGTTCGCCCATGCCTCCGGCCAATGCACGCTGGCCGTGGCGACGACGGTGAGGATGAAGAGCGACAGCGCGAAAAAGCGGCTGCCGAGGCCGATGACCAACGCCACGGCGCCGACCAGTTCGAACCAGGTGGCCATCTGCCAGCTCAGTTCAGGCGGTAGCTGATTGAACGGGAAGGGGAAGCGCGCCTGGATATCAGAAAACCAGTTGCCGCCATTGAGTTTTTCCAGGCCGGATTCGAAGAAGTCCCAGCCGAGCAGCAGGCGCAGGCTGAGCAGGCCAAACCACAGGCCGACGGCGTCAATACCGTTCAGGGCGAGGGAAAGCGGCTGGGTGAGTGTCGTTTTCATGGCTGAACTCCGAGAATGATGCCCTGCCGATGGAAGTCTTCGAGTAGTGCGCGGCCGAAGGCCTGGAGGCTGGCCGGGTCGGGATGTTGCAATTCGTCGGCAAGCTGCCGGCAGGCGCGCTCGCCGCTGTTCGGGGCATTGCCCAGCAGCGTCAGCAAGCGGTGGGTAACCGGGTTGATCTCGACGAATTCGACTAGCTCGGCCGCATTGCGATAGACCACGAGATGGGTCGGCTGCGCGCGGCGTGGCCGGTAGTCCGGGCCTATCCGGTGCACCGGCCAAGCGTAGGGCAGATTGAGCAGGGCGGGATTGAGTACGATCGGCCGGGACATCAGGTCGCCGGCTGGATGGTGGGCGGCAATCGGGCAATCCATGGTGTCGACCGCCAACTCGGCCCATTCGTAATGCGCCAGTTCGGACAGCCAGGCCGGCATTGGCTGGCGAATGCCGCCTTCGTTCAGATAGCGGACGAACTCGCCGGGAATGTCGCGGAACCACGGACTCTGCGCTTTCCAGTCGCGATAGAAGGTGCGATTCAGCCGGCGCCAGCGCGTCTCGCCCAGCAGGCTGCGACAAACCGGGAAGCAGGCATCGAGAAAACCGGTCAGGTTGTTGAACAGCAGTTCGTTGTACACCTGCATCCGGCGAGCGGGAACGCCGGGCGGGCGTGGCGTGTGCCGCGGGTCGCGCAGGTGGCGGCCGAAGGCGCGCTGAAATGCCTGGAAGTCGGGCGCCTGCATCACGCCGCCTCGCGCCGCTTGCCGGCGGCAAACGCCTGGCGTTCGGCAATGCGGCGGACTTCGGCGTTCAACGTGGCGAGGTCGGGAATGTTGAAGTCGCGCTCCAGGCAGGTCGGCACGTCACCGATACGTTGGTAGGCGGCGTCGAGCAGCGACCACACCGGGTCGATGACTGTGGCCCCATGGGTGTCGATCAGCAGGCCGTCCGCTTCGACGTAATGGCCGGCGACATGGACATAGCAGGTGCGTTCGAGCGGCAGTTCATCCAGGAAGACCCGTGGATCGAAAGCGAAATTCCGGCTGTTGACGTAGATGTTGTTGACGTCGAGATGGAGCAGACAGTCGGCCTGGCGAACGATGGCGCTGATGAATTCCGTTTCTTGCATCTCTGCCCCCGGCGGGGCGACATAGTACGAGGCATTTTCGATGCCGATGCGCATGCCGAGAATGTCCTGGGCCCGACTGATGCGGTCGACCGTCCATTTGACGGCTTTTTCGCTGAGCGGAATCGGTAGCAGGTCGTAGAGCTGGCCGTCGTCGGCAGACCAGGCGAGGTGCTCGGTATACAGCGTCATGCCGTGTTCGTGCATGAAGGCCCTGATTTGCCGGAGCAGTGTTTCATCGAGCTGCGCCGGGCCGCCCAGCGACAGCGACAAGCCATGGCAAACGAAGGGGTAGCGTTCGGTGAAGTAGCGCAGGTCGCGGGCCGAACGCCCCCCCATGCCGGCCCAGTTTTCCGGAGCCAGTTCGAAGAAACTGATCGCCTCCGGCACGCCGCTCTTCAGCTCGGCAATCAGCTCTCGCCGAAAGCCAAGCCCGGCGCCCTGAGCGAGACGGCCCGGCAGAGCGCCTCTGCCCGCAGCGGGCGGGGGGCGCAGAAATTGTTGAGGCATCGTCTTCTCCAAGAGTACGGAGCGGGCAGGGCGAACCCCGCGCCGCAACCGGTCAATGCCTGCTTACTTCTTTTCGCCGCTCTTCTTGTCGGCGCCGCACTTGGCTTCGCCACACTTGCCGTCCTTCTTCTTTTCAGTGGCCTTCTTGTCCGCACCACATTTCGCTTCGCCGCATTTGCCATCCTTCATCTTGTCGGCCTGAGCCAGCTGGTAGCCGGCTTCGAGCTTGTTGGCAGCAAACGGGTTGTCGGCAGCGTGGGCGACCGGGCTCAGGGTGATGGCGGCAAAGGCGGAACCGACTGCCAGGGATACAAGGTTTTGCTTTTTCATGGTTTTCTCCGTTGGGATCGAGGTGCTTGGATCAGTCTTTTTGACTCATCCAGGCCCCCATCGCCTGACTCAGGAAACGGAACTGTCTTTCCATGCGGCGGCAGCCGATGCAGAACGCCAGGTGCAGGCGGAACTGCAAGCGTTCCCAAACACTGAGTCGGTGTTCCAGTTGTAGCGAGGCGAGGCGGCTGGCTTCCTTGCAAGAAATCATTTCGGTTCCTGTGTCGTTGGCTTGGGGGCCTGATCGATTAGTCGCCAGCCCCCTGAAAACCTTACAAATTATTTTGCAGTATGATCGGCAGCCCTGAGTCGCCAAACTGCCGCCATGAATCCAGACCCGCTGCATGACCCGGAGTTCCTCACCGCCCTGCGGCGCGACATGCTACGTTTTGCCGAAATGCAGCTACGCGATCGGGCGCGCGCCGAGGATGCGGTTCAGGAGGCCCTGGCCGGCGCCCTGCAGGGCAAGGAGAAGTTTGCCTCGCGCGCTTCACTGCGCACCTGGGTACTGGCCATCCTCAAGAACAAGATCGTGGATGTCCTGCGTCAGCGGGGGCGCGAACAAAGTGCTGCGGTCGACGTCGAAAATGACGAAGATTTGAATGCCTATTTCGATCAGCGTCAGCACTGGGCCGAAGATACCCGCCCTGCCGAGTGGCAGTCGCCGCAGCAGGCCATCGAAAACAAGCGTTTCTGGGCGGTCTTCGAGGCCTGTCTTTACCGCCTGCCCGAAACTGCTGCCCGTATCTTCACGATGCGCGAAGTACTCGGTTTCGACACCGACGAGATCTGCACGACTTTAGGGATCAGCAACAACAATTGCTGGGTCCAGATGCACCGGGCGAGACTGGCGCTGCGGGCCTGCCTGGGCGCCAACTGGTTTGGCGAGGCCGCCTAGCGCCTCTGGCGGCGGCTTACTCCGGCGTTTTTGGTTTGCGTTGCAGCTGTTTGGCGAAGGCCGCATCGTTCTTGGTGATACGGGGCGCCTTCTGCGGCCCGGTCGCGTTGACGAAACGGACGAAATCATCGAGCTCGAGCGGTTCGGAGAGGCGGTTTTCGCCGCCCTCGATCTGCTCGCGCAGTTCAAACCGGCCATTGCCGAGCAGCACCATGAAATAGCGGTCTGTCGTGCTCCGCTCATTCAGGCGGGCAACGGCGGCGCTGGCACGAGTTGAACGCATGCGGTCTGCCCCGTTTCAGGCGGCCGGTGCAGTCTCGACCGCGGCGCTGGCCACGGCTACACCGTCGTCCGCTTCGGGCGTGGCATCATCGGTGCTTGCCTTGCCGGCGAGTTTGGCCAAGCGCTTTTCTTCCTGCTTGGCTTTTTTGGCCAGGTCTCTCTGGCGCTTTTCGAACTGATAGTTGGGTTTGGCCAAGTGGCCTCCTTGGTGTGCCCGCGAGGGCGGTGGAATAGGAAGTGCGCTGAGTGAATGCAGTACGCATCAGGCGTACCGCAACTTTGATCAGCTGATCACCCCGGGTCTGTCATGATGCCCACTTTTGGACTCGCCGTTGAATAATTATTCGCTGAACGGTCCGAATTGTTCGGCAGAGGGCAGTTTGCCGGGGCTTATTTGTATTTCTTGAAGACCGCCTTGGCGTCGAGATGGGCGCGGTCGAGCGTGCAAATGCTTGGCTCGTCGTCGTGGCCGCTGAAGAAATCATCGGCCTGGGCGCGCATTACCATTTTGATCGCGGCTTGGTCGCTGACGTCGTATTTTTCGGTGATCAGCGTGGTTACTTCATCGAGATGTTCTTCGTAAGTCATCGGGGTGTCCGCTTTGTTCATGTTAACCGGCCTGCTGCTTGCGGCGCAGCATGTAAACGTAGAGCGATTCGACGCGCTCCCTGGCCCAGGGCGTCCGGCGCAGGAATTTCAGGCTAGAGGCGATACTCGGGTCGTGCGTGAAGCAGCGGATTTCGATCTGCCGTCCCAGTTCTTCCCAGCCATAGGCCTCGACCAGCGCATGCAGGATTTTTTCCAGCGTGATGCCGTGGAGCGGATTGTTGGCTTGTGTTTCGTTCATGGCGTTCAGACTCGGTTTTCCTCGATCAGCGGGTAGATACGGCCACCCGCCAGCAGACGACGTTCATCGATGCATTCGCTGGATCCCATCGCGAATTCCCGGCAGATGAAAGGGCGTCGTTCGTAAATGGTACAGCGCATGGTGTTGCGATCAAGCGCGGCGCACCAGCCATCGCCGAGTCGACGCATTACCCAGCCGCCCCAGCGGTCTTCCTGGCTCAGATGGGCGGGGACGTCGTCGTCGCCCATCAGCAAGACTTCGAGCTGGCAGCAGCAGGCCTCGCAGTTGGCGCACGATACGTCCAGTTGATCGTCAGGGGTGTCCGGAGTGGGTTTGATGTTCATGGGGCGGTATTGTCCCATGTCTGCACCAGCCCTTCGGCGGCCGGCAAAAAAAACCCCGCCACGAGGGCGGGGTAACAGGGAGGTCTCGAATCGGGGGATATTCGAGAGGAGGGTAAAACGGGTTCAGCCTTTGTCGCGACGTTTCTTCAACCAGTGGCGACTGGCGGCGATCACGACACCGGCGGCAATCGCGGCGGCTATCGCTTTCAGCGGTTCAGCCTGGCCGTCAGCCAGCCAGTCAAAACCCGCGACGCCGACAAAGACACCGAGGCTTTCGTTGATTGGCAGGTTGTCGGCGAAGGCCATTAGCGTACTGTGCGGACCGGAATGGTGGCCAGCTGCGGCTGGGCCGGCAGCATGCCAAAAAGGTATTGGCGGGCGGCTTCGATAAACTGTCTGATGTTCGTGTCCAGCATTTCGTTGTTCTCCTTTGCTTGCTGTCAATCCATGCATCGCATTCTAGGGAGTGCATGGCAAGGCGTCTGTTGCGCAAGCGTGCGTATGACGTAACGTTGCTTGATGCTTTATGACGCTTCGTAACAGATGCTCGGAGATCGCCTACTGGTGGGCTTTCCAGTCTAGCGTAAAGCGTGCGCCGCCGAGCGGTGCGGCCGCTGCGGTGGCGTTGCCGCCATGCAGTTCGAGTACGCGGCGGGCGATGGCGAGACCGAGGCCATAGCCGCCGGTCGAGCGGTCACGCGAGCGGTCGAGGCGGGTGAAGGCGGAGAAGATGTGCTCGCGCTCTTCCGGCGGGATGCCGATGCCGTCGTCGTCGACGTGGATACGGACGCGCTCGCCATCTAGCTCAGCACTGACCGCGATCCGGCTGCTGGCGTATTTGAAGGCGTTGCGCAGCAGGTTGCGCAGCGCATAGGGCATTGCTTTGCGGTCGAGGTCGACACAGAGGTTTTCCGGCAGTTGGTCAGTGTTGACCGCGACATCGAGGTTGCGGCCGAGCAGACGGACGCTGTCGACTTCGTCGCTCAGCCATTCGGCGAAGGGAACGCTGGAGAAATGCGGTTCCGGCGCTTCGCGCTCGAAGCGGGCGTAGGTCAGGCTGGTGTCGATCAGTTGATCGAGTTCGTCGAGGTCGGCCTCCATCATCGACCACAGGCGTTCCCGCTCGGCCTGCTGGTCGGTCTCGGTCAGCATCTCGAGGGCGAAGCGCATGCGGGCGATCGGCGTCCGCAGTTCGTGCGAAATGCCGCAGGAGAGTTCGCGGTGGGTGGCGAGCAACTGTTGGACGCGTTCGGCCATGTTGTTCATGGTGTCGGCGAGCGGCGCGAAGAGCTGGCTGCGGGCGCTTGGTGAGCGGGCTTCGAAGTCGCCGTCGCCGAGGTCGCGGGCCGTCTGGCGCAGCGCTTCCAGATCGCGCCAGACCGGGCGCACCCAGAACCAGAGGGCGATCCCGAAGATCAGTCCGGTCAGGCTCCAGGTCAGTAGGCGCAGGCGGAGTTCGAGCGGTAGGCGTTCGGCGAGTTCGGGGTTGCGGTTGGAGGCGAGCGGGCCGACGACGAGGACGAGGCTGCTGGTGCCAAGCCGGTGGTACATGATGTCGCCGTCGTGATCGATGGCGATGTCGCCGGCGTCGAGCTTGACGACTTGGGGCGGGGTCAGCTTGCGGTCGAGCGACATGCGCTCGACGATGCCCAGCTTGTAGGAAAACTTCTCGTCGAGATCCTTGATTTTTCGTTGCCAGGTGCTGCGCGGATGACGGAACAGTTCATCCTCGATCAAGGTGATCGTGCCGCGCATGAAGCGGCGGGCGTAGTCGTCGGTGATGCCGCGCTGGGCGGTGGAAATGACGAAATCAGCGGTAAAGGCAATGGCGACGAAGGAGCCCATCGCCAGCAGGTAGAAGTTGAAGAACAGCTTGGACAGGCTGTAGCGCCCGCCGCGCCAGCGCGGCAGCGAGACCCGGAAGAGCGAGCGGGCAAGGCCCTGGCTGCGCTCCTTTTCGGCGCTTTCGCCGCCGGGAAACTCAGTTCCAGTCATGCTTGCTGAACAGGTAGCCTTTGCCGCGCACGGTCTTGATCCGGGTCGGATTCTCGGGGTCGTCGTTCAGCTTCTTGCGCAGGCGTGAGATACGGGCGTCGATCGAGCGATCAAGGCCATCGAAGCCGATGCCCCGCAGTTCCTGCAGCAGGTCGTCGCGCGAAAGGACGTTGCCGGCATGCGTGGCGAGCAGCCAGAGGAGGTCGAATTCGGCGGTGGTCAGGTCGATGGTTTCGTCGCTCAGCGACGCGGTGCGTGTTGCCTGGCTGATGCGGAATTGGCCGAAGACCATTTTTTCCGATTCGTTCTGCGGGCTGTCGCCGGCGGTCGGCAGGCGGCGCAGCAGGGCCTTGATGCGGGCGAGCAGGACGCGCGGCTGGACGGGCTTGGCGATGTAGTCGTCGGCGCCCATTTCGAGGCCGAGAATCTGGTCGAAATCCTCATCACGGGCGGTCAGCATCAGGATGACCCCGCGGTATTGCTGGCGCACGGCGCGGCAGACGGCGAAACCGTCCTTGCCGGGCAGCATGACGTCGAGGATCACCAGGTCCGGCTGTTCGGCCAGGATGCGTCCTTCGGCGGTGTCGCCGCGCGGTTCGATACTGACCTGCAAGTCGTTCTTGGTCAGGTACTCGGCCGTCAATTCGGCCAGTCGTTCATCGTCTTCGACGAGCAGGATACGTGTATTCATGGCGCCATCTTAATGGGGGTGAGTCCTGCGGTCCACCGGCAAAAACAGGCGATTTCCGCGAAAAATTTGCCCCAATGGCGCAGCCTGCGGTGCGGCATTGGGGCATGGGGGCCGGGCATTCGACGAGAACTCAGTCCTCGAAGAACTCCTTGACCTTGTCCATCCACGACTTGGAGCGCGGGTTGTGCTTGGCGTTGTTGTCGCGGCTGGATTCCTCCAGTTCGCGCAGTAACTCCTTCTGGCGCTCGGTCAGGTTCACCGGGGTTTCGACCACGACATGGCACATCAGGTCGCCATGGGTGTGGCTGCGGACGCCCTTGATGCCCTTGCCGCGCAGACGGAAGACCCGGCCGGACTGCGTTTCCGGCGGAATCTTGATGGCGGCGGCGCCATCCAGCGTCGGGATTTCGATCTCGCCGCCGAGCGCAGCCGCGGTGAAGGAAATCGGCATTTCGCAATGCAGGTCGTTGTGGTCGCGGGTGAATACGGCGTGCTGCTTGAGGTGAATCTGGACGTAGAGGTCGCCCGGCGGGCCGCCATTGACGCCATGTTCGCCTTCGCCGGCCAGCCGGATGCGATCGCCTTCATCGACTCCAGCCGGAATCTTGACGGCCAGCGTCTTGTGCTGCTTGATGCGCCCGGCGCCACCGCAACTCTTGCAAGGTTCCGGAATGTAGCGGCCGGTGCCGTGGCATTTCGGACAGGTCTGCTGGATCGAGAAGAATCCCTGCTGCAGACGGACCTGGCCCGAGCCTTGGCAGGTCGGGCAGGTCTTCGCCTGGGTGCCCGGCTTGGCACCGCTGCCGCTACACGGCTCGCAGACTTCCATGGTCGGAATGCGGATCTTGGTTTCCGTGCCGTGCGCGGCCTGTTCGAGCGTGATTTCGAGGTTGTAGCGGAGATCGGCGCCGCGATAGATGTTGGAACGGCCACCGCCGCCGCCACCACCCCGGCCACCGAAGATTTCGTCGAAGATGCCGCCGAAGGCATCGGCAAAACCACCGCCGCCGCCACCGAAACCACCGCCCATGCCGGACTGCGGATCAACGCCGGCATGGCCGTACTGGTCGTAGGCGGCCCGCTTCTGGCCATCCGACAGAATCTCGTAGGCTTCCTTGCATTCCTTGAATTTCTCCTCGGCCGCCGGGTTGTCCGGATTGCGGTCGGGGTGATGCTTCATGGCCAGCTTGCGGTAGGCCTTCTTGATCTCGTCTTCGCTGGCGTCGCGGTTGACGCCGAGAATTTCGTAAAAATCGCGTTTTGACATTTCTTCTACCCGTCAAGTGACAAAGGCGCCGAGCGCCGCCGGAGGTTTCCGGTAGGCTCGGCGCCGGGCTGTGAGGCCAGGAATTACTTCTTGTCCTTGTTCACTTCGGTGAATTCGGCATCGACGACATCGCCTTCGACGGTCTTCTCGCCGCCGGCCTGTTGCTGGCCGGCTGCACCGGCACCGGCGGCAGCGCCTTCGGCCTGCTGCTGGGCGTACATCTTTTCACCCAGCTTCTGGGCAGCCTGGCTGAGGGCTTCGGTCTTGGCGACGATGGTGTCCTTGTCGCCGTCGCGCAGCACGGATTCGACGTCCTTGATCGCGGCTTCGATGCTTTCCTTTTCAGCAGCATCCAGCTTGTCGCCGTACTCGGTCAGCGACTTCTTGACCATGTGCACCATGCCGTCGGCCTGGTTGCGGGCATCGGCCAGTTCGTGCACCTTCTTGTCGTCTTCGGCGTGCAGCTCGGCATCCTTGACCATGGCCTGGATTTCAGCCTCGCTCAAGCCGGAGTTGGCCTTGATCGTGATCTTGTTTTCCTTGCCGGTCGCCTTGTCCTTGGCGGTGACGTGCATGATGCCGTTGGCGTCGATGTCGAAGATGACTTCGATCTGCGGCGTGCCGCGCGGGGCCGGCGGGATGCCTTCCAGGTTGAACTGGCCGAGGCTCTTGTTGCCGGAAGCAACTTCGCGCTCGCCCTGGAGGACGTGGATGGTCACGGCGTTCTGGTTGTCATCGGCGGTCGAGAAGGTCTGCGAGGCCTTGGTCGGGATCGTCGTGTTCTTCTGGATCAGCTTGGTCATGATGCCGCCCAGGGTTTCGATACCAAGGGAGAGCGGGGTGACGTCGAGCAGCAGCACGTCCTTGACTTCGCCTTGCAGCACGCCGCCCTGGATGGCGGCACCGACGGCAACGGCTTCGTCAGGATTGACGTCCTTGCGCGGCTCTTTGCCGAAGATTTCCTTGACCTTGTCCTGCACCTTGGGCATGCGGGATTGACCGCCGACCAGGATGATATCGTCGATGTCGCTGATCTTGCAGCCGGCATCTTTCAACGCGGTGACGCACGGCGCGACGGTACGCTCGACCAGTTCATCGACCAGCGATTCGAACTTGGCGCGGGTGATCTTCAGTGCCAGGTGCTTCGGGCCAGAGGCATCGGCGGTGATGTAGGGCAGGTTGATTTCGGTCTGCTGGCTGGAGGAGAGCTCAATCTTCGCCTTTTCGGCGGCTTCCTTGAGGCGCTGCAGGGCGAGCACGTCCTGCTTCAGGTTAACGCCGGATTCCTTCTTGAATTCGTCAATGATGTAGTCGATTAGGCGCTGGTCGAAGTCCTCACCGCCGAGGAAGGTGTCGCCGTTGGTGGCCAGCACTTCGAACTGCTTTTCGCCATCGACGTCGGCGATTTCAATGATCGAGATGTCGAAGGTGCCGCCGCCCAAGTCATAAACGGCGATCTTGCGGTCCTTGCCGGCGGCCTTGTCCATGCCGAAGGCAAGGGCAGCAGCGGTCGGTTCGTTGATGATGCGCTTGACTTCCAGACCGGCGATCCGGCCGGCGTCCTTGGTGGCCTGGCGCTGGCTGTCGTTGAAGTAGGCCGGCACGGTGATGACGGCTTCGGTGACTTCCTCGCCGAGGTAGTCTTCGGCGGTCTTCTTCATCTTGCGCAGCACTTCGGCGGAAACCTGCGGCGGAGCGATTTTTTTGTCGCGCACTTGCACCCAGGCGTCGCCGTTGTCGGCCTTGACGATCTTGTAGGGCATCAGGGCGATGTCCTTCTGCACTTCCTTCTCTTCGAAACGGCGACCGATCAAACGCTTGACGGCATACAGCGTGTTCATCGGGTTGGTCACGGCCTGACGCTTGGCCGGTGCGCCGGAGAGGATTTCACCATCTTCGGCATAGCCGATGATGGACGGCGTGGTGCGTGCGCCTTCGGAGTTTTCGATAACCTTCGGCTGGCCGCCTTCCATGATGGCCACGCAGCTATTCGTCGTGCCGAGGTCAATACCAATGATCTTGCCCATGTTTTGTTCCTTTAGTGAATTCGAGTGGATTGCTGATGTTCTGGATTTGGGGGCGGCGCCCCGGATTTCAAGACTTTGCTTTGGCGACCATGACCAGCGCCGGGCGCAGGGTCCGATCAGCGATCAGGTAGCCCTTCTGCAGCACGGTCACCACGGTATTGGCTTCCTGTTCGGAGTCGACCATGCCGATGGCCTGGTGCTTGTGCGGATCGAACTTCTCGCCGGCCGGATTGACTTCAACCAAGGCGTTCTTCTCGAAAGCGGAAACCAGTTGCTTCAAGGTCAGTTCGACACCGGACTTGAAACTTTCAACGGTCTGCTCCGGCACGGCCAGCGCGGCTTCCAGGCTGTCCTTGACGGCCAGCAGTTCGCCGGCAAACTTCTCGACGGCGAACTTGTGCGCCTTGGAAATGTCTTCCTGGGCGCGGCGACGGATGTTTTCGCCTTCGGCCTTGGCGCGCAACCAGGCATCGTAATGTTCGGCGGCCTTCAGTTCGAGTTGGCGGAATTGCTCCTCGATGCTGGGCAGGGTGTCGGTGTGAGCTTCTGCGGCCGGCGCAGCGACTGGTTCGGTTACAGGTTCATTGCCCAGCATGGCTTCCTGGGTGTGTTCGTTGTTTGACATGCGTGGTTCTCCCAAAAATCTGTTTCGATAGATGGGGCGGCTTCAAGGTTTTTCAAGAGCAGGATCGTGAATATTCTCGAGATGGCAAAATTGCTGCCGATCCGCTACCTGCGTGCTACGATAAATCCGTATTTTTTACTGCGCATCCTGAATGGAAAAAATCGGCAAATACCGGGTGGTACGCGAACTGGGCAAGGGCGCGACGGCTACGGTCTACCTCTGTGATGATCCCGATTCCGAAAGCCAGGTCGCCGTCAAGGTGATCCGCTTCGGGCAGGATAGTGCGGCCATGTCGCGCCGGATGCGCAAGCTGTTCCAGAATGAAGGGATGGTCTCGAAGCGGCTGGACCACCCGAATATCGTGCATGTCTTCGATGCCGTGGTTGAGAACGACTTCGCCTATCTGGCGATGGAGTACGTCGAAGGCTTCAACCTCGAACAGCATTGCCGGATCGATCGCCTGTTGCCGATGTATCGCGTCATCAGCATCATTTTCAAGTGCTGCATGGCGCTCGATAGCGCCTACCGCCAGGGCATCATTCATCGCGATATCAAGCCGGCCAACATCATGGTCGCCGCTGACGACGAGCCGAAAATCGCCGATTTCGGCCTGGCCCTGAACATGAACAAGGACATGGATCGCGATTCGACCTTCATCATGGGGGTCGGCTCACCGGCCTACATGTCGCCGGAGCAGATCAAGGGCTATCCGCTCAACCAGAAAACCGACCTCTATTCGCTGGGTGTCGTCATGTTCCAGTTGCTGACCGGGCGTCTGCCGTTTCGTGCCGCGAATCAAGCAACGCTGATCTATCGCATCATCAATACCGATGCGCCGGCCATTACCGCCCTCAGCCCGAATCTGCCGGAAGGCCTGAATGCCATCATGCGGCGGGCGCTGGAAAAGGATCTGTACAGCCGTTACCGGAATGGCGCCGAGTTCGCCAAGGATTTGGCCGCCGTTCGTTACCAGATACTGGAAGAGGACGATACGGCGCAGGACATGAGCCATTTCGAAACCCTGCGCAAACTGGAGTTCTTTACCGAATTTGAAAACGAAGAACTCTGGGAGGTTCTGCGGGTTGCCGTCTGGCGCGAGATTGCACCGAATGTTGCGCTGATCCGTGAAGGCGAGCGCAACAAGCTGTTTGGCATCGTCATTTCCGGTTGTGTCGAGATTTCAATCGGCGGCAAGGCGCTCTGCCGGCTGGGACCGAGCGAGCCGGTTGGCGAAGTGGCTTTCCTGCACCCAGACAGCGATCAGCGCTACGCGACGGCGGTCACGCTGGAAAAAACGCTGTTTCTTGAAGTCAACGCCGCGGCTCTGGCTCTCTCTTCGGAAGAGCTCGACGGGCGGATGCGCAATGCCTTGCTGGCCCGGATGATCCGGCGCCTGCGCGAGGTCAACAAGATTGCCGCATCACTGGGCCAGCCGGCGGTGGAGGCGGGGACCGGTTCGCTGAGCGGAATGCCGCGTTCGCGCCCGGGCGGCGGCCTCGATCTGGAACTGGCGCCGATGTGAAAACCGCCTCATTCGAGGCGGTTTTTCTTTGGGGCTGGTGCTAGGCGTTCATACCTTGAAGCGGCCCACCATCGCCGCCAGACCTTCGGCCAGGCGTTTCAGGTCGTGGGCGGCACCGGCCGTCTGCTCCACCGTTCCCGAGTTGTCGCGGGCCATGCCCGCAATCGCTTCGATGCTGGCTTCGACGTTGCCCGAGAAGCGGCGCTGCTGATCCGTTTCTGCCGCAATGTTGTCGAGGCCGTGCCCGACTTCGGTGACCGAGCCATTGGTTGCCTGCAGCACGTTGGAGACGGTCGCCACGGCGCTCTGGCTGCTTTCCAGGTGTTCGAGTCCTTCCTCGATGCTGCGCCGGACGGCGACCGACTGGGCGCTGAGCATGGCAGTGATAGCATCGATTTCGCTGGCCGAGCGGGAAGATTTCTCCGCCAGCTTGCGTACCTCGTCCGCGACCACGGCAAAGCCGCGACCCTGCTCGCCGGCACGGGCAGCTTCGATGGCGGCATTCAGGGCCAGCAGATTGGTCTGCTCGGCAATGTCCTTGACCTCGCGGGTCATGCTGGTAATCGCTTCAGTGTTGCGGACGAATTCGTTGACCGAGGTTGCCATTTCCTTGACGGCCCGTTCGACGACATTCATTTCGCCAAGCAGGACGTTCAGGTTGCGGCTGCCCTCGTTGGCACGGGCCAGGCTTTCCTGCGACTGATGCTGGACGTGCTCGGCGCTCTGGGCGATCGACGAAATGCTGGAGACCAGTTGCTCAACGGCGGTTGCCGCTTCGTTGGACTTCTCGTTCTGCAGGTGCGAGCTTTGCGAGACGCGGTCGGCGTTGTCCGACAGGGCAGCCACCCGGGCCGAAACCTGGCTGGCCGAGTCGCGGACCTGGCGCACCAGCTGGTTGAAGTTTTCCATCATTTCATTGAAGACGAGGGCGGCCTGGCCGACTTCGTCCTTGCCCTTGATCGGCAGGCGTCGGGTCAGGTCGCCTTCGCCACTGGCTATGTCGCGCAAACCCTTGCGCATTTCATCGAGCGGAGCCGTGACAAAATGATGGGTCAGCAGGTAAATGATGACGAGCAGGGCGCCGACGGCAGCCAGCGCAACGCCGGCAATCTTCAGGCGGAAGGCGGCAACATCGGACTCGACGGAGTCGAGCGAGACTTTCATGCTGACGACGCCGAGCACCGTGCCTTCGGGTACCTGGTGACAGAGGATACAGTCCTTACCGAGGTAGTTTTTGGAAGCCTTGGTCGGATTGATGACATGCAGGAAAGAGTTGCCGCCGGCCGATTCAACCGAGAGGTACGGGGTGCCCGAGGCCATGACCTGCTTTTCGAGGGCGTCGAGTTCGCGCTTGCTCTTGGTGTCCGGGCCGTACAATTTGGCGACGGCATCGCTGCGGGCGACATGCAGGTCCTTGATGATCGACAGTTGCTTGATCTGGTCGAGAAATACCTCGCGCTGGCCGACCGTGCCGGTGATCATCATGCCGGTCAGGCCGGCCATGGTCATTTCGTGGATGCTTTGCGCGAAATCCTGCGCCTGTCGGATGGCGGTGTCGCGGTTGACCTGCGTGGCCCAGACGATCACGATCGTCCAGATAATCGCCAGTGTCAGCCAGATGGCTGCAGTCAGGCGGACCCATATTTTCAAGTCAGCAAAGCGTGGCATTTTTCCCCCGGTGTTATGCCCATCGCCGCCCTTATTTTCAGGCGGTCAGGTCGATCTGCTGGATTGTGCCAGCCCTTCCATCTTCCTGCAAAAAAACGCCGGAATTGCGAATTTCACCAAGCATCTGATTTGCATAATTTTTGATCTGGAATGGCGTCTCGATACGGCTTAGTGAGATGGCGCCGACCCCGGCTTCGGTCAGCGACTGAAGCAGGTCTTCGTTGGCTGCATTGCGACTCCAGACTTGCAACTGCTGGTAGGCCGCATCATTTTCGTCAATCCAGCCATTCTTGTCGTCGTCCAGCGCGGCCAGTTCCTGGAAGCCATCGCCGCTGGTCGGACCGAACAACTCCTGGCCGTTGTTGATGTGGCCGTCGCGATTGCGGTCGAAGACGAGAAAGCCGCTGCACTGGCCGACGAAGTTGATTTGTTCCTTGCTGCCATCGGCATTGAGGTCGAAGGCGAAGCGCTGGTCGGTCAGTTGCGCGGCGTTGCCTGAGAAGTTGAGGACCAGTGGGTCCACCTTGCGAGCGGCGTCGCCCAGGCGCAGGCTGATATTGCTTTCTTCATGGTAGGTGCGCTGCATCGATAGCTGCAGATCGAAGCTGATGCTCCACCCGTCTGCCGTCGTCACTGAACCGCTGGCCGAAAAGCTGGTTTGTTCGGTTTCGGTGTATGACTCGTGATAGTCGTATTCGACGCCGTAGCCAGCGGGGGGCGGTGGCGATGCGGCCTGGCTGGCGGGCGCGTTGGCATTGCCGAACGCCGCAGGCTCGGTGCGGGGCTGCAGGTCGACGGCGTCGAAGATCTTGAATCTGCGGCCTGTCAGATATTCCAGCATCGAGCGGATCAAATTGAGCTTCGGATCATGGTCGACCGCAGCATCACTCTCGCTGGCGCCGCATTCCGAACTCTGGGCTGATTTGGCGGCATCCGACAGGGCGACGGTATCGGTCAGCGAGCGGTTGGGGCGGCTGTCTTCATCCGGCAAGTTTGGCCGGCGCTGACCGACCCACATGCTCAGTGACTCGCGCGTTTCACGTTGTTGCAGACTGACGTGCGAAGAAGCCATCTGCAGGTTGGCGCTGGCAATTTTCATGATGGGCTCCGCTAACGTTGTGACACGTTGTTAACGGCGCCCGGGCTTGAAAGTTAAGTTTTGTAAAGATGGGCTTGCAGCCAGCGTTTCAGCGAGCCAAGGTCAAGCGCGCCGCTTTGCCGGGCAACTTCCTGCCCGTTTCTGAAAACGGCCAGCGTCGGAATGCTGCGGATGTTGAAGCGGGTCGCCAGTTGTTGCTCGGCCTCGGTATTCAGCTTGGTGAAGCAGGCGCGGGGCTCCAGTTCGGCCGCCGCCTGGGCGAAGGTCGGGGCCATCGTTCGGCAGGGACCGCACCAGGGCGCCCAGAAGTCGACAACAACAGGCAAGTCGCTGCGCCCGATCACCCGGTCGAAGTTGCCGCGATTCAGATCAAGCGGCTGCCCGGTGAACAAGGGCAGCTTGCATTGGCCGCAGATGGGGGCGTCGGACAGGCGCGCCGTAGCGACCCGATTGACCGCGTTACAGTGCGGGCAGACGATATGCAGGCTGGGGGTCATACAGGGCTCCGGTTGATCAGGTTTTTCTGATATGGGGCCCGGAGCCCGGATTTCAAGCGTGGGCGCCGAGTTTCATGGCCAGTCCGGCGGTCGTTTCCTGAGCCTTGGGATCGATGGCAGCTTTGCTCGGCCAACCGGCGAGATGGCGCTCGACGATGTGGGTCAGGGCGTGCAGCCAGCGGTTGTCTTCATTGAGTGCCGGAATGTAGTGGTATTCCTTGCCACCGGCGGCGAGAAAGTCATCGCGGCCTTCCTGGGCAATTTCCTCCAGCGTTTCCAGGCAGTCGGCAACGAAACCCGGGCAGATGATGTCCACCCGGCCAATGCCTTCCTTGCCCAGGGCGTGCAGGGTCGGGGCGGTGTAGGGCTGGAGCCATTCGGCCTTGCCGAAACGTGACTGGAAACAGATCTTGTATTGCTCGGGCTGCAAATTCAGGCGTTCGGCGAGCAGGCGTCCGGTTTTCTGGCATTCGCAGAAATAGGGGTCGCCGAGGTCGAGGCTGCGCTTGGGGAGACCGTGAAAACTGATGATCAGACGGTCGTTGGCCGTCAGTTGGCCATGACTTTGCCAGTGCTGGCGTACTGTTTTTTCGAGAGCGGCGACATAGCCGGGATCGTCGTGAAAGTTGCGGATGAAGCGCATTTCCGGCTGGTTGCGGGTCTGCAGCAGCCAGCGACAGGCTTCGTCGACGACGGTGGCCGTGGTGCTCGCGGCGTATTGCGGATACATCGGCACGATCAGGATGCGCGTCGCCCCGTTGGCCTTGAGGCGGGCCAGCACCTCCGGCATCGAGGGTGAGCCGTAGCGCATGGCCCAGGTTACGGTCAGGTGATGGCCCTGCTCACCAAGATAGCCGGCCAGCAATTTGGCCTGGCGTTCGGTGTGGACCCGCAAGGGCGAGCCTTCCGGCATCCAGACCGAAGCATATTTGGCGGCTGATTTCTTGGGGCGGATATTGAGGATGATGCCATGCAGGATCAGCCACCAGATTGGCCGGGGAATTTCGACGACGCGGGGGTCGGACAGGAACTGCCGGAGATAGCGCTTCAGCGACGGGGCGTCCGGGGCATCGGGCGTGCCGAGATTGACCAGCACGACGGCAGTAGTCGCCGGTGTGCCGTGCTTGTGCGGCAGTTCGGGGAGAAAACGGGGCATTAGTTGTCCGACTTGTAGGAGAGGGCGCTGGAAAGCAGTTTGGCAGTGATGTCGACGATCGGGATGACGCGCTCGTAAGCCATGCGGGTCGGACCGATGACGCCGACCGAGCCGACAATCTGGCCGTCGACGGTGTAGGGGGCGGCGATGACGCTGCATTCATCGAGCGGGGCGATGCCGGATTCTCCGCCGATGTAAATCTGCACGCCTTCGGCCCGGTTGGAAACATCGAGCAGGCGCATCAGGCTGGAGCGCTGATCGAATAGATCGAACAGCTCGCGCAGGCGCTTCATGTTCGACGACAGCTCCTCGACATCGAGCAGGTTTTTCTCGCCCGAAATGACGTAGGGCGCGGTCTCTTCCGAGAGTGCGGCATCGCCGGCTTCGAGCGCCAGGTTCATCAGCGGTTTGATGTCGTCGCGCAGTTGCTGGATTTCCTGGGTCAGGCGATGGCGGATCTGTTCGAAATCCATGCCGGCAAAATGCTGGTTCAGGTAATTGGCGGCGGTGACCAGTTCGGAGGGCGAGTAGGCTTTCTCGGTATTCAGTATCCGGTTCTGTACGTCGCCGTCGGTGGTGACGATGATCAGCAGGATGCGTTTTTCCGCCAGGCTCAGGAATTCGACCTGGCGGATACGGCTGGCGGCCCGTCGCGGCGCCATTACCACCCCGGCAAAGTGGGTCAGGCCAGAGAGCAGTTGCGAGGCGCTGGCGATGATCTGGCTTGAGGGCAGGCCGTGCAGCGCCTCTTCCATCGCGCCGCGCTGCCGTGCTTCGAGCGGTTGTACGGTCAGCAGGCTGTCGACGAAAAGCCGGTAGCCGCGTGGTGTCGGTACTCGGCCGGCCGAGGTGTGCGGGCTGGCGACGAAACCGGCTTCCTCGAGGTCGGCCATCACGTTGCGGATGGTGGCCGGCGACAGGTCGAGGCCGGAAAAACGTGATAAGGCGCGCGAGCCGACCGGTTGGCCGTCGGCAATGTAATGCTCGACCAGGGTCTTGAGAAGGGTGCGTGAGCGGTTATCCAGCATGGCAGGGCATTGTACAAAAAACCGGGGGCGGTGTTAGAGGCCATTTTTATGCAAGAATTCAGGCCATGAACAGAAGCTTCGCTTCCATCCGCGCGCCGCGGACCATTGCACTGGTTGGCAAATACCATAGCCTGGAAATTGCCGACGCCTTGCGCCGCCTGGCGGAATACCTGCATGAGCGGGGCGTTTCCGTTTTTATCGAGCGTGAAACGGCCGAGCACATCGGTCGCCAGGTGGATCTGTCGCGCTGGGTGACGTGCGGTTTCAACGATATCGGCGCCCATGCCGACCTTGCCATCGTGCTTGGCGGCGATGGCACCATGCTCAACGCGGCGCGCCGCCTGGCGCGCTACCGCGTGCCGCTGGTCGGCGTCAATCAGGGGCGGCTCGGCTTCATGACCGATATTGCCCGCGACGACATGCTGAGCTGCATGGACGATCTGCTCGATGGTCGCTTTGCGCCGGAAAACCGGATGTTGCTGGCGGCCGAAGTGATCCGCGATGGCAAGGAGATCGCCTCGAACATGGCCTTGAACGATGTGGTCGTCGACAAGGGGGCGATCGGCCGGATGATCGAGTTCGAACTCTTCATCGATGGCGAATTCATCTACAACCTGCGTTCTGACGGCCTGATCGTGTCCACACCAACCGGGTCGACGGCCTACTCGATGTCGTCCGGCGGGCCGATCCTGCACCCGACGCTGACTGGTATTGCGCTGGTGCCGCTCTGTCCGCACGCCCTGACCAATCGCCCGATCATCGTCAATGACAGCGCCGATATCGAACTGCGCATCACCCATGCCGACGACCCGCGCGTGCACTTCGACGGCCAGGTGACGCTCGATCTCGAACGCCACGATTGCGTCCGCCTGAAGCGTTCCGAATACACCATTTGTTTCCTGCACCCGCCCGGCTACAGCTACTTCGCGATGTTGCGCCAGAAGCTGCACTGGAGCGAACGCCCCAAAGGCCCCTGATGCTGCGCCACCTGACTATTCGTGATTTCGTCATCGTTGATCGGCTGGAACTGGAGTTTGCCACGGGCTTTGGCGCCCTGACTGGGGAAACCGGGGCCGGCAAGTCGATCCTGATCGATGCCCTAGCCCTGGCCCTGGGCGAGCGGGCCGATGCCGGCGTGGTCAGGGACGGTTGCGAGAAAGCGGAAGTCGCCGCGACCTTCGATGTCGCCGGTTTGCCCGAAGTGCGCAGCTGGCTGGCCAGCAACGACCTGGAGGGTGACGACGAATTGTTGCTGCGCCGTGTCGTCGATGCCGGTGGCCGTTCGCGGGCCTATATCAACGGTTCACCGGCGACAGCCCAGCAATTGCGCGAAGTCGGCGAATGGCTGGTCGACATCCACGGTCAACATGCTCACCAGTCGCTTTTGCGCAGCGATGCCCAGCGCGCCCTGCTCGATGCGCATGCCGGCTTGGCCGGTCTTGCCCGCGAAGTCGGTGTCGCCTTCCGCAACTGGCGCGAACTCGAACAAACCTTGCGGGCCGCCAGTGAGGGGGCGGATGCGCTGACCCGCGAACGCGAGCAACTGGAGTGGCAAGTCAGCGAACTGAATGCCTTGGCCTTCAGCGAAGACGAATGGGCGACGCTCGATGTCGAGCATCGCCGCCTCGGCCATGCCGCCAGCCTGATCGAAGGGGCGCAGTTTGCGCTGGCCGCGCTGGCCGAGGATGAGGGCGCTTGCGAGCGGCAGATCGATAGTGTGGCAACGCGCCTCTCCGGTCTGGCCGAATATGACCCGGCGCTTGAGGAAGTGGCCGCTCTGGTCCATTCGGTGCAAGCAGAGCTGGCCGAGGCGGTATCGACGCTGCGGCGCTACACCGATCGCGTCGACCTCGACCCGCAGCGGTTGGCCGAGGTTGAGCGACGGATGGATGCGGTGATGAGCAATGCCCGCAAGTATCGGGTGCAGCCGCAGGAGCTGCCGGGTTTGCTGGCGGGTTGGCAGCAGCGCCTTGCCGCACTGGAGGCTTCGGCCGACCTGGTGGCTCTGGAGGCACGCGTTGCCGAGGCCAACCAGGCGTATCTGGCAGTGGCCGGTGAGCTGTCCAATGGGCGGCGCACGGCGGCGGCTGCAATGGGCAAGGCGGTCAGCGAAGTCATGCGCCAGCTGGCCCTGTCATCGGGGCGCTTCGAGGTTGTGCTGCTGCCGGTCGAGCATGGTGCGGTCTATGGCCTGGAACAGATCGAGTTCCGCATCGCCGGTCTGGCCGGCAATGAGGCCAAGTCACTGGCCAAGGTGGCTTCCGGTGGCGAATTGTCGCGCATCAGCTTGGCGATCCAGGTGCTGACTTCACGCTCGGCCAGTGTGCCGACCCTGATTTTCGACGAGGTCGATGTCGGGATCGGCGGCGGTGTCGCCGAAATTGTCGGTCGCCTGTTGCACGAACTGGGTTGCGAACGCCAGGTGCTGTGCGTCACCCACTTGCCGCAGGTTGCGGCGCAGGCCAACTGGCAATGGCAGGTCAGCAAGGCGACGCGCAATGGCTCGACTCTGAGTGCCATTCAGCCGCTCGATGAATCGGGTCGGGTGCAGGAAATCGCCCGCATGCTGGGCGGCGTCGAGATTACCGAGATCACCTTGCAGCATGCCCGTGAATTGTTGCGCCCCAAAGGCGCGGCCCTTGAGGCACCGTTGCTGCAGTGAGTTGGCTCGCGGTCGGGCGAGTCCTGCGGTCGACTGCCCGAAAAGCCTGAAAACTGCAGTTGCCTACGGGCCGGCGTAGACCAGGCGGGCGATGGCCAGTACTGCGAGGAGCAGAAAGAAGGCGCCGCTGACCCGATGGATCCAGACCAGCGGCAGGCGATGTAACAGCTTGCGTCCGGCAAAGACGCCGAGCAGCGAGGTGCAGGCCAGGGCCAGCGTGGCTCCTGCCCAGACGGCACCGGCATTCGCCGTGCTGCCCATGCCGGCGACGGCAATCTGGGTCTTGTCGCCGAATTCCGCCAGAAATATGAGCAGGAAAGTGGTCGCGAAGACGCCGTGGCCCGGTTTCTCGTCTATATCTTCGTCGTCGTCATCTTCCGTGTAGCGCAGGGCGCTGATGCCGAACACGGCGAACAGGGCGGCGACGGCCAGCGTCACGACCCATTCCGGCAGCCAGGCAGCGACCGCGGCGCCGAACAGGGCAGCGAGCAAATTGAGGATGGCGAAGGCGGCGACTGCGCCGAGAATTACCGGTAGGCCGCGATGGCGGGCGGCCAGCGTCATGCAGACGAGCTGGCTCTTGTCGCCGAATTCGGCCAGGGCAATCAGCAAAAAGGTGGCGCCCGCCGAGGAAAACCAGTTTCCCGGCACTACAACTGCTAGATCAGGCATTTATATACTTAGGATTTACTGTCCGGATCGTGGCGATGCGGGCAGGTTTCTTTGGTGCACTGGGCGTAGAGGTAGAGCGCGTGGTCCTGAATGGCAAAGCCGCGTTCTTCGGCAATGGCGTTCTGGCGTTTTTCGATTTCCGGGTCGTAAAACTCTTCGACCCGGCCACAGTTGATGCAGACCAGGTGATCGTGGTGGTTGCCGCGATTGATTTCGAAGACGGCCTTGCCGGATTCAAAGAAATGGCGTTCGAGCAGGCCGGCCTGTTCAAACTGCGTCAGTACGCGATAGACCGTGGCTAGGCCGATATCCATGTTCTCGGCGATGAGCATGCGATAGACGTCTTCGGCCGTCATGTGGCGAAGCGTGCTTTTCTCGAAAAGCTCAAGAATTTTCAGCCGCGGGAAAGTGGCTTTCAGACCCATATTCTTGAGGCTTTGTGGATCGCTCATCGTAAAAATTCCATAATTCGTTGCGGCAGGGCCGGGGGGGAATTCGGGTATGATATACCGCTTCAAAGGTGTTTGAGAAACTCCGGAAAGTCGCATGCCCCCTTCCCGCTTACTGCCTGTTGCAGCCTTTTGCACATTTCTGGCCGCTTGTACTTACAAGCCTAGCTTTATCAACGAATACAAGATCGACGTTCAGCAAGGCAACGTCTTGACGCAGGAAATGGTTGCCCAGCTCAAGCCGGGGCAGACGCGGGATCAAGTGCGCTTCCTGCTCGGTACGCCGATGGTGACCGATATTTTTCACCAGCAGCGCTGGGATTACCTGTACCGCTACCAGAATGGCCAGACCGGCAAGGTCGAGTCACGCAAATTTACCGTTTTCTTTGACGTTGATGGACGGCTGGAGCGCGTTGGCGGCGATGTCGACACCGCGACGGTGGAAGATCTGACCGTGCCGCAAATGAAGACCCGCCTGGTCGATCTGGGGGCGCTGTCGGGTGAGGATGCGGAAAAACCGCTGCCGCCGCGCCAGGAGCCGAGCTACTACCAGAAATTTATTGACATGATGGGATTCAAGTAATGAGTGCAACACGTATTGGCGTGGTTGGCGCCGGTGGCCGCATGGGGCGCATGCTGATCGAAGCCGCCCTCAAGGATGAGCAACTGGCGGTTGGTGCGGCTTTCGACATGCCGGGCAGTCCGGTCATCGGCAAGACTGCCGGTGATCTGGTGGGCATGGCTTGTGATGTGCTCGTCACCGACGATGTTGCGGCAGGCCTCAAGAATATCGACTGCCTGATCGACTTTACCCGTCCGCAAGGTACCTTGCAGCACCTCGAGCTGTGCCGCCAGGCCGGTGTCGGCATCATCATCGGGACAACGGGCTTCGAAGCCGAGGGTAAGGAAGCCATCGCTGCTGCGGCGCGTGAAATTCCCGTCGTCTTCGCGCCGAACATGGCGGTCGGCGTGAATCTTGTTTTCAAGCTGCTGGAGACGGCGGCGAGCATTCTGAATCAGGGCTACGACATCGAAATCGTCGAGGCGCATCATCGTCTGAAAATTGATGCGCCGTCGGGAACGGCCTTGCGCATGGGTGAAGTAGTGGCCGGTGCGCTCGGGCGTGATCTGGCCGAGTGCGCGGTCTATGGTCGGGAAGGCGTTACCGGTGAGCGCGATCCGTCCACCATCGGCTTTGCTACGGTGCGGGGCGGCGACATTGTCGGTGATCACACGGTCATGTTCTGTGGCCTTGGCGAGCGCGTCGAAGTTACCCACAAGGCGAGCAGTCGGATGCCCTATGCCTTGGGTAGCATGCGCGCGGCCCGTTTCATTGCCGGTCGCAAGAGCGGTTTGTTCGATATGCAGGACGTCCTCGGCTTACGCTAGGCGTCATGAAATCGCGGCTGCTGGCTCGTCAGCTTCAGGAAGTTTTCGGTGGTGAGGGCGAGCCGCAGTTCAGGCAGTTGATCGATGCTGCGCGCAATGCGCAGCAGTCGGACTTGGCGCAGGGGGCCGAAAGGCTGTTGAGCCTGGTCGATTCGGCCTATGGTGCTTATGCCGGGCTGAATGGCTGGCAAAACATGCTGTCCGGCGATGCGCTGACCGACTGGAATCTGCGCAGCGGCAATATCGAGTCTGGCCGGCAATGGAAAGAGTTGCTGGGTTACCAGCAAGGCGATCTCGACAACTCCATTGCTCAATGGAAAAAGCTGCTTCACCCGGATGACTTGCGTGAACTGCAGGGGCGGATTACGGCGCACGCACAAAGTCAGGAGCGTTTTTTCCAGGCGGAGTGCCGACTGCGGGCTCGCGATGGTAGCTGGCGCTGGCTGCTGGTACGGGGTGCGGTGGCGGCGCGTGATGCCGGCGGTGAACCGCTCAGGATGCTGGTTTTGCAGCGCGATATCAGCGACGCCAAGGCGGCCGAAGCGGCATTGATTGCCGCGAAAGAGGTGGCCGAGGCGGCCAACAAGGCGCGCGGTGCCTTTCTGGCCAACATGAGTCATGAAATCCGCACGCCAATGAACGGCATTATCGGGATGACCGAATTGGCCCTCGATACCGAGTTGGATGCCGAGCAGCGCCACTATCTGCGGACGGTCAAGTCGTCCGCCGAGGCCTTGCTGACCATCGTTAACGACATCCTCGATTTTTCAAAGATCGAAGCGGGCAAGATGCAGTTCGAGTCGCTCGCCTTCTCGGTGCAGGATGTCGTGCTCGAGGCAGCACGCGTGCTGGCGGTCAGTGCGCATAAAAAAGGCCTTGAGCTAATTGTCGATGTGCGGCCGGAGGTTCCCGGGCGAGTGGTCGGCGACCCGACGCGCTTGCGGCAGGTGGTTATCAATCTTTTGGGTAATGCCATCAAGTTCACCGAGCAGGGCGAGGTGATGTTGACGGTGGTGGTCGAGCAGGTGACCCCCGGTGCGCTGTTCCTGCGCTTTGCGATTCGCGATACCGGCATCGGCGTGCCGCCCGATAAGCAGCAGGCCATTTTCGATGCCTTTTCCCAAGCAGATGTCTCGACGACGCGGCGCTTTGGCGGAACGGGGCTGGGCTTGGCGATATCGGCGCGCCTGGCCCAGTTGATGGACGGAAAAATCTGGCTCGACAGCGTTGCCGGGCGAGGTTCGGTATTTTTCTTCACGGCTCGCTTCGGCCAGGAGTCGTTGCCGGTCGCCTTGACCGAGGCTGATCAGCGCTTCCGGGGTAAGCGGGCACTGGTGATTGAGGATAACGCGGCGGCCGGTGGCTATTTGTTGCAATTGCTCGAGTCCTGGGGGCTGCAGGCTTCGCTGGTGCTGGAAGGTGAGGCAGCGATGGCGGCGATCGAGCGTTCGCGTGCGGTCGACTTCGCTTATGACTACATTTTCGCCGATGCGGGCATGGCGGCGCCGGTCGGTTTTGCGCTGGCCGACAGTTGGCAAGCGGCCGGTAAGGCGGAAAAGTTGTTGATGATGCTGACAACCGAGAATCAGCGTCACGACTTGGTGCATCTGCGCGAGCTTGGTGTTTCTGCGCATCTGGTCAAGCCGATCGGGCCCGGCGATTTGATCGATGCGCTGGAGTTGGTCGGTCAGGATGGTGCCGGGTTGGCCGCTCTGGAATTGGCCGATTTCCAACTGGATGGGCCCAAGGCGGGCGAAGCGCAGGCCCTCGATATTCTTTTGGTCGAAGACAATCCGGTGAATCAGGAGTTGGCGCTGCGGATGCTTGAGTGCAAGTCGCATCGCGTCGTGGTTGCCAACAATGGCGCCGAGGCTGTGGAGCAGTTCGATAGCAAGCATTTTGACGTCATCCTGATGGACATGCAGATGCCCGTCATGGGTGGGTTGGAGGCGACCGAGATCATTCGCTCCCGGGAGATGCGGCGCAGTTGGGTTATCTCGCAAGCGTTTCGGCCGGTTTATATCGTGGCGATGACGGCCAATGTCATGGCCAGCGACCGCCAGCTCTGTCTCGACGCGGGTATGAATGACTATGTTGCCAAGCCTTTGCGGCCGGATGTGCTTTTTTCAGCGTTGGAGCGGGCCTGCGGTGCGGCCGGGCTGGCCGAGGATGGGGTGCTCCCGGGGCTGGTCCTGGCGCCGGATGTCGTGCATCTGGATCTGAAAGGGGCTTTGCACGATATTGGCGACCCTGATTTGTTTGCGACGATGGCCGGAATGCTGGTTGCCGAGTGGGACGAGCATATTGGTCGTGTGCAAAAGGCGCTGGCTGCTGGCGATGCGCCAGAGTTGCGCATGCATGCCCATACGCTGAAGAGTTTGCTGGCCATGTTTCATGCGGAAACGGCGCGCCGCCGAGCGATGGAGCTTGAGAATGCGGTGATGGCCGTCGAGAGCGTCGATTGGGTCGGTTGTCAGCGTCTCTGTGCGGTGCTGATTGAAGAGATGGCCTGCATTAGGCCGCTGATGGCCGACTTCGTGAGTACCCGCCTAATCCCTTGAATTTGCCTGAAAAGGCACTTTTCGGCTAAAATAGAAAGGTTAAAAAGCACAAGCGGGGAGGCGCAAGCCTTCCCGCTTGGCACATGAATAAGCAGAAAATACTAGGAGAGCCGGTCGTGTCGTTGCTGCCCTCATTTACACCCGCCATTCTCGCCCTCGCCGACGGAACGGTTTTCAAGGGCCAATCCATCGGCGCAGATGGCGTTACCAGCGGTGAGGTGGTGTTCAACACCGCCATGTCCGGCTACCAGGAGATCCTTACCGATCCTTCCTACTGCCGGCAAATCGTCACGCTGACTTATCCGCATATCGGTAACACCGGTTGCAATGCGGAGGACTTCGAGTCCGACGCCAATTACGCCGCCGGCCTGGTCATTCGCGACCTGCCGCTCGTGGCGTCCAACTGGCGTACCCAGGACGACCTGTCGTCCTATCTGAAAAAACACGGCATCGTCGCCATTGCCGGCATCGATACCCGCAAGCTGACCCGCATCCTGCGCGAAAAGGGGGCCCAGTCCGGCTGTATTCTGGCCGGCGAGGCCGACGAGTCCAAGGCGCTGGCCATGGCCAAGGCTTTCCCGGGGCTGAGTGGTATGGATCTGGCCAAGGTGGTTTCCGCCAAGGCCGGGTACGACTGGAATGAAGGCGAGTGGACGTTGACCGGCTACGGCCAAGGCCCGGCGCCGCGTTTCCATGTCGTCGCCTACGACTTTGGCGTCAAGCGCAATATCCTGCGCATGCTGGCCCAGCGTGGCGTCAAGCTGACGGTCGTGCCGGCCGAAACGCCGGCTGCCGATGTGCTGGCCATGAAGCCGGACGGTATCTTCCTGTCGAATGGCCCGGGTGATCCGGAGCCTTGTGATTACGCCATTGCCGCTATTCGCGAGTTCCTGGAGCGTGGCATTCCGACCTTCGGTATCTGCCTCGGCCATCAGTTGCTGGCCCTGGCCTCTGGTGCGAAGACGATGAAGATGAAGTTCGGCCACCATGGTGCGAACCATCCGGTCAAAGACATGGATAGCGGCCAGGTGCTGATTACCAGCCAGAACCACGGCTTTGCCGCCGATATCGATTCACTGCCGGCCAACCTGCGGGTGACGCATGTCTCCTTGTTCGATGGTTCGCTGCAAGGTCTGGCACGCACCGATGTGCCGGCCTTCTCCTTCCAGGGACACCCGGAAGCGAGCCCCGGTCCGCACGATGTTGCCTATCTCTTCGACCGCTTCCTCGACACCATGACGCGCGGTATGGCCGCGTTGCAACCGGCGAAATAAGCGAGAAACATATGCCGAAACGTACAGACATAAAAAGTGTTTTGATTATTGGCGCCGGCCCGATCATCATTGGTCAGGCCTGCGAATTCGACTACTCCGGCGCGCAAGCCTGCAAGGCGCTGCGCGAAGAGGGTTACAAGGTTATTCTGGTCAACTCCAACCCGGCCACCATCATGACCGATCCGGAGATGGCCGACGTTACCTACATCGAGCCGATCACCTGGCAAGTCGTCGCCAAGATTATCGAGAAGGAACGCCCGGATGCGCTGCTGCCGACTATGGGCGGTCAGACCGCGCTGAACTGCGCGCTCGATCTCGACCGTGAAGGCGTGCTGGAAAAGTTCAAGGTCGAATTGATCGGTGCTTCCAAGGAAGCCATCGACAAGGCCGAGGACCGCCAGAAGTTCAAGGATGCGATGACCAAGATCGGTCTCGGTTCCGCCCGTTCCGCCACTGCCCACAGCATGGAAGAGGCCTATCAGGTGCAGGCGGCGATCGGCTTCCCGACCATCATCCGGCCGTCCTTCACGCTGGGCGGCACCGGCGGCGGCATCGCTTACAACCCTGAGGAATTCGAGACCATCTGCAAGCGCGGCCTCGAAGCCTCGCCGACGCACGAACTGCTGATCGAAGAGTCGCTGCTCGGCTGGAAGGAATACGAGATGGAAGTGGTCCGCGACAAGGCGGACAACTGCATCATCATCTGTTCCATCGAAAACCTTGATCCGATGGGTGTGCATACCGGCGACTCGATCACCGTGGCGCCGGCCCAGACGCTGACCGACAAGGAATACCAGATCCTGCGTAACGCCTCGATCGCCGTGCTGCGCGAAATCGGCGTTGATACCGGTGGTTCCAACGTCCAGTTCTCGATCAACCCGAAGGACGGTCGGATGATCGTCATCGAGATGAATCCGCGCGTCTCGCGGTCGTCGGCGTTGGCCTCCAAGGCGACCGGCTTCCCGATCGCCAAGATCGCCGCCAAGCTGTCGGTCGGCTACACGCTTGATGAATTGTCCAACGACATCACTGGCGGCAAGACGCCGGCCTCGTTCGAACCGTCGATCGACTACGTCGTCACCAAGGTGCCGCGTTTTGCCTTCGAGAAATTCCCGCAGGCCGATTCGACGCTGACCACGCAGATGAAGTCGGTCGGCGAAGTCATGGCCATCGGCCGCACCTTCCAGGAATCGCTGCAGAAAGCCCTGCGCGGCCTGGAAGTTGGTGTGGACGGCTTCAACCTGAAGACGGTCGACCCGGAAACCATCGACGAACAGCTGGCCCGGCCGTCGCCGGACCGTTTGTGGTACGTCGCCGATGCCTTTGGCGTCGGCATGACGGTCGACAAGGTCTTCGAGTTGACCAAGATCGACCCGTGGTTCCTGGTTCAGATCAAGGAAATCGTCGATCTCGAACTGGCGGTGGAAAAACGAGAATTTTCATCGTTGACCGCCGACGAGTTGCGTTATCTGAAGCGCAAGGGTTTCGCCGACCGTCGTCTGGCTTATCTGCTGAAGACGACCGAGACCGAATTCCGCAACCGTCGCCACGCACTGGGCGTCCGCCCGGTCTACAAGCGCGTCGATACTTGCGCCGCCGAATTTTCGACCGGTACGGCCTACATGTACTCGACCTATGAGGACGAGTGCGAGGCGATGCCGACCGACAAGAAGAAGATCATGGTTCTCGGTGGCGGTCCGAACCGCATCGGCCAGGGTATCGAGTTCGACTACTGCTGCGTCCACGCCGCGATGGCAATGCGCGAAGATGGTTACGAAACGATCATGGTCAACTGCAACCCGGAAACCGTGTCCACCGACTACGACACTTCCGACCGCCTGTACTTCGAGCCGCTGACTTTGGAGGACGTGCTGGAAATCGTCGCTATCGAAAAGCCGGTCGGCGTCATCGTCCAGTACGGCGGCCAGACGCCGCTCAAGCTGGCGCTGGCGCTGGAAGCCAACGGCGTGCCGATCATCGGCACCAGCCCGGAATCGATCGACGTCGCAGAAGACCGCGAGCGCTTCCAGAAGCTGTTGCATGACCTCGGCCTGAAGCAGCCGCCGAACCGCACGGCGCGCACCGAAGAGGATGCGCTGCGCCTGGCGCAGGAGATCGGTTATCCGCTGGTCGTTCGTCCATCCTACGTGCTGGGTGGCCGGGCCATGGAAATCGTCCATGAGCAGAAGGATCTCGAGCGCTACATGCGCGAAGCGGTCAAGGTTTCCCACGATTCGCCGGTGCTGCTCGATCGCTTCCTGAACGACGCCGTCGAGTGCGACGTCGATGCGCTGTCTGATGGTGAGGAAGTGATCATTGGCGGCGTCATGGAACACATCGAGCAGGCCGGCGTGCATTCTGGCGACTCCGCTTGTTCGTTGCCGCCGTATTCGCTGTCGGCCACTGTGCAGGACGAACTGCGCCGGCAGACCAAGCTGATGGCCAAGGCCCTGAATGTTTGCGGCCTGATGAACGTGCAGTTCGCCATCAAGGACAACGACGTCTACGTGCTGGAAGTGAATCCGCGTGCTTCGCGGACCGTGCCCTTCGTTTCCAAGGCCACCGGCCTGCAGTTGGCCAAGATCGCCGCCCGTTGCATGTCCGGTCGCAGCCTGCAGGATCAGGGCGTGACTGCCGAGGTGGTGCCGCCTTATTACTCGGTCAAGGAAGCCGTCTTCCCCTTCGTCAAGTTCCCGGGCGTCGATACCATTCTTGGCCCGGAAATGAAGTCGACCGGCGAAGTCATGGGTGTTGGCGTCACTTTCGCCGAAGCTTTCGTCAAGTCGCAACTGGCGGCCAGCGTCAAGCTGCCGTCATCCGGCAAGGTATTCCTGTCGGTCAAGGACAGCGACAAGGCCAAGGCCATCGAAATTGCCCGCCATCTGCACGATGCTGGTTTCCATCTGGTGGCGACGCGCGGTACGGCGCACGCGATCGAGGCAGCCGGCTTGCCGGTGCAATCGGTCAACAAGGTCACCGAAGGTCGGCCGCATATCGTCGATATGATCAAGAACAACGAAATTTCGCTGATCATCAACACGGTGGAAGAAAAGCGTCTGGCCATTAACGACTCCCGTTCGATCCGGACCTCTGGGTTGCAGGCACGGGTCACGATGTATACGACGATCTGGGGGGCCGAGGCTGCTGCCGAGGGGATTCGTAATCTCGGCGAATTGGTGGTCTATCCGATTCAGGCGCTGCACAAACAGCTTCACTAAGACGAACCTGAAACCGCCGGGTGGCCCGTTGTCGGGCGCCGGCGGTTTTGCTTTTGCTGGAATATATGATGAGTAAAGTTCCGTTGACCGTGGCTGGTGCCGAAAAACTTCGTGAAGAGTTGCACCGTTTGAAGACGGTTGATCGCCCTTGGGTGATCGCGGCAATCGCCGAAGCCCGTTCGCATGGTGATCTCTCTGAAAATGCCGAGTACGACGCTGCCAAGGAGCGCCAGGGCTTCATCGAAGGGCGTATCCAGGAGGTCGAAGGCAAATTGTCGAATGCGCAGATCATCGATCCTAAGCTGCTGGATGCCGATGGGCGCTGTGTCTTTGGCGCAACGGTCAGTCTCGAGGATCAAGACTCCGGCGATGCGGTGACTTATCAGATCGTCGGTGAGGACGAGGCCGATATCAAGGCCGGCAAGCTGTCGGTCAGCTCTCCACTGGCACGTGCCCTGATCGGCAAGTATGCCGGCGATATCGCCCAGGTGCAGGCGCCGGGCGGTATTCGCGAATACGAAATCATCGACGTTCGCTACGAATAATTCAGCGATGCGCAAGCTGGCCGATGCCCTCTACATCATTGCCATCACGCTTTGGGTGGGGGGGGTATGGACAATCGGCTATATGGCCGCCCCGGTATTGTTCGCCAGTCTGGGTGACCGGCAACTGGCCGGGGTCATTGCCGGTAAGCTGTTCGCCCTGATCGGCTGGGTCGGCCTGGGAAGTGCGGCTTATCTACTGCTTTTCCTGGTATCGCGCTGGGGCGGGCGCTTTTTCAAGAGCGCCGTCTTCTGGCTGGTGCTGGCGATGGCCTTGATGACCTTGGCCAGCCAGTTCGGTATTCAGCCGCTGATGGTGCAACTGAAAGCCGACGCCTTGCCCCGCGAAGTCATGGAAAGCGTGTTGCGCGATCGTTTTGTCGCCTGGCACGGGATCTCCAGCATCCTCTATCTGGTGCAGAGTCTGCTGGGAGCCTGGCTTGCCTTGTGGGGCAGTCGCGGACTGAAGTGATCAGCCTTGGAAGCTGCGCTTGGTGCGGCGCGGGGCTGAGGCAGGGCCGCGCGATTTTGGGTTTTGCGCACCGTTGACCGTAGCGCTCTCACCAGCCGTGGGACGCCAGACGATCAGCAGTTTCCCGATGTGCTGGACGGGGGCAGCATCAAGTTCGGCGCAGATCTGTTCAAGATAGGCAATGCGATTCTCGCGGCTGTCGCCGTAGACGCGAATCTTGATCAGCTGGTGGGCCTTGAGATTGATGTCGATTTCTTTGAGGACGGACTCGGTCAGACCATTCTCGGCAATCGAGACGACGGGATCCAGATTGTGAGCGCGGGCGCGAAGTTCACGGCGTTCGATAGATGATAATTGCGGCATAGTAAACCTTTCAAAAACGGCATTTTACCGAATGGCTATAACCAGGACCAGCAAAGCTTGGATGCGGGAGCATATTAATGATCCCTATGTTCAGCTCGCGAAAAAGGAAGGCTGGCGTTCCCGTGCCGCTTTCAAGTTGATGGAGATCGATGATAAGGATCGCCTGTTAAGGCGCGGCGAGGTGGTCGTCGATCTTGGGGCGACCCCGGGCGGCTGGTCGCAGGTTGCGGTCAAGCGGGTGGGCGATGGTGGCCTTGTCCTGGCGCTCGACCTGCTCGAGATGGAGCCCATTCACGGAGTCGATTTCATTCAGGGGGATTTTCGCGAAGAAGACGTCCTGAAAAAACTCGAAGAAAAGCTCGGTAAACGGCAAGTCGGGCTTGTAATGTCCGACATGGCCCCCAATATGTCGGGTGTGCCCATGGTTGATCAGGCGCGGGTCATGTATCTGGCTGAACTCGGTCTGGAATTTTCTAAAGCCCATTTGAAACCGGATGGTGCTTTTCTGGTCAAAGTTTTTCAGGGAACTGATTACGAAAATTTTCTCCGTTCTATGCGCGAAGCGTTCAAGACTGTCGTGGTCCGTAAACCGGATGCGTCTCGGGATCGAAGTGCCGAGCTTTATTTGCTCGGTCGTGTGTTGCGTTGAAAGTTGTGTATAAAATGGCGTTTTTATCGCTCTACGCTGTAGAAGGAGAGCAAGCTTGAACAACATGTTCAAAAACCTCGCAATCTGGCTGGTCATTGGTCTTGTGCTGATGACAGTATTCAACCAGTTCAATACCCGTCAGGTCGCGCAAGGCTCGATCGAGTACTCCCAGTTCATTGAAGAAGTGAAACAGGGGCGTATCAACAAGGTGGTCATGGAAGGTCGCACGCTCAAGGCGACGACGACCGATGGTAAGCGTATTACCTCTTACGCACCGCCGGATCTCTGGCTGGTTTCCGATTTGCTGAAAAACGGCGTCAAGATCGAGGCCAAGCCGGAAGAAGAGCCTTCCTTCCTGATGAGTATTTTCGTTAGCTGGTTCCCGATGCTGTTGTTGATCGGCGTTTGGGTGTTTTTCATGCGCCAGATGCAGGGTGGCGGCAAGGGCGGGGCCTTCTCCTTCGGTAAGTCGAAGGCGAGAATGACCGACGAAGCCCAGAACACCATCACCTTTGTCGATGTCGCCGGTTGCGATGAGGCCAAGGAAGAAGTCCAGGAAATTGTCGATTTCCTGCGCGATCCCTCCAAGTTCCAGAAGCTCGGCGGCCGCATCCCCAAGGGCGTGCTAATGGTCGGTAGTCCGGGTACCGGTAAAACACTTCTTGCCAAGGCGATTGCCGGCGAAGCCAAGGTGCCGTTCTTCAGCATTTCGGGTTCCGACTTCGTTGAAATGTTCGTCGGCGTTGGTGCGGCCCGCGTCCGCGACATGTTCGAGAACGCCAAGAAACACGCGCCTTGCATTATCTTCATCGATGAAATCGACGCTGTCGGGCGCCATCGCGGCGCTGGTCTGGGTGGCGGTAATGACGAGCGCGAACAGACCTTGAACCAGTTGCTGGTTGAAATGGATGGTTTTGAAGGGCATTCGGGCATCATCGTCATTGCTGCGACTAACCGTCCGGACATCCTTGACCCGGCGCTGCTGCGACCGGGCCGCTTCGATCGTCAGGTCGTCGTGCCGCTGCCGGACATCCGGGGGCGCGAAGAGATTCTCAAGGTCCATATGCGCAAAGTGCCAATTGCAGGTGACGTCAAGGCCGACATCATCGCTCGCGGCACGCCTGGCTTCTCCGGGGCCGATCTGGCCAATCTGGTCAATGAGGCAGCGCTGTTTGCGGCCCGTAGCAGTAAGCGTCTAGTGGACATGGAAGACTTCGAAAAAGCCAAGGACAAGATCATGATGGGCGCCGAGCGCCGCAGCATGGTCATGACCGAGGACGAGAAGATGAATACCGCCTACCATGAGTCAGGGCATGCGGTTGTTGCCAAGTTGGTGCCGAAATCTGACCCGGTGCACAAGGTCACCATCATTCCGCGCGGCCGGGCCTTGGGGTTGACCATGCAGCTACCGGAGCAGGATCGCTATGCTTATGATCGCGAATATTTGATGAGCCGGATTGCTGTCCTTTTTGGGGGGCGTGTTGCTGAAGAGTTGTTCATGAACCAGATGACCACTGGAGCCTCGAACGACTTCGAGCGCGCTACCTCGATGGCTCGCGATATGGTCACCCGTTACGGGATGTCCGATCTGGGCGTGATGGTTTACGGCGAAAACGATGGCGAAGTCTTCCTTGGTCGTTCGGTAACGCAACACAAGAACGTTTCAGAGGCGACGATGCAAAAGGTCGATGCCGAGATTCGCCGGATTATCGATGAACAGTACGCGCTAGCCCGCAAGCTGCTGGAAGAAAACCGCGACAAGGTTGAAGCCATGACCAAGGCCTTGCTGGAATGGGAAACCATTGATGCCGAGCAGATCGACGACATCATGGATGGCAAACCGCCGCGTCCGCCGAAGCCTTCCCAGAGTGCCCCTCGTCCTTCCCGGTCGGATAACACGCCGGGGGCAGAGCCAACCGCCACCGCAACAGCCTGATATTCTGATTTTCATAACAGCCGGGAGCTTGCTTCCGGCTTTTTTCTTTTATAGCCATGTCAATTCTTCATTGTGGCCGTTTTCGGCTCAGCCTGGATCGCCCATTGCTGATGGGTATCGTCAACCTGACGCCTGATTCCTTTTCAAGTGATGGTTTGAGTAATGATGTCGAACGAGCGGTCGCGCATGCGCGGCATCAGCTCGATGCGGGAGCGGATATCCTCGATATCGGCGCAGAGTCGTCACGGCCTGGTGCTATTCCTACGCAGGCAGATGAGGAATTGCGTCGTTTGTTGCCGGTATTGCATCGGGTTGCTGACTGGGGGGTGCCGGTTTCGGTCGATACCTACAAGCCGATTGTCATGCGTGAGGCAATAGCGGCGGGGGCCTCTCTTTTCAATGACATTACCGGCTTGCGTGATCAGGCATCGATGGATCTGGTGCGTGACAGTGATTGCGCAGTCTGCGTCATGCATATGCAAGGGGAGCCTGGCGGGATGCAACAAGCGCCGCGTTACGAAAACGTGGTTGCCGAGGTTCGTGATTATCTTCTTGATAGAGTTGATGCTTGCTTGCAAGCGGGGATTGCCAGGGAACGTGTGATTCTTGACCCGGGCTTTGGTTTTGGGAAAACGCTTGATCACAATCTGGCCCTTTTTCGTGCGTTGACCGCACTCGGTGAAGTCGGGTATCCGTTGTTGGTCGGTGTGTCTCGAAAGACCATGCTGGGGGCAATTACTGGCAGGGCTGTCGATGGGCGTCTGTCGGCAAGTGTTGCGGCCGCGATGTTGGCTGCTCAAAAAGGTGCGAAAATATTGCGTGTGCATGACGTCGCGGCGACCCGCGATGCCTTGAAAGTCATGGCGGCAATCGAACAGGGAGCGTTCTGTGAGTAGAAAATATTTTGGAACAGATGGAATTCGCGGCAGAGTCGGGCAGACGCCGATTACGCCTGACTTTGTGATGCGCCTCGGTTACGCTGCGGGCAAGGTTTTGCTGGAAAATACTGCGATGGCAGCGGGTGAGCGCCCATCGGTACTGATTGGCAAGGACACCCGGCTTTCCGGCTATATGCTGGAGTCAGCGCTTGAGGCTGGTTTTGCCGCTGCCGGTGTCGATGTATGTCTGGTTGGTCCGATGCCGACCCCGGCTATCGCCTACCTGACGCGGGCGTTGCGTCTGCAGGCGGGTATCGTGATTTCGGCTTCACATAACCCCTATTACGATAACGGAATAAAATTTTTCTCGGCACAGGGCACGAAGCTGCCCGATGCGATGGAGCGCGCCATCGAGGCCTTGATTGATCAGCCCATGCATTGTGTGACCTCTGCTGATCTGGGTCGGGCGCGGCGCATCGACGATGCGCGCGGAAGGTATATTGAGTTTTGCAAGAGTACTTTTCCGAATGATCTCGATCTGCGTGGCCTGAAAATCGTCGTTGATTGTGCTCATGGTGCGGCATATCAAACTGCGCCTGACGTATTTCATGAACTTGGTGCTGAAGTTACGACCATTGGAACTCAGCCGAATGGATTGAACATCAATGATGGCGTTGGCGCGACTGCGCCAAAGGCACTGGTTGATGCTGTGCTGGCGCAGCGAGCCGATCTGGGTATTGCGCTTGATGGCGATGCGGACCGAATTCAGATGGTAGATGCCGATGGTTGCCTCTACGATGGCGACCAGCTCCTGTACGCCATTGTTTGTGGCCGTGCGCGCCATGGGAAAGTGGCTGGTGTGGTTGGTACCTTGATGACCAATCTGGCGCTGGAGCATGCCTTGGCGCGGATGGATATTCCTTTTGCACGTGCTGCAGTCGGTGATCGTTATGTCGTGGAAATGTTAAACGAACGTGGCTGGCTGTTTGGTGGTGAAAATTCCGGACACATCCTTGCGTTAGATCGCCATACCACTGGCGATGGTACGGTTGCTGCGCTGCAAGTGCTGGCGGCCTTGCGCGAGTCCGCGGGAACGCTCAAAGAATTACTGGCTGGCCTTAAGCTGTATCCCCAAAAGCTAATCAATGTCCCGATTTCAAAGGGTTTTCCATGGCAGGATGATCCTTCGATTCAAGCTGCTCTAATTGAGATCGAGCGCAAGATGTCGGGAGGGGGGCGTGTTCTGTTGCGAGCTTCCGGAACCGAGCCCTTGCTGCGGGTGATGGTGGAGGGGGAGTGTGCCGAGCAGGTTTTGGCGGCGGCGGACGAGTTGGCATCGGTGGTGAGGACGGCGGTGCAATCAAGTTGAAGATGCTCTTGCCTTGACCGAAAATTGTGCTCCCGGCTATAATCCAAAGGTTTTTCGCCATAAAAGATCAGCCAATTCATGCGTAAAAAGCTTGTTGCCGGAAACTGGAAAATGCATGGCAGTATTCAGGCAAATGCAGCGTTGCTGGATGGGTTGCTTGCCGGTTTGTCTGATGTTAGTAGCGAGGTGTTGGTTTGTGTTCCATATCCCTATCTGGCTCAGGTTTCGGCAAAAGTACAGCACTCGCGCTTGGTGCTGGGGGCTCAAAATGTAAGTGAGCATGAGGCGGGGGCTTATACCGGAGAGGTTGCGGCTGCCATGCTTGCCGAGTTTGGTTGCGCTTACGTTATTGTTGGTCATTCTGAGCGGCGTGAGTTGTTTGGTGAGACCGATCGGATCGTGGCAATGAAATGTGCTGCTGTTTTGGCTGCAGGCATGTCGCCGGTTTTGTGTGTTGGTGAGTCGCTTGCTGAGCGTGATGCTGGGCAAACGAAGGCTGTGGTTTCTCGTCAGTTGTCTGTGGTGCTTGATTACCTTGGGGTGGCGGGTTTCGCCAAGATGGTTGTGGCTTATGAGCCTGTTTGGGCGATTGGTACTGGTCTAACGGCTATGCCATCCCAGGCTCAAGAGGTGCACGCGGCTATTCGCGCTCAGGTTGCGGCTTTGGATCCTGGTGTTGCTGAGTATTTGCGTATTTTGTACGGTGGTAGCGTCAAGCCGCAGGGTGCTGCCGAATTGTTTGCGCAAGCCGATATCGATGGTGGTTTGGTTGGTGGGGCTGCGCTGGTTGCTGAAGATTTTCTTGCGATTTGCCGCGCGGCAAATTCATAGGTGGTGAAATGAGCTGGTTTTTCTCTCTGGTTTTAACGGTCCATATTCTCGTGGCACTCGCTATTGTTGGTCTGGTCCTTGTTCAGCATGGCAAGGGGGCGGATATGGGGGCGGCGTTTGGTAGTGGGGCTTCCGGAAGTTTGTTTGGCTCCTCCGGTTCGGCGAACTTTATGAGTCGTACTACAGGAGTTCTGGCTGCGGTGTTTTTTGTGACCAGTCTCGCCTTGGCTTATGTAGCATCTAGCAAGCCAAAAACGTCTGGCAGTGTGATGCAAGAAACGGTACAATCGCAGCCGGTTTCGTTGCCGGTCCCGGCTGTTTCTGAGGGGGTGGTGGCTCCTGCTGATGCGGGTTCCAAGGCAAAAGATATTCCGAAGTAAAGCAAGGTGTGTTGCCTGGCATAGTCCTCGCTAGGTGGTGCAAAAAACGTAGTGCCGACGTGGTGAAATTGGTAGACACGCTATCTTGAGGGGGTAGTGGCGCAAGCTGTGCGAGTTCGAGTCTCGCCGTCGGCACCAATAATTGGGGCAGTGACCGTAAGGTTTGCTGTTTCTTACAAGAAACTGAATATTGGCGGCGGGTCATGGAAAACTACTTTCCAATCCTGATGTTCGTTCTGGTGGGTGTTGCGGTTGGCGTGTTGCCGGTTGCGATGGGTTTTCTGCTTGCGCCTAGCAAGCCGGATCCGGAGAAGCTCTCTCCCTACGAGTGCGGCTTTGAGGCGTTCGAAGATGCGCGCATGAAGTTTGATGTGCGCTATTACCTGATTGCCATCCTTTTTATTCTGTTTGATCTGGAAATCGCCTTCCTCTTTCCGTGGGCGACGATTTTCAAGGATATCGTCGCGACCGATTCAATCAAGTTGTTCGGTTTCATCGAAATGCTGGTTTTCGTCGCCATCCTGGTTATCGGCTATGTCTACGCCTGGGCCAAGGGTGCGCTGGAATGGGAATAAAGCATGGCCATTGAAGGTGTTCTCCAAGAGGGTTTTGTCACCACTACGGCTGACAAACTGATTAATTACATGCGCACCGGCTCGATGTGGCCGATGACTTTTGGTCTTGCTTGCTGTGCGGTGGAGATGATCCATGCCGGTTGTGCTCGCTATGATCTTGATCGTTTCGGTGTTGTGTTCCGCCCGAGTCCGCGTCAGTCTGATGTGATGATCGTTGCTGGTACGCTGACCAACAAGATGGCGCCTGCATTGCGTAAGGTCTATGACCAGATGGCCGAGCCGCGCTGGGTTATCTCAATGGGGTCCTGTGCCAACGGTGGTGGTTATTACCACTATTCCTATTCCGTAGTTCGCGGTTGTGACCGGATTGTGCCGGTTGATATCTACGTGCCGGGTTGTCCTCCAACGGCTGAAGCCTTGTTGTACGGCATCATTCAGTTGCAGAACAAGATTCGCCGTACCAATACCATCGCTCGTTAATTGCCAAGGCTGATTCACTATGTCCGCCAAGCTGGAAACGCTTAGCCAGAATTTGCAGAAGCACTTCGGTGACAAGCTCAGGTCGCTGAAGATTGCTCTCGGTGAGGTAACCGTTGAGGTTGCCTCCGCTGATTATCTCGTTGTGATGAAAATGTTGCGTGACGAAGCCGATTTGGGCTTTGACGAGCTGATCGATCTCTGTGGTGTGGATTATTCCACCTATGGTGACGGGGCTTGGCAAGGCAAGCGTTTCGCTGCGGTCACCCATCTTCTATCGCTGAACAACAACTGGCGTCTGCGCGTTCGGGTCTTTGCTGAGGATGACGAGTTTCCGGCAGTTGATTCTCTGACCGGTATCTGGACCAGTGTTAATTGGTTTGAACGTGAGGCATTCGATCTCTACGGTATTGCTTTTGTCGGTCATGACGACCTGCGTCGTATTCTGACCGACTACGGCTTCATCGGCCATCCGTTCCGCAAGGACTTCCCGATTTCCGGTCACGTTGAAATGCGCTATGACCCGGATCAGGCGCGCGTCATCTATCAGCCGGTTACCATCGAGCCGCGTGAAAACACCCCGCGCATCGTGCGCGAAGATACTTTCGGGGATACCGCCCATGGCTGACATCCGCAATTTTACGCTGAACTTCGGTCCACAGCATCCGGCGGCACACGGTGTTCTGCGCCTGGTGCTTGAGCTGGATGGTGAGGTTGTGCAGCGCGCCGATCCGCACATCGGTTTGTTGCACCGTGCAACCGAGAAACTGGCTGAAACCCGGACTTGGGTTCAATCCGTTCCCTATATGGATCGTCTCGACTACGTGTCGATGATGTGCAACGAACATGCTTATTGCTTGGCTACCGAGAAATTGCTCGGTATTGAAGTGCCTGAGCGTGGCAAGTACATCCGTACGATGTTCGATGAAATTACCCGGATACTCAACCATTTGTTGTGGATCGGCTGTCATGCGCTGGACGTCGGTGCGATGACCATGGCGCTGTATACCTTCCGCGAACGCGAAGACCTGATGGATGCCTACGAGGCGGTCTCCGGGGCGCGCCTGCATGCCGCTTATTACCGTCCGGGTGGCGTTTACCGCGACCTGCCGGACCGCATGCCGCAATACGAAGCGTCGACCTGGACAAGCGCCAAGAAGGCCGGCGAGTTGAACGAAAATCGCAGCGGTTCGCTGCTCGATTTTCTCGAAGACTTCACCAACCGCTTTCCGACCTACCATAGCGAGTACCACACGCTGCTGACCGACAACCGGATTTGGAAACAGCGTCTGGTCAATGTCGGCGTGGTGACGCCGGAGCGCGCCAAGCAGATGGGCTTCACCGGCGCCATGCTGCGCGGCTCGGGCATTGCCTGGGACTTGCGCAAGAAGCAGCCTTACGCTGCCTACGACAAGGTCGAATTTGACGTGCCGGTCGGCGTCAATGGCGACAGCTATGATCGTTATCTGGTCCGCATGGAGGAAATGCTCCAGTCCAATAACATCATCAAGCAGTGTATCGCTTGGCTGCGCAAGAACCCCGGTCCGGTCATTACCGACAATCACAAGGTGGCGCCGCCGCCGCGCGAAGGCATGAAGACCAACATGGAAGAGCTGATTCACCACTTCAAGCTCTTTACAGAAGGTATACACGTCCCGGCCGGCGAGGCCTATGCCGCTGTTGAACACCCGAAGGGTGAATTCGGTATCTACTTCATCTCCGATGGTGCCAACAAGCCCTACCGGATGAAGATTCGCGCACCGGGTTATGTACACCTGGCCGGCATGGACGAAATGTCCCGCGGCCACATGCTTGCCGACGTCGTTACGATTATCGGTTCCCAGGATATTGTTTTTGGCGAGATCGACCGCTGATGTTTTCCGCTGAAACCCTCCAGAAATTCGACCGCGAGGTCGCCAAGTATCCCGCCGAGCAGAAGCAGTCGGCGTCGATGGCCTGTCTCGCCCACGCTCAGGAAGAAAAGGGCTGGTTGCCGCCGGAAGCAATCGAAGCGGTCGCCAACTACCTCGGCATGCCGCCGATGGCCGCCTACGAGGTGGCTTCCTTCTACAACATGTACGACCTGAAGCCGGTCGGTAAGTACAAGATCACGGTCTGTACCAATTTGCCGTGCGCCTTGTCCGGCGGCAATCACGCCGGCGAATATGTGCAGAAGAAGCTGGGTATCGGCTATGGCGAAACCACCGCCGACGGCAAATTCACGCTGAAGGAAGGTGAGTGCATGGGGGCCTGCGGCGACGCGCCGGTCTTCATCGTCAATAACCGCTCAATGTGCAGCCACATGCATCCGGAACAGATCGACAAGCTGCTTGAGGAGTGCAAATAATGGCCATGCTTGGTTCGATCAACGGCGTCCTGATGGAGGGGCTTGATGGTGATAACACCTGGCACCTGAAGGATTACGTCGCGCGCGGTGGCTATCAGCAGCTCAAGCGCATCCTGGGCAACAAGATTTCCCAGGAAGAAGTCATCGGCGAAGTTAAGAAGTCAGTGCTGCGCGGTCGTGGCGGTGCCGGCTTTCCGACCGGTCTCAAATGGTCTTTCATGCCGCGCTCCTTCCCGGGGGACAAGTACGTTGTCTGCAATACCGACGAAGGGGAGCCGGGGACCTTCAAAGACCGCGACATCATGCGCTACAACCCGCATGCGGTCATTGAAGGGATGGCCATCGCCGCCTACGCGATGGGTGCAACGCGCGGTTACAACTACGTACACGGCGAAGTCTGGCTGGAGTACAAGCGTTTTGAAGAAGCGCTCGACGAAGCTCGTGCTGCCGGTTTCATTGGTCAGAACATTCTTGGCTCCGGTTTTAATTTTGAACTGTTTGCCCACCACGGTTACGGCGCCTATATCTGTGGCGAAGAAACCGCGCTGCTCGAATCGATCGAAGGCAAGAAGGGCCAGCCGCGCTTCAAGCCGCCGTTCCCGGCCTCGTTCGGTCTGTACGGCAAGCCGACGACGATCAACAATACCGAAACCTTCGCCTCTATCCCCTTCATTCTGAAGATGGGCGGCGAGGAGTTCCTCAACCTGGGCAAGCCGAACAACGGCGGCACCAAGCTCTTTTCGGTGTCCGGCCATGTCAATCGTCCGGGTAACTACGAAATTCCTCTTGGCACCCCGTTTGCCACGCTGCTCGAAATGTGTGGTGGCATGCGCGGCGGTCGTAAATTGAAGGCAGTTATCCCCGGCGGTTCGTCCGCGCCGGTTATGCGGGCTGACGTGATCATGGATTGCACCATGGATTACGATTCGATCAGCAAGGGCGGCTCCATGCTCGGTTCCGGTGCGGTCATCGTCATGGACGAGACGGTGTGCATGGTCAAGGCGTTGGAGCGTCTGTCCTTCTTCTACTACGAAGAATCCTGCGGCCAATGCACGCCCTGCCGCGAAGGCACGGCCTGGATGTACAAGGTGGTGCATCGCATCGAAAACGGCCAGGGCAAGCCCGAGGATATCGATCTGCTGAACAGCGTGCTGGGCAATATTGCCGGTCGCACCATCTGCGCGCTCGGCGACGCCGCCGCGTTTCCGGTGCAGAGCTTCCTCAAGCACTTCGGCAGCGAATTCGAGTACCACATCGAACACAAGACCTGTCTCGTTCCCAAGGATGTGCAATGGGCGGGCAGTGGTTTCCACAAGGTTCAGGCCTGAACGAAACCTTCCAAGCGATAGATACGAAAGAACTGGCTACAAGGTAGCGACATGCTAGAAATCGAAATCGACGGCAAGAAAGCGCAAGTACCCGACGGCAGCACGGTGATGGATGCCGCGCAGCAGGTTGGCGTGTACATCCCGCATTTCTGCTACCACAAGAAACTCTCGATTGCCGCCAACTGCCGGATGTGTCTGGTGCAGGTGGAAAAGGCGCCGAAGCCGTTGCCCGCTTGCGCAACGCCGGTGACCAACGGCATGAAGGTATTCACCCACTCCGAACTGGCCGTCAAGGCGCAGAAGGGGGTGATGGAATTCCTGCTCATCAACCACCCGCTCGATTGCCCGATCTGCGATCAGGGCGGCGAGTGCCAGCTACAGGACATGTCGGTCGGTTACGGCCCGATGAAGAGCCGCTATACCGAAGAAAAGCATGTCGTCTTCCATAAGAATGTCGGCCCGCTGATCTCGATGGAAGAGATGAGCCGTTGCATTCACTGCACCCGTTGCGTGCGCTTCGGCCAGGAAATCTCCGGCATCATGGAACTCGGCATGGCCAACCGCAACATGCATTCCGAGATCACCACCTTCCTCGGTCGTACGGTCGACTCCGAATTGTCGGGCAATATGATCGACCTGTGCCCGGTTGGCGCGCTGACATCCAAGCCCTTCCGGTACACCGCCCGTTCCTGGGAACTGCAGCGCCGCAAGTCCGTTAGCCCGCACGATTCGGTCGGCGCCAACCTGGTTGTTCAGGTCAAGCACGACAACGTGATGCGCGTGCTGCCGCGCGAGAACGAAGACGTCAATGAGTGCTGGATTTCCGACAAGGAACGTTTCTCCTACCAGGCTCTGAATTCCGACGAACGGCTGACCAAGCCGATGGTCAAGCAGGGGGGGGAGTGGAAGGAAGTCGACTGGAACGTGGCGCTCGACTACGTCGCGCACGGTCTGAAGGATGTTGCCCGCGACAACGGCGGTGACGCCCTGGCTGCGCTGGCTGCACCGAGTTCGACGCTGGAAGAGCTGTTCCTGCTCGGCAAGGTCATGAAGGGTCTGGGCAGCGGCAATGTCGATTTTCGGCCGCGCCAGAGCGATTTCGGCACCGATTTCAAACGGGCCGGCACGCCGTGGCTGGGCCTCAAGCTGGCCGAGATCAAGGATCTCGACGCCGCCTTGGTCATCGGCTCTTTTCTGCGCAAGGATCACCCGCTGCTGGCTCAGCGCCTGCGCCAGGCCGCCAAGAAATATACCAAGGTCAGCCTGCTCTCCGTGGCGGGTGACGATCAACTGATCAGCCTGCATGCCAAACTTACCGTCGCGCCCTCGCAACTGGCCCAGACGCTGGCTGCCGTGGTCAAGGCTGCTGCCGAAATCAAGGGCGTCGCCGCTCCGGTCGGCCTCGAATCGGTTGCCGTCTGCGATAGCGCCAGGGCGATTGCCCAAAGCTTGGTCGATGGCGACAAGCGCGCCATTTTCCTCGGCAACGTGGCCACCCAGTCGGCCGCCGCGACTCAATTGCATGCACTGGCCCTCGAACTCGGCAAATTGACCAACGCCAGCGTCGGCTTCCTCGGCGAAGGCGCCAATACCCTCGGCGGTCACGCCGGCTGGGCGCTGCCTTCCGGTGCCAATGCCCGCCAGATGTTCGAGCAGCCGCGCAAGGCTTACGTGCTGATGGGGGTCGAACCCGAGTTCGACTGCGCCAACCCGCAACTGGTGCTTGGCGCCCTGAAGCAAGCCAGCTTGGTGATCTACATGTCAGCCTTCAAGCATGCGCCGGCGCTGGAATACGCCGACGTGATGCTGCCGATTGCACCCTTTACCGAAACAGCCGGTACTTTTATCAACATCGAAGGGCGCGTGCAGAGCTTCAACGGTGTCGTCAAGGCGCGCGGTGAAGCCCGTCCGGCCTGGAAGATCCTGCGCGTACTGGGCAATGTGCTGAATCTTGACGGTTTCGGCTACGAATCCAGCGAAGCGGTGCGTGATGAAGTGCTGGGCAAAGGGGCCGAGTTTGTCGGCAGTCTGGACAATGGCCTGAACGGCGTGGCAATTGCCCTGCCGGGTACGGTCGATGGCCTGCAGCGCATCGCCGATGTGCCGATCAACTTTGCCGATGCCATGGCGCGTCGTTCGCCGGCTCTGCAACAGACCGTCGATGCCAAGGCGCCGATGGCACGGATCAGCGAACAGACGCTGGCTCAACTCGGTCTGGCTGGCGGTGCGCAGGTTCGCGTCAAACAGGGGCAGGGTGAAGCTGTTCTGGTCGCCCAGGCCGACAATAACGTGCCGGTTGGTTGTGTTCGCGTCGCCGCGGCACATGCCAGCACTGCCGCACTGGGCGACATGTTCGGTCAGATTTCTGTGGAGCGTGCATAAATGGACGCACTGATGAACTTCGGTCAGGGAATTTTCGGCGGTATCTGGCCGGCCGTGTGGACGCTGCTCAAAATTGTCCTCATCGTCGCGCCACTAATGCTGAGCATTGCCTATCTGACCTGGGCCGAACGTAAGGTAATCGGTTATATGCAGGTGCGGATCGGTCCGAACCGGGTTGGCCCGTGGGGTCTGATCCAGCCGATCGCCGACGGCCTGAAGCTGTTGATGAAGGAAATCGTGGTGCCAAGCGGCGCCAACAAGGCGATCTTCATCATCGCCCCGATGCTGGCCATCGCGCCGGCACTGGCCGCCTGGGCGGTGGTGCCGTTCAACGAGACACTGGTGCTGGCCAACATCGACGCCAGCCTGCTCTACATCATGGCGATCACCTCGATGGGCGTATACGGCATCATCCTGTCCGGTTGGGCCTCGAACTCCAAGTACGCCTTCCTCGGAGCCATGCGCGCCGCTGCGCAGATGGTGTCCTACGAAATCTCGATGGGCTTCGCGCTGATCTGCGTGCTGATGGTGTCGAACAGCCTCAACCTGGTCGATATCGTGCATGCCCAGGATCAAGGTCGCTTCGCCAGTTGGGGGCTGAGCTTCCTGTCGTGGAACTGGCTGCCGCTGCTGCCGATGTTTCTGGTCTACCTGATTGCCGGTGTGGCTGAAACCAACCGCGCGCCGTTTGACGTCTGCGAAGGTGAATCCGAAATCGTCGCCGGCTTCCACGTCGAATATTCCGGGATGGCCTTCGCGGTGTTCTTCCTGGCCGAATACGGCAACATGATCCTGGTGTCCACGCTGACTTCGATCATGTTCTTGGGTGGGTGGCTGTCACCGGTTGGCTTCCTGCCGGACGGCATCCTCTGGCTGTTCGCCAAGGTTGCGGCCATCCTGTTCCTGTTCCTCTGGTTCCGTGCCACTTTCCCGCGTTATCGTTATGACCAGCTGATGCGTCTTGGTTGGAAGGTGTTTGTGCCGGTTTGTCTGATCTGGCTTGTCGTCGTCGGGGTCTGGATGATGTCCCCGCTGAATATCTGGAATTGAGGAGAGACTCATGGGTTCGATGAAGGAAATCTTCAACAGCCTCCTCCTCAAGGAGTTGTTGAAAGGCATGGCGGTGACCGGCAAGTATTTCTTTGCCCGCAAGATTACCGTTCAGTATCCCGAGGAAAAGACGCCGCAGAGCTTCCGCTTTCGTGGTCTGCACGCCTTGCGTCGCTACCCGAACGGGGAAGAGCGCTGCATCGCCTGCAAACTGTGTGAAGCGATCTGCCCGGCGATGGCAATCACCATCGAAGCAGAGCCGCGTGATGATGGCTCGCGCCGTACGACGCGCTATGACATCGATCTGACCAAGTGCATTTTTTGCGGTTTCTGCGAAGAAGCCTGTCCGGTCGATGCGGTGGTTGAAACCCGCATTTTCGAATACCACGGCGAGAAGCGTGGCGATCTGTACTACACGAAGCAAATGTTGCTGGCCAACGGCGACCGCTACGAAGAGCAGATTGCCAAGGACCGCGAACTCGATGCCTCTTACCGATAACGGGTACAAGTGATGGATTTTCAGACATTGGTCTTTTTCTTCCTGTCGGCGATTCTGATCGTCGCCAGCCTGCGCGTCATTACTGCGCGCAATCCGGTTCACGCCGCGCTGCACCTGATCCTCGCCTTCTTCACCTGTGGCGGCATCTGGTCCCTGCTGCAAGCCGAGTTTCTGGCCATCGCCATCATTCTGGTTTATGTCGGCGCGGTGATGGTTCTATTCCTCTTCGTGGTCATGATGCTCGACATCAATATGGATCGCATTCGCCAGGGCTTCTGGAACTACCTGCCGCTGGGAGCGATTCTCGGCCTGCTGATGGTTTTGGAGATGGGCCTGGTGCTCGGCAGCAAGTACTTCCAGGTGCCGGCCGCAGAGGCCCTCGTGCCGGCTGGTATTTCCAATACCAAGAGTATTGGTGCGCTGATGTTCAGCGATTACGTCTATCCGTTTGAACTCGCATCCATCGTGTTGCTGGTCGGCATGATTGCGGCGATTGTTCTTACTTACCGTGGTCCCAAGAAGACCAAGTACACCAACCCGAATCAGCAGGTCTTCGTCAAGGCGAAGGATCGCGTCCGCGTTCTGCAGATGCCGGTTGAAAAAGACTGAACCCCGGGAAGACTATGCTAACTCTGTCACTTTCGCATTTCCTGATTCTGGGCGCCATTCTGTTTGCGATCAGTATCGTCGGCATCTTCCTTAACCGGAAGAACCTGCTGGTGCTGCTGATGGCCATCGAGTTGATGCTGCTTGCGGTCAACATGAATTTCGTGGCCTTTTCGCACTACTTGCAGGACTTGTCCGGTCAGATCTTCGTCTTTTTCATTCTGACCGTCGCCGCTGCCGAATCGGCCATTGGCCTTGCCATACTGATCGTGCTGTTCCGCAATCTCAAGAGCATCCATGTGGATGACCTGGACAGCCTGAAGGGTTAACCATGGAAATGCAGAAACTTTACCTTCTCGTTCCCCTTGCACCATTATTTGGGGCAATGGTCGCCGGCCTGTTCTGCCGGGTCATTCCGCGCTGGCTGGCCCATACCGTGACCATCGCCGGGGTCGCTACCGCCTTTATCGCCTCCGTGATCATCTTCAAGGATGTGCAGGCCGGTCATGTCTACAACGGCACGGTGTACACCTGGCTGACCAGCGGTGACTATCGCTTCGAAGTCGGTTTCCTGATCGACACGCTGACTACCACGATGATGCTGGTCGTCACCTTCGTGTCGCTGATGGTACATATCTACACGATCGGCTACATGCAGGAAGACCCGGGCTACAACCGCTTCTTCAGCTACATCTCGTTGTTTACCTTCTCCATGCTGATGCTGGTGATGAGCAACAACTTCATGCAGCTATTCTTCGGCTGGGAGGCTGTCGGTCTGGTTTCCTACCTGCTGATCGGCTTCTGGTATACCCGTCCGACCGCCATCTTTGCCAACATGAAGGCCTTCCTGGTCAATCGCGTTGGCGACTTCGGTTTCATTCTGGGTATCGGTCTGGTCCTGGCCCACTTCGGTTCGCTGGATTACAAAACCGTCTTTGAGAAGGCACCGGAACTGGCCGCCACCACGATCAATATCTGGGGTGCTGCTGACTGGTCGCTGATGACGGTCACCTGTATCTGCCTGTTCATCGGTGCGATGGGTAAATCGGCCCAGGTGCCGTTGCATGTCTGGCTGCCGGATTCGATGGAAGGCCCGACCCCGATTTCCGCACTGATTCACGCGGCGACCATGGTGACCGCAGGTATCTTCATGGTGTCGCGCATGTCGCCGCTGTTCGAACTGTCCACCACTGCACTGTCCTTCGTGCTAGTTATCGGTGCTATCACTGCACTGTTCATGGGCTTCCTTGGCATCATTCAGAACGACATCAAACGCGTTGTCGCCTATTCGACGCTGTCCCAGCTTGGTTACATGACGGTTGCTCTTGGTGCCTCGGCGTATTCGGTCGCCATCTTCCACCTGATGACGCATGCCTTCTTTAAGGCTTTGCTATTCCTTGCTGCTGGCTCGGTAATCATTGGCATGCACCACGATCAGGACATCCGTAATATGGGCGGACTGCGTAAATACATGCCGATCACCTGGATCACCTCGCTGGTCGGTTCGCTGGCCCTGATCGGTACCCCGTTCCTGTCCGGTTTCTATTCCAAGGACTCGATCATCGAGGCGGTCGGCCTGTCCCATATTCCGGGTTCCGGTTTTGCCTACTTCTCGGTACTCGCCGGTGTTTTCGTCACTGCCTTCTACTCCTTCCGCATGTACTTCCTCGTTTTCCACGGCGAAGAGCGTTTCGGCAAGGCTGACGATGCGCACCACCACGAGCACGAAGGCGATCACGACGACGAAGAGACCTCGCACGACCACCATCATGGCCTGGCTCCCGGCCAGAAGCCCCACGAAACCCCGTGGGTCGTCTGGTTGCCGCTGGTTCTGCTGGCCATTCCGTCGCTGCTGATCGGTTACATCGCGATCGAACCGATGCTGTACGGCAATTATTTCGATGGCGTCATCCATATCGATCATCACGCCCATCCGGCCATGGAACATCTCAAGGAAGAGTTCCACAGCGCGGCGGCCATGGGGGTCCACTCCCTGACCTCGCTGCCGTTCATCCTGGCGCTGTCCGGTGTGGTGCTGTCCTGGTTCTTCTACATGAAGCGTCCGGACATTCCGGCAGCCATCCAGCGTCGTTTCTCGGCCATCCACACCTTGCTGGAGAACAAGTACTACTTCGACAAGTTCAACGATGTGGTCTTCGCCGGCGGCGCCCGTCTTTTAGGTAAAGCCCTGTGGCGCGGCGGCGACGTCGCGGTCATCGACGGCTTCATCGTCAATGGCTCGGCCAAGCTTGTGGGCTGGATCTCTTCAATAACCCGTCTGTTCCAGACAGGTTACGTCTATCACTACGCTTTCACCATGATCATCGGCGTCTTTGTGCTGATGACCCTGTGGATCAACCGCGCCTAGCCGTGAATAGTTCGCAGAAAAGCAAGGAATAACATGTCGACTTACCCGCTGCTATCTTTCGCCATCTGGATTCCGATCGTCGCCGGCTTTTTCGTGCTGGCGACCGGTTCCGACCGGAATGCCCCGCTGGCCCGGATGCTTGCCCTGTTTGGTGCCATCGCCGCCTTTCTGGTGACGATTCCGTTGTGGACTGGTTTTGATATCGCCAATGGCGGCATGCAGTTCGTCGAACTGAAGACCTGGATTCCCCGTTTCAACATCAACTATCACCTGGGCGTCGATGGCATCTCCATGCTCTTCGTCGTGCTCAACGCCTTCATCACCATTATCGTGGTGGCGGCTGGCTGGGAAGTGATCCAGAATAAGGTTGCCCAGTACAACGCAGCCTTCCTGATCATGTCCGGCCTGATGAATGGCATTTTCACCTCGCTCGACGGCGTTCTGTTCTACGTTTTCTTCGAGGCTTCGCTGATCCCGCTGTACTTGATCATCGGTGTCTGGGGCGGCCCGAGCCGGGTTTACGCGGCCTTCAAGTTCTTCCTTTACACGTTGTTCGGCTCGCTGCTCTTCCTGCTGGCCCTGATGTATCTGTTCATCCAGTCCGGTGGCAGCTTCTCCATTCTCGAATGGCACAAACTGCCGATCGCGCTCGGTGCCCAGATCTGGCTGTTCCTGGCGTTCCTGATCGCCTTCGCCGTCAAGGTGCCGATGTGGCCGGTGCATACCTGGTTGCCGGATGCTCACGTCGAAGCACCGACCGGCGGTTCGATCGTGCTGGCTGCCATTGCCCTGAAGCTGGGTGCCTACGGTTTCCTGCGGTTTTCGCTGCCGATCCTGCCGGATGCTTCGCATGAGTTGTCCAGCCTGGTGCTTGCCCTGTCGCTGATTGCAGTGGTCTATATCGGTTTTGTCGCCCTGGTTCAGGAGGACATGAAGAAACTGGTGGCCTACTCATCGATCGCCCACATGGGTTTCGTGACGCTCGGTTTCTTCATGTTCAGCCCGATGGGCATCGAAGGCGCGCTGGTCCAGATGGTTTCGCACGGTTTCGTCTCCGGCGCCATGTTCTTCTGTATCGGCGTCATGTACGACCGGGTGCATAGCCGCCAGATTGCCGATTACGGTGGTGTGGTCAACAAGATGCCGAAGTTTGCCGCCCTGTTCATGCTGTTTACCATGGCCAATTCCGGTTTGCCGGCCACCTCCGGCTTCGTCGGCGAGTTCATGGTCATCCTCGGCGCCGTCAAGTTCAACTTCTGGGTCGCCTTTGCCGCCGCCAGCGCGATGATCATCGGTGCTGCCTACTCGCTGTGGATGTACAAGCGGGTAGTCTTCGGCGACGTAGGCAATCACCACGTCGAAGAACTGTCTGACATCAACAAGCGCGAGTTCGCCATTCTTGGCGTGCTGGCCATCGCCACCCTGTGGATGGGTCTCTACCCGCAGCCTTTCACGGAAGTCATGCACGCTTCGGTCACCGACCTGCTGCGTCACGTCGCCATCAGCAAGATTCAATAAACGGTAGCCGACATGTTCGACAATTTCGTTGTTCCCGACCTCCTGCCCGCCGCGCCGGAGCTATTCCTGGCAGCGATGGCTCTGGTCATCCTGATGGTAGATCTTCTCGTCAAGGATAGCCGGCGCACCGTGACGTTTGTCTTGGCCCAACTGACGTTGATCGGTTGTGCCTTGATCCAGTTCTCGACCAGTACGGGTGAAATTACCTATACCTTCAGCAACATGTTCGTCGACGACTTGATGTCTGACTTGCTGAAGCTCTTCCTGTACATGACGGTGGTCATCGTTCTGTTCTATTCCCGTGGCTACATCATCGAGCGGGAAGCGATGAACAAGGGTGAGTATTACGTCTTGGCGCTGTTCGCGACGCTGGGCATGATGGTCATGATCTCGGCCAATCACTTCCTGACCGTTTATATGGGTCTGGAATTGCTTTCGCTGTCGCTTTACGCCATGGTTGCGATGAATCGCGAATCGGTTGTCTCCACCGAAGCCGCAATGAAGTACTTCGTGCTGGGGGCCCTGGCTTCCGGCTTGCTGCTCTACGGGATGTCGATGATCTACGGTGCGACGGGAACCCTGGAAATTACCGGTGTTGCTGAGCGTCTCTACAGTGGTGGCGTTAACAAATCGGTACTGGTCTTCGGCCTGGTTTTCCTTGTTTCCGGACTCGCCTTCAAGCTTGGTGTCGTTCCTTTCCACATGTGGATTCCCGACGTCTATCACGGCGCTCCGACTTCGGTGACCTTGTTCATCGGCTCGGCCCCGAAGCTGGCGGCTTTTGCGATCGTCATGCGTCTGCTGGTGAATGGCCTGATTACCATGGCCCAGGACTGGCAGACGATGTTGATCATCCTGGCCGTTCTGTCGATGGCGATCGGTAACCTGGCGGCAATTGCCCAGACCAATCTCAAGCGCATGCTGGCCTACTCGGCAATTTCCCACATGGGTTTCATGCTGCTCGGGATCACCACCGGCGTGGTCAGCGGCGACGCACGTTACGCACTGAACGCATACAGCTCGGCAATGTTCTATGTGATTGCCTATGTGCTGACGTCCACCGCTTCCTTCGGCATGATTCTGCTGATGTCGCGGGCCGGTTTCGAGGCTGACAATCTGGATGACTTCAAGGGACTGAACAAGCGTAGCCCGTGGTTTGCCGGCGTGATGTTGATGATCATGTTCTCGATGGCCGGTGTGCCGTTCTTTATCGGCTTTTTTGCCAAGTTCTCCGTGTTGCAGGCGGTCGTCGCGGCAGGTTATATGTGGTTGGCCATCGTCGCTGTGCTCTTCTCGCTGATCGGTGCCTTCTATTACCTACGCGTCGTCAAGCTGATGTACTTCGATGCACCGCTTGATGAGACGCCGATCCAGGCAGGCATGGACATGCGGATCCTGATTTCTGCAAATGGTCTGGCGATTGGTCTGCTCGGGGTCTTCCCGCAGGTGATCATGTCGCTCTGTGCTTACGCCCTGTTGCGATCGCTCTGATACGACGAAGATAGTTTTATTAAAACGCCCCGAACGGGGCGTTTTTTTTGGAGTTGAAGATGCTTGATGACAGTCATTTGATCGAGTCGGAAGTCAGTTCGGAGATGGTCTTCGAAGGCGCCCTGTTGCATGTGCGGAAAGATGTCGTCCGTTTGCCGAACGGCAAGCAGTCGATCCGTGAGTACATTCGGCATCCGGGCGCAGTCGTCGTGCTGGCGCTGCTCGATAACGGTAACCTGCTATTCGAAAGGCAGTTTCGCTATCCCTTACGGCGGGTCTTTCTGGAACTTCCCGCCGGCAAGATTGATGCCGGCGAGGATATTTTGCTGACCGCGCAACGTGAGTTGCTGGAAGAAACCGGCTACGTGGCCAGGGAGTGGCGGCATCTGGGGGTGATGCATCCCTGCATCGGTTACTCCGACGAACGGATCGAGATTTTTGTCGCGCGTGGCTTGCATCTGAGCGGTGAGAAACAGCTGGATCACAACGAGTTTCTCGATGTCATCGAACTGTCCCCGGGCGCGGCTCGCGCTGCGGTTTTGGACGGCGGCATTACCGATGCCAAAACGATTACCGCACTTTACTGGCTGGATCGCTTGTAGGCCAGGTTTGAATTATTGCCGTTTGCGGACGTCGACCGCAGCAGTCGAAAAAAAGCCCCGGAGAAATTAATCTCCGGGGCTTTGTGGGCATCGCCATAGGCTGCAATTGCAATTCTCTACAAAACAACCGCTTGTCTTGAGCCGGGTACACTAGTTCTGCAACTCTTAACCCCCAAAGTTTGCAATTTACAAGATATGCCACCCAATCCGCTGGGGCGCAAAGTGCTATGGAGCCTGCTCGCACTACTGCTGACACTCGTCCTCTGGGCGTTGATCGGCAAACTCGATATCGTTGCCGTGGCCGAAGGCAAGTTGATCCCCGAAAGCTACGTCAAGATCGTCCAGCCCGCCGAGTCGGGCATCGTTAAGGACATCTTGGTCAAGGAAGGGCAGAGCGTCCAAGCCGGTCAGGTACTGATGCGCATGGATACCTTGATCAGCGAAGCTGAGAGTAAATCCCTCGATGGCGATTACCAGCGCAAGCGACTCGCCTTGCGCCGTATTGAAGCCGAATTGGCCGGCCAGCCGTTCAAGACACACGCTGACGACCAGCCGCAACTCGCCCAGGAAATTGCTGCCCAGTATCGAGCCAACCGCAATGCGCTCGAGGCCGCCCTGGCCGAAGAGCGCTCGCGGCTGATCAAGGCCAAGCAGGACATGGCGGCCGCCGAACAGGTCAAGCGGAAGCTCGAAGAGGTTCTGCCACACTACCGTAATCAGGACCAAGCCTATGAAAAGCTAGTCAAGGACGGTTTTGCCGGCTCGCTAATGGGCAGCGACAAGAAGCGCGAACGCCTGGAGAAAGAGCAGGAGCTACAAACCCAAGGCTTCCTGATCGAATCGGCCAAGGCCAGCATCCTTCAGTCGGAAAAGAAACTCGCCCAAATCGACTCCGACTACCGGCGGCAACTACACGCCGAACGCAACGACATTCAGGGGCAATTCGACAAACTGGCCCAGGAAGTGGCCAAGCAAAGCCATAAACAGAGCCTGCTCGAACTCAGGGCACCGCAAGCCGGGGTGGTCAAGGATTTGGCCACGCACACTGGCGGTACCGTCGTCCAGCCCGGTACCATCCTGCTGACCTTGGTACCCAAGGACGAAATCCTACGGGCCGAGGTATGGGTGTCCAATGAAGACATCGGTTTCGTCCGCCAAGACCAACCGGTAAAACTCAAGTTTGCCGCTTTCCCCTTCCAGAAGTACGGCATGATCGAAGGCACGGTCGAGCATGTCAGCGCCGATGCGGCGGATGGCAATGCCGCTGGACAGAACGAACCGAACAAGAAAACCCAGCCCTTGCTCTACAAGGCGCTCGTACGCCTCAAAGACATGGCGCTGGTCATGGATGGACAACGTTTTACGCTATCGGCCGGCATGCAGACGAATGCGGAAATCTGGTTGGGTGACAGGACGGTGATGGAGTACCTGCTGTCACCGGTCAGGAAGGCCTGGCACGAAGCGGCCAGAGAACGGTAAGCGCACTACCTGCCGCGCTTCGCTTGCCGCCTGGCTCGTTTGGCTTCGCCAATCCGAGACCACGGGGAGTTCATTCTTCGGGTTTGATAAATAAATCCAAATACTCGAAAACTCTGAAACAAATCGACCTTGCTCAGTGTTTCAGCAATGCTCGCGAGCAGTGGAATACGTGCTCATGACGCCGGGGGAACTGCTCAAATTCACCGGCATACACAGATACAGAAGTCGTGAGCTGCTGATCTGACGATAGAACGTATCAAAATCAGCCCCGATGCCTCCCCATAAAAATGTGGGTTGGTACGGTACTGCTCAAGCCTTCTACTGGCCTCTTGTAGTTTTTTCTCATATGAAGCCTTCCATTTGAGCACTTCATCAACGTTGATGAAGTGATTTGGTGGAGGAAGGTATTTCCTTCCTTCGGCATGTGCCTTGTGAACAAGAGGAAGAAGTTGTTCTGCATTCATGGTGTTTCTCCAATTTAATGGGAACACCACACCCTTTTGGGAAGTGATATTCCCAAGTGGGTTTGAAATGAAAAAAGCGTGTGTCGATTGCTCGACACACGCTTTAGTGAAATTGCTCAGTTTTCGGAGCTTTCATTAACCCCCTAGTTGCAGACTTTGGGGGGTTCGAATTGCAAATTATGGGGTCCAAAATTGCAGACTATGGGGTCCCAATTGCAAACATTGGGGGTTCCCACAGGCTTTTTGCTGGTGTGTCGTGCGCTGATCAGCCGCAGGTTCCAACCGCGCCGCAGGCGGTGCAGAAGTCACAGCCATCCTTGCGGATCATCGTGTGGTTGCCGCATTCCGGGCAGAGCTTGCCCTGGGTCGGTAGCACCTTGTTGCTGGAAGTGTCTTCCGGCGCTTCCAGGATGCCCATCTGCTGCAGCGGGAAGCCCTTGTCGTCGAGGATGCCGAGCATGCAGTAGCGGTGGATGATCAGGTGAGCGATGTAGGCTACCGTTGACGGATAGGTCTGCTGCTTGCGGGAGCCCGGGACGAAGGCCATGAAATCGCCGAGCGGCTCGGAGTAATCGATCAGCTTGCGCAGCTTCATGCCGATCCAGGCCGGATCGAGGACGCGCATGTCGAGCGAGAGCAGCTTGGAAAGGCCGTCGAGGGCACGCGGGTAGTTGCCCGATAGCCACATCGAGTAGGGGCGGGTGACACCGTCTGGCAGCGTGATTTCCTTGAGGCCGAGGACGAAGTCTTCGCCGGTCGACGGGTTGTTGATGTCGACCGTCCAAGACAGCGTGCCGTCGGTACCGGTCTTCGGCTCCTTGGCGCTGAACAGGGCATCCTTCACCGGCGTCGGACCTTCGTGCTTGAAGGCGCCGAGTTGTTCGCAACGCCAGGCGATGACCTGGGCCATGGCAGAAACCACGGAAGGCACCCGCTTGCGCTCGCCATGCGGCGGCATCGGCATTTCGAAGGAGTCGCCCGGCGTCTTGGCCAGCGCATCGAGCTTCATTTCCAGCCAGCCGTGGTCGTTGGCGCGCATGTCCATCGACAAGGTCTTGGCGACGGCACCCAGACCGCGTGGTTCGGCCGGACCGTTGGCCCAGACTTCAAACGGCCAGGCGCGGCCTTCCGGTTCGACGTGGCCGACGAACAGCGCAAACTTGCCGATCGGCGAGTCGATCATGTAGGTCCAGCACAGATTGCCTTCCGGCAGGTTCGGACGACCCGGCCAGCGCAGGCTGGAGAGAACCGGGGCCGGCAGGTTCTTGATCGACAGGCGACGATTGGCGTCGGAGACGAAGTCCTGCGGCGACTTGGCGTCGGCTGCCGTGGAGTCGGTCTTGGCCGGCTCGGTGGAGACGGAAAGAACGGAGCCGAGGACGCTGTTCGGGCGATAGGTGGCGAGACCCTTGAGACCTGATTTCCAGGCGCTCATGTAGAGATCCTGGAAGTCTTCGTAGGGATAGTCGGCCGGGACGTTAACCGTCTTCGAGATCGAGGTGTCGATATGCGGTGCTACTGCAGCGACCATGTCGGCATGCGCCTGGGCGGAGATTTCGAGCGCCGTGACGAAGTAGTCGGGCAGCTTGCTGACATCGCCGCCTTGGTGCTTGTAGAGGCGCCAGGCGTAGTCCTCGACCGCGTATTCTTTCAGCGTGCCATCCGGCATGCGCTTCTTGCGGTTGTAGGTCCAAGAAAACGGTGGTTCGATACCGTTCGAGGCATTGTCGGCGAAGGCCAGCGAGATGGTGCCGGTCGGCGCGATCGACAGCAGGTGCGAGTTGCGCAGGCCATGCTTCCGAATCTCGGCCTTGACCTCGTTCGGCAGACGGGAAGCGAAGTTGCCACCGGACAGGTAGAGCTCGGCATTGAACAGCGGGAAGGCGCCGCGTTCCTTGGCCAGTTCGACCGAATACAGATAGGCGGCATCACGCATGCTTTCGGTAATGCGGGTCGCCATGGCGCGGGCTTCGACTCGGTCGTAACGCAGGCGGAGCATGGCCAGCGCATCGCCGAGGCCGGTGAAGCCGAGGCCGACACGGCGCTTGTTGGCGGCTTCCTGCTGCTGGCGTTCGAGCGGCCAGTGGGTGGCGTCGAGTACGTTGTCGAGCATGCGGGTCGAGACGCGGACGACTTCCTCGAAGGCGGCGAAATCGAACTCGGCCTTGTCGGAGAAGGCGTGGTGAACGTACAGCGTCAGGTTGATTGAACCCAGGCAGCAGCAGCCATAGGGCGGCAAGGGCTGTTCGGCGCAGGGGTTGGTCGCCTCGATCACTTCGCAGTAATTGAGGTTGTTGTCCTTGTTCATCCGGTCTAGGAACAGGATGCCCGGCTCGGCATGGTCGTAGGTGGATTTCATCACCTGATCCCACAGCTCACGGGCGCGCACCTTGCGGTAGACCCACATGCCATCTTCGCGCTGGTAGGCGCCGGCTGACAGCATGTCGGCATTCGGTTCGGCCCGATGCAGCAGTTCGACATCGGTATCGGCATCGACCGCTTCCATGAAGGTGTCGGTCACCCCGATCGAGATGTTGAAGTTGGTCAGGTCACCGTGGTCCTTGGCGTGGATGAATTCCTCGATATCCGGATGATCGCAGCGCAGGACACCCATTTGCGCCCCGCGCCGGGCACCGGCCGATTCGACGGTCTCGCAGGAGCGGTCGAAGACGCGCATGTAGGATACCGGGCCGGAGGCACGCGATTGCGTGCCCTTGACGTGGGCGCCTTGCGGCCGGATGCTGGAAAAGTCGTAACCGACCCCGCCGCCGCGGCGCATGGTTTCGGCCGCCTGGGCCAGAGCGGTGTAGATGCCGGGCTTGCCGTCGGTCGTTTCGACAATGGAGTCGCCCACCGGTTGCACGAAGCAGTTGATCAGCGTGGCTTGCAAGTCGGTGCCGGCGGCCGAATTGATGCGGCCGGCCGGAATGAAGCCGTTTTCCTGGGCCCACAGGAACTTCGATTCCCAGTGCGCCCGATCCTTTTCCTGCTCGACCTGAGCCAGTGCGTAGGCGACGCGGCGACGCACGTCATGGACGTTGGCTTCCTTGCCCTTGGCGTACTTTTCGATCAGCACTTCGCCGGAGATTTCCTGCTCCTGGAGCGGGGCGAATTCGGGCGGGGCGGGGATGTCGGTCAGGGACAATTGTTCGGCAACTGGGCTCACTTTTTGCTCCTCAGCATGGCTTGATTAATCGGGCTTGTTAGTTTTCGAATGGATCCGAATCTACTATATCTAGTAGGTCAATTCAATCCGTTGACTAGATACGGGGTTGTGTGCCAATCGGGGAAGCGTTTTGTCATACTGCTGAAAACCCCGAAAAAACAAGGCCCCGGCACCTCTCGGGGCCGGGGCCTGCGGCTGAAAATTTTTTGCTTAAAGGGCGAGTAGCGTTTGTGCGTGATGAGCCATCATCCACTCCTCGTTGGTCGGAATGACCAGCACATCGACGCTGCTGTTGCCGGCACCAATATGCAGGTCATGGCGGGCATTCGCTTCCGGATTGAGGCGGATGCCGAGCCAGTCGGACTGTAGGCAGACCCGGCGCCGCACCTCCGCGGCATGCTCGCCGATGCCACCGGTAAAGACCAGGGCATCGAGGCCGCCTGCTGCGGCGGCCAGCGAGCCCAGTTCGCGGGCGATGCGATAGCAGAACAGCTCGACGGCCTCCTGCGCTTCCGGCTTGTCGCTGGAGAGCAGGGTGCGCATGTCCTGGGAGATGCCGGAAACCCCGAGCAGGCCGGATTCCTTGTAGAGCATTTTGGTCATGTCCTTGACGCTCAGGCCTTTCGTTTCCATCAGGTGCAGGACAACGCCGGGGTCGAGGGCGCCGCAGCGGGTGCCCATGACCAAGCCGTCGATAGTCGAGAAGCCAAGTGTCGTGGCGACGCATTTGCGGCCAACCATGGCCGCCATGCTGGCACCGTTGCCGAGGTGGGCAACGACGACACGGCCTTCGGCGCGCCGGGAATGCTGGGGCAGGGCGCGGGCGATGAATTCGTAGGACAAGCCGTGAAACCCGTAGCGCTTGACCCCTTCCGCCGTGACCCAGCGCGGCAGGCCAAACATCTGGGCGACGCCGGACTGGCTGCGGTGGAAGGCGGTATCGAAGCAGGCAACCTGTGCCACTTTGGGCAGCAGGGCCTGCAAGGCGCGAATGCCGGCGACGTTGTGCGGCTGATGCAGCGGGGCGAGCGGCGTAAAGCTGGTCAGGTGATCGAGCACCTGGCTGTCGATGATGGTCGGTTGCGAGTAGAGATCGCCGCCATGCACGACACGGTGGCCAACGGCAACGATTTCCCAGTCGGCATGGCTGGCGGTGAACCATTTGAGCATGGCGTCAAACGATTGGTCGTGATTGACCCGCTCGCCACTCAGGGTTTGATCGGCGATCCGTTCGCCGGCCCGGTTTTTGGCAACCAATTTGGTGACTTCGGCGCCGATGCCGTCGATCTGGCCGGAAACTTCGGCTTCTGGCGAAATCGGGCGAGTCAGCGGGAAGAGCGCGAACTTGATCGACGACGAGCCGGCGTTAATGGTGAGAATGCCTTGCTGCATATCAGACAGCTCCTTTTTTACGGTTGTTATGGGCGATCAGGGCGGCGATGACGCAGGAGGCGGTACGCGTTTCCGCCGAGTCGGCACGGCTGGTCAGGACGATGGGCACCCGGGTGCCGAGCACGATGCCGGCAGTCAGGGCGTTGGCGAGGTATTCGAGCTGCTTGGCGACCATGTTGCCGGATTCGAGGTCGGGCACGACGAGAATTTCGGCGTGGCCGGCGACGGCCGACTTGATGCCCTTGGTTTTGGCGGCAACGATGGACACGGCATTGTCGAAGGCCAGCGGGCCATCGAGGATGCCGCCCCGGATCTGGCCGCGGTCTGCCATCTTGCACAGGGCAGCCGCATCCAATGTGGACTGGATTTTCGGGTTCACCGTTTCGACCGCCGACAGGATCGCGACCTTGGGTTCGGGAATGCCGATGATGTGGGCCAGTTCGATGGCGTTCTGGATGATGTCGACTTTTTCTTCCAGGGTCGGTGCGATATTGATCGCCGCGTCGGTGATCAGCAGCGGCCGGTGATAGGTCGGCACATCCATCAGGAAGACGTGGCTGATCCGGCGCGAGGTGCGCAGGCCGTTGGCGCGCGAGACGACTTCGCCCATCAGCTCGTCGGTGTGCAGACTGCCCTTCATCAGGGCTTCGGCATCGCCGGTGCGCACCAGCGAAACGGCGATCGCCGCCGAGTCGTGGCTGTGCGCGGCATTGACGATGCGGATACCGTGCAGGTCGATGCCGAACTCTTCGGCCACCGAGCGGATTTTCGACTCGGGACCGACCAGGATCGGCTCGATGATGCCTTCCTGGAAGGCGATGACCGGCCCGCGCAGGGATTCGCAGTCGCAGGGATGGGCAACGGCGGTCGGGATCGGTTCCAGACCCTTGACGCGCGACAGCAGGTGTTTGTAACGCTCGTGCTTGTCGTCGATGCGGATGGCCGGAAAGTGCACCGCCTGCATGTGCGAAATTTTTTCCGTCGGCGCCAGGACCTCGGCCGTGCCGCGCACGACCTGCAGGCCTTCCTGGTTGGTGCAGACGCAATCGAAAATGACGTGTTTGTTGTGATCGAATTTCTGCTTGGCGGTCACCGTGATGGTGATGGTGTCGCCGATGGTCACCGGGCGGGCGAAATGCAGCGTCTGGTCGACCAGGATGGTGCCGGGGCCGGGAAACTGTGTACCCAGCACCGTCGAAATCAGCGAGCCGCTCCACATGCCGTGCGCCATGACTTCGCGGAACATGCCGCTTTCGGCGTATTGCGGGTCAACGACGGCCGGGTTGACGTCGCCGGTCAGGATCGCAAACAGTTTGACGTCTTCCGGCATCAGGGTGCGCGTCAGATTCGAGGCGTCGCCGATCCGGATTTCGTCGTAGGTGCGGTTGACGAGTAAACGTTGCTCGTTACTCTCATGCATGGTCTGGCTCCCCAATAAAGACATGGACCAGGAGGTCCGGAAACTGGCCCCCAGTATATTATGCTGCGGCGCAGCAAACAATGCGCCGAGGCCGTGCAAATCAGTCGCGCTGGGCGACGCGACGTTCCTGTACCGCGGTTTGGGGCGGTATGTCGATCTGCAGTTTGGGATGGAGTGCCGACAGCCGATCGATGACCCACTGGTTGGCCTCGAAGGTGAATTCCCGGGCATGCAGCGGGGCGCCGGAATAAGCCTCGACGAAAAGGGCGACGGCGGCCGAGCGGCTGACACCATATTCGCAATGCACCATGACCGACATCGGGAAGGGCGCCGCCTGCAATTCCTTGACGAAATCGCCGATCTGGCGCGCCATCAGGTGATTGAACAGGCCGGGCATGGGGGCTGGCAGATATTCGTCGGCCGGCACGGCATCGTAAAAGGCCAGGCGCAGCACGTGGTTGAACATCGGATCGAGCTTGGCTTCCGGGGTGCCCGGGTCGGTGATCGAAATCACCGCCATCAAGGGATTGCCGGCGAGTGACTCGGCGTGTTCGCGCGAGGCGAAATGAATTTGGCTGATGGTCATGATCCGGCGAGGCCAGTGGTGAAAATTGCGTTATGTGGCAAGAAAAATCCGAGGGCTGCGGTGGACGGTGCTCATTCCATGAAAACCGGGTCAGAGAAGACCAGGGTTCCATCCTTGCGCATCATCAGGTTGTCGGCCTTGATCAGGTCGGGCAGGGCGCCGTATTCGCTGGAAAAGTCTTCCAGCGCCTTCAGCGAGTCCTTGACCGTATCGGTCCAGCCCATCGGGGTGACGACGAGGTGGTGCAGCGCGATGCGTCCCATGTCCTGGGCCAGGTTGCGCCACATCAGGCAGGCATCGAAGTAGGAGGTCGAAATCTTGGTCGCGACGTCCGCCGCGTCGCCGCCGCCGGGCAGGGGGTAGAGCTTTTCCACTTCGACGATATGAAAGGGAAAGCCGCGACTGGAACGGCCGGCGGTGCCGTGGTCGGCATAGACAACCGGGAAGTGATGGCCGGTCGGGCGGTCGGGAGCCGTGTAATAGGCATAGTCGGTCGGTGAGGAGAGGACCTTGAAGACTCTCTCCTGCCCATCCACCACATCGCCATCGAGGACAATGGTGTTTTCGCCGCGGCCGATCTCCTGCCTGCCATTGAGCAGCGGGTGATCCGGGACCGGGTCGGCGATGATCGTGCCGCAATTGGTTTCCATTGGCTGCACCATACGGGAACATCTGAAACCAAAGCATACCGCAAAGACGCAGTCGGACTGCGCCTCGCGGCTGCTTGAACTGACTGCTTAGGCGACGATATGGGCGCCAGCGTCAACGTAGATTGTCTGCCCGGTCATGCCGGAGGAGCCGGCGGTGCACAGGAAGGCGGTCAGGGCGCCGACTTCGTCGATGGTCACGGTGCGGCCGAGCGGGGCCTTCTCGGCATCGTTCTCGAGCAGCGTGTTGAAGTTGGCGATGCCGGAAGCGGCGCGGGTCATGATCGGGCCGGGCGACACGGCGAAGACGCGAATGCCCTTGGGGCCGAGGTCGTAGGCCATGTAGCGGACGGACGATTCAAGCGCTGCCTTGATGATGCCCATCACGCCATAGTTGCGGACGACGCGCTCGGCACCGAGGTAGGACATGGTGATCAGCGAGCCACCGTGGGCCATCAGCGGCTCCAGCGCCTTGGCCATGCGCAGGAAGCTGTGGCAGGAAACGTTCATCGCCGCGTCGAAACCGGCTTCGGTGGTATCGATGACGCGGCCGTGCAGGTCGTCGGCGTTGCAGAAGGCCATCGAGTGAATGGCGAAGTCGATTTCGCCGAATTCGGCGCCGCATTTTTCAATGACCGATTCCAGGCTGCCTTCTTCGGTGACATCGAGCTTCAGGAAGAGCTTGGCGCCCAGTGCCTCGGCCAGCGGCTGGGTGTATTTGGCGGTCTTGTCATTCTGGTAGGTCAGCGCGATTTCGCCGCCCAGTTCGCGGATCGCCTTGGCGACGGCGAAGGCGATCGACTTGTCATTGGCAACGCCGGTGACCAGACCCTTCTTGCCGGCCAGCGGCAAGACCTGATTGGTGTGCACGAGGGGGGATTGTTCGGTTGTTGTGGTCATGCTGTTCTTCCTTCCGTAAAGGGGGGCCAGAAACTGATGCGGTGCACCATTATTGGCTGGTGAACATGCATTAATGGGTACTAATGCATGCTGTGATGCAACATTATTGTTGCACATTCCTGTTGCGGTTTGTTGACATTCCGATGGCGTGCTTTTGCTTGCCGCAGCACGTGTCGGCGCCACTTGGCGGGGTGTTGGCATCGTTATCAGCAACGGCCGGGGCGCTGTTTGATCTGCCGCAATAACCCTGCATTAAATAGTGCTAATCTTTGACTTGTCATGGGCAGTTTTCGGGAGGTTGAAGTGGCACTCAACGAAATGCATGCCGAAGCGGTAGCCGGGATTGTCGATCGTGTGGCTACCCGTTATCGGCGAGATCCGACCTGCATGTTGCAGATACTGCGTGAAGTCCAGGAGGCCTGTGACTGGTTGCCGCCGGAAGCGATTGATCGCCTGCAAGTGGTACTCGGCGTGCCGAGAACCAAGATCGAAGGTGTCGCCGGCTTCTACGCCTTCCTCTACACCCAGCCGCGCGGCAAGTACCGCATCCTGTTTTCCGACAATGTCACCGACCGCATGCAGGGCAGCGTCGCACTGATGGAGCGCCTGTGCAGCAGCCTGTGGATCGAACCCGGCAAGGTCTCGGAAGACGGCCTGCTCAGCGTCGATATCACCTCCTGTACCGGCATGTGCGATCAGGGGCCGGGCCTGCTGGTCAATAATTACGCCATTCCACGGTTGACCGCAGGACTGGTCGATGAAATCGCCGAACTGATCCGCAACAAGGTACCGCTGGCCGAGTGGCCGGCCGACTACTTCCGGGTGGACGACAATGTGCGGCGGGCCGACGTGCTGCTCGCCGCCCAGATGGCGCCGGGCGATGCCTTGCGGGCGGCGCGGGCGCGGGCGCCGAGCGATGGCCTGATGGCCTCCAACATGCGCTCCTGGCGCGAAGGTTTGCCGTCCGGACTGGGTGGGCCGATCGCCATGCTCGACGACATGAAGCGGGCCAACCTGCGCGGCCGCGGCGGCGCCGGCTTCATGACCGGGATCAAGTGGGAAGCTTGTCGCAACGCACCGCTCAAGCCCGGCCAGGAGCGCTTCGTCGTCTGCAATGCCGACGAAGGCGAGCCCGGTACCTTCAAGGACCGCGTGCTGCTGACCTCGCATGCCGATCTGGTCTTCGAAGGGATGACGGCGGCGGCCTACGCCATCGGCGCCCGCCGTGGCTTCCTTTACCTGCGCGGCGAATACCGCTACCTGCTCGAACCGCTGACTGCCGTGCTCGAACGCCGGCGGCGGGAAAAAGTACTGGGCAACGACATTCTCGGCTTGCCCGGGGCCGATTTCGATATCGAGATCCATCTTGGCGCCGGCGCCTACGTCTGCGGCGAAGAGTCGGCGCTGATCGAGTCGCTCGAAGGCAAGCGCGGCACGCCGCGCAACCGGCCGCCGTTCCCGGTGACCAACGGCTACCTGGACCAGCCGACCATCGTCAATAACGTTGAAACCTTCGCCGCCGCCGCCCTCGTCGCGCTCAATGGCGGTGACTGGTACGCCAGCATCGGCACCAAACATTCGGCCGGCACCAAGCTGCTTTCAGTGTCCGGCGATTGCGAGCGGCCCGGCATCTACGAGTACCCATTCGGCGTCAGCATTCGCCAGGTGCTGGACGACTGTGGTGCCAGGGATACCCAGGCCGTGCAGGTCAGCGGTCCGTCCGGCGTCTGCATCGCGCCGGCCGAATTCGACCGCGTCATCGGCTTCGAGGATATTCCGACGGCCGGCGCCTTCACCATTTTCGACAACAGTCGCGACATGTTCGAGGTGGCCCGCAACTATGTGCATTTCTTCCAGCATGAAAGCTGCGGCTTCTGCACGCCGTGCCGGGTCGGCACGTCGCTGCTCAAGAACCTGATGGATAAATTGCACAACGGTGTCGGTTCACCGTACGACTTCGCCGAAATCGAGAAACTGAACCAGTTGCTGCAGGCGATGAGCCATTGCGGTCTCGGCCATACCGCCTGCAATCCGGTACTCGACACCATTGCCCGCTTCCGGCCGGCCTACGAGCAGCGGATGACGCAGCAGGACTTCACGCCGGCCTTCGACCTCGACCGGGCGCTGGCCGAAGCGCGGCAGATGACCGGGCGCGACGATGCCGGCGCCCATCTCTCCAGCACACATGGAGGTGCAGCATGAGCCATACCTTCACGCTCGACGGCAAAACCATTCCCTTCGCCGAGGGCCAGACCATCCTGCAGGCCGCCGACGCGGCCGGGGTCTTCATTCCGCACCTGTGCTACCACCCGGACTTCAAGCCGCACGGCTCATGCAAGCTGTGCACGGTCAAGGTCAATGGCCGGCAGACGGCCTCCTGCACGATGCGCGCCTTGCCCGGCATGGTGGTCGAGAGCGAGACCGAGGAAATCAACGGTGAGCGCCGGGCGCTGACCCAGATGCTGTTCGTCGAGGGCAACCATTTCTGTCCCTCCTGCGAGAAGAGCGGCAACTGCCAGTTGCAGGCGACGGCCTATCACTTGGGCATGATGAGCCCGCATTTCGACCATTTTTTCCCGAGTCGGGCGGTCGACGCCTCGCATCCCGATGTTTTGCTCGACTTCAATCGCTGCATTCTTTGCTCGCTGTGCGTGCGGGCCAGCCGCGACGTCGATGGCAAGAACGTTTTTGCGCTGTCTGGGCGTGGCATCAAGACGCACCTGATCGTCAATGCCAAATCCGGCCGCCTGGCCGACACCGACTTCACGCTGGCCGACAAGGCGGCGCAGGTCTGCCCGGTCGGTGTCATCCTGCCCAAGCGGCTCGGTTTCGCGGTGCCGATCGGCGAGCGCAAGTACGACAAGGCGCCGATTTCCGAAACGACGGAGGGACGCTGAGATGAGCGAAAACCGCAAATTGAGGGTGGCGACCACCTCGCTGGCCGGCTGCTTCGGTTGCCACATGTCCTTCCTCGATATCGACGAGCGCTTGTTCACGCTGCTCGAACACATCGAGTTCGACCGCTCGCCGCTGACCGATATCAAGACGGTCAGCCCGGGCACCGACATCGGCCTGATCGAGGGCGGCCTGTGCAATGCCGAGAACGTGCATGTCCTGCGCGAGTTCCGCCAGAACTGCAAGATCCTGATCGCGCTCGGTGCCTGCGCGGTCAATGGCGGCCTGCCGGCGCAGCGCAACCACCTGCCGCTGACCACTATCCTCGAAGAGGTCTATCACACCAGCCCGGGCCTGGCCAACGGCATGATCCCGAACGACCCGGAACTGCCGCTGCCGCTGAACAAGGTGCACCCGATCCATGAAGTGGTGAAGATCGACTATTTCATCCCCGGTTGCCCGCCATCGGCCGACGCGATCTGGAAAGTGCTGACCGACCTGCTGGCCGGCCGCGAGCCGTCGCTGGGCCACGGTTTGATGCATTACGACTGAATTCGGCCGCGTCATGGAATGGCCGCCCGGATTGGGAGATTTGAATGAGCTACAACCTTGAAACTGCCCAGCACCCCGAAACCCTGCGCCGCGTCGCCATCGATCCGGTGTCGCGCGTCGAAGGGCATGGCAAGGTGACAATCCTGCTCGACGACCAGAACAAGGTGCACCAGGTGCGCCTGCACATCGTCGAATTCCGGGGCTTCGAGAAATTCATCCAGGGCCGGCCGTATTGGGAGGTGCCGGTCATGGTCCAGCGCCTGTGCGGCATCTGCCCGGTGTCGCACCACCTCGCCGCGTCGAAGGCGCTCGATGTCATCGTCGGCGCCAAGAAGCTGACGCCGGCCGCCGAAAAGCTGCGTCGGCTGATGCACTACGGGCAGATGCTGCAATCGCACGCGCTGCATTTCTTCCATCTCTGTTCGCCGGACCTGCTGTTCGGTTTCGACAGCGAGGTGACCAAGCGCAACATCGTCGGCGTCGCCATGGCGCACCCGGAAACCGCCAAACGCGGCGTGCTGCTGCGCCGCTTCGGTCAGGAGGTGATCCGCGTCACGGCCGGCAAGCGGGTACATGGCACGGGGGCGGTGCCGGGCGGCATGAACAAGTCGTTGACTACCGCCGAGCGCGACGAGCTGCTCAAAGACATCTATCACATCGTCCAGTGGTCGCGCGACGCGGTGCACCTGATCCAGCAGGTGCATACGCAAGACCCGGGGCTGTACAACAGCTTCGGCATCTTCCGCTCCAATTTCATGTCGCTGGTCGGCCACAATGGCGACCTCGATTTCTACGACGGCACGCTGCGCGCTCGCGACGACAACGGCAAACTGATCTTCGACCATGTCGATTACCAGCAGTACCACCAGTACATCGAGGAAGAAGTGCGGCCGTGGAGCTACATGAAGTTTCCCTTCTTCAAGTCGTTGGGCAAGGAGCACGGCTGGTACAAGGTCGGCCCGCTGGCCCGGGTGCAGAACTGCAACCAGATCTCGACGCCGTTTGCCGAGCATGAGCGCAAGGAATTCGTCGATTACGCCGGCGGCTCGCCGCTGCACGCGCCGCTCGCCTACCACTGGACGCGGATGATCGAGATGCTGCACGCCGCCGAGGTGATCAAGGAACTGCTGCACGACGACGACCTGCTGTCGAAAGATCTGATGGTCGAAGGCGAACGGCAGATGGAAGGAGTCGGCGTCATCGAGGCACCGCGCGGCACGCTGTTCCACCATTACCAGGTGGACGAGAACGACGTGGTGACGATGGCCAACCTGATCGTGTCGACGACCAACAACAACCAGGCGATGAACGAGGCGATCCGCCACGTCGCCCGGCGCTACCTGAATGGCCGCGAAGTCACCGAAGGCCTGCTCAACCACATCGAAGTCGCCATCCGCGCCTTCGACCCCTGCCTGTCCTGCGCGACGCACGCGCTGGGCAAGATGCCGTTGGCCGTCGAGCTGGTCGATGTCGAAGGGCAGGTCGTGCATGCGTTGAGCCGGGCATGACGGCGCCGCTGGTCATCTACGTGGTCGGCAATCCGAGCCGGGGCGACGACGCCATCGGCCCGCTGCTCTGCGCTCGACTGGCCGACTGGCTCGACCATGCCGGGCTGGCCGGGCAGGTCGACCTGGTCGAGGACTTCCAGCTCAACATCGAGCACGTCCTCGACTTGCCGGGCCGGCAACTCGCGCTGTTCATCGATGCCGGCGAACGGACGCCTGCGCCATTCACCTTCCGGCGCATCGCGGCCGTACCCGGCCTGGCGCACAGCACGCATGCGCTGCCGCCCGAGTCGGTGCTGCAGGTTTACCGGCAGACCGAAGGCTGTGACGCGCCGCCGGCCTTCGTGCTCTGCGTGCGCGGTGAGCAGTTCGAGCTGGGGGCGGCCCTGAGTGTGGCGGCCGAAAGCCATGTCGACGCCGCCTTCGAACTGCTGCAGAAGCTGTGCTTGCGGCAGGAACTGGAGTTCTGGGCGGGCCTGGAAGGGCCGGCCGCGGCGCCGGTTTTTGCCGAATTTGCCACGTCCACCGCAGGCATTGCCTGAGGTGTCAAGGAGCGCATCATGATCCGGAAAATCTGCCTGCTTGGCGCCATGCTGCTGTTGTCCGCCTGCGCCGGTAACGATGGCCGCGGCTTGCAGCCCGGCATCGCGCAGATCGACGAAGTGGTCGCCCGGATGGGGCCGCCGGCGCTGCGCTGGGAGGACCCGGATGGCAGCCAGCAACTGGCTTTCCCGCGCGGGCCGCAGGGCGTCCATACCTTCATGGCCTTTTTCGGGCCGGATCAGCGCTTGCTCCGGCTGGAGAATGTCCTCGATACCCGCCACTTTGCGCAAATCCGGCCGGACAAGCACGACCAGAACGACATCCTGCGCCTGCTCGGCCCGCCCAATCCGGCGTGGACCGTATTTTTCAAAGCGCGCAACGAACTGGTCTGGGAGTGGCTGTTCTGCGACGACTGGAATCAGCTGGCCCGCTTCGACGTGCTGTTCGATGCGACTTCGGGCATTGTCCGGACCACCTACCAGCGGCCCGATCTGCGCGGCCCGGCGGCGATCGCCCCAATTTGCAGCCGTTAGCCGCTTGTGCCTGGCGGTGACCCAGCCGTCGCTCTGACTGCATCAGGATTTGTTGATGTGCATCATGGGCAAGCCGCCTCGATGGCGGCATTCTGGTAGCTGTGCGCTGCCTTTCCGGTGGTGTTGCGAGAGTGATATGTTTTTCCTCAGGCATTGTTTGACGGCGGCTTTGGCCGCCGCTTTTTTGACGCCAGCCAGCGCGCTGGACAGCGCCGAACAGCAGTTCGAGCGTCTGGCTGCACAGGTCAAGGCCGGTCACCCGCCGTCGCCGGGGGAAACTGTCGAAGTCGACATCGATCTGGCCGCCAGTTCCGGCTTCAGCGTCGAGCTCGCCGGGGAAAAGGCGCAGGTCCGCTACCGCATGGCCTTCAACCAGATCGCCGAAGGCTGGAGCTGGCGCCCGCTGGCCGATCCTGCGGTCGACGACTATTACCGCTACAAATTTCTGCCGCTGCAGTCGGTCGCCGTCGAGCGCGGCGAATACGCGCACGAGGACAAAATCGGCGTCACGCAGCAGATGAAAGTCAGCTGGCGTTACGACTATTTTCTGGCCTTCGACAACCTCTACGATTTCTATCCGCGTGTCGTCGATGACGACGCCGGCTTCGTCGCCGAGCTGCCCGCCGCTGCGGTCGGCCATCTCGGCCTGCGCGCCCGGGCTCACCTGATCGAGCCGCTGATCAGCGAGAGCACGACTTTCTGGAAGGCCACCTACGGCAAGCCGACCGATTTCACGCTGAAGAAGCGCTATCTGGTCAGCGTGCTCGACGAAATCGATTTCGTCGATACCGACAGCGGCAAGGTGCTCTGCCGTATTCGCCCGGCCAGCAACGACTGTCTGAAGCGCTGAGCCAAACGGCGGCTCAGGTGCTGGCGCCAAGGGCGCTCAGCGTGTTGGCCAGGGCCTGCCTGATTTCCGTGTCGCTGAATGGCTGCTCGACGCAGTCGTTGAGGCCGGCTGCCCGGCAACGTTCGCGATCCTGTGGCTGCACGCTGGCCAGCATCGCGATGACCGGCATGGCCGGGTTGCGCACACTGTCCGAGCCGCGTAGCTGGCGGGTGAGTTGGTAACCATCCAGCTCGGCCAATTCACAACGCAGCAGCATCAGGTCGTAATTGCCGTGGGTCAGCGCATCGAGCGCATGCTGGCTGCAGCCGGCAATCTCGACCAGATGGCCGAGGCGGGCGAGAGTGTCGTCGGCCTGGCGCTGCCTGGCCGGATCATTGTCGACGAGCGGGATGCGCAGGCTGGGTTGGTGGTCGGTGGTCGGCAAAGCCTCGGCGTGGCAACTGGCCCGGCACAGCGGCAGGCGGAACCAGAAGGTGGAGCCGTTGCCGGGTGTGCTGCGGACGCCGATTTCGCCGTGCATCAATTCGATCAGGCGCTTCGAAATCGACAGACCGAGGCCGGTGCCGCCGAAGCGGCGGGTTGTCGAACTGTCGGCCTGAGCGAAGGGAATGAACAGGCCGGCCAGTTGCTGTTCGGAAATGCCGATGCCGGTGTCGTGCACCGCAAAGATCAGCCCGTCGCCGGCGCCTTCGTCGCGCCTGACCTCGACCCGCACCTCGCCTTCGGCGGTGAATTTGATCGCATTGCCGATCAGGTTGGTCAGTATCTGGCGAATCCGCCCGGGGTCGCCGCGCAGCATGCCGGGGACTTCCGGCGCAATGTGCTGGCTGAAGTTGAGTGCCTTTTTGCGCGCCTGGACGCTGAGCAGACTGCAGGTCTGGCCCAGCAGTTCGCCGAGATTGAAATCGATCTGCTCGATAGTCAGCTTGCCGGCTTCGATCTTGGAAAAGTCCAGCACGTCGTTGATGATGCCCAGCAGCGAATTTGAACTGCTTTTCAGAATGTCGGTGAATTCGCGCTGTTCGTCGTCGAGTTCGGTATCGAGCAGCAGATCGGTCATGCCGATGACGCCATTCATCGGCGTCCGGATTTCGTGGCTCATGTTGGCGAGGAAGGCGCTCTTGGCGCGACTGGCCGCTTCGGCCCGTTCCGATGCCTCCTGCCGGGCGAGCAGGGCGCGCTCGTTGGCGACTGCCAGCGCGAAAAGTTGGCCGATCTCTTCCAGCGTCGCCAGGCGCGTGGCCGACTGCGAGGGCTTGGGGTTGGTGTAGAGGAAGAGCACGCCCAGGCATTCGCCGCCCAGCATCAGCGGCACGATGTAGTGGCCGTGATTGAGCATGTCGGGCCAGTGGTTTTCGTGCCGGGGGGCGTCGAAACAGCCGTCGGAAACGATGACCTGGCCGGATTCGGCGGCCCGGCCACAGAGGCAGCGGCCGAGCGGCACCTGCTTTTCGTCGGCGAGAAAACGGGCCGAAAAATTGCCGCGGGTGGTGTTCAGGTCAAGCTGGCGGCTGCCGGCTTGAAGCAGGAAGACGCCACCTTTTTGCTCGATATTCAGGCCGTGGAGCATGAAGACGGCAGCCAGTGCGGCGTCGAAGCGCTCGGCCAGCGGGCGGCCGGCTTCCTGGAGAATGCGGGCGATGGCAAATTTGGCCTCGGCCCCTTCGCGGGCCTCATGTTCGGCGTCCTCATGCAGGCGCCGGGCCGTGACATCCGAGGCTGCCCCGCGATAGCCGCAAAATTGGCCGGCCTGGTCGAAGACCGGCACGCCGCTCAGGCTGATCCAGCTAAAGCCGCCATCCGGCTTGAGCAGGCGGTATTCGAAGCGATGGAAGGGGCGGTGTGCTTCCAGGTCGGCGATATGGGCGTTCATTTCCGCCATGTCGCGCGGGTCGACCGCAGCCAGGATCTGGCGCCGGGTTTTGCCGATGATTTTGTTTGTATCCACGCCGAGCATGGCGCCGGCGTTGTCGGAAAAGAATGAGAAGCGCAGGGCGCTGTCCATTTCCCAGAACCACCAGTCGGAACTGGTCGAGAAAATGTCGAGAAAGCGCTGTTGATTGGCGGCCAGCGACTGATTGGCTTCGCCCAGGTCGCTTTCGATTCGCTGCAGGCGGCGGGAGAGGGCGACAAAGAGCAGCACGGCGAGGGCCAGCCCGCACAGGCTGGCCAGCAGCAGGTGCTGCCGGCTGGTTACCCGCACCGCACTGACGTCGCGCAGGATGGCCAGCGCAACGACGGCCTGATCGCTGTCATCCTTCAGCGAGACGATGCTGGCCAGCCAGGTATGTCGGCCGTCGCGCAATTCGACAATGCCCGGGTCCTGGCCGGCGACGTGGCTGGCCAGTGCGTCGGCCAGCTCGGCCGGCATTTGCTCGAGGCTTTGATTGAGTAGGGCGAAGTTGGGGTAGTCCGCCCAGTTGCCACTGAAGCCGAGGGCCTGCTTGCCGGTGGCGAAGGCCTGGGCGCTGGTCCGGGCTTTATGGACGGCGGTGAAGGTCTCCAGTTGCAGGAATTTCTGGATCATGCCGGCAAACCATTCGACCTCCATGCCCAGCTCGATATAGCCGAGCAACCGGCCATCGACCCGCCAGGGCAGCACATGACGCAAGGTGTAGGTCGCCGTCGCCCCCAGCTCCAGTCCGCTGGCCGGCTGGCCGCTGGCCGCCGCCTGACGGAAGCTGCGCCGTTCGATGCGGTCGTCCTTGACTGCCGGTTCATGCACCCGGAGCAGTGTCCGGCCATCCGGCCGGATGAAATACCAATGGCTGATGCCGAATTGCTGGCGCAGGCTGGCCAGGGTGTGGCGGGTTTCGGCGAGCAGCGCATCGCCGTCCTGCTGGCTCATCGCGACGATCAGGGCCGGATTGCGGCTGGCCTCGGCGGCGAACCAGGCCAGTTGGCGCGTGCTGTCGTCCTGCAGCTTTTTCCAGATGGCGAGCACCTGCCGGCCGCTGTCTTCGCTCAATTGTCGTTCGCGCTTGACCTGATAATTGTTGAAGACCAGCGCAAATATGGCGACCAGCGACAACAGGGCGATAGCGACCGGATACAGAATCTGGCGCTTGATACGAAAGCTGGCGGATTGGGAAGCCATGAGGCGATGGTTCTGGTTCAACAGCAAAAAACCGCCACGTCCCGTTGCCGGAGCGGGCGGTTTTCAACAGCGTGTTAAGTATCGGCCGTGCGCGGGCCGCAGGTGCCGAACGGGCGGGTGGAAACCTAGCGGTAAACCAGCACCGGCACCTTGGAATGGGTCAGCACCTTGTTGGTTTCACTGCCCAGTAAAAAGCCGCTAATGCCCCGTCGACCGTGGGAAGCCATGAAAATCAGGTCGCAGCCGGATTTTTCGGCGGCTTCGATAATGGCTTCGTAGGGGACGTCGCTGGTGGCTGAGGTCAGCGAGCATTCGACGCCGGCTTCGGCGCACTCCTTCTGGACTTCGCCGAGGTATTCATTGGCTTGCTGGTCGGCCAGTTCGGCGAATTTCTCCGGCGTGGTCGGGTCGATCAAGGCGCCTTCGCCGAAGTAGGCGATCGGGTATTCCGGTTTGGCGAAAAAGACCGTGATCCGGGCGCCGCATTCCTTGGCAAACGAAACGGCCCGTTTGGCAGTGGCGCGCGAAAGTTCGGAGCCATCGGTCGGTACGAGAATGTGCTTGAACATGATTGGGTCTACCTCCTGAAACAGTCTGCTGGCGTTGCATTCAGCCTTCTTGAGGTTCATGCTACGCCAAGTCGGGAGGAATATAAACATGCGACTGACTTTTCTCGGAGCCGCCGGTGAAGTGACCGGTTCCTGCACCCTGGTCGAGACGGGCGATACCCGCTTCCTGGTCGATTGCGGGATGTTCCAGGGCGGGCCGGAGGCGCGCCAGAAGAACCAGCGGGCGCTTGATTTCGGTTTCGATGTCCGCCGGATCGATTTCGTGCTGCTCACCCACGCCCACATCGACCATTCCGGCCTGCTGCCGCGCCTCGCCATGCTTGGCTACAAAGGGCCGATCTATGCGACGCCGGCCAGCATCGCGCTACTTGAAGTCCTGCTGCCGGACAGCGCCCATATCCAGGAAAAGGAAGCCGAGTGGCAGTTGCGCCATCGTCACCGGCGCGGCAAGAATGAGCGCGGCATTCCGGCGCCGCTCTACTCGGTGGCGCAAGCCCTGGCTTCCTTGTCCCAATTGCAGCCGGTTCGTTACGGTGTCGAGCTGGAACCGGCCGAAGCGGTCCGCGTGCGTTTCCACGATGCCGGCCACATCCTTGGCTCGGCCTGGCTGGAAGTGACGGTGAGCGGCGAGGGGCGGCCGCGCCGCTTGGTCTTTTCCGGCGATCTCGGCATGTCCGACCGGCCGGTGCTGTGCGATCCGGAAAAGGTCGTGCCGACGGCCGATGTGCTGTTGATCGAATCAACCTACGGCAACCGCCTGCACCGCTCCCTGCCGGAAACCGAAGCGGAAATCATTGACGCAATCGAACGGACCCGGGCTGCGGGTGGCAACCTGATCATTCCGGCCTTTGCCGTCGGCCGGACGCAGGAAATGCTCTACACGCTGGCCGATCTGGTCCGCCGCAAGCGACTGTCGCCGCTCAAGGTTTATGTCGATTCGCCGATGGCCAACAGCGCAACGCGCATCACGCTTGGCCATCAGGAACTGCTCGATCCGGAAACCCGCGAGTTGATCGCCTGGCAACAGGCCCACCCGGCGCAGATGAAGATCGAATTCGTCGCCGATGTCGAGGCCTCGAAGGCGCTGAATGAAGTGCGCAGCGGCGCGGTGATCATTTCGGCGAGCGGCATGTGCGAGGCTGGCCGCATCAAGTACCACCTGCGCGAGAACCTGTCGCGCAGCGAATGCAGCGTGCTGATCACCGGTTTCCAGGCGGCCGGCACACTCGGCCGGCGACTGGTCGATGGGGCGCGGCTGGTTCATATCTTTGGCCAGGCGGTGCCGGTGCGGGCACGCATCTATACGGTCGGCGGCTTGTCGGCGCATGCCGACCAGGCAGCCTTGCTCGCCTGGCTGCGCGGTTTTCACAAGGCGCCGGGGCAGACTTTTGTGGTGCATGGCGAAGCGGGCGCCTCGGCCGCCTTCAAGCGCGCCATCGAGGAAGAACTCGGCTGGTCGGCGGTGCATCTGCCGCTCCCCGGCGAGTCGGTCTCGCTGTAACATGCTCTTGGTAATCTTGGAATAATCAGGAAGAGGTAATTCAAATGTCCGGTAATGGAACAGCCCGCCACGGCGGCGTCGATATCAGCAGCCTGAGTCCGCTGGAAACGACCAGCAAGGCGATCAGCAACGCCCTCGATCCGTATGGGGTCACCACCTCGCTGCTCAACGCCCACATGGCCTGGATGATGCATCCGCAGGAGCTGACCCGTGCGCTCAACGCCCTGTCGGGCGATCTTTTTGCGCTCCAGTCGCATGTCATGCGGCGGGCGATCGGCATTCCGTCGGACGACGTGATCAAGCCGAATGCCGACGATTCCCGTTTTGCCGCCCCGGTGTGGACCGACTCGGCCTCGTGGGACATCATCAAGGAATGGTACCTGGCCTTTACCCACCGCCTGCAGGACATGTATTTCGAAACGCCTGGGCTGTCCGACAAGGAACGCCGGCGTGCCGCCTTCTGGCTGCGCGAATGGCTGAACATGGTGGCGCCGACCAATTACTTCTGGCTCAACCCGGTCGCCATGCGGCGCTTCGTCGAGACTAACGGCGAAAGCCTGCGCCAGGGCTGGGAAAACCTGCAACGCGATGCCAAGGCCAAGAACATCCTGATGGTCGAGCCGGATGCCTTCACCGTCGGCAAGGATCTGGCGACGACGCCGGGCAAGGTGGTCTTCCGCAATCGCCTGGTCGAACTGATCCACTACGCGCCGACCACCGACAAGGTGCGAGCGACGCCCATCGTCATCACGACGCCGTGGATCAACAAGTTCTACATCCTCGACCTGACGGCCAAGAAGAGCATGGTCAAGCACCTGACCGACAAGGGCTTCTCGGTTTTCATCACCAGCTGGAAGAACCCGGGCGAGGATCTCTCCAATATCCGCCTCGACGACTACCTGCTCGAAGGGGTCGATGAAGTCGTCCGCGTCGCCTGCGAGTTCTGCAAGGTGCCGCAGGTGCATCTGGTCGGCTACTGCATCGGCGGTACGCTGGTCAGCACCTACATGGCCTGGGCCAACAAGCGCTATGGCGCCGACCAGGTACCGGTGGCGCACTGGACGCTGTTCACGACGCTGACCGATTTTTCGCATCCGGGCGACATCGATGTCTTCATCGACGAAGCCTGTGTCGGCGCGCTGGAAGAGTCGATGGCCAAGAAGGGCTATCTCGACGGCGGTGAAATGGCCACCTCCTTCCGCCTGCTGCGTTCGAACAGCCTGATCTGGCATTACTGGGTGAGCAGCTACCTGCTCGGCGAAAGTCTGCCGCCGTTCGACGTGCTGTTCTGGAACATGGATACGACGCGCATGCCGCAGGCCATGCATTCCTATTACCTGCGCGAAATGTACCTGCACAACAACCTGATCAAGCGCGACAAGCTGGAAATCGCCGGCGAGTCGATTGACCTCGACCGCATCACGCAGCCGCTCTATGCAGTGACGGCCGAGGATGACCACATCGCGCCCTGGAAGCAGTGCTACCGCATTCGCAAGTACGTCAATGTCGCGGCCTCCGTGCGTTTCGTGCTGTCCTCCTCGGGCCATATCCTCGGTATCGTCAACCCGCCGGCCAATCCACCGAAGCGTGCCTACTGGATCGCCGAGCCTGAACGCAACGAGCACTGGGAGCATTGGCTGGACCGCGCTGAGAAGAAGCCGGGCACTTGGTGGGACGACTGGACGAACTGGCTGGGCGAACGGACCGGCGATCTGGTCGAAGCCTATCCGGCGGCCAATCGCAAGTTCCCGGCGCTGGCCGACGCGCCCGGCACCTACGTCCTGGAAAAATAGCGCACCGCCTGCCGCCAAGCACCGTCGGGCTATCCGGCCCCGGCTTGAATTGATACATTAGCCGCTGACTGGAAAGTTCCACGGTGCCTGGATGATGATGAATGCCCTGACGATGAGCCCAGCCCGGCAGCCGCCGGCTGGTGACGATCTGTTGCGTATCGTGCGCATCAATGAAGAAATCAAGCGCGTGGTCGGGGTCTCCTTCAAGATCAACATCATGGCGCTCAACGCCATTTTTCTGGCCAAGCGGGCCGGCACGGCGGCCCGCGGCTTTGGCGTGCTGTCCAACGAGTTGCGCGTTTTCTCGCAGGATCTGCGGACCTGCATGGAGGCGCTGACCGGCCTGATCCATGGCTGCGTCAACGAGGTCTCCATCGTGCTGCAGGACATCCGCTTTACCCGCTTGCTGCGCGAGGCGGCCGAACTGGCGCCGAAGTCGGCGGCAATTGCCGTGCTGCAGCGGCGCGAGGATGAGAATGATGAGCATCGGCAAAAGCTGGCCCGCTTGCGCGGCCAACTGAAGCGGGCGCTCGAAGATGCTTTCCAGATGGTCGAACTGGGCGGCGTCTTGGCCAAGTCGGCCAAGATCGAGGCGGCCTACGGGCAGAGTTTTGCCCCGTCGCTGTCGCAGGTGTCCGGCGAGTTCGATGGCATTGTTGAAGAGATTCGCGGCTCGCTCGAATCCTTGCGCCGTTCGGCCTTTTTCACTGGCCATTGAGATTCCGGGAGGGGATACGTGAAAACAACCAAGACCATTTTCCAGCAGGGCAACCACAAGTGGGTGGCGATCGTGCGCGATCCGGACAAGCCCAATTACCTGGTCGATACCAACGAATACCTGGTGACCCACGGTGGCAAGGGGCTGCTGCTCGACCCGGGCGGCGCCGAAATCTTCCCGGCCGTCTTTTCGGCGTTGTCGGCCGAGTTCGATCCGTCGGCGCTGGCCGGCATCTTCGCCTCGCACCAGGACCCGGACATCTGTTCCTCACTGGCCCTGTGGCTCGAATTCAATCCTGGCATGCGCTGCTACGTCAGTTGGTTGTGGAGCAGTTTCATCCCGCATTTCGGCGGTACGGCGGATACCTTCGTGCCGATCCCCGACGAAGGCACCGACATTTCGCTGGAAGGCCTGATCCTGCAGGCGGTGCCGGCGCATTACCTGCATTCGTCCGGCAATTTCAACCTTTACGACAAGATCGCCAAGGTGATGTTCTCCGGCGATGTCGGCGCGGCACTCCTGCCGCCCGGTGAGGACAGCCTGTTCGTCGAGGACTTCGATCGTCACATCCGCCATGCCGAAGGTTTTCACCGGCGCTGGATGGGGTCGAACGAGGCCAAGCGCCGCTGGTGCGAGCGGGTGTCGCAGATGGATATCGACATGCTCTGCCCGCAACACGGTGCGATCTACCGTGGCGCCGACGTCCAGCGCTTCATCAACTGGTTCGACGACCTGCAGGTCGGTATCGTCAAAGCCTGATTCTTGCGGGATTTGACGGCGGTCAAGGTGGCCGCTGGCGGTGGCCCCGAGAATGGGGCCCTAGCCCAACGCCAAGAGTGAGCCATGACCACCATCAGAACTTTCATGACCGACGATCATCGCCATTGCGATGATCTGTTTGCCGAGGCCGAGCAGGCCATGGCCAAGAACAATATCGAAGCCGCCCGCGCCGCTTTCGCGCATTTCCAGTCGGCCATCCTGGCCCATTTCGCAGCCGAGGAAAAAACCCTTTTCCCGACTTTCGAAGCCAAGACCGGCATGAGCATGGGGCCGACCCAGGTCATGCGCATGGAACACGCGCAGATGCGTGCGCTGCTCGATGAAGCAGCCGCTGCGCTGGGCGCGGGCAATACCGAGGATTACCTCGGCCAGGCGGAAACCCTGCTGATCATGATGCAGCAGCACAACATGAAGGAAGAGAATATTCTCTACCCGATGTGCGACCAGCATCTGACCGAGGAACTGCCGGCCGTCCTTCAACACCTGGAAAGCGAATTGTCCGAAGCATGAGTCATCCCAAAACACCGCATGTCGTCGACGCCCGTTTCATGGAGCCGCCCGAGCCTTTCGTCAAGACCATGGAAATGCTCGATCTCCTGAAGGATGGCGAGAAGATGCTGCTGCTGCTCTACCGCGAGCCGCATCCGCTCTACAAGGTGCTGAAGCAGAACGGTCACGCCTACGAGACCGAACTGATGCCGGACGGTACCTACGAAATCCTGATCTGGCCGTGATGCGCGCAAGCTGAGCCGCATCACCCGATGCAAGCCTTGCTCTCTTTCGAAAACACGCCTCCCTTCGCGGCACCGCTCCGGTTTTTTGTCACGGCGCCGCTGTTCGCCGTGCTGGCCGGGCTGTTGCTGCTGCTCGAAGGGCCGGCCCTGTTCGCCTCGCGCTGGATGCCGGCGACGCTGGCCGCGACCCACCTGATGACAGTCGGCTTCATGCTGCAGGTCATGCTCGGCGCGCTGATCCAGATCCTGCCTGTGGTGGCCGGGGCCAACCTGAAACGCCCGCTGCTGATCGCGACGATTCTCCATCTCGGCCTCAGTATCGGTGCCTTGCTGCTGGCCGGTGGCTTCTATCTGGGCCAGCCGCTGCTATTGAGCGCTGCCGCCTTGCTGCTTGCCGTGACGGTACTGGTTTTCCTGGTCGCCACGACGCTGGCGCTGATCGGCGTGCCGTCGACCAGCCCGACCATTCGTGGCCTGAAGCTGGCCTTGTTCGGCCTGTTCGGCGTCGTCGCCCTCGGTGCCGTGATGGCCTTCGCGCTGGCCCATGGCTGGGCCTTGCCGCTGCCGGTACTGACCGACCTGCATGCCGGCTGGGGCCTGGGCGGCTGGGCCGGCGTGCTGCTCGCCGCCATCGCCTACGTCGTGGTCCCGATGTTCCAGTTGACGCCGGGTTATCCGGCCAAGCCGAGCTGGTGGTTTCCGCTGGCCATGCTGAGCCTGCTGCTGCTGTGGAGCGCCGCCGTATTTTTTGACCTCAATGCGCTGATCCGGCTTTGCCAGGGGCTGGCGGCGATCGTCGGCATCGCCTTCGCCGGCCTGACGCTGCGCCTGCAACAACAACGGCGGCGGGCGCGGGCCGATGCTACCTATCATTACTGGCAACTGGGGCTGACGGCGAGCATTTTTGCCCTTTTGATGCTGTTGACCGCAGCACTCTGGCCGGCCGCCAGCGATTTGACTGGCTGGACCCTGCTCTTCGGCATCCTGCTGGTTGGCGGCGGTTTCCTGCCCTTCATTGTCGGCATGCTCTACAAGATCGTTCCCTTCCTGGCCTGGACCCATCTGCAGAATCAGGGTCAGGCCAAGGTTCCGGCGCCGAGCATGAACAAGATTCTGGCCGATACCGCCATGCAGCGGCAGCTGATCGCCTACGTCGCGGCGCTGGTGCTGTTGCTGGCCGCCGTCTTCTTCCCCGACTGGCTGGCCCGGCCGGCCGGTCTGGGCTTTGCGCTGGCCAGCGGCTGGTTGTGGCTCAACCTGTTTGGCGCCATCCGCCGCTATCGCCAGTTCGGCCGGGATATCCGGGGCAAGCTGGCAGCCAAGTTGGCCGGGAGCAAATGATCTACGTCGCCCTGAAACATCTGCATGTCACCTGCGTCGTCCTCAGCGGCCTCGGCTTCTGCCTGCGCGGCTGGTGGATGCTGCGCGAGTCGCCGGCGCTGCAGCAGCGGCTGGCCCGCGTCCTGCCGCATATCGTCGATACGCTGCTGCTCGGCAGTGCGCTGAGCATGGCCGTTCTCAGCGGCCAGTACCCGTTCGTCCAGGGCTGGCTGACCGCCAAGCTGGGCGGCCTGCTCGCCTACATACTGCTCGGCACAATGGCCCTGAAACGTGGCCGGAGCAAGGCGATCCGTACCCGCTACTTGGTTCTGGCGCTGCTCGCCTACGGCTATATCGTCAGCGTTGCGCTGAGCCGCAATCCCTTGCCCTGGCTGTAAAAAAGGCCCGGGTCACCGGGCCTTCTGCGCTAGCCGGGGGCGGTGTTACAGCCTGCCCAGTTTGCGATACAGCGTGTTGCGACTGATCCCCAGCTGGCGGGCCGCCGCCGAGATGTTGCCGCCGGCCGCTTCCAGCGTGCGCAGCGCGGCCTGGCGGCCGATCTCTTCGAGGCTGCCGGCATTGTCGAGCGGTGCCGCGGCCCAGACGTCGCTGTTGCCGAGCGGCACGCTCGGGGCGATGGGCAGGCTTTCGAACAGCTCTTCCGGCAGGTGGGTTTCGCTGATCAAGGTTTCGCCGTCGTCGAGCAGCGCGATGGCGACCCGGATGACGTTGAACAACTGGCGGATATTGCCCGGCCAGCTATAGCTTTCCAGCGCCTGCATGGCGCTTTCGGTGAAACGGACCGGCGCCCGGTTGCCGGTTTCGGCCGCCGCCAGTTTGCCGACCATCTGGCGGATGTCGGTCCGCTCGCGCAAGGCGGGCAGGGTGACGCACATGCCGTTCAGCCGGTAGTAAAGGTCTTCGCGGAAAGTGCCGCGCGCCACTTCCTCGCGCAGTTTGCGGTGGGTGGCGCAAACCAGCGAGATATCGACCTGGATGGCGCGGGTACTGCCGAGCGGCGTCACGCAGCGTTCCTGCAGCACGCGCAGCAGGCGGGCCTGCAGGTTGAGCGGCATGTCGCCGATTTCGTCGAGGAAGAGGGTGCCGCCATGCGCCTGCTGGATCTTGCCGGGGGCGCCTTCCTTGCGGGCGCCGGTGAAGGCACCGCCCTGGTAGCCGAAGAGTTCCGATTCGATCAGCGTTTCCGGGATCGAGGCGCAGTTCAGCGCGACGAAGGGGCCGCTCTGCCGTGAGCCGCTGTTGTGGAAGGCCTTGGCGAACATCTCCTTGCCAGCGCCGGATTCACCCTGGATCAGGATCGGGATGTCGCGCCCGAGAATGCGCCGGGAGCGGTCGATGGCGGCCTGCAGGCGGGCGTCGCCGGTATTCAGGGTGTCCAGCGTCAGTTGCGGGGTGGCAGCGTTTTCCTGGCGGCGCGGCGGCGGGCGAACGGCGGTCGGCTCGTCGTAGACCCGGCCGGCGATGCTCAGCGGCGGCAACTGGCCGCGTAACTGGACGTGGATCTGCTTGCCATTGACCGAGATTTCGCAACTGCCTTGCGTGTTGCCGCGCAGGCGGTCGACGAGGGCGGACAGGTTGCTTTCAAAAACGATCGAGAAGTCGCGGCGCACGGCATCGACCTGGCGAATGCCGAGCAGTTCCAGACCCTTGCGGTTCACCGCCAGCACTTGGCCGTCTGGCGAGACGGCGGCGATGCCTTCCTTGGGGCTGCCCAGGTAATCGGCCCGGCTATGGAAGCAGACCAGGATGTCGCGGGCGTGGATCGTTTCGAACAGGCGCTTTTCGACGATGGCCGACGACAGGCGGACCAGGCCGAGGGTGTGGCGCTGCTGGCTGCGATAGTCGCCGGAAATGTCGAGGACGCCGATGACCCGGCCATCCGGCCCGAAGATCGGACAGGCGCAACAGGTCAGAAAGCCGTTGTGTTCAAGAAAGTGTTCGGCGCCGAGTACTTCGGTCGGCGCTTCTTCGGCCAAGGCGGTGCCGATGGCGTTGGTGCCGCGCTGGTTTTCATCCCAGGAGGCGCCGGCCATCAGGGCGATGCGGTCGGCCCGGTCGACGAAGTCAGGATCGCCGACGGTTTCCAGCAGCAAGCCGTTGGCGTCGGCGAGGACGACCATGCTGCCCGATTCGCGGATCTGTTCGAAAACATGTTCCATGATCGGCCGGCCCTGGGCCAGCAGGTAGCGGTTGCGGTCCTGCTCGGTTTTCAGTGCGACGCGGTCGAGCGACTCGACACCGGGCAGCGGGTGCTGCTCGGTCAGGCCGAAGCGCAGGCAGCGTTCCCAGGAGCGGAGGATCAGCGGATCGACCAGGCCCTCGGGCAGGTCGCCACGGTCGAAAAATAGCTGCCGGGCTTGTTGCAGGCGCTGGCCATGTGTGTCGGCCGCAAGTTGAAGTTGTCCCATCTCTCCTCCAGCATTCCAGTTGTCATTTTTGTATTTTTTATTGTTTCATAACGTAACACTTGCACATTTTATTAGCAATGCACCGAGCACTGCTGCGGAAAGGTGAGCAAATGCTGTGCCAGATCGGACCATATTTTCCCCGGAGAGTTGCCGGCCCCGGGATCAATAGTTGCGATGCAGGCATTTGCATTTCTCGCTGGACAGTGACGCGTCCCTGGCACAGGCTTTGCAGAAGGATGAGCACACAAGCTGTTAAACGTACTCACCAAAGGAGCCATTGTGAAAAAATCTGTCCGCTATCTCGGTGCTGTTGTTGCTGCCCTGTTCATTGGCACGGCCGCCCCGCAAGTCTTTGCCCACGGCGATGTCGTGCCGCAGGCGGTCGACACCACCGGCCTGAAGAACCTGGGCGCCGACTGGCAGGCCGCCAACCCCTACCGCAAGGACAAGACGGCGATTCGCATCGGCGATTCCGCCTTCAATCAGAACTGTGCCCGCTGCCACGGTCTTGGCGCCATTTCCGGCGGCATCGCGCCGGACCTGCGTTATCTGCCGCTCGGCGACGAAGGCGACGAAGTATTCATGCAGCGCATCCGCAAGGGCGCCGTGCGCGACGGCCGTGTCTACATGCCGCCGTTCGAAGGCACGCTGAGCCAGGAAGCGATGTGGGCCATCCGTACCTGGCTGGAAACCGTCCATGAAGACTGATCGCCGCCTCTGGCTGAAGGCGCTTGCCGCCTCGCCGCTCCTGCTGGCGCTGCCGGTTCTGGCCGAAGATGGCGGGTTGGCCGCCATTCGCCAGCGCGGCCGCCTGCGCATCGCCGTTTATAACGATTTTCCGCCCTACTCGATGAAGGGCGGCAAGGGCATCGATGCCGATCTCGGTCGGGCGATTGCCGAAAAGCTCGGCCTGGCCCCGGAAATCGTCGGTTTCAATGCCGACGAGGACATGAACGACGACCTGCGCAACATGGTCTGGAAAGGTCATTACCTCGGCACCCAGCCGGCCGATGTGATGCTGCACGTGCCGGTCGACGAGCATCTGGCGCGGGCCAACGACAAGGTGCGCATCTTCGGTGCCTATCATCGCGAATCGCTGGCCCTGGCCCGCAAGCCGGAACGCGTGCCGGTACTGTCCGGGTCGGCCGCGGTGGCGCTGGAAATCTTCACCCGGGAAAAGATCGGCGTCGAAACGGCATCGCTGGCCGACTCCTTCCTGCTCGGCGTGCTGAATGGCCGGCTGCGCGAGAATGTCGTGCATTTTGCGACGGTCGGCGAGGCGACGCAGGCCTTTGCCAAAGGCGAACTGGCCGCCGTGCTGGCGCCGCGCGCTGAACTGGAAGCCGGCCTCAAGGGTCAACAGGGGTACGCGCTCGATACGCCGAAGTTCGCCGAACTGAAGATCGACGGCTGGCCGCTCGGTATGGCCGTCAAGGCTGAGGAAAAGGAGCTGGCCGAGGCGATTGCCGCGGCCCTTGCCGATCTGAAGCGCGACGGTACGGTGGCGGCCATTTTCAAGCGTCACGGTATTTCCCATCACCCCGCCTGAGGTCGATATGCGCTCCCTGACTCCGCTTCTTGCCGCGCTGGCGCTGGCTTTCGCCGGCCCGGCGCTGGCTGGCCCGCTGGCTTATGTACCGAACGAAAAATCGGCCAGCGTCAGCATTATCGACACAGCGACCGACCGGCGGCAGGGTGAGATCGTCGTCGGCCAGCGGCCGCGCGGTTCGGCCAGCGATGGTGGCGCCCATCTCTATCTGACCGACGCCAAGGCCGGCAGCCTGCTCATCGTCGATACCGCGTCCGGCAAGCTGCTGCGCAGCGTCCGCCTCGGCGATTCGCCGGAAGGCATCAGCCTGTCGGCCGATGGCAAGCTGCTGGCGGTGGCCGTCGAGGACGACAACAGCGTCGTCCTGCTGACCGCGCCGGAGGGCAGGGAAGTAGCCCGCATCAAGGTGCGCGGCCGCAACCCCGAGCATGCCGTGTTCAGTCCCGATGGCCGCTGGCTCTACGTCAGCGCCGAAGAGGCCGAGCAGCTTGACGTCATCGATGTCGCGGCCCGCCGCCAGGTGGCGAGCATCGCGGTCGGTAAGCGGCCGCGCGGCATCGCCTTCCTGCCCGATGGCAGCCGCGCCTACGTCGCCTGTGAAATGGCCGGCAAGGTTTACGCGATCGACGTCGCAGCGCAGCGGGTGGTGGCCGAAATCCAGGCCGGGCAATACCCCAACGGCCTGGCGGTACACCCCGACGGCAAGCGGGTTTTCGTCTCGAATGGGCGCGATCCGTCGGTAATGGCGATCGACACTGCCAGCAACACGGTGGTGGCCAGCGTCGAAGTCGGCAAGCGGCCATGGAACATGGCGCTGACGCCGGATGGCGCCAAGCTCTACGTCGCCAACGGGCGCTCGAACAGCGTTTCGGTGATCGATACGGCCAGCTTCAAGAAGCTGAGCGATATCGAGGTTGGTGAACTGCCCTGGGGCGTCAGCATCCGATGAACAACGCCCGTTACTCCCTGCCCGCCATCATTCTGCACTGGGGGATGGCGGTCATCGTCTGCTGGCTGCTCTGGCGCGGCTGGACGATGATCGATCTGCCCAAGGGCGCCGAGCGCACGGCGGCCTACAGCCTGCACAAGTCCTTTGGCCTGCTCGTCCTGCTGCTGCTCGCCATCCGCCTCGCCTGGCGCCGCCGGCAGCCGCCGCCACCGCTCACCGTTTCAGGCTGGGAAGCGAAGCTCGCCCACCTGACTCACCACGCGCTCTACGCCTTCCTGCTGCTGGCGCCGCTGGCCGGCTATCTGGCCTCGTCCTTCAGCACCTATCCGCTGAAGTTCTTCGGTCTTGAAGTGCTCAAGCTCGGCTGGCCCGATGAAGGCCTGAACGGCGTTTTCAAGCTGCTGCACGTGGCGGCGGCCTGGGGCGGGGCCGGGTTGATCGTCTTGCATGTGGCCGGTGCCGCCAAGCATGCGATACAGGGTGACGGCAGCCTGCGGCGCATGTTGCCCGGCCGGTTGTTCAGGAATTGAACAGTTGTGCTGTGCTGGAGCAGTGCTCTGTCACAGCCTTGTCACATCGCCGGTGGCGAGTCCGGCGGTCGACGGCCTGAAAAGGCAAAAAATGCCCGGTATTTCCTGCGCCCGCCAATTCAATAGACCCAGACGATGACGGCGACGCAGGCAATCACAAAGCCCAGTGTCAGGTACAACTCGGCACCGGTGGCCAGCGCGATGCCGGCCGCGAGTAGCCCGGCAGCAATCGCCGCCAGCAAGGTCGTTTTTCTGGAGCGCCTTCGCATGCTCCGATTGTGCGCCGTTTGCCCGCCGCCAGAAGGATTTGGATCAAATTAAAGGCAAGAAAAAACCCGCACGGTTGCGGGTTGCATACTGTGCCTGCCTAGCCGGCCAGCTTACTTTTTCGGCTCCTGGGCGGCTGTTTCGGCAGTCATCGGGGCGGCTGCTTCAATTTCGGTCAGCGTCAGCAAGCCGTCGCCCGACTTGACGATCTTGTAGGTCGCCGCCGGCTTCTCGCTGGCTTTCTTCAGCACGGCTTGCCACTCGATTTCGGCGCTGCGCAGCCCATCGACTTTCTTGTGGACGCTGGCAATGCTCTCGGCGAGGTCGGTTTTAAGACTCTCGTTGAAGGCTTCGACCTTGCTCGCCGTAGGGTTGAGCACCAACAGGACGGTATTGACCAGGGAGAGGGCCAGCGCGCAGCCGATCAGGATGATCAGCAGTTTGTTGGGGTTGGATTGCTTGGCCGCCGCCGGGGCCGATTCAACGTCGCTCATGTTCGCCTCGCTAGGTGCTTGCTCGGGATAGACGGTTGCAGCTTACCGAGTAATCGCCGGCAATGCCAGACGGCGGCAGGTCAGGGATGCGAGCCGATCACCGCCATGGCGCCGATCAGGATGCTGGCAAAGAGCAGCAGATTGACGCTATCGGAAAAAGGTACCGGCTGGCCGGTCTTCCGTGACAGTTTGCCGCGATAAGCGGCAATGCCGACCACGATGGCGTGGATAAAGGCGCAAAAGCCGCCAAGCAGAAAAATACTCGGCAACAGCAGGACGAGATCGTCGCTATTGATCCGGCCACTGGCGACCAGTCCGCCACAGGCGGTTGCAAGCACGGCGCCGGCGATGGCGTAGGGTTTGAAAGGGGCGAAGGACATTGGCGTCGTGCCGTAAAAGAGAAGGCGCCAATTATCCGCGATTACCTTCAGTTGGACGTGGCTAGCGAAGATTTGCCGGGGCCTTGCCTTGCCGAGCGCTTGAGGCGCCGGGCTTCAAACGGGTCTTGCTCCTGGAGACGGTATAAGCGACTACAAACCTCAGCCATCTCTCTGTGTCCTGGCGCACAGTGTTTGCGGCGAGGCTGAATTATGGTTGGGCTGCCCAACAATCGAAAGCTCGCCCACTTCATGATCCGGATCGACTTGCAGATTGACCTAACGTATGAAATTGATGGCCCAGGTGCCGATTTCGTTTTCAACATACATGCTGCACAGACGCCGAATCAGCGGGTTTCCACCGAAAACCTGACGCTGAGCCAGCCAATCTCGCCGAGGATGTATACGGCGCCCGGAACCGGCAATCGCTATCTGCAGTTGCATGCGGCTCCAGGTGCCTTGAGTCTTGGCTACACTGCGCAGATCGATCTCATGCACTACTTCGCAGATCCCGTGAAAATCGCCGAGGTCGCTGTGTGCGATATGCCGCCCGAGGTCATTGGCTATATCTATCCCAGCCGTTATTGCCAGTCGGACCTTCTCATCAAGTTTGCCAACAATGAGTTCGGAAGATTCACGCAAGGATATAGCCGGGTCCGGGGAATACAGGACTGGGTCAAAAGGCATGTCAGCTTTGCCCTGAACAGTTCGAACACCAACACCTCGGCGATCGATACGCTCATTCAACGTGTCGGGGTATGTCGCGATTTCGCTCACCTGATGATCGCCCTTTGCCGTGCCCTCAACATTCCGGCCCGCTTCGCCACGGGCACGGATTACGGAGCCGACCCGACGCTGGGCCCGTCCGACTTCCAGGCCTATGTCGAGGTATATCTTGGTTACCGCTGGTATATCTTCGATCCCTCAGGCACCGGAATCCCAATGGGGTTCGTCCGTTTCGGTACTGGCCGGGATGCAGCCGACGTATCTTTTGCAACAGTTTTCGGTGCGGTCAAAACACATGCCGTAGTCATTCGCGCCGTCGCTGTCGAGAATCCTGCCAGCGGCATGATGCTGCCATATTTCTGCGACGAAGCCTTATCAACCGACAGTTCGACGATGCCAGCCGCCAGCGAATTTACTCAGAGCAGCGAGCAGCCATTGCTTTGGTAAAGCAAGGCCGGTTTTTGTGCGTGCTGGCGTACAGAGCGTGACTGGCGTGCAGGGTAAGGTGAAGTCGGTTGGGCAATAGGAATCGTCCAGCCGATTAAGCGAAAGGAAACGCTAATGAACAACATTATCTACATCGTCGGTCTGGTCGTTGTCGTGATCGCCGTCCTGTCATTTTTTGGCCTGCGGTAAAAAATTGCCATGAAGGGCTTTGTGCAGGATATCGAAAGTCTGGCCGTCAAAAACGACAAGTTTCGCCAAGTTCTATATACCGGCAAAAAATCCCAGCTCGTGCTGATTTCCCTTAAGCCGCAGGAAGACATCGGCGCAGAGATTCATCAGGTCGACCAGTTCTTCCGTGTCGAAGAAGGTTCCGGCGAAGCCGTTCTGAATGGCGCCAGAACGCCGATTCAAACTGGCTTCGCAGTACTCGTGCCGGCCGGGGTGAATCACAACATCATCAACACCGGCAGCGTGCCGCTCAAGCTCTATACGCTCTATGCCCCACCCAATCATCGGGATGGCGTCGTTCACGAGACCCGTGCCGACGCTGAGGGGGACACTGAGCAATTCAACGGCAAAACGACTGAATAGATAGCTGACGCGCCGTTTTGCGTCCGCCTTGCCAGTCAATTTCCTTTGAGAGATTTCGGTGAAAAACGCCGGTTATCAGGCTGTGCGTACGGCCAATTTGTCTGCTCGCCAACGTTGGCCAGGCCCGTTTGTTAAGCGTCCCAGCGCACCGATTTTCAGCGTCGCCTTACCTATTCTCTCCATCACGGATGCCGGATCGCAACTCAGGCACCCGTTCCATTCATCTAGTTATCAGGAGTTCACCATGAACAAGGATCAAGCCAAGGGGCGTCTCGAAGAAGCCAAAGGCAAAGTCAAGGAAGTTGCCGGCAACCTCGTCGGCAACGACGACCTGGAGTTGAAAGGAAAGATTCAAAAATCTGGCGGAAAAATCCAGGCCGCCTACGGCGACCTGAAAGAAGACATCAAGGACGCCAGCAAGGGGAAATAGATATTCGAAGCCTTGGCCGAACCCTTCAGCCAACAATCTCTTTCCCATTCAGTCATTCACCAAACAAATTCAGGAGCATCAAATGAACGATACGATCAACACCGAAGTAATCAATACCGCCCGCCGTGGCACAAGACTACTCAGCGCCAGCACGCTGAGCAGTGACGATGTGTACAACCCGAAAGGCGAAAAGCTGGGCAGCATCAAGGAACTCATGTTGGACATCGAAAGCGGCAGAGTTTGCTACGCCGTGCTCTCCTTCGGCGGCTTCCTTAGCCTCGGCGAAAAGCTGTTTGCCGTGCCCTGGAGCGCCCTGAAGGTCGACACTGAAAACAAGCGCCTTATTATGGATACCGACGAAGAACGCCTGAAGAATGCCCCGGGATTCGATAGCGACAACTGGCCCAACATGGCCGATAGTACCTGGGAAAAGAGCGTCCACGCCTATTACGGCACAACCTACTGAAGCAATCTGGCGGCCGCTTGCGCCTGAAGCCCCCTGCTTTGGGCGTATCAGCCAAAATCGCCTGACCGAGAGCGAGTGTCGGATTTCAATATTGCATATTCGAGAGCAGTAGACGAAAAAAAGGCCGGAACCCTTGTATCAACAAGCTGTTTCGGCCTTTATCGGACTGCTTTGTACTTTCTTTTGGTGCTCTGGGCGAGACTCGAACTCGCACACCTTACGGCACTACCCCCTCAAGATAGCGTGTCTACCAATTTCACCACCAGAGCACTGGTGCGTCCTGACGGGGTCGAACCGCCGACATTCGCCTTGTAAGGGCGACGCTCTACCAACTGAGCTAAGAACGCGAAAGGGCGCGCATTATAGCCGCGTTTGACCGGTTTTGGTCAAGAGCGGTGGGTGTTTTTTGTCCGGCCATCAATTCAGGCTGAGGATCCACTGAATGGCGGCTTTCAGATCTTCATCGCTGATCTTGTCGGCACCGTGCGGCAGCATCGGGATTTCGCCCCAGTTGCCGCTGCCGCCGGCGCGCACCTTGTCGAACAGCCTGGTCGGGGCGCCGGCGTCGCCGCGATACTTGGCGGCTACGTCCTTGTAGGCGGGGCCGACGCGCTTGGCGTCGACGGTATGGCAGGCGACGCAGCGCGCCTTCTTGACGATGGCTTCGGAGGCCTGGGCCGGGCCGGTCAGCGTCAGCAGGCTGGTGGCGAGCAGGGGGAGCAACAAAGCGGTGGCGGATGACTTCATGTTTCGGTTCCTTGTAAAAATGGCTGCCGTCAGACGAGGCCGGCAGCTTGCAGTTCGGCCCATTCGGCGTCGGTGAAAACGCGCGAGCGGGTGTGGAAGGCCTTGCCCTCCGGGCCTTCGAGCGAGAAGGTGCCGCCGTGACCGTCGATGACGTCGATGATCAGTTGCGTGTGCTTCCAGTATTCGTACTGCGTCTTGCCGATGTAGAAGGGCACGCCGCCGATCTGGCCGAGCAGGACATCGCCGGCGCCGATGGTCAGTTCGCCGGGCAGGTAGCAGTTGGCGGCGCTGTTGTCGCAACAGCCGCCGGACTGGTGGAACATCAGTTCGCCATGCTTGGCCTGCAACTGCTTGATCAGTTCCAGCGTGGCTTCGGTGGCAATGACGCGGTCGACCATGGTTTTCTCCCGGCTTTCAGAACGGCCCGCTAAAAAAAGGGGGCGGTTGCCCGCCCCCGAAGAGTTGCCCGCAACTGGGCCAGTGGAGGAGATGCGTTGCCCGGTTAGAAGAAGCCCAGCTTCTGTTCGGCGTAGCTGACCAGCAGGTTCTTGGTTTGCTGGTAGTGGTCGAGCATGACCTTGTGGGTCTCGCGGCCGATACCGGATTCCTTGTAGCCGCCGAAGGCAGCGTGCGCCGGGTAGGCGTGGTAGCAGTTGGTCCACACGCGGCCGGCCTGGATGGCGCGACCCATGCGGTAGGCGACGTTGCCGTTACGGCTCCAGACGCCGGCGCCGAGGCCGTACGGGGTATCGTTGGCGATGGCCAGGGCTTCGGCTTCGTCCTTGAAGGTGGTCACGGCGAGCACCGGCCCGAAGATCTCTTCCTGGAAGATGCGCATCTTGTTGTGGCCCTTGAACAGGGTCGGCTGGATGTAGTAGCCGCCTTCGATGTCGCCGCCGAGGTGGGCGCGTTCGCCACCGATCAGGACCTGGGCGCCTTCGTCCTTGCCGAGCTGCAGGTAGGACTGGATCTTGGTCATCTGTTCCTGCGAGGCCTGGGCCCCCATCATGGTGTCGGTGTCGAGCGGGCTGCCCTGCTTGATCGCGGCAACGCGCTTCAGGCAACGCTCCATGAACTTCTCGTAGATCGATTCCTGGATCAGGGCGCGGCTCGGGCAGGTACACACTTCGCCCTGGTTGAAGGCGAACAGGACCAGACCTTCGATGGCCTTGTCGAGGAAGCCGTCATCCTTGTCCATGACGTCGGCGAAGAAGATGTTGGGCGACTTGCCACCCAGTTCCAGCGTGGCCGGAATCAGGTTGTTGGCGGCGGCCTGGGCGATGACGCGGCCGGTCGAGGTCGAGCCGGTGAAGGCGATCTTGGCGATCCGCTTGCTGGTCGCGAGCGGCATGCCGGCTTCGCGGCCGAAACCGTTGACGATGTTCAGCACGCCCGGCGGCAGGATGTCGGCGATCAGTTCGGCCAGGATCAGGATGGAGATCGGGGTCGATTCGGCCGGCTTCAAGACGACGCAGTTGCCGGCGCCGATGGCCGGGGCCAGTTTCCAGGCCGCCATCAGGATCGGGAAGTTCCACGGAATGATCTGGCCGACGACGCCGAGCGGCTCGTGGATGTGATAAGCCATGGTGTTCTCGTCGATTTCCGAGATGCCGCCTTCCTGCGAGCGCAGGCAGCCGGCGAAGTAGCGGAAGTGGTCGACGGCGAGCGGGATGTCGGCCGCCAGGGTTTCGCGGATCGGCTTGCCGTTATCGACGGTCTCGGCATAGGCCAGCAGTTCGAGGTTGGCTTCGAGACGGTCGGCGATCTTGAGCAGGATGTTCGAACGCGTCGCCGCATCGGTCTTGCCCCATTTCGGGAAAGCGGCGTGGGCGGCGTCGAGCGCCAGTTCGACGTCCTCGGCGGTGGAGCGGGCGGCCATGGTGTAAGGCTTGCCGTTGACCGGGGTCACGACGCTGAAGTATTCACCCTTGACCGGGGCAACCCATTTGCCGTTGATGAAATTGTCGTACTTGGCCTTGTAGGCGATTTTGGCGCCGGCGTTACCGGGAGCTGCGTAGAGCATGTTTGTCTCCAGTTTCTTAAATTGAGTTGCGAACAATGGTTCAAGGCTGGCAGGTCGTGGTTCAAATCGAACATTGCTACCTGTCTGTCTCGTGCCTAATAAAGTGCATGCCGTGTGCCAAGCCGTCGCTAGCTGTGCCAATGCTTTGAAAGTTGCATTGAATCAATGACTTGAGTGTTTTGGTCGGCGGCGGGTGAAACACTGCTTTGTCATGCACCTGATCAACGCCGGAGCAGGTGCTCAATTCTGGAGCGGTGCACCCACGGGGCTGGGCAAATTGTCCAAATGCAGCGCTCGGGCTTGAAAAATGGTCCGATCCCGGTGAACATGCTGCCCCTTTCCGATTTGCCGAGCCGCCATGACTTTCAAAGACACATCCATCCAGTTCCAGATGCTCGACGTGACGCTGATCGAGCCGGATCCGGCGCATCCGCGCCAGCAAATCGACGAAACCAGCCTCAAGGGCCTGGCCAACGCCATTGCCAAGAAAGGCCTGATCCACCCGCTGGTCGTCCAGCCGGCCGACAGTGGCGGGCGCTATCGCCTGATCGTCGGCGAACGCCGTTGGCGCGCCGCCCAACTGGCCGGCGAGCAGCGCGTGCCGGCCCTGATCCACGCTTGTCCGGCTGACGAAGTGCTGGAGGTGCGAATCTTCGAAAACCTCGGCCTCGGCGTGCGCGCTGCCTTGGAGCCGCGCGACATGGCCAACGCCATCCAGAACATCGCCCAGCGCTTCGAAACGCCGGAAGCCGCCGCCGATCACTTTGGCCGCAGCTCCGCCTGGCTCAGCCAGGCCACCGCCGCCGCCAACCTGTCGCCGAAAGTCAGCGCCTTGCTCGATTCCGGCAAGATCGCCAGCACCGGCGCCGCCATCCAGCTCGAAAAACTCGCCCAGAAAAACGAAGCCCGCGCCGAAACGCTGATCGTCCAGACCGCACAACTGCCGGAAGGCGAAAAGCTCGCCAAGAAGGTCATCGACAGCGCGCTCTCCGAAGAAGGCGGCCGCCGCCGCAAGAAGGAAGAAGCCGAGCCGGAAGTCGCTCCCGCAGCGGTGGTGCCGGTCGCCACGGCACCCGCCGCCGCCAGCATCCCGCCCTGGGAAGAGGCGCCGGCCGCCCCGGTCACGCCGCCCGCCGCCCCCCGCCAGCGCGTCAATCCGGGCAAGGTTAAAATGGTCGCCGAACTGCTCGGCCTCGACGACGGCGACGAAGAAGAAATCCTGGTCCGCCTGATCGACGAATTCCTGGCGTTGAAAGGCGAGGGCAACGCGTAGTTCCTGCCGGCGCAGGCGATCTGCTCCCCGCCAATAAAAATGGCGCATCCGATCGATGCGCCATTTTGCTTTTTGCCCTTTTTACCCGGTCGACCGCAGCAGTCGTCCGGTTGGCGCGATCAGGCCTTATTCTGTGTAGAAACCGACCCCAATCAGGCTGCCGTTTTCGCGGCGGATGAAGGTGCGTTTCTTTTCGACGCTGTTGGTGACCGGGTTGCGCCAGACGTAGTCGACCGTGCCTTCGCCCTTGCTCTTGGCCAGTTCGAGCATGTCCTTGACCAGCGGATGGCCTTCGACGTCGTGCAGGTCGCTGGCGTTGGTGCCGGTCCATTTCGGGTTCATGCCGTGGGCTTCGAACTTGCCGCTGGCCAGGTTGATGGCGAAGACGTAGAGGTCGTCACGCACGAAGGGACCGCGCGGGTCGTTGAAGCTGGCCAAGGCCTTGGCCATGCCTTGTTTCTTGACCTGGGCGCTGGCCGCGTCGAGCAGCTTCTTGGCGTCGTCGGCGGTCGAGCGCGGCGCGTAGTAGCCGACACCGAGGATGTGCTCGCCTTCGCGGTGCAGCCAGGCGAACTTGGGTTCGACGTGGTTGCTCTGGCGGTTGAGCCAGACGTAGCGGATGCGCGCTTCCTGCTGTTTGTCGGTGACGGCGATCATCTGGCGGAAGAGCGGATTGCCGGCGGCGTCGACGCTGTCCAGTACCTTGAGGCCGACCAGGCTGTCGGGGGCGGCGCCGTTGGCGACGTAGGTGCCCTGCAGGTCGATGACGTAGACGTAGAGATCCTTTTTGACGAAGGGGCCTTTCTTGTTGTTGAAGGCGGCCCAGGCTTTTTCCGGGCCGTTGGCTTGCAGGTATTTGACGGCCTGGTCAAAGAGGGCGCGGGCCTCGCGCGGCGTGGCGTGCTCGGCGGCGCTGGCCAGCGTGCTGGCGGCGAGCATGAGCAGGCCGGCCAGGCTGGATCTGAGGGTGGTTTTATTCATGGATTGTCTCCGGTGGTCATTGAAAAGCGGGCGGTTCAGGCGCCCAGCGCGTGGTTCATGTCCACCAGGCCGTGGCGGGCGGCCAGGTGGAGCAGTTTGAAATCGTTGTCGGCGTCGAGCTTTTGCCGGATCAGGGTCAGGTAGTTGAGAACGGTTTTTGGGCTGAGGTGCATCGAGCTGGCGATGCCGGTGGCCGATTCGCCGTGCACCAGCATGCGCAGCACTTCGAATTCGCGCGGTGTCAGATGGGCGAGGGCGCCGTCGCCGTCGATTGCCTCTTCGGCCAGCACCTGGGCAATTTCGGGTGAAAAGACGCGTTTACCGGCGGCAATGCGGCGGATGCCGTCGATCACCTCGCCCGGCTCGCAATATTTGGTCAGGTAGCCGAGGGCGCCGCTGCGCAGGGCCTGGGTGACGTGGCCGGCGCCTTCGTGCATGGAGAGGACGAGCACTTTCAGCGCTGGGCAGCGGGCCAGCATGCCGCGGATGGCTTCGATGCCGCTGCTGCCGCGCAGGCTGAGATCGACCAGTGCGACATCGGCCGTCGTGCGCAGGACGAGGGCGTTGGCCTCGTCGGCGCTGGCGGCTTCGCCGACCACCTGCAGGCCCGGCTCGGCGTCGAGCAGGCGACGGTAGCCGGTTCTTACGACAGCGTGGTCATCGATCAGAATGATGCGGATCACGGTAGCTCCTCCTGTTGTTCTTCACCGGCCAGCGGCAGGCTGACCCGCAGCTGCAGCCCCTTGCCCGGCCCACCGGCCACTTCCAGCCGGCCGCCGACCATGTCCAGCCGTTCCGCCATGCCGAGCAGGCCGCCCCGGTGGGCGGCAGCGCTGGCCGGCAGCCCCTGGCCGTCATCTTCGATCGCCAGCCGCAGTTCGTCCACCGCGATGCCGATGCTGACCCGGCAATGCCGGGCACCGCTGTGGCGGACGACATTGGTCAGCGCCTCCTGCACGACGCGGTACAGCGCCAGGCCTGCGGCCTCGCCGAGCGCCGGCAGCGCTGGCGGCATCGCCAGCTGAAAGTCGATGCCCCACTCGCGCTGCTGCCAGTTGCCGACCAGTTCGCGCAAGGCGCTGGCCAGCCCGCCGGCATCCAGGCCATGCGGCCGCAACTGCCTGAGCATGCCGCGCAGTTGCTCGCCGCTGGTCTTGACGTCACGGCGCAGGTCCTGCGCGCATTCGGCGACCCGGCCGGCGTCGAGCTGGCCGGCATGGCGTTCGAGATAGGCGGCGGTCACTCCGATGGCGGTCAGCGTCTGCCCCATCTCGTCATGCAATTCCCTTGCCAGTGTCTTGCGTTCGGCTTCCTGCACCTCGATCAGCTGGCGGGCCAACTGGCGCTGGGCGGCCCGTCCTTCGTTGAGTGCGGCGGCCAGATCGTCGATGGCGCCGGCAACGCGGCTGAACTCGCGCAGCGCGAAAGGGGGCAGGGCGGCTTCGGCTTCGCCGCGGGCCAGGCGCTGCAGGCCGGCTTCCAGTTCGCGCACCGGGCTCAGCGCGCGATGCGCCGCCCACCAGGCAACGAGCAGGGTTGCTCCAGAATAGAACAACAGGGTGATGCAAAGTCGAACAGTGTCGCCCAGCCGCTCCTCGATTTCCGAGGCCGGGTTGGGCGCGATATGCAAGGTCTGCTCGCCGAGCCGGATGGTCTGCGCCGGTTCGTGGCGCGGCGCCAGGCCGAGCAGGGCGCTCAGCCAGCTGCGGCTGCTCTCGCCGGCGGCGGCCCCGGGGCCGGGCTGGATGCTGAGGTGGCGCAGCGGCGCTTCGCCCAACAGCGCCTGCAACTGGGCCGGACTGGTCGCCGGCTGGCCGGCGGCGAGCAGCACCTTGACCAATTGGGTCGAGGCATCGACTTCGGCATTGAGGTCGGCGCGCAGCGAATGCAGGTTGATCAGGATTGCCATCAGCATCAGGCCGCCGAGCAGGGCGCCGAGATAGCCCACCAGTCTTCGTCGTAGATCCATCGCCGGCCTCGTTGTCTGCAATGAGCAGGGAAGAGCAGGTTTCGTACCGAGTGCCTTGCGCTCGGGAATTTTTCCCGGTTTGTCGGGGAGCTTCTCCCGGGACGGCGGGCAAATCCGCTTCCTATACTCGGCTCGCCTGTCGCCATGGCCAGGCCGGCCCGAAGCATCGGGAACGTTACGACACCAATCTGGAGACGAAAGAAAAAATGCAATCAACCCGGTTCAACCCCCGCCCGACCCTTCTCGCCGCCCTCGTGGCCGCCACCCTTTGCGCCCCGGCGATGGCCGGCAGCAAGGTGAGCTGGGAGGACATCCTGAACGACGACAAGACGCCCGGCGACGTGCTCTCCTACGGCCTCGGCCTGAAGGCGCAGCGCCACAGCACGCTGAGCAAGGTCAATACGAAGAACGTCGAAGCCCTGGTCCCGGCCTGGAGTTTTTCCTTCGGCGGCGAGAAGCAGCGCGGCCAGGAAGGGCAGGCGCTGGTGCACGACGGCGTCATCTACGCCACCAGTTCCTATTCGCGGATCTTCGCGATCGATGCCAAGACCGGCAAACGGATCTGGGAATACGAGGCCCGCCTGCCGGACGACATCCGTCCGTGCTGCGACGTGGTCAATCGCGGCCCGGCCATCTACGGCGACAAGATCTATTTCGGCACGCTCGACGCCAGCATCGTCGCCCTCAACAAGGACACCGGCAAGGTCGTCTGGAAGAAGAAGTTCGGCGACCACAAGGTCGGCTATACGATGACCGGCGCGCCGTTTGTGGTGAAGGACCAGAAGAGCGGCAAGGTGCTGCTGGTGCACGGTTCGTCGGGTGACGAATTCGGCGTCGTCGGCTGGCTGTTCGCCCGCGACCCGGAGACCGGCGAGGAAGTCTGGGCGCGGCCGCTGGTCGAAGGCCACATGGGCCGCCTGAACGGCAAGGACAGCGTCACGACCGGCGATGCCAACGCCCCGTCCTGGCCGCGCGACGCCGACGGCAAGCTGGTCGAGGCCTGGAACCACGGCGGTGGCGCGCCGTGGCAGACGGCCAGCTTCGACATCGAAACCAACACCGTGGTGATCGGGGCCGGCAACCCGGCGCCGTGGAATACCTGGAAACGGACCAAGGAAGGCGACGATCCGCGCAACTGGGACAGCCTGTTCACCTCCGGCCAGGCCTACGTCGATGCCAACACCGGCGAACTGAAGGGTTTCTACCAGCACACGCCGAACGACGCCTGGGACTTTTCCGGCAACAACTCGGTGGTCCTCTTCGAGTACAAGGACCCGAAGAGCGGCAAGCTGGTCAAGGCCTCGGCCCACGCCGACCGCAACGGCTTCTTCTTCGTCACCGACCGCGAAAAGCTGGCGACCGGTGCCGGTTATCCGAACAAGCCGACCTCGCTGATCGGCGCCTGGCCGTTTGTCGACGGCATCACCTGGGCCTCCGGCTTCGACCTCAAGACCGGCAAGCCGATCGAGAAGGACAACCGGCCGCCGGCCCCCAAGCCGGGCGCCGAAAAGGGCGAATCGGTCTTCGTCTCGCCGCCTTTCCTCGGCGGTACCAACTGGCACCCGATGTCCTACAGCCCGAACACCGGCCTGTTCTACATTCCGGCCAACCACTGGGCGATGGACTACTGGACCGAGCACCTGACCTACAAGGCCGGCTCCGCCTACCTCGGCCAGGGCTTCCGTATAAAGAAGCTGTTTGACGACCACGTCGGCATCCTGCGCGCCATCGACCCGAAGAGCGGCAAGATCGCCTGGGAACACAAGGAGAAATTCCCGCTCTGGGCCGGCACCCTGACCACCGCCGGTGGCCTGTTGTTCACCGGCACTTCGGACGGCTACGTCAAGGCCTTCGATGCCAAGAACGGCAAGGAGCTATGGAAGTTCCAGACCGGTTCCGGTGTCGTCTCGGTGCCGATCACCTGGGAAATGGATGGCGAGCAGTACATCGGCATCCAGTCCGGCTACGGCGGCGCCGTGCCGCTGTGGGGCGGCGATCTGGCCGACCTGACCAAGCAGGTGACGCAGGGTGGCTCGATGTGGGTCTTCAAGCTGCCGAAGATGGCCAAGCGCTAAGGAGACGCTGAAATATTCGTCATCCCCGCGAAGGCGGGGATCCAGTTCATTGATTTTTCTGGATTCCCGCCTGCGCGGGAATGACAAAACCATTTGGTCTGCGAGCCCGATAAGCACCTCAAGTCCAGCGGTGGCCGTCTCCCTGCGGTCGCCGCCGCCAGCCGCCGGCGCCGCATGGTGCGTCGGCGGCCCGGGCCTGGGGCGGCTTTGCCAACGGATGAGTCATTGATGAGACGTTGCCTGATTTTTGCCTTTTTTACGCTGTCGACCGCAGCAGTTGCCGCGCCGCCCGAAAATATCGAGCCGCTGGTCATCAACGGCTGCGGTATCTGGCCGCATACCCGCTGTCCCGGCGCCGATCTGCGCCACGCCAACCTGGCCGGCAAGAACCTGGCCGGTGCCGACTTCACCGGCGCCCAAATGGCCCGCGTCGATCTGCGCGGCGCCAATCTGGCCGGGGCCATTTTCGATGGGGCTGATCTGACGGCGGCTCGCCTGAACAAGGCCAGCGGCCCGACCGCCACCTTTCGCCAGGCCAGGCTGGTGGGGGCTGATCTCGAGTTCGCCCGCCTGTTTCGGGCCGACTTTTCCGGGGCCGACCTCACCGCGGCCAATCTCGAAGCGGCCAAGCTCAATTTCGCCTGGTTCGCCGGTGCCCGGCTGAGCAACGCCAATCTGCAGGAAGCCAAGTTCGTCACGGTCAATCTGCAGGATGCCAATCTCGAAGGGGCCTATCGCCGCTACACCATTTTCCCCGACGCCTTTTTCGAAGGCTGCACCGGCTGTCCGACGGAGGACTGGCAATGACGCTGCGCCTTCGGCTTTCTCTTTCTCGCGGCTTCGGGCTGCTGGCTGGCTGCCTGGCCTTCGTGGCTGTGGCGGTGGCTGGCGAAGTCGCCGTTGCCCCGGTGGTCGATCAATCCGGCCTGCCGCCCCTCGGCGTCGAAGTCAGGACCAATCCCTATCGGGCCAATGCGCGGGCCATCGAAGTCGGTCAATCCGCCTTCAACCAAGCCTGCGCCCGCTGCCACGGCATCGATGCCAATCCGGCCGGCGCCCCGGCGCCCGATCTGCGCCAGCTCAACCGCTATTGCCGGCGGATCGGCGAGCCGGCCGTGCAGGCCGCCTGCCTGGCCGACAACGACGCCTATTTCAGCAAGACGGTGGCGAACGGAAAAACCATTGTTGGCGTCATGCACATGCCGCCGTGGAAAAACGTGCTCAGCCCGGAACTGGTCTGGGCGATCCAGGCCTTTGTCGAAGCCCGGGCGGTGGCGCGCTGATGCATTCCGCCGGTCGACTGCCTGAAAACCATGAAAAACGGCGCGGGGGCCGAAGCCGCCGCGCCGTGGGGGTCGGGCGCCAGAGCGCCCGCAGGAGAGACTGTTGCTTACTTGTGCAGCTTGAACACCCAGACCGAACCGCCCTGTTCGAGGAAGTTCACGCGCTTGGCGACGTCGCCGCCCCACAGCGGCACGGCGCCGCCCCAGCCGGTGGTGACGGCGATCATCTGCTCGCCATCCTGTTCCCAGCTGACCGGCGGTGCGACGATGCCGGTACCGGTCTGGAAGGACCACAGTTCCTTGCCGGTCTTGGCGTCGACGCCCTTCAGGTAGCCTTCCGGCGTACCGTAGAAGACCAGGCCGCCGGCCGTGGTCAGCACGCCACCCCACAACGGGGCGTAGTTCTTGTTTTCCCAGACGATCTTGCCGGTGGCCGGATCGACGGCGCGCAGCACGCCGATATGGTCGTCGTTCAGCGCCTTGATCGTGAAGCCGGCGCCGAGGTAGGCGGCGCCCTTCTTGTAGGAGACCGGTTCGTTCCAGATGTCCATCGACCACTCGTTGGCCGGCACGTAGAAGAGGCCGGTCTGCGGGCTGTAGGCCATCTGCTGCTGGTTCTTGCCGCCGAGGAAGGAGGGCGCCGAGAAGACGACCTTGCCCTTCTTGCCGTCGGCCCCTTGCGCCGGGTCGCCCGGACGGCCTTCATCGATGTAGTTCGGCCGGCCGGTTTCCATGTTGTAGCCGGAAGCCCAGGTGATCTTCTTGACGAAGGGGAAGACGTTGAGCAGCTTGCCGTTGGTCCGGTCATTGACGAAGAAGAAACCGTTGCGATCGGCCTTGCCGCCGGCCTTGAGCAGCTTGCCGGTCTTCGGATCCTTGTAGTCGAAGGAGACGAATTCGTTTACGCCGTCGAAGTCCCAGCCGTCGTGCGGGGTGTTCTGGTAGTGCCAGGCGATCTTGCCGGTGTCGGCGTCGATGGCGACGGTGGACGACGAGAACAGGTTGTCGCCCGGGCGCAGGTGGCTGTTCCACGGGGCCGGGTTGCCGGTGCCGGCGAAGATCAGGTTGGTGTCCGGATCGTAGGTGGCGCCGTTCCAGGTGGCGGCGCCGCCGGTCTTCCACAGGTCGCCTTCCCAGGTCGCGTTGGTCGTGCCGGAAATGCCGTTCTCGATTTCCTTGCCGTCTTCATAGCGGTAGCCCATGTGACCTTCGACGGTCGGCCGGGTCCAGATCAGCTTGCCGGTCATCGGGTCGCGCGCGTCGATGCGGCCGACGGCGCCGAATTCACCGCCGGAGATGCCGGTGATCAGCTTGCCCTTGGCAACGATCGGGGCGGCGGTGGCGGAGTAGCCGGCGGCGTAGTCGCCGAGCTTTTCCTTCCAGACGACCTTGCCGGTGTCGCGGTTCAGGGCGACCAGTTGGGCGTCGAGTGTGGCGAAAATGACCAGGTTGCCGTACAGCGCTGCGCCACGATTGATCACGTCGCAGCAGGGCATGATGCCGTCGGGCAGGCGGTGCTCGTACTTCCACAGCTTCTTGCCGGTCTTCGCATCGACCGCGAACAGGCGGCTGTAGGAGGCGGTGACGAACATCTTGCCGTCGGAAATGACCGGCTGCGATTCCTGGCCGCGCTGCTTCTCGCCGCCGAAGGACATCGACCAGGCCGGGACCAGGTTCTTGACGGTCTTGGCGTTGATCTGGGTGGACGGGCTGTAACGCTGGCCCTGGGTGCCGAGGCCGAAGCTGACGACATCGCCGGGCGACTTGGCGTCATTGAGGATATCGGCATCGGTGACGTCCTTGGCCATTGCCGGGCTGCCGGCGAAGGCCGCGGCGACCAGCAGGGCAAGGCCGAGCGAGCGCCGTTGGGGGAGGGTGTGTCTGTGCATGGATTGTCTCCTTGGTTTATCCATTGATCCCGACAGCGGCGTTGGCGGAGAGGGCTGACAGCGCTGTGGAATGAAATGCCCGGGGCTTCCTTCCATTCCCTGAATCGAACCCCGGCAGGAGAGGCGGTCTGCAAGGGCTGTGCCATGCTGTCGGCGAGCCAAGCCGGCCGCTGGTGCCGGTGGGCATCGGCGGGCCTGCTGCTGCCGTAGTGTTGCGCGCGGCCGGGAATGGGTTGCTGCAAATGAACACAAGTGCTCCAAAGTTGCGCAATCGCAGTGCTACGGTGGACCGCTCAAAAGGAGCAAAATTCCCCCAAGGCCTGAATGGCCGGCATCGGCGGGCCAGCCGCTGCTTTTGGCACGCCGCTTGCACATCTCTTCGGCAGGACAGCCCGTCGGGGCGAGAGGAGCAGACCGCATGAAATTTCCACTGACCATTGCCGCCATTGCGCTGGCCGCGCTGATGCCGCCGGCCGATGCCGCCGCGCTGCAGGACAGTGGCGATCCGCTGGCCTCGGCGCGCTGGGGCGACATGCAGAAAACCGTGCTGGGTGGCGCACCGGTCCTCTTCGATCCGCGGGTCAAGGTGATTGCTCCGTCCACCGCCGAGAACCCGATGCAGGTGCCGGTCACCATCGATGCCACCGCCTTGCCGAATGTGCAGGAAGTGCTGGTCTTCGCCGACTTCAACCCGATCGTCCAGGTGCTGCGCTTCTTCCCGGAAGGCAGCGGCGCCTACCTCGGTTTCCGCGTCAAGCTGCAGCAATCGACGCCGGTCCGCGCCGCGGTGCGCACCGCCGACGGCGTCTGGCATGTCGGCGGAACCTGGGTCAATACGGTCGGCGGCGGTTGTACGGCGCCTTCCGCCGCCTCCGCCTCCAAGGAATGGCAGAAGCGGCTGAACGCGGTGAGCGGCCGGCAATGGTCGGAAGGGCCGCAGACCGGCCGCGTCCGCCTGAGCATCGTGCATCCGATGGATACCGGCCTGGTCGCCGGCACGCCGGCCTTCCACCTCGAAGAGATCGAGATCGCCGATGCCGCCGGGCAGCGCCTGATGCGCGTCCAGACTTACGAGCCGGTCGCCGAAAACCCGGTGTTCACGCTGCATCGCGGCCAGGTCAGCGGCCCGGTCGAAGCCAGCGGCCGCGACAACAACGGCAACCGCTTCAAGGCCAGCATCGCGCCATGAAACAGCTGTTCAGCCTCGTTCTTTGCGCACTGGCCGGCCTGGCGACTGCCGCCGAGTTCGACTACGGCCTGCAGGCGCAGCCGGTCGCCGAGGGTGTTTACGCCTTCATCGGCCGCAACGAGGATTTCAGCACCGCCAACGGCGGCAATATCGTCAATACCGGCTTCATCGTCGCCCCGGGCGGCATCATCGTCATCGACAGCGGGTCCTCGCTGCGCTACGGCCAGCAGATGCGCCAGGCCATCGCCCGGGTCAGCCCGCGGCCGCTGGCCCTGGTCATCAATACCCATCACCACCCGGACCATTTCCTCGGCAACCAGGCCTTCGCCGGCACGCCGCTCGCCGCGCTGCCTGCCACCATCGACGGCATCGCCAGCGAAGGCAACGCCTTTGCCGAAAACCTGTACCGCCTGACCGGCGACTGGATGAAGGGCACCGAAGTCGTCGCTCCGAGCAGGGCGCTGGCGGCCGGCCACAGCGAGATCGCCGGCCGCCGGTTGCGGCTGATCGCCCTCGACGGCCATACCGGTGCCGACCTCGCCATCTACGACGAGGCCAGCGGCGTGCTGTTCGCCGGCGACCTCGTCTTCAACGGCCGCGCCCCGACCACGCCGCATGCCGACCTCGCCCACTGGCTGGCCGCCCTCGACCAGTTGGAGGCAGTGACGCGCGAAGCCGGCTTCACGGCGCTGGTCCCCGGCCATGGCGCCGTCGCCCGCGATGCGGCGCCGATCCGCCAGACCCGCGCCTGGCTGCTCTGGCTGCGCGGCGCCATGCAGCAGGCGGCACGCGCAGGGCTGGACATGAACGAAGTGCTGGCCTTGCCGCTGCCGGCCGAGTTCGCCGGCCTGCCGGTGGCGGCCAGCGAATATCGGCGTTCGGTCGGCCACCTGTTCCCGGCCGCCGAGCAGGAAGCGCTGGGGGCGGCGCAATGATGAGCGCCGCGCTGTTTCAGGGTTCCCTGCGCCTCGCCGCCGAAGGGCGTTCCGCGAGGCCGGCGGTCAACCGCCGTTTCGGCCTTATTTTGCTCCTTTCGCTGGTCCTGCACGGTGGCCTGTTCGCCGTCATCAACGGGCAGCGCCAGGCCAGCCCGGTCGTCCTGCCGCCGATTTTCGCCACCCTGCGCTTTCTCGCACCAGCGCCATCCGCATCCGAATCCGGATCGACGGCCGCAACGCCCGCCCCAGCGGCCCGCGTTGCCGCCGCCATCCCCCCGAAGGCCCGGCAGTTCCCGTCCCGTCCCGAGCACCCCTCAGCCCGTGCCGAGACTTCCTCTGCCGGGCCGGCCAATGTGCCGGCCCAGACCGCGCCCGCAACGCCCGCCGCTCCGGCAGCGGCGGCCAGCGAGCATAGCCCCGCCGCCAGCCCGGCCGCTCCGCCCAGCGCTGCCGCCCGCCCCGACAGCGAACTGCTCGACGGCTACCGCCGCCGGCTCGGCGACCTCTTCGCCCGCCAGCAGGAATACCCGCGCATTGCCGCGCTGCGCGGCTGGGAGGGCGAAGTCAGGCTGCGTCTGAAAGTGGCGCGCAAGGGCCAGTTGCTCGGCGTCCAGGTTGACCGGAGCAGCGGTTTCGCGGTGCTCGACGAGCACGCGCTGGCCATGGTCGAAGCGCTGCCCGGCCTGCCGCCGCTGCCCGAGGCGCTGGAAGCCAACGAAATCCAGGTCGTCGTTCCGATCAACTACAAACTCAAAAAAGCAACATGAAGAGACAATTCCCGCAACCGTCCCTGCTCGCCCTGGCACTGGCCGCCGCCTTCGGCCCCGCCGTCGCCGCCGGCCAGGTCATCGAAACCGAAACCGTCGAAGTCGTCGGCAACACGCCGCTGGCCGGCCTCGGCGTGCCGAAGCTGCATGTGCCGGCCAACGTGCAGTCGATCAGCAGCCAGCAACTGGAGGAACAGGAGAGCCTGAACCTGCCCGAGGCCATGCTGCGCCAGTTGCCGAGCGTCAATGTCAACGAGATCCAGGGCAACCCCTACCAGGCCGATGTGAACTATCGCGGCTTCACCGCCTCGCCGCTGCTCGGCACGGCGCAGGGCCTGTCGGTCTATCTCGATGGCGTGCGCATCAACGAGCCGTTCGGCGATACGGTGAACTGGGATCTGCTGCCGCATTCGGCGATTGCCGGCATCGACCTGGTGCCCGGCTCCAACCCGGTGTTCGGCCTGAACACGCTGGGCGGCGCGCTGGCCATTCGCACCAAGAGCGGTTTCAGCAATCCGGGCAGCAAGATCGAGGTTTCCGGCGGCAGCTTCGGGCGCCGCAACCTGGAACTGGAACATGGCGGCAGCGCCGGCTCGCTCGGCTGGTACCTTGCCGCCGATTGGTTCAAGGAAGACGGCTGGCGCGACTATTCGAAGTCCGAGGCCAAACAGCTCTTCGGCAAGCTGTCGCACAAGAGCGCGACCGGCGAGGCCGACCTGACGCTGACCCGGGCCGTCACCAAGATGACCGGCAACGGCCTGCTGCCCGAATCGATGTACGCCACCCGCCGCGACCAGATCTTCACCCACCCCGACCAGACGCGGAACGACCTGACCCAACTCGCCCTGAGCGGCCGCCTCTGGCTGAACGACACGCAAAGCCTGTCCGGCAACATCTACCATCGGCGCAGCAAGACGCGCACCTTGAACGGCGACATGAACGACGACTTCGAGGACGGTACCTACGACGGCATCTCGAACCAGGAGTCCGGCGCCAACAACCGGACCCGGACGACGCAGCAGGGCAGCGGCCTGAGCGGCCAGTGGAACCTGAACACGGCACGCCAGCAACTGACCGTCGGCGCTTCCTTGGACTACGCCAAGATGAAGTTCCAGCAGACGCAGGAACTCGGCGTCGTCGATGCGACGCGCGGCATCTCCGAGGTCGGCGCCGAGACCGAACAGAATGCGCTGCACGGCTCGACGCGGACGGCCAGCCTGTTCGTCACCGATACCTACAGCCTGCTGCCCAACCTGCACCTGACCGGCTCGGCCCGCTACAACATGAGCCGCGTCACCACCTTCGACGAACTGAACCGGACCGCCCCCAATCTCGACGGCGACCACAGCTACAAGAAGCTCAACCCGGCCGTCGGCCTGAGCTGGCAGGTGGTGCCGGCGCTCAATGCCTACGCCGGCTTCAGCCAGGGCAACCGGGTGCCGACGCCGATCGAACTCGGCTGCGCCGACCCGGCCAACCCGTGCACGCTGCCCAATTCGATGGCGGCCGACCCTTACCTGAAACAGGTCGTCGCCCGTACCCTGGAAGCCGGCCTGCGCGGCAAGCTGAGCGCCGATATCGGCTGGAATGCCGGCGTCTACCGCACACTGTCGACCGACGACATCCTGTTCGTCGGCACCTCGACCAGTGCCGGCTACTTCACCAACTTCGGCAAGACCCAGCGCCAGGGTCTGGAACTTGGCCTCAACGGCCGCCAGCGCAGCATCGACTGGTTCGCCAATTACAGTTACCTGCACGCCACCTTCCAGTCCGGCGCCTGCCTGCTTGCCGAAAACAACAGTTCGCGCGGTACGGCGGCCGAATGTACGGCCAGTGGCCAGGACGACGAAATCTACGTCAAGAAGGGCGACCGCCTGCCCGGTCTGCCGACGCACAGCCTGAAGCTCGGCCTGAGCTGGAAAGCGACCGACTGGCTGCGCCTGGGCGGCGACGTCCAGGCCTTTTCCGGCCAGTACGCCCGCGGCAACGAAAACAATCAGCACCAGGCCGGCACCTACACCGACGCCTTCGGCAATACGCGCACTTTCGACGGCGCCGGCAAGACCGCCGGCTACGCCATCCTCAACCTGAATGCCGAAGCCCGGCTGGGCGCCGGCTGGCAACTGTTCGCCAAGGTCAATAACGTCTTCGACAAGCGCTACGCGACGGCGGCGGCGCTGGCCGAAAACCCCTTCAACAGCGCTGGCGCCTTCCAGAACGATTCCGGCGACTGGCGCCGCGAAACCTTCGTTGCCCCCGGTGCGCCGCGTGCCGCCTGGGTCGGCATGCGCTACGTCTTCGGCGGTCTGTGATGCGCGGTTTTTGCCATTTTTTACCGGTCGACCGCAGGCTTAGCCTGCATACCCGGGTCGGCCTCGTCTTCACGGCGCTGGCCGCCAGCCTGTTGCTGGTCCTCGCCGGCTTCTGGCTGCACGGCGCGCGCAGCGCGATGCATGAGGAAGTTGAAGCGGCGAGCCGGGTTTCCGAACAATGGCTGCAGGCGCTGGCCGGCGAACTACGCGAACTGTCGCCGGCCGTGCTGCCCGGCCGCCTGCTCGGCATCGTCAAGCCGCTCGGCCGCATCCGCGCCAATGCGCTGACGGTGACGACGGTCGACGGCAGCGTGCTCTACCGCTCGCCGCCGCCGACCTACAAGGCCGGGCGCTCGGTGCCGGGCTGGTTCGCCGCCTTGCTGGCGCCACAGTTCGCCAGTCGCAGCCTGACCGTTGGCGACTTGCAACTGACCCTGCAGCCGGATGCCTCGCGCTCGCTGATCGACGCCTGGGACGACCTGCTGGCCATGGCCGGCTGGGCCGTGCTGTTGCTGGCCGGCATCTTCGTCGCCAGCCGGCGCGCCCTCGACCGCGCCCTGCGCCCGCTGGAGCAGGTTATGCAGGCCCTCGACCGGACCGGCAGCGGCCGCTTCGACACCCGCCTGCCGGTGTTCGCGACGCCGGAACTGGGCCGCCTGTCGCGTGCCTTCAACGGCATGGCCGACCGCCTGACGGCGGCGGTCAACGACAACGTACACCTCGAAACCGAACGCGAAGTCGCCGAGCAGATGCAGGCCCGGCTGCAGGAAGAACGCAAGCTGATCGCCCGCGAACTGCACGACGAACTGGCCCAGGGCATCACCGCCGTTCGCGCCCTGGCTGGTGCCATCGTCCAGCGCACCGGCGAGCAGCCGGCGCTGCACGGCCACGCGCAAAGCATCGTCGCCGTCACCGGCGAGATGCAGGACGGTGTCCGCAACATCCTGCACCGCCTGCGCCCGGCCGCCGGCCGCGCCCTGGTCCCGACGCTGGAGCAGTTGCTCAACGCCTGGCGCCAGCAGAACGAAGGCATCGCGCTGAGCAGCCAGTTGGCGCCGGGCGAGTCGCCGCTGGCCGACGCGGTGGCGCAGGCCGTCATCCGCATCGTCCAGGAAGGGCTGACCAATGTCGTCCGCCATGCCCGGGCCAGCCGCGTCGATCTGCGGCTCAGCCGGCAGGGCGACTGGCTGCAGTTGAGCCTGGCCGACAACGGCCAGGGCTGCGACGGTCGGCCGTCGCCGCAGGCCGGCTGCGGCTTCGGGCTGGCCGGCATGCAGGAACGGGTGGCGGCGCTGGGCGGCCATCTCAAATTCGAAAAACCGCTGGGCGGCGGCTTCCGCCTGTTGGTTCGGCTGCCGGCTGCGGCCGTCGCGATCTCTGTGGAGGAAGTGGCATGAACAACTCACTGCAAGGCAAACGCGTCCTGTTGGCCGACGACCACGCCGTCGTCCGCCTCGGTTTCCGGCTGCTGCTCGAAGGGGCGGGGGCGAGCGTGGTCGCCGAGACCGACAACGGCGAAAGCGCTGTCCGCCTTTACGCAGAAACCAATCCCGACGTCGTCGTGATGGATGTCTCGATGCCCGGCATCGGTGGCCTCGCCGCGCTCGAACGCCTGCTCGTCTGGGAAGCCAAGGCCAAGGTGCTGATGCTCTCGGCGCATAACGACGACATCGTGCCGGTACGCGCCCTCAAGCTCGGTGCCCGTGGCTACCTGTGCAAACGGGCGTCGCCGGACGAGTTCCTGCGCGCCGTCGGCCAGGTCGCCAACGACCGCCGCTACCTCGACCCCGAACTGGCGCAGACCGTCGCGCTGGCCCAGTTGTCCGGCTCGGCCAGCCCGGTCGAGACGCTGACCGAAAAGGAGCTGGCGGTCTTCCTGAAGCTGGCCGAAGGCCGCTCGGTCAACGACGTCGCCGCCGACTTCTGTCTCAGCCCAAGCACGGTCGGCACCCATCTTTATCACATCAAGCAGAAGCTCAACGTGCACAACGCCGCCGAGCTGACGCTGGTTGCGGTCCGTAACGGACTGATCGAGGCCTGATTGCCAGACGACCACCTTTTCCCCGCCAGCCGGGCCAATTGCGCCCGCCAGATGGCAGTTGGCGACGGGCATTTGCTCTATGTCGAGGAGTGCGCTGCGGTCGACGGCCTGCCGGTGCTGTTTTTGCACGGCGGCCCGGGTAGCGGCTGCTCGCCGGCCCAGCGCCGGCTGTTCGACCCCAAGCGCTACCGTGCGATTTTTGTCGACCAGCGCGGTGCCGGGCGTAGCCGGCCGCGCGGCGAACGCACGGCCAATACCACCGCCGATCTGGTGATGGACCTCGAATATGTCCGCGAGGCGCTCGGCATTCGCGCCTGGATCGTCTTCGGCGGCTCCTGGGGCAGCCTGCTGGCGCTGACCTACGCCCAGCTCTTCCCCGAACGCGTACTCGGCCTGGTGCTGCGCGGCATCTTTCTCGGTTCGCCGGAAGAGATCCAGGCCTATGTCCAGGGCACCAATGGCGGTGCCTCGGAAGCCTGGCAAAAGTTTGCTGCGGCCATGCCGGTCGCCGAGCGTGACGGCCTGCTCGTCGCCTACGCCCGGCGCATCCTTGGCAACGAGCCGCAGGCCGCGCTGGCCGCCGCCACCGCCTGGCTCGATTACGAGCGGGCGCTGATGGGCGAGCCACCGCTGGCCACCGTGCCCGATGCCGGGCAACTGGCCAAGGTTCAGGTGCAGATGCACTACCTGACCCATCATTGCTTTGTCGCCAACGGCCAATTGCTGGCCGGCGTCGACCGCCTGCGCCATATCCCGGCCGCCATCGTCCAGGGCATGGCCGACCCGGTCTGTCCGCCCGGCTCGGCCGAAAAACTGCACCGCGCCTGGCCGGAAGCGACCTGGTTCCCGGTCGCCGGCGCCGGCCACGCCGCCCTCTCGCCACCGATCGCCCGCGCCTGCATCAAGGCCCTGGGCTGGGTGGCGGAGTGTGCCGAAGCTTAGCCGGAGGAGGGGGCGCCGCTGACTTTTTTTGGCCGGAGGCTGTATCTTTGCCGGACTTCTGGTTTCCTGCGAGAAACAACCCGATCATGAACAAGGCAGTCTCCGCCGAGCGAAGCGAAAATCCGGATTTTCCGCCGCCCGAGGTCAGCTTCTGGCAGGCCTTCCTTTTTTGGCTGAAGCTCGGCTTCATCAGTTTCGGCGGGCCAGCCGGCCAGATTTCGATCATGCATCAGGAATTGGTCGAGAACCGGTGCTGGATTTCCGAGCGCCGTTTCCTGCATGCGCTGAACTACTGCATGGTGCTGCCCGGCCCGGAAGCCCAGCAACTGGCCACTTATATCGGCTGGCTGATGCACCGTACCTGGGGCGGCATCTTCGCCGGGGGGCTGTTTGTGCTGCCCTCGCTGTTCATCCTGGTTGCCCTGTCCTGGGTCTATATCGCCTTCGGGGAAATGCCGCTGGTCGCCGGTCTGTTCTACGGCATCAAGCCGGCGGTGACCGCCATCGTCGTTCAGGCGGCCCATCGCATCGGCTCGCGGGCGCTGAAAAACAATGCGCTGTGGGCCATCGCCGCTGCCTCGTTCGTCGCCATCTTTGCGCTTGACGTGCCGTTCCCGGCCATCGTCGTGGCTGCGGCGCTGGTCGGCTATTTTGGTGGCCGGGTTGCACCGGCACTGTTCAAGGCGGGCGGCGGCCACGGCAAGAGTGATAAGTCGTTCGGCCGGGCGCTGATCGATGACGATACGCCGACCCCGGCCCATGCCATCTTTAGTTGGCCGCATCTGCTCAAGGTGCTGGTTGCCGGTGCGTTGCTCTGGTTGATTCCGATGGCTGCCCTGACCGCGGCCTACGGCTGGGAGCACACCCTGACCCAGATGGGCTGGTTTTTCACCAAGGCGGCCCTGCTGACCTTTGGCGGGGCCTATGCCGTATTGCCCTATGTCTATCAAGGCGCCGTCGAGGGCTATGGCTGGTTGTCGCCACTGCAGATGATCGACGGGCTGGCCCTGGGCGAAACCACCCCGGGGCCGCTGATCATGGTCGTGGCGTTTGTCGGTTTCGTCGGCGCTTACCTCAAGGCCGTCTTCGGCCCCGATAGCCTGTTCCTGGCCGGCGCCGTGGCGGCCAGCCTGGTCACCTGGTTTACCTTCCTGCCGTCGTTCATCTTCATCCTGACCGGCGGGCCGCTCATTGAAACGACCCACAACGACCTGAAGTTCACGGCACCGCTGACCGCGATCACCGCCGCCGTGGTCGGCGTCATCCTGAACCTGGCCATCTTCTTCGGCTACCACGTGCTGTGGCCGAAGGGCTTCGGTGGCAGTTTCGACTGGATTTCAGCACTCATCGCACTGGCGGCCGCCATCGCGCTGTTCCGCTTCCAGCGGAATGTCATCCATGTCATTGCCGCCTGCGCGGTACTGGGGCTCCTGATCAAGACCGTGCTTTGATCGGATCAGGTCAACATCCCGCTGAACACGGGCTGTTGACCGCTCGCCGAGCCGAGGAGCCGGGAATCCGGGATTAGCGCGAACCCATCGCCTTTTCGTCCTGCAGCGCGGCCTGCAGATCCTCGATCAGGCGATTGATCGATTTGTGCGCATCGTAGAACTCGTACTCGCCCTTGCTGATCTCGCGAACCACGTTGGGTTCGTCGCCGTGCAGCGGGACCTGGACGTGGACGCCCTTGGTGATGACGATCATCCCGTCCTCTTTTTTCGACGGTTCGCTGAGGGCGACCGGGGTGAAACCGAGTTTGTTGAGCTTTTCTGCCAATGCTTGCGAGTTCATGTTTTTCCTTTGCGAATAATGGGGCGGCTCGCCGTTGACCGGCAGCGGCGAGCGGGTTCCGGATTTATTTTTGGCCGATCGACCAGATGAATGACTGCATGTCGATCATGTCTCTGGGCATCAGGCCTTCTTCGACCAGGCTGGTGCGCAGGTGATTGTAAAGCCGCAGTACCGCGGCATAGGTACGCCAGTTCGGTTCGGCCTTGTAGATGATGCGCCAGCAAAATGCCTTGGCCACATTCTGGATCACGGTCGGCTTGATGAAGGCCTTTTCCTGCGGGAAGCGGATGAAGCCGAAAAGGGTCGCATACGGCCAGCGGTTGATGCCGAGCAGGTCGAGGACGCGCGTGAAGGCCTTGAAGCGATCTTCTTCCGAATCCGTCCCGTAAAGGTAGGCGGCCAAACCGATCGAGAAGGTCTTTTGGTTCATCGGCGTCTCCAGCGCGCTGTAGAAAGCCGTCTTTTCACCCTTGGTCAGTAGATTGGTCACCGATTCGATGTGCCGCGCACGATCGCAGACGTCCTGATAGCGGCCTTCGGCGATCAATTCCGAAATCTCGCTTTCACCGAGTAACTGGACGGCGAACTGGTGGGCGCGGACGCTGGCTTCGCGCTCTTCCTTGACAAAGCTGGGCGCTGAAAAGCCATCCGGGTGGATCGCCAGGAAGCGTTCGATGGCCATGGCGGGTGTCACGAAGTCCACGCTGCCGATTTGCGATGTTTCGATCAGGTTGTCCAGCAGGCGGTGTTTCGCCGCCGTTCCTTCGGCGATTTCAAGCTGGACAAATGATTGCGAAAGGCGCTTGGCGCCTGTGCCGACAAAGAAAACGTCAATGCTGTCGGGCGTTACGTTGAGCACTTTCCCGAGCCCCCAGCCCTTCTGGTTGGGGTGAAATACGCGATCGCCTTGGGTTAGATTGCTCATGCTGCTCTCCGCCGTTTCCGGAAAAAAAGCGGCCAATTTTATCATGTGCGCTGCACTGCGCATCCAGTCGGGCAAGCTTCCACGTAGCGTTTCCTATAATGAAACAAGCCATTGAGGCACTGCATTCGCCTGAATCAGGAGGCTGCCATGGGAAACACCGCTGCTCAAGCCCGCAAGCTGCTGGCCGATTTCGGGAACACCGTTCCGCTGGAGGCCGGCGATCTCGCCGTCCATTCGCCGATCGATGGCGCCCGTCTGGCCAACTTGCGCAGTTCAACGCCGACCGAAGTCGAGGCGACGGTTGCTGCCGCGCAGGCCGCCTTTCTCGCCTGGCGCATGGTGCCGGCCCCCCGGCGCGGCGAACTGGTGCGCCGCTTCGGCGAGGCCCTGCGCCGGCACAAGGTCGAATTGGCCGAACTGGTGACCATCGAAAGCGGGAAAATTCGCACCGAGGCCTTGGGCGAAGTCCAGGAAATGATCGATATTTGCGACTTCGCCGTCGGCCTGTCGCGCCAGTTGTACGGCCTGACGATTGCCTCCGAACGCCCGCGCCACCGCCTGATGGAAACCTGGCATCCCCTGGGCGTTTGCGGGGTGATCACCGCCTTCAATTTTCCGGTCGCGGTCTGGGCCTGGAATACGGCGCTGGCCCTGGTCTGCGGCGATGCGGTGGTCTGGAAGCCATCGGAAAAAACGCCGCTGACCGCGCTCGCCTGCCACGCGCTGCTGGCCACCGTCGCTGACGAGCTGCCGGAAGCGCCGGCCGGATTATCGGCCGTGCTGCCTGGCGGCAGCGCCGTCGGCACCGCCCTGACCGACAATCCCGAGGTGGCGCTGCTCTCCGCCACCGGCTCCAGCGCCATGGGGCGCGCCGTCGCCCCCCGGGTGGCGGCTCGCTTCGGGCGTTGCCTGCTTGAACTGGGCGGCAATAACGGCATGATCGTGACGCCCACTGCCGATCTCGATCTGGCCCTGCGTGCCATCGTGTTCGCCGCCGCCGGCACCGCCGGGCAGCGCTGCACTTCGTTGCGCCGGCTCTTCGTCCATGAGTCGGTTGCGCCTGTCCTGTTGCCCCGCCTGGTCCACGCCTATGCCAGCCTGGTGGTTGGCGATCCGCGCCGCGATGGGGTGCTGATCGGCCCGCTGATCGACGCCGCCGCCTTCGCCGCCCACCAATCGGCGCTGCTTGCCGCCAGTGCCGACGGCGGCAGGATCCATGGCGGCGAAAGCGTTTCGGTGCAGGGAGCCGTCGGCGGCTTCTACGTTCGCCCGGCCTTGGTCGAAATGCCGCGCCAAACATCGCTCGTCAGTCAGGAAACCTTCGCCCCGATTCTGTATGTCATGACCTATCGCGAACTTGTCGCTGCCATCGAACTGCACAACGCCGTTCCGCAAGGCCTTGCCTCGGCGATTTTCACCAGTGATCTGCGCGAAATGGAGCTGTTTCTGTCGGCCTGCGGTAGTGACTGCGGTATCGCCAACGTCAATATTGGCACCTCGGGGGCAGAGATCGGTGGTGCCTTCGGCGGCGAAAAGGCGAGCGGCGGCGGCCGTGAGGCAGGCTCCGATGCCTGGAAATCCTATATGCGGCGGGCGACCAATACCATCAACTATTCCCGGGAATTGCCGCTCGCCCAGGGGGTGACATTTTTCTAGGCTAGCCATCACACCCGCCGTTGTGTCTTGGCCTGCGGCCGGCTTAGGCCCGGGTTCTTTTGATAAGCCGGCCGACCAGTACGGCCGCAGCGGCGGTGGCGAGCAGATGCTTCAGCGTATGGCCGCTGATCAGCATGTCTGTCGTGGTGTAGAGCGCTAGATCATAGATTTCGGCCAGCTTGGCGAAGACATAGAGCAGCAGGGCCGCGGCAAAGGCCAGGCGATCGGCGGTCGCCGAGCGGTAGATCGTCTGCCACAGCGGGATCAGCATGATCGGCAGAATTTGCAGCAGGAGGTAGGGGCGCAGGTCGCCATGCCCTTGCTGCTCGGTGAAAGACCACCAGAACACGCTGGCCAATGAGTACAAGGCAAGCAGCGCGGTTGCCGCGGGAACATGCTTCCTGGGCAGCGCGGTTTCGCTCCACACCCCGGCCAGCAGGCCGGCGCAGGCCAGCGCAATCGGCAGGCGATCCCAGATCAGCCGCGCATTGTCCGGCGCGAGGTGGTAGTAGCCCGAACCGAGTGCCGTCAGCGTCAGGCCGACCAGGAACAGGGCATAGCCCGGTCTTGCCGGCTGGAGGCGGGCGTGATGACGCTGCGGCCAGAGTTTGACTATTCCCCACAGGCCAACGATGGCAAACCCAAGGTTGGAAAGCACGTCGCTGGCGTTGGGTATGCCCAGCAGATGGTCGGGGTCGGCAAAGGCGTGATAGTTCGCCGGTTGCGCGATTGGGCCGTGAGCAATCAGGGCGCCCAGGCTGAGGAGCGTGACGAGGGCTGGCAGGAAGGCAAAAGCGGGTTTCACGGCGGCAGGGTTGGCGTGATTTTCAGGGGGCGCGCTTGTCGCTTTCGCTGAAGTTGTAGAGGTGCGTGTTGTCCGCAGTCTCGCCGATTCTTGTGCCCTTGGGCTTGAACAGCAGGTGCCGGCGATACTTGGCGCTGTCCGACTTGGCGCTGCGTTTGGCTAGTTCGGCGGCGCCTGGATAGGGCATCGGGTTCTTGCTTTTCTCGGTCGCCAGCAGCTTGGTCCGCTCGTTCAGGAGCACGCTGTATTTGCCCATGTTATAGAGCAGGTACATCGCGTAGAGATTGTCGAAATCCTCGTACGCGCCCTGTTCCCGGCGGAAATCGCGGGACAGCACCGAGGGAAATCGGTTGGGCAGGTCCTTGAACATCACCTGTTCCTCCTCGTGCGGGTCGATGTAGGTCGAGGCACCGTATTTCTTGTAAAGCACTACGTCCATGCCAAAGCCGCGTTTGTGCCATTCTTCAATCAGTTTCATCGCCATTTCGGTGGGGATATTGGCATTGGCTGCCGCAACGACCCGGACTCGGGAGAAGAGTCTTACGCCGCTGATTTCCAGATCCTGGTAACCGGCGCCGAACTTGAAGGCAACGCCGATGGTCTTGGCACAGTTGAGGTGCATGTAGTCGTACTTGATTTCCCGGTCGTGATATTCGGTGTTGCTGGACTGTTGGTGATAGTCGTCGTTGATGCGATTGAAGTAGGCGACCAAGGCTTCCTTCTCGTTGGCCGGTACGCCGTAGACGCGAACGCCGATGACCGAACGTTTGTAGATTTCGCCAAAATCGAGTCCGAACGATGCCGTGTCATCGAGCGAGGAGGTTGTCTTGAACAGGTATTCCTTTTTCGGAATGCCGACCATCAGGTCTTTGGTGTAGAAGCCAGTCGCATGTTTGTCGGTGCGATCGGCATAGAAGTTGGCTGAATAGACCAAGTCGTCGCCCGGAACGCCATCCCGGATGGCCAGGGCGAGATGGCCAGCCGAGCCGCCTTTGGAGGTGCCGAAGCTGATCAGCAATTCCAGATCGTAAGGATCCTTGCGCAGAAATCTGCTGATTTGGTCGATATTGGCCGGTTCCGGCCCATCTTTGCTGCCGAAATCGGCGGCCGGCGTTGCCGCCGGCAGAAAAAAGGATGCTACGAGCAGCCAAAGCGGGAGTCTCAGCCTCATGTTTCCTCATTATGGCGATTGTTTGGAACTTGATGGCCGCAAGCAGCTAGAGCAAAGCGATATGCCTGCGTTGCCGCTGCCATGCCTACTCCGGAAATCATAGCGCGTATCGGCTGATCGCTTCCGCCCGGCCTGGAAGAAAAACCGGCAGTGAGCAGCAGCGCCGCCGCTACCGCCCGGCCAGCACTAGTTCTTCAGGGCGGTAGTCAGGGAATCGACTTCTTCGGCCGAGTCGGCCAGGATGGCGCTCAGCATTTCCTGGCCGACCAGCAGATCGATATCGGCCGTCATGCCGTGCCGGCTCATGCCATCCAGTTCGGCCAGCGGACTTTCGCAGGGCGCGAGCTGGTCGGCGAGCAGCAGCGTGTCACCGAGTGAGGTGGCGGGCATCGCCAGGTAGCCATCCCACAGCTTTTCGATGGCGCCAAGAATGTTGGCCGGGACGCCCAAGGCCTGCAAGACTTTGCGCCCGACCTCGGCTTCGCCTGTGCCGGACCATTGCTCAAGGTTGCTGTCGAGCAAGCCCGGAAAATCTGCCGCCCGGGCAATCAGATAGAAACCGCCGACTTCATGGACAATGCCGGCGAAGAAGGCGGCCTCCGGGTCCTGCTGGGTGACGCGGCGGGCAATCACCCGGGCCAGCGCGGCGACATGGGCGGTGTGTTCCCAGAGACGACCGGCCAGCGCCCGGTGTTCCGAAGACGGTGACATTTCCTGCATCTGGCGGATGATCACCGCGCTGACCAGCGAGCGCAATGTATTGAAGCCGAGACGGGAAACGGCGCTGCGCACGTCGCTGATGGCCCGGCCGGAAGGGTTGTAGGCCACCGAGTTGGCGATGCCTACCACCTTGGCCGACAGTATCGGTTCGGCCGAGATCAGCTTGCTCAACTGGTCGACTGAACAGTCAGGGTCGTCCAGTGCGCGCTGAACGCGCAGCGCGATCCGGGCGTGGGTCGGAAAGACCATTTCACCGCGGGCGGCATCGGCCGCAATTGTCTCCAGCACAGTCTGAACATCCATCGGGCTTACCTTTCTCAGAGTCCTCTGCCGTAGCTGACAATTGCTGCCGGGATTTGCTCGAGCGGCAGGATTTGCTCCGCCGCCCCGAGCTTGATCGCTTCCTTAGGCATGCCGAAGACGACGCAACTTGCCTCGTCCTGGGCAATGGTTTTTGCCCCGGCTTCGCGCATTTCCTTCAGGCCGCGCGCGCCATCGTCACCCATGCCGGTCATGATGATGCCGAGGGCGTTCGCGCCGGCAAACTTGGCCACCGAGCGGAAGAGGACATCCACCGAGGGCTTGTGGCGATTGACCAGCGGTCCGTCAGTGACATCGACCACGTACTGGGCGCCGTTGCGCTTCAGCATCATGTGGCGCCCACCAGGGGCGATCAGGGCCCGGCCCGGGATGACGCGATCGCCGTGTTTTGCTTCGCGGACCTCGATCTGGCAAAGGTTGTGCAAACGTTCGGCAAACATCGCAGTGAATTTTTCCGGCATGTGCTGGACGATGACGATACCCAGCGCGGTGGCCGGCAGCTTGGTCAGCACCGCTTCGAGGGCCTGCGTGCCGCCAGTCGAGGTGCCGATGGCCACTACCTGGTCGGTGGTCCGCTCCAGCGCCCGGTTGCCACTGGCGCTGAGCATGACGTCGGCCGACAGCTTGGGGCGATTGAGGGGCGGGCTGCTGGTGCTGCGCAAGGCCTGCATGTTGGCTCGCGCTGCACTACGCACGGCTTGCACGATGTCGTTCGAGGAGTCTTCGAGAAAGCTCTTCAGCCCGAGCTTGGGTTTGGTGATGATCGAGACGGCACCGGCTCCCAGCGCCTCGAAGCTTGCCTGGGCGCCCTTTTCGGCGAGCGAGGAGCAGACGACGACCGGCGTCGGCCGCTCGGCCATGATTTTCTTCAGGAAGGAGATGCCGTCCATGCGCGGCATTTCGATATCGATGACCAGCACGTCGGGCCACTGCGCCTTCATTTTCTGCAACGCAAAGAGCGGGTCCGATGCCGTGCCGATCACTTCGATGCCGGGGGCGCTGGTCAGCGCCTGCGCGACGACCTGGCGCACCAGGGCCGAGTCGTCCACGATCATTACCTTGATGTTGTCAGCCATGGGCAGTCTTTATCTGAGCGTCCGAACCATCGGGAAAGGCCAGCCAGACATCGCCGCTCCAGACATCGAAATGAAGTTTGCGCCGGCCGCTGCCGCCGACGTGTTCGGCGAGCAGCGCGATATGGCGCGACGCCAGCAGTTGCCGCCCGTGTGCGACATTTCGGGGGCCAATCTCCAGTTGACCGCCGGAAGGGCCGCTCAGCATGTTGCCGCCACCGAACAGCTTGGCCTGATATTCGCCAGGACGGGTGCCGGCCGCTTCGACGTGCTGCAGGAAAAGCTCGAACGCCTCGCTGCCGAAACGGCCGTCCAGAGGCGTGTTGGCGGATCGTTTCCGTTCCGTCAGCATGTAGTGGCACATGCCGCCGATGCGCCGGCGCGGGTGCCACAGGGTAATCGAAACGCAGGAGCCGAGCAGGGTCGAGATGCGTGTATTGCCATGGCCAAAGTGAAACTCGCCGGGGTTGAGAAAGATCTCGTCGATATCCTGGGCTGCGGTGTTCATGGTTTGCGATAAATGGTCGGGAGAACCGCATCGACCCGGTCGGTGATGCCATTGAGCGTTTCTGAATGGCCGATGATCAGGTGGCCGCCGGACTTCAGGCGGGGCAGCAGATTGTGCACCACTTTCGCTTTCGTCGGCGGATCGAAATAGATCATCACATTGCGCAGAAAAATCACCTCGAACTCGCCGATTTCGGCATCGACCGGATTCATCAGGTTGATCTGGTAAAAATTCGTTTTCTTGCGCAGTTCCGGTGCCACGAGGAAGGTGCCGGCATGCGAGCGGACGCCTTTCAGGCAGTACTTGCTCATGTAGCCGGGCGGAATGCCTTCGGTGCGGGCGACGGAATAATGTCCGGTCGCCGCCTTGGCCAGGACCTGGGTGCTGATGTCCGAACCGACGACTTCCCATGGGGTGTTCGGCAGATTCTCGGCCAGTACCATGGCCAGCGTGTAGACCTCTTCGCCGCTCGAACAGGCCGCGCTCCAGACGCGGAAGGGCGCCGGGCTCTTCCGTTTGCGGATGATTTCGTCGCGCAGGAAGTCGAAGTGCTTGGGTTCGCGAAAAAAATAGGTTTCGTTGGTGGTCAGCAGGTCGACCATGGTCTGCATTTCTTCGGCATGCTCGCCGGTGGCCAGCATGCGGTAGTACTGGCTGAAACTGCTCAGTTCGTACGCCTTGAGCCGGCGCGTCAGGCGCCCGACGAGCAAGACTTTCTTGGCATCGCTCAGACTGATGCCGGCAATCTTGTAGATCAGCCGCTGGAAGAGGGCGAATTCCTGATCGGTGATGGGACTGGGTTCGGCCATCAGAACAACTCTATTTTCTTGTCGGTGGTTTTCGGTTTCTGTGCCAGCGTCGCGGCGTAGCTTTGTTCCTCGCGGGCGATCGTTTCGGCGGTGGCCATGTTGGTTACCATGCGCCGACAAAAGGCATCGCCGCTGGCCGGCAGAAACAGTACCTTGCGCGACCAGGGGCCGAGAAAGTCGGAGGCGAGCAGCGGAATTTCCTCGCGCGCCAGCCATTCCTTGGTGAACTCGGCATTGCGCAGACCGATGCTCATCGACGGTCCGGCCGTATTGATGATCGTGCCGCCGCCGAAGGCCTTGGCCTGCAACCTGGCCTTTTTCGCACCGCGCTGGAGCAGGGCATTGAGCAGCGCTTCCATGGCGTAGGAACCGGAGAGCAGGGAATCGACGTCGTCGTTGCTGCCGCGGCGGATGCTCGGCAGCATGAAGTGGTTCAGTCCGCCGACCCGCGCCTGCGGGTCGAACAGGCAGACCGCGACGCAGGAGCCAAGCAGCGTGGCCAGTGGCCGTTCCGGCTCAAGCGCCCAGGCTCCCGGGTGGATCACGCGGGCCAGGCGTTCGATTTCCTGGGTGGGTAGCTGGCTATAGTCCATGGCTTGGTCGATGCTGGAACCCTGAGCGGCGGTCCGGCGGGTTCCGGGGGGCACGAATCATCGCATGTTCCTGGCTCAATAACGCTCGAAGTCGCCGTCGTTGATCTGGACTGCAGTGCTACGCGTCGCGGGACGCGGCTTGCTGCCGGTCGTGCGGGCGGCCGGCTGGGCGAAGCTGCGGGCCGTGTTGCGGCCACTGTCATCGAGGCGGAAGAAGGTCATCGTCTGCTGCAACTGCTCGGCCTGAGAGCCAAGTTCCTCGGCGGTCGCCGCCAGTTCCTCGGAAGCCGAGGCATTCTGCTGCGTGGCCTGGTTCAGCTGGCCCATGGCGCCGTTGATCTGGGCGACACCGCTCGACTGCTCGGACGAGGCCGAGGCGATTTCCTGGACCAGGTCGGACGTCTTGCGGATGGTCGGCACCATCTCGGTGAGCAGGGTGCCGGCGCGTTCGGCCTGCTTGACCGAGGAAGAGGCGAGATCGCCGATTTCCTGAGCAGCGACCTGCGAACGCTCGGCCAGTTTGCGGACCTCGGCGGCGACCACGGCGAAGCCCTTGCCATGATCGCCGGCGCGGGCCGCTTCGATGGCCGCATTGAGGGCCAGCAGGTTGGTCTGGTAGGCGATGTCGTCGATGATGCCAATCTTGCTGGCGATGCTCTTCATGTCATCAACCGTCTTGCTGACCGCAGCGCCGCCCTCGGCGGCTTCGGTCGCGGCCTTGGCGGCCATGCCGTCGGTAACACGGGCATTCTCGGTGTTCTGGGAAATGGATGCGGTCATCTGCTCCATCGAGGAAGTGGTTTCCTCGACCGAGGCCGCCTGTTCGCTGGAGGATTGCGACAGCGACTGGGCGGTGGCCGAGACCTGGCCGGCGGCATTGGTCAGGTTGTCGGCGGCGGTGCGCACTTCACCGATGATCTGCGTCAGTCGGCCGATCATGTTCTGCATGGCATTCATCAGGTGACCGACTTCATCCTTGCTGTCCGAATCCAGCTTGACCGTCAGGTCGCCCTCAGCCAAACGGCCGGCCGCTTCGACGGCGCGGTTGATAGGGACGGTGATTGAGCGGGTAACCCAGATGGCGAAGGCGAGCGCCAGCAGGATGGCGGCACCAGCCATGACGAGGATCAGGTTTTTTGCGCTGGTGGCGGCTTCGGCCGCAAATTTGCCGCTTTGGGACATCAAATCGGTCTGGTAGCTGATCAATTTGGTGATCGCATCCAGATAGTCGCCTTGGGATTTTCGCATGCTGCCGAACAGGATGCTCTGCGCTTCGTCGCGCTTGCCGCCGGCGATCAGTTCGCGGATCTTGTTCAGGTCGGTGACATAGGCCTTGCGGGCTTCACCGACGCTGGCCAGGAAGCGCCGGCCTTCGTTGGAGGTTACGCTCTTGTCCAACTTGTCGAGGCGGTCACTGATGATCTTGCTGGATTCCGGAATACGGTCGAGTTGGGCCTGTGCTTCCTCCGGTTTGCTGAGCATGATGGCGTTGCGCAGGGCGCGGGCAACCAGGTTGACCTGATCGATAATGTCATTGGCCAGGACTGTCTTTGGGAACTTGTCCTCGACCAGATCGTGAATCTCGTCGTTGAGGCTGCCGATGCGCAGGAAGGAGATGGTGGCGATGACGATCAACAGGGTCAGCACAAAGCCGAAGCCAAGGCCGAGGCGGACGCCGATTTTCAGGTTCTTGAACATTTTTTTCCTCGTATCAATGCTGGGTGAACTGGTTGCTGGTCAGTGCTGCCGGCGCGGCGTGGCTGCGGCCGGGCAACAGATGCTGCTCGTTGTGGGTGACGGCCTGGACAAGGGCGGCAACGTCAAGAATCAATGCCACCTCGCCACTGCCGAGGATGGTCGAGCCACCAATGCCGCGCAGATGGCGGAACATGGCGCCCAAGGGCTTGATGACTGTCTGGAACTCGCCCATCAGTTGATCGACGACGATCCCGGCTCGCTGTCCGGCAAACTGGATGACGACGATGCTCTCGCGGGGCGGTGCGTCGCCTGGAATTTCGAAGAGTTCGCGCAGGCGAATGAAAGGCAAGGCCTCGCCGCGCAGGTTCATGAAATTGCGATCGGTGGGCAGGTTCTTGAGTTCGATGCACTCGACCACCGTATCGAGCGGAATGACGTAGGCCGCCTTGTCCACGCCGACCAGGAAACCGTCGATGATGGCCAGGGTCAGCGGCAGGCGGATGGTGAAGGTGGTGCCTTCGCCTTCGACCGAGGCGACATCGACGGCGCCGCGCAGGGCCTGGATGTTGCGGCGGACGACGTCCATCCCGACGCCGCGGCCGGAGAGATTGGAGACTTTCTCCACCGTTGAGAAACCGGGTTCGAAGATCAGGTTGACGATCTCGGCTTCGGAGAGCGTCTCGCCGGCCTGGATGATGCCGCGTTCGAGCGCCTTGGCGGTGATCTTTTCCTTGTTCAGGCCGCCGCCGTCGTCCGATATTTCGATGACGATGCTGCCTGAGTCGTGATAGGCGTTCAGCGCAACCCGGCCGCTGGCCGGCTTGCCGCGCTCCAGGCGCAGGGCGGTCGGCTCGATGCCGTGATCGAGCGAATTTCTGACCAGATGCATCAGCGGGTCGCCGATCTTTTCGACGACGGTCTTGTCGAGTTCCGTTTCGGCACCGCTGATCACCAGGTCGATTTCCTTGCCCAACTCCTTGGAAACGTCGCGCACGACGCGGTTGAAGCGGGTAAAGGTGTCGCCGATCTGGACCATGCGCAGTTGCAGCGCCGAATCGCGGATATTTTCGACGAGGCGGGAAAGGACCGAGGTGGCCTCGACCAGGTCGACCTGCTTGCTCTTCTGGGCGAGCAGGTTGGCCGAGGCGCCGGCGATGACCAGTTCGCCGACCAGGTCGATCAACTGGTCGAGCTTGTCGGCCTGGACCCGGACCAGGCGAGCGTCCTTGGCCTTCTTGTCATTGACCTGGGCTTGTTTGACGACCGCCGCATCGACGATTTCCTTGTGCACCACCTTGTGGTCGACGAGGATCTGACCGAGTTGGGAGGCGGCTGTTGCATCGCCTGACTGAGCATGTTCGACCGCGGACTTCTGGTCACTCAGGCCCTGGTCGACTTCGGCTTGGGTCAGCGCGCCGCAACGGACCAGAATTTCACCGAGACGCATGGTGTCTTCCGGCAATTCCTGGATGTGCTTGATGTACTCGGATAGCTTGCTGTTCGGCGGCAGGATGCGCAGGTCGCAATCTTCGCGGACAAAATCGAAGACACGTTCGATGTCCGCCTTCGAGCTGCGGGTCTGCAGCTGGATTTCAAAGCCGATATAGCAGGATTCCGGGTCCATCTCTGCGGCCGGCGGCATGGCATCGGTAATCGTCTGGATGCCGAGGATCTCGCCCAGCGAGGCCAGGTAGCGGATGAAGGAGAGCGGGTCCATGCCGCCGCGCAGCACGTTTTCGCCAAAGCGCACGGAAATGTGCCAGCTGTCGGTGAGAACGACGCCGCCACCGGAGCTTTCGACTTCGACCGTCGGATCATGGAGGGTCAATTCCGAATTGGCCGGGGTCTCGGCGGGCTGGCCGATGCGGTCGAGGAAGCCCTTGAGGCGTTCGGTCAGGGCGTCGCCTTTGCCCTGGAGGTCGGCGTCCGGGGCCTCGGCTTCGGCGGCCAGCACGTCGATCAGGCTGACCATGTGGTCGCAGCATTCGAGCAGTAGCGTGGCGAGTGGCGGGCTGACGGCGAGTTCGTTGTTGCGCAGGGCGTCGAGCAGGTTTTCGACCCGGTGCGTGAATGCTTCGATGAAATGGCACTCGATGACGCCGGAGCCACCCTTGATGGTATGCGCCGCCCGGAAAATGCCATTGATGTTGTCGTGATCGTCCGGGTTCTGCTCAAGCTGCAGCAGGCCGGCTTCCATGTCGGCCAGCTGTTCGCGGCTTTCCTGGATGAAGACGCTGGTAATCTCGTCCATGTCGTTTTCTCCGCTTTCTCAGGAGGCTTCGTGCGCCGGAATGACCAGCGGGTCGCCAAATTCGGCCGCCATGTTGCAGAAATCGATTACCGAACTGACGGCCTGGCTGTGGGCAACGATGCGCAAGCGCTTGCAGGCCCGTTGCGATTCCTTTTTGAGCAGGACGAGCAACTGGAGGCCGGCGGTGTCCATTTCTGCGACCTGGGCGAGATTCAGTTCCAGCTCATCGGTCGCTGCCAGCGCATCGAGCAGCATCTGTTTCTGCTCAAGGGCGTGATAGATGGTCAGATCTTCGGAAATGGAAAGTAATTGGCTGGAAGGCATGGGGCTGGCCCTTAAAACAATTCGATGCGGGATTGGGCCGGTGCTGCCGTTGCCGTTTCCCGTTTTAGCGAATTTTGATGGGTGGACCGCTGGCTTTCCATGACGTAGCGGCTGTAGAGCGCTTCCAGATGCTGGGCGATCGGCGTGTAGACAAAATGGGCGTCGTCATAGGCCTTCAGGCGATCGGCCAGCAAGGCGGCATGCTCGTCGAGCTGAGTCAGGGCCTGCATCACATGTTCGATCTGCTGCCGGCTGACATCCTGGAACTGAACGCTGGCCTGGGCTTCCATGAACATGGTGGCGAGTTGCCGACTGCTGTCGCTGACCTCGGAGAGGACGCCGGCTTCGTGCCGCATCAGGTCCTCGTAGCTTTGGCCCATCTCGTTGAGCTGGCTGGAAAAGAACTCCAGCAGTTGTTTTTCCTTGGCCAGATTGACATTCGACAGCTTGTCCTGGAACTGGGTCTCGATATGCTCGGCAACCGATGAAATGCCCTGACTGATCTTGACGACGGCGGTTTCCGTCTCGCTGGACAGTTTGCGCACTTCGTCGGCGACCACGGCAAAACCGCGACCGGCCTCGCCGGCCCGCGCCGCCTCGATGGCGGCATTGAGCGCCAGCAGGTTGGTCTGGCCGGCGACGTGCTTGATCAGATTGACCAGCGATTCGAGCGAGCGGGCCTCCTGGACGACCTGCGTCACCCTGGCCTGGTCCTGCTCGGCTTCCTGCAGGCGTTGCTGAACGTAACCGTCCATTCTCGAGACAATGGTCTGGTTTTGCGCGATGCGGGCTTCCGAGTCGCGGACCAGTTGGGTGGTTTCGTCGGCGGTCGTATTGACGAAGCGATCGAGCTTGGTGATCACGGCATCGACGGTCTGCAGGCGCTCGACGATGTCGTAGGCGGCCTTCTCGGTGTCGTCGATGACGCTTTTCAGCTGGCCGCGCACCACTTCGTTGAAATCATGGACCTGCTTCAGTTCTCCCGAAATCTCGTCGGCCACCTTGCCGAAGGTTTCCTGCTTGCCTTCGCCCGTCTCGGCGACCACATTCAGGCCGAGCATGGAGTCCTTGTAGATGGCGATCGAGACCAGGCGTTGGGCAATGAAAGCGACCATCAGAATGAAGACAACCCCAATTGCATCTGCCATCGGCGCCGGATTGAATGTGCTGTGGAACCAGTCATGCATGAAGTAGACGGTCGTCGCCGCACCCAGCGCGACCAGCAGGGAAACGATCAGCGTTCGTTGCAGGAGTTTGGCGAAATCCATGGTCTTAGCGCACTACCAGCTTGATGGTGTTGAGCAGTTCATCCGCCGTCGCCGGCTTGACGATCCAGCCCGAAGCGCCGGCTGCCTTGGCTTCCAGCTTTCTCGACTGCTGCGATTCGGTGGTCAGGAAGAGAATGGGCACGAACTTGTAGGCGGGCAGTTTGCGGACTTCCTTGATCAGTTCGATGCCGTTCATGCCCGGCATGTTGAGGTCGGTGATCAGGAGGTCGATCTTGATCCCGGTCCGCAGCTTGCGCAGAGCCTCTTCCGCATTGGCGGCTTTTTCGGTGGCATAGCCGGCCTTGGTCAGGATGTTGGAAATGCTGAGGAGGATGGTGGCAGAGTCGTCGACGAGAAAGATTGTTTTCATGATTTTGCGAATTTTCGTATTTATTGTGAGGCTGTTTGCCGAAAACGCTACTTATAATCGTTTTGGCCGGCTTCTGGTAGACACGTGTCAAAATTGATTTATATCAATAATGAGGCTCCTGGTGGTGATCGTGCCCAGGCTTTGGCCGGGATGTGCTTGATTGCCATGGACTTAAGCCGCCAAAAGCATCGGACCAGCCGCCTTGCAACCCGCTTTCGTCCAACCAGCCTGGCCCGGTAAGGGCCGATTTCGGCTGTGGCGACTCCTTGGCTTTGCGGCCGCCAGCAATTCGGCGAAGGGCGGCTCGCTTCTATCCTGCGGAAAAGAGGAGAAATATCCACCAGCGGGCGTCCCAACGGGTCAATTTGTATGGCGTATGCTAAACGATTCAAACCCTTGCGCCAACATATGCTTGGCGAGGATTGGCGATTGTTCGTCAAGCCTGATTTTTGCCTCTGCTGGCGGTTGACCGCAGGGCCGGGCGGTCTTGCCGATGGTGTGAGCTAGCCGGGCGCTCAGGTTTTTTTCTGGTTTTGGTTGGCGCCAGATCATTGAATCTGATCGGTTTTTTTTCTTCAAGGCGCCCATTTTTGCCGGCGGGAAGCGGCGCAAACCATTACACTCTCGTCTTTGCGGGGCCGATCGGCATTCGTCCGCTTTTCTTTTGGCCGCCTGCCGCGGTCAATCAGCCGCCTCGCCTCATTTCACTGCTTTTCAAAGGTTACCCGATGCACCCCGTTCACGATGTTGATGCCCTTCTCTTACTAGCCATGATGCTTTCTGCCAAACGGCGGCCGGCGGAGCTGGTCGAGGTCGTCGCGGCGGCCGATCTGATTCAGGGCAATGTGCCCGCCGAACAAAAGCTGGTCGAGGCCTTCGAACGCCTGGGCGTCCATGGTTTGCTGGCTGAGGCGGAAGGCGGTTACACGCTGACGCCGGCGGCGCAGGAAATCGTTGCCACAAAGTCGAGAAAGGCGGATATGTCCGAGCGCGTCTTTACTATCAAGGACAAGTTGTCGGTTTACGAAGCCAAGGGCGAGTCCGCTCCAGTTTGCGTGACGCTTGAGCAGGTGACGACAGCCATTCTGGCGCATCGGGCTACAGAAAAGGCGACGGTCAAGAACCTGCTGGTCGCCAAGCCCAAGCCGGAAGGCGGGACCAACCGCCCCGGCCAGCGCCAGCGCAAGCCGATGCCGGCCAAGAAGCGCAAGCTTTGAGTTCGCCGATGAGCGATTTGCCCACTGCCAGCATGCCTGCGGTCGACGCCGCCGGACAGCCATTTTCCGAACTGCCGCTGGCTCCGGCCATGCTGGCGACGCTGGAACAGCTCGAATACCGGACGATGACGCCGATCCAGGCGGCCAGCCTGCCGATTGCGCTGGCCGGCCACGATTTGATCGCGCAGGCCAAGACCGGCAGCGGCAAGACCGCCGCCTTCGGCCTGGCGCTGCTCAGCCGCCTGAATCCGCAAAGTTTTGCCGTGCAGGCCATGGTTTTGTGCCCGACGCGCGAACTGGCCGACCAGGTGAAGCAGGAAATCCGCCGGCTCGCCCGCTTCCAGGAAAACATCAAGGTACTGCCGCTGTGCGGCGGTTCGGCGATGCGCAACCAGATTACCAGCCTGGAAAACGGCGTCCATATCGTCGTCGGCACGCCGGGCCGGATCATGGATCACATGGAACGTGGCACGATCAAGCTCGACGAACTGAACACGCTGGTGCTCGACGAAGCAGACCGCATGCTCGACATGGGTTTCCACGACGACATCGCCTACGTCGCCAAGCGCTGCCCGAAGGAACGGCAGACGCTGCTCTTCTCGGCGACCTACCCGGAAGGCATCGCCCAGCTCGCCAAACAGTTCCTGCGCCAGCCGCAGGAAGTGAAGCTGCTCGAACAGCACGCCGAGAGCAAGATTCGCCAGCGTTTCTACGAAGTCGAGCACAAGGATCGCCTGCCGGCCGTGGCGACGCTGCTCAAGCATTACCGCCCGGTCAGCACGCTGGCTTTCTGCAATACCAAGCAGCAATGCCGCGACCTGATGGAAGTGCTGCGCGGGCAGGGCATCCAGTCGCTGACGCTGAACGGCGACCTGGAACAGCGCGAGCGCGACCAGGTGCTGATCCAGTTCGCCAATCGCAGCATCTCGGTGCTGGTGGCGACCGACGTCGCGGCGCGTGGCCTCGATATCGACCAGCTGGAAGCGGTGATCAATGTCGACGTGACGCCAGACCCGGAAATCCACATCCACCGCATCGGCCGCACCGGTCGCGGCGATGAGGAGGGCTGGGCGCTCAGCCTGTGCAGTTCCGGCGACCGCCGCCGGGTCGCCGCCATCGCCCAGGCGATGAACTGCCAGTTGCCGGTGCACCAACTGAGCGAACTGGAAGCCAAGGACGAGGCGCCGCTGGTGCCGCCGATGTCCACGCTGCAGATTCTCGGCGGCCGCAAGGACAAGATCCGCCCCGGCGACGTGCTCGGCGCGCTGACCGGCGAAGCGGGCTTCACCCGCGAGCAGATTGGCAAGATCACTGTCACCGACCAGAGCACCTATGTCGCCGTCGCCCGCAGCATCGCCCGCGAGGCGGTGCGCAAGCTGTCGGCCGGCAAGGTCAAGGGCAAGACGGTGAAGGTGCGCGCCCTGTAGGGGTGCGCTCGGGCATCCCGCGGCGGCGGGGTGCCTGTTTCCCGGCGCGACCGGGAAAATCAGTCGTCGGTTTTTGGGCTTGGGGGCAGGTCGACCGCCGGACTCGACCACAAGGCCTCGCCGCCCGCCGCCAGATGGGTCAGATAGACGCGCAGGTCAAATTCCAACTGGTGATAGTCCGCTGCCATGTGGCAACACAGCTGGTAGAAGGCTTTGTCATGCTCACGCTCCTTCAGGTGGGCGAGTTCATGAACGACGATCATGCGCAGGAATTCTTCGGGCATCTCGCGGAAGAGGGCGGCGACATGGATCTCCCGCTTGTTCTTCAGCTTGCCGCCCTGTACCCGCACAATGCTGGTGTGCGTCCCCAGCGCCTGGCGCAAGTCGCGCAGCTTGGCATCAAACCCCACCTTGCTCGGCTGCGGCGCATTGCGCATGTGCTGGTTCTTGAACGCCTGCACATAGTCATAAAGCGCCTTGTCGCTCCGCACTTCATGCGCCAGCGGATATTTCCTCAGCAGAACCTCGCCCAGCCGCTTCTCCTTGATCAACCGCCATACTGGTTCAGTCAGGGAGGATGGGTAGTTGGCCAGATAATCAGGAGGAGGTTTGGGCCGCATGGGGTGATGCTTGGGAAAATGAATCGGGATTTTACTGTCAGGGGAAGCGTGTTCGACAGCAGGTTTTGCGAGTCCTGCCTGGACGCTAGGTGAGGCAGTGATAGGGGCGATGGTAACGCGTCGCTAACAAGCGCCGGACGGTGAATGCTACGGTCGGCCGGAAACAAGGCCAAAAATTGAAATGGCCGGGCTCAGCCATATTTCCATGCGAAATGCCTAAGTATCAGAAAAACGCTCTATTGCGCACCGGGCCGCAAACGAATGCTGCCGACAATCGCATCCCACCAAGCCAGCGACTCTTTTTCCGATAGTGAAGGGTCGATGTAGTTCCCCTTTTTGTCTTGCCTGCCCATGGACATACTGATAGCAATGACGGGCCGGCTTAACGATGAAGGCTCGGTAATGAGGGTTTCCGCAACGAAATGGCGCTGTACCTTCCCCTCCTGCTTGCCGGCATCCAGCAGTTCCTCACCCGGCCGGCCGGCCATCTGGCGTTTTCCCTTGCGCAGCGTAGTAGAGCTGAAATCCAGTGCGCGCAACAAACCTGCCTTGCCCGAAACACGCTTGAGCAAACCGCCATCTCCCTTTTCAGTCAGGGAGTTCATGTCGATATCGATCCCGACATCGGGATGTTTTTCACTGTAGAAGTACAAGGAGTAGATTTCGCCGTCCTGCTTGTCGTCGACCGCCAGCGTTCCCAGGCAGCCGCCGCGCCCGGCTTGCTCGGGTGAGGCGATATAGCGGGTGTTTCCGGCGATGCGAGTGAGTTGAGATTCGAAGAAAGACAGGGGGCGACTGTCGATCTTGTCCGAATATTTCTCATTTTGGAGACGGGCAACCGCTTCACCGCGCTGCGCAAATAGATGCAGTTTCAATGAGTCAACGGAACGCATGCCATCGTATGCTTCAACCAATATCGAATCCCGATCCACCTCTTTTACGGCAGCCAGCATGTTCTTGGATGGGGATTTGAAATGTTCGCTATTCTCCAACTCTGCTTTTTCGGCCGCCACCAGGCGAGCCAGACTCGGCGACTCACCCCGCTGGCGGTGATTCTGGATTTCGACCGCATCAAAATTCTTGTCCAGCCCGAAGTACAGGGTCAGATAGCTGCCGGTGGTCATGTTGAATTCTTCGGGGAGATCAATCAGGTAGCGACCGATACAATGGGTTTGCATTTTGGGGAGCTCGATTTTGTCTTTCATGAAGAATCCTTTTCCTGCATGGGCGGTTGCGGCAATGGCGATCAGCAGGGCGGCGGTCAGCGCGCCGGTGATGGTCTGCGCTTTTTTCATGCGGGCACCTTGGCCGATCCTGCTATCTTGTTGATCGAGAACAGGCTGGCCTGCTGCACGTCGGTGTTCTTGTAAGCCGGTTCATGACCAAAACCGGTCATCCTGAACTGTTGCCGAACATGGCTCTTGCTTTCCTTCAGGGGGGCTGCACCGGAGCTTTGCGGCACCGTGCCGTCGCCTTTACCGTCCTGCAACAGGCAGTGTAGTTCCCAGTGACTGGTTTGATAGACGTAGGGTGTGCCATGCCCGTAGGTCGGCGTCATTTCAGGGCGACCGCCGACGTATTCCGGCGTGCTGCCTTCCCCACGAATGCCGCCATGCGGCAAAGAGGGGACATCACCCAAAGAGGGGCCGGCCCCACCGCGCGGCGTCAAGCCCTTCTTGACGCGCCAGACGACTTTCTCAAAGCTCGGCTGTTCGGTATCAGTACCATAAATAACATAGGTGCTGGGGTGATATAGACCAATCAAGTCGACATGAAAGCTCTCAGCCAGCGTTACGTTGAGGTTGTTGATGCCGAGGTGAGTGATGTCGGTGGCGGTGTAACGGTGTTCGGTATCCGGCTTGGCCGGGTCGAGGGCCAGGCCGATGATGTGAAAGGCGGTGCTGAGGCGCAGGCTGCGCACGGTGCCCCGACCTAGCCAGGTGCGGTCATGGGCTTCGCGGAGGTTCAAGCTGGGAATTTCGGGGTTTCTACGGTCAATCGGAAATTATGGCTGAAATATTGAAATGCCCAGATAAGTACCTCCACGTTAATCGTTACCCTTGAATACAGTCCTGAATTTCAGAATACCAATGCTGTTCATCTGATATTCATCCATTCCCATGTCGATGAACCCAGCCATGGAGTCGTGGATATATCGATCAAAGAAAACATCCATCTCAGCCGTCACCGAACCGGTGTCGATGCGTTTAGCTACACGGATGGCATGTTGTTCTGAAAAACTAGGCGGCAACCCGGCAGCCTTGAGCATTTTTTCATGCAGCTCCGCAGATTTGACGGGATCAAAGTCAGTAGACAAGGCGACCTGATCACGTACGGAATGCGGCTTTCCCGGATCTAGTGCTGGCGTCAAGGAACTGAGGCGGCGAATAAAACAGTTTTGTGTGGATCGTAGATAGACCTGATCCTTGGTCGAAGTAGTGGTATACGGTGGGCGCTGGAAAAAGGCATTACGGTGCTTGAAGCGATAGCTGAAGTAATACGCCATATGTTTTCGCCCCAAATCCTCGACTGGCCCCGCACCGATTTTGGCCGCCTGGATATAGGCGTTGAAATCGGCGATGGCCGCTGCCGAAGGCGTGAGATCCTTCCTGAAACGATCCTCCAGTTGATGCTCCCACTCCTTCAAGGGCACCCCAGCATCGATTGCCTCCTCATACATTCTTTTGCCGGGAATAATGGACATGAAGGCATCTGGCGCCGGCGAAACACCCAGAGCTCTGGGGGCATAGCCACCACCAACATCGGAGTGAGCGCCGGGATACATTACTTCTATCGCATTCGCTGGGTAATCGGATTTGACGCGCACTGAGTCGAGAGGAAAACAGGCACGGACTTCGTGCCCGGCTACAAAATGCACGCAACGCTCGACAGCCGGATTGATTTCCAGCGTGTTGTCTGCCCAGCCTTGGTGGCCGGCCAGCGTACCAGAGTCCGAGAGGTTCGCTAGCCCCACCGAGGCCACCGTGTCGAAAATGCCGAGAAACTGTAACCGAATGGGAATGCCGGCAAATGTCCAGCCTCCGCCCTCCTGCTTGCAAACCTCAAACAACCAATTAACAAAAACCCGAGCCTCTGCCGCGCCACGCGAAAAGCCGAAGACCGAGACATTGATCTGTTCGACGGCCGGCTTGCGATCTTTCAGCGCTGCTGCGAGCTTATCTTGCCATGTGCGAAGTGCCATACGTCGCTGCGCAGCTGGAGAGCCGGAACTTGCCAAGGTGTTGGCGATGTTTGCTGCCGCGTCACCCAATATCAGGTGTGCGCCCGTGACATAGATATGCGGCGAGTTCAGCAGCTGGAGTAGCCCCCAGATAATGCGAGCCTCTCCCCGCTCGCCGCCGATGGCACCCCGGTTTTTCTTAAAAAGGTAAGTATTGTCGTCGCCAATTTGTGGAAATTTTGTACCGACACCAGGAATGTAGTGGCGAAAGTAACCTTTTTTTCGTTCATCACGGAAAGTATGAAACAACCGCACTACATTGCTGTGTTTGCGTTCCTCGACTGTTCGTGGCTCCACATAGTCTGCATCCAGATTGTTGCCAGTGCCATCGAAAAACAGGCCAACAAAGACCTGCCCGGAACAGGTGGGGGTATTGTCTTTGGGTACCGTGCAGGCAGCCGCCTTGGCGCGTTGCATGGCTTCCCGCGCAGAAAGCTTGCGGTGGCCCGATTCGGGAAAGGGTGCAGGGGAAATCGTTGCCATGGCTATTTGCCTTTTGGGGATTTGTCGCTATCGGGATGAGGAAATGGATGCCCCTCGTACCCGGCTGCATATTTATGCACTAGCACCTTTACCTCATCACCCGGAAAGATGTGAATAAAGAATGTTCCCAGCTCACCCTCATACTTTGGTACCTCTACCGTCCGTTCTTTCCATGGCGATTCCTTCGTTGCTGGCACGCCATCAATAAATTGTCGCGTGCCGTCTGGGTTGAATATCGGAATATCGTCTTCTTGCCATTTAATCGTCGCCATCAATCCCTGGCGCCAACGTTTGGGCAAAACGACACAGCACACCCCGCCGCCTTCTCCGTGGGCAGAAGCATTCAAAATTCCACCTTCGCCGTTAATGACGATGGAAACAATGCTCTCATCCGTATGGTTGTATGCCCCGTAGCTCACCGCGACGGTTTCATCCCAGGAACAGGCCGCCAGCGCGAACCCTATCAAACATGCCAATAACCAGTCCTTGGTTGATTGAATCTGTTTGCTCATGAAAATCCTTTGTCTTCCATAAATTCTGCCAATGCATCTTCGATGCCTTTTTCGCCCCAAGTTTTCTCTGATAGCCAAGTCGAAATCTCAGGGGCATTTAATAGTCGCCCATCCGTAAATAGTGCCGCTACACCTAATGCGTATTGATCAGTTGTCCCGAATACACTTTGCTCCGAACAAAGCGTCAGTACTTGTTCAAGTATCTCGTAGTTGGCATATCCGTCACGCACTGCAAGCAGTTCCGGAAAGTAGTTGCCCATGTAATCCGCCATTGCATCAACTTCCCCTGCCCGAAGTAACTTAGCCAAGCAGTAGTTGTCGATTTTCAAGGGGTCATTGTTTTGCTCTGGCAATAGCGGCAATGGCAAGTCCCGCAACTTACCATCGCGCTCAATGGACCACCACGCGGTTGCGTTGGCAGCCAGGCGCTTCCAAATCTTTTCCTGACTGGCGAGTGTAGGCAGCACCCGTGTATCGGCAAAACGCAGCAGGTAACGCTCTTGGTCTTCTGTTTCAACTTCAAGCAGGCTTTGCCAGCTGACGCGTAGATCGCTTGCCGGCAATTTCGAACCAATAAAACTGAGCATTGGGCGAGCTTGGCAATGGTGCAGCAAGCGCGACAATTGGTGCTGCAATTGATCTGAGTTGCCGGTCGGCAACGCATACAGGACCGGTGAAACACCAGATAGCGCTGCTAGCTGGCCTTGGGAATACAAGGCCAATCCTTCATTTCCGGTTACGCGAAGCGCTTTTCCCTCGTGATCGAATGCAGTATCGACCAAGGCATACCACTTTTCCCCGGAGGCATTCACTATCTGTCTGGCCAGATCTGCTAGCAATGCCGGTAAATCGTGCGGTCTCACTGCGTAGTACGTCATATTGATTATCAGACTTTGGACAGAGCAGAACCGCTGTTCATCGCTTTCAGGAGGCATTTGATACACACATTCTGCGGGAACGTCGGTAACGCATAACTCTGCTTCTCTGGACCGGTAAAACTCTTCTTACTCGCATGCACCGTAATCGTTCCCGGGCACTGCACGGTGATGCCGCCATCGATGGTGATGCTCGCCCCGCCGGCGACGGCGAGGTGGATTTTCTTCGCCGCAGCAAAGTCGATGTGCTGCGTGGCGGAGACCAGTTTCACGTCCTTCCTGGCCAGGAACTTCATCTCGTCGCTCTGTGCCTGCAGGTCGATGTCGTCCCGGGCGGCGATCAGTTTGAGACCGGTGTTGCCGTCGCCCGCCTTGATCGCGCCGGCGAGCAGGCCGATGGCCTGGCCGCTGTGGATTCTCGTCCGGCCGGCGATGGCGAAATTGCTGTCCTCGCCGCTGGCGAAAGTCAGGGTTTCACCAGTGGCGTATTGCAGATTCTTGCCGGCGACATGCGCGATGCCGGCCTTGCCGGCCTGGATGATGGCTGGGTCGGTCAGGTGCGGCAGTTTGCCTTGGCCGGTGGTGGAATTCTTCTGCTGGGCGTCGTCTACCGCAGCACTTTCATGGTGCGCATCGACCATGCCGCTGGCGACGATCTGCAATGCCTTGAGCGGTGCCGCCTGGTCGTCGATGATGCTCTGGTCGCTGCCGGTGCTGCCAATCGCGCCGGCCAGCTGGACGGTTTGGTGGGTGGCCGCCGCCTTCGACAAGCTGCGGGCCGGCATATCGACCTGCTTGATCAGCGCTATATCGCCAGCGCCGGCATCCGGCGTGGTCGACCAGGTGGACATCGCCACGCAGCGCCCAAGCCAGATGCAGCGACGGGCTTGGCCGGCTTTCAGGGCGAACCGGTGACTAAAAGCCAAGTGCGGCGGTCGACCAGCAATCTTGGTGAAAAATGAAATTTGCACTCGGTGGGCAACAGGTAAGTCATTGCCTCTTTAGCTCTTGTCAAAAACTACCCGCTGCCGGATATGCCCTTCGCTTTCTCGCCGTGTCGAAGTCATTATTTTGACAACGCCGCCAGTTGCAGCACCTTCAGTATCCAGGATGTCGCCAACATCACTATCCCGCATTACTGGGAAGCTGCCCGGCTTTTGGGCATCCTCCTTGAGAATGCGCTCTTCGAATGGATTGAGTTTCTGTCCACGTCGTTTCTTCTCTTTTGCGAGTTTGATTTTTTCTGCCTTGTCGTAATCAGTGACCGGCCCGGCAAGGTAAAAGGATGCGTGGGAGTCGTGGATGTGTTCATCAAAAAACAAATGAACCGACGGCGGAACTTGATCTGCCTGTTTGGCTTCCTCAAGTGCCTCCTTATCCAACTCGGTCGGCATGTTGTAGGGCATTTGCGAGCGCGAACGCTTGTCGTTGGCAGGCAAGCTATCCAACCAGCGTTTGCGCTTCATTGCCCGTTCCATATCCTTTTGGAAATCCAGTTCGCTGGCGTAGAGGTCTTCCTTGTCTTGCGCATCGGCTTTCTGGTAGCTGCTTAGTTCCTTGAACTTGGGAGCTGCCTTAACCCGCCAGCGCCAGTACATCCGCATGTGTTTGTGCAGAAGGGTTTCGACGGCAGCGGCGGAGGCTTTCGACCAGATGGCATAGTCCCGAAAACGGGTAGCGAGGGTTGGGGAAACATTTAGATCGTATACAACGTCGGCCTTATTTTCCGACTCAAGTGTTGCAATATCCGACAACGGAACCCCAGATTTCCTCGCCTCCAGATACATATTCACGAGTGGCACTTGCGAAACCAGCAGGGTCCTACTGCCAACGGCCTTACCCTGCGAACCGGGACCATAGCCGCCACCAACGTCCGAATGCGCGCCGGGGTAGACGACCTCTAGGCAGTTGGCTGGATAGCTCTTGCCGTGGCGAGCGGTCGACACTGGGAAAGATTTTCGGATTTCGTGGGCAGCGACGTAATGCACACAGCGCTCAACCGCTTCGGGGATTTCCATGGTGCCATCCGCCCAGTCCATTAAACCATCACCGCCAATCGGTGAGGAATCAGCCAGACCAACGGAAGCAACGGTATCGAACAGGCCGACAAACTGAAAGCGGATCGGAATGCCGCAAAAGGTATAGCCACCATCCTTTTTCTTGCAGCATTCGAGTATCCAGTTGCAATAGGCCCTGGCCTCTGCCGCTCCGCGCGAGAACCCAAAAACCGACACATTGATCAATACGGGTTTGGGCTTGGGGTCTTTACCCAGCGACTGCTTCAGTCGTGACTCTAGCCTTTGAAAATAGCTCCGACGCTTGCCGGAGAACAGGGTCCAGCCGTTTTTGAGAACATCGGGGTTGTTCACAGAGGATCGGGCTTCATCATCTGGAACCAGCAATGTCTTATGCACCGCTCGGTTAACGGCGTTATAAAGCTGGATCATGGCCCAATGAAGGCGTGCCTCACCACCTTTAGCCATTGATTTCCCATCTGAGCTTTCAGTCTTTTCGCCTATTTTCTCAAACTCTGTACCTACACCGGGGATGTAATACGGAAAATAGCCGTTGTTTCGATCATCCCTAAACGCATCATGCAAAACCGCGACGTTTGAGTGGCTACGCTTGTTCGGGTCTGTGACTTTCTCCTGATCGCGCTTCTTGTTGTTGTTCGTGCCATCGAAGAATATGCCAACCCAAATGGTTTGCTGACAACTGGGCTGCTTGTTGTCAGCCAGGCAGCCATAGGCGGCGGTGCGTTGAGCCTGCTCCCTGGCAGAAAGTGGACGTAATCCGGGCAAGCTGGTTGGTGGCGTTTGAACAGTCATTTTTTTATCAACCTTTGAAACTCTTCTTCAGTCAGCGGGTGTGGCCCTATGTCTCCAAATTTGGAAGGGTGATCGAGATGGCCAATATCCATATTGCTCACGTAAACCTGGATTTCATCATGTGGCAGAAACACAACCTGAGTCATTCCGGGCTCAACATATGCCTCGATGGGAACCATTTTTTTGAGGGTTTTCATGGGCCAAGAGCCAGACACAGCATTTTCATGGCTACATTGTGGGGATTTTGGAACACCGCAATCGCTCCGCCGCCACTCAATCGTCACCTCAAGCTTGTCATGCCATTTCCTCGGAATTTTGACGCAACACACCTGGCCGCCCCCCGAGCCGATACCCACGCCACCACCCCAAGATCCATCGACAAAATATTCCTGTATGCCTTCCGACGAGAAGTTGTAGGCGGACAAGGAGCTAACTGCTGTGTTGTCGACTGGCGGAGGCGTGAAACTCGAATCGCACCCGGCAAGCACCATGAAAAAAGCGAGGGGTAGCCGGCGCGCCAATATGGTTTTCAAGGTATTGGAATAGGTTTTCATGCGTATTTTCTATTGCTTCCAGGCTTCCAGGCTTCCAGGCTTCCAGGCTTCCAGGCTTCAAGGCGTCAATCTGCTCCCAAATGCTGTCATCCCAGGTCTTTAAAACTTCGGAGAAACGGCCTTGTTGGTTGCGAATGTTTTCCCAGCTCTGAGCAAGACAAGGTAATTGGTAAAAGGTCTCTGATGAACTCCAGGCAATTGCAACAAACTGGAGTTGGTCTGGCGCATCGATCACCCCGCGTTCCCGTCCCGCCTCAAGCAAACTCAACAAACGTCGGTGAATATCGAATGGCGTTGTTTCAGGAATAATTTCAGGTGACGATTGGCGCAGCATGCTAAAGATCAGATCTGCTTCGGCAGCCTGCATCAATGAGGAAAATTGCTGGTCGTCGAAAGATAGAGGTGGCAATGGGACATCGTTGACTGCCTTGGTCGCCGCAAAGTTTTTTTGACTTAGCGCGCCTTCCCGGTTGAACCAAGCCCAACGACGAATGGTTCCTCCGATCATCGCTGTTTGATCTTCTGTCAACGTATCGAGGAGTACCGGAAGAATCCGCGTATCAGTGTAGCGGCAATACATTTGCATGCCATCAGCTATTTCAGCTTCGGCCAGCCAGATCAGAGATTGAAGTTGGGGAATGCCTTCAGATGCGAGAAGCTCCACGAAAGATAACGCTGGCACACCATCGGATGTGCTGAGAAAACTTTGCATTTTTTCCGCAGGAAGCCGATCCAGAGGGATCAGGCGAGGGCCAAGTTCTTCGTATGCTGCGTAGCGACTGGTTTCAAGTATCTGGATTCCCAGAGACGTATGCCGTTCCATACGAGCCAGCATTTTTGTGTCGAGCATACTCATGTCGGCTATTGCAAATCGCCTGTAGTTTTGTGGCGAGGGAACTTCCAGCCAGGCCGCCAGTTCACCGGCAAGCCCGGCCGCATGTTGATTTTGAAGAAATGACTTCAAGCCCTTTTCCTCATTGTGCTGCGGCAAATGGAGAGGCTGCTTTCATCGCCGCCAGTAAACACTCTTTGCACACGCTTGCAGGAAATTTCGGTAATCCGTAATTCTGCTGTGCCGGCCCGCTAAACGACTTCTTACTCGCATGCACCGTAATCGTCCCCGGACACTGCACGGTGATGCCGCCATCGATGGTGATGCTCGCG
>NZ_LODL01000019.1:193293-237848 GCF_001551835.1 Dechloromonas denitrificans | reverse complement strand
GGGTTCCACCGCGATCTCCACCTCCACCCGCAACTTCCCGAACCGCCTCGGTATCGACACCCAGGTTTATCTGGGTTCCGCCGAACTGGCCGCCATGTGCGCCCTGGCCGGTCGTATCGTGACGGTGCCGGAATACATGGAGCAGATCAAGCTGGTGAACGCCAAGGCCGGTGAAGTCTATCGCTACATGAACTTCGACCAGATTCCGGAGTTCGTCGAGCAGGCTGCGACCGTCGAGATGTAAGTTGCGAAAATCGACGCTTTTACGGCGTCGACCGCAGGACATTAAAAAGCCCCCGCCGGGAAACTGGTGGGGGCTTTTTCATTACGTCCGCTCTTGATGCGTGTGTCCATTTTGATGCCTTGCAAGCGAAGATGGACCTGGTCTGAAGAAGCTGAAATTTATGGCTGAAATATAAGAAAAATTAAAAACTTAGCATTCTCGATGTGGCACAGTTCGCACCGGTGCGGGCATGGCGAAGGCCGGGGCTGACCAATGATCGATCCGTGCCTTTGGCGACTAACTGCAAACAACCAACTAGGAGAATTCAATGAGCAGCCTACTGATGACACCGGCCGTGGCGCTGATGAATCGCCTGCGGTTTACCGGGAAATTCGCTGTTGTCGTTCTCGTTCTGATGGTCGCCGTTAGCCTCCTGGTCTCCTTGCTTTACCTGCGCCTCGACGCCTCCATCGTGCATGCGCGCAACGAGCTTGATGGCCTGAAAACCGTCAAGCCGTTGATCCGGGTCATTCAGTTCGCGCAGCAGCACCGCGGCCTGTCGGCCGCCGTGCTCGGCGGCAAAGCAGAGCAGAAAGTGGAGGCCGAGCAAAAGGGGAAAGAGCTTGAAGCCGAGTTGGCCAGGGTCGAAAGCGCTTTGTCGGAGAGTTTGCGCAACGGTGCCGATTGGCAGGCGATCCGTGCCGACTGGAGCCGCCTGGCCAATGAAGGCTTCGCCATGCGCCTTTCCGCAAACATCGCGGCGCATCGGGTGCTGATCAGCAAGATTCTGGTCTTCGCGGCGGAGGTCTCCGATTACTACCAACTGACGCAGGACCCGGAAATCGGTTCGTTCTACCTGATGGATACGGCACTGGTCAAATTGCCGGCGCTGCTCGAAACGCTGGGCCGGATGCGGGCGAACGGGACCGGCGTGCTGGCCGCCGGCGTCCTCGAGCCGGCTCAGGCCAATATGCTGAACATTGGATTGGCCAGCATTAGCGATCTGCGCGAACAGTACGAACGCAACCTGGCCAAGACGAAACGGGAAAATCCGTCGGTGGCGGCAGCGCTGGATGCCTCGTCGCAAAAGTTCATTTTCGCGCTGGCGCAGTCGGTCGGCGTCGTGCGGGACGATATCCTGACGCAAATGTTCTCGATCAGCGCCGCCGATTTTCTGAAAGATACGACGGCGACAATCGATGCCGGCTATGCCCAGATGTTCGACACGCTGTTGCCGACATTGGAGCAGTTGATCGATCAGCGGATCGATCGCTTCCAGAAACAGATGTGGATGACTTTCCTGCTGGTCGGCGCTGTCCTGCTGTTCGCCGCCTACATGGTGGCCGGCATGTACCGTGCGGTGACCGACAACATTCACCGGCTTGCCGTCGGCGCCGATGCGATTGCCCAGGGCGATCTGACGACCCGCATCAAGCTGGCCTGCCGGGACGAACTGGAGCGGGTGGCCGACAGCTTCAACAAGATGGCAGAAGCGGTCAATCAGACCGTTCGCAATGTCAGGACCAATGCCGATGCCGTAGCCAGCGCCGCCGAGCGCACTGCCACGTCATCGGGCCAGATCGCGCAGTCCAGCCGGAACCAGAGCGAAGCGGCTTCGAGCATGGCAGCGGCGGTCGAGCAGACGACGGTCGGCATTGACCACATCAGTTCCAATGCGCGCGATGCCAACGAAATCTCGGAGCGCTCCGGGGAGCTGTCCAGGCAGGGCGGCGATCTGGTCCAGACCGTGGTCGCCGAAATGGGCGAAATCGCCGCGGCGGTGTCGGCCTCGGCCAATGCCGTCGAAGAGCTGGGCCGGCGTTCGCAGGAGATTTCCTCCATCGTCGAAGTGATCAAGGATATTGCCGATCAAACCAATCTGCTGGCGCTCAATGCTGCCATCGAGGCGGCGCGAGCCGGCGAGCAGGGACGTGGCTTCGCCGTCGTTGCCGACGAGGTGCGCAAGCTCGCCGAGCGGACGACCAAGTCGACGCAACAGATTTCCGCGATGATCGGCAGCGTCCAGCAAGAAACCTACGCTGCCGTCGAGGCGATGAAAGCAGGCGTCAGCAAGGTTGATCGGGGCGTCGCGCTGACCACCTCGGCCGGTCAGACGATGGCCGAGGTGCGCGAAGGCGCAGCGCAGGTCGTTGCCGCAGTTCGGGAAATTTCGGACGCTTTGCGCGAACAGGCGGCCGCCAGTTCGGATATTGCGCGCAATGTCGAAACGATTGCGCAGATGGCGGAAGAGAACTCGGCCGCCGTCGGGGAAAACCACGCTACGGCGGAGCAGTTGCAGGAATTTGCCGATGCCCTGCAGCGCGAGGTTTCACGCTTCAAGGTGGCTTGAGCCGACTGCCAAAACGGCGACCCGCTTGGTAAAAAAAGGCCGTTTTAGCCGGTCGACCGTCGGACCGCTGTTGGTTCTATGTTCGCCGGAAACTGAAAGCCCTCACCGGGAAACCGGCGAGGGCTTTTAAACGCGCCTGAGGTTCCCGCCGCGATGCTTTGCAGCGGGGGGCGATGCCTTGAAAGCGCTTAGGCCAGATCGAAGCGGTCGGCGTTCATGACCTTCGTCCAGGCGGCGACGAAGTCCTTGACGAACTTCTCCTTGTTGTCGTCCTGTGCATAGACCTCGGCATAGGCACGAAGAACCGAATTCGAGCCGAATACGAGATCGACCCGGGTGGCTGTCCATTTGACCGCACCGGTCTTGCGGTCGCGGATTTCATACAGGTTTTTGCCAACCGGCTGCCAGGTGTAGGCTATGTCGGTCAGGTTGACGAAGAAGTCGTTGCTCAGAACCCCGACACGGTCGGTAAATACGCCATGTTTGGTGCCACCGTAATTGGTGCCGAGGACGCGCATGCCGCCCACCAGAGCGGTCATCTCATGCGCGCTCAGTCTGAGTAGTTGCGTGCGATCGAGCATCAGTTCCTCGGCGCTGACGGCGTAATCCTTCTTCAGGAAGTTGCGGAAGCCATCGGCCAAGGGTTCCAGCACCTCGAACGACTCGACATCGGTCATTTCCTGCTTGGCATCGCCGCGGCCCGGCGCGAAGGGAACGCTGACATTGAAACCTGCCGCCTGAGCTGCCTGTTCGACGCCGAGGTTGCCAGCCAGAACGATGACGTCAGCGACGCTGGTGCCGGTCTGCGCCGCAATGCTTTCCAGTACGCCGAGCACCTTGGCCAGGCGTGCCGGTTCATTGCCTTCCCAGTTCTTTTGTGGGGCAAGGCGGATACGTGCCCCGTTGGCGCCGCCGCGTTTGTCCGAACCGCGGAAGGTGCGGGCGCTGTCCCAGGCGGTGGATACCATTTCGCTGATTGTCAGGCCGCTGGCTGCGATCTGGGCCTTGACGGCCGCTACGTCGTAATCCTTGCGGCCGACGGGGACCGGGTCTTGCCAGATCAGGTCTTCCTGCGGCACATCCGGCCCGATGTAACGGGCCTTCGGTCCCATGTCGCGGTGGGTCAGCTTGAACCAGGCGCGGGCGAAGACTTCCGTGAAATAGGCTTGGTCGTCGCGGAAGCGTTCGGCGATCTTGCGGTACTCGGGGTCGAACTTCATCGCCATGTCGGCGTCGGTCATGATCGGCGGGCGGCGAATCGATGGATCCTCGACGTCGACCGGCATGTCCTCTTCCTTGATGTTGACCGGCTGCCATTGCCAGGCCCCGGCCGGCGACTTCTGCAGCCACCAGTCGTAGCCGAGGAGCAGCTTGAAGTAGCCGTTGTCCCACTGCGTCGGATGGGTGGTCCACGCCCCTTCGAGGCCGCTGGTCACCGCGTCGCGACCGACGCCACGGCTGCTGTGGTTGTTCCAGCCCAGGCCCTGTTCTTCCAGGTCGGCGCCTTCCGGCTCGGGACCCAGCTTGGCGGCATCGCCATTGCCGTGCGCCTTGCCGACCGTATGGCCGCCGGCGGTCAGGGCGACAGTTTCCTCATCGTTCATCGCCATCCGGGCGAAAGTGATGCGCACGTCGCGCGCCGTCTTCAGCGGGTCGGGCTGGCCGTCAACGCCCTGCGGGTTGACGTAGATCAGCCCCATCATCACGGCGGCCAGTGGGTTGTCCAGATCACGTTCGCCGGAGTAGCGGCTGTTCGGGTTGTCGGTCGGCGCCAGCCATTCCTTCTCGGAGCCCCAGTAGATGTCCTTTTCCGGATGCCAGATGTCCTCGCGGCCAAAGCCGTAGCCGAAGGTCTTCAGGCCCATCGATTCGTAGGCCATGTTGCCGGCGAGGATGATCAGGTCAGCCCAGCTCAGCTTGTTACCGTATTTTTTCTTGATCGGCCAGAGCAGGCGGCGGGCCTTATCGAGGTTGGCGTTGTCGGGCCAGGAATTCAAGGGGGCAAAGCGCTGATTGCCGGTACCGCCACCGCCCCGGCCGTCGGCGATGCGATAGGTGCCGGCCGCGTGCCAAGCCATGCGGATCATCAGGCCGCCGTAGTGGCCCCAGTCCGCCGGCCACCATTCCTGGCTGTCGGTCATCAGGGCTTTGAGGTCATTCTTCAAGGCTTCGACATCGAGCTTCTTGACCTCTTCGCGGTAGTTGAAGTCAGGCCCCAGCGGATTGGTCTTGCTATCCTGCTGGTGCAGGATGTCCAGATTCAGGGCCTTGGGCCACCACTCGGTATTCGAAATGCTGGCCGTTGTGGCACCGCCGTGCATGACGGGGCACTTGCCAGCCGAACTTGCATGTTTTTGATCCATTTCTCTTCTCTCCTCAGTGAATGACGTTATTGGAAGCAGGCAAACTGATATTAGGAAAGCAGGACATCTTTTGCTAATTGATTAGCTGGATACGCTTGATAGGTGGTGGCTATTCAGGGGGTAGGATTTGCCGGGCGGCTGCCTCGGTCAAGGCGAGGTTTACGAAAATCGGCCCTTTCAGGCCGTCGACCGCAGGACCTAGCATTGTTTCCATGGTTGCAGCATAGCCCCGCCGGGAAAGCGGCCGTGGATTTTTCTGCTTTCCGAATGCCGTTAGAATGAGGCAGCCGGCCTTGCCGAAGGAGATGCCCGTGATCCGTGATTCGTTCTGCCGCAAGCTTTGTCGTCTCAGCCTGGCCTGTCTTGGGGCTGGCCTGGCAAGTGCTGCCATCAGTCAGTCGGGCGATACGCTGCCGCAGGCACCGAGCTATGTCGGCGAAATCCGCCGCGGTGCCGATGGCAAATTGATCGCCTTGCCGGAAGCGGAGTTGGCGCTGCAGAAGCGCTGGGGCGAGGCGGCGCCGAAGGCGACGATGCGGGTCGGCAGCGGCGAAAAGATCAGCACCTTGACTGAGGCGGCGCGTCTGGCGCGCGATGGCGAGGTCATCGAAATCCGCCCCGGCAACTACCGCGGCCAGCCGGCGGTGTGGACGCAGGACAATCTGCTGATTCGCGGTGTCGGCGAACGGCCGGTGATGCTGGCCGATGGCCGCAGCGCCGAGGACAAGGCGACCTGGGTCGTGCGCGGCGGGCATGTCCGGATCGAGAATATCGAGTTTCGCGGCGCCCGGAGCAGCCACGCCAACGGCGCCGGCATTCGCTTCGAGCGCGGCGAGTTGACGGTGCAGGGCTGCCGTTTCGCCGACAACGAGATGGGCATCCTGACCGCCAACCAGGCCGCCATGACGCTGACCGTCAGCGACAGCGAGTTCGCCGATGCGCCGCGCGATGCCCGCGATGTGCATCATCTGCTCTATGTCGGCGCTATCGGCAAGTTCGTGCTGCGCGGCAGCCGTTTCGAGAACGGCTACCTCGGCCACCTGGTCAAGTCGCGGGCCCGTGAAAACCATATTCTCTACAACATGCTGGTTGATGGCGCCAACGGGCGGGCGTCCTACGAACTGGAATTTCCGAACGGCGGCATCGCCTACGTCATCGGCAATGTCATCGGGCAGAGTGCGGGTACCGATAATCCGAGCCTGGTCGCCTTCGGTGCCGAAGGCCAGCGCTGGCCGGAAAACGCCCTCTACCTGGCGCACAACACCTTGCTCAACGATGCGCACGCCGGCAGCTTCTTGTCGGTCTGGGCCGAGCGCTTTACCGGCGGCCTCGATGTCTGGGCGATCAACAACCTGAGTGTCGGCAATGGCAATTTTTTCCAGCCGGCGCAGGGCCGTTTCGAAGGCAACCGGACGGTGGGGCGCGGCGAGCTGATCGAGTATGCCGGCGTGCCGTCGCGGCTGGCCAATCTGTCACCCTTGCGCGGTACGGTTCGGGTACCGGGACGGGCTGGCGAGATGGACCTGCTGCCGAACGCGGAATTTGCCGCCCCGGCTGGCACCCGGCCGGTGCGGGTCAGCAGTTCATTGTCGCCCGGCGCTTTTCAGTGAGGCCGGGCGGCGGCTGAAAATTGCCGTTTTTGCGGTGTCGACCGCAGGAAAGCCGGCGCCGGCTTTCCTGTTGTTCCAGCCAGCCCGCTCAGGGCAGCGGCGCGAACTCGACGGGCACCCAGCTGTAGCCCTTGCCGTCCTTGCGGACATGGCCGATGCCCGGGAAGGGCAGGTGCATGCCGCCGACCAGCAGTTTTTCCTTGGCCGCCTTGGCGAAGATCTGCTTGCGGGTGGCGACGGCGGCCTTGCGGTCGTTGTCGAACTCGATGGCGACCTGGGGACGGGCGAACTGTACGGCATGGTTGTGCACGAGGTCGCCCCAGATCAGCAGCTTTTCCTCGCCGCCGCCGATCAGGTAGGCGCTGTGGCCCGGCGTGTGGCCGTTGGCGGCGAGGCTGTTGATGCCGGGCAGCAGTTCCTGGTCGCTGGCGAAGGTCTTCCATTTGCCGGCGGCGCGGTAGGGGGCGGCGGCATCGCGGGCCATCTTGAAGAAGCCCTGCATTTCCTTCGCTGCCTTGGCGGCGACTTCCTCGCTCAGCCAGAAATCGTGGTCGGCCTGCGCCGCCCAGATTTCGGCATTGGTGAAGACGGCCTTGCCGTCGGCGTCGATCAGGCCATTGATGTGGTCGCCGTGGAGGTGGGTGGCGAGCACGGCATCGACCTGTTCCGGCGCGTAGCCGGCAGCTTTCAGGTTGCTGACGATGTTGCCGAGCGTCGGCCCGAACAGTTTGGCGGCGCCGGCATCGACCAGCACCAGCTTGCTGCCGGTGTTGATCAGGTAGGCATTGACCGCGGTCTGCACGGCCGGGCCCTTGACGAACAGGCGGGCGAGCAGCTGCTGCACTTCCTTTTCATTGGTGTTCTTGAGTAGCTTGGTATCGAGCTTGATCGCGCCGTCGTAGAGGGCGGTAACTTCGATCTGGCCGAGCTGCATCCGGTAGTAGCCGGGGACCTGGCTTTTCTGCTGCGGCGCCTCGGCGAGGGCAAGGCTGCTGCAGAGCAGGAAGCAACTGGCGAGCAGGCTGCGGAGCAGCGATTTGGGCTGTGCGTTCATGCAATTCTCCTGGTTTGGGGAAGCCGAGTATCCCATGACTATGGGATTGTCGGCAGGGGGCTGGCCCCCTTTGCCTCAGAACGCGTAGTAGGCAGCGATGCCGAAGAAAACGATCATCGCGTAGCCGGTGAGGCCGCCGACCAGCATGGCGCGGTCGCCTTGCCGGCCGAGGGCGAGCATTTCGGTGACCGGGACGCGTCGACCGTAGCGCTCCTCACCCCGCTGGCCGATACGGATCGAAACCAGGGCCGAGGCAATGCCGAGGAAGCCGAAGAGCGGCGCCGGGGAATGCTTGAGGGCGTACCAGATCAGCCCGCCCAGCATGGCCAGGCCCAGGCTGCGCGAAACGATGCGCGGCAGGCCGCCGCTTTCGGTGCTCATCGGCCGGCTCAGGCGGGCTTGTTGCCCATCGGCTCGCCCATGCGGATGGCGCCGGTCGGCGCCCAGGCTGCATTGAAGGCGAGGCTGTTCTTCGGGAAGAGCATGACGACGGTCGAGCCGAGCAGGAAGCGGCCCATTTCCTGGCCCTTCTTCAGCACGATGTTCTGCTCGTCGTAACGCCATTCGCGGACGACGCCGGGGCGCGGCGGATTGACCTGGCCGTGCCAGACGGTGGCCATGCTGCCGACAATGGTGGCGCCGACCAGGGTCAGCACGAAGGGACCGGCCGCCGACTCGAAGACGCAGACGACGCGCTCGTTACGGGCGAACAGGCCGGGCACGCCGCGGGCCGTGGTCGGATTGACCGAGAACAGGGCGCCGGGTATGTAGATCATGCGGCTCAGCCGGCCGTCGCAGGGCATGTGGATGCGGTGGTAGTCGCGCGGGCTGAGGTAAAGCGTGGCGAAGCTGCCGTTCTCGAATTGCGCGGCCAGCTTGCGGTCGCCACCGACCAGCGCAGTGGTCGAATAGCTGTGGCCCTTGGCCTGGAAAATCTGGTCGCGTTCGATCGGTCCGAACTGGCTGATCGCGCCATCGACCGGGCATAGGAAATCGGCCTCGGCCAGCGGCCGGGCGCCGGCTTGCAGCGGCCGGGTGAAGAATTCGTTGAAGCTCTGGTAGCTGGCAATGTCCGGGTTGGCCGCTTCGGCCATATTGACGCCGTAACGGCCGACGAACCAGCGGATGACACCGGTGGTCAGGCTACCCGCCTGGGCGCTGGCCAGCTTGCCGGCGAGAATGGTGAGTGCCTGTTTGGGCAGCAAATACTGGGGGAGAACGGCGAGGCGGTCGGACACTGGGCTGATCACTGGAAGCTAGGGTCCGTGATTATACTGACTCGCCTGCCGGTGGCGTGTTTCCGTTGGCATGGCGAGCCAGGCCCGACCGGGGCTACCGGCCCGGCGGGGGGGGGGAGCGAACTCAGTTCGGCGAGTAAACGCCGACCCGGTTGCCTTCGCTGTCGATGAACAGGCCGATATGGCCGATCCCCTTGCCGAGATCGGTCTTCGCCATGACCACCGTGCCGCCGGCCGCCGGAATGCGGGCGAGGACGGCGTTCAGATCGTCGCCGCCATCGAGGTAGATCAGCGTGCCGTTGTCGCGCGGCGCCAGTTGCGGCATGGCGACCAGCGCGCCGCCCGGGTGCGGGCAGGTGTAGGGAAAGATTGCCATCGGGTTGCCGCCACAGCTTTCGCGGCGCAGGGTGGTGGCGAAGGCGGCTTCATAAAAGGCAGTGGCCCGGTCGAGGTCGGTGGTGGGGATTTCAAACCAGCGCAATGGATTGTCCATGAGGTTTTCCTTGGTCAAATTCAGCGGCGGGATGCCGTTGATGCAGCGCATTGTGGCCGGGGGCTACTGACAGCATGGTGTCAGGAGGCTTTGCCAGCCCTGAAAAAGCGCGTGTTATGCTGAAATTCCCGTTTTTCGAGCCATGCCATGCGCCCAGCCGACCGCCTGTTCCAGATCATCCTGCTGCTGCGCCACGGGCGGGTGGTGACGGCGGCGGCGCTGGCCAGCACGCTGGAAGTCTCCGAGCGCACCATCTACCGCGATATCGCCGATCTGGTGAAATCCGGCGCCCCGATCGATGGCGAGGCCGGCGTCGGCTATCGGCTGCGGCGCGGTTATCAGGTGCCGCCGCTGATGTTTACCGGCGACGAACTGGAGGCGCTGGTGGTCGGCGCCAAGCTGGTCCGGGCCTGGGGCGATTCGGCGCTCGGCCGGGCGGCGGAGCAGGCGATGGCGCGGATCGAAGCGGTGGTGCCGCAGGCGCTGGAGCAGCGCATCAGTGCCAGCAGCCGGCGCTTTCTGGCACCCGATTGCCTGCAGCCGGCGCCGCTGCGCGAGCCGATGGCGCTGTTGCGCGAAGGCATGGAAAGCGGGCGGAAAGTGCTGGTCAGCTACCGGCGGGCGGACGGCGAGCTATCGGAGCGGATGCTCTGGCCGCTCGGCCTGGTCTTCTGGGGGCATTGCTGGACGCTGGGTGCCTGGTGCGAGTTGCGCCAGGACTTCCGGACGTTCCGGGTGGACCGGATCGGCGCCGTCGATATCCTGGCCGATCCGTTCGATGACCGCCACGGCCACCGTTGGCGCGAGTATCTGGCCAAGGCGCGTGGCGAGGAGGGCGCGGCTTAGGGCTGGGCTGCGTCGTCCGTCGGTGTCGGGGCCGGGGCCGGCGAAGGCGTGAAGTGAGCGCTGCTTTGCCAGCGTTCGCGCCGCCATTTTTCCCGGTCGCCGTTGCCCATGAAGGTCCAGGCGACGAAGCGGCTCTGCTTCTGGCCCTGCGCCATGGCGATGATGCGCGAGTCGACGACCTTGGCCTTCTTCAGCGCGGCTTCGATATGTTCGACGTTCTCGGCCTTGGAGATCAGGCTGGTAAACCACATCACCCGTTTCGGGATGCCGCTGCTCTGCTCGATCATGTTCTTGACGAAGGCGCGCTCGCCGCCGTTGCACCACAGCTCGGTGCCGCCGCCGCCGAAATTGAGGCGGGGCTGCTGTACCGCGCCCTTTTTCGCACCCGGCTTGTTGAGGTTGTTCCACTTGCGCTGGCTGACCGCATGCACGTCGTCCGGCGAATTGTGGAAAGGCGGGTTGCACATGCTCAGTTCAAAGTTTTCGCCGGAGCGCAGCAGGCCGGTGAAGATGTTTTCCCAGACTGGCTGGTGGCGCAGTTCGATCATGCCGGTCAACTGCTCGTTTTTGCCCAAAATCATCTGCGCATTGGCCAGCGCCGTTTCGTCGATATCGACCCCGAGGAATTGCCAGCCGTACTCGGCGGCACCGATCAGCGGATAGACGCAGTTGGCGCCGACGCCGATGTCGAGCACGCGTACGCCGGCACCGGTCGGGATCGTCTTCTTGTTGCAGGTGGCGAGCAGGTCGGCGGCGTGGTGGATGTAGTCGGCGCGGCCGGGAATCGGCGGGCACAGGTAGCCGGCCGGAATTTCCCAGCCCTTGATGCCGTAATGCAGGGCGAGCAGGGCGCGGTTGAAGGCCTTGACGGCGGCGGGGTTGGCGAAATCGATGCCCGGCGTGCCCGCCTTGGTGGTGATCACGTACTTGACCAGCCCCGGCGCGACCGCCGTCAGCGCGGCAAAATCGTAGCCGGCGGCATTCTTGTTGCGTGGGTGCAGTCCGGGTTTCTGGGCAGGGGCCGTCATTTGTTGTTTTCCGATCGGGGACGAGGGGGCGGAGTATCCCATGGATTGAATGTTGCCTGCCCGACAAAGTCGGCTTTTGCCAAGTTATTGTTTCAACGTCGCTTTGTCCGCTTTCCCGCTCGGCATGGAATTCGCTCGGCTTCCCCGAAACGATCAATTGGGGAGTGGCACCATGAAGCTGCAAATCGAGCGGCCGCACATCGCGGCGATGCTGCAGGCCTTTCCGCGGCTGGCCTACGTCGAGGAACAATTGCGCTTCGGCAACAAGGTCGAGATTCCGTTTGGCAACCTGAACGACGAGGAACTGGCCTTCCTGCGCGGCCTGTATGCCGAGGGCGGGGCGGAACTGCGGGTGCGGGCGGCGCAGATCGCGACGCTGCAGAAAGCCCTGCACGAGGGCGGGCGGCGCTTCGAGTCGGAAGAACTGGAGATGGCGGTGCCGGCCATCGCCCGTTATCTGGCCGATGGCGCGTCGCGCGGCTGGCTGTTTTCGGCCAGCATTACCGGCAAGCCGCTGGCCTATGTCGTGACCCGGCTCGATTTCACGCCGCCGTCGGAAGAGGAAACCGGCAAGATCTTTCTCGAACTGAAAGCCAACGCCAAGGCGCGGCTGGCGACGGCGACCCTACGTATCGCCGGGCCGGATATCGCCGGCCGGACCATTCCCGAGATCCTCGCCGCCAAGGGCTTCGTCAAGGAAACGCCGGAATTGCTGCAAAGTTACGACGAAGGAGCGGCGCGTTACTTCGAGTGGCGGGCGCAGTACGGCGCGCAGTTTTCCGGCAACGGCGTCGGCTACTTCGCCGAGAACCCGACGGCGACCCATCGCGATACCGATTATTCGCGCAAGGACCAGATCATCCTGTCCTCGACCGGCAGCCCGGCCCGCCTGGTCAACGACGAGGGCATTCTCGGCGAGCGGGTGCTGGCGCTCGATGCGACCGGCGACATCATGGCCAAGTTCGTCCGCCGGGTGGCGCGCAATTCGCGGCTGTCCGGCAAGGAAGAGGCCGAGGTCGAGGCCACCCAGGCCGGCATCGCCAAGGGCTTGTTCACCGAACTGCCGGTGCATTTTTACCTGCTGATGTTCCACCTCGACCTGCATCATTACGTCTGGGTGCATGTGGACGACCTGCAGCCCTATGCCTACCAGCCGGCGTTGAAGGATAAGCTGGTCTTGCCGCCGGAGCAGACCGACCTGATCGACATCCTGACCGCCGAGATGGATGTGCTGATGGACGACATCGTTGCCGGTAAGTCGGGCGGCACGACGGTGTTGTGCGCCGGGCCGGCCGGGGTCGGCAAGACGCTGACTGCCGAGGTCTATTCGGAAATCATCCGTCGGCCGCTCTACCGCGTCCATTCCGGTCAGCTCGGGTTGAACGTGGCGGCGATGGAAACGGCGCTGAAGGAAGTGTTGACCCGCGCCCAGCGCTGGGGCGCGGTGATGCTGATCGACGAGGCCGACGTCTATATCAAGAAGCGCGACGACAACATCACGATGAATGCCGTGGTCGGCGTTTTCCTGCGTGTGCTGGAGTATTTCAACGGCCTGCTGTTCCTGACCACCAACCGGGTGGACGAGATCGACGAAGCGATCGTCTCGCGCTGCATCGCGCTGATCAAGTTCCATCCACCGACCCGCGACGACCGCCGGAAAATCTGGGGTGTGATGACCGAACAGTTCTCCCTGGCAGTCGAGCCGGCCTTGCTCGAGCGTTTGCCGGATATCTTTCCAGAAGCGACCGGGCGCGACATCAAGGGCCTGGCCAAGCTGGTCGCCAAGTATTGCAAGCAGAAACAGTTGCCGCCGACGGTCGAAGTCTTCCGCCGCTGTTCGATCTTTCGCGGCATGGAACTGGCGGTGGCGTGAAATGCTCGAACCCACTCAACCAAGGAGTTGCCCATGTTTCTGGCCATGAACCGTTTCCGCATCGCGCTCGGCAAGGAAGACGCCTTCGTCGAGCACTGGCGCAAGCGCGAGAGCTACCTGAGCGAAGTGCCCGGTTTCATCAGCTTCAACCTGCTGCGCGCCGAGCCCAACGAGGAATACACGCTGTTCGCATCGCACACGGTGTGGGCGTCGGAACAGGCTTTCGCCGACTGGACGCAGTCGGCGGCCTTTCGCAAGGCGCACATGGTGGCCGGGCAGTCGCCGCGCGATTTCTACCTCGGCCCGCCGCAACTCGAATTGTTCGAGGCGGTGCTTTAGGCCGGCGGTCGACTGCCGTTTTTGGCCAAAAAGCGGTCGAGTGCGTTGCCGAAGGCCTGGCGGTCGGCCTGGCTGAAAGCGGCCGGGCCACCGGTTTCGACGCCGGCGCTGCGCAGTTCTTCCATGAAGTTGCGCATCGCCAGCCGTTCCCGGATATTGGCCACGGTATAGAGCTCGCCGCGCGGGTTGAGCGCGTGGGCGCCGCGTTCGATGACGCCGGACGCGAGCGGAATGTCGGCGGTAATGACGAGGTCGCCCGGCGCCAGTTGATCGACGATGTGGCGGTCGGCGACGTCAAAGCCGGAGGGCACCTGGATGGCCCGGATGAAACGCGACGGCGGCGTGCGCAGCATCTGGTTGGCGACCAGGATGGTCGATATCTGCAGGCGTTCGGCCGCCCTAAAAATGATTTCCTTGATGACGACCGGGCAGGCGTCGGCGTCGACCCAGATTTGCATTAGTGTTCCTTGCCATCGATGCGCGGTTGGAGAAGGAAGGGAATATACCGCCAGGCGAGGATGCCGAAGCAGGCAAACCAGCACAGTGCCGAAAGCTGGATCCAGAGCAGGTATAGCGCCGGGAGGAACTGCGGCAGCACGACGCGCAGCATGAGGGCAAGCAGCATGATGTAGAGCGTCGCCCGGTCCAGGCCGTCGAACACCACCTTGCGCCCGGTATGGCCCTTGGAAATGCGGATCAGCATGGCGGGAATCACCGAACCCATGGCGCCGAAGGTGAAGACATGGACCGAGACGCTACCGATCCAGACGAAATTGACGACATGGCCGAGCGATTCGATCAGCAATTGGGCGACGATGGCCAGATAGCCGACATACATGATGCCGATATCGATGCGTTTGAAGGCAAGCTGGGGTTTCCAGAAAACGAAGCGGACCAGCAGCAGGATGGCGAGCAGACCGGCGATGGCTGCGGTCAACGGCCGGGGTAGGGCAAATTCGACGACCAGCAGCAGGCCGAGCACCTTGATCGGCATGTCCAGTTTCGGCTGGCGCAGGATCTGCGCCTGGAAGGCCGCTTTCATGAAGCCGGTCAGCGTTCTTTCCAGCATGACCAGGAAAGCCATCCGGAACAGGCCGATCGCCATCGTGTAGCCGGCACTGAAGTCGGCGCCGTTCAGCATCAGGTATTTGGCGATCAGGAAGGCAGGCAGCATCACCATGAAGAAGGCGTTGTCGCGGTAACTGTCCTGGGAGCGGAAGCGGAGCAGCGTCCACAGCAGCATGGCGACGATGCCGCCGAGAAACGCGTTGTTGGAAAACAGGAAGAGGGCGGTCGGCCAGGAACCGCCGAAGCTCATGCCGATCCGCTCGAACAGCCAGGCAGCGGTCAGCAGCATCAGGGCCGGGCCATGGTAGCCGCGAATATTCACCCAATTCTTGGTCGAGGTCAGCAAGAAGCCGCCGAGCACCGCCCAGCCGAAGCCGAAGAACATTTCGTGAGCGTGCCACTGCACCGTGCTGAACGGGCTGTCCGGCGTGCCGAGCAAGCCGCTGAAGACCAGCGCCCAGATCACCGGCAGGCTCATTCCGGCCAGGCAGGCCAGCGAAAAGAAGGGGCGAAAGCCGACCAGCCAGAGTGGGTGGGACGAGAACTGCATGGCGAACCTTTCACGACTAGGGGTACTCAAAGTGGCGAGTTTAGCGATGACTACCTCGTCTCGACTTGATTTATCCCATGCTCGGCAAGCAAGAGCTTTCACATTCGCGTAAAATTCTGCGCTTAGCCGAGGCTGCGATATCGCATGGGGTCCGGCTGCTTTTCTGAAGGATAGCAATGAAGCGTGTGGACGATTTCCGCTTGCGGTTGGGCAAGCATGAGCTTGTACCGATCATGATCGGCGGCATGGGCGTTGATATTTCGACGGCTGATCTGGCTCTTGAGGCGGCCCGGCTGGGCGGCGTCGGGCATATCTCGGACGCGATGATCAAGACCGTCACCGACCGCCGTTACAAGACGAAGTTCGTCAAGGAAAAGCTGGCTCTCTACAAGTACAACGCCGAGAACGAAGACAAGTCGCCGGTCAAGTTCGACCTCGGCAAGATCGCCGAAGCGACCCGCCTGCACGTCGCCAGCACCATGGAGCGCAAGCAGGGTTCCGGCCTGGTCTTCGTGAACTGCATGGAAAAGCTGACCATGAATGCGCCGAAAGAGACGCTCAAGGTCCGCATGACGGCCGCGCTCGACGCCGGCATCGACGGCATCACGCTGGCCGCCGGCCTGCATCTCGGCTCGTTCGCGCTGATCGAGGACCACCCGCGTTTCCGCGACGCCAAGCTCGGCATCATCGTTTCCTCGGTGCGTGCCCTGCAACTCTTCCTGAAGAAGTCCGCCCGCACCAACCGCCTGCCCGACTACATCGTGGTCGAAGGCCCGCTCGCCGGCGGTCACCTCGGCTTTGGCCTGGACTGGGCCCAGTACGACCTGGCGACCATCGTCGCCGAGGTCATCAAGTACCTGCAGGACGAGCATCTCGATATTCCGGTCATTCCGGCCGGTGGCATCTTCACCGGCAGCGATGCGGCCGGTTTCCTGGAAGCCGGCGCCGCCGCCGTCCAAGTCGCCACCCGCTTCACCGTCGCCAAGGAGTGCGGCCTGCCGGAAAAGGTCCAGCAGGAATACTTCAAGGCCAGCGAAGAGGATATCGAAGTCAATCTGATTTCCCCGACCGGCTACCCGATGCGCATGCTCAAGGGCAGCCCGGCGATCGGCGACGGCATTCGCCCGAATTGCGAAGCTTACGGCTATCTGCTCGACGCCAATGGCAAGTGTGCCTACGTCACCGCCTACAACCGCGAAGTGGCGGCTCACCCGGGAGCCCGCAAGGTCTCGGTGATGGACAAGACCTGTCTGTGCACCCACATGCGCAATTTTGACTTGTGGACCTGCGGTCAACTGACCTACCGCCTGAAAGACACGACGTACAAGCTGGCCGATGGCAGCTACCAGATTCTCTCGGCTGAACACATTTTCAAGGATTACCAGTTCAGCACCGATCAGAAACTCGCGCTACCCGAACAGCAGCCTGCCTGAGATCGGCAGTCTCCAAAAACCCGGCGCACAGTAGCCGGGTTTTTTTCTGCCGAAAGCAGCCGGATTGAGCCGTATCAATGGTTTTTCCTGGGTGTCATCTAGAATCGGAAGCGCTTTCCAGACTGAGTTCATGCACATGCTGAAAAAAATATTCGCCCTGCTTCTGTCGTTGCTGCTCGGCAGTTCCGTCGCCTTGGCCGATGCAACGCTCGGTGCGCACGACCATGCCATTCACGATGCAGCGCGGGGCGGTTCCGGCCAGGATGTTGCGCGTCTTCTCAAGGCTGAGCCGAGTGCCCGCGACCTGCGGACGGCCCAAGGCTCGACACCGCTTCATCTGGCGGCCACCAATCCGGATCCGGCAGCGCTCAAGGCCTTGATTGCGGCAGGGGCGGATGCGAATGCCCGTGATGTCGATGGCCTGACTCCGCTCCACATGGCGGCCTATACCCAGAATGCCCGGCACGCCCAGCTCTTGCTCGAAGCCGGGGCCGATCCCTACGCCAAAACCAATGCCGGCCGCGACCCGACGTCAATGGCGCGCAAGGTGATGGCCAACGAGGTGGCCGGCGTGATTTCCTTGTGGATACTGAAAGGCTGCAAGGCGGGCAAGCCCTGTTGAGGCAGCTGCCGGCGATTGCTGGCCATGCGATATGGCTTTATCATCGCGCAGCTTGAATCCCGGTAAGCCAAATTAATAAGATGACGCGACAACGCGCCGATATCCTTCTTCGTCAGGCGGCTGGCAATTTTTTTGCCGTTGCCACCCTGCTCGTTCAGCTTCTTGTTGCGCCACAGGCAACTGCGAATGAGGAATCGGCGTTCGGCCTGCACGGCTTCGGGACGCTGGGGGCGGCCCGGACCACCGGCAATCAGGCCGAGTTTGTCCGTGACCTGTCGCAGCCCCGCGGTGCGACCGATCGTTGGGACGCTCGTGTGGACAGCGTCCTGGGCTTGCAGGCCAACTGGCAACTGACGCCGCAATTGGAGGCGGTGATTCAGGCAACCAGTCGTTATCGTTACGACCGGACTTTTACGCCGGAAATCTCCTGGGCCTTCCTCAAATACGACCCCAATCCGCAACTGAGCTTGCGTGCCGGCCGCTTGGGAACGGAGTTCTTCATGCTGGCCGATTCGCGGCTGGTCGGCTATTCCTACCTGCCGGTACGTCCGCCGGGGGATTTTTTCTGGTATCTGCCCTTTTACGCGATTGATGGCGCAGATCTGGCGGTGACCGTGCCAGTCGGTGAGGATGTGCTGCGCGGCAAGGTCTATTACGGAGTTTCCGACGCCAACATTCCGCTCGCCGACAAGCAGTGGAAAATCGACGGTTCGGCCATGGCGGGTGGCTATCTCGACTATCAGGCCGGCGCCTGGCTGTTCCGCCTGAGCTATGCCAATATCCGATTTAGTCATGAAATGCCGATCGACGATGTGCTGGCTGCCTATTTGCCGCCGGCGCAAGCGGCTCAGGCGAGCCAGTATCTGACCACGGCCAATACGCGCAGCCACTATTATTCGCTGGGTGCGATCTACGACAGCGGCCCGTGGCTGTTCCAGTTGATGCTGAACAAGATCAAGCAGGGCAGCAATATTTTCCAGAGCTCCGAGGGCGGCTACGTGCTGGCTGGTTACCGCATTGCGCAGGTCACTCCGTATCTCGGCTATTCCTGGATTCATAGCGATTCGCGAGGCAATACGCTGAATCCGGTGGTCGCTTCGATCATGGCGGATTCGCACGCCGATCAGAACACCACCATACTCGGCGCGCGCTGGGACTTTGCCCACAATATGGCGATCAAAGCCCAGTGGGACGCTATTCGGGGCGAGCCGGCATCGATTTTTCCCTACCGTCAGGAGCGGGCGGCTTGGACGGGAAAGACGGATGTGTTTTCGGTGACCATGGATTTTGTCTTCTGAACCATGAACAGCCAACGACTTCGCCTCCTGTTCTTCTTCGCCTGCCTGCTCCTGTTGCCGGCTCATGAGGCGCTGGCCGAACTGGTCGTCGTCGTCAACGCGCGTAGCGGTGTCGCAGTCATGACGCGCAACGAAATCATCAATATCTTCTTCGGGCGCTATCGCCAGTTTTTCAATGGCGTCGATGCGCAACCGGTCGACCTGGTCGATAGCCACGCGGATCGGGCGCGTTTCTATAGCGCATTGGTCGGCAAGGATCTGTCGGACGTCAATGCCTATTGGTCGCGCCAGGTCTTCTCGGGACGCATGCAGCCGCCGCCGCGTGTGGCGAATCCCGATGAGGTCATGAAATGGGTCAGTGCGCATCCGGGGGGGATCGGTTTTGTCGATCTTGTTAAGGCCGATGCTCGCGTTCGGGTGGTTTACGAATTCAAGCCCTGAGCGGGTTTGCGAATAATTTGGGGTTGGCGTTGAACGTTGAATTGATTGGTCTGGTCATTATCTTTGTAGTGATTGCAGTGATCGTCATCCGGTCGCAGTAATCGGGCGGCTTGCATATTGGTGCAGGTTTGGCCACTATTCGAATACCACCAAATCAATAAAGGAGACAAATATGCCAAGACGCGCGATCAACGAAATTCTGGTCGGCCGCACCTTGATTACGGCCAGTCCTGAAATGACTGTCCGCTCAGCGTGCCGCCTGATGGCCGAAAAGAAAATCGGTGCTCTGCTGGTCGTTGAAAATCAGCGGATTGCCGGTATCTTTACCGAGCGTGATGCGCTCAACAAGATTCTTGCCGCCAGCCTGGATCCCGATACGACAAAACTGCATCAGGTCATGGTGCGCGAACCGCAAACGATCCGCGCCGACAAACCGCTGGCCTATGCGCTGCACATGATGGCCGAAGGCGGTTTCCGGCATGTGCCGGTGGTTGACGATGATGGCGGGCCGGTCGGCATGGTCTCGGCACGCGATGCCCTGGGCCAGGACATGGTCGATCTGGAGCGTGATATGCGGCGCCTCGAAGAACTCGAGGGCTCGATCGGTTACTGAGCGGGAGCTTGCCAGCCCAAGCGCGCCAGTGTGGCGGCGAATTCGCCGGACACTGGCGCTTTTATTTGCAGCGGGGCGCCGCTTTCCGGGTGCTGGAAATCCAGTTGTGTGCACGCCAGCAGCAGGCGGTGACAATCAAGGTGTTCGGCAAAAAATCGATTGTGCCGCCCTTTGCCGTGAGTGGCGTCGCCGATGATCGGGTGGGCGATGTGTTTCAGGTGCCGGCGCAACTGATGCTTGCGGCCGGTGACCGGGTTTAGCTCGACTAAGGCGTAACGACTGCTCGGGTAGCGGTCGACGGCTACCGGCAGTTCGACTTCGGCCAGTCGGCGATAGTGGGTGAGGGCGCTTTGCGGGGCTTCGCTGCAGCGATCGCCGGCGAACTCATAGTCGTCGCGCTGGCGGCGCAAGGGGTGGTCGATACTGCCACTCTCCGGCGGGTGGCCGCGCACGACGGCGAGATAGCGCTTGGCGACCGTCCCGGCTTCGAATTGCTTGCCCAGCCGACTGGCTATTTCGCTGGACAGCCCAAAAAGCAGGATGCCCGAGGTGCCCCGGTCAAGGCGATGGGCTGGCCAGACGCGCTGGCCAATTTGGTCGCGCAGAATCTGGATGGCAAAGCGTGTTTCGTGACGATCGATTTCCGAGCGATGGACGAGCAGGCCGGGTGGCTTGTCGATGACGACGATATGCGCGTCGCGAAACAGTATCGTCAGTTGCTCAGCCAAAGAAACGGCTCTTGGCCTCGCCAGGCAGTGCCATCCCGGTCACGTGGGCACGCTCCAGCAACTCCCAGTAGTAGCGATAGGAGGCGCGGTCGTGCAGCTTGCCTTCGTGCTGGATCGGGCCCCAGTCGGTGTCCTGGGCAGCGATCAGGATCTCGCTGGCGGCCTGGACCTCCGAGAAATCGGGGCGCATGGCTTCGACGATGGGGAGGATCTGGTTGGGGTGAATGCTCCACATGCGCAGATAGCCGAATTCGCGGCGGGCGCGGCGGGCATCGTTGCCGATGTATTCGAGATCCTTGAGTTCGGTCGTCACGTTATGCGATGGAATGACGCCGTTGGCCAGCGCGGCGGCGCTGATCTCGCATTTGGCGCGGGCGACCAGAGGGTGGTCGAACTGGCCGGGGCTTTTCATCGCGCTGCCGGGGATTGCACCATGGTGACCGGAAACGAAGTCCATTAGGCCGAAATCCAGGCTCTCGACACCAGGCAGGGCGGCGATTTCCCAAACCTCGCGGAGCGCGCCGTGGGTTTCGATCAGCACGTGTACCGGAATCCGGCGGTCAACGTTCAATTTGAGCTCAATTTCACGCAGGGCTTCGATCTGGACCCTGACATCGCCGGCACTGCACGGCTTGGGCAGCGTGATGAAGGGCAGGCGATTGCCGGCGATGCCGACCAGGATTTCCATGTCTTGCCGCCAATGGGCATGGGTCACGTCATGGACGCGGGCACCAACCCGATTGAACAGGTTGTCTTCGCTCATGACCAGCCGGGCGGCCATTTCGGCATGTTCACGTTCCGCACCGGCGTGCGCACCGTCCTCGCAGTCACAGGTGATGTCGAAGATAGGGCCGAGTTCCTTCTGCAACTGGAGCGCTTTGCGGATCAGCTTTTCCGAGCCGGCATAGTGGTCGACCGCAGGAAGAACGGGAAAGGGCTTTTCGCCGGCAAAAAGAACCGCAGTGGGATGGCGCATGATTTTCGATCGTCACAAAAGAAAAAGGCCGCGGCATTTTACCGCGGCCTTTCAGTGCAGCTAAGAGAAATGCTGGATTACAGCATGTCCTTGACGGCTTCGGCTTCGTCGGTCAGTTCCTTGAGCGTGAAGTTCATCTTTTCACGGCTGTATTCGTCGATTTCCAGGCCCTGGATGATCTTGAAAGAGCCGCCCTTGCATTCGCACGGGAAGCCGTAAACGATGCCGGCCGGAATGCCGTAGGAACCATCGGACGGAACGCCCATCGTGACCCAGTCGCTGGAGCCGAGGACCCAGTCGCGCACGTGGTCGATGGCAGCGTTGGCGGCGGAAGCAGCGGAAGACAGGCCGCGCGCTTCGATGATGGCGGCGCCGCGCTTGCCGACGGTCGGCAGGAAGACGTCGTTGTTCCAGGCGTGATCGTTGATCAGGGCCTTGACGTTGTCGCCGTTCGACTCGCAGTTGCGGTAATCGGCATACATCGTCGGCGAGTGGTTACCCCAGACAACCAGCTTCTTGAAGGAAGAAACGCTGCGGCCAGTCTTCTCGGCCAGTTGCGACAGGGCGCGGTTGTGGTCGAGGCGCAGCATACCGTGATAGTTGTTCGGGTTGGTGCGGCCGACCTTCTTGGCGGCGGCGGCGGCGATGTAGGCATTGGTGTTGCAGGGGTTGCCAACGACCAGAACCTTGACGTCTTCCTTGGCGTTCTCGGCAATGGCCTTGCCCTGAACGGTGAAGATGGCGCCATTGGCGGTCAGCAGGTCGGCACGTTCCATACCCTTGGTGCGCGGACGGGCGCCAACCAGCAGACAGACGTCGGCATCCTTGAATGCAACGTTCGGGTCATCGGTCGCAACCATGCCGGCGAGCAGCGGGAACGCGCAGTCGTCGAGCTCCATCATCACACCCTTCACGGCTTGCTGAGCTTGCGGCAGGTCGAGCAACTGAAGGATGACCGGCTGGTCTTTGCCGAGCATTTCGCCGGAGGCGATGCGGAACAGCAGGCTATAACCGATTTGGCCGGCGGCACCGGTTACGGCAACGCGCATGGGGGCTTTGGACATATGTCGCTCCTGTATGAAACAGCGTGATTGAGATTATTTGAATCTGCTCGGAGACCGGCCTTTGTTCTTACCTTGCAGTCAGCAGGCTCGAGAGGATGACGATGTTAGAAGTTCGGGGCGGGGCTGTCAATTCATCATCTGTCTTATATAAGACAACTTTTCGTGGACGCCTGTGTGGAAATGTGCTGAAATTTGCACCATGACTCGTGACGCTTCCCGTCCTGCCCGCATGCCTTCGCCCACCTTTAGTCCGCTCTATCGGCAGATCAAGGATTTTTTGATCCGCAGCCTTGAGGTTGGTGAATGGGGTCCGGGCGATGCGATTCCCAGTGAAGGGGAGTTGGCGACCCGTTTCAGTGTCAGTCAGGGGACCGTGCGCAAGGCGATCGATGAGATGGCGGCGGAAAACCTGCTGGTTCGTCGCCAGGGCAAGGGAACTTTTGTTGCTACCCATGACGACCCGCGCTCCTTTTACCGCTTTCTCCGCCTGGTTTCCGACGACGGGACGGTGACGCATACGGTCAGTGATCCGTTTTCCTGTGAGTTGCAGTCGGCAACACCCGAGGTGGCTTCGGTGCTCGGTTTGCAGGTTGGTGATCGGGTGCTCTGTGTCGAGCGCCTGCTGCGTTTCAACGGGGAGCCGGTTGTTTTTGATCAGATTTATCTGGTTGCCGATCTGTTTGCCGGTTTGTCGCTTGAGAAGCTGCGGGGCGGCGAGCGTTCGCTTTACAGCTTGTTCGAGAGTGATTTTGGGGTGCGCATGATCAATGCCGAAGAGCATTTGCGTGCAGTGGCAGCCGACCCCTACAGTGCAGGTCTGCTCGGCGTGCCCGAGGGCTCTCCGCTGTTGCTGGTTGAGCGGACGGCCTACACCTATGGCAACAAGCCGGTTGAGTGGCGGCGCGGTCTTTATTGCACGCGTCAGCATTATTACCGGAACGATTTGGGGTGAGAGAAAAAGTTCTTCGATATTGGCCGGAAAGCACGTGTTTTGGCGTGTTCTGGGCGATTTTGAATGTATAATTACGGTTCTTTTCAAACCACGTACAAGCGGATAACCGCAACTTTACGCGAGGGATGACGTTCATGGCAGAAATGACCATCAAGAAACGTCCAAAAAACTTGGACTTGACCACTATCAGGTTGCCTTTGCCGGGCAAGGTTTCAATTCTTCATCGCGTCAGCGGTGTGGGTTTGTTCCTTTGTTTCCCGCTTATGCTTTGGCTCTTCGGGGCTAGCCTGGCTTCGGCGGAAAGCTTCGCTGCCTTCAAGGCGGTAACGGCGATGCTGCCTGTAAAAGTTGTTCTGGCAGGTCTGCTCTGGGCCTTTGTTCATCACTTCTGTGCCGGTATTCGCTTCCTGCTGCTGGATGTGCATGTTGGTATCGAAAAAGAGGCTGCTCGCAAGTCGGCGGGCGTTGTGTTCGCGGTCAGTATTCCGCTGACCCTGGTCCTCTGGGGGGCTCTGCTGTGATCAATCGTATCGTTGTTGGTGCCCATTACGGCCTCAAGGACTGGATTGCTCAGCGCGCTACGGCTGTGATCATGGCGGTCTATTCGGTCCTGATTGCGGCAGTTTTGCTGGTCGTTCGTCCGTCATCGTTTGAGGCTTGGCAGGGGGTTTTTGCCAACGGCTTCATCAAGTTCATGACCTTCCTTTTCTTCGTCAGCCTTTTTTACCACGCCTGGATCGGCGTGCGTGACATCTGGATGGACTACGTCAAGCCGACGGGCCTGCGCCTGAGCTTGCATGTGCTGACCATTGCCGCGCTGGTGGGTTACACCGCGTGGACTGCTGCGATTCTCTGGAGGCTGTAAGCGTGAGTATTCCTGTTCTGAAGTTTGATGCGGTCATCGTCGGTGCCGGTGGCGCCGGTCTGCGTTCCGCAATCCAATTGTCCGAAGCCGGTCTGAAGACCGCCGTGCTTTCCAAGGTTTTTCCGACCCGCTCGCACACGGTTGCGGCGCAGGGTGGTGTGGCTGCCTCGTTGGGTAACTCCGAGGAAGATCACTGGACGTGGCACATGTACGATACCGTCAAGGGTTCCGACTGGCTCGGCGACCAGGATGCTATCGAGTTCATGTGCAAGAAAGCCAATGAAGTGGTTGTCGAGCTTGAGCACTACGGCATGCCGTTCGACCGTACCGACGACGGAAAAATCTATCAGCGTCCGTTCGGTGGTCACATGTCGAACTTCGGCGAAAAGCCGGTGCGTCGTTCCTGTGCAGCGGCTGACCGTACCGGTCACGCCATGCTGCATGCGATGTACCAGCGCAACGTCAAGGCCAATACCCAGTTCTTCGTTGAATGGATGGCGCTGGATCTGATCCGTGACGAAGAGGGTCACGTCCTCGGCGTTACCGCCATGGAAATGGAAACCGGCCAAGTCGTGATCTTTCACGCTCGCGCCACCATTTTCGCAACCGGCGGTGCCGGCCGTATCTTCTACTCGTCGACCAATGCCTTCATCAATACCGGTGATGGCCTGGGTATGGCGGCCCGCGCCGGCATCCCGCTCGAAGACATGGAATTCTGGCAGTTCCACCCGACCGGCGTCGCCGGTGCCGGTGTGCTGATTACCGAAGGCGTGCGCGGCGAAGGTGGTATCCTGCGTAACAGCAGCAAGGAACGCTTCATGGAGCGTTACGCGCCGAACGCCAAGGATTTGGCGTCGCGCGACGTGGTGTCCCGCGCCATGGCCACCGAAATCAAGGAAGGTCGCGGCTGTGGCGTCAACAAGGACTACGTCCTGCTCGACATCACCCACCTCGATCCGGCCACTATCATGAAGCGCCTGCCCGGTATTCATGAAATCGGTCTGCAGTTCGCCGGTGTCGATTGCCTGAAGGAGCCGTTGCCGGTAGTGCCGACCTGTCACTACCAGATGGGCGGTATCCCGACCCATTACTCCGGCCGTGTCGTGATGCCCAAGGATGGCGACATGAACAGCGTCGTTCCCGGTTTCTACGCCGGTGGCGAGTGCGCCTGCGCCTCGGTGCACGGCGCCAACCGCCTCGGTACCAACTCGCTGCTCGACCTGCTGGTCTTCGGCAAGTCGGCCGGTGATTCCGCGGTTGAAGATCTCAAGGCTGGTCGCGCTCACCGCGAACTGCCGAAGGATGTTGCCGACAAGACCCTGGCCCGTATTTCGGCACTGGACAACCGTAAGGGTGGTGCCAACGTGCACGAAACCCGTCTGGCTATGCAGCGCACGATGCAGGACCACGCTGGCGTCTTCCGTTTTGGCGACATGCTGAAGCAGGGCGTCGAGAAGATCCTCGAAGTCGAAAAGGCTGCTCGCCAGCTCGAAATCAAAGACAAGTCGCAGGCTTGGAACACGGCCCGGACCGAAGCCCTCGAGATGGAAAACCTGATCGAGGTTGCCAAAGCGACGATGATTTCTGCCGAGGCCCGCAAGGAATCCCGTGGTGCTCACGTTCGCGACGATGCCCCGGATAGCGCAGAGTTTCCGAATGGTCGCAACGACAAGGAATGGCTGAAGCACACGCTGTTCTCACCGGTTGATAACTCGATCAACTACAAGCCGGTCAACATGCAACCCTTGACCGTCGAGGCCGTAGCCCTCAAGACGCGCTCGTACTAATTGGAGTCCAGAATGAGCAAACGCATGGTTCAATTCAGTATCTATCGCTACGATCCGGACAAGGATGACGCGCCTTACATGCAGGACATCTCGGTCGAACTCGAACCGACTGACCGCAAGTTGCTGGACGCGCTGACCAAACTGAAGGCCAAGGACGACGCGATTTCCTACCGTCGCTCTTGCCGCGAAGGTGTTTGTGGCTCTGATGCCATGAACATCAACGGCAAGAACGGTCTGGCCTGCCTGACCGATATCGATAGCTTGAAGCAGCCGATCGTGCTGCGTCCGCTGCCTGGTCTGCCGGTCATTCGCGACCTGATCGTCGATATGACCCAGTTCTTCAAGCAGTACCACTCGATCAAGCCCTACCTGATCAACAACGATCCGGCTCCGGAACGCGAGCGTCTGCAATCGCCGGAGGACCGAGAGGAACTGAACGGTCTCTACGAGTGCATTCTGTGCGCCTGCTGCTCGACCTCTTGCCCGTCGTTCTGGTGGAACCCGGACAAGTTCGTTGGTCCGGCCGGTCTGCTGGCTGCTTACCGTTTCATCGCCGATACGCGCGATCAAGCGACCAACGAGCGTCTTGATAATCTCGAAGACCCGTATCGCCTGTTCCGTTGCCACACCATCATGAATTGTGTTGACGTATGTCCGAAGGGTTTGAACCCGACCAAGGCCATCGGCAAGATCAAGGACATGATGGTTCGTCGCGCCGTCTGATGGAACGAAAGGACTACGAACGCCTGCGTTGGCGCTGTATCCGTCGTGCCTTGCTCGAACTCGATATCACGCTGACGCGTTTTCTCGATAACGGTTTCGACAAGCTCAACGATGAGGAACAGCAGGCGTTCGTGGAACTTGCCGATATGGAGGATTACGATCTCTGGGACTTGATCAACGGCAAGGCAGAGATTGATGATCCTCGCTTGGCGCCCGTTGTGGCGTTGCTTCGTAAGAGTTGAGTAAGGTTTGCATTTTAAATTTCGAATGTTTACCGCTTTTTTGGCATTGCAGTGACAACCAACACCTGTAAAGGGAATAATCCATGACGACCGAACGCAAGGCAACTTTGACAATTGACGGACAGGCTCCCGTCGATTTCCCGATCATGTCCCCGACGCACGGCAACGACTGCGTCGATATTCGCACGCTGGGTGCCAAGACCGGTTTGTTCACCTACGACTCCGGTTTTCTCTCCACCGCCAGTTGCAAGTCGAAAGTTACCTTTATCGACGGCGATAAGGGCGAACTGCTTTACCGTGGTTACCCCATCGAGCAGTTGGCTGAAAACTGCAACTTCCTCGAAGTCACCTATTTGCTGAAGAACGGCGAACTGCCGAATGCCAAGCAAAAGACCGATTTCGAAAGGACCATCAAGAACCACACCATGGTTCACGAGCAACTCGCCAAGTTCTTCTCCGGCTTCCGTCGCGATGCGCATCCGATGGCCGTAATGACCGGTGTGGTCGGCGCCCTGTCCGCCTTCTACCACGACGCCATGGACTTTTCCGATGCCGAACATCGCAACGTCAGTTTCAACCGTCTGGTTGCCAAGCTGCCGACCATCGTCGCCATGGCCTACAAGTACAACACCGGTGCGCCGTTCATGTATCCGGATAATGAACTGGATTACACCGCCAACTTCATGCGCATGATGTTCGGCAATCCGTGCGAGAAATACGTGCCGAATCCGGTTCTGGTGCGCGCCCTCGATACCATCTTCACGCTGCATGCCGATCACGAGCAAAATGCCTCGACCTCGACGGTGCGTCTGGCCGGCTCTTCCGGTGCCAATCCGTTTGCCTGTATCGCTGCCGGTATCGCCTGCCTGTGGGGCCCGGCACACGGTGGTGCCAACGAGGCCTGCCTGCAGATGCTGGAAGAAATCGGCGACGTTTCGCGCGTTCCCGAATTCATCGCCCGCGCCAAGGACAAGAACGATTCTTTCAAGCTGATGGGCTTCGGTCACCGCGTCTATAAGAACTTCGACCCGCGCGCCACGCTGATGCGCAAGGTTTGCAACGAAGTGTTGACCGAGCTTGGTCTGCAAAATGACCGCCTGTTCAAGCTGGCTATGGAACTTGAGCGTATTGCTCTGGAAGACCCGTACTTCGTCGAGAAGAAGCTCTACCCGAACGTGGACTTCTACTCCGGCATCGTTCAGAAGGCGATCGGTATTCCGACCGAAATGTTCACCTGTATCTTCGCGCTGGCTCGTACGGTCGGCTGGATGACGCAGTGGGAAGAAATGATCACCGATCCGGAATACAAGATCGGTCGTCCGCGTCAGTTGTACATTGGCGCCGCCAAGCGCGACGTTGTACCGCTTGCTCAACGCGGCTAAAATAGAAAAAGGCGGCCGTATGGCCGCCCTTTTTTTACCCGCAAAGCCTGATCGCTTTGCAGCCCGCAGCTACAGAGAAAGACAATACCCTCAAGGGGACGCCTATGACTACGATGAATAACCTGTTCGACAGCACGATGTTCTTCGGCGGCAACGCGCCGTTTGTAGAAGAGCTGTACGAAAACTATCTTGATGATCCGACTTCGGTTCCAGCCGAGTGGCGTGATTACTTTGACCGCCTGGCCCAGATGCCGGGCTTTGTTGCACGTGACGTGGCGCATGCTCCTGTCATTGCCGCCTTTGCCGAGCTCGGCAAGGATGGTGGTTTCAAGCCGGCTGCACCCACCGGTGGTGATAACAAGAAGCAATCGGCGGTTGGCCAGCTGGTTACTGCCTACCGCTCGATGGGCACCCGCTGGGCTGATCTGGATCCGCTCAAGCGTTTGGCTCGTCCGAAAATTGAAGAACTGGAACCGTCCTTCTACGGCTTTTCCGATGCCGATCTCAACCAGACCTTCAATGTCGGTTCCCTGAAGGGCCTCCCGGACAATGCCAAGTTCGGCGATATTCTGGAAACCCTGAAGCAAACCTACTGCGGCACGATCGGTGTCGAATACATGTACATGACGGAGTACACCGAGAAGCGCTGGCTGCAAGAGCGCCTCGAAAACATCCGTTCACGTCCGAACTACTCGGCTGACCAGAAAAAGCGCATTCTGGAGCGGTTGACCGCAGCCGAAACGCTCGAACGCTACCTGCACACCAAATATGTCGGCCAGAAACGCTTTTCGCTCGAAGGCGGCGAATCGCTGATCGTCGCCATGGATGAAACCATCCGTACCGGCGGTACGGTCGGTATCGACGAGATCGTCATCGGCATGGCCCACCGTGGCCGTCTGAATGTGCTCGTCAACACGCTGGGCAAGGCACCGTCCATGCTGTTCGCCGAATTTGAAGGCAAGAAGAAGGTTGATCTCTCGGCGGGTGACGTCAAGTACCACATGGGCTTCTCGTCCGATGTGGCGACTGCCCAAGGTCCGTGCCACCTGACGCTGGCCTTCAACCCGTCGCACCTTGAAATCGTCAACCCGGTCGTCGAAGGCTCGGTGTACGCCCGTCAGGTTCGTCGCGGCGAAGCCAGCAAGAACAAAATCCTGCCGGTTCTGATCCATGGCGACTCCGCGGTGGCTGGTCAGGGCGTCAACCAGGAAATGCTCAATTTTGCGCAGACCCGCGGCTACGGCACGGGCGGCACGCTGCACATCGTCGTCAACAACCAGATCGGCTTCACCACCAGCGATCCGCGCGATTACCGTTCCGGTCACTACTGTACCGACATCTTCAAGATGGCCGATGCGCCCATCTTCCACGTCAATGGCGACGATCCGGAAGCGGTCGCGCTGGTGACCCAGATTGCTGTCGAGTTCCGTCAGCAATTCAAGAAGGACGTCGTCATCGATATCATCTGCTTCCGCAAGCTCGGTCACAATGAGCAGGACGAGCCGATGGTCACCCAGCCGCTGATGTACAAGATCATCAGCAAGCATCCGGGTACCCGCAAGCTCTACGGCGACAAGCTGATTGCCGAAGGTGTGCTGGCCGCCGATGGTCCGGATCAGATGATTGCGCAGTACCGCGAACACCTCGACAAGGGCGGGCTGCTCTACAACCCGGTGCTGGCTGGCTACAAGCATCCGAACATGATCGACTGGACGCCGTTCCTGACCAAGAATTACATCGAAACCTGCGATACCTCGGTGCCGATGAAGGAACTGAAGCGCCTGGCCGAACGCCTGACCGCATTGCCGGACAGCTTCACGCTCCACTCGCGCGTCAAGAAGATCGTCGAAGACCGCGCTGCCATGGGCGATGGCAAGCTGCCTGTTGACTGGGGTATGGCCGAGAACCTGGCCTACGCCTCGCTGCTGGTTTCCGGCTACGGCGTCCGCATCTCCGGTGAAGACGTCGGCCGTGGCACCTTCTTTCACCGCCATGCCGCCTTCCACGACCAGAACCGCAACAGCTGGGACGAAGGTACCTACTACACCCTGAAGAACCTGCAGGAAAAGCAGGCCGGCTTCCAGTGCTACGACTCCGTCCTTTCGGAAGAAGCCGTGCTCGCTTTCGACTACGGTTACGCCACTGCCAACCCGTATGAGCTGGTTGTCTGGGAAGGCCAGTTTGGCGACTTCGCCAACGGTGCGCAGGTCGTTATCGACCAGTTCATCGCCTCCGGTGAAGCCAAGTGGGGTCGTGCTTGTGGCTTGGTCATGCTGCTGCCGCACGGCTATGAGGGTCAGGGGCCGGAACACTCGTCTGCCCGCCTCGAACGCTACATGCAGGCCTGCGCCGAAATGAACATGGAAGTCTGCGTGCCGTCCAACGCCGCCCAGGTTTTCCACATGCTGCGCCGTCAGGCTGTTCGCATGCAGCGCAAGCCGCTGGTGGTGATGACGCCTAAATCGCTGCTCCGCCACAAGGATGCCGCCTCGTCGCTGGAAGATCTGGCGAATGGCGAATTCCAGCGTGTGATCGGTGAAATCGACACGATCGATGCGAAGAAGGTCAAGCGGGTGATTCTCTGCTCCGGCAAGGTCTACTACGATCTGCTGGCCGCCCGTCGCGAGAAGAAGATCACTGATATCGCCATCGTTCGTATCGAACAGCTTTACCCGTTCCCGAAGGATTCGCTCGAGAAGGAACTGGCCAAGTACCCGAAAGCCACCGAAGTCGTCTGGTGTCAGGAAGAGCCGCGCAATCAGGGTGCCTGGTACTGGTTCGCCTCGCGCCATCACCTGGACAGCGGACTGGGTGCCAAGCAGAAGTTGCTGCTGGTTTCCCGCCCGGCCTCCTCTTCGCCGGCGGTTGGCTACCTGGCCAAGCACAACGAGCAACAAAAGGCACTGATCGAGTCCGCCCTGGGCAAGATCGAGTACTAATAACTAAAGCAGAGTGGAGTCATTATGAGCATTATTGAAGTCCAAGTTCCCCAGCTTTCCGAGTCCGTTGCCGAAGGCACGCTGGCATCCTGGAAAAAGAAGATCGGCGAGGCTGTTGCCCGCGACGAAATTCTGATCGATATCGAAACCGACAAGGTAGTTCTCGAAGTCCCGTCACCGGGTGCCGGCGTCCTGGTCGAGATCGTCAAGGGCGACGGTGAAACCGTTGTCTCCGGCGAACTGATCGCCCGCATCGACACCGCTGCTACCGCCGGCGCCGTTGCGCCGGCGGCTGAAGCGCCGAAGGCTGCTGCTCCGGCTGCCGCTCCGGCACCGGCCGCTGCTGCACCGGCTGGTACGGCTAGCCCGTCGGCCCGCAAGATCCTCGACGAAAAGGGCATCGCTGCCGCTGACGTCGCTGGTTCGGGCCGTGGTGGTCGTGTCACCAAGGAAGATGCGGTTGCTGCTGCACCAAAGGCCGGCCCGATTGCTGCACCGGCCGCCGCCAAGGCTGCGCTGCCGACGCCGCCGGTTGCTGTCGCTCTGGGCGACCGTACCGAACAGCGCGTGCCGATGACCCGTCTGCGTGCCCGTATCGCCGAGCGTCTGCTCCAGTCGCAGCAAACGAATGCCATCCTGACCACGTTCAACGAAGTGAACATGGGCCCGATGATGGCGCTGCGCAAGCAGTACGGCGAAAAGTTCGAGAAGGCGCACGGCGTCCGCCTCGGCTTCATGGGCTTCTTCGTCAAGGCCGCCTGCGCTGCGCTGCAAAAGTTCCCGGTCCTCAACGCTTCGGTTGATGGCAATGACATCGTCTATCACGGCTACATCGACATCGGTATCGCCGTCGGTTCGCCGCGTGGCTTGGTCGTGCCGATCATCCGCAATGCTGACCAGATGTCCATCGCCGAAATCGAGAAGAAGATCGCCGAATTCGGCGCCAAGGCCAAGGACGGCAAGCTGACTATCGAAGAGCTGACCGGTGGCACCTTCTCCATCTCCAACGGCGGCATCTTCGGTTCCATGATGTCCACTCCGATCATCAACCCGCCGCAGTCCGCGATCCTCGGCATTCATGCCACCAAGGATCGTGCCATGGTTGAAAACGGTCAGGTCGTCGTCCGCCCGATGAACTATCTGGCGATGTCCTACGACCACCGCATCATCGACGGCCGCGAAGCCGTCCTTGGTCTGGTGACCATGAAGGAAGCGCTGGAAGATCCTTCCCGCCTGCTGCTCGGCGTCTAATCGACGTTGCCCGGCGCCAGTGTCCCGTGCAGGGCGCTGGCGCTTTTGCACATCTGAAATCTGAAAGGTTTACACATGTCCAAGCAATTTGACGTGCTCGTTATCGGTGGCGGTCCCGGCGGCTATGTTGCGGCGATCCGCGCTGCTCAGCTCGGCTTTTCCGCTGCCTGCTGCGAATCGAATCCCTATGCCGATCCGAAGGGCGAACCGCGCCTCGGCGGCACCTGCCTGAACGTTGGCTGCATTCCGTCCAAGGCCCTGTTGCACACCTCGCACCTGTTCGAGGAAGCCAATCATAGCTTCGAAGCCCAGGGCATCAAGGTCGGCAAGGCGACGATCGACGTGCCGGTGATGAAGGGCCGCAAGGATACCGTCGTCACCCAGCTGACCTCAGGCATCAAGGGCCTGTTCAAGAAGAACAAAGTGACCCTGTTGAACGGCCACGGTTCCTTCGTCGGCAAGGAAGGCGACCTGTGGAAGGTCAAGGTTGGCGCCGAGGAAGTACTGGCCAAGCAGGTCATCATCGCCACCGGTTCCAAGGCCCGTCATCTGCCGGGCGTGGCGGTCGATCAGAAGATCGTCATGGACAACGAAGGCGCGTTGAATCAGGAATCCGTGCCGAAGAAGCTGGCCATCATCGGCGCTGGCGTCATCGGTCTGGAAATGGGTTCGGTCTGGCGTCGCGTCGGTGCCGAAGTCACCGTCCTCGAAGCTTTGCCCGACTTCCTCGGCGCTGCCGATCAGGATGTCGCCAAGGAAGCCCTCAAGCTGTTTACCAAGCAGGGTCTGGACATTCATTGCGGCGTCAAGATCGGCGAGATCAAAACCAGCAAGAAGGGTGTTTCCATTGCTTACGAAACCAAGGATGGCAAGGCCGAGAAGCTCGAGGCCGACCGTCTGATCGTTTCCATCGGTCGTGTGCCGAACACCGATGGCCTGAATGCCGAAGCCGTCGGCCTCAAGCTGACCGAGCGCGGCATGGTCGAGGTTGATGGTCACTGCCAGACCAACCTGCCGGGCGTTTGGGCCGTTGGTGACGTCGTGCGCGGTCCGATGCTGGCCCACAAGGCGATGGAAGAAGCGGTTATGGTCGCCGAGCTGATGGCTGGCCAGGCCGGTCACTGCAACTTCGACACCATCCCCTTCGTCATTTACACCAGCCCGGAAATCGCCTGGGTCGGCAAGACCGAGCAGCAGTTGAAGGCCGAAGGCATTGCCTACAAGGCCGGCAAGATTCCGTTCCTGGCCAACGGCCGGGCACTGGGCATGGGCGATCCGTCTGGCTTTGTCAAGATGCTGGCCTGCGCCCAGACCGACCGCATCCTCGGTGTGCACATCATCGGTGCCAATGCTTCCGAACTGATTTCCGAAGCCGTCGTGGCGATGGAATTTGGTGGTGCTTCCGAAGACCTGGCCCGTATTTGCCACGCTCACCCGACGCTGTCGGAAGCGGTGCACGAAGCGGCGCTGGCCTGCGACAAGCGTCCCCTGCATTTCTAAATTCATATCGCCGGCAGTTGATCTGCCCTGGTGTCAAAAAGAGCCCGCAATGGGCTCTTTTTTTTTGGCTGCTTTATATTCATACTCCAGCGCGGGGGATCGTCGAAAAAAATCGAAGAGAGGGGAGTAGGGGATGTCGAGTATCGATGATGATTGCATTGCCTTCGTCGAGGACGAGCCGCTTGATCAGGGTAATGATCCGGCAGGTTTCTGGTCGATCCTGATTGTTGATGACGACGAGGATGTCCATCAGGCGACCGAGTTTGCCCTGAAGGATGTATTGGTTCTCGGCCGGCGCCTGAAGTTCCTGCACGCTTACGATAGCGATGCGGCGATTGACATTCTGCGTAGTGAGCGCGGCATCGCCGTGGTGCTGCTCGATGTCGTGATGGAGTCGGAGGATGCCGGCTTGCGGGCCGTCGGACGAATTCGCCGTGAGCTTGCGTTGGCCAATGTCCGCATCATTCTTCGGACCGGGCAACCGGGGTATGCCCCGGAGCTCGATGCGATCAGCAGTTACGACATCAACGATTACAAGACCAAGTCCGAGCTGACCCGCAACAAGCTTTATACGACGGTGACGGCGGCCATTCGCTCCTATGACCAGATTGAACGGCTCGACGCCAGCCGGCGCGGCCTGGAGCTGATTATCGACGGCGCCAATCGTTTCATTGCCGAGCAGGGGTTGCAGGCCTTTGCGGCCGGGGTGATTACGCAGATTGCCGCGCTGCTCGGCGTGCCGCCGGAAGGCATGATGTGCGCCTGTTCCGGCCCCGGGCAGGATCACTGCATCGTGCTGGCTGCGGCTGGCCGCTACCAGGGCCTGGTCAGTCACTCGCTGGGTGATCTGGGCGACTCTGCGGTCAGCCAGATGTTGACGCATTGCCTGCGGGAGCGCCGCAACCAGTTGGGCGAACGCAGTCTGGCACTGTTTTTCCAGGGGAGTCTCGGCCGCAATTTTGCCGCCTATATCGAGTCGACCGCAGCAATCCATGAAATCGATCGCCATTTACTAGAAGTGTTCTGCGCCAACATCGCCATATGTGGCGACAACGTCGGCCTAGTCGAGCGCTTGCGTAACACGGCCTATGTCGACCATTTGACCGAACTGCCGAATCGGGCAGCCCAGATCGAAGCGATCGATCGTCAAGTGCATCCGCCTGGCGCCCGGAGCAAACTGCTCGCTTTGATCGACATCGACCAGTTTTCGGAAACCATCGATGTCTTCGGTTACCGTTTCGGCGACTTGTTGTTGCAGTCCATTGCCCAGCGTCTGCGCAGCAGCCTGCCATCCGACGTTCATGTGGCGCGCGTCGGCGGTGACGTATTCGGGGTCTATGGCGTTGAAGACATCGTCAATCCGGTCGTGTTGCGGGAGATCCTGTTCGATCCCTTTGAAAGTGAAGCCGGCTTCCAGTCGGTCTCGTTCTCGCTCGGTTTCGTCCGGGAAGGCGAGGCGCCGGTCAGTGGTGCCGATCTGTTGCGCAATGCCGCCATTGCGCTGAAGCGGGCCAAGGTGGACGGCACCGGCAACGATGCCTATTACACGGCCGAGGTTGCCGTACAGACCCGCGAGCGGGTCAGATTGTTGCAGGATTTGCGGGCCGCTTTCGACAGTCGGCGACTGTTCATTGCCTATCAACCCCAGATCGATCTGCTCAGCGGCCGTGTGGTCGGCGTCGAGGCCTTGTTGCGCTGGCGGAATGACGAGGGACAGTTCGTTTCGCCCGACCAGTTCATTCCGGTTGCCGAGCAGTCCGGACTGATCGTCGGTCTGGGCGCCTGGGTGCTGCGCACGGCGCTGGGCGCCCAGCGCAAGTTGGCTGCTGCCGGCTTTTCCTTGCGGATGGCGGTGAACGTATCGGCCATCCAGTTTCGCCAGCCGGACTTCATCAGTCTGGTCGAGACCGCCCTTGCCGATACGCAGGTTGATCCGGCCATGCTTGAACTGGAAATTACCGAATCGGTGGCGATGTACGGTTGGGGGCAGGTCCAGGAGCGTCTTCAGGGCTTGAAGAAACAGGGCGTTTCGGTTGCCATCGACGACTTCGGGACCGGCTTCTCCTCGCTCAGCTATCTGGATCGCCTGCCGGCCGATTGCCTGAAAATCGATCGGGCTTTCGTTTCGGCGCTTGATTCGGACCAGTCGGGGGCGCGTATCGCCGAAATGGTGATCCAGCTCGGCAAGCGCCTCGGCATGCGCGTGCTGGCCGAAGGGGTCGAGGATGCGGCGCAGTTGCAGACGCTGATCGATCTCGGCTGCAACGAGGCGCAGGGCTGGTATTACGCCAAGGCGATGCAGGAAGATGAGTTGTCCGGCTGGCTGGCCAGCCGCCGATAGTTCCCGACGAGTCCCGCTTTCGCTGCGCGGGCCGGCCTGGCCTGTTAAAATCTGGTCATGCCGCACAAAAAACTGAACGTTTCCGCCCATGGCATGATGGATGCCTACGAGGCCCTGCTCGCGACGCGGGGCTATGTTGCCGATGCCGCCCAGATGGCCGCCGCCAGCGCACTGCAGTCGCTCTATTCGAACCTGCTTGCCTTCAAGGTCAAGCGGGGCAGTACGCTGAAGCGTCTGCTTGCACCGCCGACGCCGCCACAAGGCGTGTATTTCTGGGGCGGGGTCGGCCGCGGCAAGAGTTTCCTGATGGATTGCTTCTACGACTCGGTGCCTTACCGGCGCAAGCGGCGCATCCATTTCCATGCCTTCATGCAGCAGATCCATCGCGATCTAGAGCAGTTCAAGGGTGAGACGGACCCGGTGCTGAAGGTGGCCGAGCAGATTGCCCGTGACGTGCGACTGCTCTGTTTCGACGAGTTCCACGTTTCCGACATCGCCGATGCGATGATTCTCGGGCGCCTGATGGACGGGCTGTTCGCCAAGGGGGTCATCCTGGTGATGACCTCGAACTACCCGCCGGAAAAGCTCTATCCGGACGGCCTGCACCGCGAGAGCTTTTTGCCGACCATTGCTCTGCTGCAGAAGCACCTCAACGTCTTTGAAGTCGAAGCCGGTATCGACTACCGGCTGCGCGCGCTGGAGCAGGTCGAGATCTATCATCACCCGGCCGATTCTGCCGCCGAGAAGAAGATGCTCGACTACTTCCGGATGGTGGCCGGCGAGGAGGGTAAGAAGGGCGGCCATGTCGAGATTCTCGGGCGCCAGGTCGATACCGTGCGGCGCGGTCATGGCGTGATCTGGTTCGATTTCCGCACCCTCTGCGGTGGACCGCGTTCGCAGAACGATTATCTGGAAATTGCCCGCGCCTATCACACGGTGCTGCTCTCCCATATTCCGAAGATGACCCAGCACCAGGCCTCGGAAGCGCGTCGCTTCACCTGGCTGGTCGATGTCTTCTACGACCACAAGGTCAAGCTGATCGCAACCGCCGATTGTGCCCCGGAGGCGCTGTACACCGAGGGAACGCAGGCCTCCGAGTTTGCCCGTACGGTTAGCCGGATGACCGAAATGCATTCCCAGGAATATCTGGCCCTGCCGCATAACGCGAGCTGACCGTTGCTTACCGCCACGCTTCCGGAAGACCTGGCCATCGACCTGAGGCTGTTGGTGATGACCATCGCCCATGCCGTCGACCTGGTCGGTGTCGACGATGTGCTGCATGGCCGCCGCGTCGCCATGCTGGCGCGCGAGTTGGCCTGTCACATGGGCTGGCCGGAAGCGGAGCAACTGCTGCTCTACGATGCCGGCCTGCTGCATGACTGCGGTGTTTCATCGACCCGCGTCCATCGCCGGTTGGTCGTCGATCTCGAGTGGGCCGGGGCGGATGCGCACTGCGTTCGCGGTTACGACTTGCTGGTCGATTTTCCGCCGCTGGCACATCTGGCCAATATCGTCCGTTTCCACCACAGCCGTTGGGAATGGTTGCTGCAACAAAGCCTGCCGGACAATACGGCGCGCTTTGCCAACCTGATCTATCTCGCCGATCGGATCGACGTGCTGGCTGCACCGTTTCACGCCGAGCAGACCCTGTTGGCGCATGTCGAGGAAATTCGCCTGCGTCTGGCCAGGGAGCGTGGCCGGATGTTCGCTCCCGAGCTGATCGATGCCTTCATGGCGATCTCCGAGGGCGAGGCATTCTGGCTGGCGCTGCAGCCGGAGTGCGTGCATCAATACCATACGGACATGGAGTCCCATGGCGATTTGCAGATGGTCGGCTGGAATGACTTCAAGCGCTGCGCCGATATTTTTGCCCGCATCATCGACGCCAAGTCGCCCTATACCGAGCAGCATTCACGTGGCGTTGCCCGGCTGTCGCGCTACCTGGCCGAACGCCTGGGCCTGGATGCCGTCACCTGCGAAAAAATCGAGGTGGCCGGTTTGTTGCACGACATCGGCAAACTACAGATTCCCGACGAGATCATCGAGGGCCACGACCCGCTGACGCCGCATCAGTTCGACATCATGAAGGGGCACAGCTACGCCACGCTGCAAGTCTTGAAGCCGCTGCATGCGATCGATGAAATTGCCCGCTGGGCTTCTTACCACCACGAAACGCCGGATGGACACGGTTACCCTTTTCATCTCGGTGGCGATGCCTTGCCGCTGGCGGCGCGTATCATCAACGTCGCCGATATTTTTCAGGCGCTGGCCCAGGAGCGGCCCTATCGCAAGCCGATGTCGCCGGCGCAGATCATGACGATCCTGCACGAACGGGCGGCCAGCGGCCGGGCCGACGCGACCGTCGTCGCGGCGGTGGCGGCGGACCTCGCGCAGTGCCACCGCATCGCCCTGTGCCAGAACTAGCCCGGCATTTCTGACGGAGGCCATGCCATGCAAAGAATCCTGTTATTACTGAGCCTGTGGTTTGCCGCGCCGGTCTGGGCGCAGCAACTGGAAGTCATCGAACTGAAGAGCAAGAGCGTCGAGCAGGTCCTGCCCGTGCTGCTGCCGTTGGTCGAGCCGGGCGGTACCTTGACCGGCCTGAACAACCAGTTGTTCCTGCGTGCCTCGCCGCGCAACCGGGCGGACATCAAGAAGGCGTTGGCGGCGATCGATACGCCGACGCGGCGTTTGATCATTCGCGTCAGCCAGAACCGGCAGGCCGAGGACAGCGCCCGTGGCGGCGAGGCCAGTGGCCAGGTCGTGCTCGGCAGCACGCGGCGCAGCAATGTCGAGGCCCGGGTTTGGGACACCAAGAGCGTGCGCGGCGAAAGCGCCGCGCAAATGGTGCAGACGGTCGAAGGTGGGCAAGCTTTTATCCAGGTTGGCCGTTCCTTGCCGATTCCGATGCGCCAGGTGGTGATCGGGCCGGGTGGGGCAGTGGTCAATGAAACGGTGGTTTATCAGGATGTCGGACGCGGCTTCTATGCCGTACCCCGCCTCAACGGCGAGCGGGTAACGCTCGATATCAGCCAGCAGGCGGCCAGTCAGGGCGGCTATGGCAGTATCAACAGCCAGCGCTTGTCGACGACGGTTTCCGGGCGCCTCGGCGAATGGATAGAGCTGGGCGGCAGCGGCCGCCAGGCCAGTGGTAATCAGAGTGGAGCGCTCAGTCTTTCAACCAGCGATGCTCGTGACAATCGCTCAATATGGCTTATGGTGGAGGAAGTAGAGTGAGTGATCTGAAACGTCATATCGGACAAAAAGTGGCCTTGGCCACTGCCGTTTTTTGCGCCTTGCTGGCCCTGCCGGCCTTCGGCCTGTTTGTCTGGTTGTGGATGGAGCGCGGGCTGGCCGATACCTGGGTGCCGAGCGCCCTGGCCGCAGTCGGTTTTCTCGGTGCCTGCACCGTGGTGCTTTATGTCATCAGTCGGCCGCAACCACCGCTGCCGAATGAGGATGCTGCGGTCGACGGCTAAAAAACGGCAATTTTCAAAAAGCCGGTTCATTCCGCTGCGATAAGCCCTCCGCCATCGACCTGGCGGCGGTAGTGTGCGTATCATGGCCGCATATCTTCGCTTGTCGAGGCTGCCATGAAACGCCGTTTCCCGCTTCAGGTTCATATCTCAACCCTGTTCCTGATCCTGACCTTGCTGGTCGGCGGGGTGATCGGCGGCATCGGCTACAAGATCAGCCAGGATATTCTTGAATCGACCGCGGCCGAGCTGAGTACCCGCATCCACCGCGAGATGCTCGGTAATTTTACCGGCCTGCTGGCGCCGGCCGAGGTGGCGACCCGCCTGCTTGGCCTCAATGAGATCACGCAGCAACGAACTTTCGAGGGGCGCCTGAGCCAGCTCGATTTCATGCGCGAATTGCTGAATAGCTCAAGTGCGCTGACTTCACTGTATGTCGGCTATGAGAGCGGTGATTTCTTCCTGCTCCGGCGAGTGACGGAGGCGGCGGAACTCAAGTATTTTGCGGCGCCCGCGGGAACGGCCTACATCGTGCAGAGTATCGAGCGCGCCGAAGGTGGCAGCAGCGGCCGTTTCATCTATTTCGACGCGGCGCTGGTGACGCTGCGCAGCGATACACGCCCCGAGTATGCGGCGAAGTTCGATCCGCGCAACCGCGACTGGTACACCGCCGCCATGCGCGCCAGCGGCCAGATCAAGACGCCGCCCTACCTGTTCTTTACCTCCGGCAAGCCGGGCACCACCATCGCCAGCCGGGCCAGCAAGGGCGGCGCCGTGGTTGGGGCCGATATTGGCCTGGAAACACTGAATCAATTGCTTGCCGCGCAGAAAGTGACGCCTGGTACCCATCTGGTGCTGAGCAATGCGGCGGGGCAGGTCATCGCTGCCGATGACTTCAGCAAAGCTCTGCCGACGGTCGGGCAGGCGCCGGAGCCTTTGCATCTACCAAATATCCGGGACTTGGGCGTACCGGTGCTGGCCCAGTTCACGTCCGCCAGTTTCAAGCTGGATGAACAGGCCGCGCAAAACGGCGGGCTGACGCTTGATGGTGAGCGTTGGCACACGTCGATTCGCCCGTTCAAGCTCGAAGGCACCAATCCGCTTTTCCTGGTAGCGGCGATTCCCGATCAGGAGTTGATGGCGCCGGCTCACAAGCTGATGCATCAGCTGGTTTTCGCCATGCTGCTGGTGATCTTGCTGGCCATCCCGGCAACGCTGGCACTGGCGCGCCGCATTTCCAAGGAATTGCAGCAACTGGTCGGGGAGGCAGAATCAATCCGTCGCTTCGAGTTCTCGCATCCGATCGCGGTCGACTCGATGGTGCTCGAGGTCAATGAACTGGCGGTGACGATGGGCGTCATGAAGCGGACGATCCGGCGTTTCCTCGATATCAGCATGGCGGTCGCCAGCGAGAACAATTTCAGTCGCTTGCTGCCCAGTTTGTTGCGGGAAACCATTTCGGCCGCCGAAGCCGAAGCCGGCATCCTCTACCTGGCCGAGAACGATCGGCTGGTCCAGGCCGCCGCCATGAAAGCGGATGGGGCGCCGATGCTGGCCGAAAGCGCCGCGCTCGATCCGGCCTTGGCCGGGCCGCTGCTGAGTTCGGCCATCGCCTCCGGTTGCGCGCGGGCGGGCCTGCTCGGCGAGGCCGACCTCACGGCGCTGGGCGTCGCCGATGCGAGCTGCCTGCCCGGTAAAAATCATGCCATTGCCGTGCCGCTGCTCAATCGTCAGCATAATCTGGTGGGTGCCATGGTGCTGTTCCGGCTGAGCGAAACCGACCAGGCGCGCCTGCGTTTCATTGAGGCCTTGTCAGGATCGTCGGCGGTCTCCATCGAGAGCAAGGAATTGATCCATGCCCAGAAGGTGCTCTTCGAGTCCTTCATCCAGATGATCGCCGGCGCGATCGATGCCAAAAGCCCTTACACCGGCGGCCATTGCGCCCGTGTGCCGGAGCTGACCAAGATGCTGGCGAAAGCGGCCTGTGCCGAATCGAGTGGCCCTTACCAGGACTTTCAACTCGACGAGGAGGGCTGGGAGTCAGTGCATGTCGCGGCCTGGTTGCACGACTGCGGCAAGGTGACGACGCCCGAATATGTCGTCGACAAGGCGACCAAGCTCGAATCGCTTTACGACCGCATTCATGAAGTCCGGATGCGTTTCGAGGTGCTCAAGCGCGATGCCGAAATCGCTTGCCTGCAAGCCATTGCCGGTGGCGAGCCGGAAGCGGCGGCGCGGGACAGGCTGAGCGAACAGCTCGCAGCCCTCGATGCCGATTTTGCCTTCGTCGCGACCTGCAACGAGGGCGGCGAATTCATGGCGCCGGAAAAAATCGAGCGTCTCAAGGCGATTGCCGGCCGGACCTGGCGGCGGACGCTCGATGACCGGCTCGGCATCTCGCACGAGGAAAAGGCGCGCAAGGAACGCACACCGGCGTCCGCTCTGCCGGTCGACGAGCCGTTGCTGGCCGACAAGCCGGAGCATCGCTTCGAACGCGGGGTGCGCGACCAGATGCCGGACGATAATCGCTGGGGCTTCCGCATGCCGCCGCCGGAACTGCTCTACAACCGGGGTGAACTGCACAACCTCGGCGTGGCGCGCGGCACGCTGTCGGACGAAGAACGCTACAAGATCAACGAGCACATCATCCAGACCATCATGATGCTGACCCAGTTGCCGTTTCCCAAGCATCTGCGCCAGGTGCCCGAGATCGCCGGCGGCCACCACGAGAAAATGGACGGTACCGGTTACCCCAAACGCCTGCGCCGCGAGGAGATGAGTCCGGTCGCCCGGATGATGGCGATTTCCGACATTTTCGAAGCGTTGACCGCAGTTGATCGGCCGTACAAGAAAGGCAAGAAGCTGTCGGAGGCGATCCGCATCATGGCGATGATGAAAAAGGAACAGCACATCGATGGCGAGCTGTTCGACATTTTCCTGCGGGCCGGCGTTTACCGGGAATACGCCGAACGCTTCATGCGAGCCGAGCAGATCGACGAAGTCGATATTGAGGCTTTCGTCGGGGCTGCTTCGAACTGATCCGCCAGCCAGGGCGGGGGAGCCGGTCGGAAAGCGTCGCCCAGCCATTGCCGGCAATAAATAAATCGTGAACTAGACGACCGGTCTAATTTGTGGCAATCTTGTCCGCATGAACATTCGTCACGACAACACTCGGCAGCACGTTATCGATACCGGCAAGCGGATTATTGCCGGCAAGGGCTTTTCGAGTGTCGGTCTGAACGAAATCCTGAAAACGGCCGGCGTGCCGAAGGGCTCGTTCTACCATTACTTCGAATCCAAGGAGTTGTTTGGCCAGGCCTTGCTCAAGGATCATTTCGATTGTTACCTGGCCGAAATCGATGGCCTGTTGCACAACGAAGAGGTCTCGGGGCGTCAACGCCTGATGCAGTTCTGGCAGCAGTGGCGGCATTCGCAGTGTGCCGACTGCAGCGAGCAGAAATGCCTGGTCGTCAAACTGAGTGCCGAGGTGGCCGACCTGTCGGACGCGATGCGGATAACCCTGCGCGATGGCACCGACCAAATCGTTGCCCGCCTCGCCCAATTGATCGAAGCCGGTGTGGCGGACGGGTCGCTGCCGGCCCTGGCACCGCTCGCTACCGCCCAGATGCTCTACCAACTCTGGCTGGGGGCCAGCTTGCTCGGCAAGTTGCATCGCGACAGCAAGGCCCTCGATAACGCCCTGCAGGTTACGGAAAAGATTTTGTCACACTGAGTTGCCATGCATTGAACCGGCCGCCGTTGCCCGCGGCCTATTTTTTACCATTGTTATTAGACGACCGGTCTAATAAAGCATACGCATTTCCCACCCAGGAGAAGATCCATGAGTTCATTGTTCGATCCCATCAAAGTCGGTGATATCCCGCTCGCCAACCGCATCGTCATGGCGCCGCTGACCCGCAACCGTGCCGTCGAAGGCTTGCAGCCGGGTCCGCTGACCGTCGAGTATTACCGGCAGCGGGCGAGTGCCGGCCTGATCATTGCCGAGGCGAGCCAGATCAGCCCGATGGCGCAGGGTTATCTCGATACCCCGGGCATCTACACGACCGGGCAGGTCGCCGCCTGGCGCAAGGTGACCAATGCGGTGCATGCTGAAGGTGGGCGTATCGTGCTCCAGCTCTGGCACGTTGGTCGCATCTCGCACAGCTCCCTGTTGCCGGACGGCGCCGCCCCGGTTTCCCCGACCAATCGGCGGCCCGAGGCGATGACCTTTACCCGCGACGGTTTCGTCCCGGTTTCCGCGCCGCGGGCCCTGCGCGATGACGAACTGCCCGGCCTGGTCGCCGATTACCGGCGCGCCGCCGCCCTCGCCATCGAAGCCGGTTTCGACGGTGTCGAGGTACATGCCGCCAACTCCTATCTGCTCGACCAGTTCTTGCGCGACAGCGTCAATGACCGCAGCGGGCCGTACGGCGGCAGCATCGCCAACCGCGCCCGCCTGTTGCTCGAAGTGATGCAGGCGGTGGCCGGTGAAATCGGTGGCGGTCGGACCGGTGTCCGCTTCAGTCCGCTGACCACCTTCAGCGACACGCCGCTCGATAGCGATCCGCAGGCCCTGTTCAACTACGTCGTCGAACAACTGGCGCCGCTCGGCCTCGCCTACCTGCATGTGATCGAAGGCGAAACGGGCGGTGAGCGCACTCCGGCAACGGCCAAGCCCTTCGATTACGCGGCGCTCAAGCAGCGTTTTGCCGGTGCCTGGATGCTCAACAACGGCTACAACCGGGCCATGGCGCAAGCCGCTGTGAACGATGGTCAGGCCGATCTGATCGCCTTCGGCCGGCCCTTCATCAGCAATCCCGACCTGGTGCGCCGCCTGCGGGAAGATGCGCCATGGAACGAATTGCGGGCCGACAAGCTCTATGGCGG
>NZ_LODL01000019.1:189854-193283 GCF_001551835.1 Dechloromonas denitrificans | reverse complement strand
AGGATGTTCGGAGCCGACACCGGTTCGATGACGTCGCCACTGCTTAGCGCCGCGCCCGAGCCAAGTGCGGCGCTGGGTTTCTGGGCGAGGCGGCAATTTATAGCGAGTCCACTGCCAGACCGTAGTCAAGCGGTAGCCACTTCCTTGTAGGTTGCTGTTTTCATCAATTCTTGCGGGATATCCTTGCGTAAGTTGTTGCTCCATACAAACTCCCGAGGGGCCTGCTCATCAGCTTCTTCCGCTTTAGCCGCTACAGCTTTCTGCTGGCCTGGAGTCAAACTGGCGCTCGGTGCTCTCTGCAACTCATTCTCATGCTTGCTCTTGCGCAAGAAAAATCCTTCGTGCGGATAATAGCCACGGCGAATGATGTATCCACCACCTTCACGGCGTGTCGAGGTTTGGGTCAGGATGGCCGGGCTGCGCATATCGACAGCATCTCCATCCGTCATGGTTGGATAGGGAGTGCCTGTCTCAGCTTCTTTCAAAAGCCGCTCTTCCTCGGCTCTCAAAGGTTCGCCGGCATCCTTCTTCCGTTTGGCCTCTTTCGTCTTGGCTGTTATTTCAAAGACCTTCTTTTCAAACTTGTCTCTGTCGTCCTGGTCTTTCTCTAACACCTCTTCAACCTTCTTCCGCTTATCGAACTCGGTCACCTCTCCAGCCATGTAAAACCCGGCAAAGGAATCGTGTACATAGTCGTCAAAGAAGGCTTCAACCTCAGGCGGCAGGGGCTTCGGCTTATCAAAGAATGACATTGCCCAGCGCTCCCACTCATCCAGTGGTGCTCGATTATTGGCGCGAAGCAAATGCCATTGATTGACGCGTTTGCCATCTTCTGGCCCATAGACTGGTCGTTCCTCACTGTTTGGGAAAGGGTCTCGTTTGTCATCCCGGCGATGCCGGATGGCTTCCAGGTCACCCGTCAGCATGGCGTTCGCTTCCATTAAATCCTGTTGATCCTGAGCGCTCGCTGCCTGAAAACTCGCCGTTGCATCCAGTGTATTCAAGCGTGTAGCACGCCAGCGGTAAAACAGTTCCATGTGTTTTTTGAGGAGATCACCTTCTCCGTTAAGGGCTGAGGTGTAGGCTTCCCAGGCTTTTCCCAACGTCGCATCCACCTCGAAGTCCATTTGGCGACGTTGAGGCAACTCACTAAATGACACCAATGGCACGCCCGCCAACCGCGCTTCTTTGTACATATAGGCCAGCGGAATTTGTGACAGCAAAGCAGCCTGAGTTCCACGCCCCTTACCCTGGTCACCCGGTGGGTAACCGCCACCAACGTCAGAGTGAGCACCGGGGAAATAGACCCCCCTTACCGCGCCACCTTCAATTCGGGTAACCGGAAAATTCATCCGCATCTCATGTGCTGCAATGCAGTGCAGGCCTTTTTCAACACAACCGGGGATCGGATTGTCTACGTAATTCGCCCACGCCCAATGACCGTCAAAGATCGCACCGGGCAGTGGTAGCGTACGCGCCACAGAGGCTGAGCCACCGACTGAAGCCACCACATCGAATAAGCCAACAAAACGGATAGTGGCCGAAATGCCCGCCAGTTTGCCGGCTTCGAGCAATTGATCGAACAGGTGGCAAAAAGCGACTGCCTCGGCTGCACCGCGCGAGAAACCGAAAACGTATACCGTCAATGATGGAACATGGGGTTTGGGCTTGGCTTCCAGCGCTGCCTTCAGTTTCGCCAGATGTGGCGCAAACCAGTCTTTGTGCGTGACTGTCTTGTTTTGGCGGGGGCCGGAGTTCTCGATGCGGCCGACTTCGTTGTCGTAGGATTGGGCGAGGTTGCCTACCTCGGAGTTTTTGTAAAGTACATCGGCGCCATGAACTGTTGCATGTATCGCGTTCAGGACCTGAAATAGTCCCCAGATAATCCGGGGCAGCCCCCCCTTGGCAAAGGCCTTGCCCTCCTGTGATTCTGTTGGTTCGCCAATGTCGTGGAATTCCGTGCCGACGCCCTGGATGTAAAACGGGTGGTAACCGCTGGCTTGCTTATCCCAAGGAAATGCTTGGAACAAACGGGCGACATTGCTGTGGCTACACTCGTCAGGCTTGGGGTCTTTTTTGGGGATCGGCTTGGGCTTCACCGAACTCGGATCTTTGCCGGCGGCTTTGGCTTCTGCCTTGGCATTTTTTAACGCTTGTTTGGACAGCGGCACTGGCACGCGGCGTCCTTCCAAATCTCGGTACATGTTGTTATTGGTCCCATCGAAGAACAAACCAACATGTACGGGAATGCGGCAAGGTAAATCAGTAGCCGTGCAACTTAGCGCGTAGCCGCTGATTGCATCTTCCCTGGCGGAGAGCTTCAGAAACTTGGTGGCTGGGTACGGTGCTTTTTCTGGGGTGGGCTGGATGGATGGCATCGTAGCTTACTTAACGGAGTTTAAATTGATCGGCTTTACTGGTGGCGGAATCGGATGTTTTGCCCCCCATCCTCCCGTATTGGAAACCACAACCCTGACCTCGTCATTCGGGAAAAAATGCATGTAGATATCGCCCGGCTCATCGTATTTCTCGATCTCGGCAATCTTCTCTTTAATGACATCCTTTCGTCCTTCTGGCATGTTCCAGCGCACGCTAACCTTCATGCCAGGACGCCAAACCCAGGGAATGGAGGTGCAACAGATATTGGCCATGCCAGCGCCCCACGCCGACATCTGCCCCCCGCCTGCTCCATCAACCGATGCTGAGTAGATATAGCTCCCTGTGTGATTGACGATACCTACTTGGGCTGATGCTCTTTTCTCGGTTGGAAAGTCATCAGACGTGGCACAGCCAGAGATCAACAGCACAAACAATAATGCGAACAAGCATTTCATCTCAAATACTCTATATAACAACTACTTATTGAATTGCGCACTCTTGCCAAAATTCATCGGGCAAGGCGTTTAGTTCGTTCAGGTACGCTGCTCCTTGCTTGGTATGCGCCAAAAGTGCGGACATGGCAGGATGTTGAGAAAATTGCTCAACGAGACTCAGTGACAAAATGCTGAAACTCTGTCGCGCTTCCGCTCCATTGATGCCATTGGCGCTAGCGATTGCCAAGTTTTTGGATACTAGAGAATGACACTTAGCGGGACTATGGTTTTTCAGAAGATCGGCTCGAACATCGTAGATCTTGCTTATAACAGCATCGGTCTCAGCTTCTTCAACCAGTTTTGCAAAACTTGCATCATCCAAGGGCCAGTATTCGAAATTCGCCCGTCGCGGATTCGGATCACCAGCCCCTTGCCAGCAAAGCATGTTTCCCTGTCGGTCTGCGCTCATCCATGCGTAGAGCGGCGAGAGGAATTGTTTACGAATCTCGGGTTTCATTGCCGCAATTAAGCTTGGAAGAACCCGCGTATCGGCCCAGCGTACAGGCCATTGCATCGAGTCCTGGGTTTCGGCCAGCAGGTAGGGTTTGAAGTGTGT
>NZ_LODL01000019.1:158159-189844 GCF_001551835.1 Dechloromonas denitrificans | reverse complement strand
CCCGTTATTGTGCGGGCTTTTCGCCTGCTGCACTGCAACAGTGCATCGCTTTTGGCGCAATTTTGGCGCCGCTCAAGAAAAAAATCCCCATAAAACCAAATAGTTAAAAGGTATTAGTACCTTTTAACTATGCCTGGCACGGCCATTGCAATAGTCCTTACATAACGCACGGTCAAAGGCGACCGGGCGAGAGTCGAGCCCCAGCCGACTCGCGGGACAAGGGCGTCCATCCAAGCTGCCAGCGGCAGCCGGGATGTGACGCCCATTTTGTTTTTTCGATTCAAGCAATCAAGGAGCAAGCAATGGAAGACAAGAAACTGGTCGCGGACAGCAAACCCGCCTTTTCACGTCGTGATTTCGTCTCAACCGCTATGGGAGCCTCATTGATGGCCATGGTCCCCCCCGGCGTTCGCAGCGGCGCCTGGGCCGCCGGTTCGGACGCCCCTGAAAAAAAGGAAGTCCGTATCGGCTTCATTCCGCTCACCGATTGCGCCTCCGTGGTGATGGCTGCGGTGAACAAGTTCGATGAGAAATACGGCATCAAGATCATCCCGACCAAGGAAGCCTCCTGGGCCTCGGTGCGCGACAAGCTGGTCAATGGCGAGCTGGATTGCGCTCATGTGCTGTATGGCTTGATCTACGGCGTGCAGATGGGTATCGGCGGGCCGAAGAAGGACATGGCCAACCTGATGACGCTGAACACCAACGGCCAGGCGATCACCCTGTCCAACCAGATGAAGGACAAGGGCGCGGTCGACGGCCCCAGCCTGGCCAAACTGATCGCCAAGAAGGAGCGCGAATACACCTTCGCCCAGACCTTCCCGACCGGCACCCACGCCATGTGGCTGTACTACTGGCTGGCCGCCCAGGGCATCAACCCGCTCAAGGACGTCAAGACGATCACCGTGCCGCCACCGCAGATGGTCGCCAACATGCGTGTCGGCAACATGGACGGCTACTGTGTCGGCGAGCCGTGGAACAACCGCGCCATCATGGACAACATCGGCTTCACGGCGACGACGACGCAGGACATCTGGACCGATCACCCGGAGAAGGTGCTCGGCACCACCGCCGAGTGGGTGCAGAAGAACCCGAATACCGCCCGCGCCGTGGTCGCCGCCATTCTCGATGCCGGCAAGTGGATCGACGCCTCGCTGCCCAACAAGCAGAAGACGGCAGAAGTCATCGCCCAGAAGTCCTACGTCAATACCGACACCGAGGTCATCGTCGCCCGCATGCTCGGCCGTTACCAGAACGGTCTCGGCAAGAGCTGGGACGACAAGAACCACATGAAGTTCTTCAACGAAGGGGCGGTGAATTTCCCCTACCTGTCGGACGGCATGTGGTTCATGACGCAGCACAAGCGCTGGGGCCTGTTGAAGAGCCACCCGGATTACCTGGCTGTCGCCAAGCAGGTCAATCGCATCGATATCTACAAGCAGGGTGCCACCGCCGCCGGCGTCGCCTTGCCGAAGAGCGAGATGCGCAGCCACAAGTTGATCGATGGCGTGGTCTGGGACGGCAAGGATCCGGCCAAGTACGCCGATGGTTTCAAGGTCAAAGCCTGATTAGTCGATTGAGTCGCCCCGCTCCCCGCTCCGGCGGGGGCGGCGACAAGCCTGGAGAAAACGATGAGCGCCACGACGATGAGCGGAGATTTCGGCCTTGAACAGCCGGTCGACCGCGCCCCGAAGGAAGTCCCCCTGGGGGACAGCATAACCAGCCAGCCGGTCGCGGAAGTTGTCGCCGAGCCGGCCAAGGAAAAGAAGATGGAAAAAACAGCAGCCCTGCCGAGCGGCGTGCCGTTCGGCGAGAAGTTCAATACCTTCCTGCGTGCCGTGCTGCCGCCCACCCTCGGCATGCTGATCCTGATCGGCATCTGGTATGTCGCCACCCACAAGGGCGGCAGCATTCCCGGCCCGGTCCAGACCTGGGACGCCGCGGTGACGCTGTTCGCCGACCCCTTCTACCGCAACGGGCCGAACGACCAGGGCATCGGCTGGAACATCCTGTCCTCGCTGCAGCGGGTCGGCATCGGCTTCGGTTTCGCGGCGCTGGTCGGCATTCCGCTCGGCTTCATCCTCGGCCGCTCGGCTTTCCTGTCGGCGATGATCAACCCGATCATCAGCCTGCTGCGCCCGGTCTCGCCGCTGGCCTGGCTGCCGATCGGTCTGCTGGTCTTCAAGAAGGCCGACCCGGCCGCCACCTACACCATCTTCATTTGCTCGATCTGGCCGATGATCATGAACACCGCCCAGGGCGTCCAGCGCGTGCCGCAGGACTACCTGAACGTCGCCCGCGTCCTGGCGCTTTCCGAGTGGAAGGTCGTTACCAAGATCCTCTTCCCGGCCGTGTTGCCTTACATGCTGACCGGCATCCGGTTGTCGATCGGCACCGCCTGGTTGGTCATCGTCGCCGCGGAAATGCTGACCGGCGGCGTCGGTATCGGCTTCTGGGTGTGGGACGAGTGGAACAACCTGAAGGTCGAGCACATCATCATCGCCATCTTCGTCATCGGCATCGTCGGCCTGATCCTCGAGCAAAGTCTGATCCTGCTCGCCAAGAAACTGACCAAAGAATCGTCCTGAGCGGAGCAATGATCATGGAAAAATTCGTAAGCATTGAAAAAGTTGGCCAGACCTTCGAGACCAAGAAGGGCAAGTTCGTCGCCCTGCGCGACATCGACCTTGGCATCAAGCAAGGCGAGTTCATCGCCCTGATCGGCCACTCCGGTTGCGGTAAATCGACCTTGCTCAACCTGATTGCCGGGCTGACCCGGCCGACCACCGGCGTGCTGTTGTGCGACGGCCGCGAAATCGCCGGCCCCGGCCCGGAACGCGCCGTCGTCTTCCAGAACCACAGCCTGCTGCCCTGGCTGACCTGCTTCGAGAACGTCTATCTCGCCGTCGAACGCGTTTTCGGTGCCAAGGAAGGCAAGGCCAAGCTGAAGGAACGCACCGCCGCGGCGATCAATCTGGTCGGCCTCGACCACGCCAGCAGCAAGTATCCGCATGAAATCTCCGGCGGCATGAAGCAGCGCGTCGGCATCGCCCGCGCCCTGTCGATGCAGCCGAAGGTGCTGCTGATGGACGAGCCGTTCGGCGCCCTCGACGCGCTGACCCGCGCCAAGCTGCAGGATGAGCTGATGAAGATCTGCGAGGCGACCAAGGCGACGACGGTCATGGTTACCCACGATGTCGACGAGGCGGTGCTGCTCTCCGACCGTATCGTGATGATGACCAATGGCCCGGCGGCGACCATCGGCGAGATCCTCGAAGTCAAGCTGCCGCGCCCGCGCGACCGCCTGACGCTGGCCCACGATCCAGCCTATATCGACTGCCGAGCCGCCGTTCTCGAGTTCCTCTACGAAAAGCAGGCGCACGTTGAAAAGATCGCGGCCTGAGGTGTTCTAACGATCCATCGTCGCTAAGCGCTCTCCAAAGCGACTTTCGCCCGCCGGCTCAACCCGGCGGGCTTTTTTCTTTTGATGCAGATTCTTGCTAACCCACCCCGGCCAAGGCTAAGGTTCGGCCATCCTCATTCGGTGTCTCCTGATGTTCGCATCCCCCGCCAAGCTGTCCCGCAAGATCGTCGGTATTCTCTGCATTTTCTTCGTGGTGGCGCTGAGCGCCATTGCACTGACCCTGCTCATTTCCTGGCAGCTCGAAGGGGTGGCGGCGGCGATCAACGACGCGGGCAGCCAGCGCATGCGGACTTACCGCATCAGCCACCTGATGGCGCGAGCGGTTGACGAAAAATCGGCCAGCGCCCCGCTGTCCAGCGCATTGCAGGAAGAAATCGAACGCTTCGACAAAGTCCTGCTCGATCTCAAGCAGGGCGACCCGGAGCGGCCGATGTCGCCGCCGCGCAACGACGAAGTCGAACAGAGCCTGGCCGCCGTCGAGCAGGCCTGGGTCGAAGCCCTGCGCCCTCTCGCCGTTGCCTATGGCGCGGCCGACACGCCGGGCCGGGTGCTGGCGCTGGATCGCTTCGACAATCAACTGGAATCCGTCGTTGCTCTGATCAACGACCTGGTGCTGGTCATGGAGCGCAGCTATACGCAGGACACCAATCTGCTGCGTACGGTGCAGGTCGCGCTGGTCCTGCTGGCCGTCGTTGGGACCGGTTTGCTGATCCGTTTTTTCAGTGTGCTGGTGATCGGGCCGGTTAGCATCCTGCACGCCGGCATGCGGCGGATGATGGACAACGATCTGGCCGTCCGCGTCCCGGTCAGCGGTGACGACGAACTGGGCGGCCTGGCCCGCGGCTTCAACCAGATGGCCGAACACTTGCAGAACGTATACGGCACGCTGGAAGATCGAGTCGTCGCCGAAACCAGTAGCCTGGCCGAACGCAACCGCGAACTCGGCATTCTTTATGGCGCGACCGCTTTCCTCAGCGAACCGGCGCCGATCGAGGCCTTGTGCCAGGGCTTTCTCGACCGCATCAAGACGGCACTGGGGGCGGATGCCGGCGCCGTCCGCATGTACGCCAACGACACCGGCGAATTGCACCTGTTCACGCACGAAGGGCTGTCCGACGAATTCGTTGCCAACGAATCGACGCTCAATTGTGGCGAATGCCTGTGCGGCCAGGTCATCCAGAGCGGCATCACGGCGACCTTTGCCACGATCAACCCGCCGGAGGGCATGAAATTGCGCAGTTGCATCCGGGAAGGCTTCGCCACGGCAACGGCCTTCACCATCATGCACAACAAGACCAAGATCGGCGTCTATAACCTCTATTTCCTCCGGCCGCAGGCCTTGTCGGAACGGGAAAAGCACTTGCTGGAAACGCTCGGTCAACACCTCGGCGTCGCCATCGAAAACCTGCGCCTGCAGTCGCGGGAGAAGGAACTGGCCGTTTCCGAGGAGCGCAACCTGCTGGCCCAGGAACTGCACGACTCGATCGCTCAGGGCCTCGCCTTCCTGAATATCCAGGTCCAGTTGCTGCAGGACTCGCTGCGCAAGGGCAAGACCGACGAGGCGATGCAGACGGCCGGCCAGTTGCGCGAAGGCGTGCAGGAGAGTTACGACGACGTCCGAGAACTGCTGGTGCATTTCCGGACGCGCGTTCATCAGAGCGACCTCGATACCGCCATCCATGCGACGCTGGAAAAGTTCGAAGGCCAGACCGGCATCCAGACCGAGCTGGAAATTCTCGGCAGTGGCGTTACGCTGATCCCGACCGACGAAATTCAGGTCATGCATATCGTCCAGGAATCGCTCTCCAACATCCGCAAGCATGCCAAGGCCAGCCGGGTCGCGGTCACGCTGCGCCGCAATCTGGGCCAATTGACCGTCACCGTGGTCGACGATGGCGTCGGTTTCGATCCGGTCAACGAGCCGAATGTGCTGTCCGACCGCCATGTCGGCCTTAAAATCATGCGCGAGCGGGCGTATCGGGTGGGGGGCGAATGCACCGTTACGTCAAAGATCGGTGAAGGCACCCGCGTTACGCTAAGCTTGCCCAGAGAACAAGAAAAGGTAGAAGTCCATGAACAATAAAATCCGCGTCCTGCTGGTCGACGACCACACCCTTTTTCGCAGCGGCATCAAGTCGCTGCTCCAGCGCAATGACGATTTCGAAGTGGTCGATGAAGCCGGCGACGGCCTGGAAGGCATCAAGCGCGCTCGCTCCCTGAAGCCGGACGTGGTCCTGCTCGACCTGCACATGCCGGGCGTGTCCGGCCTGGAAGCGGTCAAGGTGATCAGCGAGGAAATTCCCGAGGCGCGGGTGCTGATGCTGACCGTTTCCGAAGATGCGCAGGACCTGCTCGATGCCTTGCGGGCCGGGGCCAGCGGTTACCTGCTGAAAAATATCGAGACCGACACGCTGGTCGATGCCATCCGCCGCGCCGCGCAGGGTGAGTCCATCGTTTCGCCGCAGATGACGGCCAAGCTGATCCAGGGGGTGCGCAACCAGCCGAAAGCCGTACCGGCCATGGTCGAGCGCGACAAGTTTTCACCGCGCGAACGCGACATCCTGGAGAGCCTGGCGCAGGGGGAGAGCAACAAGGAAATCGCCCGCAAGCTGGATCTGGCCGAGAGTACCGTCAAGATTCACGTCCAGAACATCTTCAAGAAACTGAACATGACCAGCCGTGTCCAGGTAGCGCTGTATGCGGTTGAACACGGCTACGGCCTACATTCCCGCAGTGTTTGAGCGATTGCTGCGGTCGACTGCCTTTTTTTCCCGATTTCCAGTCTGATCAACTCCCGATATTCTCGGGAATCGGGTGGGTCCGCTGCAGGTGCTGATAGGTCTTCGACAGATCCTGCACATGCTCGTACTCGCCCACTTCCAGCGCATGGGCCATGTTTTCGATAATCATCGTATGCAACCGGCACACCCCTTCCGGGGAGCAGAGCAGAACTTCGCTCAATTCGGCAGCAACAGCCACTGGAATATGCTCATGTTCGGCAATTGCTTCAATTTCACCGCGATCGAGATCGCAATAATCGATAACGTCTTGAAGAGACAGCATAGGAATCCTCCTTCAATAGGATAGGCAAAACGATAACGTTAAATTTTCTGGCTGCTTGTTATCTTTGTTCTGTCCGCCTTTTCGTTGGAATTGGTGGAGGACCTTACTTCTTTGTAGTACAACTTGCCGATAAGGCAAGCTTGGGAAACCCTCTCAAATCCTCAAAATGCCATCCGGAAACGGCTGGCTCAGTTGCAGCCGGCTGATCGTCGGCAACAGGTCGAGGCGGGTTTCCTTCTTCAGTTTTTGTGCTGCCTCGCGCATGGCATCAAGCGAAACCGCAACAGGATTGCCGCCTGTGGCAAAGGCAATGGTGTTGCCGCTGTCGCAGGATGGGAAGACGGCAAGCCGTTGATCAAAAGCAGCCAGTAACCGTTCGACACTGCCCTGGAAACCTTTGTTCCGCCCGAGCAGGTTGACCGCCAATAGCCCATCGTCAGCCAGTCGAGCCCGGCAGGCGAGGTAAAAGGGCAGCGTGTCGAGGGCGCCGGCCCGGGCATCCTGGTCGAAACCATCGAGCAGAATGTAGTCGTACTGGCGTTCGCCGCTCAGCATGTAATCGGCCCCGCAACCGATGACCACCTCCAGCCGCTTCGGATCGTCCGGCAGCTTGAAATACTGGCGGGCGACAAACTCGACCTGCGGGTTGATCTCGACCACGGTGATCCGGCAATCTGGCAGGTAGCGGTAGATGAATTTGGCCAAGGAGCCGGCTCCGAGCCCGATCAGTAAGGCCCGGCGTGGCCAGTGGCTACCCTGGCGCAACAGCAGGCCGGCCATCATTTCGCGGGTGTAGGCCAGTTCGAGCGACCACGGGCGGGCAATGCGCATGGCGCCTTGCACCCATTCGGAACCAAAGTGCAGGGCGCGAATCCCATTCTCTTCACTGATGTCGACCGAGTGGCTCGGCGTTGACGATTGTTTTTTCATTGGCTGGCCCTTGATTGGGGGCTGGATGGTCTGAATCGGTGAATTTTACCGTGCGGTATGTTTGATTCAGGCCGAAATTGGTTTTTGTCGATCTGTTTTTTGAGGAAAAGCATACGTTTTGGCCGATTTCGCGATCTATACTCCGCGCCTTCCCCAAAATCGGCAGGCAAGCCGGGGTAATTCAAAAAGTATTGAGACATGGAAACAGCAAACGTCAATCGCAGTCATTGGTCCAGTCGCTGGGCCTTCATCCTGGTCACCGCCGGCTCGGCGATCGGCCTCGGCAATATCTGGAAATTTCCCTACATGACCGGGACCAACGGCGGGAGCGCCTTCGTTCTCGTCTATCTGTTGTGCATCGTCAGCATCGGTCTGCCCCTGCTGATGGCTGAAACCATGCTCGGCCGGCGCGGCCAGGGCAATCCGGTCGCCGCCATGGGGGTGGTGGCGCGCGAGGCCGGGCTGGGGCGCTATTGGAAGATCATCGGCCTGATCGGCGTCACCGGTGCACTGCTCATTCTTTCCTTCTACAGCGTCGTCGCCGGCTGGATTCTCGAATACACCTTGCGCGCCACCGCCGGTTTCGACGGCATCACCAAGGAAAGTGCAGCCGCCGGTTTCGCCGGCTTGCTGGCCGATCCGCTGCGCCTGATTGCCTGGCATAGCCTGTTCATGGTGATGACGGTTTTCGTGGTCGCCCGCGGCGTCACCGGCGGTATCGAACAGGCCAACAAGATCATGATGCCGGCCCTGTTTGCCATCGTGCTCGGCCTGATCGGCTATGGCATGGTGACGGCCGACATGCCGGCCGCCTTCCGTTTCATGTTCCATTTCGACGTCTCGGCCATTACGCGCGAAGTCGTGTTCTCGGCGATGGGGCATTCCTTCTTCACCCTCAGCCTCGGCATGGGGGCGATCATGGCTTACGGTTCCTACCTCGACAAAGGAACGTCGATCGTTCGCACCTGTTTCTATGTCGCCATCGCCGATACGGCCATTGCCTTGCTGGCCGGGCTGGCCATTTTCGCCATCGTCTTTGCCAAGGGCCTGGCCCCGGCCAGTGGTCCCGGCCTGATCCTGCAAACCTTGCCGATTGCCTTTTCCCAGATGCCGGGGGGCGTGGTGGTCGGGCCGCTCTTCTTCCTGCTCGTAGTTTTTGCCGCCTGGACCTCGTCGATTTCGCTGCTGGAGCCCTTTGTCGCCCTGCTCATCGAGCGTTTCGCGTTCTCCCGCAAGCGTGCGGCCTGGGCCACCGGCGGCGCAGTCTGGCTGCTCGGTATTGCCGTTGCGCTGTCCTTCAACGAATGGAGTGAGGTCAAGCTGTTCGGATTGGGTATTTTCGATTTGCTCGACTCGCTGACCACCAAGATCATGATGCCGCTGTCCGGCTTGCTGATCGCCGTATTTGCCGGCTGGATGATGCAGCGCCGGCATGTCGAGGACGAAATCGCGCTGGGCGGCAAGGGCTTCGCGCTGTGGCGGATGACCCTGCGCTATGTTTCGCCGATCGCCATCGTCGCCATCTTCCTGCATGTGATCGGGGTGGTCGGCTGAGCGCCGAGCGATAATCAAAAAACCGGCCGCCCGGGAACTTTGACCGGGAGGCTTGTCTACATCGCCTCGAAATTCTTTAGCTACTACTTTGACGAGGCGTATATGGATGAACTTTCCTACCTGGGTGTTGGCTTTGCCGTGCTGATCTTTGGTCTGGCTTGCGTGATGGCATTAAAGCTATCCTCGAAGACCGCCTATCACTGAGAAAGATCAGGCTAAACGATGGTGTAAACACCAGTTCGGGGAGCTCTTGAGTTGAGACAATGCCTGTTATCGAGAGATGACGGGCATTGTTGCTTATGGACTTTCTTGATAGCTGAGCACCTCATCCATTTAAGCTATTCCGCTATTGTAAGAATGCAATTTAAGTAGCAAACTGAAATCCACGCATTGCGATCACTCATCGTTAAATCAAGAGGAGCAAAGCCAATGGAACGCCAGAAATGTGTAATTCGCTGCATTTCAGTCCAGCGCATTGTGGCCATGAGTTTGTTGATTGCATCGGCCTCCTGCTTTGCAACGGAGCAGGCACAACAGCGCCGGGATGGGCGGGATGTCAAGCAGGATACGCGACAGGAATCGCGCGAGGCAAAGGTTGATTGCCGGGCAGAAAATCAGAAGTCCAATGCGGCGTGCCGCCAGGACAAGCGTGAGACCAAACAGGGCGGTCGCCAGCAGTCCCGAGACATCAAGTACTGACCCTCTCCTTGAATAGCTCGACACTGTTTTTATTGTTTTCTAGGGCTGGAGGGAAAGAAAATGAAAAGCGTGTTTGGTTTGGTCCTGCTGCTAGGGCTTCCCATATTTGTTCAAGCAAACGACGTACGGATCAACGTCGATGGTCCCAGAGTCCAGGGAAGCAAAACGACCATCACATTTGGTTCGCGTGACAAGCGCGGCTATTACTGGGACGGTAATCAGTGGCGCGACCCTGACTATTGGGAAAAGAACCAGGGGAAAGGCAAGGGCAACAGCGGTTGTCCGCCGGGGCAGGCAAAAAAAGGCAAGTGTTAAGCGAAATGATGGTCGCTGCAGGAGATGACGCATCCCAGCGCTAATCTTCCGATAGCGATCGGATTTGATTCAATCTCGGACGAGCCAGAGGCAGGGGGCTCGGTGGTTGGTTAATAAACTCAATCAGAGGTGATCAACGTGACAGGCAAAATAATCACACTGTCGTTTTCGACAACTGCTTCCCCTCAACAAACCAGCCAAAACGCTGTCGTCCAGGCCATGATTTGCCGCCATGGAAGCCCGGAAACCGGCTTCTGCTCTCTCTTCAGGGGGGAATGATGAATACCAACAACCAACCCAATACGGAACTCGAACAGCGCCTCGCTTCCCGTCTTCTCGATGTCCTCATCCGTGCCGGCCTTATCCTGGCGCTGGTTGCCCTGTGCTTCCAGATATTCTCGCCATTTCTGACCCTGATGGTCTGGGCGTTGATTTTGGCGATTACTCTCTATCCGATGCATCAGTCCCTGGCTGCCAAGATGGCCAACAAGCAGGGGCGAGCTGCAACCGTGATCGTGCTCCTTGGCATCGTGCTGATCGTTGCACCGACCACCGTGTTGATGAGTTCGCTGGGCGACTCGATCCAGCAACTGGTGAGCAATGTGCAGGAGAACAGCCTGCAGATTCCGCCACCGCGCGATGGCGTCAAGGAATGGCCGGTCGTCGGCAAGAAAGTACATGCGTTCTGGTCGCAGGCGCACAATGACCTGCCGGCGCTGGTCAAGAGCATGCAGCCGAAGATCGGCGACATTGCAAAGGCCGCACTCGGTTTTGTGGCCAGCATCGGCGGAGGATTGCTGCAGTTCCTCGCCTCGTTCATCATCGCCGGCATCGTCATGGCTTTCGGCGAAGCTGGCGCACGCGGCAGCGGTGCCATTTTCGACCGCATCGCAGGGAATAAGCAGGGCGCCGAATTTGCCAAATTATCCACGGCTACGGTGCGTGCCGTTGCCCAGGGCGTCATTGGCGTTGCCTTCATTCAGGCGATCGTCGTCGGTCTCTGCCTGTTGCTCGCCGGCATCCCGTGGGCCGGTGTCCTCGCCGTCATCGTCCTGGTCCTCGGGATAGCCCAGGTTCCGGCGGTGATCGTCACTCTGCCGGCAATCATCTACATCTGGTCGGGAGGTGATTACGGGAACGTCGAGGCCATCATCTATACCGTGCTGCTCTTTGTTGCGGGGATGGCCGACAATGTCCTGAAGCCACTGATGCTCGGTCGCGGCGTCGATGCACCGATGCCGGTGATCCTGCTTGGTGCGCTGGGCGGCATGGCGGCGGCCGGTATCCTCGGAATGTTCGTCGGCGCCACGCTGCTGGCACTTGGCTATCAGATATTCATGGGCTGGGTCGCGATGAACCCGGATGCCGGGGCATCCAAACAACCGGAAGACAGCGTGACTGCTGACTGACACCATGCGCGCCGCGTTGCCATTGCAGCCGTTGTGCCAACTGCTGTCGATCGCAGCCTGTCTGTCGTTGGGCGGATGCACCACTGTCGGCCCGGATTTCTCCCGTCCGGCCGTGCCTTGGCTGGCGAATTGGTCCGGAGGTGCCGAAAAAGCCAGGGAGAAAGCGCCGGCGAGCGGGCAAACGTCTGAGTTCGATGCCTGGTGGCGTAACTTCAACGACCCTGTCCTTGAGGCGCTTGTCCTCGAAGCCCAGCAGCGCAATCCCGGCGTGCGCATCGCCGGTCTGCGCATTCTGGAAGCACGGGCGCAACTCGGCATCGCCGGCAGTGCCCTGTATCCGCAGCTGCAACAACTCAGCGGCCAGGCGCTGCGGGTGGGGCGGGAGCAATCGAACGGTCCCGACAGCGCCTTGTCGACCTATGGTGTCGGGTTGGATGTTGCTTGGGAACTCGATTTCTGGGGCAAGTTCAGGCGCGGAATCGAGGCGGCAGATGCCGGTTACTTCGCCAGCATCGCCCAGTACGACGATGTCCAGGTGTTGGTCGCGGCGCAGGCAGCCAGTCTTTACGGCACCCTGCGGACGACCGAGCTGCGCTTGCGCATTGCGCATGAGAACGTCGCCCTGCAGAAGCGCAGCCTCGAAATCACCGAGCGCTTGTTCAAAAGTGGGAACGAGTCCGAACTCGACGTCCAGCAGGCAAGGACGCTCTATCTCAGTACGGTGGCGACGATTCCCGAGCTGGAGGGGGCCTTGGGCCAGGCGCAGAATGCCCTCAGCGTTCTGCTCGCCAGGCCGCCGGGGCCGTTGCCTGAACTGGCTCGCGGCAAAGGGCAGATTCCGCAGGCTGAACTCGGCGTCATTGTAGATATGCCGGCGGAGCTGCTGCGCCGGCGTCCGGATGTCAGGACTGCCGAAATGGTGCTGGCAGCGCAGTCGGCGCTGATCGGCGTCAACCAGGCCGCGCTTTATCCATCGATTGCGCTGGTCGGCTCGCTGGGCTTGTCAGCGACCTCGCTGGCTTGGTCGACGCGGACGCTGGACTGGGCTGTCGGGCCTGCCTTGGTGTGGAATATTTTCGACTGGGGGCGGCTGAAAAATCAGGTGCTGGTTCAGGATGCCCGGTTTCAGCAACTTTACGAGCAGTATCAGGACACCGTGCTGCGCGCCGCACGGGAACTGGATGATGCGGCGATCAATTTCGCCAAGGCGCGCGCCCAGATCGAGATCCTGCAAGGCAGCGTGAAGGCCGCGCGCCGTTCCCTCGATATCGCCACCATCCAGTATCGCGAGGGGCTGGTCGACTTTCAGCGAGTGCTGGACTCCCAGCGCACGCTGTTCAGCCAGCAGGAGCGTCTGGTCACTGTCCAGGGAGGAGTCATGCAGAGCCTGGTCGCCTTGTACAAGGCGATGGGCGGCGGCTGGCAGGCCGGCCGGAGCCGCCCGCTGCTCGATGAGGAGACGCATGTCACGATGGGCGAGCGCAGTGACTGGAAACTGTTGCTGGATACCACGCTACCGCCGTCGGAGGCGGAGCTTTACCCACCACCGAAGAAGAGTGTGCCATGAGCCAGGAAACCGAAACCACCGTTGCGCCGCCGGCGGCCACCCCAGGCCAGGGCAAGGGAACGCGAGCCGGGGCCGTCGGCATCGCCGTGTTGATTCTGGCCAGCCTCGTCCTCTACTTTGCCGGCGACCGGATCACGCCCTATACCTCGCAAGCGCGCATCCATGCCTTCGTGGTGCCGGTCGCCGCCGAGGTGGCCGGCAAGGTGCTCAAAGTGCACATTCACAACAATGACGAGGTGCAAGCGGGGCAAGCGCTCTTCGATATCGATGCCGAGCAGTACGAGATCGCACTGAAACGGGCGCGTGCCGATCATGAATCCGTGCGCCGCTCGGTCAACGCATCGGCGGCAGGTGTCGAGGCCGCCCGCGCTTCGTTGCAGGCCGCCGAAGCCAACTACCGGATGGCTGAGCGGGATGCCAGCCGCCAGGAGAGCCTGCATCAGGAAGATCCGGGTGCCATCTCGGTGCGCCGACTCGAAATGGCCCAGGCAACCCGCGAGGAAGCCCAGAGTAAGGCGCGCCGAGCCGAGGCCGATCTGCGCAAGGCACAGGAAGCGGCCGGTGACAGTGGTGACGACAATGCTCAGTTGCAGAGCGCCCGCGCGGCACTGGAAAAGGCGAAGCTCGACCTTGCCCGGACCAAGGTGCTTGCCCCGACGCGTGGCACAGTGACTGATCTGCGGACCGATGCCGGCCACTTTGCGCAGCCCGGTGCTCCGCTCATGACGCTGATCGCCATGCACGACCTGTGGATCAGCGCCGACATGACCGAGAACAACCTTGGCAACATCACGCCCGGGGACGAAGTTGCCATCGTCCTCGATGTCATGCCCGGCGAGGTGCTCAAAGGGCGTGTCCGCAGCGTTGGCGGCGGTGTCGGTAGCGGCCAGCAGTCGTCGCCGGGCAGCTTGCCGACAGTCGAGAACAGCCGCGACTGGCTGCGCCAGGCGCAGCGCATTCCGGTGGCGATCGAATTCGATGCTGTCGAAATCCCTCGCTTGAAAGCGGTGCGGGTTGGCGGACAAGCCGAAGTCCTGGTCTATACCGGGGACAATCCTGTGATGAACCTGCTCGGTGCGTTCTACATCCACGCCATGAGCTGGTTGTCCTACCTGTACTGAGGAGAGGATATGAGCCGGGCTGACAAGGCGGCACTGCGCTTGAGCATCGGGCTTGGCCTCGCCGTCCTGTTGACTTACGGCTTGGGCCTGAGGATGCCGTTTGTCGGCTGTGTCATGGCGGTGCTCGTGCTGAGCAAGCCCGGGCCACCCATGCCGCTGGTCAAAGGCGTCATCGTTTCGCTTCTCTTTGGCATGCTGCTCGCCGCCGGTGTGGTGATGGTGCCGCTGCTGGAAAATTATGCCTTCAGCGCTCTGGTCCTGACGGCAGTCGCGCTCTATCTGCTGTTTTACGTCGGACAGGTGGCAGGCAACCCTTTGACCACGGTGCTGGTCATGGCTTTCGCGCTGATCCCGGTGGCCGGCGTCGCCGACCAGGCGCTGGTCAGCATGCTTTGCCTGACACTCGGCGTTGGCGTTGGTGTTGGGGCGCTGGTCAGCGCCGTTTCGAGTGCCCTGTTTCCCGATCGCCCATCGCCGGCCGATCGGAAGCCGGGCAGCGCACCACCGACTCAAGGGGTAGCACGCTTGATCGCGTTGCGGGCGACCGTCATTGTCATGCCCGTATATCTGCTCGCGCTGATCAACCCGTCGCTCTATCTGTCGGCCGTCATGAAGACCGTCGCGCTCGGGCAGCAGGCCGGGGAGGCTGATGCGCGCTCGGCCGGCCGCGAACTAGTCGGCTCAACCTTGACCGGGGCAGTGCTGGCCCTTGCCGTCTGGATGGGGCTGTCGCTATGGCCCAGCTTGTGGATGCTGGCCCTGTGGTTGATGGCGGCTGCCCTCTGGACGGGGTCGGCGCTCTATGGCATTCGGCGAACCAGTTGCAGCCCCTCGTTCTGGAACAACGCCCTCGTCACTGCCTTGATTCTGCTCGGCCCGGCCATCGAAGATAGTGCCAGCGGCAAGAGCGTGCTTGCCGGTGCCGCAGTGAGAACGCTCCTCTTCATTGCCGTCGCATTCTATGCCTGGGCTACCTTGCGGCTGCTTGAGTGTCGGCCGAGATCCAACTCGGCCAGTGCCATCGTTTCAACGTAAATCAAGGGAGAAGTCTCCATGATCCTTAAAAACTTCCTCGTTGGCCTGCCCATCATGTTGCTATGCCTGGCTTTTCAGGGGTGGGTGGCAATTTGGTGCGTCCGCCATTTTGTCCGGCACAGTGGCCACCGGTCGCACAATTCGGGCTTGCGCCCACTGCTGGTGGCGATGGTTGCCATGATGTTCGGTACTTTTTTTCAAGTCATCGCGTGGGGGCTTCTTTTCCTCTGGCTGGGAGAGTTCGAGGAATTCTACGAAGCCGTCTATCACTCCGCGGTCAACTTCGCCTCACTCGGCTACGGCGACATCGTGATGAGCAAGTCGTGGAAGATGCTCGGCCCGCTGGAAGCGATCAATGGCGTATTGATGCTCGGCATGAGTGCTGCCGCCTTGATGGCCATTCTTCAGCACATGATCCGTGACCAATATGAACAATATATTGCGGACCGGGCCGATGATGAAAAAGGATAAAAACTGCTTCACCTTGGATGCAGAAGGGGGCTGTTATTGCAGTCCTGCAGGTGAAGTTCGCAAACACAAACCACTTATGGAGCAGAATCGGCTGGCGATCTAGGACATATTGGCCTGTCCGGAATGCCCCCAGGTGGAATCGAACGATAGGCTGTATTGCTTGTGTTTGCGTTAATCGTTTGATTGCTGTTTTTCTAAGTACCAACGGAAATACCAACAGAAAAAATTCCTTGGCCGATTTGGTATCGATTAGATCAATTGTTGGCGGTGCCGGAAACTTGGCTGCCTCGATGACGTCATCGGTAGCACTGCCACTCCCGTCAGCTTTGGTTATTGATTACTTCGGGATGTAACTCTTGTTCCCTCCGCTGGTGATCGTGTAGCGTCCTCCGCGTGGACCTGTATGGATAGTGCCGCCTCCCCCTTGATAGCCGCCACCAACGGAAGTTGATGGTCCTGGCCCGCCGTAGACGTTGGCTGGCACATGGGAAAACATCTTTTCGGCGATCTCGGTCTGCGCTTCACCCGTTCCAGTGCTTCGCTTGACCACATTCCCCGATTCATCGGAGTGCAAGGTCGACGGACTGTCCTTGCCCCCACGCCTAAACTCCCAGGGCGCCTTAGGGTTCGTATCCTTCCAGAGTCCGGCACGCCGATTTCGCGCGGCCTCTTCATCCTGAAGATAGCTTTTCCGGGTTACGTACTGCCTGTAAACCCAGGCGTGACCATCGCGAACCAGCATCTGGTTGACGTCATTCCCGTCGGCGACGACATATCCAACTGACCTCCCGTACTTGTCGATTTTGACGACATCGACCTGGATATTTTTCAGGAAGACTGCATCAGCCAATGCTTGGCGTGCGGCATTACCGAAAGCTTGCCCTTTTTCCGGAGCATCAATATCGGCTAGGCGAACGGTGACCTGCTGGTTACCTTCGGCCAGGATCGTTACGGTGTCGCCATCGGCGATCCGGACGACCTTCCCGGAAATGACTTCCGCGTGAAGGCAGGTAACGAACCCTACTAGGGCGAGGATGATAAGAGTCCGCATGATAACTCCCGTAATATTTCTAGGGCATATCGTGCGATATTACGACAACATCAATGGCAGTGTTGCCTTAAATGAAACCAAAGTTCTAGGTCGCAAATGGAAAAACCCGCCTTGTTGGCGGGTTCGATGGGGGGCAGGATTTTAGGCTGCTCGAAGCGCTGCCCGCTGTGCCTCAATATAGAGTTGCATCGCTGCCACTGCCGTTGCATTGTCGTAGCCAGCCAGTTCGCCACCGGCCATCCATTGAATCGAGCCATCAGGCATCTGCGCTGCAAAAAGGAAGCCGGTGGCGCCCTGGTTGATAGCTTTGGCGGCGTCGTTGAGGTCGGCCAGCATTGCGGCCTGCTTGGTGGCGTTGGTGATAAAGTTTTGAGCAGCCATGATTGACTCCTTGATAGTCGATTGTGGTTAGAGGCCCGGCCAGTGTTCCAGCACTGCCGGGCTTCGTTTTTGCGCAGTGCGCACTATTACTCTACTAAAATTCAGGCCGAATTAAAAGAAAATAATCAATTAAATCAATTGATTAACGCCTGTTAATCAAAATTAATCATTCCGTAGCAGTGGCTACGGAATTGCTGACTTGACCATCGATCCATACGAAGGCTTCTGCGATTGGAGGTAATCATGGTCGAGTACATGTTCATGCCAATTCCCGAGGTGGAGCGGGCTACTGGTCTCGGTAAGACGAAAATTTACGACAGCTTGAATCCGGAATCCGACGGGTTTGATCCGGATTTCCCGAAGCCTGTGGTTTTGTCTAGGCGCTGCGTGCGCTGGCGTAGTGACGAAATTCAGGGGTGGCTTGACAAGAAATCGGCGACAAGCCGCGATTACGGCAGCCTGGAGCGCAAGGTTCAGGCACAGGCAGCGGCCAAAGCCTCTGTTGCCGCCAAGCGCAAGAACACCAAGACCAACGAACTTGCTGGCCAAGGGTAATTGCCATGGCCAAAACCGTATCCCCCTGGGCAAAGGTTGACCGGGCTGCACGGGCTATCGCAGGGACGACCAGCGAGCAGCGCCGCGAGGCAGTTTCGGCCTTCCTCCGCGAAGCTATGATCGCTTTGCTCGTTGGCTAGATCGTGTCAGTTACCACCATGGCCCGCGTGTGGGCGACTTCCAGCCACAGCGGTACCGAACTGTTGATGCTGCTCGCCATCGCTGATTTCAGCGACGACGATGGCCGCGCCTATCCAGCAGTAGGCACCTTGGCGAAGAAATGTCGGATGACCGACCGCAATGCTCGGCTGATCTTGACCAAATTGCGGGATAGCAAAGAACTGGTTGTTCGCTTTGGGGAAGGGCCAAAGGGGGCCAATCAATACCTGATCGCTAACCCCCTGAAGGGGGCTTCACCCCTGAAGAACTCTTCAGCCCTGAAGCACGTTTCCTTCACCCCTGAAGCCGGCTTCCGCGAACCCCTGAAGCCGGCTTCAGCCAATACATCAGTGAACCGTCAACAACCGTCAGAGGGGAAAAAGCGCCGCTCTCGTTCGGTTGAAAAAACGTTCGCCGAGTGGATTGATGTTGTCCGCGCATCTGGCGAAAAGCCGATCAGCGACTACTTCACGGTTTGGGACTACTGCGAGGGCATCGGCTTGCCTGCCGAATTCGTTGAGCTGGCCTGGCTGAAGTTTCGTGACCGCTATTCGAGCGATGAGAACTTCAAGGGGAAAAAGTACGCGGACTGGCGCCGGGCGTTCCTCAATGCCGTCAAGGACAACTGGTTCAAGCTCTGGTATCGGAATGGCGATGCCTTCCTGCTGACCACTGCTGGCCAGCAGGCCGAACTCGAAACGCGGGGGGGCGAATGAGTACCTCCAACATAGCATCGATGTTCAGCGTCGACGCCGAGCAGTCGGTAATCGGCGGCCTGCTGCTTCAGCCTGCATCCTTCGATCTAATCGGCGACGTATTGGACGAGAAAGATTTCTACGTCGAGTCGCACCGCCTGATTTATCGCCAGATTGCGCTGATGCTGCATCAGGGGCGCCCGGTTGATGTCGTGACCGTCGCCGATGAACTCGACATGGCCGGCGAGTCTGAGCGCACGGGCGGACTGGCCTGCTTGGGTGAAATTGCCAACAACACGCCGGGCGCAGCGAACATCAGGCGCTATGCCGAAGTCGTTCGTGACAAGCGCCTGCTCCGCGACCTTCAGGCGGCGGCGTCGGAGGTTGCCGACCTGGCCCGTCAAGCAGGACCGGAAACGGCAGCACAGCGGATCGAGGCAGCCCAGGAAAAATTGCTGGCACTCTCGGCAAAGCAACGGGCGCAGCATGAGCCGGAAGAAATCGGCGCTGCGTTGCCTCGAATGCTGGAGGCCATCGAAAAACGCCGGGAGCGCAAAGGCCAGATTGCCGGGTTGCCTACCGGCTTCACTGACCTCGACAGGATCACGAATGGCTTGCATCGGGGCGATTTGGTCATTGTTGCGGGCCGCCCATCGATGGGTAAATCCTGTTTTGCGCTGAACATTGCCGAGAACGTTGCCATCGATGGCGGCACTGCATTGGTGTTTTCGTTGGAAATGTCGGCGGACCAGCTTACCGAACGTTCGACCGCGAGTATCGGTGGCATTTCGCTGTCGGTGCTTCGCTCAGGTGAACTCATGGAAGACGATTACATACGGCTGTCGTCTGCCTTGAGAAAGTTGCACACAGCCAAGCTCGTCATCGACGACTCGCCGGCTCCGACGATGGCGCAGATGCGGGCCAGGGCGCGACGCATTCAACGCAAGTCCGGCCTCGATTTGATCGTGGTCGATTACATCCAACTGATCGGATCGACCGACTTCAGAAAGGTTGGCAATCGCAATGAGGAAATCGGCCAGATCACGCGAGGCTTGAAGCTGTTAGCCCGCGAACTGGGTGTGCCGGTGATTGCCTTGTCGCAACTGTCCCGCGAAGTGGAAAAGCGTCCTGATAAGCGCCCGATGATGTCTGACTTGCGCGAGTCGGGCGCCATCGAGCAAGACGCTGACCTGATCCTGATGGCGTACCGCGACGAGTATTACAACCCGGCCGGATCGTTCAAAGGCTTGGCCGAAATCCTGATCCGCAAGCACCGCCAAGGCGAACTGGGTGATGTTCGCCTTGCTTTTCAGGGTGAGTTCGCCCGCTTCCGCAATGTCAGTCCTGACGCTTGGCAGCACGCAATGGTTACAGCAAGAGAGAAAGCACAGGCAGCGAAGCCGATGGCACGACGCAGGATTGCCGGCGATTGATTTTCAATAAGGAGAAAAGCATGACCGATGCAGAACTAAAAGCCCAACCCCGCAGCGTTCGCGAAGAATTCGAGCGAATCAAAGAAGGTGAAATTGACCACGACGAGCAGCTTTCTTCCTTGAAAACTCAGTTGGCCGACCTCCTGGCCAAGCAGCACGAATCGCAGGCCGTGCATGACCGCATTCGTGTTTGCCTCCAATGGTTGCCAACCGGTATCGCCAGCACAGAGAACAGGCTGCAAGAAATTAAGGCGCAGCGGGTATCGGCAATCACCATGGCCTTGGTCGACGACAAGGAAGGCAGCGGCTTGCCTGACTTTTCTCTTGATGATGCTCTCGTTGCTGAGCAGAAAAACGCCGAGCTTTACCTTGAACGCCTGCGCCTTTCGGCTGCCGGTCTTGAGCAGCAAGAGAAGAAAGCACGCCGGGCAGTCGAATTGGCGAGCAATCCGTGTAGTGCCATTGAGTCCAAAATCAATCGTCACCGTGACCAACTCAAGTTGACCGAAGCCAAGCGTCGCCACGGCTACGCCTAACCTGGAGAAACAACATGCTCAATCAAGACACGCAGCAGTCCAATCCACTCGGCCCGCTTACCCGCGCCGCCCAGCAAGTGCAGCCTTTGGCGGGAAACTCGATCAAGGCGCCGGTTCGTAATCCGATCTCGGCGGCAATTCAGGATGGTGCCGGCTCGACCGACCCTGATACGGATGGGCGCCGTTCTTACAGCCCCGCCTATGGATCGGCATTCAATGTTCGGCAGCCTGAGCCGAAAATTCCGGCCGCCGGTAATCCGCTGGCCGAGGTCCGCAATTCCCCTGCCGAATCGTCGATAGCCGCTATGAATCCGTTGGCAGCGGCGAAACCGATTGCGTCGACCGGTGCGGCGATCTCGACCAATGGCAGCAGCACTGATGGCGTCGTTGCTGCCGCCTCTACCGCAAACCCGATGGCACGTGCAGGCGAGGAATTCGCGACGATGGACATGAAGGGTGTGAATGCAATCATGGCCCGTGAAAATCAGACCCGCGCCGAAATGATAGATAACAGCATTCGCGCCAATGGTGGCAACGGTGTGGCGATCAACAGCGATGGTGGTATCGAGGCGGCGAATGCCGAGAAAACGGCCCGCTGGCGCCAGGATGAACTACTGGCCCAAGCCATGCGCGGCAATCAGGTAGCTGTGAGCGCAGCCCTTCATGCCAACGCACAAACCCAGAGCGAGGCAGGCCGCAATGTTATGGCTGAGCAGGTCAATGCGGACCGTAATGCACTGACCATGCGCGGCCAGGATATGAACGCTCGAACTGCTGAGGCAAGATTGGCTGGCAATCCTCTTGTTCAGGAGTTGAACCGGGCCAAGATTGAAGGTGCCAAATTGAACAATGAGCAAGAGCAGCGTCTTGGCGATCTTCAGCAGCAACTTATTGGCGAGACTGATCCTGGTAAGCGAGCGGAGATCGCAGGCCAGATTAAAGCACTCTCTGGTAAGAGCGGTCAGGCAGGCCAGGGCGACACGCTGACCATGCCGCAGCGTCGGACCAACGCCGAGATTGATGCAGCCCGTAAGGCCGTATCCGCGTTGACTCCGGAAGAGATCAAGCGCAAAACGGCGAATTTCACCGCGACCGGCCGTGAAAACCCGGAATACGACCCGATGATGGCCAAGGCAGTTTCGTTGGCTGGGCGCCGGATGTACGGCGAGGATTCGGATTTTGATCAGCGCCATCCGCAGGGTCCGGCATCGCAAGCTGCTGGCAGCGACGGCGACGCGATGACCCGCTTCCGGGCCGACAAGGCGATGCAGGGCCACAAGACCGGCCAAATGACCGGCCAGGGCTTGGAGGTGTTCGATGCTTCCGGCCGCTTGGTCGGCCATTACCGCTGATCGGGGGGAGGCTATGCCATTCGTTCCCCTTTCTGAGCAGGCAGCGCCCTCCCGTGGGTTTGTGCCGATGGTTGATGAACCCGAGCGTTCGAGCATTGCTGGCCAGGTGCTGATGAACAATCCGCTGACCGCTGCCGGCGAGATGGCGCTCAACTTGGGCAGCCAGGCCGTGGCGCTGCCGGTGGCCGGTTTGGCCGGTCTGGCAACTGAGGCGGGTAATGCCTTGGGGCTGACCGAGCAGAAGGGCGCCGATGTCGTCCATGCCGTGGGCGAGGCCTTGACCTACCAACCACGTGGCGAGATGGGGAAGGCGGCCGCTGGGATCGTCGCCTATCCATTCGAAAAGCTGAACGAAGCAGCGACCTTTGCTGGCGAGAAAACCCGCGAGGCAACGGATTCGCCTTTGGCAGCCACTGCGGTCCACACGCTGATCGAGGGTGTTGCTCCGTTGGTAGTTGGCCCAGCGGCGAAGGCCGTCAAAGGTCGCATCCCCGGCAAGGTTGAAGCGATACCGGAAGGGGGCGCTCGCGATGCACAGGCGCCGACCGCTGGCGCAGTAGTACCCGAGGCTGCGCCGGCAGCACAAAGCGCCGCCATGCGCGTTTCTGGCGATCCGGCGCAACGCGGGTTTCATCCGTTGAAGGAGGCCGGCAATGGCATCACTGACCAAAACATTCCGCAGGGAGTACGACGCGCTCAGGTGGGCGATTCGCTGGTGTACGGACCAGATGCACCCGAACTTTCAATGGTACGGGGGCCGGGGGATAACGGTCTGCCCGGAGTGGACGGCCAGTTTCGCGGCATTCCTGATGCACGTCGGGCCGAAGCCGAAGCACAGTCGCTTGCTGTGGCTCGGGAGGTTGGACGTGAACAAGGGATACGAGCCGGGGAACGTGGCGTGGTTGCCGCATCAGAGGCAAATCACGCATCGTCGGTATTGCCGCAGGATGCAGTTCGAGGGGCAGGAATTGACCTTGGAGGAAATCAGCCGGGAACTCGGCTTGGCGCCCGGAGGATTGAGAACGCGGATAGTTCGCTTGGAGATGGCGCCGGCCAAGGCTTTAACCAGCGGGCCGGTGCAATATCGGAAAACCGCGGTGTTGCTGACGCACAACGGGCAAACGATGTCCCTGCCAGAATGGGCAAGGAAAGTCGGAATTCGGCGGGAGAAGCTGCGGAATCGGCTGGATCACGGTTGGCCGCTGGAGAAGGCATTGCAGCCGGGAGACTTTCGGAGAAAACCGGATTCCAGCCTCTGAATGCTGAAGTTCAGCCGATGGCCGGCAAGGTTCAAAACTCCTGGGCGCCCGGTGCGAACTACGCGCCGCTCATCGATGACGCCAAGAGCCCGGCCGGCGCCGCCAGCGTGGCGGATCTGCCCGACCCGATCCGCCGGGAGAACATCATCAAGGACTTCACCAAGGCACTCGATAGCACTATTTACGAGGGGCGGGTGAAGGGCAAGAACCGCCTGGGCTTCTTCCGCCCTGGCGTTGAAGAGGTTCGCATCAAGCGGTTCAACGACATCGAGGTGGCCAGCCATGAAATGGCCCATCTGATCGACCATCGTGTTCCTGAACTGTCCAAAGTGATGAAGGCAGACAAGGCACTACGGGATGAACTGCGCAGCGTCAGCTATGACCGGAACAACATCGCTGAAGGTTTTGCCGAGGGGGTGCGGCTGTGGATGACGCAGCCGGAAACCTTGCAAGCCAGAGCGCCGAAGGTGGCGGCATTTCTTGACGATTTCGCCGCCACGCACGCCTACGGGCCGGCCCTGCGCAAAGCACAGGCCGATATGACCGGCTGGTTTGGCCAGGATGCTTTGAATCGCGCCCGTTCCAAGATCGGCCAGGAAAAACCGCTGGCCGAGTTCTTCGACCGCGCCTTCGACAAGCTCCGGCAATCGACGGTTGATGACCTCCACGGTATCTACCAGATGGAGCGCGATATGAGCGGCGGCAAGATCGCGGCCAGCGGCGCCTATGAAACCGCCCGGCTGTCGCGTGCATCGGCCAGCATTGCCGATGGGGCAATCCGTTTCGGCTACCCGGTGAAGAAGGCTGACCGTTCGTTTACCTATGCCGGCAAGGGCTTGGAAGAAATTCTGCGCCCGGTGGCCGGCAGCCTTGACGATGTGCTGCTCTACTTCGTCGGCCGGTCTGCCAGGGAGTTGATGCAGCAGGGCCGGGAGCATCTTTTCACGAAAGCGGAAATCAAGGGGATGCTCGATCTGCGCACCCCTGAGCGCGACGCCGCCTTCAAGGAGTATCAAGCCTGGAACAAGGGCATTCTGGACTTCGCCGAGGCCCAAGGGGTGCTGAACCCGGAGACGCGCAAGCAATGGAAGCGTACCGAATACCTGCCGTTTCATCGTGTGCAGCAACCGGGCAGCCTGAAGGGGAAGCCGGGTGATTGGGCCGGGGTGAAGGCGTTGACTGGTGGCACCGACAATATCCGCGATGTTCTGGGCAACATGATCGGCAACGCTGCACAGTTGGTCGATGTGGCCGTGAAGAATGAAGCCCGCCTGAAGGTGGCGGAACTGGCCAGTCGTCCCGGTGGCGCGAAATTCATGGTCAAGGTCGATGCCGAATCGCGGCCGGTGAAGGTTTCCGGAAATCAGGTCATGGATGAAATGCTCAAGCGCTACGGCATCGCCATCGACGGACAACCACCGGCCTTCTTTGAGTTTTTCCTGAGTGGTCAGCCGCCGGCCGGTGGCAACGTGGTGGCGGTCCTGAAGGGCGGCAAACCGGTTTGGTACGAAGTCGGCGATCCGATCCTGTACCGGGCGCTTTCGTCACTCGACCGGGCGCCGATGCACTGGCTGACGCAGTGGCTTGGGATGCCCAAGCGGATCGGCCAGGCAACCATCACCTTGACGCCTGACTTCATGGTGGCGAACATCGCCCGCGATACGATCATGGGGGCCGTGATGTCCCGCTCCGGCTTCCGGCCGGTCATCGATTCGCTTCAGGGCATGCGCCTGCGCCTGAAAAACGATCCGCTCTACAAGGAGTACATCGCCAACGGAGGCGGGCTTTCCAGCCTCTATCTCGATGAGCATCACCTGCGCACGAAGCTGGAGAAGTTCTACAGCAAGCAGGGAATCGATTACCGCACGGTGCTGGACACGCCCGACAAGCTGCTGAGTGCAGTGGAAACGATGGCCGATGCGTTCGAGATGTCGACGCGCCTGGGCGAGTACAAGCGGGCTATCGATGCCGGCGAGCATCCGCGCCATGCGGCATTTCAGGGGCGTGAAGTCTCGACGGACTTTGCCATGAAGGGCGATAGCAAGGCGCTGGGCTTCATGTACGACACGGTGATGTTCCTGCGGCCGGCTGTCGTTTCCATGGACCGCCTCTATCGGGGTGTTGCCCATGATCCGAACCGGGTGGCCATTGGCCTCAAGACGGGCATGATTGCCTTGTCATCGGTTGGCCTGTACCTCCTGAATCGGGAAGATCCGCGCTACGCCGATCTGCCCGATTGGGACCGAGATACGCACTGGCATTTCTTCGTCGGCGACCAGCATTTCCGCTATCCGAAGATTTGGGAAATTGGGGCTGTGGCAAGTTCGGCAGAGCGCACCGTGGAACGCCTGATGGAGTCGGACCCTGCCGGCCTAGGCAAGGACTTCGCCCGTATTATCGGCCACACGTTCAGCCTCAACCTGATGCCGCAAATCATCGCGCCGATCTACGAGCAGGGGGCGAACCGCAACAGTTTCACCAAGGCGCCCATCGAGACGCCGGGCATGGAGAACGTACAGCCATTCATGCGGGCCAAGCCGAACACCAGCGAGACGATGCGGGCGCTGGGCATGGCAAGTCGCAACATGCCGGAGTCTCTGCAAGTGAATCCGGTTCGTACCGAGGCGCTGCTGCGCGGCTACCTTAACACCTGGGCGGCCTATGGTCTGATGATGACCGACAAGGCGTTTTTCAGCGATGCTGGCCCGACTATGCGCACCGACGAACTGCCCGTGGTTCGCCGCTTCTACGCTCAAGAGCCAGCCAAGCACACGAAATTCGAAACGAAGTTTTACGACATGCTGGGCGAGGCCAAGCGCTTGCAGGGAACAATGCGCGAACTCGACCGCCAGGGGCGCCCGGAGATTGCCGACGAGAAGGAGAGTTCACCGCTGGCCGGTGAGGCCAAGCCTCTGGAGCGGGCGCAGCAGAATATCAAGGTGGTCAATGCAGAGATGATGAAAACGCACCGCGACAAGGTGCTGTCGCCCGGCGAGAAACGGCAGCGGATTGACGAACTGATTGCCGAGAAAAACCGACTGCTGAAGGCGACTGTGCTGGATGCCGAGGCGGCGCAACGCAGTAGGCGGTGATGCTGGAAAGGGGGGGCGCTACCCCCTGTTGGTTCGCAGTCACTGGTACGCACCCTGGTACGCACGAAATCGAATGGTTTCCAGCAGCCAGTTTCCACGCTGGTTTCCAAAACAAAGTTGCCACGCAAGTTGCCATGGAAAGTAGCCAAGGAATAGCAAGGTTTTAGCAAGAGTACGCAACGAGGTACGCACGAAAAACGCTGGTTCGCAGTTGCAGGTTCGCAAGGTGGTTCGCAGCCGAACGGTGGTGCGCAAACCTAGAGTGCGCAGTGTGGTGCGCACCTAAGGCAGTAGCCAGAAACCGTCGACTTGAAGAAGGAAAATGAATTCTGGTTAATAGCTTGGTTAATGCCAGAATCGATATGTGGATGGGCTTCGGTGCTGATGGCCAACGGTAAGGTTTCGGTAAGGAGAACAAAAAGTGAAGGCGATTTTGTTTTTTGTGATGATTTTCGCTTCGTGCGGGGTCGCAGCCGCGAACTACGCAACATGCTTGCTGAAGCATATGCCTGGGCTGCAAAACGACGCTGCTGCGCAAGCGGCAATCAATCTGTGTATGAGTGAGAATCCTGATGGGATCAATGGCATTCCGCAGGGCAGCGGGCGTGGATTCCTTGGGTACAAGAGCGGGGCAGAGTGCGCGATGAAAAAGGGCGCAGAGACGAGAAGTGAGCTTGCCGGCAGGGCGATCTACATGGCCTGCAACAGGCTCTACAATGCTCCACCGCTGAACTGAAAGTGAACTGGCCGGAGGCTGATTTTCCGAACGTTCGGCCTGTAGTGGTCAATAGTTCTGATGGCAATGCCAAGGGTGGCAACTGATCAGCTACGCGCCATCTCGAATTTCCATTCGTAGCTTTGCAACAAGATTCTTGAACTGCTCGTAGTTCATTGGCGTGAAGTCTTCGATACCCACTTCCGTGCAATACGATCCACACAATTCATTGTTCTCAATGCGAGTGTCGCCCCGGAAAGTCTTACTGTTGAACTCAAAATCGTAGGCTGTTGTATCGCCAGCGGCGAACCATAGTTCGCGGGTGGTTTTCTGGCCTCTGCTTATGCTTCGGAATTCATCAAGAATAATTTGCTTGATGAATGATCGTTGAGGACTCCGGGAGTTGGAGGCGGCGGTGCTTTTCCCTTTGGCTGCCGCGCCAGTCTTCAGCGTGTGGACAATGGCCATCAGAACAATGATGGATTCCGGAGAGTCTCCTTGTTCGGTCATGCTGAGTGCGGCTAGCCCTGATTTATAGAGTCCAAATTGATCAATGACGTGCCGTATGGCCTGATTCTTTGTGACGAATCCAAATAGAAAGCCATTGGCAATCCCCAATGATTCACGGGGGGCCAAACGGTGCATGGGGTTTTCTCGATTTCTAGGTGGCGCGTTGTGGTCTGGTATGTTGGATTCGGCGACGAATGGCAGTGCTGCCTCACGGACAGCTTGGATCATCGCATTCATCTTTTTCCGGTTGCCGGTGAATGGCGAAGTGTGTTCTAGGAGTGATAAGGCATACGTTGCGGTGATGTCGCCATATGTCGCCAGAAAATGGCTTTGCTGTGACGTGTTCATGGCTTGTAAATCAGGCTTTCTTGGCATTGATCGGGACTATTTTTGTGCCGTGCTCCAACGCTTGCAGGTGATCTGCCCAAGCTTGCATCATCTTCCGACGCTCCGGTAGGTATTCAGCTTGGTGGGAGTAGGCGCCGAAGGTTGCGCCGCGCCGCTCTCGGTGTGCCAGTTGCTTGTCGATCACGTGGGCCGGCCAGCCGAGTTCAAGTAATGTGCTGGTTGCCGTTGCGCGCATCCCATGTGCCGTAACCGGAAATCCGAGTCCTTTCTGAATCGCCATGCGCAGCGTGTTGTCGCTCATGCCAGCCTCTCCGGGACGTCCGATGCACGGGAAGAGAAACTTATAGCCTCCCGTAAGTGGGCGCAGTTCTTCCAAAATAGCTATTGCCTGATCGCTGAGAGGAACGATGTGTTCCTCTTTCATCTTCATGCCTCGCCCTTCGCCTTGAATTCGCTCGGGCGGGATGCGCCACTCTTTGGCGTCAGTGTCGAATTCGTTCCACATTGCCCAGTTCAATTCGCCAGGCCTGACAAATGTCAGGACCAACAGGCGCAGCGCAAGGCGGGTGCGGTAGTCAACGCGCTTGGCTGGGTCGTCGATGGTGCAGAGGAAGTCGGGCAGTTGAGTAATCGGCAGGCTGGCTAGGTGCTTTTCCTTTGCAGGCCGGAGGACTTCGCCGCTGCGTAACTCGGCAGCAGGGTTGATCTTCACTTTCCCGTGCTGGATCGCGTAGCGGAAGATTGCATCGATCCATGCTCGAACCCGCCGTGCTGTCTCGCCGTTGCCCTTTCTGTCGATTGGCAGGATCACGGCTAGGATATGTGCCGGCTCTACGCTCTCGATTGGTAGGGCGCCAATTTTCGGGAACACGTAGGTTTCGAGTGCCGCAATGGTCTTGTTGACCGTCTTCTTGACCAAGCCGCTTTCGCGATTCTCATGCCATTCCCGGCCGATTACCTCGAAGGTGTTGGCCGCTGACAGCTTGGCGGTCAGCTTCTCAACCTTCCGTTGCTGGCTAGGATCTATGTTCTGATCGAGCAGCGCCTTGGCATCGTCGCGCCGCTTCCGCGCTTCCTTGAGTCCGATAGCGGGGTAGACGCCATGGGCCAGGGTCTTCTGCTTGCCGGCGAAACGATAGGCTTGTCGCCAATACTTCGACCCGTCTGGTTTGACCTCGATATAGAGGCCGCCGGAGTCAGATACACGGTAGGGCTTGTCTTGGCCCTTGAGTCCTGAAATAGCCTTGTCTGTCAGCATGTTATCCCCGTGTTGTTGGTATCTGTTTTGCCGGGGTGTTGGTATCCGCTTTCGTGCCAACAGATATACCAACAAAAAAACCGGCTTCAAGACAACTAAAACGAACTGGTGTGGAGATAGTATAGACAAAAAACCCCGAATTTACGCGGGGTTATGGACTTTGCCGAACTTTGCTGGAAAACCTATTGGCGCCCCCAGGTGGAATCGAACCACCAATTCGCCCTTAGGAGGGGCGTGTTATATCCATTTAACTATGGAGGCGCAGCCTGCTTTTGTCGGCAGGCGCGCATTGTACCGGGGCCGAGGGCCTTGCGATAGTTGGCTGATTACAGGTACCACGCCATTGTTCAGCATCAGGCGGCTGGAGCAGTGAGGGCCGTAGCCGGCCAGAATGGGCGGTACGAGGTGTAACCGGCGCGCTTTACCACCTGATTTTTGCTTCCGTACAGCGTCGACCGCCGGACATGATTGTTCCGCCGGCCGCCTGAACGGATAGAATCCCGGTTCTTCCCAACGCGGCGCCTTGCGGGGCGCCGCTTCTATTTGGTCCCATGCCTTACCTAAAACTTTCCGACGCCTGCCTCGCCTACGGCCACGTGCCGCTTCTTGACCACGCCGATTTTCTGCTCGACCCGGGTGAGCGCGTTGCGCTGATCGGCCGCAACGGCACCGGCAAATCTTCCTTGCTCGCCGCGCTGGCAGCCGGCTCCGGGCGCGGCAAGCTGGACGACGGCGAAGTCTGGGTGCAGCCCGGCATCCGCGTCGGCTATGTGCCGCAGGAGCCGCCCTTCGACCCGCAGTCGACAGTGTTCGAGGCGGTCATTTCCGGCATGGGGGAAACCTCGAAGCTGCTCGCCGAATACCACGAAGTCTCGCACCAGATGGCTGATGGCAAGGGCGACCACGACGCCCTGATGGCGCGCATGGAAAGCCTCCAGCACGAGCTGGAGTCGCGTGGTGCCTGGGCCTATGAAGCGCAGGCAGAGAAGGTCATCGACCGCTTCGGCCTCGATCCGGACGCCAATGTCGGCAGCCTGTCCGGCGGCCAGAAAAAGCGTCTGGCACTGGCCCAGGCGCTGGCCGTGGCGCCGGAGGTGCTGCTGCTCGATGAGCCGACCAACCACCTCGACATCGCCGCCATCGAGTGGCTGGAAAACCTGCTGATCGAAACCGGTGTTACGCTGTTTTTCATCACCCACGACCGTTCTTTCCTCGACCGCGTCTGTACCCGTATCGTTGAGCTCGACCGCGGCAAGCTGGCCAGTTTTCCCGGCAGCTTCAAGGAATACCAGCTGCGCAAGGAGGCGCTGCTGCACGAGGAAGGCCTAGCCAATGCGCGGGCCGACAAGCTGCTGAAAGAGGAAGAAGTGTGGATACGCAAGGGCGTCGAAGCCCGACGGACGCGCGCCGTCTTCCGCGTCCAGCGCCTCGACAAGCTGCGCGCCGAGCGCCAGGCGCGGCGCGAACGGATGGGTAAGGTCAATCTGCAACTCGATGCCGGCGACAAGAGCGGCAAGCTGGTCGCCGAACTGGAGCATGTCAGCAAGTCCTACGGTCAACGGCAGATTGTGCGCGATTTCTCGGCGCGCATTCAGCGCGGCGACAAGATCGGCGTCATCGGCCCGAATGGCGCCGGCAAGACGACGCTGCTGCGGATGATTCTCGGCGAACTGCAGCCGGATGAAGGGATCGTCCGCCAGGGCACGAAGATCGACGTTGCCTATTTCGACCAGTTCCGCACCCAGCTGAACCCCGACTCGACGCTGATCGACATCATTTCGCCGGGCTCGGATTACGTCGAAATTGGTGGCGCCCGCAAGCATGTCATCGGCTACCTGGAAGATTTCCTATTCGCCCCGGAGCGTGCCCGTTCGCCGGTCAGCTCGCTGTCTGGCGGCGAGCGCAACCGGCTGCTGCTGGCCCGCCTGTTTGCCCGACCAGCCAATGTGCTGGTGCTCGACGAGCCGACCAACGACCTCGACATCGAAACCCTGGAACTGCTTGAAGAGCTGCTCGCCAATTACGACGGCACGCTGTTCCTGGTCAGCCACGACCGGACCTTTCTCGACAACGTCGTGACCCAGACCATTGCTGCCGAAGGTGACGGCTTCTGGCGTGAATACGCTGGTGGCTACAGCGACTGGGCGGCCTATAAGAGCAGCCTGCAGAAAGCGGCGGTCAAGGCGCAGGCCGAGGCAAAAACTGTAGCCAAGGCGGTCGAGCCGGCCAAGGGCAAGGTCGAGAAAATGTCGTGGAAGGAACAGCGCGAACTGGAAGCGCTCCCCGGCAAGATCGCCGCGCTGGAAGAAGAGCAGGGGGGGCTGAGCAAGCGCCTCGAAGATCCGGCGATCTACCAGACCGATCCGCCGGCTGCCCAGCAGGCGGCCGAGCGCCTGGCCGACATCGACGACGAATTGATGCTGCTGCTTGAGCGTTGGGAAGTGCTGGAAGCCCGGGCCGGCGGCAATAGCGCCTGAGTCAGGTGTTCAGCGCTTCCCGCGCCGTTGGCTAGCCCGCTTCGCCGCCATCGGCTTCGCGGGCCGGCATCGGCTCCAGGCCAATGCGTTGGCGGACGGTTTCCGGCGTGATGTTTAACAGCCGTCCGATGTCCTTGTAATCATCCGGCAGTGCCGCATCTTCCCAGCCATGCGCCGAGTGGCGGGCCAGGCGGACGGCGAGGACGACATTCCGGACGCGGGCTTGATCGCTGTTTTCGTCATTGATCAGGTGCTGCAGCAATTCGGGAAGATGCC
>NZ_LODL01000019.1:90474-158149 GCF_001551835.1 Dechloromonas denitrificans | reverse complement strand
TCGCAAAGCCACCAGATGCCGACGGCGGAAATCAACATGACGCCGCTGGTCGACGTGATGCTGGTGCTGCTGATCATCTTCATCATCACCGCACCGCTGATGACGCATTCGGTCAAGGTTGACCTGCCGCGCGCCGCCAGCACGCCGACGCCGGAAAAGCCGATGACGCTGCAGGTCGCGATCAATGCCGAGAATGCCATTTTTGTCGGTTCCGAGACGGTCGACCGCAGCGCGCTCGAACAGAAGTTCCGTGAGGCAGTCGCCCAGGATGCCAATGTCGAAATGCACCTCAAGGCCGACCGCGCCACCCGTTACGAAACCGTCGCCGAGACGATGAGCGCCGCCCGCCGGGCCGGGCTGACCAAGATCGGCTTTGTTACGCAGCCGGCTTCAACTACACGATAAATTTTCCAGGGAGTTCTGATGAAAGCATTTTCAATTTCGCCGCTGGCCGCCGCCGTGCTGCTGGCCTTCTCCACAAACATTCAGGCCGCCGGCATTCCGACCCTGCAGGAAATTACGGTCAACAGCGGCAGCCAGGATCTGACCGGCATCGCCGACTCGGCCAACGAAGGCACGGTCACCGCCAAGCAACTGGCCAACCGCCCGCTGCTGCGCCCGGCCGAAGTGCTGGAAACGGTGCCCGGCATGATCGTCACCCAGCACTCCGGCGACGGCAAGGCCAACCAGTACTTCCTGCGCGGCTTCAATCTCGACCACGGCAGCGATTTCGCGACCCAGATCATGGACATGCCGGTGAACATGGTCAGCCACGCCCACGGCCAGGGCTACATGGATCTCAATTTCCTGATTCCCGAACTGGTCGGCAGCATGAAGTACCGCAAGGGCGTCTATGCCGCCGAGGACGGCGACTTCGCGACCACCGGCAGCGCCCGCATCGACTACCTGCGCCAGCTCGACAAGAGCTTCGTCGATATCGGCCTCGGCCAGCACAACTATCGTCGCCTGCTTGCCGCCGGCGGTCATCAGCTCAACGACCTCAACCTGATTGGCGCCATCGAGGTGGCCGGCAATGACGGCCCGTGGGAGCAGGCGGAAAATCTCGAAAAGTACAACGGCGTGCTGCGCCTGACGTCCGGCACCGCCGCCAACGGTTTTTCGCTGACCGGCATGCTCTATCAGGCGGACTGGACGGCGACCGAGCACGTCCCGGAACGCGCCATCGCCAGCGGCGAGATCGGCCGCTACGGCGCGCTGTCGGCCAACGACGGCGGTCACACGCACCGCTACAGCCTGGCCGGCGACTGGGCGCAAACCGGGGCCAACGGGGCGAGCAAGGCCAGCCTCTATGTTGTCGACTACGGCCTCAACCTGTTCTCGGCGCCCTCCGGCTACATCAGCGGCAGCCAAGGCGACCAGCACGAACAGGCCGATGAAAGGACAACCTGGGGCGGCCAGGCCAGCCACAGCTGGTTTCTCGGCCCGAACTGGAAGGACACCGAAATCACCGCCGGCCTGCAATTGCGCCATGACCGGATCAGCAAGGTCGGCCTGTACACCACCGAAAACCGCCGGCGGACCGGCACCGTCCGCGAGGACCGCATCGACGAAACCGCCGTTGCCGCCTTCTTCGCCGCCCGCACGCAATGGAACCACTGGCTGCGCACCAACCTCGGCCTGCGCCGCGACCAGATCCGCGCCCAGGCCACCGCCCTCGGCGGCCAGTACAACATGGACAACGGCGGCTCAGTCGACGCTGGGCAAACCAGCCCGAAACTCGGCGTCGTCTTCGGCCCCTTCAACCTGCTCGGCCAGACCGAGTTCTACGCCAACTGGGGCCACGGCTTCCACAGCAACGACGCGCGCGGCGCGACGGCCCGCACCAACCCGCAGGACGGCTCGGCGACCGAAGCGGTGCCGCTGATCGTCAAGGCCAAGGGCAGCGAACTCGGCATGCGGGCGGCACCGCTACCCGGCTGGAACAGCAGCCTATCGGTCTGGCAGATGGAACTCGCCTCCGAACTGGTCTTCATCGGCGACGAAGGTATTACCGAGCCGAAAGGCGCCTCGCAGCGGCACGGCGTCGAATGGTCGAACTACATCACCCCGGCCGACGGCTGGATCATCGATGCCGACCTCGCCTGGTCGCAGGCCCGCTTCAAGCAGGCCAACCCGGATAACGGCGGCCGCCATGTGCCGAACGCCATCCCCCTCACCGCCTCGCTCGGCCTCAGCGCCGACCACGGCGGCGCCTGGTTCGGCGGCCTCCGCCTGCGCTACCTCGGGGCCTATGCGCTGGAAGAAAGCGGCGAACAGAAATCGACGCCGTTCTGGATGGCCAACCTGAAAGCCGGCTACCGCATCAGCCCGCAGTTGCAACTGACTCTCGATGTGCTCAACCTGTTCGACAAACAGGCCAACGACATCGAATACTGGGGCGGTTCATGCACGCGCAGCGAAACGCTGGGCGGCACCTGTGGCGGCGGCATCGACGGCCGGCTGGTGCACCCGCTGGAACCGCGCACCTTCCGGATCGGGCTGCGCGCCACGTTCTGAGTTTGAATGGAGGCCTGGTTTCAGCACATAGCCCCGCGACTGCCAGGAAAAAAACCGCCGAAAGGCGGTTTTTTTCCTGGCCGGCAATCGACCAGAAACAGACGGACAGCGATATTGCCGAAAAGCGGTCGCAGGACTTCAAAACCGGAACTCGCACAGCAAGTGTTATTCAAGCTGTTTTCCGAGTTCCTTTGCACGCGTCCCTTGTCAAGGGCAATTCCACACGCATAATGGGCGTATCAATTCGAAATGTAATATTCAAAAGGAATATCCCCGTGCGCCTCCTGGTCCCATGTATGCAGTGCTTTCAAGAATTGGGCAGACCAACTGACGAGTTCAGTCATGTGGGATTTCGTGACGATGGACGCTATGAAATCAAATGCTCCTTAGGGCATGAGACTGCGACGGTCCTACAGCAACAGAAATTTGAGGTTCTATTTGATATTGGCGCCCACGCAATTCTTGATGGCTATTACCGCGAGGCTGTTTCATCGTTTACATCTAGCTTAGAGCGCTTCTACGAGTTTGCCTTGCGAGTTTTTCTTGAACAGGCTTCGAAGTCTGAAGAGCTATTTCAAAATTGCTGGAAAAAAGTGGCAAACCAATCCGAACGGCAGTTAGGTGCATTTGTATTCTTGTGGGCTTCGAATTTCGGTGAGTCTCCGGAGCTGCTATCCAATCCTCAGGTTAGTTTCAGGAATGAAGTCATTCACAAGGGCAAGATACCAACGAGTGAGGAAGCCGTCCGGTACGGCAATTCCGTGCTCGGAGTTCTTCGCCCAAAGATGCTTGCGCTAAGGGAGCAATTTGCCGAGGAAGTTTCGAAGGTTACTTTCTATCATCTTCGTGATTGCCGCTCCGACTCTGACAACGGAAAAACCGTTTCAACGATCAGCATTTCCACGATAGTAAGCCTGACTTGTGGAGAGATTTCGCATCACACAATGTCACTGGAAGAGCATCTGATTCGCCTCTCCGAATGGAGAAAAATTACCGGAAATTCGTGAAGGTCTGCTTTTCCAAATATCGAACTTCCGCTTTGGGCACAACTTGGTCATTGAATTTCCAAATTGCATGAAATGGGCGAATAGCCCAAATCATCTTGCCCGTTGCCGTACTCCAAACGATCAAATCTGGCATTCCAGATCCGGAATCGGCCGGTCGACTGTGCAGAAAAGGCAAAAACAAAGGCCCGACAATGTCGGGCCTTTTTTACTGCGGCAAGGAAAACCGGCGCTCAGTCCGCGGCTTCCGCCACCCGCCGGGCGCGGACGGCGGCGGCCAGCTGGTCGAGCACTTTCAGGCTGTCGTCCCAGCCGATGCAGGCGTCGGTGACGCTCTGGCCGTAGGTCAGGTCCTTGTCCGGCGACAGGTCCTGGCGGCCTTCGACGAGGTGGGATTCGACCATGACGCCGACGATGCGCTCTTCACCGGCCGCCATCTGGGCGGCGACGCTGTCGCTGACTTCCATCTGCAGCTTGTATTGCTTGCGGCTGTTGCCGTGCGAGAAATCGACCATCAGGCGGGCGGCGAGGCCGGCCTTGGCGATTTCCTGGCCGGCGGCATCGACGCTGGCTGGGTCGTAGTTCGGTTCCTTGCCGCCGCGCAGGATGACGTGGCAGTCCTCGTTGCCGACCGTCGATACGATGGCGGTGTGGCCGGACTTGGTCACCGACAGGAAGTGGTGCGGCGAATTGGCGGCGCGGATGGCGTCCACCGCGATCCGCATGTTGCCGTCGGTGCCGTTCTTGAAGCCGACCGGGCAGGACAGGCCGGAGGCCAGTTCGCGGTGCACCTGCGACTCGGTGGTGCGGGCGCCGATGGCGCCCCAGGCGATCAGGTCGGCGGTGTATTGCGGGGTGATGGTGTCGAGGAATTCGGTGGCGCAGGGCAGGTCCATCTCGTTGATTTCGAGCAGGATGCGACGGGCCAGGCGCAGGCCTTCGTTGATGCGGAAGGTGTTGTCGAGGCGCGGATCGTTGATCAGGCCTTTCCAGCCGACCGTGGTGCGCGGTTTTTCGAAATAGACGCGCATGACGACGACTAGGTCGTCGGCATACTTCTCGGCTTCGCGGGCCAGTTTCTTGGCGTAGTCCATCGCCACGTCGTAGTCGTGGATCGAGCAGGGGCCGATGACGACCAGCAGACGGTCGTCGGCGCCGTGCAGGATGCGATGGATGGCTTGGCGGGCGGTGTAGGTCGTCTGCGCCGCACGGTTCGATACCGGATATTCGCGGAAGACGTGCGCTGGCGGGACCAGTTCCTTGATTTCCTTGATGCGAACGTCGTCGGTATTCGGTTTGTTCTGCGGCGTCATGGCCAGCCCCAATCAGAAAATGCTGAAAACCCAGCATTCTACCGGATGCGCGGCCCGGATTTCGAGCCCGCCCCGGTGCGGCGCCTCAGCGGCCGAGCTTTTCGTACAGCCCGACCGTGCTTTCCATTTCGTCGAGGATACGTTCGCTGGTCGTCGCCACCGCAGTCTGCGCCCGCTTGTCGCCGGCCGATTTCTGGTTCAGCGCATTTTCAAAGAAGAACCACTGCTGGCGGACCAGTTCCAGCGCATCCTTGATCTGCTGCGTATTGACCGGGGCCGCCGAGAGTTCCTGCTGGGCCGCGGCAAACTCCTTGCGCGCCTTGTCCAGTTCGGCGGCGCTGTTCATGTCGCCGATGCCCCAGGCCATCGCCTGATAGAACTTGGCCATGCGTTGCGACAGCATGCGCTGCCGGCCGGAAACATTGACCAGCCGCCCGGACTGGCTGGCCGACAGCTTTTCCAGTTGGACAGTGCCCTGGTGCGCCAGGGCCAGTACCTGTTCGGAAATTTCCAGCACCTTGCGACCGTTCGCCACCGACGGCGTCGTGCCGAGCAGGACGTCCTTGTAGGCCAGCCAGACTTTTTCCAGCTTCAGGTAGGTGTCCTTGATTTCCGCGGTCGGTGCGTAGTTCTTCAATTCGACCAGCTGGCGGTCGAACTGGGCGATCGAGGCGTCGAGCAGCTTGCTCGAGCGCTCGACTTCGATCTGCTGGCCGATCTGGAAATAGGCCTTGGCCATGCGCTGCGACAGCATGCGCTCGCGGCCCGCCTTGTTGATTGCCGAATGGAGATCGCCGATCTGGGCCAGTGCTTCGCCGCCGGCGGCAAAAATACAGGCCGCCAACACAAATTTGCACAAGGACTTCATGGCATCTCCGCAATGTCAGGCGTTTTCAAGGCCTAACAATGTAGCGGCCGCCCTAGCGGCTATCCATGATGTCCATCAACATTGTCACAACAATGACAAAAGATTAAGGCAACTGGCCCAGATAATTGGTCAGCGCCGTGATGTCCTCGTTTTTCAAGCTCGCCGTGGCAATCGACATCAGCTGGTTGTTGCGTTCGCCGGTGCCGTCGCGATAGCGCATGATCGAGGTCCGCAGGTAGGGCTGCTTCTGGCCGGCCAGCCGGGGAAAGGTCTCGTTGCCATGCGCCTGTTCGCCATGACAGCGGGAGCACAGCTTGCCGAACAGCACCTTGCCCTGCGCCGCCTGCGCCGCATCGCTGCGCGACGGCAGCACCGTGGTGCTGGCATAGAACAGCGCGATCTGTACCCGCTCCTCGTCCTTCAGAACCTTGATCAGGCCCTGCATGAACGGGTCCTTGCGCTCGCCGCTACCGAACTTGCGCACCTGTTCGAGCAGGTAGGCCGGGTTCTGGCCAGCCAGGTTGGGAATTTCCGGCGACTTGCTGACACCGTCTTCACCGTGGCAATTGGCACAGAAGAAGGAAGCTTTTTTACCGGCTTCGACGGCGGCCTTGAGTGCCGCCGGGTCGGCCTGGATGGCCTTCAGACGATCCTGGGCGGCCGGCTGGGCCAGAGCGGCGCCGCAGAGCAGCCAGGCGGCGAGAGCAAGGAGTGTTTTCATCGGCAATCCCATGACAAGAATATGGAATTATGCCGTTCCGCCCACCGTCAGTCCATCAATACGCAGCGTTGGCTGGCCAACGCCGACCGGCACGCTCTGCCCGTCCTTGCCGCAGGTGCCGACACCGGGGTCGAGCTGGAGGTCGTTACCGATCATCGAAACCCGGGTCAGCGCGTCCGGTCCGTTGCCGATCAGCGTCGCTCCCTTGATCGGCCGCGTCACCTTGCCGTCCTCGATCAGGTAGGCCTCGCTCATCGAGAAAACGAACTTGCCGCTGGTGATATCGACCTGGCCGCCACCGAAATTGGCAGCGTAGATGCCTTTCTTGACCGACTGGATGATCTCCTGCGGATCGTGCTTGCCGGCCAGCATCATGGTGTTGGTCATGCGCGGCAGGGGCAGGTGGGCGAAGGATTCGCGGCGGCCGTTGCCGGTCGGAGCGACGCCCATCAGGCGGGCATTCAGGCTGTCCTGCATGTAGCCCTTGAGAATACCGTCCTCGATCAGCACGGTGCGCTGGGTGGTGTTGCCTTCGTCGTCGATGTTGAGCGAACCGCGACGGTCGGCGATCGTGCCGTCGTCGATCACGGTGACGCCTTCGGCCGCGACGCGCTGGCCGAGGCGGCCGCTGAAGGCGGAACTGCCCTTGCGGTTGAAGTCGCCTTCGAGGCCGTGGCCGACCGCTTCGTGGAGCAGGATGCCGGGCCAGCCGGCACCGAGCACGACGGTCATCTGGCCGGCCGGGGCCGGCTCGGCGTGCAGGTTGGTGACTGCCTGATGGACGGCTTCCTTGGCGTAGCGCTGGAGGATTTCGTCGTCGAAATAGCCGAAATCGAAACGTCCGCCACCGCCGGCGCTGCCCTGCTCGCGCTTGCCGTTTTCCTCGACGATGACCGAGATCGAACAGCGGACCAGCGGCCGGATGTCGGCAGCCAGCCGTCCATCGGAGCCGGCAACGAGGATCACTTCGTACTCACCGGCCAGCGAGGCCATGACCTGCAGCACTCGCGGATCGAGGGCACGGGCGAAATTCTCCAGGCGTTCGAGCAGCTTGACCTTGGCCTCGGCCGGCAGCGAGGCGATCGGGTCGTGCGGCACGTACAGGTTGCGCGCTGCGGCGCCGTGCTTCAGCGCTGGCAGCTTGCCGCTCTGGCCGGCCGCGGCAATCGCGCGCACGGCATTGGCGGCATCGCCGAGGGCATGCGAACTGATGTCGTCGGAGTAGGCAAAGGCCGTCTTTTCGCCGGAGATGGCGCGCACACCGACGCCCTGATCGATGTTGAAGCTACCCGACTTGACGATGCCTTCGTCGAGGCTCCAGGCCTCGGAACGGGAATACTGGAAATAGAGATCGGCGTAATCGACCTGATGCGTCAGGATCTGGCCGAAGGTGCGCGACAGATCGCCTTCGGTCAGCGAGAAGGGCGCGAGCAACAGGGATTCGGCTTGGGCCAGGGCGCTGTTAGGATTCATTGAAACTCCGTCAGAGAATACGGTGGGCGAGAGCCGGCAGGCTCTCGCGGATTTCGGCAATGCGGGCGTGGTCGAGGTCGGCAATGACGACGCCCGGCCCTTTCTGTTTGCGGTCGAGAATTTCGCCCCAGGGGTCGACGATCATGCTGTTGCCGTGCGTCAGGCGGCCGTTTTCATGGCGTCCCCCCTGTCCGACTGCCAGCAGGTAGCATTGGTTCTCGATGGCGCGGGCACGGAGCAGGATTTCCCAGTGCGCGCGGCCGGTGGTGTCGGTGAAGGCGGCCGGCATCAGGATCAGGTCGACCGCCCCCTGCGCCCGGTAAAGTTCCGGGAAACGCAGGTCGTAGCAGATCGACAGCGCGATGCGGCCGAACGGCGTATCGACGGCGACCGGCTGGCTGCCGGCCTCGATGAAGGCGGCCTCGTCGTAGGACTCCTCGCCCTTGCTGAAGCCGAACAGGTGCATCTTGTCGTAACGGGCGACGCATTCGCCGGCCGGGTTGTAGGCCAGGCTGGAATTCCGCATCTTGTCGGGCAGGCTTGCGGTCAACGGGATGGAACCGGCAAAAACCCAGATGCCGTGCTTTTGCGCCGTTGCCGCCAGCCAGTCCTGGATCGGGCCGTGGCCGAAATCCTCGCGCGCCCGGACCCGGTCGGCATCGGCCGCGCCGATGATCGGAAAATATTCGGGCAGCGCGACCAGTTGGGCGCCCTGCGCCACCGCCTCGTCGACCAGCCGGCCGGCCAGCGCCAGGTTGTCGGCGACGCGCGGCCCGGAAACCATCTGCAAGGCGGCGATACGGCAATTCTGTTGGCTCACTGCTTGTTCTCCTCTTCCGGCTTCGGCGCCGCCCCGGCCGGCACGTCCAGCCGGGTTTCGCCAGCCTTGTCGACCTGCGGGTCGCTCCAGCTGCCGGTGACATGATAACGATAGCTGAACAGGCGATTGAGCGGTTTCTGCAGCACGGTGTTGGCGACCAGCGCCGCCGCGCCGACCACCGGATTGATCAGGGCGGCAGTACCGACTGCGGCCAGGCCGCCGATTTCCGGGCGGACGACGACTTGCAGGTCCTGCGTTTCGCGCTGCAAATCGGTTTCGCCCTGCATTTCGATCTGTGCCGCCGGCCCGTAAATGCGCAACGGCTCGGTGGTCCGCATGATGCCCTTGCGGATCGCCAGCTTGCCTTCGATGCTGTCGAAAGCCAGGCCATCGCTGAAAATATCGCGAAAATCGAGGGTCAGGCGGCGCGGCAGCGATTGCAGGGAAATCAGGCCGAGCAGTTTGCCGACCCCCGGCTCCAGCTTGTTGAACTGCCCCTTTTCGGCATTGACCGACATCTGGCCGGTCAGCGAGGGATAGTGAATCGAGGTCAGCGGCCCGGCCCATTGCAGTTCGCCGCCCAGCGTCGCCGTGCCGCGCCGGACGGCATCGGCAAAGCCGAGGCGGTCGAGCAGCTTGCCAGCATCCTTGGCGACCAGTTCGAAATCGAGCCGCGTCTGATGGCGCCCGACATTGGCCCAGATCGCCTTGCCCTTCAGACCGCCGTCCGGATTCTGCAAACTGAGCGAATCGAGGTACCAGGCGCCTTTGTCGTTGCGCGCCTTCAAGTCCAGCCGGCCCAGGGCCTTCTCGCCGATCTGGAAATCCTCGACCTGCAGACTCATCCCGGGCAAGGAATTGATCAGCGTCGCATTGCCGTCACCCATCTCGCTCGCCGGCCGGATGACCAGGCGCTTGAAATAGCCCTCGACCCAGCCTTCGCCGGCGCTGCGCCAGAAAATATCGCCGACCGCCTCGCGCGTATTGAGGCCGATCTGCCAGCCGCCATCACGCGGCCGCAGGCTGCTTTCGACCTGGTTGTAGTCGCGGCCGAAGAGGCGCAACTGCGGCGTCTTAAGGCTGACCAGACTGAGCGCCAAGCCGCCATTCGCGGCGCCGTTAGCGTTGCTACCGGCCTCGCCCGCCGCACCGTCCGGCAGGAAGTTGCGCCAGGCATCGGCATCGATCCGTGGCGTCACCACCCGCACCGCCAGCCCCTTCTCGGGCAGGCGCGGCTCGGCTTCGCCAACGGCCAGAACGCCGCGTTCCCACGACTCGCCGCGGCGGACGACCAGCCCCTGCGCCACCCGACCGAGCGTGATCCGGTACTGTTCGCGCGTCGGGTCCGGCGCCGTCCGTTCGATACGCAGCGGCAAGGCCATCGTCGCGCTCTTGTTCAAGGGCTCCGGCAAGGGCGAACTGACGCCGAGCAGGTCGGACTCGATGACGACATCGGCATTGCGCTTGCGAATGGCGATATCGGCCTTCCAGTCGGCGCGACCGGACAGGTGGTTGATCAGCGGCCAGCCGAAGTGCGCGCTCACCTCACCGACATTGGCCGTGCCGCTGGCCAGCACGCCGACCTTGTCGCCGTTGCTCTTGACCAGCACCTTGAGCGGGCCGCCGAAGACCTTGCCGGTGATGTCCTGGGCGGCGACGGTGTTTTCGGTCAGCCGCAGGCGGCCATTGACCTGGGTCAGCGGCGGCAGACCGGCCAGCGGCTGCAACTGGTTGCCGAGAAAATGGTAATCGCCGCGCATTTTGGTATCGAGCGCATGGCGCAAGGGAATGTCGAGTTCGAGATCGAGCCGGCCATTGCCGACCGCCTTCATGCCCTCGGTAAAGCGGTCGATCTTGTTGGCGACCGGGCTCTGGTCGATGAAGCGGAAGAACTCGCTGGTCGGCCCCTGTGCCTCGCCGCGCACGAGCAGCATTTCCTCGTGCGATTCGAAATCGGGAATTTCAACCGTCACGTCCGACAGCTTGGCGCCGAGGATGCTCCCCTGGCTCGCCTGGATCTTCATGCCGATGCCGAAACTCATGTCGGCGTCGATGTGCTCGATGGTCGGCCAGCCCGGCGCGTAGTCGACCTTGGCGTCGGCCGCCTTGGCGGTGACGATGAACAGACCACCCTTGCCGTCGCGGAACGGGAAGTCGCGCAAATTGCCCTTCAGCGTCAGGCGGCCGTCGTAGCCGCGGCCGGCGACGATGCCGCGACGCAGCCAGGCACGGGCATCGGCATTGACCGCGTGCGGCATGTAACGCCAGACAGCTCGGCCATCGGCGCGGTCGACCGCCGCCGTGAGGTCGATTTCACCCGGCCCCTCGCCAGTGTAACGATAGGTGCCGCGCGCCGAGCCAGCCGCCTCCGGGCCGGCGAATTCGAGCTTGTCCAGCTTGACGTCGGTCGCCGTCGGCGAATTTTTCCAGCTCGCCCGCGCCTTCAGCGTATCGAGCGCAATCTCCGGCTCGGGAAAAACGGCCGGCAGCGACAGGCTGGAAGTGGCTGAGTCGAGGATCAGGTCGCCGCCCTTTTCACTGAGGTCGATCAGGCCGGACAGGCCGTTGGCGCCAGGAAAGTAACCGCCGGCCTCGATCCCCAGTTCGGCGAACGAGGCTTTCAGGGCGTAACGCTTCAAGGCGTCGCCCTCCAGCCCCCAACTGGCCCGCAATTCGCTGATCCGACCCTGCGGCTGGTGCGTCTGCAACAGTTCGCGGCTGCGCGCATCGAGCGGCATGTAAGCGGCCAGCCGGGCGAGAATGCCGAGATCGAGGAAGCTGGCGCTGGCGCTGCCGCTGATCGCACCGCTCTGCGGATTCTGCCGCCAGTCGGCCTGGAAATCGGTCGGTGCGACGCGCGTCCCGTCTTCGCTCAGCAATTCCACCTTGCGGCCGATCACGGCCCATTCATTCGGTTTGTAGCGCCCTTCCAGCCGGCCGCGCATGCTGGCCAGAGCGAGTTCGGGCAGCTTGCGGCCCAGACGCAGGCGGACCTCTTCCAGCGCGACGTCGGCCGTCAGCTTGCCACCACCCTCCTCGAAGTCGCCCCACAGGCGCAAGGCGCCGCGGCCCTGCGGCAACTGCAGCGGGTAATCGACCCAGCTACGCCAGCCGGCGAGGTCGGCGTAGTCCAGTTCGACAAAAATCTTGCCGGAGAGATGCTCGAGCGCCTCGCCGATATCGCCCTTCACTTCGCCACGGATGTCGATGCGCGCCGCCAGTTCGGCCGGCGGCACCGCCGACAGGCCGAAACGATGCCGGCGGCCGCTGTTGTCGAGGCCGAACTGGAGGTCTTCGAGGACCAGCGGCGGCGCCTGGCGAAGGCGGTCTTCCCAGACGATGGTCGCATCGCGGATGCGGATATGGCTTTGCGCCAGCACCCATTCGGCGAAGGCGGGGTCGCTCTCGCCCTCGGTATCCATGCCGGCGACGGTGATCTTGCCGCTGGCTTCGCGCCGCACGTGCAGCACCGTGCCATCGAAGGCAAGCAGCGACAGCATCGGACGCAGGCGCCACAGGGTCTGCCAGGAGAGCACGCTCTCCACCCGCTGCAGCGAAAAGGCCGGTTGTCCCTGACGATCGAAGACCTGCACATTATCAAGGACCAGATCGGGATTCAGCCCCTGCCAGCGGGCCTCGATGTTGCCGATCTTGACCGGTTGACCGACGGCGCGCGAGGCGGCCTGCTCGATCTCGGCCTGGTAGTCGCCGACCTTGGGCAGCACCGCGTAACGCAGGACCAGCACCAGCATGGCGAAGAGCAGCCAGGTGGCGAACATCCCCCAGCCGAGCAGGCGCAGGCCGCGCTGGACGGCCGGCCGGGCCAGGATCGGCCACAGCCAGTGCAAGCGGTAATAGACAGCCGAACGGATTTCCTGCCGGGAGACCGGGCTATTCACGCGTCAAACCGTTTTGCCAGAAGGGGTGATAGGTCACTACAATCAAATGCTCGCCAAAACCGGCATTCTATCCTTTTCGGCAAAGCTGCCGATTGAGCAATCATGGACAACACTCTCGACCCCCGCTGGCAGACCGCGCTCGGCCACAGCCGCTACCTGGCCAACCTGCTGCAGGCGCGCCCGGCGCTGATCCCGGAACTGGCCGCGACCTGGCTGCAGCCGCTCAGCGAAGACCTGCTGCTGACACCGTTGCACCAGGAGTTCACCGACGACGAAGCAGTCCGCTCGGCACTGCGCCGCCTGCGTCACCGGGCGATGGCGCATATTGCGCTGCGCGACCTGTGCGGTCTGGCACCGCTCGCCGAGGTCGTCGAAAGCATGACCATGCTGGCCGACGTGACGACCAATTTCGCGCTCGACTATTATCACCGCCAGCTCGCCGCGACCTATGGCGAGCCGCTCGACAAGGCCGGCCAGCCGCAGCGCCTGCTGATCATCGGCATGGGCAAACTGGGCGGCCGCGAGCTGAACGTCTCCTCCGATGTCGACTACATCTTCGTTTACCCGGAAGAAGGCGACACCGACGGCAAGAAGAGCATCGAGAACTACGATTTTTTCACCCGTCTCGGCAAGCGGGTGATCGGCGCCTTGGGCGACCTGACCGCCGACGGCCAGGTCTTCCGCGTCGACATGCGGCTGCGCCCGAACGGCGACTCCGGGCCACTGGTCTGCTCGCTCGATTCGCTGGAAAACTATTTCATCACCCAGGGCCGCGAGTGGGAACGCTACGCCTGGATCAAGTCGCGCGTCATGAATGCCGGCCCGAATGCCGACGGCGCCGCGCTCGGCGACTGGATGACGGCGCTGCGCCGGATCTCCCGGCCCTTCGTCTTCCGCAAGTATCTCGATTTTGGTGCCATCAACGCCATGCGCGACCTGCACGCCCAGATCCGCCGCGAAGTGGCGCGCAAGGACATGGCCGACCACGTCAAGCTCGGCCCGGGCGGTATCCGCGAAGTCGAATTCATCGCCCAGGTCTTCCAGCTGATTCGCGGCGGCCGCGACCCGGCACTACAGATCCGGCCGACGCTGTCGGTGCTCAAGCTGCTCGTCGAACGCAAGCTGATCCCGGCCGAAACCGAACAGGAGCTGCGCGAAGCCTACGTCTTCCTGCGCCGCCTCGAACACCGGCTGCAGTACGTCGAGGACAAGCAGACCCACATGCTGCCGGTCGACGCCTCAGAACAGGCAAAAATCGCGCAGAGCATGGATTTCCCGGACTGGGCGGCGATGCTCGCCGTCCTCAACGGCCACCGCGAAAAAGTCAGCCGCCACTTCGGCGAAGTCTTCTCCGACCCCGAAGCCGGCGAACACCCGCTGACCGGCCTCTGGCTCAGCCAGCTCGACGAAGATACCGCCATCGAAGGCCTCGGCAATCTCGGCTTCCGCCACCCGAAGGACGCCATCGCCCGTCTCGCCGACCTGCGCGCCTCCAGCCGCTACCAGCAATTGCCGGCAACCAACCGGGCCCGCCTCGACGCGGTCGGCCCGCGCCTGATCGAAGCGGCTGGCGCCACCCACGACCCGGACACGACGCTGGTCCGCGGCCTGCAGTTCCTCGAAGGCATCGCCCGCCGCGGTTCCTACCTGGCCCTGCTGCAGCAGTACCCGATGGCGCTGCGCCGCGTCGCCGACATGGTCTGCGCCTCGAACTGGGCGACCGAATACCTGAACCGCCACCCGCTGCTGCTCGACGAACTGCTCGACCCCCGACTCTACGACAGCGCCACCGACTGGGCCGGCTTCCGCGACAGCCTGCGGCGCAATCTGACCGACCACGCCGGCGACACCGAGCGCGAGATGGACATCCTGCGCGAAACGCACCACGCCCAGGTTTTCCGCCTGCTCGCCCAGGACATCGCCGGCCTGCAGACCATCGAACACCTCTCCGACCACCTGACCGAACTGGCCGACATCATCGTTCAGGAAACGCTGCCGCTGGCCTGGAGCAAGATCAAGAACCGGCATTGCCCAATACCGAAATTCGCCGTCATCGGCTACGGCAAGATGGGCGGCAAGGAACTCGGCTACGCCTCCGACCTCGACCTCGTTTACCTCTACGACGATGACGATCAGGATGCCGCGGAAAACTACACCCGCCTCGGTCAGCGCCTGAACACCTGGCTGTCGAGCCAGACTTCGGCCGGCATGCTGTTCGAAACCGACCTCCGCCTGCGCCCGAACGGCGACGCCGGCCTGCTCGCCGTTTCGGTCGACGCCTTCCGCGACTACGAACTGAAGAATGCCTGGGTCTGGGAACACCAGGCGCTGACCCGGGCCCGCTTCTGCGCCGGCGATCCGGCGGTCGGCGCCCGCTTCGAAGCGATCCGCTGCGAAATCCTCTGCCAGCCGCGCGATCTCGCCAAGCTGAAGGCCGAAGTCGTCGCCATGCGCCAGAAGATGTACGACGCGCATGCCCTGAACAGCGCCACCGAGTTCGCTCTCAAGCACGACCAGGGCGGCATCGTCGACGTCGAGTTCATCGTCCAGTACCTAGTCCTCGGCTACGCCCACCAGCACCCCAGCCTGACCGGCAACCTCGGCAACATCGCCCTGCTCCGCATGGCCGGCGAACTCGGGCTGATCGACCCGCAACAGGCGGCCGCCGCCGGCAACGCCTACCGCGAATACCGCCGCCTGCAACACGCCAAGCGCCTGAGCGCAACGCCCAAGGCGCCGATCCCGCGGGAAGGCGTCGAACAGCACATTGCTGCGGTCAACCGCCTGTGGGAGGCAGTTTTCCCCGGCTGAGCCAGCCGACCGGCGAGCTGGCGATTTCTACCGGCAGCATGAGGTGCCGCATAGAGCAGCGCTATGCTGCCAGGTGCGGCGCTTCGTTCTTGATCAATTCGATAAAGCGGTTCATGGCAGTCGCGCAGAAAGCGGCACTGTCACGACCACCGTACATGCGCTCCGACTCACCCGCTGCGGCTTGCCACAAAGATCGGGCCAGCTCGTCGTCGATACCGGCCTTGCGGGCAATCCAGGGCAGCAACTTGGGAACATTCATGTCGAGAACCCCGGCAATCAGAACTTCGGTTCAGAACACCGGGCCGACGAAAACCTCCTTGAAATAGACATCGACATCGTTTTCCAGGTGGCGAAGACCAGGCAGGTAATTGCCCGAATCACCGGCATTCGCTGCCGGAACAATCGACTCGCCCTTGAAGATGGCATCGTAGCTAACGGTTTCAGCAGACTTGCCGTTATGAACCCTGGTAACACGGGAGAGAAAGGATTTGAGAGACATTGCTGGACTCCTTTTATGGCCTATTGATTTGAACTGCTGGAGTCAATATAGTGATGATGCTGCAGTGCAGCAAACAATGGTTTGTTATGTCCGACATTAGAAATACTTAACTGGCAGCCAATACGGCGGGAGTTCATCGTGGGCTATCGTCTTCCTCCGCTTTCCACCTTTCGCACCTTCGAGGCCGCGGCCCGCCATCTCAGTTTCAAGATGGCAGCAGAGGAACTGCATGTCACGCCGGCCGCCGTCAGCCAGCAGATCAAGGCCCTGGAAACCTATCTTGGTCTGCCGTTGTTCGTGCGTCGCCCGAACGTGCTGCGCCTGTCGGAAGACGGCTTGGCGATGTACCCAAAAATCCGCGACGGTCTGGACTCGTTCGCAGCTGGCGTCGAGGCAACCCGGCACAAACGGGCCCAGGCGCTGAACGTCGTCGCGCCGCCCGCGTTTGCGACGCGCTGGCTGGTGCCGCGTCTGGCCCGCTTTGCCGCCGCCCACCCGGAAGTGGCGATCAGGATATCCAGCAATCCCGACAACATCGATGGTCCGTCGAGCCAGCCCAACCCGCCGAAGTCGTTGATCGACCCGCGCAGCGAGACCAGCGAGGTCGAAATCCGTTACGGCAGCGGACTGTACCCCGGCTATCAGGTCGAAATGATGTTGATCCCCGACTACGTGCTGGTTTGCAGCCCACGCCTGATCGATGGCGAGCCGCCGCTGCACGCACCGCAGGATCTGGCTCGCCACGTATTGATTCACGACGAATCGGTCCCCGCCATCGACAAGCGCCCCAACTGGGGCGAATGGCTGAGGCTGGCGGGCGTTACCGGCATCGACAGCGAGCGTGGCCCGCGCTTTTCCAACTCCATCCTGGCGCTGGAGGCCGTCCTCGAAGGCCAGGGCGTCGCGCTGGCCCTGAAGCAGCAGATCGAAAGCGATGTGGCCGCCGGCCGTCTCGTCACCCCCTTTCCGATCAGCATGCCTTCGGCCTATGCCTATTTCCTGGTCATGTCGAAAGCGGTAGCCGCACAACCCGTGGTTCTTGCTTTTCGGCAATGGCTGCGCGCCGAACTCGGGCCGAACTACGGTCACTGAACCGGCCAGGATCGATCGAGTCGGGTAGCAAGCTTCTTGCGAACTCGGCCACGAATCCAAAGAGCCCCCAAGGAGCCTCGGGCATTGGCTTTTGTTGGTGATTTTTTGTGGCCTGGCTCAACCACTGCCGATAGCGTACCGAGCGTAAAAAAAGCCGCTGAACAGCGGCTTTGTGGGTGGTTGGCAGAAAACTTACTTCTTCAGCGAATCGCGGATCTCGCGCAGCAGCGTGATGTCTTCCGGCGTCGGCGGGACTTCCGGGGCGGCGGCCGGGGCCGGCGTGCGCAGGCGGTTCATCTGCTTGATGATCATGAAGATGATGAAGGCGAGAATGACGAAATTGACCAGGATGGTCAGGAAGGAGCCGTAGGCGAAGACCGGGATGCCGGCCTTCTTCAGTTCGGCCAGCGCCGTCAGGTTGCCCGGGTTGTCGCCGAGGATGACGAAGAGGTTGGAGAAATCGAGCTTGCCGACGATGCGGCTGACCAGCGGCATGATCAGGTCGCCGACGATGGAATCGACGATCTTGCCGAAGGCGCCGCCGATGATGACGCCGACCGCCAGATCCATTGCGTTGCCCTTGACGGCAAATTCCTTGAATTCCTGCAGCATGCTCATGATGGTTCCTCTGTTGACTGTTATTAAGTGGGGGAATTATTCGCGCCGGCATACGCCAGCGTCAAGCTGGCATTCATTTTTTATCGCGGCTTCACAAAAGCTTTACACAAGCGCTCGGCGGCGGCGCGCAAGGTCGCCTCCTGCTTGGCGAAGCAGAAACGGACGACGCGGTCGTCGCGCCCATCGGCATAGAACACCGAGACCGGGATCACCGCGACGCCGACTTCGCGCGTCATCCATTCGGCGAACTGGCGATCCGGCAGGTCGGACAGCCCGGCATAGCTGGCCAGCTGGAAATAGGTGCCGCGACAGGGCAGCAGTTCGAACGGCGTGTCGGCCAGCAGGCGACGGAAGAAGTCACGCTTTTCCTGATAGAAGGCGGCCAGGCCGAGATGGCGCGAAGCATCCTGCATGTATTCGGCCAGCGCCAGTTGCGACGGTGCATGCACCGTGAAGACGTTGAACTGGTGCACCTTGCGGAACTCGGCCATCAGCGCCGCCGGGCCGACGACGTAACCGATCTTCCAGCCGGTGATGTGGTAGGTCTTGCCGAAGCTGGAAACGACGATGCTGCGCTGCGCCAGTTCGGGGTGGCCGCACAGGCTGGCGTGCTGTTCGCCATCGAACAGGATGTGCTCGTAGACCTCGTCGGACAGAATCACGATATCGGTGCCACGGACCAGTTCGGCCAGCTGGTCGAGATCGGCCGCGCTCAGCAGGCTGCCGGTCGGGTTGTGCGGCGAATTGACGATGATCATCCGCGTCTGCGGCGAAATCAGCGCCTTGACCCGCGCCCAGTCCGGTGCGTAGTCGGGGAACTGCAACTGGGCATGTACCGCCTTGCCACCAACCGTCTCGATGGCCGGCACATAGGAGTCATAGACCGGCTCGAAGACGATGACTTCGTCGCCCGGCCGGACGAAGGCGGCAATCGCCGTGAAGATGGCCTGCGTCGCGCCGGCCGTCACCGTCACTTCGGACTCGACATCGAAACGCGGACCGTAGAGCGCCGCCACCTTGTCGACGATGGCCTGGCGCAGTTCCGGCAGACCGGCCATCGGCGCGTACTGGTTGCGCCCGGCCAGCATCTGGCGGTGCATGGCTTCGAACAGCACCGGCTCGGCCTGAAAATCGGGGAAGCCCTGCGACAGGTTCACCGCACCGCACTCGGCGGCCAGCCGCGACATGACGGTGAAGATGGTCGTCCCCATCTCGGGAAAACGGGAAGCGATGCGGATTGAGCTGTCCATGGCGGCGGTCGACCTGTCAAAAGAGGCAAATCTTGCGGCATCGCCGGCCGCCGGACAAGCCCCCGCGAAACCCCGCTCAGAGCTTGGCCGCCATCCCCTGCAAATGCTCCAGCCGGCCGAGCAGTTCGTTCAGCGTTGCCATGCCGCGGCTCAGTTCATCGACATTGCTCAGGCTGTTCGTCACCTGGCGATGCTCGCGCGCCGCATCGCTGGTCATCTGCTCGATCTGACCGGCAGCCTGCTCGCTCTTGGCGATCAGGCCGTCGATCGAAGCCAGCGTGGCATGGGCGATCTGGCGGATGCCGCTGATCGTGCGCACCGCTTCCTGAATGCTCGACGCCGTTGCGTCGGCCTGATGCTTGGCCGACTGCGCCAGCTTGCGCACTTCGTCGGCGACCACCGCGAAGCCACGCCCGGCCTCGCCGGCCCGCGCCGCCTCGATCGCCGCATTGAGGGCGAGCAGGTTGGTCTGGTCGGCAATGGCGCTGATGCCGCCGGTAATCGAGCCGATCGCCTTCGACAGCCGTTCCAGATCGTCGAGCCCGCTGCCCAGGCTGGCCTGCGAATGCTGCGAATCTTTCGCCGCGGCACCGACATCGGCCATCAGCGCCAGCGCCCGGCTCAGCGTCTCGGCCTGCTGGCGGAAGCCGGCGGCAAGCGAGGGCAGCGTATCGACCACCGGCTGCACGGTGCGCTCATAGACCAGCACCTGCTCGACCATGCCGCGCTGCATGCCGTTCAGCGTGACCCAGCGTTGCAGCGCGCGTTGCGCGTAATGGGTCGCAAAACCGGCGTAGTGCACCGGGAAGGCGCTCATGAAGGGATCGCCGTAGCCATCGCTTTCGCGAAAGAAGACCAGCGCCGACAGCGTCTGGTTGATCGGGATGCCGAGAATTTCGCCAAAGGTCGAAAAGCCGGCGGCCGGCGTTTCGGCGAAGAAATCGGCCCGCCCGAGCAGTTCCGGATTGCCCAGCCGGCGCAGCACGCAGTCGTTGAGCAGCATCGCCAGTGGCGCCCCCTTGCCGACCAGGAATTGCTGCCAGTCGCGCTGCGTGGTGGCGATGAAGTCGGTCACTTTGAGCAGATGCAGGCAGTCGCCGAACTCGATATCGCAGAAGAAGCTGGTCTTGTCGGCACCGAGCGCGGCGACCGAGCGGATGAACATCTCGTCATTGACCGAAACGGCGAAGGTGTGGCCGGCCAGGTGTTTCTCGACCTCGCCTTCGGTGCAACGGAAATGCGCCGCCAGCGCCGGCATGAACCTTTGCGTCCGGCCGTCCGCCGTGAACACGCTGCTCACGGTACGGGCCACCGGGTCGGCCTCGGCGACCAGCCAGCTCTTGCCGGCCGGCACGAAATTCTGGGTCTTGAACGGTGAAAAGCGAATGCCCTTGCGCACCTTGCAGAAGACCAGCATCGCCCGCCCGCTCAGCACGCGTTGGCCGTCGTGCATGTAGGTCGCCGAAAAATCAAGCTTGCCGCCGGCCGAGCCGCCGACCGCCAGACAGGGAAAGCGCTGGCTCTCGTACCAGGCGCGCATCAGGAAACCTTCCGAGGCCGACAACCCATCACAGAAGACCAGCGCGAAGCAGTCCTGTGCACTGATCGGGAAGGACGGTTGAACACTGTTCAATTCCTGCGCAATTCTGCTCACCCGCTCGCCGACGGTTGTCCCCTGCCCGACCTTTAAATCGATAGTGAACACTTCGCTGCGCTCGACGATTTCATCGGAAAGCCACAGAAAACTGCCTTCGCGGTCATGCGCCCCGGCGCCGCAATAGGTCGAGGCGCCGCCGCTGCACAGGGCGCCGGTGGACGAAAGCGCAGCAAAGGTCGGCCCACTGCCCAGCACCCGCTGGAGGCCTTCGGCAACCCCCTGAAAATTGGCGTAAGGCGGCACGAAGCCGATGAACAGGCCGCCGGCGCCGGCCGGCAGGCCCAGTTGGGCGGCACCGGCCGGCAAACGCTCGGCATTGAAACGGCCGCGTACGGCGGCCGGGAGCGACTGGTGCGTCGCTGCCTGTGCCGGCGAACGAAAGAATGAAAACATGCTGCTGCCTCCTGATTGGCTGCCGGCGGCCAGCGCCGCAGACATTATTGATTTTTGACTAGCGGGCGTCTTACCCCGGCCCTGCGGTGCAAATCCCGTACCAGGCGGCAGCCCCAATCATCGAGTTCGTGCTTCCTTGGCTGCGCCGGGCGGTAAAATGTCGGGCATGGCGCCGCCGCGCCCCTTCCATTGATGGCTTCCTCGCCCCACCAGACATGAACATTGACGGCATTCCCACCCGCAGCCTGCGCGCCCACCCGGCGCAGCGCTGTATCGACATCATCGACCAGGCCCGCCTGCCGCACGTGCTGCACTGGGCGCGCGTCAGCACGCTCGACGAAGCGGCGCACGCCATTCGCGCCATGCAGGTCCGTGGTGCGCCGCTGATCGGCGCCACCGCCGCCTACGGACTGGCCATCGCCTTGAACGAGCAGGCCGACGACGCCCGGCTGAATGCCGCGGTCGACCTGCTGTGGAAAACCCGGCCGACTGCCGTCAACCTGCACTGGGCGCTGACCCGGATGTCCCGCTTGTTGAGCGAACTCCCCGCCGAGCAGCGTTGCGCTGCGGCCTGGGCCGAAGCTGCGGCGATTGCCGAGGAGGATGTCGCGCAGAACGCCGCCATCGGCCAGCACGGCCTGGGCCTGCTCCGCCAGGTGACGCGCCGCCACGGTACGACGCTGAACATCATGACCCACTGCAACGCCGGCTGGCTGGCCACCGTCGATGGCGGCACCGCGCTCGCCCCGGTCTATGCCGCCTACGACGCCGGCCTGCCGGTCCATGTCTGGGTCTCGGAAACCCGGCCGCGCAACCAGGGCCTGCTCACCGCCTGGGAACTGGCCCAGCACGGCGTGCCGCACACGCTGATTGCCGACAACGCGGCCGGCATCCTCCTCCAGCAAGGCAAGGTCGATGCCGTGATCGTCGGCGCCGACCGCATCGCCAGCAATGGCGATGCCGCCAACAAAGTGGGCACTTACCTCAAGGGTCTGGCCTGTGCCGATAACGGCGTCCCTTTCTACGTCGCCGCACCGCGCTCGACCGTCGATTTCGACCTACCCGGCGGCCAGCACATCCCGATCGAGGAACGCGACGGCGACGAATTCCGCCTCGTCCATGGCCTCGACTCGCGCGGCGTGCCGTCGGCGCTGCACCAGTTGCCAGCCAAGGAGGCCGTGGTCAATCCGGCCTTCGACGTCACCCCGGCCCGCCTCATTACCGCGCTGATCACCGAACGTGGCGTCTGCCCGGCCAGCCGCGACGGCCTGCTCGGCCTCTACCCGGAAGAAGCCGGTGTCTGAGCCCCGCCAGCAACTGATCGCCACCGCCTGCGCGATGGGTCCGGCCGGCCTCAATCGCGGCACCTCGGGCAATGTCAGCGTGCGCAGCGGCGACGGCTTCTACATCACGCCGACCGGCATGCGCTATGAACAACTGGTCGCCGACGACATCCCGCTGATGGCACTCGACGGTTCGCACCAGGGCCGGCGCAAGCCCTCCTCGGAATGGCGCTTCCATCGCGATCTGTACGCCGCCCGGCCGGAAGTCGGCGCCGTGCTGCACGCCCATTCGCCGTTTGCCGTCAGCCTAGCCTGCCTGCGCCGCGATATTCCGGCCTTCCACTACATGATCGCCCGCTTCGGCGGCGACAGCATCCGCTGCGCCGACTACGCCATTTTTGGCTCCGCGGAACTGTCCACCGCAGCAATGAGCGCCATGCAACAACGCAAGGCCTGCCTGCTCGCCAACCACGGCCTGCTCGTCGCCGGTCGCGACCTCGACGAGGCGCTGGCCCTGGCCGTCGAACTCGAAGAACTGTGCGAGCAATACTGGCGCGCCTGCCAGCTCGGCCAGCCGGTACTGTTGTCGGCCGATGAGATGGCGGCCGTACTGCAAAAATTCGCCAGCTACGGCCAACAATGAAACACGACCTTTCCCGCTGGCTGCACAACCATCAATTCAGTGCCGGCAATCCGGCCGCCGAGCGCGGCACCCGCCTGGTCATGTGGATCACCGTCGCCACCATGCTGGTCGAGATCGTTGCCGGTTGGTGGTACAACTCGATGGCCCTGCTCGCCGATGGCTGGCACATGAGCTCGCACGCGCTGGCCATCGGCCTCGCCGCCTTCGCCTACGGCGCGGCGCGCAAGTACGCGGCCGACCCGAGCTTCGCCTTCGGCACCTGGAAAATCGAGATCCTGGCCAGCTACACCAGCGCCATCGCCTTGCTCGGCGTCGCCGGCATGATGGTCGTCGGCTCGCTCGAACGCCTGTGGTCGCCGCAAACCATCCACTACCCGGAAGCGATTGCGGTGGCGGTGCTCGGTCTGGCGGTCAACCTGGCCTGCGCCCTGATTCTTGGCCATTCGCATGAAGGCCACGGGCACGACCATGGTCATGCCCACCACCATCACGACCACGACCACGAGCATGCGCACGCCCACGAAGACCTCAACCTGAAGGCGGCCTACATCCACGTCATCACCGATGCCGCGACCTCGGTGCTCGCCATCGTCGCCCTGCTCGGCGGCTGGTTCTATGGCTGGGCCTGGCTCGATCCGGCGATGGGCCTGGTCGGCGCCGTACTGGTCGCGCTGTGGGCGAAGAACCTGCTGCTGCAATCCGGCCGCGTGCTGCTCGACCGCGAGATGGACCACCCGGTGGTCGAGGAAATCCGCGAGGTCATCGCCCAGTTGCCGGCCGCCGGCCAGACCGAACTGACCGACCTGCACGTCTGGCGCGTCGGCGGCGGCGCCTATGCCTGCGCCCTCAGCGTGCTGACCCACGACGAGGGCCTGCAGCCGCTCGACATCCGCCAGCAACTCGCCATTCACGAAGAGATCGTCCATGCGACGATCGAGATCCACCGCTGCGACACCTGCAGCGACATACCGCCAGAAGCCTGATGCGCCTCGAAGAAATCCGCCAGCAGCTACGCGCCGCCGGCGCCAAGACCTGCCATGAAGAGCGCGTGCTGCGCGCCTGGACCCAGAACGTCGGCCTCGACACCCGCCACCGCAAGGCCGAAGACTTCCTGCCACGCGCCGTGCGCCAGCTACTGCCGGCGCTGACCGGCCAGCTCGACGGCCTGGCCCGCCTGCGCTCGGAACACCCAGGCGAAGACGGTTCGGCCCGCCTGCTCGTCGAACTGGCCGACGGCCAGACGGTCGAAAGCGTGCTGCTGCCACGCGACGGCCTCTGCGTCTCGACCCAGGTCGGCTGCGCGGTCGGCTGCCTGTTCTGCATGACCGGCCAGGAAGGCCTGCTGCGCCAGGTCGGCAGCGCCGAAATCGTCGCCCAGGTGGTGCTGGCCCGCCGTCGGCGCAAGGTGACGCGCGTTGTCTTCATGGGCATGGGCGAACCCTCGCACAATCTCGACAACGTGATGGAAGCGATCGAAACGCTCGGCACGGTGGCCGGCATCGGCCACAAGAACCTGGTCTTCTCGACGGTCGGCGACCGCCGCGCCTTCGAACGGCTGCCGCAAGGTCCGGTCAAGCCGGCGCTGGCGCTGTCGCTGCACACGACCAAGGCCGAGCTGCGCACCAAGTTGTTGCCGAAAGCGCCGCGCATCGACCCCGACGAACTGGTCGACCTAGGCGAGCACTACGCGCGCACTACCGGCTACCCGATCCAGTACCAATGGACGCTGCTCGCCGGCATCAACGACAGCGACGAGGAAATCGAAGGCATCATCCGGCTGCTCAAGGGCAAGTACGCGATGATGAATTTCATTCCCTACAACAGCAACGAAGGCCTGGGATTCGAGCGCCCGTCCTGGGAGCGCGCCAGCCAGCTGGCCGGCCGCCTGCACCAGAGCGGCATCCTCGCCCGCCTGCGCAACTCGGCCGGGCAGGATGTCGATGGCGGCTGCGGCCAGTTGCGGGCCCGCGCTACGGCAGCAGACGGGACAACACTGCGGGAAAAGCCGCTCAAGCGTATCGCCCGGGCCGGCTGAGCCGGCGCCTCAGCTCAATTCGTGCCGTTCGCGCTCGATGCGGGCGATATAGCGCTGGATGCGGTTTTCGGCGCCGGCCGGCAGGTTCTTGAAGGCCAGGCCGATGCGCCAGTGGCGGCTGCCGCTGCGCGCTTCCAGTTCGGTCATGTGGTGCACGCTGGCCGCGAAGGAAAGCTCGTTGGTGTCATCCGGCAGCTTGCAACGGCAACTGGGCAATTCGTCGCCGAGTTGCAGGCCCTCGGGCAGGCTGGCGACGCTGAGGCCGATGCCGGATACCGAAATGTCGTGCGCCGACAGATTGAGCGCCGCACTGCCCGGCCGGCTGGCGATACATTGCAGCGGCTTGACGCGCGGCGTCTCGATGCGGAAATACTCGCGCCGCTGCAAACGGACCAGAGTCTTCGGCAAATCGACGGCAAAGGCCTTGCCGCCCTCGTAATTGATCTCGCGGGCCGGGCCGCTCGAGAACTGCACCTGGATGCCACCCGGCCGACCGACAAAGACCGTGCGCTCGCTGGTCAGCAGGCGCCGGTTGGTTTCGCTGCTGCCGCTGCAGTCGAAGACGAGCCGCCCGCTGGCCGGTTCGACGGCGAGCAGCGTGGTCAGGAAAGACTCTTTGCCGGCGTTGAACTGCAGCGCGAACGAATCGCGCTCCTTGGCAAAACTAAGCAGCATGAACTGGATCGGAATCCGGCCGGCAATGTGAAAACGTTCTTCGATTTCAGCTTCGGAGAGCTGGGCAATCTGGCTCATGCAAGTTCCAGCACGCGCAGCAAGGAGGCCGTATCATCCCGCCCCCAGCCCTGCGCCATCAATGAATTCAACTGTTGGTCGACCGCGGCGGTCAACGGCATCGGCACCCCGCTTTGGCGCGCCGCTTCGCGCACCAGGCCGAAATCCTTGTGATGCAGGCGGGCTTCGATGCCCGCCGCAAAATCGCGTTTTACCATGCGCTCACCCATCACGTCGAGCACGCGGGAGGCGGCCGAGCCGCCAGCCAGGGCCTGCTTGACCTTGGCGCAGTCGACGCCGGCCGCGGCGGCCAGGCGCATGGCCTCGGCCGTGGCCTGGATGGCAGCGACCATGATCATCTGGTTGCAGGCCTTGGCGACCTGGCCAGCCCCGTTCGGGCCGATGTGGACGATGCGCTGGCCCAGGCAATCGAGCAAGGGCCGCACCCGCTCCAGCACCGCCGCCTCGCCACCAGCCATGATCGCCAGCGTCGCCTCGATGGCGCCCTGGGCGCCGCCGGAGACCGGCGCATCGAGCATGTGAATCCCCTGCTCGCCCAGGCGGGCGGCGATCCGCCGCGCCACGTCCGGCGCGATGGTCGAACAGTCGACCAGCACGCTGCCCGCCGCCATGCCCTCGCACAGGCCATCCGGTCCCAAGGCGACGGCCTCGACATCGGCGCTCGAAGTAATGACCGTGAACACCACCTCACATTGCCGGCCGAGTTCAGCCGGCGTTGCACAGATCGTGGCGGCCAGACCTTCCAGGCTGGCCGGACGGCGGGCCCAGACGTGCAGTTGGTGGCCGGCCCGCTGCAGGTGCAGCGCCATCGGCCGCCCCATCACGCCCAGACCGATGAAGCCGACTTTCATGCCTGTCCCGACAGCCGTTCGAGCAGCTTGAGGACGGCGATCGAGTCTTCCTCGCCCATCCCGGAGCCGACCATGGCGTTGAACATCTGCGCCGTCGCCGCCGAACCGGGCAGGCAGAGGCCGAGTTCGTGCGCCGTCTGCATCACGATATTCAGGTCCTTCTCGTGCATCCAGCTCTTGAAGCCCGGCTTGAAATTACGGTCGAGCATGCGCTGGCCGTGGTTTTCGAGAATTTTCGAGTAGGCGAAGCCGCCGAGCAGTGCCTCGCGCACCTTGCTGCGGTCGACCCCGTTTTTGGCGGCAAAAGCAAAGGCTTCGGCCACCGCCAGCACGCCCATGCCGGTGACGATCTGGTTGGCCGCCTTGGTGACCTGGCCGGCGCCGCTGCCGCCGACATGGACGATGTTCTTGCCCATGCACTCGAAGGCCGGCTTGGCGCGGGCAAAGGCTGCCTCGCTGCCGCCGGCCATGATCGACAGCGTGCCGGCAATCGCCCCGACCTCGCCGCCGGAAACCGGGGCGTCCATGAAGTCGATCCCGACCGAGGCCAGTTCGTCGTGGATATTGCGGGCGGCGGCCGGCGCGATGGTGCTCATATCGACCGCAACCAGCCCGGCTGATGCTCCCGGCGCGGCCTGGCGCAGCACGTCGAGCACGTCGGGGGCATCCGCCACCATCGAGATGACCAGTTCAGCGCCGCGCACGGCTTCGGCCGGGCTGGTCGCCGTGTCGGCGCCGGCTTCCTGCAAGGGCAGCATGGATTCGGCGCGGCGCGCCCAGACGGTGACATCATGGCCACCCTTGAGAAGATTGAGCGCCATCGGGCGCCCCATGATGCCGAGGCCGAGAAAAGCGATTTTCATGCTGGACTCCAAGTCGATGAGCTTGAAATTCTCGGGCTGCCCCGAGCGGCGGTCAAGTCCGGCCGACCGGATCAGTCCGGCGCAATTCCCGGGCGCAGTGAATTGAGCATGTCGACCACCCCTTCGGCCGGCATCGGCCGGCAGAAATGGAAGCCCTGGACACGCTCGCATGCCATCTCGCGCAGCGAACTGACTTGCGCCGAGTTCTCGACGCCTTCGGCGACCAGGCGCAGGCCGAGCGAGCCGCCGAGGGCGATGATCGAGGCGACCAGCGACGCGGCATCGGCATCGGATTCCATGTCGGCGACGAAGCTGCGGTCGATTTTCAGGCGATCGATCGGGAAACGGCGCAGATAGGACAGCGAGGAATAACCGGTACCGAAATCGTCCACCGCCAGCTTGACGCCCATCGCCTTCAATTCTTCCAGCGTCGTCACCGACGAATCGGCGCTGTGCATGATGGTGCTTTCGGTAATTTCCAGTTCCAGGCGCTCGGCCGGCAAACCGGACTCGGCCAGCACGGCGCGCACCGACTGGGCGAACTCAGGCTGGCGAAACTGGTAGGCAGAAATATTGACGGCAATTTCGCCCATGTCGATGCCGGCGTCGAGCCAGGCCTTGGCCTGCCGGCAGGCGGTGAGCAGCACCCAGTGGCCAAGCGGCAGGATCAGGCCGCTGTCTTCGGCGACCGGGATGAAGTCGGCCGGCGGAATCATGCCCAGCTTGGGATGCTGCCAGCGGACCAGCGCCTCGACGCCGACGATGCGGCCGCTCGGCAGATCGAGCTGCGGCTGGTAATGCAGCAGCAGTTCGTTATTGGCCAGCGCCTCCCACAACTCGCTTTCCAGATGCAGCCGCTTGTTGGCAGCCGCGTTCATCGGCGCCGCGAAGAACTGGTATTTGTTGCGGCCGTTGGCCTTGGCGTAATACATCGCGGTATCGGCATTGCGCATCAGCGCTTCCGGCGTATCACCGTCGCCCGGGAACAGGCTGATGCCGATCGACAGGCTGGTATGCAGCGGGTGGCCGTCGATCTCGCAGGTCTCGCTGACCGCCTTCATCAGCGCCTGGACATTGGTCAGCACGACATCGGTATTGGGAACGTTTTCCAGCAGCAGCACGAACTCGTCGCCGCCCAGCCGGATCACCTGGTCGAATTCGCCGGCCACCTGCAGCAGGCGGCGGGCCACTTCGCACAGCAGGCGGTCGCCGGCATGATGGCCGAGCGAATCGTTGACCATCTTGAAGTTGTCGAGGTCGATGATCAGCACGGCCAGTTGGCTGCCGTTGTCGCGTGCCGCACTCAGCGCCCGCTCGAAGTAGTTGCCGAGCGCAACGCGGTTGGGCAGGCCGGTCAGTGGGTCGTGATGGGCCAGATATTCAATGCGCGCTTCCTGTGCCTTCTGGGCACTGATGTCGGAGAAGACGGCGACGTAATGGGTCGGTACATCGCCTTCGCAGACCGCGTTCAGCCTGAGCAGGCGGGGAAACAGCTCGCCGCTCTTGCTGCGCCCCCAGATTTCGCCTTCCCATTGGCCGGTATCGCGCAGGCCGGACCATAGCTTCTGATAGAAATCCGGGCCATTGCGCTCGGAGCACAGCAGTTCGGAAGACTGGCCGATGATTTCGGCCGTGGTGTAACCGGAAACCTGCTCGAACGCCGGGTTGACCGCCAGGATGCGCTGATCGGCATCGATCACCAGCACCGCTTCGGAGGCATGATGAATGATTTTGCGATGCAGTTCGATCTGCTCGCCGGCCAGGCGCAGGCTGCGCCGCAAGGTCTGCAGGCCGAACAGGACGAGGCAGGAAAACAGGCCGGCGGTGAGCAGCGGCAACCAGGAGATGGCCGGCATCGCTGCCCCGGTATCGAGGCCCGACTGAGCGGCCGGCGGAACGGCGGTCAGCAGGCCATAGGCGACCACCGACCAGACCAGCGCAATTGCGCCCAGCGCCACCATAACGAGTTTTCGGCCAGCGACAGCCGGGTTGTGCATCAAGATTGAAACGACCCCAAAAACTGCTAAATTCGAATTTGTGGGCCGGGAGTGTAACTGAGGCACAACAATGTTTCAGTGTAAAAATTCACAGTTGCATGGAATAACCTCTGGTCATATGCAACAGGCACAAGCAATCATCACAAGCGACTGATAAAAAGCAATTTTTCACCAATTGCCTAGCTGCAACACCCACCGCCATCGCTCTTCTTGACGCCCATTTTGGCCAACAGTTTTTCCGGCGGGCAAAACCCGGTGAAGCCGCTTTGCAGTAAATTGAAACCGACAAAAGCGGTAAACGCGAGAAACCACTTCGAAATGAATATCGGACTCTCCTCGATGCCCAGTGCCAGTGAGATCAGGACAAAAGTGCCGGCCATGATGCGGATGATGCGTTCGGTGGTCATGATTGATGTTCCTTCCGGAAAGCTGAGAAATAGAGCACGGGGATGACGACCAACGTCAGCAGGGTCGACACCAGGATGCCGAAGATCAGGCTGAGGGCCAGCCCGTTGAAGATCGGGTCGTCGAGAATGAACAGCGCGCCGAGCATGGCGGCCAACGCGGTCAGCGCGATCGGCTTGGCGCGGACGGCGGCCGACTGGATCACCGCATCGTGAAAGTCCATGCCGGCGGCGACCTGTTGCTTGATGAAATCGACCAGCAGAATCGAGTTGCGGACGATGATGCCGGCCAGCGCGATCATGCCGATCATCGAGGTGGCGGTGAATTGCGAACCGAACAGCGCATGGCCGGGCATGACGCCGATGATGGTCAGCGGGATCGGCGCCATGATGATCAGCGGTACCAGATAGCTGCCGAAGTGGGCGACGACCAGCAGGTAAATCAGGATCAGGCCGACCGCGTAGGCGATACCCATGTCGCGGAAGGTTTCGTAGGTGACCTGCCACTCGCCATCCCATTTGACGCTGTAGCCGGCATAGGGATCTGGCGGCTGGCGGATGAACCATTCGCCGAGCCTGCCGCCCTCCGGCAGCGCCATGCCGTTGATCTGGCGGCGGATGTCGAACATGCCGTAGAGCGGCGAATCGAGCTGGCCGCCCATGTCGCCGACGACATAGACGACCGGCAGCAGATCCTTGTGGTAGATCGCTTTCTCGCGGGCCAGATCGCGCACTTCGACCACTTCCGACACCGGGATCAACTGGCCGTCACGGGCCCGGACCCGTAATTTCAGCAAGGCGTCGAGCGACGACTGCTTCTCGGCCGGCAGCGTGATACGGACCGGGATTTCGAACTTCGCTTCGGTATTGCGGGCCGGCGTCACATCCTGGCCGGCCAGGCCCATGCTGACCACTTCGACGATGTCGCTCTGCGCCACGCCGAGCAACGCCGCCTTGCTTTGCAGCACGTGCAGCACGGCCTTGCGCGAATCGGCCTCGATATAGTCGTCGACCGCCACGATGTCGGCCGTTTTCGCGAAGGCGGCCCGCACCTGCTTGCCGACTGCCATCTGGCCCTTCATGTCCGGACCATAGATTTCGGCGACGATCGGCGAAATCACCGGCGGACCCGGCGGTACTTCGACGACCTTGGCGACGCCGCCGTTGCGCTGGCCGATGGCCTCGATCCGCTGGCGCAGCGAGACAGCGATCTGGTGGCTCTGCCGCGAACGGTGATGCTTGTCGGCCAGATTGACCTGGATGTCGCCCTTTTCCGGCGCGGCGCGCAAATAGTACTGGCGGACCAGGCCGTTGAAATTGATCGGGCTGGCCGTGCCGGCATAGGCCTGGTAGTTAACAACATCGGCCTCGCCGGCCAGCTCGCTGCCGATTTCATGCAGCACCCGCGCCGTTTCCTCGAGCGGCGTGCCGACCGGCATGTCGACGATGATCTGGAATTCGCTCTTGTTGTCGAAGGGCAGCATCTTCAGCACGACCAACTGGAAGTAAGCCAGCGACACCGAACCGAGGATCAACAGGACGACGGCGATGGCCAGCCGAAAACGCATGGCGCCGCCCCTGAGCGGGTCGAGGAAGGGCGTCAGCAGCTTGCGAAAGGTTGAGTCGAGGCGGGTGTCGAGCTTCGACACCTTCGGCTCGCCACTGGCCTGGCCATGGGATTTCATCAGCTTCGCAGCCAGCCACGGCGTAACGATGAAGGCGACGGCCAACGAAATGGCCATGCCCATCGACGAATTGATCGGGATCGGGCTCATGTACGGCCCCATCAGGCCGCTGACGAAGGCCATCGGCAACAGCGCGGCGATCACCGTCAGTGTCGCCAGGATAGTCGGGCCGCCGACTTCATCGACGGCACCGGGAATGATTTCAAGCAACGTCTTGTCCGGATACAAGCCCTGCCAGCGATGAATGTTCTCGACGACGACGATGGCGTCATCGACCAGGATACCGATCGAGAAGATCAGTGCGAACAGCGACACCCGGTTCAGCGTGAAGCCCCAGGCCCAGGAGGCGAACAGCGTCGCCGCCAGGGTCAGGGTCACGGCGACGCCGACGATCACCGCCTCGCGCTTGCCAAGCGCGAAGAAGACGAGCAGCACGACGAAAGCGGTGGCGAAGATCAGCTTGCCGATCAGCTTCTGCGCCTTTTCAGTCGCCGTCTCGCCGTAGTTGCGGGTCACCGTGACTTCGATGCCGTCCGGGATCACGGTGTTTTTCAGGCTTTCGATGCGGTCCACCGCAGCACTCGCCACATCGGCCGCATTGACGCCCGGCTGCTTCGACAGCTGCATGGTCACCGCCGGGAATTCGCCGTCCTTGCTGCCGAACCAGGCATAGGCCTTGGGCTGGTCCGGGCCGTCCTGCACCGTCGCCAGGTCGCTGAGGAAAACCGGCTTGCGGTTGCCGGCCTCGCCGCGCACGGCGACGACCAGTTGCTTGACGTCGCTGGCCGATTCGAGATAGCTGCCGGTCTGGACCAGTACCTCGCGATTGCCGGCGGTCAGGCTGCCGGACGACTGCAGCGCATTCGACACTTTCAGCGCGCCGGCGATGTCCTGCGGCGTCACCGCGTAAGCATTCATCCGCTCGGCATCCATCAGCACGCGGATGGCGTGCGCCGGCCCGCCGATGGTGGACACGTCGCGCGTCCCCTTGATCCGCTTCAGTTCGATCTCGACGGCGCGCGCCACCTGCTGCAGGTCGAAGGCCGAGCGGGCCGGATCACGCGTCCAGAAAGTCAGCGAAACGATCGGCACATCGTCGATGCCGCGCGGCTTGACGACCGGCTCCTGGACACCGAGATTGGGCGGCAGCCAGTCGCGGTGCGAATGCACGGTGTCGTACAGGCGGAGCACCGCATCGTTGTATTTGACGCCGACGTCGAACTGCACGGTAATCACCGCCATACCGGGGCGCGCCATCGAGTACACGTGCTCGACCCCGTGCATGCGCGACAGCACCTGCTCGGCCGGGCGGGCGACGAGGTTTTCGACATCCTTGGCCGAGGCGCCGGGGAAGGCCACCAGCACATCGGCCATCGTCACGTCGATCTGCGGCTCTTCCTCGCGCGGCGTCACCAGCGTCGCGAACAGGCCGAGCAGAAAGGCGACCAGCGCCAGCAAGGGCGTCATGCGCGAGGCCTGGAAAGCCCGCGCGATGCGTCCGGAAATACCGAGATCCTTACTACTGCTCATAAACGGCTTACTTGCCTTTCAGTTTCATGATGCCGAGCGCTTCCATGACGATCTTTTCATAGACCGTCTCGGTCGTGCCTTTCTTCATCTTGTGCATGAAATATTTCTCGAAGCCGACCTTGGCCAGATGCACCCACTTGCCATGCGAGAACCAGTTGACGTTGCGCGGCGGAATTTGCGGCAGGGCGACGAAGGCCGCCCCGTTGTCGCCGAAATCGGCCAGACAGACCGCATTCCAGGTCGCCTTTTCGGTCGGTTCCCGGCCATCGAGCACGGCCCGGATATTCCTGGCGGTGGCCGTCACCATCGATTCGATCATGTAGCCGGTCTTCGGCGTCCCGGTCGGGATCGGTGTCGCCTCGACCGGCGGGATCGCGACACAGACGCCGATGGCGTAGATGTTCGGGTACTTCGGGTTGCGCTGGTAGGGATCGATCAGCACGAAGCCGCGCGGATTGGTCAGCCCCTCGATGCCGAACACCGCATCGACCCCCTTGAAGGCCGGCAGCATCATCGAATACTTGAAGGGCAATTCGTGCTCCTTCTTCGGCTTGCCATCCTCATCGTGTTCGGTGACGAACATCTTGCCGGCCTCGACGCGGCTGACCTTGGCATTGCAGATCCACTTGACGTGCTTGTCGCGGAAGATCGACTCCATCAGGCCCTTGGAATCGCCGACCCCGCCCAGGCCGAGATGGCCGATGTAGGGTTCGGCCGTGACGAAGGTCATCGGCACCTGGTCGCGAATCTTGCGCCGCCGCAGGTCGGTCTCCATGATCATCGCGAACTCGTAGGCTGGCCCGAAGCACGAAGAGCCCTGCACCGCACCGACGACAATCGGCCCCGGCTCGGCAACGAACTTCGCCCAGGCCTCGGCGGCATGGGTCGCATGCTCGACGTGGCAGATCGACTGGGTATGCCCCTGCGGCCCCAGCCCTTCGATTTCGTCGAAAGCGAGCTTGGGGCCGGTCGCCATGACCAGGAAGTCATAGGCGATACGGCGGCCGTCTTCCAGTTCCAGCGAATTCTCATCCGGGTGCAGGCGCTTGGCCCCGACCGGGATGAAATCGATATTGTGCTTTTTGAGCAGCGGCTCGATCTCCAGCTCGATTTCCTCGCGCTGGCGCCAGTTGACCGCCACCCAGGGGTTCGAAGGAACGAAATGGAATTTCGCCGTATTGGCGATCACGGTAATCCGATCGCCCGGGTGTGCTGCCTCACGCATCTCGTAAGCCATTGGCATTCCACCCAGCCCAGCACCGACAATCACGATATGAGCCATACAACCTCCTCCAAGTTTCGACCCCGTTCGGGGCAACGCCTGACTGCGCTCGCCGGGTGTGCCGGTTTATTTTTTTCCTGACAGGTCCTTGAGCGAAATACCTGCCTTGATCGGGTCGGTCACCACCTGGTCGCCGGCGGCCAGCCCGGCCAGCACTTCGATCTCGCCCTGCCCGACGGCATCGCCCAGACGCAGCTGGCGCAGACTCAGGCGGCCGTCGGCGGTTTGCACATAGACGGCGGCGACTTCGCCGCGGCGCAGCACGGCAGCGGCCGGCACGGTCAGCTTCTCGGCCTGGCCGATGACGAAATGGACGCGGGCGAACATGCCCGGCGTCGCTTCCGGCACTTCCGGCAAGCTGACCCGCACCTGCGAGACATGGGTCGTCGCATCGGCCGTCGGCAACAGTTTGACCGCCGTCGCCGCCACCCACTTGCCGAGTTCCGGAAATTCGACGCGCGCCGTCGTCACCCGGCGCATTTCCTGCAACCGGTATTGCGGCACGCTGGCCGTGACGCGCAGGCCGCCCGGTTCATAAATGGTGAACAGCGGCTTGCCCGGCGTCGCCATGTCGCCCATTTCGGCATGCCGCCGGGCGACGATGCCGTTCATCGGCGAAACGATATTGGCGTGGCTCTGGCTGGCCCCGGCCGCGGCGCGATTGGCACCGGCCGCATCGAAGTCGGCGCGGGCCTTGTCGAGCGCGGCCGAACTCATGAATTTCTGGGCAACCAGGTTTTTCGTCCGCTCGTAACTGACCTTGGCGTTGGCGTATTGCGCCTCGGCGGCCCGAGCCGCTTCTTCGGCTTCACGCGCGTCGATGCGCATCAGCAACTCGCCTTTTTTGACGCTCTGCCCGGCATCGGCCTTCACTTCGAGGACCCGGCCGGCCACCTGAGCGCCGACCGTCGCCTGCTGCACCGCCTCGACCAGCGATTCGGCGGGAAAGGTCAAATCGACCGCGTGCGGCTTGACGACGACCAGCGGCAGCCCGTCGGCGGCAAGGGCTGCGGTCGACACCATGAAAAGGGCAAAAACCAGCCGGGAAAACAGTTTTGTATTCATATATATAAGAATACTCTGATTTAGATCAGTAAAGCAAGGCAAGCCCGGCCGGGGCCTTGATTTCCTTCAGTTTTCCTGGATCGGTGCCTGCCTGGGCAGGGTCAAGGTAAATGCGGTGCCACGCCCCGCTTCGCTATCCACCGTCAACTCGCCGCCAAGCAGCCGCTGCGCCAGGTTGAGGACGATGGAGAGGCCGAGGCCGCTGCCGCCCTGACCCAGACGGGTCGTAAAGAAGGGATCAAAAATGCGCGGCAAAATCTCGGCAGGGATACCGACACCGTCATCGACAAAACGGATCTCGATCTGACCATCGGCCAGGCTGCGCGCGCCGATCCGGATGCAGCCGGCGGCCTGGCCGACGAAGGCATGCTGCAGTGCGTTTTCGACCAGATTGACGACAATCTGGCCGAGCCCGCCGGGGTAGCTGTCCATCGTCAGCCCCGCCTCGGCCGCCAGTTCCAGCCGGTAAGGCACATGTTTGAACAGCGGCTCCAGCGTCATCCGGATTTCTTCGAGGGTGGTCGCCAGATCGAAGCTGCGCCGGCGATCACTGGTCTGATCGACCGCCACCTGCTTGAAATTGTGGATCAGGTCGGCGGCCCGGTGCAGATTGCGCTCCAGCATCGCACCAGAATCGCGCATCGCGACGACGAAGGCGTCGAGCCGCGAACGACTGAGCGGTCCGGCGGCCAGCGCCGCTTCAAAATCCTTGATGTGCTGGCGAGCCGTCGTCGCCACCATCAGCGCATTGCCGATCGGCGTATTGATCTCATGCGCCACCCCGGCCACCAGGCTGCCGAGTGCCGCCATCCGCTCGTTGCGGGCCAGCACTCTCTCGGTCGCCCGCCGTTCCTGAATCTCGCTTTCCAGCTGCCGCGTCCGCTCGAAGACCCGTGCTTCCAGCTCGGCATTCAACTGCTCGTAGCGCTGGTTGGCCGCCTGCAAGGCAACCTCGACCCGCCGCCGTTCGGTGACATCGACGCCGACGCTGAACATGCCGACCGGCTGCCCCGCCGCATTGCGCACCACCCGGTTGTGCCAGGAGACCCAGACCCGCTCGCCATTCTTCTTGATGTTCTCGTTGAGGTTGATCTCGTAGGCCTCCGGATGCCGGAAGATTTCCGCCATCAGATCGGCCAGATCGCGACCGTCCGATTCGAGCGGCGGCACGATGGTGCCGACGACCGACCGGCCGATGATTTCATCGCCGTGAAAACCGAAGAAGTTCTGCCCGTACTCATTGAGGAAAAGCACCGTGCCGTGGTTATCCCACTTGAGCAGGATGCTCGCTGCCGAATCGACCAGTTCGCGGTATTTCTCCTCGCTGGCCTGCAATTCACGGGTGCGCAGCGCCACCTCGCGGCGCAACAATTGCGGCTGGCGCAGGCTGAGGTAGGCAGCCAACGCCACCAGCGAAGCGATGAGCAAACTTCCCGCCGCATCGAGCAGCAGATTGCCGCGCCCATACCAGCCGCGCTCCGGCCCGACGCTGAGCACCCACTCGCCATTCGGCACCGGGATGCTGACCTCGACCGGGTCGTGCAAGGGCAGATCCGACGAGCGGGCAAAGACCTGGCGCTGCTTGGCACCCGGTGGAATGCGCCACAACTCGTAGTGGAAGCCCGCTTCCTCAAGGCCGTTCAAGGGCGTCGCCACCAGCAAGTCAGGCACCCGGATCAGGACCTGAACCAGCCCCCAGAACGTTTCCTCGCCATCCTTGCCCTTGAGGAAGACCGGATTCCGGCCGATGACGCCAACGCCGCCCTGGCGCAATTCGAAGGGTCCGGTCAGCCCGAGCCGGCGATTCTCGATCACCAGCCGGGTTTCCGGCCCCTGAATCGGGTCTTTCAGCGGGCTGAAACCGATCACCCGTTCATTGCCGGGCAACGGCTCGATGCGGCTGATGGTGCCGCCCGGTGCCAGTTGCAAGGCAGTAATGCCGCCGAACAGATTGATCAACTCCTTGGCCAGCGTCGAAAAGTCGTCGATTTGTCCGCCGCCCTGGCGCAATACGGCAATCAGTGCATTGGAAGCGGACAGCGAACGATCGAGGCGCTCGCCGAGGTCATGGGCGACGGCCGAGGCCAGCTGGCGAGCCTGGATCTCGCTCTGCTGGCGCCGGGCGTGCTCGATGCTGTAGGCGCCGAGGGCAGCGAGCAGGCCGGCGACGATGAAAGCGAGTAAGGCGCCGAGCAAGGCCCAGCGTCGCTCCTGATGCGCCCGGTCATCGAAACCACCCGCTTGCAAGGACATATTCGCCCTCCTCTGACCCCTATGTCACCACAACTTCAACTGGCTTGCCAGATGTTCCTGCATCGCGTTTCATGAATCCACCAGCTGCACAACGCGCCCAGCGCCGCGCACAGCGTGACCACCAGCAGGCCGGCCCGCCATGAGGCGACATCGTAAAAACGGGTGCCGCCCAGCATTTCGCCCTGCCAGCTCAAATCCATCACCCAGCCCACCGTCGGCTGCAGCAGCGCGGCAGCGAGAAAACTGCCCATATTGGTGACGCTGGTCGACATCCCCGACAACAGCGGCGGATTCACCTCCTTGGCGCAGGCCCAACTCAGGCTCATGCCGGCAGTGGTCAGCCCGGTCAACGCAAACAGCGCATAGGAAACGGCCAGCGGCATCTTGATGCAGGACAGGAAGACCAGGAAGATCAGCACCAGCAGATGCGAAGTCACCAGCAACACCGGCTTGCGCCGGCCGAGGCGGTCGGACAGCGTGCCGACGAAAAAGCAGCCGACGGCAAAGCCGCCGAACCACAGCGACAGATGGGAGGCCGCCACGTTGCGGCTCAAACCATGCACCTGCATCAGATACGGCGTCGCCCACAGGCCGGCAAAAGTAAAAAAGGCACCGCACATGCCGGTATTGAGCAGCGCGGCCGGCCAGGTCGCCCGGTTTTTCAGGACCGTCCGCAAACCGTTGAGCACCACCGTCCGGTCGACGCGCGGCGCCTCGATGCCGCCCGCCACCAAGCTGGCCGGGCGATCACGGACGAGCAGCCAGCACAGCACGCCGAGCGTCATCGACAAGCCGCCGACGCCGAGGAAGACGCCCCGCCAGCCGGTGGCCTGGGCGAGCGCCGAAAGCGGTGCGCCGGCCAGCACCGAGCCGAGATTGCCGACCAGCATGCAGATCCCGACGATGGTGGCAAAGCGCCGCTCCTCGAACCAGACGGCAATCAGCTTGAGCATGGCGATGAAGGTGACAGAGACGCCGAGGCCGATCAGCGTCCGCCCGACCAGCGCCACATCGAGGCTCGGCGCGAAGCCGAACAGGAAACTGCCGAGCCCGCCGACGATGCCACCGAGAGCCAGAATCCGTCGCGGCCCGAGGGTGTCGGCCAGGATGCCGGTCGGCACCTGCATGATCGTATAGACGTAGAAATAGGTCGCGGCCAGCACGCCGAGCGAGGCGGCCGATGTCTGGAAGGCGGCCGCCAGATCCTGGGCGATGCCGGCCGGCGCGAAGCGCTGGAAAAATGACAGGACATAGGCCGCCGCAACGACGGCCAGGATGAGCCAGCGGCGGCGCCGCTGCTCCGGACCAAGGGTGTCCATACCGACTCTCTCTGGGGATTTATTTTATTTTGGCGCCCTGTGCAGGGCGCTCCGGGTCAAACCAGGTCTTACTTGTGGCTCAGCACCCACTTGGCCAGCGTTGCCGCTTCGGCCTCGGTGACATTGTTCGGCGGCATCGGCACGGCGCCCCACTCGTTCTTGCTGCCGTTCTTGATCTTGGCCGCCAGCGCCGCCTCGGCCCCCTTTTCGCTGGCCCGCTTGGCGATCACATCCTTGTAGCTGGGGCCGACGATCTTCTTGTCGAACGCATGGCAGGTCATGCAGTTCTTGGCCTTGGCCAGATCTTCCGAAGCCAGGGCGGAGCCGGCGACGAGACCGGCGACCAGCAGCAGGGCGAAGTTTTTCTTCATTTTTTTCCTCCGAGTCGTGACGAACCGGTCAGGATGCCGGTTTTCAGGTGCAGTCTAACCCGCGCCGAAAATGCAGCCTAGCCCCAGGGCCACGCTGCAAACCGGCTCAGGCGACGCGGAACAGGCGACCGAACTGGACCGTGGTCAGAACATCGCGGACTGCCGGCGGGCACTCGACGAGGGCAACCGTGCAACCGAGCTGACTGGCCCGGTCGCGCAGGATGAGCAGCATGCCCAGCCCCGAACTGTCGAGGTAATCGAGGCAGGCGCAATTGACCCGGACCTCGGGGACCGTCACCCGGCCCAGGAAATGATCGAGCGCCTCGACAAATGCTTCCCGTTTGGTGAAATCGAGGCGACCCGCCAGATGCATGACGGGGGTGCCGTCATCCGCTTTCAGGCAATCGATTTTCATGCAAGCCTCCCGACCGGCAATCTATTGTTTTTCCAGCCCAAGCCATCTCACTACTCAAGCTGAATACTACGCCGCCGGCAGGCGGAAGCAAGCCTGCCTCAGGCCGCCATTTCGATCAACAGGGTTTCGATTTCCAGGCGGCCGACCGGGCCGGCCATGGCGATCAGCGTAAAGCCGGGCTTGAGCAGGAATTCGTGATCGGGATTGAATTGCCATTCGCCATTGCGCTCGCGCACGGCGAGCAGCACATAGTTGGCGCTGCGCAGCTTGAGCGCCCCCAGAGCCTTGGGAATGAAGCCGGCCGGCACGGTGACTTCCTCGACCCGCAGATTTTTCTCCGACTTGAGCATTTCATCGAGGAAGGAGACGACATGCGGCCGGATCATCGCCGAGGCGATGCGCATGCCGCCGGTGAAATCGGGCGACACGATGGCATCGGCGCCGGCTTTGCGCATTTTCTCGATATTGCGGGTTTCCTGGCAGCGGGCGACGATGCGCACTTCCGGCTTCAACTGCTTGGCGGTGATGACGATCATCAGGTTGCGCGAATCGTCGCCGGTCACCGCGAAGACACCCTTGGCATCGGCCAGGTCGGCGGCATTCAGGACATCGTCGTCGCTGGCATCGCCATGCAGGTAAAGCAGGCCGGGGTTCTTTTCCTTGTACTCCTGCAGGTTCGCCATCTCCTCGTCGATAGCAACGTAATGGCGATTGGTCGCCTCCAGTTCGTGGGCGATGTTCCGGCCGACCCGGCCGAAGCCGCACAGGATGTAATGACCTTTGAGTTTCTTGATTGTCTTTTCCATGCGTTTTCTCTGCAGGGTTCCATTGAGGTCGGTTTCGAGCAGCGCCACCGTCACCACCGAAAACAACATCGACAGGTTGCCGGCGCCGAGGATGCCGATGACGACGGTCAGCACTCGGGCCGGCTGGTTGCTCGACATGTCGATGATTTCACCGTAGCCGATGGTAGCGACGGTGATGAAGGTCATGTAAAAGCAGTCAAACCACGAATACTTGCCCTCGGTCAGGTAATAGTAGCCAGCCGTGCCCAACACATGGACGACGACCAGGCCGGCCAGCGCGATGTAGAGCAGGCGAAAGATGTAGCTGACCTGCGCGGCCTTGACGGTTGATGACACGGCCAGGCCCGCTTAGTCGGCCACGGGCACGGACTGGGTCGTGAAGATCACCGCCTTGCCGCCATCCATGTTGGCATGCAGGGCTTCGACCAGCGGCGGGTTGATCGCGGCATCGGCTTCCCACTTGACGACGAAGTTGGCGCCGGAGCCGCCGGAGGCGTCGTTCAGTTCGACGAACAGTTCAAGCGTACCGAGCGGCGGCAGTACGGCCGGGCCACTGACCCGTTCGCCGAGCAGCTTGCCCTGGGTATCGAAATACTTGGCGGAGAGGATGCGCAACGGCCGCTTGCTATCCGTATTGCGGATGCTGACCAACGCCGAGAGCTGGACGAACGAAGCCTTGCCACTCCGCCCCAGGTTGCCGTAGAGCATGTGCGAATAGATCGGCAGATAGACGCTCTGCCCCTTGCTCAGCGGCCGCGCCTCCTGGGCGATGCCGGCGGTGGACAGGCCGCAAAGGCAAAAAACCAGAGCGAACAAGCCGGTGCGCATATTTTTCATTTGTTTCATGATTCCCCCTGTTGCCACCGATGCGACGTCAGCGCCGGTCCGGACAGAGGGAAATCATACCTGCTCCGCGCCGCCCGCGGCGCCTGCCGGCCGATTCGACACTTCAGACCGTCTGCAGCAAATTGCGCAGCAAGCCGCCGAGCAGGCTCCAGTCGAGCGGCTTGGCGATGTAATCCGCCCCCAGATCGTAGGCACGCTGGATGAAGGCCGGCTCGGTGTGACCGGTAACCAGCACCACCGGAATCTCGCCGCCGCGGCGCTGGCGAATCGCCGAGCACACCGCAAAACCGTCCATTTCCGGCATTTCGACATCGAGCAGGATGATGTCGAACGGCGTCCGTTCGAATTCATTGAGGGCGGCCTTGCCGTTGTCGACCACGGTCACGGCAAAGCCCTGGCCGGCGAGGGCGGCCGGCATCAGCAGGCCGACGGTGGGATCATCGTCAGCGACGAGGACCCGGTATTCAGGCTGAGTCACGTTTCTTTTCCTCCTCCAGGGCAGCCAGGCCGTCCCTGACCCGCTGCCACTCTTCGTGGATGGCGAACAGGCGCCGCCGAACCGCCGACTGGTCGCCGGCCAGGCTCAGGCTTTCGAGTTCGCGCAGGCCTTCGCCGAAGACATTGGCGCCGACATTGAACGAACTCGACTTCAGGGCATGCGCCGCCTGGGCCATTTGTTTCAGATCGCCAACCTGCCAGGCCGCTTCGATATTCTGCATTTCGCGGCTGGCCGCTTTCAGGTAGGCGGTCAGCAACTGGCCGACCAGTTCATCGGCCTTGTCCGGCGACAGGGCCCGGATCTTGTCGAGCGCGGCCGGATCGAGCGCCGCTGGGGCCGGCGGCAAGGCCGGGCTGGCGACACTGGCGACCGCTTCCCGCCGTTCGGCCGGCAGCCAGCGCTGCAGCACGGCGAACATTTCATCGCCGGAAAACGGCTTGGCCAGGTAATCGTCCATGCCGGCGGCCAGGCAGCGCTCGCGGTCGCCCTGCATGGCATTGGCAGTCAAGGCGACCACCGGCAGATGCCGGCCGCTGTCCGCCTCCCGCTCGCGCAGCAGGCGGGTCGCCGCGAAACCGTCGAGCACCGGCATCTGGCAATCCATCAGCACCAGATCGAAAGGCTCGGCAGCCAACATCTCCAGCGCCTGGCGGCCGTTAGCTGCAATGCCGGCGGCCAGGCCGAGCCGCTCCAAATGGGCCTGGGCGACAATCAGGTTGCTTTCATTGTCTTCCGCCACCAGCACCCGGCCGCGCAAGCGCGGGCGGGCGACGACGGCAGGCCGCCCCGCCGGCTGCGGATGCCGCGCCAGGGCCTGGGCGATGGCCGCGAACAATTCGGCCTGCAGCACCGGCTTGGTCAGGCAGTCGGCAATGCCGAGCCGGGCCCGCTCCGTGGCCTCGATCGACTCGATCGCCGAAGAGAGCACGAGCAAGCGCAGAGCCGCCAGACGCGGATCGTTGCGAATCTCGGTCGCCACCTGCAGGCCGCTCAAGCCCGGCATCTGCATGTCGAGCAGCAGCAAGGCGAAGGGCTCACCGGCTTCGGCTGCGGCCCGCAGCCGATCCAGGCCCTCCCGACCGGAGGCCGCGGTTTCTGCTTCGAAGCCCCGGCTCTCGACCTGGGCGAGCAGGATGTCGCGGTTGGTCTGGCTGTCATCGACGATCAACAGGCGAGCCCCGGTCGTCAGCGGGCTGGCGGGCGGAGTGCAGTTTGCCGCCTGGCCGTGCGGCAGGCACAGCTCGACATGGAAACTGGAGCCGGCCCCGGGGCGGCTGTCCAGCCGCATGCTACCGCCCAGCATGCCGACCAGGCTGTGGCAGATGGCCAAGCCAAGGCCGGTCCCGCCATATTTGCGGGTCGTCGAACCGTCGGCCTGGGCGAAGTGCTCGAACACTTTCTGCTGCGCCTCGGCGGCAATGCCGATCCCGCTATCGCGGACGGTCAGCGTGAAGGCCAGGCCGTTTTCATCGGCGCGGTGCACGGCGAGAGCGAGCACGATTTCACCGTGTTCGGTGAATTTGACGGCGTTGCCCAGCAAATTGGTAATGATCTGGCGCAGCCGCAAGGCGTCGCTGCGCACCACCAGCGATTGACCGGTCGGCAGGTCGGCCAGCAGCTCAAGCCCTTTCTTGTGGGCCGGCTGGGCGAACAGCTCGAGCGATTCCTCGAGCAGCGTCCGTAAATCGAAATCTTCATCTTCCAGCACCAGCTTGCCGGACTCGATCTTCGAAAAATCAAGGATGTCGTTGATGATGCCCAGCAGATGCCGCCCGGAACGCTCGACGGCCTCGACGAATTGCCGCTGGCTGGGTTCGAGCCGGGTGTCGAGCAACAATTCGGTCATGCCGAGCACACCGTTCATCGGCGTCCGGATCTCGTGGCTCATCGTCGCCAGAAACTCGCTTTTCGCCCGGCTGCCGGCTTCGGCCGCATCCTTCGCCTGGCGCAACTCGCGGGTCCGCTGCTCGACCATCTGCTCCAGGCTGCCGAGATGCGAGGCCAGCCAGCGGTCGCGTTCGCGCACCTGATCGATCATCGCGTTGAACCCATCGCCCAGTTGATCGAGTTCGGCGACGCCGCTCGGCGTGACCCGGCGGTCGAACTGCCCGGCCGACACCTCGGCCATCTGCCGGGCAACGTCCTGCATCGGCGCCAGCAATAGCTCGATTTGCCGCTGCTGCCAGCGCAGCACTAGCCGCAATGCCAGCCCGCCCGCCAGCAGAAGCAGCCCGACCAGCCAGAGCAGTTGTTGATCGAACTCCGCCGGGTCGAGTTGGCCCCGAATGCGCAACCCGACCGCCAGACACAGAACAAGTACGCTGAACAAGCCAAGGGTCATCAGCAAGACGCAGCGGTTGAGGCGAGCCAGCCGGGCCCGCAAAGATGCCCGGGGATCGCCGATCACGCCGCCCTCGCGGCCGGCAGTCCGTCACTCCAGCGGGCCTCGGCGGCCGCCTGCCAGACCTCGCGAAAACAATCCTGCAAATACCAGCGCAGGCTGGCCGGCACCGGCACCGGCCGCCCCGCCAGGCGAATGCTCAGCAACTCTTCGAGCACGGTGGCGACGCAGGACAGGTGGCTGGCCCCGACATTGGCGGCCGCGCTGCGCAAGGCATGTACCTGCCGGCATTCGGCCGCATCGTCGCCGCGCGTCGCCAACCAGACTGGTTCCCAGCCGGCAAAGTGGTCGACAAACAGGCCGACTGCCTGCCACCAGAGTTCAGGCTGTCCGAGCATGCGGTCGACCGCCGGCGCGACATCGAAACCGTTCAGTGAAGTCGGAACCGCCATTTCAGGCCGACCTTGCGGAAAAACAGCGAAGCAGTCGTAGCAATTGGTTCATCGGCTAATTGTTGCAGCAAACGGGAATTTGAACATGCCAGCATGGTAAATCAAGCCCGGTTTTTTTACCTTGGATTACAATTCGTTCCTTCAGGCTTTTCAAGCATTCAGCCCCATGCGCCAGACTGCACTTATCGTTGAAGACGATCCCGCCACCCGCCATATCCTTGGCACCACCCTGGCCACTGCAGGCATCGGCGCGATCTACGCCGAAAATGGCGCCGCCATGTGGCGCCAGCTTGGCGAAAACCCCGACGTCATCATTCTTGATCTCAGCCTGCCCGATGCCGACGGCCTCGAGTTGCTGCGCCAATTGCGCCAGCAATCCGAAGTGCCGGTGCTCATCCACTCCACCCGCTCCGATGAAATCGAGCGCATCATCGGCATCGAAATCGGCGCCGACGATTTCCTGCCCAAACCGTGCAACCTGCGCGAACTGCTCGCCCGCACCCGCGGCCTGCTGCGCCGCAGCCAAGGGCGCAACCCGCCGGTCCTGCGCGGCGAAGCACGCAACATCCAGTTCGGCCCATGGACGCTCAACACCGCCTCGCGCGAACTGACCCACAACGAAGGCCTGTCCAGCCCGCTCGGCGTTTCTGCCTTTGCGCTGCTCAGCGCCTTCCTGGAAAACCCGTTCGCGCCGCTTTCCCGCGAACAACTGTCGCGCGTCCTGAAGCGCGAATATGTCGCCTACGATCGCATCATCGATGTCCACGTCAGCCAGATCCGCCGCATTCTCGGCAAGCAGGCCGACGGCAACGCTTTCATCAAGACCTTGCGCTCGCAGGGCTACGTCTTCATCGCCGACGTCCAGAACGCCCAGTAGTTCGCCCGCCGCCGAGTCCGGCGGTCGACCGGCCAAAACAAGCAAAAACCGCCCCGAAGGGCTAATAACGCTCGGCTCCTGGATTCCCGCTTTCGCGGGAATGACGCTTAACTGAACGGTATTAGCCCCGAAGGGCGGTTTTTCATTGCTTGGCGACTAGCGGCTGACCTTACACCCGCCGACGGTATTCCCAGTACAAGGCACCGAGCTTTCCCGGTTGATCAGCCACTTGCCGCCGACCTTGATCAGCTCCAGGCTCTTCTGCGTCGTGTCCTTGTACTGATTCGACTGATAGACCTGGCGGAATTCGGCGAAGGCACGGTCCGGGCCGTCCAGCCGGATCTTGATGTCGTGCAGCTCGACGCCGATGTTGTCACGGGTCGCGATCCGGCTGCGCCGTAGTTGCGCCCAGTCTTCGCGGCTCAGGCCGCCGTCCGGGGTGAAGCTGGGGGCGTAGAAGGCGAGGTAGTCGTTGTAGTTCTTGGCGGCCCAGGCGGCGGCCCAGGCGTTGACCTGGGCTTGCAGTTCGCCGTCGAGGCTGGCCGGCGGCACGGCGGCGGCAGGGAGCGCCGGCTTGCTGTCGAGTTGGGCCATGGCGCGGGCGTTGAGGGTTTCGCGGTTGCTGGCGACTTGGGTGATGGCTTCAGCCGGGCAGAATTGGCGGGCGTCGCTGCCGGCGAGTTCGTTGGCGGCCGGGTCGCGGGCGTCGAGTTTTTGCAGGCCGAGGACTTCGAGCAGGGTGCCCATGCCGGCGTAGGTGCGCAGGTAGGCGAGGCTCAAGTCGGTGTCGGCGTTGACGGCGTTGCGGCGGGCGCTGAGCAGTTCGTTTTCGGTGTCGAGCAGGTCGAGCAGGGTGCGTTGGCCGACGTTGAATTGGTCGCGGTAGGCGTCGCGGGTTTTTTCGAGCAGGCTGACCTGGGTGGCGAGGTAGGTGCTTTGTTCTTTCAGGCGCTGGACGTCGTTGTAGGCGATGGCGAGGGTTTGCCGGGTGTCGCGGCAGGCTTTTTCGCGTAGATCGACGGCGAGGTGCTTGCGTTCGATGTATTGCTTTTCGCGGGCGCGGTCGCTGCCGCCGTTGAAGATATTCCAGCTGACGACGAGTTCGGCGACGTTGTAGTTGCGTTGACCGTCGACGCCGAGGTAGTTGTTGGTGTTGTCGGTGCGGGCCCGGAAGTCGAGTTTGGGGCTGTAGGCGGCACGGCGGACGTCGATGTCGCGTTCGGCGGCTTCGATGTTTTCAACGGCGGCGAGGAGGGCCGGGTTTTTTTGGTAGAGGGTGTCGAGGGCGGCTTTTTGGCTGGCCGGCAGTTGGTTGCCGAGCTGGCTGGGGGGGAGCACGGTGCCGGGGGGCTGGCTGTTGATCAGGCGCTGGTAGCGGGCGGTGACGTCGTGCAGGTTGGCGGTTTCGGTGGTCAGGTTGATTTCGGCGAGGGCGAGGCGGCTGCCGGCTTGTTCGAGGTCGACGCGACGACCGACGCCGCTTTGGGTGCGCCGGATGAGTTGTTCGTGGGTGGCTTTGTGCTGGACGTAGTTGTCTTCGGCGAGATTGACCAGGAAGCGGTAACGGAGGACGTCGAGGTAGGCGCGGGCGGCTTCGAGGGCGACGTTTTCGGAGGCGTCGAGCAGTTCGTAGTAGCGAACGAGGCGGGCTTTGTCGAGGCGACGGACTTCGTTGTGGGTGGCGAAGCCGTCGAAGAGCATCTGGTTGAGGCTGAGCAGGTAGCTGCTCCGACTGTAGTCGTTACGGTCGCGCAGCGGCGGTTGTTGCAGGGTTTCCCGGCCACCGCCGGCGGTCAGGTCAACGCGCGGCAGGAAGCCGCCGCGAGCCACCCCGATTTCTTCTTCCGCCGCCTTGTAGTTGTGCCATTTCGAGGTCACTTCCGGGCTGTTCAGCACCGCTTGCTGCGCCACCTCCTTCAGCGTCGCCGGCAGCGACGTCTGGGCAAGGGCGGGGAAAACGGTAGCGAGAAGAAGGACGAGAATGGCGTTCTGTTTCATGGGCGGTCAATCGAAATCGGCTGTCGGTCAGCCAGACAATCAGCCCGCCAAATGCAAAAAACAGGGCAGAAATTAGCGGGATAAGGAATTACTGATACAACTTCAAATCTGAAGCCCGCCAATTATAGAAAACACAACAGATGTTTATGTAAGTTTTTGTAAGATTTCCTTACACAGGCAGCTCAATTTCAACGATCAGGCCATGGCCGGTGTCCGCATTTTTTGCCTGTATTTGGCCGTTGACCGCAGCAACCACCCGTTTGGCAATCGCCAGCCCCAAACCATAGCCGCCACCGCTACCTTGGCCGCCGCCCCGGAAGAATGGCGTAAAAATCGCCGCCAGCTCATCCTCGGCCACGCCCGGTCCGTGATCGCTGACCACCAGCCGGAAGCAACTGCCCTGGCACCCGGCCTCGAGGCGGACCATGCCGCCGTCCGGCGAATAGCGCAGCGCGTTGCGCACGATATTTTCGATGGCGCGATGCAGCAGTTCGCCATTGGCGCGAATTTCCGGCATCTCGCCGGCCACGAAGTCGACCGCGACCTGGCGTGCCGCCCCTTCGAAACGCGCATCCTCGACGATGTCGTCGAGCAGTTCGCCCATCTCGACCTCTTCGAGCACACCGCTGACACCGGCTTCCAGGCGTGACAGGGTGAGCAGTTCGCCGACCAGCAGATTCATCCGCTCCCCCTCGCGCTCGATGCGGCCCAGCGAATCCTCCATCCGCGCCGGCTGCTGCCGGGCCAGGCCGATCGCCGCCTGCAGGCGGGCCAGCGGCGAGCGCATCTCGTGCGACACATCGTGCAGCAGCTTTTTCTGGCCATCGACCAGCGCCGCCAGGCGTTCGGTCATCCGGTCGAAATCGCGACCGAGATCGGCCAGTTCATCCCGCCGCCCGCCCATGCCATCACCGATGCGGACCGCCAGATCACCGTCGGCCGCGGCATCGAAGGCGCGCCGCAACTGGCGGATCGGCTTGGCAAAGTACCAGGCCAGGCCGAAGGCGCTGAGCAGACTGACCAGCAAGGCAGCGAGCAGGGGAATCAGCGGCAGGCGCGGGCCGTGCCGCATCTCGGGCGGCGGCGGGCGGGAAAAATGCGCCGGCTCGGGCGGGCGTTCACCGGTCAAACCCGGCGGTGGTCCGGGCGGGCCGCCGCGCGCCCAGTCGAATGGCGGCCGCGCCTCGGGCGGCAGGCCCGAAGCGGCCAGTTGCGCGCGCCACTGGGCCTCGGCCTGCTGGCGCTCCAGCCAGAACAGCAGGCTGACCCCGCCGACACCGGCCAGTTGCAGCAGCCAGATGAACAGGAAGAACTTCCAGAACAGCCGGCCCACGCTACTCCCTAATCAACTGGTAACCCTGCCGGTAGACGGTCTGGATGCACGAGCGGCCATCGGCCAGGCAGCCCAGCTTGTGGCGAATGCTCGACAGATGGACGTCGATGCTCCGGTCGAAGCGGGCCAGCGGCCGCCCCAGCGCCAGCTCGGAAAGATCGCTCTTGCTGACCGGGCGCCCGGCGTTGCGGGCCAGGATCTCGAGCAGGTTGAATTCGGTGCTGGTCAGGTCGACCGGGGCGCCGGCCCACTCGACCCGCCGCTGCTCGGGCAGGACATTGAGGGCGCCGATCACCAGCGGCGCCCCGCCCGTCGTTTCGCCACTCTGTTGCGTCCGGCGCAGGATGGCACGCAACCGGGCGGCCAGTTCGCGCGGCAGGCAGGGCTTCGGCACATAGTCGTCGGCGCCCAATTCGAGGCCGACGATACGATCCATGTCGTCGCCCTTCGCCGTCAGCATCAGCACCGGCACACTGCTCGCCGCACGGATTCGGCGCAGCGCTTCGATGCCGCTGATCCTCGGCATCATCACATCAAGCACGACGATGGCGTAGTGGCCGGACAAGGCCTCGGCGACGCCCGCTTCGCCGTCGTGCACGGCGGTTGCGGCAAAACCTTCCTGGATCAGGTAGTCGCGCAACATGCCGGCCAGTTCGACATCGTCGTCGACCAGCAGGATGTGAGGGCTTGGATTCATTGCAGACTCATGGATAGGGAAGGGCCGATGATAACCAAGCGGCTCCCGGCCAACCAGCCGCAAGCACCGGAATTTACAGACTTTTACCGGGCACTTCAGGGCAGGAAGCTGGCCCTGGCCAAGCGGGCGCCCGCTGCGGGCTGCCGCTCACGAGTCCGGCGGTCGACCGGTCGCCGGCAGCAAAAATGCAGCGCCATCCATTCATGCCGGCGACGTGCATTTTGGGTGGCCGGCACAAATTGCCGGACCGGAAAATTTGCCGCTTTTCGCCAAAAATAACCAGCTTTTTCACCAAAACACGCCGACCTTGCCATTTTCTTAACAAAGCTTTACCCCGCTTAACGTAAACCACCGCCATTTTCGACACGTTTTGGCCGATAACTTGCTCAAAGGCAGCAGCCCGCTCGCGGGTAAGCCATTTTCGACGTCAACATCAGGAGGTAATCATGATCAGCAGCATTAGCAGCACCTCATCGATCAGCCAGCTATTCGCCAAGCTGGACAGCAAGAGCCAGGGCTACATCGAGAAAAGCGATCTCGTTTCGGCCTTCAGCCAGATCAGCACCGACAGCACCGAAGCCGAAGGCGTTTTTGCCGCGCTCGACAGCGACAGCGACGGCAAGGTCACCGAAAGCGAGTTCTCGACCACGCTCAGCAAGCTGCAGGAAGAACTCGACAGCCAATTCGACAGCATGCGCATGGAAGGATTCAGCGGCGCCCAAGGCGCCGGCGGCATGGCCGGCATGCCACCGCCCCCGCCGCCGGAAAACGACAGCGGCTTCACCAAGGACGAACTGAGCAGCCAGCTGGAGGAAATCGGCAGCACCGACAGCGAGCGCGCCAGCCTGATTTCCAACATCGTCGCCAACTTCGAAGCAGCTGACACCGATGGCGACGGCAAGGTCAGCTTTGCCGAAGCGCAAACCTACGACAGCGAGTCGAAGACTAGCTCAAGCACCACCACCAGCGACAGCACCTCGACCAGCACGGCCAGCAGCAGCGCCAACAGCGATAACGCACTGATGATGAAGATCATGCAACTAATGCACGCCTATGGCACGACCAGCCAGGATGACCAGACCAGCAGCCTGAGCAGCCTGCTCTCCGTCTCGGCCTAAACTCGCGGCACGCCCGGAGCCAGCCTGCGGGCTGGCTTTTTTACGCCCGCAACCAGCCGGCAATTTCGTCCTTGCCCGGCATCCGGCCTGACACCCGGACCACCTCGTCGATCACCAGGGCCGGCGTCGTCATGATCGGATAGGCCATGATCTTGTCCATCTCCGTCACGTGCTCGAAAGTTGCGCTCAAGCCGAGTTCCGCCACCACTTCGCGGGTCAGTTGCTCCAGGCGATTGCACTTGGCGCAACCGCTGCCGAGTATCTTGATCAACATCGTCTTTCTCCTTGTCAGTGGGCCGGGGCCCGATTGACCCGCCCGATCAGATGCAGGCTCCCGGTCAGCAGCAGCATGAAGCCGGCCAGCAACAAGGCCAGGTGCAGCAGCGGCGTACCATCGACCCAGGCGCCATAGGCCAGGCCGGAGAGCGTCGAGAACAGGGCAACCAGCCCGACGTAGGTCCAGGCCTTCAGCTTGCCGATGATCGCCGAGGTGATCAGGATGCTTTGCAGAGACAGTTCCGGATCGGCCATCAGGTAAGCGATCAAGGGTCCGGGATGCATGCCGAGCGACAGGAACATCTTGGCAATCGGCACCTCGACCAGGGTCGGGAAATACATGAAAACACCGAACACGACGCCGGCCAGGTTACCGAGCAGGCTATTGCTGCCGGCCACCGCCTGAATCCACTGTGGCTGGATGAAACTGCGGATGACGCCGACCAGGAAAACACCGACCACCAGCAAGGGGAATATCTGGCGGATGAAACGCCAGGTTTCCCATAGCCACTGCTGCATGTCCCAGGCCTCGAAACGCCGGGCCAGCGGCAGCAGCACGGCGCACAACAGTGCGACGACGACACCTCTGCCGGTCAACGTCAGCAAAAAGCCGTTTTCCGTGAGGCGCATGCCGAGCGCGGCAAAGATCAGGGTCAGCGCGGTCAACCCCAGCGTTAGCCAGGTCTGCCGGTTGAAGCCGTTATCGACCAGGCCCAAGCCACGCCAGGCGGAAAGGCCGATCAGCCCGAGCAGGCCGATCAAGACCAGGCCTTGGACGCTCAAGCCCTCCGCCCCGGTAGCCACATCGACCGGCACCCAGCGCCCGAGCTGCGCCTGCAGGGCCGGCCCGCTCGCCCAGGGCAACTCGATGCTGAACAGGCCGGCGCTCAGCCAATCAAATTTCAAAGTTCCGGCCAGCAGCAAGGCGACGAGAACAGCGAGGAAGAGCAGCGTCTGTCGGGAGATGCTCGCGCCGCCGGCAAAGGCCAGATCGGCCAGGCGGGCGCTATCGCCCTCACGAAAGACGATCGCCATGATCATGCCGATCCCCACCCCGAAGGACAGCGCCAGCACGATACGGGCAATCGCAAAGTCCGCCCCGAGCGCCACGCCGGTGTAGGACAGCGCCAGGATGTTGGCAGCCGGCGCAAAAAACAGGAAGGTGATGGCCGGCCCCAGGCCAGCTCCTTTTTTATAAATGCCGGCGAACAGCGGCTGGATGGTGCAGGAACAGACGGCCAGCAAACTGCCCGCCCCGGCCGCGGCCGAATAGGAGACCCATTTCGGCGCCGCCGGTCCGAGAAAACGGATGATCGACTGTTGCGGCACCAGGGCCGACAAGGCGCCAGCAATGAAAAAGGCAGGCACCAAACAGAGCAGCACATGCGCCGCCAGATAGGAAACCAGGCTGGCCACACCGTTTTGCAGGACCGATAGCAGAAGTTCCATCTCGCTCTCCGCGAAGCGCGGCGTGACCGAACCGTCAGCCGCGACGAAATCAATTCTCTCACTGCTGGAGACGCATGACAGACAAAAAAGATGCAGCCGGGCTGCATTTTTCCGGCGCCGAAAAGCAAAAAGCCCATCGACAGGGATGGGCTTTCCGGGAAGTGCTGATCGCACCAGAGAAACTGGAGCGGCAGAAGAGTCTCGAACTCTCGACCTATACCTTGGCAAGGTATCGCTCTACCAACTGAGCTACTGCCGCGTCAAACAGAGCGCGCATTATAGGCCATGCACGACGGTTGTCAACCAGCGCCAGCTACTTTTCTGCACTACGCTTAGCAATCTCCGGCCAGGCCATGCGTAAGTAATATCCCATTGACCACAGTGTCAGCAGCGCGGCGACCCAGATCAGCCAGTTGCCGACGAGCCGGACATCGATGCCAAGCAAGGGCATGTGGTAAAGCAGGAGCGGTATGGCCAGCATCTGTGCCGCAGTCTTGACTTTGCCGAGCATGGAAACAGCGACGCTTTTCGCGGCCCCGATTTTTGCCATCCACTCACGCAGTGCCGAAATTGTGATTTCGCGGCCGATAATGATCATCGCGACGATTGCGTCTGCCCGCCCTAACTGAACCAGGATGATCAATGCGGCAGCAACCATCAGCTTGTCGGCAACGGGGTCAAGAAATGCACCAAATGCCGATGTTTGATTGAGCTTTCTGGCCAGATAGCCATCAGCCCAGTCCGTTAAAGCCGCGAAACAAAAAATCAAGGTGGCCAGCGTATCCCGCTCATGCTGGGTTGCCCAGTTGGCTGGCAGGTAATAGAGCGCTATCAATAGCGGTATGGCGACGATTCGTAGCCAGGTGAGCAGGATGGGCAGGTTGAATGGCATGGGTCAATGAAGCGCTGAGTAAATTTTTTCCGCCAAATCCCGGCTGATGCCGGGCACTTCTGCCAATTGTTCCACACTGGCGACGAGCACGCCGGGCAATCCGCCAAAACGATTGACCAGCGCCTTGCGCCGGGCTGGCCCTACACCTGGCAAGCTTTCGAGTTTAGAGGTTTTTCTGGCCTTGCCGCGTTGCGCACGGTGGCCCGTAATGGCAAAACGGTGAGCCTCGTCTCGAACTTCCTGGATCAGATGCAGCGCTGGATGCTCCGGCGGCAATTGTAGCGGCTCCCGGCCCTCCGGGAAAATCAGCGTTTCCAGACCGGGCTTGCGCTCCTCGCCTTTGGCCACCCCGAGCATGGGCAGATGCGCCAGACCAAGGTCAGCCAAGGCTGCGTAGGCGGAGCTGACCTGGCCTTTGCCGCCATCGATAAGGATCAGGTCGGGCGCCCTGCCCTCCCCAGCTGCGATACTGCCGTAGCGGCGAGTGACCGCCTGCCGCATCGCGGCATAGTCGTCGCCCGGTTGAATGTCGCGAATATTGAAACGACGATAGTCGGCCTTCTTCATCCCGTTGTCTTGGTAAACGACACAAGATGCGACCGTAGCCTCGCCTTGCGTATGGCTGATATCAAAACACTCAATGCGAGCAATGGCCTCCGGCAGTTGCAGCGCTTCCTGCAGAGCAGCGAGACGCCGCCCCTGATGTGCCGTCGCCTGATTGCGCGCCAGGATGGCGAGCCTTGCATTTTGCAGCGCCATGTCCAGCCAGGCCTTGTACAGCAGCGAACGACCATCCTGGATCGGCACAGGCCGGCCAGCCAATTCAGCGAGAGCGCTCTCGGCTTCGGTTTTTTCTTCGGCCGCCAACATCGGTGCAACCAATAATCGTGCCGGGGCCGGGTGTAGTGCGTAATGCTGGCGAATGAAAGCAGCGGCCGCATCGCTAGCCGACGAGTCGCCAGCATTGCTCGGAAACAATGGACGATCACCCAAATGCCGGCCACCGCGAACCATAGCCAAATTGACGCACAACTGCCCCGCTTCCTTTAGCGCCACAACGATGTCCACATCCTCGCCCTTGCTGCTCGAAACGAACTGCTTTTCCTGAACCTGATGCAACGATTGAATCTGGTCACGATAAACCGCCGCTTGTTCGAAGGCCAGGCGACTGGCGGCCGCTTCCATCGATTCCGTTAGGCGCTTGGTGACTTCCTGTTGTTTGCCGAGCAAGAACATTGAGGCCAGCTGGACATCGCGGGCGTAGTCTTCGGTCGAGATGTATTCGACGCACGGCCCGCTGCAGCGTTTGATCTGATAGAGCAGGCAGGGACGCGAGCGATTGGCGAACACCGTATCTTCGCAGGTGCGCAGACGGAACATTTTCTGTAGCAAATGAATGCTGTCGCGCACCGCCCAAGAGGACGGGTAAGGCCCAAAGTAATCAGCCTTCCGGTCAGGGTTGCCGCGATAGAAGCCAAGCCGGGGAAAGTCGCCGCGTGTCAAAACGATGTAGGGATACGACTTGTCATCGCGAAACAGGATGTTGTAGCGCGGCGACAGCGACTTGATCAGATTGTTTTCAAGCAGCAGCGCTTCGGCTTCGGTACGCGTCGAGGTCGTTTCGATACTTGCGATCTGGCTCACCATGTGCGCGATGCGCGGACTTGCCAGATTGTCCCGGAAGTAAGATGCAACGCGTTTTTTGAGGTTTTTGGCCTTGCCGACGTACAGGACGACACCGCCCGCATCGAGCATCCGATAAACCCCGGGCAGCTCGGTCAGCGTCGCGAGAAATGCCTTTGAATCGAAATTCATGGAGAGGAATTACTCGCCGAGGTGGGCCTTGATACCGGCGAATACCTGCTCGAAACTTTCCCGCGAGAGTCGACCTGTTCGCCAGTTGTAGCCGCTGCAATGATAGCTATCGACCAGCAGGCGCCCATCCGGCAATTGGTGTTTGACGTTGTGGCCAAACGGATAATTCTTCAACTTCAGGTCGTAGCTCCACAGCAAGGCCTGATGGGCGATGGCCCCGAGGGCGACGATGACCTGCAGATTGGGCATGGCCGCCAATTCGCGCTTCAGGTGGCCATTGCATTGCCGGATTTCCGCCGTTGTCGGCTTGTTGGCCGGCGGCAGGCAACGTACGGCGTTGGTGATGCGGCAGTCGGTTAACCGCATGGCTGGATTCGCCCACTTGTCCGGGCCCAGCGCTTCGGGAACGCTGGCAAAGCCAAAACGATGCAAGGCCGGATAGAGCAGTTCGCCGGCCACGTCACCGGTGAACGGGCGACCGGTACGATTGGCTCCTTTTTCGCCCGGGCCGAGACCAACCACGATCAAGCGGGCATCGAGCGAGCCCAGCGCGGGAACCGGCAAGGCATGCCAATCCGGGGCGCGCCGGCGAATGTTGGCAAGGTGTTCTGCCAGGCGGGGGCAGGCCGTACAGTCTTTGGGGTCTTCGAAATTCTGCATGGCCGCGATGGTAGCATGGCAGTCATGCAGCCTCATTGGGACATCTTCTGCCGGGTTATCGACAACTACGGTGACATCGGCGTTTGCTGGCGACTGGCTCGGCAACTGGCTTCAGAACACCACCTGCGGGTACGCCTTTGGGTAGACGAACTGCCCTCGTTGCAGCCCCTTTGCCCCGCACTCGATCTCCGTGCCCTCCGCCAGTGCCGCGAAGGTGTCAAAATAGTCCTCTGGAACGAAAGTGCTGCGGTCGACGGCGTGGCGGACGTAATTGTCGAGGCATTTGCCTGTGAGTTACCTGCGGCCTACGTCCAGGCCATGGCGGAATCCGAGATCCGGCCCTGCTGGATAAATCTCGAATATCTGACCGCCGAGCCTTGGGCGGAAAGCTGCCATGGCCTCGCCTCGCCCCACCCTTCCCTTCCCCTCGTCAAATACTTTTTCTTCCCGGGGTTTTCTCCGGCCACTGGCGGACTACTCCGCGAGGCTGGCTTGCTGGCCAGGCGCAACCAGGAAATAGCGCAGAAAGAAATGTGCGGCGCGCTTGAAATCAGTTTGTTTTGCTACGACAGCGCCCCACTCGGCGAATGGCTGGAGAGTCTGGCCAATAGCCAGCAAGCGGTGCGCTGTTATGTGCCGCCCGGCAAACCATTGGCGGCGGTTAGCGATCATTTGGGAGGAACTGGGCCATGGCAACACGGCAATCTCCGCCTCGAACCGATTGATTTCCTGTCACAGCAGGATTACGACCGCCTGCTCTGGCGCTGCGATATCAACTTCGTCCGCGGCGAAGATTCCTTTGTTCGGGCGCAATGGGCTGCACGCCCCTTTGTCTGGCAAATCTACCAGCAGGCCGAGAATGCCCATATCGTCAAACTGGATGCGTTTTTGGAGCGCTATTGTGCAGACCTTGCCCCTGATGCCAGAGCGGTGCTGCATGCCATGTTCCACGCCTGGAATACCGGCGAAGGCGTAGGGCAAGCCTGGGCGGGATTCCTGGCGGCTCGGCAGCAAATAGCCGCCCATAACGCCAACTGGGCAAAATATCTGGCACAAAGCGATGACTTGGCGACAGCACTCGTCAAGTTCTGTGCGTCCAAGGTATAATTTAACGTTTTTCTTTTTTCAGCTTTCGGGAATATCAGTATGAAAACCGCAATGGAACTCCGCTCCGGCAACGTCATCATGGTCGGCGCCGACCCTCTCGTTGTCCAGAAGACTGAGTACAACAAGTCCGGCCGCAACGCTGCTGTCGTGAAAATGAAGCTCAAAAACCTGTTGACCGCAGCAGCCTCCGAAGCGGTTTACAAGGCCGACGACAAGTTCGAAGTCGTCATGCTCGACAAGAAAGAAGTGACCTACTCCTACTTCGCCGACCCGATGTATGTGTTCATGGATGCCGACTACGAGCAGTACGAAGTTGAAGCCGAAAACATGGTCGATGCGCTGAAGTATCTGGAAGACGGTCTGGCTTGCGAAGTTGTGTTCTACAACGGCAAGGCAATTTCCGTCGAACTGCCGAACAGCGTCGTCCGCGAAGTGGTTTACACCGAGCCGGCCGTCAAGGGCGACACCTCCGGCAAGGTTATGAAGCCGGCCAAACTGGCGACCGGTTTCGAACTGCCGGTTCCGGCCTTTGTCAGCATCGGCGACAAGATCGAAATCGACACCCGCACCGACGAATACAAGAACCGCGTCAAGTAATCAGCGGTTTTCGCAGTGCGACAAATCGGGCAGCTTCGGCTGCCCGATTGCATTTCAGGGAGCGAGTTGGGCGATGGTTTGCAAGGCGGCCTGATACGCCGGATCGGATTGCAGGCTTGCCCAATCGGGGGCCACATCGGTCGGGATGAGCGCCTCGATCCGCTTGCCTCTGGCCGGATCGACCTTCGGCTGCCAGTTTTCCAGAACGGCACCTACGGCGTCCGGCGAGTTGCAGACCAGCAACATGTCACAGCCGGCCCGATAAGCGGTATCGACCCGGTTCAACATATCGCCGACAACACCCGCCCCGGCCATCGACAAATCATCAGTAAATACAGCACCATCAAACTTCATGTCATTTCTCAAATAACTTATCCATTTATTTGAAAATACAGCCGTATTGCAGTCAACGCACTCGTAGATCACATGCGCCGCCATCACCCCGCCGAGCGCCAGGTTACGGTAAGGCATGATGTCCTCCTGCATGGCATCAAGCGCTCGATCATCAACCGGCAACTCGACATGCGAATCGGGGATGACGTAACCGTGCCCGGGAAAATGCTTGCCACAGGAACCCATGCCGGCTTGGCGCAAACCATCGCCCAGCGCCGCAGCCAAGGCTGTCACCACGGCAGCTTGGCGGTGAAAGGCGCGATCGCCAATGACCCGGGACGGACCGTAATCGAGGTCGAGCACCGGCGTGAAAGAGTAATCGACGCCGCGCGCCAGCAACTCGGCAGCCAGCACATAACCGACCTGGTGGGCGGCCCGCTGGGCGGCATCGGGATTTTGATCCCACAGGCGCCCCAGCGTGGCCATGGCCGGCAGGCGGGTAAAACCTTCGCGAAAACGCTGCACCCTGCCCCCCTCATGGTCGACAGCGATCAGCAGCGGCGGCTGCCGCAAGGCATGGATTTCAGCATTCAACGCGGCCAGCTGACTGGGACTTTCGAAATTCCGGCTGAACAGGATGATGCCGCCAACCAGCGGGTGAAGCAGGCGCTGGCGATCGAGTTCGGTCAGTGCAGTCCCCGCGATGTCGATCATCAACGGGCCGAGCGGCAGTTGCGTCATGCTTGCTCCAGAATGACATAGGCGATGGCGTAATCCGCTTCATCGCTGATTGAGAGATGGGCCTTCAGCTTTTGCTTTTCAAGCATTTCAGCCAGTTCACCGCAGCACTCGAATACCGGCTTGCCCAATTCGTCGTGTCCGACCGCAATCGCCGTCAACACCGCGGGCGGCCGAACGCCGGTGCCGAGCGCCTTGCTGAAGGCTTCCTTGGCGGCAAAACGCTTGGCAAGAAAGCGCCCCTTGTCGGTGGCGCCGGCAAAATCAGCCAACTCACCGGGCGCCAGCAGCCGGCCCAGGGCCTTTTCACCATGGCGCTCCCACATTCCCTGCAGGCGCTTGATGGCAACGATGTCGGTGCCAATACCGTAGATCATTATTCGCCGCGCCCGGCCCCTTCCCGCATCAGTTGCTTCATCTCGCGCACAGCCTCGCGCAAGCCGACAAACACCGAACGGCTGACAATCGAATGGCCGATATGCAGTTCGCGGACGCCGGCCAATCGGGCAACCGGCTGAACATTGTAGTAATTGAGGGCGTGACCGGCATTGAAGCGCATGCCAAGGTGACGAATGGCCTGCCCGGCGCGACGGATTTTTTCGAGTTCGGCCAAGACGGCCGGCGCCTCGGCATCACGCCCTTGGGCGTGGAAGGCATGGGCATAGGGGCCGGTGTGAATTTCGCAGACTTTGGCTCCGATGCGCGCGGCGGCTTCGATCTGCGGCAGTTCGGCATCGATAAATACGCTGGTCACGATACCGGCATCGGCCAATCGCGAAATGACATCCTTCAGCCGCGCTTCCTGAGCCAAAACATCCAGACCACCTTCGGTCGTCACTTCATGGCGACCTTCCGGAACCAGCATGGCCATCTCCGGCTGCAGGCCACAGGCAATGGCGACCATTTCGTCGGTTGCCGCCATTTCCAGGTTGAGCTTGACCTGGGTGAGTTCGCGCAGGCGACGGACGTCGGCATCCTGAATATGCCGGCGATCCTCGCGCAAATGGACGGTAATCCCATCGCCCCCCCCCAGGTGCGCCTCGACCGCGGCCCAGACCGGGTCCGGCTCGTAGGTCATGCGCGCCTGACGCAAGGTGGCAACGTGGTCGATATTTACGCCTAGTTCAATCATAATTCCTGCAACTCCTTGAATATTTTACGTGTTTCAAGTTCAGTGCCACCCAGGTAATGGGCCATCAGGGCGCGCATCAAGGCCTTGGCTTCAATACGCGAACGCGGGTCGGAAAAGTCTTCTGCCTCAAGATCAAGCAAGGTCTTGCCGCAGACGACCTGCGCCGCGGCTTCGGCATGAGCGAGGCGTTGTGGCCCCTGCTCCATGCCATAGCTATACCAGGCATCAGGCTGAATCGCTTCGCCTGCGCTGTCATGACTCAAGGTCAGGCCATAACCAAGCTCTTGCAGCAGGGCTTTTTCGAACGCACGGAGATCGGCTTCACGAACTTTACCGGCCGGATCGCTGGCCAGCCTGGCAAGCATCTGGCCGTAACAGGTGAAAAGATGCTCGTGGGCATCCTCACGGGGCAGCAGGTGCATCAACAACTCATTGAGGTAGTAACCGCAAAAGAGGGCTTCGCCGGCCAACAATGGCTGCCCGCCCTGCCACTCGGCCTTCATCAGATTCAGCACCTCGCCCTTGCCGGCCCACGCCACCTCAATGGGCTGGAACGCCATCAGCAAACCCCGAATGGCTGAACGTGGCCGACGTGCGCCTCTGGCCAGCAAGGACACTCTCCCGAAATCACGGGAGAATACTTCAACAATAAGACTGGTTTCCCTGAACGGGTAGGTGTGCAAGACGTAGGCCGGCTGGCGGTCGACTTTGCTCCGCTGGATCATTCGTAACCGAGGCTCTTCAGCAACCGCTCATCATCGGTCCAGCCTGATTTGACCTTGACCCAGACCTCAAGATAAACCTTGCCGTCGAAGAGCCGCTCCATATCCTGGCGCGCCTCGCTGGCGATACGTTTCAGCAATTCGCCGCCCTTGCCGATGACAATCGCCTTGTGACCCTCGCGGTCGACGACGATGGCGGCAAAAATACGCCGTAGATCGCCTTCAACTTCGAATTTTTCGATTTCTACGGTGGTGGCATAGGGCAGTTCATCGCCCAATAGCCGGAAAAGCTTTTCGCGGATGTATTCGGAGGCAAGAAATCGTTCGCTCTTGTCGGTCAACTCATCTTCCGGGAACATCAGGCCTTCGTTCGGCAGATGCTTGCGCGCTTCGCCCAACAATTCGTCGGTCTGCTTGCCTTTGGCCGCACTAACCGGAACCACCGCCGTAAAGTCGTGCTCGGCGGCCACGCTGGCCAGAAAGGGAAGCAAGGCGGAACGATCTTTCAACTGGTCGGTTTTATTGACCACCAGAATGGCCGGCCGGTCCGGTGGCAGCAACTTCATCACCGCCCGATCCTTGGCATCGAAACGCCCTGCTTCAATGACGAAAAGCACGACATCGACATCATTCAAGGTGGTGGTGACGCCACGGTTCATCGCGCGGTTCAGGGCATTGGAGAACTTGGTCTGGAAGCCCGGCGTGTCGACAAAGACGAACTGGGCATCATCCTTGGTCAAAATGCCGGTAATCCGGTGCCGCGTGGTCTGCGCCTTGCGCGACACGATACTGATCTTCTCGCCGATCAGGCGGTTGAGCAGCGTTGATTTACCGACATTGGGACGACCGACAATGGCGATATAACCGGAGCGAATTTTTTTCATGCGTTGAGAGCTTTCAGGGCATTGTCGGCGGCAACCTGTTCGGCGATGCGCCGACTGGCACCATGACCGGTAGTACGCAAAGGCGGATTGTCGATCTCGCAGGAGACTTCGAAGCGTTGTTCGTGGGCCGCACCGCTGGTGCTTAACATCTGGTAACGCGGCAAGGGCTTCTTGCGCCCCTGCAGCCATTCCTGTAGCCGCGTCTTGGCATCTTTCTGGGCCTGCCCGGGTTTCAACTGATCGAACAGCGGCGCATAAAGATCAACAATGACCCGCTGCGCCGCCTCAAAGCCGGCATCGAGATGAACCGCGCCGAACAGGGCTTCCAAGGCATCAGCCAGGATCGATGGTCGCTGACTGCCGCCACTTTTCATCTCGCCTTCGCCAAGGCGAAGAAGATTACCGATATTGAGCGACAGTGCAAGTTGATGCAAGGCATCCTGTCGCACCAGATTGGCCCGCAGTCGCGAAAGATCGCCTTCCGGCAACTCCGGAAAACGCTTGAACAAGGCGGCGGCAATGGCGAAATTCAGCACGCCGTCGCCCAGGAATTCCAAGCGTTCGTTATTGGGCGTCCCGTAACTACGATGCGTCAGCGCCGTTCGGAGAAGATTTTTGTCCGAAAAGTCATGGCCAAGTTTTTTGGCCAGCACCTCTGCACTCATTCCTTAACGCTCAAGGGTTGAACCCTGATAGTCGATCAGCAGGCTGACGTTGGCAAAAAGCGGAATGCGCTTCTCGTAGGCGAAGGAAACAACGATTTGCCCGCCTTCCTTCGAGATGTCCAGTTGATCAGCCTTGAAATCGAGCATGTCAATTTCGGCAAAACGATCAAACGCCCTTTTCACATCGGCCACCGTCGCATCCTTGCCGACTTGTGCGACAGCTCCTTTGCAGTCTTTTTTGATCTTGTAATACTCGATGACTGTCGGTGCGACCTTCATGCCAAGGACCGCCACCAGAACCAGCACAATGCTCCAGAACAACAGCCCGGACAAGGCAACGCCACGTTGATGCTTCATCATCATCCCCATTACTTGAATGAACCAACCCGGCTCAAATCGCTGAAATTCAGCCAGATGAAAAATGCCTTGCCGACGATATTCTGCTCCGGGACGAAACCCCAGGCCCGACTGTCACGGCTGTTGTCGCGATTATCACCCATCATGAAATAGTGACCGTCAGGCACCTTGCAGGTTACGCCAGCAGCATTGTAGGTGCAGTTTTCACGATACGGAAAACGAGCGACATCGGGAATGAAAGCCGGAGCATCGGTATCATTGAGCAGACGATGCTCCACCTTGCCCATTTTGGCCGAATATTGCTCGGAATAATAAAGGCGCTCCGGATGCAGATAATCGGCGATCTTCGACATCTCCACCGGCTTGCCGTTGATTGTCAGCCGCTTGTTTTGATAGGCAATCGTGTCGCCTGGTAGACCAACCACCCGCTTGATGTAATCGAGAGAAGGATCTTCCGGGTAGCGAAAGACCATGACGTCACCACGTTCCGGATTGTTGATGCTGATGATTTTCTTGTTGATCACCGGCAAGCGAATGCCGTAGGTAAATTTATTGACCAGAATGAAGTCGCCAACCAGCAAGGTTGGAATCATCGACCCTGACGGGATCTTGAAAGGCTCGAAAAGGAAGGAGCGCAGCACAAAGACGATCAGGATTACCGGGAAAAAGCTGGCGCCCCACTCCACCCAAAGCGGCTCAGGTCCATTTTTACTGCGCAATTTCCGGAACTTCAGCACATCGACCGCATAGAGTGCGCCGGTCACGAGCAGAAGCACAAAAAGAATCAGGGCAAAATTCATCGCTACTCTCAGTTATCGACGCGCAGCACGGCCAGGAAGGCTTCCTGCGGAATTTCGACGCTACCAACCTGCTTCATCCGTTTTTTGCCGGCTTTCTGTTTTTCCAGAAGCTTCTTTTTGCGACTGATGTCACCGCCGTAACACTTGGCCAACACATCCTTGCGCATGGCCTTGACGTTTTCGCGGGCGATGATGTGCGAGCCAATGGCAGCCTGAATGGCGACGTCGTACATCTGGCGCGGAATCAGTTCGCGCATCTTGGAAGCAAGCTCGCGCCCGCGATACTGGGAATTCGAACGATGCACGATCAACGACAACGCATCGACCTTTTCGCTATTGATCAGGATATCGAGCTTGACCACATCGGCGGTCCGGTACTCCTTGAAATCGTAGTCGAGCGAAGCGTAGCCCTTCGAGCATGATTTCAGCTTGTCAAAAAAGTCCATCACCACTTCAGCCATCGGCATTTCATAAACCAGCTTTACCTGGCGGCCGTGATAATGCATATCGACCTGATTGCCACGCTTCTGGTTACAGAGAGTGATGACGTTGCCGAGGTAATCCTGCGGGACAAAAATCGTCGCCGTAATGATTGGCTCACGAACTTCTTCGACCTTGCTGAGCTCGGGCAACTTCGCTGGATTTTCAACCTGGATGACGCTGCCGTCGCGCTGAACGACTTCATACACCACCGTCGGCGCGGTGGTGATCAGATCCTGATCGAACTCGCGCTCCAGTCGCTCCTGCACGATCTCCATGTGCAACAGCCCAAGGAAGCCGCAACGAAAGCCAAAACCGAGCGCCTGGGAAACTTCCGGTTCATATTGCAACGAAGCGTCATTCAGCTTGAGCTTCTCCAGCGCTTCACGCAGAGAGTCGTACTGGTTGGACTCGACCGGATACAATCCGGCGAAAACCTGCGGTTTGATTTCCTTGAAACCAGGCAACGCACTCGCCGCCTTGCGATCCACCGTGGTGATGGTGTCGCCAACCTTGGCAGCTTTCAGTTCCTTGATGCCGGAAATGACGAAACCGACCTCACCAGCACGCAGCGCTTCGCGCTGGACGGACTTTGGCGAGAAAACACCGACTTGTTCGCAAAGCTGCTGGGCGCCGGTCGCCATGAAAAACAGCTTGTCCTTCGGGCGCATGACACCATCAACGACACGCACCAGCATAACTACGCCGACGTAATTATCGAACCATGAGTCGATGATCAGCGCCTTCAAAGGCGCATCGGGATCACCCTTGGGTGGTGGCACCTTGGCAATCACCGCTTCCAGAATATCGGCAACGCCCAGACCGGTCTTGGCCGAAGCCAGCACCGCATCCGTGGCATCAATGCCAATTACATCTTCAATTTCCTGACGCGCACTATCGGGGTCGGCTGACGGCAAATCGATCTTATTAAGCACGGGCACGACCTCGACATCAAGTTCGATAGCCGTGTAGCAATTTGCTACCGTTTGTGCCTCAACCCCTTGCGAAGCATCGACAACAAGCAGCGCGCCTTCGCATGCCGACAAGGAACGAGAAACTTCGTAGGAGAAGTCGACGTGCCCCGGCGTATCGATCAGGTTCAGGTTGTAAACCTTCCCGTCACGAGCCTTGTATTGCAATGCAGCTGTTTGAGCCTTGATGGTGATGCCGCGCTCGCGCTCGATATCCATCGAGTCAAGCACCTGCGCCTCCATTTCACGGTCGGAAAGGCCGCCACAGAGGTGGATGATACGATCGGCCAGCGTTGATTTGCCGTGGTCGATGTGGGCGATGATCGAGAAATTACGGATGTGATCCATTGATGCTAGTAAAAAAGGGCGCTTATCCGGCGCCCTTCCCTGTTCAGAAGACCCTGAATTTTAGCGGATTTTGACCAAATATTCACGGGTTTTAGGCTCGTCCAGGAAGTAATGGCAGAGTTCCGTTTCACCGTGGAGCAAAACCGGGACCAGCTCATCGTACTTGGCCTCAAGCACAGGGTCCGCATCGACATCCAGAACACTCAAGGCAGCACCATATTCCAACACCAAGGGAAGCAGCGCTTTCTCCATGTCGTGGCAGAGATGGCAATAACCCCGGCTGATCAGCGTCAGTTCAATTTCCATTCAAACCCTTGATTGTGACAAAAGTCTGCATTTCACCCCGCCGTACTAACAGGGTAACGCTACTTCCTTTATCGAACTGGGCCAGTAACTTGTTGAACTGCTCGACAGAACGAAGTTCGGTGGTTGCACCCTTGCTGATTACCGCAATAACCACATCACCGGGACGCAGGTCGGCGCGCGCACTCAAGCCACGCACCTCCTCGATGAGCAACCCGGAGCCCATCTTGAGCTCCCGCTTTTGCTCGGCAGTGAGTTCACTGAGCACCAAGCCAAGACGGTTGGCAATCTGCTCTGGCGGTTTGGCACCACGAGCGGGCCGACTGACAACCTGCTTTTCGTCCGAAACTTCACCAACCACAACAGCTATTTCCCGGGTACTCCCCTTGCGCCAAACCTGTACCAGCGAACGCGTTCCGGGCCGGGTAGCACCAACCAAGCGCGGCAGATCGGCCGAATTGACAATCGCCTTGCCATCAAACTTCAAGATGACATCACCAGCCTCCAGACCAGCCTTTTCTGCCGGCCCACCTTTTTCGACCGCATTGACCACGGCCCCCATTGGCTTGCTCAGCCCCAGAGAGTCGGCCAGTTCCCTGTTGACCTCCTGAATGACCACACCCAGACGGCCCCGACTGACCTTACCTGTCGCCCTCAACTGCTGCTGAACCTCCATGGCCACATCAATCGGGATGGCAAACGACACCCCCATATAACCACCGCTACGGCTGTAAATCTGGGAATTGATACCAACGACTTCACCGCGCATATTGAAGAGCGGCCCGCCCGAATTACCAGGATTAATTGCAACATCCGTCTGAATAAAGGGAACGTAACTTTCCTGTGGCAACGAACGCCCTTTGGCCGAAACAATGCCGGCGGTCACCGAGTTATCAAAGCCAAAAGGGGAACCAATGGCAACCACCCACTCACCGACTTTCAATTGCGCCGTATCGGCAAGCTTGACCACCGGCAGGCCGACTGCCTCAATTTTTAGCAGCGCGACATCGGTACGCTTGTCGGCTCCAATAGTTTTTGCCTTGAATTCCCGCTTGTCAGTTAGCCGGACCGTTACCTCATCGGCACCATCGACCACATGCGCATTGGTTAGAATATAACCATCAGCACTAACGATGAAGCCAGAACCAAGGGACTTGTTTTCAAACTCACGAGGGATTACCCCCCCAGGGTGGCGCGGGATAAAGCGCTTGAAGAATTCAAATGCCGGATCATTCTCGTCAAACGGAAACGGCATTACCTGGCTGTTACCACGCACCACCTGCGTAGTGCTGATATTGACGACAGCAGGTCCCTGTTTTTCAGCCAGCTCGGAAAAATCTGGTAGTCCGCGCACAGTTTGCGCAAAGGAAAATGCGCAGAAAAAGCTGAAAACAAATAGCACAACAAAGCGTCTCATGAGCAATACGCCTCCTGATTAAGCTAGGAACGGGAAATGATATGAGGGCGTTCGGCGTAATTTCCAGCCTCACCCTGCGCACGAAAACGAATGAAGAAAAAAGACAAAACCAGCCCTGCGCCAGCCCCTAATATTGCGCCAGCATCCCCCCCCAAGGGAGTTCCCAAGGCTGCACCGGCAATCGCTGCGGTCAACGGTACGCCATAAGCCAAATTTGCCGTCCGGCGAACACTGCCATCTGCTATGGCAATCGTTACTTGCTCCCCCAGAAGAGCGCCAAGACGGTTATCAACACTATAGGTTTTAGGGCCGCTGCAAAACATCTGGGTAAGTTGCTGCCCGCCACAACCTCCCTCTTCATGGCAACGACCACAACCGCCGTGCTCAATCTCAACCACCGCCTCCAAGCCTTCGACAGCGCGAACCACGCCGCGGACTGTGCTTTTATCCGCGCTCATGATTACCAACGCCGATCCGGAGCAATATCCAGCAAGGGGCGCAGTTTTGCAGCCACCGCTTCACGCGCCCGAAAAATTCGGGAACGTACCGTACCAATCGGGCAATCCATGATTTTGGAGATCTCTTCGTAGGACATGCCTTCGATTTCGCGCAACACGATCGCCGTGCGCAACTCCTCGGGAAGAGCCTCCATTGCCGAATTGACCGTTTGACCGATCTGCTTGCTGAGAAGCAGGCTTTCCGGCGTGTTGATATCCCGCAACTGGGAGGCATCCTCGAAGGTTTCGGCTTCGTCGTTATCGAATTCCGTCGTGGTCGGCGCACGCCTGCCTTGTGAAACAAGATAATTCTTGGCAGTGTTAATTCCGATTCGGTATAGCCAAGTATAAAAGGCGCTATCGCCTCGAAAGGACGGCAAGGCGCGATAAGCCTTGATGAAAGCCTCTTGTGAAACATCTTCCACTTCCGCCGAATCGCGGATAAAGCGGGACAGCAAACGGCCCAGCTTGCGCTGGTATTTGCTTACCAACTGGTCGAAGGCGTGTTGATCTCCGCCTTGCGCTCGTTCGACCAGTGCCTGATCGATCTCCCGCTCACTCATGGCTCTCGTGTTCCCTGG
>NZ_LODL01000019.1:82686-90464 GCF_001551835.1 Dechloromonas denitrificans | reverse complement strand
ATAAAAACACCACCGATAACAACAGTACCGCCATTTTCAACAACGACATTAGTCTCGACAATAGAACTCTTGATCGGGGGATTATTCAATACAGCCCGGGTCCAGTCAGGCTCTTCCTTCTTGACGATCAATGCCATTTTTACCGTACCTTCCGGAGTTATTTGCGGTGTTGCCTCAAGTGAAAGTTTGGCAGATTTGAAACTAACGGTTTGGGTAGTTGCACCACCACTGATCTGAGTAACCACGTAAGGAACCTCGGTACCATCTTCGATTTTTGCCTTTACATTATTGGCAGTAATGACGCGAGGACTAGAGATAATCTTACCAATACCATCCGATTCCAAAGCCGCAATCTCAAGATTCAGAATGCGGCTCAGAGACGCATTAAATAATGAAAGCGCTAACGTCCCACCTGTAGAGGTGTAGGACGGCAAGTTAACTCCAACCATGGAGTTCTGCACCAAAGTTGCGGGAGTAGTTGTACCACCGCTTGTGGTACCAGGAGTCACCGAACCACCTACTGTGTATATCCCACTTCCACCGACCTGGGTTCCCTGAGAGTTGATGAAATTGAGCTTTGCACCTAGGGCTCGGTTAAAGCTGTCATTAGCTTCAACCACGCGAGCTTCGATCAAGACCTGACGCGCTCCAATATCAATTGCCTTTATGAAAGTCCGAATCTCTTCTAGTTTGCTGGCAATGTCATTAATGAAGATGATATTGGACTGAGGATCAGCCACAGCGCTCCCCCGCTTACTAAGGATACGCTGTGCCGCCCCCGGCACTCCTGCTGCCCCACCTACAGGAGCCAAACCTGCCAACAAACGAGCAACATCAGTAGCTTTTTGGTAGTTCAAAACGAACTGCTCAAGTTGCAGAGGTTCCAAATCACTGATTTGCTGCTTGGACTCAAATTCCAGTTTTTCTCGAGTAGCGATTTCATCGCGGGGGGCAATCATGATGATATTGCCCTTCTTGCGCATATCTAGGCCCTTCTGCTGGAAAATAATATCAATTACCTGATCGGCCGGCACATCCTTCAACACCAAGGTTGTTGTTCCGGTAACCGTTTCGCTAATGACCGCATTCAAATTCAACTCTTCAGCCATCAAGCGTAACAATGCGCGAACATCTCCATTTTGGTAATTGATGCTGACTCTTGGCCCTTGGTAACCAGTCTTTGAGCCTTGAACCAACTTATTAGGATCTTCGACGATTTTCTTGACTTCAATGACAAACTGGTTATCGCTCTGATAAGCGTTATGCTCCCAAAGCCCTTTGGGGGAAACAGTCATACGAACATTTTCGCCCTGTGCCTTTGTCTCTACAAAGCTGACAGGAGTAGCAAAATCAAGCACATCAAGCTTGCGCCGAAGATGATCGGGTACTGTCGTTTTCATGAAGTCGACAATTAACCCACTTCCTTGCTGGCGAATATCTATTGCCGTGCCACTGTCACTGAGATCAACAATAATTCTGCCTTCACCATCCTTGCCGCGCCGGAATATAATGTCACGGACAGAATGCTTGCTACCAACGGCACTCTCTTCAGAGAAGCGAGTCGCCCGCTGCGCAGCAGAGTCGGTCAACCGGGTTATCGGCGCCAAAACAACATACAGCGACTTGCCATCAAGACGAGTCGTGTAATTCATGTTACGTACCAAATTTAGGACCACCCGAGTGCGCTCCCCGACTTGTACAACATTCATGCTACGTAAATCGCCCTCATTGAGCGCCTGACTATTTTTCCCCCACCCATTTGCCGTAGACGGGAAATCAAAAGCGATCTTTGCGGGATTTGCCACACTAAATCCTGCTGGCGGCGTAGTCAAAGGCTCTTTGAGGTCAATTTTTACTGCAATCTCATTGCCCTGCTGTGCGACATTGATCGCCTCAATGCTATTCGCCGGAACCGACTCAGCATGCAATGGGGAGATGAAGGCAAAACAGGCCGAAATTGCAACCTGCACGTAAGTTATAAATTTCATTTTTTGCTTCCCTCCTTGCTCTGCAGGAACAGCGAGCTTTTACGCTCACTCCAATCACCAGCAGAATCCTGTATCAACTCACGCAACTCAACGTCTTTATCGGTAATTTTGGTCACCATACCAAAGTCGAGGCCGATGTAATCACCAACCCTAACTTGCTTGACCTTGTCATCAACCTGGACCACAGCAAGAGGTTGTTTATTTACATTTAAATAGCCAATCATTTTCAGTGACTCAATCGGATATTTCTCAAGCAAGCTATTTCTAAGCTCTCTTGCCTCAAAATCCGGCTGAAATGCCCCCCCTTTTCCAGCCGCTTGCTTATATTTCGATTCAGGTTCAATTTTTCCCGGTTTGAAGGGATCAAGTTGAGCCTCGACATCATACGGCACTGGCTGATAAGGCTGAACTTCGGGTAGTTTTGGAATATTACCCCGCATATCCTTGGCGCTTTCTGCCATCCATTGACGCAGTTCTTCATGATCACCGCTGGAACACGCTGCCAAGACCCCGCACAAGCTGAAGAGAATCATCCGTTTCACTTCTTCGCTCCTTGAGAAGCTTTCTTCTGCCGAGCAACTTCCTCATCATCTAGATAGCGGAAGGTCTTGATTGAAGCATCCAAGGTCAACGCACCATCCTTGACCGGTGTTATGGAAATATTATTCAACGTTACAATTCGCGGCAGCTTTGCAACATCAGCTGCAAATGCCCCGATATCATGGTAGGAGCCATTTATTTTCACCGCCACCGGCAATTCTGCGTAAAAATCCTTCATCTGTTCAGCCCCGGGCCTAAACAGATCGAACTGCAAGCCACGCCCCAAACCCGCTTGATTGACTTCGATCAGCAAGGCTTCAATTTCTGATTTATTTGGCAATTGCTTGAGCAAGGCACCAAATGATCGATCTATTTCGGCAAGCTGCTGAGTATAGAGATCAAGGTTAACCGCTTGGCGCTTTTTGTCGAGGTACTGCTGTCGCAGTGCTTCCTCTTCATGTTGTTTGGTCTCGAGCTCGAGTAGCTGATCACTCCAGACAAACCACCAGCCACCAATCAACAACAGCACAAACAGGCCGAACAACACCGTAATCTTCGGAATTAAAGGCCACGCCCCCGGATCATTCGGGTTCATGTACCGAAAATCGTCGGCGATCGCCTGAAAATCGACTTTGGGAAGCGAAACTGCCTTTATGCTCATTTCTTCACCCCGGCATCTTCGGGCTTAACGCGCGTCAGGGTCACGTTCATCGAAAAATCATTAATTCGACGGCCATTGAGTACCCCGGCCTTTACTTCTATTAGCTGCGGAGCCTCAAGCCAAGGCGAGGCCTCGAAATTGCGCATCAAAGCCGAAACGCGCGCATTTGACTGGGCAAACCCGGTGACATTGACCTTGAGGCCATCCTGCTTGAGTGACTTCAGATAGATACCTTCAGGCACCTGCTTGACCATCTCGCTAAGTAGATAGACTGTTTCGCCACGGTCTCGCTGCAGATTTTCAATGACTTGCTTGCGGGCAAGCAAGGCCTGGGTCTGCTCCTTGAGACGCTTGATCTGATCCAGTTCCTTATCAAGGATAGCAATTTCCTTTTTTAGGAACTCGTTGTTGCTGTCCTGGTCACTGATGTAACCGCCAATTGTGGTGTAGACCGCAAACACGATCAACAAGCCCAAAACACTAACCAAACCGGCCAATACGAAAAACTGCTGCCGCCGTTCTTTCTTGGCCTCTTCGCGATGGGGAAGAAGGTTGATACGAATCATGATGGATCGAACCTCCGCAAGGCAAGGCCGCACGCCACCATTAGTGAAGAAGCGTCTGCCAGCAAGCTCTTGGCTCGCACCCGGTCGGACAGCACCATATTGGCGAAAGGATTGGCAATCAGGGTATTCACTTGCGTCCGCGTTGCGACGACTTCATCGATACCCGGAATGACGGCGCAACCACCGGCCAGAATAAGATGATCGATCTGGTTGTACTGGGTCGAGGTGAAGAAGAACTGCAAGGCTCTTGAGACCTCCAGAGCCAGATTCTCCATGAACGGATTAAGCAATTCAGCCTCATAACCCTCAGGTAGGTTGCCAGCGCGTTTGGCCGCTTCCGCATCCTCGAAATTCATGCCGTAATGGCGGGCGATATCCTGAGTTAGCTGACCGCCGCCAAATGCCTGCTCACGGGCATAGACCTGCTGACCGTTACGCAGCACGGTCAGATTCATGACATTCGCCCCAGCATCAATCAGCGCGACAATCTGGTCTTTACCTGCCTCGGGCAACTGGCGCTCAATCAACTCGAAAGCCGACAGCACGGCCAGTGACTCGACATCGACCACGACCGCCTTCAGGCCGGCCGCATCGGCAACCGCAACGCGATCCTCGACGCGCTCTTTTTTCGAGGCGGCAATCAGCACTTCCAACTCATCGGGCACCGCCGTTGCCGGACCAATAACCTGGTAATCGAGATTGACTTCCTCGATCGCGAACGGGATGTACTGATTGGCCTCGGACTCGACCTGAGCTTCGAGCTCTTCATCGCGCAAACCAGCCGGAACGATGATCTTCTTGGTAATCACTGCCGAGCCAGGCAGAGCCATGGCAACGTTGCGGGTCGATGTTCCCAAGCGTTTCCACGCTTTCTTTACACAATCAACCACGCCATCAAGGTTGGCAATATTGCCATCCGAAACCGCATCTTTCGGCAACACCTCAATGGTGTAGCGCTCGACACGGTAGCCATCTTTCCCATTGGCAGTCAGTTCCACCATCTTTACTGCGGATGAACTGATGTCCAAACCGAGCAAGGAACGCGCCTTGGGATTTAACAACGCTGAGATATCGAAGCGCACCAGACCCCCAAAAAGTCCTTACAAAATGCGAAGTTAGCGAAACAACCAATAATTCACTTCAGATCCTAGCAACAAGCCCCAGGCATGTAAAGCACTTTCGCGGCAGCAACAGGGGGCAGCGTATAATCGGTCCAACGCCTTTTTGACCGGTCATTCCCTTGTCCTCTCTTCCTCTGCCCTTGCGCTTGGCGCTTTATCCCGCAGTCATATTGGCTGGCATCGTTGCCATGGTTATTGCCATCGGATTGATCATTCTCATCCTGGCCTACCCAAACCTGCCATCACTGGAAGTACTGACCGACTACCGCCCCAAGATACCACTCCGCATTTTTACCGCCGACGGCTACCTGATCGGCGAGTTCGGCGAGGAACGGCGCGCCGTCGTCAGCATCCAGGAAGTCCCTCCCGTCATGAAACAAGCCATTCTCTCGGCCGAGGACGACCGCTTCTATCAGCACGGTGGCATCGATTATCTCGGCATCCTGCGCGCCGCTGGGGCCAACCTGATCGGCGGCGGCAAACGCCAGGGTGCATCAACGATCACCCAGCAGGTTGCCCGCAACTTTTTCCTGACCGGGGAGAAAACCTATACCCGCAAGCTCTATGAGGCACTGCTCTCGTTCAAAATCGAGAGCAACCTTTCCAAGGATCAGATTTTCGAACTCTATATCAACCAGATATTTCTCGGGCAACGCGCCTATGGCTTCGCCGCCGCCGCCCAGATTTATTTCGGCAAGCCGCTGAAAGACATTTCGATCGCTGAGGCCGCCATGTTGGCCGGCTTGCCCAAGGCACCTTCAGCCTACAACCCGATCGTCAATCCGAAACGGGCCAGACTTCGTCAGCAATACGTCTTGCGCCGCATGCATGAACTGAACTTTATCAGTGACACTCAATATGAAGCAGCCCTCAAGGAGCCGCTAATCGTCAAGCGTGAACTCGCCGAGTATGCGGTACACGCCGAATATGTCGCCGAAATGGCACGCCAGATCACGGCCGAGCGCTTCCCGGAGGACGTTTACTCACGCGGCATGCGGGTGTACACAACCCTGATCAAGGCCGAGCAGGAAGCCGCCTACGCCAGCCTGCGCAAGGGCGTCATGGATTACGACCGGCGCCATGGCTATCGCGGCGCCGAATCCTATCTCGACATGAAGGATATTCAGTCCGATCAGGACGAAGCGATCGACGAAGCACTGCAGGATATTTCCGATACCGGCGACCTGATTCCGGCGCTGGTGCTGGCCGCCGACGCCAAACAGATCCGTGCCTATCGGAAAGGCGGCGAAATTGTCGCCCTGCACGGCGACGCCATGAAGTTCGCCGCCAAGATGCTCGACGACAAGGCGCCGCCCAACAAGCGCATCAAGCGCGGCGCCATCATCCGCTTGCAGAAGGATGACAAGGGCGGCTGGCAGATCGCCCAATTGCCCGAAGTCGAATCAGCCTTTGTCGCCGTCGCGCCGCAAGACGGCGCCATTCGCGCCCTGGTCGGCGGTTTCGACTTCAACCGCAACAAGTTCAACCATGTGACCCAGGCCTGGCGCCAACCCGGCTCGAGCTTCAAGCCGTTCATCTATTCCGCTTCGCTGGAAAAGGGCTACAACCCGAACAGCATCATCGCCGACGAGCCGATCGTCATCCCGGCCAGCCAGACCGGCGCCCAGGCCTGGGAGCCGCACAACTACGACGGCAAGTACGAAGGCCCGATGAAGATGCGGACGGCGCTGGCCAAGTCCAAGAACATGGTCTCGATCCGTATCCTGCAATCAATCGGCACGCAGTACGCCCAAGATTACGCCGGAAAATTCGGTTTCGATCCGGAAAAGCACCCGCCTTACCTGACCATGGCGCTCGGTGCCGGTTCGGTCACCCCCTGGCAGATGGTTACCGCCTATTCGGTCTTCGCCAATGGCGGCTACAAGATCAGCCCCTATGTCGTCCACGAAATCCGCGACGAAAAAAACCAGGTGCTGGCGCAATCAGCCCAGGTTCAGGCTGGCGAAGAATCGATTCGGGCGATTGACCCGCGCAATGCCTTCATGATGGACGCCATGCTGCGCGACGTCGCCATCTACGGCACCGCCGCCAAGGCTTCGGTCGCCCTCAAGCGCCATGACCTGGCCGGCAAGACCGGCACCACCAATGAATATGTGGACGCCTGGTTCTGCGGCTATCAGATGACGGTGGCCGGTTGCGCCTGGATCGGCTTCGATCAGCCGAAAAAACTCGGCGACAAGGAAACCGGCGGCGCTGCAGCACTCCCGATCTGGATCGGCTACATGAGCCGCGCCCTGCGCGACGTTCCGATCACGATTCCGCAAGCACCGGAAGGGCTGATCAGCATCGGCGAGGGCCGCGATCGGAGTTATATCTACGCCGAGAATGCCGCTGCTCCCCGCTCGCCGGAAGAGGATGAACCGACCGAACAGCCCAAGCCGGAACTGGACAAGCCGCCGGCCGACTGATCAGGCGAGCGTCACCACCTCGCCGGCCTGCTGGCTGGCGAGCGCCGATAGTTTAGCCATTAGTTCGGCCCCGTCGCGGGTATCCAGCCAGGATTGACCATCCCAACGAAAATGAAAGCCGCCGGCCTTAGCGGCTACCCAGATTTCCCGCGCCACGGCGTGACGATTGACGATGATCTTGCTGCCATCGGCGAACTCGATTTCGAGGACGCCGCCGGCGGCCAGTTCAAAATCAATATCCGCCTCGCATGCCTCCAGCGCCGCCTCGATCCGAGCCAGAGCCGCATCGGCTAAGGCGTTGAATTCCTTGTCTTCCATCGTGTGCTACCATCCCGCTCTTTGCTGACCGGTCCGTCATTTATGTCCAGAGTTGCTGCCGTTTTGCTGACCTGCTGCCTTGCCGCCTGCGGCATGAAAGGCCCGCTCGAACTGCCGCCCGGACCGGCACCCGCCCCCCTGTTCGGCAACCCGAA
>NZ_LODL01000019.1:3914-82676 GCF_001551835.1 Dechloromonas denitrificans | reverse complement strand
CAGTACCAGGTCAAGGCCGCCGACATCGGCCTCCGCGCCAAGACCTACCTCGAGCAGAACGGCGCCAAGAAGGTCAAGTAGCCTTGAATATTGATTTGGCTCATTAAAGTAAGTGGATGGCTGGGCTAACCTAGCCATCCACGTAAAATGGAGGGTAAACCCATGAAAACTGTAATGTTTTTTGCAATCGCAGCACTTGCCGCCGGCTCTGCCATGGCGGCTCCGGATGGCGCCAAGCTGTACGCCGAAAAGACCTGTAACGCCTGCCACGGTCCGAAGGGCGACAAGCCGCTGATGCCGAACTATCCGAAGGTTGCCGGCCAGAATGCCGCCTACCTCGAAGCCCAGATGAAGGACATCAAGAGCGGCGCCCGCAACAACGGCCAGACCGCCGCGATGAAGGGCGTCATGCACCTCGTCAATGACGAGGAAATCAAGGCCATCGCCGACTACCTCGCCAAGCTGAAATAAGCTGGAAAAGCCCGCATACCGGGCTTCTGACACACATCAAGGAATGCTGATATTCGATGACGGAGAATTCATCAACCGTTTCGGATCATCGACCGTAAAAGGAATACAGACATGAAAAAATCATTGTTGCTGGTTGCACTTCTCTCCGCTGGCGTTGCCTTTGCCGGCCCACCGGCCCCGCATCAGGGCGGTATTGAGTCGAAGGATTACAAATGGAATGCCCAGGAAGGCGAAAAGATTGAAGCCCTGAAGCTCAAGGGCGACAAGAAGAACGGCCAGGAAGCCTATGAAGTCTGCGGCGCCTGCCACCTGCCCTCCGGCGCCGGTCGCCCGGATGGCACCTTCCCGCAGCTCGCCGGCCAGCACACCACGGTGCTGATCAAGCAGATGGCCGACATCCGCGCCGGTCTGCGCGACAACCCGACGATGTACCCGTTCGCCGCCACCCTGACCGACCCGCAGGAACTGGCTGACGTTTCGTCCTACATCGAAAGCCTGTGCATCCCCATCGAGCACGGCAAGTACGAAGGCCCGGATGCCGCGATGCAGATCGCCAAGGGCAAGGAACTGTACGAAAAGCAGTGTCTGGAGTGCCACGGCAAGAATGGTGAAGGCGAGAAAGCCAAGTTCTACCCGGTGATCGCCGGCCAGCACTACAAGTACCTGCTGCGCCAGATGACCGAAATTCGCGACGGTCACCGCCGCAATGCCAACCCGGACATGGTCAAGGTCATCAAGCCCTACACCAATGACCAGCTGGTCGCGATTTCCGCCTACCAGTCCAGCCTGGTCATGCCGGGCAACATGTGCAAGCCGAAGGCCGGCGCTGCAGCTACCAAGAAGAAGTAAAGTGGCAACCTGGTTGCCTGGAGCTCCTTCAGGCAACCATTCCCGGCCCCCGGCCGGATGTATCGAACAGAGAGCAGCAACATGGAAAAACAAAACAAAATCATCGGTGGCCTGACCTTCATTTCGCTGGTCTGCCTGATTGCCGCCTACTTTGCCCCGATCTGGTGGGTTTCGCTGACCGCCCCGAATTACCCCGAAGATGCCTTCCCGGACGGCATCCGCATTCACTTCCACTTCGACGGTGTCTATAACGGCTGCAAGGCGGCCGGCAAGGGCACCCGGATGGCCAACGAGATCATCCAGAAGGATCTGGCGCACGACGACGAGCGCTACAACCCGGTGCTCGATGCCAAGAAAAACGTCGACAAGGGCGCCGAAGGTCTCGATTGCGTTCATGAAATGAACACCATCAATCACTACGTCGGCATGTTCCCGATCGCCACCGGCGCCCCGGTCGAAAAGCCGCTCGCCAAATTCTTCTTCGGCTTCTTCGCAGTGATGATGCTGGCCTTCACGCTGCCCAAGAAAAAGGCCCGTCTGGCCACGTTGACCGCAGGCTTCGCCGCCGTCGCCGCCTGGATGCTGGTCGACCAGTTCGTCATGGGCCACCTCGAAAGCCATGTCCAGGCCTACATGCAGGAATCCGGCACCTTCTTCCGCGACCCGGAACGGATCAAGGCCTGGGGCGACAATGTGCGCAACATTTCGCAAGTCGTCATCTTCGGTTTGATCGCCGTCATGGGAGTGGTCATCGGCGGCGTCGCCCTGCTGCGCCCCTTCCAGTTGCTGCTGGCGCTGGTCCCGGCCCTGCTCCCGGTCTTTTTCGTGATCACCTACGCCGGCTGGCTGTGGTTCTTCGGCCACAACCTGCACCCGTGGGGCGCCTTCACCGTCAAGCCTTTCATGCCCACCGTTTTCGGCGAAGGCAAGGTCGCGCAGTTCTCGACCTTCTCCTACCCGTACTGGGGCTATGGTCTGCTGCTGGTCATTTTCATCTGCATGATGCTGGCCCTGCTGATTCGCCGCAAACAACTGCGCGAAGGCGCTGCGGAGTAGTTCGGTGTCAAAGCGTTCTCTGGTAACCCGGGCCGGTCTGGCGACGGCCCTTCTCCTTGCCTGCCAGATCGGCAACTCGGTGCAGCAACGTGACGACAATGCCGACATGGGCGGCCAGCCTCGGGTCGATATCGACCGCCCGAAGCCGACCTACATGCTGCATGAGCGAGACAAGCGGGTGCATGGCCTGCGCCCCTTCCAGGACCTGGTCGACAAGGCCCCGGCCGGCTCGGTGCTGAAGCCCCCACCGGGCGTCTATGCCGGCCCGGTCGTCATCAACAAGCCGCTGATCATCGAAGGCGGCGGCCAGGTCACCATCGATGCCGGCGACAAGGGCACGGTGATGGCACTGAACGCCAGCAACTCGGTGCTGCGTGGCCTGCGCCTGACCGGCTCAGGCGACTCGCACGACACCGACGACTCCTGCCTCGATGTGCGCGGCCACAACAACGTCATCGAAGACCTGAAGCTCGACAACTGCCTGTTCGGCTTCGATTTCAAGCAGTCGAACAACAACCTGATCCGCGGCAACACCATCCGCTCCAAGGATCGCGAACTCGGCGTCCGCGGCGACGGCCTGCGCCTCTGGTACAGCCACGACAACATCGTCGAGAAGAACCAGATCATCGACTCGCGCGACATGGTCGCCTGGTATTCGAACAAGAACGTCTTCCGCGACAATCTGGGTCGGCGCAGCCGCTACTCGATCCATTTCATGTTCGCCAACGACAACATCGTCGAACGCAACCAGTTCTACGACAACGCGGTCGGCGTCTATTTCATGTACACCGAAGGCGGTGCCGTCCGCAACAACGTCATTTCCCACGCCACCGGCGCCACCGGCATGGGCATCGGCTTCAAGGAAGCGTCCGGCACCGTCATCGAAAACAATGAGATCATTTACTGTGGCATCGGCATCGGTTCCGACCTCTCGCCGTTCCAGCCGGAAAGCACGATCGAGATTCGCGGTAACCGCTTTGCCTATAACGGCATCGGCATCCTGTTCAACAGCGAAACCGGCGGCAACAACATGATCGACAATGTCTTCGAGGGCAACCTGACCCAGGTCACCTACGGTGGACGCGGCGACAACAACAATAACCCCCGCAATTTCTGGCAAGGCAATTACTGGGACGACTTCCAGGGCTTCGACCGCAACGGCGATGGTATCGGCGACCAGAAGCACGACCTCTACGCCTACGCTGACCAGATCTGGATGGAAATGCCGGTAGCCCGTTTCTTCCGCAGTTCGCCGGTCATGGAATTGCTCGACTTCCTCGAACGACTGGCGCCATTCTCCACTCCCGACCTGATCCTGCGCGACGAACAGCCACGCTTCATCAAGCCAGCAAGGGCGGCACTATCATGAACACTCCCACCCCGCAAAAGCCGAAAAAACCGGCGATGTCGATTGAAAAGGCCCAGAAGGCCCGGCGCAAGTTTCTGCAATCGCTCGGTCTGGCCGGCGGGGTGATCGGTTTGTCCTTGCTCGGCTACATCCCGGTCAGCAGCGCCAAGACGCCGCGTCTGCGCCCGCCCGGCGCCCTCAACGAATCCGACTTCCTTTCCTCGTGCATCAAATGCGGCCAGTGCGTGCAGGTCTGCCCGGTGCAGGCGATCAAGCTCGGCGACCTGAACGACGGCTTTGGCGTCGGGGTGCCCTACATCGATGCCCGCGAGCAAGCCTGCGATTTTTCCTGCGATGCCGTACAGTGCGTCCTGGCCTGCCCGACCGGCTCGCTGACCTACAAGAAGCCGGACTTCCTCAAGATCAGCGATGGCGCCAAGCTGGCCGCCGCCCCGATCCTGAAAGCGAAGGAAAAGGATGCCGAAAGCACGCTCAACCTGAAGGAACGCATCGGCGTTGCCCGCCTGGCCCGGCCGGAATCTTGTCTGGCCGTGCAGGGCAAGCCCTTCAAGGGGCAGACGCGGGGCGCCGCCTTCACGGGAAAAATGCGCTACATGGACGTGGACCGCTGGAAACCGATCCCGATCCGCGACCACCCCTACGACCTTGAGCTGTGCGACCTCTGCGTCCAGGCCTGTCCGGTCAAGAACGCCCTTGAACTGCGCCCGATCAAGGGTGCCGACGGCGTCGAACGGATGACGCCGGTCGTCCTCGAACCCTGCGTCGGCTGCGGCGTCTGCGAGATGATCTGCCCGGCCGAACCGGCCGCCATCGTCGTCGATGCCCGCGCCCCCTGGAAAGCCTGATATGAGCCGCTTTACCGAACTGTTCATGGGCATGCTGGGCGCTGCCCCGAAAAAACCCGAGAAGGTTGCCGACAAGGTGCAAAAGATCATGTTCCTCAAGTACGAGGACAAGGATCGCTATATCAAGGAAAAGCTGCACGCCCGTGAGCACCATGCGATCAGCCACAAGTGGCGCAATCGCCGCTGGGCCGTGCTGCTCGCCGTCAATCTGCTGTTCGTGCTCTCTTTCTGGCTCGACATCCAGATTCTCGAAGGTTCGCTGACCGCCTCGCGCTTCGTCGGCTTTCACCTGATCGACCTCAATTCGGCACTGCAGGTGATGCTCGCCCACAAGCACATCATCGTTAACCTGTTCATCGGCACTTTTACCGTCTTCCTGATCTGGGTATTGCTCGGTGGCCGAACTTTCTGTTCCTGGGTCTGCCCTTACCACCTGCTGGCGGAATGGACGGAAGCCCTGCACCTGAAACTGGTCGAGAAAAAGATCGTCACCGATCACGAATTCCACCGCGGCACGCGCACGGTGTTCTGGCTGCTCTTCGGCCTGATGTCCATCGTCACCGGCTACACCGTCTTCGAAACGCTGTCGCCGACCGGCATCCTGTCCCGGGCGCTGATCTACGGCCCCGGCCTGGCCCTCGGCTGGGTCGGCCTGCTGCTGCTCTTCGAGATCTTCTATTCGCGCCGCGCCTGGTGCCGCTACGTCTGCCCGATCGGCCTGACCTACGGTGCGGTCGGGGCGATTTCCCCGCTGCAGGTCAGCTATCTCGTCGAGCACTGCTTCCACGAAGGCGACTGCCGCAAGGTCTGCCTGGTGCCGCATGTCCTCGACGTCACCGTCAAGGGCCGGGCCAGCGAGGAAACGATGGGCCTCGGCCCGGATTGCACGCGCTGCGGCCTGTGCATCGACGTCTGCCCGACCGGCGCCTTGCGCTACGAAGTCAAAGGGCTGTCCAAACTGCTCTGAGCCGCCCCGGCCTGCCCAATGGCAGGCCTGGCAAGGCAAAACACCTTGCGGATTTTTGATCGAAATTCAATGTCGACCGCAGCAGCCTCCCTATAATCGCGCCCATGATCCAGTTCAACAACGTCGCCAAGACATTCCGCCGTGCCCGTGTCCTCGATGGCATCAGCCTCAATATCGGACTCGGCGAACGTGTCGCCCTGATCGGCTCCAACGGGGCCGGCAAAACCACCCTGATCCGCTGCCTGCTCGGCGAATACACGCATGACGGCGCGGTCGCCATCAACGGCCTCGATCCGCGCAGCAACCGTACCGAAGTGCTGGGCAGCATCGGCTTCGTGCCGCAGTTGCCGCCGCCGCTGAAAATGCCGGTCGGCCAGCTGATCGACTTTTCCGCCTCGCTGTGCGGCACCGACCCGCAGCGCATTCATGCCATTGCCAAACGCCTCGGCCTCGATGTCGAAAACATCCTGACCCGGCAATTCGTCCGCCTTTCTGGCGGCATGAAGCAGAAGCTGCTGATTTCCATCGCCCTCGGCCGCGACGCCAAGGTGCTGGTGATGGACGAACCGGCCGCCAACCTCGACCCGGAAGCGCGCAAGATCTTCTTCGACCTGCTGGCCGAACGCCTCGACGATGCGACGATGATCATCTCCAGCCACCGGCTCGACGAGGTTTCGGCGCTGGTCAATCGCGTCATCGAAATGGACATGGGCAAGGTCGTCCTCGACGACCAGGTGGCCGATGCGGTGTCGATGACCGCGACGCTGGCCTGCCGGGTCGTCCTCAAGCGCTTCGAACCGGCGTTCGCCAAGGCACTCGACGGCTGGAACATCAGCTGCAGCGACGACAGCCTGACCTGGACCGGCAGCATCGCCGGCCCCGACCGCCTGCGCTTCCTCGGCATCATTTCCCGCTACACCGCGCTGGTCGGCGACCTGTCGCTGGCCGAAGCGGACAACTGAGCATGTGCGACCCGCATCGCCGCCGGTTCATCGGCCGCCTGGGTCTCGGCGGTCTGTTGCTGACGCCGCTCGCCGCCGCCCTCTCCGGCTGCCAGAAAGACGGCTGGCCGGAAGGCATGGCCGAGATCAAGTGGGACCGCGAAAACTGCCCGCGCTGCAGCATGGTCATCTCCGACCGGCGCTTCGCGGCGGAAATTCGCGGCGGCCCGAAGGACATGGTGATCAAGTTCGATGACATCGGCTGCATGACCTTCTGGATTCGCGAAAACCTGCAGAAATACCCGTGGCTGGCCGAGGCCGCCACCCGCATGTGGGTGGCCGATTCAGCCGGCAAGGGCAAGGACGTGAACTGGCTGGACCCGCGCAAGGCGCATTTCGTTACCCGCAGCTCCCCGATGGGCTACAACTTCGGCGCCGTCGTCTATCCGCAGATGGGCAGCCTGGATTTTGAGAGCATGCGCCAGCATGTGCTCGCCAAAGGAAAGTAAATGAAGCAACTGTGGCTCACCGCCAAACTGGATATCGTCGAATCGCTGCGCGCCCGCTGGTTCCAGATCTACACCCTGATCTTCGGCGGCATCGTCGCCCTGCTCTTCCTGTTCGGCCTGACCGAATCGCGCGTGCTCGGCTTCATCGGCCTCTCCCGCCTACTGGTCACCTATATCCAGCTGACCATGGCCATCCTGCCGATCTTCGTGCTGATCACCACGGTCCGCTCGGTAGCCGGCGACCGCGAGGCCGGCGTCTTCGAATACCTGCTCTCGCTGCCGGTCTCGCTGTCCGCCTGGTTCTGGGGCAAGATCGTCGGCCGCTACATCGTCGTCTTCGCGCCGGTCTTCCTTGCCATGCTCGGCGCCGTCGGCTGGGCGACCGTGCAGGGCATCGAAGTGCCGTGGAACATCTTCGGCTACTACACCGCCCTGCTCGCCGTGATGGCCATGTGCTTTCTCGGCATCGGCATGCTGATCTCGGCCATCGCCCGCAGCACCGACATGGCACAAGGCGCCGCCTTCCTGGTCTGGCTGACCTTCCTGCTCTTCCTCGACCTGATCCTGCTCGGCGTCATGATCCAGGGCAAGGTCTCGCCGGAAATCGCCGTCACCCTCGCCCTGGCCAATCCGCTGCAGGTTTTCCGGACCGCCGCACTGGCCCTCTTCGACCCGCAACTGATCGTGCTCGGCCCCTCGGCCTACGTCATCCTCGACCTGTTCGGCGCCGAGGGCTACAAGATCTTCGCCCTGGCCTACCCGGCAGCGCTCGGCCTGCTCAGTGCTACCATCGGTTACTTCCTGTTCCGTCGCGGCGACCTGCCTTGAAAAAACTTCTGCCTACCCTGGTTTTTGCCCTTTTTGCGACGTTGACCGCAGGACCGTCCGTAGCCGATGAACTGCCGGCCTCCGGCCCGTTGTTCGCCGCCACATTGAGCGATCTCGACGACAAGCCAGTGGCGCTCGAGCGCTACAAGGGCAAGCCACTGGTGGTCAATTTCTGGGCCCGCTGGTGTGGCCCTTGCCGTGCCGAGATCCCCGAACTGATCAAGTTCCGCGCCAGCCACAAGGGCAAGATCGAAGTCCTCGGCATCGGCATCGAGGACAAGGCGGAACCGGCCAAGGAATTCGCCAAGGCCTACGAGATGGACTACCCGGTGCTGATCGCCAAGGAAAAAGGCATTCCGCTGATGCAGGCGCTGGGCAACAGCAAGGGCGGCCTGCCCTACACGCTGTTCATCGACCGCAACGGTCAGGTCGTCCAGAAAAAGATGGGCCTGATCCGGAAGGCCGATCTCGACGCCGCTGCCGCGCTGCTGCTGAAGAACTGAGCCGGCCGGCGCTCACCGCCCGGAACGCGGTGGACGGTTCAGGGCGACCAATTCAACGACACCCCAAAACAGCGTACTGCCCAGGGCAAGAACGGGGTGGGTAAGCATTCTCCGCAGTCTGGCGTGCATTCGCATTCTCCTGCCCGGCAGATCGACGGCCGGAAATTACCCGCTGCAGCAGGCGTCGCTGCAAGCGAGGCATTGTCATGAAAATTTCATCTTCAAGCACGGGGCTTGGCCCTTACCATAACGCCGAAATGTTAAGCCGGCATGTCAGCCCTGCTGCTGGGGAATCGCCCAGCCATTAGGGCCTGCCCAAACTCTTCGCCCAAGGTGCTCCGGAATTGCGAGACGTAGCCGATTCAGGCCTCAATGAACTGCTCGAACTGGAAGCCATCATCCGGCAAGGCGGCAACCATCTCCAAACCTATGAAGCCTGCGCGGTATGTCTCGGCAAGCAGGAATTTCCGGTACAGGTAATCACCCTGGGCAATCCCGATCCAACACTGCCGGTGGTCGGTTTTTTCGGTGGCTTTCACGGCCTGGAGAGGATCGGCACCGCGGTCGTTCTCGCCTATCTGAACAACCTGGTCCGACGCCTGCCCTGGGACAGCGGGCTGCACCGGCAACTGGAATCGGTGCGCCTGGTCTTCATGCCCATCATCAATCCCGGCGGCATGTGGCGCGGCACCCGGGCCAACCCGAATGGTGTCGACCTGATGCGCAACGCGCCGCTGGAGGCTGAGGAAAGGGTGCCCTTCCTGTTCGGCGGGCAACGCATCAGTTCCCGCCTGCCCTGGTACCGGGGGCCGGCAAACGCCCCGATGGAACAGGAGAACCAGGCGGTGTGCACCGTCGTGCACCAAGAGTTCTCCGGCCGCCCCTTCGGCCTCGCAATCGATTGCCACTCCGGGTTCGGCATCAATGACCGGATCTGGTTTCCCTATGCCCACACCACGACGCCGATTGCCCACTTGCCGGAGATGCATGCGCTGAAGGAAATCTACGACCAGACGCATCCCAACCATCGTTATGTCTTCGAGCCGCAAAGCCGCCAGTACCTGGCGCATGGCGACCTCTGGGACTACCTGTACCAGCGCCTCAGTTCGGCGCCGGGGCGGGTCTTTCTGCCGCTCACCCTGGAAATGGGCTCCTGGCTGTGGGTCAAGAAAAACCCACGGCAACTGTTTTCCCGGCACGGCATTTTCAACCCACTGATCGATCATCGGCAGCAGCGGGTTTTGCGCCGGCATGTTTCCTGGCTGGACTTCCTGGTCCGGGCCGCCTGCAGTTACCAGCACTGGCTGCCGGGCGACGACCAGCGCGCGCTTTACCGCGAACACGCCTTGCAGCACTGGTACCGGAAGGCCATCCCTTGAGCACCTGGATTCTGTTGCGCGGCCTGACCCGCGAGTGCCGGCATTGGGGAGATTTTCCGGAAACCCTGCAGCGTGAGTGCAGCGGCGCCACGGTCTGCTGCATCGACCTGCCGGGCAACGGCAGCCTGCATGCGCAGGCCAGCCCGCCGCAGGTGCTGGCGATGGCGGAACACTGTCGTACCCAACTGGGCGAGCGCGGCATCGACCCGCCCTATTTCCTGCTGGCGATGTCGCTCGGTGCCATGGTCGCCATCGACTGGGCGAATCGCCACCCGGCAGAACTGGCCGGCTGTGTGCTGATCAACACCAGCCTGCGCCCCTTCAGTCCCTTTTATCACCGCCTCAGACCACGCAACTATCCATCCCTCCTGCCGATGTTATTGGGACAAGGTGATGCCTCCTGCCGGGAAAAAACCATATTGCGCCTGACCAGCAGCCAGCCAGAACGGCCGGAAAAGCAGGCCGAGTGGGCAGTTTACGCCCGGCAAAACCCGGTTTCGCCAGGCAATGCCTGGCGCCAGTTGCTGGCCGCCGCCCGCTATCGGGCGCCCTTGCACAAGCCTGCCCCCCCCATGCTGGTTCTGGGCAGTGCGCAGGATAGTCTGGTCAACCCCGCTTGTTCGCGCCAGTTGGCACGGCTCTGGAATGTCGCTTTTGCCGAACATCCAACGGCCGGGCACGACCTGCCGCTCGACGACGGTGCATGGGTAGCCAGCCAGATCCGGTGCTGGCACGAAAAACTGAGCCGAACGGCATGACGCCACCTCGGCCAGCGGCGCTCCCCACCCTGCCGGCCTTGCTCGTCGGCAGCCTGGCCGGGCTATGGCGCCGCCCGGCAGCCCCGCCGCTTCAGGACGGGCTTTCCCGTCACTTTGCAGTCGCCGGCATCGACCCCAAGCATGCTGCGAGCTACTGCCGACTCTTCGATTTCCGCCATTCCAGGCTACCCCTAAGCTATTTCTATCTGCTGGCCCAACGCGCCCAACTGGCCTTGATGCTGGATCGACGCTTCCCCCATGCCATTCCCGGCCTCATCCACACCGGCAACGACTTGCGCCTGCATGCCGTGCCGCGCATGGATTTCGGCCTGACGATAGCGGTCTCGTTGGGGCCGCAAGCCAGTACAGGCAAGGCACCGACCCTCACTTTCGGTTTCGAAATGAGCCAGCTTGGCCGCTGTGTATTGTCCGGTAGCAGCGAATACCGGCTACCGAAAAGCCGCCGCCTGACACCCTCCCTCCATATCGAGCCCGAAAAAATGCCGGCCTCCCTGCCGGCGCTCGCCTGGTCATTCGAGCCGTCGCAGATTCGACGCTACGCCCTGCTCTCTGGCGACTACAACCCGATCCACCTGTCGTCGCTGCTGGCCCGACGCCTTGGCTTCCGTGGGGCAATTGCCCATGGCATGTATTCCGTCGCCCGCGCCACCGCCTGTATCGAAGCCGAAACCGCTCGGCCCCTGCTGGCGATTAGCGCCACTTTCCAGTACCCGATCCACCTGCCGGCCCGGGCCATCTTCGGCTGCGAGGTAGTCGACGCCACGCACGGCAGCTACAGTGTTTTTCTACCGAAAGAACAGCGAATCGCAGTCAAGGGCCTCTGGCAAGCCGCCCTGGCATGAGCCGCACAGGTGCGGAAATCCGCACATGCCGAGCCGGTAATTCCGGGATTCCGCATCGACGCTTACTCGAACCGACAACAAAACAATCCTAATTCAACGACTTAACAGCCGACGCCCGCCTGGCACATCTCCTGCAATCGTATTCACGCAATCCGCACTGCGGCCTACGAAAAACTCTGGAGGAGATATCCATGCACAAGTCCATCCGTCTTGCCCTGCTCGCCACTTTTGGTGTCGGCGCCCCGCTCGCTGCACTGGCTCAGGCACCCGACGTCGTTCGTCTGGGCAACCTGAAGTTTGCCCACTATGGCGCCGTCTCCTACATGAAAGAGGCCTGTGGCAAGTACAACCTGAAGGTCGAGGAACGCATGTTCCCGAAAGGCCCGGACATCATGCCGGCGATCGTCGCCGGTGAAATCGACATCGCCGCACTGGCTTCCGACGGTGCCATCTCCGGCCGCGCCAACGGCGTGCCGATCGTCACCGTCGCCGGCTTCGCCAAGGGCGGTGCGCGCATCGTTGCCGGCGTCGATTCCGGCATCAAGTCGCTGGCCGACATGAAGGGCAAGAAGGTCGGTGTCACCCGCGGCGGCGCCCACGAGCTGCTGCTCTACGCCGAGCTGGAAAAGGCTGGCCTCTCCTGGTCCGACAAGCCGGGCAAGGATGTGCAGATCGTCTTCCTCGCTTTCGCCGACCTCAACCAGGCACTGGCCGCCAAGCAGATCGACGCCATGAACCAGTCCGAACCGCAGTCGTCGCAGGCCCTAAACAAGAAGTTCGGGGTTGAGATCATGAAGCCCTACACCACCAAGATGGGCGAGCCGGTCCGCCTGCTGGTGATGACCGAGAAGATGTACACCGAGAAAAAAGACGTCGCCCAGCGCCTGATGAAGTGTTTCGTCGAGACGACCGCGCTGTTCAACAACGACACGGCGCTGGCCGAAAAGTATGTCCGCGAGTCGATGTTCAAGGGCCAGATCTCCCCGCAGGACTTCAAGGACGCGATGGATAACGCCGACTACACCTACGACGTCAGCCTCGAACATATCGACATCACCACCGATTTCATGAACAAGTACGGCGTCGGCCGCATGCAGAAGCCGCCCAAGGCCGCCGAATGGGTCAAGCTCGACCTGCTGCAGAAGGCCAAGGCCGACCTCAAGGTGAAGTGAGGCGATCCCGATGAAAAACCTGAAAAACTTCCTGCACGGCGCGCTGGTCCCGGTGCTGCTGCTCATCCTCTGGGAGGCCGGCTCGCGCTTCGGCCTGTTCTCCGAAGTCCTGCTCCCGTCGCCGACCGCGGTTGCCGCCAAGTGGTGGGCCTACCTGCTGCCGATGCAACCGCAGGAGGCAGGGCAGAGCTACCTGGCCTGGCTGATCTCCGGCGAATTGCTGCATGACGCCTATTCCAGCCTGTTCCGCGTCATCGCCGGCTTTGTCATCGGTGCCGGCCTGGCCCTGCCGCTCGGCCTGCTGATGGGCGCCAGCCCGCGTACCTACGACCTGTTCAACCCGCTGATGCAGATCCTGCGGCCGATTCCGCCGATCGCCTACATTCCACTGGCGATCCTCTGGTTCGGCCTTGGCAATCCGCCGTCCTTCTTCCTGATCGCCATCGGCGCCTTCTTCCCGGTGCTGATGAACACCATCGCCGGCGTTCGTCAGGTGGACGGCATCTTCCTGCGTGCCGCCCGCAATCTCGGGGTCGGCCAATGGACGATGTTCACCCGCGTCATCCTGCCCGCCGCAACGCCCTACATCCTGGCCGGCGTGCGGATCGGCATCGGCACCGCCTTCATCGTGGTGATCGTCTCCGAAATGATCGCGGTCAATGACGGCCTCGGCTTCCGCATCCTCGAAGCGCGGGAGTTCATGTGGTCGGACAAGATCATCGCCGGCATGATCACCATCGGCCTGCTCGGCCTCTTCATCGACAGCGCGGTCAGCCGCCTGAACAACCATCTGCTGCGCTGGCACCGCGGCCTGGAGCACTGATATGGCCCAAATCATCGTCAACAACGTGCAGAAAGTCTTCAAGACACCGGGCAAGGATGTCATCGCGCTGAAGGACATCAATCTCGAAATCAAGGCCGGCGAATTCGTCTGCCTGCTCGGCCCCTCCGGTTGCGGCAAATCGACGCTGCTCAACGCCGTGGCCGGTTTCGCGCTGCCCTCGGCCGGCGAGATCACCGTCGAAGGCAAGAAGATCACCGGCCCCGGCCCGGATCGCGGCATGGTTTTCCAGGAATACGCGCTGTTCCCGTGGATGACCGTCGCCCAGAACATCGCCTTCGGCCTGGAAATCCAGAAGAAGGAAAAGGCCGAGATCGACCTCACCGTCAATCAGCTACTCGACCTGCTGCACCTCAACGACTTCCGCGACCGCTTCCCGAAGGATCTGTCCGGCGGCATGCGTCAGCGCGTCGCGATCGCCCGCGTCCTGGCGCTGGATTCGCCGATCATGCTGATGGACGAGCCGTTCGGCGCCCTCGACGCGCTGACCCGGCGCAACCTGCAGGACGAGTTGCTGCGTATCTGGAACAAGCTGGGCAAGACCATCCTGTTTGTCACACACTCGATCGAGGAGTCGATCTACCTGGCCGACCGCATCGTGGTGATGACCTACCGACCGGGCACCGTCAAGCGCGACCAGGTCGTCGACATGCCGCGGCCGCGCGACCCGTCGTCGGCCGCCTTCAACGACCTCAAGCGCGAACTCGGCCGCCTGGTCATGGAAGAACAGCAGCGCCATGCCAACGACGAAATGAAGTTGGCTGCGGTAGACTGAGAAAAAAGGCCAAAATCGGTAGGATGTCGGGGTGAATCCCAATCAAGCCCCCAACCCTGCCGGCCGTAAGCGCCGCACCCTGCTCCTGCTCGGTGCGGCAATTTGTTTCTGCCTGCTGCTCGGCTGGCTGAGCTACCGGGTCTTCTTCGGTATTTACCTGAGCAACGAACGCCATCTCTCGGCGCAGCGCCTGGATGCCTTCGCACGCTCGCTCGAAGCGACGCTCGCCCGCCATGAATCGCTGCCCGGCCTGCTCGCCCTCGACCCGGCACTCGCTGCCCTGCTGCGCGAACCGGCCAACCCGCAACGGATTGCCGCCGCCAACGCCTACCTCGAAGCCGCCCAGCAAGGCGCCGCCGTCGCCGTCACCTTCCTGATCGACGCTCAGGGCATGACGCTGGCCGCCAGCAACTGGCGCCTGCCGCGCAGCTTCGTCGGCCACAACTACGCCTTTCGCCCCTATTTCCGCGACGCCCTGCGCGACGGCCTTGGCCGCTTCTATGGCGTCGGTGTCACTACCGGCGAACCCGGCTACTTCCTCGCTGCGCCGGTTCGCGACCAAGGCGAGGTACTCGGCGTCATCGTCCTCAAGGTCGGCCTGGAGTCGATGGAACAGGCCCTGGCCGGGGCCGGCGACACGCTGCTGCTGACCGATGCCGATGGCGTGGTCTTCCTCTCTTCCGACCGCAAGCTGCGCTACCGCACGCTGGCCCCGCTCGGCGACACGGTCACCGCCCGCCTCGCCGAAACGCGGCAATACGGCAACCAGGCGATCACCCCGCTCTCGGCCACAGCCATTCCCACCGCCCCCAGCGAACCGCAGAGCCTCGCCCTGCCCGGCGAAGCGCCGCGCCAACGGCTGATCCACACCCGTCCGGTCGGCAGCCTGGGCTGGCAGGTCGTCCAATTGGGCGACCCGAGCGAGGCCCGTGCCGCCGCGCTCGGCGCCGCGACCGCGGTCGCCTTCGCCGCTGCCTTCGGCATTGGCCTGGCCGCCCATTTCCGCCACCGCGCCCGCCGCCGCGAGGAACTGCGCCGCGTCTATGGCGAGCTGGAAAACCGCATCGCCGAACGCACGGCCGACCTCACCGAACAGATCGCTGCTCTCGAAAGCACCAAGGCCATCCTGCGCGAAACGCGCGATGCCGCAGTCCAGGCCGGCAAGCTGGCGACGCTCGGCCAGATGTCGGCCGGTATCAGCCACGAACTCAACCAGCCGCTGGCCGCATTGCAAACCTTCGCCGACAACGCCAGCGCCCTGCTCGCCCGCGGTCGACATGGCGAAGTGGCCGAAAACCTGCAGATGATCAGCGAACTGGTCGAGCGCACCGGCCGCATCGTCCGCCAGCTCAAGATCTTCGCCCGCAAGGAAGCGCCGACGCCGCAGCCGGTCAGCGTCGCCAGCGCCATCGAGCACGCGCTGATGATCGTCGAGCCGCGCCGCCGCGAAACCGCCGCCCGCATCGCCGTCGCTCCGGTCGCCCGGGACCTGCGGCTGATCGCCGAAGCCGGCCGCCTGGAACAGGTGCTGGTCAATCTGCTGCGCAACGGGCTGGATGCAATGGCCGGCCAGGCCGATGCCCTGCTCGAAGTCGGCACCCGCCATGACGGCGACAAGGTCGCCATCGAAGTCCGCGACCACGGCCCCGGCCTGCCCGAGGAAGTGCGCCACCACCTGTTTGAACCTTTCTACACCACCAAGCCGGCCGGCGAAGGCCTCGGCCTCGGCCTGGCCATTTCGCTGACCATCGTCGAAAGTTACGGCGGCACGCTGAGCGCGCACAATGCGCCCGATGGCGGCGCCGTTTTTGTATTGACGCTGCCTGCCGCAGGAGACCCCGATGCCCCATCTGACACTTGAATACACTCGCAACCTGAGCAACTTCAACCCGACCCGCGCCCTCGCCGCGCTCAATGCCGCGATGTTCGACTCCGGCCTGTTCAGCGAGCCGGACATCAAGAGCCGGGCGATTGGCCTGGAAACCTTCCTGGTCGGCATCAGCCCGAGCCCGCGCGGCTTCGCCCATGTCCGCATCGCCCTGCTCGCCGGGCGCAGCGCCGAGGAACGCAAAGAACTGGCCGATGCCGTGCTCGCCGCGCTGATCGCTGCGGTCGACCCGCAAAATCGGGCAGAAATCCAGCTCAGCGTCGAAACCGTCGACCTCGACCGGCCGAGCTATGCCAAGGCCGTGCTCAATGGCTGACTTTCCGGTTTTTCTGGTCGAGGACGACGCTGCCGTCCGCAAGGGCTGCGAGCAGGCGCTGTCGATTGCCGACATCCCGGTGCGCGGCTTTGCCGACGGCGAAAGCATGCTCGCCGCGCTGGCCAGCGCCAGCCCGGCGCTGGTCGTCAGCGACGTCCGCCTGCCCGGCCGCGACGGCCTGACCCTGCTTCGCGAACTGCGCCAGCACGACCGCGAACTGCCGGTCCTGCTGATTACCGGCCATGGCGATGTCGGCATGGCGGTCGAAGCGATGCGCGAAGGGGCACACGACTTCATCGAGAAGCCCTTTCCATCCGAACGGCTGGTCGCCGCCGTGCGCAGCGCGCTGGAAAAACGCGCCCTGCTCCAGGAAAACCGCCAGCTCAAGGAACGCCTCGGCCACGGCGTCAGCCAGATCATCGGCCAGTCGCCGGCCATGCAGCACATCCGCCGGCTGGTCGCGACGCTGGCGCCGACCGGTGTCGATATCCTGATCAACGGCGAAACCGGTTGCGGCAAGGAAGTCGTCGCCCGCGCCATCCACGAAGCGAGCGGCCGGCGCGGCCCATTTGTCGCCATCAACTGCGGCGCCCTGCCGGAAACGGTGTTCGAAAGCGAACTCTTCGGCCACGAAGCCGGCGCCTTCACCGGCGCCGGCAAGCGGCGCATCGGCCGCATCGAGCACGCCAATGGCGGCACGCTGTTTCTCGACGAAATCGAATCGATGCCGCTCAACCTGCAGGTCAAGCTGCTGCGCGTGCTGCAGGAGCGTAGTGTCGAGCGCCTGGGCAGCAACACAGCGATCCCGGTCGATTGCCGGCTGGTCGCCGCCAGCAAGGCCGACCTCAAGGCGGCTTCCGATGCCGGCCAGTTCCGGGCCGACCTCTACTACCGCCTGAATGTGGTCAGTCTCGACCTGCCGCCCTTGCGCCAGCGGCGCGACGACATTCCGCTGCTGATGGCCAATTTCCTGCAGGAGGCCGCCAACCGCTACCAGCGCCCGCTCGCCGCCTGGACGCCGGCCGACCTCGCGCGCTGGGCGGCGCACGACTGGCCAGGCAATGTGCGCGAACTGAAAAATGTCGCCGACCGCTGGGCGCTCGGCCTGCCCGATGCGTTGCGGGCCGTCGCGGCGCCCGAAGCGGCCAGCCAGTCACTGGCCGAACAGGTCGATGCCGCCGAAAAGCGCGCCATCGAAAGCGCCCTGCACAGTTGCGCCGGCAATGTCGCGCAGACCGCCGAACTGCTGCAGACACCGAAAAAGACGCTCTACGACAAGCTGACCCGGCACGGCATCGTCGCCGAGCAGTTTCGCCACTGATCGCAGCGCTGGCGGCGAGACAAACGCCATGCCTGCGGTCGACCGGTCAAAAAAGGCAAAAACCAGGCAGCCCTAGGCAGCGGCCTGTGCCGCATGCTGGTCGGCCAGGGTGTTGCCGCGACAGGTGGCATGGCCGCGTATCCAATGAATCGTCGCTCTGGCCAGCGTCGCGGTGACGCCCAGTTCGGCACAGAGCGCAGCCAGGGCCGGGTCCTGAGCCAGGCCGATGGTCGCGGCGCGACTCAACCGGGTCACCGCGTCCTGATTATCGGAAAACAGGCTGGCTTCCCGCCCTGGAAACTGGCGCTCGACCTCGGCCAGCGCGAACAGGGCGGCCAGCAATTCCAGTTCGTTGCTGCCGGTCAGCGGCACCGTCCGCGTACTGACCAGCGGCTCGCCCGCCTGATCGGCGAAGAGCACCGCCGCCAGCCCACCGTGCCGGCGCTGGCTGGCATCGCTGAAGACCAGCAGACGCCCGGCGAACTGCTCGGCCAGCCGGGCCGGCAAGGGGCCGATCGACGGATAAAGGATGCGGGCGACCTTCTTTTTTCTTCTTCTCGGCATGGGCTTTCGCGGCTTCGGGCAAACGGGGGCCAAGAATAATCGGAATTCGCGGCCTTTCCCATGCCGCAGAAAGGCGAAAGCCCCACACCGGGGGAGTATGGGGCTTTCGGACGGCCGGGGGAGAGGGGGAGGTGGCGACCGTCAGGCTGATGTCTGGTCAGCGCATGGCTAGAAGATACGGGCGCCTCCCCGACATTTCAAGTAACCGTTTGCAACAATTCTTGCCTTTGTGTGTGCGACCGGGCAGTGATCAATGCTGCCAATCAGCGATAAGGCCGAAACAGGAAAATCAATACGGGGACAAGGCAGGGAATCAGCAGAGCGATGAATCCAACCAACAGCGCCCAACCGATCCCCCACTTGATGCCGCCCCCCAGCAGGCCGATGCCGATAAAAAACAGGAATTGACCGATTGATGCCATGGCAACAGCCCTCAATCTGAAAATATTAATCAATGCTGATGGGGTTAGCGCCCGCCGAGAAGCCAAGTGAGCGTGCTGCCCAGCAAGCGAAGCATGAAGACAACAAGAAGCAGACCGGCAGCCAGTGCAAAGCGGTCGGCTGCAAAAACTTGCCCCAAGCCGTAACAAAGGACCATCCCGAGGACAAGCAGAATATCGAACGGCGATTTCATATCACCAGTATAGAGTTTCGCTGGACGAAATAACGGCTCAGAAATACGCCTGGGCCAGCCCGTAGGCGACGATCGTCGAGACGATGACGCCGATCCAGCCGGGAATCATGAAGCTGTGGTTGAGCAGGTATTTGCCGATCCGCGTCGTGCCGCTGCGGTCCATGTTGATCGCTGCCAGGTCGCTCGGGTAGAAGGCAAAGAAGAAATAGGCGTAGCAGGACGGCATCAAGCCGAGCAGCAGTTGCGGCGAGAGGCCGAGCGCCAGGCCGAAGGGCAGCATGATGGTCAGCGTCGCCGCCTGGCTCTTGACGAAGGCGGAGACGGCGAACATGGCAAGCGCGAAGGTCCAGGGCGCGTATTCGACCATCGCCTTGATGTTGTCGACGAGGAAGCTCTCGTTGGCCTTGACGAAGGTATCGCTCATCCAGGCGATGCCGAAGATCGAGACGACGGCGATCATGCCGGCGGTAAATACCTCCGACTTGGCAATGGCCGCCGCCTTGACGTTGGCGGCGAACAGGATGAAGGCGCCGAAAGCCAGCATGATGACCTGCACCACGGTCGTCATCGGCATCGGCTTGCCTTTGACCAGCGGCAAGAGTTGCGGAAACAGCGCCAGTGCAACGATGCACAGGATGCCGGAGAAAAAGAGGATGACCGACAGCCGTGCCGCCGCCGGCAACTGCTTGTCGAGCGTCGTCACCGACATTTCGACCGAAGCGCGGAAAGCCGGGTCCTGCATTCGCTCGAGGAATTCCGGGTCCTTGTCGAGATCGAGGCCGCGCCGCATGCTCCACAGCGCAGCGGCGATGACGCCGATCAGGCCGGCCGGTAGCGTCACCATCAAGATCTGGCCGAGCGTGACCGGCGCCGCGGTCTTCGCCGTCATCGCCAGAAAGGTGGTGACGGCGGCTGCCACCGGACTGGCCGTGATGCCCATCTGCGAGGCGACGCTGGCAATCGCCATCGGCCGCTCCGGGCGGATTTTTGTCTTCAGCGCGACATCGGCAATCACCGGCAGCAACGAATAGACGGCATGGCCGGTGCCGACGCACACGGTCAGCAGGAAGGTGGACAGCGGCGCGAGCAGCGTGATCTGCTGCGGATGCCGGCGCATCAAGCGTTCGGCTTGCTGGACCAGGAAATCGAGGCCGCCGGCGACCTGCAAGGTGGCCGAGGCGGTGACCACGGCGAGGATGATCAGCATCACCGTGATCGGCGGTTCGGATGGTGCAACGCGGAAACCAAAAGTGAGCACCGCGACGCCGAGGCCGCCGATCAACCCGAGCGCCACCCCGCCGCGCCGGATGCCGATCAGGATCGCCGTTAAAACCAGCGCAAACTGGATCCAGAAATCGAACATGACATTCCCCTTGTTGGTTTGATTTGTTGCTGCACCGCAGCATTTTTACCCACTATGCCACAGGGGAATAACAATGAACAGCCGGTTTACCCGACAGGCGCGCGCCGGGAGAGTTACCCGGAAAGAGACGGACAAATTGCCCACCCGGGGACGTTGACCGCAGGCATCGACCGTTGGCCGGGCAGCGTTTAGTCGAGGAAGCGGACGCGCCCCGTCTCAAGCTCGTACACCGCGCCGACCAGTTTCACCTTGCCGATGGCCAGATTTGCCTGGGCCTCCGGCGTGGCGAGCAATTGGCTGACTGTATGCCGAACGTTGGCTTCCACGGCAGAGTGAAGCAGCGCCTCGGCCGGTTGCGTCCCATCCAGCGTTTCGAGCGCCGGCAGGATGTTTTCGAGCAGGATCTCGATCCGGCTTTTTTGCGTCGCCCCCTGGAACTTCGAGGCGATTGCCGCCTTGACCGCCCCGCAGCCTTCGTGGCCGAGCACGACAAAGAGCGGCGTATGCAGATGGGCACCGGCGTACTGCAGCGTCCCGAGGATCGATGGGCCGAGCACATTGCCAGCGACGCGGACCACGAAGAGTTCGCCAAAGCCGGCATCGAAAACCAGCTCGGGCGGTACCCGACTGTCGCTGCAACCGAGAATGGTGGCGTAAGGCTGCTGGCCTTTGGCCAGTTCGGCCAGGACTTCCTTTTGCACCGTCGGGAAACGGGCCTCGCCGGCAACGAAACGGGCATTCCCTTCTTTCAGGCGCTGCAGTGCCTCTTCGGCGGTATAGGCGGGATGATTGACTGGCACGATTATCGACTCCCTGAATGTTTGAGCATCAATGAAATAATAGCCCTTGCTACCTTCTTCGCCAGTCGGGCCAGCATCCGGCAGGCAGCGCATCGCTGTTTTTCCGTGTAATGTACTGAGCATCAAATGATGCTGATTTGATCCGGACCTCGCGCTGCCCCTGCCCATTTTCAGACATCCGCCACCATGCCAAGCAGCAGACTTCTTTCCTCGCTTGTCCTGACGCTGCTCGCCGGCTTTGCACAGGCGCAGGAGATTGAACCACGGGCTTATTCCAATGCACCCATCGGCGTCAATTTCCTGATTGTTGGCGGCGGTTATTCCGAAGGCGGCATCTCGTTCGACTCCGCGCTGCCGCTGACCAATGCCAAGATCAAGACCGATCTCGGCCTATTGGCCTACGCCCGGGTGCTGGAAATCGGCGGTCAGGCCGCCAAGTTCGATTTCATCCTGCCCTACGCATCGCTGAACGGCACCGCCGATTACCGGGGGGAATCGGTGACGCGCGACGTATCCGGCTTCGGCGATCCGAAGCTGCGCCTGTCGATGAATTTTTACGGCGCCCCGGCCCTGACGCTGGAGCAGTTCGCCGGCTACCGGCATGACCTAGTCATTGGCGGCAGCCTCCAGATCTCCCTGCCGACCGGGCAGTACGACCGGGACAGGCTGGTCAACATCGGCGCCAACCGCTGGTACATCAAACCCGAACTGGGTATCTCGAAGGGCTGGGGACCGTGGACGCTTGAACTCAGCGGCTCGGCCACCCTGTTCGGCGACAACAACGATTTCTATGGTGGCAAGCGGCGCGAGCAGGACCCCATTTATGGCGCGCAGGCGCATGTGGTCTACGCTTTCCGCTCCGGAGTCTGGCTTGCCATGACGGCAGCACATTTCGTCGGCGGACGCACAACGCTCGACGACGTTCGCGGCAACGACCTGCAGCAAAACTCCCGTTTTGCTGCAACCCTGGCCGTACCGATCGACCGCCGCAACTCGATCAAGGTTCACGCCAGTACCGGTGTTTACACCCGGACCGGCACCGACTTCGACACCATCAGCATCGCCTGGCAACACCGCTGGGGTGGCGGGCTCTAGGAGATTGGCGGGGCGAGTTCATTGCTGCCCCCAGCCTGCGTTTTCGACAGCTCGATGGAAACCGGAGCCCCGGGCTTCCATCGGACCAGATCAGTACGGCGGATTGATCACCACATACTGGCCACCCTGCGGCTGGTACCAGGTACTGCCGCACTGCTGATAGACAATACCGCCGTAATTCACTGGAACGCAATTGGCCGGCGGGGTACGCACCATCGAACCAATGGCAACCGCTGTTGCCGTCACCACTGCGGCAGCGGCCACGGGGTGATAGTCGTTATCCCAGCCACCACCGCAGCACCCGCCGTTGTTATCAACGTTAACGTTCACATTTCGATTGCTATTGACGTTGGTGTTACGGCTGGCATTCACGTTCCGGTTGGAATTGACGTTATTGACGCTGGTGTTGCGTACATCATTGGTCCGCGCGTCACGCTGGCTGTTGTCCACCTGCCGGCCACCGCCTCCCGCATTGGCACGGGCACCGCCGCCGCCCCCCCCCGAACTGGCCCGAGCCGCACCACCACCGCCGCCAGCACGCCCACCATCACGCGCCTCGGCGATCGGGGCAAGGGCAAAGCTGCAGAGGAAGAGCGCCACCAATGGAGCTGCCAACCGCTTGTTGAACAGGTTATTCATGATGCCCCTCCTTTACTTTTATCCAGCGGGCGAAGCTCGACCGCAGTGCTGCCCTTGGGTGGGGTGAACTTGAAGACCGCATCCTTGAAGCCCGGTTTCAGTTTCCAGTCCATCAAGGTCACCGATTGCGGACGCGCCTCGTCGCCTCGATTGGTGATTACCAGCTTGCGTGGCAAGGGCTTGTTGCCGACGCTAATCCAGATCTGCCAGTCGACGTTGCCCTGACGGAAAGCGTAATGGTTGCAAAGATCAGGGCCGATGAAATCCTGGCCGGCATTCATCCCCGACTCGATTTTGTCGAGCGCCGCCGCCGGGGTGCCCCAGGTAAAGAGGTCATAAAGCGGGATTTCGACGCCGTAGCGTTCTTCGAGTTTGGTAACCAGCACGCTGAGCGGCCCATCGAACTCGACCGACGAATAGTATTTCTGCTGCGGCGTATAGAGGGTGGCCATCTTGCCGTCGTAGTAGATCTCCCGCTGGGACCGGGCACTGTACATGCGGGCGCGTAGCTGGTTCGGCGAGGCAACTTCGAGTTCCGCCGCTGCCGTATGCTGCAGCTTCTGGCCATCGGCCAGCACACGCTCCCCGGTCAATTCGGTCGATACCGAGTAGCGCTGCATTGACCGCAAATATGCCCCCATGTCCTTGAGCGCCTGAATCGATGCCGGGTCGACGGCATTCGAACGGCTGGGCGACGTCTGCGCATGAAGCCCCGGTGCGCCGAGCGCCAGTGCCACGAGCACCGGTGTGAGTTTCTTTAGTTTCACATTGATCTCCTCTGATCGAGCTTCTCAAAAGTAGCCGCATTCATCTGACAGCGACGGTCAACCGTCAATCTGCTTGTCAATTCAGATCGTCATCCTTGTAATACTTGGTCCCCTTGACCGTCACCTCGGCAGCAACCCCCTTGTCGGTGAGTTGATAGAGCCAGACACCATCCCCCATCGATACGGCGCCGGCATAGGACGCACCCTGCTTGCCGTCGCTGGCCGCTGCAGTTGCCTGGGCACTGCTCTCCCAGCCTGAACTGACGAAACGATCGAAGGCCGCGGCATTCTGGAAGACGAAAACGAGGTTGAATTTCTTGACACCGAACCCGAGGCCCGCCTGAACCTCGATCATTTTCATGAAAATCTCCCTGGTCGACTCACCTTTCTTGACTGCGACCCCCTTGCCACTCCCGCTACCGGCAACCAATATTTTCATACCGAAGTTGCTGAAGGTTGCGTAGCCGGCCGCCGACTCGACAGCCTTCCTTGCCGATGGCTGGGCTTTATAGAGTTTGGAGAGAACCTGGGCAGAAGTCTTGCGTATTTCGGCCCTGGATTTTTCCTTCTCGCTGGCGCTGCTGGCCGCCATCACAGCTCCGCTTGTGAGTAATAGCAGGCAAAACCCGAGCATTCTTGAGATCCGAATCATGGTGATTTCCTTTTCTCTCAGAGAGTCTTTACGCTGTTGATAAGCGACGTACGGCCTAGCCACGACCATGTTGAATTCATAGCCGAACATACCGATGTTGTCCATACCCGATCGCTCGTAATTAAGCGCTCACGCTGCGCATGGTTCGGCCCGGGAATTCTCCCGCCCACCAACTCAGGCAAAGGCAAATGCCAGTTGTGGCGATATTTCCGGCTCGGCCAGCACTTCCGTAAGCAGCGCACCACGGGATGCTGGCTGGAGCATCTCGGCATAGGCATCCGACGGAAATTCATCATGTTCAGCCAGCCAGAAGGCCCCCTCCTCCTGGGTCAGGATGACAGGCATTCGCGGGTGGATGGGGGCGACGCTATCGTTGGCCGCCATTGTCAAAATCGCGCAGGTCGTTCCGGCCCGCCGATGCTGATCGTAAATGCCGGCCAACATCAGCGTTTTCTGCCGGCTATCGCTGATCCGTACCTTCCGTTTGCCGCCGCTGCCTGCCTGCCACTCAAAAAATGCGGTCGCCGGAATCAGACAGCGATTCCGTTTCAGGAGCTTTCCGTAAAACGGCTTGGCCTCCAGACCCTCGCTGTGCAGGTTGATCGGCGGATTAAGAGGCTCAAGGTCGAGAAAGCTCCCGACCAGCCCCCAGCGGGCACGGCTGGCCAAATAGCCAGCGCTATTGCGGGTGACCATCAGCACCGGATCAGTTGGATGCATTTCCGCTCGCCGGAAAACCTCCCGCTGGCCCAGATCAAGCTGCTTGAAGTGCCGCACCAACTCCCTGGAGCTTGCCTTCAGTTCATAGCACTCGCACATGGCGATTTACCGCCGATCAGCGTGATAGCTACTGGCGACAGTCGTACATTTATCAATGACCTGCACCTGAACCATGGCATCACAATGCCCGGCCACCAGTTCCTTCAAGCTCGCCGGGCTATAGGCGACCGTCGGTTGCAGCTGCTCTTGCAGCGTCAGCCGCGGATTCAGGACGGCGATGCAATAACTGGCGCAGTAGTCCCGGTGCACGCTGCCAACAACCAGCACTTCCTCGCGCTCCCCCGGTTGCAGCTCAAACAACCGCTTGAAGCTCACATTAGGCTTGCGCGCCGAGGCCAGAATGCCATTGACGACGCCCATGGCGACATCCTTTATCTGTTCGATCTGCTGGTTCATGCGACACCTCAATATACTGTGTATTTGTACAGTATATATCCATTCCCTGCCCGGCTCACAATCTTCAACGACAGGAAATCTATCGCTCAGCCAGGCGAGCGGAATTCGTCCTCGATCCAGGCTTGCGCACTGCTCGTCGTCAGTTTGAAGCCCGGCTCGACACGAATCTCGGCCAGCACCTCGCCGAAAGGATCTTGGGCGCTGAGCAGCGCATAGGGTTCGTATTCATCCGGAACAATATCGAGCATCACATTGAGCCGCCCGCTTGGCGTATCCACCGTGACTTTCTTGTGGAGCATGGCGTGCAATTGATGTTCATGGCGCCGGATGACTTCCGATGCCGTCTTGACCAGGACCTGAAAGGCCGAAGCATCCAGCGGTTTGGGATTCTTCTTATCCCGCCCCATCGTCCAGGGCCCAACCAGTGCCGGCTCGGACTCTCCGTCTTTGGTCATCGCCACCGCCCAGCCTTCGTCATCTTCGTTTTTTATGACCCGGGCCGTCCAGCCGTTGTCGCACCAGAGGCGGTCTTCATTCACCACTGCGGGCAAGCCGTCCTCAAATTCCATTTGCATTTCGTCAGTAATCATCCGGGGATTGTGCCCGAGGCCGGCACCCTTCGTCCATTAAGGCGGGCCTAATGCCCTGTGGCAGTTGAGTCGTGCGTCAGGTTCCGGCAACTATCAAGTGAATGCTTTCAAAACTAATATTCGGCTTCAAATCCGGCATCGATGATGGCCTGAAGAATGTCATCCGGACTAACGAACCGGCCGTGTTCGACACTCGCTTCCCCTTTTTCCAGCGATATCTCGACGTGACCAATACTCGGCAAGTCTTGAATGGCATTGGCCAAGGTGCTTACACAGGTCTCGTCTTTCAGGCCAGTGATTTTGAAAATCAAACTTTGCATCGTGCATCTGCCAGTTGTTGGGTTCTGATGGTATCCGGCAACAGATTCAGCGGAAAGTTCGCCAAAAGGCAACTCTCGGTTGAATCCGCAGCCATGAGCCGCCTTTCCCAATTGTCTTCCAATTCGGATAGTTGCAGAATGTCCCATGACAAACGCAGCCCTATCCGAGACACTTTAATAGTTGGAGAGTTGTTTTATGAATCTACTCAAGAAACAAAAAATCTTGTTGAAACGTCTATTTGCCATTCCTAAGAACAAGCATCATATGGCGCTTGAGGTTGTTCCGATAAGCAATAAACTCCCGCCTGGAAGGTGCCGAACGATTATCTATGCGGTATTCGATAGGGGCAGAAGGCTCGGAACTGCGGAGGTGGAGTACTTCCAGGAGCAGCAAAGCGCCATCATCCATCAGATAAAAGTTGAAGAAGATGTTCGCAAACAGGGGGTTGCGAGCTATCTGGTGGGCTGGATAATTGCCCACACCCCTTACCGAGTTGGAACGCTGTACGAATATCATTCCGCTTACCACTTCTGGGTAAAGATGCGGAATCGGCACGGCTGGCGTATGTTGCCGGCACCGGCAATGAGTGGCTAACAATTTGTTCGAGAGTGACGCTACGCCGGTAAGCCAGCTTAGCGCCCCAGAAACTCAAACGTTGAACGGCAGCTTTAGCTTTTACGCAACTTCCGCTTTGGGCTCTTTTCTGCCCCCTGGTGAGCAAGAAGGTCGTGACAGCATTTGTCGGAAACACGACGCCGGAGATCACTCCAAGCACCTGATTTAATTAGGGACATGAATTGGCTCGGGTTTTGCGTGCGGCTGGAAACATTTTCATCAATTTCCAGCACATCTTCAGTCCATGAGAAAACCGACGCTTTATCAAAGCCTGAAAGCAAAACGCCGCAGCCAGTCGCTGGTCATCGGGGTCACCTGGTACACCGAGGAAACCTGGGCGCAGGTCAAGGCCACGGCCACCGACCCGGAATGTTTCGAGGATTCCTTTGAAAAATGGAAAGCCGTCGCGGTGGCTGCCCGTAGAAACTTTCAGCGTTCCGGCGTGCTCGCCCTAGAATGCCAGATCATGCCGCAGGAGTTCTTCGCCTGGTGCGTGATCAATAACCAGGCGAACAATTCGACCTCCCGGGCCGAATTTGTTTCGGAAAAACTGAGTGCGGCCCACGCGGCCAAAGCCTGAGGAAGTGTTGGGTTATTGAAAATATGTCATTCCCGCGCCCAGCAGGAAGTACCCTTGGGGTGCGAAGGCGGGAATCCAGAAAAATCAATGAACTGGATCCCCGCCTTCGCGGGGATGACGCATATTTCAGGGGCTTGCCAAGCCCGCCGACGCCAAACGAAAAAAAGGGGCCCGAAGGCCCCATAAATAAGGGAAGCACCGGGCGGGTGACCGGGCTCCCCCGCAGAGAAGATCTTTGCTCGCCTAGAACACTTCGTCGCCGATCCCGGCCAGCGCGGCATCGCCCGCCTTGACGGTTTCGGCAAAAGCGATCGCTTGCGGCAGCAGTTGGTCGGCGTAGAAACGGGCGGTGGCGATCTTGGCGCGGTAGAAGGCCTGATCGCCCTTCCCCTTGTCGAGATAGCCGGCAGCTGCCAGCGCGGCCTTGCCCATGAACCAGCCACCGCAGACGGTAACGGCGAGGTGCAGGTAAGGCACGGCTGCGGTCAACACCCCGGAAAGGCCGGTTTTTGCGTTGCCGGCCAGCCATTCGGTGGCTTCCGTCCAGGCCTTGAGCGCGATGCCGAGGCGTTGGGCGATGGCTTGCAGTTCCGGTTTGCCGGAGGCGCCGAGCGCCTTGGCGGTGGCGTAGATTTCGCCGAAAACCACTTTGGCGGTAGCGCCCTGGTCGCGCATCAGTTTGCGGAACAGCAGGTCGTTGGCCTGGATGCCGGTCGTCCCTTCGTAGATGGTGGTGATGCGCGAATCGCGCCAATGCTGGGCGGCGCCGGTTTCCTCGATGAAGCCCATGCCGCCGTAGATCTGGATGCCGAGCGAAGTGACGTCGATGCCCATTTCGGTGCCGCCGCCCTTGACGATGGGGATCATGAATTCGGCAAGGAACAGATTGCGCCTCTTCTCGTCGGCATCAGTCGCCGCGTGGGCGCGGTCAAGCAGCCCCGAGGTGTAGTAGGCCAGCGCGCGGCAGGCTTCGACGCGCGACTTCATCAGCATCAGCATGCGGCGGATGTCCGGGTGCTTGTCGATGGTGACCAGCGCTTCGCCGGTCAGCGCATCGCGGCCCTGCTTGCGTTCGCGGGCGAAGGCCAGGGCCTGCTGGTAGGCGCGCTCGCCGATGGCGATGCCTTGCAGGCCGACGCCGAGACGGGCTTCGTTCATCATGATGAACATGTATTCGAGGCCGCGGTTGGCTTCGCCGAGCAGGTAGCCAACGGCTCCGCCATTGTCGCCGTAGGCCATGACGCAGGTCGGGCTGGCGTGGATGCCGAGTTTGTGTTCGAGCGCGATGCAGTAGGCGTCGTTGCGGGCGCCGAGCGAGCCATCGGCATTGACCAGGAATTTCGGCACCAGGAACATCGAAATGCCCTTGACCCCGGCCGGCGCGTCCGGCAGGCGGGCAAGCACGAGATGCACGATATTCTCGGTCATGTCATGGTCGCCATAGGTGATGAAGATCTTCTGGCCGAAGACGCGGTAGGAACCGTCGGCCTGCGGCTCGGCGCGCGAGCGGATCAGAGCCAGGTCGGAGCCGGCCTGCGGCTCGGTCAGGTTCATCGTCCCGGTCCACTCGCCGCTGACCATCTTTTCCAGATAGATCGCCTTCAGCTCGTCGCTGGCGCAGGTGAGCAGCGCTTCGACGGCACCGGTGGTCAGCAAGGGGCCGAGGCTGAAGGCCATGTTGGCCGAGCAGAGCATTTCCTTGACGACGATACCGAGGGTGTCGGGCAGGCCCTGGCCGCCGAATTCGGCCGGCGAGGTGATGCCGTTCCAGCCAGCTTCTCGGTATTGGGCGTAGGCTTCCTTCCAGCCGTTCGGCGTGTTGACGCCGCTGGCGGTCAGCTTGCAGCCTTCCTTGTCGCCGACGCGGTTGAGCGGGGCCAGCACTTCGCCGGCGAATTTGGCGGCTTCGTCGAGAATGGCATCGGCCAGGTCCGGCGTCGCTTCCTCATAGGCGGCGATCTGGCTCAGTTCCTTGAAGCCGGCCAGTTCGTCCATCACGAAGCGCATGTCTTTGACGGGGGCGCGGTAATCACTCATTGCTGTTGTCTCCTTTTAGTATTTTTCAGAACGTTCAGAACGGGCTGCTGCACAACGCCGCTTTGGCGCTGCGATACTCCTGCTGCAGGCGGCCGACCAGTTCGCTGGTCGACATCACCTCGTCAATCGTGCCGACGCCCTGCCCGGCGCCCCAGATGTCTTTCCAGGCCTTGGCATCGCGGCTGCTGCCGAAGCTCATCGCGCTCTTGTCCTTTTCCGGCAGGTTGGCCGGGTCGAGGCCGGCGGCGAGGATGCTCTTGGTCAGGTAATTGCCATGTACCCCGGTGAAGTACGGGGTGTAGACCACGTCCTTGGCGGCGGAATCGACGATCGCCTGCTTGTAGGCTTCGACGGCATGGGCTTCGTGGGTGGCGATGAAACGGGTGCCGATGTAGGCGAAATCGGCGCCCAGCGCCTCAGCCGAGAGAATGGCCTTGCCGTTGGTGATGGCGCCGGACAGCGCAATCGGGCCGTCGTAGAACTTGCGGATTTCGCCGACCAGCGCGAACGGGCTAAGCGTGCCGGCGTGGCCGCCGGCCCCGGCGCAGACCAGGATCAGGCCATCGACCCCTGCTTCGAGCGCCTTTTCGGCATGGCGGACGCTGATCACGTCATGGAAGACCTTGCCGCCGTAGGCATGCACATGCGGCACGATGGCGGTCGGCGCCGACAGGCTGGTGATGATCAGCGGCACTTCGTGCTTCACGCAGAGCGCCATGTCGTGCTCCAGCCGCTCGTTGGAGGGGTGGATGATCTGGTTGACGGCAAACGGTGCGGCGTTCGGGCTTTCGGCCAGCGTGGCGCGGATGCGCGTCAGCCACTCGTCGAGCAACTCCTTAGGGCGGGCGTTCAGCGCCGGGAAGGAGCCGATGACGCCGCTCTGGCACTGGGCGATCACCAGATCCGGGTTGGAGATGATGAACATCGGCGCGCAGATGACCGGCAGGCGCAGGTTCTTGTTCAGTGATGCAGGAATCGGCATTTATGCTCCCTCTTTCAGTGCGCGACGCAGGATCTTGCCGACGTTGGTACGCGGCAGGTCGTCGCGGAATTCGACGTGCTTCGGAATCTTGTAGCCGGTGAGCAGACCGCGGCAGTGCTCGATCAGCATTTTCTCGGTGACATTGCCCGCCTTGCGGACGACGAAAATCTTCACCGCCTCGCCCGAGTGCTCGTCCGGCACGCCGATGGCGGCCACATCCATGACCCCGGGATGCATGGCGACGGCCTCCTCGACTTCGTTCGGGTAAACATTGAAGCCGGAGACGAGAATCATGTCTTTCTTGCGGTCGACCAGGAAAACGAAGCCTTTTGGATCGACGTAGCCCATGTCGCCGGTGCGCAGGAAGCGGTCCGGGTAGAAGACCAGTGCCGTTTCGTCCGGCCGCTGCCAGTAGCCCTTCATGACCTGCGGCCCACGGATGCAGATTTCGCCGACCTGGCCCTGCGGCACTTCGTTGCCGTAGTCGTCGCGGATCGAGACTTCGGTCGAGGAAATCGGCAGGCCGATGGCGCCGTTGAACTCGTGCATGTCGAGCGGATTGATCGTCGCCGCCGGCGAGGTTTCGGTCAGGCCGTAAGCCTGTAGCAACGGCGTGCCGGTCACTTTCAGCCACTTGTCGGCGACAGGCCCCTGCACCGCCATGCCGCCGCCGAGCGTGACATTCATCGTCGAGAAATCGAGCTTTTCGAAATCCGGATGATTGAGCAGCGCATTGAACAGCGTATTGACGCCGGTCACCACCGTCACCGGGTACTTGCCCCACTCCTTGATGAAATTCGGGATGTCGCGCGGATTGGCGATCAGCAGGTTGCGGGCGCCGATCATCAGGAAGGTCAGGCAGTTCGCGGTCAGCGCGAAGATGTGATAGAGCGGCAGCGCCGTGATGATGAATTCCTGCCCCTCCTTCACCACCGGCTTGATCCAGTTGTAGGCCTGGGTCACGTTGGAGGCGATGTTGGCGTGAGTCAGCATGGCGCCCTTGGAGACGCCGGTCGTGCCGCCGGTGTATTGCAGGAAGGCGACGTCGTCGCGGGCCAGCGCCACCGGCTTGAAGCCGTGCCGGCGGCCGGCCGCCAGCGCCGCGTTAAAGCCGAGCGAACCGGGCAACTTCCAGGCCGGCACCATCTTCTTGACGTGGCGGATGACGAAATTGACGATTGTTCCCTTCAGCGCGCCAAGCATTTCGCCAAGCGGCGTGACGAGCACATGCTTGATCGCCGTGTGCTGGATGACCTGCTCCAGCGTGTGGGCGAAGTTCTCGACGATGACGATGGCCGTCGCGCCGGAATCCTTCAACTGGTGCTCCAACTCACGTGGCGTATAGAGCGGGTTGCAATTGACCACGACGCAACCGGCGCGCAACGTGCCGAACAGGGCGACCGGGTATTGCAGCAGGTTGGGCATCATCAGCGCGACGCGCTCGCCCTTCTGCAAGCCGAGCGATTGAAGCCAGCCGGCGAAGGCCTTGCTTTCCTCATCGAGCTGGCGGTAGGTCATCTCCTTGTCCATGCTGATGTAGGCGACCTTGTCGGCGTAGGTCGTGCAGGCGGTTTCGAAGAGCGCGACCAGCGACGGAATGTGCTCGATGTCGATCTCGGCCGGAACACCCTTGGGATAGCTTTGTAGCCAGATTTTTTCCATTTTTGTCTCCTCCTGTGCCTTAGTTGCCGAGCAGCGCCTTCTTCAACGAGGCGTCGGCCGGCTTGTCGCCGAGCCAGACCTTGAGCAGCGCTTTCGCGAATGCCGGGCCGGCCACCTTGCCGCGCATTTCCCCGTTCAGGCTGACACTGACGCCCTCGGCGGAGAAATCAATGGCAACGGTATCACCTTCCTTGAGCTTGCCGAACCCCTTCAGCATGGCACCGAACTGCTCGGCCGGCACCTTGATCTCGGCCAGCTCGGCCGGACCGCTGTTGTTGTGCAGGCCATCTTCCAGCGCGCCGTGCAAGGTATCGGCGCCGATGTCACGCAACAGGCGCAGGGTCATCCGGCGCGGTGTGGCGGTATCGAGCAATGCCGCCGGCTGGGCCGACTTCTGGCTGACGTAGAGCGCCCCGACATAGAGGTTGATGAAGAGCTTGCTGCGCAGGCCGGCACCATTCAGCAGCAGTTCGCTGCCGCCGACGCGCACCTTCTCGTCGACCCTGACCCCGGCCACTTCAGCCGCGTGCAGCCCGGGCACGGCAATCAATGCCGCGACCAGTGCCGCCCGCCGAACGCTATGCGATGTAATCATTTGTCTCCTCCACCGTTTTTCTGTCGGTAGTAGTTTTTGTCAGCGATATAAACCGTTCGCTCGACGACGGTATGCACCGTGCCGTGGCGATCCTTCAATTCCACCGTGTAGGTCCGTTCCAGCTCCGGGCATTCGGCCAGCGCCGTCCTGATACTGGCCACCTCCTCGTCGCTGAGCACGAAATCGGCAAACAGCGTCGAGTAGCCCGGCTTGCGGTAGCGGATGCTGGCCGCCTTGTCCCAGACGATGTAGCCGTCTCCCAGCGCCGCCATCAGCATCATCGGATGTGCCCCGTCGGTGATCGCGAACAACGCGCCGCCGTACAGCGAACCGACGATGTTCTTGGTCTTCCAGTTCAACGGCAGGCGAATGCGGATGTGGCGCAAATCCCTCGCGACATGCGTCACCCGCCCGCCAGTGCCGCGAAAGGCGGGATGGAAGTTGAACCCCATCCGCACCATGCGCGCCCGCCAGGCCGGCGGCAGTTTGGCCAGCCAGGCGGGTTTCATCGGCGACTCCTGCGGTCGACGCTCACAAACGCTCGATAATCCCGGCGGCGCCCATGCCGGTGCCGATGCACATCGTCACCATGCCGTACTTGCCGCCGGTGCGCTGCAGACCATGCGCGACAGTGGCGATGCGGATGGCGCCGGTCGCGCCGAGCGGGTGGCCGAGCGCGATGGCGCCGCCGAGCGGATTGACCTTGGCCGGATTGATGCCGAGTTCCTGCATCACCGCCAGCGACTGGGCGGCGAAGGCTTCGTTCAGCTCGATCCAGTCGAGGTCGTCCTGCTTGATGCCGACCTGGGCCAGTACCTTGGGGATGGCGGCAATCGGGCCGATGCCCATGATTTCCGGCGCCACCCCGCCGACTGCGTAGCCGGCAAAGCGGGCCAGCGGCGTCAGGTTGTGCTCGCGCAGGATTTTCTCGGACACCAGCATCACCGCGCCGGCACCATCCGACATCTGCGAAGAATTGCCGGCCGTCACCGAGCCACGGGCATGGAACACCGGCTTCAGCTTGCCGAGCTTTTCCAGCGAGGCGTCGGCGCGCGGGCCTTCGTCGAATTCGACGGTACGCTCGCGCAGCTTGATCTGGCCGCTCTTCAGGTCGGGCAGGCTTTCGCGGATGGTGTAAGGCGTCGTTTCGGCATTGAAGTGACCGGCGGCAATCGCCGCGCAAGCCTTCTGGTTGGAGGCCAGCGCGAAGGCATCCTGCGCTTCGCGGCTGATCTTCCACTGCTGCGCCACCTTCTCTGCGGTCAGGCCCATGCCGTAGGCGATGCCGAGGTTTTCCTCCTTGGCGAAGATGGCCGGGTTCATCGACATCTTGTTGCCCATGATCTGCGGCATCACGCTCATCGACTCGGTGCCGGCAGCGATCATCACGTCGGCCAGGCCGAGGCGGATCAGGTTGGCAGCATCGGACACCGCCTGCACCCCGGAGGAGCAGAAACGGTTGATGGTGATACCCGGCACGGTGATCGGCAGGCCGGCCAGCAGCGCGCCGATGCGGGCGACGTTCATGCCCTGCTCGGCTTCCGGCATCGCGCAGCCGACGATGACGTCGCCGATCAGTGCCGGATCGACGCCCGGCACCTGGGCGACGACGGACTTGATGACGGCAGCCAGCATGTCGTCCGGGCGGACGTTCCTGAACATGCCGTTGCGCTTGGCGACCGGCAGACGGGTGGCGGCGACGATGTAGGCGTCTTGAATCTGTTTGCTCATTTTCTATGTCTCCTCGACCCGATTAGTTACGCAGCGGCTTGCCGGTTTCGAGCATGTGCTTGATCCGGGCCTGGGTTTCGGGGGTCTTCAGCAATTCGACGAACAACTGGCGCTCGACGGTGATCAGCCATTCCTCATCGACCAGGCTACCGGTCTCGACTTCGCCGCCGCACAGCGCAACGGCAGCCGAACGGGCGACCTTGTAGTCGTGGGCGGAAATCATGCCGCCTTCCTTCATGTTGACCAGCATCATCTCGAAAGTGGAAATGCCGTTCTTGCCGGCGACCGGAATGCCGCGCGCCAGCGGCGGCGGCGCGTAGCCGGCCTCGGCCATGGCACGGGCTTCCCGGATCGCGACGAAGAGCAGTTCGTGGGCGTTGAACAGGATGGTGTCGGACGGCTTGGCGAAGCCCATCTCGACGACCTCGACGGCGCTCTTGGCGACCTTGGCCATGGCGATGGTCTGGAACACCGGCTGCAGGTAGTTGAAGACCTCGCCCGGTGTCGCCGACTGGGCGGCCCATTCGGCAGCGCGCACGGCGAATTCCTTGCAACCGCCACCGGCCGGAATCAGGCCGACACCGGCTTCGACCAGGCCGACATAGCTTTCCAGCGCCATCACCCGCTTGCCGGCATGCATGACGAACTCGCAACCGCCGCCCAGGGCCATGCCCTGCACCGCGGCCACCACCGGCACCTGCGCATATTTCAGCGTCTGCGAGGCGCGCTGGAATTTCTCGACGGTCTTTTCCAGGATATCGAACTGGCCGGCGGCACAGGCTTCGCCGACTTGCTGCAGGTTGGCGCCGACGGCAAACGGCGCTTCGTGCCAGATCACCACGCCATCGAGCGTCGTTTCGGCCTGGCGCACGGCGGCGATGACGCCGTCGAGCACTTCGTCACCGATGGTATGCATCTTCGACTTGATGGAAATGATGCCAATTCCGGCGTCGACCGCCGGCATCTTCCACAGGCGGACGCCATCGTTCTCGTACAGCGTTTCGCCGGACTTTTCCGGGGCCACGGCGGTTTCACCGAGCACGCGCTCCGGGAACAGCTGGCGCTGATAGACCGGCAGCGTCGAGCGGGCGACGTAGGCATTCTTGCTGGCGGAATAGGAACCTTCGGCGGCATGCACGCCGGTGCGACCACTTTCCAGCGCCCAGGCCGGCAAGGCGACATTGCTCATGCTCTTGCCAGCGGCGATGTCGGCGGCGATGGCCTGGGCGATCTCGCCCCAGCCGGCGGCCTGCCAGGTTTCGAACGGCCCCTGCGCCCAGCCGAAACCCCAGCGCATCGCGAAATCAAGATCGCGGGCATTGTCGGCGACGCTTTCCAACTGCACGGCGGCGTAATGGAAGATGTCGCGGAAGATGGCCCACAGGAACTGGGCCTGCGGGTGGCTGGAGGCACGCAGCGCGGCGAATTTCTCGGCCGGGTTCTTGATTTTCAGGATGGCGGCGACGTCGTCGGCGATTTCGCCGGCCGACTTGCGGTAAACCTGGTTGGCCAGATCGAGCACCTGGATTTCCTTGCCCTGCTTGCGGAAGATGCCGCAGCGCGTCTTCTGGCCGAGGGCGCCCTGGCCGATCAGCGCCTGCAGCCAGGCCGGGCTGGTGAAATATTGATGCCACGGATCGTTGGGCAGCGTGTCCTGCATGGTCTTGACGACGTGGGCCAGCGTATCGAGACCGACGACATCGGCCGTGCGGTAGGTGGCACTCTTCGGGCGGCCGATCTTCGGACCGGTCAGCGCATCGACTTCGTCAAAACCGAGGCTGAAAGCCTGGGTGTGGTGCATGACGGCAAGGATCGAGAAGACGCCGATCCGGTTGGCGACGAAGTTCGGCGTATCCAGCGCACGGATGACGCCCTTGCCGAGACGCGAGGTCAGCCAGGTTTCCAGCGCATCGAGCGTACCGCCATCGGTGCTCTGCGTGCCGATGATCTCGACCAGGTGCATGTAGCGCGGCGGATTGAAGAAGTGGATGCCGCAGAAGCGCGGCCGGATGTTTTCCGGCAGGCCCTGGGCCAGCGCGTTCATCGACAGGCCCGAGGTGTTGGACGCGACAATCGCCTGGGCGCCGATGTGCGGCGCGATCTTGGCGTAGAGGTCGTTCTTCCAGTCCATGCGTTCGGCGATGGCTTCGATGACCAGATCGCACTCGGCAAGCAGCGGCAGGTGTTCGTCGTAATTGGCGGCGTCGATGAACTTGAGCTTGCCCTTGCTGGCGAGCGGTGCCGGGTCCAGCTTCTTGAGGCCGTCGAGGGCCTTCTTGACGATACCGTTCTTGTCTCCATCCTTCGCCGGCAGGTCAAACAGCACGACCGGCACGTTGGCGTTGGCGAGGTGCGCCGCAATCTGCGCCCCCATCACGCCCGCGCCGAGCACGGCGGCTTTCTTCACGATCAGCTTGTTCAAGCGATTCTCCTTTAGGTCTCTTTTTGTGCTTCGTTAAATAAAACGAACGTTTGAATTATAGATAAGACACTCCGGCGGTCAACTGCTTTTTTGCATCGATTTTCAAAAACGATGGACGAGATGCCGGAAAGCGGCTGGCCAGAGGAAGGTGGAATTGCCCGGCAGCAAAGCCGGCAGCCCGATCAGCGCAGTGGCCGAATCGGGCGAAGGCGAACAGCCCTATTTAGTCGCAGGCGATTCGGGGCGCGACTGTTCGCCCATTTCCTGCAGGAAGGCACGCAGGGTCGCGATACCCGGCCGCAGGTGGGCGGCGTTCAGGACTTCCGGCTGGGCCTCGATATCAAGCGCCCAAGCCCGGCGCAGCGCCCGGCAGCAGGCGGCCAGGCGGCCCAGCCGGCTGCCCTGGGCGCGCACGCAGGCAAGCAGCAGCGCCAGTTGCGGTGCCTCGGCGAGCAGGATGCGGCCCTCCCAGTCCATCGGCCGCGCCACGCCGTAACAGGCGTACTTGAGCGCCGGATAGGCGACATTGCGGCCGCTGATGCGAAACGCCATGACGCCCTGTGCAATGCGCGCTTCCGAAAAACGGCCACGCGGCGGCGCCAGGGCTTGGCGCACCGCATTGAGGCGGGCAAGCAGCGCCGGCTCGGTCTGGGCCAGCGTGGTCGATGAATTGGGGGCGACGAAACGCCGGCGCAACTGCAGGCCAAGTTCGTCCAGCGCGCTCATGGCCGGTCGAGCGGGCAGCGCAGGTCGGCCTCGATGCCGCTGTCGGCGCGCAGAACGGGCACTTCGTCCGGCTCGCGGAACTCGAGGCGCAGTTCGATGCGCCGGCTCTCCTCCGCGCTGCTTTTCAGCGCATTGAACGAAGCGCCGCTGACCAGGAAAAGTTCGCGCACTTGCCGGCGATCCGCTTCGGCCAGCGCCTCCGGCCCGCTGGCCGGGAGCAGCAGCGCGCACATGACGCGCTCCGAGCGGCGCAGGCTGAGATCGAGGTTGTGCAGATAACCGCCGCGGGCATCGGCAAAGCCTTCGACGACGATGCGCTTCAGCCATTTTTCGCCGAGCGGATCGCGCGCCAGTTCAAGAACGGCCGGCACGAAGCTGCGCAGCAGCGCCGCCTGACTGTCACTCAGCTTGTGGCTGTTGCTGTCGAAACGGGCCCGGTCGCCAAAGTCGATGACATTGCCGCGCAGCCTGACGCCGGGAAACTGCTCGACCTGGGCCTGCAGACGGGCGAGAAAGGCCGAAATCTCCTGCGCCTGCTCCACCTTCTGCCGCTCGGCCTCGGAAATGTCATGGGTGATGGCGAGCAAGGCGACGGTGAGCGCCACCAGAAAGAGCACCATCAGCGCCGTCATCAAGTCGGAAAACGAGATCCAGAACGGCTTTTCGCCCTCCTCGCGGTTGCCGCGCCGGCTGGCGGCCCGGGGCCGGACCAGGCTCACCGGCGCACCACTTCCTGGGCCAGGGCGTCGGACAATTCCTCGATGGCACCTTTCAGCGCCTCGACGGCGCCGGTCACATGCTGCTGGAACTGCCCGTTGCCACGGGCCAGCGTGCGCTCGACATTCTCGGCAAAGGCGGCGTGGGCCTGGGCCAGCACCTCGGAAACGCCTTGCAGGTAGGCATCGGCCTCCTGCCCGGCGCGGCCGAGTGTCGCCGCGGCGCCTTCCATGCGACCGACCAGTTCGCCGGTCAGCGCCGCTTCACGGCGGGCCTGTTCGACCGTGGCGCGCAGGTCGCTCACCATCTGGCCAATCGCCTGCGTCGCCTGCTGCTGCCCGGTCAGCGACTGGCCGACGCTCTTCGCCGCCTGCGCCATCGCGGCGGCCGAGGCCGCCATGTCGCCGCTACTCAGCACGAAGAACTCGGCGGCCTCGCCAACCCCGCGGCCGGCATTATCCAGCCGCCCGGCCGCCGACTCGACGGCGCCCCGGCCGACCAGTTCGAGCCGGCCGGCCACCTTGCCGAGTTCGCCGACGGTGCTTTCCAGCGCGCTGGCGGTACGTTGCAGCAGGCTTTCCAGCCCGTCCTGGCGCTGTCCGAACGTGTCGTCGAGGCGACCGCTGAATTGCTGCAGCACCTTTTCCAGCGCCCCGCCGACTGCGGCGCCCTGCCCGCTGCCCAGCCGTTCGACGGCCGTGGTCATCCGGGTCAGCGGCTCCTGCAAGGCGCCGGCCACCGTCTTCGCCACGGCATCGGCCACCCGGCCGGCCAGCGCTTCCTGCTGCTGGACCACTGCCTGTTGTTGCTGGGCGAGCATCGCCGCCATGCCCTGGCGCAATTCGCCGACGATGGCCTGCTGCAGGCGGGCGGCCTGCACCGCCGAGGCTTCGGAGGCGCGCACCAGGCGGGCCAGGTATTCCTCGCCGACACCGGCATCGAACAGGCTGTCGATGCGCTGGACCAGTTGTTCCACCTGGCGGTAGCGCCGGGTAACGATGGATTTCTCGATCCAGGTGATCAGCATGGCCAGCGTGATCGCCGCCGCCGACACTTCGAAAGCCTGGCCGACGCCCTGGATCAGCGAACGCAGGCTGCTGCGCACCAGTTCGGTATTGCTCGACACCTCGAAATGATTGAGGCCGGCGATCAGCCCGGTAAAGGTGCCGATGATGCCGATACCGGTCAGGATGCCCGGCAGGTGCTTGTAGAAATCGGTCTTCAGCGGCGTGTCGACCAGCGCCCGTTCGGTCAGGAAATCCTCGGCCATCGCTGTCGCCCGCCAGGCAGCGAAGGCTTTGGGGTTGGCCGGATCGGGAATGGCGTGCAGGGTCTGGGCATATTCCCGCCACAGGTGGCGCAGATGCGGCAAATCCATCACTTCGCGGCCGATTTTCTCCGGATCGGCCGGCGTCGCTTGCGCGGCCAGGCCCTTGATCGCCCGCCCCAGTTCGCGGCCGAGCAGCAGGGCCGGCACGACGAAACGCAGCAGGAAGCCGAGCGCGATGGCCAGCAGCACGGCGGTAACGATCCAGCCGCTCCAGACATGCCAGAACTGCAGCAAACTCTCCATTGACCAGCCTTGAATACGATTTAGGGCGGCGAATTGTAGCAGCCGGGCCGGGCGACGATGGCGCCCCGCCACCCGTAATGCGCTTAAGTCAAGGCACGGATTTTCGAGTTTGTCGTTCCCGCGCAGGCGGGAAACCTGTCCAGGTGCCCCCCTGGATTCCCGCCTGCGCGGGAATGACGCTTATCCGGGCGGTATTACCCCCCTCCTGCAATTGTTGCCCGGGCCGGCCGTCGACCGCAGCCATTGCCCTAAAAGTCCACGGCTGGCCGGCCACGGCATGCTTAAGGGTGACTTAAGCTTGCCTCGCTAAGATCAGGTGTCGTCATTGAAATCGATCCCCCATGCCCCACCTCCTTCTTCTCGCCGGCCTGCTAGCGGCCAGCTTGAGCGCCACCGCCGAACCCCTGCTGTTGCAAGCCGCCCAGATCAAGGCCCTGGGCATCGAAACGACGGTGGCCGGTAGCCCCCAGGCCGGGCGCGCCGGCACGCTGCCGGGCCGGGTCGTCGTGCCGACCGAGCAGATGCGCATCGTCGCCGCCCCGGTCGGCGGCATGGTCGAGATGCTGGCAGTGGCGCCGGGCGCCACGGTCAAGCGTGGCCAGGTGGTCGCCCAGCTGGCCAGCCCGCAGGCGCTGGAACTGCAACGCGACGCGCTCCAATCGAGCAGCCAGGCAGCATTGCTGCAACAGAACCTGAAGCGCGATGAAATCCTATTTGCCGAAGGCATCATTGCCGAAGCCCGTCTGCAGGCGACGCGTAGCGCCGCCGCCCAGGCCACGGCCCTGGCCAGCGAACGCCGCCAGGGGCTGGCCATGGCCGGCGTCGCGCCGGGCAAATTGGGCGGTCCACTGGCGTTGACCGCCGGCATCGACGGCATCGTGCTCGAACAGCATGCCCAACTCGGCCAGCGGGTCGAGGCTGCGGCACCGATCTACCGGATCGCCAAACTGTCGCCGCTGTGGCTGGAGATCCAGGCGCCACTGGCTACCGCCGCCAGTTTGAAGCCCGGTGCGCCGGTCAAACTGGCCGGCAGCGAGATCGGCGGCAAGCTGATCGCCATCGGCCGCGCCGTCGATAGCGCCAGCCAGACGGTCCTGCTGCGCGCCGAAGTCAGCCACGGGGCCGAACAACTGACGCCGGGCCAGGTGATCGAAGTCGAGATCGCCGGCACGAGCGGGCCGCAAATCAGCCTGCCGGCCAGCACATTGATCCGCGACCAGGGCAAGACGCTGGCCTTCGTCCAGGTTTCGGCCAGTGACAAGGGCTTGGCCTTCGAGGCGCGGCCGGTTCGCGTGGTCAGCCAGGGCGGCGACAGTGTCGTCGTCGATGGCCTCAAGGCCGGCGACAAGGTGGCCGTCAAGGGTGTTTCCGGCCTGAAGGCGATGTTGACGGGCGTCGGCAAAGAATAATGCTGACCGCCCTGATCCGTTTCTCGCTGACCCAGCGCCTGTTGCTGCTGGTGCTCACCGCCCTGCTGATCGGCGCCGGCGTCATGGCCTTTCTCGGCTTGCCGATCGATGCCTACCCGGACGTGTCGACAACCCAGGTCAAGATCATCCTGAAAGCACCGGGGATGACGCCGGAAGAGGTCGAAACCCGGCTCGCCGTGCCGGTCGAGCAGGAAATGCTCGGCATTCCGCACCAGCGCCTGCTGCGCTCGACGTCCAAGTATGCGCTGACCGATATCACCATCGATTTCGAGGACGGCACCGACATCTACTGGGCCCGCCAGCAGGTCGGCGAACGCCTGAATGCGGCGATGGGCAACCTGCCGCCCGGCGTCAGCGGCGGCATGGCACCGATCACGACGCCGCTCGGCGAAATGTTCATGTTCACCATCGAAGGCGACTTGCCGCTGGCCGAGAAACGCGCCCTGCTCGACTGGGTGATCCGCCCGCAACTGCGCACCATTCCCGGCGTCGCCGACGTCAACAGCCTGGGCGGCGAGGTCCGCACCTTCGAAGTGGTGCCGAATCCGCAAAGTCTGGCCGCCCGCGGCCTGGCCCTGAAGGATCTGCAGGCGGTGCTGGAAGCCAACAACCGCAACGACGGCGCCGGCCGCCTGAACGATGGCGAGGAATCGCTGCTGGTTCGCGCCGAAGGGGCGATTCGTACGGTCGACGACCTGAAAGCGGTTGTTTTGCAAACCCGGGACGGTAGCGTGGTCCGCGTTGCCGATGTCGCCGAGGTCCGCATCGGCGCCCTTACCCGCTACGGTGCGGTGACCAAGAACGGCCAGGGCGAGGCGGTCGAAGGCCTGGTTCTCGGCCTGCGCGGCGCCAATGCGCAAAGCGTGGTGGCCGGCGTCAAGGCACGGCTGGCCGAGATCGCGCCAGCACTGCCGCCCGGCGTCACGCTCGAAGCCTTCTACGACCGCGGCAATCTGGTCGAGCGGGCGGTCGGTACGGTATCAAAGGCGCTGCTCGAAGCCATCGTGCTGGTCGTCCTGCTGCTCCTCGCCTTCCTCGGCAACCTGCGGGCCGCCATCGTCGTCGCGCTGATGCTGCCGCTGTCAGCGCTCGCCACTTTCATCCTGATGCGCCTGGCCGGCCTCTCGGCCAACCTGATGAGCCTCGGCGGCCTGGCCATCGCCATCGGCATGCTGGTCGATGCGGCGGTGGTCGTCGTCGAGAACGTCGAAAGCCAACTGGCCGAGGCGCCGGACAACCTGCCGACACTGCACCTGATCTTCCGCGCCGCCCGCGAAGTCGCCGCGCCGGTCACCTCGGGCATCATCATCATCATCATCGTCTTCCTGCCGTTGCTGACGCTGCAGGGACTGGAGGGCAAGATGTTCGGCCCGGTCGCGCTGACCATCGTTTTCGCACTGGCCGCCTCGCTGCTGCTGTCGCTGACCGTGGTGCCGGTACTTGCCTCCTACCTGATCAAGCGCGGCGTGCACCACGAACCGTGGCTGGTCAAAAAACTGGCCGCGCTCTACGAGCGCATTCTCGCTGCCGCGCTCAGTCGCAGCCGCCAGTTCATCATCGGCGCCCTGCTCGGGCTGCTCTCCGCGGCCGGCGCCTTCCTGCTGCTCGGCAAGAGCTTCATGCCGACGATGGACGAAGGCGACCTGATCATGCAGCTGGAAAAACTGCCGTCGATCGGCATCGACCAGACCATCGCCCTCGACAGCCGCGTCCAGCAGGCCATTCTGGCGCAGGTGCCGGAGATCAAGGCGATCGTCGCCCGCGCCGGCTCAGACGAACTCGGCCTCGACCCGATGGGCCTCAACCAGACCGACACTTTCATGGTGCTGCAGCCGCGCGATACTTGGCGCAACCCCGACCCGGCCTGGCTGGCCGACCAGTTGCGCGCCGTGATGGCCGACTTCCCCGGCATAGGCTTTTCCTTCACGCAACCGATCGACATGCGCGTCTCCGAAATGCTGACCGGTGTTCGCGGTGACCTGGCGATCAAGGTTTATGGCCCCGATCTGCCGACTTTGAACAGTCTTGCGGTCGACATCGAAAAAACAGTGAAAACCGTGCGCGGCGCCGAAGACACCTTCACGCTGAAGAACGACGGCGTGCAATACCTGAAGCTGGCGGTCGACCGGCTCGCCGCCGGCCGTTTCGGCCTCAACGTCGATGACATCCAGAACGACCTGAAAGCCCTGCTCGAAGGGCGCAATGTCGGCACCGTGATCGAACAGGGCCGCCGCACCCCGGTGGTCCTGCGCGGCCCGCAGACGCTGCGTGCCTCGCCGGCCGATTTCGCGGCGCTGCGCCTGAGCCTGCCGGATGGTGGCAGCGTGCCGCTGGCCAGCGTCGCCAAGATCGAGCGCATCGACGGTCCGGTCAAGGTCGACCGCGAGAATGCCCAGCGTTATGTCGTCATCCAGTCCAATGTTCGCGACCGCGACCTGGTCGGTTTTGTCGAGGAAGCCAAGGCCGCCGTCGCCAGCAAGGTCAAGCTGCCGCCCGGCTACCGGCTGGCCTGGGGCGGCCAGTTCGAGAACCAGCAACGGGCGGCGGCCCGGCTGGCTGTAGTGGTGCCGGTGGCGCTGCTGCTGATCTTCTTCCTGCTCTTCTCGACCTTCCGCTCGGTACGCCAGGCGCTGCTGGTCCTTTCCAACATTCCATTCGCGATGATCGGCGGCATCTTCGGCCTGCTGATTTCCGGCGAATACCTGTCGGTCCCCGCCTCGGTCGGCTTCATCGCGCTGCTCGGCATCGCCGTGCTGAACGGCGTCGTCATGGTCACCTACTTCAACCAGTTGCTGGCACGCGGCATGAGCCTCGCCGAAGTCGTCGTCGAAGGCGCCCGCCGGCGGCTGCGGCCGGTGCTGATGACAGCCAGCATCGCCGCCTTCGGCCTGGTCCCGATGCTCTTCGCGACCGGCCCCGGCTCCGAGGTGCAGCGCCCGCTGGCCATCGTCGTCATCGGCGGCCTGCTCACCTCGACGGCACTGACCCTGGTGCTGCTGCCCATCCTGTTCCGCCGTTTCGGCGTCCACCGTACCGTTGCCCTCAGCGAGGAACGCCATGGCTGATGTCCTGCTCTCCCTGATCATGCCCGACGATGTCGCCCAGCACGTCGAAGACCTGCTGCTCTCCCGGCCCGATCTGGTACCCGGCTTCACGGTCAGTACCGCCGAAGGCCACGGCTCGGTTATCCCGCTCGTCGAGGATGCCGAACTCGTCGCCGGCCACGCCCCACGCACCGTCATCCGCACCGTCGGCCCGGAAGCCGACAAGCGCGAGGTTCTGGCGTTGATCAAGCAAAAACTGCCAAACGCCAATGTTTTCTTCTGGCTGGTCCCGGTCATCGACAAGGGGCGCCTGTGAAAAAAATGATTCCCTTGCTGCTCGCCGCGCTCGGCTCGGCTGCCCTGGCCGCCGAACCGACCCCCAACCTGCCGCCGGCCGCCATTGTCGAAAAAGTGTTGCGCGCCAATCCGCAGATCCAGGCCGCCAGCAGCCAGGTTCGGGCCGAGGAAGCCAACCGCAATCGGCTCGAAGCCGGCCATTACGAATGGAACGTCCGCTTCGGCGCCCAGCAGCGCCGAACCAGCCCAAGCACCGGCCCGGACGAGCGTTTCAACGAATGGAATGCGGCACTCGAACGCCCGCTGCGTCTGCCCGGCAAAGCCTCGCTCGACGCCCAGCTGGGCGCGGCCGGCGTCGCGCTGGCCGAAACGGCCCTCGGCGACAGCCTGCACGAAAGCAGTCGTGCCCTGCTCAAAGCCTGGTTCGTCTGGCTGCGCGAAAATGCCCTGGCCGGGCAGTGGACCGCCCAGGTCGCCCTGTTGGAAAAACAGGCCCGCGCTATCCAGCGCCGCCAGCAGCTGGGCGATGCGGCCCGGCTCGAAACGATCCAGAGCCAGGCCGCGCTCGCCCAGGCCGCCGCTCAACTCGCCCAGGCCACGGTCCGCCAGCAAACAGCGGCCGAAGAACTGCGCCGGCGCTACCCCGGCCTGCCGCTCAACGAGCCGGCGACAATTGCCGAGCCGCAGCCGCTCAGCGGCAGCGCCAACGAATGGATCGAGGCCATTCTCGAACACAGCCACGAACTCGGCCTGGCCCGCGGCGAGACGCAGCGCGCCCAGTTTGCCGCCGGCCGCATCGGCAGCGACCGTCTGCCCGACCCGACCGTCGGCCTGCAGGTATCGCGCGAACGGGCCGGCGAAGAGCAGATCGTCGGCGCCTACATCAGCATTCCGCTCCCCGGCGGCGGCCGCCGGGCCGCTGCCGATGCAGCGCTGGCCCAGGCCGATGCCGCCGGCAACCGCGAAGCCGCCGCGCTCCGCAAGATCACGGCCGAGGCGGCCGCCACCTACCATCTGGCCAATGCCGCCGTCGCCACCTGGCAAGCCGGCCGCCAGGCCGCCGACAGCCTGAACCACGCCGCCGAAATGACGGCCCGCGCCTACCAGCTCGGCGAAGGCAGCCTGAATGACCTGCTGACCGCCCGCCGGCTGGCCAACGAAGCCGAACTGGCGGCCCGGCTGATGCAGCTCGACGCCCTCGAATCGCGCTACCGCCTGCTGCTCGACGCCCACCGGTTGTGGGTGCTGGATGAGGAAAAACATCCGGGCGACAAGCCCGGCGCCGGGTCGGCAGCGCTGTAAGCGGCAAGCCGGACTCACCTGACAATGACAAAAATATATTTATCTTGGCGTAAGCGATTGATCAATGAGGTGAATACGTAGGCTATCATCAGACAAGTGTTCCAAATTTGTAACACTTGCGAGACGCTTGAAAATGATTACATTTTCCATCGACTGATTTGCCATGAATAGACTCCCCTCCCGAACGATCGTGATTGTTTGCCTGCTGTTGGCAAGCATTCTGCTGTCAATCTGGTGGCTGGGTCGTGGCAGCACGCAACCGAAATCCGCCGCGGCCCTCTCCGCCGCCAAGTCGGACCCTCAGGATGGACCGGCCCGTGAACTACGGCTGGGTCTGAATATCGCCGCGGACAGCGCCCTGCACGCCGCGGCGCTGAAGTTTGCTGAAGCAGTTGAAACGCGCAGCAAGGGCAAACTAAAGATTGCAGTATTTCCCGATCAGCAGCTCGGCAGCGATGACCAGATGCTGGAGATGACGCGCAACGGCACGCTCGATCTGCTGCTGACGCCGACCGCCAAGCTCAGTTCGGCGATTCCGGCCATGCAGTACGCCGACTTGCCGTTCTACTTCACCAGTCGCGAAGAGCTGTATGCCATGCTCGATGGCGAGCCGGGACAGATACTGCTCTCGAAACTCAAGGCCATCGACCTGATCGGCCTGACCTTCTGGGAAAACGGCTTCAAGCAATTCACCGCCAACACGCCGATTCGCAAACCGCAGGACTTCGCCCGCTTGCGCATCCGCACCATGAAAAGTCCGCTGATCGCGGATCAATTCTCCTCGCTCGGCGCCCAGCCAATTCCGATCGACTTTCATGCCACCTACAAGGCGCTGGCCGACGGTGCCGTCGATGGCCAGGAGAATCCGCTGGTCGCCATCCACGGCATGCGTCTGCATGAAGTCCAGAAACACCTGACGATTTCCAACCACGCCTACCTCGGCTATGTCTTTTCCGCCAGCAAGCGCGTCTTCGAAACGCTGTCGCCCGAGCTGCGGGAAATCATCCAGCGCACGGCCCGCGAACTGACCCTCTGGGAGCGCCAGGAAACCGCCCGTCGCGAGGTCGACTTCATTGCAAAGATCCGCGCCGCCGGCGTCGATATCTACACGCTGTCGCCCGAGGAGCGTCAGCGTTTCCGCGCCGCCATGGCGCCGATTGCCGACAAGTTCGCCTTCGCCGTCGGCTATGACCTGCTGGCCAAGACAGAGGAGTTGCGCTTCGCCCAGCAGGCGCCGCGTAACGATGATTCATACGTGATCGGCCTCGACGCCGACCTGTCGGCCGGCGGAGCCCAGGCCGGCGGCGCCATCTACCGCGGCATGCAACTGGCGGTCGATGAAATCAACCAGAAAGGCGGCCTGCTCGGCAAACCGCTGCGGATCATCGCCCTCGATCACGGCGCCAATCCGCAGATCGGCCGGCAAAACCTCGAACGGCTGGCGCAAATGCCATCGCTGCTCGCCGTCATGGGCGGCATGCATACCGCAGTCATTTCCGACGAACTGAGCGAAATTCATCGCCTGAAGCTGCCTTTCCTGATTCCCTGGGCGGCGGGACAAGGCTTGATCAATCATCAATATCAACCAAGCTACACTTTCCGCGTTTCGATCAATGACGGACAAGTTGCACCATTTCTGCTCGAACGAGCCATAAAAATGGAGGGACGTGTTGCCGTCCTGCTCGAACGCTCAGCCTGGGGACGCAGCAACGAGGCGGTGCTGAAACCGCTGATTGCCAAACTGCCGGCGGGCAAAGTGGAAATCGTCTGGCTCGATGCCGGCGACCCCAACATCAACAACAAGATCGACGCCCTGGTCAGCAACGGCCTGGGCGCCCTGGTCATGGTCGCCAATCCGCTGGAAGCGCGCGCCATTGTTCAGGCCATGGCCCGGCAGAGCAAGCCGGTGCCCATTCTTTCGCACTGGGGACTGAGCGGTGGCGATTTCTTCACCCCGATGCGCAGCGCCCTGCAGAAAGTAGACCTGCGCTTTGTCCAGTCCATCCTGATCAGCGACGGACGGGCCCACCCGAAACTCGGAAAATTTTTGACGCGCTATCGCGAACGCTACAGTCTGGCCCCGGATGCCGTCATCCCTTCGCCCATCGGCAGCGTCCACGCCTACGATCTGACGCAACTGTTTGCCCGTGCCGTCAGCCAGGCCAAATCCGCTGACCGACAGGCCATTCGCAATGCGCTGGAAAGCCTGTCCAGCTATGGCGGCATCCTGCGCGACTACAACCCGCCGTTCAGCGCCGAGCAGCACGATGCGCTCGAGCGTAACCTCCTGCACCTGGCCCGCTTCAACGATCGCGGCCATATTGTCCTTGCCGAATAAGCCATTTTGAAACTCGATTACTTCACGCGTAGCGTTCGCCGTCGCATCACCTGGGCCTTCGGCCTGTTCGTTGCCCTGTCGATGGCGACGGTCGCGGTCACGGTCGGCTTTCGCCTCTACGCGACGATCAGCACCAACCTGACCCACGAACTGGAGGAGCGGGCGCGGCAGGATGCCCGGTTGCTGTTGCAGCGGATCGACTATCTGCTCGAGAGCGCCACCGTCCTCGTCAAGAATCCGCTCGTCGTCAATGGCCTGAACGACGCCCAGGGGCGGCAGACCTACCTGCCGGACATCATCCGGAACTTCCGCGAAGGCCGTGACGTGCATGCCGTCGCCCTGGTCGGCTATGACGGCAAGCCGGTTTACTCGACGCTCGACACCTTGCCGACCTACGCCGACTCGGCCGAACTGCGCAGCGCCCTGGCCAACGGCGTGGTCAGCTACATCGTCGATGTCGCGCATGGCCAATGGGTCGTCTTTGTCCCAGTCAGCTACTACAGCACGACGCAGGGCGCCCTGGTCGTGGTTTACGACCTTGGCGCAGTGGCCCGGCGGGTTCTGCCGTCCGATTCGATGATCGGCTATCGCCTGAAGGCCGGGGAGAAATCCCTGTACGAGCACCAGGCCGGCAACCTGGCCGACATGGTCACCGCCCAGCGCCCGTTGAACAGCGGCGCCCAGGGTTTCCTCACTGGTCTGGACCTGCAACTCGAAGTTTCGGCGCCGCGCCAGCACTATCTCGAACCGGCCCACAGCGCCATTCGCGACGTCGCGCTGCTCGGCCTTTTGCTTACCCTGGCGGCGATCGCCATTGCGCACTGGATAGGGTTCTCGATTTCACGTCCGATCCTGACCCTGCGCCGGCGCGTCGCCGAAGCCGATGGCAGCCCGGAAAAACGCTGCGCTCCGCTCGGCACCCATGACGAGCTGGAAGACCTCGCCGAAAATTTCGACCAACGCACGCAGGAGTTGCGCAATATCCAGCTCCATCTCGAGTATCTGGTCGCCCAAAGAACCCGGGAACTGGAATTGGCGAAGGAGGCGGCCGAGGATGCCAGCCGCTTCAAGAGCAGTTTCCTGGCCAACATGAGCCACGAAATTCGCACGCCGATGAACGCCATCATCGGCCTGACCCACCTGATTCGCCGGGCGGCGGTCGATCGCCGCCAGATCGACCAGCTCAACCGGGTAACGCAGGCCGCCCAGCATCTGCTTGGCATCATCAATGACATTCTCGACTTTTCCAAGATCGAGGAAGGCAAGCTGAACATCGAACATGCCGATTTCGAACTAGACCGTGTCTTCCAGAACCTCAACGACCTGATCGGCGATCGCGCAGCGGAAAAACGGCTGGAGGTCGTCAACCGCATCGATCCGGCCATTCCGGCCCTGCTCCGTGGCGACCGCCTGCATCTTGGCCAGGTGCTGGTCAATTTCGCCAGCAATGCAATCAAGTTCACCGAAACCGGGAGCATCATTTTCCGCGCCCGCCTTCTGGCGCAGGACGAGACGACGCTGACGCTGCGCTTCGAGGTCAGTGACAGCGGGATCGGACTCAGCGAGGAGCAACAGGGGCGCCTGTTTCAGGCCTTTGAACAGGCCGATGCGTCGACGACACGGCGCTTTGGCGGAACCGGTCTTGGCCTCGCCATCAGCAAGCGCCTGGTTGAATTGATGGGCGGCCGGATCGGCGTCGACAGCGCCCTTGGCCAAGGCAGCACATTCTGGTTCGAGCTGCCGCTGCAAAGAGCGGAGGCAACTGCAACGCTGGCGCGCAGCCTGACCATCCCACGCGGCCTCCGTGTGCTGGTCGTGGACGATGTGCTCGATGCGCGTGTTGCGCTGGAAGACATGCTGCTTTCCTTTTCCGCCCGGGTCAGGACGGCCGAATCCGGAGAACAGGCTCTGGTAGCCATGCACGAGGCAGCGGCCGCGGGTCAGCCCTTCGACCTGGTGATGATGGATTGGGCCATGCCGGGCATGGATGGCATCGAAACCAGCCGCCGCATCCTCGGCCTCGACACCCAGCCCGCCCCGAAAATCATTCTCGCCACCGCCTATGGCGGCGAATGGTCGGCCGAACAACTGGCGGCGATTGGCATTGCCGCCCAGTTGAACAAACCGGTCACGCCCTCGGTACTGCACGACGTCATGGTCGGCGTGCTGTCCGGGCAAATGCCATTAGCCGCCGCGCCGGCGACAGATTCATCTAGCGTGCTTGACCTTTCGCCGCTGCGGGGAAGAAAAATTCTGCTGGCGGAGGACAATCCGATCAACCGCGAAGTGGCGCTCGAACTGCTCGAGGAAACCGGGCTCCGGGTCGATGTCGCCGTCGACGGCCAGGAGGCTTTCGAGAAAGCAGCCAAAACCGCTTACGACCTGATCCTGATGGATGTGCAGATGCCCAATCTCGATGGCCTGGCCGCGACCCGCAAACTACGGGCGCTGCCCGAACGACGCGCCGTCCCGATTCTGGCAATGACCGCCAATGCCTTTGACGAAGACAAGCGGGCCTGCCTGGAAGCCGGCATGAATGACCATGTCCCGAAACCGGTCGACCCGGACCATCTGTTCCGCGCCTTGCTGCAGTGGATGCCGCCCCTGGCCCAGCCGGCCGCATTGCCGGAGGCGCCGGGCAAGGTTCAGGAGAGCGGCAACGATGAACAGTTGCGCCAGCAATTGGCGCAGGTCGATGGTCTCGATCTGAGCATCGGCCTGCATGCCATGCGGGGGAATTTGCCGGTCTATCTGCGCCTGCTCGGCATGTTTGCCGACAACCACGATGGCGAAGCCGAGGTCATCAAAGCCGCACTGGCCCGTGGGCAACTCGACGAAGCGCAGCGCTACGCCCACTCGCTCAAGGGGAGCGCCGGCAGTCTCGGTTTACAACGCATCCAGCGAATTGCTGCCGCCATTGAATTGCCGCTGAAACAGAATGCCCCTGAGGCAACTACCCTGGTCCAGGGGGCGCTCGACGAACTGGCGGTCGAATTGCCCAAGCTGACCGGGCATCTGCACCTGTTGCTACGGACCGCGCAGCCGCCGCAGGCTGCGGCAGCCATGGTGCCGGATGAGGCCAGCCTTAGCTGAGTTGCTGCAATTGCAGACCGACGACCAGAATTGGCGGCGGTCTGCCTCTCAAATCATGTCGCAGGTCAGCGCATGACCTTGAGCAGTTCGACCTCGAAGGTCAGCGTCGCATTCGGCGGCACGGCGGAGCCGGCCCCACGCGAACCATAGGCGATCTCGGGCGGACAGGTCAGCTTGGCCTTGCCGCCTTCGCGCATTTTGGCGACACCTTCGGTCCAGCAGGGAATGACGCGATTAAGCGGGAAAGTGGCCGGCTCGCCGCGCTTGTAGGAACTGTCGAACTCGCTGCCATTGGCCAGCGTGCCACGGTAGTGCACCTGCACGCTGGCTTGCGGCGACGCCTGTTGGCCGGTGCCGTCCTTCAGGGATTCATAGACCAGGCCCGACGGGGTCTTCTCCGGCCCAGCGGCCTGGACACCGGCCGAGGCAAAAGCGACCAGTCCGGTCAGTACGATTTTCTTCCACAATGCCATTGCTCACTCCATCGCTTGCGCGAATATATTGATCGAGGCCGGAAAACTACCGGGAAGCGAGCTGGTGGGCAAGCCTTAATCCTTCCTTAAGTTTCGCCTAATTCCTGCTTAAGACTTGCTCTCTACACTCGTCTCCATCAACACAACAAGGAGAACGATGATGATGCGAGCCCTCCCCGCTCTCGGCCTGCTGCTAGCCAGCCTCGCCTGCCACGCCGAAACGCCCCAGCAGATCCGGCAGATTTACACCAACGAAGCAGCCGCCCAGCAACCGGGCTTCGCACCCTCTGCCAAACGCGGCGAAAGCCTGTTCCGCCAGCGCTTTGCACTCAACGACAAGATGCCGGCCTGCACCAGTTGCCACACCGACAGCCCGGCCAACAGCGGCCAGCATGCCGTGACCGGCAAAAGCATCCGGCCGCTGGCCGTGGCCGCCAATGGCGAACGTTTCAGCGACCCGGCCAAGGTCGAAAAGTGGTTTGGCCGCAACTGCAAGGAAGTCGTCGGCCGCGCCTGCACGCCGATTGAAAAGGCCGACTTCATCGCCTTCATGAGCGAGGTGCGCTGAGATGAAAGCACTCATCACCCTTGCCCTGCTTGGCCTTGCGCTACCGGCAATGGCCGACCGCCTGCCCTTGCCCGGCGACACACCGGCCAGCTACCGGGCCGAATGCGGCAGTTGCCACCTCGCCTATCCACCGGCCTTGCTCTCGGCCAAGGACTGGCAACGCACCCTGGGCAGCCTGGAACAGCATTTCGGTAGCGATGCTGCGGTCGACAGCCCAAAAAGGCAGGAAATCAGCGCCTTTCTCCAGCGCCACGCCGGCGACACCAGCAAGCTGGGAAGCGCCGGCGAGCCGCCACGCATCACGCAGACGCCGCGCTTTGTCCGGCACCACCGTGAAGTACCGGCCAAATACTGGCGCGACCCGCGCGTCAAATCGGCGGCCAATTGCGAAGCCTGCCATCGCGGCGCCGCCGACGGCCGCTACAGCGAACACGACATCGCCCTGCCCGAACTGCGGAGATAAGCCATGCAAAAAATACTCGTCTGGGACTGGCCGGTTCGCCTCGGCCACTGGCTGATGGTTGGCGGTTTCTGCCTGGCCTGGTTGACCTCTGAAAGCGAAAGCCTGCGGCTGCTCCATGTCATCAGCGGCGGCACCGTGCTTGCCGTCGCCGTATTCCGGCTGCCCTGGGGCTTCATCGGCAGCCGCTACGCCCGCTTCGTCGATTTCGTACGCGGCCCGAGCAGCGTCAAAGCCTATCTGCTCAGCCTGCTCCGCCTCGAACCGTCTCACCATGTCGGCCATAACCCGGCCGGCGGCTGGGCCATCGTCCTTCTGCTCGGCCTCGGCATCGTCACCGGGCTGGCCGGCTGGGCAATCTACAACGACTTCGGCGGCCATCTGCTGGAAGAACTGCATGAAGGCCTAGCCGCGACGATGCTGACCGTCGTCGTCATCCATCTCGCCGGCGTCGCCTCCGGCAGCCTGCTGCACGGCGAAAACCTGGTGCGCGCCATGATTACCGGCCGCAAGAACGGGCAGCCCGGCGAGGCCATTGCCTCGGCCCGCCCGCTCGCCGCCATCCTGCTACTGGCCTGGGTTGCCGCCGCCGGCTGGTGGATTGCAAGCTGATAGAATCCAAGCCATGCGCATCCTGCTTGTCGAAGATGATCCCCAACTCGGCGATGGCCTGACCGTCGGCCTCCGCCAGGCCGGCTTTGCGGTCGACTGGGTCAAGGACGGCCATGCCGCCGACCACGCCCTGCATGCCGAAAGCTTCGACCTGGTCGTCCTCGACCTCGGCCTGCCCCGCCTGTCCGGCATGGACGTGCTGAGCCGTGCCCGCCAACGCGGCCAGGCGATGCCCATCCTCATCCTGACCGCCCGCGATGCAACCGGCGACAAGGTCTCCGGCCTCGATGCCGGGGCCGACGATTACCTGGTCAAGCCGATCGACCTCGACGAACTGACCGCCCGCATCCGCGCCCTGGCCCGGCGCAGCGCCGGCCGTGCCGCGCCCTTGCTGATCCACGGCGAACTGGCCCTCGACCCGGCCGCCCATGTCGTGACGCTGGCCGGCCAGCCGGTCGAACTGTCGAGCCGGGAATTTTCGCTGCTCCAGATGCTGCTTGAAAACACCGGCCGCGTGCTGAGCCGGACCCAGCTCGAACAGTCGCTCTATGGCTGGCGCGACGAGCCGGACAGCAACGCGCTCGAAGTCCATATCCACCACCTACGCAAGAAGCTGGGCAGCGACCTGATCCGCACGCTGCGCGGCGTCGGCTACACGATCGCCAAGTGAATACCGTCTGGTTCTCGCTGCGCCGCCGCCTGCTCAGCCTGCTGCTCGGCGGGGTCGCCGCAGCCTGGCTGGTGACCATGATCTTCAGCTACATCGACGCCCACCACGAGGTCGATGAACTGTTCGATGCCCAACTCGCCCAGGCCGCGCAAACTTTGCTGGCGCTGGCCAGCCACGACGAAGGCGAGGATATCGAAGACCTCGGCGACGTCGCCCACAAATACCAGCGCCGCCTACGCTGCCAGATCTGGCGAGCCGACGGCAAGCTGCTGATGCGCTCGAATAATGCCCCGGAAACGGCGTTGACCGCAGCCGACGGCTTTTCCGAAACACGCGGCGACGACGGCCACTGGCGGCACTACAGCCAGTGGAACAGCGAACGCAGCCTGCAGGTCCAGGTCAGCGAAAACCACCACATCCGCGACGACCTGATCGGCCACATCGCCTGGCGCCTGCTGTTCCCCGCCCTCTTCGGCCTGCCGCTGATCGGCCTCTGGGTCTGGCTCGCCACCCGCCAGGGCCTGGCTTCGCTGGGTGGCGTCGCCGCCCAGATCGCCAGCCGCGACCCGCAACAGTTGCAGGCTGTGTCGCCGCCCTCCGCCCCCGAAGAAATCCGGCCGATGCTGGAAGCGCTGAACGGCCTCTTCCAGCGTGTCGAAACGGCACTCGAAACCGAGCGCCGGTTCACCGCCGATGCCGCCCACGAACTGCGCACGCCGCTCGCCGCGCTGCAGGCGCAATTGCAGGTCGCGCTGCGGGCCCGCGACAGCGACGAACGCGACCGCTCGCTGCAACAGTTGCAAAGCGGCCTCAGCCGCGCCTCGCACCTGGTCGACCAGATGCTGCAACTGGCCCGCCTCGATCCGGAATCCGGCCTGCCCGACCCGCAACCGGTCGACCTCGGCCGGCTGACCGAATCCGTCTGCGCCGAGCTGGGCACGCTGATTCTCGACAAGAACATCGATTTCGACTTCACGGCCGACCACAACTGCACGGTCACCGGTCAGGCCGAATGGCTGCGTGTGCTGATCCGCAACCTGATCGACAACGCCATCCGCTACACGCCGAACGACGGCCGGGTCCGCGTCGGCATCAGTCGCCACAACGGCCGCTGCGTACTCAGCGTCAGCGACAGCGGCCCGGGCATTCCACCGGAAGAAAGAGCCGCCGTGCTGCGTCGCTTCCACCGCCTCAACCAAACCGACCAGCCGGGCAGTGGCCTCGGGCTGGCCATCGTCGCCCGCATTGCCGAACTGCATGGCGCCCGCCTGGAACTGGCGGAAGCCCTGCCGCCCCCCGGCTTGCTGGTCAAGGCCAGCTGGACAGCCACGGCATAAAAAAACCCCGGACTGGCCGGGGTTGAAATGACGCAAGGAAGCTTGTTCGTTCAGAAAGCCATCGACAACTGGCCGCCGAAGATCCAGGCGCTGTCTTCGTAGGTGCCGGTGACACGACCACGGCCCTGGGCGACCTGGTTGTTGTCGATCTTGGCGTCCTTCAGGTAAAGATAGGTAGCACCGACATCGAGGGTCGTCGACTTGGTGGCCTTCCACTGCGCACCGGCCGAGAACCAGGTGCGGTTGTTGTCCGGCAGCGAAACCAGGCGGGTCGCCGCATCCCGAACCGGCGTCTGGTCGTAGGCGATACCGCCCTTCAAGGCCCAGTCACTGCTCAGCTTGTAGTTGGCGCCCAGCGCCACGCGCCAGGTATCGCGGAACTCGGTGTCCAGCACCTGGGCATTGGTGCCCGAGGCAAACAGGCCGTTTCTGGTCGCCGAAGCGCGGATCACGTCAACCTTGGGAATGCTGCTCCAGCCCGTCCACGACACGTCGCCCAGCAACTCCCACTTGTCGGAGAGGGCATGCGTCAAGCTCATGACGAAAGTATCGGGCAGCGTGATGTCGGCCTTGGCATCGGAACTGTTTGACGCCAGCGTGCCACTGATCTCGATCTTGCCGGTTGTTTCGTACTTCATCTTGGAGCGATAGGAAACGCCCAGCTTGGTAGTCGGTGCCAGCTTGAACAGGGCACCGATGTTCCAGCCCCAGGAATCATCTTCCAGCGTCAGCTTGAGCGGCGAGTTCACACCGGATGCAGTCACTGCGGTCAGCCGGCGGTAATCAGCTTCCAGGTGCTGCCAGTTCAGGCCGCCGCCGATGGAGACGACATCATTGACCCGATAGGCGATCGAAGGGTTGATATTGACCGTCTTGATGTCGAAATGCGTCGATTGGGCGGCACCGACCCAGCGATCGTCGTACTTGGTCCGCATTCCGAACGGTGCGCCGATGCCCAGGCCGAGATAGAGATCCTTGCTCACTGCCCAGGAGACGTAGCCGTTCGGGATCAGGCCGAGATCGCCGCCATCGCCACCATTGCCGCTATTGGCCAGGGCACCGAGGCCGGTAGACCCTTCGTTGTTGTATTTGAAGCTGGTATTGACTGCCGTCAGGCCGCCGGACACCTCGATGTTCTGCAATTGCGTCATGCCGGCCGGGTTGTAGTAGATCGTGCTGGCGTTATCAGCTACTGCTGCTGAACCGGCATAGGCGTTACCAAGACCACTCGCATTCTGCTCCAGCAGCTGGAAACCGGCCGCGCTGGCAGTACCGGAAAAAGCAACTGCGATGAGCGCTGGAATCAGGCGCGGGGTGATGATTTTTTGCATTGGTTTGTCTCCTGTTTTGTTTATGTTTGGGAAAGAATTCCCTGTTGCTGCTGCCGCCATTAAATCTCAAACAAACGTTTGAAATACCGTTTTATTTACACAATTTGACCGGCTTGTTGCAAAGAAACAACAGCCCGGTTATTTATTTTTGCGAAAGTTGAGCGGCCCGCCGGTAAAGGGGGCAAAACCAGTGCCGAAAATCACGCCGGCGTCGGCCAGATCTGCATCGGCGACGATGCCATCGGCCACCAGTTGGTCGACCCGGTCGATCAGTGGCGTGACCAGACGCTCGGCCAGGCCGGCCGGCACAGCGCCGGCACTGCCCTTTTTCGCCTTGCCGTCCGCCCAGGCATAGAAACCCTGGCCGGACTTCTTGCCGAGCTGGTTCTTCTCGACCCGCGCCAACAGGCAGCGCGGCGCAGCGGCCCCGCCGGCCAGTTGCTGGCCGGCCGCCAGCGCGATATCGAGGCCGACGGTATCGACCAGTTCGATCGGCCCCATCGGCATACCGAAGGCAAGCATCGCTTCATCGACGGTTTCCGGCGAAATTCCCTCGTCGACCGCACGCATCGCGGCCAGCATGTAGGGGGCGAGCACCGCATTGACCAGGAAGCCCGGCGCGCTCTTGACCGGCAGCGGCAGCTTGTCGATCTGCCTCACAAAGGCGCAGGCGGCCTGCACGGCATCGGGGTCCGCCCCCTCGGCCTGGACTACTTCAACCAGCGGCATCATTGCCACCGGGTTGAAGAAGTGGATGCCGACCAGGCGTTCCGGCTGTTGCAGTACCGTCCGCAAGTCTTCCAGCTTCAGGCTGGAGGTATTGGTGGCGAGCACCGCCCCCGGCTTCAGCCGCGGCTCCAGCGCCTTGAACAGCGCATGCTTGGCCTCGACGTTCTCGAAAATCGCCTCGATCACCACATCGGCATGGGCGACGCCATCGCCGTTGACGTCGGGAATCAGGCGGTCGAAAGCGGCCCGTGCCTTGAGCGGGTCGCGCAGGCGGCGCGTGAATAGCTTGTTGGCCCGCTGCAAGGCCGGCCCCATGCGTTCCAGGCTCTGATCCTGCAGTGTCACGGTCATGCCGCGCAGGGCGCACCAGGCAGCGATATCACCGCCCATGACGCCGGCCCCGATCACATGCACACGCCGGGCCGAGAATTCCGCAGCCTTGCCAAAGCCTTTCAGGCGCTCCTGCAGGAAGAAGACGCGGACCAGATTGCGTGCCGTCGGCGAACTGATGATGCGGTCGATGATGGCCGGCGCGGCCAGCGCATTGCCGTTATGTTTCTGCCAGATGTCGATGATGGCGTAGGGCGCCGGGTAATGTTCCGGCCGCGCCTTCTTCGCCACTTGTTTACGGGCGCCATTGGCGACGACGGCCTTGAGCGGCCCGTTCAGCAGGCGCTGCAGCGCCGGTAAGGGGCGCCGGGGCTGGCCGGAGAACAGCAGTTGCCGCGCCGCCGGCTCCATGACCCGAGGGGGCACGCATTCATCGGCCAAGCCCATGCGCTTGGCCCGTTTGGCGTCGAGGCTCCTGCCGGTCAGCATCATGTCGAGCGCTGCCGCCGGGCCGACCCGTTGCGGCAGGCGCAGCATGCCGCCCCAGCCCGGGAAGATGCCGAGCATGACTTCCGGCAGGCCCATTTTGGTCGCCGGCTCGTCAACCGCCAGCAGGTAGCGGCAGGCCAGCGCCAGTTCGAGACCGCCGCCCAGGCAATGGCCGCGGATTATGGCCAATGTTGGGTAGTCGACCGCAGCCAAACGGTTGAACAGCTGCCAGCCCCGCTCGACCAATGCCCGCCCCTTTTCCGGTGTATCGAGCTGGGTGAATTCCTCGATGTCGGCCCCGGCGATGAAGCCAGCCGCCTTGCCGGAGCGGAAGATCAGCCCTTTCGGCGGCTGCTGGTCGAAGGCATCGAGGATCTGCGCCAGTTCCGCCATCACGGCGACCGACAGCGAATTGGCCGACTCGCCGGCCTTGTCCAGGATGGCGGTGGCGACACCTTCGGCATCGCGCTCGACCCGCCAGTGTTGAAGATTGAGATTCATCATGTGCTTTCTTTAATGCGGACGATGACCGCTTGCCGCGAAGGCCAGCGACAAGGCGCCCGGCCCGACGTTGACCGCAGCCGTTTTGCTCATCGGCGAAACGAGAATTTGAACGCCCTGCTCCGCCGCGGCCTGGGTCAGCCGGGCATAACCGGGCAGATTGACCACCGCGCCCGGTGCCCCGCCGTAGCTGATGCAGAGATGCGGTGCATCGAGTCCGTCGCGGATGCGCTTGGCCGCCTTGGCGAACAGTTGCTCGACGCCGGTTTCAAAGCCACGCACCTTGTCGACCGTGGTCGTCTGGTCGCAATGACAATGCAGGATCGGTTTGACATCGAGCCATGAACCGAGCGTGTAGGAACCCCAGCTGAGGCTGGTATCGCCTTTCTTGGAGGCCCGCTTGTAGATGTGAAAGAGGTCGGCCGGCACCAGGTAGGTATGGGTCTGATCGACCAGATGGCGCAGGCGGGCGCCGATTTCGCTCGGCGAACCACCGGCCCGGATCAGGCGCACCGCTTCGGCCACCGGCACGGCCTGGCCGGTAAACAGGTTGCGCGTCGACAGTACGGCCAGCCCGAAGCGCTCCGGCACGCCGGCCGCCCGGCGGATCGCCTTGTACTGGGTGAGGATGGCGCGCGAGGCCTGCATCGCATGATTGAAGATCGGGCTGCGCGTGCTGGTGATGGTCAGACAGAAGACGTAGTCGAAATCGAGGACCAGCCGTTCGAGGAAAAGCTGTTCGATCTGCTGCACCGAATACGGAATCGACTCGGCGAAATCCTCGCCTTTCCGGTCCAGATGCCGGGCGTAGAAGGCCTGGGTTTCCTCGGGATCGCGCCGGTCCTCGATCAGCAGGTCGCCGATGCGCAGCGTGATCGGCATGACCAGCACGCCGTTGGCGGCGAGAAAATCCCTCGGCAAATCGCAGGCCGAATCAACCACAATACCGATCCGCATGCTCAGCTTTCGGCTTCGACCAGCATGGCGCCGCCCAGGCCGCCACCGATACAGATGGTCGCAATGCCGCGCCTGGCCTTTTGCCGGCGCAGCACATGCAACAGATGCAGCACGATGCGCGCCCCGGAAGCGCCGACCGGATGGCCGATGGCCACCGCCCCGCCATCGACATTCAGCTTGTTCTCGTCGATGGCGCCGAGTGCTGCCGGCAGGCCAAGCTGCTCGCGACAGTACTCGTCGGATTGCCAGGCGGCCTGGCAGCCCATGACCTGGGCCGCGAACGCCTCGTTCAGCTCCCAGGCATCGATATCATTCAGCCCCAGGCCGTGGCGCTGCAGGATGGGCGTCGAGGCATGCACCGGGCCGAGGCCCATCTGCGCCGGATCGAGGCCGGCCCACTGGCTGTCGACGATTTTGCCGAGCGGCTTGAGATTCCACTTCTTGACCGCCTCTTCCGAAGCGAGAATCAGCCAGGCGGCGCCATCGGTAATCTGCGAACTGTTGGCGGCGGTGATGTTGCCGTATTTCTTGTCGAAGAAGGGTTTCAGCTTGGCCATGCCGGCCATGCTGGCATCGGCCCGCACCCCGTCGTCTTCGGCATACACCTTGCCGTTGCCATCGACCAGCGGCACGATTTCACCCAGATGACCCGCTTGCCGACCGGCCAGTGCCCGCTGGTGGCTGCGCACGGCGAATTCGTCCATCTGCTGGCGCGTGATGCCGAACTTCCAGGCGAGGTTTTCGGCGGTCTGCCCCATCAGCAGGCCGACCACCGGATCGGTCAGGCCCTTCATCAGGCCGATTACCGGCGACAGCAAGGCCCCCGGCTTCAGCTTCAGGAAATGCCCGAGCTTCTGGCCGGCTGTCCGCATCGACATCATGCCGGCAAACCAGCGCACCATGGTATCGGAGTACAACAGCGGTGCCCGCGACAGCGCATCGACGCCGCCGGCCAGCACCAGTTCGGCCCGGCCGCACTGGATGTTGGCAATCGCCGAATCGAGCGCCTGCATGCCGGAAGCGCAGTTGCGCATCACCGTCCAGCCCGGCACCTTCTCGCCGCAACCGAGACGCAGCGCCACCATGCGGCCGATATTGGTTTCGTCCGGCGACGGCGCGGCGCAACCGAGAATGACCTCGTCGAGATCGCTCGGCAGGAAAGGCTGGCGCAACAGCAGCGCCCGCCCGGCCTGCGTCGCCAGGTCGGACGCCGCGAACGGCCCCGGCCCTTTCTGCGCCTTCAAAAACGGCGTCCGGGCGCCGTCGACCACATAGATCGTCCTGCCGCCCATGTTCAGGCCGCCATCCGGCATTCGGCCGGCTTGTTGGCGGTCGCCACGTTGTAGTCGAAGGGGAAATCATCGACCTGGACAACGATGTCGCGCAGATGATTGCGCCGCTTCATGACCTCGAATTCGGCCGACGAAATGACACCCGCCTCGAAGGCGACGAAAGCAATATCGCGGACATTGGCCAGCGGGTTGTTGTCGAAACGACCATCCTTTTCGGCGGCACGGATCTTCGCCTCGATGGCTTCGGCTTCCAGCGTCGCCTTCAGCGCCAGCTCGATGGCCCCGACCGGTTCGTTCTCGGTCAGCGGCAGGTAGCATTCGGCAGTCAGCCGGTCGCGGGTGGCCGACGGCGAGATCAGCGACTTGGCGACCTGATGGCCGACCTCGTCGGATGGCACGACATACGGGTGACCCCACGGGAAGATAGCCCGGTGCAGGAAGGCGGCGATGAAGCGCACCGGGAAGTTGGCGATGACACCATCGAACGCCTGTTGCGCCTTATACATCGCATCCCAGATCGCCCAGTGGGCGAGCGGTGCATCCTCGGCCTTGCGACCTTCTTCCTCGTAACGCTTCAAGGTGCAGGAAATCAGGTACATCTGGGCGAGGATGTCGCCGAGACGGGCCGACAGCTTTTCCCGGCGCTTGACGCTGCCGCCGAGCACCAGCAGGGAAATGTCCGACATGAAGGCAAAGGCCGCCGAGAAGCGCGTCAGTTGCTGGTAGTAGCGCTTCATTTCCGGTGCCGTAGCGACGTTGACCGCAGCAAAGTGCGAACCGGTCATCCCCAGCCACAGGGCACGCAAACCGTTCTTGATGGTGAAGCCGATATGGCCGAACAGCGCCTTGTCGAAATCGACCAGGCCTTGCTTCTGATCCGGATTCTGCGCCGCCTGCATTTCCGGCAACAGATACGGATGGCAGCGGATGGCGCCCTGGCCGAAGATGATCAGCGAACGGGTCAGGATGTTGGCGCCTTCGACGGTGATGCCGATCGGCACCTGCTGGTAGGCGCGACCGAGGAAGTTGGACGGGCCAAGGCAGATGCCCTTGCCGCCGATGACGTCCATGCCGTCATTGACCACCTGGCGGGCCCGTTCGGTGACGTGGTATTTGGCGATGGCCGAAACCACCGACGGCTTCTCGCCGAGATCGACGGCGCCGGCCGTCATTTTGCGCACGGCGTCCATCATGTAGGTGTAGGCGCCGATCCGGGTCAGCGCCTCCTCGACGCCTTCGAACTTGCCGACCGCCATCTTGAACTGGCTGCGCACCCGGGCATAACCGCCGACGGCCCGTGCCGTCATCTGGGCCATGCCGGTATTCGACGAAGGCAGCGAGATCGAACGGCCGGCCGCCAGGCACTCCATCAACATGCGCCAACCCTGCCCGGCCATCTTCGGCCCGCCGATGATGAAATCGAGCGGCATGAAGACTTCCTTGCCGCGCGTCGGGCCATTCATGAACATGGCGTTGAGCGGGAAGTGGCGACGGCCGGTATCGACGCCCGGATGATCGTAAGGGACCAGGGCGCAGGTGATACCGATGTGCTTCTTGTCGCCGAGCAGGCCTTCCGGGTCATAGAGATGGAAGGCCAGACCAAACACGGTACACACCGGGGCCAGCGTGATGTAGCGCTTGTCCCACGAGACGCGCATGCCGATCACTTCCTTGCCTTGCCACAAGCCCTTGCAAATCACGCCGGCATCAGGGATCGACGCCGCATCGGAACCGGCCCACGGGCTGGTCAGCGCGAAGGCCGGCACCTCGATACCCTTGGCCAGGCGCGGCAAATAATGGTTCTTCTGCGCTTCGGTGCCGTAGTGCAGCAGCAACTCGGCCGGGCCGAGCGAATTGGGCACCATGACCGACACCGACAGCGCCGACGAGCGGGTCGACAGCTTGGTCACCACCTGCGAATGGGCGTAGGCCGAAAATTCGAGGCCGCCGTACTTCTTCGGAATGATCATGCCGAGGAAGCCCTTGTCCTTGATGTAGCGCCAGGCCTCGTTCGGCAGGTCGTACAGTTCGTGCGTGACTTTCCAGTCATCGACCAAGCGGCAGGCTTCCTCGCATTCGTTGTCGAGGAAGGACTGCTCGGCCGGCGTCAGTTTCGGCTGCGGGTAGCCATGCAGCTTCTGCCAGTCCGGCTTGCCGCGGAACAGTTCGCCTTCCCACCAGACGGTGCCGGCTTCCAGGGCATCGCGCTCGGTATCCGACATCTGCGGCAGCACCTTGCGATAGGTGGAAAAAATGGGCCGGGTAATCAGCGCCCGGCGCAGCGGCCGGACGAAGAGCAACCCGGCCAAAGCCACCAGGGTGACTAACCCGAGCAGAGGGATGGTGCTGTTGAACATGCTGTTTGTCTCCAATTATGGTTTTTTGGTTTTTGCGGTTTTCAGAGGTCGACCGTAGGACTCGAAAATTGCGGCAACGGCGAGCGCAGGCCACCGAGCAGAAAGGACATCAGGCGCGGCACCAGGCGATCCAGGCGGTCGGTGGAGTCTTCCTCCTCGATCTGCCAGTCGGTAACCAGGCGCAAGGCATCGGTCCCGGCAATGGCGTAGGAGGTGGCACCAAGCATGAAGTGGAAGCGCCAGACGATTTCCGCCTTCGGCACATCGGGCAGCGCCTTGAACAGGGCTTCCTTGTAACGATCGACGACTTCGGCGTACTCGTGGGCCAGAAAGGTGCGGATAAATTCGGAGGGGTCGGTCAGCGTGCGGCCGAGCAGGCGCAGGAAAGTGACGCCGCCGCGCTCCTCGTCGTCGGCCATGCGCAACAAGGTGCCGAAGAAACCGTCGACGATCTGCGACGGCTTCAGCGGCTTGCCCGCCGCTTCGCTTTCCAGCGCGTTGAGCACGCGCATCCGTTCGTCGTTCAGCCAATCCAGGCGACGGCGGAAGACTTCCTGCATCAACGACTCCTTGGAGCCGAAGTGATAATTTACCGCCGCCAGATTGACGCCAGCGCCGCTGGTAATCTGGCGCATCGAGGTGCCTTCATAGCCATGCGCCATAAAAAGATGTTCAGCCGCATCGAGAATGCGTTCGCGGGTATCAACGGATCGTGCTTCAGCCATGGCATCACCTTATAATTCATACGTTCGTTTGAATCATAGGAAAAACACCGAGCCGATGCAAGCGATTTTTTCTCAGCCGTTACGCTGGCGGATGAAAGCGATGACTTCGTCGGCCGGCAATGGCCGACTATGCAGAAAACCCTGCACCAGATCGCAGCCCTGAAGACGCAAGTAATCGAACTGCTCCTGCGTTTCCACCCCCTCCGCCACCAATTTCAGACCAAGGTTATGCGCCAGGCCGATGGTCGCATCGCAGATCACCCAGCTGTCCGGCCCCTGGCCGATTTCCTGGACAAACGAACGATCCAGCTTGAGATGATGAATCGGGAACATGCGCAGATAGCTGAGCGAGGAATAGCCGGTCCCGAAATCATCGATCGCCAGACCGATGCCCATGGCGTGCAACTGATCGAGAATGCGCACCGTTTCCTCGGGCTGGTGCATGGCCACCGATTCGGTGACCTCGAAGATCAGCGTCGCCGGGTCGAGCCCGAATGCCTCGATCGCCCCCTTGGCCAGAACCGGTAAATTGCCGTTTCGCAACTGCATCGCCGAGATGTTGATGCTCATCTTCAAGCCGGATAAACCGACAGCCTTGAACTCGGCCAGTTGCCGGCAGGCCGTCCAGAACACCCAATCCCCCAACGGCTGAATCAGGCCGGTTTCTTCGGCAATGCCAATGAAACGCCCAGGCGGAATGATGCCCTGCTCCGGATGCAACCAGCGGATCAGCGCTTCGACACCATCCACCCGACCACTCGCCACATCGATCACCGGCTGGAAATGGAGCAGGAACTCGTTGCGGGACAGCGCATGGCGCAGGCTGTGTTCGATCTTCAAACGCTCCAGTGCCGCATCGTTCATCCGCGAATCGAAGAACTGGAAATTGTTTCGCCCGGCCGCCTTGGCGTGGTACATGGCGGCATCGGCATTTTTCATCAGGGTCTGGCCATCGTCACCATCGATCGGAAAAATGGCTATGCCGATACTGGGCGTCGTATACAGATCGTGGCCTTCAATCACATAGGGGTCGCCGACGCTGAGTATCAGCTTCTCGGCAATCATCGCAGCCGAGCCGGAGTGTTCCATCCCGGTCAGCATGACGACAAATTCGTCGCCGCCCAGGCGTGCCACCACGTCGCTGTCGCGGACAGCTTCGCGCAGGCGCCCGGCAACCGCAATCAGCAATTCATCGCCCACATGATGACCCAGCGTATCGTTGATCACCTTGAAGCGGTCGAGATCGATGAACAGCAAGGCAACCCGGCCCCCCTCCCGACGCGCTGCGGCGAGCGCCTGCTCCAGCCGACCGGCCAGGCTCAGGCGATTGAGCAGACCGGTCAGCATGTCGTGGTGAGCAATATGCTGCAACTGGGCTTCGGCTTCCCGCTCCGCCGACACATCGGTGAAATGGGCAACGTAGTAGCGAATCCCGTCGTCGTCATCGCGAATCACCGAGACGGACATCCATTTTGGATAAATTCCGCCATCCTTGCGCCGATCCCAGATTTCCCCCTGCCAGAAACCGCGCGCCTGGATTGTCTGCCACATCTCCTGGTACTCCTCGCGCGTTGTCCGTCCTGCCGACAGAAAGCGAGGATTCCGGCCGATCGCCTCAGCCGGCAGATACCCGGTCAGGCGTGAAAAAGCCGGGTTGACCGTGACAATCCTGTTCTCGTGGTCGGTAATCAGGATCGCTTCGCCGCTGTACTGAAAAGCACTGGCCAGCAACTGCATTTGCGATTCCATCTGGTACTGTCCGGTCACATCCTGCGAGGTACCAAATACCGTCAGCGGCTTACCGTCCTCGGCAAAACTGGTCTCGCCGGTTTCCATCACATATTTGATCCGACCGTCGGGCATCAGCAGGCGATGTTTCAACTGCAACAGGTGATCCCCGGCAATAGCGCTCTGGAAGGTGCTGTCGGCTCGCTCCCGCTCGTCCGGATGAACCATGGCAAGGAAGTCTTCATAAACCAGATCGACCTTGGCCGGATCGATCTCGAAAATACGGCGTTGCTCTTCAGAGCAAACGACCTTCCTCGTCCTGACATCCATTTCCCAACTACCCAGCTGGGCAATACGCTGCGCTGTTTCCAGCTGCTCCTGCTGCTGACGCAAGCGCTCGGCCGCCTGCCGCTCCCGCCGCTGGGCACGGAAAAGGCGGAACAGCACGAGCGCCAGCCCGGCGAACAACAGCAGACTGACGACGGCAATACTGGTCACGCGCTGTTGCCAAGTCGCCAGCAACTCGGCGTAGTTGGCAGTTGCACTCTCCGCCTCGGACCACGCCCCCTCGAAAACCGACCAGAGCACGTAGGCAAGCAGCAAGAAGCCGCCTAGCGTCAAGGCGATAAGTCCGCCCCACAACCGTTGCCCACGTCGGGCGTAATTTTCTGACGCCTGTGCCATCGGCTCTGCCATTTTCGTTTTGACGCAGCCCCGACGATTTTGACTATTCGTCGGCAATTACAATCGCGCTACCCGATCACCTGCGGCACGGATTGCTCATAGCGCAAGAAACGACACAACACATCGCTATCCGTCTTGCGTTCCCGATAGATTTTGCGCTCCTCGCTGACGACTTTCCAGTCTGCCAGCGGAATACTTTCGGGGAACAGGGTATCGCCCTCGAATGCCCTGTCGATACGCGTCAAGTAAAAGTATTTGCAATACGGCCAGGCCGCTTCATAAATCGATGCGCCACCAATCACGAAAACCGGTTTACCGGTGGCAATTGCCGCTGCCAGCCCCGCTTCGACCGAAGTGACACGATGGCAACCCGGTTTCAGCTGCAAATCGGAATGGCGACTGACGATGAACGAGTCCTCCGGCACCACCTCCATCGACTCGTAGGTCAGGCGCCCGATCACTAGGGCCGCACCGGATACCGTCGCCTCGAAATAAGCCAGTTCCTCGGGAATATCCCACGGCAGCCAACCGGCCAGACCAAGCATATTGTTACTGGCCACGGCACCAATCGCCGAAATCACCGCTTCGTTTTTTGCCATTGCTCGCGCGTCATCGACAACGAAATCACCGGCGTGCCCTGACCGTTATAAACATGCGGCTTGTGCATCGAAATGAAGGCAGACGTTACCACCGACATGCCGAAAATCGCGTCCATGACTTCCAGAATGCTCGATTCCAGACATTCACAATGCGCATTGCCTTCCAGCTTGCGAATCGCCAGAAAGATCACCTCGTAATCGACCACCTGGCGAATGTCATGCGGATCAGCCACTGCATCCATCGGCGCCCAGGCATCGGCATGCACTATCACCGCCTGCGGACCGTGTTTTTCCAGCGGATTACAACCTGTTCGCAACTGGATGGTCGCATCGACCGACGCGCACCAATGATTGGCTAACACAAACACTCTCCCTTCCCGCCTCTCGTGAAATGACAGGGCGCAACGATACCAGAGCCACCACGGCAAACCGGCGAAAAAAAATCGCGGGGCAACATCTCCCGCGATCCGCACAAGCCGGTTCAGGCCAGAGAACTCAGGCGGTCACGCTAAGCAGCGTTCCTGTCGTTTGCCCATCGGCGTTAAGCACCGGTTGGCTGCCGGTCGCTGCGGTAGACACACTCGGTGAAGACGTTTCCGCAGTACCCAGCGCCGACGCCAACTCCGCACGCCATTGATTGAACTGGCTCTGTACCGTATCCATTGAGCGCATTGCCGCCAAATCCATCCTGGCACCACTCGCCTCGCCTTGCGCCTGTTCCGATTGCACCCGCAGCGTACGGGCATTTTCCTGGGCACGATCGGCTGTGGATTGCGCATCACTGGCCTGCGCGCGCAAGGCCCGTGCTTTTTGTTCGGCCTGATCGGCAGTCCGCTGCGCCTGTTGCTGCTGCAACTGCGCCCAGACTCCGCTACTCAGGCCTTGCGAACCGGAAATTGAACCCGTTGCCATTTCACCACCCGATGGCCAATTGGATTGCTCAGGCCGTTACGTTGATCACGGTTCCCGTTTTTTGCCCGTCGCTATTCACCACCGGACGCGGCGCCGCCTCCTTGCCTTCGGTGCGCTCTTCCGCACGGGACTCGCGTTTCTCGATTTGTTGTGTTTGCTGGCTTTGCTGTGCCTGAGTCGCCTGGGCACTGCTGCCGGCGTAGGCACTTGCACTGGAAGTTACTGATTTAACGTCCATAATCCCCGCCCTCAAGAAATGACTTCTGATTTGACTTTACACCATCACAGCAGATCTTCCAGTGGAATTTGCCACGTTTAGCATGTTTTTTCCCTTCGAATTTAAAAGTTGAAAGATTTGGCCGGTTGAGGCTCAAACACACATCGCCAAAATTCTGCCCGCTGCCAACCCGATACGTCACAGCGCCGGCAGAAGCGGCGGCAGTAGCACTTCCACCCCTTCATTCGTCCGGAGCAGGCTGCAATGTCTTTTGCGCTGTGGGCACTCGTTATCGGTGCGTTGCTGGTCACCATGGCCCTGGCAGGCTCCATGCTCAAGCGCCTGCCGGCGAGTGCTTCGATGTTCTATCTGGCCGTCGGCTATGGCCTCGGCTCCGCCGATTGGGGACCGACGCCACCCGACCCGCAGAGCTATGCCGCGATTCTTGAAAGAGTCAGCGAAGTGGCCCTGCTCATCTCGCTTTTCTCGGTCGGCCTGAAGCTCGGCCTGCCTTTATCGAACCGCCAATGGTATTTGCCGCTGCGTCTGGCTTTCGTCTCGATGGCGCTGACGGTCGCGCTGATTGCGGCGAGCGGCGTTTTCTTCCTCGCTTTGCCGCTCGGTGCCGCCATCCTGCTCGGCGGCATTCTGGCGCCGACCGACCCGGTGCTGGCTTCGGATGTCCAGGTGGACGATCCCGGCGACCGCGACCGCCTGCGCTTCAGTCTCTCCGGCGAAGGCGGCCTCAACGACGGCGCTGCCTTCCCCTTTGTCTTTCTCGGCCTCGGCCTGCTCGGCCTGCACGATCTCGGGCCGGGTGGCTGGCGCTGGCTGACGCTCGATCTGCTGTGGGCGCTGGCCGGCGGCCTCGCCATTGGCAGCCTGCTCGGGGCGATTATCGGCAAACTGGTGGTGTATTTGCGCACGCATCACCAGGAAGCGGTCGGGCTCGACGAATTCCTCGCCATGGGCCTCGTCGCACTCGCCTACGGTGCGGCGCAGCTTGCCTACGCTTCCGGCTTTCTCGCGGTATTTGCCGCCGGCCTCGCCCTGCAGCGTAGCAAAGGGAAGTCGCGGGGCGTCCAGGTTCCGGCTCCAGTCGTCTTGCAGGGCAAGGAAGCCAGTCTTGCCATCGCGACCGACCCGGAACTGGCCGGCGCCTACATGATGCAGGCTGTGCGCGGCTTCAACGAGCAAATGGAGCGTATCGCCGAACTGGTCATCGTTCTCGTCGTCGGCGCCATGCTGCCCTTCATTCGTTTCGATTGGACGACCGTCGGCTTCCTGTTTCTGCTGTTCCTAGTCTTGCGCCCGGTCTCGGTATGGCTCGGCTTGCTCGGCGCCACGGTATCGCGGGATCAACGCCTGCTGATCTCCTGGTTCGGCATCCGCGGTATCGGCTCGATCTACTACCTGATGTTCGCCCTGCATCATGGACTTTCCGGCCCGATTGCCGAGCAGGCCATCAGCCTCACCCTGGCTACCGTAGCCGTTTCCATTGTCGTGCATGGGATATCGGTCACGCCGCTGATGAACCTCTACACCCGGCGGCAACTTCGAAAAAGCCAACTTCCCGCTACCGTCAACCGGCGTCAGGAACCACGCGAATGAGACGACAGCGGGTACGGCTTCAATTATTGGCCGACTTGTAGAGCGCCCACGCCTTACGAAACTGCTCCCGGGTCAGCTTACCGCTGCCCTTGGCATCGACGGCCAGGAAAGCCTCGCCAAAGCCGATCAGTTCCTTGGTGTCCTCTCGCGTCACATAACCTCGGCCGGCAAGATCAAGCTCATTGAATACCGCATCGGCATTTTTCAACTCGCTGAGCGGGACTGGCTTGACGATTTCCGGTGGAGTCGTCGCCGACAACTGGCCGTGGACGCCATTCGAGACGAGCGCAGTGAGCACGACGCCTGCGGTCAACGCCATATTTCGGCACAAAATCAAGGTCGTGTTTTTCATGATCATCTCCATCCATCCCTGCTTTTTCCAGAATTCCGGCGGAGCACGGAAAGCCGGAATCGCCGGCACCCGCTGCATCCAGCATAGGCGGAAGGGAGCCTTGATGACCGCATCGCTACTTTCGTAACAGTCCGCTGATGAGCGTAACCACCGCCAGGCCCAGGAAGACGTAGAAGAGGATCGTGGCGATCCCGACGGCGCTTGCGGCGATACCGCCGAAACCGAAGAAAGCGGCAATCAGCGCGATGACGAAAAAGACGACAGCGTAATGCAGCATGGATGGTTCTCCTTCCAGCCTGAGAAGACCGAGCGTTTGCCGACCAACGCTCCACGCGGCGACACCCCGGTCGGCGAGCGTGCACACCGCCAAGGCGCCGGCATCGGTCAAAAATACCGTTCTTCCGGTAGGCATTACAGGCAACGAGGCTTTGCCCGGCGATAAAGCATGCAAGCCGCTTCGCTAACCGATAGTCGGGCTGACCGCGCCGCCGAAACCGGGGAACCGGGAACATGAAATGAGACTCTCAAACCTGTGGTCAGTTCAATTCGCCCACTCGCGCACGACACCTCCGGCGCGACCCCATGCTTGACTTTCTTTTGGAAGGAAAAATCATGAAAAGCCTCGGAATTGACACCCCCAAAAGCAACGGTGCGCATCAGGCCATCGACCGGATTTCTGAAGCGGTACAGCCGGTAGTCTCGCGCGCCGCATCCGGTGCCCATCACCTGGTGGACAGCATCAGCGACACCTCCAGCCGGGTAGCACAAAGTCTGGAAAGAACCGCCAACCGGCTGAAAGACACTGAACAGCGCCTGGTTGGCGCCAGCAGCAACTATGTCCGCGAACATCCGCTCAAGTCAGCCGGCATCGCGCTGGCCGCCGGCTTCCTGATGAGCCAGCTGGTCAGCTCGCGCAAATCGCCGGGCAGCCACGAAAAGCTGTGATTGAATTTTCGCAATTTCTGACGGTTGACCGCAGGACAACCATCGCCGGATCTCGCCAGACAGGACAAGCCAACGCTCATGGCCTGGCTGCTCGGGCGGTGAAAATGCTGACCGACCGTTGCTGATTGCTACCGGGTCGGCCGTACCGCCTGCCACCAGAATGTGGGCGGGCTGTGCGGCACGGCGTTTGTATGGGAAGCGTGGAACATCCCGTGCCCCGGCTTCCCGAGGAGGTCACCATGAATATCAATCCTGCCAATTGGCCGATCAACGAAGACATCGAGAGTGAATTCCGTTTCTGGGCTAGAGGCTTGCAGAATTCCGTCGGACTCGGCGCCATCTGCGCCCTCGCATTCGGCCTTCTGATCGCTGCCCTGCCCAAGGGCATCGAGTATCCCGGCGGCGAATTCGCCAGGAACTTCTGGCCCTACCTGGTTGAGGTCGCCTTCTGGCTCGGCATGTTCGCCGGCCTGCTCTGGGGGGGCAGCCAGCGCCTCGGCATGGCGCTGGCGGCGACGCTGCCGTGGCAGGAACCGCACAGCGACAGGGAGTCCACCGGACGTTTCTTCGGCCAGTGGGCGGTGTTTGCCGCCTTGCTGGGTTTTTTCCTCTGGCTGGCTCACCAACTCGCCCTGGGCACCGGCATGGCCGAGGTGGCTGCGGTATTCGCCGCCTTCACGCCAATCAAGACGGTCTGCTGGATTGCCGCCGGGCTGTACGCTGCCGTTGCCATCGCGCACCGCCGCCAGTCGCGCCCGGTCGCCCCGCTCGGAGAACGGTCAGTGAAGCGTTGATCGACGACGGCAGTGACCGCTACGGTCGACGGCCGGATTTGAGAGGAGAATGATGATGTTTGAGACAGATACGAATACCGAGCACTTGTTCGCCCACCACCCCATTCGACAGTTCGTCGAATCCAGCCCCGCCGAAATCAAGTCCGTCCAGCCCGGCGACACTGTGCTGTCGGCGCTCAGGGTTCTGGCTGAAAACGACCTCGGGGTGGTCGTCGTGCTCGATGGAGAACGCCTGGTCGGCGTGATGTCGGAACGCGACTACGCGCGCAAGGTGATTCTTGCCGGACGCCGCTCGGAGAACACCACCGTCGGCGAGATCATGAGTCGTGAAGTCGTCACCACCTACCTTGGCGCCAAATTCGGCGACTGCATGCGCCTGATGAACCAGCACCATATCCGGCATTTGCCGGTACTGGACGGCGATCGCCTGGTCCGCGTGATCTCCATCATGGATGTGCTGCGCGAGGCGGTGGCCCATCACGAGAAGGTCATCGGTGAACTCGAACGTGAGCGAATGACCGTTTTCAATGCTGCTTATTGAGCAAAGCCTGGACCGCCTGCCCGCTCATGCCGAACGGATCTGGCAAAATGGTCCATGCTTGAAATCGAAGGCCTTTCTCGCCAGTTCAATCGCCGCAGCGTGCTGCGGGATGTCTCGCTGCGTTTGCAGGCCGGCGAATACGTCGCCATCGTCGGCGAGTCGGGCGTCGGCAAATCCACCCTGCTCAACCTGATCGCTGGACTGGACCGGCCCGACTGCGGTCGACTGGCACTGGATGGCGTCGCCTACGCACAACTGGATGAAGATGCGCTGACCCGCTTGCGGCGCGACAAGCTGGGTTTCGTCTTTCAGGCTTTTCATGTGCTGCCGCATCTGACCGTCCGCCAGAATGTCGCGTTGCCGCTCTGGTTGCAAGGCTTGCACGGCGCCGCTGCCGATCGGCCGGCGCAGCAGTTGCTGGAAGCGGTCGGTCTGGGCGAGCGGGCGGCGAGTTGGCCGCGCGAGCTGTCGGGCGGCGAAATGCAACGGGTCGCAATCGCCCGCGCCCTGGTGCACCAGCCCAGCCTGGTGCTGGCCGACGAACCGACGGGCAATCTCGACCCGGCCAATGGCGCCAAGGTGCTGGCCTTGCTCGCCGAGCGGGTGCGCCAGGTCGGCGCCATCGGCATTCTGGTCACCCATTCGCCAGCAGCGGCGGCGACGGCGGATCGAGTTTTGCACCTGACGAGCAGCGGGTTGCAGGCGTGACACGCGTGATACGTGTGAAACTCGCGCCGGTTTTTCTCGGCTCCTTGGCCCGGCGCCGGCTGGCGACGCTTTTTTCCTTTACTGCGATTGTTCTCGGCGTGGCTTTGGGAATGGCGGTGCAGGCAGTGCATGAAGCGGCCTTGCGCGAGTTCGAGCGCGGTCTTCGCACCATGGCCGGCGCAGCCGATTTGCAGGTGGTCGGGCCACGCGGCGGCTTTGACGAAAATATCTACGCCCAGCTCGCCGGCCGTCCCGAGGTAGCCGAGGCGAGCCCGGTCCTCGAACTCCAGGTCAAGTGGGCAGGGTCAGAGTCGGAAGAAACGCTGCAAGTGCTCGGCATCGACATCTTCGCGCTGGCCCGGGTGACGCCGGTTTTATTGCCCAAACCGGCGTCGACCGCAGACCGCCTGGCGAGCCTGGCCGAAGACAACGTATTTCTCAGTCGTGCGGCGCAAACCGCCCTCGGCCGCCAGCCCGGCGACGAGATCGAGCTGCAGGCCGGGACGCAGCGCCGGCGTTTCAGGATTGCCGGCGACATCCCCGGTGCGGCCGACAACCGGCGCCTGGCCGTGATGGACATCGCCGCCGCGCAGGCGCATTTCGGCAAGCTCGGCCGGCTCAGCCGGATCGATCTGAAGCTGGCCGACGATGTGGCACCCGCCGCGGCGCGCCCGGCCCTGCAGGCCATGCTGCCGGCCGGCGTGCTGATCGAGGTGCCGGAAGCCAGCGCCGAGCAGGCCGGCAATCTGTCGCGGGCCTATCGGGTCAATCTGACCCTGCTCGCCGCGATTGCGCTGCTGACCGGCGGCTTCCTGGTTTTTTCGGCGCAGGCGCTGTCGGTCGTCCGCCGGCGCACCGAGTTCGCCTTTCTCCGCGCCCTCGGTCTGGCGCGCCGCACGCTGTTTACCTGGCTGCTCGCCGAGGGTGCCATAGTCGGGCTGGCCGGGGGCATCGTCGGGGTCATCCTCGGGCAAGCTTTGGCCTGGGGGGCGCTGACCATGCTCGGCGGCGACCTCGGGGCCGGCTATTTTTCCGGCCTGCAGCCGACCCTGCAATTTCAGCCGCTGGCCAGCGCCGTCTATGTCGCGCTCGGCCTGCTGGCCGGGGTGGCCGGCGCCTGGCTGCCGGCCCGTGAGGCAGCGACGGTCTCGCCGGCGCAGGCCTTGAAGGCCGGCGGCGAGACGACCCTGCTCGGCGGCCGCGGCCATCCCATGCTCGGCTTGGGCCTGCTCGCCGCCAGTCTGGCCGCCTGCGCCATCCCCCCGATTGACGGGCTGCCGCTGGGCGGTTATCTGGCCGTAGCCTGTCTGCTGGCCGGCAGCGTTTTGCTGCTGCCGCTAGTCGCGGCCGGCATCGCCCGGCTGTTGCCGGAGCGCGGCCCGGTGCCGGCCCGGCTGGCGGCGGCCCGGCTCGTTGCGGCGCCGGGGCATGCCGTGGTCGCGGCGGCGGGGGTGCTAACCAGTGTCGCGCTGGCAGCGGCGATGGCGATCATGGTCGCCTCCTTCCGCGACTCGGTCGATCAATGGCTGCACCAGCTTTTGCCGGCCGATATCTATCTGCGGGCCGGCCAAACGCAGAGCAGTGCTTATCTCGATGAAGCCCTGCAGGTACAAATTTCGACTGTAAACGGCGTTGACCGCAGCAACTTCACGCGCCACGCGAATCTGCGGCTGGCGGCGGGAAAAGCACCGGTCGCCCTGATTGCCCGGACGATCCTCGCCGACGGCAGCAACCTGCCGCTGGTCGGTCCGGTGCGGCTGGGTGAACAACCGGCAATCTGGATTTCCGAAGCGATGCTCGACCTCTATGGCTGGCGCGTCGGCCAGACTGTGGCCTTGCCGCTCGCCGGCCAGCTGGTCGAGCTGCACGTCGCCGGGATCTGGCGCGACTATGCCCGGCAGACCGGCGCCATCATGATCGATCTGGCCGACTACCGCCGCCTGACTGGGGATCGTCTGGCCAACGATGCTGGCATCTATCTCGCTGCGGATGCCAATACCGAGCAGGTGGCCGCGGCGCTGACCGCGATGGCCGGCCCCGGCGTGCTGGAAATCTCCCGGCCGGGCGAGATCCGGGCGCTCACCCTGAAAATTTTCGACCGGACGTTCGCGGTGACGTATCTGCTCGAAGCGGTTGCCATCGCCATCGGTCTGGCCGGCGTCGCGGCCAGTTTCGCCGCGCTGGCCGCAGCCCGCCGCCGCGAGTTCGGCATGCTCCGCCACCTTGGCCTGAGCCGCCGCCAGATCGGCTGGATGCTGGCCCAGGAAGGCGCATTGGCGGCCGGCGTCGGCGTCGCCACCGGCTTGCTGGCGGGCGGCGCCATCGGCCTCGTGCTGATCGAAGTGGTCAATCGGCAGAGCTTCCACTGGAGCATGGACCTGCATGTACCCTGGGCCTCGCTGGCGCTGTTCGCGCTCGGCCTGGTCGCCCTCGCCGCGCTGGCGGCGGTGCTCGCCGGTCGTCAGGCGATGCGCCAGGATGCGGTACTGGCCGTGCGCGAGGACTGGTGATGCAGCGTCGCGACTTTCTCGTCGCGCTGGCCGGCCTGGGCGCCTTCGGTCTTGACGCGGCAGCTGCGGTCGAGTTTGCCCCGGTCCTGCCGGGCTACCGATTGGCGTTCCCGGCCGACCACGGCGCGCACCCGGATTTCCGCACCGAATGGTGGTATGCGACGGGCTGGCTGAATCTGCCTGAGGGCAGCCCGCTGGGTTTTCAAATCACCTTTTTCCGCGTCCGGACGGGGATCGGCGAAGAAAATGCCAGCGCCTTTGCGCCGCGCCAGTTGATCCTCGCTCACGCCGCCCTCGCCGACCCGGCGCTCGGCCACCTGCGCCATGACGAACGTTCGGCCCGGCTGGGCTTTGGCCGGGCCGGTTTCGCCACTGACCAGACTAAGGTCTGGGTGAACGACTGGCGTTTCGAGCAGCAGGGCGACAACTACCGGGCCGAGGTGCGCAGCGCCGAATTCGCCTATGCCCTGGACCTAGTGACTAGCGGCCCGCCCATGCTCAACGGTCGGGCCGGCTTCAGCACCAAGGCAGCCGATCTACGCCACACCAGCTATTACTACAGCCGGCCGCAACTGAAGGTGGATGGGATGGTGATGCTGGCCGGCAAAACCCGGCCGGTCAGCGGGCAGGCCTGGCTCGATCACGAATGGTCGAGTGAAGCGCTGGCGCCAGGCGCTCAGGGCTGGGACTGGATCGGCATCAATCTGGCCGACGGCAGCGCGCTGATGGCTTTTCGTCTGCGCGGCGCGGCCGATACGGCCTTGTGGTCGGCTGCCACTTTCCGCCAGGCCGACGGCAGCACCCGCAGCTTCCCGCCCGAAGCCGTGGCTTTTGAAGCCTTGCGCCAGTGGCGCTCGCCGCGCACCGGCATTGCTTACCCTGTGGAATGGCGTGTCCGCCTTGAGCAACGGCTTTTCCGGCTGCAGGTGTTGATGGACGACCAGGAACTGGACAGTCGGCGGTCGACCGGAGCGATTTACTGGGAGGGCGCGGTGCGCCTGCTGGAAGATGACCGGGAGGTCGGGCGCGGCTACCTGGAAATGACCGGTTATGGGGAGAAAATGCGTCTCGGGTAAGTACCCCCCGGCAAAGCCAGGGGGCTCGCTTGGTAGGCGTGAAAAAGTTGCTAGATATATCCTTGACCATCACTGCTATAGACAACAAAAAACCCGCTGAGCCTTTAGCTGAACGGGTTTCTGTTTTCCTGATTTGGTGGGCGGTACTGGGTTCGAACCAGTGACCCCTGCCGTGTGAAGGCAGTGCTCTACCACTGAGCTAACCGCCCAAATTCAAGAGGGGCGCATTTGACCACAACTCGGGCGACGAGTCAAACGCGGGTCGGATAGAATAGCGGACTTTGTTTCCGTATAGATTCCGTGCCCATGAAACCTGTTCGCACCCGCTTCGCCCCGAGCCCCACCGGTTATCTTCACATTGGTGGCGCCCGTACCGCGCTGTTCTCCTGGGCATTTGCCCGCCGCCATGGCGGCACCTTCATTTTGCGCATTGAGGATACCGATGTCGCACGCTCGACACCGGAAGCCGTACAGGCCATTCTTGACGGTATGCAGTGGCTGGGCCTGGAGCATGACGAAGGCCCCTTCTATCAGATGCAGCGCATGGATCGTTACAAGGAAATGATCCAGCAGATGCTGGCCAATGGCACAGCTTATTACTGCTACACCAGCCGCGAGGAGCTGGATGCCCTGCGCGCCGAACAGGAAGCCCGCAAGGAAAAGCCGCGTTATGACGGCCGCTGGCGCCCGGAGGCGGGCAAAACCCTGCCGCCCCCGCCGGCTGACGTACCGCCGGTTGTCCGTTTCAAGAATCCGAAGGACGGCGTCGTCGCCTGGGACGACCAGGTCAAGGGCCGCATCGAATTCGCCAACACGGAGCTGGACGACCTGATCATCGCTCGCGCCGACGGCACGCCGACCTACAACTTCTGCGTTTGCGTGGACGACTGGGACATGGGCATCACCCACGTCATTCGCGGCGACGACCATGTCAATAACACGCCGCGCCAGATCAACATCTTGCAGGCGCTGGGCGCCGAGATTCCGACCTACGCCCACCTCTCGATGATCCTCGGTGACGATGGTGCCAAGCTCTCGAAGCGCCACGGCGCCGTTTCGGTCATGCAATACGACGAAGATGGCTTCCTGACTGAAGCCGTCATCAACTATCTGGCCCGCCTCGGCTGGTCGCATGGTGATGACGAAGTCTTTTCGCGTGAACAGTTTGTCGAATGGTTCGACCTTGATCACATCACGGCATCGGCCGCCCAGTTCAATACCGAAAAGCTGCTGTGGCTGAACCAGCATTACATGAAGCAACTACCGCCGGCCGAACTGGCGGCCAAGATCAAGGCTCGCCTGGCCGCCCGCGGCATCGACACGGATGCTGGCCCCGATCTTGAAAAAGCCGTCACCCTGTATGTTGACCGCAGCAATACGCTGAACGTGCTGGCCGATGCTGTCGAAGTGTTCTACGCCCACGTCACGCCCAACCCGGAACTCCTCGCCCAGCACCTGAGCGACGATGCCCGCCCGGCGCTGGCCGATTTTGCGGCCGGGATCGCCAGCGTTGCCTGGGAAGCGCCCGCCATCAATGCGCTGATCAAGGAAAGCGTGACCAAGCATGGCCTGAAGATGCCCAAACTGGCGATGCCCTTGCGCGTCATCCTGACCGGGCAGGCGCAGACGCCATCTGTCGATGCGGTGATTGCCCTGATTGGCCGCGACAAGGTCCTGGCTACGCTGCAACAAAATATCTAAAAAACCCCGCAAGTTACTTTACAGGGACCGGGACGGTCCCTATAATGCGGCCTTCTTTCGCGGCGGGGGTATAGCTCAGCTGGGAGAGCGCTTGCATGGCATGCAAGAGGTCCGCGGTTCGATCCCGCGTACCTCCACCAAAAGCGCGAAAGAAAAC
>NZ_LODL01000019.1:0-3904 GCF_001551835.1 Dechloromonas denitrificans | reverse complement strand
CCGGCAAGCCAATGTTGAGCATCATCGCGAGCGCGCTTTCCGCCGACGCATTGAGTGCACACTTCAAACCCTACCTGTTCGCACGAACCGAGGATTCGCTGGAATGGCCCGTGCGCTGGGCAGATACGCGTGTGCAGGCTAGTTTGATGGCGATCATGGCGCCTGCGGTTCGCAAACATTTTTTATCCCCGATTCACGCCTGGCTCACTGGTAATCGGCAGGGTGAACTCGTTCAATGGCAGGGTACTGGCGATCCGATAACGGAACCACCCGGCTTTGACTGTTGGCCGTTGGACGAGCCGTGCTTTGGCAATCTGCTGGGCGAGGCTGAGGCGGACGCGGTGATTGGTCAAATCTACGACCGGCGACCGGACTTGCTGGTTGAAGGCAGCCCTGCCGATATCCATGCTCGCGTCGTGAGGCAACTTGAAATCGCCACCCATTTCCATCTTTCCGGCGCCCCACAACGCCTGCATTTTTCGATGCTGGGCCTGATCTATACCTCGGATTTTGTCGATCCACCAGCGATGCAATCGCTGCTCAAAAAAATCGCCAAGGGGGGCGACTATCAGGAACAAGTCAGCCAGTTGCTCCCTGACTTCTGGGTGCCCTACATTCAAGGAAAAACATCATGAAATGGCTACTCGCACTGCTCGCTGCACTCAATCTCTCTGCTTGTGCCGGGCTGGAATTCGACGACTTACCTCCCCTCCCCAAAAGAGCCCCCGCTCAGGTCGGGGTGGTCAATCACACCGGGAAATACATCTACTCAGCCAGCGTCGATGGGGCGGGGGGAGGGAATATGAGGAAATGGAGTGCAGGGATCGCAAGTGTCTGCTGTGCCTCCATCCCAGAGGTCTGGTATCCCGGCATGAAGGTCCAGGTACGTTGGAATATGCCGATCGGAGAAAAAGATGTCATCAAGGAAAAAACAGTCGAGGTGGAGAAATACGATGAACCAGGTGACATCTACCTCCATTTCTTTCCCGACGACGTAATTCGGGTGGTCGTGACCAACGTCGGCCCCAGGCATCCAACTCACCCGATTCCCCTCCCCGTCAAACCTGCCAACGCCAAGTAATTCGCCATGTCGACATCCATCGAAGCCCCGCCTGCCAAAGCCCCGTTTCCGGTGCCCGACTTTCTGCGTCACACGGCTTCGCCGGCCGACCTGTTCACTCTGTGCAGCGATGCAACCGATCTGCCGTGCCGGATTCCGGTACAGGCTGGGCTGTTCTTTGATGGCACCAACAACCACATGGAGCGTGACCGGAAGGGCAAGCGGGTGCCGGTGCCGCTGACCAAGGATGAAAAACAGGCGGCCCGTCGCAAGGCCAAAGCGGCCGGCCTGCCCGATGAGGAGCCCAAACCGGAGCCGCTCCCTGATTGCACGATGACACCCGAACTGTGCAGCCACAGCAATGTGGCGCGTCTTTTTGAGGCTTTTCCGGAAACCAAAACAGCGCAGGGTTATTACCGCTACTACATCCAGGGTGTCGGCACCCCCTTTGAGGAAATAGGCGAGCCGACCGAGAGCCAGGAGGGGAAAGCCTTTGCCAAGGGCGGCATGCCGCGCATCGTCTGGGGCATCTTTCAGGTGATGAACGCGATTCATACTACGGTCTATGCTGGCCAGCCACTTTATTCGACCAAAAAGATCGGCCAACTCGCCCAAGCCTACTGCAACGAGGTTGGTCAAACCGAACAGGGGAGTGAACAGCAAAAGGTCGTTACGCACGAAGACTGGTTCGCACCACATCTGGCAATGCTCAAAGCCGCTCTGGCGGCAAAACCCAAGCCGGCGATCCAGTCGCTGAGCGTGTCCGTCTTCGGCTTTTCGCGCGGGGCGGCGGAGTCGGTAGCTTTCTGCCATCTTTTCGACCGCCTGTTGAAGGGCCGCAAACTGGCCGGGATTCCGGCGGACATCCGCTTTCTCGGGCTGTTCGACGTCGTGGCCTCGGTTGGCGGCTCGGCTTCGGTGGCGCTCACGTTGCCGCTACCCGGGGCGTTGTTCGATGGCCACTGGTCATGGGCCAACGATGTCGACGAACCTTTGCCGGGCTGTGTGGCCAACGGCCTGCACTTGGTTGCGGCGCACGAGTTGCGGATGAATTTCCCTGTCACCCGGATCGAAGGTGCGATGCGTGAGGTTTATATCCCCGGCGTACACTCCAATGTCGGTGGCGGCTATGGCCCTGGCGAGCAGGGACGCAGCCAGGGTGGACAGGGCAAGCTGTTGTCGCAGATTCCGCTGGCCTTTATGTACAAGGCGGCGCTCGATGCAGGGGTGCCGCTCCTGCCCTTCAGCGAATTGGAAACTCGCGATCAAGTTGACTTCAAAATCGATCCCGAACTCGCCCAAGCCTGGGAGGCCTACACGGCGGCGCTGGATGGGCAGGGGAATCTGCTCAAGAAGCACATGGAACTCTATTACCGCTGGCGGGCGATGCGGCTGAATACGCTGGAGAATACGGCCAGCTTCATGGCTGCCAGCACCCAGAGCCAGCAGGATATGCGTGAAGCCAATACCATGCTGGCTGGCGATCTGGAGGCAATACGTTACCGAAGAAATAATCCGCACCCCGCATTCGGGGATGACAGGGAAGGCGCGGCTTTTAGCGGAAACGATGCAAAACGGATAAACCAATGGCATTTTGTTCGCGCCAACAACCACGCCGCACTGGATGACTGGGAGAATTTTGCGCTGACCATCTTCGACAAGCCCGAGCCACTGCCTTCCGCCGTTGCAGCGTTTTTTGACGACTACGTGCACGATTCGTTCGCCGGTTTCTACATGGCGGGCGAGGTGACGGAATACGACAAGCGTGCCAAGGTCAAGGAAGTGATGAAGAAGAAACCAGAAGACCGCAGCAAGTTTGAAAGGAAAGTCGCCGAGGTGACGCTCAAGACCGAAGCAGCCAAGCGCAAGCAGGAGACCGGCGAGCCATTAAGCGCAGAAGAGGAAGGGCTAGTAAAGAGCGCCGAAGGTGGCACGCCCTATCCAACCATGACAGATGACGATGCTGCCGATATGCGCAGCCCGGCCATCCTGACCCAAACCTCAACACGCCGTGAAGGTGGGGGATACGTCATTCGCCGTGGCTATTATCCCCACGAAGGATTTTTCCTGCGCAAGAGTAGGCACGAGAAAGACTTGCAGAGAGCACCGAGCAACGGCTTAACCCCAGGTCAGAAGAAGGTTTCAGCGGCCAAAGCGGAAGAGGCTGATGAGCATGCACCACGTGAATTTGTCTGGAGCGACAACTTACGCAAGGATGTCCCGCAAGAGTTGATGAAAACAGCAACCGATAAGGAAGTGGCTACCGCTTGATTACGGTTGGGCGCTGGACTCGGTTTACGTCACCGCTTCGCCCAGAAACCCCGCGCCGCGCCTGGCTCGGACGCGGCACGGTACGCAGCCTGACGGCCGGCACCCGGCTCGATCTGACCGGCCTGCCGCTCAATCCGGCCCAGCCGGATGCCGAACATCGCTATGCCATCACCGAAATCACCCATGTCGGGATCAACAATCTGTCCGGCGCAACGATGGCCGCCGTTGCCGAGCGCCTGACACAAATGCAGCGGATTGACGACGGCGCGGCGCTAAGCAGTGGCGACGTCATCGAACCGGTGTCGGCTCCGAACATCCTGCCGCCCGAGTTGCTGAAACTGGCGTGCGAACGGGGCTATGGCAATGCCTTCACGGCCATCCATGCCACCCTGCCCTGGCGCCCGCAGCTACTCGATGACAGCGGCGCCCGCCTCAACCCGCGGCCGACCGCCCCCGGCCCGATGAGCGCCATCGTCGTCGGCCCCGACGGCGAAACCGCCGCCAACGGCGCCGATGAACTGTGGTGCGATGCGCTGGGCCGGATCAAGATCCGCTTTCACTGGCAGCAGGCAG
>NZ_LODL01000018.1 GCF_001551835.1 Dechloromonas denitrificans | reverse complement strand
ACTCAATGCGTCGGCGGAAAGCGCGCTCGCGATGATGCTCAACATTGGCTTGCCGGCACAGGCTTCAACAAGGTTTTTCAGCCAGACAAGCTGCTTTTCCGGGTTTTCTTCCAATCTTAGCCAGTGCGGAGCCGCCAGTTTCATGCCTTCCAGTCGCGTTCCGGCATAAAGCGAACATGCGATGGAGCGCCGCCATGGGAAGGAGGAGAGCAAGGATTCATCAAAGCAGCCATCGAGCAACGCGTAGTAATGCATTGGCAGTCCTTGCTGCTGTTCGCGTATTTGCTGAAGAGCGACAAGAATTTGCTCAGGCAGATCGGAATTCCATCGATTAACGGCAAAGTACATGCGCAAGCCGCCTCAGGCTGCAGCAGGGGCTGCGAATGGACTACCACTCTTCATCGCAGCCAACATGCATTCGATACACACATTCTGCGGGAACGTCGGTAACGCATAACTCTGCTTCTCTGGACCGGTAAAACTCTTCTTACTCGCATGCACCGTAATCGTTCCCGGGCACTGCACGGTGATGCCGCCATCGATGGTGATGCTCGCCCCGCCGGCGACGGCGAGGTGGATTTTCTT
>NZ_LODL01000017.1 GCF_001551835.1 Dechloromonas denitrificans | reverse complement strand
CCAGGCCGGCAAGGCCGGCATCGCGCATGTCGCCGGCAAGAATCTGCAATACGCCACTGGTGAAACCCTGACTTTCGCCAGCGGCGAGGACAGCAATTTCGCCATCGCCGGCCGGACGAGAATCCACAGCGGCCAGGCCATCGGCCTGCTCGCCGGCGCGATCAAGGCGGGCGACGGCAACACCGGTCTCAAACTGATCGCCGCCCGGGACGACATCGACCTGCAGGCACAGAGCGACGAGATGAAGTTCCTGGCCAGGAAGGACGT
>NZ_LODL01000016.1 GCF_001551835.1 Dechloromonas denitrificans | reverse complement strand
CTTACCTGCGACAATCTGGCGCTTGCGGCATCACGTGCAATGCTGTCTCTGCAATTCCAATGTGCCGCAGCGATCTATGAGCGCATAAAGGCACTGGACCTGGAGCTAAGCGAGCTAGATCGCGAAGCATTTGAGCTCGGCGAGGAGATTAGCGAGATGATGGTCGCCGCAAATTTGACGGACGCCGACGTTGCCCGGCTAGCAGATCTGGCTGGTGAGGTTATGCGAAGCCATAGAGTCACTAGGGATGATACGTCGGGTATTTCGATGTACGACGGTGATGATGGGTTGCCATGCCTATGCAGCTCAGTACATCTCGCTGTTTCCTATGAGGAAGCTAGTGACATGAATTTCGAGCTGGCGGAGCTGGTCGCTAACGCCACTCCGTCCCTATCCCCCAATCGCTACATCATTCGATTTGTTGGCCGCGATGAGCATAACGCCTGAAGAATTTCTGAAATTTGCCGAAGAGGCCGTTAATGACGCGAACGCAACCGAGTTCGACTACCGAAACTCGGCTAGCCGAGCGTATTACTCCGCGTTTCATTGCTGTTACTCCGAGAAGCAACGCTGTCCCGGCCTGACGGACAATGATATTGCTGGCTCGCATGACCGCCTGTACGAGCGCTTCCATAAATTGACTCCGCTTACCAGCCCGGTCAATACAAAGCTGAAGAAAATGGCTTACGTCGCCAAAATGATGAAAGCCATTCGGCATGATGCGGATTACAAAATACATATGCCATTCCTGAAGCGGGAAGCGCAACAGCAAATCTCCGATGC
>NZ_LODL01000015.1 GCF_001551835.1 Dechloromonas denitrificans | reverse complement strand
CTGAACAGCCCGGAAGTGACCTCGAAATGGCACAACTACAAGGCGGCGGAAGAAGAAATCGGGGTGGCTCGCGGCGGCTTCCTGCCGCGCGTTGACCTGACCGCCGGCGGTGGCCGGGAAACCCTGCAACAACCGCCGCTGCGCGACCGTAACGACTACAGTCGGAGCAGCTACCTGCTCAGCCTCAACCAGATGCTCTTCGACGGCTTCGCCACCCACAACGAAGTCCGTCGCCTCGACAAAGCCCGCCTCGTTCGCTACTACGAACTGCTCGACGCCTCCGAAAACGTCGCCCTCGAAGCCGCCCGCGCCTACCTCGACGTCCTCCGTTACCGCTTCCTGGTCAATCTCGCCGAAGACAACTACGTCCAGCACAAAGCCACCCACGAACAACTCATCCGGCGCACCCAAAGCGGCGTCGGTCGTCGCGTCGACCTCGAACAAGCCGGCAGCCGCCTCGCCCTCGCCGAAATCAACCTGACCACCGAAACCGCCAACCTGCACGACGTCACCGCCCGCTACCAGCGCCTGATCAACAGCCAGCCCCCCGGCACCGTGCTCCCCCCCAGCCAGCTCGGCAACCAACTGCCGGCCAGCCAAAAAGCCGCCCTCGACACCCTCTACCAAAAAAACCCGGCCCTCCTCGCCGCCGTTGAAAACATCGAAGCCGCCGAACGCGACATCGACGTCCGCCGTGCCGCCTACAGCCCCAAACTCGACTTCCGGGCCCGCACCGACAACACCAACAACTACCTCGGCGTCGACGGTCAACGCAACTACAACGTCGCCGAACTCGTCGTCAGCTGGAATATCTTCAACGGCGGCAGCGACCGCGCCCGCGAAAAGCAATACATCGAACGCAAGCACCTCGCCGTCGATCTACGCGAAAAAGCCTGCCGCGACACCCGGCAAACCCTCGCCATCGCCTACAACGACGTCCAGCGCCTGAAAGAACAAAGCACCTACCTCGCCACCCAGGTCAGCCTGCTCGAAAAAACCCGCGACGCCTACCGCGACCAATTCAACGTCGGCCAACGCACCCTGCTCGACCTGCTCGACACCGAAAACGAACTGCTCAGCGCCCGCCGCAACGCCGTCAACGCCGACACCGACTTGAGCCTCGCCTACCTGCGCACCTACGCCGGCATGGGCACCCTGCTCGAAGTCCTCGGCCTGCAAAAACTCGACGCCCGCGACCCGGCCGCCAACGAACTCGCCGGCAGCGACGCCCGCCAATTCTGCCCGGCTGAAGCCATCACCCAAGTCGCCAGCAACCGCGAAACCCTCAACGCCCGCGCCATGGCCCAACTCGACAGCAAGCCGGCGCTCCCTGCCGCCGCCGTGCCGCCGGCCAGCCTCGACGGCGAACTGCAAGCCCAGGTCAACGCCTGGGCCGCCGCCTGGGCCGCCAAGAACTACAACGACTACCTCGCCTTCTACGCCCCCAGCTTCACCCCGGACGGCGGCCTGAGCCGCGAAGACTGGGCGCAACTACGGCGCAGCCGGATCGCGACCCGTGACAACATCGGCGTCGAGCTGCACGACATCAAGATCCGGCTGGACGGCCCGGACCGTGCCTTCGCCGAATTCCGCCAGGTCTATCAGTCGAATCAGTACAAGGACACGACGCAGAAGAGCCTGGAGCTGATCAAGGTCGGCGGCAAGTGGCTGATCAACCGGGAAAGCTCGGTGCCTTGTACTGGGAATACCGT
>NZ_LODL01000014.1 GCF_001551835.1 Dechloromonas denitrificans | reverse complement strand
TGACGGTTGGCAGTCTCGTACTCGACGTGCGCAGTGTTGATCGTGATGCCGCGCGCCTTTTCTTCCGGGGCTGCGTCGATCTGATCGTAAGCCTTGGCGGCGCCGCCGTACTTCTTCGACAGCACCGTAGTGATCGCTGCCGTCAGCGTGGTCTTGCCGTGGTCAACGTGACCAATCGTACCGACGTTTACGTGCGGTTTGGTACGCTCGAATTTTTCCTTAGCCATTCCAGTTCCTCAATAATTAAATAAGCAAAAAATCCAGAATCCAAGCTAATCGGTGGTGCCCATGGGCAGGATCGAACTGCCGACCTCTCCCTTACCAAGGGAGTGCTCTACCACTGAGCCACATGGGC
>NZ_LODL01000013.1:231335-312710 GCF_001551835.1 Dechloromonas denitrificans | reverse complement strand
GCCCGGGTCATCCCGGCTGAGCAACTGCTCGAGGAAACCCTGAAAGCGGCGCAGACCATTGCCGGCTACTCGCTGCCCGTGGTGATGATGATCAAGGAATCGGTCAATCGTGCCTTCGAGTCTTCGCTCAACGAAGGCCTGCTCTTCGAGCGCCGCGTCTTCCATGCCGCCTTCGCGCTGGAGGACCAGAAGGAAGGCATGACCGCCTTCGCGGAGAAGCGCAAGCCGAGCTTCAAGAACCGCTGAGCCCTCCCCCGCGCCGACCGGCGCGGGGCGCCCCATGCATCTGTTTGTCGATATTTCGAGCCACGGCTTCGGCCATTTGGCGATTACCGCCCCAGTCCTCAATGCGCTGGCGGAAATTGCCCCGAATTTGCGGTTGACCGTCAGAAGCGGCTTGCCGGTCGCCAAATTGCGCCAGCGTATTCATGTTCCGTGCGAACTGATCCATGGCCGCAGCGATTTCGGCTATGTGATGCGCGACGCCCTCCATGTCGATCTGCCGGCCAGCGCTACCGCCTACCGCCAAGCGCACGCCGACTGGGCCGGGCGGGTGGCACAGGAGGCGAGCTTCCTGCGCCGACTGCAGCCCGACCTCGTGCTCACCAACGTCAGCTATCTGCCGCTTGCCGCCGCCAGCCTTGCCGGCATTCCCGCCGTCAGCCTCTGCTCGCTGAACTGGGCCGACCTCTTCCAGCATTTTTTCGGGCACGAAAGCTGGGCGCCGGCCATCCATGCCGAAATGCTGGCCGCCTACCGCTCGGCGAGCAGCTTCCTGCGCGTCACCCCGGGCATGCCGATGTCCGAACTCGGCAATTGCCATAACGTTGGCCCGATCACCGCCCTCGGCCAGGCCCACGATCTTGGCCTGGACGGCGACAAGGCGGTGCTGGTCGCCCTCGGCGGCATCAGCCATCGGCTGCCGGTCGAAGACTGGCCACGCCTGCCCGGCATTCGCTGGCTGGTTGCCGCCGACTGGCAATGCAGCCACCGGGACGCCCTGGCCTACGAATCCTTCGGCCTCGGTTTCACCGACCTGCTCTGCTCGGTCGACGCCATCATTACCAAGCCCGGTTACGGCACCTTCACCGAGGCTGCCTGCAACGGCACGCCGGTGCTCTATCAGCGTCGGGAAGACTGGCCGGAGCAGGATTGCCTGATCGAATGGCTGGCGCGGCACGGGCGCTGCCGGGAAATATCCGTCGAGGCCTTGTTGACCGGCGGATTCGGCGCGGCGCTGGCCGAGCTCTGGCAAATGCCGGCACCGCCCCCGCCGCCAGTGGCTGGCGCGCACGAAGCGGCCGCCCTGCTTAGAGCGGCCGGAAGCCCAGCCGTTTGAGCAATTCGCCGGTTTCGCAGACCGGCAGGCCCATGACGCCGCTATAGCTGCCGGCCAGATGCTCGACGAACAACCCGGCCCGGCCCTGAATGCCATAGGCACCTGCCTTGTCCATAGGTTCGCCGCTCAGCACGTAGTGGCGGATTTCCTCATCGTCGAGCGGGCGAAAACGGACCTCGCTGCTCGACAACAGGTATTCGGTATGACCGAGGTGATTGACGGCGACCCCCGTCAGTACGCGATGCGTCTGGCCGGACAGACGGCGGAGGATGGCGGTGGCATCGGCCTGATCGAGCGGCTTGCCGATGATCTCGCCTTCGAATTCCAGCGTCGTATCGGCCGACAGTACCGGCCGCAACGGCAACTTGCGCTCCTGAACGATCTTCAGGCCATGCTCGGCCTTGGCCCGGGCGACGCGCTCGACGTAGACGAGCGGGTCTTCACCGGCATGCGGCGTCTCGTCGGTTTCCGAATCGGCCCGCGAACCGCCGCGAAAGACGATGGTATCGAAGGCGATGCCGATCTGGTTGAGCAGTTCCCGACGGCGCGGGCTACGCGAGGCTAGATAGAGGCGCATCAGCCCTCCCGATGATATGGATGGTTTTTCAGCACGCTGACTGCCCGGTACAACTGTTCGCACAGCAGCAGCCGGGCCATGCCATGCGGCAGGGTCAGGCTGGACAGGCGCAGCTTGTCATCGGCCTGCTGCTTGAACTCTTCGTCCAGGCCATCGGCACCGCCGATCAGCAGGGCCACGTCGCGGCCGTCCTGCATCCAGACTTCGAGGCGTTTGGCCAGCTTCAGCGTGGTCAGGTCGTCGCCCTTTTCGTCAAGGACGACGAGCCGGCTGCCCGCCGCCAGCGCATCGCGAATGCGACTTTTCTCGGCGGCCAGCAGTTGCTCGCGGGTTTTCGAACCGCGCGGTTCCGGCTTGATCTCGGTAACGCTGGCCGGCAGTTCGCGCGGCATGCGCTTGAGGTACTCGGCGCAGCCTTCGCTCACCCAGTCGGGCTGACGATGGCCGACGGCGAGTACGCTCAGCTTCATTCCGAAGCGGCCTGCTCCACCGCCTTGCGGCGCTGGGCCGGCGTCGCCTGCCAGAGCTCTTCAAGGTTGTAGTACTGGCGCACGGTCGGTTGCATGACGTGCACGACAATGTCGCCCAGGTCGACCAGCACCCATTCGCCGCCGTCCTCACCTTCCGTGGACAGCACTTCGCCGCCGGCTTCGCGCACCTTGTCCTGGACGTTCTGGGCGAGCGCCTTGACCTGACGATTGGAGTCGCCGGTAGCGATGACCAGACGATCGAACATCGAGGTCAGCTTGGTGGTGTTGATGACTTCGATATCCTTGCCCTTGATGTCTTCGAGGGCGGAAACGACGATTTTTTGCAGCTTACGTATGTCCATTAGCTATTTCTGTAAAGGGAATGTGTCTGAATATAGTCGAGAACGCTATCCGGCAGCAAATAGCGCGCCGAAAGGCCGTTGGCGAGCAGTTTCCTGATCTGGGTCGCCGAAATGGCGAGCTGGGTCATCGCAAAAGTGACGATACCGCCGGCTGGTGCGTCTTTCAGGCGGCCGGCATCGCTCAGCCGCCGGGCGTTGAACTCGCTGGACAGTTCCAGCGGCAAACTGCCGGTTTCGACTGGAAACCCTGGCCGGTGCGAGACCGCGACGTGGGCCAGCGAAAAAATGTCGGCCCAGCGATGCCAGCTCGCCAAACCGGCAAAGGCATCGGCCCCGACCAGCAGGACCAGCGACCGGTCCGGCCCCAGCTCGCGGCGCAAACGCTCCAGCGTATGCACGGTATAGCTGGGGGCTGCCGCTTCGACTTCGCTGGCGTCGACTGAAAATTGCTCATTTCCGGCCGTCGACCGCAGCACCATCTCCAGCCGCTGCTCCGCCGTCACTTGCGGCACACCGCGATGCGGCGGCTGGCCGGCCGGAATCCAGCGCACGCCGCCGAGGCCGAGGTGGCCGATCGATTCCTCGGCCAGACGCAGATGGCCGAAGTGCACCGGATCGAACGTGCCGCCGAACAAACCGAGCGGCGCAGGCAAGCCGTCAGACAATTTCGGAGATACCGAAGATGTCGCGATAGCTGGCGTAGAAGCTGGCAAAAACGGCCGGCGCAATGATCAGCAGCATCGGCACCATGACGATGCCGGTGATGAAACTCAGCCCTTCCGGAAAGAGCAGCAACAAAATGCCGAGCAGGACGCCGGGAATCAGTCCGGCGACGATCAGCAAGCCGGCGCTATAGGCCAAGAACGGGCGCCAGTTCATCCAGCAGGCGACAAAGCTGAAGAACAGCGACTTGGTGATCGGCAGGCGATGCCAGGCAGCCAGCACCGGCGCGAACCAGTAGGCCATCATCACCGGCACCAGCAAAACCATGACAACCAGGCTGGGCAGCATGAAATCCGCATCTTCGACGGCGGCCCGCTCGGCCCGGCTGTTGGCCAGCATGTAGCGCAACATGTCGCCCCCATCGACCAGCGTCGACACGCCGAGGATGCCCAGCGTGCAGCACAGGTAGAGCGCCCCGAGGCCGAGCAGCGTCCGGGTGTTTTCCTTGAGGCCGCCGAACAGCGTCGACAGGCTGACCGGCACGCCCCGTTCCAGATTGCGTGCCGCCTGCATCAGGCCAACCGAGAGGCCGGGCACGACCAGCGAGGCGGCGAGCGCCCCGACCAGCGGCAGGACATTGAGAAAGATCACCGTAAACCAGTAGGCGACGACCAGCATCGACAGCACCGGTGGATTGCGCCGGAAGATCGCGAAGCCGGTGATGATCCAGCGCCAGCCGGCCGCTGCGGGAAGAGTCTGGGCGCGCACGCTCAAACGCCCACGAAAATGTCGCGGTACGACGCGTAGACCGCGCCGGAAAAGACCGGCAGCAACAGCAGCAGGCCGAGACCGAGCGGCAGCATGGCGAAGAACAGCGCAACGACCAGGAAGACGCCGAAGATGATCATCGCCAGCCAGTTCTTGGCCCCGGCATCGAAGCTGGCCCGCATCGCGGCCGCCGGCTGCATGTCGTGGAAGAACACCAGAGCCGGAGCGAACCAGGTCGCCATGATCACCGGCACCGACAGCACCATGACCAAGAGGCCGGCCAGCATGATGCCGCCGAAGGCGATGCCGACGCCGCCGACCCGGCCGGTAACGACACCGCCGAGCACGCCACCGCTGATCAGCAGGAAGGCGATGAAGGCGAGGCCGAAGACGCCGGCCGCGAAGAAAACGCCGACCATGATCAGTTGGCCCGCGTTATGGCGGAAACCGGCGAACAGGTCGGAAATTTCCGCTGTCTTGTCATCATCCGACAGATGCCGGCAAACCTGGACCATGCCGGCCCCGAACAGCGGCACCAGCAGGTGGGCGGCGATCTGGCCGAAGAGCGGGACGATCGAGATCGCCATCAGGATGATCAGCAGCAACACCGAGCAACCGATCCAGACCCCGGGATTGGCCAGGAACATGGCCCAGCCCTGGCGCAGCCAGTCAAAACAGGCGCCGGCATCGACTTCGCGGCTTTCGCCCTTGAAAGGCGTCGGCGCCAATGGAAATACGGGAGTTTCGTTCATTCGCGGATGCTAACGGGGCCAGGCTTCGGGAGCAAGGCGAAAACGCTCGAGCATGCGGCGAAAATGCTCGGGATCCTTGATCGTCACCACTTCGCCGCCGCGCGGCTGCGCCCTCGCCTCCAGACGCAGCAGCCAGAAACGCAGCGCTGCCGCCCGCCGCAGCGCCGGCCAGGCGGCCATCTCGGCCGGCGTCACCGGACGCTGGGCGGTGTAGCCGGCAAGCAGTTCGGTCAATGCGGCGGCGTCGACACACCAGTCGTTGGCGACAACGGCCAGATCGAAGAGCAAGGCGTCTTCGCCGGCAAAATAGAAATCGAGCACGCCGGACAGTCGACCGTCGGCCTCCCACAACACATTGTCGCGAAAGAGGTCGGCATGAATGATGCCGCGCGGCAGCCGGGAATAGTCCTGCGCCGCCTGGAAAGCCAGTTCGTCGGCCAGCAGCTCGCCTTCGGCCGGCGACAGCACGGGCCGCAAGGCGGTGCCGACGCTTTGCCGCCACGCAGCGCCGCAGGGATTGGGCAGCGGGTTGGCCAGGTCGGCGCCGGCCAGATGCAGGCGGGCCAGGGTTTCGCCAACAATCCTGCAGTGGGCCGCGGTCGGCTCTTCTTCAGCGGCACCGGGCAGGCAACTGAGCAGCGCCGCCGGTTTGCCGGCCAGCGGCCGCCAGCGCCGGCCCGCGGCGTCGGCCAGCGGCTGCGGGCAGGGAATGCCATGCCCGGCCAGATGGCTCATCAGCGCCAGGTAGAAGGCCAGCGCCTGCGGCGCCATGCGCTCGAACAAGGTCAGCACGTAGCGGCCGTGGGTGGTCGTCACGAAATAGTTGGAGTTCTGCATGCCGGCAGCGATGCCGGCATGACTAATCAACTCGCCCAGCCCGAGTGGCTGGAGCCAGGCCGCGAGTTCAGCGTGCCCGACGGTGGTATAGACGGACAAGGCTTACCAGCTGTGGATGATCCACATTGGCGGCTTGATCGGCGGCTGGGCAATATCGGCCTCGATGAAGTGGCCATCACCCTGACGATCGACGAGGTAATAGGACGGACCGACGCTGGGCGTTACCTTGACCATGTACAGCTTGCCGCGGATCCGGTATTCCTCGCGGGTTTCCTTCTCGGCCTTGACGATGGTCACCTGCGGTTCGAGCGCGGCATCGAAGGCCTCCATGCCGGGCGGCGGCGGTGGTACGGCCGGCAGCGGCTGGAGATCGCCGTTTTGCGCCCAGGCAGGCAGCGACGCAAGAAGCAGGATGGGAAGAAGACGGCGCATGAAAAATTCCTCGTTGGTTCAGACCCGATTTTATTACAGGTTGAGCATCATCTCGTGCTCGTTCGGCAGCGGGCCGAAGGGGCGAGCCTCGTAATGCTTGAAAATGGCCTCGACCACTTTTTCCGGCTCGTCGATCAACTGGATCAGGTTCATGTCTTCCGGATCGACCATGCCTTCGCTGACCAGCCGGTCCTTGAACCAGTCGATCATGCCGCCCCAGAATTCGGAGCAAACCAGAATGAGCGGGATCTTGCGCGCCTTGCCGGTCTGGATCAGGGTCAGTGCTTCCATCAGCTCGTCCAGCGTACCGAAACCGCCCGGCATAACGACATAGGCGCTGGCGAAGCGGACGAACATGTACTTGCGGGCGAAGAAATGGCGGAAGGTCTGCGAAATATCCTGATAGGGATTGTTGGCCTGTTCGTGCGGCAACTGGATATTGAGGCCGACCGACGGCGACTTGCCGAAGAAGGCGCCCTTGTTGGCCGCTTCCATGATGCCGGGGCCGCCGCCGGAGATTACCGAAAAACCGGAATCGGAGAGCAGGCGCGCCGTCTGCTCGGTCAGCATGTAATACGGCGAGTCCGGACGGACGCGGGCGCTGCCGAACAAGGTCACGGCCGGCTTGATCGCCGCCAGACGCTCAGTTGCCTCGACGAACTCTGACATAATGCCGAAAATCCGCCACGACTCGCGGGCCGTCGTGCTTTTCAGCATGGCCTCGGTCTCGACCCCCATCACCAGCTTATCGCTCTCAGTCACGTTATGCCTCTCTTATTGTTGGTGGACGGTTCGTCCTATCTCTATCGTGCTTTCCACGCCCTGCCCGACCTGCGCAACAAGGCTGGCGAGCCGACGGGCGCCATCTACGGCGTTTTGAACATGCTACGCCGGCTGGAAAGCGACTACAAGGCAGACTACAAGGCCGTTGTCTTCGACGCCAAGGGCAAGACCTTCCGCGACGACTGGTATCCGGAATACAAGGCCCACCGGCCGCCAATGCCGCCCGAGATGGTCAGCCAGATCGAACCGCTGCACGCCGCCATCCAGGCCGCCGGCTGGCCGCTGCTGATGGTCGACGGCGTCGAGGCTGACGACGTGATCGGCACGCTGGCGACGAAGGCGACGGTGGACGGCATCGAAACGCTGATTTCGACCGGTGACAAGGACCTGACCCAATTGGTCAACCCACTGGTCCGCTGGTACAACACGATGAGCAACGAACTGCTCGACGAAGCCGGCGTCGAAGCCAAGTTCGGCGTGCCGCCGGGCAAGATCGTCGATTACCTGGCGCTGGTCGGCGACACGGTCGACGGCGTACCGGGCGTCGCCAAGTGCGGCCCGAAGACAGCACTGAAGTGGCTGAACCAGTACGGCTCGCTCGACGAAATCGTCGCCCATGCCGACCAGATCGGCGGCGTCGTCGGCCAGAACCTGCGCGACCACCTCGGCTTCCTGCCGCTCGGCAAGAAGCTGGTCACTGTCGCCTGCGACCTGTCGAACCTACCGGCACCGACCAGCCTGGTCACGACCGCACGCGACACCGACACCCTGCGCGAACTCTATACCCGCTACCAGTTCCGCTCCTGGCTGGCCGAGATCGACGGCCCAGAAGCGGCTGCCGCCGTGCCGCCCAGGGAAGGTTTGGCCGCCGCACCGGCAGCGCCGGCCGAAGCGATCGCGGTCAGCTATGAAACGGTGCTGACCTGGCCGCAATTCGAAATCTGGCTAAACAAGATCGAAAGTGCCGAACTGACCGCGCTCGATACCGAAACGACCAGCCTCGATTCCTTCGCCGCCCGCATCGTCGGCATCTCGCTGTCGGTCAAGGCCGGCGAAGCCTGCTACATCCCGCTCGCCCACACCGCGCCCGGTGTCGCCGACCAGTTGCCGCGCGAGGCCGTGCTCGCCCGGCTAAAACCGTGGCTGGAGGCGGTCGACCGCCGGAAAGTGCTGCAGAACGCCAAGTACGACCAGCATGTCTTCGCCAACCACGACATCGTGCTGGCCGGCATCGCCCACGACACCATGCTGCAGAGTTACGTCCTCGAGTCCGACAAGGGCCACGACCTCGGCCAGTTGTGCAGCCGCCACCTCGGGCTGGACACCATCGCCTACGAAGAGCTGTGCGGCAAGGGCGCCAAGCAGATCGGCTTCGACCAGGTCGATCTCGAACGAGCCGCCACCTACGCCGCCGAGGACGCCGACGTCACTCTGCGCGTCCATCAGGCGCTACATCCGCAGTTTGCCGGCGAACAAGGCCTCTCCTACATTTACCACGAGCTCGAAATGCCGGCCCGCCAGGTGATCTGGCAGATCGAACGCAACGGCATCCTGATAGACAGCAGCGTGCTTTCACGGCAAAGCCATGAAATGGGCCAGAAGATCATGGCGCTCGAAGCCCAGGCCTACGAGCTGGCCGGGCAGCCGTTCAACCTCGCTTCGCCAAAGCAGCTGGCCGAGATCCTGTTCGAAAAGCAGGGTCTGCCGGTCAAGAAGAAAACCCCGTCCGGCGGCCCGTCAACCGATGAGGAAGTGCTGACCGAACTGGCCCTCGACTACCCGCTGCCCAAGCTGCTGCTTGAACACCGCAGCCTGTCCAAGCTCAAGGGCACCTACACCGACAAACTGCCACGCATGGTCAATCAACAGACCGGGCGAGTGCATACTCACTTCTCGCAGGCGGCCGTCGTTACCGGGCGCCTCGCCTCGAGCGACCCCAACCTGCAGAACATTCCGGTACGCAGCGAGGAAGGCCGGAAAATCCGCACCGCCTTCATCGCCCCGGCAGGCAGCAGCATCGTCTCGGCCGACTATTCGCAGATCGAACTGCGCATCATGGCGCACCTCTCGAGTGACGAGCGCCTGCTCGAGGCTTTTGCCCAAGGCGAGGACGTGCACCGCGCCACCGCCGGCGAAATTTTCGGCGTCACGCCGCTCGAAGTCGGCCCCGACCAGCGCCGCGTCGCCAAGAGCATCAATTTCGGCCTGATCTACGGCATGAGCGCCTTCGGCCTGGCCCGCCAGCTCGGCCTGGAACGCAGCGCGGCGCAGACCTACATCGAGCGCTATTTCAACCGTTACCCGGGCGTTGCCCGCTACATGGAAGAAGCCCGCGAGGCCGCTCGCCAGACCGGCTACGTCGAAACCGCCTTCGGCCGCCGACTGTGGTTCCCGGATATCCGCTCGAGCAACGGCAATCGCCGCCAGGGCGCCGAGCGGGCCGCAATCAATGCGCCGATGCAGGGCACGGCGGCCGACCTGATCAAGATGTCGATGATCGCCGTCCAGAACTGGCTGGAAAGATCAGCCCTGCAATCCCGCCTCGTGCTGCAGGTGCATGACGAACTGGTCCTCGAAGTGCCGGATGGCGAACTGAACGAGGTCCGCCTGCAGCTGCCGCGCCTGATGGGCCAGGTCGCCGAGTTGAAGGTACCGCTGGTCGTCGAAGTCGGCGTCGGGCCGAACTGGGAAGCGGCGCACTAGCGCCGAGCGAGCAGCCGGCCGAAGGCGTCGACGGTCTCGTCGACGCTGATTTCGGAAACATCGCGCGACGGCTTTTGCAGCAACTCGTAGGGCACGCCCCACGGGTGCCAGCGCGCCGCCGACGAATTGCCGAAGAAGCAGACCAGCGGCTTGCCGAGGCCGGCTGCGACGTGCATCGCACCGCCGTCGGAGAGCACCGCCGCATCGCACAGCGACAGGCCAGCGATCAGTTCCGACAGATGCTCGGTACGCAGTGGCGCCGCCGGCAGATCGGCCAGCGCCGCCAGCAGGCGCGCCGCCTTGCCGTCGTCACCGGGATGGAAGGGATTGTTCTCGTCGCCCGGCGACCAGAAGACCAGGAAACGCGCCCCATGCTGGGCGTGCAGGCGGTGTGCCAATTCGCTGAAACGCTCCACCGGCCAGCGCTGTTTTTCCTTGCGCGCGCTGATGTGAAGGGCGACCAGCGGGCCATTTCCCTGGGCGACCGCCGTCGGCAGTTGCTGGCGCAAGGCGGTGGCCTGTGCCGCATCGGCAGCAACGGTCAACGCCGGAATCGGGCCGGAAATGCCGAGCGGCGCCAGCAGCCGGAACATGTCTTCGGTTTCATGCAGCGCACCGCCATCGGCATGTGGAATGGCCTGATCGATGCGGGCCGAACTCGCCTGTTCAGTGACGAAGCCGACAATATGCTCGGGCGCCAGCATCCTGGCCAGTTTCAGCGAACGGCCGGCAAAACCGCTGGTCGCCAGAATGGCGTAGTTGAACTTCATCTGGCGCAATTGCCAAAGGAGCTTCGCCCGCCGCCAATAGGCCTGCCAGACCGACTCGCCCGCCGCGTGCTTGCCCTTGGTGTAGGCAAAGATGGCGTCGAGATGTGGATTGCCGTCAATCGCCGGCTCGTTGTAGCTGTTCACCAGCGCCGCGATATAGGCCTGCGGATATTGCCGGCGGATGGACTCGAACAAGGGCGTCGTACAGATCAGGTCACCAATGTTGTCGCGGCGGATGATGAGGATTTTCATATCCAATACTCTTATACGATATCCCGTAAATCAGGTGATAGGGGACATCGCTCCGGAAACACATTCTCCGATGGAGTTGCAGACCAGTCGGCAATCACCTTATGAATGCAGGCGGGTGTTGTGCATTCTTTGTTATCGCAATGACTCTCACCAAGCGCCCCCAGTCGGACAGACTCCGTCATCTGCCCAGGCAGAACGACCTTGTACGGCTGACTCGGGCCAAAGAAGACAACTGCAGGAATCCCCATTGCCGCAGCCACATGATAGAGCCCGGTATCAACGCCGTAATAAGCAGCAGCAAGGCCAAAAATCTTCAACAGCGGAATGATCGACTCAAATGCGCGGACCTCTGCCCCTTCAAAATCACCTGCGACAAAACCCTCATCACCACTTTGACGAACAAGAATCCATATTTTTTTTCCTGGATGACGAATCCGGATAACTGGCAAGAGCCTGATCACGTCATCACGAGAAAGAGTGCGGCGCAATTCGTCCGATACCGGACAGATGACCACAGCCTCCGCCGGCCGCCGATAGGCATCGAGGCCATGAAGACGCAAGTACTTTGGATAAGCTAGCTCAGGATCCAAGGAGCGCAAGGAACGCATAGCTGCTTCGATATGGGTTTCATGAGATGTCAGCGCCGGACCGGGATCCGTGGGCGTATCCGGAAAAATCTCCGGATAGCGATTCAGTGCATGAATCCGCAATTTCGCTGACAACAGGCGTGCCATCCAAGCAACCTTACTCCCCGAACCTCGCAGAACCAAGACAACATCAAATCGGCGGAAGGTAATCCGTTGCCACAACACCCACGCGAAGGCCCGCAGTGACGAATGGTATGGCACGAAACGATATCCCCTTTCCCCAACGAACAAGGGCATGTAATGTTCATGCACCATCAGCGTGATGTCATCCTCTGGATGAGCCATACGATAGGCCGAGAGCGCCTGGAAGGCGATAACTGAATCTCCCAGCTTGTCGCGTATTACTACAAACATTCTCCTCATCTGCGCAACTCCGTTCGGCTACTGGCCAAGGCCACCGAAGTCAGTACTGCGAGCACCGCCAGATTGTTGTAATGGGGCTGATCAGTCAGCCCAAGCAGACCATAGGTCGCCAACCAGGCGGCAGCTGTACCCGCAAGCAAGATCGTTTGTTCCGGAAACACGGTCTTATCACGAAGGCGCAGGAGGCATAGCACCATGCCGCAAACAAGTGTGACGACAAATGCGAAAGCCCCCAACCATCCAGCCGCCATCGCGAAATTTAGAATCATATTGTGCGCATCGCCTAAAACCGGGATAGCCCTCTCAGGGTGAACCGCCGAATAGGTGGAGATCAATTCGAGATAGCGTGACTGGCCAAAGCCGTACCCTTGCCAATTCGACTGTGCCAACATGTCAAGCACCGGCTTCCACACCATGTTCACGCGATTCGAGTCACCAAAGCCTCTGCTGATCGCCATCGCCACGATATTCGTCGATGATGCAGCAAGACCGATAACAGCGACAGCAATACTCCCGATCGCAAGCACCACGAGCATACCCCATGCTCTAAACATCACGAGAAGCATTAGACACCCTCCTGCGAACCCCATCCAGGCACCGCGCCACCCAGTTGAGGCAAGCAATAGAATTTCCACGCACATCAGGCTCAACACCACATTTTTGTATTTTTCCCATACGAACGCAGCGGCAAGAATAAATGGGAACAACACCAGCAAATGATCACCTTGTCTGCGGTAGCCGAGCAAAAATTCTTCAACGGCATACTCCGTGCCGCCAAGAAATACTGGATGCTGATAACCATAAATAACCATTGCGATATTTCTGGCCACCAGCATCAGCAATAGAAAAATAAGCAAACGCCGAATTTGCTCGGCAGAAAAGCGGGTCGACGACAGGGCCAGAGCACCGAAAAACCCCTTCCCTATCATTTGGTAACTCCAGAATGCAGTCCAGCTCCCTTTAGGATCAGATGCCACTTGCATCCCCCACCATCCCGACGCCAGCATCAATAGACATGCAACTACCCAAGACCGGTCCCGACTCGTCAGAGACCTGTTACTTAGCGATAGGAGACCGGTGAGACATAATCCTGCCCAGCCGACAGATTGTGCAGCCTTGACCGGAAAAAAGAGGCCGAACAGAAAGAGCAGAAGAGATATTTCCGTTAATAGAGGCAGCCTATGGCGCACTCGGGCAAGCAAGCGATTCATTGTGCCTCGATCAGTCGAAACGAACCGGCTTAACGATAAAGCGATTCTTAATATAGCGTCGAAATCTTCCGTATTGCTGGCGTAAATAACCTCTTTGCACGGGGGCTTTTCTTCTACTCAGGTCGTGAGCCTCACGAAACCCGATGGTTGATGCCTCAACACTTTCATCGAGCACGCCAACCGCTTCTGGCCAAACAGCCCGCACAGGGGTAACTCCCTTGAAACCCGGCGTACTGTACCAGCAATCGATAGGGAACCAGATTGGCGTCGACGCCTCGAGCAAGCGACGAGCAGCGAGAGGGGTTATGTAATAGGCGGTAGCAGCGATAAACGACTGATTGGGATAAACCAGCCAGCGGGAGTCCAGTTTTACTTTTCTAAAAAAATACGGCGTCGGGCTGGTCTTAACTAACGGGATGACATCACCATTTCTCGCCAGCTCAGACAATCGTTGCAGCCAGATGGGCAGATCTGTAGGCAGAACAGCGTCATCTTCAATAATCAGCCAGCCCGCATCATGCGAATCGATCAACTTTTGCCAAATAGCCCGATGGCTGAGAGCACAACCAATCTCACCCCGCGTCAACTCACCCCACTCGGTTGTTTTGGCTCTTTCTGCATTATAAACAGCAGCTATCTCATCTTCTGGCAGTTGCCGTCCATCAATTGCCGAAAACACTTCACCCATCAGACCTAGCGTCTCCAGATGCTTGATGACCCGTTCTCGTCTCTCCTTAGAGCGCAGCAAATTGATAATGACAATTTTTGGATTCACAGGCGCCATGCTTTCCCGATAATATTTTTTGTTTTAAGCAATTGAAAGTTATCTGAACTACTCTGCTTTGAGCTTTCTGCCCTGAGATACATCGAATTTTTTCTCAAGCCCCCCTTTGGGTTGGCGACGAATTCTCAGTATCGGCTTAACTATTTGATATATAAATTTTTCGTATATCACCCGCCGCACAACGCGCTTCAGACTCTCAATTAGCCCGAAAGATACACCAGCCGAAATACGCCGCCGCTCCTCGTCGAGTTCTGAGATAGTACTCAGCTCAGATTGTCCGATCACATAAGGCACAATTGCCTTGACTTCAATCACACGTTTTCGCCGGAATGTATTCCAGTAATCGAATGGATGATAAATCGTCGAGAAATAGTCGATTACTCGCCTTGCTCCACGATTGGTCACGACATAACCCGAACCCAAATACGCATCAACCACAGGAACCAGAAAGCTTTCTGTTCCCGAAATCTGCCTTGAACTCCACTCGGAGTATTTGGCAACATGAGTCAGCAGACAAACATCATAATCCCCCGACAAAATGGAACCATCGAGAGAATCGATGATATTTTTTACCATAGGGCTAATAAATGCATCATCCTCAAGAATCAGGGCTGCCGATAAATTATCGGACACCACCCGACGTAGAGCCATGCAGTGGCTCATCACACACCCAATTTCCCCCTTTGTTAATTGTCGGCCGAGAAAGGCCTGTGTCTTCGAAGGAGAATAGACAGAATCAAGGGTATCTGCAGATAAGCACTGTCCATCCACCGCACTCAGGATTTCAAATTCAATTTCGCGAGTCTTCAACTGCTGTTCAATAGCGTCGCGACGCTCGGTGTGTCGCTCAAGATTCAGTACAAAAGCTTTCATTTTTCCGCGGCCAACTTCGAAGTTAGTATGTTCGAGACTATGCCAATCAATTTATCCACCGGTGCATGACTGATGCAAGCCCGCGTCCCCAGATGGCAGCGGTACGGCGCATCAAAGGCGTGCGAACAGGGGGCGCAAGGCTCGGCGCTGCGGATGACCACGGCCTGCGACCCGATCGGTCGCTGGTCGTCGGCATCGGCCGGGCCCATGAAATCGACGACCGGCACACCCAGCGCATCGGCCATGTAGGTGGCGCCGGAATCGACGCCGACAAAGCAATCCAGTTCGCCGAGCAGCGCCGGCAGTTCGGCCAGGCTGCATTGCCCGGTGCTATCGATCGCCCGACCGGCCGGCAATGCGGCGAGCACTTCGGTCGCGGCCAAGCTGTCCTCGACGGTGCCGATCAGGACCAGGGTCGCCGCCGTCCGCTCGGCAAGGCCGAGCGCCAAGGCCTGCAATTGCTCGGGTGCCAGCGCTTTCATCCGATTGCCGGCGCCGAGGCCGAGACCGACCAGCGGTCGCGGCGCGGTGCCGAGCAGCACCTGTGCCTTCATCTCGCCGCTGGCGGTACGGGGGATTTCATTGACCAAGGCAAGCAAGCCGGCATCGATGCTGACCCCGAAGCCGGCCAGGGCACGCAAGGCCGTTTCACGGAACAGGCGGCCGCTGACATGCGCCTCGCCATGCGTCAGGAACGGCCAGGCCAGGCGGGCGCTGCCCTGGCGGCGGTCAGCCAGCACCGAAACACGTTGCGGCACACCGGCCCAGAAGGGGGCGAGCAAGGTCGTCAGATTGGGGCTGAGGACGAGCACACCGTCGTAGCCTTCGGCCAGTTGGTCGAGCAGCCAGCGCTTGCCGGCCCAGCCCTTGAAACCCGGTTTCGGCAAAGCGATGATCCGGTCGATACTGTCCAGACCCTCGGCCAGCGGCACATTGACCGGGTGCAGCAGGGCAACGATCTCGACCTGCGGCAGGCGATTGCGCAAGGCACGAAAAACCGGGGTCGTCGCCACGAAATCGCCGATCTTGGCGGTCTGGATGACCAGGATACGGCTGCTCTCGCCCGGATGACGGCGTGCGGCACGCCACCAGAGTAGGGGGGCGGCCAGCCAGGTCAGCAGCAGGTAGATCACGCGGCCGCCTCGGCCAGCACCTGGGCCACGCCATTGACGTAGGCGTCGATCGAAAAACCGGCCTCGACGCGACGCCGACCGGCCTCGCCCATCGCCCGCCGCAACAGCGGATCGCCGAGCAGGCGGCGCAGTGCGGCGGTCAGCGCCGGCACGTCAGCGTAGGCGTAGAGCAGACCGGTTTCTTCATTAACGATCAATTCGCGCGTGCCAGTGACATCGGAACCGACCACCGGCTTACCGGCCAGCATGGCTTCGAGCACGACGCGCGGCAGGCCTTCCTTGCTCGAACACAGGACACAGACATCCATCGCCTGCACCCAGGCCAGCGGCACCGGCTGGAAACCGACAAAGCCGACCAGCTCGCCCAAGCCAAGACGCTGGGCCGTGGCTTCCAGTTCGGCCCGCTGCGGTCCTTCGCCGAGGATCAGGCAACTGACGAGCAGCCCCTCGCCTTTCAGGCTGGCCAGTGCCTGCAGCAAATGCTGCACGCCCTTGCGCGCGGTCAGTTGCCCGACCGTACCGATGACCAGGCGCTGCGTTGTCGGCGGCAACTTGATCGGCGCCGGCAGTGCGACCCGACAGTCGATCGCGTTATGGACGACACGCAGCCGGTGCTCGGCGACATGCTGGGCGGCGAGGACGTCGGCGACGCCTTGCGAGACGCAGATGATGCGGGTCGCGACGCGATTGACGATGGCCGCCTCGCCCAGTTGCAGCGTCGGCTCGATGCGGCAGTGCTGAACGACCGGCAGGCCCGCCGCCTCGCCGGCCAGATAGCCTTCCAGATTCGAGGACGGCTGGTTGTTCATGTAGAGCAGGTCGAAACCGCCCTCTTCGAGCAGCGTGCGCAGCGCGGCGACGCGCGGCTTGATCCGCCACTGCATTTCGATGGCCAGCACGGCCCGCTTCTTGAGTCGGGCCGACCACGACAAAATGCCGCGCGCCAGCTCTTTGGCCAGCTTCGCCCACAGCGGCTGTTTGCCGGTCGGTAGCAAAAGCAGCGGGATACCGATCTCGGCCAATTCCTCGGACAACAGCCGGCCATCCCTGCCCTTGCGGTAATCCTTGTAGAAACAGCAAGTCACGGCAAAGCGTTGGCGATCAAGGCGCTTGAGCAGTTCGAGCATGCTGTTGGTGCCGCCGCCCCACTCGTTGCCGGTATCGAGCAGCAGGATGCGTTTCGGCTGGCTCATGCGGTTTTCCGGCTCAAAATGCTGTTTACCGCAGCAATCACTTCGTCGACCGCGATGTTGTCCATGCAGATCGGCTCAGCGTAGGGGCAGTTCTTGGAATAACAGGGATCGCAGGTCCGCCATTTGCGGATCACGACATGCTGCTCCAGATCGTAGCCGGGACCGGAACGGGCCGGGTCGGAGACGGCAAACAGCGCGACGACCGGCGTCTCGACAGTAACCGCCAGATGCATCGGCCCGGTATCGCCGGTGACCAGCAGGCTGGCCCGTTTGAGCAAGGCCGGCAAGGCGATCAGCGGCAATTGCCCGGCCGAGGCCCAGGCCCGCGTGCCGCCGGCCAGTGGTGCGGCGGCCTCGATACCGGCCGCGACTTCCTGGCAGAGCGCCGCTTCGGCCGGCGAACCGGTGACGACGAAGCGCAGTTCCGGCCAGCGTTGCGCCAGTTGCGCCGCCGCCGCGATGAAGCGCGAACGCGGCCAACGCCGGCTCATCGTCGAGGCGCCGGGCTGGAAGGTGACGATGTTCGCCTGCTGCCAGCCCCGTTCGGCCAGCGCCTTGTCCAATGCCTCGGCGCCGGCGGCATGCAGCGGTACCGTCATGCGCGGCGAAAAATCGCCGAGCGCACCGGCCAGCCTGGCCACCGCCAGCCGCTGCTCGATGCCGTGGCCGAGATCGTCCCAGCCCAGCACCGGCGTGCGGTTGCTGAGCAGGAAGTTCCAGCGGTTGTTGTTGGGCAGCTTGAAGACGTAGCGGGCACCGGAGAGATAGGCCAACGGCGTCGCCTGCGGCTCGTTGCCATGGAAGATGGCGGCGAGGTCGTAGCCCTTCAGGGCCTTTGCCGTACGGGCGAAACCGCGCCATTTTCCATCGTAGGGCAGCAGTTCATCGACCCCGTCCAGCCCGGCGAACAGGGCCTGCAACGCGGGATGGACGAGCAGCGTGATGTGGGCCTGCGGATAAGTCTGGCGCAACGCGCGCAGGCCGGGCGTGGACAGCAGCGTATCGCCGAGCGCCGTGCAGGAAATGGCGAGGATGCGGCGGATGGCCGGACTGCCCAGTTCGCCGACCGGGCGCGGGCGTTTGTCCAGCGCCCGCTTGATCTTCAGCCAGCGGTATAGCAGCGGTTCCCTCAGGCGCAGCCGCATCTCAATGCCCCTTCTTGCCCGACTTCAGGCCGAGGTAGAGGGCCGACAGCAGCGGCCGGCCGTAGATGCCCATCCGTCGGCCGAACCAAGCCGCCGGCTTGTCCTTGGCGACCAGGCGCGGAATGCGGGCCAGGTCGACGTCGGCGCGGACGACGCCATGTTCGGTGGTGTACAGGTGCGTGAAACCAGCGTCCCGGGCGACGCGCTGGTAATTACTGTCGAAATAGCCCTGCGGCCAGCACAGATGCGGGCTGGCTTCGCCGAGCCGGGCGGCCAGCGTTTCACGTGAAACGGCCAGGTCTTCGGCCAGCGCCGCATCGCGTTCGGCCTGAGCCACAATTTGCCGATCCCAGCGCGCGTGAGTATGGGTGTGCGAGTGAAAATCGAAGGTACCGGCCGCCCGCATCGCCTCGACTTCGGACCAGCGCAGGAAGGCGGTATCGAGCTTGCCGTCGGCGGCGGCGGCCATCGCCTGCTTATGGGTCGGGATGTCCGGCGTGCCGGGCTGACCCGAATACGGGCGCGGCGCGCCGTCGCCGATCCAGCCGGTGATCAGAAAAATCGTCGCCCGCTGGCCGAACTCCTGCAGCACCGGGTGGGCATAGACCCAGTTGTCGAGATAGCCGTCGTCGAAGGTGACGAGCACACTTTTCTGCGGCACCCGACCGCTGGCCAATGCCTCGGTGAAGCCGGTGGTGGACAGCGTCCGCCAGCCGTTTTTTGCCAGCCATTGCATCTGCGCCCGAAAGTTTTCCGGCGAACAGGTAACCAGCCCGGGTTTCGGGCTGACATGATGGTACATCAGCACGGGCAAGGGCTGCCCGAGGCTCACCGTGCCTCCAGCAGGCGCTCGTACAAGCGCTCCATGCCTTCGGCCATCGTTTCGCGGGCGAACTTGCGATGGACGAACTCGGTCGCGTTGGCACCCATGCTGCGACGGAAAATCGGATCGCCAAGCAGGCGGCAGATCGGTTCGATCAGCGCCCTGCCGTCCTGGGCCGGCACCAGCAAGCCGGTCTGGCCGTCGATGATGACTTCCGGCACACCGTCGACATTGGAAGCCACCGCCGGCAGCCCCATCGCCCCGGCTTCGATGAAGGCGGTACCGAGCGCTTCCTGATGCGTCGGCAGCACGAAGACGTCGAGCGAAGCCAGCACGTTGGTCACGTCGCGGCGCAGGCCGAGCAGATGAATGCGCCCATCCAGCCCGTCGGCAGCGATGCGCGCCTGCAGGTTGGCGGTCTGCGGGCCGTCACCGGCAAAGACGAAATGCGCCTTGGGAAAGCGCTTCAGCACCTCGGGTGCCGCGTCGAGAATCTCGGCGTGGCCCTTCTTGGCACGCAGGATGGCGACGGTGCCGACGAGCAGCGTATCGGCCGCCAAGCCCAACTCCTGGCGCAGGTTGCCGGCGACGGTCGAGCGGTCGTAGCGGGCAAAATCGACGCCGGTCGGGATGGTCGTGATGCCCGGGCGCGGCACGCCGGCCTCGACCAGATAGTTCTCGACATATTTGCTGACGGTGACGACATGATCCGGCAGCACGCTGTAGGTAAATTTCGAGGTGATCGGCAGCGCCAGATGGCGGGTACGGACGATGCGCGGCCGGTTGAACAGCGTGCGGGCCGCCAGGCCGGCCAGTTGCGTGTCGCGACCGCTGTGCGTATTGACGATGTCGGCCCCAAAACGCTTGATGGCGCTGCGCAAGCGCAGGACATTCGGGAAATCGATGGCGCCGCGCATGTCGACCGCAAAGGTCGGGAAGCCCAGTTCCTTGGCCCGTTCGATGATGCGTGCCCCGGGCCGGCTGAGCACGGCCAGTTCATGCCCCCGCTCACGCATGGTGACCAGTTCGTTCATCGTGCGGTTTTCCTGGCCGCCCCAGCCCGTCGAGGACTCCGTGTGCAGGATGCGCATCAGGCGGCCGCCTCTTCGGCCTTCTGCATCCGGTAGAGGCGGGCATAGAGGCCGTCATGGGCGAGCAGTTCGGCGTGCGAGCCCTCTTCCTGCTTGTGGCCGTGGGCCAGCGCGACGATGCGGTCGGCCCGTTCGACGGTGGACAGGCGATGGGCGATGACCAGCGTGCTGCGGCCGCGCATCAGTTCGTCGAGCGCCGCCTGGACGTGGCGTTCGGATTCGGTATCGAGGGCCGAGGTCGCCTCGTCGAGAATCAGGATCGGCGCATCCTTCAGGATGGCGCGGGCGATCGCCAGACGCTGACGCTGGCCGCCGGACAGCTTGACGCCGTTTTCGCCGATCATCGTATCGAAGCCTTCCGGCAGCGCATCGATGAATTCCAGCGCATGCGCGGCCTTGGCGGCGGCGCGGATTTCCTCGGCGGTCGCCGTGCTCTTGCCGCCGTAGGCGATGTTGGCGCCGATGGTGTCGTTGAACAGCACGACATCCTGGCTGACCAACGCGATGTTGTCGCGCAGGCTGTTCAATTTGATATTCGGCAAAGCATGGCCGTCGACGCGGATTTCGCCGCCGTCGATGGCGTAGAAACGGGGCAGCAGGTTGGCCGCCGTCGTCTTGCCGCTGCCCGAAGGACCGACCAGGGCGACCGATTCGCCAGGGCGAATGGTCAGCGAAACGCCGGCCAGCGCCGGACGATCGGCACCGGGATAGGTGAAGCTGACATTGTCGAATTCGACCAGGCCTTGGGCTCGACCGAGGTCTTCCTGGCCCTTGTCTTCCTCGGCCGCTTCGTCGATTAGCGAGAAGACGCTTTCGGCCGCGGCCAGGCCGCGCTGGATCGGCGCATTGACGTCGGTAATGCGGCGCAGCGGCGGCAGGATCATCAGCATCGCGGTAATGAAGGAAACGAAGCTGCCCACCGTCGTTTGATCGCCTGCCGCCTGCTTCAGCGCGACGCCCATGATGATCGCGACGCCGGAAGCGGCGAAGAACTGGACGATCGGGCTTTGCGCCGAAGTCGCCATGGTCGCCCGCATGGCCAATCTACGTTGCTCGCGCACCGACTTGTAGAAACGCGCTTCCTCATAGGTCTGACCACCGAAAATCTTGACCACTTTGTGGCCTTCAATGGTTTCCTGCAGCACTTGGGTGATCTTGCCCATCGACTCCTGCTGCCCCTTGGCAACACCCCGTAGACGCTTGCTGAAGGTACGGACGACGACAGCGATGAAAGGCACTACCGACAAGGTAATCAGCGTCAGCTGCCAGTTCAAGTAGAGCAGCCAGGCCATCAAGCCGACAATGGCCAGCGAATCCTTGATCAGCGAAGTCAGCGCGTTGGTCGCCGCACCGGCGACGCCGGTCACGTCGTAGGCGATGCGCGACATCAGTCGGCCGGACAGGTTGTCGCTGTAGTAGCGGGTCGGCAGGCGGACCATGCGAGCGAACATCGCCTGGCGCAGTTCGGTGATGACATTGTTCGAGACCCAACTCATCGAGTATTCACCGACAAATCCGAATATGGCACGGACCAGGAAAATACCCATGATGGCCAGCGGATAAAGCAGCCAGTCCCACGGCCCAGCCGCCGTCGAAAAACCGTCATCGAGCAGCTTTTTCATCATCGCAGGGAAAACCGGCTCGGCCAACGACGACAGCCCCATTGCCGCCAACGCTGCAGCAAAGACCTTCCAGTACGGACGGACATAGGTCAGCAGTCTGAGATAAAGCTCGCGACTGGTCATGTCACTGGCCATGAAAATCCCTGAAACAAAAAGTGGAACCCGGAATTATACCTGCTGCCCGACCCAGGCCGGACCGAGCGAACGGTAGAGGGCGAGCAGGCGGTCGGCCATCGCCGGCAAGGTCAGCGCCTCGACGCTGGCCCGCGCCGCCGCCCGGGCCTCTACATTGCCGGCCAACTCGGCCAGGTCATCGAGACGCAGCGACAAGGCCGCTTCATTGACCGCATCGACCACCCAGCCATTGAGCCCGGGCTGCACCCACTCCTGAGCGCCGCAGGTCGTCGAGGTAATGATCGGCAGGCCGCAGGCTAGCGCCTCCAGCGCCGCGTTCGGGCACGGGTCGTAGAGGGTCGGCAGCACGAAACCGTCGGCCGCGCCGTACCAGGGGCGGACATCCTTGAGCGGCCCGGCGAAATGGACGCGCGGGCCCAAACCGAGTCCTTCGGCCAGCGCCCGCATCGCCTTCAGCTTGCGGTCAGCTCCGATGATGACGATCTGCGCATCGCTCCGCTCCATCCGCGCCGCGGCGCGCAGCAGTTGCGGTACGCCCTTGCGTTCGAAACCGCTGCCGACGAAGAGCAGGACCGGGGCGGCGGCCGGAATATTCAACGTCGCCCGCGTGACGGTACGGAACTCGTCGGCCAGGCCGGGGTGAAAAGCCGTGGTATCGACGCCGTTGTAGATCACCGGCAATTTGCTGCGGTCGACCCCGTAAAAATGGGCAATTTCATCGGCAACCATCTGCGAATTGCAGATCACCGCCTGCAGCGCCGGGTGTTCGAACATCGCCTTTTCCGCATTGACCACATAACGGTGATAGGCCGACCAGCGCTGGCTCAGCCGTTGCAGCGGACTCAGGACGCGGGCCCGATGGGCCAGCCAGGCGGCATGCACGCCGTCGCCGGCGCGAAAGATCATGCAGCCGGGAATGCGTTCGTGCGACTGGGTGATGTCGAAACCGCCGCGCGCCATTTCACGCTGGGCCGCCGCGGCAAAACTGCGGTCGCGCGCCGCCCGGCCGCCGAACAGCCGGGAATACGGCGGATCGCAGGTAATCTGCCGAAAGCCTTCGCGCGGCGCGCCATCCCAGTTGCGGGTAATCAGCGAGACTTCGGCCCCTTCGCCGGCCAGCGCGCCGAGTGCCCGCTCGACGAAACGCTCGGCACCGCCGAACGGGTTGTAGCGCTGGCGAACGATGGCGATCTTCACGGCGCGAGCAGTTCGTGCGCCGCGGCCAGCACATCTTCAACGCTCAACGAAGTCAGGCAGTCGCTGACCTTGCCGCCGCCACAGCCGTCGATGCCACACGGCCGGCACGGATGCCGGGTGCTGGCAACGACGCGGAAAGGCACGCCCCACGGCCCCCACTGCTTGTCGCCGGACGGCCCGAACAGTGCCACGGTCGGCGTGCCGACGGCTGCCGCGATATGCATCGGCGCCGAATCGACGCCGATGAACAGCTTCGCGGCCTGGGTCAGCGCCGCCAACTCCTTCAGCGACAACTGGCCGGACAGGCTGAAGGCCGGCGTCGCCAGCCGGGCCTGGATCGCCTCCAACATCGCCTGCTCGTCCCGGCTCGGCGCCGCGGTCAGCACCACGGCGTGGCCTTCGCCCTGCAGCCGGGCAACCAGCGCCGCCATCGAGTCCACCGGCCAGCATTTAAAGAACCAGCGCGAGGCCGGATGGATGTGAATGAAATCGCCGCCCTGAAGCCCGAAGCCTTGCAGATGCCGGGCCACCACCGCCTCGGCCGCCGCCCCCGGGACCAGCGTCAGGCGCCGTTCGTCCGGGCCAGGCTGAATGCCGATCCGGCGCAACGAATCCAGGTTGGCTTCGGCCATGTGGCGCAAGGCATTGCCCGGCGCCGACTGGAGGTGGGTAAAGCTCTGTTTCCAGCGCTTGCTGCGCCCTTTGACAACCGGCCCGACCGACCAGCGCGGCTGGAGTAGCCGGCACAGCCAGGCGCCGCGCCAGTGCTCGGTGAGATGGATGATCAGGTCGTAACCGCGCGCCTTCAGCGTGTTGTAGAGCGCCAGTTCGGCCTTGACCTGGCCGACTGTGCCGAGCTGCTTCCACTTGCGGTCGATCGTATGGACCTGGGCGATGGCCGGATGCAGGGTCAGCATCTCGGCCGTATCGGCATAGACCAGCGCGTCGATTTCGACCTGCGGCGCCTGCGCCTTGAGCACCGAAAAGACCGGCGAACTGACCAGCACATCGCCGTGGTGGCGCAACTTGATGACCAGCGCCCGCTTGATTTCGCCAAGCGGCACCGCATCACGCAGGGGATTGAAGGTTTCCATGGCCGGCATTCTAGCCGTTGTCGGATTAGCCGGGCAGCAGCACCCGCGTCCGCGAACCATAGGCAAAGACCAGTTCCGTCCATTTGCCCGGCGGCAAGCCCTGCCAATGGGCAAACAAGGTCCGGATCACGCCGGCATGGGTGACGATCACCGCTTCCGGCACGGCCAGCCCGGCGACGAAATCGAGTGCCCGCTGCTGCAGAGCGAGCGGCGACTCGCCGCCCGGCGGGGCATATGCGGCGACATTCGCCGCCCAGGCATCGAGTTCGGCGCGTGGAATGGCATCCCACGGTCGACCTTCCCACTGGCCGAAATTCATTTCGGCCAGCCGCTCGTCGAGCCGAGGCTGCGGGTGCAGCAGCTCAGCCAGTTCCCGACAGCGCCGCAGCGGGCTGCTCCACACCGGCAGCCCGGCCGGCAATTCGCTGAGCAAACTCTCCGCAACGGCAGCAGCATTTTCGGCCGCAATATCGAGTCGACCGTAGCAAATGCCCGGCTCGACCACCGGCTTCGGGTGCCGGATCAGGTGCAGGATCATGCGGCGAACCGGCTGCCCAGCGTGGCGACGAGCAAGGTCAGCCCGCCGAGCGCCAGATTGGTCGCCACCCACTGGCGAATGCCGTTCATCGCACTGCCGGCCGCCGGCCAGTCGCCGGCGGCGACGCCGGCCCGCAGGCGCGGGTAATGGCGGACGACGATCAGCGCGAAGATCGCCGTCATCAGCAGACCGAGCCCGGCCATCAGATGCCAGTGCAGCGGCGCCTGAGCAAAGCCCGTATGCGCCAGACGGGCAAACCCGGAAAGCAGGATGGCGGCGATGGCCACGGCGACCGCCACGAAGAAGCGCCCGAGCACCGCCGCCAACAGTTGCAGGCGCTGCGGCGGCGGCAACTGCCCGGCGGCAACCGGGCGCAGGCAGAAATGGGCGAAAAACATACCGCCCAGCCAGACGATGACACCGGCGAGATGCAGCAGAAGCAGGAATTCACGCATGTTGGTGATGCTTTCGGTAATGGTTCGAGGGTTCGATCATCAGACAGAGCGCGGCGTTCAAGCTGTCGCCGGTTGCAGCGCGATCACCGCCATGCCGACCAGCGCAATGGCGGCCCCGGCCAGATCCCAGCGCGTCAGGGCGATGCCGTCGACCCAACGCAGCCAGAGCAAGGCGACGGCGATATACATGCCGCCATAGGCGGCATAGGTCCGGCCAGCCGCGCTCGGATGCAGGGTCAGCAACCAGGCGAAGGCAGCCAGCGCCAGCGCCGCGGGCAGCAGCAGGAAAGCCGGCTTGCCTTGCTTGAGGACGAGCCAGGGCAGGTAGCAGCCGATGATTTCGGCCAGCGCCGTGATGGCAAACAGCGCGGCGAGACGCAACAATTCCAAGGCAGCCCATCCGCTATATCAATGCCTTGAATTCTGCCACAGCGGCCGGGGCCACTAGGCGCCAGTACGCTGCCAGACCAGACAACGGTTGTTCGAAGGCATCGCCCGGTCTTCCAGCAACCGCAAGCCGGCCTGACCGGCCAGTGCATCAACCGCCTCGAAATCGCGGATACCCTGATGCGCCGCCTTTTCCTTGAGCCAGGCATCAAAAGCCGCATTGCTCGTGCTGGTGAAGGCGCCACCGTAATTGAAGGGGCCATAGATGACGAGTTTGGCCTGCTCAGACAGGATTTCCGGCAGGCGGGCGAACAGGCGTTCGACGGCCGGCCACGGCATGATGTGCAAGGTGTTGGCGCTGAACACGGCATCGACCCGGCGCTCGGGCCAGGTCTCGAGCACGTTGAAGACCAGCGGCGCCGGCGTATTGGCCAGTGCCGCATCGACCAGCCAGACGGCGATGCCCGGCAGGTTTTCCGGACAATCCGAAGTCTGCCAGGTCAGATGGGGTAGCTGCCCGGCAAAGAAAATGGCGTGCTGGCCGGTTCCGCTGCCGATTTCCAGCACCGCGCGGCAATCGGCGAAATGGTCGCGCAACACGCCGAGGATCGGCTCGCGATTCTTGGCGCAGGACGGAGCGTCGGGTTTTTCCATCAGTCGTCCGTAGTTTGCCGGACGGCCTCCAGTTCGAGATGGCACGGCGCCAACAGCAGATGCGCCAGATGCTCCGGGTCCGACGAACCGAGATGCTCGGCAAAGGCGGCCAGGCGCGCATCCTGCGCTGCGCCGAGGGCGACGATCAGGGCTCTCGCCGCCTCGCGCGGATTCGGCCCGCCGGCCTGGTAACCGGGCCAGTCCTTGTAGTGCGCCAGCAACTGGGTGCGATGGTCAAGATACAGCGGGCTGTGGCGGATGAATTCAAGCTCGGCCTCCTTGGCCCGTATTTCGGCCTCGATTTCGGCATCGCTGCTGCGGTAATGAGCTTTTTCCGCTTCGGTCCAGTGCGGCTTGTCGCCGTGTTTTTCGCGCAGGATGGCCGAAGTACTCTGCAGCACGATCTGCGAATGGGTGCCGGCATCGCGAAAGACATGCACCATGTCCTTGCCGTGCCCTTCCTTGCCAACGTAGCGCATGCCCGCCGTGACCCGCTTCGGGTTGAAGGCGAACTGGCGGGCACAGGCGGCCCGCAGCAGATCGAAGAGTTCATTGATTTTTGCGGGATTCACAGGCCGATCCTTTCGTTCAAGTCTGGCGACAACGAGGACAACTGATCCCCGTGAGCATACGCCACACTAGGCCGGTACGGCGGCTAATGAGCGAACTGGGCGAGCAAGCCGAGGTAGAAGGCGATTTCGCTGATTTGCTGCGTCGCCCCCAGGCAATCGCCGGTGTAGCCACCAAGCCAGCGTCGGAACTTGGCGGCCAGCCAGAAGGTGGCCAAGCCCGCCAGCAGGCAGCCGGCGACGGCCTTGGCGAGCGGCAGCAGGGCCAGGGCGAGCCCGACGAACAACAGCGCGCAGAACAGGGCGCCAGTGGACAGCCGGGTGGCCAGCGGCTTGGCCTTGGCCAGCAGGTCTTCACGCACGTAGTCCATCGTTGCCAGCAAGAGTGTCGCGCAGAAGCGCGACACGGCATGGCCGGCCAGTAGCGCAAAAGGCACCAGCGCCGGGTCGAGCGCCACCAGCAGCGTGAATTTGCCGAGCAGGGCGAGCACCATGGCGACGACGCCATAACTGCCGACCCGCGAGTCCTTCATGATCTCCAGGATGCGCAGCTTGTCCCAACCGCCACCGAGGCCGTCGACGGTGTCCGACAACCCGTCCTCGTGGAAGGCCCCGGTCGCGTAGATGGTGGCGGCCATCGACAGCAGCACGGCGACCGCCGGCGGCCAGAGCAAGGCGGCCGCGCCATAGACCAGCGCCCCGATGCCGCCGACCAGCAGGCCGACGGCGGGAAAGTAGCGCGCCGAGTGGTTCAGCGCCTCGGCCGAATGCCCGACCCAGCCGGGCACCGGCAGCCGCGTGAAGAAACGGACGGCACCGAAGAAATACTCGACTTCGCGCTTCAGCATGCGCCCTAGGCCTTGTCGGAAACGCCGGCCGACTCGAAGCTGGCCATCTCGTTGAGGAAATTGGCCGCCGCCTGGACCAGCGGATAGGCCAGCGCGGCGCCCGTCCCTTCGCCGAGGCGCAGGCCGAGGTCGAGCAGCGGCTCGGCCTGCAGCGCCCGCAACTGGGCCTGATGGCCGGGTTCGGCCGAGCGGTGGCAGAAGACGCAGTAATCGGCCAAGGCCGGGAACAGGGTGGCTGCGGTCAACGCTGCCGAACTGACAATAAAGCCGTCGATCAGCAGCACCATCTTGGCTTCGGCCGCGGCCAGCATGGCGCCGACCATCATCGCGATCTCGAAGCCGCCGAATTCGGCCAGCACGGCCAGCGGCTCATTGTTGCCGCCGGCGGCACGATAGCGGCCGAGTGCTTGTTCGAGCAGGCCCTGCTTGCGGACGAGGCCGGCATCGTCGAGGCCGGTGCCGCGGCCGACACAATCGGCCAACGAGACACCGGTCAGGCAGTGGGTAATCAGCGACGCGGCGGCCGTGTTGCCGATGCCCATTTCACCGAAACCGACGATATTGCAGCCATTGGCGAACAGATTGCGGCTGATTTCGGCGCCGCGCTCGATGGCCGTGGCGCACTGCTCGACGGTCATCGCCGGCTGTTCGAGATAATTGGCCGTGCCCGGCGCCACCTTGGCGTTGATCAGGCCGCTGCGCTTGCCGAAATCATGTGCCACACCGGCGTCGATGACGGCGAGGTGCATGTCGGCCTGGCGCGCGAAGACGTTGATCGCGGCGCCGCCGGCCAGGAAATTCTCGACCATCTGCCAGGTCACGTCCTGCGGAAAAGCCGAGACGCCGGCCTTGGCCGCGCCGTGATCGCCGGCGAAAACCAGCAGGTGCGGCTGGCCGAACTGCGGATCGAGCCGCTGCTGGATCAGGCCGAGCTTTTTGGCGACCTGCTCCAGCTGGCCAAGGGCGCCGAGCGGCTTGGTCTTCTGGTCGATCTTGTGCTGCAACGCGGCGGCGAGGCCCTGATCCGGGGCGACGATATTAAATTTTGAATGCATCCGATTCTTCCTTGAAAACGCAAAAGGGCCTCGCGGCGGCGTTCGCAAAAACGCTACCGCGAAGCCCTGTCCACAGGCTTCCAGCCCAAACTGAAACGATAGGTCTTCTGGCTCTCGGATCAGCCGTCTGCCGCACCTTCCCGCCGGGTCTGTTTCCCCATAGGCAGTGGTCTGTCGCGACATCCGTCCCCGATTACAGCGGCGGGCCCGCCACGGATTTGCACCGTGTTCCGTTTTATCGAATCGGCCCGGATTATCCGGCTTGCCGGTTGGGGGCGCAATCACCTAAAGTGCCGGCCATGAAAGAACTGATCCTTGGCGGCGCCCGTTCGGGCAAGAGCCTGCTCGCCGAACAGCGGGCCGCGGCCAGCGGCCGGCGCGTAATTTACCTCGCGACGGCCGAAGCGCGCGACGGCGAAATGGCCCGGCGCATCGCCCATCACCGCGCACGCCGCCCGGCCGACTGGGGCTGCGCCGAAGAGGCCCTGCACCTAGCGGCCAAACTGCGCGAATTGGCGGCGCCGGACACTTGCCTGCTGGTCGACTGCCTGACCCTGTGGCTCTCCAACCTGCTCTTGGCCGGCCGCGCGGCAAGCCAGGCCGAGGCTGGCGAGGCCATCGACTGCCCGCTGTTCACGCAGCAAACAGGCGAACTGATCGCCCTGCTCCCCCAACTGCCCGGCCACATCATTCTCGTCTCCAATGAAGTCGGCTGGGGCATCGTGCCGATGCATCCGGTGTCGCGCCTCTTTGCCGACGAGCAGGGCCGCCTCAACCAGCACGTCGCTGCCGTCTGCGACCAGGTGACGCTGGTCGCGGCCGGCCTGCCGCTGACCCTCAAGGCACCCGGCCTGTGCTAACCTGAAGAATCTAGCCGGCATTTTCAGGAGGTCGCCATGCCCCTTTTCTCCCGCCTGACTGCCTTGTCTCACGTCATCGAGAAACATGCCACGCTGCCGGTCCGGATCAGCCGGCCGGACGACGCCCCCGGCCTGTTCATCTGGCCCTGGCGCATCGAGGAAGACTCCCGGGTGCGCAATTCGCCGCTGCCGCGCCTGCCCGGCGACGCCCCGCTGATCCGCGTCCCGGCCCCGGTCATTCACTTTCTCGTGCTGGCCGGCACCCAGCTTGACGAAGCAACGATCGCCACACTCGAAGCCGCCCGCTTGGCCCTGCTCGAAACTCCGGTCTTCGAAGCCGGCAACGGCCGGGTCAGCGTTGCTCCGGCCGTAATGACGGCCGGCGAGCTGACCGACCTGTTCACTGCCGCCGCCATCCCGCTCCGCCTCTGCCTGGCCTACACGCTGCGCTCCTCGGCCTGAGGCGCCGGATCTATCCCGCTTTAGCGCCAGCGGAGGTATGCTTGCCAGCAAAGACACGACAGATGTCACTGGAGAGGGACTGCTTTGGACAAATTGCTCGATATTCTCGCTTCCGGCATTCACGACGCGAAGAACCAGATGTTCGTCGCCGAATCGCTGATTGCCGCCACCGAAGCCCAGCACGGCATTTCACTGGGTGAAGCCCGCTATGCCATCGAAGCGGCGGCCGACCGACTGTCGCGGACGCTGGCGGCCTACCGCTTGCTGCGCCATAGCGCGACCCCGGCCGTCACCCCGGTCATCGTCAGCGACCTCTGTGCCGAAGTCGCTCTCGCCCAGAAAAGCCATCTTGCCCGGCAAAACATCGAACTGACGGTGGACTGTCCGCTGGCCGACGAATGGCCGCTTGATCGCGATCTGGTCGGCGACATGCTGAACAACGCCGTGCAGAACGCCGGCCGCTTTGCGCGCCGTGCCGTTCTCCTCAGCGCCCGCCGCGACGGTGACGGCCTGGTGCTGGCGGTCGAGGATGATGGCCCCGGCTTCGCCAGCCTGCCACCGGCCGCCGGGGTTGGCCTGACGGTGGCCGAACGCCTGGCTCTGCTGCATGTCCGCCAGGGCCGGCAAGGCAGCCTGCGCCTGGATAACTCGGCCAGCCTCGGCGGCGCCCGCTTCGAACTGAGGCTGCCCTGATGGCCGACTTCAGCCAGAAACGCTTTCTCGTCATCGACGACCAGCCGCTGGCCCGCGATGCCTTGCGCACCATCGCGCAGACGGTCGGCGCCTTTGCCGTCGAGTTCGCCTCCAACTATCAGGACGCCATTTACCGCATCCGCAACAACACGCCGGACATCATCCTCTGCGACTACGTGCTCGGCGAAGGCCGCTCGGGCCAGCAACTGCTGGAAGAACTACGCCGCTTCAACCTGCTGCCGGACGAATGCATCTTCATGATGGTGACCGGCGAACAGGCCTACGAACAGGTGGTTTCCGCCGTCGAACTGGTCCCCGACGACTACATCATCAAGCCCTTTTCGCCGGACAAGCTGCTGCTGCGGCTGGAACGCATCGTCGCCAAGAAGAATTTCTTCGCCGCCTATTACAAGGAAAAACGGCAGCAGGAATATGCCCGGGCGCTGGCCATCCTCAATGCGCAGCGCGACAGCGAGGCCGGCCGGCCCTATCGTTTCGAAATCCTCCGCCAGGAGGCCGAAGTGCAGCTCGCCAGCGGCGATGCAGAAGCGGCCGAAGCCAGCTACCGGAACATTCTCGACAATTACGAATTCCCCTGGGCGCGGGCCGGCGTCGCCCGCTCGCTGCACAAGCAGAACCGGCTGACCGAGGCACGCGACGAAATCGAGCGCGTCGTCGCCGGCACGCCGCACTTCTTCGATGCCTCGGACATCAAGGCCAACATCTGCATGGCCCAGGGCGAGCACGCCGAAGCGCAGAAGGTACTCGACGAAGTAAGCAAGAAAACGCCACGCAATTACTTGCGCAAGCGCCTGCTGGCCGAGGCCGCGACCTTGAACGGCGATATGGAGACGGCGCGGGCGGCGCTGGCCGATGTCGTCGCCAACGACACCATGCCCGGCGCGGTGACCACCGAAGACCGGCTGAGCCTGGCCCGTAGCCATATCGACAAGGGCGACAAGATTTCGGCCGAAAAGGTCCTGGTCGGCCTGCGCGACAGCGAAATCATGGTTCTCGGTCTCGACGGCCAGGCCAGCTTTGCCGCGCTGCTGGCGATCAGTTCGGTCGACAAGGGCAAACCGCGCTTTGCCGGTCTGCGTCCGGCGCTACTGGCCAGCGAACTCGAACCGGCAACCCGGCTCGACGTGATGCGGGCGGCGCTGTCGCTCACCGACAACGACCTGGCCGACCGCCACGCCGAACACCTGATGGCCAGCCCGGATGCGAAAAAAGTGTTCAGCGCCATCCGCAGCCAGTACGCGCTGCACGGCCGGGAAAACGATTTCCGCGAAATCCAGCGCCAGGTGGCGCTCAAGCGCATCCACCACGACGACGTGCCGGCGGCCGGCCCCGGCTAGGCCAGCGGCAGGAAAGTCGCCATCTTCGACCAGTCGAGCGCCGCTTCGACCGAATCGGCCAGGCGGTCGAGATCGGCCTCGCGGCGGGCGGCGAAATCGACCTGGGCGCTCTCCGTCATGCCGGCCCAGGCAAGCAAGGCGGTCAAGGCATCGGGATGATCGAACAGGCCGTGGCAATAGGTGGCAAAGACCTGGTTGTCGTCCGAAATGGCCCCGTCGCTGCGCCCATCGGTCAGTTGCACCGCCGCTTGGGCCAGGCCCGGGCCGCGCGTGATGCCGAGGTGGATCTCGTAGCCGGTCATCGCCGGCGAGCCGGGCAGGCCGAGATGACCCGCGACATTGCGCAGCTGCTTTTCCGTTTCCAGCGTCGTGTCGACATCCAGCACGCCAAGGCCCGGCGTGCTGCCGGGCTGGCCTTCGAGGCCGAGCGGGTCGTGCAGCATGCCGCCGAGCATCTGGTAGCCGCCGCAAAGGCCGACCACCTTGCCGCCGTAGCGCAGGTGTTTCTTGAGCGCCGTTTCCCAGCCCTGCGCGCGCAGCCATTCGATGTCGGCGCGCACCGCCTTCGAGCCGGGCAGCACGATCAGGTCGGCGGCGGGCGGTGTTTCGCCCGGGCCGATCCAGCGGAAATCGACTTCCGGGTGCAGGCGCAGCGGGTCGAGGTCGTTGTGGTTGGAAACGCGCGGATAGGCCGGGGCAACCACTTTCAATTTTGCCGTTTTTTTGCCGTCGACCGCAGCGGTCGCGATAGCGTCCTCGGCATCGAGCATCAGGCCGTGTAAATAAGGCAGCACGCCGAGCACCGGCTTGCCGGTGCGCTCTTCCAGCCAGCTCAGGCCGGATTCGAGCAGCCCGATGTCGCCGCGGAAGCGGTTGATGACGAAGCCCTTGACCCGGTTCTGCTCGGACGGCGAAAGCAGTTCCAGCGTGCCGACCAGGTGGGCGAAGACGCCGCCGCGATCGATGTCGGCGACGATGATGACCGGGCAATCGACCGCCTCGGCGAAGCCCATGTTGGCGATGTCGCGGGCGCGCAGGTTGATTTCGGCCGGCGAGCCGGCGCCTTCGACCAGCACGCAGTCGTAGGCGGCGGTCAGGCGCTCCCAGGAAGCGAGCACGGCGCCCATCGCCCGCGGCTTGTACTCGTGATAGGCCTTGGCATCGAGGTCGATCGCCACCTTGCCGTGGATGATGACCTGCGCCTTCTTGTCGGTGGTCGGTTTCAACAGCACCGGGTTGAAATCGGTATGCGGCGGCAGGCCGCAGGCCAGCGCCTGCAGCGCCTGGGCGCGACCGATCTCGCCGCCGTCCACGGTGACCGCCGAATTGAGGGCCATGTTCTGCGGCTTGAAGGGCGCGACATTGATGCCGCGGCGCTTGAAAATCCGGCACAGGGCGGCGACCAGCGTCGATTTGCCGGCATCGGAGGTGGTGCCTTGCACCATCAGGGAAAAGCAGGACATGGCAACTCTCAAGGGAAAAAACCTCGATTATCGCCGCAAGCGATGAGGAACAAATCAGGCACAATGCAACAGCCTATCCTGATCGCATGAAACGCCCGCATGAAACACGACTTACCCAATTTTGCGTTGCTAATCGACGCCGACAACGATACTCCGGACATCATCGCCCCGATCATCGAGGAAATCACCCGTGACGCCCGCCTATCTGTGCGGCGGGTTTATGGAGACTTCACGACACCACACTTGGCGAAATGGCGTGAAACGCTAGCCAACCACGGCATCCATCCGATTCAGCAATACCAGAATTCGGTTGGCAAGAATGCCAGTGACAGCGCTCTCATCATCGATGCCATGGACCTGTTACATGGACGAAGGCTAGACGGCTTCTGCCTAGTTAGCAGCGATGGCGACTTCACTCGGCTCGCCACCCGTATTCGCGAAGACGGCCTCAGCGTCGTCGGCTTTGGCCGGAAACATGCGCCCAAAGCCTTTGTCAGTGCCTGTGAACGCTACACCTACGTTGAAAACCTGGGCTTCGCTCCGGAGTCCGCTCCACCAGCAGCTTCCGCCTCCGTACCGGTCGCCACATCAGCCCAATCCTCGTTAGGTAGCACCTCGAGCCGCAACGGCGACATATCGCCCGAAATTAAGTCTCGACCACCAACGGGAAAATCCCCAGCAACCGAGCATATTAAGCTCAAGAGTCAGTTGCTGCGCGCCTACACCAACGTCGCAGATGAGGATGGCTGGGCTTTGGTTTCCCGAATCGCACTCTATCTGCGCGCCAATCACAGTGATTTCGACCCACGCAGCCATGGCGCCAGTAACTTTATCAAGCTGCTACAAACAAGTGGCAGCTTCGAGCTCAAGCAACGCAAACAAGGCAACGGCACCGCCCACTTCTGCCGCCCAACCAAGCGCCCAATGAGCACCGAATATATAGCTGCCCTCAAGGCCGCGGTGGCCACAGGTCAAGGTATCGATGGCTGGACGAGCCTTGCAGCAATCGGCAACCACCTGCGTGAAAACGGCTACAACCTCGAATCATCTGGCTGCGCCAGCCTTACCGAGGCTATGCACGCATGTGGCCTGTTCGATATGCGCGACGCTAGCGGTGCCCACAAAGATTTCCGACTCGGCAAAAGAACAGCCTGACGTTGGGGAAACCTTGTAATTATGGCACTTGCTTCGCTGCGCCGCCTCGCTTAGCATCGGCCCCGCCCAAATTGCTTGGGCAGGTGTCTCCGGGTGCCGTTCGGTTCGCGCCGGGCGGAGAATCGGGAAGGCGGTGCGATTCCGCCACGTGCCCAGCGCTGTAAGGATGACGCTCGACGCAACAGGCCACTGGTTTTAGCCGGGAAGGCGCGGCGAGCGGGTGAATCCGAGTCAGAAGACCGGCCGGGAGACAAGGCAAGGCTGCACGGCCAGGCAGCCATCGTGTTTCCAGAAGGGGAATCCATGGAAAACCACAACGCGCCCAGCGCGCACCCTTTTTCCGACGCCGACCGGGCGGCGGTCTATCAAGCCATTTTCAACCGTCGCGACGTGCGCGGCCAGTTCCTGCCGACGCCGGTTCCCGACGAGGTGCTCAGCCGCGTGCTGATGGCCGCCCACCATGCGCCTTCGGTCGGCTTCATGCAACCGTGGAATTTCCTGCTCGTCCGTTCTGATGAAGTGAAGCAACGCGTGCATGGCGTGTTCAGCGCCGCCAACCGCGAAGCAGCGCAGATGTTCCCGGACGAGAAACGCGAGATCTACAGCAGCCTGAAACTGCAGGGCATCCTCGAAGCGCCGCTCAACCTGTGCATCACCTGCGACCGGACGCGTTCCGGCCCGGTCGTCATCGGCCGCACCCATATGCCGACCATGGATTTGTACAGCAGCGTCTGCGCCGTGCAGAACCTCTGGCTGGCCGCCCGCGCCGAAGGGCTGGGCGTCGGCTGGGTCAGCATCTTCCATGAGAAGGCGCTGCAGGACGCGCTCGGCATCCCCCACCACATCGTGCCCGTCGCCTACCTGTGCATCGGCTACGTCAGCCATTTCAAGGACAAGCCGGAGCTGGAACAGGCCGGCTGGCTGCCGCGCCTGCCGATCAACGACCTGGTCTATTTCGAACAATGGGGCGCCACGGATTCGGCCCAAAACGACCCGTTGACCGCAGCCCTCGGCGCCATGCAGGCCGCCATCCAGCACCAGCAGGTTTTCCCGAAGTGACGCTGGCCTTCGAGTCCTTTGCCATGCCGCTGGCCGCCCTGACGGCCGTACTGCTCGACCGCCTGCTCGGCGAAGTCAGCCGCTGGCACCCGCTGGTCGGTTTCGGCCAGCTGGCGGCACGGCTCGAACGCCAACTCAACCGCCGTTCGCTGGCCGGCGGCGCCATCGCCTGGCTGCTCGCGGTCGGCCCCTGGGTCGGCCTCGCCGTCTGGTTGCACCCGCTGGCGCCGTTCGCCATCGACGTCGTCCTGCTCTATTTCGCGCTCGGCGCGCAAAGCCTGTGCGAACACGCCGTAGCCATCGCCCGGCCCTTGCAGGAAGGCCGTCTCGACGAGGCCCGGCAGCGCGTCGGCTGGATTGTTTCCCGTGAAACATCGAGCCTCGACGAGTCCGGCGTCGCCAAGGCCGGCGTCGAATCGGTGCTCGAAAACGGCAACGACGCGATCTTCGGCACGCTGTTCTGGTTCGCGCTGCTCGGCGGCCCGGGCGCCCTGCTCTTCCGGCTGGCCAACACGCTGGATGCGATGTGGGGCTACCGCACCGAACGCTACAACCTGTTCGGCCGTTTTGCCGCCCGTTTCGACGACGCGCTGAACTTCATTCCCGCCCGCCTGACCGCCCTGACTTACGCCCTGCTCGGCCGGACGCGGACGGCGCTGGCCTGCTGGCGCACCCAGGCGCCGGGCTGGGACAGCCCGAACGCCGGACCGGTGATGGCGGCTGGCGCCGGCAGCCTCGGTGTGCGCTGCGGCGGCGCCGCGATTTATCACGGCCACGAAGAAATCCGCCCGCCGCTCGGCGACGGCCCGGCCCCGGTCGCCGCCGACCTGCAGCGCGCCATCACCCTGGTCCGCCGCAGCCTGTGGCTGTGGCTGGCCGTCCTGTTCATCATTTCCGGAGCCCTGCATGCTTGAGCATGGCGGACGCCTGCGCCTGGCCGCAGCCCATTACGACATTCCGCTCGACCGATGGCTGGACCTGTCCACCGGCATCAATCCCCACACCTGGCCGGTGCCGGCCTTGCCGAACGAGGTCTGGCATCGCCTGCCGGAAAGCGGTGATGGCCTGGAAAGCGCCGCCGCCGCCTATTACGGCAACGCCAACCTGCTGCCGGTCGCCGGCTCGCAGGCCGCCATCCAGTTGCTGCCGACGCTGTTGCCACGCGCCGTCGTCGCCTGCATTTCGCCGATCTACGGCGAGCACCCGCAAGCCTGGCAACGCGCCGGGCACCGCCTGCGTTTCCTGCAGAACGCCATGCTGCCGCGCGCCCTGGCCGCGGCGACGCCCTACGTGCTGCTCTGCAACCCGAACAACCCGACCGGCGACCGCCACCCGCGCGAACTGGCGGTGGACGCTGCGCAACAGCTGAAAAAGCGCGGCGGCTGGCTGATCGTCGATGAAGCCTTCATCGACCCGACGCCGGCCGACAGCCTGACGCCGCTGGCTGGCACCGACGAAGCGCCGAACCTGATCGTGCTCCGTTCGCTCGGCAAGTTCTTCGGCCTGGCCGGCGCCCGCGTCGGCTTCCTGTTCGCCGCCCCCGACCTGCTGAACCGGATGCAGGAGGCGATGGGGCCATGGACGATCAGCGGCCCGGCCCGTGAAGTGGCCAAACTGGCGCTGCAGGATCAGGCCTGGCAGGCCGGCACCCGGCAGCAACTGCTGGCCGCCGGCCAACGCCTGCACCAGTTGCTGGCGCCGCTCGGCGAGGTCAAATCGACCGCCCTCTTCGCGACGCTGAGCTCGCCGCAGGCCAGCGAACTGCACGAAGCCCTGGCCCGCCAGGGCATCCTGACCCGCCGTTTCGACCAGCAGCCGCTGCTCCGCTTCGGCCTGCCCGGCGATGAAGCCGGCTGGCAGCGCCTGGCCACCGCCCTTGCCGGATGGAAACCCGCATGACCAAGACCGCTCCCGCCCTGCCCGTTTTTCGTTTTCTGGCGGCGTTGACCGCCGGACTCGCCACGCTGCCCGCCGCCCAGGCCGATGTCGTGGTCAAGGACGACACCGGCCAGGAAGTCCGCCTCAAGGCGCCGGCCAAACGTATCGTCGCCCTCGCCCCGCACATCGCCGAAAGCCTCTATGCCGCCGGCGCCGGCGACAAGCTGGTCGGCACCGTCGATTACAGCGACTACCCGCCGGAAGCGAAGAAGGTGACGCGCGTCGGCGGCTATTCGCGGATCGACCTCGAAGCCGTCGCCGCGCTGAAGCCCGACCTCGTACTGGCCTGGGAAAGCGGCAACAACATGCCGCAGATCGGCAAACTGAAGGCGCTCGGCCTGACCGTGCATGTCTCGCAGCCGAACAAGATGGAAAACGTCGCCGACCAGCTCGTCCGCCTGGGCCAGCTGGCCGGTACCGAGAGCGCCGCCAATGCCGCCGCCGAACGTTTCCGCAAGCGTCTGGAAGGGTTGCGCGCGGCCAATGCCAACAAGCCGAAAGTGCGCGTCTTCTACCAGATCTGGAAATCGCCACTGACGACGGTCGGCGGCCCGCAGATCATCAGCGACGCGATCCTGCTCTGCGGTGGCGACAACGTCTTCGGCCACCTCAAGCAGATGGCACCGACGGTCAGCGTCGAAGCGGTACTCGAAGCCGATCCGGAAGCCATCGTCGCCACCGGCATGGGCGACGCCAAGCCGGAATGGCTGCACGACTGGGACAAATGGACGCGGATGACGGCGGTCAAGCGCGACAACCTGTTCCACATCAACCCCGACATCATGCAGCGCCACACGCCGCGCATTCTCGACGGCGCCGAGAAACTTTGCGCCCATCTCGATGTCGCAAGAAGCCATCGTCCCGCCAAGTAGAAACCCATGCCCCGTCTGCCCCAACGCATCGTCTGCCTGACCACCGAAACCGTCGAGGTGCTCTACGCCCTCGGCGAGCAGGACCGCATCGTCGGCATTTCCGGCTACACGGTACGGCCGCCGCAAGCGCGCAAGGAAAAACCCAAGGTCTTCGCCTTCACCAGCGGTGACATCGACAAGATTCTCGCCACCCGGCCCGACCTGGTGCTGACCTTCTCCGACCTGCAAAGCGAGATTTCGCGCGACCTGATCAAGGCCGGCGTCCCGGTCTATGCCTTCAATATGCGCAGCGTCGAGGACATTCTCGGCATGATCGAAACCGTCGGCCGCCTGGTCGGCGCCGAAGCCAAAGCGCAGGAAATCGTCGCCGGGCTGGAAGCCGAGATCGAGCAAACCCGGGCCATCGCCGCCGAACGCCTGGCCCGCACCGGCAAGAAGCCGCGCGTCTATTTCGAGGAATGGGACGAGCCGCTGATCAGCGGCATCCGCTGGGCCTCCGAACTGATCGAAATCGCCGGCGGCGAGGACGTTTTCGCCGAGCAGGCCCGCTCGCCGCTGGCCAAGGATCGCCGGCCGACGCCGGAAGCGGTGATCGCCGCCGCCCCCGACATCATCATCGGCTCCTGGTGCGGCAAGCACTTCCGGCCCGAACGCGTCGCCGCCCGCCCGGGCTGGGCGACCATTCCGGCGGTCAACAGCGGAAAAATGCACGAAATCAAATCGGCCGTCATCCTGACCCCGGGGCCGGTGGCGATCAGCGAAGGTCTGCCGCAATTGCTCGAGATATTTGATTTCTAAGAAAGATCGCCAGCCCACGCTGGCTATAATCGCTGGCCTGTCGACCGGAGATTACCCATGAAAATCGCTGTCCTTGCCCTTGCCCTCGCCCTGCCGTTCGCCACCCCGGCCTTCGCCGCCGAAGAGGGCAATACCGCCATCAGCCAGCTCGGTGAAATCAACGGCATCGCACTGGCCTGCCAGCAAGCGGCGATCGTCAGCCGGGCCCGCAACGCGGTACAGACAACGGCGCCGAAAACTCGCGCCAACGGCGAGATTTTCGAAGAAGCAACGAGCGCCAGCTACCTGCAATTCGGTAATGGCAAAAAGACCTGCCCGGACGCCGCGACCCTGGCCAAACGCCTGGGCGAGGCGGAAAAGCAGTTGAGCGCTGCGTTCCCGAGCCGATGATCCGCTGCGCCGCCCTCCTCCTCGGCCTGCTGCTGGCTGGCCCGGCCGCCGCCCAGGCGACGCAAAGCCTGCAATTGCTCAAGGAGGAAAACGGCGGCATCGTGCCCCGCTACCTGCTGCAGGACCCGAACGGCCGCTCGGTGAGCAGCGAGGATTTCCGCGGCCGCTTCCAGCTCATCGCCTTCGGCTACACCTATTGCCCGGACATCTGCCCGACCACCCTGGTCGAAATGGCCGCCATCCTGAAAGAACTCGGCGAGCAGGCCAGCCGCGTCCAGCCGCTGTTCATCTCGGTCGACCCCGAGCGCGACACCGGCCCGGTGCTGAAGACCTACACCACCTTCTTCGACCCGCGCATTCTCGGCCTGAACGGGCCGCCCGCCCTGGTACGCCGGGCGGCCGACAATTTCAAGATCCGCTATGCCAAGGTCCGCGAACCGGGCACGCCGGCCGACCGTTATGCGGTCGACCACTCGGCCGGGATGATCCTGCTCGGCCCGGACGGCCAGTTCATCAAGAAATTTGCCTTCGCCATGCCGGTCGAAGAAATCAGCCGACAAATCGCCGCTCTCATCGCCGCCCGCTGACCCGGGGAAATCCGCCATTGCAACGGCATAGGGGCAGCAGCTATATTGCGGCGGTGCTCCTCATCCTGCGCCTCTTTCTCGTTTTCCTGCTCGCCGCCACGACGGCGCGGGCCGCTAACGTCGCGCTGGTCCTCAGCGACAATTCCGGCCCCTACGCCGAATTCGCCAGCACCTATCGCGACGCCCTCGAAGGTTCGAGTTGGAAGATCGCCAGCCAGGGCGGCAGCGACAGCCTGGCCGGGAGCAGCCCCGACCTGATCGTCGCCGTCGGCAGCAATGCCTTCCGCCAGGTCCTCAACCAGGGCGGCTCGACGCCGGTCGTCGCCACCCTGATCCCGCGCCAGGCCTACGAGAAACTGCTGGCCGAAAGCCCCGGCCGCAGCCGCCGGACAACGGCGATCTATCTCGATCAGCCGGCCAGCCGCCAGGCCGCTTTTATACGCCACCTGCTGCCCGGCAAAAAACGCGTCGGCATGCTGGTCAGCAGCGAAACCCGGGCCAGCATCGGTCAGTTTCGCCAGGCCTTCACCGCGGCCGGCCTGACGCTGGACAACGAGGACAGCGACACTGATCAAACCCTGCTGCCGTCCCTGACCAGCCTGCTGCCCCGCGTCAATCTGCTGCTGGCGATTCCCGATACCCAGATTTACCGGCGCGAGAACATCAAGGCCATTCTCGTCACCACCTACCGCTACCAGCGTCCGGTGGTGGCCTTTTCGGCCGCCTTCGTCAATGCCGGCGCGCTCGCCGCGCTGTATTCGACGCCGGCCCAGATCGCCCGCCAGGCGGCTGAACTGACCCAGTCGTTCAGCGCCACGCTACCGTCCCCGATGCCGCCCAGCCAGTTTGCGGTAGTCATCAATTCGAACGTCGCCCAGGCGCTCGACCTGAACATTCAGGACGAAGCCGCCATCCGCCGTGCCATGCTTGCCGACAAGGAGGCCCGATGAGCCGCCTCAACCTGCGCCAGCGTCTGCTGCTGCTGTCACTGCTGCCCAGCGCAGTGATCGCCATCACCCTGGTCTCCTATTTCACCCTGAGCGGTATCCAGACCCTGGAGGGCGAACTGCGCACCAAAGCCCTGGCCACTGTCCGCTACCTGGCCCAGATCAGCGAATACGGGATCATTTCCGGCCAACTCGAAAGCCTGCACGGGCTGGCCCAGACCACCGTCCAGGAATCCGGCGTCAAGGCCGCCGTCATCGTCAATCCGAAGGGCCGGGCGATCGCCGTCAGCGGCCGGGTTTCGCTGGCCAGCGAGGCCCTGCGCCAGTCCCTGAACGAGCCCGCGCAGGTCACCGAGAGCGATCGCTGGATCGCTTTCGGCGCCCCGGTCCTCCGCTCGCTGAACGAAGCCGACACGCTGTTCGAACCGGTCTCCAGCAGCAACGTACCGGCACCGCAGGAAGTCATCGGGCATGTCTTCGTCGAATTCGACAAGTCGGAGTTGATCAACCAGCAGCGCGACCTGCTGCTGCGCGGCCTGCTCATCGTCCTGATCGGCCTGATCCTGATCGCCGCGCTGGCCATCGCCATGGCCGACAGCCTGGCCCGGCCGATCAAGCGCCTCGCCCTGGCCGTTCGTGAAATGTCCTCCGGGCGCTTCGACACCCGGGTGCCGACCCAGTCGAGCGCTGAATTCGGCATTCTCGAGCAAGGCTTCAACGAAATGGCCAATCATATCGAGGATGTCCATCGCTCGATGCAGAGCCGGATCGAGGAAGCCACCGCCCAGCTCGCCTTCCAGGCGCGCCACGACTCGCTGACCGGCCTCCTCAACCGGCGCGAATTCGAGCACCGGCTGGAGAAGGCGCTGTCCAGCGTCCAGGCCGGCGGCGAGGAATTCAGCGTGCTGTTCATCGACCTCGACCGCTTCAAGCCGGTCAACGACACCTGCGGCCATCTGGCCGGCGATGAACTGCTGCGCCAGATCTCGCAGCTTTTCCAGGGCCGGCTGCGCGAGGAAGACACGCTGGCCCGCCTCGGCGGCGACGAGTTCGGCATCATCCTGGCCAACTGCAGCGGCAGCCGCGCCCGTCAGGTCGCCGAGGACATCTGCGGCCTGGCCGGTGCCTATCGCTTCATCTGGCAGGACAAGGTATTCTCGATCGGCGCCAGTATCGGCCTGACGCCGGTCGGCCGGCGCGTCCGCAACATCAACGAAGTGCTAGCCGCCGGCGACGCCGCCTGCTACCGCGCCAAGGAAAGCGGCCGCAACCAGGTCTGCGAGCAGGAAGCCACCAACACCCCGGAACGCCGCCACGAAAGCAACAACTGGGCAGCCCGCCTGGGCAGCGCCCTGACCGAAGACCGTCTGCTGATCGAAGCCTTGCCGCTGCACGCGCTGCAGAGCGAAACGCTGAACGGCCACTGCGTCGAACTGAGCGCCCGCCTGAACGAACCCGGTCAGGCACCGATCGCCCTCTCGGCCCTGATCGATGCGGCCGAACGCTACGATCTGGCCGGCATCATCGACCAGCGCTTCATCGAAACCGCAATCGCCGCCCTTGACCGGGCGCGCCGCAACAACAAGGAACTCCACTGCCTGGTCCCGCTGTCGCGGAATTCATTGAGCCGGCGTTCGGTGATCGACCTGATCGCCCGCAACCTGGCCAGCAAGAATCTTCCCGGCAACGGCCTCTGCCTGATTTTCTCGGAGGATGTGACGACGCACCAGAGCAGCCAGGCGATGGAGTTTTCCCGCCAAGTGCGCGCCCTCGGCTGCCAGGTCGGTCTCGACGACTTTGGTGGTGGACTGTCATCCTTCAATCACCTGCGAGCGATTTCGCCGAGCTGCGTCAAGCTCAGCCGCAGCCTGACCCGCGATCTGGGTGGCAACCGGGCGTCCACCGCGCTATTGCGCGCCGTTCAGGAAATCACCGCCGACCTCGGCATCTATTCGATCGCCGAGAACGTCGATGATCCCGCCACCCTCGGCCAACTGGAAGAACTCGGCATCAGCTACGCCCAGGGCCTCGCCGTCGCCCCCTGCGAACCGTTCGAGGTCTGGCTGGAAGGGGCGGTCTTCAGGAGCGCCTGAGGAGCCCCTAGAAATCCAGGCGCAGGCTGAGCCAGTGGCGATTTTCGACGATGCGGTCGGCCGGATTGCCGTAAGCCTTGAACTCACCGTGAGCACCGTTCAGGGATTGAACGGTGTAAGCCACCTCACCACTCCATCCGGCAAGCCGGAACGGGTAGCCCAGCCGGGTATCGACCCGGGTGTACTTTTCGGCCCAGGTATTGCGCGTCCACTTCATCTTGTCCAGCCAATAGCCGACCAGCGAAAATTCCAGGCCTAGCGGCAGCTTCTGCATCAACATTGCTGAAGTCGCATGCCGGGGCGCCGAGCGTTCGGAAAGCTGATCGAGATTGCCCAGAGTCTGCGAATTAGCACCAGCAAGGGCGGTGGCCAACGCATCGTCGAGGAATTCGGAATAAATATGGACAAAGCTCTGCGAAACCATGATCCGGGTCGGTTCGAATGGCTGCCACTTCCACTGATACTCGACCCCTTCGATACGAATCTGCTGCACCGGTGCGGTGAACTTCGGATCGAGAAGAACCTGAACCAGACGGTTCGGAATTTTTTCCTGGAAGCCCCTGACATCCAGGCTCATCCGCCAGTCCCGCCAATCGCCGAGGTAACCGAGTTCGAGGGTGTCGAGTTGCTCGGCCGGCAGGTTCGGGTTACCGACAAACAGGCGCCCGGTTGCCGATCGCTGCTCGCCAGGCGCAAAGGGCATGCCATTGGCCTTGGCAAAGGGAACGACAACCTCGTTGCCGCGATAATCGACCACACTCCCGGTACGGTAAGCACGTGAATAACTCAGGCGAACGGTGTTTTCGGGGTTCAAATGGAAGCTGGCGCTGATCCGGGGCGAGGTATGTGTCCCAGCCAATGAGTCGTCATCGACAGAGGCACCGAGATTACCGGTAAACCACGTAGCCGGCTTCCATTCAAGATTCCCGAATAGACGGGCAACTTCCCGGCGTACGGTTCCCCGGGAATACAGCATGGTGTCGGAACTCAACGCATCGCTGCGCCATCCCGCCCCCCAGACGACCCGGGCACGCTCGAAGGGAGAAAAGTTGTGCTGCGCTTCTATTTCGTTACGCGTCCCGTGGTCGCCAAATTCGTCAGCCGAATACAGGTAGCCATTCTTGTTCAGGTTGAAACGATCGGATGCCCAGTCTGCGCTGTATGAATAACGCAACTGGAAATCAGAATCCGCCGCTAGCGAATGGCGCCACAACACCTGCAGATAGCTACTCGACTGTGAAAAATCGTGTATCGGCCAGTCCGGACTACTGCCGCCAGTTAGTACATCACCGTTCCTGGCCAGGCGGCCGCGTTGCATCACCGCCTCGACATGGCCGGCACTGAACTGGAGACTGTCGCGGTCGGTCAATGTAAAATCAGCCCGAAAATCGAACAATCGGGAACTGAAGGAATCTTTCCAGTCGAACCGGTCAGTCAGGCCGTTGTCGTCCTTCTGCTGATAGGTAAAACGAAAGTCGCCCGCCTCGCCGAACTTGCCGCCGTTGCGCAGGGTGTAGTCGCGAACGCCCTGATTGCCCTGGTTGGTCGACACGGAAAAACCGCGCACCAGAGCCGGATCAACCGTGATGATGTTGATCACACCGAGAAATGCATTGGAGCCATAAGACGCGGAGTTCGAACCGCGCACTACTTCGATACGCTCAATATCCTCCAGTGCGACCAGCAATGTCGCCCAATTAACCCCATTGCGGAATAACGGGGAATACAAGGATCGGCCATCAATCAGGATCTGCACGCGCGGTGAAAAATCCTCATCGGTCAAACCGTGGTAAGTAACCCGGGCCGCATCAGTGTTGTTTGGGTAGGTTTGAAACCCGGGAACCAGCCTGAAGACATCGTTTAGATCCCGGGCTCCGGATGCTTTGATAATTTCGCGATCAATCACCGTCACCGCGGTCGGAGCATCAGCCAATTTCTGCGGTAAGCGGCTAACCGAAGCGACCACCGGCAATTCGCTGAAATAGATGCTTTCATCGACTGCCACAGCCGAGCCGGCTACGCCCAGGCTGGCGATATAGAGCGCCAGCGGCTTCGGCCAGGTCTTGAGCGATCGGCCTAACAAACGATTTTTCATAGGCCTTCGACGTCAAAAGGGGCGGCCAGGGCAATCTTCCAGGCATCGGCAAAACATTCGGCCTGCGCCCCGATTTTGGCGGCATGCCGCCGGGTAGCAACCAGGCAGAGCGCCAGTCCCGCCTGGTCGACCATCGTCACCCCGGCCAGATCGATCTCCTCGATGCCGACCCGGGTCAGGGCATGCATGAAGTCACCGCGCAAGGTGCCGTTCAAGCCGCCGGTGATCCGCATCACCTTGCGCCCCGAAAGCTCGTGCACCGAGAGGATCGACGCCTGACCTTGGGCCAGGGCACCGCTGATCGCATCGTCGATCATCACCTGGTTGATCGGCCCGGTCTGAAAGCGGGCCCCGAACAGGTCGCCGACCCGACTGACCACCGCCGCCGGAACATCGATGATCGGCGAACCGAACAGCGAAAATTCGCAGCCCGCCGTATGGCCGATATCGAGGCCGAGATCGGTCCGCAGCATCAGCCCTGACAGCGAGAGGTTTTCGATGACGCCGTGGCCGATCGAACCGGCATAGCCAATCCGGACAGGTGGCGGGTTCCCGAAACGAATGCGTTGATGTCTCCGTTGATCCAGTAGGTTGCTCGCCACGTTTTTCCAGTTGATTGGTTTTTTCACATATTAACAAAACTTCACAAAGCTACCGCGCTGCGCAGGGCGGCCCTGTTTAATTGACTTTTCCCGGCCCGCTCGGTATTGTCACCGACACGCTGGAAAGACATCAGCCGCGCCGATTTGAGCTCTGATTGCGGGCGCCACATAAATACAGCTAAAACGGGAACCACCCAGTTCGCGTTTAGGAAGCCTTCTTCAACGCCACTGGGTTTTTTGTTTTCAGGAACAGCATGCCAGGACAATCCGTCGGCGCCGTCAAGTCACAGCGCGCCCACTTCGACCAGCCGCTGCATTTGCGCAGTGGCGGGGTTCTGCCCGCCTACGATCTGGTCTATGAAACCTACGGCTCGCTCAACGCGGCCAAGTCGAATGCCATTCTCGTCTGCCATGCCTTGTCGGGCCACCACCACATTGCCGGGCACTATGCCGAGCAGCCGGACAACATCGGCTGGTGGGACAACATCGTCGGCCCCGGTCGTCCGCTTGATACCGACAAATTCTTCATCGTCGGCCTCAACAACCTCGGCGGCTGCCATGGCTCGACCGGCCCGTCCTCGCTCAATCCGGCGACCGGCAAACCGTGGGGTGCCGATTTTCCGATCGTCGCCGTCAATGACTGGGTCCATGCCCAGGCCCGGCTGGCCGACCAACTCGGCATCGATAGCTGGGCGGCGGTCATGGGCGGCAGCCTGGGCGGCATGCAGGCCTTGCGCTGGAGCATCACCTACCCCGAGCGGGTCCGCAACGCCATTGTGATTGCCGCCGCCCCCAAGCTGTCGGCGCAGAACATTGCCTTCAATGACGTCGCCCGCCAGGCCATCCTGACCGATCCGGACTTCCACGGCGGCAACTACTACGAACACAACACCCGGCCAGTGCGCGGCCTGCGCCTGGCCCGCATGCTCGGTCACATCACCTACCTGTCCGACGACCAGATGGGTGAGAAATTCGGCCGCGAATTGCGCAACAGTGCCTTTTCCTTCGGTTTCGACGTCGAATTCGAGGTCGAATCGTACCTACGCTACCAGGGCGACAAATTCGCCGGCTATTTCGACGCCAACACCTACCTGCTGATGACCAAGGCGCTCGATTATTTCGATCCCTCGCGCGAGGACGGCGGCGATTTGACGGCGACCATGGCCCGTACCCAGGCGAATTTCCTGATCGCTTCGTTTACCACCGACTGGCGCTTCACCCCGGCCCGTTCGAAGGAAATCGTCGCCGCCCTGCTTGCCAACGGGCGCAATGTCTCCTACGCGGAAATCGACCTCAATTTCGGCCACGACTCTTTCCTGATGGACGACGCCCATTACCATGGCGTGGTCGATGCCTACCTGCGGAATATCAAGCTATGACGCATACCCTGGGGCGCCCCGATTTTGACCTGATCGCCGCCTGGATCGAGCCGGGCCATCGCGTTCTCGACCTTGGCTGCGGCGATGGCACGCTGCTCAAGCACCTGATCGAGACGCGCGGTGTACAAGGCTGGGGCGTCGAAATCGACGACAGCAACATCCTCGCTGCGATCAAGAATGGGATCAATGTCATCCAGGGCAACCTCGAACGCGGCCTGGACGAGTTCGCCGACCAGGCCTTCGATCATGTCGTGCTGTCGCGCACCTTGCAAACGGTGCGCCACACCGAGGGCATCCTGCTCGAGATGCTGCGGGTCGGCCGCGAAGCGGTCGTTTCCTTCCCGAATTTCGCCTACTGGAAAAACCTGCGCTCGGTCCTTGACGGCCGCATGCCGGTTTCCGAAGACCTGCCTTACCAGTGGTACGACTCGCCCAACGTCCGCTTCTTCACGCTGCTCGATTTCGAAGCCCTCTGCCAAAAAATGGGGCTGATCATCCGTGAACGCCACGTCCTCGACGAACAAGGCAATATCGTCGCCAATACCGACAACCGGGAAGTCAATTTCCTCGGCAGCCTGGCGGTCTACCGCCTGACGCGCGCCCGCTGATGCCAGCCTGGCTCGGGCCCCTGCTCACCAGGAAGATGCTGATCTGCATCTTCACCGGCTTCAGCTCCGGCCTGCCGCTCTACCTGCTGCTCAACCTGTTGCCGGCCTGGCTGCGCAGCGAAGGCGTCGATCTCAAAACGATCGGCTTCTTTGCCCTGATCCAGTTCCCCTACACCTGGAAATTCCTCTGGTCGCCGCTGCTCGATCGTTTCAGCGTGCCCGGCTTTGGCCGCCGTCGGGGCTGGATGCTGGTCACCCAAGTCGGCCTGCTGTTCGCCATCGGCTTCCTCGGCGGTCTCGATCCGAAGGAAAGCATCTGGCCCATCCTCTGGCTGGCGGCCCTGCTTGCCTTCCTGTCCGGGACACAGGATATTGCGGTCGACGCCTTCCGGCGGGAAATTCTCGACGACCACGAACTCGGCCTCGGCAATGCAGTACACGTTAACGCTTACCGGATCGCTGGCCTGATTCCCGGTTCGCTGTCGCTGATCCTGGCTGACCGCCTGCCGTGGAACGAGGTCTTCTGGATCACCGGCGCCTTCATGCTGCCCGGTATGGCGATGGCTTGGCTGGTCAGCGAGCCGCACATCAAGGGAGTGCCGAAGACCTTGCGCCAGGCGGTCACCGAACCTTTCCACGAGTTCATTGGCCGGCAAGGCTGGCGCGGCGCCGCACTGGTCCTCGGCTTCATCTTTCTCTACAAACTCGGTGACAGCCTGTGCACCGCGCTGGCTACCCCGTTCTACCTCGACATGGGCTTCACCAAGACCGACATCGGCCTGATCGCCAAGCATGCTGGCCTCTGGCCAGCGGTCATTGGCGCCCTGCTCGGTGGCTTGTGGATGATCAGGCTGGGCATCAACCGGGCCTTGTGGCTGTTCGGCGTCGTCCAACTAGTCTCGATCTTCGGCTTCGCCTGGCTGGCCGCCCAGGGCCATTACGACAGCATTGGCGTCGGCGAACGCCTCGCGCTGGCCTTTGTCATCGGCCTGGAAGCACTGGGCGTCGGTTTGGGTACGGCCGCCTTCGTCGCCTTCATTGCCCGCTCGACGCACCCTGCCTATACCGCGACGCAAATGGCTTTGTTCACCAGCCTGGCCGCCGTTCCGCGCACCTTCATCAACGCCTCGGCGGGCTGGCTGGTCGAATCGCTGGGTTGGCTCAACTTTTTCTGGTTATGCGCTGCCCTAGCCCTGCCGGGCATGCTCCTGCTCGTCAAAGTCGCCCCCTGGCACCGTCCCGCAGAAGCGCTCAGTCACCCCGGTTGAGGCGGCGCCGGTCCAGCCACCAGGCGTAAGCCGGCAGGAAAAGCATCGAGCCGGGCAAGACCAAGGCGATCAGATAAGGAGAAAGGTGCGCCATCCGGCGCAAATGGCCGAGAATTTCTTCTTTCTCGGCCGGCGTCCATTGGCCGCCATTACGCGCCTTCATCAGCAAGGGCATCAGGCCGCGTGTCGCGACCAGTTCGGCCAGGATACGGCGCGCTTCGCGCCGCTGTGAAGAGAGTATCTGCTGCCACCAGGCAGGAATGGCAATCTCTGCCTGCTCGCTGCTTGCCACGGTCAACGCATCCCGGTCAGTGAATTTCGTATTGCCTGCCAGCCACGCCAGACAAAAAAGCCACGTTTCGCCCAGCGCCATGCGCGACGCGGACGAGCCACCACGACGGCTGCTACGGCAAGACCGATGGCAGCCGGATGGTGCTTCAGCCAATCCACCCCTTGCATGACCGCATCACCGCGGGCCAACGCAGCCTCGAGTGGTACCACCTGCTGCCGCAGCGTGCGGCGCTGCTCGTCGATACGAGCTTTCAGGGCACCATGCCGGGTCGCCAGCAACAGCAGTTTCTGGTTCATTCCGGCTTTTTGGCGTAGCGGCGCAATTCGGCCATGTCGGCCTCAAGTTCCGTCAGACTGGCCCGGAACAGCTTGCTCGGTTGCTGCGCCTGCTTCTTGATCGAGCCGATCAGCAACAAGCCGCCCCCGATAAACAGCGCGGCAAAGAGGCCAAAGACCAGCACCCGCTGTTCCCAGAAGGCCAATGCAATGCAGAACACAGCCATGACGACGCCGAGCGCGAGCATGAAAGCGGCACCGATCGCTTTTGACCACAGCGTCATGAGGCGGAGTTTCTCCTCCTCCAGCTCGGTCACCAGCAGTTCGGCGCGCGTCTTCCCGATCGCGATCAGCGTCGCGATCATGTTTTTCAAGGCGGCAAAGAGACCTGCGCGGCCAGCTTCACCGCCTGCTTGCTGCGTCATGCGTTCAGCGACGGCCGATCAGCACGCCGAGCGCCAAACCGAGGGCGGCGGCAACACCAACTGCCTTCCACGGTTGGTCATGCACGAAATCGTCGGTCGCCCGCGCCGCGGCCTTGGTCTTGTCGACCAGAGCTGCTTCGGCATCGGCCAGACGTTCCTTGGCATCACGCAGACGAACTTCAATCTTGGTACGCAGCTCACCGACCTTTTCACCGGCGGCACCAGCGGTCGCCCGCAGGATTTCTTCAGCGTCGGAGATAACAACCTTCATGTCGGAAACCAGCTTTTCCTTGTTGGCGGCAGTCAGATCTTGGGACATTTTCAACCTCGTTGGTGACAGATAAGCAAGGAGTACAGGTTAGCCCGTCCGCGCGCTGAAATCAATTCGCATGAAGGGCTTAGGCAAAATCATAATCGATGATCAACGGCGCATGATCGGAGAAACGTTCGGCTTTGTAGATTTCGGCCCGCTGCGCCGTGGCGGCGAGGCCGGGCGTGGCAATCTGGTAATCGATCCGCCAGCCAACATTCTTGGCCCAGGCCTGGCCGCGATTGCTCCACCAGGTGTAGGCCTCGCCCGTCGCGTCCGGATAAAGCCGGCGATAGACATCGACCCAGCCCAGTTCGTCGAACACCTTGCTCAGCCAGGCCCGCTCTTCCGGCAGGAAGCCGGAATTCTTCTGGTTCGACTTCCAGTTTTTCAGGTCGATTTCCTGATGCGCGATATTCCAGTCGCCACACAGCACTATTTCCCGCCCTTCGGCACGCAAGGCCAGCATTTGCGGAAAGAAGGCATCAAGAAAACGGAATTTGGCTTCCTGGCGCTCCGGTGACGAGGAACCGGAAGGCAAATATAGAGAGATGACCGACAGATTGCCGAAATCGGCCCGGATATAGCGCCCTTCGCTATCGAACTCGCCGCCATCGAAGCCTTCGATCACGCGGTCCGGCGGGCGGCGACTCCAGATTCCGACGCCGCTGTAGCCCTTCTTTTCGGCACAGTGATAGAAAGCCTGCATGCCATCCGGCGCATGCATTTCCGGAGAAAGGTCAGGCATCTGCGCTTTCAGTTCCTGCAAGCAGATGATGTCGGCCTGCTGAGCGGCGGCCCAGGGCAGCACATTTTTGCTCCAGGCGGAGCGGATGCCATTGAGGTTCAGGGAGATGATGCGTAACATTGTGCAATGATCGGCGCCGTTTTCACGGCCGTTAGGAATGGAAGAATATGGATTTTCGTCAGGATTTCATCGAATTCGCGCTGGGCTGCCAGGTATTGCGCTTTGGCGAATTCAAGACCAAGGCGGGACGGCTCTCGCCCTATTTCTTTAATGCCGGTTTGTTCAACGACGGCAAGTCGCTCGGCCAACTCGCCGAATTCTACGCCAAAGCGGCCGAAGCCGGCGGCGTTCAGTTCGACATGCTGTTCGGCCCGGCCTACAAGGGTATTCCGCTGGTCGCGGCAATCACCATGGCGCTGGCCCAGCGCGGCCAGAACTACCCCTTCGCCTTCAACCGCAAGGAAGCCAAGGATCACGGTGAAGGCGGCAACATCGTCGGCGCGCCGCTGGCCGGCCGCGTCCTGATTGTCGATGACGTCATTTCCGCCGGCACCTCGGTTCGCGAATCGGTCGAACTGATCCGTGCCGCCGGCGCCACACCGGCCGGCGTATTGATTGCGCTGGATCGCCAGGAACGTGGCCAGGGTGAATTGTCGGCCGTGCAGGAAGTGCAGCGCGACTATGGCATTCCGGTGATTGCAGTGGCTGGACTGGGCGACCTGATGGCCTTCCTGGAAAACCATGCCGAATTTTCCGTACACCGCAGCGCGGTCGCCAGCTACCGCCAGCAATACGGCGTCAATGGCTAAACGCCTGCTCGCCCCTCTCCTGTTGCTGCTTGCGACAACAGCCCAGGCCGGGGGGGAGTTCTATTGCTGCCAGGATCCGGGCAACGGACGTCGTGTCTGTGGCGACACCTTGCCTGATGTCTGCCGGGGCCGGGCTTACCGTCTGCTGGACAGCGCTGGCAACATCATCAAGGAAGTCGGACCGCCGCTCAGCCCGGAAGAAAAAGCCCTGGCCGCCGCGGAAAGCCGACGCAAGAAGAAGCTGGAAGAGGCCGACCGCGAGCAGCGGCGCCGGGATCAGGCCCTGCTCGACACCTACGCGCTGCCGCAGGATATCGACCTCGCTCAGCGCAAGGCCGAAGCCGATGTCAATTTTGCGATTACCGCCTCGCAGGCCAAGATCGACGTGGCGCGCAAGAAGCGCAAGAAATTCGAGGCGGAAGCCGAGTTCTACAAGAAGAAGACGCTGCCGCCCGAGCTCGAGAAAGAGCTGCGGGCCATTGATCACGAGATCAAGCTTGAGCAGGAGTTGCTCGACATCAAGAAACACGATTTCGAGACCATCAAGACCAAGTACGACGCCGACCGCAAGCGCTACAACGAGCTGACCGGCCGCGCCAAGCCAGCCGCACCGTTCAGCGGTGCGGCCCAGCCCCGGTAGTTAGCCCGCCAGCTTCTGGCGCAGCAGGTCGTTGACCTGCTGCGGATTGGCCTTGCCCTTGGCCGCTTTCATCACCTGACCGACCAGCGCGTTGAAAGCCTTCTCCTTGCCGGCCTTGAACTCGGCAACATTGGCGGCATTGGCGGCCAGTACCTCATCGACCAGCGTCTCGATGGCACCGCTGTCGGTAATCTGCTTCAGGCCCTGCTTTTCGATGACGTCGTCGGCTGTGGCCCCCTCGCCATTCCACAAGGCCTCGAAGACTTTTTTGGCGATGTTGTTGGAAATGGTGTTGTCGGCAATCCGCTGGATCAGGCCGGCCAATTTCGCGGCGCTGACCGGCGACTCGACCAGTTCCTTGCCTTCCTTGTTCAGGCGGGCGGCCAGATCGACCATCACCCAGTTGGCGCAGGGCTTGGCATTGGCCTTGCCGGCGAGTGCTACGGTCGACTCGAAATAATCGGCCATTTCCTGGCTGGCGGTCAGCGTAATGGCATCGTAGGCCGACAGACCGAGTTCGTTGACGAAGCGCTCGCGCTTCTGGCCCGGCAATTCGGGCAGTTCGCCCTTGACGCGGTTGATCCAGTCGCTGGAGATGATCAGCGGCAGCAGGTCGGGATCGGGGAAATAGCGGTAATCGTGCGCATCTTCCTTGCTCCGCATCATCCGCGTCTCACCGCTATCCGGATCGAACAGCACGGTCGCCTGCTGGATCTTGCGCCCTTCCTCGATCTCGTTGATCTGCCACTGCACTTCGAAATCGATGGCTTCCTTGAGGAAACGGAAGGAGTTCAGGTTCTTGATTTCACGGCGCGTACCGAATTCAGCTTGGCCTTTCGGACGCACCGAAACGTTGGCATCGCAGCGGAAGGAGCCTTCCTGCATGTTGCCGTCACAGATACCGATCCAGCGTACCAGCGCATGTAGGGACTTGGCGTAGGCCACCGCTTCGTCGGAGGAGCGCATGTCCGGCTCGGAAACGATCTCAAGCAGCGGCGTACCGGCCCGATTGAGGTCAATCCCTGATTTGCCGTGAAAATCTTCATGCAGCGACTTGCCGGCATCTTCTTCCAGATGTGCCCGGGTCAGGCGAACGACTTTTTCATAGGCCTTGTCACCCTGGCCGACCTGCAGCGTAATGTTGCCCCCGACGACGACCGGCAGGTCCATCTGGCTGATCTGGTAGCCCTTCGGCAGATCAGGATAGAAGTAATTCTTGCGGGCAAAGACCGACTTTTGCGCCACTTCGGCGCCGATTGCCAAACCAAAGCGAATGGCACACTCGACTGCCTTCTTGTTGAGCACCGGCAAAACGCCCGGCAAGGCGAGGTCAACCGCACAGGCCTGCGTATTCGGCTCAGCCCCGAAGGCCGTCGAGGCGCCGGAGAAAATTTTCGAAACGGTCGCCAGTTGCGCGTGCGTCTCGATGCCAATCACCACTTCCCACTGATTCATAGTTCTATCCGTTCAGAAACAACGCCCTGATTTCGCCTCGACCATGATCGGCCAGAGGTAACTGAAAGCATCCCCTTCGCAGGACTTGGGGCAACCGTTGAAAGCAACCGTGACTTTGGGACCCTGCTCCCACATCCGTACCGAGCACCCGGTTTCGCTCTTGTGCTTGAGCAAGGCCTGCGGCAGTTTTTCCACCTGTTCAAATTCCTTCAGGTTGAAACGGCAGGTCCCGTATCCTTTCATGCTGACCTGGGCAGAGAAAGCCTTGACCTCGCCCTCCTTGACCAGCAAGTCGAGTTTGGTCACCGTCCCGATCGCATCTTTATGCGAACACGTCGACTTGACGTTGAGCGGTCGGGTCGGCTGCGGCTTGATCTGGCGCTTGGCCAGATACTTCAGCGTATCCGACTTGAATTTCGGCTGCGTTGCTGCGGTCGACGTGCTTTCCGGGGCAGATTCTGCGGCAGCGGGCTCCGGCTGCTTGTCGACCTCGGCGCAGCCCGCCGCGACCAGCGCCGCCAGAATCGCCCAGTACCGCCGCATATTTTACTCGATGCCGGCCGGCCGACGCTGATGCCAGTCGCTGGCCTGCTGATAACGATGGGCGACATTCAGCAACTGCGCCTCGGCAAAATAATTGCCGATCAACTGCAAGCCGACCGGCAGGCCGCCGGCGAAACCGCAGGGCACCGACATGCCGGGCAGGCCGGCCAGATTCACCGCGATGGTGTAGATGTCCGACAGGTACATCTGCACCGGATCGGCCGCTTTTTCACCAAGCGTGAAGGCGGTGGACGGCGACGTCGGCCCCATGATTACGTCGCATACCTTGAAGGCCTCGACAAAGTCGTTGGCGATCAGGCGGCGGATGCGCTGTGCCTGCAGGTAGTAGGCATCATAATAGCCATGCGACAGCACGTAGGCGCCGATCATGATCCGGCGCTTGACCTCGGCACCAAAGCCCTGGGCCCGGCTCTTCATGTACATATCGTCGAGATTACCGTAATCCTCGGCGCGGAAGCCGTAGCGCACACCATCGAAACGCGACAGGTTGGAACTCGCCTCGGCCGGCGCAATGACGTAATAAGCAGGTACCGACAAGTGCGAGTTGGGCAGCGAAATCTCGACGGTCGTCGCGCCGAGCTTTTCGTACTCGGCAATCGCCGCCCGTACCGCGGCCATCACCTCGGCATCGCAGCCTTCGCCGAAGAACTCCTTCGGCAAGCCGATGCGCAAGCCAGCCAGCGGCTGGCCGAGATCGCGGGCATAGTCTTCCGCCGACCGCTCGAGCGAAGTCGAATCGCGCTCGTCGTAACCGGCCATACTATTCAGCAGCAAGGCGCAATCTTCAGCGCTGGCCGCCATTGGACCCGCCTGGTCGAGCGACGAGGCGAAGGCGATCATGCCGTAACGGGACACCACACCGTAGGTCGGCTTCAGGCCGGTCAGGTTGCACAGTGCGGCCGGCTGGCGGATCGAGCCACCGGTATCGGTGCCGGTTGCCGCCGGCGCCAGACGTGCCGCAACGGCCGCCGCCGAACCACCGGAGGAACCGCCGGGCACCCGCCCGTTATCCCACGGATTGCGCACCGGACCGAAATACGAGGTTTCGTTGGAGGAGCCCATCGCGAACTCGTCCATATTGGTCTTGCCGAGCGAGACCAGACCGGCTTCGCCTTCCATTTTCCGAATCACCGTCGCATCGTAGGGCGAGACAAAATTGGCCAGCATCTTCGAGCCGCAGGTCGTCCGCCAGCCTTCGGCACAGAAGATGTCCTTCTGGGCAATCGGGATGCCGGTCAGCAAGCCAGCCGTCCCGGCGGCGATGCGGGCATCGGCGGCGCGGGCGGAATTCAGGCTTTTTTCGGCGTCGACCGTGACGAAGGCATTCAGCGTCGGGTTGAGGCGGTTGATGCGGTCGAGAAAGAATTGCGTCAGTTCGACGCTGGAAATCTGCTTGGCGGCCAGCGCCTGCGACAGTTGCTTGAGGCTGGCGTTGATCATTCGATCACCTTCGGGACAAGATAAAGACCGGCTTCGACTTCCGGGGCGACCGCCTGATAGGCCGCCCGGCGATCCGTTTCGCTGACCACGTCGTCACGCAGTCGCTGGCTCAGGTCCTGGGCATGCGCCATCGGCTCGACACCGCTGGTATCAACGGCCTGCATCTGCTCGATAAGCTGGAAAATTCCGTTGAGGTGCCCCTGGGTGGCGAGAGCCTCGGATTCGCTGACCTCGATGCGGGCGAGATGAGCGATGCGCTGAACCTGTTCTAATGTGAGGGACATTGTCTTAAAAGACTTTTTTGCAGTGCACAAAGTCTTAAAATGGAAAGCGTTATAAGGTATCATAAAAGTTTTCCCTACCGCACCCCCCCAACGCGGAGCTACAGATGTTCGGTTTCCTAAGTAAATATTTTTCCAACGACCTCGCCATCGACCTTGGCACCGCCAACACGCTCATTTATGTGCGTGGCCGGGCCATTGTGCTCGACGAGCCGTCGGTTGTTGCCATTCGCCTCGAAGGCGGCCCCAACGCCAAAAAAACAATCCAGGCCGTCGGCAAGGAAGCCAAGGAAATGCTTGGCAAGGCACCAGGCAGCATTACCGTGATTCGTCCGATGAAGGACGGCGTGATTGCCGACTTCACCGTCACCGAGCAGATGCTCAAGCAGTTCATCAAGAAGGTGCACGACTCCAAGCTGTTCAGCCCGAGCCCGCGCATCATCATCTGCGTCCCCTCCGGTTCGACCCAGGTTGAACGCCGCGCCATCCGCGAATCCGCGATCGGTGCTGGTGCCAGCCAGGTTTACCTGATCGAGGAACCGATGGCGGCAGCGATCGGTGCCGGCCTGCCGGTTGCCGAAGCGACCGGCTCGATGGTCGTCGATATCGGCGGCGGCACCACCGAAGTTGGCGTCATCTCGCTCGGCGGCATGGTCTATGCCGGTTCCGTGCGCGTTGGCGGCGACAAGCTGGACGAGGCGATCATCAATTACATCAGCCGCAACTACGGCATGATGATCGGCGAGAACACCGCCGAGAACATCAAGAAGAACATCGGCTCCGCCTTCCCGGGCGCCGAGGTCAAGGAAATGGAAGTTTCCGGCATCAACAAGGCCGAAGGCATCCCGCGCAAGTTCACGATTTCCTCCAACGAAATCCTCGAAGCGCTGACCGACCCGCTCAACCAGATCGTTTCCGCCGTCAAATCGGCGCTGGAAAAGACCCCGCCCGAACTCGGTGCCGACATTGCCGAAAAGGGCATGGTCCTGACCGGCGGCGGTGCCCTGTTGCGTGATCTCGACCGTCTGCTGATGGAAGAAACCGGCCTGCCGGTGATCGTCGCCGACGAGCCGCTGACCTGCGTTGCCCGCGGTTGCGGCATGGCGCTGGAAAAAATGGACAAGCTGGGCAGCATTTTTGCCTCTGACTAACCGTTGACCGCAGCAAGGCAGGATTAAGCGATGGCCGGCATCGACCACGCACCGCCACCGTTCTTCAAGCGAGGGCCAGCACCGCTGGCCCTCCTGACTTTCTACGTCGCCATTTCGCTCGCCCTGTTCGTCGTCGACCTGCGTTTCCGCAGCCTCGACCTCTTCCGGCAGAGCATTGCGCTGCTCGTCGACCCGGTCCAACGCGTCGCCCAGACGCCGGGTAGCCTGGTCGACTATGCCGCCAACTACCTGCAAGGCATGCGCGAGCTGCAGCACGAAAACAGCGAACTGAAGCATGCGCAACTCAATACCGCCCCCAATCTGCAGCGCCTGCTGCAACTGGAGGCGGAAAACGAGCGGCTGCGCAAACTCCTTGCCGTCAAGGAGCGCGAGAAAGCCAACGGCCAGGTGGCCCAGATTCTCTACACCGCCCGCGACCCGTTCTCGCGCAAGGTGATTGTCGACAAGGGCCAGCAGTCGGGCATCGTCGCCGGCCAGCCGGCGATCGACGAAGCCGGAGTGGTCGGGCAGGTGACCCGTGTCTTCCCGTTCTCGGCCGAAATCACGCTGATTACCGACAAGGATCAGGCAGTCCCGGTACAGATCGTCCGCAGCGGTCATCGCTCGGTCGTCTTCGGCCTCGGCAACGGCCAGCTTGAACTGCGTTACATGCCGGCCAACGCCGATGTCCAGGTGGGCGACATCCTTGTCACTTCGGGTCTGGACAGCGTTTATCTCCCAGGCTTCCCGGTCGCCAAGGTGGTCAATATCGAACGCGACAGCGCCTATTCCTTTGCCCGCATCTTCTGCGTACCAGTCGCTGGCGTCGAAAACTTCGGCGAAATCATGGTGCTCGATCCCCGCCAGCCGCTGCCGCCGGCGCCGCCCGAATCGGCTGGCCGCGGTGGCGACCTCGGCGATAGGGCCGGCCTGCGCCAGAAAAAGAAGCGCGCCGCGAAGAGCAACTGATGCAACCGACCTTCTCCTCATCCCGAATTCTGCTGCCGGTCCGGCCGTGGTTCATCTTTTTCAGTCTGATCGCGGCGGTGGCCCTCAATTTCCTGCCCACCGCGCACTGGCCCGGCATGCCGGACTGGGTGGCGCTCGTCCTGTGTTTCTGGAGCGTCCGCGAATTCCGCCGAGTCGGCATGGGCTGGGCCTTCATTCTCGGCCTGCTGATGGATGTCGCCGACGGCTCGGTGCTCGGCCAGCATTGCTTCGCCTACGTCCTGCTTGCCTACGTCTCGACCTCGCTGTCCCGCCGCCTGCTCTGGTTCCCGCTCGCCCAGCAGGCCTTGCAGGTCATGCCGCTGCTGTTCGGCGCCCAATTGATCCAGGCCCTGATGCGGCTCGCCGTCGGCGCCGAGTTCCCGGGCTGGAGCTATTTCATCGCCCCGCTGATCGAGACGCTGCTCTGGATACCCGCCACTTTCGTTCTGCTCCTGCCTCAGTACCGACCGGTCGAGCAGGATCCCGACCGTCCCATTTAAGCAGGCCGCACGCCCGTGGGTGATTTCCACAATCCCGAAGCTGATCTTGACCGCTTTCGCTTTCGCCTCGGCTTTGCAGCGGTCTTCGTGCTATTCGCCTTTTCCCTCCTGCTTGGCCGCTTTTTCTGGCTGCAGGTCATCCAGCACGACTTCTATCAGACGCGAGCCGAAGACAACCGCATCGCGCTGATCCCCATTGTCCCCAACCGAGGCGTCATCACCGACCGCAATGGCGTGGTGCTGGCCCACAATTATTCGGCCTTCACGCTGGAAATCACTCCCTCCCGGGCCGGCGACCTGGAAGAGACGATCACTGCATTATCCGAGGTCATCGACATCCAGGCCAAGGACCGCAAGCGTTTCAAGCGCCTGATGGATGAAGCGAAAAATTTTGAATCGATCCCTATCCGGACCCGCCTCAGCGATGCCGAAGTCGCCATGTTCGCTGCCCAGCGCTATCGTTTTCCAGGCGTCGAAGTCAAAGCCCGCCTCTTCCGCCAGTACCCGCTGAACAACGTTGCTTCGCACGCCATCGGCTATATCGGCCGGATCACCGACCGCGATCTGAAATGGATCGAGGAAGCGGAGAAGCAGGCCAACTACAAGGGCACCGACCACATCGGGAAAAACGGCCTGGAACAGCATTACGAATTCGAACTGCATGGCGAAACCGGCTACGAAGAGGTTGAAATCGACGCCGGCGGTCGTGCCCTGCGCAGCCTGAAACGCATTCCCCCGGTCTCCGGCAATAACCTGTCGCTGACCTTGGATGCCAAGCTGCAGGAGATTACCGAACAGGCCTTCGGCGACCGCAAGGGTTCGCTGGTCGCCATCGAACCCTCAACTGGCGGCATCCTGGCTTTGGTCTCGAATCCGACCTACGACCCCAACCTGTTCGTCGATGGCATTACGCCGGACAACTGGAAGGAACTGAACGATCACCCAAGCAAGCCGATGATCAACCGGGCGATCAACGGCGCCTACCCGCCGGGCTCGACCTTCAAGCCGTTCATGGCGCTGGCCGCGCTGGAGATGGGCAAGCGGACACCGGGTCAGGCGATCAGCGACCCGGGCTATTTCAATTTCGGCAACCACCAGTTCCGCGATGACAAGAAGGGCGGTCACGGCATGGTGGACATGTACAAATCCATCGTCCATTCCTGCGATACCTACTACTACATCCTGGCCAACGACATGGGGATCGACAATATCGCCAAGTTCATGGGCGCCCTCGGCCTCGGTCAGCGGACTGGCATTGATCTCGGCAAGGACGACCTCTCGGAATCGAAGGGCGTCCTGCCGTCACAGGAATGGAAACGCCAGCGCTTCAAAAAGCCGGAGCAGCAAAAATGGTATGCCGGGGAAACCATCTCGATCGGCATCGGCCAGGGCTACAACGCCTACACCCCGATCCAGCTCGCCCAAGCCACCGCAACGCTGGCCAATAACGGCGTGATGTTCCGGCCGCACCTGGTCCGCCACATCGTCGATACCAAGACCGGTGAAAAACGGCTGGTCGAACCAAAGCCGATCCGCGATCTGCAGTTGAAGGCTCAGAATATCGAAGTCATCCGGCGTGCCCTGGTTGGGGTCAACAAGGAAGGCACCGGCGCCCGTGCCTTTGCCGGCGCCCCTTATGAAGCGGCCGGCAAGACCGGCACGGCCCAGGTCTACTCGCTGAAGGGTGCGCAGTACAAGGAAGGCGCGATCAAGAAGGAATTGCGCGATCACGCCTTGTTCATCGCCTACGCGCCGGCTGACAAGCCGACTATCGCGCTCGCCGTCCTCGTTGAAAACGGCGGCTTTGGCGCCCAGTCGGCGGCGCCGATCGCGCGCATGGTGATCGATTACTATCTGCTCGGCAAGCTGCCGGCCGGGGCGGCCAAGGATGATCCGGCCGCCATTGAAGAGGAGCACGAAGAATGATCGATGTCGCTGGCTCCTTGCGCCGTGCCTGGCATCAGTTGATCGCCCATATCGACTTCCCGCTGCTCCTCATCACACTGGCCATCATGGCGGTCGGCTTGGCGACGGTGAATTCCGCCACCATCGACAGTTCGCACCGGATGATGTCGCAGGCCGGCAACATGGGGCTGGCCATGGTCATCATGTGGTTCGTCTCCCGCCTGCCGCCGCAAAAACTGATGAGCTTCGCCATTCCGCTCTACGTGCTCGGCGTCGTGCTGCTGATCGCCGTCTTCCTGTTCGGGGTCAAGGTCAATGGCGCCCGGCGCTGGCTGCCGCTCGGCTTTACCCGGATCCAGCCCTCCGAAATCATGAAGATCGCGATGCCGCTGATGTTGGCCTGGTATTTCCAGAAATACGAGGCGACGCTGAAGATGAAGCATTATCTGGTCGCCGCCCTGCTGCTCTTCGTCCCCTTCGCGCTGATCGCCAAGCAGCCCGATCTCGGCACCGCGCTACTGGTCGGCTCGGCCGGCTTCTACGTCATTTTCTTCGCCGGCCTGCCGTGGAAGATCATCGTCGGCATGATCGCTGCCGCCGCTGCCGCTGCGCCGCTGCTCTGGGGGATGATGCACGACTACCAGCAAAAGCGCATTCTGACCCTGATCGACCCGACCACCGACCCGCTCGGTACCGGTTACCACATCATCCAGTCGATCATCGCCATCGGCTCCGGCGGCGCCATCGGCAAAGGCTACCTGAACGGTACCCAGACCCACCTCGAATTCATCCCCGAGAAGCACACCGACTTCATTTTCGCGGTGTACTCCGAAGAATGGGGTCTGCTCGGCAATGCCACGCTGGTCTTCCTCTACACGCTGCTGATCGGCCGCGGCATGATCATTGCCTCCGGTGCCCCGACCCTGTTCTCGCGGCTGCTGGCCGGCGCCATCACGCTCGGCTTCTTCACCTACGCCTTCATCAACATGGGCATGGTCAGCGGCATCCTGCCGGTGGTCGGCGTGCCCCTGCCGTTCATGAGCTATGGCGGCACGGCGCTGGTCATCCTGTTCCTCGGCATCGGTATCCTGATGTCGATCCACACCCACCGGATGCTGGTCAAAAAATGATTCGCCATTTGGCCGCCGGCTCTCTGGTCCTGTTGCTGGCCGCCTGTGGCGGCAGGACCTTGCCGGATGCTACGGTCGACACGACAAAAGGGCCGATTTCCAAAACGCCGACCAAGAAGCCGACGGCAGTTTTAAAAAGAGGCGGTGGCTTCTACAAGGATGACGGCCCGGCCGACGAGATTCCCGACGGCCTCGATGACATCCCCGACGCCGAAGCGAAGTGGGAACCGCTGCACAAGCCGGCCACCAAGCCCTACGTCGTGCTCGGCAAGGAATATGTCCCGAACAACAGCGTCCGGCCCTACAAGACGCGCGGCATCGCCAGCTGGTACGGCAAGAAGTTCCACGGCCAGAAGACCTCGATCGGCGAGCCTTACGACATGTTCGCAATGACCGCCGCCCACCCCACCCTGGCGCTTCCCTCCTACGTCCGGGTCACCCAGTTGCAAAGCGGCAAATCGGTCATCGTCCGGGTCACCGACCGCGGTCCTTTCCATGCCGACCGGGTCATCGATCTTTCCTATACCGCCGCCTACAAGCTGGGCCTGATCAACGGTGGCAGTGGCCAAGTCGAAGTCGAGGCGATCATTCCGGGCGAACCGACCGCCACCGCTTACGCCCAGCTCACGCCCCCGGCCCGGCCAGCCACTAGCGAGCGCGACGACATCGAGCAACTGGCCCGGCGCATGGCCCAGGAAGAACGCCCGGTGCAAAACACCAGCTCAAGCACGACCAGCGGCGAAAGCGCTGCCAAGGGCGTCTATCTGCAACTCGGCGCTTTCGCCAACGCCGACAATGCCGAGAATCTGAAAAGCCACCTGCTGCGCGAGCTGGACTGGCTCAACGAAACGATGCGCATCAACCCCGGCGGCGGCATCCACCGCCTGCAACTCGGCCCCTACGCCAGCCGTGGCGATGCCGACAAGGTCGCCGAAAAAATCCGCGCCGCACTCGGCTACAAGCCGACCATCGTCGTTCGCTGAGCCGGAAAACAGCCGGCCGGGCAACAACCCGCCGGTGGTTTGACGAGGATCAATGGCACCCGGCGCCGGCTGGCTATACTCGCCGGCTTACTCTTCAGATCGTATGCCATGAGCTCCCTGCCCGAACTCATCTGCCCGGCCGGCAGCCTGCCTGCCCTCAAGGCCGCGGTGGATAACGGCGCCGATGCCGTCTATCTCGGCTTCAAGAACGACACCAACGCCCGCAACTTCGCCGGCCTCAATTTCGACCAGAAAACCATGAGCGAAGGCATCCGCTACGCCCATGCCAAAGGCCGCGAGATCCTGCTGGCGATCAACACCTTCCCGCAGGCCGGCCGCGTCGCCGACTGGCAAAAGGCCGTCGATGCCGCGGTCGACCAGAATGTCGATGCAATTATCCTGGCCGATGTCGGGCTGCTCGACTATGCCCGCAACCGCCACCCGCAGCAGCGCCTGCATCTGTCAGTGCAGGGCTCGGCAACCAGCTACGAGGCGATCAATTTCTGCCAGCGCGAGTTCGGCATCCGCCGCGCCGTGCTGCCGCGCGTGCTGACGCTGGCCCAGGTCGAGCACGTCATCAAGAACACCTCGGTCGAAATCGAAGTCTTCGGCTTCGGCAGCCTGTGCGTCATGAATGAAGGGCGCTGCTGGCTCTCCTCCTACGCCTGCGGCGAATCGCCGAATACCGTTGGCGCCTGCTCGCCAGCCAAGTACGTTAAGTGGGACAAGCAGCCGGGCAGCATGGAAACCCGACTCAACGGCATCCTGATCGACCGCTTCGGCGACGACGAACCGGCCGGCTACCCGACGCTGTGCAAGGGCCGCTTCGAAGTCGAAGGCGAAACCTATTACGCGCTGGAAGAGCCGACCAGCCTCAACGTGCTGTCCATCCTGCCGGAGATCATCAAGATCGGCGTCAAGGCGATCAAGGTCGAAGGTCGCCAGCGCAGCCCGGCCTACGTCACCCAGGTCACCCGCACGCTGCGCGCCGCGCTCGATTCGCTGGCCGACGGCAGCGAACGGTTCCACGTGAAACCGGCCTGGCAGGCCGAACTCTCCAAGGTCTCGGAAGGCAGCCAGGCGACGCTCGGTGCCTACAACCGGCCATGGCGCTAAAGGAAGACGCATGAAACTCTCGCTCGGTCCCCTGCTCTATTTCTGGCCGAAAGCCGAAGTCATGGAGTTCTACGCCGAAATGGCGCAGAACCCGGCCCTCGACATCATCTACGTCGGCGAAGTCGTCTGCTCCCGCCGCCAGCAGTTGCGCACCGCCGACTGGATCGGCCTCGCCCGCGACCTGACCGATGCCGGCAAGCAAGTCGTCGTCTCGGCCCAGGCCCTGCTCGAATCGGAAAGCGACCTCAAGGCGCTGCGCCGACTGATCGACGATGCCGGCTGCAGCCTCGAAGCCAACGACCTCGGCGCGGTCAACCTCGCCCAGGGCAAGAATTTCGTCGCCGGCCCGCACCTCAACATCTACAACGAAGCGACGCTCGCCACCTACGCCCGCTATGGCATGACGCGCTGGGTGCCGCCGCTCGAAGCGCCGCGCACGCTGATCGAAACCCTGCACCGGAGCAAGCCGGCCGGCGTCGAGAGCGAGGTCTTCGTTTTCGGCAAGATCCCGCTCGCCTTCTCGGCCCGCTGCTTCACGGCCCGCCATTACGACCTGAACAAGGACGACTGTCAGTTCAAGTGCCTCGACCATGCCGAAGGCCTCACCCTGAAAACCCGCGAAGGCCAGGATTTCCTGACCATCAATGGTATCCAGACGATGTCGGCGCAAAGCTACAACCTGCTGCACGAAATCCCGGACATGCTGCAGCTGGGCATCGACATCGTTCGTATCAGCCCGCAGAAGCAGCATCTCGACGCCATCATCGGCGCCTTCGATGCGGCCCGCAACGGCCAGGCGTTCAGCGTCGACAGCCGCGACTGGAGCGCCAGCGGCCTGGTTGACGGCTACTGGTTCGGCGATGCCGGGATCGTTCAGCGCCACACGCAAGCCCTTGCCCAACTGGAAGCCTGAGCATGAATCCGAATTTCACCATCCCGAAGTTTCGCCTGCCGACCTTCATCGCCAGCCTCGGGCAAAAGCTGCCGCAATGGCCGCATGCGCTGGCTCTGGTTGCCGGGCTGAATGCGGCGCTGAAAATGAAATTGCTGCCTGAAGACGAGTTAGCCGCGCTGGAAGACAAGCTATTTCGCGTCCGCGTGCTCGATACCGGTGGTGAAGCCAGCTACACCTACCGCGGCGGCCTGTTCCGCCCGGTCTTCCGGCCCGAACGCGAACCCGACCTGGCCTTCGCCGCCAACCTGTCGGCCTACCTGCAGTTGCTGGCTCGCCAGGAAGATCCGGATACGCTGTTCTTCAACCGCGAACTGGAAATCACCGGCGACACCGAACTCGGCCTGATCGTCAAGAACATGCTCGATGCGGTGGAATGGCCGAAACTATCGGACCGCCTGCCGCTACTGCGCCACTGAGGACTGGCAGTGGCCGATGACGAGTACCGACATGTCGTCATGCGGCAAACTCCCTTTCAGGTGGCTGGCCAGGGCCTGATGGACCGCTGTAATCGGTGCTAGCCCCCCCTTCTGCCGGAGGGCAGCGGTCAGGCGCGGCTCGCCGAACTGCTCGCTGGCCTGATCACTAGCTTCCAGCACACCGTCGGAGAGCAGTACCAGTGCGTTTCCCTCTCGCCAGGAAAAGTCCTCGAAGCCGGCCTCGTCGCCCCGTGCCCGCGTAATGCCCAGCGGCAGGTTGCGCGAGACAAAGCGCTGCAGCACATCGCCTGCCGCATCGATCCACAGCACGTCGGGCACGCCGCCGACCCAGATCTGGCCGCACTGCGCCGCGTCATCGACGCAGACGAAGGCCGCCGCGACAAAACGCCCGAGCGGCAGCGAGTTGCTGAGCAAAAAGTTGATCGACTCGACAATGCTGGCCAGGGGCTGCGCCAGTTCAACCAGCCGGTAGAACTCCTGGACCATGGGCAGGATGCTGACCGCGGCGGCCAGACCATGACCGGTCGCGTCGGCCAGGATGGCATAGCGCAAACCGGATGGCGCCCGCGCCGCCAGTACCATGTCGCCGGAAAAATGGTCGGCCGGCGTCACCGAATAATCGACTGCCGCCTGCTTCAGCAGATCGCTGCGGATCTGGTGTTCGAGGATGCGCCGGGCCAATTCGGCCTCGCGCTGATGCTCGTCGTAATGCGCCTTCAACAGACTGGCCTGCTCCGCCACCTTGCTCTGGGCCAGCTGCTTTTCGGTGATGTCGCGCAGGGTTTCGACAACCGCAATCAAGGCACCGGTTTCGTTGTAGACCGGCCCGGCATCGACGGCCAGATAGAGGCGCTGCTGGCGGCGCGGCATCCAGCACCAGTTTTCGGCATGAACACCGAAGACCGGCTGGCCCGGGTCTTCGAAAACAGTGTAGAGATTGGCGATCTGTTCGTAGCTGGCGGTTGCCACCAGGTCGGCCAGACAGGCCCGCTCCTGCTCGTAAAAAGCCTGCCAGTGATGGCGCGTGCCGATCACCTCCGCCGCCATCACCCCGGTCAGCCTTTCGCAGGCGCGATTCCAGATCAGCACCCGCTGCTCGGCATCAAGCACGAAGGTGGGCACCACGAGGTGTTCCATCAGCGTGATGGCAAAGGAAACATGCTGTTCCTGATGCTTCAGCGCATCGCGAATCTGCGCAACCACGGCTTGCGACATGACGGCCTCCCCCTTGGGCATTAGCCGGCTAAGCATACACCCGGCCTCCAGCCTTCCGTAATTACTGCGGTGCACCGCCGTCAAAGGAGAAAAACCACACCCCGCTCAAACGGCCCCGACCGGCACGATGCTGAGCACTTCCTCCAGTTCAACCGGGGTAGACAGTCCGGCCAACTCGCGGATGCTGTGGGGACCAAGATAGACGGCGAAGCCCGGGGCCAATTCGCCACCCGAGGCAATCAGATGCGAGCGGATCGCCGGATATTCATGGCACAGCGCATCGAAAAGCTCACCCACGGTATCGCCACTGGCCGTAATTTCGTCATGCCCCCCGGCGTAGCTGCGCAAATCGGGCGGAATGTGAATGGAGACGACGGGAGAATCGAACATGGCAGGCCTCCTTGCAGTCTGTGTTTATGAGACAGGACCAGCCGGGGCGAGTTCTGAAAATAAAATGGGAGGCTTCCGCCTCCCGTTTTTCTACTGCCACAAATCGATGTTTAAGCCTTTTTCTGGGCATCCAGGCGGAACTTGACGTAGCTGCCCGGCGCCGGCTCGATGACCTTCAGCGCGCCGTCTTCCGGCTTGCGCGCCTTGACCTTGGCCGAACCGCCCGGCAGGCTGTTCACCCACTGGTTCCAGTGCGTCCACCACGAACCGGCGTTCTGCGTCGCGCCGGCCAGGAAGTCGTCCGGGCTTTCCGGCAGGTTGCCGTCGGTCGCGTCATTGGTCCAGAAACCATACTTGTTGGCGGCCGGCGGATTGACGATGCCGGCGATGTGACCGGAACCCCCCAGGACGAACTTGGTGTTGCCGGACGGCAGACGGGCGCCCATGTAGGTGCTCTTCCACGGAGCGATGTGGTCTTCGATGGTCGAGATGAAGTAGCACGGGGTCTTGACCTTGCTGATGTCGATCTTGACGCCGCCCAGCGTGATGCCACCCGGTTCCTTGAGCAGGTTGCCGAGGTACATGTTGCGCAGGTAGAAGCTGTGCATCGCGGCCGGCATGCGCGTCGAATCGGAGTTCCAGTAGAGCAGGTCGAAGGGGAACGGATCCTTGCCCATCAGGTAGTTGTTGACCACGAAGGACCAGATCAGGTCGTTGGCGCGCAGCATGTTGAAGGTGCCGGCCATTTCGGAACCTTCGAGGAAGCCGCGTTCCTGCATGCGCTTTTCGAGGCCGGAGACGGCGCCTTCATCGAGGAAGATGCCCAGTTCGCCCGGCTCCGAGAAATCGAGCATGGTCGTGAAGAAGGTGGCGGAAGCAACCCGCTTGTCCTTCTTCGCCGTCATGTAGGCCAGCGTCGTCATCAGCAGCGTACCGCCCAGGCAGTAGCCGGCCATGTTGACGCTGTCTTCGCCGGTGTGGGCACAGACCTGATTGACCGCTTCGAGCGAGCCTTCGAGCAGGTAGTTTTCGAAGGACTTGGCGGCCAGCTTCTCGTCCGGATTGGTCCAGGACATGATGAAGGTGGTGTGGCCCTGGTCGGTCGCCCACTTGACCAGCGAATTCTTCTCGCGCAGGTCAAGGATGTAGTACTTGTTGATCCACGGCGGGACGATCAGGAAGGGCTTCTTGTTCTGGTCCGGCGTCGTCGGATCGTACTGGATGAGCTGGAACAGTTCGTTCTGGAAGACCACCTTGCCCGGCGTCGTCGCAACGTTCTTGCCCATTTCGAAAGCCGAGGTGTCGGTCATCCGGATGCGCAGTTGGCCGTCGCCGGATTCAACGTCGTGCAGCAGGTTGTTGAGGCCCTTGATCAGGTTCTGGCCATGGCTCTTCACCGTTTCGCGGAAGACTTCCGGATTGGTCAGCGCGAAGTTGGATGGCGACAGCGCGTCGATGTACTGGCGGGTAAAGAAATTGACCTTCTGCTGCGTCGCTTCGTCGAGGCCTTCGGTGCCGGCGACCGTGTCATGCAGGTGGCGGGCGGTGATCAGGTAGGACTGCTTGACGAAGTCGAACAGGAAATGCTGTTCCCATTCTTCATCCTTGAAGCGGTTGTCGCCCTTCTTCGGCGCGGCGACCGGCGCATGCACCGGCACGCCCATCATCTTCATCGTCGTGTTCTGCCACAGCGAGAAGTAGTCCCACATCATGTTCATCTGGGTCTGGGCCATCTTGTACGGATTGGCCATCAGGCGCGACGAGAGGTCCATGAAAGCCTTGGCTACGCCAAGTTCGTCAGCCGGCGCATTGACGCCGTCCTTGGCCTTCTTTTCGATGAAGTGGGTAATCAGGCGCGAAGCGCGCTGGGCGACTTCGGCATAAGTCTTGGCGATTTCAGCCGGATTGGGCAGATTCATGGCCTGGTCATTCTGTTGCTGCGACATACTCAAACTCCCTCTGTCAGTGCACGGTGCGGGCTTTACACCGCGTATATCGAATCACGCCGTCGGCGTCGGTCATGCGTGACAGCCGGCCGGCTTGTTCTAGATGGTTCAGATGGGCAATCGCTTCGCCCATCGCGAACATGGTTTGATGCGTATCGAGTGCTCGCTGGAATAAAGTCTCCAGCAACTCGGCTGCGCTCTTTGGCGCATCTTCACAGCTATTCTCCAGAGCACGCAATCGTTCTGCATGGTGCGCGTGCAAGGCCTCAACCCGGGACTGCACGCCGAAAAACGGCAATCCGTGCGAAGGCAACACCAGGGTATTTGCCGGAATATCCCGCGACATTTCATCCAGCGAAGCCAGATACCAGCCAAGCGCATCGGCCTCCGGCGTCGCCGCAAAAACGCTGATATTCGTCGAAATTCTTGGCAAAAGCATGTCGCCAGAAATTAACACGTCAAGTTCGGCGCAGTAAAGCGCCATATGCTCGGGAGCATGACCATGGCCGATCAAAACCTGCCATTTCTTGGCGTTTACCGTCAGGGTGTCGGCTGCCTTCAGGCGCTGATAGTACTCGGGCAGTGCCGGCACCGCCTTGCGGTAGCCCGAACCGCGCTTGGCGAAGCGCTCCAGTTGCTCGGCATCCAGCCCGTGCTGGCGGAACTGTTCGACCATGAAACGCGCGCCGTGGCCGCCGACTTCGTGCCAGACGGCATGCGCGGTCAGGAATTCGCCGGTCGTCATCGCCAGCGGAGCGCCGGTCTGCTCGATCAGCCAGGTCGCCAAGCCGAGGTGATCGGGGTGGAAGTGGGTGACGACCAGCCGGCTCACCGGCCCGTCGAGACGAGCGAGGATCTGCGACCAGACGGCCCTGACCTCATCCGCCGGAAAGCCGGTATCGATGATGACCCAGGAGGCACCATCGCGGAGCAGCCAGAGATTGATGTGGTCGAGCTGGAACGGCAAGGGCATGCGCAACCAGAAAACGCCGGGCGCAACTTCGATCAACTCGCCGGCAGCCGGCGGCTGGGCATGCGGATAATGCAGGGACATGGGCAAACCTGTCGGAGGGGAAGCACAACTTACCATACGGTGTCGGATTGAAAAATCCCCCTCCTTCTGATTTACTGGCGCGCACCTTCGAGGAGACAAGCTTGAGCCAAGCGGCCATCACTTTCGCCATTTCCGACCTCGCCCGCGAGTTCGGCATCACCCCGCGCACCATCCGTTTCTGGGAAGACCAGGGCATCCTGTCGCCCGAGCGCGAAGGCAGCAAGCGCGTCTTCAACCGTCGCGACCGGGCCCGCCTGAAAATGGCCCTGCGCGGCAAGCGGCTCGGCCTGTCGCTGGCCGAGATCAAGGACCTGATCGGGATGTACAACTCGACCGAGGACGAAACGCCGCAACTGCTCGAGTGTCTACGCATCATGTCCAGCCGGCGCCAGGCCCTCGAGCAGCAACGCGAGGACATCGAGGCGATGTTGGCCGAAATTGCTCAGTTCGAGCAGCAATGTCAGCAGGAACTGGCCCGTCGCGATGAGGCCTGAAATTTTTCAAGCAATCAGTTGACGTTAACGTCAACGTAAATACAATCACACCATGAACCGAATTTCCGATCCGCATTTCGCCGACCGTGTCCGCGCCAGTTTCGAGCGGCAGAACGCCATGAGCCTGATCCGCGCCACCCTGCCGGTGATCGAGCACGGCCGGACCGAAATCCACCTGCCGCACTGGCAAGGCATCGAGCAGCAGCACGGCTTCGTGCATGGCGGCGTCGTCGGCATGATCGCCGACTCGGCCGCCGGCTATGCGGCGATGACCATGGTGTCGCCCACCGCCTCGGTGCTGACCGTGGAATACAAGATGAACCTGGTCGCCCCGGCCGATGGCGAGCAGTTGATCGCCCGCGGCAAGGTGGTGCGGCCGGGCCGGACACTGATCATTACCCAGGCCGAAGTCTTCGCCTTGAAAGACGGCCAGGAAACCCTGTGCGCGCTGATGCAGCAGACCATCATGGTCATGCACGGCAAGACGGAAAAATAAACTTACAAGACGGAGACAAACCCTATGAACATTCCCAGCCTCGACTTCGGCCTCGGCGAAGACATCAATATGCTGCGCGATGCGGTGAAGGCCTTTGCCGACGCCGAGATCGCGCCGCGTGCCGCGGAGATCGACCGCCTGAACGAATTCCCGGCCGACCTTTGGAAAAAGTTCGGCGACATGGGCCTGCTCGGCATGACCGCCGGCGAGGAATACGGCGGCACCAACATGGGCTACCTCGCCCACATCGTCGCGCTCGAGGAAATTTCCCGCGCCTCGGCCTCGGTCGGTCTGTCCTACGGTGCACACTCGAATTTGTGCGTAAACCAGATTCGCCGCAACGGTACGGAAGCGCAGCGCCAGAAATATTTGCCGAAACTGATCTCCGGCGAACACGTCGGCGCACTGGCGATGTCCGAGCCGAACGCCGGTTCCGATGTCGTGTCGATGAAGCTGAAGGCCGACAAGAAGGGCGACCGTTACGTGCTGAACGGTTCCAAGATGTGGATCACCAACGGCGGCGATGCCGACACGCTGGTCGTCTACGCCAAGACCGACCTCGCCGCCGGGGCCAAGGGGATGACCGCCTTCATCGTCGAGAAAGGTTTCAAGGGCTTCAGCCACGGCACCCACCTCGACAAGCTGGGCATGCGCGGCTCGAATACTTTCCCGCTCTTCTTCGACGATTGCGAAGTGCCGGAAGAAAACGTGCTGGGCGGTGTCGGTAACGGCACCAAGGTGCTGATGTCCGGCCTCGACTACGAGCGCGCCGTGCTCTGCGGCGGCCCGCTCGGCATCATGGCCGCCTGCATGGACGTGGTCGTCCCTTTCCTGCACGAGCGTAAGCAGTTCGGTCAGGCAATCGGCGAGTTCCAGCTGATGCAGGGCAAGGTCGCCGACATGTACTCGACCTGGATGGCCAACCGCGCCTATGTCTACGCCGTCGGCCGCGCCTGCGATGCCACCGACCACGCCCGGACGCTGCGCAAGGATGCCGCTGGCGCCATTCTCTATTCCGCCGAAAAGGCGACCTGGATGGCCGGCGAGGCGATCCAGACCCTGGGCGGGGTTGGCTATACCAACGAGTACGCAACCGGCCGTTTGTGGCGCGACGCCAAGCTCTACGAGATCGGGGCAGGCACCTCCGAAATCCGTAGAATGCTGATTGGTCGAGAACTTTTCGCCGAAACCGCATAAACAGCTCCCGCCGGCGTCCCCGGAACGGGGGCGCCGCAACAGGAGCTCAACAGAATGTCCGTTACCCTACGCACCCTCACTGCCAACGATACCGAAGCGCTGGAACAGGTCCGCCAGTTTTTCCGCAATTACGCGGCCTGGCTGGGCGTCGATCTGTCCTTCCAGCACTTCGATCAGGAAATGGCCTCGCTGCCCGGCGCCTACTCGGCCCCGGAAGGACGCCTGTTTTTTGCCGAAATCGACGGTCGACCGGCGGGCTGTGTCGGTGTGCGCCCGCTCAGCGACAGCGATGGCGTCTGCGAGATGAAGCGCCTCTACGTCGATCCGGAACTGCGCGGCCAAGGCATCGGCGCCTCGCTGGCGCTGGCCGCGATCAAGGCCGCCAAGGAAATCGGCTACCGCAAGCTGATCATCGACACCCTGCCCAATATGCGGATGGCCGTGAAGCTGTACCGCGAGCTGGGCTTCACCGAGGCACCGAACTACTACCAGACACCGGTCGAAGGCACGATGTTCCTGGCGCTCGACCTCGACAACTGGTCGGAAGAGGAAATCCGCAACGAAAACCTTTCCCACCTGTTCGACTTCAACCGGGCCTGGGCGCAGCGCATGCAGGAAGTCGATCCGACCTATTTCAACAAGCTGTCCAAGCTGCAGACCCCGGAATTCCTGTGGATCGGCTGCTCCGACTCGCGCGTCCCGGCCAACCAGATCGTCGGCCTGCTGCCGGGCGAAGTGTTCGTCCATCGCAATGTCGCCAACGTCGTCGTCCATACCGACCTCAACTGCCTGTCGGTGATCCAGTACGCGGTTGATGTCCTCAAGGTCAAGCACATCATGGTCGTCGGCCACTACGGCTGCGGCGGCGTCCAGGCCGCACTGAACAAGGCGCGGGTCGGTATCGTCGACCTCTGGCTGCGCCATGTCCAGGACGTGCACAACAAACACCTGGCGGCCGTCGACAACCTGCCGGAAGGCCAGCGCCACGACCGCCTGTGCGAGCTCAACGTGCTCGAACAAGTGGTCAATGTGTCGCATAACCCGATCGTGCGCGACGCCTGGCAGCGCGGCCAGGAGCTGACCATCCACGGCTGGATTTACGGCCTGAAGGACGGCCTGATGCACGACCTCGGCATCACCATCGATTGCCCCGAAGATTTACCCACCCGCTACGACGCCGCCTTGAAGGCGTTGGAAGCTTAGCCATAACAAGCACTCAGGAGAAATCAGCATGAATGACCCGATCGTTATCGTTTCCGCCGCCCGTACCCCGATGGGCAGCTTTCAGGGCGGCTTTGCCGGCCTGAGCGGCCCGCAGCTCGGTGCCGTCGCCATCAAGGCCGCCGTCGAGCGGGCCGGCATCGATGCCAATCTGGTCGAGGAAGTGCTGATGGGCTGCGTCCTGCCGGCCGGCGTCGGCCAGGCGCCGGTCCGCCAAGCGGCGCTGCTCGCCGGCCTGCCGCTGTCGGCCGGCTGCGCGATGGTCAGCAAGGTCTGCGGTTCCGGCATGAAGGCGACGATGATTGGCCACGACGGCCTGCTCGCCGGCTCGAACGCCATCACCGTCGTCGGCGGCATGGAATCGATGACCAATGCCCCCTACCTGCTGCCCAAGGCGCGCGGCGGCTTCCGTCTCGGCCACGGCCAGGTCATCGACCACATGTTCATGGACGGCCTGGAAGACGCATATTCCAAGGAAACCCGCGGCCGCCTGATGGGCACCTTCGCCGAAGACTGCGCCGGCAGCTACGGCTTCAGCCGCGAGGCACAGGATGAATTCGCCGTCCGCTCGACCACCCGCGCCAAGGAAGCCAGCGACAACGGTTCCTTTGCCTGGGAAATCGCCCCGGTCACCGTCGCCGGGCGCAAGGGCGACGTCGTGATCGACAAGGATGAAGGCCCGTTTGCGGTCAACGTCGAAAAAATCCCGACATTGAAGCCGGCCTTCAAGAAGGACGGCACGGTCACCGCCGCCAATTCCTCCTCCATCTCCGACGGCGCCGCCGCCATGGTCCTGATGCGCACCTCGAAGGCGGCCGAACTCGGCCTCAAGCCGATCGCCCGCATCGTCGGCCACACCACCAATGCCGGCACGCCCGCCCTCTTCCCGTCCGCCCCGGTCGGCGCCATGCAGAAGCTGCTGGCGAAGACCGGCTGGAGCGTGGACAGCGTCGACCTGTGGGAAATCAACGAAGCCTTCGCCGTCGTCACGATGGCCGCGCTGCACGACCTCAAGCTCGATCCGGCCAAGGTCAACGTGCACGGCGGCGCCTGCGCCCTCGGCCACCCGATCGGCGCATCCGGCGCCCGCATCGTCGTCACCCTGCTCGGCGCGCTGAAGAAATACGGCAAAAAGCGCGGCGTCGCTTCGTTGTGCATCGGTGGTGGCGAAGCCACGGCCCTCGCCGTGGAAATGCTGTAATTGCCGCAACGGGCGCCTTCGTTCACCTACGTCAAGCTGGTGGCAGCCATGGCCATGTGGGGCGGCACCTGGATCGCCGGACGCGTCGTCGCGCAGGAGCTGTCGGCCCCGCTCGCCGTGGCCGCCCTGCGCTTCCTGCTCGCCGCGCTGCTGATGGCCGGCGTCGCCCTGTATGCCGAAGGCGGCATCCAGATGCCGCAAGGCGCCCGGGAATGGGGCCTGATCTGGGCGCTCGGCTTCTTCGGCATCTTCCTTTACGGCCTGTGCTTCTTCTTCGGCCTGCGCCACATTCCGGCCGGGCGCGGCGCGCTGGTCGTCGCCCTCAACCCGGTGGTGATCGTCATCGCCGCCTGGCTGACCGGCAAGGAAGGAATGACGCCGCGCAAGGCCCTGGGCAGCGCCATCGCACTGGCCGGCTGCCTGACCGTGATCGGCAACGGCGATCCGCTCGCCCTGCTGCACGGCTCGGTCGGCCTCGGCGAACTGCTCATCCTCGGCTGCGTGGCGAGCTGGACGGCCTACACCTTCATCGGCTGGCAGGCGACGCGGACCTTTACGCCGATCGCCACGACGCTCTACGCCAGCCTGAGCGGCGCCCTGCTGCTCGGCCTGGCCGCGCTGCTCCAGGGCGACATCGACCTCGCCGCCTGGTCGTGGCGCGTCTGGGCCAGCCTGCTCTTCCTCGCCATTTTCGGCACGGCCATCGCCTATACCTGGTTCACCGACGCCGTGCACCGGATCGGCGCCGGCCAGGCTGCCGTTTTCATCAATCTGGTTCCCGTCTTTGCCGTGCTGCAGGCGGCCGTCCTGCTCGACGAGCGGCTCGGCCTGCCGGTACTGGCGGGCGGCCTGCTGGTCATTGCCGGCGTCTGGCTGACCACCCTGAAAAAGACCTCTCTGGAAAGTAAATAATGATTCTCACGCAAGAACAGGAAATGATCCGCGACTCGATCCGCGCCTACGCGCAGGAACAGATCGCCCCCTTTGCCGCCGACTGGGACAAGAACCACACCTTCCCGCGCGCCGCCCTCAACGGCCTGGCCGAACTCGGCGTGCTCGGCATGGTCGTCCCGGAAGAATGGGACGGCGCCGGCCTCGGCTATCTTGAACTCGGCCTGGCGATCGAGGAAATCGCCGCCGCCGATGGCGCCACCTCGACCATCGTCAGCGTCCAGAACTCGCTGGCCTGCATGATCCTGCTCAAGTACGGCTCGGATGCCTTGAAGGAAGAATGGCTGAAGCCGCTGGCCCGCGGTGAAAAGCTCGGCTGCTTCTGCCTGACCGAACCGCATGTCGGCTCCGACGCCGGCGCCATCACCACCACGGCCCGCCGCGAAGGCGACGAGTGGGTACTGAATGGCGTCAAGCAGTTCATCACCACCGGCAAGGAAGGCGATGTCGCCATCGTCTTCGCGGTCACCGACAAGGCGGCCGGCAAGAAGGGCATTTCGACTTTCCTGGTACCGACCGCGACGCCCGGCTACATCGTCGCCCGCCTCGAAGAAAAGATCGGCCAGCACGCTTCCGACACCGCGCAGATCCTTTTCGAGAACTGCCGCATTCCGGCCGCCAACCTGCTCGGCAAGGAAGGCGAAGGCTACAAGATCGCCCTCTCCAACCTCGAAGGCGGCCGCATCGGCATCGCCGCCCAGTCGATCGGCATGGCCCGCGCCGCGCTGGAAGCTGCCGTGCGCTACGCCAAGGAGCGCACCTCCTTCGGCAAGCCACTGACCGAGCATCAGGCGATCGCCTTCATGCTGGCCGACATGGCGACCCAGATCGACGTTGCCCGCCAGGCCGTCTGGCATGCCGCCGCGCTGCGCGACGCTGGCCTGCCCTGTTTGAAGGAGGCCTCGCAGGCCAAGCTGTTCGCCTCGCAGATGGCCGAGAAAGTCTGTTCCGACGCCATTCAGGTGCACGGCGGTTACGGTGTGACGGCCGATTTCCCGGTCGAGCGCATCTATCGTGACGTCCGCGTTTGCCAGATTTACGAAGGCGCTTCCGAAATCCAGAAACTGGTCATCGCCCGCGCCGTGTTGGCCGACTAGGCAAACCCCTGCGGTCGACGGGCTAAAAAACACAAAAATGCCCGCGACCGCACCCCCAAGGAGACAAGGCATGTCCGCCGCAATCGACTTCTATTTCGATTTTTCCAGCCCCTACGGCTACCTGATGGCCGAGCAGATCGACGCCGTCGCCGCCCGCCACGGCCGCCAGGTCAACTGGCACCCGATCCTGCTCGGCGTCATCTTCCAGGCCACCGGTTCGCGACCGCCGGCCGATGGCGTCAGCAGCAAGGGCACCTACATGCTGCGCGACTTTGCGCGTTCGGCCCGCTTCCTCGGCCTGCCCTACAACCCGCCGAGCCGCTTCCCGCTGCCGACGCAGAACGCCGCCCGCGCCTTCTACTGGCTTGACGGCCAGGACGGTGCGTTGGCCCGGCAATTCGCCCGCGCCGTCTACCGCGCTTTCTTCGTCGACGACCGCGACATTTCGGCGCCCGAGACCGTGCTCGAAATTGCCGAAAAACTCGGCGTCGACCGCAGCACTCTGGCGACCGCGCTGCAAAGCCCGGAGATCAAGGCCCGCCTGAAGCGCGAAGTCGACGCCGCTATCGCCGCCGGCGTCTTCGGCTCGCCGCACGTCATCATCGACGGCGAGGCTTTCTTCGGCGCCGACCGCCTGCCGCAGATCGAAAAGTGGCTCGAAACCGGCGGCTTCTGAGAACACCATGCAAAGAATCTGCGTTTTCTGCGGCTCGAATGCCGGCAATAACCCGCTCTACCGCGCCGAAGCCGAAAAACTCGGCCGCCTGCTCGCCGACCGCGGCATCGAACTGGTCTATGGCGGCGGCAACGTCGGCCTGATGGGCGCTGTCGCCGATGCCTGCCTGGCCGCCGGCGGCACGGTGATCGGCGTTATTCCCCAAGCCCTGATGGGCAAGGAAGTGGCGGGCCGCCCAGTCGATCACCGGGCGCTGACCCGGCTCGAAGTGGTCGATTCGATGCACACCCGCAAGGCACGGATGGCCGAACTGGCCGACGGCTTCATCGCCCTGCCCGGCGGCTTCGGCACCTTCGAGGAGTTCTGCGAAGTGCTGACCTGGGGCCAGCTCGGGTTCCACGTGAAACCGATGGGCCTGCTCAACGTCAATGGCTTCTACGACCCGCTGCTGGCGCTGTTCGAACATGCCGTCGGCGAAGGTTTCCTGCGCCAGCAGAACCGGGCGATGGCGCTGGCCGAGACCGACCTCGAGCGGCTGCTCGAAGCGATGGCGGCCTACCGGCCGGAGCCGGTCAGCAAGTGGCTGAAAGAGGAAAGGCAGTTGTAGGACTGCACAAGACAATTTGTTCAGGCAACGGATACGACAAAAAAGCGAGGAGACATGACCGTACTGAAAACCCAACTGAACCCGCGATCGGCCGACTTTCAGGCCAACGCGGACGCCATGCGGACGGTGGTTGCCGACCTGCATGAAAAAGTCGACAAGATCGCCCGCGGCGGGCCGGAAGCGGCGCGCCAGAAGCACCTGGCGCGCGGCAAGCTGCTGCCGCGCGAGCGGGTCAATGGCCTGCTCGACCCCGGCACCCCCTTCCTCGAAATCGGCCAGTTCGCCGCTTACGGCATGTACGGCGGCGACGTCCCGGCCGCCTCGGTGATCGCCGGCATCGGCCGCGTCGAAGGCGTCGAATGCATGATCGTCGCCAACGACGCCACCGTGAAGGGCGGCACTTACTATCCGCTGACGGTGAAAAAGCATCTGCGGGCGCAGGAAATCGCGCTGGAAAACCGGCTGCCCTGCGTCTATCTGGTCGACTCCGGCGGCGCCTTCCTGCCCATGCAGGACGAAGTCTTCCCGGACAAGGAACATTTCGGCCGCATCTTCTTCAACCAGGCCAACCTGTCGGCGCAAGGCATTCCACAGATCGCCGCCGTACTCGGTTCCTGTACCGCCGGTGGCGCCTACGTGCCCGCGATGTGCGACGAGTCGATCATCGTCAAGAACCAGGGCACCATCTTTTTGGGCGGCCCACCGCTGGTCAAGGCGGCGACCGGCGAAGTGGTCTCGGCCGAAGATTTGGGCGGCGCCGATGTCCATACCCGGATTTCCGGCGTCGTCGACCATCTGGCCGAGAACGATGCCCACGCGCTGGCCATCGCCCGCCGCATCATCAAGGATCTAAACTGGAAAAAGGCGCCGCCGGTGACGTTGACCGCGCCGGTCGAGCCGCGCTACCCGAGCGGCGAGCTGTACGGCGTCATTCCGACCGACAGCAAGAAGCCCTTCGACGTCCGCGAGATCATCGCCCGCATCGTCGATGACTCCGATTTCGACGAATTCAAGGCCCGCTACGGCACGACGTTGGTCTGCGGCTTCGCGCGCATCTACGGCTACCCGGTCGGCATCGTCGCCAACAACGGCATCCTGTTCTCGGAATCGGCGCTGAAAGGCGCCCATTTCATCGAACTGTGCGCCCAGCGCGGCATTCCGCTGGTTTTCCTGCAGAACATCACCGGCTTCATGGTCGGCCGCAAGTACGAAAACGGCGGCATCGCCCGCGACGGTGCCAAGATGGTGACCGCCGTCGCCACCGCCAAGGTACCGAAATTCACTGTCGTCATCGGCGGCTCGTTCGGGGCCGGCAACTACGGCATGTGCGGCCGCGCCTACTCGCCGCGCTTCCTGTGGATGTGGCCGAACGCCCGCATTTCGGTGATGGGCGGCGAACAGGCAGCCGGCGTGCTGGCCACCGTCAAGCGCGATGGCCTCGAGGCGGCCGGCAAGACGTGGAGCGCCGAAGAGGAAGCCGCCTTCAAGGCGCCGATCCGCGAGCAGTACGAGACGCAGGGCCATCCCTACTATGCCTCGGCCCGGCTGTGGGACGACGGCATCATCGACCCGGCCGACACTCGCCGCGTCCTTGGCCTCGGCCTGTCGGCCTCAATGAATGCCCCGGCCGAAGAAACCAAATTCGGCATCTTCCGGATGTAAGGAGCGCACCATGTTCATGACCCTGGAAATCGAACTGAACGGCCCGGTCGCCACCATCTGGATGAACCGGCCCGAGTTGCACAACGCCTTCGACGAACTGCTGATCGCCGAACTGACCGCCGCCTGCATCGCCCTCGACGCCGACACTGACATCCGTGCCGTCGTCCTCGCCGGACGGGGAAAAAGCTTCTCGGCCGGCGCCGATCTCAACTGGATGAAACGTGCCGCCAATAACGGCGTCGACGACAACCTGAACGACGCCCGCGCCCTGGCCAAGATGCTACGCACGCTGGCCGAGATGAAGAAGCCGACCATCGCCCGTGTGCAGGGCGCCGCCCTCGGCGGCGGCATGGGCCTGGCCGCCGCCTGCGATATCGCGGTCGCGTCGAGCAAGGCGGTCTTCGCCACCTCCGAAGTCAAGTTCGGCATCATCCCGTCGGCCATTTCGCCCTACGTGCTGCGCGCCATCGGCGCCCGCCAGGCAACCCGCTACTTCCAGTCGGCCGAACGGATCGACGCCGCCCGCGCCCGCGAAATCGGCCTCGTCCATGAAGCCGTCGAACCGGAACAGCTCGACGCCAAGGTGCAGGAAATCGTCGGCGCACTGCTGCAGGGTGGCCCGCTAGCCCAGGCCGCCGCCAAGGACCTGATCCGGGCGGTCAACGGCCAACTGATCAACGAAACGCTGGTCGAGGAAACCGCGCACCGTATCGCCCACCTGCGTGCCACGCCGGAAGCCCGCGAAGGCATCGCCGCCTTCCTCGACAAACGCTCACCCGCCTGGATTGGGGAATAAGCATGTTCAACAAGATTCTGATTGCCAATAGAGGCGAAATCGCCTGCCGGGTCATCAAGACCGCCCGCCGCATGGGCATCCGCACCGTCGCCGTCTATTCCGAGGCCGACGCCAATGCCCGCCACGTCCGGCTGGCCGACGAGGCCGTGCTGCTCGGTCCGGCCGCCGCCCGCGAGTCCTACCTGGTCGCCGACAAGATCATCGAAGCCTGCCAGCGCACCGGCTCCCAGGCCGTACATCCGGGCTACGGCTTCCTCTCCGAGAACGCCGCTTTCGCCGATGCGCTGGCCGCCAGCGGCATCACCTTCATCGGCCCGCCGGCTTCGGCCATTCGCGCCATGGGCTCGAAGTCCGAAGCCAAGAAACTGATGGGCAATGCCGCCGTACCGCTGACCCCGGGTTACCACGGCGACGACCAGACGCCCGAATTGCTGCACCAGGAAGCCGACCAGATTGGTTACCCGGTACTGATCAAGGCAGCCGCCGGCGGCGGCGGCAAGGGCATGCGCCTGGTCGAGCAAAGCGCCGATTTTCCCGACGCGCTGGCCTCCTGCAAGCGCGAAGCCGCCTCCAGCTTCGGCAACGAGCATGTGCTGATCGAGAAATACATCACCCGGCCACGCCACATCGAAATCCAGGTCTTTGCCGATACGCAGGGCAACTGCGTCTATCTGTTCGAGCGCGATTGTTCGGTGCAGCGCCGCCACCAGAAAGTCCTGGAAGAAGCGCCCGCCCCCGGCATGACGCTCGAACGGCGCCGGCAGATGGGCGAAGCCGCCGTCGCCGCCGCCAAGGCGGTCGGCTATGTCGGCGC
>NZ_LODL01000013.1:155977-231325 GCF_001551835.1 Dechloromonas denitrificans | reverse complement strand
GAACTCTCGACCTATACCTTGGCAAGGTATCGCTCTACCAACTGAGCTACTGCCGCATCATCTCCGCGGCCGGACAACCGGAGTTGCCCGACCTGACTGGCCAATGCCAGTCTTGCCGGAGAGCAAACAACCCAACCTTGCGGTTGGGAATATTGCTTGATTTGCCTGGTGCCGCTGACCGGAATCGAACTGGTGACCTTCGCATTACGAATGCGCTGCTCTACCAACTGAGCTACAGCGGCAAACCAAGGACGCGGATTGTACAGTAGTCTTTGCCGCCCGACAACGCCAAATGCACAGCGTAGAATCACTGTTTTTTCGCGCCCCTCCCGGCAAGAGCATCTCTTATGAATTTGTTGCGCGCGCTGGCCACCGTCAGCGGAATGACCCTGCTTTCCCGCACCCTTGGCTTTGTCCGTGACTTTGTCATTGCCCGCGCCTTCGGCGCCGGCCTGGCGACCGATGCCTTTTTCGTCGCCTTCAAGCTACCCAACCTGCTCCGCCGAATGTTTGCCGAGGGCGCCTTCTCGCAGGCTTTCGTGCCGATTCTCGGCGAATACAAGAACAAGCGCGGCGACGCCGAAACCCTGAGTCTGATCGAGCATGTCGCCAGCCTGCTGACCCTCGCGCTGTTCGCCATCACCGCCCTCGGCATCGCCGCCGCCCCCGTCCTGGTCTGGATTTCGGCCCCCGGTTATGCGGCCGACCCGGGCAAGTTCGAACTGACGGTAACACTGACCCGGATCACCTTTCCCTACATCCTGTTCATGTCGCTGGTCGCGCTTTCCGGCGGCATCCTGAACACCTGGAGCCGCTTCGCGCTGCCCGCCTTCACGCCGGTCCTGCTCAATCTCACCTTCATCGGCATGGCCCTGCTCGCCGCCCCCTATTTCGACCCGCCGGTGCTGGTGCTGGCCTGGTCGGTGTTCATCGGCGGTCTGCTGCAACTGGCCATCCAGTTCCCGGCCCTGAAAAAAATCGCCATGCTGCCGCGCCCGTCGCTGAACTGGCGGGCGGCCTGGGCCGACCCCGGCGTCCGCCGCATCCTGACCCTGATGGGGCCGGCCCTGATCGGCGTCTCGGTGTCGCAGATCAGCCTGTTGATCAACACCGTTTTCGCCTCCTTCCTGAAAACCGGCAGCGTCTCCTGGCTCTATTACGCCGACCGCCTGATGGAATTCCCCTCCGGCATGCTCGGTGCCGCGCTCGGCACCATCCTGCTCCCCTCGCTGTCGCGCTACCACGCCCGCGACAACCCAATCGAATATTCCAAGCTGCTCGACTGGGGCCTGCGCCTGACCCTGCTGCTCGCCGCCCCGGCAGCACTGGCCTTGGCCATCCTGGCCGTACCGCTGATTGCAACGCTGTTCTTCCAGGGCGCCTTTACGGTCGATGACGTTTTCCGTACCCGCGAAGCCTTGGTTGCCTATTCGGTCGGTCTGACCGGCTTGATTTTGGTCAAGGTGCTTGCACCCGGCTTCTACGCCCGCCAGAATGTCAGGACACCGGTCAAGATCGCGTTGATCTCGCTGCTCGCGACGCAGGCGATGAACCTCGCCTTCATCGGCTGGCTGCAGCACGCTGGCCTGGCCCTGTCGATCGGCCTCGCCGCCTGCCTGAACGCCGCGATGCTCTACCGTGGCCTGCGCCAGCAGGGCATCTTCACGCCGCAGCCAGGCTGGCCAGCTTTCATCATGAAACTGAGCCTGGCGATGGCCGTCATGGGCCTGGCGCTGTGGTTCGGCATGGGTAAGGAAAGCGACTGGTTGCAAAGCGGACTACTCGGCCGGACAATCCATCTTTCATGGCTGGTTCCGCTTGGCATTACGGCCTATTTCGCGACATTATGGATACTCGGCTTCCGCCCCCGCGACTTCAAGCGCCGGGCCGCCGAATAGACAGGAGACGCATTGATGAAACTGACCAGTAGCAGCTTCGCTGACGGACAGAAAATCCCCGGCGAGTTCTCGTTTTGCATCGCCGACCCGGCCCACCATGTCTGCCTGGGCAAGAATCTCAATCCGCAACTGGCCTGGAGCGATGTCCCGGCCGGCACCCGCTCCTTCGCCCTGCTCTGCCATGACCCGGACGTACCGAGCCAGGGCGATGACGTAAACCAGGAAGGCCGCACCGTCCCCGCCAGCCTGCCGCGCGTCGATTTCTTCCACTGGGTGCTGATTGACCTGCCGGCTGCGGTCGACGGCATCAAAGAAGGCGAATTCAGCAAGGAAGTCTCACCGCGCGGCAAACCCGGACCGCAGGCGCCGCATGGCAGCCGCCAGGGTATCAACAATTACACCGACTGGTTTGCCGGCGATAACGACATGCGCGGCGACTATTACGGCTACGACGGCCCCTGCCCGCCGTGGAACGACGAGATCGTCCACCACTACGTGTTTACGCTCTACGCGCTGGACATCGAGAGCCTGCCGCTGGAAGGCAAATTTGGCGGCCCGGAAGTCCGCGCCGCCATCGCTGGTCACGTGCTGGCCGAAGCCTCGCTGAGCGGCACCTACACGCTGAACCCCAGCCTGTCGGCCTGAAAATACAAAAAGGCCATGCCGGGCTGGCATGGCCTTTTGCCTTGGCCAAACCGGGTCAGTTCACCGGCTTGTCGTTTGGCGCCTGGATGGCCGCCTTGAGCAGCGTCGACATCGGCAGATCGAGACCGAGGTTGGCCGGCGGAATCGGACTGATGAACCACTTGTCGTAAATCCTCGCCAGCTCGCCACTCTGCATCAGGCTCAGCAAGGTTTCATCAACCAGCTTCTTCAGCACCGCATCATCCTTCGGCAACATGATGGCGTAAGGCTCGGCCGCCAAGCCGCCGACCAGCAACTCATAGCCATCCTTTTGCGTCGCCCGTTGCGCCGCCAGTGTTGCGTCGTCGCCAACATAAGCGTCGACCTCGCCCTTGGCGAGCAGGGCCATGGCCTCAGCCGGGGTATTGACCTGCAGCAATTGCAGGTTGATGTTGCGCATCAGGGCGTTCTGCTTGACTTGCCGGTCGGCGACGCCGCCGTTCAGAACGACCACCCGTTTGTCGGCCAGTTGTTCGAAGCGCTCGATACCCGCGCCTTTGCGAACCAAAACCCGCAACTCGCTGACATAGACGGTGTAAGACAGACCGACCTGCTTCTGGCGAACCACGGTACTGGCAGCGCCTCCGCAATCGAGATCGGTGATCCCGGTTTTCAGCATCATCACCCGCGCATTGTCGGTCACCGCCACCGGCACCAGCGGCACCGCCTTACCGATTTTCTCCTGCATGGTCTTGACGACATGGCCGCAGATTTCCCACAGGTAGCCGACGGGAACTGCCTGGCCCGGCATCTGGTAGGAAAAGGGCAACGCCGCTTCGCGATAGCCGACATAGACGGCATTGCGCGCCACCACCCGCTCCAGCGTCGGGCCAAGCGCGCCCGTCTCCTGAGCGGCGGCCCCGCCGGCAATCGCAAAAAGGCTGAGGCCCAGGGCAAGAGAGAAACGGCTGATTTTTTTCATCGGCTCACTTTACACCCGCCAACGGTATTCCCAGTACAAGGCACCGAGCTTTCCCGGTTGATCAGCCACTTGCCGCCGACCTTGATCAGCTCCAGGCTCTTCTGCGTCGTGTCCTTGTACTGATTCGACTGATAGACCTGGCGGAATTCGGCGAAGGCACGGTCCGGGCCGTCCAGCCGGATCTTGATGTCGTGCAGCTCGACGCCGATGTTGTCACGGGTCGCGATCCGGCTGCGCCGTAGTTGCGCCCAGTCTTCGCGGCTCAGGCCGCCGTCCGGGGTGAAGCTGGGGGCGTAGAAGGCGAGGTAGTCGTTGTAGTTCTTGGCGGCCCAGGCGGCGGCCCAGGCGTTGACCTGGGCTTGCAGTTCGCCGTCGAGGCTGGCCGGCGGCACGGCGGCGGCAGGGAGCGCCGGCTTGCTGTCGAGTTGGGCCATGGCGCGGGCGTTGAGGGTTTCGCGGTTGCTGGCGACTTGGGTGATGGCTTCAGCCGGGCAGAATTGGCGGGCGTCGCTGCCGGCGAGTTCGTTGGCGGCCGGGTCGCGGGCGTCGAGTTTTTGCAGGCCGAGGACTTCGAGCAGGGTGCCCATGCCGGCGTAGGTGCGCAGGTAGGCGAGGCTCAAGTCGGTGTCGGCGTTGACGGCGTTGCGGCGGGCGCTGAGCAGTTCGTTTTCGGTGTCGAGCAGGTCGAGCAGGGTGCGTTGGCCGACGTTGAATTGGTCGCGGTAGGCGTCGCGGGTTTTTTCGAGCAGGCTGACCTGGGTGGCGAGGTAGGTGCTTTGTTCTTTCAGGCGCTGGACGTCGTTGTAGGCGATGGCGAGGGTTTGCCGGGTGTCGCGGCAGGCTTTTTCGCGTAGATCGACGGCGAGGTGCTTGCGTTCGATGTATTGCTTTTCGCGGGCGCGGTCGCTGCCGCCGTTGAAGATATTCCAGCTGACGACGAGTTCGGCGACGTTGTAGTTGCGTTGACCGTCGACGCCGAGGTAGTTGTTGGTGTTGTCGGTGCGGGCCCGGAAGTCGAGTTTGGGGCTGTAGGCGGCACGGCGGACGTCGATGTCGCGTTCGGCGGCTTCGATGTTTTCAACGGCGGCGAGGAGGGCCGGGTTTTTTTGGTAGAGGGTGTCGAGGGCGGCTTTTTGGCTGGCCGGCAGTTGGTTGCCGAGCTGGCTGGGGGGGAGCACGGTGCCGGGGGGCTGGCTGTTGATCAGGCGCTGGTAGCGGGCGGTGACGTCGTGCAGGTTGGCGGTTTCGGTGGTCAGGTTGATTTCGGCGAGGGCGAGGCGGCTGCCGGCTTGTTCGAGGTCGACGCGACGACCGACGCCGCTTTGGGTGCGCCGGATGAGTTGTTCGTGGGTGGCTTTGTGCTGGACGTAGTTGTCTTCGGCGAGATTGACCAGGAAGCGGTAACGGAGGACGTCGAGGTAGGCGCGGGCGGCTTCGAGGGCGACGTTTTCGGAGGCGTCGAGCAGTTCGTAGTAGCGAACGAGGCGGGCTTTGTCGAGGCGACGGACTTCGTTGTGGGTGGCGAAGCCGTCGAAGAGCATCTGGTTGAGGCTGAGCAGGTAGCTGCTCCGACTGTAGTCGTTACGGTCGCGCAGCGGCGGTTGTTGCAGGGTTTCCCGGCCACCGCCGGCGGTCAGGTCAACGCGCGGCAGGAAGCCGCCGCGAGCCACCCCGATTTCTTCTTCCGCCGCCTTGTAGTTGTGCCATTTCGAGGTCACTTCCGGGCTGTTCAGGACCGCTTGCTGGGCCACTTCTTTCAGCGTCGCCGGCAGCGATGTCTGGGCAAGGGAAGGAAAGGAGACTGCAAAAAACAGGGCAAAAACATCAAGTTTTGCAAATTTATTGGTTTTCATACACAGTAAAAGTTTGATTTGCGCGGATTATAGGAAGCCGCCAGCGAATCCACCGTGTAATATTCCTCATTTCAGGCTAATCAATTCAGCCGCTTACTCCCGCTCTCTTGGCAAAAATACGCGCCTTTTCCCGCATGCTGCTACTGGCTGCCCTGCTCGGCCCGGTCAGCCTGTTTTGCCTGACGGCCGTGGCCGGGCTTGATTTCGACCGTTTGCAGCAAGCGCTGATCAGCCGCTTCGGGCCGTCCTCCGGGCCGCTGTTCAACGACTGGCGAAAAATGCTGGCCGAGGGCTCGACGCGCAGCGAAGCGGAAAAATTGCGGCGGGTGAATGATTTCTTCAATCGCCGCATCGCCTTTGACGACGATTTCAGCATCTGGGGCCAGTCCGACTACTGGGCGACACCGATCGAAACCCTCGCTAACGGGCGCGCCGACTGCGAAGATTTTTCGATCGCCAAGTATTACTCGCTGATCAATCTCGGCATTCCCGTCGCCAAGCTCCGGCTGGTTTATGTCAAGGCCTTGCAGAATGGCCCGAACGGGCCGCTCCAGCAGGCCCACATGGTGCTGGCCTATTACGCCTCGCCGAGTACCGATCCGCTGGTACTCGACAACCTGATTCCCGATATTCGCCCGGCTTCGCGGCGCACCGATCTTTCACCGATTTTCAGTTTCAACAGTGCGGGGCTTTGGCAAGGCACCGGCAACCAGTCCAGCAAGAGCAATCTCTCGCGCTGGCAGGATCTGCTGGCCCGGGCGCGCGCCGAAGGCTTCCAGTGAGGTAATCGTCATGTCTTTATTCCGCCAACTCTGGCTCGCCGTCATTGCGAGCACCGTGATCGCCTTCGCCGGCAGTTTTCTGGCCAGCATGCTGACGGCACGCCACTATCTCGAGCACCAGCTGGCCATCAAGAACAGCGATAACGCCTCGTCGCTCGCCCTCTCGATGTCGCAACTGGAGAAAGATCCGATCACCGTCGAATTGCAGGTGGCAGCGATGTTCGACAGCGGCCAGTACGCGGCGGTGCGGCTGATTGATCCGGAAGGCAAGACGATGATCGAGAAAACCAGCCCGGCGATGGCGGGCGATGTCCCGGCCTGGTTCATTCGCCTCTTTCCGGTCGCATCGCAACCCGGCCTGGCCCAGGTCAGCGCCGGCTGGAACCAGTTCGGCACGATCGAGCTGGTCAGCCACAGCCAGTTTGCCTATCAGGAACTCTGGGACGGCTGCCTTAAGCTGGTCGCCTGGTTTCTGATCGGCGGCTGCTTCATGGGCCTGCTCGGCATGCAGTTGCTGCGCAATATCAAACGGCCGCTCGATGCCGTGGTTGGCCAGGCCCAGGCGATCAGCGAGCGGCGTTTCATCCGCATTGCCGAACCTGCCGCGCCGGAACTGAAGAGCCTGGCCAGCGCGATGAACGCCATGGTCGAGCGCCTGCAGGCGATGTTTGCCGAAGAGGCGGCGCGTCTCGAACAGGTACGCCGGGAAGCAACGCTCGACAACCTGACCGGCCTGGCCAACCGCGCCTTTTTCCTGAACCAGCTGGAGGCCGCGCTGAGTGATGACGATGCCGCCAGCAACGGCACCCTGCTGATGCTGCGCGTCGCCGACCTGGCCGGCATCAACAAGCGCGCCGGCCGCGAAACCGCCGACGAATTGCTGCGCCGTATCGGCGGCAAATTCGCCGAGATTGCCGCCAGCAAGCCGGGCGCTGCCGCGGCCCGCCTCAACGGCGCCGATTTCGCCATGCTGCTGCCCGGCGTTCAGGATCCAACGGCGACGGCCGAGCAATTGCTCAGCCTGCTGCGCGACCTGAGCTCGGCCGGTCTGATCGACGGCGAACGCATCGGTCATCTGGCCAGCGGGCTCTATCGGCATGGTCAGGGAATCGGCAACCTGCTGTCGCAGATCGATGCTGCGCTGGCCTCGGCCGAAAACCAGAGCGGCCTCGCCTGGTGCCGGGCGGAAACGGGCTGCGAACAGCATGCCGCCTCCAACGCCGACTGGAAAAAGCTGCTCGAAGGCGCCATCGAAACCCAGCGCCTGCGCTTGATCGACTTTCCGGTCGCCGGCAATCGGGGCCAGTTGCTCCACCTCGAATGCCCGCTTCGCCTGCAGGCCAGCGAAAATGGCGAATGGCTGGCCGCCGGCAGCTTCATGCCGATGGCCTCGCGCCTGTCGATGACCACCGAGCTCGACCTGGCTGCCGCCCGCCTCGCCCTGGACCGCGTTGCCGCCGGTGCGGCGGCGGTTGCGGTCAACCTCTCCGGCGAGTCAATTTTGAGCGCCGCTTTCCGCAGCAGCCTGCAAGCCCTGATCAGCAGCCGGCGCGAGCTTGCCCCCCGCCTCTGGCTTGAGGTGTCGGAAATCGGCGCCTTCCAGCATTTCGCCGAGTTCCACGCCTTCTGCGATGCGATGCGGCCACTCGGCTGTCGTCTCGGTATCGAACATTTCGGCCGCCAGTTCAGCGAAATCGGCCGCCTGCACCACATCGGCCTCGACTACCTGAAGGTCGATGGCAGCTTTATCCGCGCCATCAATACGCAGCCGGGCAACCAGGCCTTCCTCAAGGGACTATGCAGCATCGCGCACAATATCGGCCTGACGGTGATCGCCGAAGGCGTGCAAACGGCCGAGGAGCTCGCCACCCTGCCCGACTTGGGCTTCGACGGTGCAACCGGACCGGCTGTCCCGAGGAACTAGAAAAAAATGAGCACCGAAATCGAGCTCAAGCTCCAGCTGACGCCCAAGATGGCCAAGAAACTGGCCAGCCATCCACTGCTCGCCAACATCGCGCCGCAGAAACAGCGCCTGCTCAACACCTACTACGACACGCCGAAACTGGAGCTGCATGCTCGCCGCATCGCCATGCGCTTTCGCAAGAAAGGCTGGCAATGGCTGCTCACCGTCAAATCGGCCGAACCGGCCAGCGGCGGTCTGGCCATGCGCAGCGAGTGGGAAACCCAGGCGACGCCCGGGGTCTTCGATTTCAGCCATGTCGACAATGACGAATTGCGTCACTTTCTCGAACAGGCGAGCGAGCAGTTGGAGCCGGTTTTCACCACCGATTTCCGCCGGCAAATCTGGCTCGTGCCCTTTGGCGAATCCCTGATCGAACTGGCAGTCGACCGCGGCACTATCGAAAGCCGGGGCAAAAGTACGCCCATCTGTGAAATCGAACTCGAACTGCTGTCCGGCAAAGTTGAAGATATTTTCGGCCTGACCCGCCTGCTGCAGGAAAAGCTCGACCTCCACCCGGCCATCGCCAGCAAGGCCGAGCGTGGCTACAAGCTGTTTCTCGACGAGCCACTGCTTCCCTTCAAGGCAAAACCGGCCACACTAAGCCCGGAACTGACCCCGATCGAAGCGTTTCGCAGCATCACCCTCGGCTGCCTGGAACACTTTCAGCGCAATGAATGCGGCCTGCTGAGCAGCAACGACCCGGAATTCGTACACCAGGCCCGCGTTGCACTGCGCCGGCTACGCTCGGCCATCAAGCTCTTCGCCCCGGTCCTGCCCAGTGAATTCGTCACGGCTTACGGCCAGACCTGGCAAACGCTGGCCTCGGCGCTGGGCGATGCCCGCAACTGGGATGTATTTCTGACCGAAACGCTACCCCCGATCCAGGCCGCCTTCCCGAACAATCGCGACCTGCGCCGTCTGAAAAACGCCGCCCGCCAGCGCGCCAAAGGTGCCCGGCAAGCGATCACCGGCCTCCTCGCCACCCGCGAATACCCGCGCCTGCTGATCGAATTCACCGCAGCGATCTATGCACTGGGCGACATCCTGCCGGTGCCACTGATCGAGTTTGCCAACCAGCGAATCGGCACCCGAACCAAAAGCGCCCGTAAACTAGCCCTGAATCACGCCACGCTCGGTGCCGCAGAACGTCACCGCATGCGGATCTGCTTCAAGAAACTCCGCTACTCGCTCGAATTTTTCCAACCGCTGCTCGCCGGCAAGCGCCTGATACCCTATCTGGCGGCGCTTGCCAAACTGCAAGATGAACTCGGCCTGATCAACGACCATATCACCGCTGAAGCCATAATCAACGAACTACTTGGCAAGCCAGGCCCCATCCACGGCTGGGTCGCAGGACGGCATGAACTTCTGGTAAACGAATTGGCGGGGGCGCTAGAAATCTGGTTAGCCCAGCGGCTACCTGATTGCTGAACGGATGAACAAAACCACAAAATTTTCCCGCTGCTACTTGCTCAGCCAGCTGATCAAGCGCGACGTCCTGCTGCGTTATCGAGGCGCAATGTTCGGGGTCGCCTGGATATTTCTCAATCCGCTGATCATGCTTGCCATCTTTGCCTTCGTCTTCGGCCAGATCTTCCAGGCGCGCTGGCCGCAACAGGAAAGCGGCGCACCGTTCTGGCTCGTACTTTACAGCGGGTTGATTGCTTTCAACATCTTCGCCGACGCGATCTCACGTGCCCCGGCCGCAGTGCGCAGTTATCCAAGCTATGTGAAGAAGATCATTTTCCCGGTAGAAATCCTGCCCCTCGTTCCCTTGGGGGCCGCTCTAGTACATGGCATCTTTAACTACCTGATCCTGCTCGCCGCCCTAGCCTGGACCGGCCACCTGATGCCGATGGCCCTATTTTACCCATTGGCCCTAGCCCCTCTGCTCCTGCTCGCACTCGGTCTCGCCTGGTTTCTTGCTGCCTGGGGCGTTTTCATCAAGGACATGAGCCAGATCGTTCCGCCATTCGTACAGATGCTGATGTTCATTTCACCAGTGCTCTACCCGGTAAACGCGGTTCCGGAAATGTTGCACCCGTTCTATCAACTCAACCCGCTCGGTACGGTAATCGACACTTGCCGCAACGTCGCACTGGGGCATCCGGCAGACTGGTTGAGCTGGACTATCGCCTTGGTGCTGGGGCTCGCAAGCGCATGGTTGGGCAACGTCTTCTTCCACCACAGCATGGAGGAATTTGCCGATGTCCTCTGATCTGCTGCCACCGATGAACGACGACATAGCCATTTCGGTCCGAAATCTGACGAAGAACTATCGCCTTTTCAATCATCCCGGAGATCGGATCAAGCAATTCCTATCGCTCGGAATCAAGCAATACCATCGGGAGTTTACGGCGCTTGACGATGTTTCCTTCGATATCAAGAAGGGAGAAACTGTCGGCATCATCGGCCGCAACGGGGCTGGGAAAAGCACCCTCCTACAACTAATCTGTCAGATACTGAAACCAACTTCCGGCTCAATCCTGGTTAATGGCCGCATTCTAGCTTTGCTTGAACTCGGTGCCGGCTTCAACCCAGAATTTACCGGCCGCGAAAACATCTACTTCCAAGGCGCACTAACGGGCTTTACTCAGTCCGAAATGCACCAACATTTCGAAGCTATTGCTGAGTTTGCTGGCATCGGCGATTTCATCGACCAGCCCGTCCGAACCTATTCAAGCGGCATGTTCGTGCGACTAGCCTTTGCAACAACGATTCATCTCGAACCGGACATTCTGATTCTGGACGAGGCGCTCGCAGTCGGTGACACAGGATTTCAGCGCAAATGCTTTGAGCGAATCGGCATGATTCGCCAACAAGGCGGAGTTGTCCTCTTAGTTTCACACTCGATGGAACAGGTTGCACACTACTGTGACCGTGCCATCCTCCTTGAACAAGGCCACGTCGTTTATACAGGAGATACAGCAGAGGCTATCGGCCACTACTTCGCTGTCCTGGAAGCCTCCGGCAGCGCTCCCACAAAAGCCGCTCGAAAATACTTGAGAGGAAACGATGAAGATCTCTTAAGTCGCCGCCTCAACTATAATGTAGCTGAAACACGGTGGGGAGATTTGGCTGCCAGCATCGCCGATGCCAGTATTCACCAAGGTATGCTGACAGCCCCCGACCGACTACTGGTGGGAAGACCGACCGAGCTTCGATTCCAACTCAGTTTTCACGCCGATGTCGAGTTTCCGGTATTCGGTGTTGCTGTCAAATCGCGAAATGGCGCGATACTCTTTGCCAGCAACTCAAAAATCTTACTGGGTCTTTCCAATCCGCCCCGCCAAGCAGCTGGAAGCAAACTCTGTGTAAGTATTTACTTCACTCCTTGTTGCGATGCAGGCGACTACCTCGTCTCGTTTGGCGTGACGAGCGAGACGGTGAACGGTTTGGTTACTCATGATCGGCGCTATGATGCGCTACTAATGACCCTTGATGCTACCAGCGATATATCTGAGAACCACTCACCCACCTGTCGAATCTCGATAGATTCACTCCCCTTTTAACTCGCCGAAACCTTCTCTCCTCCGATGCACTGCGCATGACGCTCAAACTCTTGGTTGAAGCCCTACCCGAGGCTTATCAGCCCATTTATGGCCACCCCGAATTCGATACTCAGGCTTCCCGGCCATGCCAAGATCGCCTACAGCTGATAAGCCTCATCCACGACCAACTGACGATACGGTTGGGACGACCACTCAAAGTTCTAGACCTTGGGTGCGCGCAAGGATATTTCAGCCTCCATCTCGCCGAACGGGGCGCAACGGTGATCGGCATTGACCGTCTCAAAGCGAACATCGAACTTTGTCAGCACTTGGCGGCTGCTCACTCAGGCCTTTCGGTTCAGTTTCGCGTCGGAAGCATTGAGGATACTCTGGAACGGCTGGAGCCACATGAGGCTGACCTAGTGCTTGGACTCAGCGTCCTGCATCACCTGTGTGCAGAGAAGGGGGCGGACACGACGAGATCAATGCTTAAGGCATTGAGCAACAAGATCAAGATAGGTTTATTCGAAGTTGCCGTGAAGGAAGAGCCAGTGACTTGGGCCTCGGCCCAGCCGGAAACGCCCGACTGGCTCTATCAGGACTTTGCATTCCTCGCCTGCGTTGGTGAATTCAACACCCACCTGTCGGAGCATAAGCGTCCGCTGTACTTTGCAAGCAATACTTGTTGGTTTGCTTGCAACACCATCACCCACTTTCAGCACTGGACGCCACTTGCCCACGAACTCGACCGCCTCGGACATGACCGCGGGCGACGCTATTTCGAGTCTGGCAGTCAACTAATGAAGCTATTTCGGTTCCACGGAAAGCATGGCGAATGGAATCGGAAGGAACTTGAGCGCGAAATTGCTTTCCTGAGCAGGGCCGATATTGCGGGCCTTCGCTATCCAAAAATACTCGGCTACAAACTTGGAAAACATGAGGGATGGGTGTTGCGCGAACGCATTCCAGGGCAACTCCTCAGTACCGCCCTGCTTGGTGACCAGCCCCCCGATCCGGGCACTGTCGTCGAGGCCCTACTACCCCAACTTTGCGAACTTGAGTTGCGCAACCTGTTCCACGAAGACCTGCGGGCCTGGAACGTTCTGTTAAGCACCGACGGACGGATCATCTTGATTGACTATGGCTCAATCACTTCGGAGCGAACTGACCGGGAATACCCGCAGGATTGGCGCATTCCGCTCCTGATTTTGCTCCATCGGCTCTACCACCCGTCAAACTTATTGGTCTGGCCCCCCAGGCTCGAGGAACTGCAGCCTACCCAGTTGCCGGAACCAGCCGCCAGAGTTGTCAGAAAGCTGTGGAATACCCCGGCAGATGCGTGGAACTGGGCAAAGTTTGCGCAGGAATGGGCGCGTGATGACATCGCCCACGCTCTTACATCCTCCAGAAGTCTGAAAGAGAACCTACATTCCGCATTGATTGAATCAACCACCCAAGAAATACAGCTGATCAAAACGCGCCTCTCAGACCTTGAAACAGAAGTCACCGCCACCCGAAACCGGCTACGCAAATGGGACCAGCGGCTCGCAGCCCTCAAACCAGCCTTCCGACTCCTGAACACTGTTTTCCCATCACGGATCAGAACGCAACCTGCTTTGTCTATGGACGATGGACCATTACAAGCCGTTCTGTGCCCCGTATGCAAGCAGGGTACAGGGCAGCTCTACATCGGCCCTGATACTTTCTCGCACCCGGTATATAAGTTGTTGCAATGCAATGCCTGCTGCTCTATTTTTTCCAACCCAATGCCTTCGGATAGCCAACTGGCAGAGCTCTATAGGCACGCATTCGATTACAGATGGTATCGTGACCATTACGATGCCAAGTTGAAGGATTGTCGGCAACGGGTAGAGGAATACCGACCATTACTGGGCAAGCGGATACTCGACTTTGGCGGCGGTATGGGCTACCTCTCAACCGCCCTAAAGGAAACTGGCTTCGATAGCCTGACTTACGACCCCTACGTCCCTGGGCAATCGCCTGGAAAAAACGAATGGAATACCGTAATCGCGCTGCATGTCCTTGAGCACTCGAACAATCTTGAACGCACCCTTTCGGAAATAAAGTCGCTACTCGCTCCCGGTGGACGCATTATCCTGGCGGTCCCGAATCGGGCTGGCGAAGGCTACCGGACGATGGGCATGAACTGGGTCTGGGCGCAACCTCCACTGGTTCACATATTCCATTTCACCGCCCAAGGTTTGAAGACCTTGCTGGAGCGTCACGGATTTATGGACATCGAGATTCGTTATCAGGACCGCTGGGATGCGAATCGCTTCTGCGACATTGAGCAAGCGGCTTTGTTCCGACAAAAAGATGCCCTGTGGTCATTGCAACCCTTCAATCGAATTGCCACCTATCGCCGTTGGATCGCCCGCCGAAATGCCAGACTCCGTTTTGCCGGCCTCACTGTAGCACAGACGAACCAGCCCCCGAATGACGACACACTTGCTGAACTCCAAGTCAGCGCTGTCCTCCATTCATGATTCGCATCGGCCTCATCAGCGATCGGCGATACGTCGTTTCAGACCCCGATCAACACTGGGAATGCGAGACCTACACGATCTCACCAACAGCACAGTCCTTTCGGGTGCTATTTCACTCCGCATTCTCCTCCCCGGCCCGTTATCTCCAAGAATTGGCCGTTCGGCTATCTGCGAACCATAGCGGGAAAGCCGAACAGCGGCTTGTCTTCAACCCCCTTTTTCAACTCGACAAGCAGGAAATTTGGCTTACCCTCTCCGCAATCCGTGCCGCCACTCCTTACACGGGGATCACTGTCCTTGCCGATCCAAGCGGGAAACCAGTAGCCTATCTCTTCCCAGGCAAGGTTATCGGAGGGAATGAGGCATATCTTTCCCTACTGTCAACTGTCGACGCCGAATTGGACGCTCGGCTTTGCTCCAAGCTTTTCAATCAGGAAACGCGTAACCTTCCTGTCGCCGGATTCAACCTGGCCAAAACATCGCACAACGGCTTTACCTATGAAGAAAACTTGCCGATTTACCGCTGGGTCGCGGCACATGCCCTCAAAGTACTGGCGAATCATCCTGGTAAAGCACCAAACGAACTCCCCGTGGCGGCCATCATGCCTCACCATGCAGGCGATGTCCTATTCTTCGCCTTGGCTTGGAATTCCATCCGCCCGACAGTTAACTCGCTAGTAGTGAACGCGTCCTATCGCGCCATCGCAGATGACATTGCCCCTAGCCTAAACCTCATCCCGCTCGACATACCGCCAATCAATCGAACGCCGGAATTTCGCCAAGGCAACGTGATGCCTGAGGGAGAATACTTCAAGGCTTTCTCGGACTTGCTGCCGACAAGCCACCTCCTACTCTACATGCGCCCCTCGCGCGACTACAACGTATCACGCTTTCACCTCATCGACCATTTTGCCTTCGCGCTTGGTCGCCACGTTTGGCGGGATACGGACCTTCTCGGCAATCGTCCTCTATTGCACGCTCAGCAATTCCCCAAGTCTCACCCCGATCAACCCACCCGAATACTGCTCTTCTTCGATGGCGGCTGGCCCCTAAAGGTGTACCCGCGACACGCCCAGCAACGACTCATTGATATCTTTCATCGTGATGGTTTCAACGTTACAGTCCTCGCAGGAAAAGGAGAGCACTACGAACGTTGCTCAACCGCCTTATTCGAAAATTACGCCCAGCTAAAAAATCTCCTGAAAAGCCAGGACATCATGGTAGGAATGGACTCCTTTCCAACACATTTGGCCGCCCACGTTCTGCATCTCCCAACGCTCTGTCTGTTTGCTAGCACACGACCACAAAACTCGGACGCACCGGCCTCTCCTCATTACCGCTTCCTGGAGCAGGGCCTACCCTGCCGTCCCTGCTATGGCATTGCACGTTGTCCACGCTATGGGAACACCGAGTGCGCCAACTTCTCTCCTCCCTGCAACGTCAAAGATGCCGTTGAGGTAATGTTGAACGGCTTGAATGGATATACCCCCCAAGAAATTCTGCCTTTGCCCCCCGAGCAACCTCTCCCAGCGCCAGAGATGGATTTGCGCCCTATCGGCACCTTGAAATTTAACCAGCACCGCGCCCGTTTTGCCCTGAATTGCCTCGCAGTCCGGCTCAAGCCATCATTCAGTTTCCTGAGACAACTTCATCGCGAATTCATGACCTCATTACGACGAGATGGCTGGCAACAAACCTACCTGAGGTCGACTCGCTATCTACGAAAACTCAATAAATCCCGCTGTTAAGGGCTATACAACCAGGACTGCCGGGCCGGTCCCATCCGCCCAGCGATGGCATCCAAAACACCAGCGGCAAAGGCCCTCACCTTGACCATTGGAGAGGGTTCAAAGAACACAACCAATAGCAGGCCAAGCAGCAGGCGCCCTCCTCGACGAAGACACCATTCAGGCTCATCACGCCAGTATCGGCGAATGGTAACAATCGAGTTCCGGGCTATGTAATACTTTCTTAACGGTGGGTGCTTTGGCAACCATCCCAACCCCCAAATCCTTGCGCCCCCTGGCTCCCCGACGCTATGCTCCATAGTCAGCTCTCTGCTGAGCACCACCCTGCCACCGTGAGCTCGAGCACGCAGACAAAATTCATGATCGACCTGATCAATGAAGTAGTCGTCACGAAAACCACCGATTCGTTTGGCAAAACTGACGTTAACTAGGCAACCTGACGTTATCACTGTCTTCTGCTCGACATACTCTCCTGGCTCGCCAACAGGCACTTTGAGTATGCCATTTCTTGCATCCAGGTAGTTTCCACCTAACACTACAGATTCAGGAATACATGAGGAGGCCACTTTAAGCAACGCGGTAGTCATCGATGGGTAGCATCGACTATCCTGATCCAAGGTAAGCAACCAGTCACAATCGAATTCAAGGGCCTTTCGCAATCCTTGATTTAGCGCCGTTGCAACACCAAGATTTGTGTAATTCCTTACCAAATAAACTTTCTCAGCCCCAAGCAACTCCTCATCCAGCAGCCATATCCGACTACCTTTAGGGGTATTGTCCACGATGACTAAAGCATCGACTTGCGGCAAGACTCTGGCAAGGCGATCCCAAAGGTCTACATCTGGGTAATACGTTACCACTACAGCACAGACCCCCCCCATTATGCGTATTCCTCACCACCTATAAGCCATTCGGGGACGCAGTTTCTCTTTACTAAAGCGCTTGTTGAAAACTCCATCAGGGCTTCCCTCGACTTATTTGAGGCGATTTTCCAGTCCCACTGTTCACTGTAGCGAGTTCCATGCCCGAAGCACCCCGGTCTCTAGATCAACTTCCGCCCTCCAGCCAAGCAGTTTTCTGGCCCGGTCCACATCCAGCACGATGCGTTTTACGTCGGATGACCGGGGCGGTTGATGTTCAATTTTCAGATGCCGTCCGCTAACACGCTCAACTAGCGCCACCAACGTATTCAGCGAAGTCCCCCGCCCCGCCCCAATGTTGTAGATGCCAACCGGCCCCGACAAGGCGCACAGACAGGCCGACACCAGATCGTCAATATATAAGTAATCTCGCACCGCTCCACCATCGCCATAGATGGTAACGCGATCACCATCCATCGCCCGCTCCAACAGCGTGCGGACCGCTCCAAAGCCAGAACGCAGCCCCTGTCCCGGACCGTAGACATTGGATGGCCGCAGGATGCTCAAACGCCCCGGATGGCGCTGGCCGAAGACGCCGAAAAAGCTCTCCAGCGCAAGTTTTCCCGCGCCATGATAGGAGAGAGGGGCCAGCGGAGTTTGCTCGGCAGCCAACTCGGCGTCACCATAGAGTGCGCCACCAGTCGAAACATACAAGTATCGGTTTGCCGGAAACCGCTGCGCACACTCAAGGAAACGCAGCGCCGGCAGCAAGTTTACCTCAGCCTCCATTGCTGGCCGCCAGACCGTATCAACTGGTGTGGTCGACGTCGCAAGATGAAAGACCTCTGTGCAACGAGCTAATAACGGGGCTACGACATCGGGATCTCCCTGATCCCCCTGGTGAGCAACGACACCGGCAGGCAATTCGCCAGCTAGGCTCCGAGAGAGCACATGGACCTCTTTGCCGTGTGCAACCAAGCGGGCAGCTAATGAACGTCCGATAAACCCAGCCCCACCAACCAGCAGAATTGCCCCTGTTGACTTCACGCGTGCCTCAGCAAATCATCATAGGCGCCAACATAGCGCCGGGCGCAATCATCCCATGTACCGATGCACTCAGCCACCCAGCGCCGTCCGGCCTCCCCCATGGCGCCACTCGTCTCTGGATTGTCCAGATGCTCCAAAGCCAAGCGGAAGCTCTCCCGGTCCGCTACCACGAGTCCGTTTTCACCATGGCGCACCAGATCCCTGTGGGCCGGCAGATCGGAGGCGATGACCGGCATGCCTGCGGCCATCGCCTCGATCATCACTTGCGGCCGCCCCTCGTCATGGGTACTTAAAGTCAACAGCCCCTGGACTCTGGGAAACCAGTCGGCTGCCAGCGCACCGGGATGAGTCGCTCCGTGATAGCGGATCCATGACGGCAATTCAATCGCCTCTTGCATTGGCCCAAGCAGATGAAGGTTTCTATGCACCCCGAAGAGCCCCCTCCCCCAATCGAGCAGGTGCCCCAGTTTCGCCCTCGTTACTCGGGAAACGAGCAGCCAGTCACCGCTACGCGCCGCCGGCTCACCACGCGTAATGTCAAACCACCGAGAATGCACACCGAACGGGATTGGGCGAATCTCGGCCAGGTCACCGAATTGCGCCTTTAGCGGAGGCAGCATCCACTCCGCATTGGGCGCCAGGATCACTGGTCTGTCGCGCAGAACCGAGCGCAGCATGGGCACCATGCCAGGCAGGCGGAGGAGAGCCAAGTCACTGCCAAGCACGGTGATTAGGGCGGAAATATCGAGCCCCTTGAGCGGCAAGGCATTTTGCAGCCAGTTCACATGGGCCACACGCTTTCCAGCCAATCTGCCAAATTGTTGATAGGCACGACGCAGTCGCAAACAGAGCGTGAGTGCGTCGCGCATCCCTTGCAAAGGTTTTTGGCGCAGCAGATGAGTTATCCCTCCCCGCTCAAGCAACCCCGACATCCAATTCGCATCGCCATCCCGAAGGACTGTCCGCACGCCGTCCGGCATATCGCCGGGCGGGGCCCACAGGGCGAGATCGACCCCATTCTGCCTGGCTAACGATTGCGCCATGTCATAGATGAAACGACCACGCCAATCGTCAGCATCCGCTGGATAGGATGTGGCCGTCAGCAATACTTGTCGCATTGACTCTCCAGTCCAACGACTCTGACGACGGCTTCGGTCAACGAAAAGGTATCGAAGAGCATGGTGCGACAGTGCCGCTTAAGGCTTGGGCTCCCTGCCCTCAACTGACTCGTCCATACCCTTGTAATGCAATGCTGAAATCTGTTCTGAAACAATACCGATCAGAAAGGTCAGGATTGCCGAAATGAACAGAAGGGCGCTCATGTTCGTAAAACGTCCGGTTCCGAGAAAGGTATAGATATAGTAGGACAGCCCGGTCAGGAAAAAGCCTGCGCTAATTGGCAAGAAGAGCCTCTGCGGTGAGTAGAGCGTACCGATTTTAATAATGATCAATAGAAATCGAACGCCATCACGAAAAGGACGAATATGGCTCTTTCCAATACGCCGGGGCGTATGAATCGGCACATAACCAACGCTGAAGCCCGCCCGAAAGAAACTCATCGTAATGGTCGTCGGGTAGGAGAAGCCATTAGGCAACAGATACAGAAACTTGCGGAATTTGTCAGCGCGAACAATGCGGAACCCGGAAGTAAGGTCTTCTACAGTTTGCATGACCATCCAGCTAGCCAATCGGCTGAAGATATCGTTGGCTACTGCGCGATGCGTCCCGGCATGCGACCCCGATTGACGCGCCCCAACCACCATGTCATAGCCTTGAGCAAACTTCTCCAGCAACGCAGGAATGTCCGCCGGCTGATGCTGGCCGTCCGCATCCATGAAGATCAAGACTTCGCCTCCAACGGCCCGGGTGCCTGACTTTATGGATGCCCCGTTGCCTAAGGAATAATGATGGCGTAGCCGTCTGACCTGAAACTCGGCACAAACTTCAGCCGTGTCATCAGTAGAACCGTCGTCGACAACCAGTATCTCGGCGCCGCTGATCGTCCCGACAAGATTTGGCAGCAGCTCACGCAAACCGCCAGCCTCATTTCTGGCTGGAATAACGATGGAAACGCGGTCGCTCGGCGTCATTGCTCTACTCGTTTTGTATGGGCTTGGCTATCAAGCATAATCAATTGCCCCAATAATTCGTCTAGCGTCTTTCGCTCCTCCGTAGAATAACGCTCCTCACGCAGCTCTAATAACAGTTTCTGAGCCTGTTCATGCTCTCCAGCAAGATACAGAAGTTGAGCCCATTTCAAGCGATTACTGGCATTCGTTGGCGCCAAGGCCATTGCCGCCCCCAAGGCAGCACGCGCAGCTGTTGGATCGTGTACTCTCAACCACAGGTAGTCTGCATGCCAGGAGTGGAGCATTGCCTGAATACCCTGAGATACGCCAGGATTAGCGAGCGCAGCGGCAAACAACCCGTCAACATCGGGCCGCGCCAAGCATAACGAGCCAGCGATGGACATTTCCTTCAGGCTATAAAGCACGTTTCTGTCCCCCGGCGCAAAAGGCGTTTCCCGAAGGCGGCGCGACAGTTCGTCGATATCGACCTGCGCTGCCCGCATCCCTGCCTTGCAGTTCAAGTGGATCAGGCCGAGCAAGCCCAATTTGAAATTCGGATCGAACTCGCCCGCCAATTCATAGTGCCTCCGGGCGAGAACATGGATTGTCGTGGTCGGCAAATCCGCATCAGGCAGGCCGGCCAAGGTGAGCCCCGCTTGGTATTGGGCACGCGGTGAGGTCCGGTGATGCTGGGATTCAATCTGCGTACGTCGCCCCTCTTCCCCGAATTGGTGGGCACGCAATCCCGTAATAAAGGTGAAATAGGACAGCGCGGCAATGGTCAGCGCTACACCGATCGTTCCGAGCCCGCGTTTGCTCTCTAGAAGCTGGAGCAGAGCCCAAGCTCCAACAAACAGTACCCCAAGGATCGGAAGATAATTCCGGTGTTCATGGGCGATTTCAAGGGGCAGAACAGTGGACTCCAGGGCGTGCCCGATTAGGAACCACGCAATCCCGAACGAGACGAGGGGGGAGCGCAAGCGAACTCGCCAAGCCAACCAAGCAAGGCCGACTAACCCGATCAGGGCCGGCAGCGTCACCCATGGAGAGAACAAGCTGGTAGAAATGGCAATATCGTCGTGATAAAGACCAAGTCTCTCCATGCTCGGGGCAACAATCAGGCCGAGATAGAACCAGAGCACTCTCCCCTCAGTCAGCAATCGCTCACCGAGCGAGAATGGGCGTAGGTCATAGCCGGCCCACAACCATTGGGCTCGCGAAGAAATTGCGTAAGCCCCCCCGGCTACTACGACGAGAATGGCTAAGGCAGAAAACAGGCGCGCAAAGCGGTCAAGGCTGCCACACGAACTCCGCCGCACAATCAGTTCCCAGGCTAGCGCGAAGAACGGGAACAGCAGGCCACTCTCTTTACTGAAGAAAGACAGTGGCCAGACCACCGTCCATGCCGATATCACCATTACCCAACCTGCGCGCCCGCCCCGTTCTCGTCCGACGACATGAAGCAGTAAGGCGGCAAGAAGAAAAAAGGCCGACAAGCTCGTCATGCGCTGAACGATGTGCAGAACAGGGAGGAGCTGGATCGGGTGCAGCAGCCAGATGGCGGTCAGCGCCCCCGTTGCCATAAGGATATTACGCTGCATGGCGGACGGTTTTGCGGCACCTAGCAAGCGGAATGCCAAGCCAAACACAAGGAAACCACAGGCAAGGTGAATCGCGAGATTGGTTGCCTTGAATACGAAGGGGTCAAAGCCGCTGAAATAGTGATTGAGAGCGAAGCTTAACTGGGCAACAGGCCGACCCAATGGGCCAGAACTTCCGCTCACCCATGCCTGATGTATAGCCTCAATCGATATGACGTTTAGGCGTACGCCTTCGAGATAAAGAATGCTTGCTTCATCGTCGAAGAAAAATCCGCCATTTAGTCCGGCCCAATAGACCGCGACCACAACTAGTAAAGCCAGCAATGCTGCGAAAGCAAAGCGCACCAGGTAAGAGACCAACGCAATCCTTTTCGGAACGGGGGCCACAAATCAAAAGAGGCGCCTCATTTCATATGAGGCGCCTCCTTCATAAAATCAATCCAAATTATTTGCAGCTAGCCGGCAAGTATTTGGCAGCCATCGTACCGCGAGCACAAACCCAAGTGACTTTACCAGTATTGGTGTCACCGGTACCAGTCAATGTAATTGTACCGGTGGGGGTGCTGCCGCCGATATTCTGAGCCGTAACAGTGATGGTAGCCACGGTGCCTGCCACAGTATATGCAAGATTATTTACATAGGTAGAGCCAGTGACATCAAAACCGGCAGATGCTGCAGACGGAGGCATGGAATTTTTCGTTTGGAACCATTCAGCAATTGAGGTTTTCGGGGCTGAGGAAGCAAGAATGAGTTCGCTCACTTTTGCACGCACCGTGTAATCCTGATAGGCCGGCAGCGCAACAGCAGCCAGAATGCCGATGATGGCGACAACGATCATCAGTTCGATCAGGGTAAAACCTTGTTGAACGCGTTTCATTTGAATCTCCTTTGATTGCGAAAGGCGGGAAAAACCGCTGACCATCTACAACCATGTTTCGTGCCAGACATGGCTAACTTGTTAGAAAAAAGAAAAAACCTTTTTATTCAATGCTGTATTTTTTTGCCGGCGATTTTCTTTGATCACCCAGCTTGAAGAAGTGCCGAAAAACGTCAGGCCGCCTCATGTTTTATGTCACCCAACCACTCATCAATCGAGTTGGCGCTCCCGGAGATAGCTTTCGGCATACTTCCGGTACACCTCGCTCTGGGTAAAGACTTCGTGCAAATCAGGGTCGATGTGGCCGCCGTTCTTGAAATTCTCAAGGATTTTCAAGGCCTGCGACAGTTTCATGCCTTCCTTGTAGGGCCGGTCTTTCGCGGTCAGCGCCTCGAAGATGTCGGCGATCCCCATGATCCTCGCCTGCCAGCTCATCTCTTCGCGTTTCAGGCCGCGCGGGTAGCCCTTGCCGTCCATCCGTTCGTGGTGGCCGCCGGCGTATTCTGGGACGTTTTTCAGGTGTTTGGGCCAGGGTAACTGCTCCAGCATCCGGATCGTGGCGACGATGTGGTGGTTGATGATTTCACGCTCGGACTCGGTCAGCGTGCCAGTGCGGATGCTCAGGTTTTCCAGTTCATCGGCGGATAGGAAGGGCGCATCCCTGCCCTCGACATCACGCCAGCGATATTCCCCGGCAATGCGCTGAATGTGGGCGAGGTCGGCATCGCTCATTTTTTCGCTGCCAATATTCGCCTGACGGAGAATGCTGCGGTCGACATCGCATTTTTGGCAAAAACTGCGATAGATCGCCTCCGCTTCGCCGGCCTCCTTGCCCTCGGCAATGCTGCGCCACATGTGTACCTCCGCATCGCGCTTGATAACCTCGAAGCGCGTCTCGAGCAGGTGAATGCGGTCATAGATGGTTTGCAGCTTGGTCGCCTTGTCGACCACATGCACCGGCGTAGTGATCTTGCCGCAGTCATGGAGCAGCGCGGCGATACGTAACTCGTAGCGATCCTTGTCGGTCAGCTTGAAGTCGGCGAGCGGCCCTTCGGTCGTTGCGTCGGCTGCATCCGCCAGCATCATCGTCAGTTCCGGGACGCGCTGGCAATGGCCGGCGGTGTAGGGCGATTTATCGTCGATGGCCAGATTGATCAGTTTGATGAAGGACTCGAACAGCATTTCCAGTTGCTGGACGAGCTGGCGATTGGTCAGCGCAATGGCCGCCTGGGAGGCGAGCGACTCGGCAAGACGCTGGTCGGCGGCGGAAAAAGCTACGGTCTGACCAGTTTGCGGTGACAAGGCATTGATCAGTTGCAGGACGCCGATCAACTCCCCTTCATGGTTCTTCATCGGCACGGTCAGGAAGGATTGGGAACGGTAGCCGGTACGCTCGTCGAACTGGCGGGTGCCGGAAAAGTCAAATCCCGCTGCCGTATAGGCATCGGCGATGTTGACCGTCTTGCCGGTAATCGCCGCATAGGCAGCCACCATGCGGTTGTTGGCGACACCGTCCGTGCCGTAAAGCGGCAGATCCGGGAAATTGCCGGAGGCCGGCAAGGCGGCGGAGCCGCCGAAGGCAATCTGCAGCGAATCGGTGCGGACAATCTCGAAATGCAGGTGTTTGCCGTCTTCTGACAGCAGATAGAGCGTGCCGCCGTCAGCCCGGGTGATGGCTTTGGCGGCGAGCAGGATTTTTTCGAGTAGCCGTTCGAGCTGGCGCTCACTGGAGAGCGAAGCGCCGATATCGTTGAGTTGATCGAGGCGGCTGAATAGATCGTCAAGCGTTTCCATGCTTGCTCCTCCGGCTTGCCTCGCCGGCGCGAGGCTGGCTGTCTCAAAAATCGAGAATCTGGTTGTTTTGCAGCATGTGCGGCTTGAAGTCGCCGAGGCTGCTTTCAATCTCTTCCATGGTCAATTCGATCTTGCCCGGCTTCAGGTGCGTGACGTGGATCTCGCATGGCCACAGCAGCTTCTGCAGTTCCGCCGCCAGCAAGTGCGGGTAGAAATGCTTGGAAGCGGTGGCCAAGGCTGCTTCGCCGTTGGAGAAAGCACACTCGATGATCAGGTGCCGCAGATTCGGAATACCGTTCACCGCCGCCCAGAAGTCGGCGCACGGCCCGGTATCGCCGGAGAAAACCAGGCTACCGGCTCCCGAATCGAGGCAATAGCCGGCGGCCGGCACCGTATGATCGGCCGGCAGCGCGGTAATGCGCCGCCCATCGAGGTCGACCGTCTGCTGCACGGCAAGCGGCTGATAGCGCATCAGGGGCTGCTCGCGGTCGGGAATTTCCGTGAAATCCGGCCAGATCGACCAGTTGAAGATATGGCGCTGCAAGCTGGCCAGCACCGCCGCGGTGCCATACACCGTCAGCGGCTGGCGGCGCCGGTCGGCGACGGTATCGACCATCAGGGGCAGCGAGGCGATATGGTCGAGGTGGGCATGGGTCAGGAAGACATGGTCGATGGCCGCCAGTTCGGCGATCGACAGGTCGGCCACCCCGGTGCCGGCATCGATCAGGATGTCGTGATCGACCAGGAAGGAGGTGGTCCGCAGGTGTCGGCCACCGATACCGCCACTACAACCAAGGACTCTGAGTTTCATGCCTATTTCGTCTGAAAAGTGGTTACCGCGCACCATTGCTCATCCGCCTGACTGACCCTGCCAGCCAGCCAGGCGTTCGACGTACAACCGGCAACTCGGCGAGCATTATTGCAGATTGTATATCTGGAGTTCAGCAGGCCCCACTCCTCGGCGCGATAGCGGCAGCAGAATCAGAGAAATGATGCCGAGAAGAAAGGGATCGGCTGTTTTTTTGGCGGGGGGACTGAAAGCTCAGGACCTCAGGAAGAACTCCATCTTGATCCCGGCAATCTCGATCACGTCATGGTCTTTCAGACGATAGGCCTGGGCATCCAGCGCCTGGCCGTTGACGATGGGGAACTGCAAACCTTCGACGTGGGTGATGAAATAACCGTGCGGTCGCTTGGCGATCACCGCCACCTGCAGGCCTGGCTTGCCGAGCGTGGTCAGCGTCTTGGTCAGGTCGAGTTCCTTGCCGGCATTGGCACCGTTCAGCAACTGCACCGCCGCGGCCGGCATAGCGCTCGGCGCCGGCGCAGCGGCGGGCGCCACGTTGCTGCGCGTACCATGCTCGACGAGTTGCAAGTCCTGCGGCCGGATGGCGCTGGAACGGATGGCCGACGATTTCTCGTATTCGCTGGGAGTGCCGGCCCCGACCTGCAATTCGGCCATGTACTTGAGCCGGTATTTGCCCAGTTCGACGACATCGTTGTTGCGCAGGAAATGCTTCTTGATCGGCTGCCCGTTGACCAGGGTACCGTTGGTGCTGTTCATGTCCTCAAGGAAAGAGTCGTTGAGGATGGTGACGATCACCGCATGCTCGCCGGAAATAGCCAGGTTATCGATCTGGATATCGTTGTGCGGCTTTCGGCCGATGGTCAGGCGCTCCTTGGTCAGCTGAATTTCCTTGAGCACCAGCCCATCCATCGAAAGGATCATTTTTGCCATATTGCCTGCCTCATCTCACTTGAGCCGGGCCAGCAGCTTTTGCCACCAGCCCCGGGATACCGTGTAATCACCGCGCACCCTCACCAGAATCACCGAAATATTATCCCGCCCGCCATTGTCATTCGCCATATGCACCAGATGCTCTGCCGCCAGCGCCAGATTGTCGCCCAGGGTTTGCACGGCCAGCGCAATCTCGGTGTCGTCCAGCATGTCACTGAGGCCATCCGAGCAGAGCAGAAAAATGTCATCGAGCTGGACGTCGTAGTCGTGAATCTCCGTTTCGACCACCGCGTCGACACCCAGTGCCCGCGTGACAAGGTTCTTGTTCAGGGAGTGGCGAGCTTCTTCAGGGCTAATCATGCCACTATCAAGCTGTTCCTGTAAGAGGGAATGGTCCTTGGTCAACTGCTCGAAATAGCCGCCCCGCAGCCGGTAGAGGCGCGAATCCCCGAGATGGGCGACACTCATACGATTATCATAAAAGCAGGCGACAACCAGCGTCGTCCCCATGCCGGCATAGCGCGGCTGGCTTTCGGCGGCCTGAAAAATGGCCGTATTGACCGCCGATATCTCGGCGAGCAGGCGCTGGTGCATGACCTCGGCCCGCATCGACTCGGCGTCGCGCATCGGCGAGGCTGCCATGAACTGGGCGAAATTCGCCGCCAGCAGCGTCGTCGCCATGACACTCGCCACTTCGCCAGCGTTATAGCCGCCCATGCCGTCGGCCAGAATGGCCAGCCCCAGGCCGGCATCGGCAAACACCGCATCCTCGTTCTGGCCGCGCACCAGGCCCGGGTCGGTCGCCGTCACCATCTCGAGGGCATTGGCCAGCTTTTTCATTGCTCCGCCTCCGTCGCTGCCAGGCCGGTCAGGCAAGCGCGCAAATCGGCGGCCATTTGGCCGCCTTGCTGATAGCGCAGCTCGACATTCTTCTGCAAGGCGCGCTCGATCACAGCCACAACCGCGGCCGGCAGTTGCGGGTTAAGGGCGGCGATATCGGCCGGCGCCTCGTTGGCAATCCGGAACATCAACTGGGCCAGGGATTCGCCGATAAACGGCAGTTGACCGCAGCACATCTGGTAAAGCGTGACGCCGAGCGAAAAAAGGTCGGAACGACCGTCGATTTTCTTGCCGGCCAGTTGTTCCGGCGACATGTAGGAAGGCGTCCCGAGTACCATGCCGGTCCGCGTTTTCGACGAGTCGGTAATGCGGGCAATGCCAAAATCGGTCACTTTGACCTGATCCGAGGCCGGCTCGTACATGATGTTGGCCGGCTTGATGTCGCGATGGACGACATTGTTGCGGTGCGCGTAATCCAGCGCATCGGCCACCCGGGCCATGATCGACAAAACGTTCGGCAGCGGCAGCAAGGCACCCGGCTTGGTCTGCGGCACCAGATCGCCCCCCTTCAGGAATTCCATGGCGATATAGGCCAGGTCGCGTTCCTCGCCGGCGTCGTACATGGTGACGATGTTCGGATGATTGAGGCGGCCGGCCGTCTCCGCCTCGCGGAAGAAGCGCTGCTTGACCTCGACCAGCTCGTCGGCATCGAACTCCTGGGCCAGCGCCATGGTCTTGATCGCGACTACCCGGTTGATCTTCGGATCGCGCCCGAGATAGACCACGCCCATCGCCCCCTTGCCCAGTTCTTTTTCCAGCTGGTAACGCCCCAACATCGGCTTCTCGACCTGCGCGTCGCCCAACAGCACGGCGCCGCTCGCCGTTTGTCCGCGTGATCCAGCCAACAGCACGTTATCCGACATCTGCTTGAGGCGGGCCAGGCGCTCGGGCAGATCGCGGAACTTGGGATTGAAATCGGCCATGTAGCGCAATACCGCTTCCGCCTTGTTGAACTGGCGCTTGCGTTCGTAATCCAGGGCCAGGCTGTAGAGGCTGTCGAGCAGCGCCTCATCGAGCGGGCAGCGGCGAAACTTGTCGAAAGCCAGGTCGAGCATGCCCTGCCCCTGGAAAGCCAGCCCCAGCATGCGGTTGGATTCGGCCGACTCGAGATCGGACTTTTCCTTGCCGCGCTCGGTCAGCAGAAAGTGCCGGGTTGTCAGCAGCAGATGGCCGATCAGCAGCAGGCTGCTCGCCCCCATCAGCGGGATCCAGATCCCGGCTCCGAGCATCAGCCCGAAATGGCTGCCGACCAAGGCGACCAGCACGAGCAGGGTGAACAGCGCGCCAACGCCCGCCGTCAGACGCGGCAAGACGAACATCAGATAAAGGCCGACCAGCAGCATGGCGCCCAGGCTGACCCAGTTGCCCCAGCGCGGGGTCACGAAAAAATCTTCCTGCAGGATGCTTGACACCGAATGCGCCAGGGTCAGCACCGGTGGCATCGCGAGCGAGATCGGCGTCACCTGCGCCGCCCCCAGGCCGGCCGCCGTCGCCCCGACCAGCACGATCTTGCCGGCATATTTGCTGGCCGGAATCTTGCCGGAAAGGACATCGTCGAAAGAATCGACCGAAAACGCCGGTCGACCGGCGGCATCCCGGTAGAAGAAGGTATTCATCTCCGTGCGTCGATTGGTCGGTATGCGCAGCTTGCCGAGGCGGACCTCCTGGCCGAGGGTGACCCGGATGTCGGCTGGCCCGAGATTCAGGCTGCGCGCCGCCACCATCAGGGACAGGGCCGGGTAGAACTGGTCGAAATAACGAATGACCAGCGGTTCACTGCGGATCGCGCCATCGGCATCCGGTCGCGCATTCAAATGCCCGAGTGCCAAGGCCTGACCACCCAGCATTTCGATCGGCAGTTGCACCTGCACGGCGCTAGCTGCCTCGCCGTTGGCCTCGGCGACCTGCGGCAAGCGATTCTTGACGACAAAATCGGCCAGCGCACCGTCCGGGCGACCGCGCGCCTCACCCAGTTCAAAGAGGAAAGGCAGGATGACGTTGCCCGCCCGAGCCAGGCTCCCGGCCAGTTGGCGGTCGGTATTCAGGGTCGTTTCCGCCTCGCTGAGCAGGGCAGCGATCCGGGCGGTTTCCGGCGTCTGAGCCACGCCTTCGGCGGCCGCCTGGTTGACGATGTCGATCAGGCGGCTGATGTAGCGATAGCCCGGGTCGAGCTGTGCCTCGGAGAAGAACACAGTGCTGGCGATCACCTTGGCCGGCGCACTGGCCAGGCGGTCGATCAGGCGGGCATGCAGGTCACGCGACCACGGCCAGCGGCCTAGATTGGCCAAGCTCGGTTCATCGATGGCAATAATTGCGATGCGTTCGCTGGGCGTGCGGCTGACCGCCTGCACCCCGATGTCGTAGGCCTTGCGCTCAAGGCTGTGCAGCAGATCGCTCGCCCCGGCCAGCAGCAAGAGCAGCGTCAGCAGCCCGCCGAGAAACCATTCCGACCGCCAGAATGCGGCTTTTGCCATCCCCTTTTTCCCTTCCATCCCCGTAGCTGCTGCCCAACACCCTTGAAGCATAGGAACCGGGCATATTCTTACGCCGAGCCCGAGCCCCGGTCAAACTTCATTGCAACGGGATTTCCATCCCCAGGCCGGCCGCTTCGGCCGCCGCCAGCACGCGCAAGGCGACGGCAAGGTCCTGGATGGCCAGGCCCTGCGACTCAAACACGGTAATTTGCTCGGCCGAGCCCCGCCCCGGATGGCAACCGATGATCACCTCGCCCAGTTCGACCATCTGGCGCGGTTGCAGGCGCCCCTTTTCGAGCAGCGGCAACAGATCGCCAGCCTCGGCCAGTGCCGTGGCGACGGTATCGACCGCGATCAGGCCGCAACGGCGCAGCGTCGCTTCCGACAATTCCTGGCGAATCAGCGCATTCGAGCCGGCGGCATTGATGTGCGTCCCGGGGCTCAACCATTCGGCGTCGAACAGCGGCTGCGCGGCAGTCGTCACCGTGCCGAGCAGATCGCTGTCACGGACGGCCGCTTCGGCGCTCGCCGCCGCCACGACGCGGACGCCGGTCTGTTCGCTTAGCCGCTGGCAGAACGCAGCCAGTTTGTCGGCCTGGCGCGCGAACACCTTGACGCACTCCAGCGGTAGTGCCTCGCAGATGGCGCGGACATGCCCCTCGGCCTGCCAGCCGGCACCGAACACCCCGGCCACCTTGGCCTCGGGCCGGGCCAGCCATTTGGCCGCCACCCCGCTCGCCGCGCCAGTGCGGATCATGCCCAGATAGTCGGCCTCGATCATCGCCCGCAGACGGCCGCTGGCCGCGTCGAACAGGTGCACCAGAAAACGGTTGCCGCTGCGGTTGCTGGTATAGGCCTTATAACCGAGCACGCCCTGGGCCGGCAAGGCGCCCTGCAGGATGTGCAGCGCCGTCTGCGGCAGACGGCTCCGCGCCCGCGGCGTGTCCTGCGCCTGGCCGAGCGCCAGGTCGCGATGCGCAGATTCGACGGCCTCCATGGCCATTCCTACGGTCAACAGCTGTTTTACGTCATTTTCCGAAAGAAACAGGGCCATGCTTACTCCTTAGACGATTGTCACATCCTGGCGGGCCAGGATCCGCTGCTCCAGCCAGCGGCCAACCGCCACCACGACCAGCGCCCCGACGGCGCCGGCCACCTTCGCCGACCAGGCCGGCAAGGGCGGCAGCACGCCGAGTACCCCGGGGTCGGTAAACACCATCTGCCCCGCGACATAACCGAGCAAGGCCGCACCGAACAGTACGATAGACGGAAAACGCTCCATCCAGTGCAGGATCAACTGGCTCGACCAGACGATCAGCGGAATGCTGACGGCCAAACCGAACAACAGCAGCGCCAGGCTGCCATGCGCCGCGCCGGCCACGGCAATCACGTTATCGAGGCTCATCACGAAATCGGCGACGACGATGGTCTTGACGGCGCCCCACAGGTGGGCCGAGGACTTGATGTCGTGCCCCTCCTCATCCTCGGGCAGCATCAGCTTGACGGCAATCCACACCAGCAGCAGGCCGCCGACCAGTTTCAGCCAGGGCAGGTCCATGACCAGCGCGGCAAAAACCGTCAGCACCACACGCAGGCTGACCGCCCCGGCGACCCCCCAGAAGATGCCCGTGCGCCGCTGTTCCGGCGACAGGTTGCGGCAGGCCAGTGCAATGACCACGGCGTTGTCGCCGGAGAGCACGATATCGATCAGGATGATCTGGCCGACGGCGATCCAGAAAGCGGTAGAAAAAAAGTCGAGTTCCATAAACCTGCAGACGAAAAAAAGGCGGACCCACGGCCCGCCTTTTTGGTTGAGCTAGGCTCGAATTTTACAGCATGGCCTTGAGCAGCTTGGCCATTTCGGACGGATTGCGCGTTACCTTGAAGCCGCACTCTTCCATGATGGCAAGCTTGGCATCGGCAGTGTCGGCACCGCCGGAGATCAACGCACCGGCGTGACCCATGCGCTTGCCGGCCGGGGCGGTAACACCGGCGATGAAGCCGACGATCGGCTTCTTCATGTTTTCCTTGCACCACATGGCGGCTTCGGCTTCGTCCGGACCACCGATTTCGCCGATCATGATGACGGCGTCGGTATCCGGATCGTCGTTGAAGGCCTTCATGACGTCGATGTGCTTCAGACCGTTGATCGGGTCACCACCGATACCGACGGCAGACGACTGGCCGAGACCGATTTCGGTCAGCTGGCCAACGGCTTCGTAAGTCAGGGTGCCGGAGCGGGAAACGACGCCGATGCGACCCTTGCGGTGGATGTGACCCGGCATGATGCCGATCTTCACTTCGTCCGGGGTGATCAGGCCGGGGCAGTTCGGGCCGAGCAGCAGGGTCTTCTTGCCGCCCTTGGCTTCCTTTTCCTTCATCTTGTTGCGCAGGATCAGCATGTCGCGCACAGGAATGCCTTCGGTGATACAGATGGCCAGATCGAGGTCGGCTTCAACGGCTTCCCAGATCGCGGCAGCAGCACCCGGGGGCGGCACGTAGATGACGGAAACGGTGGCGCCGGTTTCGGCCGCGGCTTCCTTGACGGAGGCGTAGATGGGGATGTTGAAGATGGACTCGCCGGCCTTCTTCGGGTTCACGCCGGCAACGAAGCATTCCTTGCCGTTGGCGTATTCCTGGCACTTTTCCGTGTGGAACTGACCGGTCTTGCCGGTGATGCCCTGGGTGATGATTCGGGTGTCTTTATTGATGAAAATGGACATTCAATAGCTCCTTACTTGACCGCAGCAACGATCTTGGTGGCGGCTTCGGCCATGGAATCGGCAGAGATGATCGGCAGACCGGAATCCTTGAGGATCTGCTTGCCCATGTCTTCGTTGGTACCCTTCATGCGCACGACGAGCGGCACGGACAGATGGGTTTCCTTCGCTGCGGCAACGACGCCGGTAGCGATGGTGTCGCACTTCATGATGCCGCCGAAGATGTTGACCAGGATGCCCTTGACCTTCGGGTTCTTGAGCATGATCTTGAATGCTTCGGTGACCTTCTCGGTCGTCGCGCCGCCGCCGACGTCGAGGAAGTTGGCCGGCTCGGCGCCGAACAGCTTGATGGTGTCCATCGTGGCCATGGCCAGACCGGCACCGTTCACCAGACAGCCGATGTTGCCGTCGAGGGAGATGTAAGCCAGATCGAACTTGGAAGCTTCAATTTCGTCAGCGTCTTCTTCGTCCAGGTCGCGCATGGCGACAATTTCTTCCTGACGGTACAGGGCGTTGGAGTCGAAGTTGAACTTGGCGTCGATCGCCTTGACGGTGCCGTCGGTTTCGTGGATCAGCGGATTGATTTCGGCCAGCGAAGCATCCGTTTCCATGTAGCAGGTGTAGAGCTTCTTCAGCGTGTCGATGCACTGCGGAATCGAGGCTTCGTTCATGCCCATGCCCTTGGCCAGGGTCATGCCCTGCTCGTCGGTCAGGCCGACCAGCGGGTTAACGAAGACCTTGACGATCTTTTCCGGGGTCTTGTGGGCAACTTCCTCGATGTCCATGCCGCCTTCGTAGGAGGCCATGATGGCAACGGACTGCGTGGCGCGATCGGTCAGCGCTGCAACGTAGTACTCGTGCTGGATGTCAGCACCTTCTTCGATCAGCAGGTGGCGGACCTTCTGGCCTTCCGGACCGGTCTGGTGCGTGATCAGCTGCATGCCGAGGATCTGGCTGGCGTATTCGCGCACTTTTTCCAGGGAGGTTGCGACCTTGACGCCGCCGCCCTTGCCACGGCCACCGGCGTGAATCTGGGCCTTGACGACCCAGACCTTGCCGCCCAGGGTTTCGGCTGCCTTGACCGCGTCATCGACGGTCGTGCAGTGAATCCCGCGCGGAACCGTAACGCCGAATTTCTTCAGGAGTTGTTTGCCCTGATATTCGTGAATTTTCATGCGCTTTCCTTGCGTTTAGTTGAGTTGCGAGCAATGAGCGGTGGCCGAAACATCCCCTGACCCCACCCGGTTATACCGTCTTGAGCCCAAAATCTTACCACATACGGAAAAAATTATTGCAGACCAAAATTCATAATTATGGAACCGATTCGACGCCCTGCATGGCCTTGTGCAGCAGCGGCAGCAACATCGCGGCAGCCAGGATCAGACCGGCCACCGCGGCCAGCCAGAATCCGGCCACGCCAAGCGGCGGCGACCAGCGATAACAAAGCCAGGCACCGCCCAGCAAACCGATGCCCCAAAAACAGAAAGTCTGGACCAGCATCGGCGCAAACGTCACCCGGTAGGCGCGCAAGGCATGGCCGGCCACCGTCTGCAAGGCATCGAAAAACTGGTAGATGGCGACGTAGATGACCAGGCCGACCGCCACCGCCCGCACCGCCGGGTCATCGGTATAGGCGGCGACCAGCGGTTCGGCGGCCAGCCAGAGCAGCAGGCCGGCCAGCGTCGACAAGCCGGCGGCGAGCAGCAAGCCAGCGCGCACCGTGGCATGGGCGCGCGGCCAGTCGCGCCCGCCAACCGCCTGGCCGAGCGCCGCCATCGTCGCAATGGCCAGCGACAAGGGCAGCATGTAAGTCAGGGCCGAGATGTTGGCGACGATCCGGTGACCGGCGACAACGGTGGCGCCGAGCGAGGCGACGAACAGACTGACCAGCGTAAACGAAGTGATCTCGACCAGATTGGACAAGCCCATCGGCAAGCCGAGGCGCAGCAGTTCGCGCCACATTGGCCAATGCGGCCGCTGCCACTGGCTGAATGGCCGGTAACGCTTGCCGAGCGGGCCGCAAGCGAGATAAGCCCCACCGCTCAGGCAGGCCAGCCAGCCGATCACGATATTGGACAGGGCGCAGCCGACCACCCCAAGCGGTTCGCCCAGCCAGCCCTGCAAGGCCAGCCCCCAGGCCAGCAGCGCATGCAGACAGAGGCTGAAGAGGCCGATCCCCATCAACACCCGCGGCTTGCCCAGGGCATTGCAAAAGGCGTAGAAGGTGCGATAGCCGAGCGCCGCCGGCAGCCCCCAGGCGAGCAGCGCCAAATATTGCCGGACCTTGGCGTCGACCGCGGCATCCATGTTGGCCACGCCGAGCAGCGCCCCCGGGTAAAGCAGGAAGAGCACGCCGGGGATGCTGAGCAACAGGGCCAGCCAGAAGCCCTGCTGCAGAACACCGGCCACTTCCCCGTCGCGCCCGGCGCCATGCAGATGGGCGACAACCGGCGCCACCGCCTGCAGGATGCCGACCAGAGCGAAAACCACGGAGACATGAATGCCGCCGCCAATCGCCACCGCCGCCAGATCGAGCGGGCTGACGTGACCGAGGACGGCGGTATCGACCACCATCATGCCGATGGAGGCGAGCTGGGCGATCAGGATCGGGAAGGCATGGGCAAGGAGCCCGCGGGCAGCGGCAAGAAGCATGGGGCGGGATTGTCGCATGGCGCGGATTGCGCCGCGCCCTTGCCTGCCGCGAAGCCGGCGGTCGACCGGCAAAAACATGACAAATTGATCTGGCTCAACCGGTCGCCCGCTTGGCCGAACGAGAATTTGCCGCTCACGAGGGAGACAACAATGAAAAAAGGCTTACACGCCATCGAATCGGCCAGCCGCGATGAAATCGCCGCGTTGCAGGTCGAACGTCTGAAATGGACCTTGCATCACGCCTACGACAACGTGGCGCACTACAAGACCAGCTTCGATGCGGCCGGGATTCACCCGGACGACTTCAGAGAGCTGGCCGATCTGGCGAAATTTCCATTCACCAGCAAGCAGGACCTGCGCGACAACTACCCTTACGGCATGTTCGCCGTGCCGCGCGAACAGGTCGCCCGCATCCACGCTTCGAGCGGCACCACCGGCAAGCCGACTGTCGTCGGCTACACGCAGCAGGACATCGACACCTGGGCCGAGCTGATCGCCCGCTCGATTTACGCCTCGGGCGGCCGGCCCGGCGACATCGTCCATGTTGCCTACGGCTACGGCCTGTTTACCGGCGGCCTCGGCGCCCATTACGGCGCCGAGAAGCTCGGTTGCACGGTGATCCCGATGTCCGGCGGGCAGACCGAGAAGCAGGTCCAGCTGATCTGTGACTTCAAGCCGAACATCATCATGGTCACACCGTCCTACATGCTGAACATCGCCGACGAATTCCGCCGCCAGGGCATCGACCCGCGCAGCACGGCGCTGCGCATCGGCATCCACGGCGCCGAACCGTGGACCGACGCCATGCGCGGCGAGATCGAGAACGCCTTCGGCATCGACGCCATCGACATCTACGGCCTGTCGGAAGTGATCGGCCCGGGCGTCGCCAACGAATGCACCGAGAGCAAGGATGGTCCGGTGATCTGGGAGGATCACTTCTATCCGGAAATCATCGACTCCAACACCGGCGCGGTGCTGCCCGAAGGCAGCCAGGGCGAACTGGTGTTCACCTCGCTGAGCAAGGAAGCGATGCCGGTCATCCGCTACCGGACGCGCGACCTGACCCGGCTGCTGCCGCCGACTTCACGCTCGATGCGACGGATTGGCAAGATCACCGGCCGTTCGGACGACATGCTGATCATTCGCGGCGTCAATGTCTTCCCGACCCAGATCGAGGAACTGATCCTGCGCCAGGCCAAGCTGTCGCCGCATTACATGCTGGAAGTGACGCGCGACGGCCACCTCGACTCGATCAAGGTCAATGTCGAACTGAAGCCGGAGTTCCAGTTCGCCAGCAGCGCCGAGAAGGAGTTCGTGGTGCACGACCTGCAGCACCACATCAAGTCCTACATCGGCATTTCGGCCCGGATCGACGTCGTCGAGGTCGGCGGCATCGAACGCTCCGCCGGCAAGGCGAAGCGCGTCATCGACAAGCGCCCGAACTAAGCCTCAGACGATGCGCAGGCGGAGGCTGCCGACGCCGTCGACGCCGGCCGCCAGCACATCCCCCGGCACGATCGGCCCGACCCCGGCCGGCGTGCCGGTGTAGATCAGGTCGCCAGCCTCCAGCCGGACCAGCGTCGACAGGTTGGCGATGATATCCGCCACCTTCCACATCATCGCCGACAGATCGCCGTCCTGGCGGATTTCGCCATTCACGCTCAGCCAGATCCGGCCATGCTCCGGATGGCCGCAAACGGCCACCGGCTGAATGACGCTGGCTACCGCCGACTGATCGAAGCCCTTGCCCATATCCCAGGGCTGCCCTTTTTCCTTGGCCCTGCCCTGGATATCGCGCCGGGTCAGGTCCAGGCCGACCGCGTAGCCGAAAATCAGGCTTTTGGCCGCGTCGACCGCAAGATTCGCCCCGCCCGCCTGGAGGGCGACCACCATCTCGACTTCGTGATGCAGATTTTTCGTCAGCGGCGGATAAGCCACGCTCAACTCACCCTCACCGCTGACCACGGCATCACCCGGCTTCATGAAGAAAAACGGCGGCTCCCGCCCATCGGCCTGATCGATCGCCCCCATCTCGCGCGCGTGGTCCGCATAGTTGCGGCCGACGCAAAAAACACGACGCACGGGAAAACGACTCTCGGTACCGGCCACCGGCAATGCGGCGTTTTGCGGCGGAGGAAATATGAAGCTCATGGGGCACTTTCCAGCAGGATTGATCGAAGGCAAAAGTGTGCAATATTTCCACGTCCGACGGATAAGCCGATGCTAAAGTAAATTCAACATAAATTGCTAAATTGAAAAAGTCGAGGGCGTATGAACTCCAACTTGATACGCTTCAGTGCGCTGGGAGCTACGATCTTTTCCGGCTACGCCAGCGCCATCGGATTTGGCGAAATCACCCTGCACTCGCGGATTGGCGAAGCGATCCGCGCCGAAGTGCCGGTCCTTGCCGCCAGCGGTGAAGCGCTCGATACCGCCTGCTTCACGCTCGCCACACTCGGCGGCACCGACCTGCCGGTCATCACCGGGGCGCGCGTTCGCCTGATCCGCAACCAGAACGGTTATCGCCTGCTGATTACCGGTCACAAGCCGGTCACCGAACCCATCTTCATGCTCGGCCTGCGCGCCAATTGCGGCGTCGACCTGCAACGCGACTACGTGCTGATGCCGGAAGCGCCGCCCTCCCTGGCCGATCTGCCGGCGCCCCCATCCAACCAGCCCCCCCCCGCTCAGCCGGCCGGAACACGCACCAGGCGCGCCAGCGAAGGCGAGACACTGGAAAGCATCGCAGCAGCACTGGCTGGCGACGACGCCGGCCAGCAACAACGAACCCTGGCCACCCTGCGCCGCGCCAACCCCGGCCTGGACACGAAAGAAGCGCTGGCCGAAGGCACCAGCATCCGCCTGCCCCCCCCCAAACGACGCCCGCCACCGCCCGCAGCCGATATCGACGAGGCGGAGCAGCGCCAAACACGCACTTACGCCAGGGCCGAACGCCCCGCTCCAGCCCCCAAAAAAGAAGCCCCCGCTGCACCCTCCCGCCGCAGCCCGGAAACAGCAGGCGACCGCCTGGTCCTCGGCGCCCCGCCCGCCGACCTCAAACCGGGTGACAAAGCCGCCCCGCAGCGCGCCAGCCTGAGCGACATGGAAGAGCGGATGCTCAAGCTGGAAACCACGCTGCACAGCCTCAACCAGGAAGTCGACAAGCTGAACCAAGCACTGACCTTGACGACCGAGGCGCTGGTCGTCCAAAACCGGCTGCAGCTTGCCCTGAGCGCCCAGCAACCAACCGTGGTCGCCGCCGTTGCGCCCCCCCCGGCGCCAGCCAGCCCCGCAACAGGCAACTGGCTTGAACTGCTGCTCAGCGCCCTGGCTGGCGGCAGCGTAGCGGTCGGCCTGGCCGGCTGGCTGAGCCGGCGCCGCGCCCCCAGGCGCGACAGCGAGATGCCACTGGCGATATCCGGCTACCGTCCCGAAGTACAGGTCAAGCCGGAAATACGGACGGCAATCGCTGCCGAGACGCCCCACACCCCGATGCCGGCGGTCGACATCCCGCTCGATGACATTTCCATCCGGCCGTATGAAACGGCCGAAACGGTCATCGATCTCGACGAATCGGACTCGGCACTCGAACTGGCTGAGATCATGTTGTCCTTCGGCCGCATCCGCAGTGCCGCCGAAACGCTGGCCCTGCACGTCGAGGAAGCCTCGCCGGACAACATCCAGCCGTGGAGCATGCTGCTCGATCTTTACCGGCGTGGCGACATGCGCAACGAATTCGAAATGCTGCTCCCCAAAATCCGCGAAAAATTCAATGTCCACGTCGCCGCCTGGGACGACTCAAGCACGCCGGTTTCCGGCCTCAAGGCACTGGAGGACTACGCCCATATCACCCGGCGCATCGTCAATAGCTGGGGCGAGCAGGACTGCATGGACTACCTTTACGAGCTTGCCCATGACAACCGGGCCGGCCAGCGCAGCGGCTTCCCGCTCGAAGTAGTCGAGGAAATCGCCTTGCTGATGCGTGTACTGGAAAGCGGCTACAGCCTGCAACGGCCGGCCTAAACCGGATTGTCGATATCGACGAACTCGCACGCCAGGCCGCATTGCTCGGCCAGGTGCCGGGCCAGCGCCTGCACGCCATAGCGCTCGCTGGCATGATGCCCACAGGCGAGATAGGCGACGCCGCTCTCCCGGGCGAGATGCACCGTTTGCTCGGAAATCTCGCCGGAAACATAGGCATCGACGCCCAAGGCGATGGCCTGCTCGAAATAGCCCTGAGCGCCACCGGAACACCAACCGATGCGTTTGACGGGACGACTCGGCTCACCGATCAGCAGCGGCGCCCTGCCCAGCGCCAGCTCGATTTTCCCGGCCAGCTCCGCCGCACTGCACGGCACTGCCTGCCGCCCCAGCCAGGCGATGTTCTGCTCGCCGAAATTCCCCTCTGCCAACCAGCCCAGCCGACTGGCCAGCTGGGCGTTGTTGCCGAGCTCGGGATGCGCATCGAGCGGCAAATGGTAGGCCAGCAAGTTGATATCATGGGTCAGCAAGGTGCCCAGCCGCTGCCGGCGGATCCCGGTGATGCGGCCATCCTCGCCTTTCCAGAAATAGCCGTGGTGCACCAGAATGGCATCGGCGCCGCGTTCGACGGCCGCATCGAGCAGCGCCTGGCTCGCCGTAACGCCGGCCACCAGGCGACGAACCTCGGCCCGTCCTTCCACTTGCAGGCCATTTGGGCAATAATCCCGAAACTTTCCGGGCTCCAGCAGCCGGTCCAGATACTCCACCAGTTCTTCACGGTTCATTGATACGGTCTTTCATGCAGAGGTTGTGGCTGATTTTTGCACAAACGGTAACCGTTGCGGTTGCGATTCTGTTCGTGCTGACGACGCTGAAACCGGAATGGCTGCCAGCCCGCCCGGCCGTCGTCGCCCTCAACGCAGTACCGGCCAATCCCGATGACGACAAGGCCAGCCCGGCTGGCTCCTACCGCGATGCCGCACGGGCCGCCCTGCCCTCGGTCGTCCATATCTACACGACACAGGAAATCAAGGCGCAGCGCCACCCGCTGTTCGACGATCCGATTTTCCGCCACTTTTTCGGCGACCGCCCGGAAGGCCAGACGCAACGTAACTCCGGCCTCGGCTCCGGCGTCATCGTCAGCCCGAACGGCTACATCCTGACCAATTTCCACGTCATCGAGGCAGCGGACGACATCCAGGTCTCGCTCAATGATGGCCACACCTACAAAGCCAAGATCATCGGTAGCGACCCGGAATCGGATCTCGCCATCCTGCAGATCAAGGCTGAAAAACTGCCGGCCGTCACCTTCGGCCAGGCGGAAAGCCTGCGCGTCGGCGATGTCGTGCTCGCCATCGGCAACCCCTTCGGCGTCGGCCAGACGGTGACCATGGGCATCGTCTCGGCCCTCGGCCGCTCGCATCTCGGCATCAACACCTTCGAAAACTTCATCCAGACCGATGCCGCGATCAACCCCGGCAACTCCGGCGGCGCGCTGGTCGACATCAACGGCAACCTGGTCGGCATCAACACCGCCATCTATTCGCGGACCGGCGGCTCGCACGGCATCGGCTTCGCAATCCCGGTTTCCAGCGCCCGCAGCATCATGGAACAGATCATCCAGAACGGCGCCGTGACGCGCGGCTGGATCGGCGTTGAAGCCCAGGAAATCACTGCCGAACTCGCTGAGTCCTTCGGCCTGCCCGACACCGACGGCGCCCTGATCGCCGGCGTCGTCCGCGGCAGCCCGGCCGATCTGGCCGGCATTCGCCCCGGCGACGTACTGCTCGCCGTCAGTGGCAAGGCCGTCAAGGACCCGCAGGTCATGCTCGACCTGATCGCCGCCTTGAAGCCGGATGCCAACGCCGGTTTCCGCCTGCGCCGCGACAAAACCATCGTCGAACTGCAGGTCAAGATCGGCAAGCGGCCAACGATGCGCGCCGAAAAGGAATAAGCCATGCCCCCGCCGGTCGCCATGACGGCCCCGGCATTCTGCGGGCCAAGGAGTACGTAAAATGTGCCAACTTCTGGGCATGAACTGCAATGTGCCGACCGACATTTGCTTTTCCTTCACCGGTTTCCAGGCCCGTGGCGGGGCAACCGATGTCCATTCTGATGGCTGGGGCATCGCCTTTTTCGAAGGCAAGGGCACCCGGATCTTTCTTGATCCACAGCCCTCCTGCTCGTCACCGGTGGCCGAACTGGTCCGTGCCTACCCGATCCGCTCGAAGAACGTCATCGCCCATATTCGCAAGGCGACCCAGGGCGCAATCGGCCTGGAGAACACGCACCCGTTCATGCGCGAGTTATGGGGTCGTTACTGGATCTTCGCCCATAACGGCAACCTGCTCAACTTCGCCCCGGAACTCGACGGCAGCTTTGTCCCGGTCGGGCTGACCGACAGCGAGCGGGCCTTCTGCTGGCTGCTGCAGCAACTGCGCCAGCGCTTTGGCAGCAACAGCCCGGCCCGCAGCGAACTGTTCGCCGCGCTGCATGCGCTGACGCTGGAAATCGCATCCTACGGTGAGTTCAATTTCCTGCTTTCCAACGGTGATTGCCTGTTCGCTCACGCCTCGACCCAGCTGACCTACATCGTGCGTCAGGCGCCCTTTACCCAGGCCCACCTGAACGATCAGGACGTCACCGTCGACTTCAGTTCGCTGACCAGTCCCGACGACCGGGTGGCGGTGATCGCCACGCAGCCGCTGACCGACAACGAAGCCTGGTTGTCGATGGCGCGCGGCACGCTGTGGTGGTTCGAGGAAGGGGAAGTGGTGCAATCGCTCGCGACCCGCCCCGGGCCCGAGCGCAAAGCCGGCTGATTACTTGCCGGAGAGCTTGCGGAACTCGTCTTCCGCCTGATCCATCGCCGCGTCCATTTTTGCCTCGGCAGCAGCGTCGACCGCTGGGGTTGGCTTCGAAATGAAGCGTGAAGCCAGAATGCCCAACTCGTAGAGCAGACACATCGGAATGGCCAGTGCCAGTTGCGAAACCACATCCGGCGGCGTCACCACTGCAGCCACGACGAAGGCGCCCACAATGAAGTAGGACCGCCACTCGACTAGTTTTTCAACCGTCACTACGCCGAGCTTGACCAGTACCACCAGCGCCACCGGCACCTCGAAGGCGATACCGAAGGCCAGGAACATGGTCATCACGAAGGACAGGTAAGCTTCGATATCCGGCGCCGGCGTAATGCTCTTAGGCGCAAAGCTGTTTATGAAGTGAAAGACCTGGCCGAACACGAAGAAGTAGCAGAAGGACATGCCCAGCACGAACAGCAGGGTGCTGGAAATGATCAGCGGAATGCCAAGGCGCTTCTCGTGGGCATAGAGTCCCGGCGCAATGAAGGCCCAGGCCTGAAAAAGAATGAAGGGCAAGGCGATGATGAAAGCGACCATCGCCGTCACCTTCAGCGGAACCATGAAGGGCGTAATGACGCCAATCGCCACCATCTTGGTGCCTTCCGGCAGTGCGCTGGTCAGCGGCGCGGCCAGGATGTCGTAAATTACCCCCGGTCCGGGATAGAGACAGAGCCCCCCGAGCACGATGGCCACGGCGATCAGGCTACGCAGCAAACGGTCGCGCAACTCGACCAGGTGCGAAATGAAAGAGTCTTCCTGAGTATCGCTCATGCAGCCGGCTTGTTCAATGTTTCAGTCAACGCGGGCGCACTCTCGGCAACTTGTTTGGTGGCGGCTTCCAGACCAGCGACCGCCTCCTGGGCCGGGGTCTCGACCACGCTGCGGGCCGTTTCGTATTCTTTACGCACGGAATCCTCAAGCGCACGTGCCGAATCGGTCACCTGCGTTTGCAATTTCTTCAACTCGTCGAGCTGAATTTCGCGATTGATGTCGGATTTGACGTCGTTAACGTAACGCTGCGCCCGGCCGAGCAAATGCCCGAGCGTACGCGCGACCTTCGGCAGTCGCTCCGGCCCGATGACGAGCAGGGCGACGACGCCGATAACCATGAGTTCGGAAAAGCCGATATCAAACATGTTTTAAAGCTTTGGCAACGAACGGGCGAGGCCCGCTCGCCATCAAGACTTGGTCTTTTCCTTGACTTCGACGTCGATGGTTTGGCCACCCACCTGCTGGGTGGGCTGGGTGGGCTGAGCGTCGGCCGGCTTGTCGGCATTCGCTTCCTTCATGCCGTCCTTGAAGCCCTTGACGGCGCCGCCCAGATCCTGACCGACATTGCGCAATTTCTTGGTACCGAAAACCAGCATGACGATGACCAGTACGATCAGCCAGTGCCAAATGGAAAAACTGCCCATGATTGTCTCCTAGATGCGTTTGAGCATGGGGCCGACCGGGTCCGGTCCGCCCACGATATGCGCGTGCAGATGCTCGACTTCCTGCTGCCCCACACGGCCTGTGTTGATGATGACGCGAAAGCCGTCCGGGCTGCCTTGAGCCACCGCAATTTCATTGGCCTTGGCCAGGATTTTGCCAAGCACGACCGTATCGTCGGCGCCAGCCGTCGCCAGCGACGTGATGTGCTTTTTCGGAATGACCAGCACATGGACCGGGCGGACCGGGTTGATATCGTTGAAGGCGAGAATATCCTCGTCCTCGAAGACTTTCGTGGCCGGGATCTTGCCTTCGACGATCTTGCAGAAAATGCAGTCGCTCACTTGCTACCCCGCGCCGCCTTTTCGTCGATGCCGGAAATGCCTTCGCGGCGGCGCATTTCCTGCGAAACGTCCTCGATGCTCAAGCCGTAGAAGGCAAGCAGAACCAGCACGTGATAGATCACGTCCGTCGATTCCCAGACGATGTTCAGCTTTTTGCCATCCTTGGCGGCCATGATCAACTCGGCGCACTCCTCGCCGATCTTCTTCAGGATCGAATCCGGACCCTCGGAGAACAGCTTGGCGGTGTAAGACTTTTCCGGATCGGCATTACGACGGGAAGCCAGCGTGTCGGAGAGACGGTGCAGGATGTCATGCGTGCTCATTTATAGATTTCCTTCGGGTCTTTCAAAACCGGATCAGCGGGCAGCCAGCGCTCCCCCTGTAATTCATTGAAAAAACAGCTTTCACGTCCCGTATGACAGGCAATGCCGCCCACCTGTTCAATCGCCAGCAGCAATACGTCGCCGTCGCAATCGGTGCGGATGGCCTTCACTTTCTGGAAATGGCCCGACTCCTCACCCTTGCGCCACAAGCGCTTTCGCGAACGCGACCAGTATACCGCGTGGCCGGAAGTGACCGTTTCCTGCAAGGACTCGCGATTCATCCAGGCGAACATCACGACCCGCCCGCTTTCATCCTGGGCGATGGCAGGGATCATGCCGTCGGCGTCCCATTTCAACGCCGCCAGCCAGTCCAGGGAGTTGTCGAGATCGCTCACAAGCGGACTTCGATACCACGCGCCGCCATGTATTCCTTGGCCTGGCGCACGGTGTACTCACCGAAATGGAAAATCGACGCAGCCAGCACCGCATCGGCGCGACCTTCGGTGACGCCGTCGGCCAGATGCTGCAGATTGCCGACCCCGCCGGAAGCGATCACCGGAATTTTCACCGCGTCGGAGACGGCGCGGGTCAGCGCCAGATCGAAGCCATTCTTGGTGCCATCGCGGTCCATGCTGGTCAGCAGGATTTCACCGGCACCGAGCATTTCGACCTTTTTTGCCCAGTCGACCGCAGCCAAGCCGGTATCGTTGCGGCCGCCGTGCGTAAACACGTGCCACTGGCCCGGCGCGACCTGCTTGGCATCGATGGCGACGACGATGCACTGCGAACCGACCTTGCTCGATGCATCGAAAACCAGATCCGGGTTCTGCACCGCCGCCGTGTTCATCGACACCTTGTCGGCCCCGGCGTTGAGCAGGCGCCGCACGTCTTCGACCTTGCGCACGCCACCGCCCACCGTCAGCGGAATGAAAACCTGCTCGGCGCAGGCTTCGACGATATGCAGGATGATGTCGCGCTGATCGCTGGACGCCGTGATGTCGAGGAAAGTTACCTCGTCGGCGCCCTGCTCGTCGTAGCGGCGGGCGATCTCGATCGGGTCGCCGGCATCGCGCAGGTCAACGAAGTTGGTGCCCTTGACGACACGGCCAGCCGTGACGTCAAGACAAGGGATGATGCGTTTGGCGAGCATCAGACGCCCGCTTTGACCATGAGTTCGTCGGCCATCTTCTGTGCCGCAGCGAAATCCAGCGAGCCGTCATAGACGGCACGGCCGGCGATGGTGCCGACGACGCCTTCGCCTTCAACGGCACACAGGGCCTTGATGTCGTCGAAATTGGAGAGGCCGCCGGAAGCGATGACCGGAATGGTCAGCGCCTGGGCGAGGCGGACCGTCGCATCGATATTGAGGCCGGAAAGCATGCCGTCGCGGCCGATGTCGGTGTAGATGATCGACTCGACGCCGTAATCCTCGTATTTCTTGGCCAGATCGACCACGTCGTGGCCAGTCAGTTTGGACCAGCCATCGGTCGCCACCTTGCCGTCCTTGGCATCGAGGCCGACGATGATGTGGCCGGGGAAGGCGACGCAGGCATCGTGCAGGAAGCCGGGATTCTTGACCGCGGCGGTGCCGATGATGACGTAGGACAGACCGCCGTCGAGGCAGGCCTCGATGGTGTCGAGATCACGGATGCCGCCACCGAGCTGAACCGGGATGTCGTCACCGACGACATCGAGGATGGCACGGATTGCCGCCGCATTTTTCGGCTTGCCGGCAAAGGCGCCGTTCAGGTCGACCAGATGCAGGCGACGGGCGCCTTGCGCGACCCAATGGCGAGCCATGTCGGCCGGGCTATCGGAGAAAACGGTGGCCTGTTCCATCAGGCCCTGCTTCAGACGAACGCACTGGCCGTCCTTCAAATCAATGGCGGGAATAATCAGCATGTGGGGGTATCAGAAAAGTAGAAACTCGACGGATGCGTATCAGGGACGCCACTCAACAAAATTCTTCAGGAGTTGCAGACCATCGCGAGCGCTTTTCTCGGGGTGGAATTGAACCGCGAAGATATTATCCCGGCCCACTGCACAGGTAAAGGGGATGCCGTAGTCGCAGATGCCGGTGGTCAGCGCCGGATCGGCCGGCTGCACGCAGTAGCTATGCACGAAATAGAAGCGGGCGCCGTCTGCAATGCCGGCCCACATGGCATGCGGTTTCTGCTGCACCTCGTTCCAGCCCATGTGCGGCACTTTCAGGCGCAGGCCGTCGGCCCCCAGCATTTTCTCTTCGGGGAAGCGCTTGACCTCGCCCGGAAAAATGCCCAAGCCGGGCACGTTGCCTTCGTCGCTATGCGCGAACAGCATTTGCTGGCCGATACAAATCCCCAAAAACGGCTTGTCCTTGGCCGCCTGCAGCACGGCGGCACGCAGGCCGCGCGCCTCCAGTTCGCGCATGCAGTCGGGCATCGCGCCCTGCCCAGGGAAGACGACGCGCTCGGCCGCCGCGACGACGGCCGGATCGGCGGTGACGATGACCTGCTTGTCGCCAGCCACATGCTCCAGCGCCTTCGACACCGAACGCAGGTTCCCCATGCCGTAGTCGATGACGGCAATCGTCTTGCCTGCCGCCGTCACAGCGAGCCCTTCGTCGAGGGCATGACGCCGGCCATGCGCGCATCGGGCGTCACCGCCATGCGCAGCGCGCGGCCGAAGGCCTTGAAGATGGTTTCCGCCTGGTGGTGGGCATTCTTGCCGCGCAGGTTGTCGATATGCAGCGTCATGCCGGCGTGGTTGACCAAGCCGTGGAAGAACTCGCTGAACAGATCGACATCGAAGCTGCCAATCGCGGCGCGCGTGAAATCGACATGCATTTCCAGGCCCGGGCGACCGGAGAGGTCGATGACGACACGCGACAGCGCCTCGTCGAGCGGCACGTAGCTGTGGCCGTAGCGGGTCAGGCCCTTCTTGTCGCCCCAGGCCTTGGCCAGCGCCTGGCCGAAGGTGATGCCGATGTCCTCGACCGTATGATGGGCATCGATGTGCAGATCGCCGTTGGCCTCGATATCGAGATCGATCAGGCCGTGCCGGGCAATCTGGTCGAGCATGTGATCGAGAAAGGGAACGCCGGTGGCGAACTTGCCCTGACCGGTACCATCGAGATCGAGACGCACGGTAATCTGCGTCTCCAGCGTGTTGCGAGTAATTTCGGCTTGCCGCATGGATAAAGGCTGCAAAAGGCGTTTGAACGGAGGGCCATGATACCATTTCGGCCTACTTTTAAGCTTTCCGTGAAAACCCCCATGAGTCGCTTCTGGAGCCAGGTCGTCCGCGACCTAACCCCCTACGTGCCGGGCGAGCAACCCAAGCTCGCAAACCTGATCAAGCTCAACACCAACGAGAACCCATTTCCGCCCTCACCCAAGGTGCTGGCGGCGATTCAGGGCGAGTTGGGCGACGACGCGGCGCGCCTGCGCCTTTACCCCGATCCAAATGCCGACCTGCTGAAGAGTGCCATCGCCAAGACACATGGCGTCACGGCCCAGCAGATTTTCGTCGGCAACGGCTCCGACGAGGTGCTGGCCCATGTTTTCATGGCCCTGCTCAAGCACGATCAGCCGATCCTCTTCCCGGACATCACCTACAGTTTTTATCCTGTTTATTGCGGGCTGTATGGCGTCGCCCACGAAAGCGTGCCGCTGGCCGAGGATTTTTCGATCAATCCGGCCGATTACCGCGGTCGACCGAACGGCGGCATCATTTTCCCCAACCCGAATGCGCCGACTGGCCGACTGCTGGCGCTCGATGCCATCGAGCAGATCCTCCAGGGCAATCCGGATTCGGTGGTCGTCGTCGATGAGGCCTATGTCGATTTCGGCGGCGACAGCGCCATTTCGCTGGTCGATCGTTACGACAACCTGCTGGTCATCCACACCCTGTCCAAGTCCCGCTCGCTGGCCGGGTTGCGCGTCGGCTTCGCGGTCGGCCACCCGGCGCTGATCGAGGCGCTGGAACGGGTCAAGAACAGCTTCAACTCCTACCCGCTGGATCGCCTGGCCATTGTCGGCGCCGTCGCCGCGATGGAAGACGCCGCCTATTTCGAGCAATGCTGCCAGGCGGTTATTGCCACCCGCGACACGTTGACCGGCGGACTGCAGGCCCTCGGCTTCGAAGTCCTGCCTTCGGCCGCCAACTTCATCTTCGCCCGCCACCTGCAGCGCGATGCGGCGCAACTGGCGCTGGCGCTGCGCGAAAAGAGTATTATCGTCCGCCACTTCAAGCTGCCGCGCATTGAGCAATTCCTGCGCATCACGGTTGGCACGGACGCCGAATGCCAGGCACTGACCGCCGCCCTGACCAGCATCCTGAACTAGGGGAAGACGCGATGCAGAAAATCAACTTTGACGAAGCCATCCGCCTGCACAACACCTGGCGCCGGCAATTCATGACGGCCTTCGCGGCCGGCAGTTACGCCGACATGCCGCTCTCCGACCATCGCGGCTGCACCCTCGGCCAAGCCCTGGCCGCAGCGACCGGCGCCGGCGCCGAGCAGCCCGAGTTCCAGCGTTTGATCGCCGTGCATAAGCGCTTCCACGCCATCGCCAACGAAATCCTTGAACTCAGCGTGAACGGCATGGCCGATTCAGCCGACCTGATGCTGCCCGAACTGGCCGACCAGTCGCACCGCCTCGCCAACCTGCTCGACGAACTGCGCTCCGACCAGAGCGCCAGCGGCCAGGCCTGACGGTTAGACCCAGCCCAGCAGGCCGATCAGCGCGCCGGCGCCGATCAGCCACAGCGGGTGCAGTTTGCTGCGCAAATTGACCGCAACGCTGACGGCTACCAGCCCCCAGGCCGCCCGGCCAAAGCCGGCGGCCTGCGCAATCAACGTCGCTCCGGAAAAGACGAGGCCGACCGCCAGCGGTGCGACGCCCAGGCTGATCGCCTTTTGCCAGCGCCGGCCGGCAAAACCCTCCCAGCGGTCGATCAGCAAGTAGATCAGCACGCTCATCGGCAGACACATAGCCAGCGTCGCGGCCAATGCGCCGAGCAGCCCGGCGATTTCCCAGCCGATCAGCGTCACGACCAGCACATTCGGCCCCGGCGCCGCCTGGGCTATGGCATAGAGATGGGTAAAGGTGGCGTCGTCGAGCCAGTGGTGGTTATCGACCACGACCCGGTGCATTTCCGGCAGCAGCGCGGTGGCGCCGCCGAAAGCGACGAAAGAAAGCAGCGCGAATTCGAGAAAGAGTTCGACGACCAGACTCATCGCCGCCCCAGCTTCCAGTAGGCCAGCCCGCCAGCCAGCAGCAGGCCGCCGAGCATCACGGCCGGCATCGGCCAGCGCAGGCCGGCAATGGCCACGACGGTCAACGCTGTAAACGGCAGGAAAAGCGGTTTGTCCTTGATCGCCACGCCCATCCGCCAGGCCATCGCGAAGAGCAGGCCGCAACCGACGGCGGCGATGCCGCGCAGCATGGACTGGGCGAGCGGCAGGCTGCCGTAGCGGTCGTAGAGCATGGCGAGCAGCAAGACGATGGCAAACGGTCCGGCCAGCAGGCCAAGCGGCGCCACGATGGCGCCAGCCACGCCCTGATAGCGCTTGCCGACGACGACGGCCAGGTTGATCACGTTCGGCCCCGGCAGGAACTGGCAGAGTCCGAGCTGGGCATTGAACTCCTCAGCCGTCAGCCAGGCCTTTTGCTCGACCAGCATGCGGCGGGCGAAGGGCAGCACACCACCGAAGCCGGACAGGCCGACGCCGGAAAAGCCCAAAAAAAGCGCCCGGAGATCCGGGCGGCTTTGGTTTTCGCTGATTGCTGCGGTCAACGCCGTTTTCCGGCCAATTTCCGACTCAATTTTCCAGCCGGAACTCGGCCGACTTGGCATGCGCCGGCAAACCTTCGCCATGCGCCAGCGTCGAAGCAATCTTGCCCAGCGTCTGGGCGCCAGCTTTCGAGACCTTGATCAGGCTGGTCCGCTTCTGGAAATCGTAAACGCCGAGCGGCGACGAGAAGCGCGCACTGCCTGACGTCGGCAGCACGTGGTTCGGGCCGGCGCAGTAGTCGCCGAGCGATTCCGAGGTGTAGTGACCGATGAAGATGGCTCCGGCGTGGTGAATCTTGGCCACCCACGGGTCCGGGTCGGCCAGCGCCAGTTCGAGGTGTTCCGGCGCGACGCGGTTGGCGATGGCGACCGCCTCTTCCATGTCACGAACCAGGATGAAGGCACCGCGATTGCGCAGCGAGGTTTCGATCACCTCGCGGCGCGGCATGGTCGGCAGCAGCTTTTCGATGCTGGCCTGAACACGCTCGATATAAGCGGCATCGGTACAAATCAGAATCGACTGCGCCAGTTCGTCGTGCTCGGCCTGCGAGAAGAGGTCCATCGCCACCCAGTCAGGGTCGCCAGAACCGTCGGTCACGACGAGGATTTCGGAAGGACCGGCCACCATGTCGATACCGACGATGCCGAAAACCCGGCGCTTGGCGCAGGCGACATAGGCATTGCCGGGGCCGACGATCTTGTCGACCTGCGGCACGGTTTGCGTGCCGTAAGCCAGCGCCCCCACCGCCTGCGCGCCGCCGATGGTGAACACGCGATCAACGCCGGCCAAACAGGCCGCTGCCAGGACCAGCGCGTTGTGCTCGCCGCCCGGGGTCGGGACGACCATGATCAGTTCCTTGACGCCGGCGACCTTGGCAGGAATCGCGTTCATCAGCACCGACGACGGATAGGCGGCCTTGCCACCCGGCACGTAGAGGCCGACGCGATCGAGCGGAGTAATCATCTGGCCGAGCATGGTGCCGTCGGCTTCGGTGTAGGACCAACCTTCCAGCCGCTGCTTCTCGTGATAGACGCGAACGCGCTGGGCGGCCGCTTCCAGCGCCTGCCGCTGCGCCACAGGCAGGCCGTCGAGGGCCCGCTGCATCTCGGCTTTCGACAGTTCGAGATCGGCCATGCTGCCGGCCGTCAGCCGGTCGAACTGGTTGCTGTATTCGACGACCGCCGCATCGCCGCGCGCCTTGACGTCGGCCAGGATGCCGATCACGGTTCGCTCGATGCCTTCGTCCTGCGCCGCCTCGAAAGCGAGCAGCGCATCCATTTTTGCCGTGAAATCGGCGTCTACCGTAGCAAGGCGCTTGATGTCGACCATGGGCTTACTTCTCCACCGCCTGGGCAAAGGCGTCGATAATCGGTTGCAGGGTTTCGCGCTTGACCTTGAGCGAGGCCTGATTGACGACCAGCCGCGAGGAAATCAGCATGATGTCCTCGACCGCGACCAGCTTGTTGGCCTTCAGCGTGCCGCCGGTCGATACCAGATCGACGATGGCGTCGGCCAGGCCAGCCAGCGGTGCCAGCTCCATCGAACCGTACAGTTTGATCAAGTCGACATGGACGCCCTTGCTGGCGAAATGTTCCCGGGCCGTCTTGATGTACTTGGAAGCCACCTTCAGGCGGGCGCCTTGGCGCACCGCGTTCTGGTAATCGAAACCTTCCGGCACGGCGACCATCATCCGGCACTTGGCGATCTTCAGGTCGAGCGGCGAATAGAGGCCTTCGCCGCCATGCTCGATCATCACGTCGCGGCCGGCAACGCCGAGATCGGCCGCACCGTACTGGACGTAGGTCGGGACATCGGTAGCGCGGACGATGACAACGCGGACTTCGGGACGATTGGTCTCGATGATCAGCTTGCGCGAGGTTTCCGGGTTTTCGGTCGGGACGATCCCCGCCGCCGCGAGCAGCGGCAGGGTTTCGTCAAAAATGCGGCCCTTGGACAGGGCAATGGTGATGGTCGTCACGGGGGCTCTTGCTAAAAGGGCGAAACCGCCATTTTAGCAGAGCCCTACAGATAGCCGAGGTGACGCGGCAACCAAAGCGCCAAATCCGAGACAAAGGTGACCAGCATCATCGTCCCCGCCATCGCCGCCACCATCCACAACACCCAGGGCACCGTCGATTCCATCGAGACCCCGGCCATCCGGCAGGTCACCATCAGATTGACGCCGAGCGGCGGATGGAACTGGCCGAGCGCCATGTTCATCGTGATGATGACGCCGAACCAGACCAGATCCCAGTTGAAGTGGATGGCGATCGGGATGAGCAGCGGCAGGAAGATGAAGTAGATCGAGATGGCGTCGAGGAACATGCCGGCGATCAGCAGCAGCAACTGGATGCTGAGCAGCATCGGGATTTCCGACAGCCCGGTGCCGAGCAGGGTTGCCGCCAGATGATCGAAGGTGCCCAGCGTATTGCTGCCCCAGGCGAAGACACTGGCCAGCGCGACGACAGTCAGGATCACCGAAGAGATCTCGGCCGACTCGACCAGCACCTGATAGACCTCTTTCCAGGTCAGGGTCCGGTAGATCACCATGCCAACCAGCAACCCGTAGAAGACGGCAACCACGGCCGCCTCGGTCGGCGTAAAAAAGCCGCTGCGCATGCCGCCGAGGATAATGACCGGCGCCAGCAACCCCCAACCCGCCTCTTTCAGACTCTGCCAGAACGGCGGGCGCGGTTCGGCCGGTTCGGCCTCGAAGTTGTTCCTGACCGACAACCACCAGGCGACCAGGATCAGCGTCAAGCCGGACAGGATGCCCGGAATCATGCCGGCCGCGAACAATGCCGGCACCGAGGCTTGCGGCACGAGCAGGCTATAGATGACGAAGGCGATCGACGGCGGAATCAGGATGTCCGTCGAACCGGCCGCCGCGATAACGCCCGCCGTGAAGGAACGCGGATAGCCGGCCTTCAGCATCGAGGGCAGCATCACCGCCCCGACCGCCGCCGAATCGGCCGGCCCCGAGCCTGAGATGCCGCCAAGGATCATCGCCACCAGAATAGCGACAATGGCCAGGCTGCCGCGCCGCTGGCCGACCAGGGCCGAGGCGAAGCGGACGATGGTCGCCGCAACGCCGGCCCGCTCGAAGATCAGGCCAGCAATGACGAAAACCGGAATCGCCATCAGCGGGTACTTGGCGATCCCCGTATAGACATTGGTCGGTAACGACATCATGCCAAGATCGGCGGCGCCGACCACGGCGATGCCGGCCAGCCCCATCGCCACCGCCAGCGGCACCCCGCTCAGCATCAGGAAGATGAAGACGCCAAAGAGTAGCCAATCCATCATTTCACCCCCCGCCACAACACAACCAGCAAACGCAGCACGATGACGATGGAGAGCACCGGCAACCAGACGGTGTACCACCACTGCGGCACGCCCAGGGACGGCGAAGTGACCTCGAAGCTGTAGTCATCCCAGGCCATCGAAACGCCGTACCAGGCGAGCAGCGCGAACATCACCAGCGAACACAGCACGGCAAAGCGACGAGCCAGCCCGAGCAAGGCCGGCCGGCGGTCGACGAAGAAAGTGATGGCAATATGGTGATTGCTGGCAAAGGCGTGCGAAGCGCCGATCAAGGTCATGACGACCATCAGCGCCACCGAAATCTCCTCGGTAAAGGCGAAGGAAATATCGGTGAAGTAGCGCACCAGGACGTTGGCCATCGTCAACAGGCAGAGCAAGCCCATCGATGCGGCCATCAGAAAACGCTCGACCGCGGCCAGCGTCAGCTTGCCGCCGGTGGCGACGGCATTGTTATTTTCAGACATCGACAACTCAGCGCTTGGCGATGGCCGTTTCAGCCTTCTTCACCAGATCCGCACCAATGGTCTTGCTCCACTTGTCGTAAACCGGGCGGGTCGCCTGAACAAAAGCAGCGCGCTGCTCGGCCGTCGGATTGGTCACCGTCACGCCGGCGGCCTCGATCTGCTTGAGCACGGCATTGTCGTTACCGGCAATGCCCTTGCGCGCCTTCTCGACATTCTCACGCCCAGCCTGCAGCGCAGCCTGCCTCACCGCCTCGCGGTCAGCCGGCGTCCAGCTCGCCCATACCTGCTTGTTGACCACGAAGATCAGCGGATCGGCGACGTAGTGCCAGAGAGTCAGGTATTTCTGGCCGACGGTGGACAGCTTGGCGGCCACGAACACGGAAAGCGGGTTTTCCTGACCGTCGACCGCGCCGGACGCCAGCGCCGGCTGCGCATCAGCCCAGCTCATCTGGGTCGGATTGGCGCCCAGTGCGGAGAAGGTTTCGTTATAGAGCGGCGAACCGACGACACGGAATTTCATGCCTTTCATGTCAGCCGGCGAAGTAATCGCCCGCTTGGAGTTCGACATTTCGCGGAAACCGTTCTCACCCCAGGCCAGCGGCACCACTTCGCGCTTTTCCAGCACGGCGAACAGTTCCTTGCCGACTTCGCCCTGGGTCAGCGCATCAATCGCCTTGTAATCGGGCATCAGGAAAGGCAGCGAGAACAGGTTCAACTCCTTGACCTGCGGCGACCAGTTGATGGTCGAACCGATCGACATATCGATCACCCCCTGGCGGATCGCGGTGAATTCACGCGTCTGATCGCCACCGACCAGCGAGTTGCCGGAATAAAGCTTGATATTGATCCGCCCCTGGGTCTTTTCCTTAACCAACTCGGCCCAGCGCTCGCCAGCCTGCCCCCATGGGAATGCCGTCCCCAAGGTCGTCGACAGACGATACTCGGCCCGGTAGCTCTGGGCCTGCACGGTACCGCTAATCAGCATACAGGTAGCCGCGGCAGCGACGATGAAAGTTCTGCGTTGCATTGTTGTCTCCTTGTTGTCGGGTGAAACAAGGATTATCAGCGCCCGGCATGCCATGTGCAACCGGAAAACAGCATCATGTAAACGTAAAAAAGCCCGGCGAACCGGGCTTTTATCAGCTTGCGCTATCGCGTGGTTTATTCAACCGGGCGAATGTTGGCAGCTTGCTTGCCCTTCGGGCCGGTGACGATATCGAAGGTCACCTTCTGGTTTTCGGCCAAGGTCTTGAAACCATTGCCTTGAATTGCGGAGAAGTGAGCGAACAGGTCTTCGCCGCCTTCAGACGGGGAGATGAAGCCGAAGCCTTTAGCGTCGTTGAACCACTTAACGGTACCATTTGCCATTTTTAGCATCCTTGGTAAAAAATATACAGGTGGACAATAAATTGTCCGGGAAATACGAGATCAAGACCGAGGAGCTGGCAAACCGAAAAGCTGGCAGCTAGAAGCTACTAGCAGGGTACGGCGTAGGCACAAAACACTGCCTGGAAATCCCGAAGTTCAGAGTATGGACCTCGATTCCGATTAATGCAAAGTATTTTTTGGAATTACCGCCATCCCGCACCAGAAGGCGATCGAATCAACGAATAAACAACATTTATCAATCAACAACGGGAGACCAAACACACAGCTCCAAGGCATGCCGCAGCAGCGACATGCCTGCAGTCAGACTTAGTGCACGCGCTTGACGCTAGCCCCGAGCTTGGCCAGCTTTTCCTCGATCCGTTCGTAGCCGCGGTCGAGATGGTAAATGCGGTCAATCAGCGTCTCCCCTTGGGCAACCAGGGCGGCAATGACCAGCGAAGCCGAAGCACGCAGATCGGTCGCCATCACCGTCGCCCCTTCCAGCCGGTCCACCCCGCGCACGATGGCATTGTTGCCCTCGATCTGGATATTGGCCCCAAGACGCATCAATTCGTTAACGTGCATGAAGCGGTTTTCAAAAATGGTTTCCCGGATGGTCGCCACGCCATCGGCCACACAGTTGATCGCCATGAACTGCGCCTGCATGTCGGTCGGGAAAGCGGGATACGGTGCAGTACGAAGACTGACTGCCTTCAGGCGCTGTGGCGCAACCAGACGGATTGCATCGCGTTCGACGGTAATTTCACAACCGGCATCCATCAACTTATCGACCACCGTATCGAGATAGGCGGCGGACGTCTTGACCAGACGAATATCGCCCCCAGTCGCCGCAGCAGCACACAAATAGGTCCCGGTCTCGATCCGGTCGGGCATGATTGAATGTGTCGCACCATGCAGTTTATCGACACCATGGATACGAATGACATCGGTCCCCGCTCCCGAAATCCGGGCGCCCATGCTGACCAGGCAGTTGGCCAGATCGACCACTTCCGGCTCGCGCGCAGCGTTTTCGATGATCGTCTCACCGTCGGCCAGACAAGCCGCCATCATCAGGTTTTCGGTACCGGTCACGGTCACCATGTCGGTACAGATGCGGGCGCCCTTCAGGCGCGCCGCCTTGGCATGAACATAACCCTGCTCGACCTTGACTTCGGCCCCCATCGCCTGCAAGCCTTTGATGTGCTGGTCGACCGGCCGGGCGCCAATCGCGCAGCCGCCGGGCAGCGACACCCGTGCCTCGCCACAGCGTGCCAGCAATGGCCCCAGCACGAGGATCGAGGCGCGCATGGTCTTGACCATCTCGTAAGAGGCGATCGGGTTGTTCAGCCCGCCGCCGTTCAAGACCAGGCCATCAACCCCGTCCATGGTCACGCCCACCCCCATTTCGGCCAACAGGCGGAGCATCGTCGAAATATCGTTGAGATGCGGCACATTGGTCAGATGCAATGGCTCAGTGGTCAGCAAGGAAGCGCAAAGGATAGGCAGCGCCGCATTTTTGGCACCGGAAATTGCCACTTCGCCGGAGAGGGCACTGCCGCCCTGAATCAATAATTTATCCACGCTGGGCGCTCCACTCTTCCGGGGTCAATGTTTTGAACGACAGGGCATGCAATTCACCGGAGTCAAATCTTGCCTTGAGGATTTTATTCACGTGCTGCTGACGCTGGACGCGGTTCTTGCCGACAAACTCCGCACTGACCACAAGGGCCTCGAAGTGCTGCCCGTCGCCATCCAGGGCGAGGTGTTCGCAGGTCATGCCGGCGAGTATGAGTTGCTTGATCTGGTCAGGGTGCATCATGTTTAAGCTCTTAGTTTCCAGCCCCGCTTGAGCAGACTCAGGGTCAGCGCAAAGACGACAGCGAAGCAGGCGACAACAACCGTCAGGCTGATCTCGGGTGCCACATCCGAGACACCGAAAAAGCCATAGCGGAAGCCATCAATCATGTAAAAAACGGGATTGTAATGCGACAGGCGTTGCCAAAATTCGGGCAGCGTGTAAATCGAATAGAAGACGCCAGAGAGCATAGTCAGCGGCATGATCAAAAAGTTCTGGAAAGCTGCCAACTGGTCGAATTTCTCTGACCAGATTCCGGCAATCATGCCCAGCGCCGCAAACAGTCCGCCACCGAACAATGCAAAGGCGAAAATCCAGAGCGGCGCAACAATTTTGAGCTCGGTAAACCAGACTGTCGCCAGCAACACACCAAGCCCCACCATCAAGCCGCGCGCCACTGCCGCCAAAACATAGGCGGCAAAAAAGGCGCTGTAGGGAATCGGCGGCAACAGCACGAAAATGATCGAGCCGGTAATCTTGGCCTGAATCAGGCTCGATGACGAATTGGCAAAGGCATTCTGCAAAACCTGCATCATCACCAGGCCAGGCACCAGAAAAGTCGTATAACGCACGCCGTGCACCTGCACGTGTTCGTCGAGCACGTGGCCGAAAATCAGCAGATAGAGCAGCGCCGTCAGCACCGGCGCACCGACAGTCTGGAAGGCCACCTTCCAGAAACGCAGCAATTCCTTATAGAAGAGCGTCCAGAAACCGATCATTGGTTCATCGTCCGCACAAAGACATCTTCCAGCGTACCGCCGGGATGGGCTGCCATCAGGTTGGCCGTGGTATCGAGTGCGATGATGCGTCCCTGCTTCATCAGAGCGATCCGGCCGCACAAGGCCTCGGCCTCCTCGAGATAATGCGTCGTCAAAATGATGGTATGACCTTCGCCATTCAGGCGGCGGACAAACTGCCACAAGCCCTGTCGCAATTCGACATCGACACCGGCCGTCGGCTCATCCAGCACGATCACCGGGGGCTTATGGACCAGCGCCTGGGCAACCAGCACCCGTCGCTTCATCCCGCCGGACAGGCGACGCATGTTGACCTCGGCCTTGCTGGTCAAGTCGAGGTTTTCGAGAATCTCGTCAATCCAGTCATCATTCTTGCGAATACCGAAATAGCCGGACTGAATGCGTAGCGTCTCCCGCACATTGAAGAAGGGATCAAAGACCAGTTCCTGCGGCACCACGCCGAGCAAACGGCGCGCCTCGCGAAAATCCGTGACGACATCATGCCCCAGGACTTTCAGGGAACCGGAATCCGGGCGCAGCAAGCCTGCCAGCGCGGAAATCAGCGTCGTCTTGCCGGCGCCATTCGGGCCGAGCAGCCCGAAAAACTCCCCTTGCTCGATCTCCAGGGAAACACCGGCCAGCGCTTTCAGCGAACCGAAATGCTTGACGACATCAATAATGGAAACGGCAGCGACCATCGCGATGAATACCACCTCAAGCGAGGGGCAGCAACTCCGAAACGCCGTACAACTCGGCCAGCGAACGCACGCCCGCCGGAATATGGGCAAACTTGACGGTCGACCGCGCGGCTTCGGCCGACCGCAACCAGCCGAGCATCACAGCAATGGCTGAGGAATCAGCCTCGCTGACTTCGGAAAAATCAAAGACCTGCTCGCCTGCCATTAAAGCAGAACGGCCTGCTTCAAGCAGGCCGCGCGCATTGGCCATGACAAGAGGCACCTTGACAACAAGGTGCCCGGCCACCTGTTCGATCATTTTTTTTCCGCCTTGGCGAGATTTGCTTCCAGCGACTTGTTCTTGGCGCTGATCGAGGCGATCAAACCATCGACCCCACCGTTACGCACTTCCTGGCCAAACTGGTCGCGATAATTGGTAACCAAACTGATACCGGCCACCACGACGTCGTAAACCTTCCAACCGCCATCCAGCTTTTCCAGACTGTAATCGAGCTGCACCGGCTTGCTCCCCGGTTGCAGCACTTCGGTCCGCACCAGCACATCGGTCTCACCAGCATTCATCTTGAATGGCTTATAGACGATTTTCTGGTTCTTGTAGCCAGTCAAGGCATTGGCATAGGTACGAACCAGCAAAGTCTTGAACTCATGCGTCAAGGCTTGCTGCTGTGGCGGCGTCGCCTTTTTCCAGTCCTTGCCCATGGCCAGCGCGGTCATGTGCGGAAAATTGAAGTGCGGCAACACCTTCTTGTCGACCAGGTCGATCACCTTCTGCGTGCTGCCGCCCTGGATATCCTTGTCCTTGCGGACAATCTCCAGCACCTCCTCGGTCACCTGCTGCACCAAGGCATCCGGCGCTTCCTGTGCGTGCACAGAAGCAATCAGCGAACCCGCAAAAACAACGGCAAAGAACTGTTTAATCATCATTTTCCCAACAATCAATCTTCAAGCCGCGGCGGGCGGCCATCAAAAATCTGGTTACGACGACGCTGCAAGTAAGCATCGCGAATATAGGCATACTTGTCGAGCGCCGCTTCCTCGACCACCTTGTCGGCCGGCAACAGGCTGGCGCGAATATCGACGAAACGCAGGGCAACCATACTGTTGCGCGTCGAAATCGGGCGCACGCGCCATACCGGATCGACATAGGAATCAATAGCCCAGCCAGCGGTATCGCGCGCGGTACGTGGGCCGATTACCGGCCAGAACAGGTAGCCGCCATCACCGACACCCCACACCGCCATGGTCTGGCCAAAATCCTCTTCATGCTTCTCCAGCCCCAATTCGCTGGCCACATCGAACAATCCGAAAATGCCCACTGTCGAATTGATCAACAAACGTCCGACATCGACTCCCGCATCAGCGAACTTACCCTGCAGTGCGCTATTGGCACCGATCCACAGATCGCCGACATTGCCAAAGAAGTTGCCAAACCCGGCCTTTACCGGCAGCGGAGCAACGTGGTCATAAACCTGGGCAACCGGCTTGGCGGCATATTTATCCACCACTTCGTTGACTGCGAACATGCTGCGATTGAAGCCCTCATAAGGGTCACGCGGATTGCCCTCGGCCAAAACACTGCCCGCACACGCCAGCAACACGCCTCCTCCAACCAGCCATTTGCTGCATGCCCGCATCACCCAAGCCCCTTGCTTCAACGTCATTTTTTATCCTGTCCGTCCGCTGCCTTGCTGAAAAGAAACTGGCTGATCATTTTCTCGAGAACGACGGCAGATTGCGTCTTGGCAATCGTGTCGCCGGCCTTCAACATTTTTTCGTCGCCCCCAACGTCAAGGCCGACATATTGCTCACCAAGCAAGCCCGCCGTGTAAATCGATGCGAAAGTATCTTTCGGGAACTGGTAACGACCGTCGACATTCAGGGTCACCACCGCCTCGTAGCTCACCGGGTCAAACTTGATCTCGGCAATCCGGCCGACCACGACACCAGCGCTCTTCACCGGACCGCGCACTTTTAACCCGCCGATGTTATCAAACTTGGCCTGCAGCACGTAAGTCTCAGACATGTGCGCAGACGAGAGGTTGCCCACCTTGAGTGCCAAAAACAACAAAGCTGCGATACCCAATGCGACAAAAAAGCCGACCCAGAGGTCGAGGACGGTACGGTTCATGAAGCTCCCCGGAACATGAAGGAAGTGAGAACGAAATCAAGTGCCAGTATGGTCAGCGCTGAAGTGACCACGGTGCGAGTAATCGCCCGCGACACGCCTTCGGCGGTCGGCACGGAATCGTAACCTTCGAAAACAGCAATCAGCGAAACCGCGATGCCAAAGACAAAACTCTTGATAACGCCATTCCAGACGTCGTAACGCCAGTCGACGCCGGCCTGCATCTGCGACCAGAAAGCACCATCATCGACACCGATGAAGACAACGCCGATCAGCCAGCCACCGAGCACTCCCATCGCCGAGAACATTGCGGCAAGCAGCGGCATCGCGACCACGCCGCCCCAGAAGCGCGGCGCCACGACCCGGGCAATCGGATTGACCGCCATCATGTCCATCGCCTTCAGTTGTTCGGTCGCCTTCATCAAACCGATTTCGGCCGTCACCGACGAACCGGCGCGCGAGGCAAAGAGCAGGGCAGCCACCACCGGCCCGAGTTCGCGGGTCAGCGACAGCGCCACCAGGACGCCGAGCGCCTCGGTCGAGCCATAGCGCTGCAGCGTCTCGAAGCCCTGCAAGCCCAAGACCAGGCCGACGAACAGGCCGGAAACGAGAATGATCAGCAGCGACAACACGCCACTGAAATAAATTTCGCGCAGGGTCAGCGGCAGGCGGCGGAAAGACGTGCCCGAATGCTGCAGGATGGCAACAAAGAAACGCGCGGCGAAACCCAGCCGCCAGATACGCTCAACCGTTGCATGCCCCAGTTTCCGAATCAACGCAGCCGGGTTAAACACGTGTCACTCCAGCCAACAACTCCTGCCGGACGGAGGGTGCGGGATAGTCGAAGTGCACCGGCCCTTCAACCTCGGCATAGACAAATTGATGCACAAAAGGATCTTTCGAGGCGCGTATTTCGTCGGGCGTCCCCTCCGCCACAACACGACCGCCGTTCAGGAAATAGATGTAATCGACGATCAGCAAGGACTCGTGGATATCGTGCGTGACCATGATCGAGGTTGCCCCGAGGGCGTCATTCAACTTGCGGATCAACTGGCCGATCACGCCCAGCGCGATCGGGTCGAGGCCGGTAAACGGCTCGTCGTACATGACCAGCATCGGGTCCAGCGCCACCGCCCGCGCCAGGGCGACGCGCCGGGCCATGCCGCCGGAAAGCTCGCCCGGCATTAGCTTGCGCGCCCCGCGCAAGCCGACCGCCTCAAGTTTCATCAAGACCAGGTCGCGGATCATTTCCTCCGACATGTCGGTATGTTCGCGCAACGGGAAAGCGACGTTGTCGAAAACCGACATATCGGTGAACAAGGCGCCGAACTGGAAGAGCATCCCCATCTTGCGACGCAGACGATACAACTCGGCCTCCGACATTTCACAGACCTGGTGCTTTTCCAGGCGCACCCGCCCGCCAGTCGGCCGCAACTGGCCACCGATACAGCGCAGCAATGTGGTCTTGCCACAACCGGAGCCGCCCATGATGGCGACCACCTTGCCGCGCGGGATCTTCATGTTGATTCCTTGCAGCACCGGCCGGCCGTCGTAATTGAATTGAAGGTCCTCGATATCGACCAGAATGTCGTCGGGCAAAGCGTTTCCTCGGGAAAAGTCGGCGGATTTTAACAGAATCGGCGCCCGTCGCCCGGAAGCGACGAGGCTATAATCGAGCAAATCTTTCACATGGAATAAATTGCCTGTGCCTGTGCCTGTGCCTGTCGCCAAGCCGCTGCTGCTGATAGTCGACGACGACTCGCTGATCAGCGAGTCGCTGAGCTTTGCTTTCGCACAGGAATTTGATGTCGTCACCAGCCACTCCAGAGCACATTGCCGCAGCCTCCTCCGGCAACTCCGGCAGATCCCGCAACTGGCCCTGGTCGACCTTGGCCTGCCGCCGCTCCCGCACCGCCCCGACGAAGGTTTCGCCCTGATCGGCGAATTGCTGGCCCTGGCGCCGGAAATGAAGATCATTGTCCTCTCTGGCCAAAATGACGACGATAACGCTCGCCATGCGCGCACCCTGGGCGCCGTCGAGTTTGTCGGCAAACCGTGCGACCCGGCCAGACTGGCCAAGCTGCTGCGCCAGTCGCTGTCTTTTTCGCCACCCCAAAGCGCGGAGCCGCCCAGCGGCCTGGTCGGGGAAAGCCCGCCCATGCAAAGGCTGCAACTGCAGCTCGGGCAGTACGCCAACCTGGCTTTCCCGGTATTGATCGAGGGCGAATCGGGGAGCGGCAAGGACATCGCAGCCAGTCACTACCTGCACCGGATGACCGAGCGCAGGGAAAAGCCCTTTCTTGCACTGAACTGCGCCGCCATCTCGCCAACCCTGCTCGAACCGACACTGTTCGGCTATGCCCGTGGCGCCTTCACCGGTGCCACGGCAAGCAAGAGCGGCTATTTCGAGGATGCCGACAGCGGCACGCTGTTCCTCGATGAAATCGGCGAGTTGCCGCTCGATCTACAGCCCAAGCTGCTGCGCGTGCTGGAAAACGGCGAGTATCAACGGGTCGGCGAAACACAAAGTCGGATTTCGACCGCCCGCATCATCGCCGCCACCAACCGCGACCTCCGCCAGGAGGTCAGAGCCGGACGCTTTCGGGCCGACCTCTACCACCGGCTTTCGGTCTTCACGGTCAACGTGCCGCCATTGCGCGAAATGGGCCCGGATCGCCTCCTGCTACTGTCGCATTTTCGCAACACCTTTGCCCACCAGGCCCAGCGCCCTCCCTTTCAACTCGACCCGGCGGCCGAAGCACTCTGGCTGGACTACGCATTTCCAGGCAATGTCCGCGAATTGCGCAACATTGTCATTCGCCTCACCGCTCGCCATGCCGGCCAGACAGTAAGCAAGGAACAACTGCTGGCCGAGTTCGATCTTGGCGAACTCGCCAATGAGAACAGCCCGGCGGCGACAGCCGGACTGATTGCCAACGATCTTGAACAAACGCGGAAAGCCGCCATCGACCACTTGAGCAAAAACGCCAGCATCAGCCTCGATGCCACGCTGGAACTCTGGGAACGCAGCTACATCGAGGCCGCACTGGAGCTGTCCAGTGGCAATATGAGCCAGGCGGCCCGCCGTCTCGGCATCAACCGCACCACACTCTACAACCGCATGCAAAGCTGGAATCGCCGATGAGCCTTTACCTGGAACATTTCGGACTGCGTGAGCCGCCGTTTCGCATCACGCCACATACCGACTTTTTCTTCACCGGCGCCAATCGCGGTCCAACCCTCGAGGCATTGGTCTACGCCATTACCCAGGATGAAGGCATCGTCAAGGTGACCGGCGAGGTCGGCAGCGGCAAGACCATGCTGTGCCGGATGCTGCTCGAAAGGCTGCCGGAAAACGTTGAAACGCTTTATCTGGCCAATCCCTCGCTGTCGCGCAGCGAAATCCTCGGCGCCATCGCCGACGAACTGGGCATTCCCACCGATGGCAAGGCGACGCATTCGCTGACCCGCGCCCTGCAGGACGCGCTGATCGAACGCTACGCCGCCGGCAAGCGCGTCGTCATCCTGATCGACGAAGCCCATGCCATGCCGGCCGAGTCGCTGGAAGAAATCCGCCTGCTCTCCAACCTCGAATCGAAGGCCGCCAAGCTGCTGCAGATTGCCCTTTTCGCCCAACCTGAACTGGATGAACGGCTGGCTGCCACCGACATGCGCCAGTTGCGCGAGCGCATTACCCAGCACTTCAACCTGGCCCCGCTCAAAGCCGCCGAAGTCGCCGGTTATATCGAGTTTCGCCTGCGCACCGCCGGCTACCACGGCCCCAACCCGTTTACCGGCGCCGCCATCGAGCTGATTGCCCGGCTCTCCGAAGGTCTCTCCCGACGCATCAACATCCTCGCCGACAAGGCACTGCTCGCTGCCTACTCGGCCAGCCGGCACCAGGTCGACACCGGCGAGGTCAACACCGCCGCGCAGGATGCGCGCTTCTCCCCACTGCAGCCGAAGAAACCGGCCAATCTGAAACCGCTGGCCTGGGGCCTGGCTGGGGCCGGCGCCGCGACGCTAACCGGGCTGCTGGTCATCGGCCTGCTGATGCGCACCGAAACGTTGCCGCCAAGCCAGGTAAATCCGCCGGTGGCCGCCCCCCCCGCCACGCCAGCCCCGGTCCTGCGGTCAACCAGCCAAAATGAGCAAAAACCAGCTGAAAACGTTCGCTTCGGCCCACTGACCCGCCAGCACTTTGCCCAATACGAGCGCTGGATTGCCGAAGTTCCGCGCAACCATTACTTTATCCAACTGCTGGCGACTGATGCGCAAAGCACCGGCGAGATCGAAGGCTTCCTGGCCCGAGCCACCAAAGCCCTGGAACCGGAGGCAATTCGCGCCTATCGCTCCAACCTCTCCGGACGCGACCGGGTTGGCGTCATCTACGGCGACTATCCGAGTCGCGAAGAAGCGGCGGCAGCGATGCAGACCCTGCCGGAAAACATCCGGGCAGCCCAGCCATTCCCACGTCAGGTCAGCAAACTTCACTAGCCGTCACGAGCCGCCACAAACCATGACGAGTTCCTAACTTACGTGCTAGGATCGTTCGAACATATTGAAAACAGTGAATATCTTGTTGAAACAAGGCGACGTCCGATGAAAGTCGGCTTTATCCAGGGATCGTTTCTCTGCTTGCTGCTGGCAGCTTGCGCCGCCCCGGTTCCCCGCGAACCGCTGAAAGGGCATCTCAGTTCGGAAACGGCCGCCGCGCCCCGCAGTAATAGCGATATTCCGCCCCCCGTCCAGCAGTCGCTGGCCTTTCCCAAGCCACGCGCCACCCCCAAAGCCGAGACTTACAGCGTCGTCGTCAACAATGTCCAGGTCCGCGACTTGTTGTTTGCACTGTCCCGCGACGCCAAGGTCAATGTCGATATCCATCCTGGCATCAGCGGCACCGTCACGCTGAACGCCATCGACCAGACGCTGCCGCAACTGTTGACCCGGATTGCCAAGCAGGTCGACATGCGCTTCGAACTGGACGGCCCGAATCTGGCGGTAATGCCGGACTCCCCGTTCCTCAAGCACTACAAGGTCGACTACGTGAACATGTCGCGCAATGTCACCGGCACCGTGTCGACCAACACCCAGATCGCTACCGGCACCGGTGGCACCGGAACCGGCAGCGGTAGCGCCGGCAGCACGGCCGGCAGCGGCGCGGCCGGCAACATCTCCAATACCCGGATCGAAAACGCTTCCAAGAACCAGTTCTGGGAATCGCTGGAAAAGAACATCAAGGACATCCTGCGCGAAACGGACAAGATCCTGCCGGAAGGCTCCAGCGAAACCGTCGTCGAACAGAGCTCGGCGCAAAACGCCACCGGTGCCGCCGCCCTGCCGCAAGGCAGCGGCCTGCGCGCTGCCCAAGCCATCGCCAATGCGCTGCAAAGCAATCCGACGCCAGGCTCTTCCAGCCAGGCGGTCGGCAACTCGATCGTCCGCCGCAACACCTTCCGCGAGGCGGCCTCGGTGATCATGAACGCCGAGAGCGGCGTCATCACCGTGCGCGCCACGCAACGCCAGCACGACAAGATCCAGGAATTCCTCGATCGCGTCGTGCATGCTGCCCGGCGCCAGGTGCTGATCGAAGCGACCATCGTCGAGGTCGAACTCTCCGACGGCTACAAGCAGGGCATCGACTGGAGCCGCTTCAAATCGGACGGCACCGGCTTTTCGGTCACCCGCCCGGCCAGCGGCAGCGTCATCGACACCGCCAATACGGCCTTCAATCTGGTCTTCCAGCAACTCGACAAGCCCCTCAACCTGATTGCCGCGGTCGACGTCCTGCAATCCTTCGGCACCGCAAAAGTGCTGTCCAGCCCGCGCCTCTCCGTACTCAACAACCAGACGGCCCTGCTCAAGGTAGTCGAGAACATCGTCTATTTCAACGTCAAGTCGGACACCACGACCTCGGCCAACGTCGGCACCACGACCGCCGTGACGACCACGCCGCAGTCAGTTTCGGTCGGCCTGGTGATGTCGGTGACCGCCCAGATCAGCGATACGCAGAACGTGATCCTGAATATCCGGCCGACCATTTCCAGTGTCTCCGACTGGAAGGAAGACCCCAATCCGTCCAACAAGGCAGCCGGCGTCCAGAACTTCGTGCCGCAGATCCGGACCCGGGAAATCGAGTCCGTCATGCGCGTCGCCAGCGGCGACATCGCCGTTCTCGGCGGACTGATGGAAGACAGCGTCAATTACAACACCGGCCGCATTCCCATTCTTGGTCAGATCCCGCTGGCCGGTGAATTGGTCACCAAGCGTGACAACGCGGCCAGGAAGTCGGAACTGGTCATCTTCCTGCGCCCGGTGGTGATCAAGGATGCCAGCCTTGACGGCGACTACGCCGGCATGCGCGGTCTCCTGCCGAGCGATGGCTTCTTCCGGCAACCGAATGAAGCCCAGCCCTTCAATGTCGCCCCCAGTCGCTGAGCGCCGGCAATGAGTCTGCTGATGGACGCCCTGAAGCGGGCCGAGACAAGCAAGCAGGAAGCGGCACGCAGCCTGAGCGGCAAGGACCCGGCGACAGCCGACACGCTCGGCCTGGAACCGCTGGCGCCACCGGCGCCTCGCGTTCAGAACAGCCCCTTGCCCGACCTGGCAGCCCACATCGACGCCGTCGATGCCGAACTGGCCAGCAGCGCCGTCCGCCCCGGCCAAGCCCAGCCCAAACCGGCCACCAGCCAGCAAAAAAGCGCCCAGGCCGACCGCGAAGCTGTGCGCAATGCCTTTGCCGCCAAACAGGTCGACACCTCCCCTTCGCGTCAGCCGCTGTGGATTGCCCTCGGCATCCTCGGTCTGGCCGGCCTCGGCATCGGCGGCTACGTCGGCTATCAGGTTCTGAACATCGGCAACAATAGCCTTCGGCCAAGTGCCAACCCGACCCCAGCCCCGGCCAGCGCAGCCCCCCGAGGAGCGCCCGCGGCACCGGCCGTGCCCGTGGTTTTGCCCCCGGCAGGGCCGTCGACCGCAGCAATTGCCCCCGAAACCTCGCTGTTCGCCTCACCGCCCCCGGCGCCACCACCGACCCGCCCGGCGCGCACACTGCCGACTGGCGAACCGGAAAGCGTGCCGACTGAAACAATTCGCCTGACCCGCAGCCGCCCCGAGGTCGACAGCAACCAGCTCCGCGGCTATGCCAACATTCAGCGCAACGAGCTGGAGCTGGCCCGCCGCGATTACGAACAGGCCCTGCAGCGCGACCCCAACAATACCGACGCCCTGCTCGCCCTGGCCGCCATTGCCCAGCGCCAGGGCCGGCCCGGCGACGCCGAACGCCTCTATCAGCGCGCCCTGGTCGCCAACCCGAGCGACCCGGCCGTCCAGGCGGCTACCCTGAACGGCGCCAGCGCCGGCGCCGACCCGCAGAATACCGAGAGCCGCCTGAAGTCGCTGCTCGCCGTTCAGCCGGAATCGGCTCAGCTCAATTTCGCCTTGGGCAATCTCTACGCCCGCCAGCAGCGCTGGGCCGAAGCCCAGCAGGTCTACTTCAACGCCGTCGCGGCGGATGGCGACAATCCGGATTACCTGTTCAACCTGGCGATCAGCCTCGACCACATCCGCCAGAACAAACTGGCCGCCCAGCATTACCGGCTGGCACTGGAGGCCGCCGACAAGCGCCCGGCCGCTTTCGAGCGCGAGCCGGTGCGCAAACGGCTGAGCGAACTCCAGCCCTGAGCCGACCATGAGCACGTCCGCCATGCAGCACCGGCCGCTCGGCCAGATCCTGATCTCCGAAGGCATCCTCTCGGAAGACCAGTTACGCATTGCGCTGCTCGAGCAGATGAAGCTGAACCAGCCGATCGGCAAGCTGCTCGTCTCACTCGGTTTCGTCTCGGAAGCGACCTTGCGCCAAGCCCTTTCCGAAAGCCTGGGCAAACAGAGCATCGACCTGACGCATGCGGTGATCGACCCGCAAGCGCTGAAGCTGGTGCCGCGCGAACTGGCCAAGCGCTATCACCTGCTGCCGCTCGACTATGACCGGCCGAGCCAGCGCCTGACCCTGGCCATCTCCGACATCAACGACATCGTCGGCCTCGACCGCGTCCGGACGCAGCTCGAAGAAGGCACCGAGATCGAGACGCTGCTCGCCGGCGAATCCGAGATCGACCGCGCCATCGACCAGTATTACGGCTACGAACTGTCGATCGACGGCATCCTGCACGAGATCGAAACCGGCGAAATCGACTGGAAGAGCCTGTCGGCCACCGATGACGAGTACAGCCAGCCAGTGGTCCGGCTGATCGACTCGATCCTGACCGATGCGGTCAAGCGCGAGGCCTCCGACATCCACTTCGAGCCGGAAGCCAACTTCCTGCGCATCCGCTACCGCATCGACGGCATGCTGCGCCAGATCCGCGCCCTGCATAAATCCTACTGGCCGGCGATGACGGTACGCATCAAGGTGCTGTCCGGCATGAACATCGCCGAGATGCGGGCGCCGCAGGACGGCCGCATCGGCCTCAGCGTATCCGGCCGCGCCATCGACTTCCGCGTCGCCAGCCAGCCGACCATCCACGGCGAGAACATCGTGCTGCGCATTCTCGACCGGCAAAAAGGCATCGTGCCGCTCGAAGGCCTTGGCCTATCCGAGGAACACCTGCAGCAACTGAAGCTGATGATCGCCCGGCCGGAAGGCATCATCCTGGTCACCGGCCCGACCGGCAGCGGCAAGACGACAACGCTGTACTCGGTACTCAATCACATCAACAACGAGGGCATCCACATCATGACCCTCGAAGACCCGGTTGAATATCCGATGGCGATGGTGCGCCAGACCTCGGTCTCCGAATCGGCCAAGCTCGATTTCGCCAACGGCATCCGCTCGATGATGCGCCAGGACCCGGACGTCATCCTGGTCGGCGAGGTGCGCGACGCCGAAACCGCCGAAATGGCCTTCCGCGCCGCGATGACCGGCCACCAGGTGTACACCACCCTGCACACCAACTCGGCGATCGGCGCCATCCCTCGCCTGCTCGACATCGGCGTGCTGCCCGACATCATGGCCGGCAACATCATCGGCATCGTCGCCCAGCGCCTGATCCGCCGCCTGTGTGAACACTGCAAGTCACCCTATCTGGCCGAGCCACATGAAATCCGCCTGCTCGGCACGGGCCCGAACCAACCGCATCCCATCCTGTTCCGGCCGAGCGGCTGCGAACTTTGCGACTTCCAGGGCTACCGCGGCCGGATCGCGATCATGGAACTGCTCCGGGTCGACAGCGGCATCGACGAGTTGATCGCCCGCCGCGCCACCACCCATGAAATCCGCAGCCGTGCCCTGCTCCAGGGCTTCACCACGCTGGCCGACGACGGCCTGCGGCGGGTCATGAACGGCACGACCTCGCTCGAGGAACTCGGCCGCGTCGTCGACCTGACCGACCGGATGTAGCCATGCTGTTCGACTACAAGGCAGTCAGCGCAGAAGGCCGCATGGTGTTCGGACGGCTCGATGCGATCAATGTCGTCGACCTCGAAATGCGCCTGAAACGCATGGAGCTCGATCTGGTCATCGGCAATCCGGTGCACCAGCGCAAGCTGTTTGGCGGGCGCAGCATCCCCCGCCCCGAACTGATCAACTTCTGCTTCCATCTCGACCAGCTGACGCGGGCTGGCGTACCCATCCTGGAGAGCCTGACTGACCTGCGCGATTCGCTGGAACACCCGCGCTTTCGCGAAGTGATCGCCGGCCTGATCGAAAGCATCGAGGGCGGCCAGACGCTGTCGCAGGCGATGAGCGCGCATCCCGACGTATTCAGCCAGGTCTTCATCAACCTGATTCGCGCCGGCGAAGCCAGCGGCCAGTTGCCCGAGGTGCTGGCCAGCCTGACCGAATCGATGAAATGGGAAGACGAGCTGGCTTCGAACACCAAGAAGCTGCTGATGTACCCGGCCTTCGTCGCCAGCATCGTGCTCGCCGCCACCTTTTTCCTGATGATCTACATGGTGCCGCAGCTCAAGCTGTTCGTCCGCAATATGGGGCAAACCCTGCCGACCCAGACCAAGGTGCTGTTTTTCGTCTCCGATCTGTTGGTCGACTACTGGTTTCTCTTTCTTATTGCGCCGGTCATCGCCGGCGTCGCCGGGCAACTGATCCTGCGCAGCAACCCGCTGGCTCGCCTGCGCATGGATGGCCTCAAGCTGCGCCTGCCGGTCGTCGGCCCGATCCTGAAGAAAATCATTTTGTCGCGCTTTGCCAGTACCTTCGCCATGCTCTACGCCTCCGGCATCCCGATCCTCGAATCGATCCGGACGACGCAAAGCATCGTCGGCAATCGCGTCGTCCGCCAGGCCCTGCAACGGGTCGAGCAGTCGATCCGCGAGGGGCGCAATGTCGCCGCCGCCTTTCACGATGTCGGCCTTTTCCCGCCGCTCGTCGTCCGCATGCTGCGGGTCGGCGAAAGCACCGGCGGGCTGGACAAGGCGCTGCTCAACGTCAGCTATTTCTACAACCGCGACGTCAAGGAATCGGTCGGCAAGGCGCAGGCGATGATCGAACCGATGCTGACGCTGTTCATGGGCGCCATGCTGGGCTGGATTATGCTGTCGGTACTCGGCCCCATTTACGATGTCATCAGCAAGATCAAAACGTGATCGCCCGCCGCCTCCTCTACCTCAACACGCACCGCCTCTCGGCTTTTGCCTGGCAGCAGGGGCAACTGTTGCCGGAAGGCAGTTTCGAGCCCGACCAGGCCGGCCTCGACCATTTTGCCGAATACCTGGGCGAGCATAACCGCAGCCATTTTCACCTGCTCGCCAACGTCGCCGAGGAAGGCCACGTTCTCGAGACGATTCCCTTCCTGCAGGGCAGCGACCGCCAGGCGCTGATCACCCGCAAGATCGGCCAGCATTTCCTCGGCACGCCATTGGCCGCCGCGATCTCGCTCGGTTACGAAAAGCGCAAGCGCAAGAACGAAAAGCTGCTGCTCTCGGCGCTGACCAATCCGGCCCATTTCGAGCCCTGGCTGCAACGCATCAAGGAGGCCGAAGCGCCGCTGGCCGGGGTCTACACAGTGGCCCAACTCGGCGGTCAACTGCTGAAAAAACTGGGTTTCGGGCAGGGGCGCTATCTGCTGCTCACCTTGCAGGACCACTCGATCCGCGAAACCTATCTGGTCAATGGCCAGCCGCTTTTTTCCCGGATGGCGCCGCTCGTCGACAGCAGCATCGCCGGCATTGCCAACAGTTTTGCCGCCGAAGCCGGCAAGCTGCAGCAATACCTGATCGGTCAGCGTCTGGTCGGCCGCGAGGAAGCCCTGCCCGTCTTCATGATTGCGCATCCGCAGGCCATTCCGGCCATCATGAAGACTTGCCCGGATCACGGCTACCTCAACTTCACGATCATCGACAGTCACGATGCAGCCCGGCAACTGAAACTGCAGACGCTGCCTGGTGACAGCCGCAGCGATCTGCTCTTCCTGCACCTGCTGGCCACCGCGCCGCCCGGCCAACAGTTCGCCGGCGAAGCCTACCGCCATGACTTCCGGCTCTCCCAGATCCGCCAGGGACTGATCGGCATCGGCGTCATCGCCCTGCTCGGCGGCGCCCTGTTCGCCGCCAAGGAAATCTACCGGACCCACGCCCTGCGCCTTGAAACGCAACAATTGATCGCCAGCGAGTCCGACCTCAACTGGCGCTACCAGGAAATCTCCGCCACCTTCCCGCAACTGGGCATCGATAACGAGACCCTGCGCCGCCTGACCGACCGCCATCGCGATCTACGCCAGCAGCAACGCCAGCCAGGCCCGGCTTACCGCGCCCTCGGCCAGGCCCTGAACCGGATGCCGGCGATCGAACTGGAAGGGCTCGAATGGAAAATCGGCACTTCCGGGCCGTCGACCGCAGGACTCATGGTCGGCGACGAGGAAATCACCACCGTACGTGCCGCCATCCGCCTCGAACGGGGCGCCTCCACCCGGCAGATCCTGAACACCCTCGACCAGTTCGTCGAATTGTTGCGAGCCGACCCAACCTGCACGGTGACCGTCACGCAGCAACCGTTCGAAATCGAATCGGGGCGCACGCTGCGCGGCGGCGACAGTGAAGACGACAACGATCAGCCGCGCAAATTCACGCTGCAGATCAGCCGAAAGCTCGGCGCATGAAGCTCACTCTTCACGACCTCGCGAAGCTCCGCCTGCCGCTGCTCGCCGCCGTGCTACTGCTCGCCATCGCCGGCCTGCTCGCCTGGTGGAGCATGGGCGAAGCCCACAAGGCGGAACAGGAACGGGACACTGCCGCCAACCGGAAAGGGCAGGTCGAGCAACGCCTGCGCCAGGTACGCACCGAGGAACAGGAGCTCAAGGACAGGGCGCAGATTTTCCAGCAACTGCAGGCTTCCGGTATCAGCGGCGAGGAAAAGCGCCTGGAATGGATAGAAATGCTGCGCGCCACCCAGCAAGCGCTGCGCCTCCCCGGCATGAATTACGAATACGGCGTGCAGGTGCCGCTGGAAAACGTGGACGGCACCGCCTATGCTTGGTTTGCCAGCCCGATGCGACTGCAGTTGCGCTTGCTGCACGAGGAGGATTTGTTGAATTTCCTGAGCCAGATCGAGAAGGATGCCAAAGCCCTGGTCCTGGTCCGGAACTGCAAGCTGGGGCGCATCGGCAACTCGGGCAATCCCGGCGGTACGCACGAGACGCTGGCGCAACTGAGCGCCGATTGCGAGATGCAGTGGATCACCGTCCGCCGCGCCAGCGGAAAGAAATGAACATGCCTGCCCGCCTCTGGCTGCCTATCCTCGCCCTGCTCTCCGCCCTGCCCCCGGCCGGCGCCGAGGAAACGGTACTCGGCCGCCTGTTCCTGACCCCAAGCCAGCGCAGCGCGCTCGACCGCCAGCGCCTGCTCAACCCCGGTCTGCAAGCCAATCCGCTGGACAGTGAAAGCAGCCTGACGATCAACGGCGAGATCCGGCGCAGCGACGGCCGGCGCACGCGCTGGATCAACGGCGAAGAAAATCAGGCAACCGGGCCGGCCGCCGCTACCAACGTCCCGGTCGGCGACACGGTTTACCCCGGCACCGGCGAACGCGAAGGCCTGCTGCGCGGCGGCCGGATCATCATCAAGCCGGGCGGCACGGCACGATGACACGGCACGCCCCCTTCGCGTCACAACGGGGCGTCGCGCTGTGGATGCTGCTCGTTCTGCTGGCCATGGCCGGCAGCTATACCTGGTACTCAAGTAGCAACAGCCGCTTCAGCCGCGTACATCAGGACAGTCAACTGTTGATCAGGATGGCCCGAGCCAAGGAGGCGGTGATTGCCTACGCGGTGCTCGACGACAAGCGCCCCGGCCGCCTGCTCTGCCCCGACCTGATCGGCGACGGAGTTTCACCGCTGCTTTCCCGCGACGACTGCGATGCCTACCGCGGCGGCCTCCCCTGGAAAACGCTGGATCTGGAGCACAGTCACGACAGCCACGGCATGCCGTTGCAATTGGTGATCTATCGTTTTTTCGGTGGCGACCGGGCAAGCCCGCCGCTCAACAGCGACACCAGCGCCCTGCTGACCTTGATCGCCACCGACGGTTCGAGCCACGACGATATCGCCGGCCTGATCATCGCCCCTCGCGGTGCACTCGACCCGGACAACGCCGACACCAATGACGTCTACCAGGCCGGCAGCAGCACCGCCGACGGCAACAACGATATCATCCTTGCCATCACCCGCCAGGAGTTGATGGCGGCCGTCGAAAAGCGCGTCGCCAACGAAGTCAGAAGCTGTCTCGAACAACACGCCAGCTCCGCCGCCAACAGCGACCACCGCTACCCGTGGCCGGCACCGTTCTCCGCCAGCAATCGCGAAGGAAAGGCCGGCAGCCTGTTCGGCCGGGTGCCGACTACCCAGCCCGGCAGCGGCCCGGAAGCCGCCCTGCAGAACAGTATCGCCAAGCTGACTCTGGCCCGGACCACGCTCAGCATGGCGAGCGATGCCAACCAGCAACTGACCGCCCTGCAGGGCATGGGGGCCGCCCTGCTCGAGGCACGCAACCTGTTCGACGCCATTTTCGGCACGGCCAACCAGCTCAAGCAGGCGGCCGATGCGGCCCGCGGCCAACTACAACTGATCGACAGCAGCATCGATACGGCAATCCTGAACAACCGGATCAGTGTCACTGAAGGCTTGGATATCCGCAGCCTGACCGGCAACACCGATCCGCTATTCGACCCGCTCCCCGAACTGCTCGCCAAACTGGGCATCGACGTCATGCCCTGGGCGCTGTCCCATCAGGTCACGTCACTCGACACCGCGACCAATGCCAGCGAAAGGCTATTGGCCAGCGATGCCGCGAAACAGTTGCTCGCCGCCACCGTTACTCCCCGCCTCGATATTGTTCCCGCCCTGACCACGGCCAGCACCGCCGCCAGCCTCGCCTATGACTATGCCGCCGGTGCGGTCATGTCGCCGAGCGACGCCGGCAAGCAGGCGCTGGCCCAAACCGCGGCCGCCGCGCTGTCCACCGCGCTGAAAGCCCTGCGCGACAGCATCGAGGCGAGCAGGGTCAGCGTCCTGAGCAGTACGGTCAGCCTCTGGATTGGGCCAATCAGCAGCCTGCAGACGACGCTGCAAGGCGAACAGAACACCGGCAACCTGAACGCCCTGAGCGCCCAACTGAGCAGCACCAAAGCGGCGGTTGACGCCATTCTGACCGGTGTGCCCAACGTCACCACCCGCCGCAACAATGCCAGCAGCGCCCTGGCCAGCGCCATCCTGGCCACTCAGGCCACGCCAGCCAACTACGGCCAAATCGACAGCGCCAGCACGACGGCCACCAGTGCACTTACGTCGCTGGCCACCGCCATCGCTGCCAACGAGCAAGTCGACAACAATGTCAGCCACACCAGCCTGAACGCCGTCTTGGTGACCTACGAAACGGCACGGACCAACTTCACGTTGCAGGACACCGCGACGCCACGCCCCCGCCAAGCCGACATCACGCCCTATGCCGACCTCCTGGGCAGTGCTGCGGTCAACGTCGATTTATGGGCAAAAATCATTGCCGACAATGCCGCGCTGATTGCTCCGCAAGCCAAGGCCAACACCGTCGCCGCCGGCACCGACCCAGCCAAGGCCAGCGTCCTCGACAGCTCGGCCTACAAGACGGCCAGTGACGCACTGAGCAGCATCACCGGCAAAAATGAGTCACTCCAGCTGCTGCAGGCCTACATCGACAACCAAACGGCCGCCAACCTGGCCAGCGCGACGACCGCGATCGGCGAAACCAGCGCCTTGATCAACACCCTGCTCGGCCAGGCCAGCCAGCTCGACACCCTGTTCTCCGGCACCACGGCCAGCGCCGCCCCCATCGTCTGGCTGACCAGTCGCTGCGACTTCCTGCTGCCCAATGTCGCCACCTGGTGGAAAGGCAACCAGTGGGCCAACACGCTGTTCTACCAGATCAGCCACCCGCTGCAGGCCATGCCCGGCAAATTGACCGTCAATGGCGCCGGCAGCCATCGTCTGGTTGC
>NZ_LODL01000013.1:0-155967 GCF_001551835.1 Dechloromonas denitrificans | reverse complement strand
ACTACCAACCAGGCCTTATGCAGTGGCGTCCCGGTCTTGGGCATCCCCCAGAATATGGACCAATTCCTGAATATGGAAGCAATTGTCGCATTCGGGGCAGGAAGCATGATCCGCGCTGACCGTGCCCAGCCTTTCCTGCTACGGCAGGCCATTAAATCCCTGATATCCGATCCAAAATTTGCAGTCCGCGCCCAAGCATTAGCCGACAGTTTGGAATTGGAAAGCGCCTCTTCCAAATTGGCTGGCCATATCATGGCGCAACTCAATCAAACAACCGTCAGGAACATGTAAAGGCGACAAGCTACAGATCTAGCTTGCGTCCAACAATAGATGCCGATCACTTGATTTCAGTAACAGGCAATTTTCCCTGTTGAGTGCACACCCTTATTTCGACTCCTAATTTGGCTGGAGATATCTGCAATGTCCCTATTCCATTTCCTCCCCAAAAATCCATTCTTTGAAGTTGTCGGCGGCATCATGTTCGAAAACTATGGCGACAACAAAGTTGCAATGTTGAGCGAGATCGACATGTCGCAATGCATTGCACTCAGAGAAGCCATCGGCAAGCAAACGGGTCAAAAGCCATCCTATACCGCCTGCGTAGCACGTGCCGTTGCCCTCACGCTGAAAACACACCCCTACGCCAACCGAATCACACTTGAAATCCCCTTCTTCAAACGCATCATTCAACTTGAAGAAATCAACATTACGGTAGCGGTCGAGCGAGACACCCCGGGGAATGAACAGGCAACCTATGCCGGAACAATTGCCCGAACAGATGAATTAAGCCTTCCTGAGCTGACCAGCGAGCTTAAGCGCATCGCCAACACCCAAGGAGAGCATGGCGAACGTTGGGAATTATTCAAGAAAATCGTAACCAGAGTTCCACCGCCTTTGGCGCGATTCATATTGCGCTTCCCGCGACTCTGGCCAAGCCTTTGGATACAACATCGGGGCGGCGCGGTAATGATCTCGTCACCGGCCAAATATGGCGTTGATATGCTGGTCGGTAACTGGCCATGGCCTATCGGCTTCTCTTTTGGCCTGGTTAAGGAACGCCCGGTAGTCATCGAGGGCAATATTGCGGCCCGACCAACCATGATGTTAATCATGAGCTTCGATCGCAGGCTGATGGCGGGAGCTCCAGCAGCACGATTTTTCAATGCGGTGGCTCAATCGCTCACACTAGCTAATACCACGCTGACATCACCAGAGACAAACGCACCTAATACAACGAACAGGCGCGCAAAGTTCGCCGATTAATTGTCACGCCAAGCAGAGGGCAACTTTCTTCGGCAAGGTAGCACGGGGTGTCGAAAAACTTTACAGGTCATCAAAACCGAAAACATATAGCGCCACATTAAAAGCCTAATCAATTGATAAATAACGACTTACTTTATGTGGCACAAATATCGCTAAGTCTTAAACCGAAGTGGTTGTCAAGACAACCCTCAACTCGATCTAGGCCAGTCACGTAATTTCTTGAACGGAGAATTCAAATGAAAAAATCACTTACAGCCTTGGCTGCGGTAACTGCGCTGTCCTTCAGCGCCAGCGCCAACGCCGACGTGGTCGTCGACCTGTTTAATGTTAATCAAGCCGCCATAACGGACTATTCGAATGATGGCAATGGCGTCTGGTCCACCATTACCGGCGCCCCTACAACTTCCGTAATCGGTGGCGTTCGTGAATTGTATGTTGAGCGCGTTGGCGGCACTGCCGCTGAGGATCCAGATTTTGGTCGCGTTCTTGCGGGTGTTAATGCTGACAGATACATTTTCAACTCGGACACAGATGTTGCTGGCACCGGCATTCTTCGTTGGGACGGCGCCGGGATAGCTGGCGTCAGCTCTCCCGCAACATTTGCTTCCAATGCTCGCGGTTATGGCTTGGGTGCAGACCTTAGCAGTTACACGTCCTTCCTGTTTGACGTGCTCTCCGCTGATCAAGGCTTCAAGTTCAGCATAGGTGTTTACAAGAGTGCCGCTGAATACTCAATCATCACACTCACCTCATCAGGTGGTGCCGGGCTTCGCACTATTTCGCTCGGCGCTTTCTTAGCCCCCTCCGGCGATTACGATGACCCGTTCAATCCCGGGGCCGATCTTAATGTTAACGTGCTGAACGTTGGCTTTGATCCAGCCGACTTCCTGACTGTCGGCGCATTGGAAGCTGTGATCAATGTCGGTGGTGGCACGCTCGCTGTTGACCTGTCCCTCAATCAGGTGACCGCTGTTCCCGAACCGGCGTCTCTGGCCTTGGTCGGTCTCGGCTTGCTTGGTCTCGGCGCCATCCGTCGTCGCAAGGCCTCCTGATCTGATCTTTGCCAAGGGGATACGTACATCAGCGTCATTGGTGTTAGGCAAACCAGAAGGCCGCTCATTTTCGGGCGGCCTTCTGGTTTTACGTTTGGCAAAATATCAACAGCAGTATCTGCTCTCCGAGCACCGACTCATCCATTCACCATGAGCTGACTCAAGTCCTTGCGTAAAGACCTCGACCATGGTTTTGCTGACCGACCCACCCGGCAAAAGAAGGCAAATGGCTCCACTGGCGAAACACCGACAAGCGCATCAAATCGTGAAGCTAAAAGGGAGACCGCATCATTAATTTTTGAGTCAGCCGATATTTCCCTAGCAGCCTTGGCGTACCATCGAAATATCACAGGAGTCATCTCTGGCTGCAAATACAGAGCATTGGCGGTAGCGGTGAGCCAAATGCGCTGCATTGCAATCCCACTCTCAACGTAGTCCTCTAGTGTAATCGGGGGCCTTCGAGGCCGAAGTAATAGATGGGCCGCACAAGCCATTGCCGGGATGAAATCAAGTTGAATGCGAGGGGCTATCGTTCCCATCAGGTAGTGATTAAAAAATTCCACTCTTTTCCAACTTGCCATCACCCATTTCATCAGCTTTGCCGTTAGCGGATCAACACCGATAGCCTCTTCCGGCAAGCGATCTTTGCTGAAGCGTACCCCCCATTCAATAATGTCTCGATGAACAGGAAAAGCCTCCGGGCAAGTCAATCGAATGTAGGCGTTATCCCAAAGCAAGCTAGCCACCTGAAGTCGATCACGGGAATGCTCAAAAAACTGGACCGAATAGTTGGGACCGGCTGCATTTGCAAGACTCTCGCGTTGTGAATAACTAAGTGGCGTAGTGCGCATTGGACGCCGCTGTACAACCCGTTGTTCTATGTATGGCAGCAGTGGGTCCGCCGGCAAATCAGGTTTTGGGGTCAGTAACACATCGTAGATCGGAGCATTTTCGGCACATCTCGGCCGAACCTGCCACTCCGTCGAAATTTGAAAACCGCTTGCGGCAATACGTAAAGTTTCAAGAAGTGCCCCATGCGCCATCTGGCTAGGACGCCCTTCAAAATCATAAATCACGTGATCGCGAGTGTCATAGCCATGAATGGCTATGTGGTTATCAGTCACGATCTCGAAACGCCATGGCTGCGTGTTGTCCCCGCTGGGTGCCCAACGAGCCAAGTCAAGTATCTGAACTAAGGTATCTCGATTCATTTTATCTACCCTGGGTCATTTTCGCTAATTGCCGTCTAACCAAACCACGCATCAAACGCTGCAATGGATTTTTGTACCCCCCCGGGCGCCAGGTACGCGAATATTGCATTCGGTAAGCATCAAACTGACTTCCCCATGGCGCATATTTCACACCACCTCTGCCCAACAGGAGCTTCAAAGTCTCTACTGCCACCACCCCGGCACAAAGCTGGCAGGCAGCAATACTAGAGGGCCCGCGACGCTCGGTCAGATTCACTCTAGTGGCGTCAACCACATAGCCTCGCTGGAGCATTGCAGGAGACAAGCCAACGAGAAATCGAATAGCCATCTCGTCCTCGTCGCATCCACTGAACCCAAAGTAATCCTCATATGACATCCCCCCCGGCCCAAATGCCAGTAGCGCAACACCCAAGCCCAGCGGCGCAGCAGTAACAATCGGAATTCCCTTTTTCTCACACGCAGAGAAGGTTGCACGCCGGGCTGAAAAAGCAAAAAAATCCAAACCATCTACATAGACATCAACCCCATCCAAAAAGCTATCAAGGGACTCCGTTTTTACGCCCTCAGGAAACAAGCTGAGATCAACCTCCGGATTGATTTCGCGAGCCATATCGGCCAGTACGTTAATTTTCGGCTGGCCAATCGTACTGACCACGGCCCCCACCTGACGATTGAAATTGACAATATCAAACACATCGAAATCAGCAATCGAGAATTGTCCAATCCCAAGGCGCGCCAAAGTCAGCAAATGAACGCCCCCCACCCCTCCGAGCCCCCCGATGGCCACACGAGATTGCCGCAACTTTTGCTGCTCGGCTTCTGTTACCCAACCGATATTTCTGGAAAATGCCTCGTCATAATTAAAGACTCCCATCGCGCCTCCAGATCAAGTATGTTTGGTATTAGAATCAATACAACTACATTACCCGAAGCTTCTAACGGCGCCAATGAGCAATTTAATTACCGAGTTACGGATTGCCATCCGAAACCTGAGGCGCAATAAAAATCGGACCTTGGTTGCCCTTCTGACGGTTGCCTGTGGTGTCATTGCGTATCTGCTAGCCGGTGGTTTTATTGAATGGATCTTTGCAAGCATGCGCGAATCCACAATTCGCTCACAGTTGGGACATATTCAGATCGTCAAGCCCGGATACATGGAAAAAGGTATAGCTGATCCCTACAATTTTCTTCTTCCAGCAGACTCACGCGAACTGCAAAATATCGAACAGACCCCCGGCATCGTCAATGTTGCCCAACGCCTTGCATTCAGCGGCCTGCTTAGCCATGGAGATGCAACAATCAGTTTCATAGGTGAGGGAATTGAACCTGAGCGCGAATCCGTAATTAGTGATCAAATCCATATTCGCACCGGCAAAAATCTTGAAAAATCAGATGAAAAATCGGTTCTTCTGGGCGAAGGCCTGGCAAAGAATCTGGGGGTTTCAGCAGGTGACACGACCGTCCTGCTGGTAACTGCTGCCAACGGAACCCCAAACGCCATTGAAGTCAAAGTTTCGGGAACCTTTTTTACCGCAGCCAAGGAATTTGACGACACCGCACTACGCCTCCCAATCGACCTGGCTCGCAAATTGATGCGCGTAAAAAGTGCAACCAGCTGGGTTCTTCTTTTGGACAATACGAAAAAAACACCCCACGCTACCACGCAACTTCGACAAACACTTTCCAGTACAAATTTTGAAGTTATTCCGTGGACCGATCTAGCGGACTTCTATAACAAAACTGTCGTTTTGTTTGGCAAACAGGTCAACCTGATGAAAATGATCATCGCGGTAATTATTATCCTGACCATATCCAATACCCAGACCATGAGCGTTCTTGAACGCACAACAGAAATTGGCACAATCATGGCTACAGGGTCACGGCGCTCCGAAATACTGCGTATGTTCATCATTGAAGGGGTACTGATAGGAGCCATTGGCGGCCTAATAGGAGTTGCACTGGGATACGGAATTGCTGAAGCACTTTCGATCATTGGAATCCCCATGCCCCCTCCACCAGGGATGGATACCGGCTTTACGGCAGCGATAGCTGTTACTGCAAATCTGGCTTTGGATGCATTGCTTCTAGCCTTTGTTACCACACTAATCGCCAGCATCATGCCCGCATGGAAGGCTAGTCGAATGAACGTAGTTGATGCACTGCGGTGCAACCAATGAACATCCGTACTTTTCGAGGCTTTTCGCTTGCACTGCGTAATCTGCTACGTCACAGAGCACGCACAGCCGGGACAATGGCAGCAATCAGTCTTGGTGTCGCCAGCCTGATGCTGGCAGGCGGATTTGTGCAAGACATCTTTGTCCAACTTGGAGAAGCGACTATTCATTCCCAAACAGGACACATCCAATTAGCACGTCAAGGCTTTTGGGCAACGCGAACACGAACGCCAGAAAATCACATGATCGAACAAGTGGATGAGATCAAACGTTCATTGACAACGCTTCCCGCAATAGAGCAGATCGTTACTCGAATAAATTTCTCTGGGATGCTAAACAACGGCAAACGCGATCTGGGAATAATTGGTGACGGCATCGAACCTGACGGTGAAGCTAAAATCGGAAGCTTCATGCGATATATCGAAGGCAGAGCGCTAACCGACAAAGACACGGATGGGATTGTTGTTGGTCAAGGTGTAGCGCGCACCCTGAACCTAAAAATCGGAGACCGGGTAACGCTTCTGATCAGTTTGGCTCAAGGCGCAGTAAATACACTAGATTTTCAAGTAATTGGGGTTTTTCAAAGCTTTTCTAAAGAATTCGATGCCAGGGCAGTACGCATTCCGATGACGGCCACGCGGGAATTGCTCGATACTCAATCTTCACACCTGTTAGTCATCTCCCTTTCCCAGACAGCGGAAACTGACATCATTGCACAAGCCATCCGAGCACCAGTCAAAACCTATGGTCTTGAACTTTCGACTTGGCGTGAGCTATCTGACTTCTATGAAAAAACAGTTCAACTCTACGATGCTCAATTCGGAGTATTGCGCCTTATCATTTTTTTCATGGTCCTGCTTAGCGTCGCCAACAGCGTAAACATGACCTTGTTTGAAAGAACCCGAGAGTTCGGAACATTATTGGCCCTTGGGGAAACACCCGGGAGCGTATTCGCACTGATCATGACTGAAAGCGCTTTACTTGGTTTATTTGGAGCACTACTCGGCATCACTCTTGGCTTAGTTTTTGCCCTCATCATTTCAAGCATAGGTATTGAAATGCCGCCCCCTCCCAACTCAAATCTTGGCTATACGGCCCAAATTCGCCTAAATTTTACGATGGCACTAGTTTCAGGAGGTATTGGATTTTTCGCAACCTTTCTGGCTTCTGTTCTACCTGCTCACCGAGCATCAAAACTAAACATTACCGACGCCCTACGTCACGGAGTGTAGTCCGCTGTGAAATAGTTCCTCAGGAACACCAGTTCTTTCACGTAACCTTCACCTACTTTCCGCTATTATTATGCTCTATTGATTTACCTGAGCAGGCGCTCCTGCCACATGATTGAGGGAAAACTTATGTCAAAGACTCGTCAAACCGCCTTGTCGCTTTCCAAATTCTTCTTGGTAGCGCTTGCCGCAGTGACATTGGGAGCCTGCTCCAGTCATCCGCCAGCTCCTAGCGCAGCTGCGTCCGCCGACTACAGCTACAAAATTGGCCCCGGCGACAATCTCAATATCGTAGTCTGGCGTAACCCGGAACTCTCGATGTCGGTACCAGTTCGCCCTGATGGCAAAATCTCTGCGCCGCTGATAGACGACCTCAATGCCATGGGCAAGGACTCCACCAGCTTAGCTCGCGATATCGAAAAGGAACTCGGAAAATTTATTCGTGACCCGGTGGTGACAGTCATTGTCACCGGTTTCGTTGGCCCCTACAGTGAACAAATCCGTGTAATCGGTGAGGCGGCGAAACCTCAGATCTTGGCCTACAAACAGAAAATGACGATCCTTGACGTAATGATTGCAGTCGGAGGAATTACTGATTTCGCCGATGGCAACCATGCAACCATCCTGCGTACGTCAGAAAACAATGCCCAATACACTGTAAGGCTGAAGGATCTCGTTAAGCGAGGCGATGTTTCCGCCAACGTCGAAATGAAACCTGGCGATGTTCTAATCATCCCGCAAAGCTGGTTCTGAACATCCCAATAAACCAGAGCCGTCCGCCCCCTAGGACGGCCATTCGTTTGGACTCATAGATGGAAGAGATTCTCCGCCAGGCTTTGGTTATCCTACGCGCGACGTGGCAGCATCGCCGACTGGGAATGCTGGTTGCTTGGGTGGTTGGTGCAATAGCTGCCGGTGTAATTTTGCGCATCCCTGACAAATACGAAGCCTCCGCCAGAATATTTGTCGATACCCAATCGATCCTCAAGCCCTTGATGTCAGGCCTGGCTGTCCAGCCCAATGTCGAACAGCAAGTCATGATGCTTAGTCGGACATTGATTAGCCGGCCCAATGTCGAAAAACTGATTCGCATGGCCGATCTCGACCTAAACCTCAACGGCAAGGCAGAACGGGAGGCGCTCACGGAGCGCCTGACCAAAACGCTGACTATTTCCAGTGTCGGTCGCGATAATCTCTATACCATTGCCTATAGGGATAGCGACCCTGGCAAAGCTCAACGTGTCGTACAAGCGCTAGTTTCAATTTTCGTGGAATCCAGCCTTGGAGACAAACGCCAAGACTCTGACTCGGCTCGGAAGTTCATTGATGAGCAGATTCGGAATTACGAGAAAAAGCTTCAGGATGCCGAGGGGCGCCTTAAGGAGTTCAAGCTCCGCAATGTGGATTTATACACCGCTGACGGCAAAAACAGCACGGAGCATTTGTCAGAACTCACCAATATGCTGAACAGTTCCCGCCTGGCACTGCGGGAAGCTGAGAACTCCCGGGATGCCATGCGGCGCCAGATTGTCGGTGAAGAACCCGTACTGCTCCCCGAAGCACCTGGCGCTGACTCAGGTGTATCGCTGCCGGAAATAGATGGGCGGATAGACACGCAAAAAAGAAACCTCGACAACCTTCTGCAACGCTACACAGATCAGCACCCTGATGTTGTTGGCGCTCGGCGCCTGATCAAAGACCTAGAGGATCAAAAAAGGCAGGAACTCATCGCCCGCAAGAAGTTCGCTGCCGCCAACCCAGGATCTTCGGTAAGCAACAACCCTGTTTATCAGCAATTAAAGGTTTCTTTGGCTGAATCTGAAGCCAACGTTGCCTCATTGCGCGCCCGAGTTTCCGAATACGAATCACGCTATCGGCGCGCCGTTGACTTGCTGAAGACCCAGCCACAACTTGAGGCTGAATACACTCAACTCAATCGCGACTACGATATCCACAAAAAGAACTATGAACAGTTGGTCACCCGTAGAGAGTCAGCGGAGTTGTCTGGCGATCTGGAATCAGCCGGCTCGGTCGCAGACTTTCGTCTAATTGACCCACCACGCGCTTCCCCCAACCCCGTTGCCCCCAACCGTTTGATTTTGTTACCGACAGGCCTCGTTCTTGCACTTGTTACCGGCCTTTTTGCCGCCTTTATAGCCAGCCAGATTAGACCTGTATTTTTCGATGGAAAAACATTGCGTGATGTCACAGGACTTCCTTTGCTCGGCACTGTTTCCTTGATCCCCAACGAAGCACGTCGCACTAAGGAGCGCACCAGCCTTCACCGCTTCTTATTGGCCACAGCGGGGCTTGTTATTGCTTATGGTGCAGGTATCGCGATGCTAACTTTTCTCTCCCAACGCGCTGCCTGAGGTTATTCGATGAGTCTGATTGAACAAGCAGCCAAACGTCTTGAGCAACTCCGGCAGGCCGGTGTTGAACTGCCAGAAGACAAACCCCAATTAAAGCCCGCCCCCGAGTCTCATCCCTCGCCAATTACGGATAGCTTTCAGGGCGAGCCGTCACCAAGCCGCCAGGCCGATACCACGATTTCGAGCGCCCCACCCCATCCGCGAGGCAAACGCGTAGACCTTAACCTTGAGGCGATAGCGGCCTCTGGGCTACTTGTTCCTCATGCTACCCGTAGCCAGTTAGCAGACGAATACCGGGTTATAAAGCGCCCCCTCATAGCAAATGCCATGGGGCGGAGCGCAACCCAGATTACAAACGGGAATCTGATCATGATTACCAGCGCCTTGCCAGGCGAAGGTAAAAGTTTTACAGCCATCAATCTGGCCATCAGTATTGCCATGGAACTCGACAACACGGTTATGCTGGTCGACGCAGATGTTGCACGCCCATCAATTCTAAACATGCTGGGTCTCCCCCCCGCCCCTGGTCTTTTGGATGTTGTCGACAACAATTCTGTCGACATCTCAAGCGTACTAATGCGAACCAATATTGACAAACTTTCTATCCTACCAAGTGGCACGCAACACCCTCGCGCAACAGAACTCCTAGCCAGTGATGCAATGGTTCGCTTACTGGATGACATGTCCCGGCGATACAGTGACCGGATCATCATTTTCGACTCCCCCCCTTTGTTACTCACTACCGAAGCTCGCGCTTTAGCAACACATATGGGGCAAGTTGTAATGGTGGTCAATGCGGCGCAAACAACCCAAGCAGCAGTTAAACAAGCGGTTTCGACTATCGATGCCTGCCCAGTCAAAATGATGGTTCTCAACCAATCCCGCCAAACTGCCGGAGATGGATATGGTTACGGGTATGGCTACGGATATGGGTATGGAAATGAGAGCTAGGAAAAGAATAAAAATTGTACAGCCAGCATCGCTTATTGGACTCTGTTGCTTTTGCTCACTAGCTCTCGCTCAAGGTGTTAGCACTGGTTCCGACTCCGGCTCTGCCTTCTCAGCCACAAATGCCGCCGCTGCTACCCAACCCCCATCTTCAGGTTTAGGCAACTCGGCATCGCAAGGGCGGGCCTGGGTCATCACCCCCAGAATCGGTTTAACCGAAACCTATAGCGATAATGTAAACGTCAACGCCAGCAACAATAATAAACAAGGCGACTTTACAACCGAAATCTCCCCTGGCATTCGTGTTGAAGCGAGAACCGCTCGCCTAAAAGCCTATCTGGATTACACCTTGCGCGGCTTATTCTATGCGCGGGAGTCTGGCTACAATCAAACTCAGAACTCGTTGAATACATTCGGCACTTTTGAGGCGGTCGAAAAATGGCTATTTCTTGACTTCAGTGCCCTCATTGCGCAACAGGCAATCTCTGCATTTGGCCCTCAGTCCCCCAGCAATTCGACAATCAACAATAACGTCACGGAAACCGCCACCTACAGGCTCTCGCCCTATATTCGTGGCCAGGCAGGAGGACTTGTTGACTACTTGCTGCGCTACAACCTTTCGACAACGCGATCTGATGCATCGGCAGTATCGGACACCAATATATCGGAATGGATTGGCCAACTTCGTGGTTCTACCCCATTTCAGAATTTGAAGTGGACAATAGATGGCAGCCAACAAAGCGTCGATTACACACGCGGACGTGACACTGATTCTGAACGTATTCGGGGCATGCTGACTTATTCGCTATCCCCACAGTTCAGAGTTTCCGGCAGTGCCGGCCAGGAGTCGAATAACTACGCATCGGTAGACCAAAAAACCAATGATACCTATGGCTATGGCTTTGACTGGAATCCGACTGAGCGTACTCAGATATCAGCCTTCAAGGAACGTCGATTCTTTGGTGATGGTCACAATGTAAGCTTCAGCCATCGTTTCCCAAGGAGCAGCATCCGTTTCTCCGATACAAGGGATGTTTCGGTTCTGCCGAACCAATTCACAACTGTCGGCTTTGGAACCGTATACGATCTGTTTTACCCCTTGCTGGCAAATGTCGAGCCTTATGCCAGCATGCCTCCCGGTGCGAAAGAAAGTGCCATCGCTAATGCCATCTATAGCACCTTTGGCGTTCCGGCTAACACTCAAGTCACCAGTAGCTTCCTGACCTCCCGTGCCACCGTCCAGCGCAGGCAACAGCTTGGTCTAACGCTCACCGGAATTCGAAATACGATCACGCTTATGGTTAGCCAAGGTGAAGATCAGTCGGCCTTGGCATCAACAAGTAGCAATGATGACTTTTCACAAAGCAACATTGTTCGGCAGCGAGGTTTTAGCCTGAATTATTCACACCGACTCAGCGAAATTTCCAATCTGAATGCGCTTGCCTCGCGCCAGGAAAGCACTAATTCAGGCACCATTTCAGGCACTGGAAATCTCAAGGCCACAACGACGATCTATCAGATCAACCTATCCACCAAGCTTGGAACCAAGACTACTGGAGCACTTAGTGCCCGCCGTTCCGAATTTGACAGTGCCAACAACCCTTATACGGAAAACGCCATCATCGGAAGCGTTTTCTTCGTATATTAATCATATGTATGAAGCTTATTATGGCTTGAAAAACAAGCCCTTCCAGCTAAACCCCGACCCGTCATTCTATTTCGGCAGCCGGCAACACCGAAGAGCAACAGCCTATCTTGAATACGGTATGCATCAGAATGAGGGATTCATAGTCATTACAGGCGAAGTCGGCGCCGGGAAGACCACGATTGTCCGTGGATTGCTCGAAAGCCTGGACCCGGAAAAAGTTGTTGCCGCCCACTTGGTCAGCACCCAACTTGATGCCGACGACACCCTAAGACTGGTTGGCGCCGCTTTTGGGCTGCGCACCAAGGATGTCTCCAAGTCTGACATATTGATGTCACTTGAAGCCTTTCTGATCAGCATGACAAGCAAAGGGAAACGTTGCTTGCTGGTTGTTGATGAAGCCCAGAATCTTACGGCCCGTGCGGTGGAAGAACTGCGCATGCTTTCGAACTTTCAGTTTGGCAACCATGCACTTCTGCAAAGCTTCTTGATTGGGCAACCGGAGTTCAGAGGCATCCTGCAAAGCCCGCACATGATGCAGTTTCGCCAACGTGTCATTGCCGCCTGTCACATAGGTCCGCTGGATGTTGCCGAAACGCAGGCCTACATTGAGCATCGCCTGAAATGCGCGGGCTCAACGGGTACCCCCAAGATATTGCCGGAAGCTTATGAAGCGATCTTCAAGGCAAGCAGCGGCATCCCGCGACGTATCAACTCGGTTTGTGACCGCCTTCTGCTCTCAGGCTATCTAATCGGGAAAAAAGAATTCAACGACTCGGATGTCGACGAGGTTGCCCGTGAAATTTACGAGGAAACCCTCGGCGATAGCCCACCACTCCCGGCAGGCTATACACCCGCGGTACCAGCGTCCCCTTCCCCATATACTAGTCTCAATCTCCCCCATTTCGGTAGCACAAGGGAAACCTGTGAAGACCCTGTTGCCTTGCTCGCCGGCCTCAATGTCGAGCAATTCGGAGAGCGTCTAGCGCGCCTTGAGCGCAGCCTTCTGCAACTGGAAAAAATTAACACCGCGACCTTGGGGCTGTTGCAGCAGCTTGTCAGCAACGATGTGCAGTTGAAACCCGCCACAGTCCAATCAGAGAATACAAATGCCTGACCTTTGGCCAATTGAACTTGGACCCGTCATCTGTGTTGTTGGGGCTCGCCCGAACTTCATGAAAATTGCCCCGATCTTGCGCGCCTTCGCGGCGAACCGGCCTGTCATTCCGACGCTCCTCGTGCATACCGGCCAACACTACGACCATGAGATGAACGACAAATTGTTTGAAGATTTGCGTTTACCGCTCCCCGATATCAACCTTGGCGTTGGGTCTGGGTCTCATGCGGTACAAACCGCTGAAGTCATGCGTCGATTCGAACCGGTACTTGATGACAAGAAACCGTCCTGCGTTCTCGTTGTAGGTGATGTAAATTCGACGCTGGCCTGCACGCTTGTTGCTGTCAAGAAGGGCATTCCGGTTGCCCATGTCGAAGCAGGCCTGCGCAGCAATGACCGCAGCATGCCCGAAGAGATCAATCGCATTCTGACCGACCAGATTGCGGATCTCCTATATACGACGGAAAGAAGCGCCGCCGACAATCTGCTCCGCGAGGGCATTTGTTTGGAACGTGTGCGCTTTGTTGGCAACGTGATGATCGACTCCCTACTGAATAATCGAGAATTCGCACGTTCACCGGCGGACTCGATCCGCGCCACTGGCGCCAACCCTGAAATTATCGAGGGAGCCTCGGGTTATGGTGTGGTTACCATGCACCGACCATCCAATGTTGATGAGCCAGAAGTTTTGACCTCGTTGTTGAAGGTACTAAGAGAAATTTCAACGTCGATTCCCTTGGTCTTTGCCCTTCATCCCAGAACAAAAGCCAATATTGAACGTTTCGGACTGGCAGAACATATCGATGCGGAGCGCATGATCATGCTGCCACCACAGGGCTACCTGGAAATGCTGGGGTTGATGGCCGGGGCTCGCATAGTCTTGACGGACTCCGGTGGTCTTCAGGAGGAAACAACAGCGCTTGGGGTGCCCTGCCTGACAATGCGCGAGAATACCGAACGCCCGATTACCGTCGAACAAGGCACAAACACCATGGTCGGACGTGATGTCGTAACAATTCGACACCATGCTGCCGAAACGCTATCCGGACGGGGCAAGAGTGGACGGATTCCCGAGTTATGGGATGGCCACACCGCCGAACGGATCGCTGCAGATCTCTCCGAATGGCTGCTTTCCCGACACGGCAATCAAGTTCACTGATTATTGCAGACGCCAATGCAAGCTCACCCTGCCAGCAATGCCCTGACCATTGATGTAGAGGACTACTTTCAGGTCTCTGCATTTGCGCCGCACATCCCGCGTAGTGACTGGGCTATTCGTGAATGCCGCGTCGAACGCAACGTGGATCGCATTCTGGCAATGCTTGATGATCATCAAACCAAAGCCACGTTTTTCACCTTGGGCTGGATTGCCGAGCGCTACCCTGAAGTTATCCGGCGGATTGTTTCCGATGGTCATGAATTAGCCAGTCACGGCTACGGACATGAACGGGCAAGCGATCAGGGACCGGAAGCTTTTTTCGCAGACATTCAGGTCGCCAAACTGATTCTTGAAGACCTCGCCGGTTATGAAGTCAAAGGCTATCGAGCCCCGAGCTTCTCGATTGGGGAAAAAAATTTGTGGGCCTTTGAATGCCTTGAGCGTGCCGGGTACCGCTATAGCTCAAGCATTTATCCCATTCGCCACGACCATTACGGGATGCCGGATGCCCCACGTCACGCCCATAAAATAGGCAACATGCTGGAAGTTCCGGCAACTACTTTGCGTTTCTTCAACCGCAATTGGCCAGCCAGTGGCGGTGGATATTTCCGCTTGATGCCATACGGCCTGTCGCGCTGGATGATTCACCACGTGAATGCAGTAGACCAGCTTCCGGCAGTGTTTTATTTCCACCCCTGGGAAATTGACAGCGAGCAGCCTCGTATCCCCAACATCAGCGCCAAAACGCGTTTCCGCCACTACGTAAACATTGGCCAGATGGAGCATCGTCTGCGCCGCCTGCTGGCCGATTTTTCATGGACTCGGATGGATCACCTATTTCTTGGCAAGGCCTGATTCATCATGATCATCAAGCAGCTATCCCCTTCCGATCCGGTCGATGCGCAGCGCTGGGATGAATTTGTCTTCGCCTGCCCAAGCGCCACGTTCTTTCATCGCTCAGGCTGGCAGGAGATTCTGCGCGAAGTTTTTCGCCACCCGACCTACTTCCTCTACGCTGAGCATGGTGGCGAAATTCAAGGGGTGTTGCCGCTGGCGCATGTTAACAGCCTGCTTTTTGGCAATGCACTGATTGCCCTACCCTTTGCAGTCTACGGTGGGGTCGCAGCCCAAAATGCGGATGCCTTGCAGGCACTGGAAGAGGCAGCCAAGGCACTCGCACAGAAACTTGGTGTCGGGCATCTCGAGTTCCGCAATATCGAACCGCATCACACCAATGATTGGCCGACCCAGGATCTATACGTTACTTTTCGCAAGGAAATCCTGCCAGAAGTTGAACAAAACATGCTCGCGATTCCCCGCAAACAGCGAGCCATGGTCCGCAAAGGCATCAAAAATGGCCTTGTTAGCACGGTCGACCGCAGCAGTGAGCACTTTTTCAAACTGTTCGCCGACAATGTGCATCGCCACGGCACCCCGGCGCTGCCCAAGCGCTACTTCGATAGCTTGATGCGTGTTTTCGGCGATGACTGTGAAATCCTGACCGTTACCTCGGCCGATGGCCAGTTATTGAGCAGCGTTTTCTCGTTTTACTTCCGTGACGAAGTCCTGCCCTATTACGCGGGTGATGATGAAAGCGCCCGCAACCTGGCAGCAAATGACTTCAAGTATTGGGAATTGATGCGCCGGGCTTGTGAGCGTGGCCTCAAAGTTTTTGATTACGGCCGTAGTAAGAAGGATACAGGCCCCTACGCTTTCAAGAAGAACTGGGGCTTTGAACCTCAACAACTGCATTACGAATACTGCCTTTACAAGCGTGACAGCATCCCCCAGAACAATCCCAACAATGCCAAATACAAACTGTTCATCGAAGCCTGGCGGCGAATGCCGATAGGGCTCGCCAACTGGCTGGGACCGCACATCGTCCGGAATCTTGGCTAGAGGAATAGATGGCCAATATTCTTTATCTTGTCCATCGCCTACCTTATCCCCCCAACAAGGGGGATAAGGTACGTTCGTACAATCTTTTAAAGCATCTGCTCAAACAGCACCGGGTCTTTCTTGGCACCTTCATTGATGACCCGGAAGATGAGTCGCACATTGCCACACTACGGAACATGTGCGCCGACCTCCATGCCGCCAAACTCAACCCGCGCATGGCCAAAATACGCAGTCTCAATGGCCTCCTCGCCGGGGAGCCCCTGACGCTTCGCTATTATCGCGATGCGGCGCTGCAAAACTGGGTAGACACGACCTGTCGATTGAACAAAATTGATGCGACAGTGGTTTTCAGTTCAGCCATGGCTCAATATATTGAAGACAAACGGCGCATGCCGGTGCTGATCGACTTTGTCGACGTCGATTCCGCCAAGTGGACACAGTATGCCCCCAAGCATCGCTGGCCAATGTCCTGGCTCTACCGACGTGAAGGACAACAGCTTCTGGCCTACGAACGGCTGATCGCCGCCCAGGCAGTACGCTCCTTTTTCGTCACCGATGCCGAAGTTGCCCTCTTCAAGCGTCTGGCACCGGAATGCGGCGTACGCACCGAAACCATGTGCAACGGGGTCGATGCTGACTACTTTTCGCCTTCGTCGGAACGGGCGTCCCCATACGCCACGGGGGAAACCCCCATCGTATTCACCGGAGCGATGGATTACTGGCCGAATGTCGACGCCGTATCCTGGTTCGCCAATGAGGTATTCCCCGCACTGCGCCAACGCCGGCCAGACGTTCGTTTCTATATTGTCGGTCGTTCGCCAACACCGGAAGTCCAGGCCCTGGCCAGCGAACATATTGTTGTCACGGGTACGGTCCCAGACGTACGCCCCTACCTGCAACATGCCGGCATCGTGGTCGCACCACTGCGCATCGCCCGCGGCATCCAAAACAAGATTCTCGAAGCCATGGCCATGGCTCGCCCGGTCGTCGCGACGACCGACTGCGCTGCTGCGGTCGACGCAGTGAAAGGCACGGAATTGCTGGTCGCCAGCAACGCAAGCGAGTTCATCGACACCATTGATTCGCAGCTTGCGTCACCCATGGCCGGCAACGCCATCGGTGAAGCGGCTCGCGCCCGGGTGGTTGAACACTGCAGTTGGGATGCACACATGAATCGTATTGATCCCTACCTGTCACGCCAGTCGTCATGAAGGCCCCAAGCTCCAGCAATGGCATGCAGTGGCGGCAAGCTTGGGAGCTAATATTTCATAGGGGAAGCAGACCGCTTTTCGGTATGCCATCCCGGGCGGGAGCAAGGTGCCGATCAATTGACATATTCGATGGTGAGCAATGAAAAACGACACCCGGCCGCTCGTCGCCCACGTGATGTACCGCTTCGATACAGGCGGTCTGGAAAATGGCATCGTTAACCTGATAAACCATATGCCTGCCGGCAGCTATCGGCATGTCATCATCGCGCTGACGGAAGTCACTAATTTTCGCAATCGCATCCAGCGGGATGATGTTCAGTTTGTTTCACTGCACAAGCCGCCAGGCCATGGCATATGGCTGTTTCCAAAGCTATTCCGGCTTTTTCGGCAATTACGACCAGCGATTGTCCATAGCCGGAACCTAGCGGCACTTGAAGTTCAATTACCGGCCTGGTTAGCCGGCGTTCCGGTTCGCATTCATGGAGAACACGGTCGCGACATTGGCGATCTGGATGGATCCAATATCACCTACCAACGGGTCCGACGCTTTTATCGCCCATTCGTGAGTTATTACCTCGCACTTTCGCGCGACCTCGCCCAATATCTGAACGGTATAATTCGCGTTCCACAGACCAAGGTGCTCCAAGTTTACAATGGCGTTGACTGCTCGCGTTTTCATCCTGGCCAACCGGATCAATCGATTCCCGGCTGCCCGTTTGCTCGCCCGACTCACTGGTTGCTGGGCACGGTAGGTCGCATGCAGACAGTCAAAGATCAGCCGACTTTGGTCCGGGCCTTCATTCGTGCGCTGGAGATTGAGCCTCAACTGAAAGAACGGATTCGCCTCATCCTGGTCGGTGATGGGCCGCTGCGTGAAGAGTGCCAGCAGTTACTCGATGCTGCAGACCTCGACCAACTGGCTTGGCTCCCCGGGGAGCGCAACGATGTCCCCGAGGTCATGCGAGGCCTGGACTGCTTCGTCCTCCCTTCTCTGGCCGAAGGCATATCGAACACCATTCTGGAAGCGATGGCATCTGGCCTGCCGGTAATCGCAACCAATGTCGGCGGCAATGCCGATCTTGTTGTGGCGGACAAAACCGGGATTCTTGTCCCGGCTGCGGACCCGGAATCGATGGCCAGAGCAATCATACGGATGGCCAAACAGGCCGACACCAGGCAATCAATGGCGCATAGCGGACGTAGCTTGGTCGAACAAAAATTCAGCATGAATGCCATGGTCGCAAGCTACCAGGGCACCTACGACAAGCTACTGCATCGCAACAGTGTGAACCTCAGGCCCTGACAGGAAGATCCCATGTGTGGCATTACCGGAATTTTTGACACCCGAGGTAGAAGCGACATTGATCGTACGGTATTACACCGCATGAACGAATCGCAGTTTCATCGAGGTCCGGACGAAGGCGGTCTGCACGTCGAACCAGGCCTCGGGCTCGGTCATCGCCGCCTGTCGATCATCGATCTATCCACTGGCCAGCAGCCCCTCTACAATGAAGACCAGAGTGTTTGCGTCGTCTTCAACGGCGAAATTTACAACTATCAGGAACTCATCCCCGAGCTTCAGGCACTTGGTCACGTTTTCCATACCAGCAGCGACACCGAAGTCATTGTGCATGCTTGGGAATCCTGGGGGGAACACTGCGTAGACCGTTTTCGCGGTATGTTTGCCTTCGCTTTGTGGGACCGTAATCAGCAATCGCTGTTTCTGGCCCGTGACCGCCTCGGGGTCAAACCGCTGTACTACGCGCTCCTCGATGATGGAAACTTTCTATTTGGCTCGGAACTAAAATCTCTGCTGGCTCACGGCGGCCTCAAGCGCGAAATCGATCCCTACGCCATCGAGGAGTATTTTGCGCTGGGCTATGTCGCCGAACCGCGCGCCATATTCAAACAGGCCAGGAAGCTGCCGCCGGCACATACGCTGCTCTTGCGCCGCGGCCAAGCTGTTGGGCAGCCGAAGGAGTACTGGGATGTCCGTTTCTCCCTCGACAACCCAATCAGCGATCGAGATGCCTGCGCCGAGTTGACTGCGCGACTTGAAGAATCGATCCGGCTACGGATGATCTCCGAAGTCCCGCTCGGCGCCTTTCTCTCTGGCGGCGTTGATTCGAGCGCGGTCGTTGCCATGATGGCCGGTCTCTCGAAGACTGCGGTCAACACCTGTTCGATCGGCTTTTCCGACCCCGCCTTCAACGAAACTGAATTTGCCAAGCTGGTGGCCGATCGTTATCAGACCAATCACTATCTCGACATGGTCGAAAGCGACGACTTTGATCTGATCGACACGCTCGCCCGGTTATACGATGAACCCTATGCCGATAGTTCAGCCATCCCAACCTATCGGGTCTGCGAACTGGCACGCAAGCATGTCACCGTCGCACTATCCGGTGATGGTGGCGATGAGAGTTTTGGTGGCTATCGCCGCTACCGCCTGCACCTGATGGAAGAAAGCATGCGTTCTGCGCTGCCGCTCGGCTTGCGTCGTCCGCTTTTTGGCACGCTTGGCAAACTCTATCCTAAAGCCGATTGGGCCCCGCGAGTATTTCGGGCCAAAACCACCTTTGAAGCCCTGGCACGGACCTCCGCCGAAGCCTATTTTCATAGTATGTCGCTGATTCGCTCACCAATGCGCCGGCGACTATTCAGCGAATCACTGAACTCGGCACTTGGCGGCTACAGCGCACTCAACGTATTTCACGACCACGCCAAGAAAGCAGGCACGGACGACCCGCTCGGCTTGATTCAATACATCGATCTCCATACTTACCTCATTGGCGATATCAATACCAAGGTTGATCGCGCCAGCATGGCGCACTCCCTGGAGGTTCGCGAGCCGCTGATGGACCACCAACTGGTTGAATGGCTGGCGACCCTGCCGTCGCATCTCAAAATGCGCGGAAGCGAAAGCAAATACCTGCTGAAGAAAAGCATGGAGCCATTATTGCCGCCGGATATCATGTACCGTCCCAAAATGGGTTTTGCCGTCCCGCTTTCCCGTTGGTTTCGGGGGCCGTTGCGTCAACGTGTTCGCGACACACTGCTCAAGGGACAGATTGCCGAGTCAGGATGGTTCAATCCCGAGGTCATCAAGAAAATTGTTGAACAACATGAATCCGGACTCGGTGACCACAGCACGCCAATCTGGACCCTCCTGATGTTTGATGCATTTATGCGTTGCGTCATGAACGATCCTGCCGCTATCCGACAGAGCATCGCATGAAGATCCTCTACCACCACCGCACCGCCTCCAAGGATGGCCAGGCAGTCCATATCGACGAGATGATCGAGGCACTACGAGCCAATGGGCACGAGGTGCTGGTCGTCGCGCCGAACGTTGGTGAGCAGGGTGAAATGGGGGGCAAGGTCAGTTGGGTTCACCACCTCAAGGCAGCCCTGCCCAAAGCAATCTATGAATTGCTTGAACTCGCCTACTCGCTGCACGCCTATCGAAAGCTGAAGGCAGCTGCTCGCCAATTCAGACCCGATGTCATTTACGAACGCTACAACCTGTATCTGCTGGCCGGAACGATGCTCAAGCGCAGGTTAGGTATCCCGCTCTTACTGGAAGTCAATTCCCCCCTTGTCTTCGAACGCTCCCAGCATAGCGGCGGCCTCGCCCTACCCTGGCTTGCCAAGTGGGCGGAAGGCACAGCTTGGCGAAGTGCTGATTATGTGTTGCCGGTAACCCACGTTCTTGCCGAATATGTCAAAGCCTATGGCGTTCCCGATGAGAGAGTTTCGGTGATCCCCAATGGAATCAATGAAATACATTTCGCATCTGCCCCACATATTGCAACTGCCAAAGCACAGCTCGGTTTGGCAAACGCGCTGGTACTGGGCTTTACTGGTTTTGTCAGGGACTGGCATGGCGTCGATCGCATTATCGACTGGATGGCGAGCAAATATGCCCCCGAAAACTCGCACCTGTTGGTGGTTGGCGACGGCCCTGTGCGCCAGGATCTAGAAGCCCAAGCCCATCGTCTTGGTGTCGGAGATCGGGTCACCTTCACCGGTGTGGTTCATCGCGATGCGGTCCCCGGGCTCGTTGCAGCCTTTGATATTGCCTTACAACCTGCAGTAACCTCGTATGCCTCGCCATTGAAATTGATGGAATACATGGCGCTTGGCAAAGCCATCATCGCCCCACGCGCACAAAACCTGCTAGAAATTCTGAAAGATGAGCATAACGCCCTCATGTTTGATGAAAGCTCGGCGGGCGATTTGCAGGCAAAATTGACTCAGCTATGCGATAACGCGGAATTGCGCTCCCGTATTGCACAAGAGGCACATAAGACGATCACCTGCCAGGAACTCACTTGGCTTGGCAACGCCCGAAAAGTCGCAACGCTCGCTCAGCAATGCAATTTGCGCAACGTACCCGATCAAGGCCGACAAGCGTGACCGATGCGACGCCGCGTCCAATCCGGACACTTCTCTTTTCAACCCTGTACCCAAGTGCAGCCAGACCGATTCATGGTGTTTTTGTAGAAACGCGCCTGCGTGAACTGCTGCAAACAGGTCAGGTGGAAACCAAGGTTGTAGCACCGGTCCCCTGGTTTCCATTCAAAGGAAAGAGATTCGGTGTATACGGAAAATACGCCGAGACGCCAAAAATTGAACACAGAAACAGCATTGATATTTTTCACCCGCGCTACTTGCTCCCCCCTAAAGTGGGGATGAACATTGCACCATACTCATTGGCACGCTCAGCCCTGCCAACCATTAGAAAAATTATTCGCGACGGTTTCGATTTCGACCTGATCGATGCCCACTACTACTATCCGGATGGTGTCGCTGCCGGAATCATTGCCCATGCGCTGGGGAAGCCGTTTGTCGTTACCGCTCGCGGCAGCGATCTGAACCTGATTGCGCAATACCCAAAACCACGGCGTCTGATCCTTCAAACGGCGAAGCAAGCAAAGGCTTCAATTGGCGTCTCATCGGGTTTGATGCAAGTACTCTCTTCACTGGGAGCCGAGGCAAGCAAGTTACGCGTCATGCGCAATGGCGTTGATCTGGAGCGTTTCCAGCCGATTGAGCAAACGAAAGCGCGAGACAGGCTCGGCCTTCCCAATAATTGTCGCATTCTGTTATCTGTCGGCAACTTGATTGAATTGAAGGGCCACAATATCGCGATCAAGGCTCTGGCAAAGCTGAATAACAATGAACGACTTGTCCTTGTCGGACATGGGCCTGAACGCTCGGCCCTGCAAGAACTTGCAGACAAGCATCAACTCTCCGAACGAGTGTTGTTTGCTGGCCAGGTTCCAAACGAAGAACTGGCATGCTGGTATAGCGCAGCCGATGCGCTGTTACTGTGCTCGAGTCGAGAGGGATGGGCCAATGTTCTCTTGGAGTCCATGGCTTGCGGTACACCGGTCATTGCGACCAATATTCCTGGCACGAATGAAGTTATCAGGAGTAACGCCGTCGGACGCTTAATGTCCAGACGCGACGACGAAGCCTTGCTTGCAGCCTATGCCGACCTTTTTTCAAAACCTATCGACAAAATCGCCATCAGGGAATACGCCAAGCAATTCGGCTGGGATGTTACAACACAAGCCCAGATTGAACTTTTTCAAGAAGTTTCAAGGTCTCAATGACAAACCGGAGACTTATCGATAATGCGTGACATCGCGATTGTGATGCTCTTTGCCAGTGGGGCCGTCATGGCACTCCGGCGCCCATATATCGCCGCGTTGCTTTGGGTCTGGGTTGGTTTGATGAATCCCCACCGGCTAGGATGGGGATTTGCCTACTCCCTTCCTCTAGCAATGATTGCAGCAGGGACACTCTTCTTTTCGATGCTCATCAACCCGGAACAGGTTCGCTGGACAATGCGCTTTCCCGTTCCACTTCTTCTGACTTTTGTCGGCTGGATGGGGATTACAACCGCATTGGCGGTCTTTCCTGACGAAAGCTTCGAGAAATACATATTCGTCCTAAAAGTCCTTTTAATGCTGCTCCCTGTCGCTGCGGTAATACGCACTCGCGAGGAAATTCTGGGATTCATCGTTGTTGTAACCGGGTCATTGGCATTCTTTGGTATCAAAGGTGGGATTTTCACCGCTCTTACCGGGGGCGGATCCCGCGTATGGGGGCCGCCAGCCAGTGTCATCGAGGGTAACAATGAACTGGCAGTCGCCCTGATCATCACTGTGCCACTCCTCTACTATTTGGCGACCCAATCGACACTGCTTCGCGGGCTACCATTTATATCGAAGATTCCCGAGAAGTGGTCAAAGCGTTTCCTGTATGGCGCCATGTTCCTCTGTTTGTTGTCTGCTCTCGGCAGCCACTCTCGCGGTGCTCTACTTGCCATGATCGCCATGGGCAGTGTGCTCTGGTGGCGAAGCAAATCGAAGCTGGCTTTATTTGTCGTCGCCATGATCGTCGGCGTAATGGCGATTGCGTTCATGCCTGAAGAGTGGACGACACGCATGAATACCATTCAGACCTATGAAGAAGATGACTCTGCGCAGGGGCGAATAAACGCCTGGACAATGGCGGTTAATATTGCCAACGGGAATCTGACTGGCGCCGGATTCGTCACCGACTCGCCGATCATCTATCAGAAATACGCCCCCAATCCAAATTTCGTAATCGTCGCCCACAGCATCTACTTTCAAGTTCTTGGCGAGCATGGCTATATCGGATTGTTCTTATACCTTGCCTTCTGGATAGCAACCTACTCCCTTGCCGGCAGGCTTGCAAAGCTAACAGTCGGACATGAGCAACTTGAATGGGCTCACACCCTTGCCTCAATGACCAAGGTCAGCTTGATTGGCTTTTGTGTGGGTGGCGCATTCCTGAGTTTGGCCTACTGGGATATGCCGTACTACATTCTGGTCATACTTCTATGCACTGAGCGTTGCGTCCAGGAGGCTTTAAACCAGACTAGCAATCTGGCGCAAAAGACAAAGGACATCATGCCCAAACAAGGTCCAACGAACGCACTGCCGACACGACGCGGACAGGACGCTCCATTATGCTGACAGGTAACACGTCATCAAACTCGACTCATTCGGGGAGGAACCCACGATCAACCTTGTCCAGACAAACCGCTTGGCTTGCCTTGGGCCTGGTCTGGGTGAGCGTTATTTTTGCGCTACGCGAGCACGCTCTTCTGGTTGTCGAGTCTTGGGAAAAGCTACCGTCGCATGCTCATGGCTACGTTGTTTTGGCTGTAGTTGCTTATTTTTCCTGGAAAAAGCGTCATAGCTTAAGGCGAGTTTCCTTCGCACCATCTTATGCAGGCTTGGCCTTTTTCTTATTGTCAGGCGCTGCTGCTTATGTCGGCGAACTAGTATCCGCAGCGGTAGTTGCCCAGTTCGCCATCGTCTTCATGTTAATTGGATCAACCTGGGCTGTTCTTGGATATCAAGCATTCAGGAATCTCCTTGGTCCACTAAGCTTCCTATTTTTTGCCATACCTTTCGGCCATGACATCCTACCGACCTTGATGGACTGGACCGCAAATGCCACCGTAGTCGGCTTGCGCTTGAGTGGCATCCCGGTACTTCAACAAGACAGGCACTTTGTTATCCCCAGTGGCAGTTGGTCGGTCATTGAAGCGTGTTCTGGGATTCGTTACCTCTTTACATCATTTTTTGTCGGGTCGATCTTTGCCTATCTGACTTATCAGCGCTGGTATAAACGCCTTATCTTTATCGCGGCGATGGTTCTCCTTTCGCTCTTTGCCAACTGGCTGCGCGCCTACGCCATTGTCTTGATTGCCCACCTTACGGACAACCAATGGGGCCTTGGTCTATCGCATCTTGCATTTGGCTGGGTCATATTCGGCGTCGTCGTTATAACCGCCTTCATGATCGGAGACCGCTGGCGTGACACACCTCCTGTAATTGACGAGACGCCCCAAGTCAGTCAGCCCCCCCTTCCCCGCATCATCGCCACCGCACTCTTATCATCAGCGATAGCATTCGGTTGGCGCCTCGGGGCCGACAACATGGTCAATCACGCATCAATTGAGCAATTACCGCTGCAACTTGATTTATCCCAGTCACTGGGCAAGCTTCCCAAAGTTGAGCCTGGATTGGCAATGCTTGAACCATCTTTTCTAGGTGCCACAGCAATTCATCAGGGCGATTATCTTTATGCGGGTGGGGTTGCAAGGATTTACCTCGCCTATTACCGCAATCAAAAGCAAGGCCAAGAACTGGTCAATGTTAAAAGCCAAATTGAATCTTCAAAAACCTGGGAATGGCGAGGAAACAGAAAGCTACATTCAATAAGCAGCCTGCTACCTAACCTGAAGACGGAAAAGTACACTCATGCTGACACGGTTGCGCTGGCCACAACCCTGTATTGGGTTGGCGGTTACATAACGCAAAGCGAAGTCCACTCAAAACTTTTTCAGGCATTCAACCTGCTGCGCGGCCATGGTGACGATGGTGCTGCCATCGTAATATCGGTATCTGCCCATACGGAGGAGGAGGCAAGCCCGGCCCTTGCGGCGTTGATTCGTGATCTATTACCAAGCCTTCTTAGTGATCTTGAGCATACGATGCGGCAGTCAAAGCGAGTTAACTGAGCCAAGACCAACCACCATGAATACCGCCACTGCAAAGTCTTGTTTACTTGTCGCCAACATTTTTGCCCCGATCCATGGCGGTTCGGCAAACGTGTATGCAAGCCTTTGCCGACTTTCTCCACCGCATACGATGATTGCTCTTGCGGCCCGCCACAACTACGACCGGAACGAACCCATCACTGGCTGGGAAGAACACGACAAAGCTTGTTGCTATCCGGTTCACCGCCTTGAACTGTTACGCCCACCGATTTTGCCACCGCCAGCCAACAAACTGATTTCTGCTTGGCGCTTACTCAGCATCGACTTTCCAATTGCATGGCGTCTCGTTCAAAAGACGCTGCAACTGATCAAGCAATATAACGTGGGTGTCTTGTGTATTGGCGAACTCAACTCATCTGCTTGGCTGGGTGAGCTTTGCCGTCATTTAACAGGCTGCCGTCTGATCTATTACATTCATGGCGAAGAGATCACGACGCGATTTGATGCCGGATCCTTTGGCAACAAACGCTTCAAGTATTTGGCTCGGGCAGACGCCATTGTTGCAGTCAGCAGTTTTACCAGAAATGCCTTATTGGCATTGGGCTTGGCATCCAATCGGGTTCATCTGATCGAGAACGCCGTAGATACCACACGCTTCTCTCCCGGATGTATCGACCATTCCTTTCTCCAGCGTCGGAACCTTGTTGGAAAACGCATCGTTGTCAGTATTGGGCGACTGATTCCTCGGAAAGGTTTTGATCAGACAATACGCGCCTGGCATTCTGTCCTGACCGAACATCCGGATGCCCACCTGCTTCTCATCGGTGCAGGCCCCCAAAGAAAAGAACTGGAAGCACTGATCGTAGAAAACGGCTTACAACAAGCAGTCACCTTGACGGGGCCCTTGTCTGAAAGTGACCTGATTTCAGCCTATCGCTGCGCCGAATTCTTCATCATGCCCAACCGGACCATGCCTGATGGTGATACAGAAGGCTTCGGACTGGTCTTCCTGGAAGCCAATGCTTGCGGCCGTGCTGTAATCGGCGGCCGTGCAGGTGGTGCGGTAGAAGCAATAAAAAATGGTGAAACAGGCTTGCTGGTTGATGGGAACTCAGTTCACCAAATTGCCGAAGCGACCAACCGCCTGCTCGAGGATGACCAACTCCGAATGCAAATGGGGCAAGCCGGACTCGCTCATGCCAGAGCAAATAGTTGGACCACTCGTGCCGCCCAATTTCATTCCCTTTGTAATAGTTTGGCAACCTAATTCATTCTCATGCATAACCCCCCCCCTCGAACCCTGTTGGTGATTGCCGGAGAATTTCCGCCACTGAAGACCATTGGCCGCATCAGGACCGTCAAGTTCGTCGAGCAACTGCGCGCTCATGGCTGGGAAGCTGTGGTCGTCACCCTAGCGCCATCTGGCCAAGAGCCAAATTTCGATCCCAAACTGCTTGATGAAATAACCGAAGGCGTGGAGGTCATTCGGCTTCCTCTCCCGGATATTGAAGCTAAAATTGCTGACTTTGCAAAACTCCTACTAGGCCGTAAGCGAGATGTATCGCAGACCAAGGAGCCAACAACTCCAGCAAGTCGCCCTCCTGAAAAAACTTCAGCCTCGTCGCCTCAGTCAAACCTGCTCGATTGGGCACACGGGATTGTTCGCAAACTACTAAGAACTTTTGTTCACGTACCGGACAACTACCTGCCGTGGGCACGAGCAGCCACCGCAGAGTGCATCAAGATTTGCGCCGCACGCAAAATTGATGCGATCTACACCACGCTTCCTCCATTCTCCAGCGCTTACGTCGGACATGACCTGCGCAAAGCAACAGGCCTGCCCTGGATCGTGGACTACCGGGATCTTTGGTTTGGCGATGTCTTGCGAGAATGGCTGCCTGAGTGGAGAAAACGTCTCGAACTCAGAATAGAAAAGCGGCTGCTAAAGGCGGCAGATGTCATCGTTACCGTCTCCGAGCCGAAAACGGCTTATATGCGACGCCTCCACCCACTCATCAAAGCCAGGTGGGAAACACTAACCAACGGGTACGACACAGACATTTACGGTAATCGCGAACGCACCCGACAACTTGGGCAAGGAACGATTGAGTTTGTTTATACCGGCCGACTCTTCAAGAACAGGCGAGGCTATGCCTTTGCCGAGGCCTTGGGGCGAATCCATAAAACAGACCCAGGGCAAATAGAAAACATCCGGGTCCGCATACTTGGTGGTGTAGAAGCAGATATCCGGGCACGCTACGACGAAATACTGACCCGCCATGGCATCGCCCACCTTTACGACTTTGCGGGAGACGTTAGTTACGACGCGGCCATGGACGCGCAGATCAATTGTGACTACCTGTTATTGATTGTTGATACTGGCGAAACATCCGACGGGGTGATTCCAGGGAAACTGTTCGAATACGTCGCTGCCCGTCGTCCTATTTTCGCCTTGTGCGACCCCGGTGCCACTCAGCAAATCATTGAGCGTGCTGGTCTGGGCAAGGCCGTTCCGGCAGAATCGATTGATGCCTGCGAAGCCATGCTGCGTGAATGGCTGGCACGACCGGTACCGGAAAAAATGGAAGCCGATAACGAGTACCTGAGTCAGTTTGACCGCCGCGAAATTACCCGACGTTTGGCTGTCCTGCTTGATGAAGTTGCCGCCAGTCATACTCTGACTCAAGGCTGCTGATGATTCCCAGACTAAAACACCTGACCAAGGATCTTCTAACAAAAACCATCTGGGCTTATGGTTCGGAGGAGGTTGTCCGTCAAATTCGAAAATGTGGACTCGAATCGGGAACAACCTTGGTCGTTCACTCGTCATGGCATCAGCACAATGGTTTTCGCGACAAGCCTGCCGATCTGATCAAGGCCCTAAAAACTGCGGTGGGCAATAATGGCCTGCTGGTCATGACTTCAATGCCATATCACAACATGAGTTCGGCGGAATGGTTGGCAAAAGGCAAACCGATGAATGTTCGCCGCAGCCCATCGATGATGGGCTTGGTCTCCGAGGTATTTCGCCGTTCAGAAGGGGTCCACCGCAGCCTTAGTGCGACACACCCTTTGCTGGCCTGGGGAAAGGATGCGCAAGATTTCATTTCAGGGCATCAAGATACTGACCGCCCATTCGGCCCCCAATCTCCATTTTCCAAACTACTTGAGCGGAACGCCTTAATCCTCGGCTTCGATGCCCCATTCTCCACGTTCACCTTCACCCATTTCGTTGAAGACCACCTAGTAGATAGCTTGCCGACTCCGCTGTATGAACCCGAACTGCTCGCTGGCAAGGTAGTCGACTATGACGGCAACGAAAGCACACAGTGGCTACGTGTAATTTCCCCATTGGCCAATAAACAACGCCGTGAGGAACGACTCATCGCGCAGTTGGAGAGTAGCCAGGCATTGCACAGGGGACGCATCGGCAACACCGCGCTGGTTTGGATACGTGCTCAAGCCTTGCTGACAGGTGCTCAGAAACTTGCCCTTGAAGGCACTCATTTCTTTGACCACCCCTGAATGGCCAACTCATTCATCTCCTAGGAAAGCGTATGGGAATCGCCGAAACCATCCACCTGAAACACCTCATTTTGAAAGATCGGCTTGGGCTTGGACTCACCTCCCCCACCGACAATCGAATCCACCTCGATGCAGCCATCGCTTGGTTAAAGCATGCACAGGATGTCACCGGTAATAGCGGTGTCGCTCAAACCTATCTGGTTCGCTATCAGCGCTGGGCCCCTTCGTACCCGGAAACAACCGGCTACATCATCCCCACCTTCTATCGCTATGCGGCACTTTCCGGCGATGATGATGCCCGAACCCGTGCACGCAGGATGGCTGATTGGGAAATCGAGATTCAGCACGCAAGCGGAGGCGTTCTGGCTGGTGCACTAGGCGACTCCGATCAGCCAACTATCTTCAACACCGGACAAGTGATCTTTGGCTGGGTTCGCGCATTTGAAGAAGAAGGTGATGAGCGCTATCGCCAGGCGGCGGTAAGAGCTGCCGATTGGTTAATCGAAGTCATGGATAACGATGGATGCTGGCGAAAATTCGGTTCCCCGATGACCGGCAAGCAGATCAATACCTACAACACCCGCTCGGCTTGGAGCCTGGCTCGCGTATTCGATATTACCGGTGATCGCCGCTATCTCAACGCAGCCTTAAAAAATGCCGATTGGGCAATGAGTCAACGCAATGAACGAGGCTGGCTGGCCGAGAACTGCCTTCAGGACAGCACCCAACCATTCACCCACACAATTGCTTACGCGATGCGTGGGCTGCTCGAAATTGGCATAGCTGCAGAACGGGAAGATTTGATTGTCGCCGCACGTACTATTGGCGACGCGATGCTCACTGCACTCCCACCCGATGGCAGACTCCCCGGACGCTTCAATAAGAATTGGCAACCAACAGTTACCTGGTCTTGCCTGACAGGAGATTGCCAACTCGGCATCAATTGGGGACGCCTATTCAAAACAACCGGTGACCACAAGTATCGGGAAGCCACTACAAAAGTTCTAGCGTTTGTCAAAAAAACCCAACAACTACTCGGACCGAACAAAGACACCGTCGGTGGAATAAAAGGATCTCACCCGATCAACGGCGGCTATCACCCATGGCAATACCCAAACTGGGCGACAAAGTTTTATGCAGATGCATTGATGATGGATATCGCGAACTCAAGCCCAACCCGTTATGGCTTGACCGCTCGTCCCGATAGAGATGACTAAAATGGCGAAAGACAAACCGGGGAAATTGCTTCTATATCTTCCCTGGGAGTTCGACATGCTGGGTGGAGTGGACGTTGTTGTCGAACGTCTATGGCGCGGGATGGAAAACCGCTTTCCCGGCGTGGCGAGTATTGGCATTCAAGACTGGATAGACCGCGGCGAAAGAACTGATGAGCAAGGCAGGCGATTTCTTCATTTGAATCTGCCAGCCCCCCCCTCTGCTCACGGTCACCTCCCCTTCAGATACATCCTTACTTTGCTGCGTCGCCTTATTAGCGCACAACACGACCTGCGAATACACAATATCACTACGGTCAACGTTCATTTTCCGACATTAAATGCTTATCCACTGGCTTTGCTTAAGTTTTTTGGACTATGGAAGGGGAAACTCGTGCTCTCCTTCCACGGGTCCGATGTAAGTGCGATAGCCACCGATAGTCCGCGATGGAAAATAATTGCCAAACAAACTAATGCAATTACAGCCTGCTCAGCGGCGCTGGCCAACCGGATAGAAGAACTTAAGTTCTTCTATCAGCCCGTAGATGTCATTCACAATGGTATTGATTCTGAAAATTTCACTCGTAATAGCGCTCCTACCCCGCCGCATATAGATACGCCCTACTTATTAAATGTAGGAAATTATGTTCCGATCAAGGCGCAAGATATTTTTTTAACCGCCTTTGCGCGCATAGCCACGGAATATCCAGAGCTCAACATTGTTTGTGTTGGCGGAACCGACAACGGCAGTTGGCTCAAGCACTTAAAAGAACTCGTCAATAAGCTAAACATCGAAACTCGTGTAACCTTCTTGGAAAACAAGCCTCAGAATCAAATTGCATCGTTGATGCGCAACACAAATTGCCTCGTGCATACTGCAAAATATGAGTCTTTTGGCTTGGTGTTGATAGAGGCGGGCGCATGTCAAACCCCTGTTATAGCAACTAGAGTTGGCGGAATACCAGAAATAATTCCCTCCTCTGATTTTGGCTTGCTATTCAACAATGGAAATATCGATGAATTGACGGCAGCTATATCAGAGACATTGCGCTCACCCGATCGGGCAAAAAAAAGAGGCATAAATTTACAGCAACGTGTCTCCAATCAATTCTCAGCGAAATCTATGCTTGAAGGCTATTTGAGAATTTTTAGAAAAATCACCGAAAACCCGACTGTAGCCTGATCAGTATTAGCTGACGAAAATATAACCATGCCAGATCTACCTCTTGTTTCAGTAGTTATCGCCTGTTTTAACAGTGTTCGATATTTGTCATGCACCATCGATTCGGTACTCAATCAGACTTACAAAAATATTGAGTTAATTTTAGTGGACGACTGTTCAACTGATGGTACCGTTGCTTTAATCAATGAATATATAGCACGCGATCAGCGCATCCGCCTCATACAAAGAAAACAACGTGGTGGACGCCCGGCAATCACCAAGAACACGGGACTTGAATATATCACTGGCGAATTTGTATGCTTTCTTGATCATGACGACTATTACCACCCAAAAAAAATTGAATATCTTTTAAGCATTTTAATTCAAAACCCCGAATGCATAGCAGCCTTTCACGATATTGACTTGGTAGACGAGCACGGAAATTTCCTGAACAAATACCTTGATAATTTCACTGTAGAGGCCAATCAATATTTACAAGGCATTGGCACATCAAAATACATATGCAACATAAGGTTCTTTGCATTTCAAAGCATAAAATATGCAGCCATTCACACCATATCGATAATGATTGCGATCGAACGATTTGGCCGCAATAATTTATCATTTGATACACGCTTCCAAGTTTGCGACGACACTGATTTGTGGATAAGGCTAGGTCTTTCTGGCCAGATGATTTATTTGGATGAATCGCTAGCCAGTTATCGACAGCACGGCACAAACATCACTCGCAATCAGATAAAAGTCCAAGAGGACGCACTTATTCTAATGGAATATAATTTCATTAGAATATCAGACAAAATAAACCAACAAGAAAAAAAACTCTTGGCTAATCGAATATCAAGCTACTACGATGATCTGGGATGGATGTATCGATGCAAGAAAATACGAAAAAAATCAATAAACGCTTACATTAATGCATGGAAATGGTCAAAATCAGGAAAACACTTACTCCATGCCATTAAAGCCATATTCCCAGTCAGAAAGACAGAGGCAGCTTAAAACCGAATGAGCAGCTTCAAGAAATCGATATTATTTTCAGTTGGCGAAAAATATATAATTTTTGCAATTCAGTTTTGCACATCGATAATTATTGCGCGGTTACTCACCCCCGCCGAGTTTGGGATATTTTCAATCGGCAGCATTTTTCTATCTTTCTCACATATATTCCGGGACATTGGGATTTCAAACTATGTTATTCAGGAACGAAACCTAAGCAAAGATAGACTCCAAACAGCACAGAGTCTGCTTTTCGCGACAAGTTGGAGTCTGGCAATTATATTGTGGTCGGTTAATGGATATGCAGCATCATATTATTCAGAACCGGGGGTAAGCAAAGTAATAATAGTTCTATCGTTAAACTTTCTGATACTACCCTTTGGGGCTTTGTCATCGGCCTTACTAAGACGAGAGATGCGGTTTGACTGTTTATTAAAGATAAACATCAGCGCAGCCATTGTTCATGCGTTGGCTTCTGTTTCTTTATGCTTATTGGACTTCGGCTTTGTCAGCCTTGCTTGGGCGGGTGTATTTAGCACCATAACAACAGTATTAACGACAATTTATTTTTCTGATAGCAAAATAAGTTTGCGTCCGCACTTTGTCGACTGGCTCCATATTTTAAAAACAGGGGGGCGCTTTAGTGGCGCTTCCTTGCTTTGGGAGTCAGGCATAAGTGGGCCAGAACTAATTGTCGGAAAGACCATGGGCCTTGAAAGCACCGCTTTTTTAGGGCGAGCCCAAGGGGTGGTTGGATTGATATATCGGACCATTATGGAAGGTTTGGCCCCTGTGCTTATGCCGCATTTTGCCCAAAGCCATCGAGAACAGCAGGACATTGGCAAAAAATTCATCAAGACAATCAATAACGTATCGGCTCTAACCTTCCCAATCTTCTCGTCTCTTTTTGTAGCGATGGATTCTGTAGTGATGTTTCTATATGGAAATCAATGGCTAGCAAGCATTCAACCTGCCCGCATTCTCTGCATGGGTATGCTTGGATTAAGCATCGCCGTGGTGGGAGGCTCAGCAGTAGCTGGCTTGGGGGAAACGAAATACTCATTACGTTTCCAACTATTTGGGCAACCAGCGAAGCTCTTGCTGGTGCTCATTGCATGTTTTTACTCTCTTAGCCATGTAGCTCTAGCCATGGCATTTGGGGACTTATTGATTGCGGCTTATGTCATTCGCACACTAAGAAAACTAACCGGATTCTCATGGAAAGAGTTGGCTATATCCATGAGCTCATCCGCATACATTGCAACTTGTGCAGGAGTCGCCTGCTTTTTATTTAAAACAATTGCTAGCGAATCCGGAAATTTTATTATTGTAATCGGCTGCATGATTTCATCAACACTCGGTTGGATTTTAGCCATCTACTCCAGCAAACATCCGCTATATACAGAAATAACCACAATAGCCAGTTCTATAAAAAACAGATAAAAATTAAGACTACTAAATTTATTTCAAACCTCCACCCCCAATATTTTTTTCCTCCTGATTACTCTCCGACTCACTCAAACCATTGCCAATGCTTGGCGTTGGTATGTTTAACTTATACCCAGATTTTTCTATTCTTTGCCGCAGAGACGGAAAGGTTACCCCATAGCTGTAAGCTCGCTGCGCGTAATCGACAGCCTTTTCCCAGTTTCTCATATCAGCATATAACAGCCCAAGATTGTACTGGAAATAACGATTATCTTCCCACTGCGACTCTGCTAGCAGATATTGTTCCAAAGCCTCTTTAAACTTTCCATTTTGATGCAAATGGATAGCGTAGGCAAAACGAACATTCTTATCGTTTTCCTTAAACCGTATGGCCCGATCAAAAAAGCAGTAAGCTGACAACCTTGGTGTGTAAATCGTTGCTGAAGTTTGAGGCAGCTTTCCACCAGCCATTTTTTCCAGCCGGGAAACAGAAACCAAAGCCTCTGTATGATTTGGGAACATGCGGAGTGTATAGTGAATCTCCGCGGTCAATTGATCGATGGAATACCGTTTTCTGTTTAAGCTCCTAACATCCGAATTAAAATGGACATTTTCAACTCGCTTGATTCGCCCCATCGGGTCTGCTCCGGTAGAGGCTGAACTTGATGGGTCAGAGTAATCCCAAGGCCCAATATCGCCGTAGTTTTTCAACTCGCCGCAGTCCTCGACGGCAGCATTGGATGAAACACTTACGGATGCAAGCACCAGAAAAACAAGTGAAAATAATTTGGACATGTAGGACCTCGTTATTGGCATTAACTGCTATTTCTACCAGAGCACTTGTCATCATGCCCGCGTAACCATTGCTCAAGCATGATGGAAATCCAAATCATCTCTCCATAGTAGCCAGGATGTTCGCGCAAATGCTTGAATATCTGATCGACAAACTCCGACTTAAAGATTTTTCGCTCCGCCAAGGCCCTGACAGAGTTTTCCGCCAAATCTCTTAACTCGTTGTTCTGGGTGACCCAGACACCGAACGGAAGCCCAAACCCCTGCTTTTTCTTGGTAAGAATTTCATCAGGGAGAAAGCCGCGTAAAGCCTCCTTGAAGAACCAGCGAAGTTTCAAACCTTTCAATTTATATTCGGTAGGTAGGCGCATTGAGAAGGCAAGCAAGTCTGCATCAAGCATGGGAAAGCCAACGTCAATTCCGGCCAGCATGGCCGTACCAACGACTTTAGGCAGATCACACTCTGCCAGCGTGTATCGCCAGTCAAACGCCAATTCCTTATTTGTTTGCACGGCAGACCCTGTTTCAGCCCAAATAGCTCTCTGCTGCTCAACAGGCTCTGCCTGGTCGACCCCTTCCAGAAAGTCTGCGGTAAACACATCATGAACGCCAAAACGGAATAGCAGGTTGTAGGTCTGGGTCCGGTCAGGTAGCGGCACCTTTGCTTGGCGGATATAACTCGCGCCTTTGCTCAACAGAGGCAGTTTTCCTAACGGCGATCCGAGCAGCAGCGGCTCGAGCAAAGTATGGCGCAGTGCCGACGGAAGCTGATCGTAGAAACCGAATACCTTTTGCTTGGCATAACGTGTATTGCCACCGAAAAGCTCATCACCACCATCGCCGGCAAGTATGCGTGTAACCCCATCCTCCTGAGCCATTTTTGCACAGTAGTAGGCTGGCAAAGCCGATGAGTTACCAAATGGCTGATCATAAAAGCGCGCGACATCCGGGATACTTCGCACGAGGTCAGCCGGCGTCACGTAGTACTCATGGTGATCAGTATGGAAATGGCGGGCGGCTATGCGGGCATACTCCATTTCATCGTAGCCTTCGGCATCAAAACCGATTGAATAGGTGGCAGCAGCTTGCCCTGAGACCTGCCCGATCATTCCCGCCACGGTGGAGCTATCTGTTCCGCCACTGAGAAAGCAGGCGGGTTTGCTCCCGTCCAATTGGCGACGCACCCCCTCTGCCAATAGATGCCTGAACTCAGTGCGAAGCTGGTCAAATGAAGCCTTTTTTTCTTCCTGGAAATCAGGTGTCCAATAACGTCCAAGTCCCAGCTGACCATTCTCGAAAACGGCGTAGTGCCCAGGCGGTAGGCGGTAGACATTCTTGAAGATGGTTCTAGGGGAAGGAATAACGTGAAAATATAGATAGTCGAAGATCGCTTGAGCATCAATTTCTGTATCAACATCGGCCAACTCATCCGCTCTCGAGGCAAAATAAATCCCCCCCCCCGCCACCCGATAACACAGGCTGCGTACAGCGAAACGGTCGACCGCAAGGATCGTACGCCCATTGCCATCCGTGAGGCCGACGGCGAAATCTCCAGCAACGTCCTTCACTCCGCTGGCGCCATGTGTCGCAAAGAGCTTTTCCCAAGCAGCCAGATCCCCCTCCGTGTGAGCAAGACCGGCAAACGCGCCTGCGGAGAATTTGGGATGACCTGTTAATAGTGTTTTTTTATCAGCGCTCATTGGAAATGATTCCTTGGCAATTATTGGCATCACGCATTCAGACTCTCTACTGAGAAACTTTCTCACCTATCTGGATCATCTTTATGCGGCAGTTGTGAAACATGAAGGACTTAATGCTCGCTATTTGGGCGCCGGATAAAAAGCCCCAGTAGCAGCAACAAGTAAAAGAGCGTCGCCACCCTGGGAACATCAAGCAGGCTGTCGAAAACACCTACAATACAGAAGCCGGCAAGTCCCCCTGCCACAGCAGGGGCAAGCGGATGGCTCGCCGCCTTTCCCCAGACCAGGCGGAAAAATGCGGATGCCAACATCACCAACAATACGACCAACCCTAGCCCTCCCTGCTCGAACAGGATGTGCAGGAAAACGTTCTTCATATGCCACGGCATATGATATTTGTCTGACGATGAAAACCAGCGTGTCAGTTCACTGTCGAAATTGCCATTGGCAAGCAATTCCATGCCGTTGTTTTGTAAAGCCAAGTTGTCAAAATCAGCAACTCCGCCTCTGGAGAGCATTGCAATAGAAAAAACCACTAGCTCCGGGGCATACCACGCCCCACCGCCCGGCAAGTCACCCTGCAGTTCAACCTCCATCCGTTGCCACGTGCCGCCCTCTCCTTTTACTTCCACCTGACGAGCAACACACCGGCCTTGATAAAGCAAATGCTTGGCGCAGACCTCGAAAACAAAAATGACATCTTTTTCCGCTCGAACGTTGAATTGAACCCGGTACACGCCCGGTTCCGGCCTGATGCGCTGCGTTACCCGAAAGACCTCACCCCATCCATTAATATGACGCCCACCGACGAGGCGTAAATATGTATTCCCGGAGGAATCGGATTGCAAATGGAAACCGCCGGGATACTCGCTTTGGGGCGCAGCAAAGAAGTATGTTGCCGGAACTCGCCCGAGACCTTTACCCAACCACCAATCGGCGCCTTGAAGTTGGCCAAGCCCGGTCTCCCAGTGCTGCAGACGATAATCCAGATCCTTGTTCGTTGTCGAAAAGCGATCAGCCATGTATCGCCCACCAGAAAAAATTGCGACGACCGCCGCCAGTAATGCCAGCACAACGGCAATCGACAACTGTGAGCGAAAACCACACTGCGGTAGAGTCCGGCGACTAGCGACGAAAATCCCACAAAGCAAAATCGTGCAAGATATAGCCATGCTTGCAATAGCTTCATTCCCGCCCCAATGCCAGGCGACCAGCACACCACTACTTAGCATCGAAACATAGGCAGGAATGAGCAAGCCTTGGGCAATTGCGGAGACCCTCTGACGTCTCCCAATAAGACTTCCTGCGGTCAACAATGCCGAAACGGCAAAAACCAGATAAGCACCTTTCGGCACACTGATGGCCAGAGCTAAGCCAATCATCGATGACAGTAGCCCCAGAGATATCCCGCGCCACCAAGTAGCACTGGAAACTGAAGCCAGTGCAAGACCTACGGGATAAAAGAGCCCGCTAGCCACCAGAAATACAAACATTCCCCGATAACCAGAAGTCTCAAATACCCAATAAGCAGCAATGGTGAATAGGGCCATGCCAAAAAGTGCGACAGCAAGAGCACTTTTCTTGACGGGCAAGAGCAAATTAGCGGATCCAATCTCGCGCATCGAGAGCCAGATACTTAGCCCCAAGGCAATCGGAATTGCAGCGTAGACACCTCGCGAAAAAGTCGTCAGGCAGGCATAAGAGGCCAAAGCAAGGGCTGCCAGCACGAATGCAAGGTGCCAACGCGATTTGGCGAAAATCAACTCCCGAGCGGCAAAAGGCACTGTCAAGGCCAGAAAACCATCAAGTGCGGCACCGCCTACATGCATTTCCCAGAATAAGGCGGTCGTTCGATAATCCGAAGAAAAGTCGAGCAAACCAAGGAAGGCCACGCGCTCCCAGATCGTTGCGAGTGAAACAAGACAAAGACCGGCCGTCATCCCCAGCCCCAGCCCCAGCAAGGAAAAACAGCTAACCCCTTTCTTTTCTTGAGGCCGAAGAACCAGACAAAGTGGCAGCAGCAAAACAGCCAGCAGGAAAGGCTTTGCCAACCGAATACTGTTCATCGACTGATAGTAGCCATGAAACCAGGAAAAGCTGAATCCGCCGCTTTCCGCTAGGCCGCGGAACAGCGAAATCAGCACTGACCCCAACATGGCAAGGAGCAACAAGGTGCCCCAGGAGACCTTCAGTCGATGATTTTTCCCGATGAGCCAGGGAAATGTCAGGGCATGCCGAAGGTATGCCCCGCCAAGAAGAAGGAGCACAAGGAGGTCAAACTCCTCAAAAGTGATCCACCCAGTCCATGGAGCGAGATCAACCACCGGGAGCAGCGTCGGAACTAGGAAAAAAACGAGGGGGGGGTAAAGCGCAGCCGTAAAAAAAGCAGCGAAACAAAGGCTGCCCAAAAGCCAATCGCTCCGCATAGGGTGATGCAAAAGCAAAAAAGCTGCTGCGAGGACTGAAACAGCCCCCACGCAGAACATCACCACACGGAGCAGGAGAATATTTTTCCCGGGCATCTCAACTCAGCTCAAAAGAAGCGCCCCCCACCAAAGTCAGACCCTGCGCTTCAAATACCGGCAAAAATTGGCCACAGCAAAACACCAACACCAACTGTGAAAACCTTCATGCTTCAGCTTGCGAAACACGCAAGCCAGAACAGCTTTCAGGAAGCCAGTTTGGCGTCGACAAACGCAATGAGCGAACCGAGGGTTGCAAAAGTACTGCCCTCAATTTCATCGTCATCTACGGTAAAACCGAAACGGTCTTCGAAGCTGGTAATCAAGGCAACTACCGCCATCGAATCCAGTTCCGGGATTGCCCCCAGCAGAGGGGTGTTCAGCGAGAACTCTGCGGAACGGCCATTCAAACTTAGAATTTCATCCAGAAGGGACAGCACTTCATTTTCGGTATTCAAACCTTGCTCCAGATACATCAGATTTCAGACGCAGCATTATAGGCACAGAATGCCATTTCGACTGTGAGATACTCCACATCGTCATACCTTGGCCCATGGCAGAATCACTCATCATGCGCGACTCAATACTTCTTCCCGAACTAATTTACCGTGCTGCCGAGCGTGCTCCGAGCGCGCCGGCGCTCACCTTCGGCAAATCAACGCTTTCTTATGCCGAGTTGCAGGATGCAGTAAATCGTTTTGCCAGCGGCCTGCTCGCCATCGGTCTCCAGCGCGGTGAGCGAGTGGCGATCTACCTTGAGAAACGCTTTGAAATGGTTATCGCCAGTTTTGGCACACCGGCTGCGGGCGGCGTTTTTGTGCCAATAAACCCGCTGCTTAAAGCCGATCAGGTTGCTTACATCCTTCGTGACTGCAACGTTCGTATTCTGGTGACCTCCCCCGAACGACTTGCGCTGCTGCAGGAAACATTGCCAAGCTGCCATGACCTCCGTCATGTTGTCGTTCTCGACCATCCCAACACCATTGCAGCCGTCGACACACCGAACCTCTGTTGCTGGGGAGAATTACTTGATCAGCCAGCACGCGCTGGGCATCGGCTGATTGATACCGATGTATTAAGCATACTTTACACATCAGGCAGCACTGGTAAGCCCAAGGGCGTCGTACTTTCCCATCGAAACATGGTGGCCGGCGCAAAAAGCGTTTCAAGCTATCTGGAAAATCACGCTGGCGACACACTACTTGCCGCCCTCCCGCTCTCCTTTGATGCAGGCTTCAGCCAGTTGACCACCGCCTTTCACGTCGGCGCGCGGGTCGTTCTATTGAATTACCTGCTCCCCCGTGATGTGCTGAAGGCTATCGAGCGTGAAAAGGTCACCGGTTTGACCGCTGTGCCGCCGCTTTATATTCAACTCACCCAACTTGCCTGGCCGGAATCAACGACCGAACACCTGCGCTACTTTGCCAATACCGGTGGCCGCATGCCACGCGAGACGCTGGAAGCCTTACGTCGGCATCTACCAAAAACCAAACCATATTTGATGTACGGTCTGACCGAAGCATTTCGCTCGACCTACCTGCCACCAAGTGAAGTCGACAAACGACCGGACTCGATTGGCAAAGCCATCCCAAATGCAGAAATTCTGGTGCTCCGCGATGACGGTTTTCCTTGTGCACCAAACGAGCCGGGTGAACTTGTTCACCGCGGCGCATTGGTCGGCCAAGGTTACTGGAACGATCCAGAAAAAACCGCCGAACGTTACAAACCATTGCCTGTCCACGCACCGGGCCGTGAGGCGGGACTTGTTCTACCAGAGATTGCCGTTTTCTCCGGCGACACCGTTCGCATGGATGAGGATGGCTTCCTGTACTTCATTGGGCGCCGCGATGAAATGATGAAAACTTCAGGCTATCGAGTCAGCCCGACTGAAGTGGAAGAAATTCTCTATGCGACCAAGATGGTAGGCGAATGCGTTGCGTTCGGCGTGGATGACGAACGCTTGGGGCAAGCCATCCAGGTAATCGCCACAGCCCCCCCGCAAGGGCATCTTGATATCACAGCACTGCTCATGGAGTGTCGAAGCCGGATGCCGGCCTACATGGTCCCACAAGGCATCGAGATTCACACAGGCCCACTGCCACGCAACCCCAACGGGAAAATCGACCGAAAAACACTGTCGACCGCATGGATCGAGAAAAACGCATCTTAGATTGGCGAACATTTGCTTCGCATCCGACCGCAAGCCCCTGAGTAAATGCAAGCTCATCGATCAGCTCTCCTTGGAACTCCAGAGAATGTCAAACCAAGCCCGCCCGCTGCCCACGCACACCCAGATGGAACAGTTTTCAATTGCGAATGATCAGTTGGTAATAAATGGCATTCCATTAAAACAACTTGCAGCCCGGGTTGGGCAAACACCGTTTTATGCTTATGACCGCCAGCTACTTCGCATGCGTGTTGAACAATTGCGCAAAGCGCTGCCAACATCGATAAAGCTGCATTACGCCATGAAGGCAAACCCTCTGCCAGCGGTGGTGGGTTTCATGGCCGGCTTAGTTGATGGCATTGATGTAGCCTCTGCCGGAGAGTTAAAGATTGCACTGGATGCCGGCGCACCTGTGCAAGAGATCAGCTTTGCCGGCCCGGGAAAACGGCAGACCGAGTTGGAGCAGGCAGTTGCTGCGGGGGTACTGATCAATATCGAGTCTTTCCGGGAAGTGAGGGAACTCGCCTCAATTGCCAAGAAGCTAGCGCTAGCGGCAAGAGTTGCTGTCCGCGTCAATCCAGATTTTGAACTGAAAGGTTCAGGCATGAAAATGGGGGGCGGCCCCAAGCAATTTGGCGTCGACGCAGAATGCATACCGGAATTACTATCGGAAATCAGCAAGGCAAATCTGCAGTTTGAGGGATTTCACCTGTTTGCAGGGTCACAAAACCTGAAGGCCGAATCAATCTGCGAGGCGCAACAAAAATCCTATCAACTCGCGCTAGACCTTGCCAAACACACCCCCTCACCGGTCAAATTTCTCAACTTGGGCGGCGGTTTTGGTATCCCCTACTTTCCTGGCGAGCGTCCGCTTGAGCTGGATGCAATTGGCGACAACCTTGAACAGTTAGCCAGCCGAGCCAAGGCCGAGATGCCGGAAGCTCATATCGTCATCGAACTGGGCCGCTATCTGGTCGGTGAGGCTGGAATTTATGTTACCCAAGTCGTTGACCGCAAGATTTCACGGGGACAGACCTTCCTTGTCGTGGACGGCGGGCTGAACCACCATCTCTCAGCCTCCGGCAACTTCGGCCAGGTCATCCGGAAAAACTATCCGGTTGCGATCGGCAACAAAATGAATGCCGGCAATCGGGAAATAGCCTCCGTCGTTGGCCCGCTGTGCACACCACTCGATCTGTTAGCGGACAAGATGGAACTGTCCGTAGCCCAGCCTGGCGACTACGTGGTAATTTTTCAGTCAGGTGCATATGGCGCCAGCGCCAGCCCACAACGCTTCCTGGGTCACCCTGAGGTTACTGAAGTACTTGTTTAGGCCAGGTAGAGTGTTGCATGCTCGAGATCCTCATGCGTACGCCCTTTTTGTAGCGCATTGACAAATTTCCGCCAGATCAGGTCCGGCTCACCAACACGAAAGCCGTAAAACCCGTTAAAGCCATTTGCATGATCACGGACAGCGAGTGCCTTGATCACTGACACCTCCGACTTCCCAAGGCGTACCGTGGCCGAACTCCAGATATTCAGCGGCAAGTCTTCCTTGGCATATGCCTGGAAACCGTATTCAGATACTTCAATAACCTGAACGGTGAATTCGCACTCCCGACTGCCCGCCTCATCCAGGCGAAGATGCCCGGGACAACGAACAGAGAACCGTTGGTGCTGGCGCGTCAGCACCCCTTCTCCGCTATCCGGTAGCGCAGGCAGAATGTCGCGATAACTCGGCAAGTCATATATCGAGTGAAGCAAGACTCTCTTCCGCTGATCCAGGCTGGCAAAGCCGTGAGTTCGAACATTAAAAAAATAATCAAGCAACTCAGGCGTCAAAACCGGATCGTTCGTAGTGAAATAACGACGATTAGGAAGCATCAGGTTCGGCAAGCAAATTTTGGTGAAATACTGATGCAGGTTTTTACGCGGCGATTTTTTCGCGTAAACCCGCTCCAAAACAGTCGGAGCAAACCGCAGATCAAGTGAAGCCCCAACAGCGGGCGCGCCATTCGCGAAATCATAGTTTTCGACCACATTCGCCACCAACCGCTCAAAAAACAACAAGGATTCATACATCTCAATCCGATTGGGGTTTACCGCAATCAACAAATGGCGTGTATCGAAGTATTGCGTGGCGTACTCATACATGAATTTCATCAGTGGAAATAGAATCGCTCCACCGGTCTTGCGAAACTTTGGGTGAACCGCCAAGGCGGATACCTCTGCAAGGTTTCCTTCGTTTTGTCGGACGCCACTGAGATCAAAAATTTTCTGCAGCGGAAAACCAAAAGCACTCTCGCGAATAAGGGAAATGGTACCCACCACCTCACCGTCCCATTTCGCGCACAGAGTGGTTGTCGATGGCAGGGCGTGGTAAATAGTTACCCTCATCCCAGAAGGTTGGGCTTGCATGAAGCCGCTCTCAACATACGCGTCGTGCAGCAGTCGAAAGCAGGCTTCCAACTCTTCCTTTGTCTGAGCAATTTTTAACTGCAGACGCTCACTCGGCGCGGGGTCGCAATCGACAAAAGAACGGTAAACCGCAAACCTCGCCTCTTTTGGCAATGCAGCAATCATTTTTCGGATGCTTTGATGCACTAACCTGCGTAAGGCTTTGACGGGATTAATAGCCATCAGCGACACCTCGTTGGAGCCAAGTAGTACCTAAGGGCGATGTCAGTGTTATACACCACTCTTCATTTGAGTTGATAGCCAGAGAAGATCACAATGCAAGCGGATCTATCACTTTGGTTGTAGGGCTTTTAATGACTGAACTCAGTACAATGCGCAATCGTCATAGTCAGCTTTGTTCGTCTTTGGGTCGACGACCGCAGATAACTGATATTGCTCAGAATCGCTGTCCGAAACTCCTCAATTTTATGACATTAAGCATTCCAGATGATGAAGCGTTTGAATGTGAAGTCGCCGTGAAATAGTACACAGGCAATATGTGCCATGACTCGTAGAATTATTTCAGACGACTTGCTGGATGGAAGTGGTCATGATCTACGAGAAGGCATTGCCCATTAAGTAGAGGTAAATGATTTTGCAGGGCATTGGCATTTACGGGATGAGTTCGGAGGTAAGCAATGGTCAAAATCTTTAGTCACTGGTTCAGTTGGCGCAGCTTGATACAGATGATCTTTGACCTCTCATTCATTATTGTCGGGATGCTCATTGCCTTCATGTGGATCAGTAGCGGCCTTCCGATCAATCACAGTCACCTCCTACTGTTTGCCGCAATCCTTGGCGTGACTGTGCTAATCGTCAATGGCTGGCTAGGCTTTTATCAGCGGATACACAACCGTACGGTCAGCGAAAGCAGAGCAAGAGCTGTGTTGTCGCTCTATTTAGCCGTACCCCTTGCCTATGCGGTTTTTGCATTGCTTCCAGTAACCGACATTAGTCGGGAATTTGCTCAGCTATCCGCAATGTCTGCGGTATTCGGCATGCTGGTCAATCGCGTCAGTGCCTCCCATAGAAATAGCAGCACACTCGTCAGCCGTCGCATACTGATATTTGGCGCCGGCTCACAAGCACTTTCAGTCAAGCGCGCCCTCGCCAAATCAGATCCGTCCGCCGAAATAATTGGCTTCATTCCCAGCCCGAACGAGGAGGCGCATGTCGTCCCGGAGACACAGATTCTCTCCCGGAGCAAAACCCTGACTGATACCGCGATTGCTCTGAGAGCCAATGAAATTGTGGTGGCACTGAGTGAGCGCCGTGGCGGATCAATGCCACTTCGCGAACTACTCGACTGCAAGCTGCACGGCATACGCGTAATGGATCTGGCCAGCCATTTCGAGCAAACACTAGGGCAAATCCGCCTCGACTCTCTCTATGCTGGCTGGCTTATTTTCGGTGATGGGTTTCGCCAGGGAACCCTACGAACCGTCGTCAAACGTTTATTCGACATTGTTTTTGCTTCGATCCTGATTATTCTCGCAATGCCGGTAATGCTGGCGACAGGCATCCTGATCGTCGCGGAAAATGGATTCCCATTGTTTTATCGCCAAGAGCGGGTTGGTCTGAACGGCCGCTTGTTTAATGTCATCAAGTTTCGCAGCATGCGGCGTGATGCAGAAAAGGATGGCAAACCGATCTGGGCCAAGGCGCAGGATGATCGCGTCACCAAGGTTGGAAAATTCATCCGAAGACTACGCATTGACGAACTTCCTCAACTGTTCAGCGTTCTAAAAGGCGACATGAGCCTCGTTGGCCCTCGCCCAGAACGCCCATTTTTTGTCGACCAATTAACCAAAGAAATTCCTTTTTATGCCGTTCGCCATAGTGTCAAACCGGGAGTCACTGGCTGGGCACAAGTACGCTATCACTATGGTGCCACCGTTGAGGACTCAGCTGAAAAGTTGCAATACGATCTCTACTACGTTAAGAACCACTCTCTTTTCCTTGACATGGTCGTTCTATTCGAAACAGTTGGTGTCGTCTTGACAGGCAAAGGTGCTCACTAAGGCAACGCCGAGACGCGAGAGCGCTCTGGCATAAACACCTCTCAATGGAAAACCAACCGGCATCGCTGATCGCCTGGAGCTTCGGAATTGCAGCAAGTGGCTACCTGCTGTTTGCTGCCTACTTATTTTCACTTGGCACAGAATGGCGCCATAGCGCTCGCCCTCGAGCATTGCTGTTAACGATGCTGATTTCGGCTTGCTGGGCAGGCCTAGGCACCGCCTTTGCGCTTACCGACTCCCCCCTCCTTCTTTTGGCCAACACCCTCGCCGACTTTCTTCGCTACGGAAGTTGGTATGGCTTTTTGATTCTACTTCTCGCGTTTGACAAAAAGTCCGTCGAGAAAACACGACCCACGATAGCGTCGTGGCTTACGCCCGCTTGCTGGGTTGCCGTCATCAGCGGCATTGCATTGCATCTGGCGATAGGTTTTGGCCTGATCTCGATAGAACATTGGGCCAGGACAGTACTTTTCCAAGCATTGTTGATGATACTTCTCGGCCTGATCCTGGTTGAGCAATTGTTCCGCAACGTATCGGAAGACTCTCGATGGAACGTAAAACCGCTCTGCCTTGGTCTTGGCGGTCTTTTCATCTTCGACTTGTATCTTTATTCCGACGCATTGATGTTCAACCGGATTGATGCTGATGCTTTAGCCGTCCGTGGCTTTGTCAATACACTAGTCATTCCACTTTTCATAGCCTCCACACTACGAAGCCGCGACTGGACCTCAAAAATCCGCCTCTCACAAAAAGCCGCCTTTCATTCAGCAACACTGCTAATCGCCGGTCTGTATTTGTTATTCATGTCCGGCATTGGTTACTACGTTCGCTATTTTGGCGGAGACTGGGGCCGGGCACTTCAATTGGGTTTGCTGTTCGCCGGACTGTTAGGCCTAGGTTATTTAGTAGTTTCCGGATCGATGCGCGCCAAATTGCGCGTATTGGTCGGCAAGCACTTTTTCAGCTATCGCTATGATTACAGAGAGGAATGGCTACGCTTCACACAAACGCTATCCACCCAGGACTCGCCGCAAGCCATGGGACAGCAAGTCGTTCGCGGCTTGGCCAACATGGTTGAAAGCCCTGGTGGCGGACTCTGGTTACTCGATTCCGGACGCACCATTTTTTGCCAAGCTGCTCGCTGGAACATTCCTGTTGAAAGCAGCAGAGAAGGCTTCGAGTCTCCTCTAGTCCAATTTCTTTTGACCAGTGGCTGGGTCATCAATCTAGAAGAGTACCGTTGTTTTCCTGGCCGCTACGGTCAGCTCGATATTCCGGCTTGGGTGTCAAACATTCCGAACGCGTGGCTTATTGTTCCGTTAATGGTGGGCACCGAGATCAATGGCTTTGTGATCCTGACAAGTTCTCGAACCCGAATCGACATCAATTGGGAAGTCAACGATTTGCTACGCACGGCCGGCTGTCAAGCAGCGGGCTTCCTCGCCAAGATGCAAGCAACCGAAGCACTGCTGGAATCAAAGAAATTTGATGCGTTCAACAAGATGTCAGCCTTCGTTGTACATGACCTGAAAAATATCGTCACCCAGTTGTCCTTGATGCTGCGTAATGCTGAGCGCCATCGAGACAATCCCGAGTTCCAACAGGATATGCTGATGACGGTGGAGCACTCGGTCGAGCGTATGCGTCAACTTATGATGCAATTAAGAGAAGGGGCAACGCCACCGGGTACTCCATGTGGCGTAAACCTTCCAGATGTCATTGAACGTATACAACGCGGTAAAATCAACCAAGGTCGACTATTGGAAATACGCCTCCATGAGCGGCTAACCACTCGCGGCCACGAAGAGCGCCTCGAAAGGGTCATCGGCCATCTAGTTCAAAATGCGCTGGATGCCACCGATCCGAGTGGTCGGGTTTGGATATCCCTGGAAAAACGAGGAGACCGGGCTGCCATAGAAGTTGGTGATACAGGTCACGGCATGAGTCAGGAGTTCATCCGAAATCGTCTCTTCAAACCATTTCAAAGCACTAAACAATCGGGAATGGGAATTGGTGCCTTTGAAAGTGCGCAGTACATTAAAGAACTAGGTGGGGAAATGCTGGTTGATAGTGAAGAAAACCGTGGGACAAGAATCACAATGATTTTGCCCCTCTTCGATCTGCGAACCGAGTCCGACTTGAAAGAAGGGGATGCTTCGTGAGCACCGAAAAGCGCCGCCCTTTACTTATCGTCGAAGACGACCCGGCCCTTCAAAAACAATTGCGCTGGTCTTTTGATCAATTTGAAACGTTGACCGCAGATGACCGTGAAAGTGCGCTACTGCAGATTCACCGACACAGTCCACCTGTCGTAACCATGGATCTTGGGCTCCCACCTGATGCAGACTCAGTCTCCGAGGGATTTCGTCTACTGGAACAGATCGTATCCACTGCGCCCGAAACTAAAGTAATTGTACTAACCGGACAAAATGACCGGGCCAATGCATTGCGTGCAATAGCCCTCGGTGCCTATGATTTTTTTGCAAAACCATTCGAACCCGAATTACTTACGCTAACGATTGAGCGCGCATTCCGCCTATTTGACCTTCAGCAGGAAAACCGGCGTCTGCAGGAAATGCAACATCCTGCTGCTCTTGCCGGGTTGATTACTCGTGATGCTGAAATGCTGCGTGTGTGCCGTACCATTGAAAAAGTGGCGAACAGCAATGCAACTGTCCTCTTACTAGGCGAAAGTGGGACCGGCAAAGAAGTTCTGGCGCGAGGCTTGCATGATAGTTCGCCACGAAGAAAAGAGCGCTTTGTAGCCATAAATTGCGCAGCCATTCCTGACAATTTGCTTGAAAGCGAACTTTTTGGTTACGAAAAGGGGGCATTTACCGGAGCCGCCAAGACCACGCCAGGGAAAATCGAAACAGCCCATACCGGCACCCTGTTTCTGGATGAAATCGGTGATTTGCCACTCCCCTTGCAATCCAAATTGTTACGATTCCTTCAGGAGCGGGTCATTGAACGTATCGGTGGACGCCAGGAAATTCCTGTCGACGTCCGCATTGTCTGCGCTACCCATCAAGACCTTGACACCCTAATAAAAGAAGGTCGCTTCCGCGAAGATCTCTACTACCGGCTTGCGGAAATAATTATTACTATCCCCCCGCTCCGGCTACGCAAGGGTGACCCTGCATTACTCGCACATGCCTTTGTCAGGCGTTTTGCCGCAGAGCAAAATTGCGGCAACATGGCACTTACTGAAGATGCTGTTCGGGCAATAGAGGCTCATCCATGGCCAGGCAATGTACGAGAGCTTGAAAACTGCATAAAACGTTCAGTTATTATGGCTGATGGCTCCCAAATTACGCGCGAAGACATTGGCCTCAATCAAGCAGCAGAAGACGACAGTGAGTTTATTGACCTACGCCGTGTACGCGATGAGGCAGAAAGACGCGCCATTGTTACAGCGCTTGGGCGAGCTAATGGCAACCTCATGCGAGCATCAGAAATCCTAGGGATCAGCCGCCCTACTCTGTATGACCTGATGCATAGACTAGGCCTGAAATAATCACCTTTAGCGAGACCACGATTATGAGTAAAAGAAACCTTTTTCGGTCTGCAGCAATCTCGACGGTCTTGCTGACAGCCTTAGCTGGCTGTAGTGGCGACAAGCCGGAAACGCTTATTGCATCCGGGCGAGACTATCTTTCCAAGAACGATAGCAAAGCAGCTGCAATCCAATTTAAAAATGCTCTTCAACAAAATCCGAATCTCGGTGAGGCTCGCTTCCTATTGGGTAAAGCCCTGCTTGAAAGCGGCGATGCAGCAGGAGCCGAAGTCGAACTTAGAAAAGCTTTGGAACTCAAGTTCTCGCAAGAAGAAACCGTACCCTTGCTTGCTAGAGCCTTGCTCGGCACCGGGCAAGCAAAAAAAATCACCGATGAATTCTCAAAGCTAGAACTTTCCTCAACGGAACCATCCGCCAACCTAAAGACTACATTGAGCGCAGCTTATCTAGTCCAGGGAAATCGAGAGGCCGCTCTTGCAGCATTGAAGGCTGCATTAACAGCTCAACCAGATTACGCACCAGCGTTGTTGGCAGAAGCCCGGTTAAAAGCTGCGAACAGCGATTACGCAGGCGCTCAAGCCATCGTCGACAGTGTTCTGGCCAAAGCATCCAATAATCACGAGGCGCTTTTTCTCAATGCCTCGCTCGCTACGGTTCAGGGTAATCAGGAAAAATCGCTTGAGCTGTATCGCAAGGCAACGGAAGTCAAAAATGACTTTCTGCCAGCTCACGCCGCGATTATCTCGATACTCATGCAGCAAGGGAAAGTAGATGATGCAAACAAGCAACTTGATGCACTAAAGAAAATAGCTGCGAAACATCCGCAGACTATCTATTTGGACACTCAACTCACCTATCAGCGGAAGGACTACAAAGCCGCTCGTGAGTTGGCTCAACAACTCTTGAGGCTCACCCCGAACAATCCGAATGCTCTACAAATTGCAGGGGCCATCGAATATCAACTTCGCTCCTACATACAAGCTGAGTCATATTTGAACAAGGCACTGCAACAGGCGCCGGACATGCTTCTTGCTCGTCGCCTCCTTGTCTCGAATTACTTGCGGACAGGACAAGCTGCCAAAGCCATGACCACACTCTCGCCGGCACTCGGACGAATCGATAAAGATCCCGCCTTGCTTACACTGGCTGGACAAACATTCCTCCAGAACGGTGACGCCAAGAAGGCAGAAGAGTTTTTTGCCAAAGCAAACCAGCTTGATCCTAGCGACCCAGCGAAGAGAACATCGCTAGCCATTGCCCATATGGCTCTTGGCGACATAAATACCGGTTACACCGAACTGGAAAAAATATCGGCATCAGACAAAGGCATAACTGCGGACCTGGCGTTAATTGCAACCTACTTGCGACGTAATGAACTGGACAAGGCTCTCAAGGCCATCGACAGTTTGGAACGCAAGCAACCTGACAATCCAGCCACCTACAATTTGCGAGCCCGCACGCAATTGGCTAAGAATGATCCCGCTGGAGCGCGCATTAGTTTTGAAAAATCGCTATCAATCAATCCAGCATTCCTTCCTGCAGCGGTCAGTCTTGCAGCAATGGATATGGCGGACAAAAAACCTGATGATGCCCGTAAGCGCTTTGAGAGAGTGCTTGCTACGGATCCCAATAACCTTGGAGCGCTAATCGCTCTGGCTGATCTTAAAAATGCATCAGGGGGCAAACCAGAAGAAGTTGTTGCCCTAATTAACAAGGCGATTGAAACCAATCCGGCAGAACTAGCCCCCCGTTTAGCCTTAATCGAGTTTTATCTGCGCAGCAAGGAAACAAAAAAAGCGCAGACAGCAGCTCAGGATGCGCTGGCAGCGATGCCCGACAAACCCGAGTTGCTTGACGCTGTAGGCCGCACGCAAAGAGCTGCAGGCGATTCCAATCAAGCATTGGTAACCTACGGAAAGCTGGCGGCCCTGCAGCCAGCTTCGCCAGTTGCGTATATGCGCATGGCTGAAATTCACATCGCCAACGCCAACAAGGATGATGCATCAAAAAGTCTGCGCAAGGCTCTTGAAGTCAAGCCAGATCTTCTTGAAGCTCAGCGAGGCCTGATCCTGTTGGCTCTGGACAACAAAAAACCTGAAGATGCCTTAGCGCTAGCGCGAGAAGTGCAAAAGCAGCGCCCCAAGGAGCCGAGCGGTTTCATTCTGGAAGGTGATATTCATGCATCAAACAAGCACTGGCCGGAAGCCATCGCAGCCTATCGTGCAGGAATAAAGCAAGGAGCAGCGCCAGAACTCGCTGTAAAACTTCACTCAGTACTGTTAGCTTCTGGCAACACCATTGAACAAGAAAAATTCTCAAATACTTGGGTAAAAGAGCATCCGAAAGATACTATCTTCCGTTCCCATTTAGGTGATGTAGCGACTGCGAGGAAAGACTACCCAAGCGCAGTTCAGCACTATCGCGCTGTACTTGAGATACAACCCAACAACCCTTTCGTACTGAACAATCTGGCCTGGGTTTCGGGACAAATAAAATCTCCAAAAGCATTGGAGTATGCGGAAAAAGCCAATCAATTGGCCCCCAACCAACCGCCATTCATGGACACCTTGGCGATGCTTCTGGCGGAAAAAGGCGAAACAGCCAAAGCCATCGAAATTCTGCGCAAGGCGTTGGTCATTTCCCCTAATGCGGCTGCGATACAGCTTAATTTAGCAAAGATACTGATCAGTTCAGGACGAAAAGAGGAGGCACGTGCTGAACTAAACGCGCTAGCCAAACTCGGTGAAAAATTCCAAGGGCAAGCTGATGTAGCCCGCCTTCAAAAAGAACTTTAACTATTTCCCTTTATTCCAAGAGCTCAAAGATGAAAACAATCGCTGTCGTTGGACTTGGTTATGTCGGACTCCCGTTAGCAGTCGAATTTGGTAAAAAATTTCGTACTATCGGCATAGATTTATCTGCAGAAAAAATTGCGAGCTATAAACAGCACATTGATCCAACAGGCGAAGTCAGTAACCAAGACCTGAAAGAAGCTACTTTTCTTGAAGTTGGCACTGATGCAACTGCGCTGAAAGAAGCTGACTTTGTCATCGTTGCAGTCCCCACTCCAGTAGACGATGCCCACCAGCCGGATTTCAGCCCCTTGGTCAGCTCCTCCCGTGCAGTGGGCCAAAACCTTAAAGAGGGTGCGATCATTGTTTTCGAATCGACCGTATATCCCGGGGCTACGGAAGAAGTCTGTATTCCTATCATCGAGCAGCACTCTGGCAAGAAATGGAAAAAGGATTTCTTTGTCGGCTACTCGCCTGAGCGGATCAATCCAGGTGACAAGGAACGCACTGTAACCAAGATCGTCAAGGTCGTTTCTGGTGACACACCGGAAACCCTTGCCACCGTTCAGGAGATATACGCCAGCGTAATTACCGCCGGCGTATTTCCGGCATCATCAATCAAAGTAGCCGAAGCAGCAAAAGTGATTGAGAACACTCAACGCGATCTCAATATTGCACTGATGAACGAGTTAGCCATAATATTTGACCGAATTGGCATTGATACTCTTGAGGTCCTGCAAGCGGCTGGAACCAAGTGGAATTTCCTGCCATTCAGACCAGGCCTGGTCGGCGGTCACTGTATTGGCGTTGACCCCTACTACCTTACCCATAAAGCACAAAAATTAGGATATCACCCTGAGGTTATCCTTGCCGGCCGTCGAATTAATGACGGCATGGGAAAATTTGTTGCTGAGCAGACCATCAAGCAACTGGTGCGCAAAGGACACCCCATCAAAAACAGCCCGATCATCATTCTAGGTCTAACCTTTAAAGAAGATTGCCCTGACCTTCGAAACTCCCGTGTCATTGACGTTATCCGGGAACTCGAATCCTACGGTGCTCGCGTTGTAGTTCATGACCCGGTCGCTGACGTAAAAGAGGCACACCATGAGTATGGTGTTGACCTCGTCTCTTGGACTGATCTTCCCAAAGCGGCTGCCATCGTTGCCGCTGTAAATCATAAAGAATTCAAAGAACGTGCTACCGCTGATTTCTTGTCTAAACTAGAGACAGATGGGGTGATCACCGATGTGAAAAGCATGTTTGAATCAGCAGCTTTCAGCGCTGCAGGAATAAGCGTCTGGCGACTCTAGGGGAGCATGACATGACACACCCAAGGTTAATTTACCGTAACTCAAAACCTTGGGTGTTGTTTGCTTTAGTTCTAGGTAGCATCATATTCAAGCCGGCATTCGCAGAAAATCGCAATGCAGAGCTCGCTATCGCGTTAAGGCTTGAAGGGCGCACTTATGAACACGGTGACGGCGTAAAGCGCGATGCCGAAAAAGCCATCCAGTTGTACTGCGAGGCTGCACGCCTTGGCGATGTTGAAGCGCAATACAATCTTGGTTGGATGTACGCCAATGGACGAGGTATTCAGCGGGATGACGCTACTGCTGCCTACTTTTTTAGCATGGCGGCAAAACAAGGGGATCCTCTTTCCCTACGCATGCTCCGCCAAGTGGGCGACCCAGTCTCAAAAGCACCTGAATGCCTTTTTGATAGCGATGGTCATGACATTTTGGCCAAAGCGACTCCTGAACACAAAAAAGTCATGGATCTGGTGCTTAAGCTTGCCCCTGAATATGGGGTCTACCCTAGACTTGCGATGGCAATAATCCGTGCTGAATCAAATTTTAACCCAGTTGCCGTATCACCAAAGAATGCGCAAGGCCTAATGCAACTGATTCCGGAAACAGCTGAACGATTCAACGTCAGAAAGCCGTTCGACCCCGAACAAAATATCCGAGGAGGACTCGCCTACCTGCGTTGGTTATTGGCCTACTTTAAAGGTGATGTGACACTGGTTGCCGCGGCATACAATGCAGGCGAAGGAGCGGTAAACCGATTCGCAGGTATTCCTCCCTATCCAGAAACTCAAGGCTACGTAAAGCGGATTAGAGACATATTCAAACGAGAGGATCACCCCTTTGATCCAAGCGTTACAGGCCCTTCGCCTGAGTTACAAAAAATTGCTTCACGCAGGCTAATGTGATGAGACTGAACTCATCGGCGAAACGGCTTTTTTTTGCATTTGTCTTGATGCAGCCAATACTCGCTACCGCTGAAATTGCTGACTTGATTGAGCACATAAAACCTTCGATCGTTGTTGTTGGCACCTACAAAAAAACCAATAGCCCCCAATTTGTTCTACGTGGCACCGGATTCATCATCGGCAATGGAAACCTGGTAGCCACCAACGCTCATGTTGTACCAGAGAGTACAGACCCTGACTCAGCCGTACTTGCGGTCCAGGTAAAAAATGCCAACGGAGTTTCACAGCTTAGGCAGGCTTATTTGTCGTCTCGCGATCGCGATCATGACTTAGCGATTTTGCGAATCGAGGGTTCCGCCCTCCCCGCTCTCAAACTTAGGAACTCCGACTCAGTTCGCGAAGGACAACTCATCGGTTTTACCGGTTTCCCTATCGGAGGAGCTCTCGGCTTCTCACCGGTTACGCACCGAGGGATGATTTCCTCAATCACCCCGATCGTGCTGCCAGGAGGGAACGCACAGCAACTCAATGAAAAAGTAATCCGTCGCATAAAAAGTGGAACATTTAATATTTTTCAGCTTGATGCTACCGCCTACCCCGGAAATAGTGGCAGTCCAGTCTTTGACATTGAGCATGGTGAAATCATTGGCATCATTAACATGGTCTTCATCAAGAGCACAAAAGAAGCTGTTTTGAGCCAGCCTTCCGGCATAAGCTATGCCATTCCAGCCAATCATCTAAAAAACATGCTGGAATCTCAGTAACTTATTGAGCGTCAATCTTCCTATTTTGAGTATTAAACTCACTCTCTTTTGACGGTGTTTTTATTGCCTTATGCAACAAATGCCAGACCAACAACGGCATTGGCATTTTTATCCAATGCGATCTTATGTACAGTGCTTTCCTTGCCAACCATGCACCTCTGGTATGAGTACTAGCATGATTCGGGCGCAATGCCCTCGTGTAGCAAGCATCCATCAGCCATCTGACAAGCCATGGTGGAGATATTGCCTTCAATTCAGCGACGATGCTCTTGGGGCATGGGGTATTAAAAATACGCATAGAGAACACCAGGGCGTAATACAGAGGGCGGTGCAATCCCAATTCTCTGGCCCTTGGGATAAGCCCAAGCCAAAAACTATGCTCAGCGCCAAAATGACGCAGCATTGAATCCAAATCCGCAAGATCGCGTAAACCGTTGTCAAGCTCCCCCTCGTGGAACAAGTGGGTCGCACTATGCAAAACCATGTCAATAGGTTTGAGAACGAAAACATTGTGAAAGCCTTCTACAGGCAAGGGGTGATCCAGCAACGCTTGCGTATCGACTTGAATGCGAGCGGTTTCCGGCAAAATCGTATGATGAACGTCGATAGTTGTTCCGCGACGAACATGCAACATCGGTGGAATTTCGTGCATCCACTCCCGGTAATACCGCTGGTCATACTCATCATGATGGCTTCCCTGCCAACCATGAATCATCAACGCACTCTCGACATCGACAATCTCGCTCTTCCGAACCAGAATATCCACGTCTGAAAACGTACGCCCTCTTGAAGACGGCAGCCCGGCCAAGACATAGGCAGCCCCCTTCAAAAGAATAATATCCACACCGATTGAGCGTAACGCCTCCGAAATACGAGACACCTCCCAATGAATAGCAGAATTCTGACGCTCAGCCATTTTCAGAGCGGAAAGTAGATGCGCCTTCGGTGACGCAGGGAGCAATGCCATCAAGCCTGAATCTGAAAGCAGAACAGCAAGTTTCCCAAGCAAGTTCGCCCTACGTCCTTGGCGAATTAGCAGATCCCAGCCACTGGGCCCCAGCGACAAAACCGCCCGGGGATCCCGCAAACATTGAACAAGCACGCCTTTGTCACCCCTTGATCTGACTGGCCAGTAAATCATCAAAAACACGCTCGGCATCACTTAAACGACTATAGGTAAATTCAAAGCATTCACAGCTATCAACAAGGTCACCAACTGCCTCAAAGCCCTCACGACCATGGACGTTGTAGTTGAAGGACTGCTCTGCAATCAACATGAATGCCTTACCTTTGTTCAGCGACTCAAGGGAAGCCTCCGCATCAGCCTGATAGCGTGGCAAAACTATCCAGGTTGGTCTGGCCGGAGTCTTAACCTGTTGCACACTTTCCGATGGTGGCCGAAGCAAGGCTACCGTGCCTTTGGTCGTATCAGGCACAGGTAACGTGATTTCTGCCGCCGGCGTATGAGCCTGTATCACCGGGATCGACTGGTTTTTTAAGCTGACCGGGCGCGCCATACCGTAGAGCTGCTTGTTTTTAGAATCATAAAGCGCCAACTCATCGGACAATAATCGCCAGCCACGATTTATCAGCGCGGCACATAAGGTACTTTTCCCAGAACCGGGGGGGGCGGGCATAACCACGGCCATCCCCTGCCGCTCAATAACAGCTGCATGAACTATCAAAAAGCTATGGCTATGGGCAGCCACACACCAGTTGATCCCCCATTCGAGCATCGGAAAGGCCTGATGCACAGGAAGCGGGATGAAAGACGGACGGCCGTCAAAATAAAACCGGGCCAGCGGCCTAACCCATCTCCGAATACCGCGTTCGTAGGAAACTTCGACATGAAAATCTGCAAAAGAATTTGGGGAAAGAACAGGGAAATCCTGGTACATCCGGCCAATGTCTTCAGCCAACTCCGAAATATCGGAACGAACTCGAACCACAAAGGGAGACATGTCTATACACAACTCTCCACACCGGAGAGTCGCAAAAAGAGCATGTTTGGAAAACTCGGAAACCTTCAATTGGCTACTATATCAATCAGGTCAGCACACTGAAGCTGAACAAATGCAGCATCAACAGCGGCGGTAATCATATCCTGATCATCGTCGGAAAAGCGCTGGAACAACGAGAATTTCAGTTCCTGCAAGGTCGCAGGTGCACTTGCCAGAAGTTGGTAGAGTTCGTGAGCGACAATACTGAATAAGTGGGTATTTCCATTGCGAGGATCATAAACAACCGCGAGATCCTCGTCTTCAAAAACACGGAAAATCAAGTCCGTGCTTTGCAAAAAAATTATCGCTTCCGGCATCCGGTTTGGAAAATGATCACTAACTGCACTGACAATTAAGGCCTGACAATCCAGTTGTTGAACAGATAGTCCTTAATCTCCATCGGCCCCCAAGTTACGCTCCCCATATTCGAGGGGGAATAAGAGCCAGTTGCCATTCTTTGAAGGTCCTGAAGCGTCAGGCACTTATCAAGATCATTCGGAGTGCCTAACGGCGCCAGAAGAATATAGTTCAACTGAGCAACGATCGTATATTTCTGAAGATCGCTACCTAGACTCAATACTTCCGTCATTTTCGTGCTGTCAGTCAAACCACTCGGCCGGGCCAAGCCAGATACCGAGGTAAATAGTTTTAATACCGTTACCTTGGTGAAATCAAAATAGGTCCTACCTTGGCTATCAGTAGACGTAGTCGAGCTATCTTTCAATGCAGGAAACTTGCTTTTGAGCTTCGCCCAAGGCTTGCCAAAATTATTTCTCGATTGATTCGACACCCAGTTTGAAATAGTCCAAGTCTCATCAGCGTAAGAATCGTGCCCGTCATTTGTCTTCAGGCTGGTATTCGGATTAATTAGTTCAGACCCCCAAGCCGAGGGCGACTTGCAGTGCCAAGCCAAAACAGGGCGACTTACCAAGGTCACCGCAATAACCGATGCACCTTTCCTGAACAGGCGGCGACGGGATTGAGCACTGTCAATTTTGCTTGGCGAATCCGACACAAGGTCAGCGGCTCCATTGTTTTCTAGTTCGATTTTTTTATCGTCCATGACCCTATCCTCACCTTTCACCCCAACCATTGCTGATTAGACCAAGGATAACAAACATCCAACCGCGTTGTTGTGAGTTACTTCACATAAAGAACACGCGATGCAGCATGTCCCATGTCTCAGTAAAGCAAATTCCAAACCAAGCAACAAAAACCAATCCAACCTATTGATTCAATGAAAAATAAAACCAAAAGTCCAAATAAACGCAGCAAAGCAACCAGGGCACTGTAAATTATTCCGACATGCCTTTTTGAATCACCAAATACAGACTGGCAGCAAAATCGTGTTAGGTGAGAATATCCAACACCACCAACCGCATGCCGCACAGGGCTTCTTGCAATTATTCGTTGTAACCCAGCGGATTCGCTGACTGCCAGCGCCAAACATCCTGACACATCGAGTCAAGGCCATGCATGGCCGACCAGCCCAGTAATTCTTGTGCACAGGAGGGATCGGCATAGCATGCAGCAACGTCACCGGCCCGTCTTGGTGCAATACGATAGGGAACGGGACGCCCGGAAGCTCGTTCAAAAGCCGCAACAACCTCCAGAACGCTATGGCCCTGCCCGGTGCCGAGGTTGATCGGAGTTGCCCCATTCAGCGATGGCAGTGCGTCCAAGGCCGCGAGATGGCCTTTCGCCAGATCTACGACATGGATGTAGTCTCTGACTCCAGTTCCATCTATCGTCGGGTAGTCATCACCAAAAACCCCCAGCTCCTGACGCCGTCCAATCGCAACCTGGGCAACAAAGGGCATCAGATTATTCGGAATGCCCTGCGGGTCCTCTCCGATAAGCCCGCTGACATGAGCGCCGACCGGATTGAAATAGCGCAGAAGAGCAATTTTCCAGCGCAAATCGGCTCGTGCAATGTCACGCAACATATCTTCGATAACCAGCTTCGAGCGTCCATACGGGTTGGTAGCCTGCAACGGAAAATGCTCAAGGATAGGCACCGTGTGCGGATCACCATAGACCGTTGCCGAAGAACTGAAGACCAAATTGAAGACATTGGCTTCAGCCATCGCTTCAAACAGGCGCAGGGAGCCAACGACATTGTTGTCGTAGTAACGCATCGGTTGCTCGACCGACTCGCCCACGGCCTTCAGCCCGGCAAAATGAATCACCGCCGATATCGGGTAATCCCGGAAGACCGCCTTCAATGATTCGCCATCGCGGATATCGCCCTCAAGCACAATGGGGCGCTTACCCGAAATAGTCTCGATCCGCTCAAAGACCTTTGGCGAACTATTCGAGAAATTGTCGAACACCACCAGTTCGTGTCCGCTGGCCAGCAATTCAACCACGGTATGAGAGCCAATATAGCCAGCCCCGCCTGTCACCAAAATCATTTGTTAGCCCTCGTTACCGACTTCCCTGAAGCGGCATCACTGATAAAGACGAAGGTCCGATTTTGCCTGAGACAGCAGCCCCAGCCAACATTTAATGCCAAATAGAAACCCGGCAAAATTTGGCAAAATGGCGCCGCAGCGCAAAAACTGAGTCAAGGAATGTCGCCACAAGAGTTTGGCGTGCCCGGAGGGACTCGAACCCCCGACCTGCTGCTTAGAAGGCAGCTGCTCTATCCAGTTGAGCTACGGGCACGTGTGCTTGAAGCAAGGAGAAGCGTGGCTCGCTTTCAAACCTTGGCGCAAAGCGTATGCAGGAACACCGGCAAACTGTTTGCGCTGCTTCAAGAATGCTGCTTTGAGGATCGCCGCCAGCCATCAGGCAAGCGGCGAAAAAGCTGCAGCGCGGATTTTACAGGGTAATTCTCAAGAACAAGAAGCCGAGGTGATCTCCGGCGCCAATCCGTCCTGAAAATGTGCCAAAAAAGAGCCCCGGAATTTCTTCCAGGGCTAACCGAGGTTACTGCAGAGAGAGACGGTTTGCCGTCAGGCGTAAGTCGGGGCGAACGCTGCCTCCGGATTGGTGGCCGGGCCCTTGTCGTTCCAGTACGGCGAAAGCTTGCGCAGTTGGGCGATGATCGGCGGTACGGCCTCGATCACCCGATCGACTTCGGCTTCGGTGTTGTAGCGGGACAGCGAGAAACGGATGGTGCCGTGGGCTGCGGTATAGGGAATGCCCATGGCGCGCATGACGTGCGAGGGTTCCAGCGAGCCGGAGGTACAGGCCGAACCGGAGCTGCCGGCAATCCCCATTTTGTTCAAGAGCAGCAGGATGGCCTCGCCCTCGATATATTCGAAGGCGATATTGCTGGTGTTGGGCAGCCGGTTGCTGACGTCGCCGGTTGGGAAGCAATGCGTGATCTGGCTCAGGATGCCGGTTTCCAGCTTGTCGCGCAGGCGCTTGACCGTGGTGTTCTCCTCGGCCATATGCTGCATGGCCAGTTCGCAGGCCATGCCGAGGCCGACGATGGAGGCCGAATTCTCGGTACCGGCCCGCCGACCGCGTTCCTGATGGCCGCCGCGCAACAGCGGGCGGAAGCGGCAACCACGACGCAGGTAGAGCACGCCGATCCCTTTCGGGGCGTGCAGCTTGTGCCCGGAAAGCGACAGCATGTCGATCTTGGTGTTCTTCAGATCGATGGGGATCTTGCCGACGGCCTGTACCGCATCGGTGTGGAACATGATGCCCTTGGCTGCCGCCATTTCGGCCATCTGCTCGACCGGGAAGATGGTGCCGGTTTCGTTGTTGGCCCACATCACCGAAACGATGGCGACGCGGTCGTTCAACAGGGAACGGTACTCGTCGATGTCGATGCGTCCCTTCTTGTCCACCTTCAGCTTGTGGACGATGTAGCCTTCCTTTTCCAGCCATTCACACAGCGTCAGGATGGCCGGATGCTCGACGACGGTGGTGATCACCGTATTGCGGTCCGGCTGCGCCTTCAGCGCCGACAGGATGGCGGTCGAGTCGGACTCGGTGCCGCAGGAAGTGAAGATGATTTCCGAGTCATGTTCGGCGCCGAGCAGCGCCTGCACCTGGCCCCGGGCCTTCTTCAGGGCCTTGCCGACTTCGCTGCCGAAGGCATGAATCGACGAGGCGTTGCCGAAATGCTCCGTGAAGAACGGGAGCATGGCTTCCACCACTGCAGGGTCGCAGCGCGTGGTGGCGTTGTTGTCCAGATAGATGGGGTCCATGGCGCTGTCCTTTGCGTTTTCTGTCGGGATTGGGGGCTTGGGGATCAGACTTCGGCCGGCATGTGCGATGACGGCAGCACCTGCACCAGTTCGCCCAGGGTTTCGATCATCTTCTGCTGGATGCCGCCCAAGGTCGCTGCTTCCATCATGCAACCGGAGCAGGCTCCCTTCAGATGGACGTAGATCTTCTTGCCCTGCACGTCGGCCAGTTCGACATCACCATGGTCGCGCTGCAGCATCGGGCGGACCGACTCAAGCACTTCCTCGATCTTCTTGATCTTCTCGACGATCGACAGCTTCTTGGCCGGCGGCTTCGGGGCTTCCGGCGTTGCCGGGCAGGCCGGCGGCGGCGACACTTCGCCCGGGCCGGCACGATCGGCCATGACCTTGGCGAGAATTTCCTCGATCCCCTCGTGGCAAGCCGCGCAACCGCCACCCGCCTTGGTGTAGAAGGTCACTTCCTCGACCGTGTTCAGGTTGTTGGCCTTGACCACGTCCTCGATCATCACGGCGTCGATGGCGAAACACTTGCAGATCAGCGCGCCCTCTTCGTGATCATCCGACCACTCCTCGCCGCGGTAGTTGGCGATGGCGGCCTGCAGGGCTTCGCGGCCCATCACCGAACAGTGCATCTTTTCCGGCGGCAGACCGTCGAGGTAGTCGGCGATATTCTGGTTCGAGACTTCGAGCGCCTGGTCCAGCGTCATGCCCTTGACCATTTCGGTCAGCGCGGAAGAGGAAGCGATGGCCGAGCCGCAGCCGAAGGTCTGGAAATGGGCGTCGAGGATGATCTCGGTTTCCGGCTCGACCTTGAGCATCAGGCGCAGTGCGTCGCCGCACTGGATGGAACCGACATCACCGATACCGTTCGCCTCTTCCAGCGGACCGGAGTTGCGCGGGTTGAAAAAATGTTCGCGAACCTTGTCAGAGTATTCCCACATGGCGTGCGCTCCTTAAACCGAGAATGAAGAGCCGCAGGAACACTGCGAGCTGGCGTTGGGGTTGTCGAATTTGAAACCGGTGTGGGTCAGCGTGTCGACGAAGTCGATATTGACGTTGTCGATCATCGGGAAAGTCATCGGGTCAACCAGCAACTTGACGCCTTCGACTTCCAGCTCCCAGTCGTCGTCAGCCTTCTCGGCTTCGAGCTTCATGCCGTATTGCAGGCCGGAGCAGCCGCCACCGGAAATGACCAGGCGCAAGCCGGCGACCGGCGTTTCGGAACCACGGATAAAGCGTTGAACAGCTTTTACAGCAGCGGGGGTCAGATTGATCATGGCGATTCTCCCAGAGTAGATGGGCTATTCATTGCAAGCCCTGTGCCATGTTCAAATAAACAACTAAGCGACTGAATTCATTGAATTGTTGCAGCGCAGCGCTTTGTCGCTTTTGCGACAATCACCCCAAAACGTGTTCGTAGGCCCGACGCAGCAGGTTACGTTCGAGCTCGCTCAACTGGCGCGATTCGGTAATTGCGATAAAGCGGCCGCCGCTCTGCTCGGCCGCGGTAAAAGGCGGATCGATACCGGTGAAGGCAGCGAGCAGTACCGGAACATCGCCGGCCGGGGTATCGACCCAGGCTTGGAAGTCGGCGACCGGCTCGATACGGCCTTCCGGCAGCCCGAGATGGATTTCCGCCTCGCGGATAAGCGCCGTCGGATGGAACTGCAGGGTTGGCGAATAGCCCTCGTCGCGCAGCGCCGCCAAGGCCGGCAGCGGCAGGAAGGCAACGACGCCCGAGCTCAGGCAGAGGAAACGGAGACGACCGCTGGTGCCATGTTTATGGAGCAGGATCAGGCGGGGCGAGGCGGGCATCGCTTAGGTCGCGTACTCGGCCAGCACGGCCTCGCCGCGCAATTGCTGCGGTCGACCCCAGATTTGCACGGAATCCACGTAGCTGCCCGCCTTTTCAGGATGCGGCAACAAGACCTGGTACTCGGCAAAGATCCGACCATCGGGAAAGAAGGTCGCCTTGCCGAAACGCGCCCCGCCGCGCCAGTAGGCGATCACGCTGATCTCCTGCGAAAACGGATCGGTCGTTTCCTCGAATGCCGCCTCGGCCCAGACCGGCTCGTCACCGATCGTCAGGCCGAGTTTGCCCACCTGGCTGCGCAGCGCGCTACAGACAGCTTCGCCGACGGATGAATCAGGAATGCCTTGGCTCATCTTTGCCTCCATTTGCCTTTGTCCAGGCGCCGCCCACGCCGAGGCCCGGGGCGTCCCGCCCGAGCGGGAGCCCCGAAACCCACGCGAGTAGCAGCGCCCGCCGACTCAGGCCGGCGCGTAGGTGTAGCAGTCTTTCGGACAGACGCGGCCACAGGAGCCGCAACCGATGCAGTCCATGGCATTGGCCAGGGACATCACCATCATGTTGTCGTCTTCGTCGTCGTTGTCATCATCGAGTTCGCGCTCGACCAGATCGAGGACATTGCGCGGGCAGACCTTGTAGCAGCGGCCGCAGCCGATGCACTTGGACTGGTCGAGATGGGTGGCGAATTGCGGCGTCCATTCGGCGCCGCCGCGGGTGAGTCCGGTAATCATGCGGGGAGTCCTTTCTGTGCGGCGGCCAGGCGAGTGCTGGCCTCGGCCCAGGCCTTGCAGGCGTCAAAGGTGGATTGGGAAAGTTCTGGAATCTCGTGGTAGGCCGCCGGCAGGCGGTCCTCCACCAGATCGTGCATTTGCGAGGCCCATTCGGAAGCGATGCGCTTCAACTTCTTCACTTCCTTGTCGAGGGCGGCGAGTTCTTCATCGGTCATGCCGCCCTCCCCTTACAGACCGGCGACGGCCGAGTTCTGGCCGATGCGTTCGATGGCGACGCCGAGGATCTTGTCGGCTTCGTCCTTCATCTTGGACAGGCTGGCAAAGCCGAAGCGATGCACGTCGCGCAGGGTGCGATCGACGGCGACCAGCTTGCCGACGGTAATCAGCGCCCGACCGAAGCCTTCGTGGGTCAGATGGACCAGCGGCACGGCCAGCAGCTTGCATTCCTTCTCGATCAGTACGGCGATGGCGTTGTAGAACGCCTTGACGCGGGAAATGGTTTCATCGTCCGGGTCGCCGATCAGCGGAATTTCCGCCTTGCGTTCCTTGGTCAGGACATACGGATCGAGAATTTTCTCGACCGTCCAGCCGGTGTAGGTGCCGTAGGTGTCCAGCGCGCGCATCTGGCGGGCCATTTCCTTGACGAAGTCGGTTTCGAAGATGGGATCAGCGCTCATGGTGGAACTCCTGTTGTGAAGCATTGGATTGGTTTGAAACGGGAATCAGTTGGGGGGCCGGCAGCAGCCCGGGAATCAGGCCGATGACGACGCGGGCGATGGCCAAGGCCCCGAGGAAGCCGGCAATGCCGCCGACCGCCGTCGCCGCATCGCTGCCTTGCAGCGTCGCGCCGAGTCCGGCGCCGAGCAGCATGGCAAAGGCCGGGAAGAGATAGCCGAGCAGCGCCGAAAGGGTCAGCCGGCTTTGCGGCAAGGTAATGCAGACGACGTCGCCGGCCTTCAGATTGGCCGTCGCCGGCAGCGACAACAAGGTGGCGGCGCGACCGCTGGCCATCTTGCCGATGCCGCAGTTGCCGCCCTGGCCACAGGACGAGCAACCGGCCGTTTCCATGGCGACAATCGCCTTGCCGCCCTCGATGCGCTGGACGATGCCGCGGTGTTCGATCAGATGGGCGCTCATCCTTCCCACCCCTCTTCTTCCATACTGGCGAAGCGGTCCTCGGCCTTGGCCTTGGCCTTGGTCTGGGCGGCAATGGCACGGTCGATCCAGGCCACGCCGCCTTCGCTCATCGCCTTGGAAATCTCGCCCAGCAGGTCGTCGACCGCATCAACCTCGTTGATCCGGATCGGCTGGACGCCCTTGGCCATCAATTTCTTGATCGCCGAGGCGCCAATCGCCATGACATAGACGGCGGCGCAGCCTTCGAGGAAGTCCACCTTGACGGCGAGCTTGTCTTCGTTGCCGTCCATCGCCTCTTCGGCGAATTCGGCGACGCCGACCAGCGTCGCCTTGTCCGGCGTCACGTCATAGACGACAAAACCCTCGGCGGCACCGAAGTGCTGATTGACCCGGGTCCGGTCGGTCGAGGCGAAAGCGACCTTGATCACGGCTTCCGGCTCCTGCTTAATGGACCAGACCAGTTGCAGACGACGAGAGGACATGTTGTTTGCCGGCGCCGAGTTCATCCCGGTCAGCGGCCCAGTAGATTGATCGATAGGGTTCGAGTTCATGGTGTTGTCCCAGCATCAGGTTGGCGAGATCGAACAGGGCTTGCCGCGTGCCGCGGTAACCCACCCAGGTGCGGGCATAACCGCCCACGTGGTCGTACTGCGGGAAGCCGGCGCGCAGCAGCGGCAGGCCGAGTCGGTGCGCTGTTTCGGCGGCGTGCGAGTTGGCGATGATGAATTGCGCATCAGCCGCCCTCGCCTGCTTTTCCATGTCTTCCAGATCGCCGATGACGACTTTCTCGATCGGCAGGCTGGCCAGGCTTTCGTGTTTGTGCGGGCTGACCGCGCTGACCACTTCGGCTCCCATGCCGGTCAGGAAACGAACCTGCATGCCGAGCAGATCCGGGTCGGCGGCCAGCGCGACGCGGGCGAAACCGACCATGAAATGGCAATCGACCATCGCATCCTGCAACTGGGCACGATGGCGCTCGACCTTCGCCGGCACCGGCTTGCCGGAAATCTCGGCCAGCGCCTGCGTGAAAGCATCGCAATCGTCGAGGCCGAGCAGGCCGGCGAAACGGTAATCGGGCACCCCGGTCCGCTTCTTCAGGATGTCAGCCGCCTTGTTCAGGGAGGGGCCGACCACCAGGCTTGCGGTGGACTCGCCCATGATCTCGATTTCCGAGCGTGGCGTGCCACCGAGGGTCAGCGAAGAGGTCTCGGCTTCGACCAGATGGCCATCGAGCGAATCGCCGATGTCCGGCACGACGATCGGGCGCAGTCCGAAGGCTTCGACCCACTCCTTGATCGCCTCGATATCGCCCGGCGTCAGCATGGCCGAGGCCAGTACATTGACCTGCTTCGGCCGCTTGCCGACGCAATTGCTTTCCGGGACCAGCGTTTCGATCAGCGATTCGATGGCCAGCGCATAACCGCTTTCCAGGCAACCGACGTAATCCGGCGTGTTGACCGGAACGACGGCGACGTGGGCGAATTCCGGGTGCGCCGTGCGGAAGTCGCGCAGTGCCCGGCGAATGTCGGTGCCCTGGGTTTCCGAGAGACCGGTGGTGACCAGGCCGATGATGTCCGGCTTGCTCTTGTCGGACAGCGTGCGCAGCGCCTCAATGATGTTCTCGTCGGCACCCATGATGGTCGATACCTGATCCATCGCCGTCGTCTGCAGCGGAATCGGTTCGCGGAAGTGGCGCACGAAGAAGACCTTGCCGAAGGCCGTGCAGCCCTGCGAACCATGCATCAGCGGCAGGCTGCGGGCGAGGCCGAGGAAGGCGAGCGAGGCGCCGATCGGCTGGCTGACCTTGAGCGGATTGACGGCCAGTGCTTTCTTGGAAACAATGATTTCAGCCATGAGACTTAGCGTCCAATACGACCGGTCATCCCCGCGCAGGCGGGGATCCAGGCCTTGTGTTTTCTGGGTTCCCGCCTGCGCGGGAACGACGAACTAACAGGCTTCAGCATTTTCATCACGCCGCCAGCACGCTGCCCGGACCGCTCTGTTTGGCCCACGGCGCCGGCTTGCGCACCGCCTGCCAGACCGGGCTTTCCATCGACAAGGCCAGTTGCCGTGCCAGTTCGACCATGCCGCTGTAGCCGGCGTAGCCGAATTCGCGCTCCTGGTTGATGTCGAGGAAGGGAATCCGCGCCTTGAGCGCCGTGTAGAGATTGCGGCCACCGGCGATCAGGATGTCGGCCTGGTACTCGTGGTAGGTCGCCAGCAAGGCTTTCGGGCTGCCGTCGGTAATCATCTTGGTTTCCTCGCCCATCAGTTCGCGGATGCGTGCCTTGTCCTCTTCGGTCGACTTGTTGGTGCCGGTGGCGACAACCTTCAGACCGAGATCCTGCAAGGCCGAAACGATGGACCACGACTTGACGCCGCCGGTGTAGAGCAGCACCCGCTTGTCCTTCAGGCGGGCGCGCCAGGGTTCAAGGGCAGCGTGCGCCTTGGCTTCCTCGCGGGCGATCACCGCCTCGGTCCGCGCCGTCAGATCCGGGTCGCCGATCAGGCGGGCGAAGTCGCGCAGCGCGTTGGAAACGTCCTGCACGCCGTAGAAACTGCCTTCGAAGAAAGGGATGCCGAAGCTGTCTTCCATCTTGCGCGCGACGTTGAGCAGGGCCTTGGCGCAGACCACCATATTGACCCGGGCCCGATGCATGGTCTGCACTTCATGGAAGCGCGAATCGCCGGACAGCGTGCAGAGGATGCGCAGCCCGAGTTCGTCGAAGAGCGGCGCCACGTGCCAGAACTCGCCGGCAATGTTGTACTCGCCGATCAGATTGACGTCGTAGGTCGGCAGGCCGTCGGCACGCGGTGCGGCCGGCGCCGGTTCGGCGGTGCCGATAACGTGCTTGAACATCGCCTCGCCAGCCAGTCGGTTGCCGAGATTCTTGGTGCCGTAGAAACCGGCTGCATCGACCGGCACGACCGGGATACCGCTCCGTTCAGTGGAGGCGCGGCAGACGGCCTCAACGTCATCGCCGATCAGCGCGGTGACGCAGGTGTTATAGACGAAGACGGCGGCCGGCGAATAGCTGTCGATGGCCTGCTTGATGGCATGGAACAGCCGCTTTTCGCCGCGCCCCATGACGACATCGGTTTCCGAGAGGTCGGTGGTCATGCCGATGCGGTACAGCGTGGCGCCGGAAGAGCGCGTACCGCGGTTGTCCCAGGACGAACCGGCACAGGCGATCGGGCCATGGACGATGTGGGCCACGTCGGCAATCGGCAGCAGCGCGATCTGCGCGCCGTCGAAGGAGCAGCCACCGGCCGTGGCACCGGGTTTGGGCTTGGCGCACCCGGACTTTTCCTTCTTGTTGTGGCTACAGGCTGGCTCGTCGAGCAGAGCCTGGATTTCGCTGGCTTTCATGCTGTTCTCCAGAGGTCTGGTTAGCAATTAGCAAGACGAGTGCCACCTTTAATTCATTGTTTTATTTGAATAATAATTTGTCGCAAACGCGACAAGGGGCGAACCCAGCGACAATTCCGCCCGGCCGGGTCGGGCCAGGAAAACAACTATCGGGCTGCCGACCGGCGTTCTACAGTGAGAACAAGGGCTGGGCAATTTGCCAGCACGCCCGGATCAGGAGGACAACATGCGCAAGGTGCTATTACCGGTTGATGGCTCAAAGCACTCGTTTGCCGCCGCCCGTTACCTGATCGATTTCGTCCAGATGCACGGGCCGCTCGACGTGCATGTCGTCAACATCGAGCCCGAGCCACATAAAGGGCAAGCCTACGGTCTGGAACCGGAGGCTATCGAAGCCCAGCTTGCCGCCCGGGCGAAGATGGCCATGAACAGCGTGCGGCACGCACTCGAAGCAGCCGGCATCGCCCACCATGTCCATGTCAGGCTGGGCGACACGGCAAGGAGCATCGTTGCGCTGGCCAGCGAACTCGGCTGCGACAGCATCGTGATGGGCACCCGCGGCCTGGGCGGGATTGCTGGCCTGGCGCTCGGCTCGGTGACCCGAAAAGTGCTGCAAATGACCAGTGTCCCGGTCATTTGCGTGCAAGCCGACAATCCATGATTCGCCCTGCCCCGCTACGCCGTGCAGCCAGGACGGGCATTTCAGCCAGCTCCTAGAGCACCAGCAGGTCGCGCAGCTTGGCCAGCATCTTCGGCCCCATGCCCTTGGCCTTGCACACCTCGTCCAGCATGGCAAACGGGCGGGCGGCGATGATGGCGCGGGCAACGCTGGGCGGCAGGCCCTTGACGGCAAGCAGTTCGGCCTCGCTGGCGCGGTTGACCGAGACCGACTTGGCGGCCGGCTTGCTGGCCGCGGCTTTGCGGGCCGGCTTCTTGACGGCTTCCTGAACTGGCTTTTCTGGCTTGGCTGCCGGGGCCGGGGTCTTTGCCGCCGCCTTCTCGACCGGTTGCGGTTTGGCTTTTGCCGTTTCGGCGACGTCGACCGCAGGCATCGCCGTTTTTTCGACTTGAAGCGGCGGCGCAGCGATATTGCGATAGTCACGCGTCACGTAACCGGCCGGCGTCCATTCGCGCAGCATCACGGTCAGCGCAGCCCCCGTCGCTGGCAGCGCGGCCGGGACGTTGAACAGGCAGTTCGTCCATTCGTTGCCGCCGGCCAGCACGCCGACAATGACGCTGGCGACCGGGCTACCCGTCCAGGCGCCGCCGGCATAAGGCGCATCCAGCGCCCAGACTTCCAGGGCCAGCGTGCCGCTCAGGTTGTCGGCGGCACGCGGGTTGGCGATGGTGTCGATGGCGATGACCGCCGCACCATCGGCCAGCGTGCAATCGACCTGACCGCTCAGGCGTGGCTGGTAAAAACTTTCGCGCGTCGCATAAACCGCCAGATCGCGGACTTGCGGCAGCGCATCGGCGGCGTAACTGACCAGCGCCAGCGCCAGCGTCTGATCGACCGCCCCGGCCGGCGGCATGGCATGGCAGCAGGCCGTCGCCAGCACCCCTGCCAGCGGCTGAATCGCCATTTCGGCCACCTTGACGCCGCTCAGTTCGCCACAGGCAAAACCATTATCGCTGGCCCACAACTGCACGGCCCAAGCCTGGCCGGCGTCCAGATCTGCAGCGGAAAAATCGACTTCGGCATTGAGATGGACGAAATCGCCGTCAAAGCGGTAACCATGGTTGGCACCGAGACGGCTGGAAGTATGGGCGGGGGAAATGTATGTCATGAACGCAGCCTGTTTTGCCGTGGAAAAGGCGCGCATTATAGGAGTTATTTTTCGTTCTTTATCATATAGTTAGTTATTAATTTCAAGGCACCGTCATGGTGCAAAAAGGCATCATTTTTTGTCGCAAACCCGACATGAAAAAGGGGCTCTGACGAGCCCCTTCTGGTCATGCCAAGGCGTCAGGAAATCAGTGCGCTGGCGCCACCACCGCGACCGGTGCAGCGACCTTCTTGTGCGATGCTTCCGGATGCCAGCCCAGGGTGCCCAGCAATACGGCGAAACCAACGACGTAGGCCAGCACGACGTGCCAGCCATGGCGCAGCCATTGAACGGCGGACTTGGCCTCCGGGAACATGCTGGACAGTGCAACACCAGCCGACGAGCCGAACCACAGCATCGAACCGCCAAAACCGACGGCATAGGCCAGGAAGCCCCAGTCGTAGCCGCCCTGGCGCAAGGCCAGCGCGGTCAGCGGAATGTTGTCGAAAATGGCGGAAATGAAGCCGAGGGCCAGGGCCGACTGCCACGAGGCTTGCGGCAACTGCTCGACCGGCATCATCGAGGCGCAGAGCACGAGCGAGAGCAGGAAGACCGAGCCCTTGATGGTTTCCGGCAACAACTCCCAATCATGACGGCGTACCGGAATGGTCAGGATGATCGCTACCCAGACGGCAACCCCGATGAAGGGGAAATGTTCGGCCAGTTCTGGGAACTTGACGTTGATGGTAACGTTGGTCACCACGGCAAAAACCAGCATCAGGCCGACGATGAAGATGCGGCCCCAATCGACGTGGGTGTGCTGGTTGGCGTTCTTGATGATCGGCGAATAGGCATGCTGCTGCTTGGCCCCGAAGTAGCCGATGATGAGCAGGGCGACGAAGGCAGCCACATAGGCATCGAGCACGACCAGCGGGCTGATGCCGTCGATCCACATCATCGTCGTCGTCGTATCGCCGACCACCGAACCGGAACCACCGGCATTCGAAGCAGCGACGATGGCCGCCAGGAAGCCGATATGCACCTTGGCCTTGAACAACTGGTGGGCCATGGCGCCACCGATCAGCGCCGCGGCGATGTTGTCGAGGAAACTGGAAATAAAGAAGACCATGACCAGCAGCACGAAGCCGCCCTTCCAGTCGTCCGGCAAGAACTTGGGCAGGATGACCGGGACATGGCTCTTTTCGAAATGCCGGGCGAGCAGCGCAAAGCCGGTCAGCAGGCAGAACAGGTTGGCCAGCGTCACCCACTCATGGCCGAGGTGACCGGCAAAGCCGGCGATACCGACGCCGGTCTTGAAGCCGGTGAACAGGATCTTGTACAGGCTGATCGTCGCCAGGCCGGTCAAGGCGACATACAAGGTCGCGTTGTGAAAGAGGGCCACACCGAGCAGGGTCAGGCCAAAGAGAATGAAATCGACGGGAATACCACCGACCATCGGCAACGTATCCGCCGCCTGAGCGGCGGCCGGAAACAGGACAAGCAAGGGCAATAAGCGATACATGCTGGATGATCCACAAAAAGAAAATCTGTAAAAAACCCGGCCAGGCCGGGCTTTTCGAGGGGCCGGAGTTTAGCCCATGGCCTTCAGTTGCTGGATGATTTCCCCGGCCATCGGCTGGGCATCGCCATACAACATCCGACAATTGTCCGTGTAGAACAACGCATTCTCAACCCCGGAATAACCCGTACCCTTGCCGCGCTTGATGACGATGACGTTTTGCGCCATGTCGGCATTGAGGATGGGCATGCCGTAGATCGGGCTCGACTTGTCGGTACGTGCCGTCGGATTGACCACGTCGTTGGCGCCGATGATCAGCGCGACGTCGGCCTGGCCGAATTCGCCATTGATTTCCTCAAGGTCGAAAATCTTGTCGTAGGGCACGCCGGCTTCGGCCAGCAACACGTTCATGTGGCCCGGCATCCGCCCCGCTACCGGGTGGATGGCGAACTTGACCTCGACCCCGGCTTCTTCGAGCAACGCCGTCATTTCCCAGACCTTGTGCTGGGCATGCGCCACCGCCATGCCGTAACCCGGCACGATGATGACCTTGCTGGCGTAGCGCATCATCGCCGCCGCATCGATTGGACCGACTTCCTTCATCGTGCCGGAGATCGCCTCGCCCGGACCGCTCGCCACCATCGGCGTGAAGAGAATGTTGGTCAGCGGCCGATTCATCGCCTTGGCCATCAGTTGGGTGAGCAGCGTACCGGCTGCACCAACGACGATACCGGCAATGATCAGCGCCGGGTTGCCCAGCACGTAGCCTTCGAAACCGACGGCCAGGCCGGTGAAGGCATTGAACAGCGAGATCACCACCGGCATGTCGGCACCACCGATCGGCAGCGTGACGATCAGGCCGAGCACCAGAGCAACGGCGAAGAAGGCGAAGATCAATTGCGGTTGGGCCGGGGCCATGGCGACCATGGCGGCACCGAGACCGATGGCGACCAAGGCCAGCACGACATTGACGGCATTCTGGGCCGGCAGGCGATGCGCTTTCTTAAGCACGCCCTGCAGCTTGGCCCAGGCGACGCAGGAGCCGGTGAAGGAAACGGCACCGATCAGCGCACCGACCACCGCCAGGATGGTGGTGACCACGCTGTGCGCATCACCCTTAGCGAACTCGATGGCCGCAATCGCCGCCGCTGCACCGCCGCCCATGCCGTTGTAGATGGCGACCATCTGCGGCATATCGGTCATTTTGACCTTCTTGCCGGAGATCCAGGCCACCGCCCCGCCGACAACCAGCGCCAGAGCCATCAGCGCCAGGTTCTGCAGGCCGGGAATCAGGAAAGTGGCGGCAATCGCCAGCAGCATGCCGTAGCCGGCGATGACGATGCCCTTGCGGGCGCTGGCCGGCGAGCCCATGCCTTTCAAACCGAAGATGAAAAGTAGTGCGCCGAGGTACCAGGCGCCTTGAACGTAGATCGGCAACGTCATGATCAAGCCTCCTTCTTCTTGAACATGGCGAGCATGCGCTCGGTGACCACGTAGCCGCCAGCCGCATTGGCCGCGCCCAGTGCCACCGCGAAGAAGCCGATGGCCTGCTGAACGACGGTGTCGGCGGTGCCGAGCATCAGCATGGCGCCGACCACGACCACGCCGTGCACGAAGTTGGAACCGGACATCAGCGGCGTGTGCAGGATGACCGGCACCTTGGCGATGATCTCGTAGCCGGTGAAGGCGGCGAGCGTGAAGATATACAAAGCGAGCAAACCATCCATCATGCGTCTCCCAGAACCTGTTTCACGGTGGCGTGCACCGTCGCGCCGTCCTTGCACAGCAAGGTGCCGGCCACCACTTCGTCGCTCCAGTCGAAGGCGAGCTGGCCGTCCTTGATCCACGGCGACAGGAAGTTGTAGAGGTTTTTGGCGTACAGCTCGGAAGCATGCGTCGGCATGCGCGAAGGGAGATTCAACGGGCCGTGGATATTGACGTCGTTGGCGACGACGTGCTCGCCGGGCTGGGTCAGCGCGCAGTTGCCGCCGGATTCGGCGGCCATGTCGACGATGATGGCGCCGTATTTCATGCGTTTGATCATGTCGACCGTAATGATCACCGGCGCCTTCTTGCCGGGGATGGCCGCCGTGGTGATCACGACATCGGCCATGGCGACCGCCTTGGCCAATTTTTCAGCCTGCTGCGCCTTCTCTTCGGCGGACAACTCGCGGGCATAGCCCCCTGCCCCGTCGGCCGAGACGCCGGTATCGACGAACTTGGCGCCGAGCGATTCGATCTGCTCCTTGGCGGCGGCCCGCACGTCATAGGCTTCGACCATGGCGCCGAGCCGCTTGCAGGTGGCAATCGCCTGCAGGCCGGCGACACCGGCCCCGACGACCAGGACGCGGGCCGGCCGGATGGTGCCGGCGGCAGTGGTCAGCATCGGGAAGAACTTGGTACAGCGGGCGGCGGCGATCAGGCCGCACTGGTAGCCGGCGCACGAGCCCTGCGACGACAGCGCATCCATGCTCTGGGCGCGCGAGATGCGCGGCAGCAGTTCGAGGGCGAAGGCAGTGATCTTGCGGGCATTGAGCGCGGCAAGACGGGCCTTGTCTTCAAACGGCTTGAGCAGGCCGATCAAAACCGAGCCTTCCGGCATTTCGGCGATTTCTTCCGGCGTCGGCGGGGCAACGCGCAGAATCAGGTTCGAATTGCGGTAAATCCCCGATTTTTCCTGGTCGAAAGTCGCCCCTTCATAGGTTGAATCCATGAAGTGGCTTTCCAGCCCCAGGGTATTCTCAAGGACGAGTTTGGCCCCGAGGGCCTGAAACTTCTTGGCCGTTTCCGGCACAAGCGCGACGCGATGTTCTCCTGGCGCGCTTTCGCGCACCACACCTATCGTTAAAGACATATTGTTTATTCTTCATCATCCATGTCCCGACGCGGGACGGTTGCTGGGTCGGCAATGATTGCCCGGTATATTTCAATACGGTCGCCCGGTTTCAAGGCGGCTTCCAACTTTACCAGACGACCGAAGACTCCGACTTTCTGTGTTGACAGATCAATATGTGGAAACTGTTTGAGCAAGCCTGAACGCTCGATGCCGTCTGCTACGGTCGACTCGTCAGGAACCTCGATATTCAGCCAGATCTGTTGTCCCGGCTCGGAATAGGCGATACCAATCTGCACGGTTTTCTCCTTAGGCGGCGACAGGTGCTGCATCACCCGTCTGTTGCTTTGCTCGTTCGTCCAGCCTCCTTTCCATGACACGCTTGCCGGCCAGCAGGAAGCCAAGAATGGCGAAGCCGCCCGGCGGCAAAATCATCAGCAATGCCCCGCCGTAGCCGGGCACCTTCATTTCGAGAAAGGCGAAGGACAGCCCAAGCAGGTTGGAAGCCTGGGCAAACAAGGTGCCGGACCCAAGAAATTCACGAATCAGACCGATGAAGGTCAGCGCTCCGGTAAAGCCGAGGCCCATCGCCAGCCCATCGACCGCCGACGCGGCCACCCCCGACTTCACGGCAAAGGCCTCGGCCCGCCCGAGAATGGCGCAGTTGACCACGATCAGCGCAATGAACAGGCCAAGTACCTTGTAAAGATCATGCAGCCAGGCATTCATCGCCATATCGACGACGGTGACCAAGGTCGCAATCAGCACGACGAAGACCGGAATCCGCACCTGCGAGCTGACCGTATGGCGGATCATCGAGACCAGGATATTGGAAACGATAAGCACTGCCGTCGTGGCCAGCCCCATGCCAAGGCCGTTGGTGCCGCTGGTGGTAACCGCCATCGTCGGACACATGGCGAGCAGTTGCGAGAAGACGACGTTCTGCTCCCACAAGCCTTCCTTCATGATGCTGCCGTAGTTGTTCCCCGAGGGGACTTCTTTCAGGGCGCCCCCCAAGGGGACTTCTTTCAGGGCGTCGCTCATGACTTGTCTCCGAGAATTTCCTTGCGATGCGCGGCATAGAAATCCAGCCCGCCCTTGACTGCCTTGACCACGGCACGTGGCGTAATGGTCGCCCCGGCGAACTGGTCGAAAATACCGCCATCCTTCTTGACGCCCCATTTCTCGGGGGCCGGATTGCCCAGGCCCTTGCCGTCGAAATCCTTGATCCACGGATCTTTCTTGACTTCGATCTTGTCGCCCAGGCCGGGCGTTTCGGCATGCTTGATGACACGGACGCCCAGGGTTTTCCCCTCGGCATCGACCGCCATCAAGACCTGGATTTCCGCCGCGTAGCCACGCTCGCCGACCTTGAAGACGGCCCCCTTGACCGTCTCGCCCTGGCGGGCGCGGTAAATGGTGACCATTTTTCCGTCACGCTCGATTTCCAGCTTGTCGTTGAGAAAATCGTTGTCGGCGAAACCTTGCGGCAGCACTTCCGACAGCGAGTCGCGCAAGTCCTTGGCTTCGGCGGCGGCAATCGCACCGCCGGTGGCATTCGAGGCCCAGGCCAGCGCGCCGCTGGCGAGCAGCGCGAAGGTGCCGAGCAGGATGGGCTGGTAGCCCATCTTTTCGCGGAAGGATTCAAAGTTCATCTCAGGCTCCCTTGTTTTCCGGAATATCGAGCGGCTTGCCCTTGCGGTCGCGACCGAGGATGCGCGGCTTGGCGAAACGGTCGATGACCGGGGTCAGCGCATTCATCAGCAGCACGGCGAAGGCCATGCCCTCCGGGTAGCCGCCGTAGCTGCGGATGATCCAGGTCAGCAGGCCGACGCCCAGGCCGAAGACGATCTGCCCGCTGCCGGTATTCGGCGAAGTGACATAATCGGTGGCGATGAAGAAGGCGCCGAGCATCGCCGCGCCGGACAACAGGTGGGCGGAAACGCTCAGGTAATGCGCTGGATCGACGGCATGGCCGATCGCCGCCGGGATCGCCAGGCCGGCCAGCACCGCCAGCGGGGTGTGCCAGGTGATGATGCCGCTGACCAGCAGGTACAGGCCGCCGCCGAGGATCAGCAGTGAGGCCGATTCACCCAGGCTGCCCGAGCGGGCGCCGATCCACGACATGGCCGGGGCATGGGCGCCGGCCAGGGAATTGAGCAGGTCGATGCCGCGCGACATTTCGGTCTTGGTATAACCGAGCAGCGAGGCGCTGGCCATCGCATCCGGCAGCGGCAGACTGGTCAGGAAGATGCGCAGGCCATGAACAAAATCAGGCGCCCCGACCGACATCAGCGGCAATGGTGTCACCCACTGGGTCAGCGGCACCGGGAAGGAGACCAGCAGCGCCACCCGCGCCACCATCGCCGGGTTGAAGACGTTCTGCCCCACTCCGCCAAAAACCTGCTTGCCGATCACGATCGCGATGAAAGCGCCGATCACGGCCACCCACCATGGCGCCCAGGGTGGCAGCGTCAGGGCCAGCAACCAGCCGGTGAGCAGCGCCGAGCCATCCCACAAGGTGCCCTTGATGCGCCGGCTCCCCATCAGCTTCAGCGATAGCAGCTCGAAACCGAGGCAGGAAAGAATGGTCAGCAGCCAGAGAAAGAAGGCCGGCCAGCCGAACAGCCAGAAACCGAAGGCGGTGGCCGGGACCAGTGCCATCTGGACCCGGAACATCGTCCGCGTCACCGAATTGCCGCCATGGGCATGCGGCGAGGCAATTGTTTCGACAGCGAGCGTCGCGCTATTCATGCCGATTCTCCTTGTTTTACGGTGTCGACCGCAGCAGTGGTGGTTGCCTGGGCTGCCGCCGCAGCGGCCGCCTGTTGCGCGGCCCGTTCCGCCTTACGCTTGGCGGCAGCCTCGGCCTTTTCACGGGCTTCGCGCTCCAGCCGTTCCTGGCGTTGGGTGGCGAGTTTCTTGGTTGCCTCGGTACGCAACTGGGTGCGCTGCCGCGCCGAGAGTTCGCCCTTGGCGTGATAGAAATACTGGACCAGCGGAATATGCGACGGACAGACGTAGGCACAGCAGCCGCAGGCGATGCAATCGGAGAGACCGAGATCGACCGCGGCATCCATGTCGTCGTTGCGGATGCGGGCGCTCATTTCGAGCGGCAGCAGCCCCATCGGGCAGGCCTTGACGCAACTGCCGCAACGGATGCAGGCCTCCGGCTCCAGTTCGGCCGCCTCGCCGGCATCGAGCAGCAGAATGCCGCTGGTGCCCTTGATCACCGGCACCCGCAGGTGCGGCAGCACGGTGCCCATCATCGGGCCGCCCATCACCAGCTTGGCAGCCGAAGTCTTGAGGCCGCCAGTGAATGCCACCAGATCGCTGATCAAGGTACCGAGCGGCACCTCGTAATTGCCGGGCATCGCCGCCGCCCCGCCGTTCAGCGTCATCAGCCGGCTGACCAGCGGCCGGCCGAGACAGACGGCCTGCTGTACCGCATAGGCGGTACCGACGTTATGAACAATCACGCCGACATCGGCGGCACGAGCGTCGGACGGCACCTCGCGACCAGTCAGTTCGACGATCAACTGGCGGTCGGAACCCATCGGATAACGGGCCGGCACGGGCACGATGCTGACCTTGTCGAAGCGCGCCGCCGCCTCCTGCATCGCCGCAATCGCTTCCGGCTTGTTGTCCTCGATGCCGACCTTGGCGACCTGAGCGCCGGTCGAGATCAGCATCAGCCGGATGCCGATCACGATATCGGCGGCACGGTCGCGCATCAGGCGATCGTCGCAGGAAAGATAGGGTTCGCACTCGCTGCCGTTCATGATCAGCGTGTCGATTTTCGAGCGGCGCCCGAGGTTGAGCTTGACCGATGAGGGGAAGGTCGCTCCCCCCAACCCGACTACCCCGGCCGCCGCGACACGGTTGGCGATTTCCTCGGGGCTCAGGGCAAAGGGATCGGCGACCGGCTCGCTGTCCAGCCAGGCATCTTCACCGTCGCTATCGATCGAAATCGCCATGCCGGGCAAACCGGAGGTATGCGGCGCGGTGATCTCGCCGATGCCGCTGATCGTGCCGGAGGTCGAGGCATGCAGCGGTGCCGAGATATTGCCGTGGGCAGCGGCGATCAGCTCGCCCTTCTTCACCTTCTGACCAACCAGCACGACTGGCCGTGACGGTGCCCCGACGTGCTGCGACAACATCAGATGGAGCCGCGGCGGAATCGGCAGCTTGCGGGTCGGAGCAGCGGCGGCCGGGTGCTTGTGGTCGGCCGGATGCACGCCCCAGTCGTTACCGAGGAAGTGCTTGAAGAGGTTCATGAATCCCATGGTGATCTCACGCGGCAAGAGGTTTGGGCATGACCCAGTGTTGCAGGGTGACCGGCACCGGCGTCATGACCAGCGCCTCGGTCGGGCATTTTTCGACGCAACTGCTGCAGCCGGTACAGGCTTCGCGCAGCACGTTGTGGATCTGCTTGGCGGCACCGAGGATGGCATCGGTCGGACAGACCTTGCTGCACCGGCAGCAGCCGATGCACAGTTCTTCGGCCACTGTGGCGATCTTCGGACCATCGTCGGCCAGGGCCGAAAGGTCGATGGTGATGCCGAGCTTGGCGGCAATCGCCGTCGCCAGCGTCTTGCCGCCCGGCGGGCAGCAGGCCGGCGACGCGGAACCATCGGCAATCGCCGAGGCGGCGCCGGAACAGCCGGGAAAACCGCACTGCCCGCAGTTGGAGCCGGGCATCATGGCGATCAGTTCGTCGACCAGCGGGTTGCCTTCGACCTGCAGGAACTTATTGGCGACGCCGAGGATGATGCCGAGCGCGGCACCGAGAATGGTCAGGCTAAGAATGGCGGCGATCATCGTTTCTCCCCTTAAACGTTGAGGCCCGAGAAGCCCATGAAGGACAGCGCGAGCAGGCTGATGGTGATGAAGGCGATCGGCGCCCCGGCGAAGGCGGCGGGCACGCGGGCCAGCGCCACCCGTTCGCGCAGGCCGGCGAAGATGAGCAGCACGATGGTGAAGCCGAGCGCCGAGCCGAAACCGTAGAGCAGGCTCTTGAACAGGCTGAACTTCTGTTCGACGTTGAGCAGCGCAACGCCAAGCACGGCGCAGTTGGTGGTGATCAGCGGCAGGTAGATGCCGAGCGACTGGTAAAGACCGGGGCTGGCCTTCTTGATGAACATCTCGGTGAATTGAACGACGGCGGCGATGACCAGGATAAAGGTCAGGATGCGCAGGTAGCCCAGGCCGAACGGGGCGAGCAGCCAGTTGTCGAGCATCCACGAGGCACCGGCGGCGAGCGTGATGACGAAGGTGGTGGCCAGGCCCATGCCGAAGGCGCTGTCGACGCTCTTCGACACGCCCATCACCGGGCAGAGGCCGAGGAACTTGATCAACACCACGTTGTTGACCAGCGCAGTGGAGAGAAGCAGCAGGATAAATTCGCTCATGGCGGTAAGGAGTTCGAGTTGACCTGCCGCCTTCATTGCACAAGCCGTGCCAAACCGGGCGAACACCCGGCAAACCCGCATCGATGCACGTTCCGGCGGTCGACGCACCAAAACAGGGCAAAACCAGGAATGGCGCAATGTCGCAAACGCGACAGGAATTTCGTCGCATTTGCCCCGAAAGCCTGACGGCTGGCCGCCGCCGTCTGGTCATTCGGCAAAAGGCACGGAAGCTGCTTTAACTAGACACAAGGAACTACCACAACCCGCCCAACGTACTACTCAGGAGCAAGTCCATGTCGGCTGTTAACCGCGCCCCAGCGCCCACTGTTCAGCAGAAAACAGAGCTGCCATCCGAAGCCTACCGCCAGGCGGTAGACCAGGCCGACCTGGCGATCTCGATCACCGACCCCAAGGCGAACATCCTGTTCGCCAACGAAGCCTTCACCCGCGTCACCGGTTACGCGGCCGATGAGATCATCGGCCAGAACGAAGCGGTACTCTCCAACCACACGACGCCCGACGAGCTCTACCGGACAATGTGGGGCGAACTGTCCAACCAGCGACCGTGGTCGGGCAAACTGCTCAACCGCAAGAAGGATGGCGATCTCTACCTGGCCGAACTGACCATCTCGCCGGTCGTCGATAACACGGGCCAGACCACGCACTTCCTCGGCATGCATCGCGACGTGACCGAGATGCACCGCCTGGAACGCGTCGTCCGCAACCAGAAACACCTGATCGAGTCGGTCGTCGATGCGGCGCCGATGGCCTTCGCACTGCTCGACCGGAACGGCCGCCTGGTCCTCGACAACCAGGAATACAAGAAGCTGGTCAGCGACCTGCACCTGAAGGAACCGGCCCACACGCTGCTCGACAGCCTGCTGCCAGCCTGGGCCAGGACACTGGCCGAAACACCGGAGAAATGCAGCTTTACCAACCGCGAAGCGCGCATCGACCGCGCCGCCGGGCGGCCGCGCTGGCTGTCGGTCAGCGCCTCGCTGATCGACATGCACAGCGACTGCGCCGACAGCTATTTCTGCGCCGAGGGCCAGCCCGGCCTGCTGCTGGCCATCGCCGACATCAGCTCCCTGCGCGAGGAACAGGAACGGGCCCGGGCCGCTGCCCTGCAGGCGGTGCTGGCCGACGAGGAACGTACCGCGGCCATCCGCGAGGGGCTGTCGGCCGCCATTTTCCGGCTGGAAGAGCCGATGAACGTGATGGCTTCGGCCGCTTCGGTGCTGCAACGGCGCGACCCGGCCAGTGCCGGCGTCCTGACGCAGGCGCTGGCGGCCAGTCGCGAGCACATGGAAGCGCTGCGCCAAGTGATTCCGCAGAGCCCGCAGGAGATCGTCGTCAGCATCAACCTCAACGAAATCCTGCGCGACGTGCTGGAAATCTGCACGCCGCGCCTGCTCGCCGCCGGCATCGTCGTCGACTGGCAGCCGGCTGCCACCCTGCCGGCTATCCTCGGCCGACCGCTGCAACTGCGCATGCTGTTCAAGGCGCTGGTCGACAACGCCATCGAGGCAATGAACATCAAGGGCTGGAAGCGTCGCGAATTGAGCTTGACCAGCGCGGTCGACCACGACTGCATCATCGTTTCGGTGCTCGACAGCGGCCCGGGCATTCCGCCGGACTGGCGGCACAAGGCCTTCGAGCCTTTCTTCACGGCCAAGAACGGCAGCGGCCGCCATATCGGCACCGGCCTGTCGCGCGCCCAGCAGGTGGTGGCCGACCACGGCGGCATCATCGACCTTGAAGAAAGCCCGAGCGGCGGCTGCGCGGCGATCGTCGAATTCCGCCTCGACGGCGACCCGATCTAAGAACAAGACGAGAACAGCATGCACGAACACATCATCCATTCCGCAGACGAGTGCGTTCCGGCCAACGGCTACTGCCGAACGCACGAGTTGAACATCCTGCTGCTCGCCGCGTTGTACGCGGTCAGCCGCGTCCTCAGCCGCTCGCTTGCCTTCAATGAGACGCTGCGCGACGTGCTGCGCGTCCTGCACGACGAAGCCGGCCTGAGCCGCGGCCTGATCGGTGTCGTCGACGCCGAGACCGGCAAGCTGGCCATCCACACCATCTACAACCCGGACGGCCCGAACTCGGACGACGCCCAGTACGGCCCGGGCGAAGGGGTGATCGGCCTGATCCTGGAAAAACCACGCACCATCAAGCTGCCGCGCGTCGCCGACGAGCCGCGCTTCCTGAACCGAACCCAGCTTTATGACCCTGAACTGCCCTTCATCGCCGTGCCGATCAAGGTCGGCGGCAACCTGCAGGGCGTCCTCGCCGTCCAGCCGGAAGGACCGGAGGACGGCCTGCTCGAAGAGCGCGCCCAGTTCGTCGAAATGGTCGCCAACCTGATCGGCCAGAGCCTGCGCCTGTCGCTCGAAGTGGCGCAGGAAAAATCGACCCTGCTCGAAGAGCGCGACTTGCTGCGCCGCACCGTCCGCCACCAGTTCGGCTTCGACAGCATGGTCGGCCGCTCGGCGGTGATGCGACGCGTTTTTGACCAAGCGCGGCTGGTCGCCAAGTGGAACACCACAGTGCTGATCCGCGGCGAAACTGGCACCGGCAAGGAGCTGATCGCCAACGCCATCCACTACAACTCGCCGCGCGCCAGGAATGCGATGGTGCGCCTGAACTGCGCGGCGCTACCGGAAAACCTGCTCGAATCGGAACTCTTCGGCCACGAACGCGGCGCCTTCACCGGCGCCGTCGAGTCGCGCAAGGGGCGTTTCGAACAGGCCCATGGCGGCACGCTGTTCCTCGACGAAATCGGCGAAGTCTCGGCCCCCTTCCAGGCCAAGCTGCTGCGCATCCTGCAGGAAGGCGAATTCGAGCGGGTTGGCGGCAGCAAGACGATCAAGGTCGATGTGCGGATCATCGCCGCCACCCACCGCGATCTGGAAACCGCCGTCGATATGGGCGATTTCCGCGAGGACTTGTTCTACCGGCTGAACGTCATGCCCCTCTTCCTGCCGCCGCTGCGCGAGCGGATCGAGGACATCCCGGAAATTGCCCGCCACCTGCTCGGCAAGATCGGCAACGATCAGAAACGCAAGCTGAGCCTGACCGACATGGCGCAACGCCGGCTGGCCAACCACGAATGGCCGGGCAATGTCCGCGAACTGGAAAACTGCCTGGAACGCGCCGCCGTCCTCTCCGAAGACGGCAAGATCGACGTCGATCTGATCCGCTTTCCGAGCGCCCGCGAGCGGACGCCACCGCGCGCCCAGCGCAGTCTGGCCAATCCGGCGGTCAACCCGGTTTTCAGCCCACTTTCCGGATCGGCGCCCGGCGCCCTGTCTGAAGTCGATATCGACGATCCCAACCTGTCGGAAAAGGAACGGGTCATCGCCGCCCTCGAACAGGCTGGCTGGGTGCAGGCCAAGGCGGCCCGCATCCTCGGCATGACGCCGCGCCAGATCGCCTACCGGATCCAGACCCTGAATATCGAGGTCAAGCAGTTCTGAGCGTCCGTCCAAGGCCGTTGGTCAAGGCAATTGACCAACGGCTGTCACATTGCGTCCGAATAATCCCGGACTTTTATCAGCCATCGCGAAAACCCCATGCAGCGTTCCCCGTTTCTCTCCAGTGCCGTCCTTGAAGTCATTTTCCTGAACATCCTGCTCCTCGTCGCCGGCCTGGTCGGCATGGCGACGCACGGCTGGCAATTGCTCGACGCTATCTGGATGATCCTGCTGATGTGCTTCGGCATCGGCAGCGGCCTGTTCTACCTGCACAAGCTGAAAGTGGCGCTGACGCCGCTGCAGCACATCGCCCGGATTTCCGGTGAAATCGCCAGCGGCATCATCGGCGCCCGCATCCCGGCAACGGCACGGCGCGACGAACTGGGCCAGGTCTGCACCAACGTCAATGCCATGCTCGACCAGATGGAAACCTGTTTCCAAGCGCAGCGCGAAGCACTGGCTGCCGCCAGCAGCAACCAGTTTCAGCGCCACATGGAGAGCAGCACGTTGCAAGGCGTCTTCCGCGAGGCGGTGGAGCGTGGCAATCAGTCGCTCGACATCCTGATGGCCAATTACCACCGGGAAATGCGCAACAACCTGCTGTCCCGCCTCGGCCAGTTGAATGCCGAAAACCTCCTGAAAAACATGCGAACCAGCCAGCAGGACATGCTCGGCATCGTCGCCTCGACCGACGAACTGACCGAACTGTCCAGCGCCAATGCGGCCGCCGCCGAGCAAAGCAGCGCCGCCATCGCCCAGGTCGTCGGCGGCATGAACCGGCTGGTGCAAAAAATCGAGGAAACCGGCCGGGCGATCACCGAATTCAATGGCCATCGCGAAGAAATCGCCCGTTCGGTCAGCCTGATCGCCACCATCGCCGACCAGACCAACCTGCTCGCCCTGAATGCCGCCATCGAAGCCGCCCGTGCCGGCGAACACGGGCGCGGTTTTGCCGTCGTCGCCGACGAGGTGCGCAAACTGGCCGAGCACTCGAAGGATGCTTCCTCGGCCATATCCGGCGTCATGCTGACCCTGCAGGAAGATGCCGAGAAAATGCTGGTCAATTCGGAGGAAATGCGCGGCATCGCCTCCGAGTCCCGGCAGACCATCGGCGATTTCGATCAGCGCTTCGCCGCGGTCGCCGCATCGTCGGCCACCGCCATGGCCCAGATTCGCTTCGTCCATGACGTCAGCTTCGCCTCGCTGGCCAAGGTCGATCACTTCATCTATAAGCAGAACGGCTACATGGCGATCAACCGGGGGGCCGATTCCGATAACGCCCAGGCCATCAAGGTCAGCGAAACCGGCTGCCGGCTCGGCAAGTGGCTGGGCAGCGAAGCCACCACCGAGGTTTTCGGCAAGCTCGGGGCATTCAAACAAATCGCCGCCCCGCACCGCGAAGTGCATCAGAACATGCACCGCGCGCTCGATTTCATGGGCCAGGGCTGGGAAACCGACTTCGATGTCCAGGCCAAACTATTCTCGGCCTTCGAGGAAGTGGAACGCGGTAGCGACGGCGTCATCCACGCCCTTGACCAGATGGTGCGCGAAAAGCACGCCGCTCAGTCCGGCGGATAAGCGGCCGGGGGGGCAGTCCTGCGGTCAACGGTGGTTTTCGGCCAATTAACCACTTGCCTGCCCTGAAAATCCCAAATTCCAGGTATTCGAAACAAGCTGGATGCAGGGCACACTGCTCCCTGCTGCCAATGAACACAGGCGGAACTCGACAACCCAAGAGACGGAGTGCGCCGCCATGCACAGGACGATCAAAGGATTCGACGGCATACGCGGCCTGGCGGTGATTGCCGTCGTTCTGACCCACCTCGGCGTTTTTGGCGCGTTGCTTGAGCTGAAGCTGTTCCCCCCGGCGCTGATGCCGATGATCCATGGCGGCACCGGCGTCCAGGCTTTCTTCGTGCTGTCGGGCTTCCTGATCACGACGCTGCTGATCAACGAGTTCAACAACACGGGCTGCATCTCGATCAGGCATTTCATCCTGCGCCGGACGCTGCGGATTTTCCCGCTCTACATACTTTTCCTGATCGTCGTCAGCCTGCTCCACATCGCCGCACCCAACATCACTTCGTGGGATTCGCTGTTCTACGCCTACATTTACTCCTACAACTTCATCCCGACCGGGATCTACACCTCCTTGATCGGCCATACCTGGTCGCTCGCCGTCGAGGAACACTTCTACCTGGTCTGGCCGACGGTCTTTCTGCTGCTCTTCGGCCGATACCGTCTCGCCCTGCTCGGACTGGTCCTGACTTTCATCGTCAGCGCGCCGCTCCTTCAACTCTATCTGGTCAGGACCGGGCTGGCGGCTGGCTATTTCGTCGAGCGCTGGTCCTTCATCGCCGGCTACGCCATCGCCATAGGCTGCCTGAGCGCCCTCCTGATCGGCAGCCCGCGGACAGCCCGAACAGCCCGCGGGCTTGCCGCACAGCCCGCCTGCCTGGCCCTTGCCACCCTGCTCTACGCCAACTCCCTGTATCTGACGGGCGACTCATGGTTCCTGCAAAACATTGGCGGCAACTTCCTGCGCACCATCGGCATCGCGCTGGGCCTGGCCTGGCTCTACTTCAACCAGGACAGCCGCCTGACCAGGGGCCTGGAGTTTCCGCCGCTCAAGTACATCGGGCTCATTTCCTACGGCATCTACATGTATCAGGGACTTTTCCTCGACACCGGACCCGATCGCATTCCCGGCCAGACCTGGCCCCCCGACCCGGGAGTCGGCCTCGTACTGCTGGTACTGGTCGCCCCGCTTTCCTATCAATATTTTGAAAAGCCTTTTCTCCGCCTGAAGAATCGCTACTCGCCATCAAAGACAGAGGCCAATCTGGCAACAGGCAAAGCACCGGCCTGAATTACTTTGGCATAAATATTCATTGGCGGCAGTTTTGATCTGGCAATTTACCGTTCGATCTCTATACTGAAAAATCAGGAATCTCCGCTGTACGACCGGACCTCGCCAGCCGATAGAAAAGGAGCCATTGATGAACCAAGAAACCGCTGCTTTCCTGCCCAGCACGCTGGTCATCAATATCGAGGAAATTGACGACCAGCATGCAGCGCTCTTCTCCAGGCTGGCCGCCCTGAAAGTCCTGTGTCTCGACACGCCGGATCTGCCGCTGGCCGAGGCGGAAGCCTTGATGAACCAGTTGCGCGAGCATTGCGCCACCGAAGAACGCCTGGCCGGCGAAAACGGGCTGAATTTTTCGGCCCATGCCCGCAAGCACCAGAAAATGCTCGATGCCATCGCGAAGGCCATCGATGAAGTGCACCAGCAAAAAATCGATGTCTTCGGCGTCCTGCGCTATATCGAATACTGGTTCGAACGGCATATCCGCGAAGAAGACCTGAATCTCGGCCGCAACCTGCAGCAGGTTTCGTCCGGCCTGTACGACCCGGAAAAGCCGTTCACGCTAGCGCGCGCTGCAGCAATGTAGCGACGTGCATCGCCTGGCGGCCAGTGCCGTCGAGAATCTGGTGGCGACAGGAAAACCCGTCGGCGATGATCGGCGCGTCGCTCGCCGCCGCCCGCACCGCCGGCAGCAAAGCCAGTTCGCCCATCTGCACCGAGGCCTCGTAATGCTCGGCCTCCAGCCCGAAACTGCCGGACATGCCGCAGCAACTGGCATCGACGATCTCGAATTCGAAATCCGGAATCCAGCCCAGCACCTTCTTCACTGACTTCATCGCGCCGAAGGCTTTCTGGTGGCAGTGCCCATGCACCAGCGCCTTGCCGCCCGGCAGCGGCTTCAGGTTCAGCTGCAAGCCCTTGTTGGCCTCGCGCATCAGGAATTCCTCGAACAGGAAGGCCTGCTTGCCCAGTTGCCCGACTTCCGGCCCCAGCCCCAGGCTGTAGAACTCGTCGCGCAAGGCGAGCAGGCAGGAAGGTTCGAGGCCGACAATCGGCGTCCCTTCCGCCAGGGCCGGCCCGAGCGCTGCCATCACCCGCCGTGCCTCGACTTTGGCCGCTTCGACCAGGCCCTGCGACAGGTAGGTGCGACCGCAACACAAGGGCCGCGCCGGTTCGGCATCGCCCGCCGCCGGGCGCAGCACCTCGACGCGGTAACCGCCGGCTTCGAGCACGGCAATCGCCGCCTCGGCCACTTCCGGCGTGTAGTAATGGCTGAAGGTATCGACAAAAAGGGCCACTTTGCCGCGTTGACCGGCGGACTCGGTTTTCGCCTCGCGAAACGGCCGGCTGACGATCTCCGGAATCGGCCGCCGGGCCGAGATGCCCAGCCAGCGTTCGACCAAAGCGGCCAGCCACGGCGAGGCGTTACGCCAGCGGACGAGTACGGCGAGCGACCGGCGGTATCGGTGCAACCAGGCCGGCAGAACGGCAAACAGCCGGGTCCGGCGCGAGATGCCGAGGCGCTCGTTTTTCTGGGCCAGATACTCGGTCTTGATCAGCGTCATGTCGACGGCGCTCGGGCATTCCTTCTTGCAGCCCTTGCAGGAGACGCAAAGATCCATCGCCCGCGCCAGGTCAGGATGGGCGAAGGGATCGTCGCCCAATTCCCCGTTCAGCGCCGCCTTGAACGCCTTGACGCGGGCCCCGGTCGAATGGGCCGGGTCGTGCGTGATGCGGTAACTCGGGCACATCACGCCCTTGCCGTCGCGCTGGCACTGGTGATTGTTCATGCAGACGGCAACCGCCTTGGCGTAGTTGCCGCCGGTGGCGGGAATGCCGGCGTAGGCATCGCCCACGCCATAGGTGTCGTAAGCCGACCAGTCGAGATGGGTTTTCATGGTCTAGCCCTAGCAAGAGCGGCGCCAGAGAAACCTGCTTAATTATCAAGACCTTGAAAAAGCCGGCTTTGTCGCAAGCCCGACAAGCATGAGCCTCGGCGGCAATCAGGGCCGGGCCGCCGGCCCCAGCACCAGCACGCGGCCCTGGGTCGCCGCATTGAAGCCGATCCGCTGATAATTGACCGGCCAGTCGAGCCCGCCCTGCGCCCAGCGATGCTCACCGACCGCGCCGCCGATGATGTCGAGCAGGGCCGGCGGCAGCACGGCCTGGGCGAACGAGCCGATCAGCGGCGCGCCCTGGCCGAACAGCCGGTCGGCCTCGGCGTTGGCGAAAACGACCATGTCGTCATCGTCCAGACCGATGATCGGCAGCGGCACCAGTTGCAGGATTTCCTGGCCGATACCGAGCACGACTTCGTCGCGCTGCAACTGGCGCTGTTTCTCGTCGAGCACGACGCGCAACTGCTGGTTGGCGAGCAGCAACTCGTCGCTCAGGCGCCGGTTCTCGTCGGCCAGCGCCTTGATCCGGAAGGCTTCCAGGATGCTGGCCCGCAACTGCTCGTCGTCCCACGGCTTGGTCAGGAACTTGTAGATCGCCCCTTCGTTGATGGCGTCGGTAATCGACTGGAACTCGGTGTAGCCGGAGAGAACGAGGCGCACCGTATCGGGGTAAAGCGTCTTCACCCGGCGTAGGAATTCGACCCCGGTCATGTTCGGCATGCGCTGGTCCGAGATGATCACATCGACCGCGTTGGCCGCCAGGATCTCCAGCCCGGCCTCGCCGCCGCTGGCGGTCAGGATGCGATAGCCGTCCCGCCGCAACAAGCGCTTCAGCGACGACAGGATGTTCTCTTCGTCATCGACCAGCAGGATGGTGCGCGAATCGGGCGACTCCGGCAGCGGCGTGTTCAGGTTTTCATTCATGGTGCTCTCCCCGTCTGCTTCCCAGTTTAGTGCCAGCCAAGGCCGGGAGCCACTCCCCGCGTGAAACAGTGCCTTGTCGAGTTCACGACAAGGCACCAACAAGGGCCCGGCCAAAAAACGACAAGCGCTTGTTTTAACAAGGCTTTAGCCCCTGGCATACCGATTGCTGAAAAGACCCCGCACAGCTATCGAGGAGCCTTCATCGTGGAACTTCCAGTCATCAGCAACACCCCGTCGGAATCGGAAGGCGGCGGCTGCTCATCCAGCGGCTGCGGTACGGCCCCGGATGCATTGGGCCATCTGCCGGACCACATCCGCGCCAAGGTGCAGGACCACCCCTGCTATTCGGAAGAAGCGCACCACTACTTCGCCCGCATGCACGTCGCCGTGGCACCCGCCTGCAACATCCAGTGCAACTACTGCAACCGCAAGTACGATTGTTCGAACGAATCCCGCCCCGGCGTCGTTTCCGAACTGCTGACGCCGGACCAGGCGATCAAGAAGGTGCTCGCCGTCGCCGCCGAGATTCCACAGATGACGGTGCTCGGCATCGCCGGTCCCGGCGACCCCCTGGCCAACCCGGGCCGCACCTTTGAAACCTTCGAACAGCTCTCCGCGCGTGCCCCGGACATCAAGCTGTGCGTGTCGACCAACGGCCTCAGCCTGCCGCAGTACGTCGACGAAATCGCCAAGCACAACATCGACCACGTGACGATCACCATCAACTGCGTCGATCCCGAAGTCGGCGCCAAGATCTATCCGTGGATCTACTGGGAAAACAAGCGCATCTTCGGCATCGAAGGCGCGAAGATCCTGATCGAGCAGCAGCAGAAGGGTCTGCAGATGCTGACCGACCGCGGCATCCTGGTCAAAGTCAATTCGGTGCTGATCCCCGGCGTCAATGACGAGCATCTGAAGGAAGTTTCGAAGATCGTCAAGGCCAAGGGTGCCTTCCTGCACAACGTCATGCCGCTGATCGCCGAACCGGAACACGGCACCTACTACGGCATCATGGAGCAGCCGGAACCGACCCCGGAAATGCTTCAGGACCTGCAGGACGCCTGTGCCGGCGACATGGCGATGATGCGCCATTGCCGCCAGTGCCGGGCCGATGCGGTCGGCCTGCTGGGCGAAGATCGCGGCGACGAGTTCACGCTCGACAAGATCGACGTCATGGATGTCGATTACGAAGCCGCCATGGTCCGCCGCAAGGAAGTGCACGACTCGATCATCGAGCAGCTCGAAGCCAAGCGCGGCAACGCCAAGCCGAAAGCCGAGGAACTGGGCATTCCGGCCGAGTCGCGGCCGGTGCTGATGGCGGTGGCCGGCAAGAACGGCGTCGTCGCCGAGCACTTCGGGCATGCCAAGGAGTTCCTGATCTACGAAGCCTCGCCAGCCGGCGTCCGCTTCATCAGCCACCGCAAGACCGAGCTGTACTGCGGCGGCATGGACTCCTGCGGCGATGGCGACGTGGTCGATGCGGGCGCTACGGAATCCCTGCTCGACAGGAATATCCGCATCCTCGAAGGCTGCGAGGTCGTTCTCTGTTCGAAGATCGGTTACGAGCCCTGGGCCAAGCTGGAAGCCGCCGGCATCGCGCCGAACGGCGAACACGCGATGGAGCCGATCGAGGACGCCGTGCTGGCGGTGTACAAGGAAATCGCGGCGACCGGCAAGTTGCTGCCCGCGGTCGACAGCAAAAAGGTGGCATAAATGGCTCTGCAAATTACCCAATCCTGTGTCAACTGCTGGGCTTGCGTCGATGTCTGCCCGAACGATGCGATCTATAAGGACACCCCGCATTTCCTGATCGACGACGGCAAATGCACCGAGTGCCTGGGCGATCACGGCGTGCCGCAGTGCGCCGCGATCTGCCCGATCGAAATGGCCATCGTCGATGAACTGGGCGAGTTCCTGAACCCACCCGGCTCGCTGACCGGCATCCCGATTGAGAAGCTGAAGGAGTTTGGCTTGTGGCGGGAAGCGGCATGAGCGCCCGGTTGCCGTCATTCCCGCGTAGGCGGGAATCCAGGATGTGCGCCTCTGGATTCCCGGTCAAGCCGGGAATGACAAGCATGGGAGCCCACTGATGGCCGTCGTCACCTTCTACGAGAAACCGGGCTGCAAGGGCAATCTTCGCCAAAAGACCCTGCTCGCCGCGGCCGGCCACACCGTCCAAGCCAAGAGTCTGAAAACCGAAGCCTGGACGGCTGAACGGCTGCTCGCCTTTCTCGGCAAACTGCCGGTCAGCGCGTGGTTCAACCCGGCGGCGCCGGCCGTCAAGTCGGGCGAGATCGTGCCCGAGAACATCAGCTTCGAGCATGCGCTGCGCCTGTTGCTGGAGAACCCGCTGCTCATTCGCCGCCCCCTGATGGAAATCGGCGAGGAACGGCTGGTCGGGTTCGATATTGCTGCGGTCGACGCCTGGATCGGGCTGAAAAACGTCGACCTGCCGGAAGGCAATATCGAAGCCTGCGTGCACGGGCCGGAAGGCCACGGCAGTTGCGGCAGCCATGCGCATGACCACGCGGAAGAGGAAAGCAGCCATGGTCGCTGCGGCAATCACTGACCACGCCGTAGAAATCGCGCCGGGCGTCCACTGGGTGGGCGCCCTCGACCCGCATCTGCGGAGCTTCGACATCATCCTCAAAACCGCCAACGGCACGAGCTACAACTCGTATGTCGTGCGCGGCGAGAACGGCGTGGCGATCATCGACACGGTGAAGGAGAACTTCGCCGACGATTTCTTCCGCCGTCTCGAATCGGTGGCCCGCTACGACGAAATCACCACCATCGTCCTCAACCACCTGGAGCCGGACCACAGCGGCGCCCTGCCCGAATTGCTCAAGCGCGCCCCGCAGGCCCGGGTCTATCTCTCCAGCCGCGCCCAGATGATGTTGAAAGCGCTGTTGAAACCCTCCGGCGAAAAGCCGCCCGAATACATCCCGGTCACCACCGACGATACCGTCGACCTCGGCGGCCGCACGCTGCGCTTTCTGCACACGCCCTACCTGCACTGGCCGGACACCCAGTGCACCTATCTCGAAGAAGATGGCCTGCTGTTCACCGGCGACATCTTCGGCTGCCACTTCTGCGACAACCGGCTGTTCAACGACACGGTCGGCGATTTCCGTTTCTCGTTCGAGTACTACTACGCCCACATCATGCGGCCCTTCCGCGAGTACGTGCTCGACGCCATCGCGCTGATCGAACCGCTGCCTATCAAGCTGATCGCCCCGGCCCACGGCCCCATCCTGCGCCACCAGCCGCGCGACTATGTGCACCGCTACCGCGAACTGGCCACGCCGCGCCTGTTCAACGAGGCGCGTAGCGAAAAGACGCTGGTCGTCTTCTATCTCTCGGCCTACGGCAACACCCGGCGCATGGCCGAGGCGCTCGCCGCCGGCGCCGAGAGCCTGGGCGGCGTCCGCGTTTCGCTGTACGACCTCGAAGGCGGCGAAGCCGAAATCTTCACCGACCTGGTCGAGGAAGCCGACGGCCTTGCCTTCGGCAGCCCGACCATCAATGCCGACGCCGTCAAGCCGATCTGGGACCTGCTCTCGTCGCTGACCACCGTCAACGTCAAGGGCAAGCTGGGCGCCGCTTTCGGCTCCTACGGCTGGAGCGGCGAAGCCGTCCGGCTGATCGAGGACCGCCTGCGCGGCCTCAAGCTGCGCGTCCCGGTCGACGGCCTGCGCATCAAGCTGGTGCCGGATACCGGCGAACTCGAAGCCTGCCGGAACCTCGGCGAAAACCTGGCCCGTCACCTGACCGGCCGGGTCGAACACCGCGAGATCGACATGGCGACACTCGCGTAAATCAGGGAGATAAAAATGCCAAAAGCCAAAGTCACCTTCGAAGATATCGGCGTCTCGGTCACCGTACCGGCCGGCACCCGCCTGATCGAAGTATCGGAAAAAGTCGGGGCCGGCATCACCTACGGCTGCCGCGAAGGCGAATGCTGCACCTGCCTGACCAAGATCGTCTCCGGCGGCGAAAACCTTGCCCCACCGAGCATCCTGGAAGACCAGGTATTGAAGGACAACATGGCGCCGCGCGGCCACCGCCTGGCCTGCCAGGCCCAGATCATCGGCGGCGAACTGGTCGTAAAACCCGCCTAGCTTCCGCATACGTCATTCCCGCGCAGGCGGGAATCCAGGTGCAAAACCTCTGGATTCCCGATCGAGTCGGGAATGACGAGCAAGTACCGAACAAGATTAAAAGCAATCACCCAACCCCGACAGAGAAATTCAAATCAACCCGCTTATCAGGAGAACCGAATAATGGCCCTCATTACTTTCAGCAGTCCGATGCACAAGGACAAAACCGTCTACGCCGTCGCCGGCAGCCACACCCAGACCATCCTCGATCTGGCCAAGGAACATCACATCCCGATCGATTTCGGTTGCCAGGAAGGCAACTGTGGCACCTGCCTGGTCAAGGTATCCTCGGTCGACGGCAAGCGCCGGCCGATGGGTGGCCCGCTCAATGTCCGCGAAGTCGCCGCGCTGACCGAACTCGGCCATATCACCAAGGCTGAAATCGAGCAGATGTACGTTGACGACATCCCGCCGACCCAGTGGCGCCTCGCCTGCCAGATGATCGTCCGCGACGAGGACATCCTGGTCGAATACCCGAGCAAGTGAGGCTGCGATGAACGGCCCTGATCGCCTGCCCCGTCGGGCATTGCTGCTGGCCGAACTGCTGGCGACGCCGGCCGTCGGCCTGGCGGCGGGCGATCCGAACCGTTCATTGCTGGCCAGCATCGTCGCCGGCCAGGCTGCCGGCGACGGTTGCCTGCCCGGCCATCTCGGTCTGGGCGAGGCTGCCTGCAGCCATCTGCACCACGCCTATTTCCCGGCCTGCGACATCCAGCCCGAACAACGCGAGATCGAAGCGATCCCCGAATGGGAAGACCTGCGCAAACTGCTGCTCGACCATCGCGCCCGTCAGGCGCCCAGCGAACTGCTGGTCGCCAACATCCTGGCCACCGCCTGCGCCGGCCGCGACCATCTCTGGCAGGATCTCGGCTTCGCCAGCCGCGAGGAACTGACCCGCCTGATGTGGCTCAACTTTCCCGAACTTGCCCGCGCCAACACCGGCGACATGAAGTGGAAGAAATTCCTCTATCGCCAGTTCTGTTCGCGCGAAGGCATCTACGTCTGCCCCGCCCCATCCTGCGGGGTTTGCCAGGACTACGCCAAATGTTTTGGACCGGAGAACTAATCGCCCGTACCGCCCCTGTTCGTCGGCGCGCCGCCCCGCCGAGTTGGGCCTTGCCGCAACTCGACAAGGCGACGGCCGCCTATATCGGTCTGGCGATCGGCGATGCGCTGGGCGCCACCGTCGAGTTCCTGACCCCCAACGAAATTCGCGACCAGCACGGTGTGCACCGCGACATCACCGGCGGGGGCTGGCTGCGCCTGAAGGCCGGCCAAGTCACTGACGACACCACGATGTCTCTGGCGCTTGGCGAAGCGATCCTGAGCAGCGGCGGCATCGACGCCAAGGCTGCGGCCAGCGCCTTCGATGCCTGGATGCGCGCCAAGCCGGTCGATATCGGCAATACCGTGCGCCGCAACCTGATCCACTTCCGCAAGACCGGCAATCCGGAGGCGCTTGCTTCCGAACACGATGCCGGCAACGGCGCCGCGATGCGTGCGCTGCCGGTGGCGCTGGCCTGCTACGGTCAACCGCCGGAAAAGGCCATTTTTGCCAGCCGCGCCCAGGCCCATGTCACGCACCACAACGTCCTCTCGGATGCCGCCTGCGAAACCCTGCTTTTCATGGTGCAGGACTTTCTCGACGGCCGCGACGCCGGTGCGGTACAACGCGATCGAGCGGCCGTGCTGGTCGAAAAGCATCCGGTATTCGCCTACGACAAAAAGCGCTGCGACAACCCGAGCGGCTATGTCGTCGAAACCATGCAGGCTGTGCTGCAGGCCTGCTTCGACACCAGCAGTTTCGAGGATTGCCTGATCGACGTCGTCAACCGCGGCGGCGATGCCGACACCACCGGCGCCATCGCCGGCATGCTGGCCGGCGCCCGCTACGGGCTGGAAGGCATCCCCAAACGCTGGCTGCGGGCGCTCGATGACACGACCCGCCGACAGTGCGAGGAACAGGCGGCCAAACTGCTGAAGCTGGCCCTTTCCCATACCCCCATCGCACCAGCCAGCCGCTGATGCGGAATATCAACTGAGTTGACCATAGATTCTCACCAATGCTGACCAGGTAATATCAGGACCATGACCAGGTCGGCACAGTGACTACACAATTGTCATCAGGTTGAGTTCGGCCAATAGCGGTCCTTCAAGAAACTGCTCAACAGCTACCATTCGCCAGAACCTTCTTGCCGTCGGCATACCGACTTTTCGCCGGTCCGTACTATCATTGCATACGCGGACAGTCTGCCGGAGTCGCCCCCAAATGAATCAATCAGTTGCTTGGAATTTCGATGTTTTATGATTATCAATATGCGGACCGGTGGGTCCGTTGAATAACTGCTATGCATCATAGGAATGTCCGCATGGATATGTCTGTCATCGAAAAATTCAAGAACAACTTTCTGGCCTTCCTCGTTGGAGCCTTAGCATCAGGGGCTACCGTCTGGTCAGTCGCGGATGGCCTGCACAAGAAGGAAGTCACGATTATTGAAAGAGAGAAGGCCGAACTACAAAAACGACTCAATCAGGCGGAGACAGTTCTTAAAACTCAGATAGTCTTGCCCAAGGCCTGTGTCGCGGATGCAGAAGAAAATCCTAGACGAAAGCAAGATGTAGAGGCGCTAATTCAAAGCCTCGACGCAGAGATAAAGGCAAAGAAGGTGGAGCTTGCTAGGAACGTACCGATGATGGTGGACAGCCCGAAAGATGAAGGCTACATGCGTGTGGAAGTTGAGCTCAGGTCGTTGCAGCAACAACGAGACAAAGCAAGACTATTGCTAATTGAGGTAACGGGTGGTAAGTCATGATGCATAACCTCTCATTCCAGCAGACCTGCGCGAAAAGCCACGCAGGTCGGTGAATTCAAACGTTATACTTTTTAATCCTATGCCAAGCGCAACTATCAAAATCTTCCTCGTCCACGGCGATGCAAAGCGCCTTCGCACCGCAGAGCTCTCAAACTGGACCGGCAAAGCTGTAGCCGCGCCACGCAACGAGTTTGATGGTCTTCTGGCCCGTGACGAAGCAGCTGGGTCAGGTGTGTATTTTCTCACCGGACTAGATCCAGAGACTGGGAGGAGTGCTGTCTATATTGGTGAGGCGGAGGCAATACGAGATCGTTTAAAAAGTCATTTGGAAAAAGACTTCTGGAACCATATTGTGTTCTTTGTAAGCAAAGACGAAAACCTGACAAAGGCCCACATCCGTTACCTTGAGGGGCGTCTTATCGAGCAGGCAAAACAAGCAGGGCGCGCTGTAGTAACTAATAGCCAAGGGAGCGGGGCGAAACTCCCTGAATCTGACAGAGAAGATATGGAAATTTTCCTTCAGAAAATCCACCAACTTATGCCAGCACTCGGCACAGACTTTCTTGTTCCAACAACGGTACATCAGGAAGCAACGGCGAAGAAAGACATCCTGATTTATGAACTCAAGGGTCTTAAAGCTACAGCGACGCAAAACGCCGCTGGCTTTGTTGTATTTAAAAACTCTCAGGCAGCTCTCGAAGAACGACCCGCTGCACACAAATATCCTTGGGTTGTAAATTTCAGAAAACGTCTAATTGATGACGGAACGTTAGTTGCAAATGGCAAAGCCCTCACGTTTTCAAAAGATACCGAGTTTCCTAGTCCAAGCACCGCCGCCGCCGTTGTCTGTGGTGGCACGGCGAATGGGCTTACCGTCTGGAAGAACAAAGATGGAAAAACGCTCAAAGAGCTCGAATCGGTATAACCCATCTATCCACCTGAGCAGCACAAAAAAACGCTCAGGCTGGTGATTTCAGGAATTCCCGATCGTCTGCTTGCCCGAGCCACCTACTTCTGCTTAGGGCACCAAGTTGCCGTTCAACTGGGATCGGTCAAGCTGATGATTTCCTCTGGTCAATGCCGATGCGATTTAGTGGTCTGTACATTGCGATTCCGTAGCTGATTCAGGCTGGCATTTTCTGCTTCAGGCAAGCAGCCAGTGCCGAATCCATCGTCGCCAGATGGCTGCCGAACCAGTCCGGCAAGCCCTTGGCGTAGGCCCGGGCACTGCCTAGGCGACCGGCCGCCACGCCGCGGGCAAAGTGGGCCAGTTCGCCGAGCACACGCAGGTGTTCGCTGTTGTGCTCGCCGATGGCGGGAAAACGGCAGGCTTTCATCAGCTTGCCTTCATGCTCGAAATGCAGCCGGGTATGCTCGTGCAGCTTGGCGAAAAGCGGCGGGAACTCGTCGTCGCTGGCCGCCTGCAGGGCATCGGCCAGCGCGACGAATTCGTGATGGGTGGCATCCATCTCCGCCACCCCGAGCGTAAAGCGCTCGTTCCAGGGCATCAGATCGCTCCGTGGTTCTCGCGCTTGGCGTTGTTGGTCTTGCTCAAGGCCTCATCCAGGCTGACTTCCGGATACTTGAACTTGGTGTCCTTCAGCGCGTGGTAGACCGTGACCACCTTGTCGGCCGAGCTTTGGCCCTTGAAGTCGCCCTTTTCCAGCGCGACGAGGTCGATCAGTTCGTTCCAGGCCATGCCCTGGACCAGCGGCACGAAGGCGACCGGCACGCCATTGATCGTGGACACGAAGGGCTTGTCGATATTGACCGTGAAGAAGATGCCCTGGGTGCCCGGCTTGATGTCGGCGCCGTATTTTTCGAGCAGCGACGGGAAGTGCTGCAGGGCGTCGAGCGAGCCGGTGATCAGCTTCAGCTCGTCGCCGGCCGTCAGCAGGGCGGCCTGCTTGAGGATTTCATGCGGCGGCTTGCGGCGGCCCTGGGCGTCGGCGACCTCGCCTTCCTTGAGGACCAGTTCGCCCCGGTAGGCGGCCCAGCCGGCTTCGCTGGCGGCTTCCTTGAAGTTGGCGTTGAAAAAGAGCGATTCGTAACGATCGAGCAGCATGGTTTTACTCCCTGTTTTATGGATGGTTCAGGCCGGCTGTGCCGCGCCAATGAATTCGAAGACGTCAGCGTCGATGATCTGCAGGCCGATCTTCTTGCAGTAGCGCTTTTCCTTTTCGGTCGGCTCGCTGATGAAGACCCAGCCGGCCGGCTGGCTGGCGCTGTAGATGATGTCGGCCATCACCATGCGCTCGGTGTCACGGTTCAGGCGCAGACCCATCAACAGGTATTGCTTGCCCTTGCGCAGTTCCTTGATGGCCGGCGGAATGGAAAAGCCGCCCATCAGCTCGGTGATGAAATCGACGTAATCAGCGTCGGAGGCGATGTAGGTCGGCTCCGGCTTCGGCGTGCCCATCGGCTTGAAGAGGACGGGGATGGCCGGATTGACGGCATCGGTTTTCTGGTAGGCCGTGCCGTCCCAGAAATACAGCTTGTAGCGGAAATCGGTGCCGCCGAGGCGGGCGATGCCGACGATCAGGTTGTGCGGCACGGCAGCGTAGGAATCCTGCAATTGCGTATCGCGGTTGATGTCGATGACGTAGTGCGGACAGATTTCTTTGAGCCAGTCGTGCACCGCGCCGCGCGTCCAGGCGGTGTCGCCGTAGGTGCGGGTCAGGAACTTGGTGACGGCGCTGCGCCCGCGCTTCAGTTCGACATTCATCGCGGCGCGCGGGAATTCGTACATCAGCTTCGGCGCCATCGGCTTGCCGTCGTTCATCGCATAGATCAGCGAATTGCTGTCGGCGGGAATCGGGGCGCCGGTCGCGGCATTCTTGACGTCGGCCAGCACGCCCGGGCCAAGGTAGGGAACGATGCTGCCGTCCTTGAGGCCGGCAATCAGCGAAGCACGCAGTTCTGGGGTCATGTTGTTTGCTCTGAAGTGGGGTACGAACCCCTCACAGCAAATTCCACGCCCGAGATGAAAGCCTGCACTGGTGGGCCTTTCGGCGCGCACCAGTGGGCCATTGTCGGGTTTCCTACAGCATTTTTGGCGGTTTGCCGGCCAGCGGTGGGTGCTTAGGCGGCGCGGCCGAGCATGCCCTGTTCAAGGATGAAGTCGATCACCGTCTGCAGGCCGTGGCCGGTTTTCAGGTTGGTGAAGACGAAGGGGCGGTTGCCGCGCTGCACCTTGGCGTCGGCCGCCATCACTTCGAGCGAGGCGCCGACCATCGGCGCCAGGTCGATCTTGTTGATGACCAGCAGGTCGGACTTGGTGATGCCCGGCCCGCCCTTGCGCGGGATTTTCTCGCCGGCGGCGACATCGATGACGTAGAGCGTGAGGTCGGAGAGTTCCGGCGAGAAGGTGGCGGCCAGGTTGTCACCGCCGGATTCGACGAGGATCAGCTCGACGCCGGGAAAAGCGCGTTGCAGGCGGTCCACCGCTTCGAGGTTGATCGAGGCATCCTCACGGATGGCGGTGTGCGGGCAGCCGCCGGTCTCAACGCCGATGATGCGCTCGGGTTCCAGCGCCGAGTGATTGACCAGGAACTTGGCGTCCTCGGCAGTGTAGATGTCGTTGGTGACGACGGCCATGTCGATCCTGTCGCGCAGGGCCTGGCACAGGGCCAGGGTCAGGGCGGTCTTGCCGGAACCGACGGGGCCGCCGATGCCGACGCGCAATGCTTGTTTGCTCATGTTTTTACGATCTGAATAAACGGGAATATTGAGTTTCGTGCCGGGCACTGGCAATGGCGAAGGCCGGCGTGAAGTTGGACCATTCGGTTTCGGGCAATTTCAGGGCGTCGACCGCAGCACTCGGGATCGCCGCCCCCAAACTGGCCAGCAGACGCTGACCGGCGGCCTGGCCGAGCGGCACGGCTTTCAGTGCCGCCATCACCTGGTTTTCGGCCCACGACCACAGGTAGGCAGCAACCGCCGCTTCCGGATCGATCTGCCAATAGGCGGCAAGGCCGGCCCAGCCAGTCGGGAAGGCGATTTCACCGAGCCCGGCCAGCGTGCTTTCGACGCCCGCCAGACCGGGATCGCGCAAGTCGCGGACCAGCCGGTGCAGCGAAAAACCCATCTGTGCCGTTTCGGCCCGCAGTTCGGCGGATTCGCGGCTGGCCAGGAATTCTTCGTTGAGGCGGGCGATCTCGCTAACGTTGCCGGCGGTCCACGCCCGCACCAAGGCAAAAACCAGCGGCGCCTCGTAGCGGCCGATACCGTGGTGCAGCAGATCGCCGATCCAGCGCCCGGCACTCGCTTCGTCGCGGATAACGCCGCTTTCGACCGCCCACTCCAGGCCCTGCGAATAGGTGTAGGCGCCGACCGGCAGCGCCGGGCTAGCCAGTTGCAGCAGGCGGGCGAGTTGCAGGCTGCTGCTCAACGCGGCTTGAACTCGTGGATTTTCGGGACGGAGCGGTGCGGGCCGTGACCGGGGTTGTGCAGGTCGTCAGCGGCTTCATCGCCATGCTGGTGATGGCCACCGCCGTAGGCGCCGGATTCCGGCTGGAACGGCGCTTCGGTCTCGCTGACCGCGCAGCCGAGGCCTTTCACCATCTCGGCCAGCACGTGGTCGGTCTGAAAACGCAGCTTGCCGCCGTTATCGGTCGGCAGGATCTGCACCGGCACGTGGCGATTGCCGAGGTGGTAAGCGGCACGGGCGAAGAGCAGCGGACTGTCGGCCACCGCCTCGATCAGCTTTTCCGGCGCGGCAAGGATTTCGACGACAGCACTTCCCTCCTCCGCCAGCAGCTTGTCGCCGCCGTGCAGATGGTCGCCGCGTTCGAGGAAGATGCCGGCCTCCAAGCCGGAGGCCAGCCGGACCTTGAGGCGGCTGCGCTTGCGTTCGTCGTAGGCAAGTGCCACCGAGTCGGTGGCAGGGGCTAGGGTGCGTTGGTTGAGGATCAGCATGTCAGAAAAGGAAGTAGCGTTGGGCCAGCGGCAATTCGGTCGCCGGCTCGCAGACCAGATGCACGCCGTCGGCCTTGACGACGTAGGTTTCGGGATCGACGGTGATCTCGGGCGTGGCGCCGTTGTGCACCATGTCGGATTTCTTGAGCGTGCGGGTGCCGGACACGGCGACCAGCGGTTTTTGCAGTTGCAGCGCGTGGACCGCCGGATTCTGCAGCGCCGCCTGTGAGACAAAGGTCACCGAGGTTTTCAGCGCCTTGCCCAAGCTGCCGAACATCGGCCGGTAATGCACCGGCTGCGGCGTCGGAATCGAGGCGTTGGGGTCGCCCATCGCCGCGGCGGCGATCATGCCGCCCTTCAGGATCAGCGACGGCTTGACGCCGAAGAAAGCCGGCTTCCACAGCACCAGGTCGGCCAGCTTGCCGACTTCGATGGAGCCGACGGTGTGCGCGATGCCGTGGGTCAGCGCCGGGTTGATGGTGTATTTGGCGATGTAGCGCTTGACGCGGAAGTTGTCGTTGCGGGCGTTGTCTTCCGGCAACGCCCCGCGCTGCAGCTTCATCTTGTGCGCCGCCTGCCAGGTGCGGATGATGACTTCGCCGACACGGCCCATCGCCTGCGAGTCGGAACTCATCATCGAGAAGGCGCCGAGATCGTGCAGGATGTCTTCGGCGGCAATCGTTTCGCGCCGGATGCGCGATTCGGCAAAGGCAATGTCTTCGGCAATGCTCGGGTCGAGGTGGTGGCAAACCATCAGCATGTCGAGATGCTCGTCGATGGTGTTCACCGTATACGGCATGGTCGGGTTGGTCGAACTGGGCAGCACGTTGGGCAGCCCGGCCGCCTTGATGATGTCCGGCGCGTGGCCGCCACCGGCGCCTTCGGTGTGGAAGGTGTGGATGGTGCGGCCCTTGAAGGCAGCAAGCGTCGCTTCGACGAAGCCCGATTCGTTGAGCGTGTCAGAGTGGATGGCGACCTGGACGTCCATCTCGTCGGCCACCGTCAGGCAGCAGTCGATGGCGGCCGGCGTCGTGCCCCAGTCCTCATGCAGCTTGAGGCCGATGACGCCGGCCTCGACCTGCTCGCGCAGTGCTGCCGGCAGGCTGGCGTTGCCCTTGCCGAGAAAGCCAAGGTTCATCGGGAAGGCATCGGCCGCTTCGAGCATGCGGTGGATGTGCCACGGCCCCGGCGTGCAGGTCGTGGCGAAGGTGCCGGTGGCCGGCCCGGTGCCGCCGCCGATCATCGTCGTCACGCCGGAATACAGCGCCTCGTCAATCTGCTGCGGGCAGATGAAATGGATGTGGCTGTCGATGCCGCCGGCCGTGACGATCATGCCTTCGCCGGCAATCACCTCGGTGCCGGGGCCGATGACGATGGTGACGCCGGGCTGGATGTCCGGGTTGCCGGCCTTGCCGATGGCGGCGATGCGGCCGTCCTTCAAACCGATGTCGGCCTTGATGATGCCGGTCACCGCATCGACGACCAAGGCGTTGGTGATTACCGTATCGACCGTTTCCGCCGAGACGCGCTGGCTCTGGCCCATGCCGTCGCGGATGACCTTGCCGCCACCGAATTTCACTTCCTCGCCGTAGATCGTGTGATCCTTTTCGACTTCGATGATCAGTTCGGTATCGGCCAAGCGCAGGCGGTCGCCGGTCGTTGGGCCGAACATTTCGGCATAGGCCTGACGGCTGATTTTCGTGCTCATAGCGCCCCCTGAATCAGGCCACGGAAACCGTAAACCTTGCGCTCACCAGCCAGTGCGACCAGTTGCACGGTCCGCGTCTGCCCCGGCTCGAAGCGCACGGCGGTGCCGGCGGCGATGTCGAGACGGAAGCCGCGGGCAGCGTCACGGTCGAAGCTCAGGCCGGCATTGGTTTCATAAAAATGGTAGTGCGAGCCAACCTGGATCGGCCGGTCGCCGGTATTGGCGACGACCAGCGTGATGGTCGGTCGACCGACATTCAGTTCGAGTTCGCCGGGTTCGGCGAGGAGTTCTCCGGGGATCATGTCTGCACCTCAAACGATGGGGTTATGCACGGTGACCAGCTTGGTGCCGTCCGGAAAAGTCGCTTCGACCTGGATCTCCGGGATCAGCTCGGCGATGCCGTCCATCACGTCGGCCCGGCTCAGCACCTGGGTGCCGGCGTGCATCAGTTCGGCCACCGTTTTCCCCTCGCGGGCGCCTTCCATGATCGCGCAGGTGATCAGCGCCACGGCTTCCGGGTAATTGAGTTTCAGGCCCCTGGCCTGGCGCCGTTCGGCAAGCAGGCCGGCGGTGAAGATCAACAGCTTGTCTTTCTCTCTTGGCGTCAGTTCCATGACGATTCCTCAGGTATTCCAGATTCTTGGGTTTACGGCCGGTCGACCGCAGCAGGCCGGGCGCAGGATCGCCCACAGGTCGGCGAACCACCGGCGGGCGGCTTCGCTGTTGTCGCCGAGATAGCGGGCGACGAGCAGGCCGGGCAAGGCGGTCAGCGCGTGACTGGCGGCATCGGCCGGCACCAGTTCGCGGCAGGCGGCCAGCATTTCGGGGGTGTGCGGGAAGGCAGCGAGCAACGTACCGCACACCGTTGCGCCAGCCCAGCCGGCCGGACTGTGCAGCATGGCGTCGTTACCGGAAAAGCCGCCGCGCTCCAGCCAGATCGGCTGACTGGAATAACCATTCCGCCGGTCGACCCGGTAAAACAGGTCAAAACGGCCGCGCTCGAAACGCTCGCCTGCCGCCGCCCGGCCGAGGCAGAGAATGTCCCAGCCGAGGTAACGGCTGTCTTCGGCCAGCGCAACGCGGGTTTCCATCCGCGCCCGCGCCCCGTCGAAAACGATGGTCTCCTGCGGCAGCCATTCCAGCGTGGCGCCCTCGTCCACCGTCCAGGCAATCTTCTGCGACGCTTCCGCCCCGGCCGAGCGGTACCACTTGCCGGCGCCCGGCGTCGTCAGTTGGGCGTGCGCACCGGTACCGATAACGGCCGAAATATTCAGTTGATCGCCACCGGCGATGCCGGACGGCGGGTGTAACAGGATGGCCTGGCAAACAGCCTCGCCTTCCGGGTAGAGCGCCTTCTGCACGCGCAACGGCCCCTGATGGCGATTTTCGCGCAGCACGGTGCGTTCACCAGCACAGGCAAAAGCCAGGTGCAACGAGGCATGCCAACTCGGCAAAGTCAGGGGAAGGCGCGAATTCATGCGGCGATTATGGCGAGAAGGCCGAGCGATGGGAATACGCAAGAGTACGCAGGGAGCGCGTTTCGAAGGAAATGGGCGGCCTGCCGACGGTCGACTTGTCGCAGGGGGCGAGCAACGAATTTCGCAGCATGGCGGACCAGCACGCCGCCAAACGCACTTCAAGCAGCCCGGCCTTAATTGCCGGCCAGCGCTTTCTCGATGCGGCGGTCCGGAATGAGCCAGATCAAGGCGACCAGGACGTACATGGCCTGCGCCAGCGATGGTGACCAGAAAGCCAGCAGCACACCGATGGCGTATGCCACCGGCGACGCCTTCCCCTTCCAGTCGCTACCCAAAGCTTCGCGCAACAGGGAAGCGCTGCCCTGCGCCGCGATGATGGTCTGCTCCAGTATCCAGTAGGCCACCGCCGCCATGAACAGCACCACACCGTAGACGGCCGACGGCATTGCCGCGAAGTGGTTCTCCCCCATCCAGCCGGTGACGAAGGGAAACAGCGAGAGCCAGAACAGCAGGTGCAGGTTGGCCCACAGGATCGGCCCGGTGACGCTGTGCGCCGTGTGCAGCATGTGGTGATGGTTGTTCCAGTAGATGCCGACGTAGACGAAGCTCAGCACATAACTGAAAAACACCGGAACCAACGGGGCCAGCGCTTCGATCTGCTCGCCATGCGGCACCTTCAACTCAAGCACCATGATGGTGATGATGATGGCAAGAACGCCATCGCTGAATGCTTCCAAACGCCCCTTGCCCATCGTGTTCTCCCCGATCCCCGTAGTCGCACTCCGGTAAGGACCGCAGCGCCAGCAATTAGTGCCCGCCAGGAAAGTCGGCGGCAGTCCGCTTAGCCTTCCTGACGCGGCGGGCGGTGCTGCTTCAGGCGCCGGGCGACCGCTTCCATGCTGTTGAGGACCGGCTCCAGTTCCCGACTCAACGCGGTCAGGGAATATTCGACCTGCGGCGGATTGCTGGGCAGAACCTGGCGCACGAGCAGACCGTGCGCCTGCATGACGCGCAGGCGATTGGTCAGCACCTTGGTCGACACCCGCGCCAGATCACGGCGCAGATCGCCGAAGCGGCGCGGGCCGGCGCGCAGAAACCACAGAATCTGCACGGTCCAGGCACCAGCCAGCAGGCTCAGCACATCTTCCAGCGGGCAGTCATGAGGCAGGGGCGGCTGGGTCGCCGGCTTGGGTCGCAAAGGCATGATGGATGGCTAATAGTTACCGTCAGGAACCTACTTTTAATAAAAATTCTTGCAACTAGACTGGGGGCTCGCACTCACAACGAGTGTTCCACAAGCGAAGGAGAATGACCATGCCCCAAGCCACGCCGACCCCGGGAAAAACCCTCCTCAACCCGAGCAACCACCTGCTGATCATGATCGATCACCAGTCGCAGATGGCCTTTGCCACCAAATCGATCGACGCCATCACGCTGCGCAACAACGCCGCGCTGGTCGCCAAGGCGGCCGACGAATTCAAGGTGCCGACCATCCTGACCACGGTCGCCGAAAAATCCTTTTCCGGACCGATGTTCGATGAAATCAAGGCGGTCTTCGCCGACGCCCCGGTGATCGACCGGACGACGATGAACACCTGGGAGGACGCGCGGATTGCCGAGCGGGTCAATCAGATCGGCAAGGCCAAGATCGTCTTCGCCGGGCTATGGACCTCGGTCTGCATCGTCGGCCCGACACTGTCGGCACTCGATCAGGGTTTCGAGGTTTATGTCATCGCCGATGCCTGTGGCGATGTCTCGGACGAGGCCCATCAGCGCGCCATGGAACGCATGATCCAGGCCGGCGTGCGGCCGATGACGGCGCTGCAGTACCTGCTCGAACTGCAACGCGACTGGGCACGCGGCGAAACCTACGACGCGACGGTCGCCACCTCGATTGCCCACGGCGGCAGTTATGGCCTCGGCCTGATCTACGCCAAATCGATGTTCGGCGGCAGCGAAGGCCACTGAAGCCCCCGCCCTGCCCGACGCCCACCACCTATCACCCCATCGAGATTGCCATGATTACCCTGCGCAAAAGTTCCGATCGCGGCCAGGCCGACCACGGCTGGCTGCACAGCCAGCACAGCTTTTCCTTCGCCGATTATTACGATCCGCGGGAGATGGGCTGGGGAGCGCTCCGCGTCATCAACGAGGACCGGGTTGAGCCCGGCCAGGGGTTCGGCACCCACGGCCACCGCGACATGGAGATCATCAGCTACGTCCTGGCCGGTGAGTTGGAGCACAAGGACAGCATGGGCAACGGAACGCTCATCCGCCCCGGCGACGTGCAGCGGATGAGCGCCGGCAGCGGCGTCCTGCACAGCGAGTTCAACCCCTCGCCCCGTTCGCCGGTGCATTTCCTGCAGATCTGGATCGAGCCGGCCACCCTGGGCATGGCGCCGAGCTACGAGCAGAAATTCTTCGCGCCCGAAGACAAGCGCGGCCGGCTGCGCCTGGTCGCTTCGCGGGATGGCCGTGAGGGCAGCGTCACCCTCCATCGCGACGTCGACCTCTACGCCAGCCTGCTTGCCCCCGGCGAACAGGTCTCGCACAGCCTGGCCGCCAAGCGCATGGCTTACCTGCATCTGGTGCGCGGGGCGGTACGCGTCAACGGCGTTCAGCTCGAAACCGGGGATGCCGCCAAGATTGAGATGGAACAGAAACTGACGATCGCGGCCGACGCCGATTCGGAAGTGCTGTTGTTCGATCTGGATTGAGCCCTGACGGCCGAACGGCCGTCAAACCCGACGCAGGAGGCAGCATGGCGAACATCACCAACGATCAGGCAGCGGCTGATCTTATCCTCCACAACGGCCGGATCGCCACCAACGACCCGACCCGGCCTTTCGTTTCCGCCCTGGCCATCGGCGCCGGCCTGATCCAGGCGAGCGGCGACGACAGCGAAATCATGGGTCACCGCGGTCCGCAGACCGAGGTCGTCGATCTCGGCCGGCGCACGGCCATCCCCGGCCTCAACGATTCGCACCTGCACCTGATCCGCGGCGGCCTCAATTACAACCTCGAACTGCGCTGGGACGGCATTCCCTCGCTCTCCCTGGCGCTGCAGATGCTCAGGGAGCAGGCCCAGCGCACGCCGCCCGGGCAATGGGTGCGCGTCGTCGGCGGCTGGAGCGAATTCCAGTTTGCCGAACGCCGCCTGCCGACGCTGGAAGAACTCAACGCGGCAGCACCCGACACTCCCGTCTTCATCCTGCATCTCTACTGCCAGGCCATGCTCAACCAGGCGGCCTTGCGCGCCGTCGGCTACACCCGCGACTCGCCCGACCCGCCGGGCGGCATGATTGCCCGCGACAAGGCCGGCCATCCGACCGGGCTGCTCCTCGCCAAGCCGAATGCGATGATCCTCTACGCGACACTGGCCAAGGGGCCGAAGCTGCCGCTCGAACAGCAGATCAACTCGACCCGCCATTTCCTGCGCGAACTGAACCGGCTCGGCGTCACCAGTTGCATCGACGCCGGCGGCGGCTTCCAGAATTACCCGGACGACTACCAGGTGGTGGAGGAACTCGATCGCCGCGGCGAATTGACGGTACGCATCGCCTACAACCTGTTCACCCAGAAACCCAAGGAAGAAAAGCTGGATTTTGCGCGCTGGATGAAGTTGACCGCACCCGGTGCCGGCAGCGACTTCTACCGGAGCAACGGGGCCGGCGAGATGCTGGTCTTTTCCGCTGCCGATTTCGAGGATTTCCAGGAGCCGCGGCCCGATTTGCCGGCAGTCATGGAAGCCGAACTCACCGAGGTGGTCAGCCTGCTCGCCGCCAACCACTGGCCGTTCCGGTTGCACGCCACCTACGACGAATCGATCAGCCGCTTTCTCGATGTGCTGGAGTCGGTGCACCGCGAAGTGCCGATCGACCGGCTGGGTTGGTTCTTCGATCATGCCGAAACGATCAGTGACCGCAATATCGAGCGCGTTCGGGCGCTGGGCGGCGGCATTGCCGTGCAGCACCGCATGGCTTTCCAGGGCGAGTATTTCGTCGAGCGCTACGGGGCCCGGGCGGCCGAGCGCACGCCGCCGATCCGCCGCATGCTCGAACTGGGCGTCCCGGTCGGTGCCGGCACCGATGCCACCCGCGTCGCCAGCTACAACCCGTTTGCCGCGCTTTACTGGCTGGTCAGCGGCCGCACCTGCGGCGGCCTGGCGCTCTATCCGGCCGCCAACCGGCTGAGCCGCGAAGAGGCGCTCCGCCTATACACCGTGGGCAGCGCCGGCTTCTCCGGCGAGGCCGCAAAGAAGGGGCGACTGGTCGCCGGCCAGTTGGCCGATCTCTGCGTGCTCTCGGCCGATTACTTCGCGATCCCGGAAGCCGAGATCAAGGCGCTGGAATCGGTCTTGACCATCGTCGGCGGCAAGCCGGTCTACGCGACGCAAGAGTTCCGGCGACTCGATCCGCCCGCGCTGCCGGTCCTCCCCGAGTGGTCGCCGGTCGCGACCTTTGGTGGCTACGGCGCCCCGCTCGCGTATCATCACGCGGCTGCCCGGCCAGCGCCCTGCCGGGCGCACCCGCACCCAGCGCCACACCTGCATGACGGGCTGGGCGGCTGCATGTGCTGGGCATTTTGAAGGCATTTGGAGGAATGATGAGCGACGAAGTGGCTTCAACGCCGGTACGCGGCAAAGCGTCAGACGAGAGCGTCACGCTGCATATCCAGCAGCGGGTACGGCCGGAGGCCCTTGGCCGCTACGAGCAATGGCTGCGCACCATCGCCGCCCGGGCGGCGGCGTATCCGGGGCATCAGGGCGTGCACATCATCCGCCCGACGCCCGGCCACAACGAATATACGATCCTGATCCGTTTTGCCAGCCTGGCCGATGCCGAGCACTGGACCGGCTCGACCGAGCGCCAGGACCTGCTTGCCGAGATTGCCGATGCCTTCGAACACGAAGACCGCTTTCACATCCAGCCCGGCATCGAGTTCTGGTTCACGCCCTCGTCCCCGGCCCAGAAGAAGCCGGCGCCGTGGAAGCAGTGGCTGATCACCACTTCGGTAATCTGGCCGCTAACCATGCTGATTCCACCGCTCTTCAAGCCCTTGTTCGAAGCCGTCCCGCTCCTGGGGACTTGGGGAATCAGCCACGGCATCATCGCGGCGACCATCGTTGCGCTGGTCGTCTTCGTGATCATGCCGCGCTACGTGCAAGCGGTCTCCCGCTGGCTGTTCGAGCCGCGCTGAGCGGCTCGCTTACCTGCTTTGGCTCAGTCCTGGCGGACCAGCAGATAGGGGCTGTGAAACTTCGCCCCCTTGATGTCGGCAACCGCGAAGGAACTGCCGGGCGTCGGCATCTTAATGCGGCCGATCACTTCGCCATCCGTCGTGGTTTCCTTCATTTCGACAATCAGCGGCTCCGGAGCGATCAGGCGGAATTCGAGCGTCGTATTTGGCACACCGGCCGCAGCCACCTTGACGCTGGCGTTCGGCCCGACCAGCGACACTGACTGTTTCAAGTTGCCCGCCAGGTAAATATCGATTTTGACTGCATCCGCCGCAAATGCGTGGAAGGGAGCGGCCAGCAAGGCGGCAATCAGCAGGGGTTGATATTTCATCATCTCATTCCGGTTATGAAGAGCAATCGGCACGATGCTCATGTAAACCGTAAATGGTAACGCCAGAACAATATTTGTTCAGTTACAAATTGTATTCATGCGCTCAAGCACCGCGCCCGGCCGATTCCCAACCCGCGAACCACTCGGTCAGCGGCCGGCTTTCGCCGAGGCCGGCGAGTCGATGATCGATGGCGTCGTGGTTGCCCCAGACCACATCGGCCAGGCGGCCATCGTCAACGCGGGATTCGATGTCATGGCAATAAAGCCCCAGCTCGCGTTGCGCGTAGAAGCCGTAAGTGCGGCAGGCAACCGGGCGCTGGGCATAGACGGGACAGGCGCCGGTAGATGAGTCGAGCAGCGGGCAGACAATGGGGCGCGCTGCGGATGCGCCCAGCGCAGCCATCTTCCGGCTGACTTCCTGCAGGCATTCCGGCGTCAGCGCGGCAAGGCCGTCGCGCAGCAATGCCCATTCCGTGGCGGTCAGTTGCGGCACCTCGGCGAGCCGCCGACAGCACTGGTCGCAGCCCTTGCCGCACAGCCAGTCGGGGTGGTTCTCGCGGATATTTTGGACGCGGGCATCGATCTCACGATGCAGCCGGGAGAGCGCGGTCATGTTCTCCACCGACAGCCTTACTGGCGTACTTCCCGCGTATTGTCGGGTGCGGCAAATTCGCCGCTGCTGCGGAAAGGATTGATGTCCAGCCCGCCGCGCCGGGTGTAGCGGGCGTAGACGGCGAGCGCCTCGGGCGCGCAGTGCTCGGTGAGGTCGCAGTAGATGCGTTCGACGCACTGCTCGTGGAATTCGTTGTGGCCGCGGAAGGAGACGATGTAGCGCAGCAGGCCGGCACGATCGATCGGCCGGCCCCGATAGCGGATGACCACCATCGCCCAGTCCGGTTGGCCGGTAACCAGGCAATTGGATTTCAACAGGTGCGAATAGAGCGTTTCCTCGACCAGTGGGCCATCGGTGGCGTGCAGCAGCTCCGGTGCCGGCTGGTAGCTGTCGCAGGCGATGTCGAGGTCGTCGAGCAGCTCGCCGGCGGGATAAGCGACCGAGACCTGCGGTCGACTGCCCAAAACGGCCACTTTTACCCCGATCTCTGCCCCGGCCGCAGCCGACAGGTCACGGGCCAGCGTTGTCTCGACGGCGTCCTCATCGGCAAAGACCGACTGGTTGAACGAATTCAGGTAGAGCTTGAAGGATTTCGATTCGACCAGATTCGGACTGTCGGCCGGCACCCGGAAAGTGGCCAGCGCAACGACCGGCTTGCCCTTCGGGTTCAGCCAGGAGACTTCATAGGCGTTCCACAGATCCTCGCCGACAAAAGGCAGCGCCGCGCCGCTGATCCCCAGTTCGTCCCGCTTCAGCTGGCGGGGAATCGGGTACAGCAGTTCGGGCGCGTAGTCGGCACGGTACTCGGTCGGCTTGCCGAGCGGGGAAAGGATGCTGGGGTCGTTGGCTGGGCTCATGAGGCCGGATTTTACCGGAGCCCGGCCCGGCCACCGAAATCAGCGTGCAATGCCGACTTGCCAGCCGGCGATATCGACTGCCTCGCAGTTGTCGCCGGGGCCGAGTCGGTCGGCGACCAGGAAATCGCCGGCACTCAGCGCGAGCAGCGGATGGTGCCAGACGCCCCGGCGAAAATTGATGCCCTGCCGGCCGTTGCTGACGAAAACACGCAGACTTTCCGGTGCCGCCCGCGCAGAGGTCGGCCTTGTCTCGGCAACAACCACCAGAAAGGCCTGCCCGTGCAACGGCATGAAGGCCTGCGAGCCAAGCGGGTGGCGCTCCAGGCAACTCAGCGCAAACGGCGCCTGGCGGGCTTCGGCCCGAAAGATGCTGAGCGCCAGTCGGCCCTCGGCATCGGCTTCGAGCTGGGCGAGATCGGTAAAGCGCTGGCTGCTGCCTTCGTTGATCGCATAACCGGCATGGCCGGCGCATTCGATGACCTGGCCGAAAGGCGCAAAGGCCTCGGCGCTGAGCGGCAGCGCCGGCAGCAGGTGGAGGCCGCCGTTCATGCCGGGCCGACCTCGCCCCACAGGCGCAGGCGGGAAACGCCGCCGTCCGGGTGGAGATTGAGCCGGACATGGCTGACCGTACCGAGAGCGGCCACCTGGTCGAGGAAGTTGTGGATGTGGTCGGCCTGCAGCTTCACTTCCGGCAGCAGGGTCGGCCAGAACTGCGCCTGTGCAACCAGCGCCTGGTCGCTCAGGCCTGGCGCGTAGCCGGCCTGCAGCGAGCAACGATCCGGGAAGTTGCCCTTGAAATGGGCGGTATCGACCTCGATGCGTCGGATCGTGCCGGGCTGACCGAGAGCGATGAGGCACCAGTCGAAGCCCGGCTCGCGCCGCCGGCGGGTTTCCCAACCATCACCCATGTCCACGCCGCGTCCGGGCAGCAGCAGGTTGCCGGCGACACCGAAATGAGCGTCGTTCCACGCCACCGGGTAGCCGCCATTGAGCGCGGCGACCAGGTCGACCATGCCGTTCTCGCCGGCAACAGGCGCCCCGCCCGGCCGCCCATAGACGCGCAAGCGAGCAACGCCGCCGTCAGGCAGGATGTTGAGGCGGAGATGGCTGAAGCAGGCCGTACTGTCGAGTGCCAGCAGATGGTGCTGGTTGCCACAGAGGGCGGTCGGCGGCAGCAGGCTTTGCCAGCTTTCGGCCAGCGCCGGGTCGCTGCCCTCCGGGCAGCCGTCAAGCGAGGCGGCCGGCGGATAGTTGCCGGTAAAGAAGCTGGTATCGATATCGACGCCGGCGATGCGCCCCGGCCGGGCCAGGCGGACGATGCACCAGTCGTGGCCGGGACCGCGCTTGCGGCGCGATTCCCAGCCGTCCATCCACTTGCCGTTGGCGTCGTACTTGCCCGGCACGAAAATGGCAGCCGAAGCCTGCAACAGGCGCGCCATCGGCGCAAAGAAGTCGTCGGAACAGGCGATCGCCTCGGCGCCCAGGCGCGGGTCGGCCAGGTTGATCTGCTGGCGCGCCCAGTCGGGCAGCGCGACGGCCGGAGCCGTCAGGATATTGGTGTGATCCATGGTGAAAACTCAGTTGATGGAGCCGATGAAACCGGCCAGTTCGGGCGTTTGCGGATTGCTGAACAAGGTCTGCGGATCGCCGGCTTCGTGGATGCGGCCATGGTGCATGAACACCAGCTTGTCGCCGACTTCGCGGGCAAAGCGCATTTCATGGGTGACCATGATCAGCGTCATGCCTTCGGCAGCCAGGGTCTTGACCACGGCCAGCACCTCATTGACCAGCTCGGGGTCGAGCGCCGAGGTGATCTCGTCGCAAAGCAGCACGCGCGGCTGCATGGCCAGCGCCCGGGCAATGGCGACGCGCTGCTGCTGGCCGCCCGACAGCTGATCCGGATAGGCGTCGAACTTCTCGTAGAGCCCGACTTTGAGCAGCATGGTGCGGGCGATGTCCTCGGCCTCCTTGTTGCCGATCTTCTTAACCACCGTGGTCGCCAGCATGACGTTCTGGCCGACCGACAGATGCGGGAACAGGTTGAACTGCTGGAAGATCATGCCGACCTTCTGGCGCAGCGTACGCAGATCGGTTTCGTGCGGATGCAGGTGTTCGCCATCGACCTGGATTTCCCCCTGCTCGAAGCTTTCGAGGCCGTTGATGGTGCGCAGCAGCGTGCTCTTGCCCGAACCGCTGCGACCGATCAGCGCGATGACCTGCCCTTCCTCGATCTCGAGATCGATGCCCTTCAGTACGTGGTTGCTGCCGAAATGCTTGTGCAGGCCGTTAATGCGCACGAGAGCCATGGATGTTCCTTTCGAGATAGCGGGAGTAGGCGGAAAGCGGATAGCACAGCGCGAAGTAGCCGAGCGCCACCAGCCCGAAGACCATGAAGGGCTGGTAGGTGGCGTTTGCCAGCATCGAGCCGGTCTTGGTCAGTTCTACGAAGCCGATGATCGAGGTCACCGCCGTGCCCTTGACCACCTGCACCGAGAAACCGACGCTGGGCGCGATGGCGATGCGCAAGGCCTGCGGCAGGATGACGTGGCGCATCTGCTCGAAATGGGTCAGTGCCAGGCTGGCCGAGGCTTCCCACTGCCCTTTCGGTACCGACTCGACGCAGCCGCGCCAGATCTCGCCAAGGTAGGCGCTGGTGAACAGGGTCAGACCGAGGGCAGCGGCCAGCCAGGGCGAAACTTCCAGCCCGAGCAGGCTGCTGCCGAAGAAGATGATGAACAGTTGCATCAGCAGCGGCGTGCCCTGGAAGACCTCGATATAGCCCAGGGCCAAACGCCGCGGCAGCGGGTGCTTGGCGATCCGGGCGAAGAGGACGAGCAGGCCGGCGCAGCCGCCGAGGACGAAGGCAGTCAGCGACAGCCCGAGCGTCCATAACAGACCGTCGAACAGATTGCGGACGATGTCCCAGTAGGAAATATCGCTCATCGGGCTCTCCGGGCGATCAGTCGCTGGCCGGCCTGGATCATCGCCTGGCGCACGGCGATGGCGAGCAGGAAATAGATGCCGGTGACGATGAAGTAGGTTTCGAAAGCGCGGAAATTGCGCGACTGGATGAAGTTGGCGGCAAAGGTCAGTTCTTCGGCGGCGATCTGCGAACAGACCGAGGAGCCGAGCATGACGATGACCACCTGGCTGCACAGCGACGGCCAGACTTTGAGCAGGGCCGGCGGCAGCACGACATGGCGAAAAAGCTGCGCCCGGCTCATCGCCAGCGACTGCGCCGCCTCGATCTGGCCGCGCGGCGTCGCCTCGATGCCAGCGCGGATGATCTCGGTACTGTAGGCACCGAGATTGACCACCATGGCCAGGATGGCGGCCTGCCATTCATTGATCTGGACGCCGAGCGACGGCAGTCCGAAGAAGATGAAGAAAAGCTGGACCAGGAAGGGCGTATTGCGGATCAGCTCGACATAGACCGTGAAGATGCGGTCGAACGGGGCCAGCCGCCAGGCGCGGGAAACCGCCCCGAAGATGCCGATGGCCAGCCCGCAGACGGCACCGACGGCAGTCAGCCCCAGCGTCTTGACGGTACCGGCGAGCAGCGCCTCGCGGTATTCGAGGACGGATGAAAAATCGAAAGCGTAAGCCATGGGCGGTTCTCCGGCGCCGTCACACGGGCGGCGCCATTAGCGTTATCAGAGATCGGCGGGCAGCGGCGCCTGCAGCCAGCGTTGCGACACCTGGTTGAGATCGCCGCTCTTCTTCAACTTGGCGATCACTTCGTTGACCTTGGCCAGCAAAGCCCCCTCACCCTTGTTCACGCCAACGTAATTGGGCGAGTTCTTGATCAGGAACTTGGTGTCGAGGCGGCGGATCTTGGTCCGTTCATTGACCGCGGCGGCGACCACGTTGCCGGTAGCGATCAGTTGTACCTGGCCGGACAGGTAGGCCGAAATGGTCGCGTTGTTGTCCTCGAAACGCTTGATCGTCGCCGTGGCCGGGGCGATCTTGCTGAATTCGAGATCCTCGACCGCGCCACGGGTGACGCCCACCGTCTTGCCGGCGGTGTCGGCGGCGCTCTTGATGGCGATATCGGGCGGCCCGAAGATGCCGTTGTAGAACGGCGCGTAGGCACTCGAAAAGTCGATCACCTTCTCGCGCTCGGCATTCTTGCCCAGCGTCGAAATGACCAGGTCAGCCTTGCCGGTCGTCAGGTAGGGAATGCGGTTGGTGCTGGTGACCGGGATCAGTTCGACCTTGAGTTTCAGTTCGCGCCCGATCAGGTTGGCGACGTCGATGTCGTAGCCGCGCGGCTTCATGTCGGGGCCGACCGTGCCGAAAGGCGGAAAGTCCTGCGGTACGGCGATGCGCAGCGTGCCGCTCTTTTCGGCATTGGCCAGCGCGTCGGCGTGCACGTTGGCCGATAGGACGGCGCTGCCGATCAGCGAGGCGCCGATCAGGGCATGGAGGAATTGGCGTTTTTTCATGGCGGGACTCCAGGGAAGGAACGAGGTCAGGGTTGGGTAAAGCGGATGCCGACCCGGCCGGCGGCCGAGCGCAGATGTTGTTGCATGGCCTTGCGGGCGGCGGCGGCATTGCCTGCCGCAACGGCGGCGAGAATGACGTTGTGTTCGTCCGCCGGATGCCAGATGTGGCTGCGGTCGGCGAAGGGCAGACGCAGGCTGTAGGCGAGTTGGGCCTGGAACTGCTGTGTGATCGCGGCGAGCGCCGGGTTGCCGGAGAGTTCGGCCAGCGCCAGGTGAAAGCGCAGGTCGCAGTCGGCAGCGGTGACCAGATCGTTGGCGCCGAGCGCCTTCTGCATTTCGCTCATGCACTCGCGCAGGGCGTCGAGCCCTTCGGCACTGCGGGCGCGCGCCGCCAAGCTGGCATTGGCCGGCTCGATGACGAAACGCATCTGGAAGATGGCGTCCGGCGGCATCGCGCTCGGCCCGGCCGGCAGATCGCTGGCGCTGAGCTTGCTGCCAGCCGTGACGAAAACCCCCTTGCCGGGAAAAGAGCGCAGCAGGCCGAGCGCTTCGAGCATGGAGATCGCTTCACGCAGCGAGGCGCGGCTGATGCCGAGGTTTTCGGCCAGTTCGCGCTGGCCTGGAAGAGCCGCCCCGGCCGGGTATTGCCCGTCGAGAATGCGGCGTTGCAGGGTTTGGGCTGCGATGTTGGAAACACTAGGCATTTTGTTTAACAGTTCAGACCGGTCAGACCAGATGAGAGCTATTAAGCGTTATTCGTGCCAGGTAGATTCCGGGCAAAATTCATTCCATAAACCATTGTTTTATCTACAACAAAACTGGCAACACCGAACCGGGAATGCCTCTCGACAATGCCCCGTTCTAGGGAATATTTCCGACAATGCGTTTGTTTTTGGTGCGTTGCCTGAGCGAATTCTGTCTGTTGGCGAGGACCTCTTTTCCGGTTTTCCTTTTTTGCCGCAGGCAGCCGTTGAAAAAATTGGATACAAACCGTCGCACAAAGACAACTTGAAAATTTCGGCTTTTGCATAAAACTAGGGCTCGAAACGAGACACAAGGAGCTTCCCATGCCAAACAATGAAACCCTTCAAGCCCACGTCATCGCCGGTTTCCTAATGACGGCCCGTCATCATTTCGGTTTGTCTTCCGTGGCACCGAGCAACATTCGCCTTCCCGCCCCGTTGAGCCGGCTGCGCCCCATGCTGCGCTCATTACTGGTAGTCGGTTCACTCGGCACCGTCATGACACCACCGACATTCGCCGCTGAACCGGTCTTCCCGGTGAATGAGTGCAAGGGCTCGGAAGGTTCGAGCAAACGTGAAGGCGGCACTTTGAAGATGCCGGCATTGCAGGCCGGCGCCGAAAAACCTTCCGAACACTGATTCCAGATTACGGAGGAGCACAGATCATGAAAGCAATGAAGATGACCGTTGCAGCAATGGCCGTGGCTGCCGCGATCGGTGGCGCCTATTCCTTCGGCCATCTGCAAGCCCTACCCAGTGCCCAGGCGGCAGGGTCGGTGACCAGTGCGGCTCCCGCCACGCCAGCGGTCATCGCCGCGCCAGCTGCCTTGCCCGACATGCGCAGCATCATCGCTGCCAATGCGCCGGCCGTCGTCAATATCAGCATCACCGGTACGCGCAAGACCGCGGCCACCTTGCCCCAACTGGACCCGGATGATCCGCTCTATCAATTCTTCCGCCGCTTCGGCGGGCAGATGCCGCAAGAATCGACGCCGACCCGGGGCCAGGGCTCGGGTTTCATCGTCGGCGCCGACGGCACGATCCTGACCAACGCGCATGTCGTCGAAGAGGCCAGCGAAGTTACGGTCAAGCTGAACGACAAGCGCGAGTTCAAGGCCAGGGTGCTGGGTGCCGACAAGGCGAGCGACGTGGCCGTACTGAAGATCGATGCGAAGAATCTGCCCACGGTGCGCGTCGGCACCTCGCTGCAGACCCAGGTCGGCGAATGGGTACTGGCGATCGGCTCGCCGTTCGGCTTTGAAAGCAGCGCCAGCGCCGGCATCGTCTCGGCCAAGTCGCGCACGCTGCCGGACGGCAGCTACGTTCCCTTCATCCAGACCGACGTCGCGGTCAATCCGGGCAACTCGGGTGGGCCGCTGTTCAACATGAACGGCGAGGTGATCGGTATCAACTCGCAAATCTATTCACGCAGCGGCGGCTACCAGGGGCTTTCCTTCGCCATCCCGATCGAGGTGGCGATGAACGTCGAGCACCAGATCATCAGCACAGGCAAGGTGCAGCGCGGCAAACTCGGCGTCAGCATCCAGGAAGTCAATCAGGCGCTGGCCGACAGCTTCGGCCTTGCCAAGCCGGCTGGCGCACTCGTCTCTTCCGTTGAAAAAGGCAGCCCGGCGGCCAAGGCGGGGCTGGAACCGGGCGACGTGATCCTCGGCGTCGATGGCAAAACCTTGAATTCCGCGGGCGATCTGCCGGCCACCGTCGCCCTGAAAAAGCCGGGCGAATCGACCCGCTTGCAAATCTGGCGCAAGGGCGGCACCCACGACATCGACGTCAAGATCGGCAGCTTCAACGAGGAGAAGCTCGCTAGCGCGGAAACGCCGAGTGCCGACAAGGGCCGCCTGGGTGTCGCCGTGCGTCCGCTGACACCGGACGAGAAACGCCAGGCAGAGGTCAATGGCGGCCTGCTGATCGAACAGGCCGGCGGCGCCGCAGCCCGGGCCGGCATCCGGCCGGGCGACATCATTCTCTCGGTCAATGGTCAGCCCATCGACAGCGTCGATCAGTTGCGCGGCATCATCGCCAAGTCGGGGAAAAAGGCGGCCATTCTGCTCGAACGCGGCAATGCGCGCCTTTTCGTGCCGGTCGACCTCGGCTAAGCGCCAACATGCGAAACGGCGCTGACGGCAGTTTTCAAACCGCCAGCGCCTCCCGTACCCCATCCTGCGGCATGGTTTCTCCCCTGCCCCGCATGATGAACTCGCCACGCTCCATCAGCAGGTACTGGTCGGCCAACGATTCGGCGAAATCGTAGTACTGCTCGACCAGCAGGATCGCCATTTCGCCGGTTTCGGCCAGCATGCGGATGGCGCGTTCGATGTCCTTGATGATCGAGGGCTGGATGCCTTCGGTCGGCTCGTCGAGTATCAGCAGCTTCGGGCCCATGGCCAGCGCCCGGCCGATGGCGAGCTGTTGTTGCTGGCCGCCGGACAGGTCGCCGCCACGGCGGTGCATCATCTGCTTCAAGACCGGGAACATGTCGAAGATGCGCTGCGGAATCGGCGTGCTGCCCGGCTTGGTGGCCAGGCCCATCAGCAGGTTTTCCTCGACGGTCAGGCGCGGAAAAATTTCGCGGCCCTGCGGCACGAACCCGATGCCGGCCTTGACTCGCTCGTGCGGCGGCAGGTGGGTGATGTCCTTGCCGTCGAAGCTGATACTGCCCGATTTGGTCTTGACCAGCCCCATCAACGACTTGAGCAGAGTGGTCTTGCCGACGCCGTTGCGGCCGAGCAACGTGGTCACTTCGCCGGTTTTGACCTCGAAAGACAGGCCACGCAGGATGTGGCTGCCACCGTAGGCCTGGTTCAGGGTGTCTACTTTCAGCATGATGGTTTTTCCGGTTGCACGGGCGATTGCTGCGGTCGACCCGCGAAAAAGCCCAAAAATGAAAGGCGCTCAGCGGCCAAGATAAACCTCGATCACCCGCTGGTCGTTCTGCACGGTGGCAAGGTCGCCTTCGGCCAGCACCGAGCCTTCGTGCAGCACAGTGACCAACCCGCCCAGCTTCTCGACGAAGGCCATGTCGTGTTCGACGACGACCAGCGAATGCTTGCCGGCCAGCGAGACGAACAGTTCGGCGGTGCGCATCGTTTCGTCATCGGTCATGCCGGCGACTGGCTCATCGAGCAGCAGCAGCTTCGGCTCCTGCATCAGCAACATGCCGATTTCCAGCCACTGCTTCTGGCCATGCGAGAGCAGCCCGGCCTGACGGTCGGCTTCCTTGTCGAGACGGATCAGGCGCAGGGTTTCGGCGATCTTGTCGCGTTCGTCGCCGGCCAGCCAGGCGAGCAGGCTTTTCCAGACGCGCTTGTCGGTCTTCATCGCCAGTTCGAGGTTTTCGAACACCGTGTGCTGCTCGAAGATGGTCGGTTTCTGGAACTTGCGGCCGATGCCGACGTGGGCAATTTCCGGTTCGGTCAGCCGGGTCAGGTCGATGGTCTGGCCGAAATAGGCCTTGCCGGAATCGGGCCGCGTCTTGCCGGTGATGACGTCCATCATCGTCGTCTTCCCTGCCCCGTTCGGGCCGATGATGCAGCGCAGTTCGCCGGCGTCGATGGCCAGGTTCAGGTTGTTCAGCGCCTTGAAGCCATCGAAGCTGACGGTGATGTCTTCGAGGTAGAGCGCGACGCCGTGCGAGAGATCGAGTTCGCCGGTGACGAAGTGCCCCATCTGGTCGGCGCCGTCGCTGCCTTCCGGGCGGTCGTCGAGGGTGGTTTCGAGGATCATGCTGCGGCTCCTTCTTTTTTGGCCATCAGTTTCTTCCACAGGCCGACCAGGCCTTGCGGCAACAACAGCGTCACGACGATGAAGAGCAGGCCGAGGAAGAACAGCCAGTATTCGGGGAAGCTGACGGTGAACCAGCTTTTGGCCAGATTGACGACGAAGGCACCGATGATCGGGCCGATCAGCGTGCCGCGCCCGCCGACCGCGACCCAGATGGCGATCTCGATCGAGTTGCCGGGGCTCATTTCGGATGGGTTGATGATGCCGACCTGGGGCACGTAGAGCGCGCCGGCAATGCCGCACAGCACGGCCGAGATCACCCAGATGGTCAGCTTGTACCAGAGCGGGTTGTAGCCGATGAACATGACGCGGCTTTCGGCGTCGCGGATGGCGGTCAGCACGCGGCCGAACTTCGATTTGACCAGCCAGGCGGCGAAAACCAGCGTGGCGGCGAGCATCACGGCGGTCAGGCCAAACAGCACCAGCCGGGTTTCCGGTGAGGTGATGGTGACGCCGAGCACGCGCTTGAAGTCGGTGAAACCGTTGTTGCCGCCGAAGCCGGTTTCGTTGCGAAAGAAGAGCAGCATCGCGGCGTAAGTCAGGGCCTGGGTGATGATCGAGAAATAGACGCCCTTGATGCGCGAGCGGAAGGCGAAGTAGCCGAAGACGAAGGCGACGACAGCCGGCACGGCGAGGACCAGGAAACTTGCCCAGCCGAAGCTGTCGCTGCCGAGCCAGAACCAGGGCAGTTCCTTCCAGTCGAGGAAGACCATGAAGTCCGGCAGGTCGGCGCCGTAGCTGCCGTCGCGGCCGATCTGGCGCATCAGGTACATGCCGAAGGCGTAGCCGCCGAGGGCGAAGAACAGCCCGTGGCCGAGCGACAGGATGCCGCCGTAGCCCCAGATCAGGTCCATCGCCACCGCCACCAGCGCGTAGCACATGATCTTGCCGATCAGCGTGATGGCGTAGGTCGAGACGTGGAAAGCGCTATCTTCGGGAAAGTTGAGGTGGAGGACCGGGACGACGAGCAGCGCCAGGGCGAGGAAGATGCCGAGGGCGATCCAGCTTTTCGTGTCCAGCGCGGACAAAATTCGAAGGGTGAGAGGTTTGCGCATGGTTCAGCCTTACTCGACGAAGCGGCCCTTGAGGGCGAAGATGCCCTGCGGCCGTTTCTGGATGAAGATGATGATGCAGACGAGGATGCTGATCTTGGCGATGACTGCCCCGGCCCAGCCTTCGAGCAGCTTGCTGAAAATACCGAGGCCAAGCGCCGCCCAGACCGCGCCGGCCAGCTGCCCGACGCCACCGACGACGACGACCATGAAGGAATCGACGATGTAGCCTTGGCCCATGTCCGGGCCGACGTTGGAAATCTGCGACAGCGCGACGCCGCCCAGGCCGGCGATGCCGGCACCGAGCGCGAAGGCCATGGTGTCAATACGCGCCGTCGGCACGCCGACGCAACCGGCCATCGCCCGGTTCTGCGTCACGGCGCGGACGAACATGCCGAGCCGGGTCCGGTTCATCAGCACCCAGACGAGGAAAAGAACGAACATCGCGAAGCCGACGATGATGATGCGGTTCCACGGCAGGATCAGGTTGGGCATGACTTCGATACCGCCCGACATCCAGCTCGGGTTCGACACTTCGACGTTCTGCGCGCCGAACAGCACGCGGGCCGACTGGATCAGCACCAGCGACAGGCCCCAGGTGGCAAGCAGGGTTTCCAGCGTGCGGCCGTAGAGCCAGCGGATCACCGTGCGTTCCATGACGACGCCGACCAGCGCGGCGGCGAAGAAGGCAACCGGGATGGCGGCCGGCAGGTACCAGTCGATGTAGTCCGGTGCAAAGGCGCGGAACAGGCTCTGCATGCCGTAGGTGGCGTAGGCGCCAACCATCAGCAGCTCGCCGTGCGCCATGTTGATGATGCCCATGACGCCGTAGGTGATGGCCAGGCCGAGTGCGCCGAGCAGCAGGATGCTGCCGAGCGACAGGCCGGAAAAGGCGCGGCCGACGTTCTCGGCCATGGCCAGCCGGCTGTCGATGGCCTTCACGGCGGCAATGGCTTCGTAGCGCACCTTGTCGTCGGGCTCGCCGGCTTTCTCGGTCAGCGGCAGCAGCACGCTCTTGATGGTCGGCGAGGAAGTTTCGGCCAACGCCTTGACCGCCTCCAGCCGAGCGGCCGGATCGGTATTGGCCAGGTTGGCCTGGGCGTGGGCCAGGGTCAGCAGCGCCTTTATCTGCGCATCACTTTCCTGGTTCAGGGCGCGCGCCAGCAGCGGCGCCATTTCCGGCGTCACCTGGCTTTGCAGTTTCTGGGCCGAGGCGAGGCGGACGCCAACATCGGCGTCGAACAGTTTCAGGGCCGCCAGCGCGCTGGCCAATTCGCCCCGAATCCGGTTGTTAACCGTAGGACTCTCCGGGTTGGCCGGCATCTTGATCGCTTCACCGCTGGTCGCGTCGAAAGCCTGCTCGCCTTCGATGATGACGACCTTGTCGCCGGCCAGGAACAGGCTGTCCTCGGCCATGGCTTTCAGGACGCGCACGGCGTCCGGGTCGGCGGTCTGGGTCAGTTGCCGGATGGCGGCGACCTTGGCGCTGGAGTCTTCGGCCGCCAGCTGGCGCACCGGCGCCGGGTCGAGCACGGCCTGCGCCGGCAAAGTCGCGGCGCAAAGCAGTAAGGCTATTAAAGTTTTTTTCATCAAGGGTCCGTCCGCAATTTGTGCAGTGCAGCGACAGATTACGGGGCGGACCGGCGAGCGGAAATACGATGAATTGCGTAGTGCACCGCGGCACTGGGATCACGGCTTCATGCCGCGCCGGCGCCAGCCTTCAGCAATATTCCGGGCAAAGCGCCAGCCCGGTCTTCAGCGCCTCGATCAATAAACGCACCTTGGGCAAGGCATAACGCCGCTGCGGGTAGACGGCCCACACGGCGGCATTCGGCGGCTGGTGGACACCGAGCAGCGAGATCAAGTCGCCGCGCCGCAGTAGATCGAGCACGTAATAATCGGGCAACTGACACAGGCCGAAGCCGCGCAATGCTGCATCAAGCACTGCCTGACCACTGTTGCAGCGCCAGTTGCCGCTCGGCCGGAACTGGAATTCGCGGCCATCCTGCTGAAAGCTCCAGGTGTCGCCGGTGCCGATCAGACAATTGTGGCGGCCGAGTTCCGACAGCGTGTGCGGCCGGCCGTAGCGTTCGAGGTAGGCCGGGCTGGCGCACAGGTACATGACGCGCGGCGCGATACGGGTAGCGACCAGGCTGGATTCGTTGAGGCGACCGAGGCGGATGGCCAGGTCGAAACCCTCCTGCACCATGTCCAGCGTCCGGTTGGTCAGTTCGATCTCCAGCTTCAGTTGCGGGTGGCGGGCCATAAACTCGTTGGCCAGCGGCACAATGAAGCGCTCGCCGTAAGCCACCGCCGCGGTCATCCGCAACAGGCCGCTCGGCGCGCTCTGCAGGTCGCCGATACTCAGGAAAGCTTCGTCACGCTCCTCGATCAGGCGCTGGCAGCGGGCGAAAAAGCTCTGCCCGGCTTCGGTCAGCGACACGCGGCGCGTCGTCCGGTAAAGCAGGCGCGCCTGCAAACGGTCTTCGAGCAACGCCACCTTCCGGCTGACATGCGAGGACGACAGGCGCAGACGCTCGGCTGCCCGGGAAAAGCTGCCGCACTCGGCGACGGCGACAAACTCGTCCAGCCCTTCCCAACGACTCATTTTTGGTGCTCCTGGTTGCGGACGGCGATTATCCCCATACAGCAACAATCAATCCTTGAATGGCGATTTATTCACCCGGCAGCACTAATTATACTCAGCCCCATTGCCCCCCTTTCGAGAGCCTGCCCATGTCCATCAAGTCACGCGCCGCCGTTGCCTTTGCCGCCAACCAGCCCCTGCAGATCGTTGAAGTCGATGTCGAGCCGCCGAAAGCTGGCGAAGTCCTCGTCCGCATCGTCGCCTCCGGGGTCTGCCATACCGACGCCTTCACGCTGTCCGGCGACGACCCGGAAGGCATCTTCCCATCCATCCTCGGCCACGAGGGCGGCGGCATTGTCGAAGCGATCGGTGAAGGCGTCACTTCGCTGGCCGTCGGCGACCACGTCATTCCGCTGTACACGGCCGAATGCCGCGAGTGCAAGTTCTGCAAATCGGGCAAGACCAACCTCTGCCAGGCGGTACGCGCCACCCAGGGCAAGGGCCTGATGCCGGACGGCACCAGTCGCTTCTCCTACAACGGCCAGCCGATCTATCACTACATGGGCTGCTCGACCTTCTCCGAATACACCGTGCTGCCGGAAATTTCGCTGGCCAAGATCGCCAAGGAAGCGCCGCTCGAAAAGGTCTGCCTGCTCGGCTGCGGCGTGACCACCGGGATCGGCGCCGTACTCAACACCGCCAAGGTGGAAGAAGGCGCCACCGTCGCCATCTTCGGCCTGGGCGGCATCGGCCTGGCGGCAATCATCGGCGCCAAGATGGTCAAGGCTTCGCGCATCATCGCCATCGACATCAACCCGGCCAAGTTCGAGATCGCCCGGCAACTGGGCGCAACCGACTGCGTCAATCCGAAGGATTTCGCCAAGCCGATCCAGGAGGTCATCGTCGAGATGACCGATGGCGGCGTCGATTACTCCTTCGAGTGCGTCGGCAACGTGAACCTGATGCGTGCCGCCCTCGAGTGCTGCCACAAGGGCTGGGGCGAATCGACCATCATCGGCGTCGCCGGCGCCGGCCAGGAAATCAGCACCCGCCCCTTCCAACTGGTGACCGGCCGCGTCTGGCGCGGTTCGGCCTTCGGCGGCGTCAAGGGGCGGACCGAACTGCCGGGCTATGTCGAAAAGGCGCAGAAGGGCGAAATCCCGCTCGACACCTTCATCACCCACACCATGCCGCTGGAAGAAATCAACCGCGCTTTCGACCTGATGCATGAAGGCAAGAGCATCCGCACCGTGATCCATTTTTAGGCGGGGGAAGGCATGACGCTCGAAAACATATCCTGCCAGAAAAGCTTCGGCGGCTGGCACAAGCGCTACCGGCATCGCTCCAGCACGCTCAACTGCGACATGGTGTTCGCCGTCTATCTGCCGCCGCAGATCGAGCAAGGCGAAAAGCTGCCGGTGCTGTACTGGCTGTCCGGCCTCAGCTGCACCGATGAAAACTTCATGCAGAAGGCCGGCGCCCAGCGCATGGCAGCCGAACTGGGTATCGTCATCGTCGCCCCCGATACCAGCCCGCGTGGCGCCGAGGTGCCGGGCGATCCGGATGGCGGCTGGGATTTCGGCCACGGCGCCGGGTTCTACCTGAACGCGACGCAAGCCCCGTGGGCGCAGCATTACCGGATGCACGACTATGTAGTGCACGAACTGCCGGCACTGATCGAAGCCAGCTTTCCGGTATCCGAGCAGCGCGGCATCAGCGGACATTCGATGGGCGGCCACGGCGCGCTGGTCTGCGCCCTCCGTAATCCCGGGCGCTACCGGTCGGTCTCGGCCTTCGCGCCAATCTGCAACCCGATGACGGTACCCTGGGGCGAAAAGGCGTTTTCCCGTTACCTCGGCGAAGAACGTTCACAGTGGCGCGCCTGGGATGCCAGTGCCTTGCTGGCCGAGGCGACTGAACGCCTGTCCATCCTGATCGACCAAGGCGACCGCGACGATTTCCTGATCACGCAACTGAAACCGGAAACCCTCGAAGCCGCTGCCAAGGCCAGCAGCCATCCGCTGACCCTGCGCCGGCAAGCGGGCTACGACCACAGCTATTACTTCATCGCCAGCTTCATCGAGGATCACCTGCGCCATCACGCACTGGCGCTTGGCCGGTCGGTCGACTGAATCTACGACCGACTCAGGCGAGGCCGGGGGGCATCGAGCCCTCCGGCTGCGGCAGGTACAATGGCGGACTTATCCCAGCCCCCGCATCGCCATGAACACTGATATAAATTACAAGAACAACCCGCTCCACGGTCTTAGCTTAAAAAACCTGTTAACGGAAATAGTTGATTACTACGGTTTTGAGATTCTCTTTGCTTACTTGAATATCAATTGTTTCAAGAGCAACCCCAGCATCGACTCCAGCGTGAAATTCCTTAAAAAAACGGATTGGGCACGTGAGAAAGTCGAAGCCTTCTACTTGTACCAGTTCAAAAGCCTGCCGCGTGCCTCGGCCGAGCAGTTCGAACTGCCACCACGGGACCGCATTGTGCCGCCGGATCAAATACCGGGCGAGCCCGCTGAGTTAAGCCTGGAAGATGCCGAAAGATTGCGCGAAAAGCGGGCCAGGAAAGCCGCTCTGCATGACTCGGGAGCAGCCTATCCTTCCGGCTCAGGCAAGCGTCGGTCGAGTTATTCAAATCCCTCTGCTTCCAGCGACTCAGACCCGTGGGCGAAGTGGAAAAAATAAATCAGGCCTCGAAGCGCTAAAACAACTCAATCAAGTTCTCCCCACGGCCGGCACTCAAGGCCTGCATGACCTGGGCGAACAGGGTATCGAAATCACCGCCTCTGCCCAGCCGGCCGAGAACGCGTTGCACCGCATGCTCCATCGTCGAATTGATCGTCGTTTCTTGTGCCTGGCTGGTGTTTAGCCAGGTATAGGTTTTCTCGATATCGTCAATCAACTCCTGCAACAGCAAGCGGGTGTCCATCAGCATCGCGCGCTGGTTTTCAGCGAGTTCGTTCAAGGCGGCCTCTGCCCCGCTCAGCGCAATTTGCAGTTGTTCGGCACGCTTCTGTGCCTCCAGGCGCATATCCACATTCACAGCAAAAGCTTCAGCTGCTTCAGACAAAATGACCAGGTTATCGCGTAACCCGCCAGCGTGTACCGGATCGTCTGCTTCGTTCGGCATATCCTGAACAACGATAGAGACCCTATCGTTATTCACTACCAGACGCTGCTTGAACTGGAATACCCGCCCCATTTCCGAAGCGTTTTCAAGAATGGCGATCTCCAGTGGCGACAACGCGCCACGCGCCGTCACTGCCGTGCAGTCACCTTGATGCCGGATCTGGACGAGACAGCTCAGGCCAAAGTCCCGGGTGGCCGCCAAAAGTTCGTTGGCCAAGGCGTGGTAATCCTGGCAGACGATGCTTGACCGCATGAAATTCATCAGGGTGCCACTCTGGCTCGCGCTTGACAGAAAAGCCATGGCCATTTTTTCAACGGCCTTTTTTTCCTCGACCAGGGATTCAGCTGCCCGGTATTGGGAAATTGCAACAGTAACTTTGCGCAGCAGAATCTCGCTGCTGACCGGCTTGGTCACGATGTCGTTGCCGCCAACATCGTATGCTTTCAAGTGTTCTTCAAGGGATTGGTGCGAAGTTGCGAAAATGATCGGGATGCCCGTCCATTTGCGCAACAGGCGGCAGGTCTCGTAACCGTCAAGCACCGGCATTTCAACATCGAGCAGAACCAGATCGGGGAGCTGCTGCTGGCACAGAGCCAGCGCTTCGCTGCCCGTAGACGCGGTCAGGACATCGAAACGCCTGGCCAAAATGGCCCGATGCATCGCCCTGCTGACCTGATCATCATCAACCACCAATACCCGACCACTTAGCGCCAGTTCGTCGTTGGCAGGATTGCCTTTGCCATGATTACCACCGGGTGCAAACCTCAACATATCTGCTTATCTCACCTTGGCTAAAACCACGCGTTAATTGAAATTAATATTACAAATGATAATTTTACGATATCGATCGCGGACGACTTTATGACAAAAATCAATAGTTAACTATCACGACAATTAACTTGCAGGAGCTCCTGCTCCAGTCAGAAGTAGCCGTTTCGAATGGCACACTTGCAGTGTGATGATCGGCGCACGCTTGGCACCCCATCGCTGGCGACAGGAGTCAGTTAAAAGCAGCTAATTTGCCACCAAAAACACCCCCAAACAGGTATACCAGCGTATATTCCGCCGTCGCCTGACTGTCCGCATCTCCGGGCAAGCTGATTTCCGCTCACTGTGTCAGGCTTTTCGGCCGAAAACCGCTTCATACCGCTCAAACCATGCCATTACCCAGCATCGATCCCACCAATTACGCCATCCAGCTCGCCGACAAGGTCGCCCAATTCAAGCGCGACTTCGCACCGTTTGCCATCCCGGAGCCGGAGGTATTCGCCTCCGCCCCCGAGCATTACCGGATGCGTGCCGAATTTCGCATCTGGCATCAGGGCGATGACGTGAATTACGCGATGTTCGACCCGGAAAACCCGAAGCAGCCGGTGATGATCGAGCATTTCCCGATGGCGTCGACGTCGATCTGCGGCTTGATGCCGCGCCTGATGGAGCATCTGCGCGCCAGCCAGATGCTACGCAGCGGGCTGTTCCAGGCCGATTTTCTCTCCACCTTGAGTGGCGAACTGATGGTCACGCTGATTTACCACCGCCGCCTCGGCGAGGGCTGGGAACTGGCGGCCCGCGATCTGGCGGCCGATCTCGGCATCCAGGTCATCGGGCGCAGCCGCGGTCAGAAGGTGGTGCTCGACCGCGACTGGTTGCTGGAGGAGTTCGAACTGAACGGGCGCCAGTTGCGCTATCAGCAGATCGAGGGCAGCTTTACCCAGCCCAATGGCGGCGTAAACCGGCAGATGCTCGGCTGGGCCTGCGCCCGGGCAGCAACGCTGGGCGGCGACCTGCTCGAACTGTATTGCGGCAACGGCAATTTCACGATGGCCCTCGCCCCGCTGTTCGACAAGGTACTGGCGACCGAAGTCAGCAAGTCATCGGTTCATGCGGCGCAGTACAACATCGCTGCCAACAGCGTCGACAATGTCGCGCTGGTCCGGGCCTCCAGCGAGGAAATCAGCGATGTCCTGGCCGGTCGCGAAGTGCTCAAGCGCATGAAGGACATCGACCTTACCAATTACCGCTTTTCGACGCTTTTCGTCGATCCGCCGCGTAGCGGGCTGGATGCGACGACCCTCGAATTCGCCAGCGGTTTCGACAATATCCTGTACATCTCCTGCAACCCGCAGACCTTGCAGGAAAACGTCGCAGCGCTACAGGCTACGCATACGGTCAGTGCCTCGGCCGTCTTCGACCAGTTTCCCTATACGCACCATCTGGAGTGCGGCCTACTGCTCACCCGGCGCCAGGCCTAGGTCTGCAAGACAGGCTCGGCCGCGCCCTGGTTGGGCGCCCGTGCCTGCTCGTCACAGACCACCCGGTTCCGCCCCTGCGTCTTGGCGGCATACATCGCCAGATCGGCCCGATGCATCAGGCTGGACAGGCTGCTGTCGCCGGCTTGCAGCAGCGTAACGCCGATGCTGATCGTCGGTCGCACGATATTGCCCTGCACTGTCAGCACCAGCGCCTCGGTCGCCTGGCGCAGCCGTTCCGCTGTTTCCAGCGCTTCGGGCAATGAGGAATCGGGCAAGAGCAGCGCGAATTCCTCGCCGCCCAGACGGCCGAAACAATCACCCGTCCGCAGATGCTGGACACAGGCATCGACGACCGCCACCAGCACTTCATCGCCACCCAGATGGCCATATTGGTCATTGACCTGCTTAAAGTGGTCGAGATCGATGATCATCAGTGCCAGCGGATTGCCATGTTCGCGCGCCGCCTGCAAATGCTTGTCGGCGGCGGCCAGGAAATAGCGGCGGTTGACGATGCCGGTCAGCGAATCCCGCGAGGCCTGCGACTCCAGCTCCTGGATCAGGATCTCGTTGCGCTGGCGCAGTTGCAGGGCTTCCGTCGAGTAGGCATTGATCTGCCGGCCAACCTGGATCATCAGCGCGGTAAAGCCACCGCCGAGCAGGCTCAGGCCAAGATTGAACCAGTTCAGTTCGAGCAGCGGCAGTCCGATCAGGGCGAGCACCGGAAAGATCATGTCGAGCGTGAGCAGGCGCAGATGGGCGTTGCTCATCGAGGCAGTCAAGGCGATCAGGCCGATGTGCACCAGCATGATGAAGATCAGGCTGGGAAAGCTCTCCGGCTGCCAGGCCCAGAAGACGAGCGATGACCAAGCCAGCATGTGCGCCCCATGCGCCAGCGCGATGCGATTTGCCCATTGCGGCTCGTCACGGGGCTGTACGTCGCTGCGCTTGAAGACCCGATAAACGCGGATGTAGTTGGCGATGATCAGCAATTCGAGTCCAGCCCAAACCACCGCATGCAGCACCGGCACCCAGTTGGTCAACAGCGCGGCAACGACCAGGGTCAGCGGTGGCGCCAGGTAGCGGTCGTGGAGATGGATATCGACGTAAAGATGCAACTGGGCCAGCCGAATGCCCATCCTTGAGTCCGTCGTCATAAACCGCGTCTTTGATCCGAATTAAATATGCGCCGACTATGCCTGATCGGCTTGATATTGTCATCGCTCAAGCTACCCTCCCCCTTGCCCGCACTGTTTTCAAACGCAAAAACGGGGGCCAGGGCCCCCGTCGATCGCGACTGACATTACATCCGGATTACTTCATTTCCGGCTCGTCCTTCTTCTTGTCGTTGCCGGTGATGAACGGGCTCCACGGCTGGGCCTTGACCGGGCCGGGCGTCTTCCAGACGACATTGAACTGGCCATCGGCCTTCACTTCGCCGATGAATACCGACTTGTGCAGGTGGTGGTTCTTTTCATCCATCTTCGAGATGATGCCGCTCGGCGCCTTGAAGGTCTGGCCGGCCATGGCGGCGATGACCTTGTCGGTGTCGGTCGACTTGGCCTTCTCGACCGCCTGCTTCCACATGTGGATGCCGATGTAGGTCGCTTCCATCGGGTCGTTGGTGACGACCTTGTCGGCGTTCGGCAGCTTCTGCTTCTTGGCCCAGTCGCGGTACATCTTCACGAACTTGTCGTTTTCCGGGTTCTTCAGCGACATGAAGTAGTTCCACGACGCCAGGTGGCCGACCAGCGGTTTGGTATCGACGCCGCGCAGTTCTTCCTCGCCAACCGAGAAGGCGACGACCGGCACATCGGTGGCCTTCAGGCCGGCATTGCCGAGTTCCTTGTAGAAGGGCACGTTGGAGTCGCCGTTGATGGTGGACACGACGGCGGTCTTCTTGCCTTCGGAAGCGAACTTCTTGATCTTGGCGATGATGGTCTGGTAATCGCTGTGGCCGAACGGCGTGTAGTCTTCCATGATGTCGGCGTCAGCGACGCCCTTCGACTTCAGGAAGGCGCGCAGGATCTTGTTGGTGGTGCGCGGATAGACGTAGTCGGTGCCGAGCAGCACGAAGCGCTTGGCTTCGCCGCCGTCCTTGGACATCAGGTATTCGACGGCCGGGATGGCTTGCTGGTTGGGCGCGGCGCCGGTGTAGAAGACGTTCTTTTCGAGTTCTTCACCTTCGTACTGCACCGGGTAGAAGAGCAGGCCGTTCAGTTCCTTGTAGACCGGCAGCACCGACTTGCGGGACACCGAAGTCCAGCAACCGAAGGTGACGGCGACCTTGTCCTTGGTCAGCAACTGACGGGCTTTTTCAGCGAACAGCGGCCAGTTGGAAGCTGGGTCGACAACCACCGGCTCCAGCTTCTTGCCCATGACGCCGCCGGCCTTGTTGATTTCCTCGATGGTCATCAGCACGGTTTCCTTGAGCGCGGTCTCGGAAATGGCCATGGTGCCGGACAACGAATGCAGCACGCCGACCTTGATCGTGTCGGCGGCGTGGGCAGCCATGCCGATGGAAGACAGGGCGGCGGCAAGAACGGTTGCCTTGATGAAGTTACGACGATTGCTCATGGAAGCTCCTCGGAGGTAGGGAAATCTGGTCTGCGTTGTTGCAGTGCAGCGTCAGATTAAGTTCGCGGCGCCCATGGAGAAATACGTTAGATTGCGTAGCTGCAGATTCGGCAATCTGCATATCGTCTTCGCATAGACCGGCAGAATTCAGCCCCGTTATGCCTGGCAGTTTCCCCCTGGTACTTTCCCCTTATCTTGACCCTTGAGTTATCCGCGCTGGCACCTATGGTGAAGAAGTGAGCACTGTCGATTATCAAGGAGCCCGTCATGTCGGATCATGTTTACAAGGTGATTGAAGTCGTCGGGTCGTCCCGACTGGGTAGCGACGATGCCATTCGTAACGCGATTGAAACCACAGCCAAAACGATCCGCAATATTGACTGGTTCGAAGTGATCGAAACGCGTGGCCACGTGGTCGATGGCAAGGTCGGCCACTTCCAGGTCACGCTGAAGATCGGTTTTCGTTTCGAAGCCAACTGACACTTGCGGTCATTAAAGGAGGGAAATGCCATGAAGCTGAACCATATTTTTGCCATCGCAGCACTTGCGATTTTCTCGTTCGCCACGACTGGCGCAGTCGCGCAGTCCGAGAAGGAAAAAAATCGGGCCGAGGTCCAGACCAAGGTCAATCAAACACTGGCCGACTTCTACAAGGCCAAGCCGGAGCTCGAGGCCGAAGTCAAAAACGCCGCCGGCTATGGGGTATTTACCAGCTACGGCCTGAGTTTCCTGATTGGCGGCAGTGGCGGCAAAGGCCTGGTGCATGACAACAAGAGCAAGCACATCACCTATATGGACCTGGCACAGGCCAGCGCCGGCTTGCAGATCGGGGCTGCGGAAACACGTTACCTGTTCGTCTTCAAGGATGCGAAAGCCATGCAATCGTTCATCGACTCAGGCTGGGAAGCCGGCGGTGAAATCGGGGCGGGCGCTGGTGCCGGCAAGAAATCGGCGGGCGGCTCAGTCGGCCAATTTACCGGCGGCCAGATGTACAGCCTGACGAAAAACGGCTTTCAGGTGGGCGGCGCAGTGGCCGGCACGAAATTCTGGAAGGACAAGGACCTGAACTAAGCCGCTTGCTTACAGCGGATGCGACAAGCGGCGGCCGCCTGGATTGCGGCCGCCGGATTGACTTGTTTCGCCCAGCCCGGAGCACTCCGGAAACTCAGCGCCTCTCGGTCAGTTCTGCCCTAGCCTGGAGAATGCCGGACAGATTCAGTTCAATCCAGTCTGCCAGCCCTTGGACACGCAAGCCGACCTCCTGGCCCAGCGGCGTCAGGGAATATTCGACATGGGGCGGCACAACCGGGTAAGAGCGGCGCAGCACGAAGCCGTCCCCCTCCAGCCACTGCAGCGTCTGGGCGAGCATTTTCTCGCTCACCCCGCCGACCTTGCGGCGCAGATCGCTAAATCGGTGGGTGCCGGCCAGCAAGGCGACCAGGACCAGGACGCCCCAGCGACTCGTGACGTGCTTGAGTACCTCGCGGGAAGGGCATTGTTCGGCGAACAGGTTGCCGCGCAGCATTTGTGCCGAGAGGGTCAAGGGGGCTTCGGGCGCAGTCTCGTTTTGAGTGCTCATACACTAACCTTTAGGTACGTACTTACTAAATGTAAGTTAAGTGGCTATTCTGCTCCCTCACCCCGCAACCTACCAAGGAAATTTTGATCATGATCGTCGTCACTGGTGCTACCGGCCAACTGGGCCGTCTCGTTATCCAATCCCTGCTGACCAAGCTGCCCGCTGCACAAATCATCGCCGCCGTGCGCCAGCCGGAACGGGCGGCAGATCTCGCCGCGTTGGGTATCCAGCTTCGCCAAGCCGACTATACCAAGCCGGCCACGCTCGATGCCGCGTTCGCGGGCGCCGAGAAGGTTCTGCTCATCTCGTCCAGCGAAGTTGGCCAACGCACGGCGCAACACAAGAACGTGATCGATGCGGCCAAGCGCGCCGGCATCGCGCTGCTGGCTTACACCAGCCTGCTGCATGCGGATCGCTCGCCACTGGGTCTGGCTGCCGAACACCAAGCGACCGAAGCCTTGCTCAAGGCGTCCGGCCTGCCCCACGTCTTGCTGCGCAACGGTTGGTACACCGAAAATTACCTGGCCAGCATCCCGCCGGCCCTGCAGCATGGCGCCTATATCGGCAGTGCCGGGGAAGGTCGAATCGCCTCCGCCGCCCGTGCCGACTATGCCGAGGCCGCCGCCGCCGTCCTCACCTTGGCCGGGCAAGCGGGCAAGGTCCATGAGCTGGCCGGCGACGAGTCCTATACCTTGACCGAGTTTGCCGCCGAACTGAGCAAGCAAGCCGGCCAGAGCATTCCCTACGTCAACCTGCCGGAGGCCGACTACAAGGCGGCGCTGGTCGGCGCCGGCCTGCCGGCAGCGCTGGCGGGTTTGCTGGCCGACTCGGATGTCGGTGCCGCCCAGGGAGGGCTGTTCGACGATCAGCGTCAACTCAGCCGCCTGATTGGCCGCCCGACCACCGCGTTGGCGGCGCTAATCAAGGCCGCACTGCGCTGAGCGTCGGCGTGAGGCCCCGGCGGCCGGGGGATTTCGCTCACCGGCGATTCAGGCCGGCGTTTGCGCGGTAAGCGCCAGATCCCACGGTGCCGGTTCGCCGGTAAAGCGGGCCGCCAGAAAACCCACCAGCAGGCGCAGGGCCAGCGGCTGGTGCTGGCGCGAGAGATAGATGGCGTGGATGCCCAGCACGTCCGGCTCATGATCCGGTAGCAGATGGACCAGGCGGCCGGAACGCAGCTCATCACCCAGATAGTAGGTTGGCAGCATGCCGATGCCAGCGCCGGACAGCACCGCCCGGCGCAGAACCGCCGTCTCGTTGGTGTGGAAATTCCAATCCACCGGCACCGTGAGCGTCTCGCCGCCCCGCGTGAAGCGGTATTGCTTGCCGATGCCGAAGGCGTGTGCGATGCAGCGATGCTGGCGCAAGTCTTCGGCGCTGCGCGGTACGCCGTGCCGCGCCAGATAGTCGGGCGAAGCGCACAGCATCGAGCGACAGCGGCCGAGCGGCCGCGTAATCATCGTCGGGTCCAGTGTATTGGTGATGCGCACGGCCAGATCGACACGCTCCGCCACCAGGTCGGTCGCCTTGTCGCCCACCGACAGCACGATCTCCACCTGCGCGTACTGGCGCTGAAAGTCGACCAGAGCAGCCGTCAACTGGGCATCGGCAAAAGAGCTGGCGGTCGTTACGCGCAGCACGCCGGCCGGTTCACGGTTGCGTTCGGCCGCGATGTGCTGGGCCTCTTCGGCGATTTCGAGCAGTTGCCGGCAAGCGGGCAGCGCCGCCAGGCCGGCATCGGTCAGGCTGACCTTGCGCGTGGTCCGGTGCAGCAAGCGGGCATCGAACCACGCCTCCACCGCGGCGAGATAGCGGCTGACCATCGCGGCGGACATTTCCAGATGCTCGGCGGTCTGGGTCAGGCTGCCGCGATCGGCCACCTCGACAAAGACGCGTACTGCGGTCAGGCGATCCATTTCATCGATCCATGCAATAAACAATCAACTGATTCGAACTTTATCAACCATTACGCAAAATATACAGTTCGTTTCGCCGTCATTAGCCAAGCCTTCAAGGAGATCACCATGTCTTACACCCGCCAACTAAGCCGTTTCATGTTTCCCGCCCTGCTGAGCCTCGGCGTCGTTGCCTCGACCGGCGCCAGCGCCCAAGTCACCGCCCCGCTGACCGTCAAGGTCTATAACGCCGACGCCAACAGCTTTCATGTCAATGCCGTGGTGGTCAGCGGCAAGAGCGAAGCCATCGTGATCGACAGCGGCTTTACCCGCGCCGATGCCCTGCGGGTGGCCGCCAATGTGCTCGACAGCGGCAAAACGCTGAAGACCATTTTCATCAGCAATGCCGACCCCGATTTCTACTTTGGTGCCGAAGTGCTGCAGGGCATCTTCCCGCAGGCCCAGGTCCTGACCACGCCGGCTGTGCGCGAGAAGATTCAGGCCAAGCTGGCCGGCAAGCTGGCTTTCTGGGCGCCGAAGATGGGGGCCAACGCGCCGCACAAGCCGATCGTGCCGGAACTGCTGCAGGGTACGACCCTGAGCGTCGATGGCGAAACCATCGAAGTGCGCGGCACCACCGGTGAGCTGGCCCATCGCCCCTACGTCTGGATTCCGTCGATCAAGACCATCGCCGGCAACATCGCCATTTTCGGCAATCGGCATGTGTGGACCGCCGACACGCAGAAGGCGAGCGAACGCCAGGCCTGGTTCGCCCAATTGGATGAGATCGAAGCCCTGCAGCCCGCCACCGTCGTACCCGGCCACATGGCCCCCGGTACGGCACTGGATAGCAGCGCCATTCGTTTTACCCGTGAATACCTGCAGCGTTTCGATGTCGAAGCGACCAAGGCCAAGACCGCTGCGGAGCTGATCGAAGCGATGAAGAAGGCCTATCCGCAAGCCGGCCCGAGCATCGCGCTCGACATCGGCGCCAAGGTCAACAAGGGCGAAATGCAGTGGTAAACCGCTGAACGCTTGCCGGTACTGCTCAGTGGTGCCGGCAGCATTACTTTCAACATCCATCCAACAAATTGATCGAGCCAAAACCATGACGACAACCCTGCATTACATCTACGACCCGCTGTGCGGCTGGTGCTACGGTGCCGCCCCACTGGTCAAGGCGGCCCGCGCCATTCTCGACGTCCTGCCGCACAGTGGCGGCATGATGGCCGGCGCCCAGCGCCAGGCCGTGACACCGCAGTTGCGAGCCTACGTCAAGCAGCATGACGAGCGGATTGCGCAACTGACCGGCCAGCCGTTTGGCCTGGGTTATAGCGACGGCTTGTTGTGCGACACCGGCGCGGTCTTCGACTCCGAGCCGCCGACCGCCGCCATACTGGCTGCGGAACAGATGGCCGGCCGCGGGCTGGACATGCTGACGCAACTGCAAATTGCCCATTACGTCGAGGGCCGCCACATTGCCGAGCGCGCCACCTTGATTGCCGTGGCCGCAACGCTCGACCTCGATCCAGCCGCCTTCGCCGCGGCACTGGATCGCCAGTTTGGCGAGGCGGTGCAGACGCATATCCGCGCAACCCGCGAACTGATGGCTGAGGTCGGCGCCCAGGGTTTTCCCAGCTTTGTACTCGAAGCAGAAGGCGTCATGCAGAGCGTAGACATTGCCGGCTACCTGGGGCGGCCGCAAGAATTTCAGGACTGGCTGCGCGGCCAGACAAATCTAGCTGCGACGACCACCGATGCCGGCACCTTTGCTTGCGATATCAATCGCTGCGCCATCTGAAGCGGGAGAAAGGCATGAAAACCAATCTGCAGATCGTCGCCGACCACTACGCCGCATCGGCCTGCCAGGACATCGACGGCATGATGGCCGAGGTGGCACCCGATGTGGCCTGGACCGAGATGGCCGGCTTCCCGTGCGCAGGGACCTGGATCGGGCCCGATCAGGTCATCGCCAATGTCTTCGCCGTGCTCGGCAGTGAATGGGCGGACCACCGCTTCACGCTGGAGAAACTGATCGATGGCGGCGAACACATTATCGGCGTCGGCACTTATTCCGGTCGCCATCGCAGGAGCGGCAAGGCCATGCAAGCACGGGTGACACATATTTGGCGCTTGGCCGGAGCGCGGATTGTCGCCTTCGAGCAATTCACCGATACCTTGCTGGTCGTGCAGGCCATGCAGACCGAGTGAGTCGCGCTCAGTTCGTCAGCCACCACCTGCTTCTTTTCACACTTTTCAAGCAGCCTTATTGCGCAGGCGGAACAGCAACGGGCTCGACCTCCTGGCGGACCGTTTCAACCTCTTTGTTGTAGCCACGAAAATCGGACATGTCCTGATAGACGGGCTGGGCGCGGGGGGCGAAGGCGTCGCGAGAATCGTAGCGGTCCCGCGCATCGTACTGACTCAGGCTGCGGTTCGGATCGTTCGCCTTTTCCATCTCTTCAATTTGTTTCTGCAGAATCCAGCTCAGGGCGTTGATCAGGATCTTGTCTACCTGAGCATGCGCAGCCGCGCACGAGAACACGCCGAATCCCAGAGCAATCAAAACAACCAGTAGTCGCTTGAGCATGATCATCATCTCCATGGCTGGTTAAATCATGATAGTGCAGAAAACGCTTACTCGGGGGCTGCGCCAGCCGCCTAAAACAGCCCATTCCTGCGGTCGACCGCAGGAATCAGGCAATTTCTGCCCGATGGGCCGCCATTGAAGATGCTTGACGATCATGGTCGAAGGCATCGACCATAAGCCGGCAGCAGTTGCTCCACTCCGCAATTCATTCCGCTACGTGAAAGGACCCAGCCATGTTCGACCTCTATATCGGCAACAAGAACTACTCTTCGTGGTCGCTACGCCCCTGGCTGCTGCTCAAGCATTTCGGCATTCCGTTCCGGGAGCACATGGTTTCCGTCGCAGGTCGCGACTACAACGCCGCCCTCAAGCCGCTGGCCGGCAACGCCCGCGTTCCCTGCCTGCACGAAGACGGCTTTCAGGTCTGGGAGAGCATCGCCATTGCCGAAACCCTGGCTGAACGCCATCCCGCGATGTGGCCGGCCGATGCCCGGGCCCGGGCCCGGGCGCGCAGCATTTCGGCCGAGATGCATGCCGGCTTCACCGCTCTGCGCACGGCAATGCCGATGAACCTCAAACTCAAGCTCAAAGGCAAGCCGCCGACGCCGGCGGTGCAGCGCGATATCGACCGCATCGTCGAAATCTGGGAAGAGGCCCGCATGCAGTTCGCCACCGCCGACGGCCCCTGGCTGTTCGGCGCCTTCTCGGTGGCCGATGCCATGTTCGCCCCGATCGTCTGGCGCTTCCACGTGTACAACGTCGCCCTGCCGCCGCTGGCCGCGACCTATCGCGACGCCATGCTGGCCCATCCGGCCATGCAGGAATGGTATGGCGCAGCGCTTCAGGAAAGCGAGGCACACGCCCACTACGACTGCCTGGCCGACGAATACGGCGGGCCGCGTGCAGCCTGATTGCCGGTTAACTGCAAAGCGGACGGAACCGACGGTGGCGATTGCGCTCTGACCAGGCCTTCCCATCCAAACCTGCCTTGATGCCCGAGATCCCCATCACCACCGTCGCCAGCGCCCAGGATATCGACCGCGCTGCCTGGGCAGAACTGACGCCGGCCGGCCATCCTTTCCTCAATGCCGATTTCCTCGCCATCCTCGAACGCCACAACACCGCCGGCCCGGCCAGTGGCTGGCAGGCGCGGCACTGGCTGGCGCAGGCGGCGGACGGCACGGTACTCGGCCTGCTGCCGACCTATCTGAAAAGCAATTCGCACGGCGATTTCGTCCGCGACTGGTCGTGGGCGGCCGCCTATGCCCAACTGGGCAAACCTTATTTTCCGAAACTGCTCAGTGGCCTGCCGCACACCCCGGCCGCCGGCCCGCGACTGCTGGTCAAGGCCGGCGCGCTGGCCGAGCAGGTTCGTAACCGCCTGATCGAAACGGCCAAGGCGGCGGTCGGCGAACTGCAACTTTCCTCGTGGCATGTCGCCCTGCCCGCCCCCGAAGATGCCGCAGCCTTTCAGGCGCACGGGCTTTTGCTCAGCCACGACGTGCAGTTTCACTGGCGTAACCGCGGCTATGAAAATTTCGAGCATTACCTGGCTGCCTTTCCGTCCGAAAAACGCCGCAAGGTCAAGGCGGAACGGCGCCGGGTCGCCGAAAGCGGCCTAAGTATCGAAGTCCGTCACGGCGACGAGATCGACCCGGCGGAATGGCCAAGGCTCTACCACCTGTACGCCTCGACCTTCGACAAATACGGCAACCATGCGGCATTCTCGCCGGCCTGCTTTGCCGATCTCGGCGCCGCCCTCGGCCGCCGGATGGTGCTCTTCATCGCCCGCGAAGATGGTGAGGCAGTCGCCTTGTCGCTCTGTTTCCGCAGCGCCGACACCCTCTACGGCCGCTACTGGGGCAGCAGCGGCAATTACCACAGCCTGCATTTCGAACTGTGTTTCTACCAGGGCATCGCCTATTGCCTGGCCCACGGGCTGCAGACCTTCGAGCCGGGCGCCGGCGGCGAACACAAGGTGGCGCGCGGTTTCGAACCAACCGTGGTCAGCTCATGCCACTGGATCGAAGATCCCCGGATGCGCCAGTTGATCGGCCAGCACCTGGAGCGGCAGCATCACCATGTCGTCGCCTATGCCGACGAAGCGGCAACCCACCTGCCCTTTCGCGCCACTCCCTGATCAGCCGCGCAGCAACTGGCGAAGATCGGCCACGATGTCCTCGACCGGCGCCGTATCCTTGACGTAGAGGCGCAGGTGGCCGGCCGGATCGAAGACATAGGCGCCCGACGAATGATCGAGGACGTAGCCGAGTTCGCCGCCAACCTCCTTGCGCGCACTGAAGACGCGAAACTCATCGGTCACAGTCTTGATCTGCCCGGCATCGCCGCGCAGGCCAAGGAATGACGGATGAAACCAGGGAACGAAGGCTTTCAGCCGTTCTGCGCTGTCCCGCTCCGGATCGAGCGTGACGAACAGCACCTGGACGCGCCCCGCCTCGTCCCCCATCACTTTCATTACCTCGGCCAGGCGCGCCAGCGTGGTCGGGCAGATATCCGGGCATGAGGTGTAGCCAAAGAAAACGACCACCGCCTTGCCGCGGAAATCGGCCAGCGAACGAGGTTGACCGTGGTGATCGCTCAGTTCCAGCCCCCGCGCGAAGCTGGCCCCGGTCAGGTCGGTATTGCGCAAGGCCACCGGCGCCGGTTTGCAGGCGCCCAGCAGGGCGAGCGGGAGAGCGAGAAATAGGCGTCGGCGCATGATGTTAAATATTATGGAACTAATTACGTAATACCGATTCTCAACGCATAAGTCGGTTCTCACAAGGGGAGGGAACAGAATGGCGAGAACACCGCATCATTCACTGGCTGGCTGGCAAAGCCGTGTGTACGCTTGTGCCTGTCGAACAGGCCGCCTCGCTCTGGCCCCGGCCCTGCTCCTGCCGACGGTAGCCAGCGCAGCCTACAGCTTCAACTTCCCCGAACCGGTCACTCCGATTGCGCGGGAAACGCTGCATATCCACAACGAGTTCATGCTGATCATCACCATCCTGTTCGTGGTGGTGTTCGCCATCATGATCTACTCGATGATCAAGCACCGGAAGAGCATCGGCCACCAGCCGGCCAAGTTCGTCGGCCCGACCGGCGCGCTGCAGTGGTTCTGGGCGCTGATTCCCTTCGCCATCCTGCTCTTCATCGACTTCGTGCTGATGGGCATTCCAGCAGTGCAGGCCATCATCAATATGGAAGACACCAAGACCAAGGCGGACATGGTGCTCAAGGTAACCGGCATGCAGTGGAAGTGGCAGTACGAATACCCCGAATCCGGGCTCAAGTTCATCAGCACGCTGTCCACGCCGCGCGACCAGATCGCCAATGCCGAGGCCAAGGGCGAGCACTACCTGCTCGAAGTCGACAAGCCGGTCGTGCTGCCGGTCGGCAAGAAGGTGCGCATCCTGCTCACCTCGACCGATGTCATCCATACCTGGTGGGTACCGCAATTCGGCGTCAAGCGCGATGCCATTCCCGGCTTCCTGCGTGAAACCTGGGTGCTGATCGAAAAACCCGGCATCTACCGCGGCCAGTGCGCCGAATTGTGCGGCAAGGACCACGGCTTCATGCCGGTAGTCGTCCATGCCGTGCCGGAACCCGAGTATCTCGCCTGGCTGGAAGCTCAGAAGGCCGAGGCCAAGACAGCGGCCGGTGGCGCCGACCGGACCTGGAGCAAGGACGAACTGGTCGCCGAAGGCAAGGCGGTCTACGAAAAGGTCTGTGCCGCCTGCCACCAGCCTGACGGGAAGGGTTTGCCGCCGGCTTTCCCGGCGCTGGCCGGCAGCAAGGTTGTGAATGCACCACTGCTCGACATGAACGGCAAGGTGATCAAGGACAGCCATGTCGACCGGGTGCTGCACGGCAAGGCCGGCACGGCGATGCAGGCCTTCAGCGCCAGCCTGTCCGATGTCGAGCTGGCCGCCGTCATCACTTACGAACGCAACAGCTTCGGCAACCAGATGGGCGACATGATCCAGCCAGCCCAGATCAAGTCCCTGCGTTAGGAGACGAGCGATGAGCACAGCCACCACCCACGCCGCCGAACACCCGGCCGAACATTATCCCGGCGGCCTGATGCGCTGGCTGACGACGACGAATCACAAGGACATCGGCACGATGTACCTGACCTTCTCGCTGATCATGTTCTTCGTCGGCGGCCTGATGATCCTCGCGGTGCGCGCCGAACTGTTCCAGCCCGGCCTGCAGTTGATGCGCCCGGAATTCTTCAACCAGCTGATCGGCGTGCACGCGCTGGTGATGATCTTCGCGGCGCTGATGCCGGCCGCCACCGGCTTCGCCAACTGGATGCTGCCGCTGATGATCGGCGCCCCGGACATGGCGCTGCCCCGCCTCAACAACTGGGGCTTCTGGTTGCTGCCGCCGGCCGCCATTTTGCTCACCCTGCCCTTCACACTGGCCCTGTTCGGCATCGGCGACGGCGCGCTGGCCACCGGCTGGACCTTCTACGCGCCGCTCTCGGTGCAGGGCGGCATGGGGGTCGATTTCGCCATCCTCGCCGTGCACATCCTCGGCATCTCGTCGATCATGGGCTCGATCAACATCATCGTCACCATCTTCAACATGCGCGCCCCCGGCATGACCATGATGAAGCTGCCGCTCTTCGCCTGGGGCTGGCTGATCACCGCCTTCCTGCTCATCGCCACGCTACCGGTGCTGGCCGGTGCGGTGACCATGCTGCTCACCGACCGCCATTTCGGCACCCATTTCTTCGATGCGGCCGGCGGTGGTGACCCGATTCTCTTCCAGCACCTGTTCTGGTTCTTCGGTCACCCCGAGGTATATATCCTGCTGCTGCCGGTCTGGGGGTTGATGCCGCATGTCCTGTCCACCTTCTCGCGCAAGCCGGCCTACGGCTACACCGCGCAGGTGTACAGTTTCATCGCCATCGGCCTGCTCTCGGTGGTGGTCTGGGCGCACCATTTCTTCACCGCCGGCATGCCGATCCCGGCCTTGGTCTATTTCATGTTCAGCACCATGGCGATTTCGATACCGCTGGCCGTGCTCTTCTTCTGCTGGATCGCCACCATGTGGAAGGGGGCGATGACCTTCGAGACGCCCATGCTGTTCGCCGTCGGCTTCATCGTGCTGTTCGGCATCGCCGGGCTGACCGGACTGATCCTCGCCGACGTCGCGGCCGACGCACAGTATCACCACAGCTATTTCGTCGTCGCCCACTTCCATTACGCGCTGTTCGCCGGCGGCATCATGGGCGTGATGACCGGCGTTTATTACTGGCTGCCCAAGTGGACCGGCCACATGTACAGCGAAAAGCTCGGCAAGCTGCATTTCTGGCTGACCGTCTTTTCCTTCAACCTGACCTTCATTCCCCAATTCTTCCTCGGCCTGGCCGGGATGCCGCGACGCATTCCCGACTACGCACTGCAGTTCGCCGAGTTCAACGCGATCTCGACCTTGGGCGCCTTTGTCCTTGGACTTAGCCAGTTGCTCTTTGCCTGGAACATCTGGTGTTGTGTAAGGGGCGGCCCAAAGGTCGAGAGCCGCGTATGGGAGGGGGCGGAAGGGCTGGAATGGGAGCTCTCGTCGCCACCACCCCACCATAGCTGGGAAACCCAGCCCACCATCAAATGAGCGAGAACGACATGGCCCCCGCCTTCTCCGACGCCGACCTCGCCCGCCGCCGCAGCGCCGCCCGCCGCCTCGGCTGGCTGCTCGGCGCCGCCGTGCTGGCGCTCTACCTTATCGGGCTGTTCATCAAGCGCTAGCGCCATGGAACAGGTCCAGCCCACCTCCCCCAGCCACAACCGCCTGATCGGCAAGCTGTTGCTGATGGTGGCCGGGGCCTTCGCCTTTGCCTTCGCGCTGGTACCGCTCTACAACGTGCTTTGCGAAGCGACCGGCTTCAACGGCAAGACGGCCGGGCCGACGGTGATCCGCGACGGCTTCGGTGTCGGCGGCCTGCAAACCGGCACCACTCCGGCCCCGAAGGTCGATCTCGGGCGGACCGTCCGCGTCGAATTCACCGGCACCGTGATGCCTGGCCTGCCCTGGGACATGCGGCCGCTGACGATCAGCCTCGACATCCACCCCGGCGAACTGCAGCAGGTCAGCTACCTGGTACGCAACACCTCGGACCGGCCGATCACCGGCCAGGCGGTGCCGAGCGTGACGCCGGGCCAGGCGGCGCAGCATTTCGACAAAATCGAATGCTTCTGCTTTTCGCAACAGACCCTGGCTCCGGGTGAAGCGCGCGAGATGCCGCTCGCTTTTATCGTCAAACCGGAGGTCGACCGCAGCATTAGCCACATCACGCTGTCCTACGCCTTTTTCAGCACCGACGGACAACGCCAGACACTGACCAGCAGCGGGGAGGCACGATGAAAGCAAATCCAGCCCATGCCACAGCCGGGGAACACTACTTCGTTCCGCAACCCAGCCTCTACCCGGTGATCCTGTCCGGCGGCATGTTCCTGCTCGCCCTCGGCTTCATCCAGCTGATCAACAACTTCGGCCCCGGCAAATGGGTGATGCTGGGCGGCACGGCAGTCATCCTCTACGTGCTTTTCGGCTGGTTCGGCAAAGTCATCTACGAATCGCAGAGCGGCGCCTATCGCGACTGGGAAGACCGCTCCTTCCGCTACGGCATGATCTGGTTCATCGCCACCGAAGTGATGTTCTTCGCCGCCTTCTTCGGCGCCCTGTTCTACGTCCGGGTGATTTCGGTGCCGACGCTGGGCGGCATGCTTCCCGAACATGGCTTCAGCCTGTGGCCGGAATTCGCCGGCACCTGGCCGACCAGCGGGCCGAAAGGGGCGGCTTTCACACCGATGGGCGCCTGGGGCATCCCGGCCCTGAACACCGCCCTGCTGCTCAGTTCCGGCGCCACCGTCACCTGGGCGCACTGGGGGCTGCTACGCAACAAGCGCCGCCAACTGGCGCTCGGTCTGGCCGCCACGGTCTTGCTCGGCAGCGTCTTCCTCGGCTTTCAGGCTTACGAATACCACCACGCCTACAACGAACTTGGCCTGACCATGGGGGCCGGCGCCTACGGGGCGACCTTCTTCATGCTGACCGGCTTCCACGGTTTCCACGTCACGCTCGGCACCATCATGCTGCTGGTCATCCTGCTGCGCAGCCTGAGCGGCCACTTCAGCGCCGAGCGCCATTTCGCCTTCGAGGCGGTGGCCTGGTACTGGCACTTCGTCGATGTGGTCTGGCTGATCCTCTTCGTCTTCGTTTACTGGGTGTAGCCGGGAATGAGACCGAACCTGAAACCGGCCAGCAGCAACAGGAAGAGCGCGATCGACAGCCCGATGCGCAGGGTCAGCGCCCGCACCGTCCGCTCACCGGCCCCCTGGTCGCGGTAGAGATAGAAGAGCCCGGAGAATAGGCTGCCGACGATGGCCAACAACAGCAAAACGACCAGCAGCTTGAGCATCGGCGATACCTCCGAAGGAATTTCCGTCTCCCAGTATGCGCGCCGCCCGGGCAGAGCGGCAAGGGCCAGCCGCCGACAGGTCGCGCTGCTCGGCGGCCTGCTGCTCGCCTTCCTGTTGCCGGCCTTCATCTCGCTCGGCCTGTGGCAATGGCGTAAGGCCGAGGCCAAGACTGCCCTGCAAACAGAGTTGGACAGCCGCAGCCACGATGCCGCCATCGCCATGCCGATGACCCTGCTCAATGCGGCCGATATCGAGTCACTGCGCCACCGCCGAATCATGCTGCGCGGCACCTACGATGCCGCGCACCAGGTGCTGATCGACAACCGCCTGTATCGGGAACAGGCCGGCTACCACGTCATCACCCCGCTCCACCTGGCCGGTTCCGACCTGCACGTGCTGGTCAACCGCGGCTGGCTGCCGGCCCCGGCCGATCACCGTTTGTTGCCGGTCGCCGAAGTGCCGGCCGGCGAGGTCGAACTGACCGGCATCGCCGTGCAGCCCAGCCAGCGCTTCTTCAACCTGACGCCGCAGCCGACCAGCGGCTGGTCAGCGGTCTGGCAGAACCTCGATCTCGAACGTTTCCACGCCGCTGTGCCCTACCCGCTACCCCCTATCGTCATCCAGCTCGACGCTGCAGCAACGGGCGGCTTCGTCCGCGACTGGCCGCGTCCGGACGAACGAGCCGACCGCCACCGCAGCTACGCCCTGCAATGGTTCGGCTTCGCCGCCGCCAGCCTCGGTATATGGGGCTTTTTCCTGATTCGCCGACCATGAACAGCCTCGCCATCCATCCGCTCCCCAACCAACGCCAAGGCCGGCTGATGCTGGCGCTGATCGTCGTCCTGCTCGCCTTGCCCTTCGCCATCGGAGCCGGCCTTTACTTTGGCGGCTGGCAACCGCCCCGGAGCGGGCATCACGGCCACCTGCTCACCCCTCCTCTGAGGCTGGCGGACCTATTCCCACACCCCAAGGGTGCTTCCTTCGGGGCGCGGTCAACCGAAAAAAATGCCGAAAAATGGAAACTCGTGCTCCATGTCCGAGGCCCCTGCGCCACCGAATGCACGAGCCGGCTCGACGAAATGCGCCGCATCCACGTCGCCCTCTACAAGAACATGGGTCGCGTGAGTCGCGCCGTGTTGACCGATCAACCGGATGACCCTGTCCTGCTCGCCCTGCACGCCAGCCAACCCGACCTGATGGTCCTGACCATCCCGTCCGGCGCACTGTCCGAAATCACCGACCCCGTGCTGCTGGTCAATCCTCAGGGGCTCGTGATCATGAGCTACCCACCCGACGCCAGCCCCCAAGGCATGCGCGCCGATCTCGACCGCCTGCTCAAATACGCCTGGACCAGCTAGAGCATGGACGAGCCAAACAAATCTCCGTCATTCCCGCGCAGGCGGGAATCCAGTTCGTTGATTTTCTGGATCCCCGCCTGCGCGGGGATGACAAATAGGACACAGCCTGCTTAGCACCCTCGGGGAGAACAACCATGCACACCGTCGCCACACCCAGCCTCTCGCTCGGCCAACGCCTGACGGCCTTCAGCCACCTGTGCAAGCCGCGGGTCAACAGCCTGATCGTGTTCACCGCGATGATCGGCATGTGCCTGGCGACCCCGGATTTCCCGCCGCTCTTGCGCTTCACTGTCGCCTCGCTCGGCATCGCGCTGGTGTCCTTCGCCGCAGCCGCGCTGAACTGCCTGGTCGAGCGCACCGTCGATGCCAAGATGGCGCGCACCAGTTGGCGGGCAACGGCGCGCGGCGACATATCGCCGCTGGAAACCGTCACCCTGGCCACCGCCCTCGGCGCCGCCGGCCTCTGGCTATTGCACAGCTACATCAATGACCTGACGATGTGGCTGACGCTGGCCACCTTCGTCGGCTACACCGTCATCTACACGCTGATCCTCAAGCCGGCGACGCCGATGAACATCGTCATCGGCGGCGCCTCCGGGGCGATGCCACCGCTGCTCGGCTGGACGGCGATGACCGGCCAGGTCTCGGCCGAGCCGCTGGTTCTCTTCCTGATCATCTTCCTGTGGACGCCACCGCATTTCTGGGCGCTGGCCTGCTACCGGCGCGACGACTACGCCCGCTCCGGCCTGCCCATGCTGCCGGTGACGCACGGCATCGCCTTCACCTGCCAGCACATCCTCTGGTACACGGTGATGCTCGCCGCCGCCAGCCTGATTCCGGTCTCGCTCGGCATGAGCGGGACGTTCTACCTGATCGCCATCAGCCTGCTCGACCTCGTCTTCCTCGGCTACGCCATCGCGCTTTGCCGCAATTACAGCGATGGACTGGCCCGCCGTACCTTCCGCTACTCCATCCTCTACCTGACCCTGCTCTTCGCCGCCCTGTTCGCCGACCGCCTGATCGTCTTCTGATCCCATGCTTCTCTACCGCCGCCTGCTGCTTGCCGCAACGCTACTCGCCGTACTCGTCATCGGCCTTGGCGCCTACGTCCGCCTGTCCGATGCCGGCCTCGGTTGTCCGGATTGGCCGGGCTGCTACGGCCATTGGCTCGGTGTGCCCGAGGCGGCGCACGAACAATTGGCGGCCAGCCAGGCTTTTCCGCAGCAGGCAATCGACACCGGCAAGGCGTGGAAGGAGATGATTCATCGCTATTGCGCCGGCACGCTGGGCCTGCTCATCCTCGCCCTCTGCCTGCTCTCCTGGCGCGCCGAGTTTCGCCAGCGGCAGTCGCCGGCCCTGCCGACGCTGCTGCTCGGCATCGTCGGCCTGCAAGCGGCGCTCGGCATGTGGACGGTGACCCTGCAACTGAAACCGCTGATCGTCACGCTGCATCTGCTCGGCGGCATGACAACGCTGGCCCTGCTGGTCGCCCTGCTGCTGCGCAGTCAGGCCGGCGCAGCCAGGCCGCCGACCACAGCCGCCCTCCGCCTGAGCGCGGCCCTCGCCCTTGCTGTCGTCGTCGGCCAGATCGCCCTCGGCGGCTGGGTCAGCAGCAATTACGCCGCCCTCGCCTGCCCGGACTTTCCGCAGTGCCAGGGGCAATGGCAGCCGACCATGGATTTCGGCCAGGCCTTCAGCCTGCACCGCGAGTTGGGCCAGAGCGTCGACGGCAACCAGATTTCCAGCGCGGCGCTAACGGCGATTCACTGGAGCCACCGCCTCGGCGCCCTCGCCGTGCTGCTCGCCGTCGGCGCCCTGGGCGCGGTGCTGGTCAAAACCGGCTGCCGTCAATGGCAAGTTTGGGCGGCGCTGCTCTATGGTCTGCTCGGCCTGCAGATCGGACTGGGCATCGCCAATGTGCAGTGGTCGCTGCCGCTGGCCCTGGCCGTCGGCCACAATCTGGGCGCCGCCTGCCTGCTGACGGCCGTGCTGACCATCAACCTGCGCTGCCAGCCGAGCCGGGCAGCCGATCCTGCCCCCAAGAACGATCTGCTGCTGAACACAGGGTCCAGTCGCGGCTGATTCACTACTCCAGCAGCTCCCGTCCTAGTGTGACGCTTCCGAATTGCTGAAATCTTCGAAATACCAACCGGTCATTCCCGCGCAGGCGGGAATCCAGTCGGCCTATGGATCCCCGCCTGCGCGGGGATGACGGTTGCCTGTGAGATAGCACTGAGATTTGCGAAGCAGGCCATTAGCGACCCAAGTGCGCCGACAGTCTTGCCAATGGAATACAAAACCCGCACCATGTCGGCCGCCCCAGGCTACGCCCTGCTTCAACGAAAGAGATTACCGATGGCTCACCCTCTCGCCGGCCAGCCGGCTCCCCTGACCAGCCTGACCGACATTCCCGCGCTGCTCGCGGCTTACCGCACACAGCCCGACGTCAGCCAGCCGACCCAGCGCGTCGCCTTCGGCACCAGCGGCCATCGCGGCTCGGCCTTCAACGGCAGTTTCAACGAGGCGCACATCCTCGCCATCACCCAGGCTGTTGCCGAATACCGCGCCCAGGCCGGCATTCGCGGCCCGCTGTTTCTCGGCATGGACACCCACGCCCTGTCCGCCCCCGCCCAGCAAAGCGCCCTCGAAGTGCTCGCCGCCAATGGCGTGCTGACCCATCTGCAGGCCAACGGCGGCTACACGCCGACGCCGGTCATCTCGCGCGCCATCCTCGCCCACAATGCCGACGCCACCGCCGAACGGGCCGACGGCATCGTCATCACGCCCTCGCACAACCCGCCGCAGGATGGCGGCATCAAGTACAACCCGCCGCACGGCGGCCCGGCCGACACCGATGTCACCGGCTGGATCGAACAGCGCGCCAATGCGCTGATGGCCGACGGCAACCGAGGCGTCAAGCGCCAGCCCTACGCCCAGGCGCTGGCCGCGCCGACGACCCATGCGGTCGACCTGATGAAACCGTACATTTCCGAACTAGGCAGCGTCATCGACATGGAGAGCATTCGCCGGGCCGGCCTGCGCATCGGCGTCGATCCCATGGGTGGCGCCGCCGTCGCCTACTGGCAGCCGATCGCCGAGATGTACGGCCTGAACATCGAGGTCGTCAATACGGCGGTCGATCCCGCCTTCGCCTTCATGTCACTCGACCATGACGGCAAGATCCGCATGGATTGCTCCAGTCCCTACGCGATGGCCGGCCTGGTCGCGCTGAAAGATCGCTTCGACATCGCCTGGGGCAACGACGCCGACGTCGACCGCCACGGCATCGTCACGCCCTCGCTCGGCCTGATGAACCCGAACCATTACCTGGCGGTGGCGATCAACTACCTGCTGACCCACCGGCAACACTGGCCGCGCAACGCGGCGGTCGGCAAGACGCTGGTGTCGAGCGGCCTGATCGACCGCGTCGTCAATGGCCTGGAGCGTCGCCTGCTCGAAGTGCCGGTCGGTTTCAAGTGGTTCTCGGCCGGCCTGCTCGACGGCAGCATCTGCTTCGGCGGCGAGGAAAGCGCCGGCGCCAGCTTCCTGCGCCGCGACGGCACGGCATGGACGACGGACAAGGATGGCATCATCCTCGGCCTGCTCGCCGCCGAAATCACCGCCGTCACCGGCCGCGACCCGGGCCGTCATTACCTGGACCTGGCAGAGCGCTACGGCACGCCGCATTACCTGCGCATCGACGCCGCCGCCAGCCCGGCCGAAAAGGCCGCTTTCAAGCAGTTGACCGGCGACCGGGTCAGCGCCGCGACGCTGGCCGGCGAAGCGATCACCGCCCGCCTGACGCGCGCCGCCGGCAACGACGCACCGATCGGCGGCCTGAAGGTGACGACGGAAAACGGCTGGTTCGCCGCCCGCCCGTCCGGCACCGAAGACATCTACAAGATCTACGCCGAGAGCTTCAAGAGCGAAGCGCACCTGCAACAACTGGTGGCAGAAGCGCGCGAACTGGTCAGCGCCGCCCTCGCCGGCTGAGCCTGACTGACGAGGGCTGCCAGGGCAGCCTTCAGTTGCCGCTGACCGGAAACAATAAAGTCTGTCGAGCATTAAATAAACAAGGCCCAGCAAATGCCGGGCTTTGTTTTTTTTGATTTTCAGCTATTTGGCCTGAGCAGCTGTTGGTCTGAGTATTAAGTCGCTCTGCAATCAGCAGCTTAGCCGCCACACAGATCGCAGTGTGACTACTAATCCGAGGCAACCCATGGCAATCGTCATAAACTGAGCGTTATCTGAATCAGGGTAATGGATACCCTATCAACGGGAATCAAGATGAGTATTGCAGGCATACGCTCCAATCGAGGCGATGGATACCAGACCTTGGTGGCATTTGATTGGGCATTGACAGTTTTATCTGACGAAAACTACCAATGGCTTGAAATTGATTCGATAACTTATCTAGTCGACGACGTGGTCGTCGGTAAGGCCGACGGCACATTGATCGCTTGCCAGTGCAAAAAAAATCAAATCGATTTCGAGGCATGGTCGATAACTCACCTCGCCGATGAACTGGAGAAAGCTGCCAGATTGCTCAAACAGAATAAAGCTGCCGAAGTTCGATTCTATTCGCGCAACAACTTCGGCGAACTTGGAAAGCTGAAAGAACACAGTGCGACTCAGCACGATGCGAGCACCTATCAAACCAGTTTGGGCATCGCAAATCAGAAAACAGATACTGCCCTCTCGAAATTACTTTCCACCGCCGCTCCAGGTCTTTCAACCTACGAACTCATACGCCGTACTGAGTTTGAAACCAGCAGTGCTCTGGATCGCATGGAAAGTCAGCTACGTGAACGTTTGCGTAGCATGGCCAGCAATCCAGATGCCGCATTCAATGCGCTCTGGTTTCGTCTAGATCAATTGGGTGCGCGTATGAGCGGCGATGGTTCATCCGCAAACGCTCAGCATCGATTCACCAAAAATGATCTCGAAGCTATTCTTCTCAAGGCGGGAGCGCTGTTGGTTCCTCCCGTGAATATTGCCGAGGTACGTGCATCATTTTCCAATACCTCAGCTATCGGCAGATCGTGGCGGCGTGATGTGGCAGGTCAGCGGATACCCAACCCGGTGGTAAACGAACTGCTGGCTGCAATCGATGCTGGGAAACGCGCCATCTTGCTCACTGGTTTGCCTGGTTCGGGAAAAACCTGTGTGATGCTTGAGGTACAGGACACCTTGGAGCGACACGCACAAACCCGCTCAGATATCGTGGCGCTTTTCATCCAGTCGCGCGAATTTGCTGATATAGGGACTTCACAGGATCGACAAGCTTTTGGCCTGTCTGAGCATTGGGTCAAGCAAGTTGCTCGTATGGCGGAAAGTGCGAAGGTGATTGTCGTAATCGACTCTCTGGATGTGCTGTCTATCGCCCGCGATCATCGGGTACTAAGCTACTTTCTGGCTCAAATAGACCAACTCCTGTTGATTCAAAACGTAAGCGTAATCACCGCTTGCCGTGACTTTGACCGAAAGTACGACCATCGAATTGCAGAAAGAAAATGGGATTGCGAATTCAAGTGTCTCCCCTTGGACTGGGATGGCGACATTGCGCCTTTAATTGAAGGGCTGGGGATTGCATCTGCCAATATAGATGCCGTTACACGAGAGCTGATTCGAAACCCTCGGGAACTGACGTTGTTTGTCGAGTTGGCGCAGCGAGAGGGTGGGTTCAGCGTCGTAACCAGCCAAGCTTTGGCACAGCGTTATCTCGATGTGATTGTGCGGGCCAACGCTTCGCTTGGTGATTCTGCAATACAAGCAATTGAAGTTATCGCCGCTGAAATGCTCGAATCACGTAGCTTGGCCGTACCTTATCAGCGCTTTTCTTCCTCGCAGGAGATTCTGCGGGCACTGTGCAGCCTTAACGTTTTGCAAGAAACCCAAGATGGCAAGCTGACCTTCGGGCATCAGACCCTGCTTGACGTTTTGGTCATCAGTAGAGCCTTGCGTAGCGGCATTACGCTGAATCAATTCATACAGAGCTTGCCTCCAGTTCCATTTGTCCGCCCCAGCATCCGTAGCTTCGTCGCACAGTTGGCTTTGGGTGAGCGACGTGAATTCAGAAAACAAACACGGGCAGTGTTGACTGGTAACGCAGCCTTCCATATCCGACGCTTGGTCGCCGAGTCGTTTTCCGAACAGATACCTGTAGACGATGACTGGCCCTTGATGCGTGAATTGCGCGAAAAGCACCGCGATGTTTTTCAGGTGATCTATGCGTCGGCCAAGGCGATTGAGTGGCACCGTTTTTGGCTCAAGTATCTGCTACCAGTTTTGAAAGCCGAACGGGATGCTGAAGGTTATGCTGGGCATGCCTATCAAATTGCACGATGGAAGAATGAAGATACTCAGGGTGTCTTGTCATTCTGGCAGGAGGCGCTTTCTCTGGAGTGGATTGATAGCAATCGAATCGCCGGGCAACTTCCGTTTTATCTATCTGAAATCACATCGGAAAACTTGGCACTGGTTGTGCCATTGCTTCAACGACTGCTAGATATGCCGCATCCCGATCACAGCTTCCTGGGGCGATCCATTGCTCGCTGCGTAGAAGCTAGTGTCGTAGGAGATGAGCTACTTTGGCGCTATATGTTAGGTGGGGTTAGCGAAAATGACCTTCTAGAATACCGATTCGATAACAAATTGCATTGTCAGGCGCATGAATTTGGCGACCGTCAGGACGACTTCGTCCGACAACGTATGGAAAAATCCACAACATTGCTTGATCTGGCCGTGGCGTCTATTGAGCAATGGAGCAATGCACGTGCATCGCGCTACGGAGAAACGCGTATAGGCTACCGATATGGTTTTCTGAGCGAAACATCGTACGAAAATACGCACAGTCTGCGAGACATACACCACGTAGAGAATATGGATGCCCTGCTTGATGCGGTTGAAGCCTCCATTCTTCACCACGCAAAAACGCATTCATACTGGTGGCAAAACAACCGCGAACGCCTGTGCTTCAACCGCGAGGGGGCCTTGCTCTACTTCGCCGTGAAGGCTTGTACTGAGACACCTGAGGCCAATATTGACCTGATAGGTCGCATGTTATGCGATCAATACATGCTTGAGTTCGAACTGAGCTACGAGCTGGGGACACTAGTTCAGTCGGCATTCAATGTTCTCGACGAGGCGGCACAAGATGCTGTGACAACGACCATCTTAACCACATGGAAAAAGTATGCGTCTGAAGACTCCGAGCGCTATTGGGTATTGAAAAAGCGTGCCGAGTTGATCAGCACAATCCCTTGCTGCCTACGTTCGCCAGAAGCACAAGCAGTGATTGATGAATATGAGAATAAGGCCGGAGTACTTGTTCGCCAGCCGGATATTCGCTCTCGTGGCGGTAGCGTCAGAGCACCATTTTCATTTGAGGCATTTCTTGGCGCTAGCGATAGCCAAGTATTGCGCCTGCTAGCTCATTACAACGGTCATTCAGATTGGCATGGGCCCGACTTTCTGGTGGGCGGCGAGCGCGAGGTTGGTGGGCAACTTCGAGAGGCCTCCTCTCGCCATCCCACTCGATTTTTGGGGCTGTTGCCAACCTACTGGGCGGATATTCCACCGAGATTTCGCGATGACATTATGGATGGCGTCGCCACATACCTAGCCTATCGCTTTGGCAACTTGCAGACGAACGAAACATGGCAGCCTATCGATGAGCCGGATCCCCATGTCTTGGCTAGTCATATTCTCGATGAACTAGAAAGGCATCCGCTACATTGGCAGCTCCGACGCCCAGCAGCCAAGGTCTTGGAGGCGTGCGCCAACGTCGTACGAGACCCGGAAAGTGGCGAGCGGCTGGTATTTTTGGCCATAGGCTTTGAGCGACTGGATGAAGACGCCCCGATCAAGGGTGATAACGTCGGTTTGACCTCTCTGGGGATCAATATGGCCAAAGGAGACGTTGCCGAAGCCTTGGTGATTCTGGCAACCAATTTTCGAAAATTCGGAGGCGTATTACCTGAGCTGCTACAACCCGCATTGCGCCGTTTTGCAGGAGACAAACATCCTGCGATTCGCGCCGTGATCCTTCGTCGCCTGCCTTATTTGCAAAGCAAGAATTTCGAGCTGGGTTGGAATTTGTTTCACCTTGCCATGCATGACGCAGAGGGACTTTGGGAAATAGCCGAACCCTGTCTCTATTACGCTTATCACAATCACTTCGAGATGGTGAAGCCTTTACTGACACGTCTTCGTATCGAGGGAAGTGGCAAAGACCTTGAAACGTGGGGGCGTATTTCGGCTTTAGCTAGCATGACCCGGCACATCGACTTTGCGGAATTTTTGCGCGACTTGAGCGCTCTCGATGACACAAATGCTTGGCATGGAGCAACGACCGTCTGGACAAATACTGAAAATTTTCAACGACATCGCGAACAGTGTATTGCCGGCATGAATGCCGGCATGAATACGGGAGGCATTCATGCCTTGGCTGTTGCCAGACAAATTGACCATATTTTCAGAGATGAGACGGCCATGATTTCTGTACCGTTAGAACTCATTCGAAGCTGTTTTTCTGTATTCGAGAGCGACAGCGAGAGCGAAAACAAACACCATCGGCTTTTCGGTTTCCATGAATGGCTTAATACAACCGCTCAGAATAATCCTGGGCAAGCACTGGCTGCAGCCAAAATCTATCTGGCTTACGTCAGCCGTTGCAAACCATATCTCTATGACCATAAAGATAGTCTCACCCAACTGATGACCCGACTTTTTGCCGAGGCAGAAGAACGAGAAGAGTCCGACGGAGGTGCGATGCTAAAAAGCGTGGTAGAGATACAAGACACGCTACTTTCGCTTGGAGTCAATGGTGTAACAGATTGGCTAAGAGCAGCCGAACGCCCCTGAACTGCCCAGAAAGCCGTAGCTACTCCACAGTTCGAGCTGGCAGCTAAGCAGTTGATTGCAGCCCGTTCAACACGTCAGGCCAATGTCTGTACCGATAACTAGGCGCTCAGAATCCAAGCTATATCCGGCCCCGACAGACTTTATTCTTCGCCACCATCGCCTCAGTTGCCACGCATCTTGCTCAGCGCCAGGTTGGCCGCAGCGGTCCGCGTTTCGACGCCGAGTTTCTCGAAAACATGCTCCAGGTGCTTGTTTACCGTCCGTGGGCTGTTGCCGAGGATGTCGCCGATGTCGTTGCTGGTCTTGCCCTGCACCACCCAGTAAAGCACTTCGGCCTCGCGCTGGGTCAGCCGGAAGGCGGCGATCAGCGATTCGATGGCCGAGGCGTCGTTTTCCTCGCGCAGTACGACCAGCCACTCGTCGTCGCCGGTCTGGTCGTGGAAGGAAGCCAGTAGCCGGCGGTTGCCCTCGGCGACCAGCAGGGTATTCGGCTCGCGGCTGTCGCGGCGGGCCAGGTTGGCGCCGGCAATCCATTGCAGCAGTTCTTCCGGCGCCACTTCCTCCGGG
>NZ_LODL01000012.1 GCF_001551835.1 Dechloromonas denitrificans | reverse complement strand
AGCTTGACGGTTTGTAAGAAGTTCTTCATAATCTCGCCTCTCTGCTGCAGACGAAGTGAAAACGACGGCGCGGCGGAATTGATCTTTAACAACTTGAACAACCGATAGGTGTGGGTGTCTTGATGCTAGCAACGCAAGTTGCACAAAAGTATTAAAGGCAATCACACGGATGGAGAGATCCATCGAGGTAGATTTAATTATCTACCGTCAGTGAATTGTGAGTATTAGTTGGATTGAACTGAAGAGTTTGATCCTGGCTCAGATTGAACGCTGGCGGCATGCCTTACACATGCAAGTCGAACGGCAGCACGGGAGCAATCCTGGTGGCGAGTGGCGAACGGGTGAGTAATGTATCGGAACGTACCTTTCAGTGGGGGATAACGTAGCGAAAGTTACGCTAATACCGCATATTCTGTGCGCAGGAAAGCAGGGGACCTTCGGGCCTTGCGCTGATTGAGCGGCCGATATCAGATTAGCTAGTTGGTGAGGTAAAGGCTCACCAAGGCGACGATCTGTAGCGGGTCTGAGAGGATGATCCGCCACACTGGAACTGAGACACGGTCCAGACTCCTACGGGAGGCAGCAGTGGGGAATTTTGGACAATGGGCGCAAGCCTGATCCAGCCATGCCGCGTGAGTGAAGAAGGCCTTCGGGTTGTAAAGCTCTTTCGGCCGGGAAGAAATCGCATGGGTTAATACCCTGTGCGGATGACGGTACCGGCATAAGAAGCACCGGCTAACTACGTGCCAGCAGCCGCGGTAATACGTAGGGTGCGAGCGTTAATCGGAATTACTGGGCGTAAAGCGTGCGCAGGCGGTTTTGTAAGACAGGCGTGAAATCCCCGGGCTCAACCTGGGAACTGCGCTTGTGACTGCAAGGCTAGAGTACGGCAGAGGGGGGTGGAATTCCACGTGTAGCAGTGAAATGCGTAGAGATGTGGAGGAACACCAATGGCGAAGGCAGCCCCCTGGGTCGATACTGACGCTCATGCACGAAAGCGTGGGTAGCAAACAGGATTAGATACCCTGGTAGTCCACGCCCTAAACGATGTCAACTAGGTGTTGGGTGGGTAAAACCATTTAGTACCGGAGCTAACGCGTGAAGTTGACCGCCTGGGGAGTACGGCCGCAAGGTTAAAACTCAAAGGAATTGACGGGGACCCGCACAAGCGGTGGATGATGTGGATTAATTCGATGCAACGCGAAAAACCTTACCTACCCTTGACATGTCCAGAAGCCCGAAGAGATTTGGGTGTGCCCGAAAGGGAGCTGGAACACAGGTGCTGCATGGCTGTCGTCAGCTCGTGTCGTGAGATGTTGGGTTAAGTCCCGCAACGAGCGCAACCCTTGTCGTTAATTGCCATCATTTAGTTGGGCACTTTAACGAGACTGCCGGTGACAAACCGGAGGAAGGTGGGGATGACGTCAAGTCCTCATGGCCCTTATGGGTAGGGCTTCACACGTCATACAATGGTCGGTACAGAGGGTTGCCAAGCCGCGAGGTGGAGCCAATCCCAGAAAGCCGATCGTAGTCCGGATTGCAGGCTGCAACTCGCCTGCATGAAGTCGGAATCGCTAGTAATCGCGGATCAGCATGTCGCGGTGAATACGTTCCCGGGTCTTGTACACACCGCCCGTCACACCATGGGAGCGGGTTCCGCCAGAAGTAGGTAGCCTAACCGCAAGGGGGGCGCTTACCACGGCGGGGTTCGTGACTGGGGTGAAGTCGTAACAAGGTAGCCGTAGGGGAACCTGCGGCTGGATCACCTCCTTTCTAGAGAAAGCATCTCTGGCACCCACAACCTATCGGTTGTTCAGTAGTAGCAAACAGACGAGGGTCTGTAGCTCAGTCGGTTAGAGCACCGTCTTGATAAGGCGGGGGTCGTTGGTTCGATTCCAACCAGACCCACCAACGTCAAAATCAAGGGGGATTAGCTCAGCTGGGAGAGCACCTGCTTTGCAAGCAGGGGGTCGTCGGTTCGATCCCGTCATCCTCCACCAAAACCTAAAGATAAGCAGGGTTGTTTATCTTTAGCTTTTGAGCAATCAATTGCTACGCTCTTTAACAAAATGGAAGAAGGTTGTGTTGCAGCGCTGATGAGGCGTTGGCAACACGTTGTGATTGCATCTGTTCTTGTCCCTTAGCCCGGACAAGACAGCACAAATATGAGTTTGCCTGTAGCCGTTCTCTGACGAGAACACAAGGTTATAGGATCAAGCGACTAAGTGCATGTGGTGGATGCCTTGGCGATCACAGGCGATGAAGGACGTGCAAGCCTGCGAAAAGCGGGGGGGAGCTGGCAATGAAGCTTTGATCCCCCGATATCCGAATGGGGAAACCCACCTCTTTTGAGGTATCCCACACTGAATACATAGGTGTGGGAGGCGAACCCGGCGAACTGAAACATCTAAGTAGCCGGAGGAAAAGAAATCAACCGAGATTCCCCAAGTAGTGGCGAGCGAACGGGGAGCAGCCTGCTAGTGATAGCGGAATGGTTAATGGAGCGGAATGGAAAGTCCGGCCGTAGTGGGTGATAGCCCCGTACATGAAAACCAATCCGTGGTACTAAGTTAGCGAAAAGTAGGGCGGGGCACGTGAAACCTTGTCTGAACATGGGGGGACCATCCTCCAAGGCTAAATACTCGTGATCGACCGATAGTGAACTAGTACCGTGAGGGAAAGGCGAAAAGAACCCCGGGAGGGGAGTGAAATAGAACCTGAAACCGCATGCATACAAACAGTGGGAGCCGACTTGTTCGGTGACTGCGTACCTTTTGTATAATGGGTCAGCGACTTACGTTGTGTTGCGAGCTTAACCGAATAGGGGAGGCGTAGCGAAAGCGAGTCTGATAAGGGCGTTTAGTAGCACGGCGTAGACCCGAAACCGGATGATCTATCCATGGCCAGGATGAAGGTGCCGTAACAGGTACTGGAGGTCCGAACCCACTAATGTTGAAAAATTAGGGGATGAGCTGTGGATAGGGGTGAAAGGCTAAACAAATCCGGAAATAGCTGGTTCTCCCCGAAAACTATTTAGGTAGTGCGTCTTATATCACTGACGGGGGTAAAGCACTGTTATGGCTAGGGGGTCATCGCGACTTACCAACCCATGGCAAACTCTGAATACCGTCAAGTGCGAGTAAGGCAGACAGACAGTGGGTGCTAACGTCCATTGTCAAGAGGGAAACAACCCAGACCGCCAGCTAAGGTCCCCAAGACACAGTTAAGTGGGAAACGAAGTGGGAAGGCATAGACAGCTAGGAGGTTGGCTTAGAAGCAGCCATCCTTTAAAGAAAGCGTAATAGCTCACTAGTCGAGTCGTCCTGCGCGGAAGATGTAACGGGGCTCAAACTGTGCACCGAAGCTGCGGATATCGAAAGATATGGTAGGGGAGCGTTCTGTAGGTCTGTGAAGGTGTCTTGTAAAGGATGCTGGAGATATCAGAAGTGCGAATGCTGACATGAGTAGCGATAAAGGGAGTGAAAAGCTCCCTCGCCGAAAGCCCAAGGTTTCCTACGCAACGTTCATCGGCGTAGGGTGAGTCGGCCCCTAAGGCGAGGCAGAAATGCGTAGTCGATGGGAAACAGGTCAATATTCCTGTACCGATTCTAGATGCGATGTGGGGACGGAGAAGGTTAGGTCAGCCATCTGTTGGAATAGGTGGTTCAAGCGTGTAGGCGTGCCCCTTAGGCAAATCCGGGGGGCTAAGCTGAGGCGTGATAACGAGGTGCTACGGCACTGAAGTGATTGATACCAAGCTTCCAGGAAAAGCCACTAAGCTTCAGTCTAGATTCGACCGTACCGCAAACCGACACAGGTGGGCAGGATGAAAATTCTAAGGCGCTTGAGAGAACTCAGGAGAAGGAACTCGGCAAATTGACACCGTAACTTCGGGAGAAGGTGTGCCCCGGTAGGGTATAAGTCCTCGCGACGAAAGCCCGATGGGGTTGCAGTGAAATGGTGGCTGCGACTGTTTAATAAAAACACAGCACTCTGCAAACACGAAAGTGGACGTATAGGGTGTGACGCCTGCCCGGTGCCGGAAGGTTAAGTGATGGGGTGCAAGCTCTTGATCGAAGCCCCGGTAAACGGCGGCCGTAACTATAACGGTCCTAAGGTAGCGAAATTCCTTGTCGGGTAAGTTCCGACCTGCACGAATGGCGTAACGATGGCCACACTGTCTCCTCCTGAGACTCAGCGAAGTTGAAATGTTTGTGAAGATGCAATCTCCCCGCGGCAAGACGGAAAGACCCCATGAACCTTTACTGTAGCTTTGCATTGGACTTTGAATCGGTCTGTGTAGGATAGGTGGGAGGCTGTGAAACCGGGACGCTAGTTTCGGTGGAGCCAACCTTGAAATACCACCCTGATTTATTTGAGGTTCTAACCTTGATCCGTGAATCCGGATCGGGGACCGTGCATGGTGGGCAGTTTGACTGGGGCGGTCTCCTCCCAAAAGGTAACGGAGGAGTACGAAGGTACGCTTAGGACGGTCGGACATCGTCCATAAAGTGCAATGGCAAAAGCGTGCTTGACTGCGAGACCCACAAGTCGAGCAGGTGCGAAAGCAGGTCATAGTGATCCGGTGGTTCTGTATGGAAGGGCCATCGCTCAACGGATAAAAGGTACTCTGGGGATAACAGGCTGATACCGCCCAAGAGTTCATATCGACGGCGGTGTTTGGCACCTCGATGTCGGCTCATCTCATCCTGGGGCTGTAGCCGGTCCCAAGGGTATGGCTGTTCGCCATTTAAAGAGGTACGTGAGCTGGGTTTAAAACGTCGTGAGACAGTTTGGTCCCTATCTGCCGTGGGCGCTGGAAATTTGAAGGGGGCTGCTCCTAGTACGAGAGGACCGGAGTGGACGAACCTCTGGTGTACCGGTTATGACGCCAGTCGTATCGCCGGGTAGCTATGTTCGGAAGAGATAAACGCTGAAAGCATCTAAGCGTGAAACTTGCCTTAAGATGAGATTTCCCGGAGTCTTGAACTCCCTAAAGGGTCGTCGAAGACCACGACGTTGATAGGTCAGGTGTGGAAGCGCAGTAATGCGTTAAGCTAACTGATACTAATTGCCCGTGTGGCTTGATCCTATAACCTTGTAATACTGCAGCAACTCATAGCAGTCACAACAAACAACCTTCTCCTATTTTGCGTTTGGCGCGATTCAACCCGCGACAAACACACAAGTTACGCTTGGCGGCTATAGCCCTCTGGACCCACCCCTTCCCTTCCCGAACAGGACCGTGAAACAGATGAGCGCCGATGATAGTGAGCTTCCGCTCGCGAAAGTAGGTCACCGCCAGGCTCCCAATACCCAAAGCCCCTTCTGC
>NZ_LODL01000011.1 GCF_001551835.1 Dechloromonas denitrificans | reverse complement strand
TGTTTTCGACTCGCCAATTGGCTGGCTCCGGCAAACCATGCAGATTCATAGATGATTACCTGCATTCTGTAGCGCGGCTTGCGTTAGAGGGCGGATGATCTTCCGGACACAGGTGGAATTGACCCGATCGTCACTGCAATCGCTGCCTGCGACCAGATAGTCGAGTTTGTTTGATGTTAACCTGCGACTGCCTGTCGGGTTTGTCGACAACGTTTTACATGCAGCGCCATAGCAAGAGGTCCCTTTCGCGCAGAAAGTGCGGCCTTAAATGCGCCGCACTAACGAACAAGTT
>NZ_LODL01000010.1:324957-412941 GCF_001551835.1 Dechloromonas denitrificans | reverse complement strand
CACCCTGCTCGGCCAGTCCGACCACCGTCTTGCCAGCGCCTTGCAAACGGCGCACCGCCTCATCATCGGCGACGCCCAGCCAGTCCGGCGAGCCGAGGCGCCACTCGCGCCCGTCAAGCTCGGCGCTGACGCCCAGCCCGGCATGCGCCTTGAAATTTGTCGTTTTCGGCAGGTCGACCGTAGGGCCAGCCTTTTCTTCCATGGTCGCAAGAGTGCTCAGGGAAGCTGCATGACGCGCCAGAATCGCCCGCGCCAGCGGATGTTCCGAGCCCTGCTCGAGCGCTGCCGCCAGCCGCAAGGCCGTCGCTTCGTCGCCGTGGCGCAAAACCAGCTCGGTCACCTGCGGTTCGCCGAGGGTCAGCGTGCCGGTCTTGTCGAGGGCCAGCACCGTCACCCGCTCGGCCCGCTCCAGCGCCTCGGCATTTCTGACCAGAATGCCGGCCCGCGCCCCCTGCCCGGTCCCGACCATGATCGCCGTCGGCGTCGCCAGGCCGAGCGCACACGGGCAGGCAATGACCAGCACCGCGACCGCATTGACCAGCGCCTCGGCAAAGAAGCCGGAATACCACCACCAGCCGACAAAAGTCACCAAGGCGATGCCGCACACCACTGGCACGAAAATCGCCGAAATGCGGTCGGCCATTCGCTGCACTGGCGCCTTGGAACCCTGCGCCTCGCCGACCAACCGGATGATGCCGGCCAACAGCGTATGCTCACCCACCCCGGTCGCCCGGCAACGCAAGGCGCCCTGGCCGTTGGCCGTCGCCGCGAACACCTGGTCGCCGGCCAGCTTGTGCACCGGCATGCTCTCGCCGGTCAGCATCGCCTCGTTGATGCTGGAGTCGCCCTCGACTACCTCGCCATCGACCGGCACGCTCTCGCCCGGGCGAACCATGAAAATATCGCCCGGCATCAGGGCCTCGACCGGCATTTCGACCCACTGCCCATCGCGCTCGACGCGGGCCGTTTTCGGCTGCAGGCGGATCAGCGCCTCGATGGCCTCCGAGGTCCGCGCCTTGGCCCGTGCCTCAAGCAGTTTGCCGAGCAGAACCAGGGTGATGACCGCGGCGCCACCTTCAAAATAGACGTGCTGATCCAGCGCAAAAACCGTCACCACGGCGGAAAAGCCCCAGGCCATGCTGGTCCCCAGGGCGACCAGCACATCCATGTTGGCACCGCCGCCGCGCAGCGCCTTGAAGGCGCCGTCGTAGAAGCGCCAGCCGATCCAGAACTGGACCGGCGTCGCCAGCGCCAGTTGCAACCAGCGCGACAACTCGTTCCGGTGGCCGTGCTCGCCGAACATGAAAAACATCTGCCCGACCAGCGGCAAGGTGAGCAGCACGGCAATCCAGAAACGCTTGATCTCGCTGCGGTAGACCCGCATTTTTTCGGCTTTTTCACGCTCGCGGGTCTGGCTATCGACCAGTTCAGCGACGAAGCCCGCCTTGGCGACAGCCGCCACCACCGCTGCTTCATCGGCCGCACCCAGCAGGCGCACCCGGGCCCGTTCGGCGGCCAGATTGACGTTGGCCTGCATCCCCGGCTGGCGATTCAGGACTTTTTCCAGCCGCGCCGAACAAGCGGCGCAAGTCATGCCGCCAATGGCGAACTCGACGACTCGCCCGCTTTCGACTTCGCTCATTTCACCAGCAGCACCGGACACTGCGTCAGATGCAGCACGCGGTTCGCCACCGAGCCCATGACCAGGCCGGCCACGGTGCCACGGCCATGGCTGCCCATGACGATCATGTCGCAGGCCAGTTCGTCGGCCACCCGGGCAATCACCTCGGCCGGCTGGCCGACGTGGATATGCGTCGTGTGAAAACGCCCGGCGGCATCCAGTTTTTGCTGGGCCTCGACCAGTTGCGACTGACTCTCTTCGAGGTAGTAGGCATGCAAGGTCTCCTTGTCGATATGCGCCTGAACGCGACCGATCGGAATCGGCGGATGAACATGCAGGAGATGAATTTCCGGCACCTCGCTATACCAGGCAAGGTGGGCAATCAGATGGTCGACGGCACGCAAGGCGCAGGCTGAACCATCAACCGGCAGCAGAATTTTCATAGTCATGGCGAATCCTAAATCCAGTGCAGCAAACGCAGCAGGCCAAGCAGGCCGTATAAACCGAAACCGAGAACGAGCAAGCCGGAAAAAATGCGCACTGACGGCCGGCGCACGAATTCGTTCATCCTCGCCAACACGATGCCCGCCAGCAACAGATTTGGCAAGGTCCCCAGGCCGAAAGCCAGCATCAGCAAGGCCCCACGCCCGCTCGAACCGGCCATCAGGGCACTGGTCAGCGCGCTGTAAACCAGGCCGCAGGGCAGCCAGCCCCAGAGCAGGCCGAGCGGAAAAGCCTGGGCCACGCTCCGTGCCGGCAGAAATTTTCGGGTCAGCGGCTGCAGGCGGCGCCAAAGATGCTGCCCGAGGCGCTCGCTAAAAGCCAGCGCCCGCGTCACACCGAGCAGGTAAAGGCCGAGCGCGACCAGCATCAGGTTGGCCAGGAAATACAGCACCAGGCGCACCGGCACCTGGCCCTCCAAGCCCAGACTGGCCGCCCCGAGAGCACCGGCGATGGCACCGGCCACGGCATAGGAGAGAACGCGCCCGACATTGTAGGCAAGGTGCATCGACCAGCGGGCTGGGCCGCCCATCGAGAGGGCCCCGACAATGCCGCCGCACATGCCGACACAATGGGTTCCGCCGAGCAGACCGACGAGAAAAAGCGCGAGATAGCCGGAATCAGGCATCAGTCAAAGCAGGGAGTTGGCAAAGCGGAGAGTTTAACCCGCCCCCTTCGGCTACAGGCGGCATTCCAGGACAACGCGCAGCGACACGATCCCGCCACCAGGCGGGATCGCAGCCAATCAGATGACTTTGGAGTAGCGCTTGCGCTGACGGTCGGCCCGCAGATAGCGGTCGAAGGCCATGGTGATGACGCGGACCAGCATGCGGCCCGGAGGCAGAACGGTGATCCAGTCGCGGTCGATCTTCAGCAAACCGCCGCGCTCCATTTCCTTGAGGTCTTCCAGCTCGGCCTCGAAATACTTGTGGAAATCGATCAGGTGCGCGCTTTCGATGCTTTCGATCGACAGCTCGAAATGGCACATCAGGGCCTGGATGATCGAGCGGCGCAGAATATCGTCGGCGGTCAGCTCGATGCCACGGAAGACCGGCAGCGAGCCGGCATCGAGACCGTCGTAGTACTCCTCGGCGGTCTTGACGTTCTGGTAGTAGGTCGGTCCGACCTTGCTGATCGACGAAATACCGAAGGACAGCATGTCGCAGTCGGCGTACGTCGAGTAGCCCTGGAAATTGCGATGCAGGCGGCCCTGGCGCTGGGCGACGGCCAGCTCGTCATCTGGCTTGGCGAAGTGATCCATGCCGATGAAAACGTAACCGGCCTCGGTCAGCTTCTTGATCGCCAGCGCCAGAATCTGCAGCTTGGTGTCGGCCGACGGCAGATCCTTTTCGTCGATCCGGCGTTGCGGCTTGAACAGGGTCGGCAGGTGGGCGTAGTTGTAGATCGACAGGCGATCCGGGTCCATTTCCAGCACGCGCTCCAGCGTCCGGTTAAAGCCCATCACCGTCTGGTGCGGCAGGCCGTAGATCAGATCGACCGAGACCGACTTGAAGCCGTTGCCACGCGCCGCGTTGATCACGTTGGCCGTCTCTTCGACGCTCTGTACGCGATTGACGGCGACCTGGACGCGCTCGTCGAAATCCTGGACGCCGACGCTCATCCGGTTGAAACCGAGTTCGCCGAGCAGCGCCACCGTCGAGTAATCCACCTTGCGCGGATCGACTTCGATCGAATATTCGCCACCGTCGAGCAGCTTGAAATGCTTGCGCGTCTCGCCCATCAGCTGACGCATCTCGTCGTGCGACAGGAAAGTCGGCGTACCACCGCCCCAGTGCAGCTGGATAACCTCGTTACCGCCTTCCTGGGCATCGAGTGCCGCGCTCTGGATCGCCAGTTCCTTGGCCAGGTACTTCAGGTACTTGGCGCTGCGCCCGTGATCCTTGGTGATGATCTTGTTACAGGCGCAGTAATAGCAAATGGTGTTGCAGAAAGGGATGTGGAAGTATAATGAGAGCGGTCGGCTGATACCGCCGATGTTCCGCTTGCCGAGCCACAGCTTGGCAGCGTCCGAGTCGAAAGCCTCGACGAAGCGGTCGGCAGTCGGATAGGACGTGTAGCGTGGGCCGTTCACATCGAAGCGGCGAATGATCTGAGGATCGAAGACGAGGTTTTCAGTTGCGAAATTCATTAGACATACCACCAAATGTAGGTCGGATTATGTTCGGATGGCGCCGAATCGTGGTTGACTTGGATCAAGCGAACGCAGGTTGACTATGCCCCAACAATCCACCTCCGGGGAAATCTCCCTTGCGGTCATCAAGACCGCCTGCTCCAACTGCAACCTGCGCGAATTGTGCCTGCCTTTCGGGCTCAATATCGAAGAATTGGAGCGGCTGGATGATCTTGTCTCCACCCGCCGCCGCATCAAGCGTGGCGACCACCTTTATCGGGCCGGCGAAGCCTTTGACGCCATCTACGCCATCCGAAGCGGTTTCTTCAAGACCGACGTACTCCTTGAAGATGGCCGCGATCAGGTCACCGGTTTTCAAATGGCTGGCGAACTGCTCGGGCTGGATGGTATCAGCACCGAGCACCATACCTGCAATGCGATCGCCCTCGAAGACAGCGAAATCTGCGCCATTCCCTTCTCGCGCCTGGAAAGCCTGTCGCGTGAGATTCACACGCTGCAGCACCATTTTCACAAGGTGATGAGCCGTGAAATCGTCCGCGATCATGGCGTGATGATGCTGCTCGGCACGATGCGCGCCGAAGAGCGGCTGGCCGCCTTCCTGCTCAACCTGTCGCAGCGCTTCACGGCCCGTGGCTTTTCGCATGCCGAGTTTTACCTGCGCATGACGCGTGACGAGATCGGCAGCTACCTAGGCCTCAAACTCGAAACGGTATCGCGCGCCTTCTCCCGCTTCCAGGAGGAAGGCCACATCGCCGTCCAGCAGAAGCACATCCGCATTCTTAACGTGAATGGCCTGAAGGCCCTGATGAACCACCGCTCCTGAGCGGAGCGCTACGCCCAGGAACTACCAGCGCAGCCGGGCCAGCTCGGCGGCGCGGTCAACTATCTTGCGCAGCAGTTTTTCGGCGCGCCCCCGGCCGGCGCTGCCCTGCCCCGGCATCCGCCAGGCCAGCACGACCGCAGCCGGCTCGCCCGGCGTCGTATAGACAGCGATCGACAGCGGACACAAGGCAATCTGGCTGACATCCTCTTCCAGCAGTTGCCAGGCCAGCTGACTGCTACAGAACTGGACGATTTCGGCCCCAACGAACGGACTGGCGCTTTTGGCTAGATCGCCCGCCGTACGCGCCAGCATCTGATTGAAGGGAATCACCGCGCTGACCACCAGCCCTTCGGCCTCGATGGCTTCGACCAGGGCTTCGCGCGTCGCCGAGAAATCGCTGCCGGCGACCACTTTCGTCGCCACATCGTCGGCCGCCACGACCGGTGACCCCAGGCAACAGGCCAGCCCAATCAGCAGGCTAAACGCCGAGCGCAGAAAAAAAGGCGCCCCGAAGGGCGCCAACAAGAGCAAAGACGAGGGTGACATCCGAAACATGGCGGATATCGATTCAGCAAGAATCAGAAGAAGATGATGCCGCCAAAGGACAGGGTCCGGTTCTTGTTGTCGTAGTTGGTGTCAGAGACATTGGTAACCTTTTCATCGTTGAACTCACCGACCAGGGTGATGAACTTGTTCAGCGAATGATAAACGCCCAGCGTGTAAGCACGGTTCTTGATGCTGTTCATCGGGCTGGCGCCGGTCAGCACATAGCCGTTCTTGTCCTTGTTCTCGCCGTAGTTCAGGCCGACCTTGGTGTCGCCGAACTTGTAGGTACCCTGCAGGAAATAGCCGTCCGAATCGGTCTTGTTGCCGGCGCCATTGCTGCCGCCGTAGAACTGGGCACCGACCGTGGACAAGCCCAGGCCGCTGCCGGTAAAGGCATAGGCGACCGCTTCGAAATTGCCGAAGCCGGCCTTGGCGCCGAGTTCGAAGCCATTGGCGCTGAACGAGCTGGTCGAGCAAGGGCTGACCGAGCAACTGGTCGTCTGGCTGACAAAACCGGTCCACAACTTGCCGCTGGCCGAGCTGCCTTTCCAATCGTAGCTGGCCATCCCCTGGATGCCCGGCGCCTTGGTTTCGTCACCGGCGAACTTGCTCGGCTGGAAGATGCCGATCGCGGCCTGGAGGCCGTTCAGGTTCGGCGTCGTGTAGGTGATCTGCGGCTGGAAGCCGGTGTACATGTAGCCGTGACCGATCATGCCGAAGGTGGTGTTGTACGGGATGCCGGCATTGCTGGTACCGCCGACGCCGATCAGGGTCATGTCGGAGAGGATGATGTTCTGGCCGAAGAGACCGATGTCGCGACCGAACTTCAGGGTACCCCAGCTGCTGTTGCCGAACTGGAAATAGACGTTGCGGGTGTCGATCTGGCTGTAGGGATTGGTCGTCCCGGCGCCACCGGCGTTGTTACCGATCGGCAGGCCAACGGTCTGCGAATTGTTGTTGATGCCGGGCGCGAAGCTGAAGTGCGCCTTGATGTCCTGGCCATTGGCCTGGGTCGTGGCGACAAAGTTGATCCAGCCCGGCAACAGGCCGTTGGTCAATTCGCTGTTATTCGTCGTCGTCGAAGCGCCGGTGGCGCGGTTGATCGACTGGGCTTCGCGGTTGACGTAGAAGCCGTTGATCGTGCCATTGATATCGAGCGTGATGTCGTTATGGGTAAAGCTGACGGCCTGACTGGCGCCGCTCAGACTGGCAAGCATGGCGAAAAGCAAAGGACGAACGGTCTGATTGTGATTCATTGAATGTCTCCGGATGTTTGTACTTGAACCCCGCCGGCACCGATGCTTAGTGCCGGACTTCCCCGCTGCCACCATCTCGTGTGACAGGCTGCATCCCTGTTCGCGAAGCCCGTGCCAACGCTTGGCAACAATTGCGAAAACGCCACCAGGCAAAGGTTTCAATGGCATCCAGGCGAGTTTCACGAAACGCTGATGGAGCGATTCGAGCGCTCATTTTTCGGACACCTGTTCAAGCGCCTGAGCCAAAAATCAACATCCGCGCCGCTGGCGGTGGACGAAAAAAAGCCCGGCGAACCGGGCTTCGAAGAGACAACGATCAAGTCATGTCAGAAGGCATAGCGCGCACTCAGGCCGAGCAGCCAGTTGCGCCCCGGCGCCGACTCGTAATAACGGCCGTTGCTGTCGCCGACGACCACTGAGCCGACGTACTGCCGGTCAAAGATGTTATCGATACGGGCAAAGCTGCGCAGGGTCAGCGCGCCGTAGCGCAGGTCGAAACCGGCCCGCAGGTTGGCGATGGCGTAGGACGGCGCCGCCGGCTGCGAATTGCTGTCCTCGACATACATCTTGCTGCGCATGATGCCTTCGACGGCAGTATGGAAGCCGCTGGCCGGGTGCTTCCAGGCCACTTCGCCGAACAGCGTATTGGCCGCGACACCGGGCAGGCGGTTGCCGGCCGGTACGGTACCGGAGGAACTGGTGAAATCCTCGTCGTAGCGGGCATCGAGGTAGGTATAGGCAACCCGGCTGCTGAAGTTTCCGGCCCAGCGCGAATCGAGCGCCAACTCCAGGCCCCGCCGCATCGTCTGGCCGGCGTTCTGGTAACTGGTCCGTCCACCGCTGCTGGCAGCGACGACCAGCTCATCGGTAGTGCGCACCTGAAAGAGGGCCAGATCGAGCCGACTGTCGTTGCCGACATAGGCCTTGAGACCGGTTTCGAGATGGGTGCTGAGTGCCGGCTTCAGGCTGTAGCTGAAACTGCCGTTAGCGCCGGAGTAGAACAGCTCGTTCAAGGTCGGCGTCTCGAAACCGCGGGCCGCACTGGCGTAGAGGTTGACCGCTGGGGTCAGCTTGTAAAGCGCGGCCAGCATCGGCGTCGTCTTCTCGTAGCTGACATTGCCGCTGTCGTCGCCATTGCCGGTGGCGACGTAGTGATCATCCACCTTGAAATCGATCCGGCTGTGCCGGACGCCGCCGGTAAAGGCCCAGCGCTCGCCCTGCCATTCGGCCTGGGCGTACTGATCGAAGCTGGTGACGCTGTCCGTCTCCTTGCGGCGCAGCGCGCCCTGGACACCGAGATTGGTGGCGCTGGTGTAATTTTCGTAGCCACGCCGCTCGTCAGTCGATTGTTCGTATTCCAGGCCGACAGTCGTCGTCAGCTTGCCGCCCGCCAGGTCGTAGCGACCGATCCAGCGCCCGGAGAGGCCGGAGTAATCACGGTCGAAATCGATCACACCGCCGGAATGCTTGCGCTTCGGATCGTTGGCCGGCGTCGAGGGCAGGATCAACTGAAGCGAGCGGGGAATGGACTGGAACTGGGTCACCGAACGCTGGCCGGCATAGGCGGCGAGCTGGATCGTGCTGGTGCCGAAGCGGCGCTCGTAGCTCAGGCCGCCCTGCGTCTGGTCGATGGTTTTGCGGGTGTTGTAGAGCAGCGCGGCGCTTTCGACGCTGCGCGGATCGCTCTGGTACTTGTTCCAGGTCAGGCCGAGCGGGTCCTCGGCCTTCTGCGAAAAGCCATTGGCGATGAACATCAGGCGGCTGTCCTCATCCGGCCGCCAGGTCAGCTTGGCCATCTGCTGGTTGCGTTCGGCGCTGCTGTGCTCGCGGTAACCATCGGTAATGAAACGCGAGGCATCGATCACGTAGCCGACGCCGCCGGCTTCGCCCTGGGCCGAGACATCGCCTTTCCAGCTGCCGTAGCTGCCAGCCGTGAAGCCGCCTTCGACGCTGGGCCGGCCCTTGCCGTCGGCGGTGAACATCTGGATGACGCCGCCGGCGTGGTTGCCGTACACCGAGGACATCGGGCCGCGCATGACTTCGATGCGCTCGGCCCGGTCGAGGTTGAAGGTGGCCGCCTGGCCCTGGCCATCCGGCATCGAGGCCGGAATGCCGTCGCTGATCAGGCGGATGCCACGCACCCCGAAGGCGGAACGGGCGCCGAAGCCGCGCGAGGAAATTTGCAGGTCCTGCGCGTAGTTCTGGCGGTTCTGCACCGAAATGCCGGGCACCGAGGATAAGGCTTCGGACGCATTGACCTTGGCCTGATCGGCGCCGATCCGTTCGGCCCCAACGACATCGACCGCTGCCGGCAAATCGAAGCTGCTGTGTTCGATACGGCTGCCGGTGACGACGACGCTGTCGAGGGTGAGCGGCTCGGCCTCGGCCAGGGCCAAACAGGGAAAGATGCTGGCCAGCACAAGGACCAGGCGCTGCGGGCGGTGTCTCATTATTTTCTATTTATCGTGTCGGGTGGTTGGGCGATTTTGCCTGAAAAAATCAGGTCGACCGCAGCCATCCCTTGTTGTAGGCGGCGACCAGGAAAGCCTCGGTATCGCGGGCGATTGCCTCGGGCTGGCCGGGAAAGGCGCCGTCGAGATCGGCGACGATGGCGTCGGCCGTGCGCGTGCCGTCGCAGCGCTTGAGAATCTCCCCGGCCGCCGGGTTGAGTTTGATCAGGCCTTCCGGGTAAAGCAGGATGTAGGCGTCCTGGCTGGCTTCCCAGCGGAAGACGAATTGCGGACTGAGGCGCGGACGTTGTTCAGTGATCATGGCGATGGCTGCTCCGGCAGGCGGAAGGAAAGGTGGCGGCAGCGTCAACCGCCGCCACCGGGACGCCTAGAGAAGCGCTGATCTATTCAAATATGTCATTCCCGCGAAGGCGGGAATCCAGAAAAATCAACGAACTGGATCCCCGCCTTTGCGGGGATGACGAATATTTCAGCCTTTTCCTAAGCCAGCCGGAACTGGCCGATCGCCTGCCGCAGATCGCCGGCCAGGCCTTCCAGCAGGCGGGCCGCATCGGCCGCCCCGGCCAGCGCCTTGCCGTTCTCGACCGAAGCCCCGGCAATATCGCGGACCAGCGTCTCGATCCTGGCCGTTTCCGCCCGGTGAGCCCCGAGCGCCCCGCCAATCCGGGCACTGGCTGACTCGACCAGCCGCGCCTGCTCGCAGACTCGACCCATCGCACTCGCCGCTTCGCCGGCGCAACTGTTGCTGTGGGCGACATGGCTCGCCGCAGTGCGCACGGCGGCCGCCGTTTCGCCGCTGATGCCCTGCATGCCGGCAATCATGTTGCCGATTTCCTTGGTGCTCTGTGCCGTTCGTTCGGCCAGCTTGCGCACCTCGTCGGCGACGACGGCAAAGCCGCGCCCGGTGTCGCCGGCCCGCGCTGCCTCGATCGCTGCATTGAGGGCAAGCAGATTGGTCTGCTCGGCAATGCCGGCGATCACCGCGACCACGCTCGACACCCGTTTCGACTCGGCTTCCATGCGGTCGAGACAACGGGTCGCCTCGGCGATATCGGCGTGCATCGCCTCCAGCACGTCCTTCGCCTGGCTGACCGAAGCCATGCCGGAGCCGGCCAGTTCATCGGCATTGCGGGCGACGATATCGGTTTCGTGCGCTGCCTCGACAATCTCCGCCACCTGGCTGCTGACGACATCGACCGCCGCCGCCACGTGCAGCGTATCGGCCTCCTGCTGCCGCGCCCGCTCGGCCGAAGTGGTCGCCGCCTGGGCCACCGACAGCGAAGCGCCGGTCATCGCCTGCGCGCTGTCGATGATTTCCGTAATCAGGCGCCGCATGCCGTCGCGCACCTCGCGCAGCGAACCGGCGACGCGCTGCAACTCGTCGGCGCCGGCCAGTTCGATCGGCACGGTCAGATCGCCGGTCGCCAACTGGCGGGCGCCTTCGGCCAGCACTTCGATATTCCCGGCCAGCCGGCGATAGGCGACGAACAGCCCGGCCCCGGAAAAGAGCAGGCCGCCGACGATCAGGGCCAGAGTGACCAGCAAATGCTGTTGGGCCAGCGCCACCTGGACTTGCAGCGCCTCGACGAGCTGTCCCTGGACGCGTTTTTCCAGCGCCGCCACCTCGCGCAGGGGCCGGGTAATGCCCTCTTCCACTTCGTTCGCGGCATAGACCGTACTGCTCAGCGCCAGGCCGTAGGCCAGCGTCTGGGTCATGGCGAACTGGCCCTCCAGCGCCGCCAGGGCCTCGCTCAGCTCGGCCGATCCCAACTGGCGCAAATGCTTGCCGCCCTGCGCCAGGCTGTGCGCCGCCACCGCCACCGCCGCCGACAATTCCGGCCGCAGACGCTCGGCCACGGCGCCCTCGCGCTGGGCGATGCCGGCCAGCACATTCAGGCGGTCGAGCGCTTCGTTGAGTTGTGGCAGATCCTCCTGCCAGATGGCGGCGAGCGGCCCGACGCTCTCTTCGAGGCCGGCCGTCTGCTCGACGATATGCTGCTGCACCAGATCGACGGCCTGGCCGAATTCGCCAAAGTGCTGCATGCGCCGCCGGCCGCCAGCCGCCTCGGCATCCAAAGCCAGCACTTCGGCCAGCCGGCCATCGGCAACCAGGGCGGGGGCTGCGGTGGACGGCTTTTTAGGGGCCAAATCGGCCGCCGCCGACGCATCGCCCACCCCGGCGAAAAACAGCCGGCTGCGATGGCCGCGCAGGTCGGCGAGAAAAGCCTGGGCCGGGACAATGGCGCTGATTGCGGCGAGCCGTGCCTGTGCCGCCTGCATTGCGCTCAGGCGGAGCCACAGGTGCGGCACGCCGACGGCCAGCAAGGCCAGCGTGACAACCAGCGCAATCAACAGGAACAAGCCGCGAAAACCCAGCCGGCTGAGAAGACCACCGATAACATTTGGCAAGACCGCACCCGATCGACAACATGACGAAGGCGCCACCTTATTGCCGAATTGTTACAGCACCGTGATAGCGAACACCTGCTGCGAACCGTCATTCGCCTGCAATATTTGTTCAGGATAGTCGCTCCATCGCATTGCTTTCTGCCCCCCCCATGCCCACCACCTGCTTCAACCCCAACTACGCGCACGCCCCGAATGCCGGCGGCGCCTGCTGTCGGCTGTCGTGTTCGGCATATCGGTTTGGCCGGCCAAGCAGTTCCCGAATACCACCGGCGGGCGTCCGCGCTCCGCTACCCAGGTCATCACCCGCCCGGACGGCACGCCCGTAGCCGGCTAATTGACGGAGGCTTGTATGGAAAAGCAGGGAAACAGTGATATCGCCGCCTTCCCCGAACTGTTCGACGGCATGGAACAGTTCATCGCCGAGCAGACGGCCGGCCTCCGGCGAACCAGCGCCCTGCTCGGGATGTTCGCCGCCGGCACCGGCGGCCTGCTCTTCCTCGTCCTCGAAAGGCTGGCCTGACGGATTTTCCGGGATATGACAAACAGGACATTGAAGATGCCGACCGCCTGACCTAAGATCAATGTTGGAACAATGAAACAAGGAGTCAGGCAATGGAGATGCCAGCTCGAAACAGGCGCCGCCGCGGCACGGACAGACGACAAGGCGACGCCTGCCTGCTACCCGGCATGCTCGATCGGCGTATCAAAGCTGAGCGGCGCTCCTTCAATGTTTCCCGGCTGTCCTTTGCCGCTTGGTCGGAAGCCGCTGCCAACTTTTACTTCGAGCACCCGTCGGGCCACCTGTTCCAGCACCGCCAGCCGATCGATCGCCGCCAGGCCGATAACGCTCCGCCGGCCGCCTCAGCCGAGCGCCGGATCGGCGTTGACCGCCGTGATCTGGATATCGCCAGTATCCGGCCCAGCGAATGGGTGGACGCGATGTCGAACTATTACTACCACTTCCACCGCAGCTAGTTAGCGGCCGGCCCAAAAAGCAAAACCCCGCCGCAGCGGGGTTTTCGGTTCAGTCAGGCAGCAATCAGGCGGCCGGCGGAACGTAGCCTTGAATCTTGTCGGCGCCATCGCCGAAGAAATGCTTTTCGACCTGTTCGGCCAGGTACTTGCGATGCCGGGCATCGACCAGATTCAGACGGTTTTCGTTGATGAGCATGGTCTGCATCTTGATCCACTGCTGCCATGCTTCCTTCGAAACGCATTCGAAAATACGCTTGCCGAGCTCGCCCGGGTAGGGCGGGAAATCCAGACCTTCAGCCTCGCGGCCGAGCTTGATGCAATTGACGGTACGTGCCATGTGAAACTCCGAGGGGGGTTGATGGGCGAATTATAAGGTTTTGAACAGCACCTTGGATCGCCGCTGATAGTTGTACATATCGCGCTTTTGCGCCGGCAGGTCGTCGACCGTGCCGAGCTTGAAACCGCGCTCGACGAACCAGTGCTCGGTCCGCGTCGTCAGGACGCAGAGACGCTTGATGCCGAGCTTGCGGGCGCGGCGTTCGATGCGTTTCATCAGCTGTTCGCCGTAGCCCCATTCGCGATGCTCGTGGCTGACCGCCAGGCAGGCCAGTTCGGCCTCCTCGTCGGAGTGCCGGTAGAGCGCCGCGCAACCGACGATGATGCCGTCGTGCAGCATGATCGAGAAGTGCTCGATTTCGCGCTCAAGCAGTTCGCGCGGCCGGTGCACCAGGATGCCTTCCTCTTCCATCGGCTCGATCAGCGCGATCAGCGCCGCGATGTCGTCGGGCTTGGCTTCGCGGATGTTTTCCAGCGATTCGCGGGTAACCACGGTGCCGACCCCGTCGTGGGTGAACAACTCGCGCAACAGCGCGCCGTCCTGTTCGTAGCTGATCAGATGCACCCGGCCGACGCCGGTGCGCGTCGCCCGTACCGAGCACGGCAGGTAGCGTCGGATATCCGGCGACAGCCATTCGCCGCCACTGAGCAGCTCGGCCACTTCGTCGGACGTCATCGCGTCGATCAGTTCGCCGGCCTTGTCGGTGACGCCCTGGCTGTCGGTCAGATAGACCAGCTTGTCGGCCTTGATCGCCACCGCCACCGCTTCTGCCGCCTCTTCCATCTGCAGGTTGAAGATCTCGCCGGTCGGCGACGGACCCTCGCAGTTGAGCAGCACGATGTTACCGAGGCCGAGCTGGGCGTTGATGCCTTCGGCGTCCACCTTGCGCACCTTGCCGGCGTATTGCATGTCGATGCCGTCGAGCACGCCGATCGGCTGGCCGGTGATGAAATTGCCACCGATGACGCGGATCCGGCTGTTGGCCATCGGCGTATTGGGCAAGCCCTGCGACAGCATGGCCTCGATTTCGAGATAGACGCTGCCCACCGCGTCGAGCACGCAATCAAGCGCCTCGGCGTCGGTCACCCGGTAGCCGCGATGGTAGATCGATTCCAGACTCTTCTCGCGCAGCTCTTCCTCGATCTGCGGTCGCGCCCCATGCACCAGCACCAGACGAATGCCCAAGCTGACCAGCAGGTTGACGTCATAGGCCAGCGTCTTGGCGAACTCGCTCTCGACCGCCTTGCCGCCGAAGGCGATGACAAAGGTCTTGCCGCGAAAGGCATTGATGTAGGGCGTAACGGCCCGGAACCAGGAGACGAAATGCTCGTCGTAAGGGGTGTCGCTCATTGTTCGTTATGTTTTCCGTCGTCTTTCAGCGCGTTTTCCAGACGCTGGCAAAGGGTTTTCAATACTTTAACCCGGGCAAAGTTCTTGTCGTTGGCTTCGACCAGGGTCCACGGCGCCAGGCCGGTCGAGGTGCGATCGACCATGTCGCAGACGGCGGAAACGTAATCATCCCATTTTTCCCGATTGCGCCAGTCTTCGTCGGTAATCTTGAAACGTTTGAACTCGGTGTCCTGGCGCTCCTTGAAGCGGCGCAACTGCTCGTCGGCGCTGATCTGCAGCCAGAATTTGACGACGATGGCCCCGGCATCGACCATCTGGTGCTCGAAGTCGTTAATCTCGGCATAGGCGCGCAGCCAGTCGGCCTCCGAGCAGAAACCCTCGACCCGCTCGACCAGCACCCGGCCATACCAGGAGCGATCGAAGATCGCCGCCCGGCCGGTCCGTGGCAAATGCCGCCAGAAGCGCCAGAGGTAGGGCTGGACACGCTCTTCCTCGGTCGGCGCGGCGATCGGGATGATCTGGTACTGCCGGGCATCCATCGCCCCACCGACCCGGCGGATGCTACCGCCCTTGCCGGCCGCATCGGAGCCTTCAAAAACGATGACCAGCGAGCGCTTGCCGACAAAACGCGGATCGCGGACCAGCTCCGAGAGGCGGGACTGATATTTGGCCAGATCGCGTTCGTAGTCCTTTTTGCCCAGGCTTTGCGTCAAATCCAGTTCGGAAAGGACATTTTTCTGGTCGATGGCATGGACGATCGGCGGCGCCACCGGCACCTGCTGCCGGCCTTCCTGCTGCAGGCGACGCTGCATCGCGTCGAGCACGATGCGGCCGACGGTCAACGAGCGGTATTCGTCATCGGTGCCTTCGACGATGATCCACGGCGCATGCGCCGTATTGGTGACGCGCAGCACATGGCCCGCCACTTCCTGCAACTTGTCGTAGGTTTTCAGGCGGTCGTAGCTGGCCTTGGTGACACGCCAGGCCGTGCGCGGATCCTTTTCCAGCGCTTTCAGGCGTTGTTTCTGGCCATCCTTGGAGAGGTGGAACCAGAATTTCAGGACCAGCGCCCCCTCGTTGACCAGCATCGCTTCGAAGCGGTTGATATCGTCGAGCTGCTCGTCCATTTCCGAGCGGCGCATCTGGCCGGTGATGCGGTCGGTGATTGGCTGCGAATACCAGGAACCGGCGAAGATGCCGACCTTGCCGCGCGGCGGCAGAGCACGCCAGTAGCGCCACATGTAGGGCCGGGAACGCTCCTCGTCGCTCGGCTCGGCAAAGGCCAGGGTCGAAATGTGGCGCGGGTCCATCCAGGAGTAGAGCAGGTTGATGGTTTCGCCCTTGCCGCTACCGTCGACCCCGCTAATCAGGATGACGACCGGAAACTCCTTCTTCTGCAGCACATCGTATTGCACATCGAGCAACTCGGCGCGCAGCTTCGGCACCTCGCGCTTGAAGGTTTCCTTGTCGATCTTGTGACCGAGTTCCGCTGATTCGAACATGCCCTACCCCTCCCTGAAATCACCCCATAAAGCCTGCAGGATAGCCAGCGCGGCCAGTCCGGCCGTCTCCGTCCGCAGAATGCGCGGCCCCATGCGCACGCCGACGAAGCCGGCCTGCCGGGCGGCGATCATTTCCTGCGGATCGAGCCCCCCTTCGGCCCCGATCAGCAGTTGCACTTCCTTGGCCGGCGGCAGATCGACCAGCGTCTGCTCGGCCTCCGGCGCCAGCATCAGGCGCAAAGCGCCCGGCGCCGGACGAGCCAGCCAGTTTTCCAGCTTTTCGAGCGGCGCGACCAGCGGCACCTGGTTACGGCCGCATTGTTCGCAGGCCGAGGCAACGACGCCCTGCCAGTGCGCCACCCGCTTGGCGGCGCGTTCGCCGGCCAGGCGCAGCACACTGCGCCGGCTCTCGACCGGCACGATGTGGCGGACGCCGAGCTCGACGGCCTTCTGGATGGTGAAATCCATCTTTTCGCCGGCCTGCAGGGCCTGCACCAGGGTGATCGACAAGGGCGACTCGCGCTCGATCTCGTCCCAACTGGCCAGCACGGCCATCACCCGGTCGCGCTCGATGCGTTCGATATGGGCCAGGTACTGGCCGCCACGACCGTCGAAAAGGATCATCGGCGCCCCCGGCGGCAGGCGCAAAACCCGAACCGCATGGCGCGCCACCGGCTCGGGAAGTTCGATATGAGCCCCCGGCGAGAGGGCTTCACGGCAGTAAAAACGGGGTAGATTCATCGGTGCTATTATGGGCGAAATGGGCTATTGAAGGGGAAATCATGGTCGCTCTGAACCCGCCGCTGTGCGATTTTGGCCGTCCGGCCATCGACTTCGACTTGCCGGGCACCGATGGCCAGCGCCACACGCTGGCCAGTTGCCGTGGCCCGAACGGTTTGCTGGTGATGTTCATCTGCAACCACTGCCCTTACGTCAAGGCGATCATCGACCGCCTGATCCGCGACTGCCGCGAACTGGCGGCGCACGGCATCGGCTGCGTCGCCATCATGAGCAACGATGTTGCCGCCTACCCCGAGGATGCGCCAGAAGCGATGCAACGCTGGGCGCTGGAGCTCGACTTTCCCTTCCCCTACCTGTACGACGCCAGCCAGGCCGTCGCCCGCGCTTATGGCGCCGTGTGCACCCCGGATTTTTTTGGCTACAACGCCGCGTTGGAGTTGCAATATCGCGGCCGGCTCGACGCCTCGGGCCGCCAGCCGGCCGCCGCCGACAGTCGGCGCGAACTGTTCGCGGCACTGCAGGAAATTGCCCGCAGCGGCCGTGGACCGGCGGAACAGAACGCCTCGATCGGTTGTTCGATCAAGTGGAAAGAAGACTGAGCCGCCCTCCGCAAAAAAAACATCATAATTAACAAATGTTTCGATATTGGAAGCGTCGCATGCTTCGGCTATCATGGCCGTCTAACCTGAGCCCGCCTATTCCAATTGGATACCACCGAAGCTTCTCCGCCTAACGCCACCGAATTCGGGCGCCGTTATGCTTACTTGCAGGCGGTCTTGTCCAACCTGCCGCAGGGGATCAGTGTCTTTGACGAGCACCTGCGACTGCGCGTCTGGAACCAGGGTTTTCTCGATGTGCTCAACCTGCCGGCCGGTGCGGTTTTCGACGGCGTACACTTTTCCGAACTGATCCGCATTCCGGCCGAGCGCGGCGAGTACGGTCCCGGCGATGTCGAAGAACATATCGCGCGCATCACCGCCCTCGCCCTGAAGTTCGAAGCCCACAGTTTCGAACGGGCCCGGCCGAGCGGCCGCACCCATCTGGTCCAGGGCGAACCCTTGTTCATCGATGGCCAGCTCGCCGGCTTCATCACGACCTATACCGACATCACCGAACGCAAGGCGGCGGAAGTTGAACTGCAGCGCCACGACAATCTGCTGCAAACGGTGATCGAGAGCATTCCGAGCGCGGTCAGCCTGTTCAGCAAGGACAAGGAGCTGATCCTCTACAACCAGGAATTCCCGCGCCTGCTCGACCTGCCGCCCTCGTTGCTGAACGACCGGCCGGTCACCATGGAAAAGCTCTTTCGTTTCAACGCCGAGCGCGGCGAGTACGGCCCGGGCGACCAGCAGGCCATCGTCCAGACCCTGCTGGTCAAGGCCGACCAGAACCAAGCCCACCGCTTCGAACGCACCCGGCCGAACGGCAAGACGCTGGACATTCGCGGCATGCCGCTCGACGAGGGCGGTTTCGTCACCATCTACACCGACATCAGCGAACGCCGCGCCAGCGCCGAGCGCGAACAGCTGGCGCAGAAGGTCTTCAACCACACGCCAACTGGCATCATCTTCACCGATGAGGTGCACCGCATCCTGTCGATCAATCCGGCCACCACCCAGATGACCGGCTACGAAGCTTTCGAGCTGCTCGGTCATACGGTCTTCGGCCTGGCCAACCTGCCGCCCGAGCAAAACCCGGAATGTTTTCAGGAAAATGTCGCGCTGCGCGGCTCCTGGCGCGGTGAACTGGAAGTCACCAAGAAAAGCGGCGAAGACTTCCCGGCCTACGTCCGCGTCACCCGGGTCGATGACCCGCACAGCGGCATGCCGGCCCATTACATCTGGATCCTGGCCGACATCACCGAGCGCAAGGAGGCCGAGGAGCGCATGCGGCACATCGCCCAGCATGATGCGCTGACCGGCCTGCCGAATCGCCTGGCGCTGCTCATGCGTCTTGCCCAGTTGCTGCCTGAGGCGCGCCGGCACAAGCTGACGATGGCGATCATGTTCCTCGACCTCGACCGCTTCAAGATCATCAACGACACCCTGGGCCATCCCGTTGGCGACGAATTGCTGCGTGAAGTCGCCTGCCGCCTGAGCAAGGTCGTCCGCGAAACCGACTTCGTCGCCCGCCTCGGCGGCGACGAGTTCGTCGTCATTCTGCCCGGCATCACCAATCCGTCGGATGCGGCGATCGTCGCCAACAAGATCATCGCCGCCCTCTCGTCGCCGATCGAGGCCGAAGGCCACGAGCTGCACACCAGTCCGTCGATCGGTATCAGCCTCTTCCCCGATGACGGCCCGGATGGCGACACCATCCTGAAAAACGCCGACACCGCGATGTACCACGCCAAGGCGGCCGGCCGGAACAACTACCAGTTCTTCGCCGCCGACATGAACAAGGCGACGGCCGAGCGCCTGAACATCGAACGCAAGCTGCGCCACGCCATTGCCCGCAACGAACTGGCGCTCTGCTTCCAGCCCCAGTTCAGGGCCGACAGCTCGCAGCCGACCGGCGTCGAAGCGCTGATCCGCTGGCACCACCCGACCGACGGCCTTATCTCGCCGCTGCGTTTCATCCCAGTTGCCGAGGAAACCGGCATCATTGTCGAGATCGGCGAATGGGTGTTGCTCAACGCCTGCCGCGAGATGAAGCACTGGATCGACGCCGGCCTGAAGCCGATGCGCATCGCCGTCAACGTTTCCGCCCGCCAGTTGCGCCGCCGCGACTTCTGCGAAACGGTGGCGGGGGCATTGGCCGGCTCCGGCCTGCCGGCCGAATTGCTGGAGCTCGAAATCACCGAAAGCTCGGTGATGGAAAACCCGGAAGAGGCCATCCAGATTCTCGAACGCCTCGGCCGCATGGGCGTTTCGCTGGCCATCGACGACTTCGGCACCGGCTACTCGTCGCTCGCCTACCTGAAGCTGTTCCCGATCGACCACCTGAAAATCGACCGCTCCTTCGTCGCCGACATCGAGCACGACCTCAACGATCGGGCCATCGCCTTCGGTACCATCGCCCTCGCCCACTCGCTCGGCCTCAATGTCATCGCCGAAGGGGTCGAAACCGCCGATCAGTTGGAATTGCTGCGCGCCAACGGCTGCGACGAAGTGCAGGGCTACCTGTTCAGCAAGCCCCTCACCAGCGCCGCCGCCTTCGCCTTCCTGCACGCCCGCTGCCGCTCGGAGTAAAATCCCGCTTTTGTCATTGCAGCAGGGAGTCACCATGGTTCAGCGCACGCTGGCACGCTACCTCACCGAGGAGCAACGCAACAAGGGCGTCATCACCGCCGATCTCAAGTTCCTGATCGAAATCGTTTCCCGTGCCTGCCAGGCCATTTCAGTAGCCATCGGCAAGGGCAGCCTGGGCGGCGTGCTCGGCGAAGCCGGCAGCGACAACGTGCAGGGCGAGGCTCAGAAGAAGCTCGACGTGCTGTCCAACGACATCCTGCTCGACGCCAACGAATGGGGCGGCCACCTCGCTGCCATGGCCTCCGAGGAAATGGACCTGCCGCACCTGGTGCCGCATCGTTTCCCGAAAGGCGAATACCTGCTGACCTTCGACCCGCTCGACGGCTCGTCGAACATCGACGTCAATGTCTCGATCGGCACCATCTTCTCGGTGCTGAAATGCCCGGAAGGCGCCGATCTGAGCACACCGGAAGCGGCCGAAGCCGCCTTCCTGCAACCGGGCACGGCGCAAGTCGCCGCCGGTTACGCCGTTTACGGCCCGACCACGCTGCTCGTGCTGACCGTCGGCAATGGCGTCGCCGTGTTCACCCTCGACCGCGAACAGGGCAGTTTCATCCTGACCCAGGAAAACGTGCAGATTCCGGCCGACACCAAGGAATTCGCCATCAACATGTCGAATCAGCGTTTCTGGGAAGCCCCGGTCCAGCGCTATGTCGCCGAAATGCAGGCCGGCAAGGAAGGCCCGCTCGGCAAGGACTACAACATGCGCTGGGTCGCCTCGATGGTCGCCGACGTGCATCGCATCATGACCCGCGGCGGCATCTTCATGTACCCGCTGGACAGCAAGATCAAGGCCCAGGGCGGCAAGCTGCGCCTGATGTACGAAGCCAACCCGATGGCGATGCTGATCGAGCAGGCTGGCGGCGCCGCCACCACGGGCCGCCAGCGCATCCTCGACATCGTGCCGGGCAAACTGCACCAGCGCGTACCAGTCATTTTGGGCTCGAAAAACGAGGTCGACCGCGTCACTGGCTACCACAGCGCCTGACCTGCTACATTGTCATAATCGATCAACGCCCGAGGATAACTCCCATGACCCCACGCCTGCTCGCCCTGCTTCTTGCCGCCGCCGTCATTGGCGCCGGTTGCGCCAGCAACGAGAAAAAGCCCGAGGCGGTACCCGCCCCGGCGGCCGCACCGGCCCCCGAACCAGTCGCCGCCAAGCCGGCCTGCAAACCCGAACCGGCCGCCAAGAAGGGCAGCAAGAAAACGGCGAAGAAGGCCGAAGCGGCCCCGGTGGACTGCGAACCCGTCAAGCCGAAGGCCGAGACCGCCGCGCCCACCGCCAAGACCGTCGAAACCAAACCGGGCGCCGCTGCGGCACCAGTCTCGGCCGGCAGTATCAAGACCGGCACGGAATGCAAGCCCTGCGTCGTCAAGTCGCGGGACGGCACCTTCGACGGCGAGGTACATGGCAACATCCCGGCTGGCAGCAAGTGGTCCCGCTTGCAGATCGGCATGCACCAGAGCGAAGTCGAACGCATTCTCGGCGTCACCTCCAACATCCGTGGCTACGTCACCGGCAAGGCCTTCATCCCGTTCTACTTCGGCACCGACAGCCACCGCTACGAAGCGGTCTATGCTGGCCAGGGCAGCGTTGCCTACACCGGTGGCGGCATGGGCGGCGGCCAGGGCGTGCTGATGATGATCAACTACGACCCAAAAATCCAATAAGCATTAATGCGGACAATGGCGGCAGGTCGCGCGACCTGCCGCCCCCGCACATTGCCCTACCCAAAAAGGGCCTTTTCCCGGATAATTTCACCTTTTCAGCAGGCTGGATTTCCGGATCATGAGCGTCAGCAACGCCCCCAAGTTTTCTCCCCTGACCGGCGCCATTCGCGCCCTGGCCATGGATGCCGTGCAACAGGCCAACTCCGGGCACCCCGGCGCTCCGATGGGCATGGCAGAAATCGCCGAAGTCCTCTGGCGTCGCCACCTGCGCCACAACCCGGCCAACCCGCACTGGCCCGACCGCGACCGCTTCGTGATGTCGAACGGTCACGGTTCGATGCTGGTCTATGCCCTGCTCCACCTGACTGGCTATGAGTTGTCGATCGACGACCTGAAGAACTTCCGCCAACTGCACGCCAAGACCCCGGGCCACCCGGAATTCGGCTACACCGCAGGCATCGAAACGACGACCGGGCCGCTTGGCCAGGGCATCACCAACGCCGTCGGCTTCGCGCTCGCCGAGCACGTGCTGGCCGCCGAGTTCAACAAGCCCGGCCACGAGATCGTCAATCACCACACCTACGTTTTCCTCGGCGACGGTTGCCTGATGGAAGGCGTCTCCCACGAAGCCTGCTCGCTGGCCGGCACCCTCGGCCTCGGCAAGCTGATCGCCTTCTGGGACGACAACGGCATTTCGATCGACGGCCACGTCGAAGGCTGGTTCACCGACAACACGCCGAAGCGCTTCGAAGCTTACGGCTGGCATGTCGTCGCCGATGTCGACGGCCATGACAGCGACGCCATCGAGCGCGCCCTGCTCGCCGCCAAGGCCGTCACCGACAAGCCGAGCCTGATCTGCTGCAAGACGACCATCGGCATGGGGTCGCCCAACAAGCAGGGTTCGCACGACTGCCACGGTGCACCGCTCGGCAAGGACGAAATTGCCGCCGCCCGCGAATACATCGGCTGGCCGCACCCGGCTTTCGAGATCCCGGCCGACGTTTACGCTGCCTGGAACGGCAAGCCGCGCGGCGCCACCTTCGAGGAAAACTGGAACAGCCGCTTCGCCGCCTATCGCGCCGCCTTCCCGGCCGAAGCCGCCGAGTTCGACCGCCGCGTCATCAAGCGCGAACTGCCGGCCAACTGGGCAGCGACCAAGGCCGCCTACCTCGCCAGCTGCCGCGAAAAGGCCGAGAACATCGCCAGCCGCAAGGCTTCGCAGAACGCCATCGCCGCGCTGGTCCCGGCCGTGCCGGAAATCTTCGGCGGCTCGGCCGACCTGGCCGGCTCCAACCTGACCTTCGTCAAGGGCAGCAAGGGCGTCACCCGTAGCGAAGGCGGCAACTACTGCTACTACGGCGTCCGCGAATTCGGCATGACCGCCATCGCCAACGGCCTCGCGCTGCACGGCGGCCTGGTCCCCTACACCGCGACCTTCCTGGTCTTCTCCGACTACGCCCGCAACGGCATCCGCATGGCGGCGCTGATGAAGCAGCGCCAGATCATGGTCTATACCCATGACTCGATCGGCCTCGGCGAAGACGGCCCGACCCACCAGCCGGTCGAGCACATTCCCAGCCTGCGCATCATCCCGAATCTGGATGTCTGGCGCCCGGCCGATGCCACCGAAACGGCCATCGCCTGGACCGCTGCGGTCGACCGTGCCGACGGGCCGAGTTTGCTCGCCCTGTCGCGCCAGAACCTGCCGACCGTGACGCAGAACGTTGCCGACGACGACATCCGCAAGGGCGGCTACGTGCTCTCCGACTGCACCGGCGAAGCCCAGGTGACTTTCATCGCCACCGGCTCCGAAATCAAGCTGGCGCTCGACGCCCAGGCCGCGCTGGCCGGCGAAGGGATTGCCAGCCGCGTCGTCTCGATGCCCTGCACCAACGTTTTCGACCGCCAGAGCGCCGACTACAAAGCCGCCGTGCTGGGCGCCTGCAAGAAGCGCATTGCCATCGAAGCGGCGCATCCGGATTTCTGGCGCAAGTATGTCGGCCTGCACGGTGCCGTGATCGGCATCGACCGCTTCGGTGAATCCGCCCCCGCCGGTCAACTTTTCGAAATGTTCGGCTTCACGGTCGCCAACGTCGTCAAGACGGCGAAAGAACTTTTGTCCTGATTCAAATTCAACAGAGAGAGGAATCACATGGCTATCAAGGTTGCAATCAACGGGTTTGGTCGTATCGGTCGCTGCACGCTGCGCGCGATTTACGAACAGGGTCTGCAGAATGAATTCGACGTCGTCGCCATCAACGCCTCCGGCGACCTGGCGACCAACGCCCACCTGCTGAAGTACGACACCACGCACGGCCGTTTCCGCACCAGCGTCGAAACCGAAGGTGAAAACTGCATCATCATCGATGGCAAGAAGATCCCCTTCTACTCGACCAAGAACCCGAAGGACATCAACTGGGCCGACCACGGCGTTGAAGTCCTGCTCGAATGTACCGGCGCCTATACCACCAAGGCCAAGGCTGCCGCGCTGCTTGAGCAAGGCGCCAAGCGCGTGCTGATCTCCGCCCCGGGTGGCGATGACGTCGACACCACCATCGTCGTCGGCGTCAATGAAGGCGACGTCAAGGCAGACATGACCGTCGTTTCCAACGCTTCCTGCACGACCAACTGCCTGGCCCCGGTCGCCAAGATCCTGTCCGACGCCATCGGCATCAAGCAGGGCCTGATGACCACCATCCACGCCTACACCAACGATCAAGTTACCGTCGACGTCCGTCACAAGGACCTGCGTCGCGCCCGTGCCGCTGCCGCCAACATCATCCCGACCAAGACCGGCGCCGCCAAGGCCGTCGGCCTGGTGCTGCCGCAACTGGTTGGCAAGGTCGATGGTTTCGCGCTGCGCGTACCGACCATCAACGTCTCGCTGGTCGACCTGACCTTCACCGCCGAGCGCGCCACCACCAAGGAAGAAATCAACGCCTTGATGACCGCCGCCGCCAACGGTCCGCTGAAGGGCATCCTCGACGTCAACAACGAGCCGCTGGTATCAAGCGACTTCAACCACACCACCGTTTCCTCCACCTTCGACGCCACCCAGACCCGCGTCATCAAGGGCGAAGACGGCTCGGTGCTGGTCAAGGTGCTGGCCTGGTACGACAACGAGTGGGGCTACTCCTGCCGCATGCTCGACGCCGCCCGCGCCTGGATGGCCGCCAAGTAACTCGCCGCAATACAAAAAGGGGTCGCAAGACCCCTTTTTTTTCGCCCCGCCCGTCCTCAGGAAACGCGCGGCCAGCGAAACGCCCCCCTGAACCAAGCAGTTACTCTGACCTCAATCAGGCAGCCGTAATCATTGCCTGAGTCGTCCCCGCCAGGGCCACCCGGAGGGCATCGGTAGCGGCACCACTGCTCTCGCTTGCATCCCGGCCAATCAGTTGGGCAGAAGCAACCTCAGGCCCGGACTCCGGTTTTCGGCCGAGCAGCTGTTCGCGAATACGCTCGTTGATCTTCGCCTCCAACGCCATCCGCTGTTCCGGCGGCATGGCCGCAAGGCTCTCCTCGCTTAGACCCAACTCCTTCAAGACGGCATCACGGATATGTTCGGCCGGGCTTTTTTTCAGGTAATCGTGCAACTCGGCCAGCGCGGCCTTGCGTGCCGCCTCAATGGCTTCGTCCTTTTCCTGCTGAATCTGACTGGCCGATTTTTCAAGCTTGCCCTCTTTCCCCTGCTCGGCAGCCGTTGCAGCCTTTTTGAAGACATCAGCAAAATTTTGGCCACCCGGCTGCTCAGCCGAGCGCCCACGGCTTACCGGAAGAGTGCCGGACAGTTCATTGACAATCTGCATGATTCGATCCTAGAAAGAGACAAGACGAAAAAGCAAATAGCGCACCAGCATAAAACCGAGCGCAAGCCCGGGAACGGGGTCGGATTTCTAAAAAACGCCCCCGCTTGCGGCAGATATTGCCGGCCGGCTATGCCGATTCGGCACAACAGCGCTCGGATTTACGCTCACAACCTTGTAAAATCACAGGCTTCGATCACTTCGGATTGGCCCGCGTGCCCGGCACCCATCGCCCTCTTCGTCTCGCCATCAACGGCTATGGCCGAATCGGCCGCTGTTTTCTACGTGCGCTGCTCGAATCGCCGGTTGCCCACAACCTGCAGGTCAGCGCCATCAACGAACCGGCCAATCTGGAAAGCATGGCCTACTTGACGCGCTACGACTCGACCCACGGCCGCTTTCCCGGCCCGGTCGAAGTCACCGACGGCCAGCTGCTGATCGATGGCAAGGCGATTCGCATCAGCCACGCCCGCACGCCGGAAGAAGTCGACTGGCAGGGCATCGACCTCGTTGTCGAATGCTCGGGGGCCTACGGTCGACGCGCCGAACTGAGCCGTTTTCTGCACGCCGGCAGCCCGCGCCTTCTGCTGTCGCACCCGGGCGCCAGCGGTGAGGACGTCGACGCCACCATCATCGCCGGCATCAACCAGCACACGCTGCGTGGCGACGAGCGACTCGTCTCCGCCGCCTCGTGCACGACCAACGCCATCGTCCCCATCCTCGACCTGCTCGACCGCGAAATCGGCATCGAACAGGTGCTGCTGACCACGCTGCATTCGGTGATGAACGACCAGCCGCTGATCGACGGCTACCACCACGACGACCTGCGCCGGACGCGCTCGGCGATGCAGTCGATCATCCCGGTATCGACCGGCCTGGCCCGCGGCGTCGAGCGCCTGCTGCCCGGCCTGGCCGGCCGCGTCCAGGCCAAGGCGATTCGCGTCCCGACCCTGAACGTCTCGGCCATCGACCTGACCATCACGACGCAGCGCCCGGTTTCGGCACACAGTATCAACCACCTGCTCGCCGACGCCGCCAGCGGCCCGTTCAAGCGGCTGATCGCTTATTCCGAAGCGGCGCACGCCTCGATCGATTTCAATCACGACCCGCATTCGGCCATTGTCGATGGCAGCCAGACACGGACCAGCGGCACGCACCTGGTCAATCTCTTCGTCTGGTTCGACAACGAATGGGGCTTCGCCAACCGCATGCTGGAAGTCGCCGACCACTGGTCGCGACTTTGGCAGCAACAAGATAACTAACCGACCTCTGGAGAAGACCATGAACGTCATCAAACTGACCGACCTCGATGTATCCGGCAAGCGTGTGTTCATCCGCGCCGACTTGAACGTGCCGCAGGACGAAGCCGGCAACATCACCGAAGACACCCGCATCCGCGCCTCGCTGCCGTCGATCAAGTACTGCCTGGAAAAAGGCGCCGCCGTCATGGTCACTTCCCACCTCGGCCGGCCGACCGAAGGCGAACTGAATCACGAAGACAGCCTGATGCCGGTCGCCGTCCGCCTCGGCCAGATGCTGCACACCTCGGTGCGCCTGATCCAGGACTGGGTCGATGGCGGTTTCGAGGTCAAGCCGGGCGAAGTCGTGCTGCTCGAGAACTGCCGCGTCAACAAGGGCGAAAAGAAGAACAACGACGAACTGGCCCAGAAAATGGCCAAGCTGTGCGACGTTTATGTCAATGACGCCTTCGGTACCGCCCACCGCGCCGAAGCGACCACCCACGGCATCGCCAAGTACGCGCCGGTGGCCTGTGCCGGCATCCTGATGGGCGCCGAAATCGACGCGCTGGGCAAGGCCCTGCACGAGCCGAAGCGGCCGCTGGTCGCCATCGTCGGCGGCTCCAAGGTCTCCAGCAAACTGACCATCCTCAAGTCGCTGGCCGGCAAGGTTGACCAGCTGATCGTCGGCGGCGGCATCGCCAACACCTTCCTGCTCGCCTCCGGCAAGCGCATCGGCGATTCGCTGGCCGAGGCCGACCTGGTCAAGGAAGCGCATGCCATCATGGACATGATGAAGGAACGCGGCGCCGAAGTGCCGCTGCCGACCGACGTCGTCGTGGCCGACGAAGTCTCGGCCCTGGCCCGCGCCAACAAGATTTCGGTCGATGACGTCGCGACCCACGACCGCATCCTCGACATCGGCCCGAAGTCGGCGGTCAAGCTGGCCGAGATCATCGCCCATGCCGGCACCATCGTCTGGAACGGCCCGGTCGGCGTCTTCGAACTGCCGCAGTTCGCCGGCGGCACCAAGATGCTGGCCTCGGCCATCGCCCACTCCGAAGCCTTCTCGATCGCCGGCGGCGGCGACACGCTGGCCGCCATCGCCAAGTTCCACATCGCCGACGACGTCGGCTACATCTCGACCGGCGGCGGCGCCTTCCTGGAATTCCTCGAAGGCAAGACCCTGCCGGCCATCGCAGTGCTCGAAGAGCGCGCCGCGAAATAAGTCGTAAAGCCGCGTCAACCGCCGGCCTCGCCACGAGTCCGGCGGTCGACCTGCGAAAAAGAGCAAAAACCAGTCAAGTTTCAGGGAGAGAAGAGATGTCGCGCCATACCAAGATCGTCGCCACGCTGGGCCCCGCCTCGTCAACACCGGAAATCCTCGAACGCATGGTCCAGGCCGGCATCGACGTCGTCCGCATGAACTTCTCGCACGGCACGGCCGACGACCACAAGGCCCGCGCCGAAGGCATCCGCGCTGCCGCCGCCAAACACGGCCGGACGGTCGGCATTCTCGGCGACCTGCAAGGCCCGAAAATCCGCGTCGGCAAGTTCGAAAGCGGCAAAATCACGCTGGTCGGCGATGAAAAATTCATTCTCGACGCCCAATGCACACTCGGCAACCAGGAACGCGTCGGACTGGATTACAAGGATCTGCCGAAAGATGTCGTCTTCGGTGACATCCTGCTCCTCGACGACGGTCGCCTGAAACTGGAAGTTACCGGTGTCCGCGGCCAAGAAATTCACACCCGCGTCCTGGTCGGCGGCGAACTGTCGAACAACAAGGGCATCAACCGCCAGGGCGGCGGACTGACCGCCCCGGCCCTGACCGCCAAGGACATGGACGACATCAAGACTGCCGCGCTGATCGGCGTCGATTTCGTCGCCGTCTCCTTCCCGAAGAGCGCCGCCGACATGTACATGGCGCGCCAGTTGTTGCGTGCCGCCGGCAGCACCGCCGTGCTCATCGCCAAGATTGAGCGCGTCGAGGCCATCACCAATCTGGCCGAAATCCTCGACGCCTCGGACGGCATCATGGTTGCCCGCGGCGATCTCGCCGTCGAAGTCGGCGATGCGACGGTCCCCGCCCTGCAGAAAAAAATGATCCGCATGGCGCGCGACAAGAACAAGCTGACCATCACCGCGACGCAGATGATGGAATCGATGATCACCTCACCGGTGCCGACCCGGGCCGAGGTATCGGACGTCGCCAACGCCGTGCTCGACGGCACCGACGCCGTGATGCTGTCGGCCGAAACCGCCGCCGGCAAATACCCGGTCGAAGTCGTCGAGTCGATGGCGCGCATCTGCGTCGAGGCCGAGCGCTCGGCCGAAGTCACCCTCGACCGCGAATTCCTCGACCGCGTCTTCACCCGCATCGACCAGTCGATCGCCATGGCCGCCATCTGGACGGCGCATCACCTCAAGGTCAAGGCCATCGCCGCCCTCACCCAGTCCGGTTCGACCGCCTTGTGGATGAGCCGTCTGAACTGCGGTGTGCCGATTTACGCGCTGACCCCCGATGCCGAATCGGTCGGCCGCATGGTGCTCTACCGCGGCGTCAGCCCGCTTTCGATGAAGCAGCAACACACCGACCGCGACCTCCTGCTGGCCGAAGCCGAGCAACTCCTGATCGATCGTGGTGTCGTAGAAAAAGGCGACCTGATCGCCCTGACCATCGGCGAGCCGATCGGCACTACCGGTGGGACCAATACACTCAAGATCGTCCGCGTCGGCGAACATCAAATCCTTTAAAATAGCCAGATTAACTAAACACGATATCGAACAGGAGTTCCCATGCCGCTCGTCTCCATGCGCCAACTGCTCGACCACGCCGCTGAAAACGGCTACGGTCTGCCCGCTTTCAACGTCAACAACATGGAACAGGTCTGGGCCATCTGCGAAGCGGCCAGCCAGGTCGACGCCCCGGTCATCATGCAGGCCTCGGCCGGTGCCCGCAAATACGCTGGCGAGCCTTTCCTGCGCCATCAGATTCTGGCCGCTCTCGAAGCCTACCCGCACCTGCCCATCGTCATGCACCAGGATCACGGCCAGAGCCCGGCCGTCTGCATGGCCGCGATCCGCTCCGGCTTCACCTCGGTGATGATGGACGGCTCGCTGCAGGCCGACGGCAAGAGCGTCGCCAGCTATGAATACAACGTCGAAGTGACCCGCAAGGTGGTCGAATTCGCCCACGCCATCGGCGTTTCCGTCGAAGGCGAACTCGGCGTACTTGGCTCGCTGGAAACCATGAAGGCCGACAAGGAAGACGGCCACGGCGCCGAAGGCCACATGACCCGCGAAGACCTGCTGACCGACGTCGAGCAGGCTGCCGACTTCGTCAAGCAGACCAACTGCGACGCGCTGGCCATCGCCATCGGCACCAGCCACGGCGCCTACAAGTTCACCAAGAAGCCGACCGGCGACATCCTCGCCATCGACCGCATCGCCGAAATTCACGCCCGCATCCCGAATACCCACCTGGTGATGCACGGCTCGTCTTCCGTGCCACAGGAACTGCTCGCCGAAATCCGCGAATTCGGCGGCGACATGAAGGAAACCTACGGCGTGCCGGTCGAGGAAATCGTCAAGGGCATCAAGCACGGCGTGCGCAAGGTCAATATCGACACCGACATCCGTCTCGCCATGACCGGCGCCGTCCGCCGCTACCTGGCCGAGCATCCGGACAAGTTCGACCCGCGCGACTACCTGAAGCCGGCCCGCGAAGCCGCCAAGAAGATCTGTCTGGCCCGTTTCGAAGCTTTCGGCGCCGCCGGCCAGGCGAGCAAGATCAAGGCCGTGGCACTGGACAAGATGGCCGAGCGTTATGCCAAGGGCGAGCTGAACCAGATCGTCAAATAATCGACTTTTTTTGGTACATTCGGAGGCCGCTTCTTGCGGCCTTTTCCTTTTCGAGTCAGCTCCGTGGAATTCACCCAACACCCGCTCCGCCAACGCCTCAACGACGAAGTGCACACCCGCCCGCCGATTCCGCTGGAAGCGCCGGCGCTGATCAGCTACTTGGCCTTCACCCATGACCCGGAAAACCCGCTTGGCGAACGCACCCACATCGGTCTGCTCTACGAACGGATGGGGCTGCCGGTCGAGCCGAGCGCCGAAGCTGCGCACCTGATCATCGATGGCGGCGACTTCCAGCTGAAATGGGAGCAGCACGGCGAATTCTCGACCTACACCTTCTTCACCCAGCCGAAGCAGCCGCCGCAATCGGGCGAAACCGCGCTCGATACCGCCCCGGCCGACTGGGTGCAGGGCATTCCCGGCCAGGTCATCGCCGCCAGCCACGTCGAACTGCTGGCCGCCGGCTCGATCAGCCCGGAAGAAATGATCGTCAACCTGACCAACAAGGGCGACACCAACATCATTTCGCTGATCGCCGGGCAAGCCGCCTGGATGTTCACCGACTTCCGCATCCACCACGGTTTCTCGCGCTTCACCGTGCTCGACGAGAGCATGGGCAAGCTGCGCACCGGCCGCATCATCCAGCGCCTGCTCGAAATCGAAACCTACCGGGTGATGGCGCTGCTTGCCTTCCCGGTCGCCAAAGCGGTCGGCAAATTGCTCAACCGTGCCGAAGCCGACCTCGCCATGCTGATCGACCGCATGGTCAGCGCCGCCAGCCCGCAGGACGAACGTGCCGTGCTGGCCGACCTGACCCGGCTGGCCGCCGAAGTCGAGCACTCGGTGGCCAGCACCAATTTCCGTTTCGGGGCCGCCGCCGCCTACTACCGGCTGGTCCAGCAACGCATCGTCGACCTCAAGGAAACCCGCGTTTCCGGCTACCCGACGATCAAGGGCTTCATGGAGCGCCGCCTGGCTCCGGCCCTCAACACCTGCGCCGCGGTGTCCAGCCGCCAGGAAGACCTCTCGGCCCGTATTGCCCGGACCAGCCAACTGTTGCGTACCCGCGTCGATATCGAACTGGAACGCCAGAATCAGGAAGTGCTGTCGCAGATGAACCGCCGCGCCAAGCTGCAACTGCGCCTGCAGGAAACCGTCGAAGGCCTGTCGGTGGTCGTCCTCACCTACTACGGCTCGCAACTGGTGCAGTATCTGGCCAAGGGCAGCAAGGAACTGCACCACCTGAACACCGATCAGATCACCGCCATTTCGATTCCGGTGATCGCCTGCGTCGTGGCCTGGGGAACTCGCCAGATGCGCAAGAAGCTCGCCGCCGAAGAAGGCGAAGCCGCGCATTAATTTATAATTGTCGTTTTGCTTTCGGGAACATGACCGTGACCGCACCTCTCTTCCAGTCGTCCATCACCAGCCTGCCACTGCTCTCCAAGGGCAAGGTCCGCGACATCTACGCGGTCGACGCCGACAAACTGCTGATTATCACCACCGACCGCCTGTCGGCCTTCGACGTCATCCTGCCCGATCCGATCCCGCGCAAGGGTGAAGTGCTGCAGGCCGTCGCCAACTTCTGGTTCGAGAAGCTCGGCCACATCGTGCCGAACCAGCTGACCGGCATCGATCCGGAGTCGGTTGTTGCCGAGAATGAACGCAAGCAGGTGCGCGGCCGTGCCGTCGTCGTCAAGCGTCTGAAGCCGCTGCCGATCGAAGCCGTCGTCCGCGGCTACGTGATCGGCTCCGGCTGGAAGGATTACCAGGAAACCGGCGCCATCTGCGGCATCCCGCTACCGGCCGGCCTGAAAATGGCGGCCAAGCTGCCGGCCCCGATCTTCACCCCGGCGACCAAGGCCGAAGTCGGCGATCACGACGAAAACGTCTCCTTCGCCCAGGCCCAGGCCAACTGCGACAGCACCTTGGCCGACGCCCTGAAAGGCACCGGCAAGACCGGCGCCCAACTGTGCGCCGAAGCCCGCGACGCCGCCATCCGTCTGTACGAGGAAGCTTCGGTTTACGCGGCAACGCGCGGCATCATCATCGCCGACACCAAGTTCGAGTTCGGCATCGACGCCGCCGGCACGCTGCACCTGATCGACGAAGCGCTGACCCCGGATTCCTCGCGCTTCTGGCCGGCCGACCAGTATCAGGAAGGCAGCAACCCGCCGTCCTACGACAAGCAGTACGTCCGCGATTATCTCGAAACCTTGGACTGGGGCAAGGTCGCCCCCGGCCCGAAGCTACCGGATGATGTCGTGGCCCGGACCAGCGCCAAATACATCGAGGCCTACGAGCGCCTGACCGGCCAGGCGCTGTAAAAAGTACTACGTCATTACGGAACCCGGCCGCCATGGCCGGGTCAAACGGCAGTTCCGCCATTCGAGGAGGCTGCCATGAGACCGCATATCCATCTCCACTTGCCGGGCGTGTCACTGCCGGCGATCCGCCAAGTCGGCTGGGACCGGCCATTTTCCTGGCTGATGGCCGGGGTCGATGACCTCAAGGCGAACCCACTCCCCTCGCTGGCCTACGGCTTGCTGTTCGCCCTCGGTGGCGACCTGATCATCCTCGCCACGCTGCGTTACCCGTACCTGGTCACCGTCGCCATCTCCGGCTTTTTCCTCGTTGCGCCGCTGCTCGCCGCCGGCTTGTACGAGTTGAGCCGCCAAACCGCCCGCGGCAAGAAACCGCTGTTCATCGACTCCCTGCGCTGCTACCGGCGCAACGGCCAATCAATGGCCATGTTCGGCCTGCTCATCGCACTTGCCGTCGTCTTCTGGGAGCGCTTCTCGGCGATCGCTTTCGCCCTGCTCGGCCCGACTTCGAGCGGCGATACCGGCATTTTCCTCAGCCGCATCATCTTCAGCGGCGAGCATGACCTCTTTGCCCTGACCTGGCTGGCGCTCGGCGGCCTGCTCGCCCTGCTCGTCTTCGCGCTCAGCGTCATCTCGGTACCGATGATGCTTGATCAGGAGAGCGACTTCGTCACCGCCATGGCGACCAGTCTGCAAGCCTGCCTCGACAACCCCGGCCCGCTACTGCTCTGGGCGGCGCTCATCGTCGCCTTGACCCTGGTCGGCTTTGCCACCGCGCTCTTTGGCCTGATCCTGATTATGCCGATTCTCGGTCACGCCTCGTGGCACGCCTATCGGGAACTTGTAGAATAGGCCCATCGCCTCACCATCCGACGGGCGGCCTCGACCGCCCGTTTTTGTTGCCCGGAATACAATAATGACGACTACCAATCCCCTGCTCGATTTCACCGACCTCCCCCGCTTCGACACCGTTCGACCGGAAGACGTCAAACCTGCCATCGAATCACTGCTGGCCGACGGCCGTGCCCTGATCGAGCGCCTGACCGCCGACAGCACACCGGCCACCTGGGCCGATTTCGCCGGCGCCCTGTCCGATGGCCTGGAACCGTTCGGCCGTGCCTGGGGCATCGTCGGCCACCTGCACTCGGTCAATGACATCCCGGCCTGGCGCGAGGCCTACAATGAAATGCTGCCGGACGTTTCGCGCTTCTATGCCGAACTCGGCCAGAACCTCAAGCTGTTCGAGAAGTACAAGGCGCTACGCGCCAGTGCCGAGTACGCCACGCTGTCCGTCGAACAAAAGAAAGTCGTCGACAACGAAGTCCGCGATTTCCGCCTGAGCGGCGCCGAACTGCCGGAAGACCAGAAGCCGCGCTTCCAGGCGATCATGGAAGAGTTGTCGCAACTGTCGGCCAAGTTCTCCGAGAACGTGCTCGACGCGACCAACGCCTTCGCCGAAGTCGTCACCGACGAAGCGCTGCTCGCCGGCCTGCCCGACGACGCCAAGGAAGCCGCCCGTACGGCCGCCGAGAAGGCCGGTGTCGCCGGCTGGCGCTTCAGCCTGCAGGCGCCGTCCTACGGGCCGGTCATGCAATATGCCGACAACCGCGAACTGCGCGCCCGCATGTACCGCGCCTACGCCACCCGCGCCGCCGAATTCACCGACGGCAGCAGCAAGCCGGAATGGGACAACACCCCGGTCATGCAGCGCATGCTGGAGCTGCGCCAGGAAGACGCCAGGATGCTCGGTTTCAACAATTTTGCCGAAGTCTCGCTCGCCCCCAAGATGGCCGACACCCCGGCCCAGGTACTGGCCTTCCTGCGCGAATTGGCGGCCAAGGCCAAGCCGTTTGCCGAAAAGGACATCGCCGAACTGCGCACCTTTGCGCAGGACGAACTCGGTCTGGCCGACTTCCAGCCGTGGGATGCTGCCTACGTCTCCGAAAAACTGCTGCAGCAGCGCTATGCTTTCTCGGAGCAGGAAGTGAAGCAGTACTTCACCGAGCCGAAGGTTTTGGGCGGCCTGTTCAAGGTCATCGAGAGCCTGTTCAACGTCAAGGTCAAACCGGACACGGCGCCGGTCTGGCATGAGGATGTCCGTTTTTACCGTCTGGAGACGTCGACCGGCGGACTGGTCGGCCAGTTCTACCTCGACCTCTATGCCCGCGAAACCAAGCGCGGCGGAGCCTGGATGGACGAAGCCCGCTCACGTCGACGCACCGCTGGCGGCATCCAGAAGCCGATCGCCTACCTGAACTGCAACTTCGCCCGCCCGGTCGGCGACAAACCGAGCACTTTCACCCACGACGAAGTGACCACGCTGTTCCATGAAACCGGCCACGGCCTCCACCACCTGCTGACCCGCGGCGAGGAACTGGGCGTTTCCGGCATCCACGGCGTCGAATGGGATGCCGTCGAACTGCCCTCGCAATTCATGGAAAACTACTGCTGGGAGTGGGAGGTCGTCCAGGAGATGACCGCCCATGTCGACACCGGCGCCCCGCTGCCGCGCGAACTGTTCGACAAGATGCTGGCCGCCAAGAATTTCCAGAGCGGCATGATGGCGGTGCGCCAGATCGAGTTTTCGCTGTTCGACATGCTGCTGCATTCGGAATTCGACCCGGCCGGCTCGCAGAGCGTCATGGACTTGCTCAATGAAGTCCGCCAGGAAGTCGCCGTGCTCATGCCGCCGGCCTGGCATCGCTTCCCGAACAGCTTCTCGCACATTTTTGGCGGCGGCTACGGCGCCGGCTATTTCAGCTACAAGTGGGCCGAGGTGCTGTCGGCCGACGCCTACGCTGCCTTCGAGGAAGCCGGCGACCCGTTCGACGCCACCGTCGGCAAACGCTTCCTCGACGAGATCCTGTCGGTCGGCGGCTCACGTCCGGCGATCGAATCCTTCAAGGCCTTCCGCGGCCGCGAACCCAGTGTCGATGCACTGCTCCGCCACAGCGGTATGATTGCTGCGTAAGCCGTTCAGGGAGAACACCATGCGCCACTTTCTTGTGCTCTGCCTGCTGCTCGCCGGCAGCAGTGCCTTTGCCGAAACCTATCGCTGGCTCGACTCGGCGGGTCGCGTCGTCATTTCCGATACGCCACCACCGGGAAAGACCAAAGCCATCGTCAAGACTGGCGACTCTGCCGAGAGCAGCGACGCCCTGCCCTACGCCGTCAAGAAAGCGGCCGAAGACTTTCCGGTCACGCTGTACACAACGCCCGATTGCGTCAGCGAATGCAAACAGGCGCGTGACTTGCTGAACGGACGCGGTGTCCCTTTCAGCGAAAAAATGCTGCAGAAAGCCGAGGATTTTGCCGAACTGAAGCAACTGGTCGGCGACGCTTTCGTACCCAGCCTCAAGGTCGGCAAGCAAAGCTCGCGCGGCTTCGAAGCCAGCACCTACCACAACCTGCTCGATCTCGCCGGCTATCCAAAAACGGCGCCCTACGGCAGCAAACCCTCGGGCGGGCTGGCCAAGTGAAAATCGCTGCCTGGAATGTCAATTCGCTTAAAGTCCGCTTGCCCCACCTGCTCGACTGGCTGGCCGAGGCCAAGCCCGATGCCTTGTGCCTGCAGGAACTGAAGCTCGAAGACCATAATTTTCCGCGCGCCGAGATCGAAGCGGCCGGCTACCATGTCGCTTTTTCCGGCCAGAAGACCTACAACGGCGTGGCCCTGCTCGCCCGCCAGCCGATCACCGACGTCGTGGTCGGCAACCCGCATTTCCCCGATGAGCAGAAGCGCCTGATCACCGGCAGCGTCGGCGACACTCGCATCGTCTGCGCCTACATGCCGAATGGCCAGGAAGTCGGCTGCGACAAGTACGACTACAAGCTGCGCTGGCTGGATGCGCTGGCCGTCTGGCTCGGCGAGGAACTGGCGGCGCATCCGAAACTGGCCCTGTGCGGCGACTACAACATCGCCCCCGATGACCGCGACGTGCATGATCCGGTTCGCTGGGCCGATGGCATTCTCTGTTCGCCGCCCGAACGCGCCGCCTTCCAGCGCCTGCTTGGCCTCGGCCTAAGCGACAGTTTCCGGCTCTTCGAACAACCGGAAAAGACCTTTTCCTGGTGGGATTACCGGATGCTCGGTTTCCAGAAGAACCTCGGCCTGCGCATCGACCACATCCTGCTTTCGCAACCGCTCGCCGAAAAATGCACGGCGGCCGGCGTCGACCGCGCGCCGCGCAAACGCGAACGTCCGTCCGACCACGCGCCCGTCTGGGCAGAAGTCGGCTGATTCCCGATGATTCCGGCGACCATGGAAACAAAGGCTGGCCGTACGGTCGACCTGCAAAAAGTACTGGATTTGTATCCGGCCCTGGCCGGCCTGCCGGCAGATCGCCGGCAGGCCCTGCTCCAGCCGCAGGCCGTCATGCAGCTGCCGGCCGGCACCCAGGTCTTTGCCGAGCAGCAGCCCTGCCAGGGCTTTCCGCTACTGATCGAAGGCAGCATCAAGGTCGCCAAGCTGGCGGCCAGCGGCCGCGAACTGGTGCTCTACCGGGTAACGCCCGGCGGTTCATGCATCATCAGTTCCAGTTGCCTGCTTGGCCACAGCGACTATAACGCCCGCGGCATCGCCGAAACGCCGCTCACCCTGCTCGCCCTACCGGTCGCCGACTTTTCCCGGCTGATGCTCGAGCATGCACCTTTCCGCGACTTCGTCTTTCACCTGTTTGCCGAACGGATCGGCGAATTGATGCAACTGGTCGAGGAAGTCGCCTTTGCCCGCCTCGACCAGCGGCTGGCCAAGCTGCTGCTGGCCCGTAACGAGACGGTGATCAACGTCACGCACCAGCAACTGGCCGACGAACTAGGCAGCGTCCGCGAAATCGTCAGTCGCCTGCTCAAAGGCTTCGCCAGCCAGGGCCTGGTCATGCTCGGCCGCGAGCAGTTGAGCATCAGCGACCGGACCGGGCTGCAAAAACTCGCCGCTGTGTGACCCAGGTTACATACGCTGTCATCCGCGGTGGCTAAAGTAGGCGCCGTACCTATTTACTCAACGGAGAACAGATCATGAAAAGCAATGTTGGTGGTATCGATAAAATCCTGCGTATCGTTGTCGGCGCCGGCCTGATTGGCGCCACCGTCGCCGGCCTGCTGCCGGCCTGGGGCTATATCGGCATCGTACCCCTTGCCACAGGGCTGATGGGATGGTGCCCGCTCTACCCGCTGCTCGGCATGAGCACCTGCCCGATGAAGAAGTAAGCTGCCGTTTCCGGCACAAAAAAACCCGCCGGCGGCGGGTTTTCTTTTGGCGGTCGCCCTCCGTCAAGAAAGATAATTGGCGATCCGCACGTAGTCGGCAACCGGGATATCTTCAGCCCGGCGAGTCGGGTCGATGCCGAGTTCGGTGAAGCCGGCATCGCTCAGCACGCCTTTCAGCGTGTTGCGCAGCATCTTGCGCCGTTGCGAGAAGGCGGCGAGGACCACTTGCGACAACTTGGCGGTGCTTTTCGCGTTGAGTTCGGAAACATCCTTCGGAATCAGGCGGACGACGGCCGACTGGACCTTCGGTGGTGGCTCGAAACTCTCCGGTGGGACGTCGATCAGCCACTCGATGTGGAAGCGGTACTGCAGCATCACCGAGATGCGGCTGAAGTCGGACTCGCCGGGCTCTGCCACCATGCGCTCGACGACTTCCTTCTGCAGCATGAAGTGCATGTCGTAGACGATCTCGGCATAGTCCGCCAGATGGAAGAGCAGCGGCGTCGAGATGTTGTAGGGCAGGTTGCCGACCAGGCGCAGCTTGCGGCCGATGCTGGCGAAATCGAAGGCCAGCGCGTCGCCTTCGTGGATGGTCATGCGCTCGCGCGGGTATTGTTTTTTCAGGCGGGCGATCAGGTCGCGGTCGATCTCGACGACATGCAGGTGATCGAGGCGAGCCAGCAGCGGCTCGGTGATGGCGCCGAGGCCGGGACCGATTTCAACCAGGGTATCGCTGCGCTGCGGCGCAATGGCGGAAACGATGGCGCCGATGATGCCGCTATCGACGAGGAAATTCTGGCCGAAGCGCTTGCGGGCGACGTGCTCTTTCATTGAATCTGAACCTTTCTGGTGGCCATGCGGGCCGCTTCTGCCACCGCTTCGAACAGGCTGCCCGGATCGGCCCGGCCGCTGCCGGCGAGTTCGAGCGCGGTGCCGTGGTCGACCGAGGTGCGGATAATCGGCAGGCCGAGGGTGACATTGATGCCATGGCCGAAGGTGGCGTACTTCAGGGCGGTCAGGCCCTGATCGTGGTACATGGCGAGCACGGCATCGCCCTGGGCGAGGACCGGCGGCGTGAACATGGTGTCGGCCGGATGCGGGCCGGAGAGCAGCATGCCCTCGCTGCGCAGTTGGTCGAGCACCGGGCTGATGATGTCGATTTCCTCGCGACCAAGGTAACCGCCTTCGCCGGCATGCGGATTGAGGCCGGCGACCAGGATGCGTGGCGCGGCAATGCCGTACTTGCCGCGCAGGTCGGCGTGCAGGATGCGCAGGGTCTGGGCCAGAACGTCCGGCGTGATCGCTGCCGGCACATCCTTCAGCGGCAGGTGGGTGGTGACCAGCGCGACGCGCAGCGGCCCGCGCTCGGTGTTGCCGGCCAGCATCATGACGACCAGCGGCGTGCCGGTCTGTTCGGCGAGGTATTCGGTGTGGCCGGTGAAAGGCACGCCGGCTTCGTTGATGACGCCCTTGTGCACTGGCGCCGTCGCCATCGCCGCGAATTCGCCGGACTGGCAACCGGCCAGCGCCCGGTCGAGCAGGGCCAGCACATAGCGGCCATTGGCCGCATCGAGTCGCCCGGGCACCGCCGGTACGGCGAGCGGCATGTGCAGCACGTCCAGCGTGCCGGCCGGCAAAGGCCGGCGGTCGACACTGTTTTCGGGGCAAAAATCGCGGAAGCTGAGATTCAGGCCGAGTTGGGCGGCCCGTGAAGCCAGCAATTGGCGGTCACCCAAGATGACCGGCTGCGCCTCGCCGGCATAGTCGGCCAGGCGCAGGCAGAGTTCCGGCCCGATCCCGGCCGGTTCGCCGCTGGTGACCGCGATCAGCGGCCGCATTACTGCTCTTGCATCCGGTTTTCGACGTAGGTGCGGTCGCGCAACTGGCGCAGCCAGTCCTGATACGCCTCGTCGAGCTTGCGCTCGCGCAGGGCCTGGCGAGCGACACCACGCTGACGTTCGGCCGAGACGTCGCGCTCGCGGCGTTCCTGGACCTGGATGATGTGCATGCCGAACGGCGACTGGATGACCGGGCTCATTTCATTGACCTTCAGCGCATCCATCGCCCGCTCGAATTCCGGCACGGTATCGCCCGGATTCAGCCAGCCGAGATCGCCGCCCTTGGCAGCGGAGCCGTCCTGCGAATAAAGACGGGCCTGCTCGGCGAAATCGACGCCATTGACGATGCGCTCGCGGACGTTTTCCAGCTTGCGACGTGCTTCGGACTCGGAAACAATTTCGTTGATGCGGACCAGGATGTGCCGGGCCCGGGTTTGCTGGATCGAAGCCGGCGCGCTGCCGCCGCGCTTGCCGAGCAGCTTGACGATGTGGAAACCGGCCGAGGAGCGCAGCAGTTCGCTGATCTGGCCAGCCTGCAAGCGAGCGGCGACATCGGCATAGAGGCTGGGCAGGCGCTCCAGTTGCCGCCAGCCGAGGTCGCCGCCTTTCAGGGCATCCGGCGCATCGGAGAAGGCGGCGGTCAGTTCGGCGAAGTTCTCGCCGGCCAGCGCCCGCTTCAGCGCCTGCTCACCACGCAGGCGGAGTTTTTGCAGTTGTTCCGGGCTGGCCGACTCCGGGGCGCGCAACAGGATATGGGCCAGCTGATATTCCTCGCTGCCGCCGTTGGCAGCCTGGTTGGACAAATAATTGTCGATCTCGCCATCGGAAATGACCAGTTTGCTATCGACCTCGCGTTCGCGCAGGCGGACCATGGTCATTTCGGTACGGATCTCCTCACGGAACTTGGCGTACTTGATGCCGTCCTTTTCCAGGGTTTGCCGGAATTGCTGCGGCGTCATCTTGTTATTGGCGGCAATCCGGCCGATCGCCTGATCGAGCTGGATGTCGTCGACGCGCAGGCCGGTTTCCCGGGCGTACTGCAGTTGCACACGATCCATGATGACCCGTTCGAGCATCTGGCGCTCAAGCACATCCTGCGGTGGCAGCGGCGTACCCTGCTTCTCCAGCTGCTTGAGCGCCGACTCCAGGCGGCTGCGCAGTTCGTAATAAGTGACCACTTCGTCACCGACCACGGCCACGATATGGTCGGCCTCGATAGGCTCTTGCGAAGCGGCGAACAGCGGCTGGGCGAAGAACCCGCACAGGCAGCAGATCAGGACAAGAAGACGGCGAAGGATGTTGGGCATGGTGGTCATTGGGTGGAGAGCAGGCTGCCGCTGTTGGGCAGTTCGTTGGTTTTACCGTAGCCGGGGATGCTGCGCCGGAGCAGGCCGAGCGGATTGGAGCCGATGCTGCCGAAATCGTTGAGTTCGAGCTGGAAGTAAAACGTCGTGTTGGGCGTGCCGGAAACAGCCTCCAGTCGCTGCACGACACCGCGCACCGACCAGCAACCGGCATTGTATTCGAGACCGCCGATGGCTTCGAGCAACTGGCTGTCCTTCATCGACCAGTTGTAACGGCCGACGGCATACCACTGCCCGTTGAGCGGCCACTGACCGGCGATGTCGAACTGATCGACCGTCGATTTGTCGGTCAGCGGGTCGCGCGTATAGCGGTAACTGGCGCTCAAGACCTTGCCCAGTTCTGGCTGGAAGCGCATGCCCAGCGACAGACGTTCGTTGGTACCGTCGCGGTAGTTGTATTCCCAGGCCGCATCGGCATAGGTTTTCGGCCAGATCAGGCCGTTGACCGCAGCCACCAGATTGGAGAAGTCGGCCGCCCGGGTCGTTTCGCCGGGAATGGTGACGCGCTGCGGCTTGAAGTAGTAGCGCTGGCCGAGCATCGCCTTGAAGCGCTCGACGCCGGTCGAGGCATCGAGGAAGCGGGTGGTCACCGCCGCCGTCAGCTGATTGGCATCGTTGACCCGGTCGAAGCCGCTGTAGCGGTTTTCGGAGAAGATCTGTGCGAAATTGAAGTCGGTGAGACCGGAGTCGAAGATCGGGATCTTGCTCTGGTCCTTGTACGGAATATTGACGTAGTAAAGACGCGGCTCCAGCGTCTGGATATAGTTGGTATCGAGCCAGTTGCTTTCCCGTTCGAAAATCACCGTCGAATCGAGCGTGAAGGTCGGCAGCGTCCGGCTGAGGCTGGTCGGCTCGCCAATCGTCTGCTGGTCCAGCGCATACTTGGTCATATGCACGCCGAGCTTGGGCGTGATCTGGAAAGCCGGATGGACAATGGGCAAGGAAACTTGCGGGTAGAAGACCATACGGTCGCCCACCACCTTGTCCGGATGCGTGAAGCGCGAGAACTGGGCGATCATGCTGAGATCGGTCTTCAGCACATTCGGCTTGAAACCGACCACGTTCAGTTGCGGCTCCAGGAAGTAGGGGCGGGCAATCGGATTATTCGGGTCCGGCTGCAAGGTCTGGTAACGCAGGACCTGCATATTGCTCTGCAACCACGGCGTCGGCGAATAATTCAGGATGACCTGCTTCGGCAACTGGGTCTGCGAAGTCTGCAGCAGACGCGAGGACATGTCCTCCCAGTAATTGTCGTCGGAAACACCATTCCAGTTCACCGAGGCCGAGAAACCCCGCCCGAAATTGTGCTGGTGCTGGATGTTGTAGGCGTAGCGACGAGCATTCTCGATTTCGTCATTCGGCATGTACTCGAGGCGCGTCATGCCACGGTAGTTGTAATCGAGATAATTCGCTTCGACACCGAGTTGCAAGCCGCGCTTGGCCATGTAGCGTGGGTAGAGGGTCAGGTCGTAATTGGGCGCGATCGACCAGTAATACGGTGTCGTGATGTCGAAGCCGTTATTGGTCGAGGTCGAGAAAAAGGGATGCAAAAAACCGGTTTTGCGCTGATGGTTCAGCGCAAAGGAAGTCGCCGGCGCGTAAAAAATCGGCACGCCCTTGAACCACAGGGAGGCATGCTTGGCCTCACCAACGTCGCGGTCATAGTCGAGCAGCATTTCCGAGCTTTGCAGGTACCAGTCGTTCTGTCCCGGCTTGCAGGTCGAATAAGTCGAGTCCGCCATCCGGATATGGTTTTCGCCTTCGAAATTGACCATGTCGGCATGACCGCTCCCTTCCGAAGGGCGGCGGGCTGGGCCAACTGTTGGCAAACCGTAGCTGTTCGGCACATTGAGCATCATCGGCGCCCCGGTCGACACCGCGCTGCTGCTCGCCACCGTCACCACCGTCTGCTGCTGGCGGTAGAACTTGCTCGCCACGTCCTTGACGATGTAGTAGTCGGCCTGCTCGGCAAAGCCGATCTGCTCGGTCAGCTTCATCCGCAGATGCGGCGTCTCGACCTCGGTGCCTTCCTGGAGCAGGCGGACATTGCCGGTCGCCTCGACCTCGTCCTCGAGCGGCCAGTGGGTCAGCTTGTCGGCAAAGATCAGGGTGCCTGCCTTGCGGACCTCGACCTCCCCCTCCGCCTCGGTCACTTCGTCGGCCCGGCCTTGGATATTGTCGGCGACGATGAACATCGGATAGCTGTCATCCTTGTTCAGTTCGACCGGATGCTCGATCCCGACGCCAGGCACGAGCGGCGCCTTCTTCTTGCCCAGCACGTTGAATTTGCGCTCGACGCGCAGGCGGACCGGCGTGTCGTTGGCGGCCAGCCGCAGGCCGGCGGCAGACACATCTTTCGGCGCAGAATTGCCGGCCTCGCCCGTCGGCAACGACAGACGCGCCGTGTCGATTGCGGCGTGGCTGGCCTGCATGCCGGCGAACATGCAACAGACAAAAACAGCGAGCGGACGGCGGGCAAAACCGGTCATCAAGGCAATCAGGAAAGGGCCAGGACCGGAATGGCCGGAACCCGAGTGTTAAAATCCCGGCATTTTACAACGAACCGAACCCTGCCCGCTTATGCAAGCCACGCCGCGCGATCAACTTGTTACAGACTGGGTCGCCAGTCGCTTTCCCGATCAGTCCGTCCAGATCACCCCCGCTTCGGCCGATGCCAGCTTCCGCCGTTACTTCCGCCTGACCTGGCCGGACGGCAACACGCGCATCCTGATGGACGCGCCGCCGGACAAGGAAGATTGCAAGCCCTTCATCCACGTCGCCGGCCTGCTCGCCAAAGCCGACCTCGCCGCACCGCGCATTCTCGACCAGGATCTCGAGCACGGCTTCCTGGTCCTCACCGACCTCGGCCGCATCGGTTACCTCGATGCCCTCAACGCCGACCTGTCGATGGCCGACCTGCTGATCCGCCCGGTCCTCGACAGCCTCGTCCAATGGCAACTCGCCTCGAAGGCGAGCACGCTGCCGCCCTACGACGCCACCCTGCTGCGCCGCGAACTCAACCTCTTCCCGGAATGGTTCGTCGGCCGCCACCTCGGCGTACAACTGAGCGATGACGAAAAATCGATGCTCGACCGGACCTTCAAGTTTCTGATCAACTCGGCGCTGAACCAGCCCAAGGTCTTCGTGCACCGCGACTTCATGCCGCGCAACCTGATGCTGGTCGAAAGCGCCGAACGCCTGACCCCGGGCATCATCGACTTTCAGGATGCCGTCTACGGACCAATCGCCTACGACGTCGTCTCGCTGTTCCGCGACGCCTTCATTTCCTGGGAAGAAGAGCAGGAAATCGACTGGGTCGTCCGCTACTGGGAAAAGGCCCGCGCCGCTGGCCTGCCGGTGCGCGCCGACTTCGGCGATTTCTGGCGCGACTATGAACTGATGGGCCTGCAGCGCCACCTCAAGGTACTCGGCATCTTCTGCCGCCTGAAATACCGAGACGGCAAGGAAAAATACAGCGAAGACCTGCCCCGCTTCATGAACTACGCCCGCAAGACAGCCAGCCGCTACATTGCGCTGAAGCCGCTGCTCAACCTGCTCGACAAGCTGGAAGGCAACACCGAGCAGATCGGCTACCGGCGTTAAGGGCAAAATGAAAGCCTTCATCCTCGCCGCCGGCCGCGGCGAACGCATGCGGCCGCTGACCGACCACACACCCAAGCCGCTGCTGCCGGCCGGCGGCAAGCCGCTCATCGCCTGGCATCTAGAACGGCTGGCGGCGGCAGGGTTCAAGGAAATCGTCATCAACCACGCCCACCTCGGTTCGTTGATCGAGCAAACGCTTGGCGACGGGTCGCAATGGGGCCTGCACATTCAGTACTCGCCGGAACCGCCGGGCGCCCTGGAAACCGCTGGCGGCATCGCCAGCGCCCTTCCGCTGCTCGGCGACCAGCCCTTCCTGGTGGTCAATGGCGATGTTTATTGCGATTTGGATTTTGGCCGTTTTGCCGGGTGGACCGCCGGAATGGCGCACCTCGTCATGGTGGAGAACCCGGCCCACCACACCGCCGGCGACTTCAGCCTGGACGGCGAGCGCGTCACTTACGCCAACGGTGAGCAAACACTCACTTATGCTGGGATTGGCGTTTTTTCGCCAGCCTTCTTCGCCGACGTCCAACCCGGCACGGTCATGAAACTGCGCCCGCTGCTTGATGCCGCCATCGCCGCCGGCACGCTGACCGGAGAACGCTTCGCCGGCCGCTGGGTCGATGTAGGAACGCCGCAACGCCTGGCCGAGTTGGACCAGGAACTTCGGGATACCGAATTGAGGACCGCATGAGCCACGCCCACTTTCTCGCCCGCCGCAAGCGCCTGCTGCAAACCATCGGCGACGGCGTCGCCATCGTACCGACCGCACCGGAAGTCATCCGCAACCGCGACGCACACCATCTCTACCGCTTCGACAGTTACTTCTGGTATCTGACCGGCTTTCCGGAGCCGGAAGCGGTCGTTGTGCTGATCGGCGCCAAGGATGGCAAAAGCAAACCGAAATCCATCCTGTTCTGCCGCGAAAAGCATGAAGAGCGCGAAATCTGGGACGGCTACCGCTACGGGCCGAAAGCCGCCAAGACCGCCTTCGGCTTCGATGCCGCCTACCCGATCGAGCAACTCGACAAGAAACTGGCCGAATTCCTCGTCGACCGCGACACCCTGTGGCATGCCATCGGCCACGACAGTAGCTGGGATACCCGCATTGCCAGGGCCTTGAACGAAGTCCGTGCCCAGACCCGGGCCGGCAAGCGGGCGCCGCGCGCCATCCACGACCTGCGCGCCGAACTCGATGCCATGCGCCTGATCAAGGATGCCGCCGAGGCCGGCATCCAGCAACGCTCGGCCGACATCGCCAGCGCCGGCCATGCCCGCGCCATGCGCGCCTGCCGCCCCGGCATGGCCGAGTACGAACTGGAAGCCGAACTGAGCTACGAATTCAGGAAGCGTGGCGCCGATGCCCACGCCTACACGCCGATCGTCGCCGGCGGCGCCAATGCCTGCGTGCTCCACTACGTCTCCAACGACAAGATCCTCAACGACCACACCCTGGTCCTGATCGATGCCGGCTGCGAGGTCGAAGGCTACGCCGCCGACATCACCCGCACCTTCCCGGTCAATGGCCGCTTCAATGCGGCGCAGAAGGACGTCTATGAAATCGTCCTCGCCGCCCAGGCGGCAGCCATCCAGGCGACGGCGCCCGGCCGCCACTTCATGGAAGGCCACGATGCCGCCGTCCGCGTACTGACCCAGGGCCTGATCGATCTCAAACTGCTCCAGGGCGACCTCGACAACCTGATCGAAAAAGGCGATTTCCGCCGCTTCTACATGCACCGCACCGGCCACTGGCTCGGCCTCGACGTGCATGATGCCGGCGAATACAAGGTCGGCGACGAGTGGACCCGGCTGGTGCCGGGCATGACGCTGACCGTCGAACCCGGCCTCTACATCCGTCCCGGCGCCGATATCCCGCCGGCGCTGGCCGGCATCGGCATCCGCATCGAGGACGACGTCCGGGTCACCGAGTCAGGCTGCGACGTCTACACCACGGCGCCAAAGACGGTGGCCGAGATCGAGGAAGTGATGCGCCATGACTGAAGGGCTTGTCGAACAGGTCGACATCCTGATCGTCGGCGCCGGCCCGGTCGGCATGACGCTGCACCTGGCACTCGCCGCCGGCGGCCAGAAATCATTACTTTTGGACCGTCGACCGCTGGCTTCCCAGCAAGGCGACCCGCGCGCCCTCGCCTTGTCGTACGGCGCCCGCCAGCTGCTCGAACAGATCAATAGCTGGCCGAGCCGCGCCGCGACACCGATCGAAACCATCCACATCTCGCAAAAGGATGGCTTCGGCCGGACGCTGATCGACCGCGCCGACTACGCGCTGCCGGCACTCGGCTACGTCGTCCGCTACCGCGATCTGGCGGCGGCCCTGGCGGCGCAGTTGCCGCCCGACGCCATGCTGGCCGAGGCGGAAATTCTCGACATCACCCCGGGTGACGATCACGTCACCGTAACGCTGCGCCATGCCGGCCAGTTGCGCACCATCCAGAGCAAGCTGCTCGTCCACGCCGAAGGCACGCCGGGCGACGACCCGGCGGTCAAGGTCAGCGATTACGAACAGCATGCCGTGATCGCCGAAATCACGCCGACGCCGGGCCATAACAAGCGCGCCTGGGAACGCTTCACGCCGGACGGCCCGCTCGCCCTGCTGCCGCTTGGCGACGAATATTCGGTCGTCTTCACGCTGCCGCCGGCCAAGGCCGATGCCGTGATGGCGATGGACGACACCGCTTTCACCGTCGCCCTGCAAAACCAGTTCGGCCGACGCCTGAGTTTCGCCAAGCCCGGTCCGCGCAGCCGCTTTCCTCTCGCCCTGCGCCTGCGTGAAACGCTGGTCAAGGGCAAGGAAGTGTGGATCGGCAATACGGCGCAAACCCTGCACCCGGTCTCCGGCCAGGGTTTCAATCTCGGCATCCGCGACGCCTGGCAACTGGCGGAAATATTGCTCAAAAATGGCGTCGACCGTGGCAGTCTGGCCGACTATGCCGCCAGTCGCCGCCTCGACCGCAAGGGCAGCGCCTTCTTCACCGACCAGATCGTCCGCACCTTCTCCAACGATTGCGGCCCGCTCAAGCTGGCGCGCGGTCTTGGCCTGCTTGCCCTCGACCTCTGTCCGCCGGTCCGTCACTTCGTCGCCAAGCGGATGATCTGGGGAGCACGCGCTTGGCCGTAAATCCCGGGCGGCTGCAAGCCTGGTTCCTCGCCTGCCGCCCCAAGACCCTGTCCGTCTCGCTGTCACCGGTGCTGGTCGGCACCGCCATCGCCTGGCACGACAGCGGCGCCTTGCTCTGGCTGCCGCTGCTCGCTGCCGCCCTCGGCGCCGGCTTCATCCAGATCGGCACCAACCTGTTCAACGACGTCGGCGACTTCCTGCGCGGCACCGACACGCCGGATCGCCTCGGCCCGAAACGCGCCACCGCCGAAGGCTGGCTCAGCGTCGGCCGCGTCAAACTCGGCGCCTGGCTGGCCTTTGCCCTCGCCTTCCTGTGCGGCATCTATCTGGTCTGGCATGGCGGCTGGCCGATCGTCGCCATCGGCCTCGCCTCGCTGGCCGCCGGCTGGGCCTACACCGGCGGCCCGAAGCCGATTGCCTACGGTCCACTCGGTGAAATCTTCGTTTTTCTCTTTTTTGGTCTGGTCGCCGTCGGCGGCAGCTATTACCTGCAAACCCTCGGCCTGAGTCCGGCGGCACTGATCGCCGCCGCCCTGGTCGGCATCCATGCCGCGGCAGTGATTACCGTCAATAACTACCGCGACCTCGACGGCGATGCCCGAAACGGCAAGAACACGCTGGCCGTCCGCCTAGGCCGCCCGGCGACGCGCCGGATCTACGCCGGCGAAATGCTCCTCCCTTACGCCCTGCTCCCCCTGCTCGGCGCCGAGCTTGGCGCGCTGGCGGCGCTGCCGCTGCTGTCGCTGCCGCTGGCCGGCCGCCTGATCCAGCGTTTCCACCGGGAAGCACCGGGGCCGGTTTTTAACCAGATTCTGGCGTTGACCGCCGGACTGCAACTGGCCTTCGCGCTGCTGCTGACCCTCGCCTTCAGCCTCTGAAGCGAGCCGAAGGCCGGGCCAGAGCGGCCCGTTCTTGTTAAAATGCGCTGCTTTTTCCCGGAGCATCCCCGTGCTTGAACGCCTGTTCCAGCTCCAAGCCCATGGCACCACGGTCCGTACCGAGCTACTCGCCGGTCTGACCACTTTCCTGACCATGGCCTACATCGTCTTCGTCAATCCCGACATTCTCTCGGCCGCCGGCATGCCGAAAGATGCGGTCTTTGTCGCGACCTGCCTGGCCGCCGCCATCGGCACCGGCATCATGGGGCTGTACGCCAATTACCCGGTGGCGCTGGCGCCGGCCATGGGCCTCAACGCCTATTTCGCCTTCACCGTCGTCCAGGGCATGCACTACACCTGGCAGGCGGCACTCGGCGCCGTGCTGATTTCCGGCCTGCTCTTTGTCGCCGTCAGCCTGTTCCGGGTCCGCGAGTGGATCGTCAATGCCATCCCGACCTCGCTCAAATACTCAATCTCGGCCGGCATCGGCCTCTTTCTCGCCATCATCGGCCTGAAAAATGCCGGCCTGATCACCGCCCATCCCGCCACCCTGCTCACCCTCGGTGACCTGCACACGCCGGGCCCGCTGCTCGCCTCGGCCGGCTTCATGCTGATCGTCGGCCTCGAATACCGCCGAGTGCCGGGCGCCATCATCATCGCCATTCTGTCGGTGACGGCCGCCTCGGTCGCCCTGGGCCTGACCGAATTCCACGGCGTCGTCGCGCCGCCGCCCTCGCTGGCTCCGACGTTCCTGCAGATGGACCTGGCCGGCGCGCTCAATGCCGGCCTGCTCACCGTCGTCCTGACCTTCTTCATCGTCGAACTGTTCGACGCCTCCGGCACGCTGATCGGTGTCTGCCACCGGGCCGGCCTGCTCGATGCCAACGGCCGCCTGCCCCGCCTGAAGAAGGCGCTGCTCGCCGACTCGCTGGCGATCACCGCCGGCGCCTGCCTCGGCACCTCGTCGACCACGGCCTACATCGAATCGGCGGCCGGCACCGCGGCCGGCGGTCGCACTGGCCTGACCGCCGTCGTCGTCGCCCTGCTTTTTCTCGCCGCCGTCGTCTTCGCCCCGCTGGCCAGCACCGTGCCGGCCTACGCCACCGCCCCGGCGCTGTGCTACGTAGCCATCCTGATGTCGCGCGGCCTGGCCGAAATCGACTGGGACGACCTGACCGAAGCGACGCCGGCCGTCGTCACCGCCATCACCATCCCGTTCACCTTCTCGATCGCCAACGGCATCGCCTTCGGCTTCATCTCCTACGTCGCGATCAAGTTGCTGGCCGGCCGCTCACGCGACCTCTCACCGACCGTGGCGCTGATCGCCGCCGCCTTCATCGCCAAGTTCGCCCTGCTCTGAGGCTACCGCCATGACCACCGACCCGCTGTTCGACACCGCCTTCCTGCGCCAGCGCATCCGCACCGTCGCCGACTGGCCCAGCCCGGGCATCCAGTTTCGCGACATCACGCCGCTGCTGCAGGATCCGCGCGCCTTCCGCCTGCTCGTCGAGGCCTTCGTGCTGCGCTACATGAACGCCGGAATCGACCTGGTGGCCGGCATCGACGCCCGCGGTTTCATTCTCGGCAGCGTCGTCGCCCACCAGTTGAACCGCGGCTTCATCCCGGTCCGCAAGAAGGGCAAGCTGCCCTTCGCCACGGTCGCCGAGGAATACGAACTCGAATACGGCAACGCCACCGTCGAAATCCATACCGACGCCGTCGCCGCCGGCCAGCGTGTGCTGCTGATCGACGACCTGATCGCCACCGGCGGCACGATGATGGCCGCCGCCCGCCTGCTCCAGCGCCTGGAGGCAACCGTCGTCGAAGCGGCGGCGATTGTCGACCTGCCCGAACTGGGCGGCTCGAAACTGCTCAAGGACGCCGGCCTGCCGGTCTTTACCGTTTGCGACTTTGCCGGACACTGAACCATGACTACCGATCTCGAAGAAATCCGCCGCGCCCTGGCCGAAGCCGACTGCCTGGCCAGCCCCGAACAGGTTGACGCCGCGCTCGATCGCCTGGCGGCCGCCATTACCGCCGAACTGGCCGAGCAGAACCCGCTGGTCTATTGCGTGATGAACGGCGGCCTGATCTTCGCCGGCCGCCTGCTTGCCCGCCTCGCCTTCCCGCTCGAAGTCTCCTACCTGCACGCCAGCCGCTACGGCCACCAGCTCGAAGGCAACAGCCTGCTCGACTGGCGCGTGCGCCCGGCGCACGACCTGAAAGGGCGCAGCGTCCTGGTCATCGACGACATCCTCGATGAAGGCCACACCCTGCAGGCGATCTGCCAGCACCTGCTGGAAGAAGGTGCCGCCCGCGTGTCGACCGCCGTCCTTGTGCACAAGGTGCACGAGCGCAAGGCGTCACCGGGCATGCGCGCCGATTTCAGCGGCCTGGACATCCCGGATCGCTTCCTGTTCGGCTGCGGCATGGACTACAAAGGTTACTGGCGCAACGCACCTGGCATCTATGCACTGAAAGGCCATTAAATCAACAGTCAACATAGCGCCGGCCGGACATATTTTCGGCCGGCTTTGACTATTTTTTAAGCGGCCACTGCGGTACAATTCGCCCCCTCCCCGAACCCCCCCTGCCTCGTCTTTTCGCGCCCATGGAATTTGTCGGCTTCACCCTTCGCAACAACCTGTTCGTCGCGCCGATGGCCGGCGTCACCGATCGCCCCTTCCGCCAACTGTGCAAGAAAATGGGCGCCGGACTGGCTGTTTCCGAAATGGTGACCAGCAATTCCCTCCTCTACGGCAGCGCCAAGACCTTGCGCCGGGCCAATCACACCGGGGAAGTGGCGCCGATTTCGGTGCAGATCGCCGGCGCCGATCCGGCCATGATGGCCGAGGCCGCCCGCCACAACGTCGATAATGGTGCCCAGATCATCGACATCAACATGGGCTGCCCGGCCAAGAAGGTCTGCAACGTGATGGCCGGCTCGGCCCTGATGCAGGACGAGGAACTGGTCGGCAAGATCCTCGACGCCGTCGTCGGCGCCATCCCGAACACGCCGGTAACGCTGAAATTCCGTACCGGCTGGAACCTGGCCAACCGCAACGCGCCGACCATCGCGCGCATTGCCGAAAGCGCTGGCGTCCGTGCCGTCGCCATCCACGGCCGGACACGCTGCCAGCAATACACCGGTGAAGCCGAGTACGACACCATCGCCATGGTCAAGACGCTGATCAAGATTCCGGTCATCGCCAACGGCGACATCACGACACCGGAAAAGGCCAAGCACGTCCTCGACGTCACCGGCGCCGACGGCGTCATGATCGGCCGCGCCGCCCAAGGCCGCCCCTGGCTGTTCCGCGAAATCGAGCACTATCTGAAAACCGGCGAGCACCTGCCGCCGGCCGAGGTCAAGGAGATCCACAGCATCCTGCTGGCGCATCTCGAAGACCTCTACGCTTTCTACGGCCCGGAAACGGGGTTCAAGGTCGCCCGCAAGCACATCTCCTGGTACACCAAGGGGCTGGTCGGCTCGGCGGCCTTCCGCAAGGAAATGAACGTTCTGCCCAGCATCGAACAACAGATGCAGGCGGTAAACGACTTTTTCTGCCAACTCGCGGCAGAGCATGCACACCTAAAATACAATTCAGAGGAGGCGTTGGCAGCATGAGCCAACAGGATTTGGGGAAATGTGTCACGAACTCGCTGGAACAATACTTTCGTGACCTCGACGGCGAAAAACCCGCCGCGATTTATGACATGGTTCTACGCAGCATCGAAAAGCCGATGCTCGAAGTAGTGCTCGCCAAGGCGGGCAGCAACCAGACGCTGGCCGCGGAGATGCTCGGCATCAACCGCAACACCCTGCGCAAGAAACTTACCGAACATCAACTACTGTAATCGCCATGACCATCAAGCAAGCACTGATTTCCGTCTCCGATAAAACCGGCGTTCTTGAATTTGCCCAGGGCCTCGCCGCCCAAGGCGTCAAGCTGCTGTCCACCGGCGGCACCGCCAAGATGCTGCGTGACGCCGGCCTGGCCGTCACCGAAATCGGCGACTACACCGGCTTCCCGGAAATGCTCGACGGTCGCGTCAAGACCCTGCACCCGAAGGTACACGGCGGCATCCTGGCCCGCCGCGATCTGCCTGAGCACATGGCGACCATCGAACAGCACGGCATTCCGATGATCGATCTGGTCTGCGTGAACCTCTATCCGTTCGCCGCCACCATCGCCAAGGATGGCGTCACCCTGGAAGACGCGATCGAGAACATCGACATCGGCGGTCCGGCCATGGTCCGCTCCTCGGCCAAGAATTACGCTGGCGTCGCCATCGTCACCGATCCGGAAGACTACCAGCCGCTGCTCGCCGAAATGCAGGCCAATGCCGGCGCCCTGCAACTGGCGACCCGTTTCGGCCTGGCCAAGAAGGCCTTCACGCATACCGCCCGCTACGACAGCATGATCGCCAACTGGCTGACCGGCCTCGACGAAGGTGCCGAAGCCAAGCCGGCTGAAGCTGCCCCGACACCGGCCACCTTCCCGGCCAAGCTGCAACTGGCTTTCGACCGTACCGAGATCCTCCGTTACGGCGAGAATTCGCACCAGAGCGCCGCCTTCTACCGCGACACCAATCCGGTCGCCGGCAGCATCGCCGCCTACACGCAGTTGCAGGGCAAGGAACTGTCCTACAACAATATCGCCGACTCCGATGCCGCCTGGGAGTGCGTCAAGACCTTCGATGCCCCGGCCTGCGTCATCGTCAAGCACGCCAACCCCTGTGGCGTGGCCATCGACGGCACCCTGCTCGGCGCCTACGAAAAATCCTTCAAGACCGACTCGACCTCGGCCTTCGGCGGCATCATCGCCTTCAACGGCGAAGTTGGCATCGACGTGGTCAACGCCATGAACGAGCGCAAGCACTTCGTCGAAGTCCTGATTGCCCCCTCCTTCACCGCCGAAGCCAAGGCCGCGCTGGCCGCCAAGGCCAATCTGCGCGTCCTCGTCGTGCCGATCTCCCGCGCCCTCAACGCGCTGGAATTCAAGCGTGTCGGTGGCGGCCTGCTGGTCCAGACGCCGGACAACTTCACAGCGCAGGCCTCCGGCCTGAAGATCGTCACCAAGGTGCAGCCGACCGCGCAGCAGATCGAAGACCTGCTCTTCGCCGAACGTGTCGCCAAGTTCGTCAAGTCGAACGCCATCGTGTTCTGCGGCAACGGCATGACGCTCGGTGTCGGTGCCGGCCAGATGAGCCGCGTCGATTCGACCAAGATCGCCAGCATCAAGGCCCAGCACGCCGGCCTCGAACTCAAGGGTTCAGTCGTCGCGTCGGATGCCTTCTTCCCGTTCCGTGACGGCGTCGACGTGCTGGCCGAAGCCGGCGCCAAGGCTGTCATCCAGCCGGGTGGTTCGATGCGCGACGAGGAAGTCATCGCCGCCGCCGACGAACATGGCCTGGCCATGGTCTTCACCGGCAACCGTCACTTCCGTCACTAATAACAAGCACACTCGAAGAGATCAGCCATGAAACTACTGGTAATCGGTTCCGGCGGCCGCGAGCACGCCATGGCCTGGCGCCTGGCCAAGACGCCCGGCCTGCAGAAGGTTTACGTTGCCCCCGGCAACGCCGGTACGGCGCGCGAACACGAGCTGGAAAACCTCAACATCACCGACCCGGAAGCGCTGGCTGATTTCGCCGAGCAGAACAAGATCCACCTCACCGTCGTCGGCCCGGAAGCGCCACTGGCGGCTGGCGTGGTCAACGTTTTCCGAGCCCGCGGCCTGAAGATCTTCGGCCCGACCAAGGAAGCCGCCCAGCTCGAATCCTCCAAGGATTTCGCCAAGCGCTTCATGGCCCGCCACAACATCCCGACCGCGGAATTTGCCACGTTTACCGAGTCGACCGCAGCCCACGCCTACATCGACCAGAAAGGCGCTCCCATCGTCATCAAGGCCGACGGCCTGGCTGCCGGCAAGGGCGTTGTCGTCGCCATGTCGCTGGAAGAAGCGCATGCCGCGATCGACGACATGCTGTCCGGCAACAAGCTGGGCGATGCCGGCGCCCGCGTCGTCATCGAGGAATTCCTCGACGGCGAGGAAGCCAGCTTCATCGTCATGGTCGACGGCAAGAACGTGCTCGCCCTGGCCTCCAGCCAGGACCACAAGCGGATCGGCGACGGCGACACCGGCCCCAACACCGGCGGCATGGGTGCCTACTCGCCGGCCCCGGTGGTCACGCCGGAAGTGCACGCCAAGGCGATGCGCGAAATCATCCTGCCCACCGTGCGCGGCATGGCGGCCGACGGCATTCCGTTCAGCGGCTTCCTCTACGCCGGCCTGATGATCGGCAAGGATGGCAGCGTCAAGACGCTGGAATTCAACTGCCGGATGGGCGACCCGGAAACCCAGCCGATCCTGATGCGCTTGAAGTCGGATTTCGTCGATCTGCTGGAGCACGGCATCAACGGCACGCTCGACCAGGTCGAAGCCGAATGGGACCGCCGCATCGCGCTGGGCGTCGTGCTGGCCGCCGCCAACTACCCGGACACCCCGCGCAAGGGCGACCAGATCACCGGCCTGCCGAACGGCAACAGCTTCGGTGAAGATGCTCATGTCTTCCATGCCGGCACCGCCAACCAGGACAGCAAGGTCGTCACCAGCGGCGGCCGCGTGCTGTGCGTCACGGCACTCGGCGAAAACATCAAGCTGGCCCAGAAACTGGCTTACGAATCGGCTGTCCAGATTCATTTTGACGGCATGCAGTTCCGCAAGGACATCGGCCACCGGGCGATCAGCCGCTGAACCATTACGGCGCAACCGACTCTGACGGGCGGCTCATTTGGTAGATGAGCCGCCCGTTTTTCATTTCCGGAGACTCAATGGACACTACCCGCCTCAAGGATTTCTTCACCGGCTTGCAGAGCCGCATCGTCGCTGAACTCGAAGCCTTCGACGGCCAGCCTTTCCGCACTGATTCCTGGGAACGCCCGGAAGGCGGCGGCGGCATTTCGCGGCTGATCGAGGAAGGCGGCTTCTTCGAGCGTGGCGGCGTCAATTTCTCGCACGTCACCGGATCTTCGCTGCCCGCCTCGGCCACCGCCGTCCGCCCGCAACTGGCCGGGCGCGCCTGGGAAGCGATGGGCGTCTCGCTGGTCCTGCATCCGCGCAATCCCTACTGTCCGACGGCGCACATGAACGTCCGCTGCTTCGTTGCCAGCAAACCGGGCGAGGACGATGTCTGGTGGTTCGGCGGCGGCATGGACATGACGCCTTACTACGGTCGACGCGAGGATGTGGCGCATTTTCACCAGACCTGCAAGGACGCCCTGGCCCCGTTCGGCGACGCCGTTTACCCGAAATACAAGAAGTGGTGCGACGACTACTTCTTCCTGAAGCATCGCAACGAACCGCGTGGGGTCGGCGGCGTCTTTTTCGATGATCTCAACGAAGGCGGCTTCGAGCGCTGCTTCGACCTGACCCAGGCGGTCGGCAACGCCTTCACCGAGGCCTACCTGCCGGTGCTGGCCAAGCGTCGTGAAATACCCTACGGCGAGCGCGAACGCGACTTCCAGGCCTATCGCCGTGGTCGCTATGTCGAATTCAACCTGGTCTGGGACCGCGGCACGCTGTTCGGCCTGCAGTCGGGCGGGCGCACCGAGTCGATCCTGATGTCGCTGCCCCCGATCGTCAAATGGCGCTACGACTGGCAGCCGGCCGCCGGCACGCCGGAAGCCGAACTCTACGAAGTTTTCCTCAAGCCGCAGGACTGGGCCTAAGCCCGGGGGCGTCGCCCCTTACTTCAGCTTGCCCCTGACGACCCGGACCCGTGCCGGGTCTTTTACCGCCAGCTTGCCGCCGCCACCGGCCAGATTGCCGCAGACGCAGGCTGCCTTGATGTGGGGCACCGAATTGACGACAGCAGTGCAATCGAGGCACTCGTAATAAAGATCGCCGCCGGTCGGCAGGCTGCCCGGCTCGGGCGCCGGCTCGACCGGATAAAAATTGTAGATCTTGCGCATGTCGATATTCAGCATTTCCCCTCCGCTCCCTTTTTATGGAACCTAGCGCGCTTCGAGTTTGGCGCTGGCCCGGTAGTGTTTGTTGGCTTCTTCCGGCCGTTCCAGCTGATCGAACAGGCGAGCCAGTTCGAGATGCCCTTCCGGCGTATCGCGCACCGCCAGCGAGGCTTCCAGATAGCTTTGCGCCTTGCCCCACAGCCGCTGGCGCAGGCACATCCGGCCCAGCGCCTTGAGCAGTCGGGCATCTTCGGGATGCTTGCGGAGCCAGCCTTCGGCCTTGGCGATACGCGCCGTTTGCTCGCCGCCGGTCAGGCGACCGTAGATCGCCACCAGCTCAGGCTGCCATTCGTCGTTGCTGGCAGTATCGAGTACCGCCTCGATCAGTTTCTGCGCTTCGCTTTCGGCGCCCAGCGCGACCAGGGCCCGGGCGGCGGCGAGCACGACGCGCTGACTACGTTCCTCGGCCGGCAGGGCGCGCAGGTAGGCGGTCAGCAAGCCCTGATCGGCGCCCCGTTTGGCGATATTGCCCAGATGCGCCTGGGTCCGGACTTCGCGGACCACTTCGGCAGGCAGCGCAGCACGCTTGTCGAGCTGGCGGGCCAGCTTGAGCACGCCATCCCAGTCGCCCGCCCCCTGCCGCGCCCGCAACTCCAGACGCAAGGCCGCGATATGGCGTCCCTGTTTGGCCTGCAGGCGCTCGAGCGCGAGCAGCGCCTCGTCGAAACGGCGCGCCTCGTTCATCATCTCGGCTTCCAGCATCAGCGTCGCCGCTTCGGTGCGCGGATCGTCCAGCGTGGCGCGCTCCATCCAGCCCTGCTGCTTTTCCGATTCGCGCATGCGCTGCGCCGCCCGCGCCGCGATCAGGGCCGACAAGCCCGGCGCCGTACCGGCAGCATGCGCCTCGCTGGCTTTTTTCAGGGCCTGGCCAAAGCGGCCTTCGAACAACAGGCGAACCGCATCCTGGAAAACCAGGCCGGCCTTTTCGCGTTGCCGCTGGGCGCGGTATTCGCTGACCCGCTTAGGCAACCCCAAAGTCAGCGCCAGGCCGCGCAGCAGGGCGTAGAAGGCAGCAAACGAGGCGAGCAGTGCCAGGATCAGCAGATTCAGCGAGATCTCGGCCCGCCACGGCGGCAAGACCAGCAAGACGTAGCCGTCATTGAGCTTGGCGCCGAGCGCCACCGCTACGGCCAGCGCAAACAGCGCAACCAACCAGAACAGGCCCTTCACCGCTTTTCCTTACCGCCACGCAGGGTGCGCAAAGCGCCCTGGGTTTCGCTGAGGTTGGGCAGATCGCTGTTCAGCGCGACGCCAGCCATCTGCCCGAGGGTGGCCTGGGCGGCCTGCACCGCCTTGTCGTCGACAACGAAATGGCGGCCGAGCCAGCTCTGGGCCTGCTTGAGCTCGTTGCGAAAAGTCGTCTGATCGCGCGAGAACAGGGCGAGCCGGGCATTAAGCAGGCGCAGCTTGAGGTTTTCGCGCAGGAAAAATTCCTGGCCGGGGGCGAGCAAGGCGGGATCGGTACCATCGAAACGCTGGATGCGAACGAGGCCCTTGATCTCCTGCCAGAGCTGCCGGCCGGCGCCCTGCCACCACGGCTCGGCGGCCGGCGCTGGGGCATTTTCGGCCTTTTCCGAGGGGCGACCGTAGCTAGCCAGCGGCAAGCGCTCAGCGGCCAGCACGACCTGTTCGAGACGCAGGCTGATCCCGGCCTGATCGACGAAAGGCAGCGCATTCAGGCGCTCGATATCCTTGGCCAGCGCCTTGCGCAAGGGCAGGTAAGCGGATCGGTCGAGGCGGGCCAGACGGGCATCGGCGGTTTGCAGGGCGAGCAGCGCAACCGGCACGTTGCCGGCCAGTTGCAGTTGCTGCCCGGCCAATGTGATGGCTTGTTCGACTTCGAGCAGCAGCGCCTCTTCGCGACTGCGCGCGATGTCCTGGTAAAGACTTTGCAGGGCGACGCTCTGGCCCTGGAATTCGTTGAGCTTGCCTTCGAAGGCGCCCTGGCGGGATTGCAGGTCTTCGATCTGCTCGCGCAACTGCTTCTGGGCGCCGCGCTCTTCCTGGTTGCCGGCCTCGGCTTCGGCCAGCCGGCGCGTCACTTCCTGCTGCGTGTCGGCCAGTTTCTGGCGGGTTTCCAGCCACTGCCAGCCGGCCAGGCCGAGGGCGACGACGGCGATCAGCAGGGTCAGGTTTTGCCGGTAGGAGCGAGGGGACGCGGGGAGCGCGGCGGGCAAGTTCATATTCGGAGCGGGGGTTTGTTCGTTATCAGGCATCATGCCGCCCAATTATAAGCACCTAAGCCGGCAAGCAGGCCGGCGTCGGCGGCTTCGGTCAGGATAATCTTGCTCAAGCCGAGGGCCCGGGCATTTTCGGCAATGCGGGCATGCGGCACGAAAAGCGGGGTTTTTTGCAGGAAGGCACGGCCTTCGGCGTCGAGCAGATCGACCAGATAGCGCAGGCCTTCGCTGCTCGACACGGTCAGCGCATCGAGCCGCCCGGCGCGCCAGGCGGCGAGCAGCGGCGCGATGCCGTCAGCCGGGCCGGAACGGCGGTAGCAGGTGATGCAATCGACGGTCGCCCCACGCTGGCGCAAGGTATCGGCCAGCAATTCGCGGCCGCCGTCGCCGCGAAAGATGGCGACTCGCCGACCGGCGATCTGCGCTGCGGCCAGTTCCGGCAATTCGAGCAGGGCTTCGGAATCGAAACGCGTGCTCGGCGCGATGCAGCCGTCAATACCCAGCCCGGCAAGGGCCTTCACCGTGCCCTGGCCGACGGCAGCCGGAATCAGTCCGGCCGGCCACGGACCGCGGGCCAGCATGGCCGGCACCGCGTAGTCGACGGCATTCGGGCTGATGAAGACGGCCAGACGGTACGCGGCGAGCTGTGCGATGGCGGCGGCCAGCGGCTGCGGGTCGCCGGCCGGTGAAATTTCGAGCAAGGGGAAGAGCAGCGGCATGCCGCCGGCCTCGGCAATGGCCGCGGCCAGGGGCGCGGCCTGCGCCCGCGGCCGGGTGACCACGATGGTTTTGCCGGCGAGCGGGCCGGGCTGGCTCATTTGCAGTGGGCGAGCTTTTCCAGAATGGCGTCGGCGCCCTTGGCGCGCAGTTCGGCCGCCAGTTGCAGGCCGAGCTTTTCGTCATCGGCCGGATTGCCGCGCAGTTCAGCACTGACCATTTCGCTGCCGTCGACGGTGGCGACGAAACCGCGCAGCCAGAGCTGGCCGTTGTCGATGATGGCGTAGCCGCCGAGCGGCACCTGGCAGCTGCCGCCGAGGGCGCGCGAGAAGGCGCGTTCGGCCTTGACGCAGTGGGCGGTTTCCGGGTCGTTCAAGGGGGCGACGACGGCGGCCATCGTCGCATCGCCATCGACCAGTTCGATGCCGAGCGCGCCCTGGCCGGGGGCCGGCAGCGACTGTTCGGCGGCCAACACCGATTTGATGCGATTTTCCAGGCCGAGGCGGATCAGGCCGGCGGCGGCCAGGATGATCGCGTCGTATTCGCCGGCGTCGAGTTTCTTCAGGCGAGTATCGAGGTTGCCGCGCAGGCTCTTGATGACCAGTTGCGGGTACTTGGCGCGCAGGATGGATTCGCGGCGCAGGCTGGAAGTGCCAACGACGGCGCCGGCCGGCAGGTCATCGAGGCCGTTGTACTTGTTCGAGACGAAGGCATCGCGCGGGTTTTCGCGGGCCGAGATGGCGGCCAGCACGAAGCCTTCCGGCATCACCATCGGCACGTCCTTCATCGAGTGGACGGCGAGGTGGGCGCGGCCTTCCTGCATCGCCACTTCGAGTTCCTTGATGAACAGGCCTTTGCCGCCGATTTCGGCGAGCGGCCGGTCGAGAATCTGGTCGCCCTTGGTGGTCATGCCTAGAATGACGACTTCAGCCCCCGGATTCTGGTCGGCCAGACGGCCCTGGACATGCACGGCCTGCCACATGGCCAGGCGGGATTCGCGGGAAGCGATGATGATCTTGGAAGGAGCAGACATGAAGCGGCACGCAGCAAGGGTTTCGAAGAGGGCAATCTTAGCATGAGCGAACAGACGCCCTCCCCGACCCAGATCAAACCACCGGAGCAGCGCCCCGAACACCCGGATTTCTGGAGCAAACGCTTCGGCGAAGGCACCACGCCGTGGGACGCCGGCAAGGTGCCGACCGCCCTGGCCGACTTCATCGCCCGCCAGCCGGCCCCAGTCAATACGCTGATTCCCGGTTGCGGCAGCGCCTGGGAGGCAGTGCATCTGGCCGAACGCGCCTGGCCGGTGACGGCGCTCGACTTTTCGCCGGTCGCCGTCGACCGGGCGCGCGCCGTGCTCGCCGATGTCGCGGTCGACCTGGTCTGCGCAGACTTTTTCACGTTCACGCCGGCAGCCCCCTATCAACTGATCTACGAACGCGCCTTCCTCTGCGCCCTACCGCGCAAACTGTGGGCCGACTGGGGCCGCCGCGTCGCCGAACTACTGCCGCCGGGCGGCCGGCTGGCCGGTTTCTTCTTCCTCTGCGAACAGCCAAAAGGGCCGCCGTTCGGCATCCTGCCGGGCGAACTCGACGCCTTGCTCGCCGCAAATTTCGAACGCATCGAGGATGCCGCGGTCGACGATTCAATTCCGGTATTTTCCGGCCGCGAACGCTGGCAGGTCTGGCAACGGCGCTGAGCCGGCGCTAACCGGTCGCGGCGAACGCCCAACCCAACAAGGAAATCAACATGACTGCAGCGCTCTACGACATCCCCCTGAACAAAATCGACGGCAGCGCCGCCAGCCTGCGCGAGCACGCCGGCGAAGTGCTGCTGATCGTCAACGTCGCCTCGAAATGCGGCCTGACGCCGCAATATGCCGGCCTGGAAAAGCTGCACGAGACTTACGGCGAGCGGAAATTCGCCGTACTCGGCTTTCCGACCAACGATTTCGCCGGCCAGGAACCGGGCAGCGACAGCGAGATCGCGGCCTTCTGCACGGCCAATTTCGGCGTCCAGTTCCCGATGTACAGCAAGCTGGTCGCCACCGGCCCGGACAAGCACCCGCTCTACGTGCATCTGACCGCGGCCCAGCCCGAGACCGAAGGCCGCGCCGCCGTCGAAACGATGCTGCGCGGCTACAAGATCGAACCGACGGCGGCGCCCGAGGTGGTCTGGAATTTCGAGAAATTCCTGGTCGACCGCAGCGGCCGGGTCGTCCGGCGCTTCGCCCCGGACATCGTGCCCGACGCTGCGGAACTGGTCGGCGCCATCGAAAGCGAAATCGCCCGCGCCTGAACGCGGCAGTGCAGCCCCAGCCGGGGTGGCTCAATGGCCGCCCCGGTGCGCGGTTTGACGTATCATCGGGCGTATTCCCCAACCGTTCGTCAAATAATGAAAACCGATACCCCGCCGACCATTTATCTCAAGGACTACACCGCGCCCGCCTATCTGGTCGACACGGTTGATCTCGATTTCGTCATCGCCACTGGCGCCACCACGGTCAGCGCGACGCTGGCCATGCGCCGCAACCCCGCCGTTGCCGCCCAGCCGCTGGTCCTTGATGGCGAAGAGCTGGAAACGCTGAGCGTTGCGGTCGACGGTGAAAAAGTGCCGTTTTCGACGACACCGACGACGCTGACCATCGCCGACCTGCCCGATGCCTTCACGCTGCACACCGTGGTCCGCATCGACCCCGACCGCAACACCCGTCTCTCCGGCCTCTACCGCTCCAAGGACGGCTACTTCACGCAGTGCGAGGCGCAGGGCTTCCGCCGCATCACCTGGTTCCTCGACCGCCCCGACGTCATGTCCACCTACACGGTGACGCTGCACGCCGATAAAGCGACCTACCCGGTGCTGCTCGCCAACGGCAACCCGGTGGCCAGCGGCGAAGAAGCCGACGGCCGTCACTGGGCAACCTGGAATGATCCGTTCAGGAAGCCGGCCTACCTGTTCGCCCTCGTCGCCGGCAAGCTCGATGGCCTGTTCGACACCTTCCAGACCGCCTCCGGGCGCAGCGTGCAGCTCGCCATCTACGTCGAACCGGGCAAGCTCGACCAGTGCCCGCACGCGATGGCCGCGCTGCAAAAGTCGATGAAATGGGACGAAGAACGTTTCGGCCTCGAATGCGACCTCGACCATTACATGATCGTCGCCGTCGGCGATTTCAACATGGGCGCCATGGAGAACAAGGGCCTCAACATCTTCAACACCAAGTACGTGCTGGCCCGCGCCGACGTGGCGACCGACGTCGATTTCGAAAATATCGACCGCGTCGTCGCCCACGAGTATTTCCACAACTGGACCGGCAACCGCGTCACCTGCCGCGACTGGTTCCAGCTGTCGCTCAAGGAAGGCCTGACCGTCTTCCGCGACCAGGAATTCGGTGCCGACCTGCACAACCGGCAGACCGCCCGCATCCGCGAAGTGCGCGGCCTGCGCGCCGCCCAGTTCCCGGAAGACGCCGGCCCGATGGCGCATCCGATCCGGCCGGCCAGCTTTGTCGAGATCAACAATTTCTACACCTCGACCGTCTATGAAAAAGGCGCCGAAGTCATCCGCATGATCCAGACCCTGATCGGCCGCGACGGTTTCCGCGCCGGCATGGACGAATACTTCCGCCGCCATGACGGCCAGGCCGTCACCTGCGAGGATTTCGTCGCTGCCATGGCTGCCGCCAGCGGTTTCGACTTCACGCAGTTCATGCGCTGGTACAACCAGCCGGGCACGCCGCATCTGGCGGTGGACAGCGTTTTCGAGGCAAAAACCGGGCGCTATACGCTGCACATCAAGCAGAGCAACCCGCGCGCCAGCGACAATCATCCCTACCTGATCCCGATCCGTATCGCGCTGTTTGACGCTGGCGGCCAAATTATTGCGGGTAGCGACCGGACGCTGCTGCTCACCGAAAACAGCCAGCAGTTCCATTTCGACGGCATTGCCGCCGAACCGGTGCCCTCGCTGCTGCGCGACTTCTCGGCGCCGGTCGTCCTCGACTACGCCTACACGCCGCAACAACTGACCCTGCTGCTGGCCCACGAAAGCGACCCGTTCAATGCCTGGGAAGCCGGCCAGCGCCTGGCTTCGACGTTGATTCTCGACGCCACTGCGGCCATCGCCGCCGGCCAGGCGCCGGTCTGGCCGGCCAGTTTCGTCGACGCCGCCCGTCGCCTGCTGCAAACACAAGCCGAGCGCGGCGCCGCCTTCGTCGCCGAAGCCCTGACCCTGCCCGGCGAATCGACGCTGGCCGAAGCGCTCGACATCGTCGATCCCGATGCACTGCACGCCGCCCGCAACAGCCTGCGCCGCCACCTAGCCGAGCAACTGGAGGGCGAATTCGCCGGCCTCTACGCCGGCCTCGCCCCCCACGGTGCCTACACACCAAGCAGCGAGGAAGCCGGCCGCCGTGCCCTGCGCAATACCTGCCTGGCCTATCTGCTCGAACTGAACACGCCGGCCGTTCGCCAACTGGCGCTGCAGCAGTTCCGCAGCGCCGACAACATGACTGACCAGTTCGCCGCCCTCGCCGCACTGGCCCAGACCGAGTGCACCGAACGCGAAACGGCGCTCGCCGAGTTCTACCAGCGCTGGCAACACGAAGCCCTGGTCGTCGACAAATGGCTGGCCGTGCAGTCCGGCAGCCGTTTGCCGGATACGCTGGCAACCGTCAAACGCCTGACCGGCCACCCAGCCTTCGACATCGGCAACCCGAACAAGGTCTATGCGCTGTTGCGCAACTTCGGCGCCAACCTCGCCCGCTTCCACACGCCGGCTGGCTACGCCTTCCTGGCCGAGCAAACCCAGCTACTCGACGGCAAGAACCCGCAGGTCGCCTCACGCTTGGCGCGCTGCTTCGACCGCTGGAAGAAGTTCGACGGCGAGCGCCAGAAACACGCCCGCCTGGCACTGGAAAGCATCCGCGACCATCAGGGCCTGTCGCGCGATGTGCTGGAAATCGTCAACCGCGCCCTCGGCTAAGGCCGGCAGCATTGCCATGCCTGCGGTGGACCGCCCCAAAACGCCGTTTTTCAACGGCTGGCGGGGCGGTCTCGACCAACAGACGGAAAGATAATGGAGAAGAAAATGAAATATCCCGCCCAGTGTGCAATACGCCACAAGCAAGCGCAGCAGGTCAGGTTAAGCTACGCCAATGCGAGGTGAAATCATGACAACCAATGCAACCGTAGCGTTCTTCAAGAACGAATTTGTTGCCGAACTAAGCACTGGCCAGAAAGTTACGCACGCCGAACTGCGCGACATGGCCTATGCCCTCTATTGCGCCGGCGTGCACGCCGCCGACATCCAGTTTGAATGGCAGGCCGGCCAGCGCATGATCACGGCCGGCCAGCAAGCCGCCCTGCGGGCCGAAATCAATCGCCTGCAGCGCGAACACAGCATTACCCCAACCCGCGCCTTCGCTGCCTGAGCCAGGCGCCGCGCGCTGCCGACCATGCTCAGCCCTTGATCCAGGGGCCGAGCAGTTGGCGCAGCGCCGCTTCGTTGTAGCCATTGACCACTTCGCCGCCGACCACGATCAAGGGCACGCCGTTACCGCCCAGTTTCTTGTGTTCGGCGAGCGCCACCGAACTCTTCTCGATATCGTGCTCGATGTAGCGGATGCCGTTGGCCGAGAAAAATTCGCGACTCGCCTTGCAGTACCCGCACCAGTCGGTCGCATAGAGCAGCACCTCGGGCTGACTGGCGGCGACGGCCGCCGCGGCTTGGGCAGTACGCTGTTCGAACAGCGGCCGGCCGAACCAGAAGGCGACGCCGAGCACCAGCAACAGCAGCAACCACTTGCCGGCCCCGCCTGGGCGCGGCTCGGCCGCCGCCCCGTACTGGCGAAAGCCGGCCGGCGGCAGACTGTTGCCGCCTTTGGCATAGGCTTTCTCGCAGGCCGGGCATTGCCAGTCCGGCGTCGTATCGCTGCTTTTGCGGGCGTAATTGCAATGCGGACAGATCTGGCTCACCGGCATACTCGCTTTCGTTAAAAATTCAGGAATTCTTGACCAGCGCCTTGGCCGGCGCCCATTGCCGGCGACTGACCGGCAGCTTCTCCGGCACGCCGCGCAGCAGCGCCCAACCATAGGCTTCGGCATCGTCGCCGGCCGCCCGCTCGAAGCCGGCCAGCGCAGCACGGGCGACCAGCACGGCACGGTGCAGGCGGATGAAGCGCTCGGCAAATTCGCTTTCGAGATGGGTCAGCGCATCATCGAGCAGATATTCGCGCTCTACCGTGCGCGCCGTGACGTATTTCAGGTCGGCCTTCAGGTAGAGGATTTCATTGACCGGGACCAGCAACAGGCGGCCGCGCTCGTGGCAGGAAAGATGACTGCGCCCGCCGCCCCGCACTTCGCGGCCGATACTGGCGAGCAGGGCGGGATCCAGGTGGGGAACGGCCGGGATCTTCTGCAACGCGGTCAGCAGGCGCTGGGCACGCACCGGCTTGAGCAAGTAATCGACTGCGTTCAGATCGAAGGCCTGCACCGCGTAATTGTCGTAGGCGGTCGTGAAGATGACGGCCGGCGCCTGCTCCAGGCTGCCGAGATGGCCGGCCAGCTCGATACCGTCCATGCCCGGCATGCGGATATCAGCCAACACGACATCGACCGGCTGCTCGCGCAAAAAGGCCAGCGCCGCCAGGCCATTGCCGGCCTCGCCGACCACTTCGCTCGGCAACTGGCCGGCGATATCGCCGAGCAGGGTGCGCAGGCGGTCGCGTGCCAGCGGCTCGTCGTCGACCAGCAGGATTTTCAAGGGACTCACGGATGAACCCGGCGGCGGCATGGCAGCATGATGCGAACCTGATAAATGTTTTCACCGGCCACAATTTCGAGCCGCGCCTCGAGATCGTAATACAGGGCCAGCCGTTCGCGAATATTGGCCACCGCCATCTGGTTGCCGGCGGCATGCTGCGCCTGACCGGCGGTCGGATTGGCAATGGCGATGTGCAGTTCGTCGCCGCGCTGCGCGATGACGACCTGCACCGTGCCGCCCTCCGGAGCCGGCTCGATGCCGTGATAGACGGCGTTTTCGAGCAGCGGCTGGAGCATCAGCGGCGGAATCGGCAGATCCAGGGAAACCGCCCCGATTTGCCAGTCGACCGCCAGGCGGTCGCCGAGGCGCAGGTGCTCGAGTTCCAGATACTGCTTGCCGAGGGAAATTTCGTCGGCCAGGCTGACCAATTCGCCCGGATCGCGCATCGCGGCGCGAAAGAGGTCGGAGAGCGCCTCCAGCGCCGCCTCGGCCTGCTGCGGCCGAGCCCGGATCAGCGACAGCACGGCATTCAGCGAGTTGAACAGGAAGTGCGGCCGGATACGGGCATTCAGCGCCGCCAGCCGCGCTTCGGTCTGGGCCGGCGAAAAAGCCCGCGAGCGCAACTCGAAGTAACCGAGCAGCAAGGCGGCGGCAGCCATCGCCAGCAAGGCACTGCGCCAGCCGCTGCTCCCTTCGATCAGCGACAGGGCGCGGGTGTACAGGAAAAAACCGGCAGCCAGCCCGCCGGCCAAAGCCAGCACCAGGGCCTGGCCGAGGCGCAGCGGCAGGCGCCAGAGCAGGTCGCGGGCCAGCGAGAGCAGGCCGAGGGCGATCAGCAACAAGGGTTCGACGATGGCGGCCAGTTCGACGTAATGCCCCAGCCAGCCGGCCAGATCGGACGTTTGGACGAGCGCGGCAAGCAGCGCCAGCGCATTGATGCCGAGCAGCACGCGCAGCATCACCCCGAAATTGCGCCAGTCGGGCAGCGGGTGAGTCGCGGGAAAGTGCCGTATACTTGTCATTCTTGATGCGGATTGTTGTTCAATTCGTCGCTTAACTGCCCCATTCTAGACCAGAGTCATGACTTCCAACGCCACGCAATACACTTGGGCCGGCCGTTTCTCCGAGCCAGTTTCCGATCTCGTCAAACGCTATACCGCTTCCGTCGATTTCGACCAGCGCATGTGGCGCCAGGACATTCGCGGTTCGCTGGCCCACGCCAAGATGCTCGCCAAGCAGGGCATCATCAGCGCCGGCGACCTGGCCGACATCGAACGCGGCATGGCCATCGTCACCGGGGAAATCGAAGCCGGCACCTTCGAATGGTCGCTCGATCTGGAAGACGTACACCTCAATATCGAAAAACGCCTGACTGCACTCGTCGGCGACGCCGGCAAGCGCCTGCATACCGGCCGTTCGCGCAACGACCAGGTCGCCACCGACATCCGCCTCTACCTGCGCGACTCGATCGATGACATTCTGGCCCTGATCAAGGCCTTCCGCTCGGCGCTGGTCGACCTGGCCGAGAAGGAAGCAGCGACGCCGATGCCCGGCTTCACACACCTGCAGGTCGCCCAGCCGGTGACTTTCGGTCATCACGTGCTGGCCTACTTCGAAATGTTCGGCCGCGATGCCGAGCGCTTCGCCGACGCCCGCAAGCGCACCAACCGCCTACCGCTCGGTGCCGCCGCCCTGGCCGGCACGACCTACCCGATCGACCGCGCCTTCGTTGCCGCCGAACTGGGCTTCGATTACGTTTGCGAAAACTCGCTGGACGCCGTGTCGGATCGTGACTTCGCCATCGAATTCACCGCCGCCTGCGCGCTGCTGATGATGCACATCAGCCGCCTGTCCGAGGAACTGGTGATGTGGATGAGCCCGCGCATCGGCTTCATCCAGATCGCCGACCGTTTCTGCACCGGCTCGTCGATCATGCCGCAGAAGAAGAATCCGGATGTGCCGGAACTGGCCCGCGGCAAGACCGGCCGCGTCTATGGCCAGCTGATGAGCCTGCTGACCCTGATGAAGTCGCAGCCGCTGGCCTACAACAAGGACAACCAGGAAGACAAGGAACCCTTGTTCGACGCCGTGGACACCGTCACTGACACGCTGCGCATCTTCGCCGACATGGCCGGCGGCATCACCGTCCGCGCCGACAACATGCAGGCCGCGCTGACCCAGGGCTTTGCCACCGCCACCGACCTCGCCGACTACCTGGTCAAGAAGGGCCTGCCCTTCCGTGACGCGCACGAAGCGGTCGGCCACGCGGTCAAGGCGGCCGAAGCGAAGGGCGTCGATCTGCCGCAACTCTCCCTGAGCGAACTGCAGGCCTTCTGCCCGCAAGTGGAAAACGATGTTTTCGCGGTGTTGACCGTCGAAGGCTCGCTCGCCTCGCGCGACCACATCGGCGGCACCGCGCCGGCCCAGGTCAAGGCCGCCATCGCCCGGGCCCGCAGCCGCCTGTAACAAGACTGGCGCCAGGCGATGATCGAGAAGCTCGGCAAGTACGAGCTTTTGCAAAAGCTCGGCGAAGGCGCGACCAGTACCGTTTATCTCGGTCGCGACCCCTTCGCCCAGCGCGACGTGGCGATCAAGGTCGCCAGCCCCGCCGTCCTCAACGACCCGAAGCGGGGTCGCCTGTACACCAATCTCTTCCTCAACGAAGCCTCGCTGGTCGGCCAGCTCAACCACCCGCACATCGTGCAGATCTACGATGCGGTGGTCACCGACAAGCTCTGCTACATCGTCATGGAGTATGTCGCCGGCGGCACGCTGGAAGAGCGTGCCCGGCCGGGGCGCCTGCTGGCGGTCGACCGCGTCGTCGAGCTCATTTTCAAATGCACGCGCGCCCTCGATTTCGCGCACCGCCTCGGCATTACGCACCGCGACATCAAGCCGGCCAACATCCTGCTGACCGGCGAATCGGACATCAAGATCACCGATTTCGGCACCGCCATCATCAGCCGCCAGACCGAGCGCACCCAGGTCACCAGCATCGGCTCGCCGGGCTACATGTCGCCCGAACAGGTCCAGGAAAACCCGCTCGACCACCGCACCGACATCTATTCGCTCGGCGTCGTCATGTTCCAACTGCTGACCGGGCGCCTGCCATTCGAGGCCGACAGCAATTACAAGATGATCTACCAGATCATCCACGGCGACCCGCCGCAGCCGTCCAGCCTGCGCCCCGAGCTACCGCCGGTGCTCGACCAGATCGTCGGCCGGGCGATGGCCCGCGACCGCAACGCGCGCTACCAGAGCTGGGGCGCCTTCGCCCAGGACCTGACGCAGGCGGTGCGCGACCGGCAGTTGCAAACACCGGGCGGCGACTTCGCCGATACCGAGAAATTCGACATCCTGCGCGCCATGCCCTTCTTCGCCGAATTCAGCGACGTCGAAATCTGGGAAGTGCTGCGCTTCTCGCAATGGCAGCGCGTGCCGCCCGGCAGCGTAATCATGCGCGACGGCGAACCGGGCGACTTTTTCTGCTTCCTCGCCGCCGGCAACCTCAAGGTCAGCAAGGGCGGCAAGATGCTCGACATCCTGAGCAAGGGCGAATGCTTCGGTGAGATGGCGGTGATCGGCCGGCAGCACCAGCTACGCGGCGCCGACATCACGGCGCAGAACGCCGCCGATCTCATCAGCGTCAGCGGCACAGCACTGCAGCAGGCTTCCGCCGCCTGCCGCATGCACTTCTACCAGAGCTTCGCCGAAGTGCTGGCCAGCCGCCTGTCGCTGGCCAACCAGCGCCTGGCCACCCGCTAGAACAACCGCTCCCGCGGCCCGCGGGCGGCGTCGATCAAGAAATCCTTGCCTTGCGATATATTAGCCAATTATTATATTCAATGGTGTTGATATTTAAGCAGGCAACCCCCGCCCGGACGCCATAAAACCAACAGCAAGGAAGACCAGCATGTATTCAACCGTTGTCGACAACACACCGCTCATTCACGTCAATGCCGGCAAGCACGCCGCAGACTATGCCGTAAATGGCTCCCTGATGAACCCGCTGGAAGCCTTCTATGCCTCGCTGGCCGCCTGCGCCGCCGTCTTTGCCAAGAAGAGCTGCAAGGAACTGGGCGTGCCGGCCGCCGGCATCGAAATCAACTGCAAGCCGTTTGCCGGCCCGGGCGGCCCGCTGACCCTGGGCAAATTCAAGACCGAAGTGCGCTTCCCCGAACAGTTCACGGCCGAACAAAAAACTGCCATTCTCGAGAGCATCACCCATTGCGCGGTCAAGGACATCGTCCAGGACGGCGCCGCGATCGAGTTCTCGGTCACTGAAATCTAGGCCGCAGGCGCCAGGTCGCGCCCATGAAAAAGGCCCGCCGAACTGGCGGGCCTGGCATTTGGCGCGGCGAAAAACTCAGGCCTGGGCCTGAGCCTGGGCGATGTCTTGCAGCATGGTCTGCAGTTCACCCGCCTGGTACATCTCTTTCATGATGTCGCAGCCGCCGACGAATTCGCCCTTGATGTAGAGCTGCGGAATGGTCGGCCAGTTGGCGTATTCCTTGACGCCATTGCGGATTTCTTCGTCGGCCAGCACATTGACCGTCACGAAATCGTTAACGCCGCACAGCTTGAGGATCTGCACGGCCGTGGCCGAGAAACCGCACTGCGGGAAACGGGCGTCACCCTTCATGTAGAGGACGACGGGGTTGGTGGTCACGGTTTGGTGGATGCGTTGCTGAACGTCGGACATTTTTTCTCCAGATTACAAATGACCCCCCGAGACGCGATCGATCTCGGCCAGGTCGGGAAAGGTAGATGCGGCTTTGAACCCGGCATCGTGCAATAAGTTCCGGCTGGCTGCGCCCTGATCGTAGCCATGCTCGAACAAAAGCCAGCCGCCCGCCGTCAGATGGGCCGGCGCGTCGGCGACGATGCGGCGGATGCAGGCCAGGCCGTTGCCGCCGGCCTCGCCGTCGCTGAGCGCCATTTGCGGCTCGAAAGGCAGGCCGTCGCGACTCAGGTGCGGGTCACCCTCGGCAACGTAGGGCGGGTTGGAAACGATCAGGTCGAAACGCTGGCCAGCCAGTTCGGCAAACCAGTCGCTCGCGCAGAAGGCAAGCTTCGCCCCGAGCCGGCCGGCATTGTTGCGCGCCACGGAAATGGCCTCTTTTGACAGGTCGACCGCCAGAACCTCGGCTGCCGGGCATTCCAGGGCCAGCGAAATGGCGACGATACCGCTGCCGGTGCCGAGATCGAGCACTTTCGGCGCCGTCAGGCCGCGCAGCTTTTCCAGCGCCAGATCGATCAGTACTTCGGTTTCCGGCCGCGGAATCAACACCGCTGGCGAGACCTGGAAAACGCGACCACGAAACTCGGCCTCGCCGACCAGGTAGGCCAGCGGCTCGCCGGCCGCCCGCCGCTCGACCCATTCGGCAAACTGCGCGTAGGCCGGCGCGATGACCGGCGTTTCCGGGCGCGCCAGCAGATCGGTGTGCGAGCAGCCGGTGGCGTATTGCAGCAGCAGACGCGCGTCGAGCCGGTCGATTTTCTGCCGGGCGGCGGTCAACGCCTCGAAAAGCGTCATTTTCAGTTCTGTTCGGCCAGCTCGGCCAGCAAGTCGGCCTGGTGTTCGGCGGCCAGCGCACCGAGCAGTTCGTCCATGTCGCCGTCCATGATCGCGGCGATCTTGTACAGCGTCAGGTTGATCCGGTGGTCGGTGATCCGCCCCTGCGGGAAGTTGTAGGTCCGGATGCGTTCGGAACGGTCGCCGGAGCCGATCAGGCTCTTCCGGGTACTGGAAATGTGGGCTTGCTGGGCGCGGACCTGGACGTCCTTGATCCGCGCCGCCAGCACCTTCATCGCCGACGCCTTGTTGGCGTGCTGCGAGCGGCCATCCTGGCATTCGGCGACGATGCCGGTCGGCAGGTGGGTGATGCGCACCGCCGAATCGGTCTTGTTGATGTGTTGACCGCCGGCCCCGGAGGCGCGGAAGGTGTCGATCCGAAGGTCGGCCGGATTGAGGTTCACATCCTCGACCTCATCGACTTCCGGCATGATCGCCACGGTACAGGCCGAGGTATGGATGCGGCCCTGGGTTTCGGTTTCCGGCACGCGCTGCACGCGGTGGCCACCCGATTCGAACTTGAGCCGCGAATAAGCGCCATTACCACCGATCCGGCAGATGATTTCGCGGTAACCGCCGAGTTCCGACTCGCTGGCCGACATTACTTCGACCTGCCAGCGCTGACGCTCGGCATAGCGCGAATACATCCGGAAAAGGTCGCCGGCGAACAGCGCCGACTCGTCGCCGCCGGTCCCGGCGCGGATTTCGAGCAGCACGCCGCGCTCGTCGTTGGGGTCTTTCGGCAGCAGCAGCTTCTGCAACTCGGTTTCGAGTTCGGGCAGGCGCGCCTTGGCGGCGGCGATTTCCTCTTCGGCGAAATCGCGCATTTCCGGGTCATCACGCATCGCCTCGGCCTCGGCCAAGTCGTTCTCGGCCTGGCGGAAGGCGTTGAACTGGAGGATCACCGGCTCGATTTCGGCCCGCTCGCGCGACAGCTTGCGGAACTGATCCATATCGCCGGCCGTGCTCGGCGCCGACAGCATGCGATCGATTTCGTCGAGGCGATCGACCAGCAGATCAAGTTTTTGGCGAATGCTCGATTTCATTTCGGATAGCCAGCCGGCCCGGGTGTGCGAAGGGGCGTAATGGTACCCGAGAACACCTTCCGTCGGCGATGGATGGCGATTGCCACACAGCCTTTCAAATAGCATAATCCGCCGATTGCGGAAGTCATCCCATGCCAGCCATCTCCCATTCGGTCATCGCCCTTGCAGAAACGCTTGAACTGCGCTGGAAAAGCTATCGTGAGGGCGGCGATTCGGACGTTTTCGTCGAATTCACGCTGTCCCTGAACGGGCTGACCGAACAGCTCAGCCGCCAGCATCTGCCCGGCCTGGTCCGCGCCTGCCAGGAACTGGAAAACGCAGCCCTGGCGCTGTTCGGCGACCGCTCGATGCACCCGATCCCGGATGACCAGGCCAGCGCCATCGAGCGCCAGCTCGGCATCATCCTGACCGAACTGCACCGCCATGAGACACCGGCCGTCCAGCCCCGCCGCCAGACCGACGAGCCGGACAACAACGACGAGGCCTGGCACCGGCCGCGCCGGGTGCTGATCGTTTCGCGCGCCGAGCACCCGTGGACCGCATCGCTCTCCGAACAACTGAGTTTTTTTGGTTTCAAGCCGGCCGAGCAGCGTTGGGAGAGCACCGCCTTCGACATCGAGAACGAGCCGCCGCTGGCCATCGTTTTCATCCCCGACCGCGAAGGCTGCGTTTATCCACTGAGCGCCATCACCGCCATCAAGGCCTTGCGCACCGCCTGCCCAACCAGCTATTTCTACTGCCTGTCGGTGCCCGCCAGCCTGGAAAGCATCGTCCAGTTGCAGCGAGCCGGCGCCGATGCCTGCGTGCCGGTCGGCAACAAGGTGAGCGACGTGCTGTCACGGATTCTCGATCTGGTCGAAACGCGCGAACATGAAGTGCATCGCGTCCTAGTCGTCGAGGACTCGGCCACCGCCATCGCCCACATCCGACGCTCGCTGTCGCAGCACGGCATCGACAGCCGCGCCATCGGCGACCCGCGCACGCTGCTGCAGGCGGCCGCCGACTATCGCCCCGATGCCATCCTGATGGACATGTACATGCCCTTCTGCACCGGCGTCGAAGTAACCAGCGCCCTGCGCCAGATTCCGGAATACCAGTCGTTGCCGGTGATTTACTTGTCGAGCGAAACCGATATCGCGCAGCAGGTCGAAGCCCTGCGCCTGGGCGGCGACCAGTTCCTGACCAAGCCGATCAACCCGATCATCCTCGCCTCGGTGGTAAGGACAAAGATCGAGCGCTACCGTGAAATGCTCTACTCGGGGCGGCACGACAGCCTGACCGGCCTGCTCAATCACTCGACCTCGAAGGGGCAACTGGAAAGCCTGCTGCGCACCAGTTCGCCGGCCCGCCATCTGGTCGTCGCGATGATCGACATCGACCGCTTCAAGTCGATCAACGACAACTACGGCCACCCGGTCGGCGACCAGGTCATCCGCAGCCTGGCCTGGCTGCTGCGCGGCCGCCTGCGCAACAGCGACCTGATCGGCCGCTATGGCGGCGAGGAATTCATCATTGCACTGCCCGATGCCGACCTCGAACGGGCCTGCAGCCTGCTCGACCGGATTCGTGAGGATTTTTCGCAGCTGCCGCATGCCCATGCCCGCGGTGCGCTGCGGGCCAGCTTCAGCTGCGGCGTTGCCGCGCTGCCGGATTACACGACGGCGGCCAGCCTGATCGAGGCGGCCGACCAGGCCTTGCTGGAAGCCAAGCGCAGCGGTCGCAACCGGCTGGTGCGGGCGCCCCGCCCGCAGCACGACTCAGTCGTTCGAATGCAGATGAAAGAGCCGGCTGGCGGCTGACTGAAGTTCGGCACGCTCGCCGCCTTCGGCCTGGTTCAGCGCCTGGGTCGGCGCATGCAGGAACTTGTTGGTCAGCCGCTGCGACAGGTGCTCGAGCACCCGCTCGGCCGACTCGCCCTTGGCCAGCAGCTTGATTGCATGTTCCATCTCGTGCCGGCGCATGCGCTCGGCCGAGTCGCGCAGCGAACGGATGACCGGCACCGTGTCGCGGGCCTGCAGCCAGCCGAGGAAATCCTGGACGCGGCTGGCAATGATGTCCTCGGCTTCGACCACCGCCGCCTGGCGCGACTCCAGACCGCTTTCGACGACCTGGGCCAGATCGTCGACGGTGTAGAGGAAGATGTCGTCGAGGGCGCCGACTTCTTCCTCGATATCGCGCGGCACGGCCAGGTCGACCATGAAGATCGGACGATGCCGGCGAATCTTGATCGCCCGTTCGACCATGCCGAGGCCGATGATCGGCAGCGGGCTGGCGGTACAGGAGACCACGATGTCGTGGGCGGCCAGATGCTCGCCCAGCTCATCGAGGCGGATGGCAGTGCCATTGAAACGCTCGGCCAGCGCCCGGCCGCGTTCCAGCGTCCGGTTGGCGATGGTCACCTGCTTTGGCTGACGGGCGCAGAAGTGGGCGGCGCACAGTTCGATCATTTCGCCGGCACCGATGAACAGGATGCGCTGGCCTTCGATCGATTCGAAAATGCGCTCGGCGAGATGCACGCCAGCCGCCGCCATCGACACGATGTTGGCGCCGATCGCCGTCGTGCTGCGCACTTCCTTGGCCACCGAGAAGGAACGCTGGAACAGCTTGTGCAGCTGCGTGCCGAGCGTGCCGCTCTCTTCCGCGGCGCGCACGGCGTCCTTCATCTGACCGAGAATCTGCGGTTCGCCGACGACCATCGAGTCGAGACCGCTGGCGACGCGGAAGGCATGGCGAATTGCTTCCGGCTGATCGTGCGTATAGAGGAAGGGCGACAGTTCGCCACGCTCGACCTGGTGATACTTGGCCAGCCAGTCGATCACCACGTCCGGCGTTTCGGCCGAGCAATAGATTTCGGTGCGGTTGCAGGTGGACAGGATCGCCACCTCCTTGACCGACTGGCTCCGGGTCAGGTCGGACAGCGCATGCTGCAGCTTGTCGGCGCCAAAAGCCACCCGTTCGCGAATGGCGAGCGGGGCGGAGTGATGGTTGATGCCGAGGGTAAAAATCACCGGATTGGGCTGGCGCGGTCAGAATGGGGGGCGATTATAACACCCGCCCCCGGCGCCCTTCCCCGATCTGGATCAGAACAAAAAGGCCTGTTTTTCAGGTGTTGACCGCGGCAACTGGTCGGCGCCGAACACTCGCATCTGCCGAGGCCGGAACCAGACCGCCTGACCGACGACCAGTTGCAGCGCCTCGTGCCGCTCGCGCGACAGCTCGACTTCGACGATTTCGCTGTTGTGCTGCAGCTCGATGCGGACCAGCGGCCCGATCGGATGGACATGCTGCACCGTCGCCTGCAGGCCATCCTCGAGCGGTTGCAGCGCGATGTCGATGTCGTGCGGGCGGACGAAAGCGGTGGTTTTCTCCGACGCCTCATGGCGCTCGACTTCGGCATAGCCGCCCTGGACCCGGCTGTGGAAGACATTGACGTTACCGAGAAACTGATAGACGAAGGGCGAGGCCGGGCTGGAATAGACTTCGTCGGGCGAGCCGATCTGCTCGATCTTGCCGTGGTTCATCACCACCACGCGGTCGGCCACTTCCAGCGCCTCTTCCTGGTCGTGGGTCACGAAGACGCTGGAGATGTGCATCTCGTCGTGCAGGCGGCGCAGCCAGCGGCGCAGTTCCTTGCGCACCTTGGTATCGAGGGCGCCGAACGGTTCGTCAAGCAGCAGCACTTTCGGCTCGACCGCCAATGCGCGGGCCAGCGCGATGCGCTGCCGTTGACCGCCGGACAGTTGCGACGGGTAGCGGTCAGCCAGCCAGTCCAGTTGCACCAGACCGAGCAGCTCCATGACCCGGCGCTTGATCTCGGCGTCGGACGGGCGCTCCTTGCGCGGCTTGACGCGCAGGCCGAAGGCGACGTTCTCGAACACCGTCATGTGGCGGAACAGCGCGTAATGCTGGAAGACGAAGCCGACATTGCGGTCGCGGGCGTGCAGGTGCGTCGCCTCGGCACCGGAAAAGAGGATTTCGCCCTGATCGGCGCTTTCCATGCCGGCGATGATGCGCAGCAGCGTCGTCTTGCCGCAGCCGGAGGGGCCGAGCAGGGCGACCAGTTCGCCGGTCGGGATGTCGAGATTGATGTTGTCGAGCGCGACGAAATTGCCGAAGCGCTTGGAAATGTTGCGGATTTCGATACTCATCAGGTTTTCTCCGGTGCCAGCACCGTGTTCAGCATTTCGGTTTCCTTCTTCATCCGCCACTCGACGATGGTCTTGGCGACCAGCGTGACCAGTGCCAGCAGGGCGAGGATGGAAGCGGCGGCGAAGGCGCCGATGGCGTTGTATTCGTTGTAGAGGATCTCGACATGCAGCGGCAGGGTGTTGGTTTCGCCGCGAATGTGGCCGGAAACCACCGACACCGCGCCGAACTCGCCCATCGCCCGGGCGTTGGACAAGATGACCCCGTAGAGCAAGCCCCACTTGATATTGGGCAGCGTCACCCGCCAGAACATCTGCCAACCCGAGGCACCGAGCGACACCGCCGCCTCTTCCTCGTCCTTGCCCTGCGACTGCATCAGCGGAATCAGTTCGCGGGCGATGAAGGGGAAGGTAATGAACAGCGTCGCGATGATCATGCCCGGCACCGCGAAGATGATCTTCAGATCGTGCTCGGCCAGCCACGGGCCAAAGGTGCCCTGGGCCCCGAACAGCAGGATGAAGATCAGGCCGGCGACGACCGGCGATACCGCGAAGGGCAGATCGATCAGCGTGATCAGCAGGCTCTTGCCCTTGAAATCGAACTTGGCGATGGCCCAGGCCGCCGCCACACCGAAGACGATGTTGAAAGGCAGCACGGCCAGCGCAATGCCGACGGTCAACCCGATGGCGGAGCGGGTTTCCGGCTCCTTCAGCGCTTCCAGGTAGACCGGCAGACCCTGGGCCAGCGCCTCGACGAAGACGGCGACCAGCGGCAGGCCGAGGAAGAAGAACAGGAAACCGAGGCCGACGCTGAGCAGCGTGTAGCGGACCCAGCGCGGTTCCTGCGTGGCGCGCGTGGACTTCATGCCACACCTCCGGCTTTGGCCGCCGTCACTTCCAGCGGCTCATTGTTCTTGTGGCGATTTGCCGTCCACCATTGCAGCACATTGACCGCCAGCAGCAGGATGAAGGACAACCCGAGCATGACCACGGCCAGCGCCGTGGCGCCGAGCACGTCGTACTGCTCGAGCTTGGAAATGATCAGCAAGGGGGTGATTTCGGAGATCAGCGGCAGGTTGCCGGCAATGAAGATCACCGAGCCGTACTCGCCGACGGCACGGGCGAAAGCCAGCGCGAAGCCGGTGAGCAGGGCCGGGAAGATGGCCGGGAAGATCACCTTGACGAAAGTCTGCCAGCGCGAGGCGCCGAGCGAAGCAGCGGCTTCCTCGACCTCGGTTTCGATGTCCTCGATCACCGGCTGCAAGGTCCGGACGACGAAAGGCAGCGTGATGAAGGTCAACGCGACGACGATACCCCACGGCGTATAGGCCACCTTGAAGCCGAGCGGCTCGATGTAGCGACCGAGCCAGCCATTACCGGCATAGAGCGTGGCCAGCGTGATACCGGCCACCGCGGTCGGCAACGCGAAGGGCAGATCGACCAGCGCATCGACGAAGCGCTTGCCCGGAAAGGGATAGCGCACCAGGATCCAGGCCACGATCAGGCCGAAGAAACCGTTGATCAGCGCCGCGATCAGCGAGGCGCCGAAAGTCACCCGAAAGGCGGCCAGCGAACGCTCGCTGAGGGCGATATCGATGATCTGCCCGAAGCCGAGCTCGGACGCCTTGAGAACCATGCCGCCCAGCGGCAGCAGGATCAGCAACGAGAGATAAACCAGCGTGTAGCCCAGCGCCAGACCGAAGCCGGGCAACACGCGATGCGTCTTTGCGGCCATTTATTTCTGCACGTAGATCTGGTCGAAGCTGCCGCCATCCTTGAAGTGGACAGCGAACGCCTTGTTCGCCCCACCGAACACTTCATCGACGGTAAAGGTCTTGACGGCCGGGAACTGGGCGGCGTACTTCTTCAGCAGTTCCGGATCACGCGGCCGCAGATAGTTCTGCGCAGCATTTTCCTGGCCATCCTTCGACCACAGATACTCCAGGTAAGCCTGCGCCTGCTTGCGCGTGCCCTTCTTGTCCACCACCTTTTCGACCAGGGCGACCGGGAACTCGGTCTGCATGGTCAGGCTCGGGTAAACCACCTCGAACTCGCCCTTGCCGAATTCCTTGGCGATCATTTCGGCCTCGGATTCGAAGGTAATCAGCACATCGCCCATCTTGCGCTGCATGAAGGTGGTCGTCGCATCGCGGCCGCCGGCGGCGAACAGCGGCGCGTTCTTCAGCAACTTGCCGAGGAATTCCTGTGCCTTCTGGTCGTTGCCGCCCGGCTGCTTGAGCGCCCAGGCCCAGGCCGACAGGTAGGTGTTGCGGCCGTTGCCGGTGTTCTTCGGATGCGGGATGATCATCTGCACGCCCGGAGCAGCGACGTCGGACCAATCCTTGATCGCCTTCGGGTTGCCCTTGCGGACGATGAACACCATCGCCGAGGTGTAGGGCGACGCATTGTTCGGGAATTTCTTCGCCCAGTCCTTGGCGACCAGCCCCTTGTCGGCCAGGAACTCGATATCGTTGGCCTGGTTCATCGTCACCACATCAGCCTCAAGGCCGTCGGCGACGGCGCGCACCTGCTTGGTCGAACCGCCGTGCGACTGTTTCAGCTCCAGACTTTCCCCCGCCTTCGCCTTCCAGTATTTCTGGAACATCGGGTTGAAGTCCTTGTAAACATCGCGAGCCACATCGTAGGAAGCATTCAGCAGTGTGGCATCGGCCAGCGCGGCGCTGGCCACCAGGCTCAACAGGAGCGCGGAAACGGATTTGCGAAATGAAGACATGGCACACCTTGTTCACGGAAGAAGGGAATGAAATTTAGCCGATGCTGTTATAACCACAAAGACAAATTACGCATTTGTTTATTTCCGGATCAGCTAAAACAGCGCACTACGGCCATCAGGCCTGTTCGTTCAACGGCCGAGCGGCTATCATTCGACATTCTTCTCGCAGCCCAATTCACGATGCGCGCCTCCCTGCCTGCCACCCTGTTGCTTTCCGCCCTGCTTGCCGCCTGTGCCTCGACCAAGGATGCGCCGGCCAACAAGAACATTTCCCAAAGCGGCGCCCTCAAGGTACACCCGGGCCTGCTCGGCCAGCCGGTGCCGCCGGAACTGCAGCAGGAACCCCGCGTTGCAACCAGCACGTCGGCCGCCACGGTGGAAAACGCGATCAAGATGGATGGCGCCGGCCTGCGTACCCAGCGCAGCGTCTATTTCGACTTTAACAGCACCGAGGTCAAGGCCGAGTTCAACCCGGCGCTGCAAGCCCACGCCCGCTACCTGGCGAGCAACCCGAAATCGCGCATCCGGATCGACGGCAACGCCGATGAACGCGGCGCCCCCGACTACAACCGGCAACTAGGCATGAAACGGGCCGAAAACGTTCGCCAGTCGCTGATCGGCCTCGGCGCCCCGGAAAAGCAGCTCAGCATCAAGACGCTGGGCGAGTCGCGCCCCAAGCTGAAGGGGCACGACGAAGAGTCCTGGTCGGAGAACCGCCGGGCCGATGTGGTGTACGAGCAGGAAAACTAAGCCTCTCCGGCCCGGCCCGAAGCTCGGCCCCCAAAGCAAAAAACCGCCAATTCGTGGCGGTTTTTTCATTGGCGGCGATCTTTTAAGCGGGACTCACACCTTCTCCACTTCCTTGACCTGATGGCCGGGGATGTGGGTCAGCCACTCGGAGAAGGGGATTTCCCTGACCTCGGGCAAGCGCCGCTCAACCGAGCGGCGGCGCTCCCGCCAGCCGGACGGCGGACCAAGATCGACACCTCGCCGATCATCACCGTTTTCCCGCTTGTTCTGCAACTTGCTCATCACCACTCCTGTCTTGCCTTCACGGCCAGTTGGCAGAACTGCCCTGCCCGAACCAGCGTACAGCCGAAGTGTAAATGGGGAGCCGGAAAACGGCGGTGAAATAACTCACGCCCGCGGCGACATCGACCAAGCAGTCGCAGCAAAAGGCGGCCGCCCCCGGTTATCGAAACGGCAGGCGAAGAGTATGCTTTGACGCTCCAAGCTGAATGGACTTCCTCGGTTGACTACAGCCATGAGCACGCCACTCTTTCCACGCAGCCCGCAACTGGCTGACCGGCCGGTCGACGCGGTCCGGCGCGACATTCTCGACACTTTCCACGCCACCTTCGATCGTTACGAACAACTGTTCGAAACCCTGGCCTGCGACGCCGCCTGGTACGAAAAAGCAATCCGGCTGCGCCATCCGCTGATTTTCTATTTCGGGCATACCGCGACCTTTTTCATCAACAAGCTGCTGTTGGCCGGCCTGATCGACCAACGCCTCAATCCGCGCTTCGAATCGATCTTCGCGGTCGGAGTCGACGAGATGAGCTGGGACGATCTCGACGAAACCCGCTACGACTGGCCCAGCGTCGCAGCCGTGCGCGACTACCGGAATCAGGTCCGCCAGCTGGTCGACCGCATCATCCGCACTACCGAACTGTCGCTGCCCATCGACTGGCAGCACCCGTGGTGGGCGATCCTGATGGGCATCGATCACGAGCGCATCCACCTGGAAACTTCGTCGGTCCTGATCCGCCAGCATCGACTGGACTATCTCCGCCCCCACCCGGCATGGGCACCATGCCGCATTAACGGCATACCTCCGGACAACACGCTGGTGGACATCCCGGCCGGCCGCGTGCGGCTGGGCAAGGACTTCAGGGACGATCACTATGGCTGGGACAACGAATACGGCACGCACCAGGCCGACATTGCGGCTTTTCGCAGCAGCCGCCTGCTGGTCTCGAATCGTGAATTCCTCGCCTTCGTCGACGCCGGCGGCTATGCCGACGACCGCTGGTGGCAGGAGGAGGGACTGGGCTGGCGTAATTTCACGCAGGCGACGCAGCCGAGCTTCTGGGTCCGTCAGCCCGATGATCGCTGGCAGCTGCGCCTGATGACCGAAGAAGTGCCGATGCCCTGGGATTGGCCGGTCGAGACCAATTACCACGAGGCCAAGGCCTTCTGTCAGTGGAAGACCGCGCAAAGCGGCCTACCGGTGCGCCTGCCGAGTGAGGACGAGTGGTATCGCCTGGTCGACTTTGCCGGTCTCGGCGAAATCGACCCCGAGCAGCCTGCCCCGGCCAACATCCACCTCGACCACTGGGCATCGCCCTGCCCGGTAGACCGCTTCGCCCACGGCCCGCTGTTCGATGTCGTCGGCAATGTCTGGCAATGGACGGAAACCCCGACCTACCCGTTCGACGGTTTTGCCGTCCATCCGATCTACGACGACTTCACGGCGCCGACCTTCGACGGGCGCCACAACCTGATCAAGGGCGGCGCCTGGGCTTCCTGCGGCGACGAGGCCCGACTGGCGGCGCGCTACGCCTTTCGCCGCCACTTCTTCCAGCACGCCGGCTTCCGCTATGTCGTTTCGGCGATGCCTGCGGTCAACCCCGCCTCGAACTATGAAACCGACGAACTGATGGCGCAGTACGCCGAGTTCCACTTCGGCGACAGCTATTACGGTGTCGCCAACTTCCCGGCCACCCTGGCCGCCCTGGCCGTCGCCGCCATGAGCGAGCAACCGAAGCGGCGCGCTCTCGACCTCGGCTGCGCCACCGGCCGCGCCTGTTTCGAACTGGCCCGGCATTTCGACGAAGTCACCGGCATCGACTTTTCCGCCCGCTTCATCGGCCTCGGCGCCCAGATGGCCGAACAGGGACGCATCCGCTACACCTTGCCGGAGGAAGGCGAACTCGTCACCTACCGCGAACGCACGCTGGCCGAACTCGGCCTCGCCGAGACGGCCAGTCGCGTCAGCTTCTGGCAGGGCGACGCCTGCAACCTGAAACCGAACTTCACCGCTTATGACCTGATTCTCGCCGCCAACCTGATCGACCGCCTGCACAGCCCGGCCCAGTTCCTGGCCGGCATCCACCAACGCCTGACCCCGGGCGGCCTGCTGCTGATCGCCTCGCCCTACACCTGGCTGGCCGAACATACCCGGCGCGAACACTGGCTCGGCGGCTTCAAGAAGGATGGCGAGAACTTCACGACCCTCGACGGTCTGCAGGCACTGCTCGCGCCGCATTTCGAACTGCTCGGCCCACCGCAGGATGTTCCCTTCGTGATTCGCGAGACCAAGCGCAAGTTCCAGCACACGCTCTCCGAAGTTACGCTCTGGCGGCTTCGACACTAGCTTCGTCAGCGGTAACGGCAAGACAATGCCCGCTCGCCGAAGCGGGATTGCGCTATCCTCCGGGCCTTCGAAAACCTCCTGCCCGGTCACGATGGCCAGATGCCCCTGGCCTGCTTTGGCTTGACCGAGCCCCAACAAAACATGACAAAGACAACAACGACCCGGGTCCCCAAACCCGATGTTTGCCAGCCGACCGGCTCGGCAGAGCTAGCCATGCTGGATGTCTACATGCCGATGATGAAATCATCAGCCATCATCTCGGCCGGGCGTTTGGGGCTGTTTGAAGCCTTGGCCCAAGGCCCGCTTTCGGTAGCCCAACTGGCGACAAAGATCGAATCCAGCACCAAAGGTACGGCAACCCTGGCCGATTTCCTGATTGCCCTCGGCTACCTGGAAAAACAGGAAGGGCTTTTGGCCAATACGGCGAGTACGCAACGCTGGTTTACCAGTCTCGGCCAGGTGGATTACACCCCGGGCCTGCTCTGGACGCATGAAGCCTGGCCGATGATGGGCGGCCTGGCCGAAGCGGTGCGTAGCGGCCACCCCGAGAAAACGCTCTGGGATGCCATGGTCGAGCACTCCCATCTCGGTGAATTGTTTTCGTCGTACATGGCCGCCTTTGCCTCGGATCTCGGGCCGGATCTGCTCAAGCACGTCCCCGTATCAGCGGAACAGCATCGACTGCTCGACCTGGGCGGCTCGCATGGCCTGCATGCAATCCGGTTTTGCCGGCACTATCCCCAACTCGGCGCCGCCATCGTCGACCTGCCCAGTGCCTTGACGGAGACCGGGACGACCATCGCGAACGAGGGGCTGGCCGAGCGTATCCGCCTGATCCCCGGGGATTTGCAGGAGCAGGACTGGGGCAACGAACATGACCTGGTGTTTTATCTCTCGGTCGCCCACAACCATACAGCAGAAGAAAATCGCCAGATCATCGAGCGTATCGGCAACTCCCTCGCCCGGGGCGGCCTGCTGGTCATTCACGAGTACCTGGCCGAATCGCCGCTTGACGCACTGGACGCCGCATTCCGCCTGACCCTGCTGGTCGAAACCGGCACCCAGACCTATCGTTACGAAGATTATTGCAATTGGCTGACGGCCGCCGGCTTCGCGTCAATCGAACGCATCGACCTCAATCCGCGCGAAAAAGGCTCATTGATACTGGCTCGGCGCTAGCGCCAACAACAATGCATGCGCTTGTCGGCGCCAGTCACCGACTTCCCCAACTGCCGGGAAGCGCGGTTTTCCCACAAGGAAAGCCGGATAATGGCGGCCAATTCGTTGTGAACGCTATTTTTGGATTCCCGTATGGAAATTAAGGTCAATTTTCTCGACAAGCTTCGTCTCGAGGCCAAGTTCGACGACTTCACGGTCATCGCCGATCAGCCGATCCGCTACAAGGGCGACGGCTCGGCGCCGGGGCCGTTCGATTACTTTCTGGCTTCGTCGGCCTTGTGTGCGGCCTACTTCGTCAAGCTCTACTGCGATACGCGCAACATTCCGACCGAGCACATCCGCCTGTCGCAGAACAACATCGTCGATCCGGAAAACCGCTATCAGCAGATTTTCAAGATCCAGGTCGAGTTGCCGGCGGATATTTCCGCCAAGGACCGCCAGGGCATTTTGCGCTCCATCGAGCGGTGTACTGTCAAGAAGGTGGTGCAGACCGGGCCGGAGTTCGTGATCGAGGAGGTCGAGAATCTCGACGCCGATGCACAGGCTTTGCTGACGCTGAATTCGGATTCGGCAGCGAGCACCTATATCGCCGGCAAGGATCTGCCGCTGGAGCAGACCATCGCCAACATGTCCGGCATTCTGGCCGGGCTGGGCATGAAGATCGAGATCGCGTCGTGGCGCAACCTGGTGCCCAACGTTTGGTCGCTGCATATCCGCGATGCGCATTCGCCGATGTGCTTCACCAACGGCAAGGGGGCCACCAAGGAAAGCGCGCTGGCCTCGGCGCTGGGCGAGTTTATCGAGCGGGCCAATTGCAATCACTTCTACAACGACCAGTTCTGGGGCGAAGAGATCGCCAACGCGGCTTTCGTGCATTACCCGAGCGAGCGCTGGTTCAAGCCAGGCAAGAAGGACGCGCTGCCCAAGGGCCTGCTCGACGACTACTGCCTGGAAATCTATAACCCGGACGGCGAGCTGCGCGGCTCGCATCTCTACGACACCAATTCCGGCAATACCGAGCGCGGCATCTGCGCGCTGCCCTACGTGCGCCAGTCGGACGGCGAAACGGTGTATTTCCCGACCAACCTGATCGACAACCTTTTCCTGAGCAACGGCATGAGCGCCGGCAACACGCTGGCCGAAGCGCAGGTGCAGTGCCTGTCGGAAATCTTCGAGCGGGCCGTCAAACGCGAAATCCTCGAAGGCGAAATCGCGCTGCCCGACGTGCCGGCCGAGGTGCTGGCGAAATACCCGGGCATCGTCGCCGGCATTGCCGAACTGGAAAACCAGGGCTTCCCGGTGCTGGTCAAGGATGCGTCGCTGGGCGGCGAATTCCCGGTGATGTGCGTGACCCTGATGAACCCGCGCACCGGCGGCGTCTTTGCCTCCTTCGGCGCGCATCCGAGCCTGGAAGTGGCGCTCGAACGCAGCCTCACCGAGCTGCTGCAGGGGCGCAGCTTCGAAGGCCTCAACGACCTGCCGCGGCCGACCTTCGAGAGCAACGCCGTCACCGAGCCGAACAACTTCGTCGAGCACTTCATCGATTCGAGCGGCGTGGTGTCCTGGCGCTTCTTCAGTGCCAAGGCGGATTACGAATTTGTCGAGTGGGATTTCTCGGGCGAGGGTGAAAATTCCAACGCCGACGAAGCCGCGACCTTGTTCGGCATCCTCGAAGACCTGGGCAAGGAAGTGTACATGGCGGTCTACGACCAGCTCGGCGCCACCGCCTGCCGCATCCTGGTGCCGGGTTACTCGGAAATCTACCCGGTCGACGACCTGATCTGGGACAACACCAACAAGGCGCTGGCCTTCCGCGCCGACATCCTCAACCTGCACCGCCTCGACGACGCCGGACTGGAAGCCTTGCTCGAACGTCTGGAAGACAGCGAACTCGACGACTACACCGACATCATCACGCTGATCGGTGTTGAATTCGACGAGAACACCGACTGGGGGCAGCTGACCATCCTCGAACTGAAGCTGCTGATCAACCTTGCGCTGCAGGACTTTGCGGCCGCCAAGGAGCAGGTCGAGGCCTACCTGCAGTACAACGAAAACACCGTCGAGCGCGGCCTGTTCTACCAGGCGCTCAACGTGGTGCTGGAAGTGCTGCTCGACGACGAACTGGAACTGGACGATTACGTGGTGAATTTCCGCCGTATGTTCGGCAACCCGCGCATGGATGCGGTGCTCGGCTCGGTGGACGGCAGCGTGCGCTTCCACGGCCTGACGCCAACCAGCCTGCAACTGGAAGGGCTGGATCGGCACCAGCGCCTGATCGACAGCTACAAGAAACTGCACGTGGCGCGGGCCAAGGTAGCGCCTTTAGAGTAACGGGGAGCCGCCCCTCCCCGCTTCGGTAGCCGTTACCTGCAAGGCCAACGTCCGCTGCCGGTTGGCCTGACCGTCCGCAATGGGTTGCAGTCATTGGCCAATTCTTGAGCCAACGGCCGCTAAGGCCGACGTCCTTCCGTTGGCCATAAGGCAGGTTTCGGTGTGGAGCAGCCCTTTTACGGTCAGCTATCTGGCGAGGATGTACGCACGCTCCTGGCTGTGTGCTGTAGTAGCCCTACATCCACCAAGGATCTGACCCTGTATCTTCATCGTCATCCGTTTCGATCCCTTCTTCTTCACGTTCATCATGAAAAGGGTGATCTGGTTTATGGGGATGATGGATAGGATCTTTGGGATTTTGGGTGTCGGGCTCTATGGGCTGACGGCCCGGTGAAGTCGGCATAAACATTCCTTACTACAATCGTTCAGGTCCATTGGGCAGATATCCATATACAAGGTTGCAACTCATTGAACATGCAGTTCAAGGGAGACAATGATCATTGGAGTTCTACAAGCAGCTACCCTTGTGCGCATTCATCCGAACGACAGCTGTACTTCGGAAGCTGACGGAAGAACAATTCACACTACTCGGCCAAAGCTGACCTTGGGAGTCCGGACAGAATTGGGCAGCAATGCGCCGCTCAACTGCCGTTCATTCGCTGACGCTGGTCAATGACTGCTTCGTTATCTCGGAGGGGCAGCACCCGACCCGCTGCTGTCCTCGTAGCTTGGCCTGCAAATGTCAGCTGTGCAGCGATAGCTGCCATTTGCCGAACAGCCCAGCCGTCCAATTTCGCTTCGTAGCGGTCACCCATGTCGTGACGTTGGTTTGGGAACAATGACTGCTTTTGAGTGAAGCTCCGACAGTGTCTGCAACCTACCCTAGTGCTGACTAGTCAACCATCATGACTCAGTACACAAGTTATACTGTTTGTAACAAATGGATCAGTTAGGCAATTAAGTTGCAATCAATCTTGGAGGTGGCCGTTTTAGGGCTGATTTAACTCTGCAGTTTCATGCCATTTAAGTGTCGCAA
>NZ_LODL01000010.1:164704-324947 GCF_001551835.1 Dechloromonas denitrificans | reverse complement strand
AGAATACCGGCCTGTCACGCCGGGGGTCGCGGGTTCGAGTCCCGTCCACTCCGCCAGAAATTCGAAAACCCCCGCTGCTCATTGAGTGGCGGGGGTTTTTACATTGCAGCCGCGATCCTGCCGGGGCTGATCGGCTACCCGCCTGCGTCGGGCTGGGCTATGCTTTAAACATGACTGAAATCGAATCATTCCTCGATGAAATCGCCTTGCTGCTTCTGAACGCGGAAAGTGCGCTGTTCATCACCGGCGCCGGCATTTCCGCCGATTCCGGCCTGCCGACCTATCGCGGCGTCGGCGGCCTCTATAACGACGAGCATACTGACGACGGCTTGGCGATCGAAGAGGCGCTGTCCGGCGAAGTATTCGCCGTGCGCCCCGATATCACCTGGAAGTATCTGGCCCAGATCGAAGAGAACTGCCGGGGTGCCCGGCCGAATGCCGCGCATCTGGCGATAGCCGAACTGGAAACGCATCTGCCGCGGGTCATGGTATTTACCCAGAATGTCGATGGGCTGCACCGGCAGGCGGGCAGCAGCAATGTCATCGAGATCCATGGCAATCTGCAGCAACTGGCCTGCACCGGCTGCGCTTTCGAAGAAACGGTGGCCGACCTGAGCGGCCACGACATGCCGCCGCATTGCCCGGCCTGCGGCAGTGTCTTGCGACCGAAGGTGGTGTTGTTTGGCGAGGCTTTGCCGGAGGCTGCGATGGAGCGCTTCCTGGATGGCCTTGAAACCGGCTTCGACATCATCTTCACGATCGGCACTTCCGGTGTTTTTCCCTACATTGCGGAACCGGTGGTCTGGGCCGCCCGGCTGGGTATTCCTACTGTCGAGATCAATCCGCTGCCGACCCGGCTCAGCGAAATTGTCGAGTATCACCTGCCGTTGGGGGCGGCCGAGGCCATGCAGGGCCTGATGCGCCGTCTGGCTAGCCTGCAATCGGGCGGTGCCGCCTAGTTTCGCTTGGCTGAATAACGTCAGCCCGTTCCGCTACTCCGCCTTTTGCGTGCTGAAAACCGGTAGCGTCAGGTGGAAGCGCATGGCCAGCAGGCGTAGTGTCAAGACTACTGCCATCGCCAGCCAACTGGCGGTAATGGCATTGGTGCCGATCTGCTGCAGCCCAACCAGCACCAGAGCACCCAGCCAGGCGGCGCTGGCATAAAGCTCGCCCTTGAGAAAGACCAGAGGTACGTCATTGCAGAGAATGTCGCGCAGCACGCCGCCGACGACGCCGGTGATGACTCCCATCAGGCTGGCGACCAGCCAGGGGGTGTGCCATTGCAAGGCGACCTGGGTGCCGACGATGGTGAATAGCGCCAGACCAACGGCATCGGGGATCAGGAAGAGCCGGGGATGGACCGGCAGGGCGCGGGCAATGAAAAAAGTTATGAAGCCGGTGCCGAGCGCCGCGATCAGATAGGTTTGGTCGACGACCCAGAAGACGTTGCGGTCGAGCAGCAGGTCGCGAATGGTGCCGCCGCCGAGCGCGGTGGCGACGCCGACCAGCAGGGCGCCGATCAGGTCCATTTGCTTACGGCCGGAATCGAGTACGCCGGTCAGGGCATTCACCGCCACGGCGGCCATGCCGACCCAGTAGAGCAGGGCGTCCATGCCTTGTTTAGCGCTGGCGCTCTTTCATCGCCCGCTGGGCTTCGCGTTTGTGGTCCTTCTCCTGCTCATCGGCCCGCTTGTCGTGCTGTTTCTTGCCCTTGGCAAGGCCGACTTCAAGCTTGATGCGACCGCGGGAATAATGCAGGTCGAGCGGAATCAGCGCATAGCCGGCGCGTTCGACCTTGCCGATCAGCTTGCCGATTTCATTGGCGTGCAGCAGGAGCTTGCGGGTGCGCGTCGGGTCGTGCGGATTGTGCGAGGAGGCGGTCGGCAGTGGCGTGATGTGCATGCCGATCAGGAAAATCTCGCCACTTTTGATGATGACGTAGGATTCCTTGATGTTCATCCGGCCAGCCCGGATCGCCTTGACCTCCCATCCCTGGAGGGCAATACCAGCCTCGTACTTCTCTTCAATGAAGTATTCGTGAATGGCTTTTTTGTTGACCGTGATGCTCATGCTGCCGGTGATCCATTAAAATCTCTATTTTATAGGATACAGGAACGTTGCTGCCGCATGGCTCTGGTTGAAAAGACAGTCTTGATCGAGCAGTCCGCCGAGCGCATGTTCGAGCTGGTGGATCGCTGCGAGGATTACCCGGCCTTTCTGCCCTGGTGCAGCCAGACCGAGGTCAAGTTCCGCGATGCACAGAAGACCGTGGCAACGCTGCATATCAATTACCACTCGGTCAAATCCGGCTTCACCACGGAGAACGACAAGGAATACCCGAAGCTGATGAAAATTCGTCTGGTCGACGGCCCGTTCCGCCGGCTGGAAGGCTCGTGGCATTTCAAGGCGCTGGCCGAGAATGCCTGCAAGATCGAGTTCCAGTTGCACTACGAGTTTTCCAGCAAATTATTTGAAAAAGTGATCGGCCCGGTCTTCAGCCACATCGCGAATACCTTTGTCGATGCTTTCGTGCGCCGGGCGGCGCAGGTTTATGGAGCCAGCCATGGCTGAAATGATCAATGTTGAAGTTTGTTACGCCCTGCCGGAGAAGCAGGCGCTGGTCAGCGTCAAGCTGGCGCCGGGGGCGACGCTGCTGCAGGCCCTCGAGGCTTCGGGACTGCTGGAGAAGCATCCGGAAATCGATCTCAAGAAGAACAAGTTCGGCGTCTTCGCCAAGCTGTCCAAGCCGGACACCGTGCTGCGCGACCGCGATCGGGTTGAAATCTACCGGCCGCTGATTGCCGACCCGAAGGAAGTTCGCAAGCAGCGGGCGGCGGAAGGCAAGGTCATGAAAAAAGGCGCCGGGGATACCGACGCCGCCGAGGGCTGAGCGCCGCGCACCTGCTTATTTGCAGGATTCGGCCATGAAGCGACGGGCCCGTTCCATTTCCTGATTGCGCTGGTTGGTGTCCATCGCTTGGCGCTCCCCCTTCTCGTCAAGGGTGGCGACCGGTTGGTTGGATTCCAGTGCGGCGAGATTGCGCCGGGCATTCTCGCAATTTGCCTGTTTTTCGCGCGCGGCTAGCTGTTCTTTTTCAGCTTTTTCAGCCTTTTCCCTGGCTTCCTGCTGGCGCTTCTTGAATTCCAGATCCTTTTCGGCGGTCGTTTTCGGCTCTTCTGCCTTCTTTTCGCTTGCTGCCGGGGTTTCGATAAAGCCGGTAGCGGGCGGTGTTTCACCGATGGCGCGCTTGGTCTTCGCCGTGCCCGGGGGCGGGCTGTCGGAAATTACCGTCCGGCCATTATTGTCCTTCCACTGATAAGTCTGGGCATGGGCTGAAACGAGTGCTGCGGTCGACATGATGCCGAGGGCAAAAATCAGAGCGAGTTTCATGGTCATCGGGCTTTTCGAAGGTTTTCTGTATAATACGATTTTGTGACCTTGGATTAAAGGCCATGCGACTGCTGCAAAAAGCCCTTACTTTTGACGACGTTCTGCTCGTCCCCGCACACTCTCAAATCCTGCCGCGCGACGTCAGTCTGGCCACCCGGCTGACCCGCAATATCACCCTGAACCTGCCGTTGCTGTCCGCCGCCATGGATACCGTGACGGAAGGCCGCCTTGCCATCGCGCTGGCTCAGGAAGGCGGTATCGGTATCGTCCACAAGAACCTCAGCCCCAAGGCGCAAGCTGCCGAAGTGGCCAAGGTCAAGCGTTTCGAATCCGGCATTCTGCGCGATCCGATCACGGTTTCGCCGTTGATGACGGTGCGCGACGTGATCGAGATTACCCGCCAGCACCGCATTTCCGGCCTGCCGGTAATCGACAAGGCCGGCAAGGTGGTCGGCATCGTGACCAACCGCGATCTGCGCTTCGAAACCAATCTCGACCAGCCGGTCAAGTCCATCATGACGCCGCGCAAGCGCCTGGTTACGGTTGGCGAAGAGGCCAGTGTCGAAGATGCCAAGGAATTGATCCGCAAGCACCGCCTGGAGCGCGTGCTGGTGATTGATGACCAGTATCACTTGCGTGGCCTGATCACCGTCAAGGACATCCTGAAGTCCACCGAACACCCGCTGGCCAACAAGGATGCTTCCGGGCGTCTGCGGGCCGGTGCTGCCGTCGGCGTCGGGGCCGGTACCGAAGAGCGCGTGGAACTGCTGGCCGAAGCCGGCGTTGACGTGATCGTCGTCGATACCGCTCACGGCCATTCGCAAGGCGTGCTTGATCGCGTGAACTGGGTCAAGAAGAATTTCCCGCAGATCGAAGTCATCGGCGGCAACATCGCGACGGCCGATGCGGCCCGCGCACTGGTGGCGATGGGTGCCGATGGCGTCAAGGTTGGTATCGGCCCGGGCTCCATCTGCACGACGCGGATCGTGGCCGGTGTTGGCGTGCCGCAGATTACTGCCATCCAGAACGTTTCCGAAGCCCTCAAGGGCTCCGGCGTACCGATGATCGCCGACGGCGGTATCCGTTACTCCGGCGATATCGCCAAGGCCATCGCGGCCGGTGCCGATACGGTCATGCTCGGTGGCCTGTTCGCCGGTACCGAAGAAGCACCGGGCGAGGTCGAGTTGTTCCAGGGCCGTTCCTACAAGTCCTACCGCGGCATGGGTTCGCTGGGTGCGATGCAGGCCGGTTCGTCCGACCGTTACTTCCAGGAAACGACTTCCAACGTCGATAAATTCGTCCCCGAGGGGATCGAAGGTCGCGTCCCGTACAAGGGCTCCGTACTGGCCGTGATCCACCAGTTGATGGGTGGCCTGCGTTCGTCGATGGGTTATCTCGGCAGCCCGACGATTGCCCACATGCACGACAATGCCTGTTTCGTCGAAATCACCTCGGCCGGTATCCGCGAGTCTCACGTCCACGACGTGCAGATCACCAAGGAAGCGCCGAACTATCATCTCGACTGATCGTTCCAGTGTCCCAAAGGGCGGCTCCCGGAGCCGCCCTTTTCATTCAAGGTTTTGAAAATGGCTCACCAGAAAATCCTCATTCTCGATTTCGGTTCCCAGGTTACCCAGCTGATCGCCCGTCGCGTGCGTGAAGCCAAGGTTTTCTGCGAAATTCACCCGTACGACGTATCCGAAGACTTTATCCGCAACTATGGCGCCAAGGGCATCATCCTGTCCGGCGGTCCGAGTTCAGTGACCGAAGGCGACACGCCGCGGGCGCCGGCAGTCGTTTTCGAACTGGGTATTCCGGTGCTCGGTATCTGTTACGGCATGCAGACCATGGCTCAGCAACTGGGCGGCAAGGTGATGACCGCCGAAGCGGCTGGCAAGTCGCGCGAATTCGGCTATTCCGAAGTTCGCGCTCATGGCCACACGGCGCTGTTGAACGATATCGCCGACTTCTACAGTCCTGAAGGCCATGGCATGCTCAAGGTCTGGATGAGCCACGGCGATTCCGTGATGGAATTGCCGGCAGGCTTTGTCAAGATGGCGTCGACGGCCTCCTGCCCGATCGCCGCAATGGCTGACGAAAACCGCAAGTTCTACGCCGTCCAGTTTCACCCTGAAGTGACGCATACCCAGCAGGGCCGTGCCATTCTCGAGCGTTTTGTACACGGTATCTGCGGTTGCGGTACCGACTGGGTGATGGGCGATTACATTGCTGAAGCCGTCGATGCTATTCGCCGCCAGGTCGGCGACGAAGAGGTCATCCTTGGCCTGTCCGGTGGCGTCGATTCCAGTGTTGCCGCGGCACTGATTCACCGCGCCATCGGCGACCAGTTGACCTGCGTTTTCGTCGATCACGGCCTGCTGCGCCTGAACGAAGGTGACATGGTCATGGAGATGTTCGCCCGCAACCTTGGCGTCAAGGTCATCCGTGTCGATGCGGTCGACGACTTTATGGGCAAGCTGGCCGGCGTTTCCGACCCGGAACAGAAGCGCAAGATCATCGGCAAGGAATTTGTCGAGGTCTTCCAGGCCGAATCCAAAAAACTTTCCGCCGCCAAGTGGCTGGCCCAGGGCACCATCTACCCGGACGTGATCGAGTCGGCCGGCAAGAACAAGAAGGGGGCTCACACCATCAAGAGCCACCACAATGTCGGTGGCCTGCCGGAAGATATGCATCTGCAGTTGCTCGAGCCGCTGCGTGAGTTGTTCAAGGACGAAGTCCGTGAACTTGGCGTTGCGCTTGGTCTGCCGCGCGAGATGGTCTATCGCCACCCGTTCCCCGGCCCCGGCTTGGGGGTGCGCATCCTGGGTGAGGTCAAGCTGGAGTCGGCCCACCTGCTGCAACGCGCCGACGCCATCTTCATCGACGAATTGCGCGCCACGCATGCCACCGAGCGCGATATGGCGGCCGGCGCCTGCACCGCGGCCGACATCGGCAAAAGCTGGTACGACCTGACCAGCCAGGCTTTCGCCGTTTTCCTGCCAGTCAAGAGCGTTGGCGTGATGGGCGACGGACGCACCTACGAAAACGTCGTTGCGCTGCGTGCCGTCGTTACCAGCGACTTCATGACGGCCCACTGGGCGCACCTGCCGTACGAGTTGCTCGGCCGGGTTTCCAATCGCATCATTAATGAAGTCCGTGGTTTGAACCGGGTCGTCTATGACGTCTCGGGCAAGCCGCCGGCAACGATCGAGTGGGAATAAGCGAGGATAGCTCGCTCGCCGGCCTTGGCGACGAGTTCTTCATGCGCGAGGCCATTTCACTGGCTCGCGCTGCCGAGTGCCTGGGCGAGGTGCCGGTCGGTGCCGTGGTCGTCCAGAACGGGGTGATCGTCGGGCGCGGCTTCAATTCGCCGATTGGCGAAAGCGATCCGACGGCGCACGCCGAGATCGCCGCCCTGCGCGATGCGGCGCGGGCTCTGGGCAACTATCGACTGCCGGGCTGCGAATTGTTCGTCACCCTCGAGCCTTGCGCCATGTGTGCCGGCGCCATCATGCATGCCCGCATCAGTCGGGTGATCTACGGTGCGCGCGACGCCAAGACGGGAGTACATGGCAGTGTCGTCGACTTGTTCGGCGTTGAGCGTCTGAATCACCACGCCACGGTCGAAGGCGGGGTGCTGGCCGACGAATGCAGTAGCCTGTTGTCACAGTTTTTCGCCAGCCGGCGTCGCAAGTAAGCATGAAGCTGCATATTTCGATTGCCCGCCAGTCGCTGAGCGTGTTCGGTGAGCAGGGCGAAATTCTGGCTGAGTATCCGGTGTCTACCGCCAAAGCCGGGGTTGGTGAAGTTTCGGGCAGTTATCAGACACCCCGCGGTCGACACCTTGTCCGGGCAAAAATTGGTGCCGGGCAGCCGGAAAATACGGTGTTCGTGCGCCGTCGCCCAACCGGCGAAATCTGGACGCCGGAACTGGCCGAACAGTTTCCCGGTCGTGACTGGATCCTCACTCGCATCCTCTGGTTGTCCGGCTGCGAGCCGGGCCGCAACCGCCTGGGCTGTGTCGACACCATGCGGCGCTATGTTTATATCCACGGCAGCCCGGACTCTGCCGAGATGGGCGTGCCGGGTTCGCATGGCTGCATCCGCATGCGCAATGCCGATATCGTCGGGTTGTTCGATCTGGTGCCGTGTTATACGGCGGTGGAAATCAGCGAAGACTGAAGTGGGCGGCCATTTGGTCCGAAGCTGCGTTCATGCAGGCTGACCTCTCCCTGGGTGTTGCGCCAGAGTAGTGTCGAGGCACGAGTGCCGTAGCTTTCCGAGCGAACGAAAACAGCCGACAGCAGCCGTTCCCATTCCAGTGAAACGCCGGTGTTCGGCAGTTCGTGGTCGGCAACGATTTCATCGTCGGCAAGAATTGCGAAAAATTCGCTTTCGTCCGGAAGATTTTTCAGGGCGTGGGCAAAACGTTGGCGGGCCTTGAGTAGCTTGGGCCACGGGCTGTCCAGTCGATGATTCGACAGGCCATAGATGCCGGGTGGCAGCGCCCGTGGCTCACCGTCACGGTTGGAGCGGTAGTGCAGTGTTTCACCGTCACCGAGCAGTAGGTTGAAGCCGGAATAGGCTGAACCGTCGATGGCGTTGATCGCATCGCTGGCGCAATTTTCGGAAAGTAGGAAGTCGCGCGTCAGCGCCCCGCGCGAAAGTCGGCCTTTGGCCATGCCGGGCTCACGCACATTGGTGACCGCCGCAAAGCGGCCGCTCTCGGCAATGCCCAGCCAAGTTCCACCGGCTTCAAGATCGATGCCGCCGATGATTTGAGGCGCCTCCGGCCAGCGGCCAGCTGCGGCGGTTGGCCGGGCATAAAACTCGTCGCGGTTGGCCGCAACCACCAGCGGATAATCCGAGTGTGCATGCCAGCCGACGACGATCAGACACATTTTTGCCTGTTTTTACGGGTTGACCGCAGCAGCCTGCACTTGCGGGCCTTCGCGGGAGCCAAGATGCACGTTGGTCGAATAATTCGACTGCACGACGGCCAGCGCTTCGTAGCCGCCCGTTGGCGACGGTGCGGCGCTCATCACCATGCCGCAAGCCTGGTCGAGGTTATCCGGCGAATAGAGGGCTTCGCCGGCACTCAGCGCCTGCGGGCTGGTCAGTCGATAAAGGTGGCGCTTGACCTTGCCGAGATACTGGGTCCGGGCGACGATTTCCTGGCCCGGGTAGCAGCCCTTGTGGAAACTGACGCCACCGATTTTCTCGAAGTCGGCCATTTGCGGTACGAACTCTTCCTTGGTGGCCAGCGTCACGAGCGGGAAGGCGGCCTGCACGTCCAGCCAGCGCCAGGCAGGAGTGCCGGCTGGGCGGGCCTTGACGCTCAGCTTTTGCCATAGGTCGGCCTTCATCTCTTCCGGTGCGCTGATGACGAAACGGCTTGTGTCCAGGCGTATGGCGGTCACGCCATCGCTAGTGGCGGTGGTCATCGGCTCGGCCGGGCAGGGCAGCCCTGCATCTGTCAGTGCCTCTTCGGCTTGCCGGCCGGCCAGCCCCAGCAGGATGGTGCTGTCGTTCAATGAAGTCAGTTTGACCTTGGCGCGCAGGATGAACATCTGCAAGCGTTTTTGCGTCGCTTCCTGGAGGTCTGCCGAAACGGTCATCCGGTAGGCGTCGCCGTTACGCCAGGCAAGAAAGCTGGCCTGCATCCGGCCCTTGGCGGTGCACCAGCCGGCATGCTGGGCCTGGCCTTCGGCCAGATGATTGACGTCACTGGTGAACTGGCTGTGCAGAAAGCTCTTGGCCTCCTCGCCGCTCGCTTCGAGTAGACCAAAGTGGGTCAGTGGCACAAGGATGGTCTGCTGGCCGGCGGCCTGCAGCTCGGCGGCGGCATCGCCAAAATGAAGTAGATCGGCCGATGCGGTATCGAAGATGCCTTCCGCGGATTCTAGAAAGCTGCGCCAGTTGGGGTTCATGAAGGCTCCTGTTGGGGTTTGGGATATTATATCGCCCGTTTTCACGTGCTCGTGCTACACGGGCAAGACCGGCTTGTCGCCAGCGAGTTCCCGTGCGCCTTCTTCTTAAGTTTTTTATATTCGTTTTTCTGCTGCTCTCGGCGCTTGCCGCCGGTACATGGTGGTGGGCAAACCAGCCGTTGAGCCTGCGTTCGTCGCCGGTCGATTTTCACGTAGCGGCGGGGAGCAGTATGCGTACAGCGATCACCCAGATGCAAGAGGCGGGGATCGAGGTTCAGCCAACCGTGTTGGCCTGGCTGGCCCGTCTGAATAGAGCCGAGACGGGAATCAAGGCCGGGAGTTACTCGGTTAAACAGGGCGTCACGCCACTGCAATTGCTGGGCAAGCTGACCCGTGGCGAGGTGACGCAAGGTGAATTGACGCTGGTCGAAGGCTGGAGTTTCCGGCAGTGGCGCCAGCGGATGGACAAGCATCCGGACCTGCGCCACGAGACGACCGGGCTGTCGGAGGCCCAGATTGCTGAGCGACTGGGCCAGAACACTGCTCAGCTTGATGGTTGGCTTTTCCCAGACACCTATCTTTTTGACAAGCAATCGAGCGATCTCGATTTGCTGGCGCGCGCACTCCGCGCCATGCAGCGCAAACTCGACAGCGAATGGGGGCAGCGCGATCAGGGGCTGCCGTACAAAACTCCGCTCGAAGCCTTGGTGATGGCGTCAATTATCGAGAAAGAGACCGGTCAGGCCGCCGACCGGGCGATGGTTGCTGCGGTTTTTGTAAATCGGCTGCGTAAGGGCATGTTGCTGCAAACCGATCCGACGGTCATCTACGGCCTGGGTGAAAATTTCGATGGCAATCTGCGCAAGCGCGATCTACAGGCTGATACGCCGTACAACACCTATACCCGTAGCGGCCTACCGCCGACGCCGATTGCCATGCCTGGTCTTGCCTCCTTGCAGGCGGCCTTGCATCCAGCAGCGAGCGACGTGCTTTATTTTGTGGCCAAGGGCGATGGGAGTAGTGAGTTTTCGCGTACCCTCGACGAACATAACCGCGCAGTAAACAGATATCAGAGAGGAAGGAAGTGAAAGGCAAATTCATCACTTTCGAAGGCATCGATGGTGCCGGAAAGAGCAGCCATGTCGAGTGGCTGGCCGAATGGCTGCGGGGGCAGGGCAAAACCGTACTGGTGACCCGGGAACCCGGTGGAACCGAACTTGGTGAGAAGCTGCGTACCCTGTTGCTCAACGACCCCATGCATCTGGAAACCGAAACACTCTTGATGTTCGCCGCCCGGCGCGAGCATCTGGCCAAGCTGATCGAGCCGGCCCTGGCGCGTGGCGAATGGGTGGTCTGTGACCGATTCAGCGATGCGACCTATGCCTATCAAGGTGGCGGGCGCGGTCTTGACCGGAGCAAGTTCCTGACTCTTGAACACTGGGTGCATGCCCACGTTCAGCCCGATCTGACCTTGCTCTTCGATTTGCCGCTTGATGTCGCCCGGGAGCGTATTGCGCTGGCCAGTCGCGTACTCGACCGTTTTGAACAGGAGCGCGCCGAATTTCACGAGCGCGTCCGTCTGGCCTATCTTGAGCGAGCACATGGCAACCCGTCACGAATTCGGGTGGTGGACGCCAACAACAGTCTCGACAATATTCGTAAAACACTTGAACAAATCGTTTCAACGAATTGTTTATGAACGTATTAAAGCTTCACGATAAAGTTTGGAATGGCTTGCAGGCAAGGCGTGAGCGCTTGCCGCACTCCTTGTTGCTGGTTGGGCAAAAAGGTCTCGGCAAGTTTGAACTGGCCAAGCGCTTTGCGGCCAGCCTGCTGTGCGAGAGTCCGCTCGACGATGGTCAAGCCTGTGGTCGTTGCCTGGCCTGTAATTGGTACAGCCAGGGAAACCACCCCGATTTTCGCCTGTTGCAACCGGATGCTTTGGCGGATGAGGCCGAGGTCGAAGATGGCAAGAAAAAGCCCAGCCAGCAGATCACCATTGATCAGGTGCGAGCCCTGGATGACTTTTTGAACGTCGGTACACACCGTGCCGGGTTGCGCATTATCGTGGTGCACCCGGCTGAGGCAATGAACAGAAGTACCGCCAACTCTCTTCTCAAGACACTTGAAGAGCCGGCGCCAAGTACTTTGTTTTTACTTGTTTCAAATGAATCACTCCGCTTGTTGCCGACCATCCGTAGCCGCTGCCAGGTGGTACCGGTCGCCGTGCCGCAACCGAAGGTCGCCGAGCAGGTCTTGTTTGATGACGGGGTGACCGAGGCGGCGCGCTGGCTGGCCTTGGCCGGCGGTGCTCCCGGGTTGGCCCTTGAACTGGCCGCCTCCGGCCAGGGGGCATGGCTGGAGTTGCTGATCAAGCGTCTGGCATCGGGCCGGAATGCCGACCCCCTCGGCATGGCCGGCGAGTTGGAAAAGACAATCAAGGAAAGCAAAGGCAAGCTGCTGCTGAAGGCGGTGATCGAGGCTTTGCAAAAATGGCAGGTCGATCTGGCGCTGGCCAAGAATGGCTTGCCAATAAGATATTTTCTGCCGCATCAAGCCACAATCAAGGGCTTGGCTGATATGATCCCGGCCATACGCCTGATTCATTTTTACCGTGATTTGATCAAACGCCGTCAGGAAGCAGAGCAGCCGCTCAACGCGCGTCTTTTCCTGGAAGGTGTTTTTCTGGACTACCGTGCCCTGTTTGCCAATTGATCGACAATGAGTGAAGTCAAACCCGCGCCGCAGCGCCCGAGTGTTCTCTCGCTGAACATCAATTCGAAATCCGCCCTTTATGCGGCCTTCATGCCGCATTTGCGGAGTGGTGGCATCTTTATTCCGACAACGCGTGCTTACGGTATCGGTGACGAGGTTTTCATGCTGCTTTCCCTGATGGACGATCCGGCCAAGTTGCCGATCGCCGGGACGGTTGTCTGGATTACACCGCCGGGCGCGCAGAATGGGCGAGCCCAGGGAATTGGCGTGCACTTCAACAATGACGAAAGCGGCCAGGAAGCTCGCCGCAAGATCGAAGGTCTGCTCGGTGGCGTCATGCAATCAACACGCCCGACCCATACGCTGTAAGCGACCGTGATGCTGGTCGACTCCCATTGCCACCTTGATTTCCCGGATCTGGTCAACCGCTTGTCGGATATCCTCGCCCGCATGCAGGCCAACAACGTCGGCTGCGCGGTCTGTATTGGCGTTAATCTGGAAGACTATCCGAAGGTGTTGGCGCTGGCCGAGGCGGAAGAGCGTCTGTTTGCCACGGTTGGCGTGCATCCCGAATACACCGATGTCGAGGAGCCTTCCGAAGACATGTTGGTTGCGCTGGCGGGGCACCATAAAGTGATCGCGATCGGGGAAACCGGTCTGGACTACTACTGGCAGAAAGACAAGCCGGGGTGGCAGCGGGCCCGCTTTCGCACCCATATCCAGGCCGCCAAGCGCGTCGGCAAGCCGCTGGTTATTCATACCCGGGAATCTGCTGCCGATACGTTGCGCCTGATGCAAGAGGAGGGTGCGGACGAGGTGGGCGGCGTCATGCACTGCTTTACCGAAAACTGGGAAATTGCTCGGCAAGCGCTCGATCTCGGCTTTTATCTGTCCTTTTCCGGTATCGTCACCTTCAAGAATGCCAGCGTCGTCAAAGAGGTCGCCCAGAAGTGTCCGCTGGACCGCATTCTCGTTGAAACGGACTCGCCTTACCTAGCGCCGACACCGTATCGTGGCAAGCCCAACGAACCCTCCTATGTTCTCCATGTTGCCGAAGAAATCGCCCGTTTGCGTTCGCTGTCGCTTGAGGATGTGAGCCTGGCGACGACCGACAATTTCTTCCGTCTGTTCAAACAAGCAAGCCGCCCGTCAAAATCATGAAAAAAACATTGTTGATCGCAGCAATTGTCCTCAGCCTGCCGTTTTCGGGTACCGCTGCCACTTATGATGACCTGATCAACGCGGCCAAACTCGGCGATACCAAAGAGGTCGCTGAAATCGTGCAGCGCGGGGCTTCGATTGACAGTACCGATATCGAGGGCAATACGCTGATGATGCTGGCGGCGCGCGATGGGCATGCCGACCTCGTCGATTTCCTGATCAAGCAGCGCGCCAAGGTGAATGCCCGCAACGCGGCCGGCGATACGGCTCTGCGGCTGGCCGCCTTCCGCGGGCACCTGAAAGTCGTCGAGTTGCTGGTGGCGGGAGGAGCACAAATCAATACCCCCGGTTGGACGCCGCTGGCTTACGCGGCTTTCGCCGGCCATCTGGATATTGCCCGGCTGCTGATCAAGGCCGGGGCTGACGTCAATGCGCCTAGTGAGAATGGCACGACTCCGCTGATTGCTGCATCGCGCGGCGGGCATCTTGAAATCACCAAATTGCTGCTGGGCAACAAGGCCGATCCGAACAAGGCCGTCGATACCGGCGAGACGGCGCTCGACATCGCCTTGAAAAACAAGAATACCGATATTGCCGACCTGCTGCGCCGCGCTGGCGGCAAGTCTGGACGCTCTGTGAGCATCGAAGTCAGGTAGTACTATCAGTGCGGGCCATGTTGCCCGGTAGGTGGAATGTCCGAAAAGAGTCGCCTTGCCCGCCCGGCAACGCGGCTCTTTTACATGTGGTGATGCAGGCCTGGTGCATGATTGTCTGATGAATCGCATATACTGTTAATATGAACAGTGTTCGTCGTATCGCCCACCTCGACATGGATGCATTCTTCGCTTCCGTCGAGTTGCTTCGTTATCCGGCGCTGCGTGGGCAGGCCATGGTGGTTGGCGGGCGGAATATTGCGCCCCCCGTATTGGCCGCCGATGGCGGCCTGCAGTGTGCCCGGCTTGGAGACTATGTCGGGCGCGGGGTGATTACCACGTCGACCTACGAAGCGCGGGCCCTGGGGGTTTTCTCCGGCATGGGGCTGATGAAAGCGGCTGCGCTGGCGCCCGACGCCATTCTTCTGCCAGCCAATTTTGATGCTTATCGTCATTATTCAAGGCTGTTCAAGGAGGCGGTAGCGAGTATTGCGCCAAAAATCGAGGATCGGGGGATTGATGAGATCTATATCGACCTTGGCGATATTCCGGAAGATTCGGTAGCGCTGGCCAGGCGTTTCAAGGAGGCCGTTTTTGCCGCAACCGGTCTGCGCTGCTCGATCGGTATTTCGCCGAACAAACTGTTGTCAAAAATAGGCTCGGATCTGGATAAGCCGGATGGGCTGACCGTCCTGAAGATGGATGACATTCCGCAGCGGATCTGGCCGTTGGCCGCCAGAAAGATCAATGGCATCGGTCCCAAGGCGGCCGAGAAGCTGAATCGACTTAACATTCACACCATTGGCGAGTTAGCGGCGACGCCCGTTGAATTGCTGGTCCGCCAATTTGGCCGCAGTACCGGCAGTTGGTTGCACCAAGTGGCGCATGGGGTCGATGAGCGGCCGGTCGTGACGAAATCCGAGCCCAAGTCGATCAGTCGGGAAACCACTTTTGAGCGAGATCTCCATGCCAGGCAAGACCGGGCTGAGCTCTCCGAAATCTTTACGATGCTCTGCATGCGTCTGGCCGACGACTTGGCGCGGAAAGGCTATGTTTGCAAGACCGTCGGCATCAAGCTGCGGTATGCCGATTTCCAGGTGGTGACCCGTGATCTGACCTTGCCGATTGCAGTTAGCGCGGGGGATCAACTGCGCAAGGCGGCAGGGGAATGCCTAAAGCGTGTTCCGCTAGACCAGAAAATACGCTTGCTTGGCGTGCGCGCAAGCGGTTTACATCCATTTTCCGAAGGTAGGCAGGAGTATTCGGCTACCCAAGCCCAATTGCCGTTTTAACCGGCGATAATTTTGCCGCCTTGGCTGCTTGTGAAGGCGCTATTCATCTCACTATCGCAGTGATGATATCGATATCCCGCTCGGCTGGTTTCTTGGTAGTCGCGAGTGAGCGACTGCCGTCGGTTGCAGTATGGGCGGCCAAGGCCTTACCTTGTTTCTTTGTGGCGGCGGAGTTCAATGGGCGATTTTCCTTTGATTTATTCTGCGGCGCGACTACCAACTCATTCTTGTATGAAGGTTGTTCTGCCTTCAACCCTGTGTTTCGTTCCTGACTGATATCCAGTGAGGAGTTGTTGCGCTCTTTGGCATTTTCCTGAGCAGGGGGGCTTTCCCGGATAAGCGCGGCACCCTTGTCGGGTATGGGTGGGTGTGAGTGCTCTGCCAGAAGCAGGGCTGCTCCAGGAACACGTTGCGCAAGCTCTAGAGTTCCGGGGGGATTTCCCCGGTGAGTCTTCTCGTTCTGCTGGCTTTCAATGGCCCCATTTTTGCGCTCTCGATATTGTGCCAGGAATAGCCAGGCTGTTCCTGCAATGATGAGTAGCAAGGCGCTAATCCAGACGATAGCTTTGCCGGAGCGAGGTGTCTGCAAGGCAGAAAGTCTGGTGTTTGTCGGATCAAGGTCGCGCAGGATACTCATCGCTCTACCTCGCTGGATTCTCGGGTGGGGTACACGTTCATTGCTGTTTTGTCTAATGCAAATGGAATTTATATTTATTGTAATATGACTTCGTTAAGTTCATAAATATATTCATTTGTATTAAAATTTCAGGATTCATGCATGTCATGCTCTGCTGTCGAATCTCTTCGGAAGCAGATTTCCCGGCTATTCGTAAGGGTTTCTTGTGGTTGCTGTCGCCGTTTTGGCGTATTTCCTTGTTGTTGCGCTTGGCGTTGTGCTGGTGGTGTTTCCCGGCTATCGCAGGCGTTTCATTTCTACGCTGTTGGGGGCGCTTAGCAATGGTGTGGCACCGGTCGTTAAGGTCGGCTCAAGATGCTCTTCCAGTTTTCGACGAACCTGTGAATCATCCCGGCAGGGTTTGGGGGGGCTTGGCCTGTTCGTGTCGTCGAAACCTTTGTTGGCCGGTTCGGCATTTTTTTTGGTTGTCGCTCCGTCGCTGATTGCGCTGACTTTGCGTAGTCCCGCGGTGTTTGATTTTTCCGATGATGGGCAAATTGCAGATCGACAAATAGCAATTTTGCTGGAGGGGGAGCAACTCGTTCCGCCTGCGCCATTGCCACCGGAGGTTTTTACGACTCGCGAAGTGGAAATGATACGTCCTGATGTCATTAATGCCAGCCGCAACTGGACTCTGCTGGATCAGCTCTTCACTCAACGCTTGCTGGTCGTCTTCAAGTTAATGAAGGAGCGGCATGGCTACGACATGGTTTTGATCGAAGGCTATCGCAGCCCGGAGCGGCAGGCGCGTTTGGCTGAGCAAGGCAGCCATGTCACACAGGCTGGTGCAAACATGAGTTACCACCAGTATGGTCTGGCTGCGGATTCAGCATTCTACCGGGACGGCAAAGTCGTCATTTCCGAGCGAGATCCATGGGCGATGAAGGGTTACCAGCTATATGGAGAGATCGCCGAACAGGTTGGGCTCACTTGGGGGGGGCGATGGAAGATGCTGGATTATGGGCATGTCGAGTTAAGACGAAAGGGCGTTCTTGGCCGAGATGTTGTTCAGTAGGCGAATCCTCCGATCAAAGTGACAGAAATTTTTTGGGCAAAAATGAGCAAACCATTCATTCTTTTGGGTGACAAAACCGACCATGGTGGTGTCGTCATCTCTGCCTCGGAGTCGAGTGACTGTGAAGGCAAGGGAATCGCACGAGTCGGGGACAAAGTGACCTGTCCGAGAAAGGGACATGGCAGCGTTACGACGATCGTTACCGGCGATCAAACAGCATTAATTGATGGGCGCCCGGCAGCACGCCATGGCGACAAGACGGCTTGTGGGGCTAGCTTGATCGCCAGTCAGTCCCTGACGACCGATTAAAGCGCAGGTGCGCGATAAGCATATGTTGATTGATAATGTTTAGAGCACTTGGCGGAGGGCTGCTGACTTTTGCCATAGTCTGGGCCCTTGTGCTTGGATGGTGGCAGTCGAACGACCATGAGCCGAGCAAATCCGATCTTGCGCTCTATCTCGCCGCCTTGCCGCTGGCGCTGATTGGCGGTTACTGGCTGTTCCGGGTCTTTGTCGAGCATCTGAAGGCCCCGCCCAGCGTTGCCATGCCAAGCGTGGCTGCCACCCTTGATGATGATCCGTTGTCGAGTACAAAAGCAAAAACCGCAGCGGCTGAACGTTCATTTACCCATTGCCTGATCGATGCCTTCGTCGTTGCTGCGCCGGGTACTTCTGCCGATGATCTGCTATCTGCTGTTGATGCCGGCAAGCGTCCGGAACCCAGTTTTCGCGTGACCGATGAAAATGGCTTCCCGGTGTTCCTTGCCGAGGTAAGTGAACTCGATGTCGATGATGCGCGAGAACGTCTGGAAGCGGCCTCTGAATCAATGCGTCAAGTGGCCGAATATTCGGGCGTGGTACGCGCGTTGGCGCTGCTGGAGAGGCTGCTGGATGTGGCTCGGGAACCGGTTGAGCGCATTTTGCAGCAGGACAAGGATGGAATTTCTTTAAGGGTGCTCTGGATGATTCCAGCTGACTGGCCCCCCTCCTGTCATGCTGTCCTTCGCTCCTGGCTGCAGTTGAATCATTGGCCCGCTTTGGGTGAAGGCAAGCTGGAAATTGCTTTGCAAGCGGCAGTCAACGAGGTGGATGCAATGAGGCTGCTCGACGAGGCGGTGTTGCGTGTCAATAGGGGTTCCACTGGCAAGGAACTGACCTTGCTGTTGGGGGCAGCATCAAATGTGGACGAATTGACTGTGAGCAATTGGGCCGCTGCTAACAGCTTGTTCTCGGCTCAACACCAGCAACGGAAAATACCGGGGGAAGGGGCGGCTGCCTTGCTTCTCGCCAGTCGTGCAACAGTTGAACATCTTGGGCTTTCCGATGTGGTGGTGATCAGTCGGGCCAGTATTGGCACAAGGGATAAGTCGCTTGACGCCGGTGGCCGGATTGGTGGCAAGCTCATAGAGCAACTTGTTGCTGGATTACTTGATGCGCTTGCGCTCGAGAGTTCCCGGGTCAAGACGGTGATATTCGATAGCGATCATCGCTCCAATCATATTGCCGAGGCAATGGAGGGCGTGGGGCAGGATTTTGAACATCTGGAACCCGTCAAGGATTGCCTCGCAACAGGCACCGTCCACGGTGCGCTTCAACCCATTGGCAGCTTGCTGGCTCTCGCTTGTGCGCGGAGCAAGGTATTACTTACCGAAGCACCTGCCCTTTGTGTAAGCAATCAACACGAACTTGATCGGGCGGTGGTGCTGGTCATGCCGTTTGCCAGTCAAGTCGACACCAAATCCAGCCCTACTTGAGCAAAGACTATTGAAGATGTCGCAAATCCGTTCCTTACTCACTGATTCCCGTTTTCTCTCCTTTATTGGTGTCGCTGCTGTCACTGCTTTGTTCTTTCTTGGTGCGCAGACACTAAAAGTGGCGATGATCTGGGCTGCATTGGCCAGTCTGGCAATTTTCCTTGTTTGGGGAACTGTATGGCTGGTTCGCCGACATCGGGCACGCAAGGCGGGTGAGGCAATAGGCTCGATGCTGGAACAGCAGGGAGATCAGGTACAGAAACGAGCAGGACCGGCTACTGCAGCGGAGGTCGCCAAGCTCAAACAGCGCATGCAGGAGGCGATCAAAACAATAAAGACTTCAAAGCTTGGGCAAATGTCGGGAGCCGAGGCCTTATACGAACTCCCCTGGTACATCACGATCGGTAATCCTGCGGCTGGGAAAAGTACGGCGATCGTCAATTCCGGCCTAAAGTTTCCGTTCGACGATGGTGGCAATGCCATTATTCAAGGAATCGGTGGAACACGGAATTGCGACTGGTTTTTCACCTCCGAGGGTATTTTGCTCGATACGGCAGGGCGTTACTCGGTACATGAGGAAGATCGGGAGGAGTGGCTCGGCTTTCTTGGTTTGTTGAAAAAGCATCGATCACGGGCACCGATCAACGGGATTATCGTGACAGTGAGCATAGGCGAATTGATGGGAAATTCGCCCGCTTTCGCAATCAATCTGGCCAAGAACCTGCGCCAGCGAGTGCAGGAGCTTACCGAAAAACTTGAGGTATTCGCGCCGGTGTATGTGTTGTTCACCAAGGCCGACCTGATTCCGGGATTCCATGATTTCTTCCTTGATCTTGACTGGAATGAGCGGGACCGGGTCTGGGGGGCGACCATTCCATACGATCAGTCAAACGGTAATCAGTTGATTGCCTTGTTCGAGCAACATTTCGACGAGCTCTACGAGGGGGTGCGTGCGATGAGCGTCGCGCAACTTTCACGCCTTCAGGGCGAGCAGAGCTTGCCTGGTCTGCTCACTTTTCCGTCCGAGTTCGCTTCGATAAAGCCAGCCTTGCAAGCTTTCATTGCCACCTTGTTCGAGGACAATCCGTTCCAGTTCAAGCCCGTATTTCGTGGTTTCTACATTACGTCTGCAACCCAGAGTGCAGATATCAAACCTCTTTCCAATGATCGCATCCTGCGCAAGTTCGCCTTGGCGGGAGGAGGAACGGCTTCGGTTCGTGCCGCCTTGAACCATGGCTATTTCCTCCGAGAGCTTTTCTCGAAAGTGATATTCCCGGATCGAAATCTGGTTAGGCAGCACGCCAGCAAGGCGAAAGGTCAATTGCGACAGTTTGCGGTTCTCGGTGCGTTGTGCCTTCTCGGGTTGTCACTCGGCGGCTGGAGTTGGTCTTATTTCAACAATAGAAGCCTGTTGGCCAATGTTGAACAGGATCTCGCCAAAGCTGTCCGTATTCAGGAGGGGCGCATCGACCTCCAGTCACGCCTGGAGGCTCTGGAAATATTGCAGGACCGCCTGGCCCAACTTGAACGGTTTAACGAAGAGCATCCGATTTCGATTGGCCTTGGTCTTTATCAAGGAGGGCTGATGGCTGACAAACTGCGTAGCGAGTATTTCGCCGGTGTCAGCAATGTCATGCTGGTACCCGTCAAGGATAATCTTGAGGCCTTCCTCAATGAAGTAAATGCCCATGGCGATCAACTCAAGGCGCAAGTAAATTCGCCGAATACAGCCCAAGCGACACGAGGCACCGCCTCAAAAACCTACAAGGATGCTACGCCATCCGAGGTCGAAGATGGCTACAACGCCCTGAAGACCTACCTGATGCTATCCGGTCGTGATCATCTCGACGTGGGGCATCTGTCAGACCAGATTACCCGATTCTGGCGTGGCTGGCTGGAAGCCAATCGCGGCACGATGAGTCGCGAGCAAATGATCCGCTCTGCCGGGCGCGTTCTCTCATTTCACCTTGAGCACACCAACCATCCGGCGTGGCCGACTATCAACACCAACTTGGTGTTGGTCGATGAGGTTCGCGACAAACTGCGCCTGGTCGTGCGCGGCATGCCTGCGGCCGAGCGTGTGTACGCGGAAATCAAGGCTCGCGCGTCGACCCGTTTCCCGCCGCTGACGGTCGCCAATATAGTTGGACCTGATAATGCGGCCTTGGTGGCTGGTAGCCATGTTGTATCCGGGGCCTTTACCGTTGAGGCTTGGCGAGATTATGTTCAGGCCGCAATTAAGGAGGCTGCTACCAGTGAGCAGAAAAATGCTGACTGGGTATTGCAAACGTCAACCAAAGATGATCTGACCCTGGAAGGCAGCCCGGAGCAGATTCAAAAATCCTTGATCGCCATGTACAAGCGGGACTATGCGGAGGAGTGGAAGCACTTCGTTCAAGGAGTCAGCGTCTCTTCCTTTGATTCCTTTCCGGAGGCTGTGTCGGCGATGCAGCGCTTGGGCGATCCCCAGGGTTCGCCGATTGGCGCCGTGATCAAGGTGGTTTTTGACCAGACCGCCTGGGATAACCCGGCGATCGCCAATCTGGGTCTTGAACGTGCGCAAAAAGGGTTTATCGAGTGGTTCAAGCGCTCAATTTTGCAAATGTCGCCCAGCCGGGTGCAACTGGATGTCAATGTTTCGGCAAAGACAGCAGAGGTTCCGATGGGCCCGATTGGCAAGGAATTCGCCGGTTTTGGCCGCTTGGTCATGCCGCGTGACAAAGCCGATCCGTTGGTCGACACCTACCTCAAGCAGTTGTCCAAGATACGCACACGCCTGAATCAGCTAAAGAACCAAGGGGATCCGGGGCCAGGATCACTCAAATTGATGCGGGAAACGATCGATGGCGGTGGCTCCGAGCTTGCTGAAACTTTGCGTTTCGTCGATGAGCAGATGTTGACCGGAATGCCGGATGGTCAGAAAGCAGTACTCCGCCCGCTGTTGCTTCGCCCGTTGTTGCAGTCCTACGCCGCGATCATCAAGCCGGCTTCGGATGACTTGAATAAGACGTGGGAGGCCCAGGTTTATGAACCGTTCAACCGCAAATTGGCAATCAAGTATCCGTTTACCGCCAGATCCAATATCGAAGCATCACCGGTTGAGATTGCACAGGTATTCGGGCCGGAGGGGGCGATTGCCAAATATGTCGAATCAGCGATGGGGCCACTGGTTGTCCGCCGTGGCAACACCGTTACGCCACGGACCTGGGGGGATCTCGGGATAACTTTGCAGCCAGAATTCATGAGCGATTTTGCGCGCTGGGTTTCGCCGCTCGAGGGCGGGGCTGCCTCGGAGGCTGGAGCGGGAAGTGCCGGCCAGGCACAAACGGTATTCATGCTGCGCCCCCAAGCATCACCGGGAACGACCGGTTATGTCATTGAAATTGATGGTCAGAAACTGAGTTATCGGAATGGTGCTGCTCAATGGGCTAATTTCATTTGGCCGAATGCGTCTGGTTCTCCGGGGGCTCGTATTACAGCCACAACATTTGAAGGGAAAATCATAGAAATCATCAATATTCCTGGACGTTTTGGTCTGGAAAAAATGATCAACGCAGCTAAACGCACACGTCAGCAGGATGGAACTTTCCGCCTGACATGGGGAGGGGAAGATGTCGAGATTGCCGTCGATCTCAGATTGGTAAGCAGCGCTCAGGCGCAGGCAGCGGGTAAAAATGAAGAGGGCGGTGGGGCACGTGGTCTTGGCGGGCTTGTCCTGCCTAAAGGCGTTGCCACCTCAACGCCGAGCGGATACCCAAACCAGGTGGCCGAGGGCGTCGTTCCGGTCGGCGTTACGTCCCAATCGATACCGCAAGTATCACGTGCGACAGTGCCGGCGCCCGGAGCAGGGGGCGCATTATGAGCAATTCAATTGCCGCTTCGGCGACCTGCTTCGGGAAAATTCCATCGCGTGGCGATTTTGTAAAGGGAACCGGGCAGCACCAACTGATAAATCTACTTGATCGCTGGATCTCGCAGACGATGGAGCGTTGGTCGGAGGATCCGCGTTGGAAGATTGACTACGATAATGCCTGTTCAGTGGATTTTGCCTTTATCGGTGCCAAAAGCCGATTGTCGGTAGTCGGTCACTTGAAACCGAGTGCTGACTCATCGGGGCGCCGCTTTCCATTCATTACCGCTGCTACCGTAGAGCGGGATGATTCCCTGATGTTCCGTTGCGCGCCGGCCGGGCTTGAGTTGGCTTTGGGGGCCTTGGCTAAAACCTGCAATTCAGGTGTGGAGGGGGCGGAGATTGGACTACTGCAGGCCGAACTCGAGGCTATGAACTGTGCGGGTGGTTTTGAGTTAGCCATTCAGGCCGATCCACTGGGAAACTTTGTTCGTCGAACAACGATCGACTCGTTGGCGGGTATGCTCGAAGCAACAGGGGTCGAAGCGATTCGCCGGATTATTCTTGCCATCGGCCTATTGATGCGCCCTGTTCTGGGGCAAGGAATCGTTTCGGTCGAGAAGGATATCGTTCTTCCGCTGCCATCGGATGGGCAGCAGAGAAATCTGGTTGCCGGGCTATGGCTCTATCTCGTTTCAGCATTCCTGCGCAAAACAAGCGTCGAGATACAGCTTCTCATTGAGCATCGCAGCAAAGCCCCGCATCTCATTCTGGGCTTCAACGGGGCATCGCCTGCCACCCTTCTGGCGGCACTTTCCCCTGAGACCGTTAAAGAGAAAATTATTTCCCTGATCGACCCGGAATGGATTGATGACCAGCCCGATCTGACCAATGACTATGGTGTCGCCAAACTTTCAGCGTATCTCGCCCAGCCTCACATTCCCCTGGAGTTAGCCATCAATACCTTCAGAGAAGTTTTTTTAGGGGAATAAGCATGAAACACTCAGTACTCCTCAGCGCCTTGCTGTTCATATTTCAAGCCGTTGCCTTCGCTCAGGGAAATGCAGTTTCTGCTTCGTCCGTTGCTGAGGAAGCGGCCAAGGTAATCGCATCGGGGGCTGTGCCTGACGAGGCATCGCGTGCAGCTATTCTTGGCAAGCTGCGAGATCTCTACGGTGCAGCCAACGTGGTTGATCGTCTGGAAGTTGGTGGTGTGGTTCCACCTCCCAACTGGACGGAAAACATGACCAAAATTCTCAATGCCAACCTGAAGCAGATTCGCAAGGGGCAGGTGCAGGTCAGTGGCACCCAAATTGCAATCAGGGGAAATGTCACAAATGAAGCGTCACGTCAGCAGGTGGTTAGCGATCTGGCGACAGCATTGAATCCGACCTATACCGTCGATAATGGCCTCACTGTCTCCGGCGGTGGGGCTCAGAGTGTGCTGGATAAGACCTTGTCGAACCGCGTGGTTGAATTCGAGAGCGGCTCAGCAACACTGACGCCGGCCGGGCGGATCATCCTTGACGAGATGGGGGCTGCCATCAAGCAAGTCGGCACCCCGAAAGTTCAGGTAATTGGTCACACGGACAGTAGCGGCAACAGACTAGCAAATGTCGGGCTTAGCCTGGCCCGTGCAAATACGGTGCGTGCTTACCTGATCGACATCGGTATCCCTGGCGACTCGATGAGTGCGCTCGGTTCAGGGCCGGATCATCCGTTGACAACCAATGACAGCGCGGAGGGGAGAGCAAAAAATCGGCGGATCGAGTTCCGGCTTGCCAATTGACGTCAACTGCCAGAGGGGTTTGAGCCCCTATGGCAGAATGGTTTTAAGCGGACTCGCTGGTTTTAGCCTCGACGCCGAGCAACTCCTCCATCCGGGAGAGTGCCGTGTCATCCTTGACGATGCTCCGTAGCCACTCATGCAGTGGCATTCGCCCCCATTTGGCCGCCTTGTCGGCCAAATAGGCAACGGGACTATGCGGTTCTGTACGGCGGAAAAATTCTGCAATCTCTTTCAGTTGCTCAATTGCTTGATCCCGAGTGCTGATCGAAGCATTTCCGGGGACGCCACTCGCGCTGTTAATACTTGGTTCCAGCCTTTCGATCCCCCTTGGTGACGAGGTAATCAAAGTATTCCCTGCCGGTTTCACACTGTTGTCCCCGGCATGGCGACGAAAGAAATGGCAGATGTTATCCAGCGTATCGAATAGTGGACCGAAGCTTGGGGTGTCCTCGCCCATTTTTTGATCAAGTATGGTTTGTAGTGCTTTAACTGAGCTTTTGAACTGTTCAGCATCCTCCATTTGCACTTTGAAATAGCTTAAGGGGGTGTCCTTGAGCGCTGTTTCAAAAGCTTCCAGGCTGACACGAGCCGAGCGCACCAAATTATCGGCAATGCCGGGATTGCGTCCCATGCTTTTAGCCATTGCGCGCGCTGACTCGTGATCGGTTGAAGAAAAATTTCCCTTGGCGGATTGAGTCAGCGGTATTTCGCGAATCAATCGCAAGGTCTGGTTGGTCAACCAGTCGAAGACCCCGATTCGCTGTTCCAAATCGCCATCTTCTGGCAAGGGATGAATGTCATTCCAGAACTCTTCGCACAAGCTGCCGAGTAGCGCGTAGCCATCTGCCAGTCCAGCCAGGCCTGAGAGCTTACCTTTTGCTTCGATCAGCCAAGCCACTACCCGCATATCCTTGGTTTTTTGGGTAAGAAGTTCTTCGCTACTGCGAATTACCTTTTCCCAGTTGGCCTCCTTGAATTCGGATACCCACTCTCCCTGAGCCAGGGTCGGGTCATCAAAACGACGAGCCTCCTGAATTGCATCGAACTCAGCGGAAAAAATCATATCTTCGCCACAGAGATCATGAGTGGATTCCAGTGGCCGAAGCAGATGTTCAAAACTCATTGTTGTATACCTTGCTCGAAAGAATATGTTTGAACGGTGTAGCGGTCAGGGAAGGGTTATGGTCAACGTGGGCGCGCGCGGTGCCAGTTGAATGATGTTTTTGAAGGGGGATAGCGCTTGCGCAACCGTGTTATCGGCATGCCAGTTGAGTCCGGCGTAGGCCATCAGACCGAGCAAAGCAAGCACGGACGTAATGACCCAAACAGGGATGTCGCGCTTGATGGCGTTGGCAATGCTGTCCGGGGCCGCCCAGTGCGGGGCGAAAGCGGCTGCCTTTCCCTTGATGTGCGCGATTTGTTCGCCAAGCTGAGATGTCAGGTATTTCAGTTTCTCCGGGCCTTCCAGCAAATAACGCCCTTTGAAGCCGACGAGCAGGCACATGTGGAAAACCTCCAGTGCGTTTATCCGACTGGCGCCGCCATTGCGGGCGGCCTCAAGTTTGTCGAAAAAGTGTTCACCGGCGAGTTGGTCGCCGAAAAGCACCAGTTGTAGCGGTCGACGCTCCCAAACTTCACGAATATTCATTCCCGAGGCGAGAATGGCTTCGTCAACCGCAGCGCAGAACGCGTACTTTGCATCAAAAATGTCTTCGGCATTGAAGTTGCATTTTTTGGCTATTCGTTCGAATTGATCGAGGAATTTCTGAATGTTCCCGGAAAACTCGTCGCTGTCTTTTGGGTTGCTGCGGTTGTGCAGCAAGATCAGCATGTAAAAGCCGTCATACAACAAATCGACAAGGCTTCGGGCCGGTTGCTCGCTAGCTGGTTGCTGGGCGTCTGCATCTGGAGCGACGGAAAAGAGACTGGGGGCAAGGGTCATGGTGTAACGGCAATCATTTCAATTTTGAGATCACGGTAGCTTTCCGGCGCGTAAATCATCACTGATTGAGCCTTCAGCATCCGCTCATACAACTGGCCGTGGGCATCCAGTGCGAAGTAGCAGGCACCGGGGCGAACCGGGATAGGCGCCGGGACTTGTGCCGCATGGGTGAGTCGGACGCCGGACATGGCGGAGAGCACAAGCTTTTCGACATCGTCCGGGGCGCCGATTTTGATCCGTAGCGGAATCGACTCGATGATTTCGGACTGTGGGTGAGACGCCGTAATGGAGAGATAGAAAGCTGTTTCGCCGTTGATTTTTTCCGAGTCCAGATGTCCTGCATAAAAAGCCTGTTTGGGCTGGCTTAGGGAAATTGCGAAATAGCGGGTGGAAATCACGGTATCGAGCAATTCACGCAATATCTGATCGATGCGGGTGAAGCAAGGGCCAGGTTGAAGATGGTCGTAGGGGGGGAGGTCGTTCAGCGAGTGGCTCTTGGAAAAGGTCATGAGCCCGCCGGCCAGGCGCAGCAATTCGAGAAACAGACGCTCCGGTGAACTGTCCGGGTTGCGGAAAAGGTGAGTCAACGTGGCGCAAGCGCTACTGGCAGTGTGCAGGAGCCAGAATGACGCGATATCGCCGGATCGAAATTCGATGATGTTCTTGGACGGCTCGCGGTGAAAGCCATAAAGCGCCTCGACTTTGGCCAGCAAGGCATCGATTTGGCGCCGTAATAGCATGTACAGGCCTGGAGAACTGCGCAGACTGGCGGAAGGCGGGATAAATGAAGCATCAACCTCGAAGCCATTGCTCGAGGTGCGGCGAATCCGCGTGATGGGTAGGGTTAGAAACTGATCGCGAGGCTCGTTGGCTGATTTCAGATGACCAATTTGACTGAGCGTTGAAATGTCCGCTTCTGCAGCGTCGGTAAAGAGATCCGATGTGTCGCAAGGGACGATCAGATAGCGCGCCTGGCCTGAGTTAGCGGTGTTTTCCACGCAGTTTCCACCGTGCGCGTTGACCTGATGTAGCGCAAGGAAGAATTCCGTTGTCCCTTCTTCAGATACGGCTGAGGCAAGGGATAGTGGCGGTGGCAGAAGATCGGTCCCTGGTGCCACGAAGAAATCCCCGTTGGGAAAAATTACATCGATCCGGTTGAAGCGGAGAACACCGTTTTTCAGTGACTCAAGGTCAAGATTGATATCACGCACCCCCCAGGCGAATGGGTTGGCCGAGAGCATGCTCTTTTTGCTGTGGGCCTCGGTGTATGCATCTTGTTGCTGAAAGTGTTGGGGGCGGAGGAATAGTCCCTCACCCCACAGGATTTTTGCATTGTTCATTTTTTCAGGATTGGTATGGGTTGCATTGCACGCCAACCAGTGACTGAACGCTATCAGGACTGATCTCGGCGACCAGGGCACCCTTGCTGGCGGTAAGTGCGCAAGCGTGGGCGCCAACGGTAATACCTGCATCAAACGATTTTTTTGTGTCGAATGCGAGCTTCCAGCGATACGAGTAGGGGGCACGAAACAGGCCAACAACGCCAATCGTTGTCGCATCGCCCGGAACCTTTAGTTGGAGATCGTAGGTCTTTCCGGGCAGGAGGGTGATTTCACGGACTAAAATCAATTCCTCGCCTAGCGCCTCCTTTTCGCCATCCGTTGTGGAGGTTTGCGGATAGGTTAGTGTTTTCAGGCGCTCCGGGGAGCGCAGAACGTACATCTTCAAGACCAGCGATAGCGGTTTCCCGTTATTGGTCAGATTCAATTGGTCGCCGGCAAATACCCGAACCGACAGGTCTGTCATCTTCTTGCTCGGGTCGCCGCCGTCCTTTTTTATCACCCCGGACACTTCCAGCACCATACCGACCGCACTGCCTGCCATTTGCAGGGCCGACATTGATGCGCATCCTGAAAAAAGTGTGCAGAGCAGGGCTAATGCCGCTAGCGATGGAGAGATAAAAAGTATTTTGTTTGCCGATGTCATGTTGCTGCTTTTGTATATGCAAAATGGCATAAACATAAATAAACAAGAATCAAAAATATGCATTTGTATTGATTGTTGCCGGGCCCGTACTGTACTATTTCGGTTTGATCAAAGCAAACCAATTGGCATTTTATATGCAGTACGAATTTATGAGGAATGCGTATGTTGTCCCTTGAGAGTCTTCGCTATGTACTTGTTTTTGGTTTGATTGGTGCGTTGTCTGGCTGTGCGACCAATAGCGTCCCGATGAGCCAGGATGAATTTCTGGCGGCGATGGATAAATCCAGTCTTAGCGTTGACTCCCTGCTGAGTAAAGGGAACGAGGAGGAGGCGGTCAAGGTTCTTGGTGATTTGGCCAAGAAAAATCCTGGGCGCAAGGAACCTTGGGTGCGCATGGCAAAGGTTTATTTCGATGCCGAGAACTATGCGCAGGCGATCGTTGCGTCCGAAGAGGCGCTGCAGCGCGATACGACAGACCGCACTGCGAAAAGCATTCGAGCTGTTTCTGGGTTGCGGGTGGCTACCCAATCCTTGTTTGATCTGCGAAGTGACGTCGAGTTGAAGGGGAATGCCCGCTCCGATGCGGTTGGCCTGGCAAAAGTCATGCGGGAGACGCTGGGTGAGGATGTCTTGGTGCCCCCGGCTGAGCTTGAGGCCAGGAAGAAGAAGGAGGCAGCCATGCGGGCAAAGCCTCGCCCGATTCCAAAGAAAACAGATGGAATGACTGATGCGACACCCGCCTCGGCCTCATCGGGGGCCAATCCATTCAGTGTGTTGCGGTAAGCGCTAGAGCGGTTCCGCTTTTGTCCTGGAGCCTTTGGGCTGGATGGCTCCGCGAAATTGTTTTGAATATCCATTCGGGAGAAGTGTTGTGGCGAAAAAAGAGAGTGTTCAAAAGCGCCTGCAGAGAGTTCGTCCGCCGCGCGTTCAGTTGACCTATGACGTCGAGATTGGTGATGCACTTGAAGTCAAGGAGTTGCCGTTTGTGGTGGGCGTTCTCGGTGACTTTGCCGCGCAGTCCAAGGAGCCACAGGGCAAGGTGCGCGACCGCAAGTTCGTGAATGTCGATATGGATAATTTCGATGACGTCATGGAGGCCATGGCGCCACGTACAAGTTTTCGCGTGAAGAACCGTCTGACTAATGACGGCGGCGAGATGGGGGTCGATATCCAATTTGAAAAATTCGAGGATTTTCGGCCAGAGTCTGTTGTTCAACAGGTCGAACCGTTGCGCAAACTACAGGAAGCTCGCGCCAAACTGGCCGACCTGCGCAACAAGCTCGCTGGCAATGAAAAACTTGAGGATCTGCTCAACGATGTCCTGAACAGCACCGAGCAACTACACAGCCTCGGCAGTCAGAAAAAGGAAGGGGAGCTGCAATGAGCGTTCAGCAGGCGGTGATGAGCGATGTCGGTCATGTTCGGGAATCCGGTCTGCTTGATCAGATCATCGAAGAGAGCCGGGTCGCGCAATCCGATCAGGAAAAGAACCGGGCGCGGGACATCATCAGCGAACTGGTCAATCAGGTTCTCGACGGAGAAGTAATCGTTTCCGAAAATTTGGCGGCATCGCTCGATGCCCGGGTGGCGGAACTGGATCGCCTGATTTCTGAGCAGTTGAGCGAAGTCATGCATGCGCCGGAGTTCCAGGCGCTGGAAAGTGCATGGACCGGTTTGCATTACCTGTGCAAGCAAACCTCAACCGGGCAGCAATTGAAGATCAAACTCTTCAATGCCTCCAAGCGTGAACTGGTCAAGGATTTCAAATCGGCTATCGATTTCGATCAGAGTGCGCTGTTCAAGAAGGTCTATGAGGAAGAGTTCGGTACCTTCGGGGGGGCGCCCTTTGGGACCTTGATCGGTCAGTTCGAACTGAGCCGCCAGCCCGAAGATATGTATTTCATCGAACAGATGTCACATATCGCCGCTGCCTCACACGCCCCCTTCATTGCCGCAGCATCGCCCCAGCTCTTTGGTCTGGACTCCTACACCGAGCTCGGCAAGCCGCGGGATATGGGAAAAGTGTTCGATACCGTCGAATACGCCAAGTGGAAATCGTTCCGCGAGTCGGAGGATGCGCGCTATGTCGGTCTTGCCTTGCCCCGTTTCCTCGGGCGCTTGCCTTACAACCCGATCGATGGCGAGGTGACCGAAGGCTTCAACTTTGTTGAAGAGGTCGATGGCACGAACCACGACAAGTATCTGTGGTGCAACGCCGCCTTTGCCTTCGCTGCCCGCCTGACCACCGCCTTCGAAAACTACGGCTGGTGTGCTGCCATTCGTGGCGTTGAGGGCGGTGGTCTGGTTGAGGACCTGCCAACCCACACTTTCCGTACCGATGATGGCGAAGTGGCACTCAAGTGCCCGACGGAGATTTCGATTACCGACCGTCGCGAAAAGGAATTGAGCGACCTCGGCTTCATCCCGCTGGTCCATTGCAAGAACACCGACTACGCCGCCTTCTTTGGTGCCCAGTCGGCCCAGAAGCCAAAGAAATACGACACCGACTCCGCCAACGCCAATGCTTCCTTGTCGGCGCAGTTGCAATACATGTTCGCGGTGTCGCGCATTGCGCATTACATGAAGGCCATGATGCGCGACAAGATTGGCAGCTTTGCTTCGGCGGCCAATGTGCAGAACTACCTGCAGCGCTGGATCGATCAGTACGTGACGGCAGATGATTCCGCGTCACAGGAAACCAAGGCGCAGTTCCCGCTACGGGAAGCGTCAGTCGAAGTCAGCGAAGTGCCCGGACGGCCCGGTGTCTATCGGGCCGTGTCGTTCATTCGGCCGCACTTCCAGCTTGACGAACTCTCGGTGTCTTTGCGTTTGGTCGCCGAGTTGCCGCAATCCGGCAAAAACTGATGGTCTCTAACATTCAAGGAGAAAGCACGAAATGAAGGATATTTACGTTGAGTTCAAGGGCAGCGACATCAAGGGGGACTCCCGCGATGCCAAGCACAAGGATACGGTCGAGGTCTATAGCTGGAGCCATTCGATGCGCCAGCCGAAATCGGCGACCGCGTCAGCCGCCGGCGGTCATACCGCCGAGCGGGTAGAGCATGGCGAGATGATTTTCACCAAGGATATCGACGGCTCCAGCCCCAAGCTCTACCAGGCTTGTTCCTCCGGCCTCGTGGTCAGTGACGTGATCATTTATTTCTATCGTGCGTTCGGCGGTCAGAACACGACCGGCAACCCGTCGGCCACCCAGAATCGTCACCAATACCTGAAGATCGAATTGAAAAACGTCATCATTGCCTCGGTTTCGCCGGCGGTTGATGAGGAAGGCATTCCCAAGGAAAGCTTCTCGCTGAAATACTCGGCCGTGAAGTGGACCTACGACGAGCTGAATATCGACGGCACCAAGTCCGGCAAGGTCAATATCCAGGGCGCCTGGAATCTGGCCAAGAACACACCGAACCTGACCTGATCGCATCTTTGCTGAGCAATCCGGCGGAAACGAGTTTCCGCCGTTTTTTATGATCAAGGGTTTCGAGCCTTCCCTCTTTGACAAACTGTTCGACGACCTGCCGGTCGGCGCGGCACGGCGTCGTCTGTCGCTCGAACAACTGAAAGACTCGGTTGCCCGTGATCTGGAAGCACTTTTGAATACCCGGGTCATCCTTGATGAAGGATTTGATCAGGCCTTTCCCCTGGCCGTACGTTCGGTCGCCGGTTTCGGCCTGGCCGATTTCGCCGGACTCAGTCTGGCGAACGTGCATGACCGGCGGCGAATCTGTGCCTCGATCGAGGCGGCGATTGCCGCCCATGAGCCTCGTCTGCGCGAGGTTCGCGTTGATCTTGAATTGCATCGCAAGACGGTGAACGCCCTCTATTTTTCGATCAATGCGGTACTGGTGGTCCGCCCGGCGCAGGAGCCGGTCAGTTTCGACGCGCTGTTGCAACCGACCAGCCTGCAATATTCCGTTACCCGGCATCGGCCGCGGCTGGGAGCCTAATTGGAAGACCTGCTTCCTTATTACGAACGCGAACTGGCCTTTCTCCGCCAGCATTCCCGTGAGTTTGCCGAGCGTTACCCAAAGCTTGCCGCCCAGTTATTGCTGTCGGGCGAAGGCTGCGATGACCCGCATGTCGAACGGATGATCCAGTCGTTCGCACTGTTGACGGCGCGCGTCTCGAAAAAGCTGGAAGACAGTTATCCGCAATTCACCGAAGCCTTGCTGAATGTGCTGTATCCGCACTATTTGCGGCCCTTTCCGAGTTGCTCGATCGCTCATTTCGAGCATGCGGCAGGAGACCTGTCGTCAATAGCGACCGTCAAGCGGGGCACCGAACTGCTGTCGAGGCCGATCAAGGGGGCTGCCTGCAAGTTCAGAACAGCCTGGGATGTTGAACTGGCAGCGGTAACGATCGGCGAGTTTTTATTCGATCCGATCGCCAGTGCGCCCAGCGAGGTCCGCCTGCCGGTCGGCTGCAATGCCATTCTTTCTTTTGCCCTGTCGTTGCGCGGCGCTAATACCGAAGCCGGCTTTCGCAAAGTGGACAAGTTGCGGCTCTATATCGACGCCGAACCCTCGGTGGCTTCGGCGCTGCGCGACGCCTTGTTCCTGCGCACGCTCAAGGTCTATGCGGTCGGGGCCGATCAACGCTGGCGTATCGCTCGTGCCGGCCTGATCGGTGAGGTCGGCTTTGCCGATGACGAAAGCCTGATCGAAATGCCGGATACGGCGCACGGTGCCTATCGTTACCTGACCGAATATTTCTGTTTTCCCGAGAAATTCAATTTTTTCGACATCCGTATGGCGGATATTCCGTCCGGACTGCTCGCCGAAGGAAAGATAACGCTGCATATTGCGCTGGGGGATCTGCGTGCGGACAGCGATGCCTCCCGCTTGCTGCAGACATTGAGCGCACAAAATCTCCGCCTGGGCTGCGTCCCGGTGGTCAATCTGTTCGCCCAGCGCGGCGATCCGATCCGGATCAGCAACCGGCAGACGGCCTATCCGGTGGTCGCGGATGGTCGGCGGGCCTACGCCTATGACGTCTATTCGATCGACTCGGTACGGCGTGTCCGGCAAACGCCGCAAGGCGAATCGATTACCGAGTTCCGTGCCTTCTTCTCGCTGCGCCATGGCGAAACGCCGGAGCGAAACGGCTATTACTGGTATGCCCAGCGCGATCACATGGTTGCCGAGACCAGCCCCGGCTATGAAACCTCGCTGTCGATCGTCGATGCCGATTTCGACCCGGTGCAACCGAAGACCGACGTGCTCAGTCTGCAACTGACCTGTACCAATCGCGATTTGCCGACCCTGATGTCGGTCGGCCTGCCTTCCGGTGACCTCTTTCTCGAGGGCGGCTCCAGCGTGCGCGCCATCAAGCTGTTGAGAAAGCCGAGCCAGCCCTGTCGTTTTGATCATCGGCGCGATGGGCAGTGGCGCATCATCTCGCACCTCTCGCTCAACCATCTGTCGTTGTCCGCCAATGGGCTGGCTGCCTTTCAGGAAATGCTGGCCCTCTACGATCTACCGCGAACCGCCGCCAGCCGGCGTCAGATCGAAGGTGTCCTGGGCATCGAACAACGGGACCAAACGGTGTGGATGGCCGGCAAGCCGTTTGCCTGCTTCATCCGAGGCCAGGAGGTCCGGTTGACCATCGACGAATCGAGTTTCGTCGGCAGCGGCCTTGATGTCTTTGCGCGCTGCATCGACCGCTTTCTCAGCCTTTACGTCAGCCTGAACAGCTTCATCCAGCTGGTGGTGATCTCGAAACGAACCGGAGAGGAACTGATCCGATGCGTACCCCGCAACGGCGACTCGATCCTGGTCTAGTCGAGCACAGCCTGCAGGCGCCCGAGCGCTACGAGTTCTTCCAGCTCGTGCGTCTCTATGAGATTTTTTTCCGCAAAGATGCCCGGGGCGGCGGGGCCAATGTGGTCAGCGAGCGGATACGTTTCCGCAATTCGCTGCGCCTCGGCTTTGCGCCGAGCCAGGTGGATGCAATGCTTCCCGCTTACCGGAAAGACGAGGCAGGGCTGGAAACCGGTGAGCTGGAGCGGGTTGCCATCACGCCAAGTTTCATCGGCATGCTGGGCGTCAATGGCACGCTGCCGATTCACTATACCGAGCAGGTCATCAACCATGAGCGTTTCAAGCGTGATGAATCGGGCCGGGCTTTCCTCGACTTGTTTAGCAACCGGGCGGTCGGCCATTTTTATCGCGCCTGGAAAAAGTACAAGCTGGCCATCCAGTACGAAACGGATCGCCAGAATCGCTTTTTGCCGCTTGTCCTGGCGCTGACCGGGCTGGGTTTTGATTCGCTGCGCACCCGCCTGAACGAGGCGCCGGGGGCCATCGATGACGAGTCGATCGCCTATTTTGCCGGCCTGCTGCGCCAGCGCCCGGTTTCTGCCGAGTCACTGCAGCGGGTGATTGGCGGTTACTTCCGGGAGACGGTCGAGGTCGAGCAATTTGTCGGCAGTTGGTATGTCGTACCGGCCGATCAGCGCTCCGCGCTGGGCACGCGCAACATGGCACTGGGTGGCAGTTTGCTGCTCGGTGAGCGGGTCTGGCAGCGCAATCTGCGCATTCGTATTCACATCGGCCCCTTGTGCCACGCGCGCTATATGGCCTTCCTGCCGCAAGGCGAACTGGCCGCCGCGCTGGAAAAGCTGCTGACGCTGGCCACCGGCGGACAGTTCGAGTACGAAATCTGTCCCATCCTGCGCGCCGCCGATGTCAAACCGGCTGTGCTTTCGGCCGCCCAGGGCTGCCGCCTCGGCTACGACAGCTTCGTGCTGAGCCACCCGGCCAGCGTCGACCGCGGCGATACCCGCTATCTCACCCATTTCACTCACTAATCACGAAGCAAAGCGATGAGCACCTCACTGAAGACCTTGATCAGCAAACTGAACACTACCTGCCGCCAGGCGGCTGAGCGCGCCGCCAGCCTGTGCATGGCGCGCAGCAATTACGAGGTTGATCTGGAACATCTGTTGATGGCGCTTCTCGAGCAGCCCGGCAACGATCTACTGGTGATCGGCAAGCGGTGCGGCATCAGTCAGAGCGGTCTGGAGCGCGAGCTGAGCCAGGAAATCGACCGCTTCAAGAGCGGTAATACCCGGACGCCGGTTTTCTCGACGCATATCCTCAAATTGTTCGAACAGGCCTGGCTGCTTGCTTCGCTGGATGCCCGCTTGCCGCGGATTCGCTCCGGCCATTTGTTGTTGGCCCTGCTGACCGAGCCGGAGCTATCACAACTGGCGTTCCGGGGTTCGAAACTGCTGGCCAAGGTCCGGCTGGACGAGCTGAAGCATAATTTTGACGCGATCACCGAAGGCTCGGCCGAAGCAGCCGAACTGGCCGGCATGGCCGCCGCCGAGGCGGGAGAAGAGGCGGGCAACCCCTTGCTCGCGGCCGGTGCGCATGCCGGCAAGACCCCGGCCCTCGACCAGTTCACCACCAACCTGACGCAGCGGGCGCGGGAGGGTAAGGTCGATCCAGTGATCGGCCGCGACGGTGAAATCCGGCAGGTGATCGATATCCTGATGCGCCGCCGGCAGAACAATCCGATCCTGACCGGTGAGGCCGGCGTCGGCAAAACTGCGGTCGTCGAAGGGCTGGCCCTGCGTATTGCCGCTGACGACGTGCCCCCCCCGCTGCTCGGCGTTGAACTGCACACGCTCGACATGGGGCTGTTGCAGGCCGGGGCGAGCGTCAAGGGCGAGTTTGAAAACCGTCTGAAGAATGTCATCGACGAGGTCAAGAAAAGCCCGAAGCCGATCATCCTGTTCATCGATGAGGCGCATACGATGATCGGCGCCGGCGGCCAGTCCGGCCAGAACGATGCGGCCAATCTGCTTAAGCCGGCCCTGGCCCGCGGCGAGTTGCGCACGGTGGCGGCGACGACCTGGGCCGAATACAAGAAGTATTTCGAGAAGGATGCGGCGCTGGCCCGCCGTTTCCAGGTGGTCAAGGTCGAGGAGCCGAGCGAGGTCCTGGCCTCGGCAATGCTGCGCGGCATGGTGCCCTTGATGGAACAGCACTTCGCGATTCGGGTTCTGGACGAGGCGGTGACCGAGGCGGTACGCCTGTCGCATCGTTACATCAGCGGTCGGCAACTGCCGGACAAGGCGATCAGCGTGCTCGATACGGCCTGTGCCAAGGTGGCCCTCGGCCAGAGTGCGACACCGGCCCTGATCGACGAAGCCGACAAGCGCCTGCTGCGCGAGCGCGCCGAACTGGCCGCCCTCGAGCGCGAGGCAGCCAGTGGTGCCTGGCACGATACGCGGATCAAGGAATTGAAGGCGCAGATGGCGGCAGTCGAGTCCGATCTGGCGATCTTCAAGGCCCGCTTTAATGAGGAGAAAACCCTGGTCAGCCGGATTCTGGAACTGCGTGGGGCGCTGGAAAACGACAGTCCTGCGGTCGACCTGCCCGAAAAGGCAAAAACCAGGGGGCGGAAGAAAGAGGCGGTGGCCGGCGACAGCGAACTGGACAAGGCGCTGGCCCGCCTGCGCGAGTTGCAAGGCGAGTCGCCGATGGTGCCATTGCAGGTCGACGGCCATGTGGTGGCAGAGATCATTGCCGCGTGGACCGGCATCCCGCTGGGCAAGATGGTCAAGGACGAGATCAAGACCGTGCTCAACCTGAAACCCTTGCTGCAGGAACGGGTGATCGGCCAGGACCATGCACTCGAAGCGGTCGCCCAGCGGGTACGGACGGCCCGGGCCAATCTCGAAGATCCGAACAAGCCGAAGGGGGTTTTCATGTTTGCCGGCCCGTCCGGTGTCGGCAAGACCGAAACCGCCCTGGCGCTGGCCGACATCCTGTACGGCGGCGAGCGAAAACTGGTCACCATAAACATGAGCGAGTACCAGGAGGCGCATTCGGTGTCCGGCCTCAAGGGCTCACCGCCGGGCTATGTCGGCTATGGCGAAGGCGGTGTGCTGACCGAATCGGTTCGCCGTAACCCTTACAGCGTGGTCTTGCTCGATGAGGTCGAAAAGGCGCATCCCGATGTGCTCGAGCTGTTCTTCCAGGTCTTTGACAAGGGCGTGCTCGACGATGCCGAAGGTCGTGAAATCGACTTCCGCAATACGCTTATCATCCTGACCAGCAACGTCGGCTCGACCCAGATCATGCAGGCTTGCCTGAACAAGCCGGCGGCGGAACTGCCGGCCGCCGATGCACTGGCCGACGCCTTGCGCCCGGTACTTTTCAAGTCATTCAAGCCAGCCTTCCTCGGGCGTATGAAGGTCGTCCCGTATTACCCGATTTCGGACGAGGTGCTGGTCAGCATCATCGAACTCAAGCTGGGCCGCATCCGCGACCGTATCGCCGCCAACCACAAGGCCGAGTTCGTCTGGGACGACAAGCTGGTCGAAGCGGTGCTGGCCCGTTGCACCGAGGTCGATTCGGGGGCGCGCAACGTCGATCACATTCTCAACGGCACGCTGTTGCCCGAAATTGCCGAAGTCGTGCTTGCCCGCATGGCAGACGGCGCGGCCGTCGAACGCATCAAGGTCGGGGCCGGCAAGAACGGCGAGTTCAAGTACGCCATCAAGTAAATCGCGATTTCCGACCATCATCCGGAGGCTCACGCATGCTCAATCTGAACTATGCCAATTTTGCCAATGCTTACCGGCGCTACGCTGCGCTGGAGACGGACAGCTTGTTCAACAGCCTGGGCTGGGCCGAGAAGGCGGGAACGCCCGGCTATGTCCGCAACGGGGCAGTGCTGACCAGCCTGGCCCTATTGAGCGGCGGGGCGCCGGTCTGCGGCTCGCTAATGATCGAGGCCGGACCGTTGGCTGGCCGCAAGGTCTGCCATGGCGCCAATCGGCTGGCCGAGTGGCTTGCCGTGCGCCATACCGCGCCGGAAATCATGCCGCTCGAAAAAAGCATGGCCGAGGTCTGCTACGCACTGTTCGGCCGGCGCGGCATCGTTGCTTTCATTCAGGGCAGCGGGCCGCAAGGTGGTTCGATGGCGCTGCTCGATGGCCGTAATGCCGGGCCGGTCTGTGCTGCCGCCGAAGGCAAGCACCCGCTTGAAGTTCGCTTCTGGGCGCTCTCCTGAGTCGCCGCCCGCGCTTTTTGCCCCATTTCACTCGTTGACCGCAGGAACATGAACAGCATCCTTGATTTGATCGCCGGCGGCGCCGGCTGGCGCCAGAGCGACCGGCTCCTGACCCTGAGCACGCCGGCCGGTGCGAACGCCCTGTTGGCCGAAACGGCACGCATCGACGAAGCCCTCGGCCCGCTGGCCGAGCATGCCGGTTTTCGCATCGAACTGACGGTGTTGTCGAGCAATGCCCAGCAGTCCTTGACGGCACTCCTTGGCCAGCCGGCCCGGCTCGATCTGCAAACAGCCGCCTCGCGGACCACGCTGCGTCCCTTCCACGGCCACATCACGCGGCTGGTCCGGGAAGGCGCCAACGGCGGTTTTGCCCGTTACCAGCTGACCCTCGAACCCTGGCTGGCCTTCCTAGGGTACAACCAAGACAACTTCCTGTTTCAGGACAAGAGCGTCGTCGAGATCATCGACGAATTGCTCGGCGACTGGAAAGGGCAAGGCAAGCTGGTGCCTGAATGGCGCTGGGCTTTGGCCGATACCGCCGTTTACCCCAAGCGCGGCATGACCGTGCAATACCGCGAAAGCGATCTCGCCTTCCTGAAACGCCTGCTCGCCGAAGAAGGGCTCTTTTGCTGGTTCGAGCACCAGGCCGATGCGGGCGACAGCTTGGGCAGTCATACGCTGGTCATCGGCGACCATAACGGCGTGTTCGTCGACAATGCTCAGCCCCGCATCCGCTATACCCAGGCCGGCGCGACCCTCGCCGAGGACAGCCTCGACCGCTGGCACGGCCTGCGTCAGCTCGACACCAGCGAGAGCAAGGCGAGCAGTTGGGATTACCGGGCGCTCTCGAACCGCCCGCAAAGTGCTGCCAGCACGGTGAACAATGGTGCCGTGCCGCGCACCGTGGCCTGGCATGACCCCGGTCAATATGCCTGGCAGAACGCCGCCCACGGCGAGCGCATGTTGAACAACCAGCGTCAGGCGATCGATGCGCGCCTGAAGCAGTTTCACGGCGCAGGCAGCGTCCGCGCCGCAGCACCGGGCACCACCTTCCTGCTGGCCGATCACCCGGAACATGACCGGGACACGGCCGAGCAGCGCCGCTTCCTGATCACCGCCATCACCCACCATGGCCGCAACAATCTCGGTGAGACCCGAATCGGGATGATGCCCGCGGTCGACCCGCAAAAAAGCACAAAAACCAAAGATGAGACGGTCGACCTCTATCGCAACCAGATCACCGCCATCCGCGCCAGCCTGCCCTGGCGTCCACTACTCTCCGACAGCCATGGCCGCATGGTCCATCCGCGGCCGACCATCAACGGCACATTGACCGCCATCGTCGTCGGCAATGGCCAGCAAAGGCAGCACGGCCGCCAGTAACGGCAGCATCAAAACCGTCGAGGGCGGCACCGGTACCGTGCCCGTCTGGAGCGAACCACGCCTCCAATACAGCGCGCCGGCCGGCATCGCCCTGCTCACCCCGAAAAGCCATATTCTGGCCGCCGGAAAAAACCTCAGCATCGCCAGCAGCCAGGACAGCAACCTGATCGCCCAAGGCAACCACAGCCTGGCGGTGAAAAACGGCATCGCGCTGTTTACCGTCGGCAAGGCCAGCAACCCAAAGAAACCGAACACAGAAACGGGTATCCACCTGCACGCCGCCAGCGGCAAGGTCAGCCTGCAAAGCCAGAGCGGCAAAACCACCGCTGCCGCCGACAAGAAAGTGACTTTCGCCAGCACCAACGGCAGCCTCAATGCCAGTGCCAAACAGAAAATCCTCGCGACTGCCCAAGGGGCCTACCTGAAAATCGAAGGCGGCAACATCGAACTGCATGCGCCGAACAAGGTGGAGTTCAAGGCGAGCAAGAAGGATTGGACGGGGCCGAAGAGTGCAGCAGTGGAGTTGCCGAGTTCCCCCGCTGCAAACGAACTGAATTTGGTTCAAAGCGAGGCGAGTGAACGTTCAACCTATAGTCAGCGCATCAATGTCGCAGGATTAATTGGTGGCGACCCTGAAAGTGGTTCGTTGTATGCGGCAATGCCTTACGAGGCATACAACGAACAAGGACAAAAAATCGCTGCCGGACAATTGAGCGCGGACGGCTCAACTGGCGCCATTTCAACGACAAAGCCGGAAAAAGTAAAAGTCGTCATCAGCCAGGGCGACTGGCTCTTTTTTCAGGATGTAAACCACCTCTGAGCGAGAACCTACGATGAATGCACAGACCGATGCCGCCTTGCTCGAAGACGACCAGGCAAGCGCCGAAACCGTGGAGGAACAGGATGGCCCTCCATCCGAAGATGCCACGAGCGAGAAAAATGCCAATCCGCCGACGCTCGATATCAACTTCCTTGCACTGGACGGCTCGCCCATTGCGAAAATGGGCGTTGCCATCCGCTGGGAAGGCGGAGAGCTACTGGCCCGCACCGATGCCGATGGCGCCATTCCTCCCATCGAAGCACCTCCCGGAGACACACTGAGCATAGCCGTCCAGCGTTTTGACGGAAGCTACAAAAAAATAGGCGAATGTTGCATGCCGTCGAGCGATGGCGTTTTGACAGCAGTTAGCCCCAACATTGTGGTCGAGACAACTACAGAAAAGCATGAAGGCAAAGCGGGCAACGCCGAGGAGCGCATCCCGAAGCCGGAGCAGGGTGATCTTGGCGATCTGAGTGCTGCATCGAAAGAATCCGAGCCAAACGAGACTGCGCAACCAGCCGGTGAGGCAGAAACCAAACGCGCCGAGACGGCCAAGCCTGCGCCTGCCGACAACGACAAACATGCCCAACCGCCTAAACCAGCCCCCAAACCCAAAGCACAACCCAAGGCGCCTGAAATCAAGGCCAAGCAACAAGCCGACAAGCCGCCGCAACACATTTCCGGCAAGGAAGAAGTCAAACCCAAACTGGAAAAAGGTCGCGACGAAAACGGCAACCCGCTGGCCGTGATTACCCAGAAAGCTATCGACTGGTGGAACAGCTGGCGCATGCCCACGTTCAACCTGTGGGGAACGCCTGCCTCCTCTGCGAAAGGTGGCACCGTGCCGGCCACACCGGTCAAGGTCGATGCCGAGATGGTCAAGAAGGTCGAGGCATTGCTGGCGTTTGCGCGGGAGCAGACGGAGTACCTCTATACGGAAGGGACTGCCGGGGTACTGGCTTCGATGGGAAAGGGGTCGTTTAAGCATGCAAAAAAAGAGAAGGAAAGTGAAACCCCCAAGGGGTTGTGCTACACCTATGTCAAAGTTGCTTTGAGTCGTTGCAAGATTGTCAGCGGCATTTTGGCGGACAACAAAACCAGCACGGCGCAAAGTGAAGCGGATCATTATTCAATGCAGGATTCGGCTAGCAAGGCAGGTCCTGCGCTAATCGCCAAGGGATTTTGGGAGGTCACGAAAGAAGTGCCTGATTTACGCTGGGCCGCAGCTGGTGACATCATCGTCTATACGTGGTCAGAGGCTACTTGGAATAAAGAAAAAAAGCGAAAAAACAACAATTATCCCAATCATGGTCACATCGATATCCGCAGTTATACCAACTATATTAGCGATCACATTCCTAAATCAGGTCACCCTAATTGGACTCGCTATAACGTTATTGGAATTTATAGAAAAATCTACGACGTAGAACCAGTTTGGCGGATCAAGGCATTTTTACGGTGTCTACGTGAACGTGAATGTACCGAAGAGGCAGACGATGCTAAACGCTATTTTCTACTTAATACCGCAGTCCCCGGTACGTCAGGGCGACGTTTCAGCGACGACAAAAAGCACCCTTGGGCTGCTATTTACGAAAGTTCTGCATTTGACAACGACAAAAGTTCCGCTGGCGCGTATCAATTCAAGCACGATACTTGGAAGGATTTATTGGAAAAAAATATTGTTTGCATTCCAGAGGGAGGGAAGAAGTTTGACAAAATGGCACAAGATCGTCTAGCCGTTGCGTTGATGGGGGAAAATCCCTGGAAGGGCAATAATGGTGAGAATAGTGCCCTCAGCGATATCAGACGTGGCGACATCGATTCAGCAATCAATAAGCTGAAAAACACATGGAGTTGCTTACCTGGGGCTGGCGAGGATCGTGGATTAAGCAAGAATAAATTTATGGAAATCTATAACAAATATTACGAGCAAGCCAAAAGAGGACTTATATGAGGCAACTGGTGAGATTTTTTATTCCATTTTTTTTCTCACTATGGGCAATTCATGCGGAAGCGCAAGCAGCCAATCTTGATACGGCAATAAAGGTGATTAGATCATTTTACAAGGAAAGCGAGGCCAATATTGATGCTGGTGAGTTTTCTGGAAGATACTTCCCTGAAAAAAGGTGCCGCCTTCTAAAGAAATATTTCTCAACAAAAACCTTAAAGGATGGTGGGGCTCAACTTTGCAAACTCCCTCCTCTTTTAACTCGCTACCCTGGTTACGAGTTAAATTTTGAAGGGAGCTACGACCCTGCCCCAAAATATAAAATAGTTACTACATCAATAAATGATGAGCGTGCCGAAATCGCTATTGAAATGATGCCTAGTGACGAAAAACGCGATTTTGTTGTTGCGCGGACAGAATGGGTCTTGCGATTTTCGGATAATGGGTGGCTAATCTATGGCGCACGAATTTGCGATAGCTATGTCAGTCAAAAGAATGCCGAGATTTTGAAATCAAGGCATAACAGCACATTTGGTATATATCGTTGTACGGATTTTGGCGAGCCGCCATTGGGACCGAATTTGACACCTAATTAACGAACTAGCCAAGGGGCTTTTTGCACGAAAATTAATGCAAAATTTATTTTAATAAGTAATAAGCAATGGGATGTTATCTGAAAACCGTTTGTGGACTGCTGTCGCTGCTAGTCGCTGGCATGGCTTGGTCGGCCGATACGCTGACGCCAGAGCAGAAAGAGGTTAAGCAGTTTGTTGAGAAGATGTATTCGTATGATCCGGATACGTTTGAGTTTGGGGAGTTTTCTAAGAAGGACGGCAGTCCGTTTCTCAGAAATCGTGTACCAAATAAAGTCGGGAAATATCAGCCACAAAAAAAATGCGAGCTACTTAACGAGTTCTTTGACCCACCAGTGGTTAGAAAACGAGACATCAAAACAGGATTTGTTGGGTGTGATGCACCAAACCGTTATCCATATTTGGGCGCCGAAGATATGCCATCGGATATAAGAATTGATGATATTCCATTTTCATACATCAAACCCCCCGTCGTATCGGGAAACCGAGCCAAGGTAGAAGTATTCCCCGCCGGCAACAAGAAAATCTCAAATCCACCGAGTTTCGACCTTGGTCGCAACCTCTATTTCCTGACCAAATCCGAAAATGGCTGGCGCATCACCAACGTGATGATTCATACGAAGTGGCCGGATTTGGACGACGGAACCCATCACTGCTACTTCAGCTTCGCCAAGGCGCCAAACGATGAAGAAGCCAAGGAAATCCCGAAGCATTGCAAGCGTTGAGAAGGCGATCTCACCCCATGCCGCTTCTTGCGGCCTCATTCCAGCGGACATCCCCAAAGCGCTGCTTTGGGTCCGCCGCCGAATTCGCTTCGACGAACTCCTGTCCGACTGGAAATCGCAAGGTAAACACTTTCCCGACTGGCAATGGTGGCTATCCAACCCCGCCGCTTACCCCAAACGCGGCATGACCGTGCAATACCGAGAGAGCGATCTCACCTTCCTGAAGCATCTGCTTGCCGAAGAAGGACTCTTTTGTTGGTTTGAGCACAAGGCCGATACGGGCGACAGCCTGGGTAGCCACACGCTGGTCATCAGCGACCATAACGGTGTCTTCATCGACAACGCCCAGGCTCGCATCCGTTATACCCAGGCCGGTGCCACCCTTGCCTCGACCGCTGGCATGGCATGCGTCAGCTCAACACCAGCGAGAGCAAGGCGAGCAGTTGGGATTACAGCACGCTCTCGAACCTCCCGCAGAACGCCGCCCACGGCGAGCGCATATTGAACAACCAGCACCAGGCAATCGACGCGCGCCTCAAGCAATTTCACGGCGAAGGCAGCGTCCGCACCGCTGCGCCGGGTACCACCTTCCTGCTGGCCGATCACCCGGAACACGACCGGGATATGGCCGAGCAGCGCCGCTTCCTGATCACCGCCATCACTCACCATGCGTGCAACAATCTCGGTGAGACCCGCATCGGGACGAGTCCTGCGGTCGACCCGCAAAAAAGCTCAAAAACCAAAGACGAGCCTGTCTGAGGTGCCCCCGGATTTAATGCCAAAGCCCTGTAGAAACATAGCGTTCGCCAGTATCGCTAAGCACGGTGACCAGAAGGTGCCGTTCGCCAGCAGCGGCCACGCGCAGGGCGACCTCGACGAAGGCACCTGACGAGGGGCCGACGTAGAGGCCGAGTTTGGCCAGGCGGTGGCACATGGTGGCGGCCTGGTCGAGCGTGACCGGTTCGCGGTGGTCGATCAGATTCTGGTCGAGCAGCGCCGGTACGATGTCGCCGGGATGGCCGAGCGGTTTCAAGCCTTCGATGCCGGGAAAAAGTTCGGGGATGGCGGCGACAATCAGTAACTCCGGGTTGTCGCGACGCAGGCGGCGGCCGATTCCGGTCAGCGTGCCGCCGGTGCCGACGCCGACGATCAGGGCGTCGGGCGTGCCAAGCCCGCGTTCGGCCAACTGCTTGAGGATTTCCTCGCCGGTTCCCTCATAGTGCGCCTGCCAGTTGGCCGGGTTGGCGTACTGGTCGCACAGCCAGTAGCGTTCCGGTTGTTCCTCTGCCAGCCGATGTGCGGTATGTAGGGCGTGGTCATAGCCTTCGATCGGATCGGTCAGCACCAGTTCGGCGCCATGGGCGCGAATTCGGGCCAGCCGTTCGGCGCTGGCGTTGCCCGGGACGACCAGGGTTACCGGAATGCCGAGGGCTGCGCCGAACATGGCGTAGGAAATGCCGGCATTGCCTGACGAGGAGTCGAGCAGGCGGCGCTGGCCGGCCAGATGGCCGTTGGCTCGCGCTTCGAGCAGCATTCTGGCAACCGGCCGGTCCTTGATCGAGCCGCCCGGGTTTACGCTTTCCAGCTTAGCGAAGAGTCGAACCCCAGCGTTTGCTTCGGCGGCAAACGGGATTTCGACAAGCGGGGTGTTGCCGACGGCTGCGAGCAGGGCCGCAGCGCTCATGCCGCAGCCCGGCAGAAGGCCGTGTAGTCCACGTAGCCGGGAAAGGCGCCATGGTCGCCGCAGTAAGCGCAATTTGGGTCGGGATGCAGGGTGTATTCGCTGAAGCGGCCGGGCAGGGCGTCGTAGCAGAGCAAGCGGCCGACCAGCGGATCACCGAGGTCGAGTAGCAGCTTGATCGCCTCGGTGGCCTGGAGCAAGCCGACGATACCCGGCAACACGCCCAGAACGCCTGCCTCGGCACAGGATGGGGCGAGTTCGGGCGGTGGTGGTTCCGGGTAGAGGCAGCGGTAACAGGGACCACGCCGTTGCGCGTAGCCTGGCCAGAAGACCGTGACCTGGCCCTCGAAGCGGTACACCGAACCGTGGATGTTCGGTATTTCGAGTTTGACGCAGGCATCGTTGACCAGATACCGGGTGGGAAAATTGTCGGAGCCATCGACCACCAGGTCATAGCCTGCAAAGAGGTGTTCGACGTTACTGCTGGTCAGGCGCTCCGGATAAGTCTCGATATGAATGCCCGGGTTCAGCGCCAGCAGGCTGGCCCGCGCCGAATCCACTTTGAGTTGTCCAATGCGCCCGTGCGTGTGCAGCACCTGGCGCTGCAGGTTGCTGCGGTCGACCCGGTCATCATCGACAATTCCCAGCGTACCGACGCCCGCAGCCGCCAGATAGAGTGCGGCCGGGCAACCGAGGCCGCCGGCGCCGACCAGCAAGACCTTGCTGTCGAGCAGTTTGGCCTGGCCCGCCTCACCTACCTCGGGCATGGAGAGGTGCCGGCTGTAGCGTTCCTTTTCTTCGTTACTCATGGTTTGCGGCAACTCGCAGGGCAGGCCATCGGCCTTCCAGCGGCTATAGCCGCCGATGACCGAGGCGACCTGGCGATAACCCAGTTGCCGCAGGGCTTCAGCGGCGAACAGCGAACGCACGCCACCGCCGCACAGCGTCATCACCGGTTGGTCGTAATCGGGAACCAGGCCCTCGATGCGCAGTTCGAGAAAGCCCCTGCCCAGGCGCAGGGCGTTGGGCGGGCTGCCCTGAGCAATTTCGTCGGCTTCGCGGATGTCGATCAGTACGCCGCCTCGAACCTGGCTGCCGAAGGCTTCCAGCGGGGCGAGCTCGGGAATGACGGTGCGCAATTCGTTCAACCGGCGCTCCTTGCCGCCGGCACCACCGGCCACGGCCGGGACAATGGCCAGCACGGCACCGGCCGGCAACGGGGTGACCAGACCATGCAGCACCCGGATATCGTCAGCCCCGAGATAGATGTTAACGAACTGGCGCAGGCTGCCATCGGGCGCCACGACACGCTCCAGGATGCCCGGATGGGCGTCGCCGAGCGCCGTGATCGCATCGCCGACGGTGGTCGCCTGCACGGCAACCTGATCGGCACCGTTGGTATAGCTGCGCAGCGGGGTGGGAATGCGGATGACGACCAGTTCGCCGGGATGTTCAGCCATGGTGAACCTCCTCTTCATAAAATTCCCGGCCGGCGAGGCGCCAGGACCGTACATCGACAACCTCTCCTGCCGTGACCGACAGGATCAGGTAAGACCAGCCGGGCCAGGCCATCGCCCGGTCGGTTTCGCTGGGGCGGGCGGGGTGGTCCGGGTGGCTGTGCCAGACACCGACCACTTCGACGCCCGTGTCCTCGGCAAACTCCTCGGCCGCGAGATAATCCTGCGGATCAAGCACGAAGCGATCGTTGGCCCGCTCCCGATTCAGATTGTGGGCTGGATATTGGGCAACGACGCTACAGCGGACAGAGTTGCTCAGGCCGAGCAGCAAGCCGCAGGTTTCGTCGGGATAGCCGGTAGCGGCCTGTGCTTCAAGTTCGGCACGGACCCCGGGCGGAAGCAGTAGCACACAAGGCATCGCGCAGCCCTCATTGGTCACTTCCATTGGACCCGTTCGAGGGGCGGCACGTTCCGGTTGGTGATGACTTGTTTTTCTGCTTCAGTCGAAGCGGTTGTCCCTGACCTGCACCCGGCCGTTTTCGATGCGTACCGGGAAAACGGGAATCGGCTCGTAGGCGGGCGGCGACAGGGCTGCCCCGTTGACCAGGGAAAAGCGGGCGGCGTGCGCGGGGCAGGTGATTTCCAGGCCGCACAACTGACCGTTGGAAAGCGTTTCGGCCTCATGGCTGCACAGATCCTCGATCGCGTAGAAATGGCCATCGACATTGAAGACGACCATCGCCACGCCATCGACATCCAGCTGACAGCGGCTACCCGGGAGAAAGTCAGTTTCGGCTGCGACATCGGTCCATTCGCTCATCGCTGATACTCCTTCACAGCAAGCCAAGTTCCAGGCGGGCCGCCTCGCTCATCATGTTTTTCGACCAGGGCGGTTCCCAGACCAATTCGAGTTGCAAATCCTCGACCCCGGGGACTTCGCGGATCGTCTCGGCCACCATTTCGGGAAAAGTCTGGGCCACCGGGCAGCCGGGGGCTGTCAGCGTCATCCGGATGAGGACATGGCCGTTCTCCGGATCGACCTTGAGTTCGTAAATCAGCCCCAAGTCATAGATGTTGACCGGAATTTCCGGGTCGTAGATTGTCCGCAGGACGAAGATGATGTCGCTTTCCAGTTCGCTGCGCGGCGGCAGACGTTCGGCTTCGGTTCGTTCGGCCTTGCTCAGCCATTGGCGAAATCCCATGCTGTTTACTCCGTGCTGACCGGTTGATTTTCGGCATGCAGGGCGGCGTGCAGCGCGTGCCAAGCCAGCGTCGCGCACTTGATCCGGCTGGGGAACTCGCGGACACCGGTCAGTACCTCCAGTTTGCCGAGTAGCGAGCCGGAGACCGGGATTCCGCCGGTCAACATGCTGTGGAAGCCCAAAAACAGCGTTTCGGCCTGTTGCTCACTCAGGCCTTTGAGGGCCTCGGTCATCAGTGAGGCTGAGGCCGTGGAAATGGCACAGCCGACACCTTCGAAGCGGGCATCCTCGATCAAGCCGCCGACCACTTTCAGGCGCAGCGTCAGGCGGTCGCCGCACAGCGGGTTGAAGCCCTCGGCCTGGTGGCTGGCCTCGGGCAGCGGGCCGAAATTGCGCGGCCGGCGCGCGTGGTCGATGATCGTTTCCTGATACAGATCGCGCAGTTCAGTACTCATCCGAACATCTCCCGGGCCTTGGTCAGCCCCTGAAACAGCGTGTCGATTTCATGCCGGGTGTTGTACAGCGCAAAGGAGGCACGCACCGTGGCCGGCACGCCGAAATGTTCCATCACCGGCATGGCGCAATGATGGCCGGTCCGTACCGCGACGCCGCAGCTGTCGAGGATGGTGCCAATATCATGCGGGTGGATGCCGGCCAGCGTGAAGGACAGAATGGCGCCCTTGTCGGCAGCCGTGCCGATCTGGGTGAGGCCAGGGAATTCGCCGGCCAGTGCGGTGGCGTAGCGCAGCAGTTCGCTTTCGTGGGCGGCGATGGCTGCCAGGCCGACGCCACCCACATAGTCGAGGGCAGCGCCGAGGCCGATGCCGCCGGCGATATTGGGCGTGCCGGCTTCGAACTTGTAGGGCAGGTCGTTCCAGCTTGAGCCGGCAAAACGGACCTCGCGAATCATGTCGCCGCCGCCCTGGTAGGGCGGCATGCTGTCAAGGATGGCGCGCCGGGCGTAGAGCACGCCGATACCGGTCGGGCCGTACAGCTTGTGGCCGGAAAAGGCATAGAAATCGCAGTCGATATCCATCACATTGACCGGCAGGTGGGCGACGGCCTGCGCGCCATCGAGCAGCACCACGGCACCGACCTGATGCGCCAGGTTGACCAGTTTTTTGACCGGGTTGATGCTGCCCAAGGCGTTCGACATGTGGCTCAGCGCGACCAGTCGGGTCCGCGGCCCGAGCAGTTTGGCGAATTGCTCGACGCAGAGTTGTCCGGCATCGTCGATCGGCGCCACCCGCAGCAGCGCGCCGCTGCGCTGGCAAAGCAGTTGCCAGGGGACGATGTTGGAATGGTGCTCCATTTCCGTGATCAGGATTTCGTCGCCGGCTTGCAGGCGCTGACCAAAGCTGCTTGCCACCAGGTTGATCGACTCGGTGGTGCCGCGGGTGAAGATGATCTCCTCGCGGCTCGACGCGTGGATGAAATCGCGCACCCGGTCGCGTGCCGCTTCATAGGCCTCGGTCGCTTCCTGGCTCATTTGGTGCACGCCGCGGTGGATATTGGCGTTGTAGTGGGCGTAATAGTGCCGTTCGGCCTCGATCACCGACCATGGCTTCTGGCTGGTTGCCGCATTGTCGAGATAGACCAGCGGTTGGCCATGGACTGCGCGCTGCAGGATCGGGAAGTCCTGGCGCAGGCGGGCGACATCGAGGGCGGGAAGCCTGGCGGTCGGCGAGGTATTCAAGGCGGTCAGCATCTTGGCTCTCTCACTGCCGCGGCAGCTTGTCCTGCAGTAGCTGATCCAGCCGCTCCTGCAGCGACAGCGGGCCGACCCGGTCGATGATTTCCTTGGCAAAGGCCCGGGTCAGTATCGCCCGGGCCGAGGTTTCGCCGATGCCCCGGGCGCGCAGATAGTAAACCTGATCCTCGTCCAGTTGGCCGACCGTTGCGCCATGGCTGCACTTGACGTCGTCGGCCCAGATTTCCAGTTGCGGCTTGGTGTCGATCTCGGCGTTTTCCGAGAGCAGCAGATTATGGTTGGTCTGCTGGGCATCGCTGCCCTGGGCATCGGGATGCACTACCACCCGGCCATTGAAGACGGCCCGCGACGCGCCGTTCAGGATGCCTTTGTAGAGTTCGCGACTGGTACAGCGGGGTTTCTGATGGTCGATCCAGGTATGGTGATCGACATGCTGGCGGCCATCGCTCAGATAAAGCCCATCCAACGTGCAATGGGCGTCCTCGGCCTGGAACTTGACGGCGATGCCGGTCCGGGCCAGGCGGGCGCCGAGGGAGAAGGAGGTCGAGGTGAACCGGCTTTTTGCTACCTGCGAGACGTTGACCGTAGCAATATGAAAAGCCGCCGGGCTTTCCTGCTGGACCTTGTGATGTTCAAGCGTGGCGCCGCTGCCAACGAGAATGTCGGTGACCGCATTGGTGAAATAGCTGCTCTCGCCGAGGGCGACATGCTGTTCGACGATACTGGCCGAACTGCCAGCGCCGGCGACCAGCAGATTGCGCGGCTGGACCGCGAGATTGGCCTCGCTGGTAATGAACAGCAACTGGATCGGGGCGGCCAGCGTCGCTTCAGGCGGCAAGCGGACATAGGCGCCGTCGGCCATGAAGGCAAGATTGAGATCGGCGAAGGGCGAGGCCGGCGGGTAGGTGACCAGCGTATCCTCCGGCCAATCCTGATCCTGCTCGAGCTGATAGGCCAGGCTGCTCAACACGGTGCCCGGCGGCAGGCGGCCCGGCCGGCAGAGTCCGGGGTCCAGGCGGCCATTGACGAAGACCAGAAGATGGCTGTCGGGCAGGGCATGGAGGGCGACCTGCGGGGCCAGCAAATTGTCGCTGGCGGTCGGCAGGATGTTGAAGCGGCCTTTTTCGATGCTCGCCACACTGGTGTATTTCCAGTCCTCGTCGTGCAGTGTCGGAAAGCCCTGCTGGCTGAAGCGACCAATCGCCTCGGCCCGGGCCTGGCGCAGCCAGTCCAGATGCTGGCCCGGCAAAATGCCCGAAATTCGCCGAAAGGCGCCCAGGTAATCGGCAGCCGAGCCGGGGACGCGGGCGTTCATGGCGTGGCCGCCTGCCGTCCCTGATGATCCGCCGGCGTGCCGTAGCCGGTGCGTTCGAGTTCGATGGCCAGTTCGCGGCCGCCGGAACGGGCGATGCGCCCGTCGGCCAGGACATGAACCTGGTCCGGCACGACGTAATCGAGCAGGCGCTGGTAATGGGTGACCAGGACGATCGCCCGCTGCGGGCTGCGCAGCCCGTTGATGCCGGCGGCGACCACTTTCAGGGCGTCGATGTCGAGGCCCGAATCGCTTTCGTCGAGCAGGGCGAGCGTCGGTTCGAGGAGAACCATCTGGAGGATCTCGTTGCGCTTTTTCTCGCCGCCGGAAAAGCCCTGGTTGACCGGCCGGTAGAGCAGGCTCTCGTCCATTTCCATCTGCTTCAGCTTGCTGCGGATCAGGGTGAGAAAGTCGATGGCGTCGAGTTCGGGCTGGCCACGATGGCGGCGCAGCGCGTTGAGCGCCGCCTTGAGGAAATAGACATTGGCCACGCCGGGGATTTCGACCGGATACTGGAAGGCGAGGAGGATTCCCTGCCGCGCCCGCTCCTCGATGCTCAGTTCGAGCAGGTTGCTGCCCTGGTAAAGGACTTCGCCGGCACTGACGACATAGCCGTCGCGGCCGGCCAGCACATGGGCCAGCGTGCTTTTTCCTGAGCCGTTCGGCCCCATGATGGCATGGACTTCACCGGCCTTGACGCTGAGGTCCAGCCCCTTGAGGATGGGCTTGCCGTCGACGCTGACGTGCAGGTTGCGGATGTCGAGCATGATGGAGGCCGTGCCTAGCCGATGCTGCCTTCGAGGCTGACCCCGAGCAGCTTTTGCGCCTCGACGGCGAACTCCATCGGCAGTTCCTGGAAGACTTCCTTGCAGAAACCGTTGACGATCATCGACACGGCGTCCTCGGCCGACAAGCCGCGGCTCTGGCAATAGAACAACTGGTCTTCGCCGATGCGCGAAGTGGTCGCCTCATGCTCGACCCGGGCCGAGGGATGCTTGACCTCGATATAGGGGAAGGTATGGGCCGCGCACTTGTCGCCGAGCAGCAGCGAGTCGCACTGACTGTAGTTGCGGGCGCCGACCGCGCTTTTGGCCATCTTGACCAGGCCCCGGTAGGCGTTGTGGCCATGGCCGGCCGAAATGCCTTTGGAGACGATATTGCTGCGCGTATTGCGGCCGAGGTGGATCATCTTGGTGCCGGTGTCGGCTTGCTGGTAGTTGCTGGTCAGGGCGACCGAGTGGAACTCGCCCTGCGAATTGTCACCGCGCAGGATCACGCTCGGGTACTTCCAGGTGATCGCCGAGCCGGTCTCGACCTGGGTCCAGGAAATCCGCGAATTGTCGCCCCGGCATTCACCGCGCTTGGTGACGAAGTTGTAGATGCCGCCGCGGCCTTCCTTGTCGCCTGGGTACCAGTTCTGCACCGTGGCGTAACGGATCTGGGCCCCTTCCAGCGCGATCAGTTCGACCACCGCGGCGTGCAACTGGTTCTCGTCGCGCATCGGTGCCGTGCAGCCTTCGAGGTAACTGACGTAGCTGTCGCGGTCGGCGATGATCAGCGTGCGCTCGAACTGGCCGGTATTGATGGCGTTGATGCGGAAGTAGGTGGACAACTCCATCGGGCAATGGACGCCGGGCGGGATGTAGCAGAATGAACCGTCGGAGAAAACCGCCGAGTTCAGGCTGGCGAAATAGTTGTCGGTGTAGGGGACCACCGAGCCGAGGTATTGGCGGACCAGCGCCGGATGTTCACGCACGGCTTCGGAGAAGGAGCAGAAGATGATGCCGAGTTCCCCCAGCTTGGCCTTGAAGGTGGTGGCGACGGAAACGCTGTCGAAAACCGCGTCGACCGCAACCCCGGCCAGAATTTCCCGCTCCTGCAGCGGCACGCCGAGCTTTTCGTAGGTCCGCAACAGTTCGGGATCGACCTCGGCCAGACTCTGCGGGCCATCTTGGCGGGATTTGGGCGCCGAGTAGTAGCTGATCGCCTGGTAATCGATGGGCGGGTGGTGGATCGTGGACCAGCCGGGTTCGCTCATCGTCAGCCAGTGCCGGTAGGCCTGCAGCCGCCAGTCGAGCATGAATTCGGGCTCTTCCTTCTTGGCTGAAATGAGGCGGATCACCGCTTCATTCAGGCCTTGGGAGAGCGTGTCGGTTTCCAGATCGGTATGAAAACCGTGCTGATATTCGCGACTGACGAGTTCGTCGAGTTTGGTGGCTTCCTTGAGCATGGCTCGCCTCCTTCGCAACTTGGACCGACGTCCCTATTCATCGTTCCAGGCCGACTCAAATGCACATCGACCGAACCAAGCGGACCTATATCAACTCGAACCTATGGAGAGTTTTGTTTCTTTCCCAATCCGATCATTGCCCTAAATCAGGTGGAGGCATGCACCATGAACAACTTTTTCAACAGCTTGTTTCACCCATACGGCGACAAGTCTGGCCATGGCGTCATGGATCGGGGTTTTGTTTCCAATCACACCCGTTTCATCGACCACTTTCTCGAGGAACACCCGGAGGTGGTCAAGGACCAGCACAAAGGCTGGCATATTTACTGGGACAAGCAAGTCGATCAGGTCGCCCAGAAAAAGGCTGAACTGGATAGCGTCCCCGACGATGGCTACGGCTTCCACAGTCATGGCCCACTAAAAGGGCCGGAGTGAGCTTTGCTCGCCCGGCCACGGGCGATAGCCTACTTGCTTTGGCGGGCCGCCTTTTCGCGCAGGAAACGTTCGGTCACATCCCGCGCCATGGCGACCGAACCGATAATTTTTCCGGGTTCGTCGCTGACTAGCGCAAAGCTCATTTCGACATAGAGCGTCTGTCCTGACTTGTGCGCTGCCCGCGTCAGGGTGGGGCGGCCGTGCAGTCGCGTCGAACCATTGCTCATCGCTGCGTCAAAACCCCGCCAATGCGCGGCCCGCAGGGGTTCGGGAATGATCAGGTCGAGGCTTTGGCCGCAGGCCTCGTCGAAGGTATAGCCGAACATCGATGCGGCAGCGGGGTTCCAGCGCTCGATGATGCCGTCGCGATTCGAGTAGATGAGCGCGTCGGCCGTGTGTTCGACGATCAAGTCGCCGAGGGAAGAAACCGCTTGCAGATTGTCATCCATAGTTGGCTCTCCTTTTGTTGCTCAAAGTAGAACTAAGTATTCGTTTCGGGCTGCTCGTTCGGGTCGATGCCCCAATCGCCCCACGTGTACCAGTCCTCGCCGAGCATTTCGGACGGGTGCTGGGTGCGACCGGAGCCGTTTCCGCACTGCAATGCGTTCACCGAGCAATATTTGTCGCATCCCCAACAGGTCCGCTCGGGATGTTTGGGGTTTAATGGAAATTTTTTTGCCATTTCAGGCGACTTGAAAAAGGTCGGTGTTTTACTCACGGGCGTGGATATGAGCTTGGCTATAGCTGAGTAGCTTACTCGACTATTCTGGCAATAATTTGATCTCGCTCACAAGATCGGCTTCCCGGCTGGCAGCCACCGAGCGCGTCGGCTTTGCGGGGTTCAGGCCAGGGACTAACCCTTTTTCTCAGTGGCAAAAGTCCGCAGTTCAGCCTCCAGATGCTTGGCACGGCTGATGTCGTTGAAAGTGATCACGACGCCGTCGATGACATTTTCCAGGGTTCGGTAGGGCATGATCTTGACCTGGAACCAACGGCCGTCGCGGGTGGACACCTCCCGGTCCGAGAAAACCAGCGTGTGCAGCACTTCCTCGGCATCGTGCCGGAACTCGGGGTAATCGAGGTCGGTGACGATGTCGGACAAGGCGCGGCCGAGATCGCTCGGGATCAGCTTGAACAGGCGGGTCGCCTGGGTGGTGAAGCGGCGGACATGTAGTGCGTTATCCAGGAAGACGGTAGCGATGTCGGTACTGTTGAGCAGGTTCTTCATGTCGTTATTGGTCGTCGACAGCTCATCGACCTTCGATTGCAGTTCGACATTCACCGTCTGCAGTTCTTCGTTCAAGGACTGCATTTCTTCCTTTGACGTGGTGAGCTCTTCGTTGGTCGACTGCAACTCCTCGTTGGTGGACTGGAGTTCCTCGTTGGCCGATTTGAGCTCCTCGTGTGAGGTCTGCATTTCCTCGCGCAACGTCCGTACTTCCAGGTGAGCTTGCAGGAGCGCTTGTTCCAGCTCCATTTCACGCGGGCTACCCCGTTCTCCTCGCTTGCCGGGCTTGGCATCGCGGGGTTTCGCTGTGGTCGCGGCGTCCCTGAAAACCAGCATGAGCATGCCGCGCAGGGCGGCGGGTTCGGCAATGGGTTGCAGCGTCAGGTCCACGATTTGCGTAACGCCATTGCTGTCGACCGAAAGGTTGGGGCAGACCACCCGTTCGCCGCTGCGCAAGGCCTTGGGGATGGCCAGCGCAATCGCCTGGCGTAGCCCGTCGCGGGCCATGGCGTGGATGTTCCAGTTCACCTTGCCGGCAGCGGGTTCGAGATATTTGCCGGTACGGCCGCTGATATAGACCAGGTCGCCGGTCGCGGTGACCAGCACGGCGGCCGGCGAGAACTGCTGGAGGAGCAGCTCGTCGGCAAGGTGTTGCAGGTTGGCGGGAACCTGTTCGGGCTTTGTTTCCATCGGAGACTCTGTTCTTGTAGGTAGATCGCGGGTCGGGAATTCAAGGGATGTCGGGCGCGTAAGGCTGTCGTTGCGCCGGAATAAGCGTGCCTTGCTCTCCAGCGGCACGAACAGGTCGGTAAAGCTGCCGATCGTTTCGGCACTGCCCAGCATCAGCACGCCACCCGGTTTGAGACTGTAGTGGAACAGGGGAAGCACCCGCTTCTGAAGCTCGGCGCCGAGGTAGATCAGCAGATTGCGGCAGGTGAGGATATCAAGTTTGGTGAAGGGCGGGTCCATGATCAGGTTTTGCGGTGCGAAGACCACCATTTCACGGATTTCCTTGCCGATCCGGAAACTGTCTCCTTCGTCAATGAAGAAGCGTTTCAGGCGATCCTCGGCGACATCCGCGGCGATATTGGCCGGGTAAATGCCGCGCCGCGCCTTTTCGATGGCATCCGGGTCAAGATCCGTGGCAAAAATCTGGACGGAATAGCGGGCGGGGGGCGGCATCTTGTCCATGGCTTCACGGAAGGCGATCGCCAGCGAAAAGGCTTCTTCGCCAGTCGAGCAGCCGGCCACCCAGGCGCGCAGCGTGCCGCCACCCGGGTAGGTGGCGAGCAAGCCGGGCAGCACGTGTTCCTGAAGATAGGCCCAGGTGGCCGGATCGCGAAAGAAACTGGTGACCCCGATCAGCAACTCCTTGAACAGCAATTCGACTTCCTGCAGGTTCTCGCGCAGGTAACGGGCGTAATCGGCAATCCGGTCAAGTTGATGAATGGCCATGCGCCGTTCGATTCGACGATAGACCGTCGTTTTCTTGTAAAGCGAAAAATCGTGGCCGGTCGCCGCCCGCAGCAGGATGCAGATTATTTCGAAAGCTGTCTTGTCGGCCGTGCTTTCGGTGGCCGGCACGGGGCGGACGGGCGGGTAATGGTGCGCATGATGCAGGGTGTCGATGATGCGCAACGGCAGTTCTTCGGCCGCCGCAATGATGTCGATCAGGCCGGTGGCGATAGCGCTTTTCGGCATGCTGTCGAACTTGGCGTTGCCCGGTTCCTGGACCAGAACGAGGCCACCGTATTCCTTGATGCTGCGCAGACCGAGGGTGCCATCTGAGCCCATGCCCGAGAGAATGACGCCGATGGCGTGCTCGCGCCGGTCTTCGGCCAACGCATGGAAGAAAAAGTCGATTGGCAGCCGCAGGCCGCGGGGTGCCACGGGAGCGAGCAGATAAAGATTGCCATGCAGAATGGAAATATTGGTATTGGGCGGAATGACATAGACGCAATCGGGCTTGACCTTCATCCGGTTGCGCGCCGGCTCGACCGGCATGCTGGTCGCCCGCTGCAGCAATTCGGGGAGCATGTCCTTGCGATCGGGGTCGAGGTGCTGGATGACGATAAAGGCCATACCACTGGCGGCCGGGACGTGACCGAGAAATTGCTCCAGCGCCTCGAGACCACCGGCCGAGGCACCGATCGCGACAATCGGGAAGAGCTTTGCCGGGCGATGCGTAACGACATTGGCCGGGTGGCTTGGCGGGCGCGTTTTGGGTACGGTCGACATCAGTCGCAACTCGCTATCAATATTTTTCCTTGCGGACATCAGGGGGATCGAACACCGTTTCAGGGTGCCCCGAATCTGCCGCCGCTGCAATCAATAAATCGCCGCCAGGCAAAGCCTGTGTGCGATGACACACAGACCTGCATCACAGTTGGGCAGCGGCTGGCGCCGTTGCTGACAAGCATGCAGCGGCGATGGCGAGATGCTCCTTGACTATCGCCATTGGCAGACCAGTATTGAGGGGGGGCTGGCCTTGTTCCAGTTCTGAGATTGCGGGAGCGGAATCCAACTACCTTTGGAGTCAGGATATTCATGCGACACACAGAGAAACACCGGACAGAACGGATCGGCTGGCTGCGCGCCGCAGTGCTCGGGGCAAATGACGGGATAGTCTCGACGGCCAGTCTGGTTCTGGGCGTTGCTGCAGCCGGGGCGGATTCGAGCACCATCCTGATTGCCGGCGTCGCGGGCCTGATGGCTGGCGCAAGTTCGATGGCCGCCGGCGAGTATGTTTCCGTGAGTTCGCAGGCTGATACGGAAAAAGCCGATCTGGATCGTGAACGGCGTGAATTGGCGGCCGATCCGGAACACGAGCAGGCGGAACTGCGAGCCATATACATCGGGCGCGGGCTGGACTCAGAAATTGCGGATGTGGTGGCCAGCCAATTGATGGCCCATGACGCCATCGGGACGCATGCCCGGGACGAGCTGGGTATCTCGGCCTGTCAGACGGCCAAACCCCTGCAGGCCGCGTTGACCTCGGCCGCCACCTTTTCAATGGGGGCGGTGCTGCCGCTGCTGGTTGTCCTGTTGGTGCCGGCGACTGTGCTGTTCTGGAGTGTCGCCGGCAGCGCGTTGCTTTTTCTTGCCCTGCTCGGCGCCTTGTCGGCTGCCGCCGGCGGCGCACCCCTGATCGTCGCGATCGCCCGCGTCAGCTTTTGGGGCGCCTTGGCGATGGCCTTGACGGCTGGCGTCGGTGCCTTGTTCGGCGTGACTGCCTGAGCTTTCTGCCTTTGGCCTGAGGCAGGCATCAATTGCGCCATTCAGCAGGCAAATCTCTGCTTATGTGCGCCAAGGGACAGATGGCTAGGGGCTTCTGTTCCAAGCTCGGTGCATCGGAGCCAAATGCAGTGCGACACCCGCACTGCGGCAACGCGCGATGCTCACGTATTACGCGGTTTTGGCAAAGAAAACCGTATGCCGGGCCTCATTTGCCTTTGCATCGGTCTCTCGATCAAACCATCAAGGACCCCAATGAAAAATCTCACCACCAACACGATCGCACTTGCCATCACCCTCGCTTTAAGTGCCAGCGCCATGGCTGAAGGCATGTCGAAAGGCGATTTCAATGCCGGCAAGGACAAAATTTCAGCCGAGTACAAGACGGCCAAGGCGCACTGCAATTCTCTGTCGGGCAATGCCAATGATGTCTGCATGGCTGAAGCAAAGGGCAAAGAGAAAGTCGCCAAAGCTGACCTTGAGGCCGCCTACAAGCCGACCCAGAAGTCACGCTACGAAGCACGCGTGGCCAAGGCCGAGGCGGACTATGGCGTGGCCAAGGAGAAATGCGACGATCTTGCCGGCAACCCCAAGGATGTCTGCGTAAAGGAAGCAAAGGCCGCGGAAACTGCCGCAAAAGCCGATGCCAAGGCGCAGATGAAGACCGCTGAAGCCAACGCAACAGCCAATGAAAAGACGGCTGATGCGCGCGGCGATGCCAGCAAGAAAACCAGCGATGCCCGCAAGGATGCCTCTGCCGACAAGAGCGATGCCGAGTATGCGGTTGCCAAGGAAAAGTGCGATACGTATTCCGGTTCGGCCAAGGATAGCTGCCTCGACAAGGCAAAAGTCACTTACCAGAAGTAGTAAGACCGCCTGACTCAGGCCGTCAAGGCTTGAAATCAGGTGTGTCGAGAAAGAGGTTGTTTGATGAAAACGAGAAACAAATATCTGGCTAATGCCGGCGTTATGTTGGCCCTGATTGGTCTCGGGGCTTGCTCCGGCATGTCACAACAGGGGCAGAACACAGCCATCGGTGCCGGTGCAGGCGCCATCGGCGGTGCTGTGCTGACCGGTGGCAGTGCGGCCGGAACCGTTGGCGGTGCTGTGGTTGCCGGCGTCATCGGTCACGAAATCAGCAAGTAAGCCTGAGTAATGATTGACCGGGTACGACCGGTCAGTCATCAACAACTGCGGGTTGGCAAATGCTTTCGAGGAGAACGCAATGAATACCAACGGAAAAACCATGACAGCGGTCATCGCCATGAGTGCCTTGCTCACCGCCCTGTATGGCTGCGAGAAAAAGGAAGGTCCGATGGAAAAGGCGGGCAAGGAAGTCGATAAGGCTGCCGTGTCAGCCGGAGAGCAGGTCGAAAAAGCCGGCGAAAAGATGAAGGATGCCGCCCAGGGCGACAAGAAGTAGTTGCCCGCTAGCTTTCACCATGGTGCCCGGGGATTCTCGTCAGGTGCTAGGTGAATTGATGAGAAGAACAGAAGGAACACCATGAAATTATTTCTGATTGCGCTACTACTAGCGGCCTCAACCGCCCAGGCGGCGGATGTCGGGGTATCGGTGAGTATCGGCCAGCCAGGCTTTTACGGCCGACTCGATTTTGGCGACTATCCGCCCCCGCCACAGCTGATTTATCAGCAGCCGAGAGCGGTGTACCGGGTACCGGAGAATCGGCCGCCGGTCTATCTGAATGTGCCTCCCGGCCACGCCAAAAACTGGCGCCGACATTGCAGTCAATACAATGCCTGCAACGAGCGGGTCTATTTCGTCCAAAACAGTTGGTACGAGCGCGAATATGCGCCGCGTTACCAGCGGCATTACGGTGATCGCCGGGACGATCAGCGTGGCGACCAGCGCAACGGCCCCCCTGGAAATGATCATCAGCGAGGTGGATATCGTTGAGCGAGTGGCAATCACCCTGCACGCGCCGCAGCATCAGCCGGTGGTCTCCACCGGTTGCCGTATCGGAGAGCAAGCCGGGAAAAATCGACACTTCCTCATGCCAGTCCACGGCTGTTTCGGAGCAGATCATGCACATACCAGCACTAGCAACATTCGCTCGGGGCCATCCTAAATTGGCTGGCCAGTCCGTTTGGTTACCCATCGCCGTCATTCTTGGCGCCTTGCTATGTCCTCCCTTGCAAGCCAGCGAGGTGGGTGACAATGCAAAATCCAATGCAACCAGCGTTTCGCAAGCCGATATTCCCTGGATGAGTGGCGGCATCGGTGAGGAGGCGCGCGATGAAATGCGCAAGGCAGCTTCTTCCTACAATGTCCACATTGTTTTCAGCAATCGCCAGGGCAGCTACCTGGCGGACATTCCATTCGCCGTGGCTGGCCGCGACGGCCGGCAGATCATTTCCGGGGTCAGCGAAGGTCCGCTGCTCTATGTCAAGTTGCCTCCGGCCGTCTATCGGATATCGGCACAAATTGACGGGGCGTGGCAGCATCGGCGCATCCAGGCGGGTACCACCGGGCGACCGCTGCGCATGGGATTCGTCAGTCGGGGGGAATGATCCTCTGCGGACCAGGAGTGCAAGCCTGGTGGAGTGCGAACGGGGTTGCAATAAAAAAACGGTCTTGATTCCATCTGGACTCAAGACCGTCATAAGGCGAGAGGCGTTTTAACTACGGCCTAGCTAGCGTTTGATACGGCTGATTTTCGTGCCCTCGATGCTGAGGCTGGCCATCAGTCCCTGCTGGTCGAAAATGAAGGCGTAGGCATCGTTCTTCAAAGTCGATGTCGAGAGATTCTTGGCTATCCCTTCATTGACCACGACCACCGTCGGGCCGACGCCGATTTCCCATCCCATGGAGTCATCAAGGTATTTCACGGCCTTGTCGCTCATCAGGAATACTACGTAGCCATACGACTCAGCTCCGGCCTGCCAGCCGAAAGTGGCGGTAACCGAGTTGTAGTAGCTCACGAATTTGTCATGCTTGCTCAGAACGCCTTCACCGTAGGCGCCACCGAAGACCAGTCCAGCCTTGAGAATCTTCGGAAAAACGAGGATTGCCTTGGCTTTCTTGGAAAGACTCTCGGCAACCGGGCTGCTCTTGTAGAGTATTTGCAGCGCCTGGGCCGCGTCCTTGTTGAGGTCTTCGGCGCTGGCGGCAAACGTCACGTTGCTGATGGTGGTCAATGCGAAGGCCGTAGCGGTAATGAGGATGAATTTTTGCAAGATGCTTGGTGTGTTGTTCATTTTTTTGATCTCCAGAATTACAAAGGGGAACTCGACGCGCCCGGGCTGCAAAACATGAGAAAACGGGAGGGGCGTTCCTGAAGACAGCCTAGATGGAGAAGTTTTCCATCTCTGTTTGATAGCGCACATAGTGAGCAATCAGTTATCGCTCTTCGGTCGGGGTGAGGCCGTTTGGCGCCTGATTCGGATGGCTTCTGTACAAAAAACAGCGAGCCGCGTCATGACCTTCTGCACGGCGTTATTCGCGGCGATGACGCCACCGTAGGGGGTGTCGTGGGGGGCGGGAACGCTCTCGTCGAATTCCTCCCTGGCAAGAACCTGGCGGGTTTCGGTATCGATCAGATAAGCGCGCAGGGTGAAACGGACCTGGCTTGGCGAACGGTCAAACTCATGCTGCAGGCGCACGATTTCGACATCAAGGCGAAGCTCGCCAACTGCGGCACTGGGGGTGAGGAGGATGGCGCGGAAGGTGGCGTTTTTTTCAAGCGCGGCGACGATCAGCGGTGCGATCATGCGGGCCGGCGTATCCGCCCATTCGCTATTGGCAAAGTATTCCAGTCGATGCGGTTCTCGCACGTAGATGATGCGCTGGCTATCGAAACCGGCTGCCGCATGCGGTGGATTGACGATCAGCGTTGGCGCAGCGATCGAGACCGGCAATGGTGCAGGAAGCATTCGTGCATCGACGACGCCTGCACCGTCCAGCGAATAAAAGGCTCGTTGCGATTCCCGGCCTGGGTTGAGTGCACCGCAGGCGCCGAGCAATGCGAACAGTACGCTGGCCAGCAGCCATTTGAGACGGAAGACCGATGGCTTGATCATGGCTGACTCACTCCTGCTGATGACTCGCCCGGCCCGTTCGGTAGCGGCCGGTGGCCGAACAGCAGACCGGACGGATCACGCTCGATCTGCTCACTGAGGCGGCGCAGCGAAGTGCTCAGGACGCTCAATTCGCGGAGCAGTCGTTCCAGTTCGGGCATGGTTTCGGCAGTGAAGCGTCCGACATCGCTACCTACCGAGTTGATGGTCTTGCCTGCGCTGGCACTGGTCCGGGTGACTTCGTTGCCCATTTTTTCGACGGCATCTGCCGCGCGCCCGATCCGGTCGAGCGCCGGTTCCAGCTTGACCGAGGCCTGCGATGCGTGGGCAAACAGGCGGGCGGCATCGACCAGGCCGGCATCGATGCTTTCCTTGCGTGCCGCAAGGGTGTGCGCCACGCTGGCGATGTCGGCGAGGCTGTTCTTGAATGCCGCCTGGTTTTCGGCACTGAGTATGTCGTTGAGGTGGCTTGAGGAGGCATCCAGCTTGGCGAGTACGCTGGTCAGCACATTTTCCAGACGTGTGCTCAGCGATGGCTTGGTGCGGATTACCGGATACTCGTTGTCGGCTGTCGCTTGCAGCAGCGGCGCATGGTCGGCGCCGCCGCTCAGTTCGACATAGGCGATTCCAGTCAGGCCCTGCGTTTTCAGCACGGCCACCGTGTCTTCCTTGATGGGCGTGCCGCGCTCGATGGCGAAGAGCAGATTGACCCTTTCCGGGTTGCCGGGGTCGAGCTGAATTTGCCGCACCTTGCCAACGTCGACGCCGTTGTATTTGACGGGCGCATTCAGATTGAGACCGGCTACCGATTCCTCCTCGATCGCCAGGTAAATATCGTATTTTTTTTGGATGGCGCCCCCCGCGGCCAACCAAAGGGCGGCGGCGACCAGTACCGTCGCCAGAAGCAGGACAAAGGCACCGACGACCGCATAGTTCACTTTTGTTTCCATCATTTCACCCCGCTTTGCGCGGCTCGCCCGCGCGGGCCGTCGAAGAATTTGCGGACAGCGGGATGGTCGAGGTGCGCCAGTTCGGCCATCGAGCCCAGGCCTTGCACCTTGCCGTCGGCGAGGACGCCAACGCGGTCGGCGACTTGCCACAACAGGTCGAGATCGTGCGTGATGATGACAATGCCCAGGCCGAACAGGTCGCGCAGTTTTTTGATCAATTGGTCGATTTCTTCGGCGCTCTCGGGATCAAGGCCGGAGGTCGGTTCGTCGAGAAAGAGCAGCTCCGGGTCGAGGGCCAGGGCGCGGGCGAGCGAGGCCCGTTTCATCATGCCGCCACTGAGTTCTGACGGGTACTGCGCGCCGACCGACGGTTCAAGCCCGGTCATTGCCAGCTTCCAGTCGGCAATCTCGTCGATCAGCGGGTCAGCCAGCCCGCTATGCTCGCGTAGCGGCAGGCCGACGTTTTCCCTGATCGTCAGCGAGCCGAACAGGCCGCCACTCTGGAACATGACACCCCAGCGCTGGCGCAGGGCGAGGGCGGCGGTGTCGCTGATGTTTTCCAGATCGACGCCAAGCACCTTGATGGAACCCGAGGCCGGCTGCTGCAGCAGAATGATTTCGCGTAGCAGGGTCGACTTCCCCGAGCCCGAGCCGCCGACCAGCGCAAATATTTCGCCTTGGTGGACAAGGAGATCCAGATCGGCATGGACGACATGTTTACCGAAGCGTGTCGTCAGTTGGCTGATCTCGATGGCGGGCGTGGTTTCCGGTGTCAGCGCGTTCATCTCAGAGGTCCAGGGCGCTGAAAGCAACAGAGAACAGGGCATCGGCAACGATCACCAGAAAGATCGACTGGACGACGCTGCGCGTCGTCTGCAGCCCGACGCTGTCGGCGCCACCCCGGGTGCGAAAGCCCTGAAAGCAGCCGACGGTGACAATGATTGCCGCAAAAACCGGTGCCTTGCCGATACCGATCAGATAAGCCGTGACACTGACGGTTTTGACGAAGCGGTCGAGGAATTCGAGATAACTGACGGCCAACTGGGCGCGCGCCATAATCATGCCGCCGAAGACACCGAGAAGATCGGCAAACACGGTGAGCAGGGGCAGGGCGATGAAGAGGGCAATAACCTTGGGGAGGACCAGCATCTCCAGCGGTGCGATGCCAATGGTGCGCATGGCATCGATCTCCTCGGTCACCGCCATGCTGCCGATCTGCGCGGCGTAGGCCGAACCCGAACGGCCGGCGACGATGATGGCGGTGATCAGTGGCGCGAATTCACGCAGCATCGAAAGACCGACCAGATCGGCGACAAAGATGTTGGCCCCGTATTGCCGGAGCTGGTCGGCGCCCTGATAGGCCACGACGACGCCGAGCAGGAAGGAGAGCAGGCCGACGATGGGCAGGGCATCGAAGCCGGCGCTGCGGATGTTGTAGAGAATGGGGCGCCAGCGGATGCGAGCCGGATGGGCAATCCACCCGCCCAAGGCGATGCTGGATTCACCGACAAAGGCCAGCAGGGCCACCCCTTGTTGGAGAGCGTCGGCCGTGCTGTGTCCGAGACCTTCGAGATTCGTTAACGGCTTGACCGCATCCGGTGGGCTGGTTGATGCCTGATGGGCAATTTCCTGACCAACGACATCCAGCAATCTGACGAACTCCGGCCGCAGGTCCCGTATTTCAGCCTGGCCGGAAGTGCCGCCCAGGCGATGCAGCAGCTTGTGCACGATCCAGGCGCCTGCGCTGTCAAAGGCCTCAATGCGCGAGGCATCGATGACCATGGTTGAGCCGGACGGCATGCTCAGGGTATTGAGTTCACTGTCGATCCGGCCGATCCCGCGCACCGTCCATGAACCCGATAGCGCAACTTCAAGTGGCTTTGTCCGGGTGACGCTGGCTGCTGTGGCCGGAGTTTGCGTCATGGAACGAGAATGCCGGCATTCGGCTTTTTGTTCATGGTGACTTCTTCCTTGCCGCTTGAAAAACGATGTTTCCGATCCTGCGAAGTAGCCAGGAGTTGCTACTTGTCGCCATGCAGATTTAGCACCACGCTCTCCATGTTTCTGTGCGCCAGCCCACATAGCGCGTTTTTTCGCGACTCAATTGCAGTTATCGGTAATCCACCGCATTTGTCACTTCTGTGTGTGTCAGCGAACGGAGGCCTGCCGAACGTGGGCGTACTGTTGAACAACAGCACACGGCGATCGAAAGACGCCAAAGTTAGTGCTTTCAATAAAGAGGAATCCAGATGAAATACTTAACGATTTTTTCAGCGCTGCTGCTCGCCTTGGGCTTGGGCGCATGCGAAAAGCAACCCAAGGTCGTGACACCGACGGTGGTCAACGTTCCCGTTCAAGTTCCAGTTCCCGGCCCGGCCGGGCCGGCTGGGGCCACCGGATCAAGCGGGCAGACCGGCTCCACGGGGGCAACCGGCTCGACCGGTGATACCGGGGCAACTGGAGCGGCTGGCGGGACCGGGGCCCAGGGCGAGCCAGGCAAGACGGGGGGCGATACGGTAGTCGTCGTTCCTGCTGCGCCGGCACGCTGAGTCATCAGGAAAGTTCGGCAGCCTGCTTGCGGGTGGTGGTGTCGTCCTTTTCACGGCCGATGGCGGGCGGAGGTGGTCAGTCATGCTTGTCCGCATCGCCAGGTTTGTTGTGGCGTCGACGGCGCTCCTACTCGTTGCAGCAGGTTGTGTCGCGCTGCCCGATACCGATGCCGTTATCGACCGCCACGGTGAACAGGCCGCCAGGTTCGAAAATGCGGAAGGCCCGTTGCCGGCCCGCAAAAATGCCGCCATCGTTGCCGATCTGAAACGCAAGTCGGGCGATATCGATATCCTCGACAAGCAGATTGCGCTGGAGCAGGCCATTGCCGGCGGCCCGCTCATGCTGGGCAACCGGGTAATTCTGCTGGAGGATGGCGCAGCGACCTACCGTGCGATGTTCGCGGCGATCCGGGCGGCGCGCGACCATATCAATCTTGAGTCGTACATCATTGAAGATGACGAGATTGGGCACCAGTTTGCGGACTTGTTACTGGCACAGCAGCGGCGAGGTATTCAGGTCAATCTGATTTACGACAGCTTTGGCGGGATCAATACGCCAAAAGCCTTCTTCGAGCGCATGCAGCAAGAAGGCATCAATATCCTCGAGTTCAATCCGATCAATCCGCTTGCGGCAAAGGTGGCATGGCGCTTCAATCATCGCGATCACCGGAAGTTGTTGGTGGTCGACGGGCGGACGGCATTCCTGGGCGGCATCAATATCAGCAGTGTCTATTCATCCGGTTCGGCCAATCGGCGGGCCAGAAAAGCTGCGGAAAACAAGGTTGCCTGGCGCGATACGGATTTGCAGATCGACGGCCCGGTCGTCGGCGAACTGCAAAAAATGTTCATTGAAACCTGGACGAAACAGCGCGGTAAACCGCTGGCGGCGAGGGATTATTTCCCCGAACTGGCGGCGCAGGGCAAAGATATCGTGCGCGCTATCGGCAGCACGCCGGATAACGCCAACAGCCCGATCTACCTGACCCTGGTCTCGGCGATCGGCAATGCCGAACGGCAGATTCATCTGACCAATGCCTACTTCGTGCCCGATCCGCAACTGCTCAAGGCTTTGATCGATGCGGCCGGGCGCGGGGTTGATGTCAAGCTCATCCTGCCCGGCAAGTCGGACTCGGCCGTGGTTTTTCAGGCCGGTCGTTCCCACTACTCCATGCTCTTGAAAGCCGGCGTTCAGATTTATGAGCGACACGGGGCCTTGCTTCACTCAAAAACGGCGCTCATCGATGGCGTCTGGTCGTGCGTCGGTTCAAGCAATCTTGATTGGCGCAGCTTTGTCGATAACGACGAGGTCAACGTGGTCGTCCTCGGGCGCGACTTCGCGCAACAGATGTCGGGATTGATTGCCCGGGACATCGAGGGATCGGAGGCAATCGATCTTGAGCATTGGGAACAGCGATCCATGCTGCTTCGTCTCAAGGAGTGGGGGGCCAGCTTGTTGCAGCGCCTGCTTTAGCGGTGCGTTATGCATGCCCCTGGCAATAACCCAAAAAAATGCCCGGATACAGGCAGGCTGTTCCGGGCAAATACCAAAGGCGTCCAACAAGGGGGTCATGGGAGAACGCCTTCTTGCATCATGCCTACGCTCAATGTCTGTTTCGGTCTGGTAGCGCACAGAGCGCAATTTCTTGAACCGAATGCCGTCGTCTTGCCGCTCAGGCCGGGGCTGTCCGATTGCCGCCGGCTTGGTGAGCGTGGGTCAGCGCTTGTTCCGCGCGGAGCAGGACGTCATCGGCCGATGCGTCGTCCCCGTTCATCGTGGCCAGGCCGATGCTGATCGTGGTCGATACCGGCTGGCCGGCGATGATGATCGTCGTGCTGGCGACCTTCTCCCGCAAGCGCTCGGCAAATACCTTGGCGGCGAACAGGTTGGTCTCCGGCAGCAGGACGGCGAATTTTTCGCTGTCGATGCGGCCGGCAAAATCGACCTTGCGCAATTCGTCGCGGAGCAGGGCCGAGAACAGGCGGAGCAGGGCATCGCCGGCCAGACCACCGAGGCTCTCGGTGGTCGTCTGGAACTGATCGAGGTCCAGCCGCAGGACGACCACCTCACGGTCGATGCCCCGTTTCAGCCGGGAGAAGGCTTGTTCCACGTGGTCGAGGAAATGCTGCCGGCTGGCCAGTTCGGTCAGCGGGTCGATGCTGGCCAGACGGTGCAGTTCAGCATCGATCAGTTTCTTGGCGGAGATGTCCTCGAGGATCGCGAGGACCGCGACGCGCCCCTCCCATTCGACGCTGCTGACATGAACGAGGCAGTCGATGATCCGCCCCGCCATGTTCACCAACCTGAGCTCGGCGCTGCTGTTTTCCAGTTCCCCGAGTGAGTGAACCTTGTGGGTGTCGGTGACCCATTGACGGTCGGCTTCATGGATCAGGGGCAGGAAGGATTGGCCGACGCAGGCGCCGGCCGGATCGCCGATCAGTTCCAGCCCCCTGGAATTGATGTACTTCAGGACGCCATCCTGAAGAATGGCGACGCTAAGCGGCATCTTCTCGATCAGGCTCCGGTATCGCTTCTCGGAGTTCTTCAGCGCTTGCTCGGCGGCGTAGCGCTCCGTAATGTCGCGAGCAAAGCCGACCGTACCGATCGGTTGGCCTTCAAGATGGATCGGCGATTTATAGACTTCGAACCAGCGTTGCCCATTGATCGTTTCGATCTGTTCCACCAGGGTTTTCGTCTGGCCGGATTCGAGGACGGCGCGATCTTCCGTCCGATAAAATTCGGCGAGTTCCCGGCTGGTGATGTCGAAATCCGTCTTGCCGATCAGGGCATCGGCCGAGGGCCAGCCGAAATTTGCCGAAAAAGGGGCGTTCACCGCAAGAAAGCTGCTTTGCGCATCTTTCAGCCAGACGATGAAGGGAAAGTTGTCGATGACAGCGCGCAGGTATTGCTCGCGCTCCTGCAGGGCTTTTTGGGCTTGCCGGGCCGGCGAAACATCGATGACGACCATCCGGCACTCATCTCCGTTTTCATCGGGGACGGCTTCGATTTTGACGATTGCCTCGGGGCGATGATCGTTGGCCGACAGCACGAACTCGCCGGCGGTCTTGTCTTTTGCCCGGAAGACTTGCTCGAAGAATGCATTGAAATCGACCAGATACTCGGGAGCGATGCGCGAGGCAAAGCGATAGCGGCCTTTCTGCGAGCTTTTGATGGCGAGCAGGATCGACCCGGCCAGGTTCATGTCGATGATGACGCCTTGCCGGTCAAGCGTGAAGTAACTGACCGGGGCGAAGTCGTAGATGTCGGCGTAACGCTCGATCAGGGCGTCGGCCTCGTTATAGGCCAGACGGAGTTCCTCGTTGTGCATTTCAAGTTCGATCTGATGAACCTGCAGTTCATGCACCAGTCGCGTGTTGTCCCATGGCGTTTTCAGGATGTCTGGGGCGGATTGCTGCAAGCGCGCTTCGGCACGTTTGCGCAGCGTCTCCGGGTTGGGGCGGACCCGGTTTTTGACGCGAATGGCGGCCGGAAACTGAAAAAGGCGGTCGTATTCCGACTTGGCCACGGCATAGCATTCGCAGACCCGCTCCTCCAGGCCAGCTCGGTCGAGGATGCTGATATGTCCGCGGCTGTACTGGATCAGGCCGGCGGCCTGCAGTTTCCCGGCGGCTTCGGTGACCGCCTCGCGCCTGACCCCCAGCATGTTACCAATCAGTTCCTGGGTCATGTTCAGTTGATTGCCGGGCAGACGGTCGAGGCTGAGCAGCAGCCAGCGGCAGAGCTGCTGGTCCACAGAATGATGGCGGTTGCAGACCACGCTTTGCGCCATCTGCGTCATCAAGGCCTGGGCGTAGCGCAGGCAGAGGTGCTGCAGTTCGCCGCCCTGGTCCAGTTCCCAGCGCATGATCTCCATCTTCAGGCGGTAAGCGATGCCGTCGCTCTGGATGACCGCCCGGTGGGTCGTGGTGTTGCCCCCCAGGACCAGCGGGATGCCGACCAGTCCATCGTTGCCGGTAATCGCCAGTTCGGCTGAGGCCCCCTTTTGGGTGGTGAACATCAGCGAAACGATGCAGGTCGTCGGGAAATAGGCGTAGGCAACGTTGTCGCCGGATTCGAAGAGAACCTGCCCGAGTTTCATCGAAACGCATTCGAGATCATCCTGCAGGCGCGCATAGTCATTGGGGGTGAGGGCCGCCAGAATACGGTTCTGCTTCGGACTTTGCGTCGACTGCTGTGGCATCGCTTCCTCTCTCGGTAGCTCGCTATCGCACATCATTGTTTGACGTATGGCGCTGCCTATATGCAAAGCATAGACGCCATTTTAAAAACTGTATGTGCGGAACCCGACATAGCCCGATTTTTCCGGCCTTGAATCGCGCTTTCGCCAATGGGTACGGTGACGCACAGACATCGAGTGCCATGCCGGCTAGCCTGAACTGTCATCCGTCGAGTACGGATATCCCAAGGAGAGTTGCCATGGATGAATATCGTCACCACGTTTCGGGCTTTTTTGCCCACCGCCCGGAAGCCGAAGGGGCATTGACGAGGCTTGTCGAGCGTGGCCTGCCAAGCGATCAACTCCAGTTGTTTGATGCCGATTCGGGGCCTGCAATTAGCGAACCCAAAGGCGAGAGCAACGAAGTGCTGACCAATGTCCTCGTCGATGGTGCCGTTGGCACCGCGGTGGGTACCGGCATCGGTGCGCTTGCCCAACTGGCACTGGTTGCGGCGAATGTCAGCCTGTTCATCGCCAGTCCCCTGATTGCACCTCTGGTCATGCTGGGTTGGGGCGCCAGCCTGGGGGGCTTTGTTGGTGCCGCGGCCGGTGCCAACACCGGTATCGAACACAAGGAAGGCTGGCTTTCGGATCTGGTGCATGATGCGATCGCCAATGGTCAGGTCGTGCTGGTGGCGCAGACCAGAACGCCGGATGAAACGGCCATTGCACGGGAAATCATCGAAGCCGCCGTCGGCGAATTCCAGGACACCGCCACTAATGCTTGAGTCGAGCCAAACGACCCGCCGCGACATCGACCAGCAGACAGGCATTGTTGGTCACCGCCCGCGCGATGGGCAGTCGGGCGTTTTGCTGCCAGGCGGCGAGGGCGGATGATTTTTCGCCGCCAGTGACGAGGACTAGCTGCTCCCGGCAGGTTTGCAGGCTTTGATAATTGAGGCTGACGCGTTCCGCCGGCGGTTTCGGTGCGCCATGCACGGCGATTACCGGGGCGTCTTGCGCTGCGGCCTGCGGAAACAGGCTGGCCGTGTGGCCATCCTCGCCCATGCCGAGCAATACCAGATCAAAAGGCGGGCCTTCGGCAAGCAAGGCGCCATAGCGTGCGGCCGCTATTTCCGGGCCGAGTTCGACCGGAATCGGGTGTAGCTGGGCGGCTGGAATCGGTACCTGTGCCAGCCAGACAGCCTGCGCCATGCGGTCGTTACGTTCGGGATGATTGGCCTGCAGGCAGCGTTCATCGCTCCAGAAAATTTCCCAGGCGGGCCAGTCTTGTTCGGTCGCGGCCAGCAACTGGTAGCAGCGGCGTGGCGTATTGCCGCCCGCCAGCACCAGGCGAAAGACCCGGCGTTGCCGGATGGCGTCCTGTGCTGCGCGGCCGATCAGGCGGCAGGCTTCGGCGGCAACGGCCTCGGCATCGACCAGCAGGCGGGTGTCAGCCGGCAACATCGGCTTCGCCGTTGCAGCTCAGGCTTTGTCGCCACTCCTGGCCGGCCTTGCCAAAGAGTTGGCTGGCCGCTTTCGGCCCCCAGCTGCCGACCGGATATTGCAGCGGCGGATGTTCATCCTCGGCCCATGCCTGCATCACCGGATCGACGACACTCCAGGCTGCCTTGACTTCGTCGTAGCGCAGGAACAGCGAACGGTTTCCTTCGATGACGTCGAGCAGCAGGTCTTCGTAGGCGTCCGCCTTGCGCTCGCCGGGATTGCCGACGCTGGCATCCATCGAGATCTGGCGGGTTCGCGTTTCGACGCCGGGAACCTTGGCGGATATTTCCAGGCGCACGACATCGTCCGGCTGGATGCCGATCAGTAACCAGTTGGGGTGGACGGTGGCGGCGCCAGTGCCCTGAAACAACTGCATCGGCGGTTCGCGAAAGCGGACGGCGACCATCGAGCGGCGCTCCTTCAGGCGCTTGCCGGTGCGCAGGTAGAAGGGCACATCGCGCCAGCGCCAGTTGTCGATGTAGAGCTTGAGCGCGGCGTAGGTTTCGGTGTGGCTACCCGGGGAGATGCCGGCTTCCTGATGGTAGCCGGCATATTGGGCGCGCACCGCGTGGCTGGCCAGTTGCGTGATGTCCAGCGGGCGGATCGAGCGCAGCACCTTGACCTTTTCGTCGCGCAGCGACTCCGCTTCCAGCGACACTGGCGGTTCCATCGCCAGCAGCGCCAGGACCTGCAACAGGTGGCTCTGGATCATGTCGCGCGTTGCCCCGCCGTGCCCGTCGTAGTAACTGGCGCGTCCTTCAAGGCCGACGGTCTCGGCGTGGGTGATCTGCACATGATCGATGTAATGACGGTTCCACAGCGGTTCCAGGATCATGTTGGCAAAGCGCAGCACCAGCAGATTCTGGACCGACTCCTTGCCGACGTAATGATCGATGCGGTAAATCTGCTCTTCTTCGAGATGGGTATTCAGGGCGTGCTGCAAGTGACGCGCCGATTGCAGGTCGTGACCGAAAGGTTTTTCGACGACCACCCTTCGCCAGCCGTTGCTTTCGGCCAGCAGGCCGGCCTGCGCCAGCCCGACGGTGACCGGCACGTAGAGCCCGGGGCTGAGCGAAAGGTAGAAAATGACGTTTCTGGCACACTCGCCGGTCCCGATCCAGTTGCCCAGCGCCTGGTAGAAGGCGGCATCCTGCAGGCTGCCGATCAGGTAGTCGAGGCGCTCGACGAAGCCTTCCAGGCAACTGCCGGTTCCGGTGCCTGAATCGCTCAGGATTTTGCGGACTTCGTCGCGCCAACCATCGCGTTCATGCGGTGTACGTCCACAACCGAGGATTTTCACCCCGGGCGCCAGGTAGCCCAGGCAGTGCAGTTGGTAGAGCGCGGGCAGGAGCTTGATCTTGGCCAGGTTGCCGGTGGCCCCGAAAATGACGTAGGCGTGCGATTCGGTGGCGCAGCTCATGGCAGCAACTCCTCGCCGCCATCGCCCAGCCAGCGGGTATGAAAGCGTTGCGCCGGATCGCGGTCGATACGCTGATAGGAATGTGCTCCGAAGAAATCGCGCTGGGCCTGCAGGATATTGGCCGAGCCGTTGGCGCAGCGGTAGCCATCGTAGAAGGCGAGGGCGGAGGCCAGGGCCGGGGCGGCGACGCCGCTGCCGACGGCGAGCATCACCGCCTTTCGCCAGCCGGCTTCGGCCGCCTTGAGTTCGCCGGCAAAGTAAGGGTCCTGCAGCAGGCTGGGCGGCGCCGGCTGGCGGGCGAAGCTGGCCTTGATGTCGCCGAGAAAGCGGCTGCGGATGATGCAGCCGGCCCGCCAGAGCATGGCGATCTCACCGTAAGGCAGGGCCCAGCCCTCGCTTTCGGCGGCGGCCTGGAGCAGCATGAACCCCTGGGCGTAGGAAACCAGTTTTGCGGCGTAAAGCGCATCGTGCAGGGCGTCGACCGCGGCGGCCCGTTCCGCTGCCGGGACGACCGCCGGCGGGCTGCCGAGCAGGGCGGCGGCCGCGACACGTTCGGCCTTGCGCGCCGACAGCATCCGGGCATGCACCGCCTCGCCGATCAGGGTCAGCGGTACGGCCTGTTCCAGCGCATCCTGCGCGGTCCAGACACCGGTGCCTTTTTGCCCGGCGCGGTCGAGGATCTTGTCGACCAGCGGGCTGCCATCGCGGTCGCGCTGGCGCAGGATGTGGCTGGTGATCTCGATCAGGTAGGACTCCAGACGACCGGCGTTCCACGCCGCGAACGTGTCGGCCATCGCATCGTGCGGCATGCCGAGGGTGTGTTGCAGCAGGTGGCAGACTTCGGCGATCAGTTGCATGTCGCCGTATTCGATGCCGTTATGAACCATCTTGACGTAATGGCCGGCGCCGCCGTCGCCCAGCCACTGGCAGCACGGGACGCCATCGACCCGGGCCGCGATGGCCTGGAACATTTCGCGGATAGTTGGCCAGGCCGCTGCAGCACCTCCCGGCATCAGCGAGGGGCCATGACGGGCGCCTTCTTCACCGCCGGAAATGCCCATGCCGACAAAGAGAATGCCCCGGGCGCCCAGTTCGCGCCAGCGGCGGTTGCTGTCGCGAAAATGCGAGTTGCCGCCGTCGATCAGGATGTCGCCCGGGGCAAGCAGCGGTGACAGTTGCTCGATGACTGCCTCGACAGCCTTGCCGGCCGTCACCATGAGCAGGATGACCCGGGGATGCGCCAGTTGGCTGACCAATTGCTGCGGGGTGTCGGCGGCCGTGAGGTCCCGCCCCTGGCCGTGGGCCACGACGAATTCGGCCGTCACCGCTGCCGTCCGGTTATAGACGCCGAGGCGGTAGCCTTTGTCGCTCAGGTTGAGGGCGAGGTTGGCGCCCATTACGCCGAGGCCGATGACCCCGATATCCGATCTGCTCATGGTGGTCTCCACCCGTGAAGCCTTGTCGATGCTGGACAACGGAGCAAGCCGCTGGTTCCCGGTTGGCCGGAATAGGCCTGCCGGCCTCAGAGGATGAAGTGGGTATTTATGAAATTGGATTTGTTGCCGAGCACGATGGCATCGAGCAGCCTTTTCGATGCTTCGGTCTGCTTGGCGGCGACCATGGTGCGGATCGAGAAGGCGCGCAGGGCGTCGTGCACGGACAGCGTGCCTTCGGCCGAATCCTTGCGCCCGACGAAGGGAAAGACGTCGGGGCCGCGCTGGCACTGGCAATTGATATTGACCCGGCAGACCTGGTTGACCAGCGTATCGACCAGCGAGGCGATCTGCCCCGGGTCGCTGCCGAAAATGGCGACCTGCTGGCCGTGGTCGGAGGTGATCACATAGTCGAGCGGCGTTTCGATGTCCTCGAAGGTGGCGACCGGGATGATCGGCCCGAACTGTTCCTCGCGATAGAGCTTCATGCCTTCGCTGACCGGGAAAAGCACCGCCGGATAAAACAGCGTCTCGACCGTCGCGCCACCGCCCGGATTGATCACGCGGGCGCCCTTGCCCACCGCGTCGGCGATGCATTCGTTCATGTAGGCGACCATTTCCATCTCGGGCAGCGGCGTCAGCATGACGCCCGGCTCCCAGGGCATGCCGATCGCCAGCCTGGCGACCTCCTCGCAGAAGCGGCGCAGGAAGGTTTCGGCAATCGACTGGTGCACCAGGATCATTTTGATCGCCGTGCAGCGTTGACCGTTGAAGGACAGCGCGCCGGTGATGCATTCCTTGACCGTCAGTTCGATGTCGGCATCCGGCATGATGATCGCCGCGTTCTTTGCACCGAGGCCGAGAATGGCGCGCAGGCGGTTGGTCTTCGGGTGTGATTTCTTCAGTTGGTCGGCCACTTCGGAGGAGCCGATCAGGGCCAGCACATTGACCTTGCCCGAGCCCATGATGTGCGGCACGACGACATGGCCCTGGCCGTAAACGATGTTGATGACGCCGGGCGGAAAGGCGCTACGGAAGGCTTCGAGCATTGGGTAATAAAGCAGCACGCCGAAGCGCGGCGGCTTGAAGAGCACCACGTTGCCCATGATCAGTGCCGGGATCAGCGTGCTGAAGGTCTCGTTCATCGGGTAGTTGTACGGCCCCATGCACAGCGCGATGCCGACCGGCGAGCGGCGGATCTGAGCGATGGTGCCGTCGACGATCTCGAAGCGCGAATTGCTGTTGTCGAGGCGCTTCAGTTCCTCGATGGTGGCGCGGATGTAATCGATGGTGCGGTCGAATTCCTTCTGCGAATCGGCCTGGCTCTTGCCGATTTCCCACATGATCAGGTTCACGATCTCGCGCCGGCGGGCGACGATCTGGCCGGTGAAATCGACGACACAGGCGATGCGCTGGGCGACCGACAGGTTCGGCCAGTCGCCGCGGCCGTGATCGTATGCGGCAACGGCGGCAGCCAGCGCGGCGTCGGCCTCGGCCGTGCCGGTGACCGGCACGCTGCCTAGTTCGACATGACTGAGGCGGCCGTCGTCGTCGCTGACGCAGACCGGCGAATGCACGGCGCGCGTTTCGCCTTTCCAGATGCGCATTTCGCCATTGATCAGGATGGCACGCTGGTGGATCGGGGCCAGGATGCGGCAGTCGGCCGGAATCTGCTCGGCGCGGGGAAACAGGCTGGCCAGTTGAGCAACGGTCTTCATGCGTCAGTAGCGACCCGGATCGTTCGGGCGCCTGTCCTGCCGATCCTGAACGCCATCTCGGTCGCGGTCGTGATCGCGATGGGTCGAGTTGTCGTGCTCGCCGCGGTATCGGCCATCGTTCCGGTAATGGTCGTCATAGACCACGCAGCCCGCTAACAGGCTGGCGAGAGCGGCCAGTATTACGGCAATTTTTTTCATGTCATTTCCTTAACAAGAAAGTTGAAGGAAGCGGGAGCCGAGTGATTCAGGGAGCAGGCTGCCAAAGTCGTTCATTGGGCCAGGCGCATCGGTTTGCCGGGGATCTGGGCCCGGATTTCCCCATCCGGGTATTGCGCGCTATGCACATTCACATACAGGTTGCCCATCGTGAAGCTGTTGAATTGCGCCTCGCTCAGGCGGCTGTCGGCGGGTACGGCGAAAGTGTTGTCAGGGGAGAAAGTCAGGGTAATGATCGGCGGCCCATTCTTTCCGACAGCTGCTTCATGAATGTGGGCCTTGGTCGGGACCATGCCGGTCACCTTGATGCTGCCACTGATATTGCGGTTCGGCAGCACGGTGATTTCGCCCGAGGCGGATGCTGAAGTGACGACTGGAGGCACCTCGGCTGCGCCGCTCAGGGTGATCGCTAGCGGCTCTGCATGCAGGCCGGCCGCCGCCAGAAACAGCAAGGCCATCGACAGGATGGTGCGCAACGGGCGTCGGGGAATATTTGACGATGGATTCATGCTTGTCTCCTTGACTGAGGACAGGTCTGACCAACAAGGCGAAGTGCCCCATGTCGGACGAAGCTATAAATTGCGCTGCCATTGAGCGGGATTCCGTTCGCCAGCGCACATAGATCGGCGTTTGTCTTATGTGCGGTATCGCACAGAGATCGTGCATTGCTGCTGGCATCTTGTATTTGTGTCGGACGGTGCGCCAACAACTTGATCGGCGACCAACCGGGCAAGCATTTGAAGACGCGCTGGCCTATATTGGAATTGGCATGTTCAGGGAGGACGCATGAAAAACGACGAAACATCTAGCCGCAAGCCGGCTCTCCATCGAGCAACCGAGATTGGCTGCACCTGCTGGACGCCGATCCAGCGTCCAGTGATTGCTGCCGGTCAGGAACATCCGGAAAATTCCTTCGCTTTGTCCGCCAAGCCGGAGTCTGTCGCCGAATCCGCCAGCACGATTCCGCTCAAGGCCGATCTCTGTCGGCCCAAAGACCGATGAAATCCAGGTGGCCGACGACCGGCGGGCTGCTGAGCAGCCGGGCAACATGGGCGGAGCGGGCATGAGAAAACGCAGGCGTACCTCGGCGTGGACGGGCATCTTTCGGCGCAGCATGACGGCTGTTGCGCGCAGTACGATCAAGGTCGGAACGCAGGCGCTCAAGCAGTCGCTCAAGCGGGCTGCCCTAAAATCCCCGCCGCCAACGGGGCCTGGCGCCTGGAGCCAGAGCCTCGTCACGGGCGCAGCCGGGGCACGCCGCTTCAGGCTTTACCAGCCGCCCGACATCAAGACCGGAGAGCGGCTGCCGCTATTGGTCATGTTGCACGGTTGCGGCCAGGATGCGAATGCCTTTGCGACAAGCACGCGGATGAATCGTGTCGCGATGCGCGAGCGCTTTCTCGTTCTCTACCCGGAACAGGATCGGCTGGCCAACGGCCAGGGCTGCTGGAACTGGTTCGACACGGCATCCGGCCGGGCTTATCGGGAAGCGGGGCTGATCATCCAGGCGGTCGACCAGGTTTGCCTGCTCCATCCGGTCGACAGCAGCCGCCTGGCAATTGCCGGTTTGTCGGCCGGGGCCAGCATGGCTGCACTGGTGGTTTCGCTGCATCCCACCTGCTTCAAGGCGGTGGTCATGCATTCGGGCATTCCGCCGGGAACCGCCCATTCGACACTGTCGGCGGTGGGCGCCATGCGCGGCCGTCGCACCACTTCGCCGCTCGCTGCCACGCCGCTGACGATGGCGGCGGCGTGGCCGGCTTTGCTGGTGATTCACGGCGAGGCCGACGGTGTGGTATCGCCGCAGAATGGCCAGGCCGCAGTGCAGTCCTGGGCCTATGCGGCCGGTGCCCGCGCCGGCACAACCCGCAGCGTGCAACGCGGCAAGCGTTACCCAATGTCGGTGACGGATTTCAAGCGTCGGGACAGAACGGTCGCCACGCTGGTGCTGGTCAGCCGACTGGCCCATGCCTGGAGTGGTGGCGCCGCCAACAAGCCGTACAGCGATGAGCGCGGCCCCGACGCGTCGCGCATGGTGTGGTCCTTTATCGCAAAGCACTTCAACGCCTGAGTCGTTACCGGGCTTGTGTGCTCTGTCGAACAGACGATGCGAATGCTGTTCTCTAGGCTTTAAGGACAGGGTATCGCTGCGTGGCATGTTGCATCGACATTTCCCTGCCATCTTTTATTGGAGATAGACATGAACTACGAAGAGCGCGATTCCTACGGCATCTACAAGGTAAAAACAGGCACACCCTCCGGCCCCGATACCAGCCATGGTCCGGGTCCGCATTTGATGGGCGCCGAGACGCTCATCGGCAATGACGTATTCAACAAGGCGGCCGAGGATATCGGCGACATCAAGGAAATCATGATCGACATGCGGACCGGGCGGGTCAGCTATGCCGTGCTGTCCTTCGGCGGGTTCATGGGCTTTGGCGAGAAATTGTTCGCGGTGCCGTGGGAGGCGTTGACCCTGGATACGACCAACAAGCGCTTCGAGCTTGATGTGAACAAGGAGCGGCTTGAGCACGCCCCCGGCTTCGACAAGAACAAGTGGCCCGACATGGCCGATGCCAAGTGGGAAGCCGGCATTCACGCCTACTACGGAACGACGCCCAGTCGCCCACCGGCCAGCCTCTGAACCAGAGAAGCGCCGTCTGAACAAAAAACTGCGGGCAGGTCTTAAATGGAATTCAAGGACTATTACAAGATCATGGGCCTGGCGCGTGATGCCAGCCAGGACGAAATCAAGCGCGCCTATCGCCAGTTGGCCCGCAAATATCATCCGGATGTCAGCAAGGCAGCGGATGCCGAGGTGCGCTTCAAGGAACTCGGCGAGGCCTATGCGGTACTGAAGGATCTGGAAAAGCGCGCCGCCTACGATCAGTTGGGCAAGGACTGGAAAGCCGGGCAGGACTTCCGGCCGCCGCCGGACTGGAACGCCGGTTTCGAGTATGCCGGTGACGGGGCCGGGGCGGGCGATGGCGGCTCCGGCGAGTTCAGCGACTTTTTTGAAGCCCTCTATGGCCGCCACTTCAGGAGCGGCGGACGGCAGCAGGCAGATTTTCATGCCCGGGGCGAGGATCGTCACGCCAAGGTGCTGATCGACCTGGAAGATGCCTACCGTGGCACCACCCGCAGCATCACGCTGCAAACGCCGAAAATCGATAGCCAGGGACGCGTGTCGATGGCGGCCCACACGCTCAATGTGACCATCCCGATCGGCATTCGCGCCGGCCAGCATATCCGCCTGAGCGGCCAGGGCGCGCCGGGTATCGGGCAGGGCAAGCCCGGCGACCTCTATCTGGAAATCGGCTTTCATCCGCATGCCCTCTATCGGGTCGACGGTCGCGATATCTATCTCGACCTGCCGCTCGCCCCGTGGGAGGCCGCCCTGGGCGCCACAATCAAGGCGCCGACGCCGGGTGGCACGGTCGAACTGAAGATCCCGCCGGGTTCGGCGAGTGGCGGCAAGCTTCGACTGAAGGGCCGTGGCATTCCCGGAAATACGCCGGGCGATTTCTATGCGGTGATCCGGATCGACTTGCCGGCCGCCGCGGCGGATGCTGAAAAAGCCTTCTACGGCAGCATGGCCGAGCAGTTCAAGAGCTTCCGGCCACGTGCCAAACTGGGAGTCTGAGAATGGCGAACGAAAAGAACCTGCCGCTGCCGAGCGCGCTCATTCTCGATGAACAGAGCAACCTGACGCTGGCCGAACTGTGCCGTGCCTGTTCGGTGCGGGCCGAGTTCATCGTTGAACTGGTCGATGAAGGCGTGCTCGCGCCGCAGGGCCGCGAGCCGCATCGCTGGCGCTTCAGCGGCGCACACCTCTACCGAACCCGCGTTGCCTTGCACTTGCAGCGCGACCTCGGCATCAATCTGGCCGGTGCGGCGCTGGCCCTGCAATTGCTGGAGGAAGTTGATGAGCTACGGGCCAGGCTGCGCATAATGGGCGGCGAGTAGCGGCATTGGCGCCGCTTCTCGGCACGGGGCCGGGCGGGGCGTCTGGTCAGCATTGCGGCGGATTTTCACTTTGATCGTTCAAGGAGAAGCAATTGTCCTCAATTGAAGCGGTGCTGGCGGTCGACGAACTGCAGCGGATGGATGCCTACTGGCGGGCCGCCAATTACCTGTCGGTGGGGCAGATCTACCTGCTCGACAATCCGCTCCTCAGGCAGCCGCTGCAACTGGCGCACATCAAGCCGCGCCTGCTCGGCCACTGGGGCACGACGCCCGGCCTGAACTTCATCTACGTGCATATGAACCGGCTGATTCGCCAGCGCGACCTGAGCATGATCTACATTGCCGGTCCCGGCCACGGCGGGCCGGCCGTGGTGGCGAATACCTGGCTCGAAGGCAGCTACAGCGAGCTGTATTCCGACATCTCGCAAGATGAAGAGGGCATGCGCCGGCTGTTCCGCCAGTTTTCCTTCCCGGGCGGCATTCCGAGCCACGCGGCGCCGGAAACGCCGGGCTCGATCCATGAAGGCGGCGAGCTGGGTTACGCCCTGTTCCATGCCTATGGCGCGGTATTCGACAATCCCGATCTGGTCGCCTGCTGCGTCGTCGGCGATGGCGAAGCGGAGACCGGGCCGCTGGCCGCATCCTGGCATTCCAACAAGTTCCTGAATCCGCGCACCGATGGCGCGGTGCTGCCGATCCTGCATCTCAACGGCTACAAGATTGCCAATCCGACGGTACTCGCCCGGATCAGCCATAGCGAACTTGAATGCCTGTTCGTCGGCTACGGCTACAAACCGTATTTCGTCGAGGGCGAAGACCCGGCAAGCATGCATCAGTTGATGGCTGCTGCGGTCGACCACGCCATGGACCAAATTTCGGACATTCAGCGCCAGGCCCGTGCCGGCGGGGAAGTGCAGCGCCCGCGCTGGCCGATGATCATCTTGCGCTCGCCCAAAGGGTGGACCGGACCGAAGGAAGTCGATGGCAAGAAGAGCGAAGGCTACTGGCGCTCGCATCAGGTGCCGTTCAGCGACATGGAGAAGCCGGAACACCTCCGCCTGCTCGAAGACTGGATGCTGTCCTACTTGCCGCGCGAACTGTTCGATGCCGAGGGCCGGCTGCGGCCGGAACTGGCGGCCCTGGCACCGACCGGCGAACGGCGGATGGGGGCCAATCCGCATGCCAACGGCGGAGTCTTGCTGCACGACCTGCGCCTGCCGGATTTTCGCGACTACGCGGTGCCGGTCCCGACGCCGGGCGGCGTGAGGGCAGAATCGACGCGCGCGATGGGCGAATTCCTGCGCGATGTGATGCACCGGAACCCGCACAACTTCCGCGTCTTCGGGCCCGATGAAACCGCCTCCAACCGCCTCGGCGCCTTGTTCGAGGCAACCGACCGGCGCTGGATGGCCGAGCGGCTGGCCGATGACGATCATCTGGGCGTCGATGGCCGGGTCATGGAAATCCTTTCCGAACATGCCTGCGAAGGCTGGCTCGAAGGCTATCTACTGACCGGTCGGCACGGGTTGTTCTCGTGCTACGAGGCCTTCATCCACATCATCGACTCGATGTTCAACCAGCACGCCAAGTGGCTGAAAGTCTGCAGCGAGATTCCCTGGCGGCGGCCGATTGCCTCGTTGAACATCCTGCTCACTTCCCACGTCTGGCGCCAGGACCACAACGGCTTCTCGCACCAGGACCCGGGCTTCATCGACCATGTCGTGAACAAGAAGGCCGACATCATCCGCGTCTATTTGCCGCCGGATGCCAATACGCTGCTCTACGTCACCGACGAATGCCTGAAAAGCAGGAACCTGGTCAATGTCATCGTCGCCGGCAAGCAACTGGAGCGGCAATGGCTGGACATGCCTGCCGCGATCAACCATGCCAGTGCCGGCATCGGCATGTGGGAATGGGCCTGCAGCGACCAGTCCGGCGAGCCGGACATCGTGCTGGCCGCGGCCGGCGATGTGCCGACGCTGGAAATGCTGGCCGCCATCGACATCCTGCGCCAGATTGTGCCGGCGCTGAAAATCCGTTTCATCAACGTCGTCGACCTGATGACCCTGCAGCCGCAGGAGGAGCACCCGCACGGTCTGTCCGATACCGAATTCATTTCGCTGTTCCGCGCCGACACGCCCATCCTCTTCGCCTATCACGGCTACCCCTGGCTGATTCACCGCCTGACCTACCGGCGCAGCAATCACGCCCATCTGCACGTGCGCGGCTATAAGGAAGAGGGAACGACGACGACGCCGTTCGACATGGTCGTGCTGAATCACCTCGACCGCTTCAATCTGGTGATGGATGTCGCCAATCAGGTGCCGAAACTGCAGTCGCAGGCGGCCCACATCAAGCAACAAATGCGCGACATGCTCAACCGGCACACGCAATACATCCACGAGCACGGCGAAGACATGCCGGAAATCCGCAACTGGCAATGGCCGGAGGCCCGGGAATGAAGCAGAACTCCCGGCTGGTGCTTACTTGCCGCGCATCAAGCCCATGACGAGAGAGCCGATGAAGAGCAGGATGAAGACGAAAAACAGAATCTTGGCAATTTCGACCGCACCGGCCGCAATGCCGGTAAAGCCGAAGAGTGCGGCGATCAGCGCAACAACAAAAAATACAACGGCGTAGTGCAACATGGTATTTCCTTTCTTTCCCGGGGAGGCGGTGTCAGGCTCTTTGGGCAAAGCGCCGGTCAACTGCCAAAACCGGGTTGAAACTTCAAATCTTGCCCAGCAAGAACAGAATGAGCAGGATGACCAGCACCAGCCCAAGACCGCCACTGGGGCCGTAACCCCAGCCACGGCTGTGGGGCCAGCTGGGAAATGCGCCGATCAGCATCAGAATCACGATGATCAGCAGGATTGTTCCTAAGGACATTTGATCTCTCCTTGTTTCTATTAGTAGCCACTCGGCGCCCGAGAGAAGTCCGGACAGGCGCTTCTGTCGCTTGTCTTCAAGACTACTCGGGGTGGAGCTGACGTCTGTGCGCCAGCACACCGACATCGCCCGACAACCAGGAGGAGGATGCGCCAAGGGGAGAGCGCCGAGTCAAACGTAGCCTCGCCTACGGAATTGCCCCGCAACGCAATGAGAAGGAGAGATGATGACTACTGAAAACACCAATCAAGGGACCGTCGAAGGCAGCAAGCAAGCCTTGGTCAAGGATCTCAAAAATGTTGTCGGCGATGCGAATGCGTTGATCGGTAACGTCGCTGCCGCCACTACCGACGAATTACTTACGGCCCGAACGAAGCTCGAAGCCCGTCTGGCGCAGACCAAGACGCGGCTGCTGGATGCGAGCGCGGCGCTGACCGCCAAGGCCCGCTGCTCCGCCGATGCGACTGACGAGTATGTCCGGAACAATCCCTGGAAAGTGCTGGGGGTTGCGGCTGCGGCTGGCGCCGTCATCGGCGCCATGCTCAGCCGGCGCCGAGCGGCTGATGATTGAAGCCCGCCGTTCGGCCCTTCAATCATTACCAACGTTCGGCGCCTGATATTTCCCTATGTATGGGAGCACACCGACCTGATCCGGGAATGCGTCTAACTTTGTACTTGCATCGCTCCTTTCAGCCAAGCGGCCCGTGCAGTTGCTGTGTTGATGGCCGACCGGTGCCGAAAAGAGGCGGAGCAAAAGGACCTTCGACAGGTGATTCCGCCCGCCGGGTCCTGACCAAAGGAGTTGGACATGAACTGGGATATTGTTGAAGGCAACTGGAAGCAATTCAAGGGCACGGTCAAGTCACAGTGGGGCAAGCTTACCGATGATCACCTCGACGTGATCGCCGGCAAGCGCGACCAGCTCGCCGGCAAGTTGCAGGAGAGCTACGGCATCACCAAGGATGAGGCGGAGAGGCAGATCAAGCTTTTCGAAGATTCCAACAAGGACTTTCGTCCGCCGGGGGCTTCCTGACGGAGGCAACAATCTCCCGAGCAAAAGTCTTTCCGGCCCCGGGGGCAGCCTCGTCTCTCACGGACGCTCGTGTCCGCGGTGCAACGGTTCGACAAACCGTATCTCCCGACGTGTGGCCGATCTGATTCTGAGTATTTTCGTTCCGGTCCATCGCTACCGTTGCCGCGATCTCCGCTGTGGCTGGGAAGGTAATCTGCGCGAGAGGGAATGCCCATGAACGCTCCAGACCTGAACAATGCTCTGACCCGTGTTCTGCTGGTCGAGGATGATCCAACCGACGCCGGGCTGATCAGGGACGCGCTTGCCAATGCGGCCGGTTGGGCTTTTCATGTCGAATGGGTGAGGAAGCAGGCAACGGCACTTGAGCGCCTGGGCAAGGCAGCCGTCGATGTCATTCTGCTTGATCTGAGCCTGCCCGACGGCCAGGGGCTCGCGGTGTTCGACAAGATTTCCAGGGCGGCACCGCGCGCCCTGATTCTGGTCCTGAGTGGGGCCAACGATGAGGCCCTGGCGCGCGCGGCAGTGGAACGCGGGGCCAGCGACTATTTGGCGAAAGGTGCGGTCGACGCCCATTGGTTGCCGCATGCCCTGCGCTACATCCTGGATCGCAAGGCGAGCCAGGATGCGCAGCGCGACAGCGAAGAATATTTTCGCGCCATGAGCGATGCCTCGCCACTGGGCATTTTCGTCTCCGATGCGCAGGGTAATTGTGTGTATACGAACGCGGCCTACCAGAAGATTTCCGGGCTCGATTTCGAACAGACGCTGGGCACCAACTGGAGCATGGCGATTCACCCGGACGATCGGCTGCGCATCGTTGCCGAGTGGCGCGATGCGGTACGCGGCCAGGAGGCTTTTCAGACCGAAGTGCGCTTTATGCGAAAAGACGGGACTATCGTCTGGACCCGCCTGAATGCGGCTGCCATGCCCGACGGTCCGAGTTCGCGCGGTCGGGTGCAGACGGTCGAGGATATAACCGAGCGCAAGGCGGCAGATCTCGAATTGCAACTGACCCGGGAAGAGTTGTTCCAGGAAAAGGAACGGGCTCAGGTGACGCTCAACTCGATTGGCGATGCAGTGCTGTGTACCGACATCGCCGGCAAGGTGACCTACCTCAATCTGGTGGCCGAGACGATGACCGGCTGGTCCCTTGCAGAAGCGCTGGGCCAGCCGCTGAGCGACGTTTTCCGGATCATCGACGGGGCGACCCGGCAACCTGCCGACAATCCGGCACAGCGCGCCATTGCAGAGAACCGGGTGGTCGGGCTGGCGACGGATAGCGTACTGATCCGGCGCGACGGCATCGAATCTGAGATCGAGGATTCTTCGGCGCCGATCCACAATCGGGATGGTCGGGTGGCCGGTGCCGTCATCGTCTTTCACGATGTCAGCGAATCGCGGGCCATGGCGCAGAAAATGGCCCATCTGGCCCAGCATGATTTCCTGACCGGCCTGCCCAATCGCCTGCTGCTGACCGAACGCTTTTCGCGGGCGATCGGACAGGCCCAGCGGCACCACAAGCAGGTCGCGCTGCTCTTTCTGGACATGGATTACTTCAAGAACATCAACGACTCATTGGGCCATGTCATCGGCGACCAGTTGCTGCAGTCGGTAGCGAAGCGTCTGGGTGAATGCATTCGGACGACGGACACGGTATGCCGCCAGGGCGGCGACGAGTTCGTGATCCTGCTCGCCGAGATCGAGCGGCAGCAGGATGCGGCGCAGGTGGCCGAGAAACTGCTGGCGGCACTGCTGGTGCCGCACCGCATCGCCGGCAATGAACTGCATATCACCCTGAGCATAGGGATCAGCATCTACCCGGACGATGGTTCTACCGCCGATGCCGTGATGCAGAATGCCGACACGGCGATGTATTACGCCAAGGCCAAGGGCCGCAACAATTACCAGTTCTTTACGCCCGAAATGAACACCCGGGCCATCCAGCGCTTGTCAGTCGAAAACAATCTACGCCGGGCCCTGAAGCATGGCGAGTTCGAGTTGTACTACCAGCCGAAAATCGATATCGCCTCGGGCATCATGACCGGGGCCGAGGCCCTTATTCGCTGGCAGGATCCGACGCTCGGCCTGATCCATCCCGGGCAGTTCGTGGCCATTGCCGAAGAGTGTGGCCTCATCGTACCGATCGGGCGCTGGGTGCTGCACGAAGCCTGCCGGCAAGTCCAGGCCTGGCTCGACTTCGGACTGCAGGCCGTGCCCGTCTCGGTCAATATTTCGGCGCTTGAGTTCAGGCACCTCAAGTTTCTTGAGGGGGTCGCCAGCATTCTTCAGGAGACCGGGCTGGCGCCGCGCTATCTCGAACTGGAACTAACTGAAAGCATATTGATGCACGAGGCCGAGGCCTCGGCCCAGGTCCTTGAAAAGCTCAAGGCGATGGGCCTGCAATTGGCGATCGACGATTTTGGCACCGGTTATTCGAGCCTCAGCTATCTCAGTCGCTTCCCGATCGATACGCTGAAAATAGACCAGTCCTTCGTGCGCGACATTGCCCGTAATGCGGATGACGCAGCCATCGTCAGCGCCATCATCGGCATGGGGAAAAATCTCCAGCAGCGGGTCGTTGCCGAGGGGGTTGAAAGCAGTGAGCAACTGGCTTTTCTGAAAACCCAGCGGTGCGATGAGGCTCAGGGCTTTCTGTTCAATCACCCGCTGCCGGCCGGGGATTTTTCCCGTTTGCTCGGCACGCGCACGCTGCTGAGTACGCCTCCAGCTTGAGTGCAAGCCTGGTTGGCTGCTATGTGCGCCAGCGTACCGAGTCGGCTGCCACTTCAACCTATGCTGACCGTTGAGGCGTCTCCACGAATCAACAAAAAGACGCTGGAAACAGGATTTCCTGTTTTGCTCACTTCAGGAGTGTCAATCATGAACCCAGCAAGCAAATATCTCTCCGCCGCCATTCTCGCCGTGACGCTGGTTACCGCCGTCGGCTGTGGCTCAACCTCGAAACAGGAAAGCACCGGCGAGTATGTCGACGACAGCGTCATCACCTCCAAGGTCAAGTCGGCGATCCTCGGTGACCCGGCCACGAAAGTCGCCGAGATCGGCGTCGAGACCTATAAGGGTGTCGTTCAGTTGAGTGGCTTCGTCTCATCCCAGGCCGCCGCCAACCGCGCCGTCGAACTGGCCCGCGGCGTCAAGGGCGTGGTCTCCGTCAAAAACGACATGCGCATCAAGTAAGCGTTCGCGGCAGCGGTGCCGCCGCCGGAATTTTGCCTCCGGTAGCGGCCCGCAAGGTACGAGGATTCCTTTCTCGCCGGTGAAGCACGTCGCTGAAGGCTATTTTCGCGAAAGGTCCCCTTGAATTGAGCGCAGACAGCAAGCTCTCCGCGTATGTTCGGCAGTTGCCGGCAAGACTGCGCGGCAACGATATGGTGCGCCGCTCGGTGAGTGAGGAGGCGCCCCTGCGCGCCGAGTTGTATAGCGCCGACCAGATGGCGCAGCATGGCAAGTCGCTGGCCGCCGCGCACCGCCTGGCTGCCGGGCGGGCACCCGATTTGTTGCTGGCGCGGCTGGCCGCCAACGAAAATGTGCTGGTCGGGGTCTGCAAGCTGTTGACCGAGGGCGTCGCCGACAACCGGCGGATCACCCCGGCCGGCGAGTGGTTGCTCGATAATTTCTATCTGATCGAAGAACAGATCAGGACGGCCAAGCGCCACTTGCCCAAGGGCTACAGCTTGGAACTGCCGCGCCTGGCCAGCGGGCTGTCGGCCGGCCGCCCGCGAGTCTACGACATCGCACTGGAAACCGTCGCCCATGGCGATGGCCGAGTCGATACCGAAACGCTGATCCGCTTCGTGGCGGCTTACCAGTCCGTCACCGACCTCAAGCTCGGCGAGCTATGGGCGATTCCGATCATGCTGCGCCTGGCGGTGATCGAAAATCTCCGCCGCGTCGGGGCGCGGATTGCTCTTGGCTGGGAGGAGCGCAACCTGGCCAACTCCTGGGCCGACCAGATGGTCGAGACGGCTGATCAGGACCCGAAAAGCCTGATTCTCGTCATCGCCGACATGGCGCGCTCGAATCCGCCGATGAGCAGTGCTTTTGTCGCCGAATTGGCCCGCCGGCTGCAGGGCAGGGGGCCGGCGCTGGCATTGCCGCTGACCTGGGTCGAGCAGCGACTGGCCGAGTCCGGTCTGAGCATCGCCCAGCTGGTTCAGACGGAAAACCAGCTGCAGGCGGCCGATCAGGTTTCGATCAGCAACAGCATCGGCAGCCTGCGCGTGCTCGGGGCGATGGATTGGCAGGAATTCGTCGAGACGCTCAGCGTCGTCGAGCAAAGCCTGCGCGAAGACCCGGCCGGCGTCTATGGCAGCATGGATTTCGCCAGCCGCGATCGCTACCGCCATGCAACCGAGGAAATTGCCCGGCATGGCCGACTGAGCGAGGGCGAGGTCGCCCGCCTGGCCGTCGAACTGGCCCGGACCGCCGCTATGGCGGAGGAGGGCAGCGGTGCCGGCGGGCGGGCCGGGCATGTCGGCTTTCATCTGATCGACAAGGGCTTGCCGAAACTCGAAGAACTGGCCGAGGTCAAGCGCCCGGTCGGCCGGCGCCTGCGCCGGGTGGCGGCCCGCTGCCCCTTGCTCCTCTATCTCGGTGCCATTGCCTTGATCGCGCTGCTCATTACCGGCAGCCTGCTCGCACTCACCACGCCGAGCGGACTATCGGGATGGCTGCTCGGGCTGCTCGGCCTGGGCTTGCTGTTGGCCGGTAGCCAGTTGGCCCTGGCGCTGGTGAACTGGCTCGCCACCTTGCTGGTAACGGCACATCCGCTGCCGAGAATGGATTTTTCCCGTGGCATTCCACTCGCTGCGCGAACCCTGGTCGTCGTGCCGACCATGCTGACCAGCACGGGCGGGGTGGAGGATCTGGTCGAGGCGCTGGAAGTCAGGTTTCTGGCCAATCGCGATCAAAACCTGCGCTTCGGCCTGCTGACGGATTTTCGTGATGCCCCGCAGGAAACGCTGGCCGAGGATGCGGCGCTGGTCGGGCTGGCCCGCTTGCGGATCGATGAACTGAATGCGAAGTACGCAGGCGCCGGGGAGCCGCAGCAGCCGGGGATTTTCTTCCTCTTCCACCGGCCGCGCCTGTGGAATCCGCAGGAAGGCGTCTGGATGGGCTACGAGCGCAAGCGCGGCAAGCTGGCCGATCTCAATGCGCTGCTCCGTGGCAATCCGGCCGGCTTTTCGGACATTGCCGGGGATGTGGCGGCCCTCGTCGGCGTTCAGTACGTCATCACGCTGGACACCGATACGCAATTGCCGCGCGATGCGGCCCGCCAGTTGGTCGGGGCGATTGCCCACCCGTTGAACCGGCCGTACTACGATGCGGCCCGGAAGCGTGTCACAGCGGGCTACGGCATCCTGCAACCGCGGGTCGCAGTCAGCCTGCCCGGCACCAACCGCTCGCTCTACGCCCGGCTCTATGGCGGGGAGCCGGGCATCGACCCCTACACCCGCGTCGTTTCCGATGTCTATCAGGATGTCTTCGGCGAAGGCTCCTTCATCGGCAAGGGCATCTACGATGTCGATGCCTTCGAGCAGGCGCTGGGTGGGCGCTTCCCCGAAAATCGCATCCTCAGCCACGATCTGCTCGAAGGCTGTTACGCCCGGGCCGGGTTGCTGAGCGATGTCCAGCTTTTCGAAGACTATCCGGCCCGTTACAGCGCCGATGTCAGCCGCCGCTACCGCTGGATTCGCGGCGACTGGCAACTGGCCGGCTGGCTGCGGCGGCGGGTGCCCTGCGCCTGTGCCGGCGAACCGATACATCGGCAGCACAATCCGCTGTCGGCCCTGTCGCAGTGGAAACTGGTCGACAACCTGCGGCGCAGCCTGGTGCCCGCCGCATTGATGCTGGTTCTGGTGCTGGGCTGGCTGGTTTTGCCCTCTTTTGGCCTGTTGACCGCAGCAATCGTCGGCATGCTGTTGCTGCCTTCCCTTTGCGCCAGAGCCTTCGAACTGCTGCGCAAGCCGGACGAGGTGCTGTTCCGGCAGCACTTGGCGGCGGTGGCTGGCGCCGCGTTCAGGCATTTCAAACAGCTGGCCTTCGAACTGTCCTGCCTGCCGTACACGGCATTTTTCAGTCTGGATGCCATTTTTCGCACCCTGTGGCGCGTGCTGATCAGCGGCAAACCGATGCTCGAATGGAATCCGTCGAGCGAGGTTGAGCGGGAGCTGGCCAGACGGGACCGCAGCGGCCTCGTTGCCACCGTGCAGGCGATGTGGGTCGGCCCATTTATGGCGGCCGCGCTCGGCCTTGGTCTGGCCGTGCAGGCACCGCAAGCCCTGGAGGCCGCGGGCCCGCTGCTCGTGCTCTGGTTCATCTCGCCCGGCGTCGCCTGGTGGCTCAGTCGGCCCCTCGTCCGCCCCCCGGCGACCCTGAGCCGCGAACAGCATTTCTTCCTGCGCAAGCTGTCGCGCCGGACCTGGGCCTTCTTCGATAACTTTGTCGGCCCGGAAGACCATTGGCTGCCGCCGGACAATTTCCAGGAATACCGCATTGCTTCGGTCGCCCATCGCACCTCGCCGACCAACATGGGCATGGCCCTGTTGGCCAATCTCGCCGCCTACGACTTCGGCTATCTGACGGCCGCCCGGTTGCTTGAGCGCACGGCGCAAACGCTGAACAGCATGGCCGGCCTGGCCCAGCATCGCGGCCACTTTTACAACTGGTACGACACGCAGACTCTGCAGCCGCTGACGCCGCTCTATGTGTCGACGGTGGATAGCGGCAACCTGGCCGGCCATTTGCTGACCTTGCGGGCCGGCCTGCTGACCCTGGCCGATGAGCGGATCTTCTTGCCCCGGCTGTACGAGGGCTTGCGCGACACGCTCGGCGTACTGGCTGAAGCCGCCGAGACGAGCACCCGGGGCAGCCTGGCGGCGTTCGGCAAGCTGCTCGATACGGCGACCGCGGCGCCGTCCGACAGCATTAGCGCGACCCGTTTGACGCTGCAACATCTGGCGAGCGGTGCGGCCGATTTGATGGCGCAGGTCGCCGGCAGCCTCCATGCCCGGGACATTACCCTGCCGGCCAGCGAGGCGAATGACTGGGCACAGGCGCTGGCCGCCCAGGTCGACGCGGCGCTGGCCGACCTCAAGCAGTTGACCGACGAAGTCGCCGGCGATGCCATGCCGACCCTGCGTCAGCGGGCTCACGACGGCTGCGCGGCGGCGACCGCCCGGCTGGCGCTGATCGACGGCCTGGTCCAGCAAATCAGCCAACTGGCGGAGATGGAATATGACTTTCTGTTCGACAAGTCGCGCCATCTGCTGACCATCGGTTACAACGTCGCCGAGCATCGCACAGACACCAGCTATTACGACCTGCTGGCCTCCGAGGCGCGCCTGTGCAGCTTCGTCGCCATCGCCCAGGGCCAGTTGCCGCAGGAAAGCTGGTTCTCGCTCGGCCGCCTGCTGACCGGTACCGGTGGCGAGCCGGCTCTGCTGTCGTGGAGCGGCTCGATGTTCGAGTACCTGATGCCGCTGTTGATCATGCCGACCTACGACAACACCTTGCTCGACCAGACCTGCAAGGCGGCGGTCGCCCGGCAGATCGAGTACGGCAGCCAGTGCGGCGTGCCCTGGGGCATTTCGGAATCGGGCTACAACACGGTCGATGGCCATCTCAACTACCAGTACCGCGCTTTCGGCGTACCGGGCCTCGGCCTCAAGCGTGGCCTGGCCGATGATCTGGTGATCGCGCCCTATGCCTCGGCGCTGGCGCTGATGGTGGCCCCGGAGGCGGCCTGCCAGAACCTGCAACGCCTGGCCGAGGAAGGGGCACTCGGCAAGTTCGGCTTTTTCGAGGCCATCGACTACACCCCGGCCCGCCAGCGCCGCGGCCAGGCCAAGGTCGTCGTGCGCTCCTTCATGGCCCACCATCAGGGCATGAGCCTGCTGGCGCTCGCCTACCTGCTGCTCGACCGACCGATGCAGCGCCGTTTCGAAGCGGAACGCCTGTTCCAGGCGGTGATGCTGCTGCTCCAGGAGCGGATACCCAAGGTGACCTCCTTGTTCGCCCATACCGCCCAGCTTTCCGAAGTGCGCTCGGCCTCGCTCGCCGCCGAGATGCCGATCCGCGTGTTTACGACACCCAATACGCCGATTCCCGAGGTGCAACTGCTGTCGAACGGGCGCTATCACGTGATGGTGACCAATGCGGGCGGCGGCTATAGCCGCTGGAACGATCTGGCCGTCACTCGCTGGCGCGAGGATGGGACCTGCGATAACCGCGGCAGCTTCTGCTATATCCGCGACCTGGCCAGCCAGAGCTTCTGGTCGAATGCTCACCAGCCGGCACTGAAGCGCGCGGCCAGCTATGAGGCGATCTTCTCCGAAGGCCGGGCCGAGTTTCGCCGGCACGACACGCTGGGTAGTGCCGATGTTGCTTTCGAGACCTATACCGAAATCGTCGTTTCGCCGGAAGACGACATCGAACTGCGTCGCGTCCGTATTACCAATTGGTCCCGCCAGCGTCGCGAAATCGACGTCACCAGTTACGCCGAGGTGGTGATTGCGCCACCGGCTTCCGATGACCTGCATCCGGCCTTCAGCAACCTCTTTGTGCAGACCGAGATCCTCAGCGACCGGCGTGCCATCCTTTGCTCGCGCCGGCCGCGCTCGCCCGGCGAGCGCCAGCCGTGGATGCTGCACCTGATGGCGGTGCACGGCGCCGACATTGGTGCGGTTTCCTACGAAACCGATCGCCTGCGCTTTCTCGGCCGCACCCGCAGCACGGCTGATCCGCTGGCCATGAGCGAGGCGGGCGGACTGTCGGGAGCCGACGGCTCGGTGCTCGACCCGATTGTCGCCATCCGTTATGCACTGACCCTGGCGCCGGAACAGTCGGTAACCATCGACATGGTCTCGGGTATTGCCGAGAGCCGCGACCTGGCGCTCAACCTGATTGAAAAATACCAGGACCGCCATCTTGCCGACCGCGTCTTCGACCTGACCTGGACGCACAGCCAGGTCGTGCTGCGCCAGCTCAACGCCAGCGAAGCCGACGCCCAGCTCTATGCCCGGCTGGCCAGTTCGGTCATTCACGCCAACGCCTCGCTGCGCGCCGATGCCGCCGTATTGGCCAGGAACCGGCGCGGTCAGTCCGGGTTGTGGGGTTATGCCATCTCCGGCGATCTGCCGATCGTGCTGCTGCAGATCGGCGACGCGGCCAATATCGATCTGGTCCGCCAACTGGTGCAGGCGCATGCCTACTGGCGGCTGAAAGGCCTGGCCGTCGACCTGGTGATCTGGAACGAGGACCACGCCGGTTACCGGCAGCGCCTGCAGGAACAGATCATGGGGATGATCGCCTCGGGCATCGAAGCCAGCATCATCGACCGCCCAGGCGGCATCTTTGTCCGGCTGGCCGAGCAGATTTCGGGCGAGGATCGCATCCTGCTCCAGTCGGTGGCGCGCATCGTCATCAACGACTGCCGGGGCCGACTGGCCGAACAACTGGAACAGCGCGGCCTGCCCGAGGCGCGCGTCCCGCTGCTCGAAGCCAGCCGCCGCTACCGGCCGGAAGTGCCGCCGGTGTCGACGCCGCCGCGCCGCGATCTGCAACTTTTCAACGGGCTGGGCGGCTTTGCCCCGGATGGCCGCGAATACGTCATCGAACTCGGCCCCGGCCAGACGACGCCGGCGCCCTGGTGCAATGTGCTGGCCAATCCGCATTTTGGAACAGTCGTTTCGGAAAGCGGCGTCGCCTACACCTGGAGCGAAAATGCCCACGAGTTCCGCCTGACGCCCTGGCATAACGACCCGGTCAGCGATTTGGGCGGCGAAGCCATCTACCTGCGTGACGAAGAAACCGGCTACTTCTGGTCGCCGAGTCCTTTGCCGGCCCGTGCCGGATCGTCCTACCTGATCCGGCACGGCTTCGGCTACAGCGTTTTCGAAACCCGCGCCGCCGGCATCCGCAGCGAGCTGTGGATCTACGTGGCGATCGATGCTGCCGTCAAGTTCTCGGTGCTGAAAGTGTTCAACGAATCGGGACGGGCCCGATCGCTGACGGCAACCGCTTACGTCGAGTGGGTGCTGGGCGACCTGCCGGCTAAGTCGGCCATGCATATCGCCACCGAACTGGCGCCGGGCAGCGGCACGCTCTATGCCCGCAATCCCTACAGCACCGAATTCGCCGAGCGCGTCGCCTTTTTCGACGTCGACGACCCGCGCCGCAGCGTGACCGGCGACCGCGTCGAGTTTATCGGGCGCAACGGCAGCTTGTTAAATCCGGCGGCAATGATGCGGGCCAAACTTTCCGGACGGGTCGGGGTCGGACTCGATCCCTGTGCGGCCATGCAGCTCAGTTTCGAACTAGCCGACGGCCAGGAACGGGAAATGGTCTTTCGCCTCGGCGTCGGGCGCAACACCGACGATGCCAGCCAGCTCGTCCAGCGCTTTCGCGGCGTCATGGCTGCCCGCGGGGCGCTCGAAGCGGTGCGCCAGCACTGGCAGCGCACGCTTGGCGCGGTGCAGGTCGAAACGCCCGATCCGGCAATAAATGTGATGGCCAATGGCTGGCTGCTCTATCAGACTCTGGCCTGCCGCATCTGGGCGCGCAGCGGCTATTACCAGTCGGGCGGTGCCTTCGGTTTCCGCGACCAGTTGCAGGACGGCATGGCCCTGGTGCACGCCGAACCCCAACTGGTCCGCCAACATCTGCTGCTCTGCGCCAGCCGCCAGTTTCAGGAAGGCGACGTGCAGCACTGGTGGCATCCGCCAGCCGGACGGGGTGTGCGCACCCATTGTTCCGACGACTTCCTCTGGCTGCCGCTGGCGGTATGCCGCTATGTCACGAGTAGCGGCGATCACGGCGTGCTCGATGAAAGCCTGCCTTTCCTCGAAGGCCGGCCGGTCAACCCGGAGGACGACTCCTATTACGATCTGCCGGTCCGCTCGCTTGAGGTCGCCAGCCTGTACGAGCATTGCGTCCGGGCCATTCGCCACGGCCTGCATTTTGGCGCGCACGGCTTGCCGCTGATCGGCTCCGGCGACTGGAACGACGGCATGAACCGGGTCGGCGTGCTGGGCAAGGGGGAGAGCGTCTGGCTCGGCTTCTTCCTCTGTGAAGTGCTCCGGCGCTTCACCGAAGTGGCGGTAGCGCATGGCGACCCGGGCTTTGCCGAACTGTGCAGGGGGGAAGGTGCCCGCCTGCGCCTGAGCATCGAGACCCATGGCTGGGATGGCGAATGGTACCGCCGGGCCTACTTCGACGATGGCACGCCGCTCGGTTCGCGGGCCAATGCCGAATGCCGGATCGATTCGATTTCGCAGAGCTGGTCGGTGCTGTCCGGTGCCGGTGACCCGGAACGCTCGCTGATGGCCATGCGGGCGCTCGACCAGCAGCTCGTCCGCCGTCGGGATGGCCTGGTGCAACTGCTCGACCCGCCGTTCAGCAAGTCGCAGCTGGATCCCGGCTATATCCGCGGCTACGTGCCAGGGGTGCGGGAGAACGGCGGGCAGTACACGCATGGTGCCGTCTGGGCGGCCATGGCGTTTGCCGAACTGGGCGACAGTGAGCGGACCTGGGAACTGCTGGCGATGATCAACCCGGTCAATCACGCGCTGACGGCGGCGGCGGTGGCGACCTACAAGGTGGAGCCCTATGTCGTCACGGCCGACGTCTATGCCGTCAATCCGCACATCGGCCGGGGCGGCTGGAGCTGGTACACCGGCTCGGCCGGCTGGCTGTATCGCCTGATCATCGAATCGCTGCTCGGCCTGCAGCGCCACGGCGATAGCTTGTTGTTCACGCCTTGCCTGCCGGCCGAGTGGCCGAGTTGCAGTATTCGCTACCGCTATCGGGAGACGGAATACCAAATAGAGCTTGCCGCAAGCGAGACTGGCGCCGGCAGCGTCATGCTCGATGGCAAGCTGCTGCCGGGGAACGCCGTGCCGCTGATCGATGACCAGCAGGCACACACGGTTGAAGTCAGGGGCAAGGCTTCCTGAAGGGCTGTGCGTGGTTTTTGGCTATTTTGCGCGGTCGACCGCAGCAATCGTTTGGCGGAGCCGGCCAGCGACGGCTTTCAGGCTGGGCGGAATTATGTTCAGATTCTCGCCATTCAACTCTGGAGTCTGACGACAATGGCCGCAAGAAATATCCTGCGCATGGGCGAACCGCTGCTTCTTCGGCCCGCCGAGCCGGTGACCGAGTTTGGCTCGGCCAGCCTGCAAGCGCTGATCGAGGACATGTTCGATACCATGCACGCCGCGGGCGGCGTGGGCCTGGCCGCGCCCCAGATCGGGGTCGGGCTACAGGTGGTGATCTTCGGTTTTGAGGAAAGCGAGCGCTATCCAGATGCCGAAGCGGTGCCGATGACCATCCTGATCAACCCAGTGATCACGCCGATCGGCGACGACGAAGCGACGGACTGGGAGGGCTGCCTTTCCGTACCCGGCTTGCGGGGCCAAGTGCCACGGCCGGCCCGGGTTCGTTATCAGGGGTTCGATGCGGCGGGACAGCCCATCGACCGGACGGTCGATGGCTTTCACGCCCGCGTCGTGCAGCATGAATGCGACCATCTGATCGGTCGGCTCTACCCATCGCGAATTCGCGACTTCACTCATTTCGGTTTTACCGATGTGCTTTTTCCGGACCTCGAGCGGCCGGAATAAGGCGCTGGCGCCGGTAGCCGCTCAGGGCAGCCCGATCAGTTGCGCCGGATCGGTCCAGGCCAGGCCGAGGGCCGTCGCCACCGCCTGGCAGGTCAGTTGGCCGGCGTGGGTGTTGAGGCCGTTGCGCAGTTGCGGATCGTCCTGCAAAGCCTGGCGCCAGCCCTTGCCGGCCAGGGCGAGCACGAAGGGCAGGGTGGCGTTGTTGAGGGCGAAGGTCGAGGTGCGGGCGACGGCGCCCGGCATGTTGGCGACGCAGTAATGCACGATGCCGTCGACGACATAGGTCGGATCGGTATGCGTGGTCGGCTGGCTGGTTGCGAAGCAGCCGCCCTGGTCGATGGCGACGTCGACCAGCACGCTGCCCGGCCGCAGCTGGGCGAGATCCTGGCGGCCCAGCAGGTGCGGCGTCGCGGCACCGGGGACCAGTACGGCGCCAATCACCAGGTCGGCGTCGAAGGCACTGGCTTCGATGTTCGCGCGGTTGGCGTAGAGCGTCCGGATCCGGTTGCCGAACTGGCTGTCCAGCCAGCGCAGCCGGTCGAGCGAGCGGTCGACCGCCGTGACCTCGGCCCCCAGGCCGACAGCGATCAGTGCCGCGTTATAACCAACGACACCGCCGCCGAGGATGGCGACCTTGCCCGGGGCGACGCCGGGAACACCGCCGAGCAGCACGCCGGCGCCACCTTTCGATTTCTCCAGGTGGGCGGCCCCGGCCTGCACCGCCATGCGGCCGGCGACTTCGCTCATCGGCGCCAGCAGCGGCAGGCCGCCGTGGGCATCGGTCACCGTTTCATAGGCAATGGCGGTAACGCCGGCGGCGAGCAGGGCCTCGGTCTGCGGACGATCCGGCGCCAGGTGCAAGTAGGTGAACAGCACCTGGTCGGGGCGCAGGCGGCGGCATTCTTCGGGCTGCGGCTCCTTGACCTTGACGATCAGTTCGGCCCGCGCGAAGACCTCGTCGGCCGTGTCGAGCAGCGTGGCGCCGGCCGCCCGGTATTGTTCATCGGTCAGGCCGATGGCCGTGCCGGCGGCGCGCTCGACGAAGGCTTCGTGGCCATGCGCCACCGCTTCACGGACCGAGGCCGGCGTCAGGCCGACGCGGTATTCGTGATTCTTGATTTCCTTGGGAACGCCGATACGCATGCTGTCTCCTTGACGGGGGATGGCGATTGAATCGTCTGCCCGATCAGTTTGGCAGATGCAGTCGCAGACTCATAGTCCTGACGGCGACCGAGTTTCGATCAAGACAGGTAATCGGCCGGCACCAGCGGCGCCCCACGGCGCAAGGCTTGGCGCAGCAGGTAACGGGCATCGCCGGGCGGGATTTCGTCGAGCCAGCCGGGCAGGGCGCCGAAGCGGTCTTCGTAGCTGGCGAACAGGTCGATGACAGCCGGGCGGATCGGCAATTCGAGGGTCAGAACCATTGGTAACTCCTTGCTCCCCGGTGTATCCGGCGAGGCCGGCTCCCGGGGAGGGTGGAGCGAGCGACGCTTTAGCCAGTATTTGTCATCCGCCCTGGCAAGTTATCGATTAAATCCGGCGAAGTGGGGCCATTCTGCCGGGCATTCCTGCGGTCGACAAAGAATTTCAGGTTATTTCGATATACCGATGTTGGCTGGGGCTTTGGCGGCCTGTCGACTAGCATGAACAGTGAAGCTGCCATTTCTGGAGGCTGCCTCGATCGGCATGAAACTGCTTACCAAACCCTCATTTACGACCGCCCTGGCCGTCGGGCGCATTTCCGTCGCCCTGCTGCTCGCGCTGGTTGGGTGCGCCACGCCGGAGCGCGTTCCCGAACCGGTCGTGCCGGAACCGACGCCGGTCGTCGAGATTTCCGAAACAACCTGGCTGCAAGTCGATAGCGACATCGGCGCCGCTTCGCTGGCCGCCGCCGGGCCGGCCCGGCACTTTGCCCGCGTCGAGATGGAGCGTTGGCGGCAACTGGTCGCCAGTCGGGTCGAGGCGGATTTCATTCCCTGGTTTTCCGGTTACTGGACCCAGCAATGGCTGTCGGCCCGGATCGCCTGGTACAAGCTGAGCGCCAGTGAGGAGAAGGAGGCGGTCGTCAACCGGCTGGCGACCTACCTGCAGGTCGAGTTCCGTGATCGTGTGCTGGCGCCGGTGGCCGCAGAGGTCGATCCCGAGGCGGTCAGGGCGCAGGCGACCCAATACTATGTCCAGAGCTTGCGGTCGGCTTTGCAACCGATCGCCCTGCTTTACGACCTGCCGCCCGAGCAGTTCGACCGGCGGCTCAAGGCGATTCCGGCCATCGAGCTGACGCCACCGGCAACCCACAATGCCTCCCTCTACCAACTGCTTCATGCCGGCAAACTCGACAGCCTGCCGGCCTATGCCGCCTTGCTCGAACAGGGGCACCAGGCTGCCATCGAGGCGGGAGCCGGGCTGTCGACCACGCGGATATCGCCGGTCGCACGGCGGGTCAGCGAAAAGTTGCTGGAACGCCTGGCGATCAGTGGCGGGGCGAGTGCCATTTCGGCGCTGATCGGCGGCATCGCCGGTTCGGTGATTACCCTCGGCGCCGCCAGTGTCGGCATCATGTTGCACGAAAGCGCACGCGGCCCCACCGAGGCGCTGCTCCGCGAAAATCTGACGGCCGGGGTGGAAGACATCTGGCACAGCCTGATGGAAGACCCGGTCAGCCGCGTGACGGCGGGCATCGACTACCTGTCCGACCAGATCGAGAAATGCTGCCCGCGCACCTTTGGCCAGCCGATCGAACTGCCCGGCCTGCTGGAACAAGCGCCATTGACGGACGAGCCGGACCCCCAGCCGGAAACGGCGGAGGACGGGGCGGTCGAAGAAAATGCAAACGACGATGAGCCGCCCGGCTTCAAATCGGTAGACTAGGCTTTTGCCTGCCGAGTCGATGCCGATGGAACCCTGTCCCTGGTGCACAGGTTTTGACCTGTACCGCACGTACCACGATACCGAATGGGGCGTGCCGCTGCGCGATGACCGTGCCCTGTTCGAACTGCTGATCCTCGAAGGCGCGCAGGCCGGTTTGTCGTGGGCGACGGTGCTCAAGAAACGGGAAAACTACCGGCGTCTGTTCGACGGTTTCGAGCCGGCCGTGATTGCCCGCTATGGCGATGAGAAAGTTGCCGCCTTGCTGGCCGATCCGGGAATTATCCGCAATCGCGCCAAGGTCGCGGCGACCATCCAGAATGCCCGCTCGTTCCTGGCGCTGACCGCCGACGGCAAGTCGTTCAGCGATTTCCTCTGGCAATTCGTCGGCGCCACCCCGCGCCAGAATCAATGGACGACGCTGGCCGAGGTGCCGGCCAAGACCGCGGCCTCCAACGCTATGAGCAAGGCCCTTGGCCAAGCCGGCTTCAAGTTCGTCGGCTCGACGATCTGCTATGCCTTCATGCAGGCCGCCGGCATGGTCAACGATCACCTGACGAGTTGCCCGCGCCATGCCGAGGTCGCCGATCTTGCCTAGCCTCGGCCATTTTTCCGGGCAGCCGGCCAAAGTCTCACTATAATTCGCGCCCTTCTTTGCCAGGCCTTCCCCAAAACCGGAAGCTGGCCAATCAGGGATGACGGCAGTGCAGACACGACAGATGACCCACGGGGGAATGAAATGCGGATGAATCTGAAGGTTCCCTTCGCCGAAAAAGACCAGGTGAAAAAGCTCGGGGCCCGCTGGGATGCCGCGCTCAAGGTCTGGTACGTCGCCGGCGAGGCTGACTTGAGTCCGTTCGCCAAGTGGTCGCCCAGCCCGCATGACGGTGCCGCCCCGGCCAAAGCAGGTGGCAGCGGGAAACAGCTGGCCAGCGGCAAGGTCTTTGTCGGCAGCGCTTTCGTCGTGCAGGAACGGCTATGCGACTGTTTGCCCTGGGATGTCTGTGAAAAATGCGAGCCGACCTCGCTGAGAAACACCCTTTGAGCATCATGGCAAGAAAACTTAGAAAAACGCAGGAACAACTCGCCTTTCCCGAACTTGAATTGCCCACCGGTGCGCCTGTTCTGCAGGCCGGGCTGAGCGGGCCTTTCGTCGGCGAAGGGCTGCTTGGCGTGCCCGCGACACAGCAAGCCGGCCTCGATGAAGGTGAAGCCGATTCCCGAAAGGCACCGCGCCGGCGGAGCGTCAAGCCGAAAATGGTCCTCGTTACCGAGTCGCTGGCGGAGTCGGCCAGCGATCTGGCGGTGCCGGAAGAGCAGGGCAGGCCTGAACCGGCACCAATTCGGCCAGCCGATTTGCCGGTCGACCAGCCCGAGCCGGTCGCCAGCGTGCCAGAGCCTCTCCCGAGTTCGCCAGTTCGCGAAGCCGTCGCGGCCAACGAGCAATTCCTTGCCGAGCCGGCGCCCGTCGTCGCCCTGACGGCAAATACCGTCGAACAGGCGCCACTTGTCGTAAGCAGCCCATCGACCGGCGAACATCGGCTCAAAATCTGGGCCCACGTGGCCACCATTGCGACGTCGGTGGTCATCGTCGCCGCGCTTTTTATCGGCTCCCGTCAATTCATTGAGACCGGGAAGAATCAGCGCGAACTGCTCGTCGCCCAGAAAGCCTCACTGCTGCAGGAGCGGCATGTGCAGGCGGCCGAAATCAACGCCCGGGCCGTCGAACTGTTTCTGCGCTACAACGACCTGATGCAGCAGCTCAACGGGCCGGTTGCGAAGAACGCGAAGAAGGAAACCCGCTACTGGAAAGAGAATCTGGCGGTCAATCTGCTCGAATCGCTGTTCAACCTGACCCGCGGCAACCGGGAATGGGAAACCACCATCGCTTGGGCGCTGGAAAAGCACATCCGCTTTATCCGTGAACAGCGGCTGTCATGCACTACCTATTCACCCGAATTTGTCCGCTATCTGGAGAAGACTGCCGGTGCCAGAGCTGTTTCGCTGTGCAGGGATCTGGCGACTTCGGATTAGCCGAATGCGAGCAGCGGCCTCGATTTTCGATTCCCTGGCCGGGGCTCAGCGCAGCTTGATTCCACCCGGCTGGTCACCGGTTTTCTGCCGCCGATAAAGCCGGGCATCCGTTCTGAAGCTGATCGAAAAAGCTGATTTATTGGATCAAGCAGTTGCAGAGACTGGTGGAAGAGAGATTTAGCCTCGCCAACCGCTTCAGGAACTCACCCTGTTTCGCCCGTCCTTCTTCGAACAATACAGGGCGGCATCGGCCCGGCGCACGGTTTCGTCCTCATTGGCATCCGCTGCCCGGGCAAGCCCGACGCCAATGCTGACGGTCACCTGGCCGACCACCGGGAAGCTCTCTGCCTGGATCGCATTGCGGACTTTCTCGGCGCTGACCATGGCGCCTTCGATTTCAGTGTCCGGCATGAGGGCGATGAATTCTTCACCGCCAAAACGGGCAACGAAATCGGTGGCGCGGAGCGTTCCTGCCACCGTTGCAGCAAAATGCTGAAGGACATGGTCGCCAGTCTCGTGACCGTAGGTGTCATTGATCGATTTGAAATGATCGATATCCATCATCAGTACGCAATAAGGGCTGCCGGTACGCTTTAGGCGCAGGAATTCCTGGCGCAGGCGTTCGTTCGCCGCCAAGCGATTCGGTAGTTTGGTCAATGCATCCTGAAGAGCAAGGCGCTGCAGTTCCTGGTTGGCCAGCATCAGCGCTTCCGTCCGTTCCGCCACTTGTTGTTCCAGATGCTGCCGATAGAGCTTGCGTGCTTCGTCCAGCGCCGTCTCGGTCTCCTTCCGGGATTGAATGTCCTCCAGCACCGAGACGAAATAATCGGGCTTTCCTTCCGGCGTTCTGACCAGCGCAACCGTGAGGTTGACCCAGGTCAGGGTGGCATCCCGCCGGACATAGCGTTTCTCCATGCTGTAGCTGGGAATACTCCCCACCAGCAATTGTTGGAGATAGTCGAGATCGGTATGCAGGTCCGGAGGATAGGTAATTTCCTGGAAGGTCAGGCCAAGCAGGACATCGCGCGGGTAAGCAAGAATTTCACAAATCCGGTCATTGACGTGTAGCCATTTCCCCTCCAGTGAAACGTGCGCCATGCCAACCGCGGCCTGATCGAACGTCGCCCGGAAGCGGATCTCGCTGTTGCGCAGTGCCTTTTCGGCTTCTATGCGCTCGGTAATGTCCTGTACGGTTCCCCGTAGCGCGATGACCTCACCCTCGGCATCGCGAATGGCCTCGCATTTGGCATGAATCCAGATGTGTGTTCCGTCGTTGCGATAGGCTTGCAATTTGAGGTCGTAACCAATGCCTGTCTTCAATGCCTCTTGCGCCGCGGCATTGACGCGTTCCCAGGACTCGATCGAGAGGAGGGTGCCACGCTGTTCCGGGAACGGTGGAACGTCGCGCCCATAGATATGGCGTATCTCCTCGGAAACAGTAATTTCGCCAGACTTGGCATTCCACTGCCAGATGCCAAACCTACCCAGCCGGTGCGCCTCAAGCAGTTCCTGTTCCCTGAGCAAAAGTGATTGATAGGTCGATTGGAGACTGGCCGTGCGCTGTTCAAGCAAGTTTTCGGCTTCGCTCATCGCACCAAGTACTTCGGCCGCTTCCTTGATATGCACCTCGGACGCCGGCAATGGCCCGCCTGCACCGAGCGCCCGGGCCGGCGCTTGCAAGGCTCGTACCGAAACGGCAATCCGGTCGCCGATCAACCAGGCCAGCATGGCCCCGAAACCAAATACGGCAATCATGCCCAAGGCCAGGGTCACGAACTTGTGCTGCAGCTCCGCCTCAAGGGCCTGGCGGGGAATGCCGATGCCGACCGTCCAGCCGGTGACAGCGGAACGGCTGAAGACCGAGAAGACCGGAATTCCTTCCCGGGTAATCGTCTCCATGGCCCCTTCCTGGGACTCCTGGAAGCGCTGGATATATTCCGCCGTTCCTTTTTGCCCGACGAACTGATCGGCGTTGTGCGTACGGGAAACAATCGTGCCCGTCGTATCGAAAATGGCTGCGACCCAGCTTTCCGGCAGCCGTTGGGCGAGTAATATGCCGCTGAAGTCCTTGGGTTCGATGCCGATGCTAAGCACGTAAGCCACTTTTTCTTCGCTCAGCACCGGGACATCGATGCTCATCACCGGACGTTGGGTCAGCCCGCCAATGAACAAGTCTGAAATTACCGGCTTTCCCGTTTCGAAGATGCGGCGCGCGACGGCGGGGTTGCCGTGCCTGGGCAAGGCTTGCCCGAACGGTTTGAGCGTGTTGACGATCTGCTGCCCGGATTGGTCGGTCAGGACAGCGTTGCTTCCTGCCTTGGTCGTGGCCAGCAAGGCCGTCGCTCGCTGTTGGAAATCGGCGAAGTTGCCTTTTGATAGGGCGCCGGCGGTCGACAGAGACTGGGCGGCAACCTGCGCTTTGAGCAGGTGCGCATCAACTGCCTGAACCAAGGCGCGAGCCGTCTGGATCGTGTCTTTTTCCAGGCGGGCACGACCCTCCCGGTATTCATGGAAAAACAGGAGGGCCGCCCCGACGATGCCGGGGACCAGGCAGGCGATGACCAGCCATCCCAACAGGGTCTGAACCGTCCAGCGGGGCGTCGAGCAATTGGGGCCGTCGGATTGCCTGGCGGCAATTTTTTCTGTTTTTATGGCCATCGGGCGGCAGGGACTATTACAAAGGTAAAAGGCGAACTATATCAGTTGGTAATTATGAATTACTACTATGTAAGTAAACCCTTGCGCACGCAGTCGTCGTTCGATCGCCATTGCGAATGGGGGCTTGGTTGGCCAACTGCTCAATTTTCCGATTGATCGTTGGCCGTCGGCCAGGCTTTCCGGGCCAGCTCATGGAGCCTGGCGAGCGGTGGAAATCGATCGCAGAGCGCTTGTGGCATTTTGGCCATGCCGTTCTCCCAAGCCAGCACTTGCTCGGGAGAACCTGTCTGATGATCGACCAGGGCACGGATCAATGTGCCACAGGCGGAGGCTATTGCTTCAAAATCAATGCCTTCTGAACGTGGCTTAATGTTAATAATCGCGTTGTTTTCGGCATTGCTACCATCACTCGACATCTTGCCGATTATTGCTCGACAAAGGCCCGTTCAATAACGTAATCGCCCATTTCGCCGATGCGGTGCGATATCTCGAAGCCAAAGCCATCCAGCATCGACGATATTTCCTTGAGCATGGCCGGACTGCCGCAGATCATGCCGCGGTCGGTCGCCGGATCAAGCGGTTCAATGCCGAGATCGGAAAAGAGCTTGCCGGACATGATCAGGTCGGTCTGCCGGCCTTCATTGCGGAAAGGCTCGCGCGTCACGGTCGGGTAATAAATCAGCTGTTCGCGGATCATCTCGCCCAGATACTCATGGTCCCGGAGGTCTTCCTCGATGTAGTCATGGTAGGCCAGCTCGTTGGTCCAGCGCACGCCATGAATCAGGATGATTTTCTCGAAGCGTTCGTAGGTTTCCGGTTCGTGGATCAGGCTCATGAAGGGTGCCAGGCCCGTGCCCGTGGCAAACATGAACAGGCGCTTGCCGGGCTTGAGGTCGCGGAGAACCAGCGTCCCGGTCGGCTTGCGGCTGATCAGCACGGGATCGCCCACTTTCAGGTGTTGCAGGCGCGAGGTCAGCGGGCCGTTTTCGACCTTGATGCTAAAGAATTCGAGATGCTCTTCATGGCTGGCGCTGGCAATGCTGTAGGCCCGCGTCAGCGGGCGACCGTCGACTTCGAGGCCAATCATCACGAACTGGCCGCTGGTGAAGCGCAGGCTGGTACCGCGCGTGCAACGGAAGCTGAACAGGGTGTCGTTCCAGTGATGAACGGACAAAACGGTTTCGGTGGAATAGGCGCTCATAGGGATATCTAAAGGGATGGGGAAAAAATGATCAGGGTTGAAAACGATAGCCCACACCAATCTCGGTGAGGATGTGGCGGGGCTGAGCCGGGTTGTCTTCGATCTTCTGGCGCAGGTGGCCGACGTAGACCCGCAGGTACTGATGGTTTTCGACCGCCTGGCCGCCCCATACCTGGCTCAGCAGGTGACGATGGGTCAGGACCCGGCCCGGATTGGCGGCCAGGAAGGCGAGAAGACGATATTCGATCTGGGTCAGGTGAATGGCGACGCCGGCGCGGGTAACCACGCGATTGACGCAGTCGATCAGGTAGTCACCAAAGAGCAGTGTGGGGAGCGATGCCTGTTGGTCGGGTTGCCGCCGTCGCAACAGGGCACGAACACGGGCGAGCAATTCGGCAATGCCGAAGGGCTTGGTCAGGTAGTCATCGGCCCCGGCATCCAGGGCATCAACCTTGCTGCCTTCTTCGCTACGGGCGGAGAGGACGAGAATCGGCGTGGTTGACCAGGCACGGTAGTCGCGGACGAAATCTACGCCATCCCGGTCCGGCAAGCCCAGATCGAGGACGAGCAGGTCAGGCTGGCGGGTGGCCGCCTGGACGGCGGCATGACTGGCGGTGCCCGCTTCGCACACATTGAATCCTTCGCACTGGAGGGCCATGGCGACGGCTTCGCGAATTTGCTGCTCGTCTTCGACAATCAGGATGGTTTCCATATCCATCAGGCTGGCCCATCCATCTGTTCAAAACAAGGGGGATTTCCAAGGGGCAGTCGAACCCGGAAACAGCTACCGCAGCCATCGCGATTGCGGGCCGTGATCGTTCCGCCGTGCGCTTCGACGATGGTCTTGGCGATCGAGAGGCCGAGACCGATGCCGGGAATTTCCGATTCCGTTTTGCCACGCTGGAACAATTCGAACAAGGTCTCGGTGTTTTCCGACGAGATTCCTGTTCCCGAGTCGCAGATGGCGATTTCCATCTCTTCATCGACGCGCTTGAACAGCATTTCAACGGGCGTATCGGCCGGCGAGTATTTGATCGCATTCTCCACCAGGTTCCAGAGCACGCGTTCAATCAGCACGGCATCAATATTGATCGGCGGCAGGTCCTTGGCCAGATCGACCGTAACCGCCCGGTTTTTCCACTGCGTAGCGACCTGCTGCAAGGTTGCGCCAATCACCTCTTCAACCGGCTGCCAGGCCAGATTGAGTTGAAACTTGCCGGCACTGAGCTTGGCCATCTCGAGCAGATTGGTCATCTGCTGGCTGATCGAAACGGCCTGGTTGCGGATCGCTTCCAGCGTTTGCTGCTGCTTGTCGGCCGGAACCTTCCCCAGGGCGATCGTTTCGGCCATCCCGACCAGCGCGGTGAGCGGCGTCCGCAAATCGTGCGATAGCGCTGAGAGTATGGAACTGCGCAAGGCCTCTGCCGCGTGCTTGATCTCGGTTTGGCGAGCTTTCTCGACAAAATACGAACGCTCCAGGGCGACGGCAACGATCGAGGCGACGGTTTCAATATGCTCGACCGCATCCTGCGAGCCTAGCGTGGAAGACTCGACTTCGAATCCGAGCACACCTTGACTGCTACTGGCAGCGGCCAGCGGAATCAGGGCATAGAACCTTCCTTGACTAGTCGGGCGGGACAGAAGTTCATGTCGTTCGATGCATTGTTTGAGCAAGGCCGGCGAAGCCGGCCCGGAGGCAGACTCAAAATCTGCGGGGAAATAGACACGGATCTGGCGAGCCCCAAATGATGCAGCCAGGAATTGCGTCGCCAATTCGATGACCACGTCCGGGGTTGTCGCTCCGGCCAATTCCTGGGTCAGTTCATACAGCTTCGTACTTTCGACCGACTTGCGGCTGGTAAAGTCGGCATGCTGCTTCAGCCTGGAGGTCAGGTGGCTGACGATGAGCGCCACAACGAGCATGATGATGGCGGCCAGCAGGTACTGTCCTTCGGTAATGGCCAGGGAGAAATGGGGCGGTACAAAGAAGTAGGCGTAGCACAAGGATGCCATCAAAGCCGTCACCACGGCCGGGCCACGACCGAAACTGACCGCCATCACGACTACCGCCAAGACATAGAGCAGCGCCACATTCGAAAGGTCAACCAGATTGCGCAGTGGACTGATCAACAGGCTACCGAGGCATGTTCCCAGAACGCCCCAAAAGTAACCAATCGCCTGGCTGGATTGCTGCAAAAATCTCATAGCCCCGGATGCTATGAAACCGGGTATAAAAATGCCATCAAAAGAATGCGCTCACCCAGCGAAAACCACCCCGGGATGCCATTTGGGATATTATGGAGTGTCAACAACCGAGGAGCTCACATGATCGTTCGCAAAATTGCAGTAACCTGCTTGTGTCTGGTCGCCTTGCCGGTGTTCGCCGCAGCCGCCTTGCCGCCGAAGATGGCTGGCATCCAGCAAACCAAGGATGGCGCCAGCAACAAAGTGGAAGCCGAGTTGATCCAGATGCAAGGCAGTGAGATGGCCAAGCTGAAGGTGACCTTCAACGATGCTTGCACCCGTTCGGGGGAAAGCCTTGCCAACTTCAAGGGTGGCGTCTGGCAGTTCGTCATCCCGGGCAACGCCAAGTGCGAAGAGGTTTCCGTCCAGTTGCGGCCGGTCGAGGGCAAGAATCGTCTGGAAGGCGAGTTCAGGTCGGGCATGAAGGGTGGCACGATCTATTTCGAGTGGAAATAATCCGGCGACCGCAATCCGATCAAACGCCCCGCGCTTCGCCAGGGGCGTTTTTGTTTCCGGCCGACGCGCCCTTGCCTGGAAACATCTAATTGTCGAACTGAACGAATCTTGATCATGTCGAATTAGAGGTAGTAAAGCAGTGAGTCGATAGGAGAAAGCCGTGCTTCAAACCATTCTCGATAACCGCCTTCTTCTTGCTGCCATCGTTCTGCTTTTCTTGCTGGTGGTGCCGGCGCTGATCATGTGTGGCGGCAAACTGCGCAATTCAGCACGCCCGGATCGGCGAAAAAACCGAAGAATCGGCGTCGACCGCAGGGCTTGAGCGCTTCCCGAGGCGACATGCTTGTCGTGCTGATCGAGGAGAGCATTCTTGCCGAGAGCTTCATGAAGCTTGCTCAAGCATTGACGCTTTACAATGAAATCCGTTCGTTTTCCGGGAAATTTCAAGATGAAACATCCTTCGCTACTGATCCAGGCTGCCTTGTGCATGGCACTGGCGTCCTGTTCCAGTTCTCCGCCAGCGCCGCAGGCGAGCGCGCCCCAGCCTTCGGAAGCGCCCATTTCTCACCGCAACGGCCAGCTTGACCTCGCCTTGGCCAGTGGCAACTACAGTTGCGAACTCGGCAAGAGCGTCAAGGTCGAGCGCGAGTACCGGGAACAGGTGAATTACCGCATCCAGCTCGGCTGGAATGGCCGGAGTTACCAGCTTGAGCGCGACAACTCCTTCTCTGGATTACCGCGCTTCAAGGACAAGGCCGGCAAGATGGTCTGGGTCGATCTGCCGTGGAAAGGCCTGCTTCTGGATGGCAAGACCAGCAAGCCGCTGGCCAATGATTGTCGTATGCCCGGCTCGGCAACACCGCCCGCCGCCTGATTCCAATTGCAAAAGCAAAAAGCCGACGAAAGCATCGGCCGGCATACATGGATGTAACAGTTCAAGTTTCATCGCTCTCGGGAGGCAAGGATCGCCATGCGTTCGACCGTTCTGCTGCTGGGCCTGGTTTCGACGGCATCGCTGTCGGGGTGCGTCACCGTTAACGATATGTATCTGGCCGACGGCTCGATCGGTCACAAGATTACTTGCGATGGCAGGGGGCGCAGCATCGACACCTGTTTTGAAAAGGCTGCTGAGTTATGTGGCGCCCATGGTTTCGAAACCGTTACCCGCGAGGGGCTGTCGACCGGCCGTTCAATCGAGAAAGGCAGTACGGACCCGAATTCCGGCGCCTTCAGCACCCGCAATATTCTGGTCCGTTGCAATGACCAACGGCCCATGCCGCGCTATTGACCAGGCCGGCGACGCAGTCCGGAAGAATGCTCGCTATCTGAGACAGCGCTCCAGGGCTTGGCCCATGGCGGCGACGCCAGCGCGAATGGCGGTGCCGTCAAAGGCCGAAAAGCCCAGCACCAGCCCGGGCGCCGGCATTTGGTTCACCCGATAGAACGATAGCGGCCGGGCTTCTATTCCCTGGCTGGCCAGGTATCTGGTGACCTCAAGATCGTTGGCCTGCGCCGGAAGGAAAGCGGTCGCATCCAGCCCTGTCGTGATCGGGGGCACCGAGACAAGGCCCTGGAGCTGGATTTGACACGCCTGCTGGAAGATTTCCGCCCGCTCCCCGTAGAGCAGGCGCATGTGGCGCAGATGGCGGGCGAAATGCCCTTCGGCAATGAATAGCGACAGCACTTCCTGTTGAAACATCGAGATATGCCGGCAAGTCACCGAAATGGCCGAAGCAAAGGCGTCTACCAGAGAATCCGGCACCACGAGGTAGGCCAGTCGCAGGGAAGGGTAGAGCAGTTTGCTGAAGGTGCCCATGTAGATCACCCGATCGCCCTGATCCAGGCTTTTCAGGGCTGACAGAGGCGTGCCCTTGAAACGGTATTCGCTGTCGTAATCGTCTTCGATGATGGTTGCGTTACAGGCTTCCGCCCAGGCGAGCAGGGCCAGGCGACGTTCGATCGACATAACGCCGCCGAGGGGCGACTGGTGGGCGGCAGTGACGTAGGCCAGACGCATGTCGGGGGTCACCGGCAAGGCGGGCTCCGTCTTCATGCCGCAGTTGTCCACGGCCACGCCGATCACCTTGGCGCCGGTCAGCCCGAAGACATGACTGGCCCCGGGATAACCGGGGTCTTCGACCAATACCGAGTCGCCCGGATCGAGCAGCAGTCGAGCGCACAGGTCAAGACCCTGTTGGGCGCTGCCCAGGATCATGACTTGCTCGGCGCGGCAGACGATCCGCTGGGAATAGCGGAGATGATCGGCAATAGCCTGTCTTAGCGAGCGGAGGCCGGTTGCCTCGCCGTAACCCATCGCTACTGGATCGGTGGCTTTGCTGCAGCTTGTGCCAGATGGCAACGGGAAACGCATGAAGGTCCGGTTGATTGGCGCGAAAGGTACGCAACGGCGTGGCCGCCTCAAACACGGGGAAGGGACTGGCGGCGAGCCGCTCGCCCTGTACGGAAAGGCGCGTTTGGCCGAGGGGTGAGGCTTTCGCCGCGGGCTTCTCCTGTCCCCGGTCGGCGGCGGGCAGGGCGCAGGCAACCGTGGTGCCGCTCCCCGCGGTTCCGGCGAGGTAGCCTTCTGCAGCCAGTTGCTCGTAGACCGATAGCACGCTTCCTCGCGAGATGCCTTGCTGCCTGGCCAGTTCGCGCGTTGAGGGCAGGCGTTGCCCCGCCTTGATCCGCCCCGAAAGGATCGAGGCCCGCAGTTCGGCATAGAGCCATCGTTGCAGCGTACTGCCAATCGGCCGGGGGCCGATGCCGAGTTCAAGTTCTTGCGCGCGTCGCATCGCTATTGCTCAATAGTGGACTAATAAATTACACGATAAATGGACATGGCAATCCTACCACTCGTTCAGTAGTATCAATCAGCCCGGCGCGGGCCATCACCTACGTAACAAAGGATTAAAAATGGAACAGCGATTCGATGTAAGCAAACTCATTCCCGACGGCTACAAGGCCATGTACGGGGTCCACACATATGTTCAGAATTCCGGGATGGATCTTGGTTTGCTTGAATTGATCAGGCTGCGGATTTCGCAAATCAACGGCTGTGCCTTCTGTGTCGCCATGCACGTCCCGCTGGGGCGCAAGTTCGGTCTCAGCGAGCATCAGATTCATCTGCTAGCCACCTGGAAGGAAGCCCCCGTCTTCAGTGCGAAAGAGCGCGCTGCACTGGCTTGGGCCGAGGCGGTCACGGTGCTGGTAAGCCAGGATGTGCCGGATGCCATCTATGCGGCGTTGCAGTCGCACTTTAGCGCGGAAGAAATCGCCAAACTGACCTTTTGCATCGCCGAAATCAATGCCTGGAACCGTTTGATGGTGGCATCGCGGACGCCGCCGGCAATCGCCGACGCCTGATCAGGAGGCGGGCGGGAGAGCCGCTTGGTTCGCCCGCTTATTCACATTTCCTGTGGATAAGCCTGGGAGTATGACTGGAGTAGTTGTGCTAATGCCTTGTCGGAGAAGGGATTTGCGTCGCCCGCCTAATAAGCGGGCGTTTTCTTTGACGGCATGCCCCGGTTACTGCCGCAACTAGATCTGCTCGGAAGTGCCGCCATCGGTGAAGTACAGGCTGCCCCAAGTAATAGCTCTGTAACCCATTTTTCATAGTATCGGCTGTTTGGTGTCTTCCCTGAAACGCGAATGCGATCTCAAGCCGCTATATATTTGCCACCTGCTTATAGCCTTGTAATACCGCTTGTTCTGTTGGCCGGTTGTGCCAATCAGTCATTTCTCGATGGTATTGCAGCAATCGGTGATGGACGGCGGGATGAAGGCGTCGCCCGACTGGAACAGGCCGCTCGCGAAAAGCCGCGCGATGCCGAGATCAAGGCCGCCCTGATCAACAACAAGTCTGCTGCCATTAACGATCACCTGACCGAGGCCGATGCGCTGCGCGCGCGCGGCCAGTTCGATACGGCCGAATCTGTCTATCGGCGCGTACTGGCATTCGATGGGCGCAATACGCGTGCCCTTCAGGGGATTGAACAAATTGCCGTCGACCGTCGCCATTTCTCGTTACTGGCCCAGGCTGAGCAGATGCTGGCCAAGAACGACCTGCTGGGGGCCGAGCGCTTGGTGCGTACCGTGCGGGCGCAAAGTCCACGCAATGGCGAGGCACTTCGCTTGCAGACCGCCATCGACCATCGGCGTGCCGACGAGTCGGGCGGCATCGCCTCGGAGGCGACGCGGGCGGCATTGAGCAAGCCGGTGACGCTGGAGTTCCGCGATGCCTCGCTGAAATCGGTCTTCGAGGTCCTGTCTCGTTCTTCCGGGCTGAATTTCGTTTTCGACAAGGATGTCAGGGGCGATCTGAAGGTCACCATTTTTGTGCGCAACAGCCCGCTCGAAGACATCCTGCGCCTGATTCTCGGCACCAACCAACTGGAAAAACGGCAACTCAACGACAACAGTTTCCTGATCTACCCGAATACACCGGCCAAGGCCAGGGAGTATCAGGAACTGGTTGTGCGCAATTTCTATCTGGCCAATACCGACGTCAAGCAGGCACAGACGCTGGTCAAGACAGTCGCCAAGAGCAAGGATGTGTTTGCCGACGAGAAGCTGAACCTGCTGATCGTCAAGGATACGCCGGAAGCCATGCGCCTGATTGAACGCCTGATCGACTCGCTCGATCTGGCCGAGCCGGAGGTGATGCTGGAAGTCGAGGTGCTGGAAGTCAGCCGTAGTCGGCTCAACGAGTTCGGCGTCGACTGGCCGGATTCGATCGGCTACGGCTTGTTGCAGGATTCTTTGACCACCACAACGGCGACGGCCGCCGGCTATACGACAACGACGACGCCGGGCGGCACCTTGGCCAGCGGCTACGTCAATCTGCGCAACCGCTCCGCCTTGACCAGCTTTGTCGCCAACCCTGCCTTGACGCTGAACCTGAAGGGGCAGAACTCGGACACCAACGTGCTGGCCAACCCGCGCATCCGGGTCAAGAACCGCGAAAAAGCCAAGATCCATATCGGCGACAAGCTGCCGGTATTCACCACTACGGCCACCGCCAATGTCGGCGTCTCGGCCTCGGTCAATTATCTCGATGTCGGCCTCAAGCTCGATGTCGAGCCGAATGTAACCCTCGATGACGAGGTGTCGATCAAGGTCGGGCTGGAAGTGAGCAGCGTCATCAAGGAAATCACCGGCCCCTCCAATTCGCTGGCCTATCAGGTCGGCACGCGTAGTGCCAGCACCAGCCTGCGCCTGAAGAATGGCGAAACCCAGGTACTGGCCGGCCTGATCAGCGACGAGGAGCGCAAGGCGACCAACCATCTGCCAGGCCTTGGCGAGATCCCGGTGCTTGGCCGTGCTTTCGGCAGCCACAAGGACACCTCGACCAAGACAGAAATCATCCTCCTCATCACGCCGCGTATCGTCCGCAACATCCATCGTCCGGACTACGCTCAGCCGACCATTGCATCGGGCACCGAGGCGGCGGTCGGGGCGGCGCCGTTGACCGTACGCAGTCAGGGCGGCCGTGCCTTGAGCATGAGCGGGCGGGGTGGTAGCGGCCCCGCTCCGGTGCAGGCAAATACCAGCGACAGCGAAGCTCCGCCGGAGGCCGATGATCCGCCGGTGCAAGTCGGTCAGCCGAATGCCGCGCCGAAAGGGGAGTAATGAAACCGCTGGCTAGGCGCGGTTTTACCCTGGTCGAACTGGTGGTCACCGTGGCCATCGTCGGAATTCTTGCGCTGGCGGCAACGCCGTTACTGGAGACAACGGTGCGTCGTCAGCAAGAGAGTGAGTTGCGTGCTGCACTGCGCGAGATTCGCGGCGCGATCGATGCTTACCGGCGGGCCGCCGACGATGGAAAAATTGCCCGGAAGATCGATGAAAGCGGCTATCCGGCCCGGCTGGAGGACTTGTACCAGGGCGTCGAGAACCGCCAGGACCCCGGCAAGGGCAAGCTCTACTTCCTGCGCCGCCTGCCACGCGACCCCTTCAATCGAGACGCCGGCCTGAGCCCCGCCCAGACCTGGGGCAAGCGCAGTTACGCCAGCCCGCCCGAAGCGCCGCGCGAGGGGGCTGACGTCTTCGACGTCTATTCCCTGTCCGAAGCGCGCGGCGCCAACGGCGTGCCTTACCGGGAATGGTGAGCATGGGCCGGCGCGGTTTCACCTTGATCGAACTGCTCGTGGTCATGGCGGTGATCGCCACGCTGCTGACCATCGCCGTGCCGCGTTATTTTCAGCACCTCGACCGGGCCAGGGAGGCGACCTTGCGCGAGTCGCTGGCCGTGATGCGCGATGCCATCGACAAGTTTCGCGCCGATACCGGCCACTATCCGGAAAGCCTCGACGATCTGGTCAATCGGCGCTATCTGCGGCGGGTGCCGCCGGACCCGATCACCGAGCGCAGCGATAGCTGGGTGCTGGTCAGCCCGCCCGACGAACCGGGGCAGCGCAAGGTCTGGGATGTGCAGAGCGGTGCCGAGGGGCTGGGGAGCGATGGCAGCGAGTACCGGGCGTGGTAGCTGATTGCTGCGGTCAACGCCGAAAAATGGCCAAAAATCAAATCGGCGTCACCTACCTTGGCTTGCTCTTTACCGTAGCCCTCGGCAGCATCGCGCTGGCCGGGACCGGTACCTTGTGGCAGATGGAAAGCCGGCGCGACAAGGAAAAGGAATTGCTGTTCATCGGCGAGGAATACCGTCGTGCGATCGCCAGCTATTACGATAATTCACCCGGCGATCCGCAGTATCCGGCCCGTCTGGCCGATCTTGCCCACGATCCGCGTTTCCCGATGCCGGTGCGCCATTTGCGCCGGCTGTACAGCGATCCGATGAGTGCCGACGGGCAATGGCATCTGATCAGTCGCCAGGGTCGGATCGTCGGAGTCGCCAGCCGCTCGCTGCAGGCACCGATCAAGATCGGTGATTTTCCCGCCGAGCAGTCGGATTTCGAAGGCGCCTGCCGTTATGCCGACTGGCAGTTTGTGCACAAGGGCGGGGCCAGCCGGCGCCGCATTACCGTGGACGAGGACGAGCCTTGATTCTGTCGTAATGGGCGAGAACGAGCGGTACGTAGCGCTGGGTCTCGCCGTAGGGCGGTATCCGGCGGCCGTGACGCAGCACCGCGTTTTCGCCGGCGTTGTAGGCGGCCAGCGCCAGTTCTACGTTGTTGTCGAACATGGCCAGCAGATCGCGCAGGTAGTGGGCGCCGGCACGGATGTTACCCGCCGGATCGTCGGCCCGGTTCAGGCCGTAGCGGCGGGCGGTGGCGGGCATCAACTGCATCAAACCGGTCGCGCCCTTGGGCGAAACGACGCGTTCCCGGTAGCCGGATTCGACTGAAATGACGGCATGCAACAATGCCGCATCGACCCCGCTGCTGCGGCTGGCGGCATGGATTTCCTGATGGAAGGGACGCTGCTCGAAGGGCAGGGCGAAGACGCCGCGCGGGAAGCGCAGGCCAGCCGTCGCCGGAGCCAGACGGTCGCGCAGGAGCAGTCGATAGCGCGGGTCGTCCGGTACGTTACTGAAGCGCTCGATGCCATCGTCGCCAACGTAGCCGTAGATGCTCCCGTTGGCAGTTGCCGACAGCGGGGCGAGCAGGGACAGCAGCAGGAGAGCAAGGTGGGGCAGGGGCATGGAAACGCTAGATTAAGGGGGCTGTGTTACAGCTTCTTGAACATGCCAGTGTCACTGCCTTGTAATGTGAGCGCCATAACATCGCTTGTCTTGTCCATGCTCCAGCACACCCCGTGGCATCTTCCTTCCGTTCGCAACTTCTTGGTCTCCAGCGTGGTTTCACGCTGCTCGAACTGCTCGTCGTGATGGTCATCATCGGCTTGCTGGCCGGCTATGTCGGGCCGAAGTACTTCGCCCAGATCGGCAAGTCCGAAGTGAAGGCGGCGCGTGCCCAGATCGATGCGCTGGAAAAGGCGCTCGATCACTACCGTCTTGATGTCGGGCGCTATCCGAACGGCGAGCAGGGCCTGGCGGCGCTGAACAAGCGGCCGGCCAGCGAAAGCCGGTGGAAAGGCCCCTATCTGCGCAAGGAAGTGCCGGCCGATCCGTGGGGCGGCGCCTACCAGTATGTGCAGCCCGGCGAGCATGGCGAGTTCGACCTTTTTTCACTGGGCAAGGACGGCAAGCCTGGCGGCGAAGGTGAGGCTGCCGATATCGGCAACTGGTGAGCATCGCCCGAATGGAATTCGATGTGGTCGCCGTCCTGCCCGGGCAAAAGCTCAGTCGCTTGCGCGTTGCGGCCGACAGTGCGGCAGCCTTGCTGCAGGCACCGGCGCTGCAAGGGGCGGTAATCATTTCTTCCGTGGCAGTTGGCCGGATCGCCGGTCAGCGCGTCGGAAAATTCCAGTTGCCGATGTTCACCAGGCAGTTGCTCTCTTTGCTTGAAGCAGGGCTGAATGTCGTCGAGGGGCTGGAGACGCTGGCCGAACAGGATCAGGGCGGTGCCTTCGGTGAGGTGCTGAATGGCCTGCTGGCGTCGCTGCGCCAGGGTTTGTCGCTATCACTGGCGCTCCAGCGCTATCCGGCGATTTTTCCGGAACTCTACATCGCTACCGTCAAGGCCAGCGAACGGACGGGGGGCATGCCGGAGGCCTTGCGCCGCTACATCGCCTTCGATGAAAAATTGCGTGAATTGAAAAAGAAACTGCTCGGCGCGGCGATCTATCCGATCCTGTTACTGATCGTCGGCGGCCTGGTTACCTTTTTCCTGCTCGGCTTTGTCGTGCCACGCTTTGCGCTGGTCTTTGCCGACAGTGGCCGGCAACCGGAGGGACTGTCGGCGCTGTTGTTCATATGGGGCGGTTTCGTCAACCAGCACGCGGCCGGTCTGCTCGTTGGCTGTGCGCTGGCGACCGGGACAATGAGCGGCCTGCTCTCGCTGCCTGCCGTTCGGGCGGGGCTGGGCCGCCTGCTGTGGCGTTTGCCCGCCCTCGGCGAACGCCTGCGCATTGTTTACCTTGCTCGTTTCTACCGCACGGTCGGCATGCTGTTGCGGGCCGGCATCCCGCTCCGCTCCAGCCTGCTGATGATTGGCGATCTTCTGCCCGGGGCGCTGCGTGCCGGGCTGATGCAGACGGTCGGCGATATCGAGCAGGGTCTGGCTTTTTCCGATGCGGCGCAACGCGGTGGCTTGAGTACACCGATCGCCCGGCGGATGATCGCCGTCGGCGAAAAAAGCGGCCAATTGGGTGCCATGCTGGAGTCGATTGCCGCTTTCTACGATGAGGAGATCGGTCGTCTGGTCGAGACCTTCAGTCGTCTGTTCGAGCCGCTGCTGATGGCTGGCATAGGCGTTGTGATTGGCGGCATCGTGTTGCTTCTGTACATGCCGATCTTCGAACTGGCCGGAAATTTCCAATGAACTCGCCCAGCGATCTGATGCGGCGTGATGCCTTGCTCGCCACGGCCCGCCAACTGGCGGCCAGTGGTGGATTGCCGGCTGTTCTTTGCGGGTTGCAGGCCGAACATGGAATGGACGAAAGCACGGCGGCCGAACTCGCCGCCACCGCTTTTGGGATCCAGGCCGTACGACTGGGCGACTTGCCGGAGCAGGCGCTGGCGTTATCACTGGCCTCGTTCGCTGATTATGTGCGACGCCAGGTGTTGCTCCTCGAGGTCGATGAGGGCTGCCTTGCCGTTACCGCCAATCCCTTTGACGCCGGCTTGCGCGACTGGCTGGAAGGTCTGCTGCCGCTGGCCTGTCGGGTTGATTGGCGGCTCGCGCCGAATTCGGTGGTCACGGCCTACCTGGCCCGCGAAGAGGCGCGGGTCCGCACCCTGGATGCCGGTTTCTCCAGCGCTTCAGTCGTCGCCATCAGCGAAGGTGGTGGCGAGAAGCTGTCGTTGCAGAGCATTGCCGAGGAGGGCAGCACCATCGTCCGTCTGCTGCGGTCGACGCTGCACGACGGCCTGAAATCAGGGGCCAGCGACATTCATATAGAGGCAGGCCAGCGCGGGCTGAGCATTAAATACCGCATCGACGGCGTGCTCAACTTCGCCAGCGCCATCGATGGCAGCGATACCGCCGAACAACTGATTTCGCGCATCAAGGTGCTCTCCGAACTCGACATCGCCGAACGTCGGGTGCCGCAGGATGGTCGTTTCAAGGTCAATTGGCAGGAGCGCGAGATCGACATCCGGGTGTCGATCATGCCCTGCATCTGGGGCGAGGATGCCGTGCTGCGCGTGCTCGACAAGCAGGCCCTGAGCGACCGTCTGGAAGGCTTGCGCCTCGACGTGATGGGCTTCGACGGCGACACCATGCACCGTATCCGCCGCCTGTCGGCCGAACCCTACGGCATGCTGCTGGTCACCGGGCCGACCGGCAGCGGCAAGACGACGACGCTCTACGCCGCGTTGTCCGAGATCAACCGGGGCGAAGACAAGATCATCACCATCGAGGACCCGGTCGAGTACCAGCTGCCCGGTGTGCTGCAAATACCGGTGAACGAGAAGAAGGGCCTCAGTTTCGCGCGTGGTCTGCGTTCCATTTTGCGCCACGACCCGGACAAGATCATGGTCGGCGAAATCCGCGATCCGGAAACGGCGCAGATCGCCGTGCAGGCAGCGCTGACTGGCCACCTGGTGTTCACCACGGTGCACGCCAACAATGTTTTCGATGTGATCGGCCGCTTTCTGCACATGCAGGTCGATCCCTACAACCTGGTCTCGGCCCTGAATGGCGTCGTTGCGCAGCGCCTGATCCGCGTGCTGTGCCCGGCCTGTGCCGTGCCGAGCGCACCGGAAGCCGGGCAGTTGGCCGATGCTGAAATCGACATCCGGCCCGGCGAGGACTGGCTGTTCAGGAGGGCCGTTGGCTGTGGCACCTGTCGCGGCACCGGCTATCGTGGTCGGCGGGCGATTGCCGAGTTGCTGGCGCTCGATGACGAAATCCGCGAACTGATTCTCGCCCGGGCCCCGATCCGCCAGTTGAAGGAGGCGGCCCGGCGCGGCGGCACCCACTCGCTGCGCGAATCGGCGCTGGATCTGGTGAAGGCCGGTGTGACCAGTCTCGAGGAAGCGAACCGTGTCACCTTCGTGGCTTGATAACCTGACCCTGTTCATCCATCCGGCCGGCGTGAGGCTTGAGCGCCGGGGCTGGCGCGGAGCGAGCCAAACCTATGCGACGACGGCTCCGCTGCCGAGCGCCGAGCAGGCTTCGTGGCAGCCGGCCTTGGCCGAGGCCCAGGTGCAGCTGGCCAGCCATGCCCGTCCGGGAAGCTGCCTGCGCGTAGTGCTTGCCGACCAGTTCGTGCGCTATGCCGTGTTGCCGTGGAGCGAAACGGTCGTCGGTCAACAGGCCCGGCTGGCGATGGCCCGCGCCTTGTTGCGTCACAGCCTGGGGGAGGCTGCCGAGCGGCTCGATATCGCACTCGACCGTGCCGTCTTCGGCAGCAACGGGGTGGCGGCCGGCCTGCCGCAGGCATTGCTCCTGGCTTTGCGCCAGGCCGCCAAAGCCGCGAAGTTGCGCCTGACCAGCATCCAGCCGCGCCTCAATGTCGAACTGGCAGCCTGTCGGGACACCCTGAACGATGGCTATATCGTGCTGCCGGATGACGGCTGGCTGACCCTGCTTGGCGTTCATCAGGGAAGCCCCTGCCTGCTGCGCAACCATCGTTCCGCCGAGCCAGCAAGCGATGAACTGCCGGGCCTGCTGGCCACCGAATCGTCGGCGGTCGAGATCAAAAAACTGCAGGTCTTCAGCCAGCAGCAATGGCCGCCGACCTTGGGCGACTGGCAGGTCGAATGTCGCCTGCCGATGTTTGCCGGGGTGGCGCATGCGTGACCTGGACCTGGACTTTCAGCCGCGCCGCGCTGGATTGTTGCCGGTAGTCCTGCTGCTGACCGGCATCCTGCTCGCGGCCGATGCGTGGCTCGATGCCCATCGTCTTGGCCAGCGGCAAGACGAAGTTGAGGCGCAGTTGCGCCAGGCGCAGCGGCGGGCCGACCGCTTGGTGCGCGATGGCAAGACAGCATCCGGGCCGGTCCTGAACGCTGAGCAGGACAAGGCACTGCGGCAGACTGCAGCCGCCATCGCCATTGACTGGGAAGCGCTCTATCGCCATATCGATCAGGCCACCCAGGAAGATGTGGCCTTGCTCGCCATCGTGCCCAATACGGCTGGAAAAACGCTGCAGATTACCGGTGAGGCGCGCAACCTGCCGGCCGCCCTGGCCTTTGTCGAAGCCCTGCGCCGGCCACCGCTGGCCCAGGCCACTTTGTTGTCCCACAAGATCAAGACCGAAGACGGGCAGCGTCCGGTCGTCTTTGAAATCAGCGCAACATGGAAGCTCGCGCTTTGAATGGCCTGCTGGCGCGCGCCCGCTTTGCCCTGGCCAATCCGAATTGGCTGCTGCTGGCCGGCAGCCTGCTTTTGCTGCTGGCCGCCACGGGACATCTGCTTCTGCTGCCTGGGCGAGAAACCGCCATCGAAGCCGGCGAAGGGCGCTTGGCCGCGCTTGAGCGAAGCACCCGGCGCCTGCAGATCGAACGTCAAACTGCCCCGGAGCAGGGGCAGCCGCATTTGCTCGAACGCTTTCCCGACGCGAGCCGTCTGCCGGGCGAAGTGGGGCGGCTGCTCAATCTGGCCGAAAGTGGCGGCTTGCAATTCAGTGCAGCCGAATACCGCTTGGTTGCGGGCAAAGAAAAACTGCTTGACCGCTATGTGGTGAGCCTGCCGCTACAGGGGGGCTACAGTGAAATCCGCCAGTTCCTGCTCGGCTTGCGGGACGAGTTTCCGAACCTGGCGATCGAGGATGTCAGCCTGCGTCGCGACACCATTGGTGCCAGCGAAGTTGAGGTGCAGTTGCGTCTGGTTATCTTCATCCGTCGGGTGGACGTGCTGTGAGGCCGCGCCAGCGCTGGGCCATCCTCGGCACGCTGCTCGCCGTGACGCTGGGGGCTGGGCTATTGCTCGAGGATGAAGAAGGGGTTGTTCCTGCCATCGAGGCGGCAACCCGACAGCGCCCGCTCGACGTCGAGCCCGTGGCGCAGCCAATGCTCGAACCCTTGGCCAAAATACCCAACCCGGAGGGCATGGCTGGCGAGGAAGCTGGACCAGCCATCGATCCTTTCCGGCGCAAGAGCTGGTATGTCGCGCCACCGCCGCCACCGCCAGCCAAGCCCAAGGCGCCGCCATTGCCTTTCCAGTACCTCGGACAGTTGCATGAAGATGGCGAGCAGCGTGTTTTCATCAACCATCAGGGGCGGCATCTGGTCATCAAGGCGGGCGATGTCATTGGCGGGATGTACGTGGTGGAAACGCTAACCGCCGGACAGGTTGTCTTCGTCTATCTGCCGCTTGGGGAAAAACAAACCCTGCCGACTGGCGTGCTGTAGGTGTTGAGGCTGGCTGGAGCCGCAGCGTGGCTTTGCAATAACCGTGTAATGCAGGATGAGTAAGGTGTTTGCTGGACCAACCCACCGAGCGGAGAACCTGCATGATGAATGCCGATAAAGTGATTGCGACCCACAAGGCCCAACTGTCTGCATTGCACGAGATGACCAGCAAGGCGCTGGTGACTGTCGAGAAAATCGCCCAGTTGAATCTGGACACCTCGAAGAACTCCCTGGCGCGCCATCACGAGCACACCCACTCGCTGCTCAGCAGCAAGGACATCAAGGAGCTGTCGAAGCTGCACAACAATGCCCTGCACGACCTGGCGGAGAAGGCTGCCGCCTACAATCATGACCTGTTCGGGATCGCCGTTGGCCTTGGCAACGAATTCGGCGAATTGATCGAAGCGCAGATGGCTGACGCGCAAAAGCAGTTCGTCGCCGCTGTCGAAGCAACGATGAAGAACGTGCCGCAGGGAGCCGAGCCGGTCATGGACGTCGTCAAGAGCGCGCTGACCACGGCCAACGAGGCGATGGATTCGGTGCAGAACGTCGTCAAGCAAGCCACCGAATCAGCCCAGGCCCAACTGATCGCTTTGTCCGAGAACACCGTCAAGGCGGCCAAAGCCAGTAAGGCCAAGGCAGAGAAATCGGTCGACCAGGCCGCCTGATTTAGTTGATCAGAAACCGTCAGGCCCGGCGGCATCATCACCGCCGGGCCTGTTTTCATTGATGGCGGGCGGCAAGCCCGGATGGGCGCTCAGTGCGCGTGGTGATGACCGTCCTGCTGCATGACGCGGGCGACGAAGGGATCGCTTTCCATGTCGCCAAAGTCGGATGCATCGATCTTGCCGTAGCTGGCGATGCGTTCATCGGTGGCACGCGGCCAGGTGGCCGGGGCCTCAGTGTGGATTTCCTTCAGGCTGAGTTCCATGCGTTGCTGCGGGCCGATGATCTGCAGGCGTGCCGGCAAGCGGGCCTGTTCCAGCCACCACAACTCGATCTTCTGACCATTCAGGATGCCGCTGTAGCGCACAGCCCTCTGGCCGAACTGCATCCTGCTCGGGCCGCGCTTCAGCGAGTCGAGCAACTCGGGTGAAACGACCGAAGCCAGCTTGACCCAGTCGGGCTCGGCATTGCGCGTGCGAATCTCGCCCGGCGTGTATTCGACGACGCGCTGATCGCGGTGGAAAACGCGACGGTAGCTGTAATCGTTCTTGCCCTGACGCTCCCAGATATTGTTCTGGCCGGTGGCCAGGTCGGCGGTCTCGACCGCATCCGCATCGCGCCACAGATACCACTCGGTCCGCAGCTTGTTGTTGCTCAGATCGAAGCGGGCAGCCAGTGGCTTGAGCGGCTGGCCGGCGGTGGACGATGCGCTGTCCGCCGGTTGATGTCCGTGATGCGCTTCATGGGCTTGGGCAGTGGCCATCACGCTCAGGCCCAGGCCCAGGCAGCCCAAAATCACTGTTTTTTTCAAGTTCACCGCAGCATCCTCTATAAACGCAGCGAGCGCCCCGCCGGGCGCTCATGTTTGAAGCCCCGGGCAGCCGACTGAGGGCCGCCCGGGACAACGGTCAGAAGCCGAAGGCTTCCTTCATCACGTGGTAGATCCAGTTCTGTTCCATGCTGCCGCGAACCAGGTAGGACTTCGGGCCGGTCGCGTAAATGGCAACATCTTCACCGGCGTGGGTTTCCGAACCCATCGGCACGACGGCTTGCTGCAGGTAGTTCAGGGCCGTGGTATCGATGCTGCTCAGGTCGTTGCTGCGCGGATTGCTGGCAGCGCCCGGGCCATTCTGGTAACCCAGCGTGGTGTAGGGCATGCCGTCGCCAGCCTTGGTCGGTGCCGTCGGCGAGCCGTCCACCGCCGGCACTTCCTTGCTCATGCCGAGGATGTCGTTGCCGCGATGCGGGTAGCCGGCGATGGTGAACACGTGGCTGTGGTCGGCGGTGACGATGATCAGCGTGTCGCGCGGGTCGGTCATCTCGTAGGCCTTCTTGATCGCCTTGGCGAACTCGACGGTGTCGAGCAGTGCGCGCTTGGCATTGCCGGCGTGGTGGGCGTGGTCGATACGGCCAGCCTCGACGTGCAGGAAGAAGCCGCGTTTGTTGTTGTCGAGCATGTCGATGGCCTTGGCGGTCATCTCGGTCAGCGACGGTTCCTTGGCGGTGTCGTTGGTGCGGTCAGCCTCGTACTCCATGTGCGAGCGCTCGAAGAGGCCGAGCAGGTGGCTGGTGTTGGTCGGGGTGGCGGCATCGAAGCCGGCCTGGTCGAAGACGAACTTGGCATTGGCACCGCGCGTGCCGACCCATTCGGCGGTCAGGTCGCGGCCATCGGTCCGCAGGCCCTTCTTGGTGGTGTCTTCCGGGTCGAACTGGGTGTTGTGGCGGAAGTATTCGCGGCCACCGCCCAAGGCGACTTTCAGGCTCTTGGCTACGGTCGGCGATACTTCGATCAATTGGCGGGCAATGTCCTTGACCGGGTTGGCCACGCCGGCGCAGGCAGCGGTAACCTGACCGTTGTGCTCCCAGTCGCGGACGGCGGTGTGGGCGTAGGTGGCAGCCGGGGTGGCATGGGTGATGCGGGCGGTGGAGACGACACCGGTCGCCTTGCCGGCGGCAGCAGCCTGCTCAAGGATGGTCGGCAGGCTGTTGGCGGCAATCTTGGCGGCATCGCATTCGCCACGGGCGGTCAGGTGGTTGACCGAGAGCATGCCCTCACGGGCCTTGTAGCCGGTGACCATGGCGGTCATCGTCGGGGCGGAGTCCGATGTCTGCTGGTCCCAGGAGTAGGTCTTGGAGAGGGCCAGGTTGGGGAAGTTTTCGAAGGACAGGCGATTTTCCTCGCCCGGCTTGCCATTCAATTGGCCTTCCAGAATGCGGGCGGCGGTCACGGTCGAGATGCCCATGCCGTCACCAACGAACAGGATGACGTTCTTGGCGTGGCGATGGTTGTCGACGATCCGTTCGCTGTGGCGGATGAAGTGATGGCCCTGCTTGTACCAGTCCTGGACCGACTCCGGCCCCTGGACGACGGGTTCGGCAGCGAAGACGGGCAGGGTGCCGGCGGAAATGACGAGGGCAACGGCCGAAGCAATGGCCTTGCGAGTAAGGTTCTGCATTGACGGGACTCCTTGTTGGGGTTGGGTGCTGTCGGTGCCGCAACGCCGGGCTGGTTTTTTATTGCCCCGCTTGTATTAGCGGGTGTCATCGTAGCCAGGGAATATTGCATCCGCATGTCACGAAAATTTCAGTGTCATTGGCTCAGCTGGCCTTGCTCGCCGTGCTGCTGCCGACCACCCTTCTCGCCGACAACCCGCATATTGGCTTCAGCAAGCAATGGACTTACAAACATGGCGTGACCGCCGGCCAGGTTTCGGAAATTCCCGCTTTCGACAAGCGGACGAATACGCTCTGGGTAGCAGGTGTGGTCGGCGTCGATGTGCTTGATGCCAGGACCGGCACGCTGCTCAAACATATTGATACGAGTGCCTATGGTTCGGTGAACAGTGTCGCTATCAAGCATGGCTTGGCCGCCTTCGCCGTCGAATCAACAAACCGTACCAGCCCGGGTGTCGTGCTCTTCTACGATACCAGGAGCCGTGTGCCAAGCGCCGGCATCAATACGGTCGAGGTGGGCGCGTTGCCCGACATGCTGACCTTTACCCCGGATGGCTCACGTCTGCTGGTAGCGAACGAGGCGACGCCGAGCGTCTATGGCGCCCGCATCGGAACGACTATTCCCTATGTCTATGGCACTTCTGGCAACGACCCGGCGGGCAGCGTCAGCATCATTGACGTGGCCTCGCGCAGCGTCGTTGCTACGGCAGGCTTTAACGGCGTGGCGACCTCGGGGGCCAATCTGCGCTTAACGACCGGCATGGACTTCGAGCCTGAGTACATCGCCGTCAATGAAGACGGCACCAAGGCTTTCGTCACCCTGCAGGAAGCCAATGGCATGGCCGTGCTCGACCTGACGACCAACGAATTCACTCAGCTTATCGGTCTTGGCGCCAAGGATTTCAGCCTGCCAGGCAATCAGATCGATCCGCTCAACGAAGGCACGGTTTCCTTCGCTTCGCACAAGGTCAAGGGCCTCTACATGCCGGATGGCATCGCTGCCTACGAGTGGAAGGGCAAGACCTATCTGGTGATGGCCAACGAAGGTGACTTCCGGGAGGACGACAAGGATCGTTCCGCCGCCAGCACCTTTGGCGCCGTTGCACCGCTCGACAAACTTCGTGTTTCCAACGCCGATTCCTCGGCGAGTGAACTCTATGCGGCGGGCGCCCGTTCCTTCTCGATTCGCGACGAAGCGGGCCGGCTGGTCTACGATAGCGGTGACATTCTCGACAAGAAGGCGGCCGAACTCGGCATCTATGATGACGGACGCAGCCGCGACAAGGGGGTGGAACCGGAAGGTGTCGCACTACTTGATATCGGTGGCCGTACCTATGCCTTTATCGGCCTCGAGCGCACAACGAAAAGCGCAGTCGCCGTGTTCGACGTCACAGTCCCGCACAAGGCCTCCTACGTCGACATGATCGTTACGGATGGCGATGTCGCCCCCGAGGGATTGAGCGCTTTCCATTATCGCGGCGAGTTCTATCTGGCTATCGCCAACGAGGTATCCAATACCACGTCGCTTTATCGAATCGATCGCCTTTCCGCTCACCACCATAAACGCTGAAAGATAAACACCGATCGTTTCATCTCAATTCCAGCAGCCGTTTAACTACATACGAATGAGTTATTGCCCAACCGACCTATAAGCAAATAAAAAATCATTCGTTCTGGGTCTGGACAGGCCTCCCTAGACTCCGCTTCACCCTAATTTGGATAAGCGGAGTTCCCCATGAAGCTAAAAACCGTCGTTTCCAGCCTGCTGGCTGCATCGGTCCTGGCCGGCAACGTGCTGGCTGCCGATATTTCCCTGCTCAACGTCTCCTACGATCCGACGCGCGAGCTGTATCAGGATTTCAACGCAGCTTTCGCCAAATACTGGAAGGCGAAGACCGGCGACAACGTCACCATCAACCAGTCACACGGTGGTTCCGGCAAGCAGGCGCGCGGCATCATCGACGGCCTGGAAGCCGACGTCGCCACCCTGGCGCTGGCCTACGACATTGATGCGCTGGCCGACAAGGCGCTGATTCCGCAGGACTGGCAGAAGCGTCTGCCGAACAATGCGTCGCCCTATACCTCGACCATCGTTTTCCTGGTCCGCAAGGGCAACCCGAAGGGCATCAAGGACTGGAACGACCTGGTCAAGCCGGACGTCGCCATCATCACGCCGAACCCGAAGACCTCGGGCGGCGCCCGCTGGAACTACCTGGCGGCCTGGGCCTACGCCCTCGAACAGCCGGGTGGTAACGAAACGAAGGCGAAGGAGTTCATCGGCCAGATCTTCAAGAACGTCAAGGTGCTCGACTCCGGTGCCCGCGGGGCGACCACGACCTTTGTCGAACGCGGTATCGGCGACGTGCTGCTGGCCTGGGAAAACGAAGCCTACCTGTCGCTCAAGGAACTCGGTGACAAGTTCGAGATCGTCACGCCGTCGCTGTCCATCCTCGCCGAGCCGCCGATCACCGTCGTCGACAAGACCGTCGACAAGCACGGCACCCGCAAGGTAGCCCAGGCCTATCTGGAGTACCTGTACTCGGCCGAAGGCCAGGAAATTGCCGCCCGCAATTTCTACCGGCCGCAGGATGCGAAGATCGCCGCGAAATACGCCAAGCAGTTCGCCAAGACCCGGCTGGTGACGATCGATAAATCCTTCGGCGGCTGGCGCAACGCCCAAAAGGTTCACTTCTCCGACGGCGGTGTCTTCGACCAGATCTACGTGCCGAGCGGCAAGCGCTAAGCGTCTTTGCGCGCAGGGCAGGGCGGGGTGCAGTTGCGGCCCCGCCTTTCTTTATTCAAAAAATGCATTTCTATTTATGAATTAAGTATTTCTACTTATAAACCGGGATTCATAAACTGGCCGCCAACTGCTGCAACGCAGCAAAATTCAGGGAAGGCATCATGGCAATACGCAAGCGTTTCAGTCCGCTGCCAGGTTTTGGCCTGTCGCTGGGCTACACCATTTTCTATCTGTCGCTGATCGTGCTGATTCCGCTCAGCGCGGTCGGCGCCAAGACCATCGGCATGGGCTGGGAGGCATTCTGGGCCGCGGTCAGCAATCCTCGGGTCGTCGCTTCCTATGAACTCAGTTTCGGGGCGTCGCTGCTGGCAGCTGCGGTCAACGTCGTTTTCGGCCTGATTTTCGCCTGGGTGCTGGTCCGCTACCGTTTCCCCGGCAAAGGCCTGGTCGATGCCTTGGTCGACCTGCCTTTCGCGCTACCGACCGCCGTCGCCGGCATCGCCCTGGCCACGATCTACGCCGAGAACGGCCCGGTCGGCAGCTTGCTCAAGCCGCATGGCATCGAAGTCGCCTACAACCCGAACGGCGTGCTGCTCGCCCTGATCTTCATCGGCTTGCCGTTCGTCGTGCGTACCGTGCAGCCGGTGCTGGCCGACCTAGAAAAGGAAGTCGAGGAAGCCGCGGCCGGCCTCGGTGCCTCGCGCTGGCAGACCTTCGTCAAGGTCATCCTGCCCCACGTTTTGCCGGCGCTGCTGACCGGTTTTGCGATGGCCTTCGCCCGGGCCGTCGGCGAGTACGGTTCGGTCATCTTCATTGCCGGCAACGTGCCGATGGTGTCCGAGATCACGCCGCTGATGATCATCACCAAGCTCGAACAATACGACTATGCCGGCGCCACCGCGGTCGCTTCGGTGATGCTGATCTTTTCCTTCGTCCTGTTGCTGATCATCAATGGCCTGCAGGGCTGGATGCAAAACCGTTACTCGAAGGGAGCCTGAGATGTCGGCCACTATCGCTCTGCAACACGGCGCGCTCGAACGCTACGAAACGCCCAGCACGCGCGAACCGCAATGGATCAAGCTGCTGCTGATCGGTATCGCGCTGAGCTTTTTCACCGTCTTTCTGCTGTTCCCGCTGGTCGCCGTCTTCGTCGAGGCTTTCCGCAAAGGCTGGGGGACTTATCTCGCCGCGCTGTCGAGCCACGACGCCCTGGCCGCTATCCGGCTGACGCTGCTGACGGCCGCGATCGCGGTCCCGCTCAACCTCTTCTTCGGCGTCTCGGCCGCCTGGGCCATCGCCAAGTTCGAGTTCCCGGGGAAGCGCCTGTTGATCACGCTGATCGACCTGCCGTTCTCGGTCTCGCCGGTCATTTCCGGGCTGATCTACGTGCTGCTGTTCGGGGCCCAGGGCTGGTTCGGTGAGTGGTTTGCGGCGCACGACATCAAGATCCTCTTCGCCGTGCCGGGCATCGTGCTGGCCACCATTTTCGTGACTTTTCCCTTCGTCGCCCGCGAACTGATTCCGCTGATGGAAGCCCAGGGCTCCGAAGAGGAAGAGGCGGCGGTCGTACTCGGTGCCAGCGGCTGGCAAGTCTTCTGGCACACGACGCTGCCCAATATCAAATGGGGCCTGCTCTATGGCGTGATTCTCTGCAATGCCCGGGCGATGGGCGAGTTTGGTGCCGTCTCAGTGGTTTCCGGACATATCCGCGGCATGACCAACACCATGCCGCTGCATGTCGAGATTCTCTACAACGAATACAACTACGCCGCGGCCTTCGCCGTCGCCTCGCTGCTGGCGCTGCTCGCCATCGTCACGCTGGGCCTGAAGACGCTGGTCGAACGCCAATCCCACAAACAGAAAACCGAATCCCTGGCCCTGGAGAACGCATCATGAGCATCGCGATCCGTAACATCAGCAAGCACTTCGGCGCCTTCCACGCGCTTGACGACGTATCCATCGACATCCCGTCCGGCGAACTGGTTGCACTGCTCGGGCCGTCCGGCTGCGGCAAGACGACCTTGCTGCGGATCATCGCCGGCCTCGAATTCGCCGACTCCGGGCGCATCCTGCTCGAGGGTGACGATGCTTCCGGGCGCCACGTCCGCGAGCGTAACGTTGGCTTCGTCTTCCAGCATTACGCGCTGTTCCGTCACATGACGGTCTTCGAAAACGTCGCCTTCGGCCTGCGCGTCAAACCGCGCAAGTATCGCCCGAACGAGAACGAAATCCGGAAACGGGTCAGCCGCCTGCTCGAACTGGTGCAACTCGGCTGGCTAGCCGACCGTTATCCGTCCCAGCTCTCCGGCGGCCAGCGCCAGCGGATCGCGCTGGCCCGCGCCCTGGCGGTCGAGCCGAAAGTGCTGCTGCTCGACGAGCCGTTCGGGGCGCTCGATGCCAAGGTCCGCAAAGAACTGCGCCGCTGGTTGCGCCAGTTGCATGACGAGATCCATGTCACCAGCGTTTTCGTCACGCATGACCAGGAGGAAGCGCTCGAGGTTTCGGACAGTATCGTCGTCATGAACAAGGGCAGGGTGGAGCAGATCGGCTCGCCCGACCAGGTTTACGACCATCCGGCAACGCCTTTCGTCGCCAGCTTCCTCGGCTCGGTCAATCTGTTTCATGGCCGCGTCGAAGACGGCCACCTGCATGTCGGCGAGCATGCGCTGGCAGTCGGTGCAGGGCATGCGGCAACGGAGCAGGCGGTCGGTTTCGTTCGGCCGCACGAGTTCGACCTGTTGCCGGCGAATGCGCCGGGCACCGGCTTGCCGGGCAAGATCCTGCGCATCATCGCTATCGGTCCGCTGGCCCAGGTCGAACTGGCCCGGCCGAACGGCGAATTGCTCGAGGTGGCAATCCTGCGCGACACCCTCAGCGTGCTCGGGCTGCGCGAAGGCGACGAGGTGTCGCTGCGCCCGAGGAATATCCGGGTTTTCCAAAATAACGAACGACTGGCCGCTTAAGACGGCCGCGATGGAGAGAACACCATGAACTTCCAGCAACTCAGAATCATCCGTGAAACGGTCCGCCAGGATTTCAACCTGACCGAAGTCGCCAACGCGCTGTACACCTCGCAACCCGGGGTCAGCAAACACATCAAGGATCTTGAGGACGAACTCGGCATCGAAATTTTCGTTCGCCGCGGCAAGCGGCTGCTCGGCCTGACCGAACCGGGCAAGGAACTGGTCGGCGTCGTCGAGCGCATCCTGCTCGACACCCAGAACCTGCGCCGCATCGCCGACCAGTTCGCCAGCCGTGAAACCGGCCATTTCGTCGTCGCCACGACGCACACCCAGGCCCGCTATGCGCTGCCGAAGATCATCCAGTGGTTCAAGGCCGATTATCCGAAGGTCCATCTCACGCTCTTGCAGGGCAGTCCGCGCGAAATCGCCGAACTGGTCGAAACCGGCCAGGCCGACGTCGGGATCGCCACCGAAGCGCTGGAAGGCGTGCCGGAGCTGGTTTCCTTCCCGTTCTATTCCTGGCACCACGCGATCATCGTGCCGCAGGGGCATCCACTTCTATCGGTCGAAAAGGTCACCCTGGAAATCCTTGCCGAATATCCGATCATCACGTACCACGAAGGCTTTACCGGTCGGGCCCATGTCGATAAGGCATTTTCCGAGGCGGCCATCGTTCCCGATATCGTTTTGTCGGCCATCGATGCCGACGTGATCAAGACCTATGTCAGCCTCGGCCTGGGCGTCGGGGTCGTCGCTTCAGTGGCCTACGACAAGGAACAGGACCGCAACCTGGAATTGATCCCGGTTCCCGACCTGTTTCCCTCCAATACCACGCGCATTGCCGTTCGCCGGGGGACATATTTGCGCAGCTATGCCCACGCCTTCATCGAAAAGGTTTGCCCGGACGTGGGCGAGGAAAGCATCAAGTCAGCACTGAAGTCGCAAAATGGGGGGGATGCATAGAGAAGCCTTTAAAACATCTTCAATGGCTCGGCACGAGCACGGTTCGGCTACCGTTACTTTCCATCGGGCTAACGAGACCGGCCACTTCCATTTGCTCGACCAGGCGGGCGGCGCGGTTGTAGCCAATGCGAAGATGGCGCTGGACGAGCGAGATCGAGGCACGGCGTGACTCGATGACAATCGCCACCGCCTGATCGTAAAGCGGGTCGCTTTCCTCGACATTGCTGGCACCGCCAGCTTCCGCTTCGCTGCCATCCGGGGCGCCGAGTACGGCATCGATGTAATCGGGAGCGCCGTATTGTTTCAGGTGTTCAGCCAGCGCATGCACCTCGTCATCGGCGACGAAGGCTCCGTGCACCCGTTGCGGATAGCCCGTACCCGGCGGCAGGTAAAGCATGTCCCCTTGACCAAGCAGGGTTTCAGCGCCCATTTGGTCGAGGATGGTCCGACTGTCGACCTTGGAGGAGACCTGGAAGGCAATCCGTGTCGGAATATTCGCTTTGATCAGTCCCGTGATGACATCCACCGAGGGGCGTTGCGTGGCGAGAATCAAGTGGATGCCGGCCGCGCGGGCTTTCTGCGCAAGGCGAGCGATCAGTTCCTCGATTTTCTTGCCGGCGACCATCATGAGGTCGGCAAACTCATCGACCACGACGACAATAAAGGGCAATGTCGTCAGCGGTACCGGACTTTCCGTAACCAACGGATCGGGATCATAGATTGTGCGACCGGCATCCTCCGCTTCGCGGATTTTCTGGTTGAAGCCCGCAAGGTTGCGCACACCGAGCATGCTCATCAAGCGGTAGCGGCGCTCCATTTCCGTCACACACCAGTGCAAGGCATTGGCTGCCAGTTTCATGTCGGTGACGACCGGCGCCAGCAAGTGCGGAATGCCGTCATAAACCGAAAGTTCCAGCATTTTCGGGTCGATCATCACGAAACGAACTTCATCCGGTGTCGCACGGTAGAGCAGCGAAAGGATCATCGCATTGACCCCGACCGATTTGCCGGAGCCGGTCGTCCCGGCAACCAGCATGTGCGGCGCCTTGGCCAAGTCGGCGACGACCGGTTCGCCGGTGATATCTTTCCCCAGTGCCATCGCCAGTTTGGAAGCGTGATGCTGGAAGACATCGGAGGAAAGAACCTCCGAGAGGCGGATCATCTGGCGCTGCACATTGGGTAGTTCCAGGCCCATATAGGTTTTGCCCGGGATGGTCTCGACCACACGAATCGACGTGACACTCAAGGCACGCGCCAGATCCTTCATCAGATTGACCACCTGCGCACCGCGTACGCCGACGGCCGGTTCGACCTCATAACGCGTGATGACCGGCCCGGCACAGGCATCACGAACGGCGACCTTAACGCGAAACTCGCCCAACCGTTCTTCGATCAGACGGCCGTTTTGGTTCAGTGCATCTTGGTCAACTGGTGTTTCCGTCCCGGACGGTGCTTGCAGCAGGGTCAGGGGGGGCGCATAGTTTGCCCAGTTGCGGGGCGCAAAGGCAGCAGATGTCGCAAATTCATCGGTCAACAGATCGCGGCTTGCATTTTCTGGAACGATGCCGAGGTCTGACTCTGGCACTGAAGCAGTAGCGAGCATTCCTACTGAAATCGTCGGCCGGATGACAATGCGCGGTTTGACAAACGGGATCTGGACCATGTCCGGCGCTAATAGCGGCTGTTCATCAAAAGCTTCAGGCGCCTGTTCGGCCGACAATGAGGTGATCGCGGGTATTGCTTCGACCTGAATAGCAGGTGAGGGTGCTGAGCTGCTTGATGCGGAGCTGCCCGTTGCCTTGCCAGAAGAGGCGGCTTCCGGCAGCGTTGTCGGTTCGTGCATCGGCGATCTGGGTCGAGCAGGGGCGCTAATACTTGCCGAGATCGGCTTTCTTGGCGCTTGCGGACTGTGTTGCCGCTTGGTAGGCGAGAGTTGATCGCTTGACGGCGCAGTTCTCCTCTCCACTAATGCTTGGTTCTCGACAAGCATGGGGGCCGCAACCTTCAGCGCTGGAGTGACAAACTGCTCCGCTGATGAAACCGCGTGGGGAACGGGCACCGGCGCAATTACTTCAACATTTTCGACCGGTGCTCCAGGCAAGGACAAATTAGTCGTTGTTTCATCTGCTTTCGACAGTTTCTCGGTCGTAAACTCTGGTGCATACGATCCCGTTTCCTTGGGAATCGTATGTTTGCACAAATTGGCGGGGACCGGTTTGACCAGACTGGCACGAGGCTTTGAGGTCGTGACCGGTGGCATCCGTTTGGCAGTCCCGGCTGAGCGAGCGGCTTGGGACTCGGATGAGAGCTGTGAGCTCGGCTTGGCTGGGCTAGCCATTGCCGGTTGTAACGCACGAAGGGCCTGAATTCGAATTGTTTGCGCTGACGCTATGCCTTGCTCGGAGAGAGAAGCATCCTGAGCGATGTTGGTTGTTTGCCGTCCCGCCCTGCCAGGAAGGTGGCCCCCGTGGATTTTGAGGAGGCGGGCACGAATTACTGCCTCGTCCATTGGTTCGGCATCGGGGCGTCTTTCAGTTACAGGCGGTAGTTGGCGTCCGCGATAGTGGCGCTCCAAATTCTGACGAATCCAGGCGTGATCATCTGCAAGGTGTTGGCGTAAGTCAGCGGCCGTTGCCGGGCTGTTTCGCTTGGACGGCGTAGGCGGAGCAGACTGTGATGTAACGAGGGGGGGCACAACGGCTGCCGCTTTAGAGTTCTCACTGGCTGGCTGGTCACCCTCGAGCGAAGACTCGAACTCCCTGGTCGGTCGTTGAGAATTGAAGAATTGCTTGAAGACTGACCCAACCCGGGTCAGCCCGTTGCTCAGATTGCTTACCAAACCGTCGAGCGGTGTATTGCTCTCTTCACTAGAGTCCGGGTACTGAGTTGCCTTGTGCTTGGGATTCACTGCTGTTCTCTACGGTGGCAAGAGTAAGCTCTACTCAAAAAGGCTCACTTCAAACGCGCGCTTAAAAGGATGGGATTTTATCTGATAGCGCGCTAGTGCATTGCGCACAAATGCGGCTACCCTTCGGCCAGTTCGCATAATTTGTATTACCCGGGGCATTATTGGCCGGGTTGCTTGTGCTGCAAGGGGAGGCGTCGATTACTGGCGCGGTAATGTCTTTGCAGGTGGCGTTAATCAGAAGGGCTTGACCGGGGTCGAGGTTGAGCAAAGCGGCGGCGCGCAAGGCGGCGGCGTTGGACAGGGTTCCTCTGTTCATGGATTGATTCATAGCTTGGCGGGTGATGCCAAGGGCGGCGGCGCATCGGGCGGCGCTGGGGAATCGTTTGACAAGCTGGTCAATCAAGGCGTTTTGCATGGCGGTATCCGAAAGGCGCGGCGGCGGGTGAGCGGCTGGCCGGCAAGTGATGCTTGTCAAATGGAAACGGCTCTTGTTCGTCAAGTTGTAGTTGACGCGCCTGAAACGGGCCAATCAGTTTTTTCTATGCCTCTCCGGTCGGAGGGCTAAACCATGTTTGTCATTTCCAAGTATTCACGCCGGGCGCGTGGGCATGTGGTCGCCTGTGATTTGTTGAGGGCGGTGCTGCATAGCGCGTGTGATTTGGCGGCGGAGCGCCATAACGAGGCGATGTATGCGCGGCTGGCGGAGGATTTCGGCGGCTATCTGGTGACGGATAGTGATCCGATGACTGTGGCGGAGATTCTGGCGACGGATGGCGGGCGGCATTGCGCGCCGGGCTTCGGGCTGTTCTCGGATCGGCGCGGGTTGTATGCGCCGGCCTTTGATGAGCTTTGCACTACTGAGGGGGCCGTTTATGGATGCGCCGGGCTGCATTCCGGCGGGTTCGTGCGTCAATCTATCGCCGTGGTGGTTTCGTGGCGATGCGCCACCGCAAACGGTCGTCGAGCGGGGTGGCAAATGAGCCCGGCGGGGTGGTGTGGCGACAAGATGCCTTGCCTGTGCAATGACTGCTTGAGGGTGGTCATGCTGACGGTCGATGAATGCATTCAGCAGGCGGACGATAGCGGCATGATTCCGTGCGAGTGCGGCGGCGATGTTTGCCCGTGCGGCTACTGCGATTCGATCCTCGCCGGGCTGGTGGCCGGGGTGCGCGATGGTGAGGCGCTGGGGCTGGCCGTGGCTGGGCCGGTGGAATGGTCGCCGGGCAAGGGGTTCGGCAAATGAGCGCCATCCGTCTGAAGCTGGTCGAGTGCCGGGCGATCCTTGGCGGGGAGCGCGATCCTTTCCGCGTGGTGTGGGACGAACAAGCGACCACAAGTGACCGCCGGGTGTTGCTGGCGATGGCTGGGGAGCCGGCGCAATCGGCGGGGCGCTTGGCGGGGCGGGCGTGGTGCGATCTGCGGGCGGATTTGCGCGGGCGGGTGTTGAGCGCGCTGAAGCGCTTCAGCGGCTGGGCGGAGAAGTTGAAATGAGCCGGCGCATGTCGTGCCGGGAGTTCGCGCCGATTGCGAAGGGGATTGAGGCGGCGGAAAAGAAGCGGTCTGAGAAGTGGTTGGCCGGGCGGCTGGATTTGCTGCCGTCGCACTGGGCAAACCTTGTGCGCCGGGAGCATAAGCGGCGCGGCGGGCTGACCGTGCCGGACGCAAACCGCTATGTGTTGGCGGTGACGGCCAGTGCGGCGGGGCGCTTGTCGCTGGCGGCGTCGGATGAAGATTTGAGGAAGGCGGCGAAAGAGGCGGCGGCGGATGCGTCGGCCATTGGCGGCGTGGTCTGTGCGGTGGGCGTGGTCAAGTCGCGGGCGTTGCTTGAGGGGCTGTGCGGGCGCTGGGGCGTGTTGCCGCCGGATGGTGGGGGCGACATGCCGGCCATTCGCCGGATGCTGTGCCCGCGTTGGTGGCTGCGTCGTCTGCGCCGGGCGCATGGGCGGCGCTGTGAAACGGCGGCAATCACGGCGGGCGTCGTCAAGCGGGGCTTGTGGCCGTATGCCTCTCAAGATGCCGTCGAGATGCGCTTGGCCCAGCGGCGGCGAAATGCGCGGTCGATTGAGGCGGCGTATGTGATCTGCGATGCGTCGGGCGAGTCGTTGAGTTTGGCGGAGGTGGTGGCCGGCTCGATTGCCAATCCCGAAGTGAAGCGGGCTGAACTCATGGTGCGGGTTAAGGGCTGCGATGCCATTGCTAGTGAAAACGGCGACGCTTGCGAGTTCTGGACGGTGACCGCGCCCAGCGAATACCACGCAATGAAGATGGCCGGGCCGGTGGCCGTGCCGAATCCGGCCTATACCGACAAAACCCCAAGGGATGGGCAGATTTACCTCTCGAAACTGTATGCGCGGGCGCGGGCGGCGTGGCATCGGCGCGGGCTGGCCGTTTTCGGGCTGCGAACAGTCGAGCCGCACCATGATGGATGTCCCCATTGGCACATGATCGTGTATGGGCCGGCGGAAGATTTGCGGTTGGCGCGCTATTTGATGAAGCGTTACGCCTTGCGCGAAAAGGGTTGGGAAGATGGGGCGGCGGAGCATCGGTTTAAGTGGCTGCCGGCCAAAGCGGGCACCAAGGGCGCGGCCTATGCGGCCAAGTATGTGAGCAAGAATATCGACGGCAAAGGGCTTGAGGGGGATATAGATCCTGAAGGCCAAAAGAAGATTTCCGCCAGCGTCAAGCGGGTCGATGCGTGGGCGTCGAAGTGGTCGATTCGGCAATTCCAGTTCTTCGGTTGCCCGGCGATTTCGGGCTGGCGGGTTTTGCGCCGGATGCGCGGGCCAATAGCGATCGTTGGCAGCATGTTAGAGCGGGCGCGCTCGGCGGCGGATGATTCCGACTTTGCCGGATACTGGCGGGCGGCGCTGGCCGGCGGCTTCTCCCTGATTTATCGGGCGGCTGACCGGGTGACGGCCTACGGGGATGAAGCGGCGGCGCGGATTGTCGGCATTGCGGAAGGGGCGCGGCGCGCCTTGCTGCCAGAGAAGGTTTGGCGCATTGAATGGGCCGGGGCGTCGGCAAAAGGGGGTTTTGGGGTTCCTCGGTCTTGTGTCAATAACTGTACGGGGCACGATTTCGCGGCCTTGGCGGTGGCGAATTTGTAGGGGGCTTGTGGGCGATTTGGATTTTGTGTAGTGTGCGAGCCAGTCCATAAAATTAATTTATGGGCACATAAATTAACTTTTCCAAAGGGGAAAACTATGTCTCGCAAAACGCTTCGTGAAATTTCGCGTCTGTTCAATGTCGAAAAGACCAACACGCCGGGCGCGGTGGCTGTGCTCAAGATCAACGCCTTGCCGGGCGACAAGGGTCTGCGCTTCGTCGGTACTGTTCAGGTCGGCGCGGTCGTCTATGACGTGGCCAGCGATTCCGGCAAGATCAAAACCTTCAGCGATGTGGATTCGTATCTGAAGTTCGCCGCCAAAGCTGCCGAAAAGGGTAACGGCGTCTATACCGTCGAGATCAATACCGGCGAGCTTCTGGCCTCCACCGTGCCCAACGACATGAAGTCTTGGGCCGAGTCGCAGATCGTTCGACTGAACAAGTCGAAGGTTTCGCAACAGGCGCTCATCGTCAGCATTGACGAGCAGCTTGGCCTCATGGTCGGCTGGGAAAACGGCAATTCCGCCCAGCAAGCCAAAAAGCTGGAAACCCAAGCCCAGCGCGCCTGTGTCGTCACCGACATTGCCGCGATTGACACTGAGGTTGCCCGCCTCGCCGTGATTGCCGCGGGCTAATCGTGCCCTTTGATGGTGGCCTGCTGTTGTAGGTCATTACCGGGGTTCTGCTGGCCGGGGCCGTTTATGGCGGCATCCGGTCAGACATTCGGGCCATGCACGAGCATCTCCGCCGGGTCGAGCGATCGGCAGATCAAGCGCATGAGGAGGGTCGGCCGGGATTCATGTGAAATCCTCGAAAAACTCCGCTAACCGACGGATTTGGCGTATGAATCTGGTGTCACCTACTTCGACGGCTGATTACCCTGACTATTTCTCCGGGTCAAAAAGCGACTCTTGGTTTTCAGCACTTTCCTTGCGGTGCCCGCTGCCTTTTGTTGCTGGTGCCTGACTGATGGTGATTCTTTGCAGGATTTGTTCATGGCTGGCCAACACCGCCTTTGCTGCGGATAACTCTGTCTCCAGGCGGAGCCCGGCTTGATTCGCATCCTGCAACTTTTCTGCGTAGCTTTGGTTTTCCACGAGTAATTCATCAATGCGTGCGGCACGCTGGGCCAGACGCTCTTCCTGTTGTTGATTCTTCAGTTCGGAAACAGCCAGATGTTCCCGGGCTGTACGCAGCGGACGAATCTCAGATTCCAAACGATGTAACTCGCTACGAAGATGGGCCTGCTCGCTGGAAAGACGGGCATTATCCTGATGGCTATGGATGAGTTCCTGCTGTTTCGCGTTCACCGTTTCCTTGGCTGCACGCAGTTCGCCCTGCAAGAACTGAATCTGCTGCTCGAACTGCCGCTGGTCCTGCTCCCGTTGTTCCTTCGCCGCCGTGCGGAAATGCTCCAGTGCCTCTCTGGCATGCTGGTGCTTTTCTTCCAGCGATACACGGTGCGCTTCATCCTTTGCCTGTTGCCCCTCCATGTCCTGGATACGCTGAGTCAATTGCGCCTGAACGATTCTCTCTTCCTGAAGCGTACTCAGGATTTCGGTGTGGGCTGCTTTCTCTGCCGCCAACTCCAAGGCCTGGCGTTCAGACTGGCTGCGGAAAGATTCCACTTCATTACGTAATGCGGTGCTGATGTCGTTTAGCGCCGCAATTTCCGCCTTGTGCTTGTCGGTCAGCGCCGCCAAGCGCTGATCGGCTTCCTCATGTAAGCGTTCGGCGAGCCTGGCAGCCAGATCTTGGATGGCTTCGCTGACCGCAACTTGGGCGCCAGCATTCCCGCCTTCCTCTTCCTCGATTTCCTTTAGATAGCGGTGAATCGTACCTTTCGAACCCGTATTGCCCAGTTCACCACGGATGGCGTCGATCGATGGATAGCGCCCCACCGCCAACAGGTTGTTACGCGCTCTGACGACTTCTGATTTGTAGATTCCGGCTCTGGCCATGGCATCCTCGAATTTCGTACCGTATTACGTAATATGATATTACATACTAATTTTACGAAATTCAAGGCAGCAAAAATACAAATTCTAAGACATGATAATGGTTGATTATTTGTTGTGATGAGCGACGGAGCGGAAAAACCATGTAGGGATGGTACGAAATGGAAGGTTTACTTCCGGCTGTGTCCAATTTCCTGGGGGGAGCAGATTACTCGCGACTCCTGAATCAATGTCCCGGCGCATTCCTCGAAACCAAGGGTCGTAGGAGGAAAGGCCTCGGCGAAGCTTGCTAAGGTGGGCCCCGTTGAAGAAGCCAGCCGTCTCCGTATTCGTGCGAAAAACAATCTGTGGGAACTTACCGCCCACGCATTGCACTGCCCACTTGCCTGGGCTGTCAGTGAACGAATGGGCGGTGAGGCGAGCATCTCGCCTATTTCAGGACGAAACGGACGCTCTGGCCGGGCTTGTCGCCGAATTTGACTATGGCGACAGCCTTTGTGCCGGCTTGGATCTTGAAGGCTCCTTGGGCACGCAACTGGTTACCTCCGGCTGGCAGCAAGTTGGATTCGGTCTTGTCTGATGCAGACAGGAGCGTTACGGTAGCCGACGCATTTCGGGTATCGACAGGCTGATCGTGATCGTTCACGTAGAGCGTCAGGGAATCAGCCTTCGCCACCAGCTCGTAGTTGATGTCCTTGATTACCGATACGACCCCACCATGCTGCGGCTTGGCGTCATGGCTATGGGGCTGGCCCGGTTTGTCGTTGTGGGCATGGCCCTTATGGTCGTCCGCAGCGGATGCCAGATTGACGAAGCAAGCGAAGAGTAAAGCAGAGAGTGCCGTGGAAGGTTTCATGAGAGCTCCATGTCGGTTGATAAATCGGTTAATGAAAATTTGGCTTATCGTCGTGCTCGGATGTGCCACTGACGGTGGTGCAAGCTTCCGGTTGGTGCGCACAGGGTTTTGTTTCGCACTGCAGCGTCGTGTGGACCACCTTGAAGCGGTTGGCCAACACCGTCTCTAAGGCGGGCATCAAAGCTTCCTCGGGGGAGTAGGTCTGGTCGTAAACCACATGCGCTGTCAGGCTGGTTTTGCCGGTCGTTAGCGACCACAGATGCAGATCATGGATGCTGAGTACGCCTGGCACGGCTAGCATGGCCTGCTCTACATCTCCTAAGTCGATGCCCTCGGGCACGCCTTCGAGCAGGATGTTCAGACTGTCCTTCAGTAAGATCCAGGTGCGTGGCAAAACCCAGAGGCCAATGGCTACAGCCACAAGCGGATCTACCCAAGACCAGCCGGTTAGCTGAATCACCACCGCGCCCACGATCACGCCGATCGACCCCAGAAGGTCGCTCCACACTTCGAGATAAGCGCCCTTCACGTTGAGGCTATCTGACTGCCCCCCACTCAGTAGGCGGATGCTGATCAGATTGACGATGAGGCCGATACTGGCGACCACGAGCATCCCAACCGAATGGATTTCGGGCGGGGAGGTGAATCGTCGGTAAGCCTCAACCAGGATGTAGAGCGCCACGGCAAACAGCAGCAAGGCATTGAAGGCGGCCGCCAGAATCTCAAAGCGGTGGTAGCCATAGGTTCGCCGGCGATCGGCCGGGCGCCGGGCAATGCGGATCGCCGCCAATGCGATGGCGAGTGCGGCAGTATCGGTCAACATGTGCGCGGCATCCGAGATGAGAGCTAAGCTGCCGGTCAGTACGCCGCCAATGACTTCGGCAATCAAGAAACTGCCGGTCAGTGCCAGGGCAATACGCAGGGCACGTTCGTTGTCGGTGCTTGGGATTCCGTGTGCATGGCTCGCACTCATGCGGCCCCTCCTTTATCGTTGTTGCATCGCTTAATTTTTTGCTTCGGCGTCTGGAGACGACGCTGAAGGCTTTTTGAGTATTTTTGTACCTTGCCGCGCCTGCCTTCCCACCAGCAAACCCATCCGTAAAGCGCCAGAAATGTCAGCATCAGCCCCAGAGTGAGCATGAGGAGCTGAAATTCAAGGTGGCTGTGGATCAAGTGTTCAAACATGAGATGACGGCACCAAGGTCAGGTCTGCTGCGCCTTGCCGCAATTCGGGCAAAACTTAGTGCCCGGGGCGAGGTTCGCATTGCAGTCCACACAATTGCCGGGCACCAAGGCTGCGCCACATTGGGTGCAGTAGCGTCCCCCAAGATTGGTCGCAGAGCCGCACTTCGGGCATGGGCGGCCACCGGTAGTGCTATTGGTGGGGAGCGCTGAATTTGAGGGATAACTATTTCCCCAGCCATGATGCCCGCTGTTCCGATCACGGCCATGATGATCTCCGCCATGCGAACCGGCGACTCCTCGCAATAGTTTTTCAAAAAATCCCATAACAGCCTCCGTTGTTGAGTAGATGAAAGAGTGACCGACGGCTTATGCCGATCGGGCATTAAGCCCCCGGTCACGAACGGAAAACGCTAGGCCTCAGATGGCTGGTCTGTTGATTTCGTGAAGTCCTCCTCATCGGCATCTTTGCCGTGAGCAAGGCGGTATAGCAGCGGCAACACGAGAAGCGTCAGCGCCGTCGATGACAGGATTCCGCCAATCACCACGGTAGCAAGCGGGCGTTGGACTTCCGCTCCAGTGCCTGTTGCTATTGCCATAGGGACAAACCCGAGCGAGGCGACCAATGCCGTCATTAGTACAGGACGCAATCGAGTCAGCGCCCCTTCGTGAATCGCGTCATCAAGGGAACGTCCTTCTTCACGCAAATTACGGATGAAGGAAATCATCACCAGACCGTTCAGCACCGCCACGCCGGACAAGGCGATGAAACCGATGCCGGCTGAAATCGAGAGCGGAATGTCTCTCAGCCAAAGCGCAACGACACCGCCCGTCAACGCGAACGGAATGCCGGTAAACACTAGTAGCCCATCCTTCACGTTGCCGAACATGGCGAACAGCAGCGTGAAGACTAACAGCAAGGCAACAGGAACTACGATCTTGAGACGGTTGGAGGCCGACTCCAGTTGTTCGAAGGTGCCTCCCCACGCTGTCCAGTAGCCGGTCGGAATCTTGACCTCGGACAGACGGGTCTGCGCCTCGCCAACGAAGGAGCCAATATCTCGTCCTCGAACGTTCGCACTGACGACCACGCGACGCTTACCGTTTTCCCGGCTGACTTGGTTCGGTCCAGGAGCGATCTCCAGGCTGGCCACTTCGCCAAGAGGAATATAAGTCGTACGTACATCCCCCCCGTTGCCTGTCGTTACTTTGGGCAAAGCGATCGGCAAACGCTTCAGCGATTCGAGATCCGAGCGCAGGTTATCCGGCAAACGTACGACAATATCGAAGCGGCGGTCACCTTCAAACATGGTTCCAGCCTCTCGACCACCAATCGCTGTCGAAATTGCATCCTGAACGTCACCAATATTGAGTCCATATCGAGCCGTTTTCTCCCGATCGATATTCACGGTCAGCATGGGCAAGCCCGTCGTCTGCTCGATCTTGACCTCGGAAGCGCCGGGGATTTTCTCCAATACAGCAGAAATCTTGCTGGCCGTATCGTTCATCACATCCATGTCGTCACCGAATATCTTGATGGCGACATCGCTGCGTACCCCCGAGATCAGCTCATTGAAACGCAACTGGATCGGCTGGGAAAACTCGTAGGTATTCCCCGGCATTTTTCCAACGGTCTTTTGAATAGCAGCCAGCAGTTCGTCCCGTGATTTCCGTGGCTCAGGCCAATCCGTTTCAGGTTTCAGCATGATGTAGCCATCCGAAATATTGGGTGGCATCGGATCTGAGGCGATTTCAGCCGTTCCTGTTCTCGCAAAAATTCTGTCGATTTCCGGATGCTCCGCTTTTAGCCGCTGTTCCAACTGTTGCTGCATGGCTACTGACTGCGAGAGGCTGGTTCCAGGAATACGCAGTGCCTGAATCGCGAAGTCTCCTTCGTTCAAACTCGGCACGAATTCGCTCCCCATGCGCGTTGCGACCAAGCCTGAGAGAAGAACCACGACCGTCGTAAAGACCAGTACGACCGGTTTGTTCGCCATGACGCCAGCGAGAACCGGCTCATACCAGCGCTTGGCTGCCCGCATCAGGAAGTTTTCCTTTTCGTCCACTTTTTTACCAATAAACAGTGCGACGGCAGCGGGGATGAAAGTGACGGAGAGGATCATGGCACCTACGAGCGCGGTGACCACGGTGAACGCCATGGGGTGGAACATTTTTCCTTCAACACCGGTGAGCGCGAAGATCGGCAGATAGACGATCATGATGATGAGTTGACCGAATAGCAGCGCTCGGCGAGCCTCTTTGGAAGCAGCAAAGACCTCGTGAAAACGCTCGGTCCGGGTCAATGGTCGCCCGTGATGCGCCTGGGCATGGGCCAAACGGCGAACACAGTTCTCTACGATGACGACGGCACCATCGATGATGATCCCGAAGTCGAGAGCACCGAGGCTCATCAGATTGGCGCTAATCTGGTAGGTCACCATTCCTGAAAAGGTGAAAAGCATGGAGAGCGGGATCACCATGGCGGTAATTACAGCCGCCCGCATGTTGCCGAGAAATAGGAAGAGAATGACGATGACCAGGATCGCTCCTTCCAGAAGGTTCTTCTTTACGGTATTGATCGCTTTGTCCACCAGGACAGTGCGGTCATAGACGGTCACCGCTTTGATTCCTTCTGGCAGATTGCGGTTGATTTCGGCCATTTTCTGGTCCACCGCACGCGAAACGGTACGACTGTTCTCACCGATCAACATGAACACTGTACCCAGAACGACTTCACGCCCGTTATCGGTGGCGGCGCCAGTACGTAGCTCACGACCGATGCCGACCTCCGCCACGTCGCGGATACGGATCGGCACGCCTTGGACATTGCCCAGGATGACGTTTCGAATATCCTCTATGCTGCGCACTTGGCCTGGGGCACGAATAAGATACTGTTCGCCGCGCTTCTCAATATATCCTGCTCCAACGTTACTGTTGTTGCGGTCTATGGCGATTACCACGTCCTGAAGTGTTAGACCGTAGGAAGCCAGCTTTTCCGGGCTGGGTGCGACCTGATACTCTTTGGCGAAGCCACCGATCGAGTTAATCTCAGTCACGCCCGTCACGTTGCGCAATTGCGGCTTAATGATCCAATCTTGAATCTCGCGTAGATCGGTCGGCGTATAGGGAGTGCCATCCGGTTTTTTAGCACCGTCTTCTGCTTCAACCGTCCAGAGATAGATCTCTCCCAGTCCGGTAGAGATCGGCCCCATTGCCGGCGCTATTCCAGCAGGGAGTTTTTCCTTGGCTTCCTGAATCCGCTGATTGACTAGCTGGCGGGCAAAATAGATGTCCGTTCCATCCTTGAAAATCACCGTAACTTGAGACAGACCGTAGCGCGACAGCGAGCGTGTCTGTTCCAGATGTGGCAGACCGGCCATGACGGTCTCGACCGGATAAGTCACCCGCTGCTCGACTTCCAGCGGCGAATAACCCGGTGCAGCCGTGTTGATCTGCACCTGGACATTCGTGATATCAGGAACCGCGTCGATCGGCAGGCGCTGGTAGTTATAGATGCCCAGGCCGGCCATGCCAAGCACGGCCAGCAAGACCAGCCAGCGGTGCTCAATGGCAAGGCGAATGATGCGTTCAAACATGTTGTTCTCCCTCGCCTTAGTGGCTGTGCTCGGCACTACCCTTGCCGAGTTCCGACTTCAGGACGAAGCTGCCCGAGGCTGCGTAAGGGGTTCCGGCTTTCATTCCACTCACCACTTCGATGTATTTCCCATCGGAACGCCCCAGTGCTACCGGTTGCGCAACGAAGCCGTCCGGCACCTTGATGAAAACGATGCTCTTGTCGCCGATCGTTTGGATAGCTTCGGTAAGCACACTGACGGGAACCTCGGCTTCGCCGGAAACAACTTCGATATTCACGAACAGGCCAGGACGCCAGGCCATCTTCGGATTGGCCAAGGTGACCCGTGCTTTGGCCGTGCGCGTATCCTGCCCAAGCAATGCCCCCACGTAAGAGATACTGCCTTCGGCTTTCGAGTCGAAGGCAGTTGCCTTAACAACAACCTTTTCACCCACCCGAATGATGTTCAAATCCTTGGCGGGAACGACAATCTCGGCCCATACGGAAGACAAGTCGGAAATCGTAAATATACTGGCATCTTCTTTGACTGCCTCACCGAGCGCGATGTGTTTCTCAACAACCATGCCATCGAAAGGTGCGCGGATTTCGTAGCGATTGAGACTACCCGAAACCGTAGCGCTCGTTCCGAGTGCAACCAGCTTTTGCTGACTGTTGGCAACGGCGATTTCAGCCTCCCTTAAAGTCTGTTGGGCTTGTAGGTAGTCCTGTTCAGCAGAAATTTTTTCTTCCCAGAGCTTCTTCTCGCGCTCGTAGGTCGATTTGGCCAGCGAAAGGCGCCTTTGTGCCGCCAGCAGTTCGCTACGTTGCTCGGAAAGGCCGGTACTTGCGATTACTGCCAGAACCTGGCCGCGCTTGACCGTCTGGCCCAAATTGGCGGGAACACTCTCGACGACACCGGCAAGACGAGGCACGACATGCGCGGTGCGGTCTTCGTTGAAGCGTATTTCGCCGGGTAGTTGCGCGGCGGTTTTGATTTTGGCTGGCGTGGCCTTCTGGATGCCGATGGCGGCAGCCTTGACTTGCTCGTCCGTCAGTTCGATTTTTCCTTCTTCTCGCGTATCGATGAACAGGAAGGGGGTATCGCCCAGACGCGCCGTGATCGCCGCTTCGAATACGTGGGGTTCTGCAATCGGACCTGTGCTCTTCAGGTAGTCCTTCTCGGCGGCAAAGAGAATTTCCTGCTTCTCTCCCCCTGGTCGCGTCAGCGTGATCGAGACTTTGGCCGCGCTTGGCGCGAGGGGCTTGTCTTGCTGGAACAACCAGACACGGAAAGTCGGCTCGCCGCCATCTTCGGACAGCAGCAACTCCAAGCCAAAACCATCCTCGGTAAAAAGCCTGCCTCCATGCGGCCCCGACTTCGGTGCATCCTCATGATGCTCCAAATCGGCGTGTTCCTTGGCATGGTCGTGTCCATCACCGGCTTTGCTGCCATGATGCTCGACATCGGTATGTCCCTTGGTTTCAGCGTGGCTGGAGTGCTCATGCGGTTCTCCATCCGGCTTCGAGGTACTGCTTCCCAGTATCCAGGTGCCAGCAACAATTCCTGTCGCCAGGATTAAAGCAATGGCAGTCCCTTGTTTTTTGGTGAGATTGAAGGTGCTCTTGTTAAAATTGATTTTCACGACTGGCTCCTACGGACGACTGGGTGCGGCGGATGACATCGAATCGAAGGAGCCCAGAATGCGCTCCAGTTCGGCAGCGGTCCGATGCGCGTCGGACAAACTTCTCAAGTATTGGGCTCTCGCCTGAAAGAAAGTTCGTTGGGCATCCAGGACTTCCAGAAAACTGAATTTCCCCAGTTCAAATCCTTTGCTGGCAGCCTCATAGGCACTGCGCGCACCCGGCATGATTTCGCTTTGCAGGGTTTGCGCTTCAACGACCAGCGCCTTCAGACGCTCCTCATTTTGCGTTACCTCCGTGCCCAAACGAAGCTCGGTAGCACTAAGTTCGTCGCGTGCCTTGTCGGCTCGCTTCTGCGCCTCAAGCACATTGCCCTGGTTACGGTCGAAGATCGGGAAGGGAATTGAGACACCGACAATGGTTTGATTGCGCCCAAGTTCTTCAGCTTTTTTGGAGCCCAGGCTGAAGGTTACGTCGGGAATCCGTCGCGAACGCTCCAAGTCGGCAAGCGCAGAAAAGCGATCGGCCTCGTGGCGTGCCCGAAGAAGCGCCGGTGAGCCATTCAAACGGCGCTTGATTTCTTCGGCAGAGCGGACTGGCGGCAAAACATCGGTACGTCCTTCGGCCTTCTCGAATCGAGGCGTCGAACTCCCCCAACTTGCGGCTACACGCTTGCGGGCGGTTACCAGTTCTCGTTGCGCCTGGTTCAACTCTACCCGGGCGGAAGCTTCCGCCACACGGGCCTTGGTTTCCTCCACCGGAGAGATTTTGCCGGCGGTTACACGCCGTGAAGCCGCCTGGCTGGCGCGTTGTGCAAGGCTCAGCAAGTCCTCAGCTTGTTGAACACGCTCCTGAGCAACCAGGACATCGAAGAAGGCACCGATTACTGTTGCGCGGACATCAAGGCGTTTGGCTGCCAGGTCGGCGGCTGCCACATCGCGGCCACGCTCGGCAGACGTAATTCGGGCGGAGCGCTTGCCACCGAGTTCGATCCGTTGGCTGACCTGGATGGTTGTGGTCCGAGTGGCTTTATTCTGCGTATCTTCGACAGAGGTCGAAATTTCCGGATTGGGCAGAACGCCCGCCTGGATCACGGCACCTTCCACGGCACCCAGTTCATTGGCAGCGGCAGACAATTCCGGATTGGATGTCAGCGCGAGATCAATCGCCACCGACAGGGTCAAGGAACCGGTTGGTTCCTTGGTGAGCGCAGGTGCAAACGTCGTTGCAGGCAGCGCGTCCTGCATCTGTGCCGAGAGGTTGGTGCTGGCAAACACCGTGAGTCCGAACAAGGTTCGGAGCAGCAACGTGGCCGCTAAATTTCTTGGGTACATCCGATTCTCCAGTGATGAAATACACGTTGGGGAATCGGCGGGGCGCCATCCGGCAAGCAGAAATGGCACAGCGCGCGGCTCAGGCCGCAGCAAACAGGTTTGGGAAAATGTCCCAGCCCCGCCGATCAGGCGGAAATGGACCAGTTGGGACGTTCGGGCTGCTCGCCGGGCGGAGAAGTCAAAAACGGAACTGTCCGAAAATGATCAGCAGAAACACCGATTTCGGGCAGCGAACTGCTGAATGCGGTCAATGCGGCAATACAGCCTGCATGACAGACAGCACAATCATTGTCCACATCGGACGGAGAAGCTTTAGCCAGTTTCTGGTTATCTTCAGCGTGATGCTTATGGTCGTGATGACCGAAGTGCTGCGTCGAGCCCGTTTCGTGCTGGCAATAGGTCGCCGCCACCGCCCAGGAAATCTGGAGTGGCAAGACAATCAACAGGAACATGGATAGCCAGCGACGCATGAAGTGAATAGTAACAGAACAGAAGTATGTTCAAAACCAGGTCTGCAGACGACGTTGCACTGTGAGATGGGATGGCGATGACCAGGGTTTCTCTGGTCATCGTCTGATGGGTAACATATCTGTCTTCAGGACGGTATTAACCCCCCTGATACAATGCATCGCGTTGCTTCCGTTCTTCAGGCGTCATTTTCGTGGATGGTGCAGGGGTGTTGTGCTGGAGTTTGTCGACATGCTGCCATTTCCCATCGCGATAGGCATATTCGTGCGGAATCAGCGCCCAGCCTTGGTCACCGCCCACGTAACGATACTGGCCATCAGCGCTAACCGGATTGCGTTTGAAGTTATCGAGTTCCTGTTGCACTTGCGCGGCGGATTTGCTGCCCGAATCATGCGCCGGGTAGAATTTTGTCGTACCCTCCGGCGTGCTGTGCATGACCGAATCGGCCAACACCTGCCCTGACAGGGCCAAACCAGCACAGAGAACGGGGATGGAAAGGGCTTGTTTGACGTTCATGATGGAACTCCTTCATTGATGTTTCGGTTCATCGGGTTTGGGGTATGCCGAACAACTGAACGGCATGGATGAACTATAAAAAATCAGCACTGACAGAACGCCAACAGGAAGTTTACAAAATTGACATCTTTCGATTCGTGAAGAAATGAAACTATTGGTTGTCGAAGATGAGCAAAAGCTCGCCCAATACCTGCAAAAAGGATTGGGTACCGCAGGCTTTGTCGTTGACCTTGCCCACGACGGCGTAACGGGACTCCACATGAGCTTGGAGTTCGATTACGCGGCCATCATCCTCGACTCCATGCTGCCCGGCATGGACGGCCTCTCCTTGTTGGCTGCCTTACGCACGAAGAAGCAAACACCTGTATTGATGCTGACCGCGCTGGGTAAAGTGGAGGACCGGGTTAACGGTTTGCAAACTGGCGCCGACGATTATCTGGTCAAGCCGTTTGCCTTTTCCGAGCTGATTGCTCGAATTCATGGGCTGTTGCGCCGGTCGGCGACGCAGCAACCGGAAGCCACGTCGAACCGTCTTGCACTACACGATCTTGAAATGGACCTGGCCCGCCGCAAGGTTCTCAGGAATGGTCAGCGCATCGATCTGAGCGCCAAGGAGTTCCTGCTGCTTTCTCTGTTTCTCAGGAAACAAGGTGAGGTGCTGTCGCGAACCGAGATTGCCGAGCAGGTTTGGGATATGAATTTCGACAGCAACACCAACGTCGTCGAAGTTTCGATCAAACGACTGCGCGCCAAAATGGATACGCCCTTCGAGATACCGTTGCTGCATACCGTACGCGGTATGGGTTATGTCCTTGAACTGCGCGAATGAGACCGGGAAGGATGATTAATTCGACGCTGAGCGGTCGCCTCATACGCTGGCTCGCTTCGCTGAGTCTGGGTGTTCTGGGATGTTTGTGCCTCGGCGTTTTTTTCTCAGTCAAAGCCAATCTTGAAACACAACAGGACCAGCGTCTTGAAAAGCTCAGCACGGCAATTCGGCACCTGTTTGAAGAAACACCTGGACACCTGCAACCGGGGTCGCTTGAACACGACCTGGATGATCTTCTGAAAATCAATCGGGACTCGCATCTCAAGTTAATCGATAGGCTAGGTGAGGCTCGCTTCATCTCGACGCCAAGTGCATGGCCATCAAAAGCTCGCTTTTATTCGTTTGCACTCCCCGATGAAGCGCAGAGGACAGATTTTGCCGTTGCCGAATTGGCACTTGAGACTGCGCCCGATGAAGCGATTCTGGATCGCCTCACAGCCATCCTCTGGGGGGCTGCCTTGATCGGGAGTGCCGCAATCACCCTGGGCGGCTACCTGATCGTTTATTTCGGACTGGCCCCCATTCGAACGCTGGCTGAGCAAACGCGCAGTCTCGCAATCCTTTCCCTAGACACGCGCTTGGAAACAGAGGGGATACCTGCCGAGTTGCAGGTTCTCGTCGATCATTTCAACGACTTGCTGAATCGACTGGAAAAGGCCTATCAGCAACTCGAAGGGTTCAATGCCGACGTTGCGCACGAATTGAGAACCCCATTGGCGAACATCATCGCCAGCAGCGAGTTGGCCTTGCGTAGCAACGACAAGGACGAACACCTGCGCGATTGCATCGGTTCGAATCTCGAAGAAATGCACAGGCTGTCGGGCATCGTCAATGACATGCTGTTTCTGTCGCAAGCCGACCGGGGTGCTAAAGCCCGGCGGATGCCCGTTCAAAGCCTTGCCCAGCTCTGCGCCGAAGTGGCCGACTACTACGAAGCGGTGCTGATCGAATCTGACCTTCAATGGTCTATCGAAGGCGATGCATCAGGCCTGTATGACGCGGCGCTGCTCCGGCGCGTGCTGTCCAATCTGCTGAATAATGCGGCTCGGTATGCCGATCCCGGAAGTTCAATCGTGATTCGTATCGTCGTGGAAACTCATGGACACATCAAGCTCTCGGTGATCAATCGCGGGGAGCCGATTTCTGCTGAAAGTCTGCCTCATATCTTCGACCGCTTTTTCCGCGTAGATGCCTCACGTAGCCACGGCCATCAGAATCATGGACTGGGTCTCGCCATCGTTGGCGCGATTGCCCGGATGCATGACGGGGAGGCCTTCGCAAAATCCGCCCATGGTGAGACAGAAATAGGCGTACGACTGGCCGGCTGATGGCCCCGCTGCTTTTTGCCAACCAACAACGGGTCTTTAGTCTTTGATTTGCGGTGCAGAGGTTCGCAACATCCGCAGACCGTTGGCGACGACCAGCAGGCTGGCGCCCATGTCGGCAAACACCGCCATCCACATGGTGGCATTTCCGAACACCGCAAGCCCGAGAAATACGACCTTAATGCCCAAGGCCAGTGCGATGTTCTGCCAGAGTACGGCATGTGTCTGGCGAGACAAACGGATAGTTTCCGGGATGCGCCGCAAATCGTCGTTCATGATCACCACATCGGCTGCCTCCATGGCGGTATCGGTGCCGGCAGCGCCCATGGCGACACCGATATCGGCGCGTGCCAGGGCGGGCGCATCGTTGATGCCGTCGCCGGTCATTGCCGTCGGTCCATAGCGCCCCTGCAGTTCTTCGATGGCAGCCAGCTTTTCTTCCGGCAGCAGATTGCCTCGTGCATCGTCGATTCCCGCCTGGCGGGCAATACTGGTTGCGGTTGCTACGTTGTCGCCGGTGAGCATGACCGACGTGACACCCAGACGATGCAGATCGGTAATCGCTTCCCGCGAGCTTTCCTTGATGGTGTCGGCTACTGCGAAGATGGCCAGTACCCGACCCTCGGTAGCCAGCAGAGTGGCGGTTCGCCCCTGATTTTCATGAACGGCAAGACGCGCCTCGATCTCGGGGCTGCACAGTCCACGATCCTCGATCAAGCGATGATTGCCAAGAATCAAGGTATGGCCGTCCAGGCGGGCCTCGATGCCGCGACCGGGAAGAGCAGTAAAGTCGGTGAGGCCGTTTTCCGGTAGGTTCAGGCTGGTGGCGATAGCCTTTGAAACGGGGTGGTCCGAATGGCCGGCCAGGCTGGCCGCCCAGGAAAGAATCCTCGATTCAGGTTCGGCGGCCGACAGCACTTCCGTGGCGACCAGTCGAGGTTTGCCTTCGGTGATGGTGCCGGTCTTGTCCAGGGCGATGGCGCGCAGCTTGCGAGCCTCTTCCAGATAGACGCCGCCCTTGATCAGGATGCCGCGCCGAGCGGCTGCGGCGAGTCCGCTAACCACCGTGACCGGCGTGGCGATGACCAACGCGCAGGGACAGGCGATCACCAGGAGAACCAGCGCCTTGTAGAGTGCCTGAGTCCAGCTCCAGGCGAACAGCCAGGGGCCACCAACGGCCACGGCCACGGCAACCGCAAAAATGGCCGGCGTATAAATCGCGGCAAAACGATCCACGAAACGCTGGGTGGGCGCCCTGGTGCCTTGGGCTGCCTCCACGGCATGGATGATGCGGGCCAGGGTCGTGTTGTTGGCGGCAGCTGTCACCTCGAATTCCAGCGTACCAGTCTCGTTGATGGTGCCGGCGAAAACGGGATCGCCTGTCGCCTTGTCGACAGGAATGCTCTCGCCGGTGACCGGTGCCTGATTGACCGCACTGCTGCCAGCGGTTACTCGCCCATCCAGTGGGATGCGGGCGCCGGGCTTGACCCGGGCGAGTGCGCCAATGGCAACCTTGTCGGCCGGCATCTCCTGCCAGCTACCATCGCCTTGGCGAATCTCTGCGGTTTCCGGGGCCAAGGCGAGGAGCCCCTTGATGGCGTTACGTGCTTGATCGACGGACCGGGCCTCGATTAATTCGGCGATGGCGTAGAGCGCCATGACCATGGCGGCCTCCGGCCATTGACCGATCAGGAATGCGCCAGTCACGGCGACGCCCATCAGGGCATTCATATTCAATTGGCCGCGCCGCAATGCCGCCAGTCCCTTGCGATAGGTGGAGAATCCTGAGAAGGCGATAGCAGCCGCTGCTAACGCCATACCCAGGCTCTTGAACAGGAGGGTATCGGGTGCGAAGAAATCCAGAGCCTCGGCTCCGATGGCCAATGCCAGGGCGATCAGTGCCTTGCTGATTTCGCCGAGGCCTGATGGCATTTCGGTCTTCTGTTCATGCTCGATGGGCAACACTTCAAAGCCAAGCTGGCGGATGGCCTGTAGTCCGCTTTCCAGGGCGAGTTGCTCGCCCTCGATGGTCAAGGTCCGGGCAGCCAGTTCGAAACGTAGCGACCGAATTCCCGCGATACCAGCGAGCGCCTTGCGAATATCGTTTTCTTCGTTCGGGCAGTCCATGGCGGGAATCCGAAAAATGCTCGAATGCCCTGAGGCGTTGGATACGGCGACAGGCAGCACATCCTGGATGGAGGTCGTATCCGTCACACAGCCACCAGAACACGCGCAGCGTTCAGGCTCATTGGGTTGTTGCTTCTCGGCATGAAGGGGCATGGCCATCTCCTGTTTGTTGATGCCATTAAAAACCCTTGAGTCGCTACAAGGTCAAGCAGCTAGAATAAAATGATTCAAGGAGAAAAGCATGTTGGAGTTCCTGAAGATATTGAGTCTGTTCGTCGTCACCGCACTGGCCGAAATCATCGGTTGCTATTTGCCCTGGCTGGTGCTGACGCAGGGGGGCCAGCGTTGGCTTCTAATCCCGGCTGCCATATCACTGGCTCTGTTTGCCTGGCTCCTTACATTGCATCCGGGTGCCGCCGGCCGCATCTACGCTGCTTATGGCGGTGTCTATGTTGCGATCGCCTTGCTGTGGCTATGGCAGGTCGATGGAATTCCCCTGACACGTTGGGATCTGCTGGGCAGTGCCGTATCTCTCGGTGGAATGGCCATCATCGCGCTCCAACCTGGCCGGTCGTAAGGATGACTGGAATGAAAATTGGCGAACTGGCGCGTTTGGCGGGAAGTAATGTGGAAACGATCCGCTACTACGAGCGGGAAGGACTATTGCCGATACCAGGGCGGAGCGAGGGAAATTACCGAATCTATGGGCCGATGCACCAAGAGCGACTAACCTTCATTCGGCACTGTCGTGGCTTGGACATGACACTCGACGAGATTCGGACGCTGTTGCACTTCAAGGAATCGCCGGAGGAAAACTGCGGCGAGGTAAACCGTTTGCTCGATGATCACATCGGACACGTCGTTCGTCGAATCGGTGAACTCCAAGCGCTGGAAAAACAGCTCCAGGAGCTACGCGGCCGTTGTCTAGATGAGCGTCGAGCCTCGACTTGCGGGATTCTTGAAGGCTTGTCGCAGTCAGGTATCAACGAGAGACCTATGGAAAATCACATTCCAGGCGTGCACGGCACCACCTTAAAATCTCCCAAAGAATCAGAATGAGCCAAGTCGACATTTACCTCGATGCGGCCGAACGGGCCAACACCCGACGCAGCTATGCGTCAGCCATCCAGCACTTCGAAGTCGAATGGGAAGGCTTGTTGCCGGCGACCATCGATTCGATTGCCCGCTACCTCGCGGTATACGCCGAATCCCTGTCGCTGAACACGCTGAAGCACAGACTCGCGGCGCTGTCGCGGTGGCATCAGGATCATGGTTTTCCGGACCCGACCAAGGCCCTGAAGATCCGGCAAGTGTTGAAAGGTATCCGAACCCTGCATCCGGCCCAGGAGAAACGGGCCAAGCCGCTGGAACTGGAAATCCTGCGCGGTGTTGCCGACTGGCTGACATCAGCCACGGCAGCAGCGGTTAGCCGGGGGGATTCGGCCAATGCCCTACGACATACCCGTGATCGAGCCTTGGTTCTCCTCGGTTTCTGGCGCGGGTTCCGCTCCGACGAACTGGCTAACCTTCGCATCGAGTTCATGGAGATCAAGCCCGGCGAGGGGCTGACCTGTTTCTTGCCCCGCAGCAAAGGGGATCGCAACCTGGAAGGCCGAAGCTACTCCTGCCCGGCGCTGTCCCGACTGTGCCCGGTCGAGGCAGTCGAAGACTGGCTGGCTTTGTCCAAACTGACAGCGGGACCGCTATTCCGCAAGATCGACCGCTGGGGGCACCTATCCGAGGCTGAACTGACCCCGAGCAGCATTATTCCCGTGCTTCGAAAATTGCTTAGCCAGGCCGGCGTGGCCGATGCAGACTCCTTCAGTAGTCACTCGCTACGCCGGGGCTTTGCCCAGTGGGCAGGTATGAGCGGCTGGGATATCCGGGAGTTGATGAGTTACGTCGGCTGGCGCGACGTGAAGGCAGCCATGCGCTATCTGGATGGGGTCAGCCCTGACCAGAAAGCGCGATTCGAGCAGGGGCTGGATCGGATGTTGCCGGAAACAATGGGCGTTTCGACGCCGCAGTTGCCGGGCTTGCCTGAGGTCGCCCTCACAACGATTGAGGTTACCATTGATCTGTCGCCCTTCAACGGAGGTCGACGTGGTGTCGCCAATGCCTTGCGGGATATGGCAAGTACCTGCCTTGCCCGATTTCAGGCGCAACCGCTGGATCAGGATGGCCGTCGATACCGGATTTCCGTCCCGACGCCTTCTATCGACACCCTGGACGACCACCTATACACCTTGCTCGACGAACTCCATCGAATTGCCGATGCCCGTGAGTGCTTCCTGGAGGCAGTATGCCGCGATCCGGTGAGCGGCAAGCATTGGGACTGATCCGGCATGACCCAACTTCACGAGACCGCATATCCCCGGCTGAAGGCAGACCCCTCAGCACAGGATCTCGACGAGGTTTATACACTGACGCCCGATGAAATCGCGTTCATCGACAAGGCGGTCAAGCGTCCGATTGCTCGCTCGGCTGCCTTCATCTACCTGAAGCTGTTTCAGCGGCTTGGGTATTTCGTCCACATCAGGGATGTACCGTCAGCGATTCGCCAACACATTGTGGCCCAAACGGGGCATCGGCCAGCCAGGGCCGATGAACTTCGGCAGTTCGACCGAACGACGGCGCGCACCACCCTGATTGCTGCCTTGCGACGCTACCTGAATGTTCGTCCGCTGAACGATCAGGCCCGTGCCTGGTTGCGGCATATCGCAGAAACGGCTGCGGACAGCCGACATGTCGTGGCCGACATCGTCAACGTAATGCTTGAAGAACTGGTGCATCATCGCTACGAGTTACCCGGTTTCTCTACACTCGATCGGCTGGCCATTCAGGCTCGGGAAAAGATCCACGACGTCCATTTTGCGAGTATTGCCGACCAACTTGATGCCAAGGTGAAAACCTTGATCGACAACTTGTTCAAGGTCAAGTCGGGCGAGACCAGCAGTACCTGGAACCTGCTCAAGCGCGAACCCAAAAAGCCGACCAACAAGGAAACCCGCTCCTATCTCCAGCATATTCGCAGGCTCCAGTTGCTGGTCGACCAACTACCCATCCCCGACATTCCCGTTCCGAAACTCAAGCAGTACCGCTACATCGCCCGTTCACTGGATGCGGCAGAAATGGCAGAGTTGAAGCCCCAGAAGCGCTATGCGCTGGCGGTCATCTACATCCGCTCGCAATTTGCCCAGACGCTCGACGATGCGGCCGACCTGTTCGTCCGCATGCTCCAGAACCTCGACAATCAGGCGCGCAACAAGCTGGGCGAATACCAGCAGGAACACATCCAGCGAACCGATCGTCTGATCGGCCAGTTGAAGGAGATGTTGCTGGCCTACCGGATCGATGGCTCGGATCATCAAAGGGTAGAGGCCATCGGTGGCAGCCTGATTGCCGATGTCGATGACCTGGTGGCCATCTGCGATGAGCACATGGCCTACGCTGGACGCAATCATCTGCCGTTCCTCATCCAGCCCTACAAGATGGTTCGAGCTCAGCTGCTGAACTGTATCGAAATCGTCAATCCGCAGAGTAGCAGTGAAGACGATACCCTGATCCGGATGATGAAAGCGTTGCAGGCGCTGCGTGGCATCCGGCATGAAGTCGTGCCGCTGTCGTTGGTCGGGTTGAATGCCGAGGAGGATTTCCAGTGGCTCCCCTCGACTTGGCGGAAACTAGTCATCTCCGAGCGCGCCGACGGTCAGGTTGTTGCCATCAACCGCCGTTACTTCGAACTGGCGGTCTTGTATGCGATCCGCGATGAACTGAAGTCGGGCGATCTGTTTATCCAGCATGGCGAACGTTACGACGACTACCGGGAGCAACTGGTTGACGACGACACCCTGAATCGTGAATTGGCGCAGTATGGCGAGGTCACCGGTGTCGAAACGGACTCCAGGGTCTTTACCGAGTCCTTGAAGGCGGCTTTGCTGGAGACGGCTGAGGCTGTCGATGCTGAATTTCCCGAAAATGCCTATGCCGAAATCGTCGATGGCAGGCTGATCCTGAAGAAACCGCCAGCCAGTGAACCGCCGCCGGGAATCAGGGCGATCGACCAGCTGATCACCGAGCACATGGAAAACATCAGTATCGTCGACGTACTGATCGACACGGAGCGCTGGCTGCAATTGCACAAGTTGTTTCGGCCTTTGATGGGAACCGAAAGCCGGATCGAAGAATTGCGGCCACGCGTGATCAGCACCTTGTTCTGTTATGGCTGCAACCTCGGGCCGACCCAGACGGCGCGCTCAATTCGGGGCATGAGCCGCAAGCAGATCGCCTGGCTCAACATCAAGTACGTGACGGAAGAGGTGCTGGAAAAAGCCATCGTCAAGGTCATCAATGCCTACAACAAGTTCGAATTACCTGGCTACTGGGGATCAGGCAAACATGCCTCGGCCGACGGCACGAAATGGAACCTTTACGAGCAGAACCTGATTTCTGAACATCACATCCGTTACGGCGGCTATGGCGGTATCGGCTACTACCATGTTTCCGACAAGTTCATCGCACTGTTCAGCCATTTCATTTCCTGCGGCACCTACGAGGGCACTCACATCCTCGACGGGCTGATGACCAACACCTCGGATATCCGGCCGGACACCATCCATGGCGACACCCAGGCCCAGAGCTACACGGTGTTTGCGCTTTCCCACCTCTTGGGCATCAAACTGATGCCGCGCATCCGTGGCATCAAGGATCTGGTGTTCCATCGGCCCGACAGCAATAAGAAGTTTACCCATATCGACCGGCTTTTCAGCGACGATATCAACTGGCAGATGATCGAAACCCATTTGCCGGACATGCTGCGCGTGGCAGTTTCCATCAAGCTCGGAAAAATTTCCGCCTCGGCCATCCTGCGTCGCTTGGGAACTTACAGTCGAAAGAACAAGCTGTATTTCGCCTTCAAGGAACTCGGCAAAGTAATCCGAACCATGTTCCTGCTGAAATACGTTGGCGACGTCGAACTTCGCCGACTCATCCACGCGGAAACCAATAAGTCAGAGCAATTCAATGGTTTTGAGAAAAAACTATTCTTCGGCGGAGAAGGGGTGATTGCCGAAAACCTGCGCCATGAACAGCGCAAAATTATCAAATACAACCATCTTGTCGCCAACCTGGTCATCTTGCACAACGTGGTTGGGATGAGCCGGGTGCTGAAGCAACTCCAAGCCGAAGGGGCTGTAATCAACCAAGAGGTGCTGGCTGGACTGGCGCCGTACCGATTGGAGCATATCAATCGTTTCGGCGACTATGTGCTGGATTTCCGGCGCAAGGTTGAGGCACTGGATGAAGGATTCCGAATTCTGGAGATCGAATCGCCAAACCAAACCTAATGACCAAGCAAGAGCATGTCGGCAAAGCTGATTTGCTCATCGGCCAAGAAATTTTCTTTTTAAGAACAGCTCGCTAAGCGGCTTTTTCGAGGATTTCGCACGATTCCCGGCCAACCCTCATGAGCGCATTGACCGTTACGGCATGGGGCGGCGGCATGATGATTGATAGCGGCGGCGCGGCCTTTCTGGCGGCGGCGATCATCCGAAAGCATGAGGGGCTGCGTTTAGCCCCTTATTTTTGCCCGGCGGGCAAGCTGACCGTTGGCTATGGGCACGTGATCCTGCCGCATGAGGTCGATTTGAGGGCCGGGGTGACGGCAGAAGAGGCGGAGGCCTTGATGCTGCGTGATCTGGCGTGGGCGCTCTATGCGGCGCGGGACGTGGGCCGGGTTTTGGCCGGTGGGCAGGCGGCGGCGCTGGCTTCGCTGGTTTTCAACATCGGGCCGGAAGCGTGGCGCGGTTCAACGATTCGCCGGATGGTGATGGCCGGTGACATGGCCGGCGCGGCGGCGCAGTTCTCCAGGTGGAACAAGGCCGGCGGCAAGGTGTTGCCGGGGCTGGTCGCCCGGCGGGCCGACGAAAGACATTATTTCGAGGGGGATTTATGGATTGGCTGAAAAAGCGGGCGGTTGAGCCTTCAACGTGGCGCGGGCTGGGCTGGGTGCTGGTTGCGGCGGGGGTGATTCCGCCGGGGTCGGTGGATGCGCTGATCGGGGCCGGCGTGGCGCTGGTCGGGCTGGTCGAAGTGATCCGCAAGGAAAAAGCATGATCGTTACGCACATCAAACCGGTGGGCTGGGTTGATACCGAAGAAGATGGCGTGATTCAGCCGTCTGAGGTGGCAGAGTTGGTGCATCTGGTTACGCTTGAGCCGGAAGATATTGAACTGCTGCGCGGGCCGGCAGGGCCGGCGGGGATCGATGGTGAGCCGGGTGTGGCCGGGGCGGCGGGCGCGGTCGGGCCGCAAGGGCCGGTGGGCGCGGTCGGCAAGATGCCGGCGGGCGCGGTGTCGTTCTTTGCGACGGCGGCGGCTCCGGCGGGCTGGCTGATCTGTAACGGGCAAACGATCTTGAGGGCAGACTATGCGGCGCTGTTCGCGGCCATCGGAACGATGTACGGGGCCGGGGATGGGCTGACCAATTTCAAGGTGCCGGATTTGCGCGGCGAATTCTTGCGTGGTGCTGATCTTGGGCGGGGTGTTGATCCGGCGCGGGCGCTGGGGTCTGGGCAGGATTCTGATAATAAATCGCATAGGCACGGGTTGCACCACTCGAATTCAGGCCTGACCGCACAGAGTCCGTGGGATGCGATTTATGTGACAAAGGCACAGAACGTTGGGTTAGCACTATCAGAGGGTATTGTTTCAGTTGATTTGAGCGGAGGGTTGGAGTCAAGGCCGCGAAATATCGCCATGCTGCCCTGTATCTGCGCCGGCTAAATTATGTTCTCAAGTGTCTTTTCTTCTGCCTTCGCCGGGCGTGCTGTTGCTGGCTACATTGGCCCGGTCATGGCTCAAACGGCGTTGGCCGATGGCGCGGCGGCGCGGGCTTCTGGCTCGGGCTTGCTGATCGGCGGCAGGCGGCTGATTGGCCCGGCGGGCAAGGTCTATGCCTTCAAGTCGCCGGCCAGTGCTGCGACGTGGGCGGAAAACGCCAAAGGGGCAGAGTTGCGGGCGCGGGCGCTGGTCACCGGTGATCCGCTCAAGCTGGCGGCGTTCGTTGAGCGCAAGCGGGCGGCGCTGGCCGTCATTGCTGACCGGGTGACGGCGGCGGCGCTCAAGGTGCCCGATGATGGCCGGCGGGCCGCGTTGCTGGCTGAAGCCGGCTTTT
>NZ_LODL01000010.1:569-164694 GCF_001551835.1 Dechloromonas denitrificans | reverse complement strand
ACATTATAAAAAAACAAAGCCCCCAAACGATTGGAGGCTTTGTCAGCAATCTGAGGCGGCCAAGCCGCCTTTTCAACAGAGAAATCAAAGATTACGCAGAGAACGACGAACCACATCCGCAAGTCGAAGTGGCATTCGGGTTCCTAATAACAAACTGAGACCCCTCCAAGCCCTCGGAATAGTCAATCTCAGCACCAAGCAAATATTGATAACTCATCGGATCGATCAACAATGTGACGCCATTTTTTTCCATCGTCGTATCGTCCTCATTTACCTCCTCGTCGAAGGTAAAACCATACTGAAATCCAGAGCAACCTCCGCCCGTAACAAAAACACGCAATTTCAGGCCCGGATTCCCCTCTTCCTCAATCAACTCTTTGACTTTGTTGGCCGCATTATCAGTAAAGAGCAACGGAGAGGTCATTTCGGTCACAGCGTTCATCAGAAAAACTCCTAAAAAAATCATGTGAGATTATGCGAGTCCGCATTGCCCCGGTCAATGCAGTTAGTTTCGGGCGACCAGCTTTAGTTCCACGCATTTCCCCCATACAGCAACACATAATTTAAGCCAACGTGAAAAACAAAAAGCCGCCCAAAGGCGGCTTTTTTGCAACAGCATGCGCGTTAGCGCTTGGAGAACTGCTTGCGACGACGTGCTTTATGGAAACCGACTTTTTTACGTTCAACTTCACGAGCATCACGGGTAACAAAGCCAGCCTTGGAAAGAGCTGGCTTAAGCCCCGCATCGTACTCGATCAAAGCACGGGTAATACCGTGACGAACTGCACCAGCCTGGCCCGACTCACCACCACCGGTCACATTGACCTTGATATCAAAACCCTGAAGCTGCTCAACCAACTCAAGCGGCTGACGAACAATCATCCGCCCCGTTTCGCGAGAGAAGAATTGATCCACCGGCTTGCCATTTACAACAATAGCGCCAGAACCACGCTTCATAAAAACACGAGCAACGGCGCTCTTGCGACGACCGGTACCGTAGAAATAACTTTCAGCCATGTTGACCCCTTAGATTTCCAGAGCCTTGGGCTGCTGGGCGGTGTGAGGATGCTGTTCACCGGCATAGCACTTCAGCTTCTTCAGCATGGCATAGCCCAGCGGACCCTTCGGCAGCATACCCTTTACGGCAGTTTCCAGAGCACGCCCCGGAAAACGCTGCTGCATCTTCTTGAAGTTGGTTTCGTAGATACCGCCCGGATAACCGGAGTGACGGAAGTACTTCTTACCTTCGGCCTTGTTACCGGTTACAACGAGCTTCTCGACGTTGGTAACAACGATGAAGTCACCGGTGTCAACGTGCGGAGTATAAATAGCTTTGTGCTTGCCACGGAGGCGACGAGCAATTTCGGTGGCGAGGCGGCCGAGCACCTTGTCTGTGGCGTCTACCACAAACCACTCGCGCTTCACCTCATGTGGCTTGGCGGAAAACGTTTTCATGTGTGTGCCGTCCTGAAAAATTGGGCGCAGATTGGAGAAAGGCGCGGATTCTAGTCGACTCCAACAATCGATGTCAAGAGCTATATAGATCTTGATCTGGAGTAATTAAAAAAAACGCGGCTCGCTGAGCCGCGTTAAATCCACACCAAAGGAGGAGGGTGGAGGAGACAATCCTGAACCGCGGAAAAATCTTTAACAATCAACCTTGGTTCGTACGCTTCGTATTCTGCACGAAGAGACAGACAGAGGCAAGGTTTTTTGTGCGCCGCACAATGCATTTAATTATCAAAGAATAGTTAAAAACAATAAATCATATATCATTGTTTTTTCGCAAAAATTTTAACGCGCGTTTAATCGATACTGAAATGTTAAACCAAAAATTTTCGATATCATTGCCTCCAATCACCCTCATGTCGTTGTGCGCCGCAGCAAGGCATCGCACAACTGCCCGATGCATTGATATCCGCTAAAATCCAGACTCTTTCAAGGAGACGCAGATGGAATGCACTGTTAGATGGATGGGCAATGATGCCGGCATGTCTTTTGTCGCAGAGACAGGGAGCGGCCACGCTGTCGTTATGGACGGCGCCCCCGAAGCCGGCGGGAGAAATCTCGGCCTACGGCCAATGGAAATGGTCTTAGCGGGGACAGGTGGTTGTACCGCATTTGACGTCGTGCTTATTCTAAAAAAAGGCCGGCACGCAGTCAGTGGATGCGACGTTGCACTAACAGCGGAGCGTGCCAACACCGATCCGAAAATCTTTACAAACATCCACTTTCACTATCGCGTCAAAGGAAAACAGCTCAAACCAGAAGCAGTTGCACGCGCCATTGAGCTATCGAAAGACAAATACTGCTCCGCTTCGATCATGATCGGAAAAACAGCAACGATCACGCACGACTTCGAAATCATAGACGAGGCCTGAGACAAGCCTCCTATAGATAATAGGCAGCCTTGGTCATGATCTTGGCTGCCACCTTCATGGTGATTTTTACCAATGGCGGCAGTTCTGCAGCACCGTAATGAATCGCCATATCTGCATGCCGAATTTCATCAAGCCTCATTTGCTCGACGATTGCACGCGAACGCTGATCACCAGCAGGCAAACTAAGCAGGTGGGTATCCAGATGGGCCTCGACCTGTCGCTCTGTCTCGGCCAGGAAGCCAAGATTCCATTTGTCGCCTAGCAACCCGGCAGCAACCCCCATCGACAAGGCACCGGCGTAAAGCACGGGATTCAGGAGGCTTTTTTGCCCCCCCAACTCGCCAATACGTCGCTCAGTCCAGGCGAGGTGCTCGGTTTCTTCATTCGCAGCGATGCATAGCGCTTCGCGAACACCGGGCTCACGCGAGGTCAGCGCCTGCCCCTGATATAGAGCCTGGGCACAAATTTCACCGCAGTGATTGACTCGCATCAAGCCGACCACATGGCTTCGTTCGGCGGCACTCAGCTCAGCATCCGACAACTCTGCACCGGGTAATGGCCTGACGCTGGAAGCTGGCGCCCAGAGCGTGCGCAATACACGATCAACCTCACTGATAACCTGATCAATTGCCATCGCTCTCACCTACGCTGAGTTTCGGGATGCCCGCCTAGGCGCAGAGCTTCTCGCGCCTCTGCCGCATCACGGACGATGACGCCACCCGGGCAAAAATATTCAAGGAAAAGCGCGGCGTGATGGCGATTCCCATAAGCATCTCGGATCCGCGCCCATTGCTTGACCCGAGATTCTGACCAAGAGCCGTCAGCACGCCCGGATGCATAGATACGGCGCTCCCTGGTTTCACAGCGCATGCCCTCAAAACTGACATTGCGCCCCCCTTCTGGAGAAACGACTACGAGCGTGTAACGAACTACACCATCACCACCTACGCTCAACGTAGAAACATCAACAAAAAAGCGATTTTCTGAGGCCGCACTGACATAAAAGGGCAAAAGTGAAGCTTCAGCAGGCGGCGCCGGTAACACAATTATTGTTTCTTGCCACTGCCTGGCTTCATCATCTTCGTCCGAAGCCGCAAACCCATGACCAGACATAACGAAAGCCAGCAAAAAAAAAGCCGAACGAAGAATCGAACGCACTAAGACTCCTCACCGGCAATCGCCGAATCATCAAGCACCGCCCCTCGACGAAGACGAGCACGCCGATCGAGATCAAGAAAACGGACGAGTTCGTTCAACGCCTGCTCGTAAACCCCCCGCTTGAACTCTATAACGGCATCAAGAGGCACCCAGTAATCATTCCAGCGCCACGCATCAAATTCCGGTTTGTTGGTCGCCCGCAAACTTACATCGTTATCACGCCCAACGAGGCGTAACAGAAACCAGATTTGCTTCTGGCCCTTGTAGGATCCACGCCATTCGCGCTTGATCCAGTGTGTCGGCACTTCATAACGCAACCAGCCCTTGGTTCTTCCGAGGATGCGCACATGCTCGGGCAAGAGCCCGACCTCTTCGTACAGTTCACGATACATGGCCTCTTCCGGCGTTTCGCCGCGCTTGATGCCACCTTGTGGAAACTGCCAGGAATGCTCCCGTATGCGCTTACCCCAGAAAACCTCGTTCTTGGCGTTACAAAGAATAATGCCGACGTTCGGGCGGTAGCCTTCACGGTCGAGCATAAAAATCCTGCAAAAATTAAAAGTTGCCCCAATTCTTTCACAAAGGCTGCCCGGGTGCAAAGCACAGCCTGCGTGTAAAATGCGCTTTTCGCAACGAATTCAAGAGCATCCCATGCGCACTTCGCAGTTCTTTTTTACCACGCTTAAGGAAGCCCCGGCCGATGCCGAGGTCGTTAGTCAAAAGATGATGCTGCGCGCCGGTTATATCAAGCGCGCCGCGGCCGGCATTTACACGTGGATGCCGCTCGGCCTGCGTGTCTTGCGCAAGGTTGAAAACATCGTCCGGGAAGAAATGAACAACGCCGGCGCCCTGGAATTGCTGATGCCTGCGGTACAACCTGCCGAACTATGGCAGGAGTCCGGTCGTTGGGAGCAATACGGGCCCGAACTGCTGCGCTTCAAGGATCGCCATCAGCGTGAATTCGTGATCGGGCCGACCCACGAGGAAGTCATTACCGATGCCGTGCGGCGCGACGTCAAGAGCTATCGCCAGTTGCCGATTCACCTCTACCAGATCCAGACAAAATTCCGTGACGAAATCCGCCCCCGCTTTGGCGTAATGCGCGGCCGCGAATTCTTGATGAAAGACGGCTATTCGTTTCACACATCATTTGAAGACCTGAAACGCGAATACGGCAACATGTACGCTACCTACAGCCGCATTTTCAGCCGACTCGGCCTGCGCTTCCGCGCCGTTGCCGCCGACACCGGCTCGATTGGCGGCACTGGATCGCACGAGTTTCATGTTCTAGCCGACTCCGGCGAAGATGACATCGCTTTCTGCCCGGCTTCCGATTACGCCGCCAACGTCGAACTGGCGGAAGCACTGGCACCAGCGAACCCGCGCGCGGCCGCGACCAACACCATGAAGAAGATTGCCACCCCGGGCAAAATGGCCTGCAGCGACGTCGCCGAATTCCTGAACGTTTCGCTGGAGAACATCGTAAAAGCGATTGCCGTGGTCGGCGAACCGGATGACGGCAACAAGACCTTTGCCTTGCTGCTGCTGCGCGGCGATCATGAACTGAACGAGATCAAGGCCAGCAAGATCGCCGGCCTCACCAACCTCCGCCTCGCGCTGGAGAGCGAAGTCGAGGAATACCTTGCTTGCAAGCCGGGCTATATCGGCCCGGTTGCGGTCGACGGTAAAAAAGTTGCAATTTTTGCCGACCGCACTGTAGCCGCGATGAGCGACTTCGTCTGCGGCGCCAACGAAGCCGGCTTCCACCTGAGCGGTGTCAATTTCGGCCGCGACCTGCCGGAACCCGAAGTGTTCGATCTCCGCAACGTCGTCGCCGGCGACCCCTCCCCTGACGGCAAGGGCAAACTGGAAATCTGCCGCGGCATCGAAGTCGGCCACATTTTCCAGTTGCGCCAGAAGTACGCAGCGGCGCTGAACTGTGCCTACCTCGATGAAAATGGCAAGAGCCAGATCATGGAAATGGGCTGCTACGGGATTGGCGTGTCACGTATCGTTGGCTCAGCAATCGAACAAGGCAACGACGAACGCGGCATCGTTCTGCCCACGGCAATCGCCCCGTTCGAGGTCTGTATCGTACCGATGGGTTATCACAAGAGCGAGGCCGTCAAGACGGCTGCAGACGAACTGTATGCGCAATTGAAGACGGCCGGCATCGACGTCGTTCTGGACGACCGCAACGAACGCCCCGGGGTGATGTTCGCCGACATGGAACTGATCGGCATTCCCCACCGGGTCGTCATCGGCGAGCGCGGCCTGAAGGAAGGGCAACTCGAGTACAAGGGACGCCAGGAAGCCGAGGCAACGATGATCAGCCAAGCCGACATCCTCACCACCCTCAAAGCGAAGCTGTGCGCCGCCTGATTGCGGCCATCGCCCTGTGCAGCGCGTCGGCGGCATTCGCCGGCGCGCAGAAGTATGAACCTTTATCGGCCAGCGTTCAGGGCGCCTTGCACAAGGCCGTCTCCGACTCACGGCCGACGGTGACTTCATTCAAGAATTCGATGGATGCGGTGGACTGGCTGGGCGAAATGTCCCGCCGCCTGGAAAAACGCATTCCTAATCGCGAATACCGGATCGACCTGCTGCGCAGCGTGCATTACGAAGCCACCCGAGCCGGCCTGGACCCACAACTGGTACTCGGCCTGATGCAGGTCGAATCCGGCTTTCGCAAATATGCCGTCTCTTCGGCCGGCGCCCGCGGCTACATGCAGGTCATGCCATTTTGGCTGAAATTGATCGGTCGACCGGAGGATAGCCTGTTCGACCTGCGCACCAACCTGCGCTATGGCTGCACCATCCTGCGCCACTATCTGGATATTGAGCGCGGCGATCTTTTCCGCGCTTTAGGCCGCTACAACGGCAGCCTGGGCAAACCGGAATACCCAAATATCGTTCGCGCTGCCTGGCAAAATCAATGGGGCTATGAGAAACCGGCCCGCTTGGTGCAGGCCGGCCAGTAAATCAGCGGATCAGCGCCCCATCCCGGGCAGCATGCCTTTCATGCCGCGCATCAGCTTGCCGATGCCGCCCTTGGTCATCATCTTCATCATTTTCTGCGACTGCTCGAACTGGTTGAGCAGTCGATTGACTTCCTGCACCTGAACCCCGGCGCCCATCGCAATGCGACGCTTGCGACTGGCCTTGATCAATTCCGGCTTGGCCCGCTCGGCCGGGGTCATTGAATTGATGATGCCTTCGACGCGGCCGACCATCTTGTTCTCGGCCCCGGCAGGCAACTGACCGGCCATCTGGGCAATCTGCGCCGGCATCTTGTCCATCAGCGCCGACAGGCCGCCCATATTGCGCATCTGGCCGATCTGCTCCTTGAAGTCATTGAGATCGAAGCCCTTGCCAGACTTGAGTTTCTTGGCGAAGGCAACCGCCTTCTCCTCATCCAGCCCCTTCTTGGCTTCTTCGATCAGCGACAAGACGTCGCCCATCCCGAGAATCCGGGAAGCCATCCGCTCTGGATGAAAAGCCTCGAGCCCGCTCAGCTTCTCACCGACACCGGCAAACTTGATCGGCTTGCCCGTCACATGGCGGACTGACAGTGCGGCACCACCGCGTGCGTCGCCATCGAGCTTGGTCAGCACCACGCCGGTCAGCGGCAAGGCCTCGTTAAAAGCCTTGGCCGTATTGACGGCGTCCTGACCCAGCATGGCATCGACGACGAACAAGGTCTCAATCGGATTGATGGCGGCATGCAAGCGCTTGATTTCGGCCATCATTTCTTCGTCGACCGCAAGACGACCCGCCGTATCGACCAGCAGGACCTCGTGGTAATGACGTTTCGCCCAATCCAGAGCAGCCAGCGCGATCGCTTCGGGCTTTTCGCCCGTCGTCGACGGGAAGAAATCGACGCCAGCCTGCCCGGCCACGGACTTCAACTGCTCGATTGCCGCCGGACGATAAACGTCACAAGAGACCACCAGCACTTTTTTCTTGTTGTTTTCCTTGAGGAACTTGGCCAGCTTGCCGACCGTGGTCGTCTTGCCGGCCCCCTGCAAACCCGCCATCAACACAATCGCCGGTGGCTGGGTATTGAAATTGATGCCTTCGTGGGCATCGCCCATGATTTTCGCCAGTTCGGCATGCACCACCCCGACCAGAGCCTGCCCCGGGCTCAGCGAGCCGATGACTTCTTCACCGACCGCCTTCTCCTTGACTGCGGCGATGAAGTCCTTGACCACGGGCAGCGCCACGTCGGCCTCAAGCAGCGCCATACGCACTTCCCGAAGTGCGTCGGCAATATTGGATTCAGTCAGGCGAGCTTCGCCCTTCAACGTCTTCATGACGCGAGCAAGGCGATTGGTCAGGTTATCGAGCATGTCAGGTAGGCTTCTAGTAGAATCTGCGGATGGCCGACATTGTAATTCAGCTTCTGCCGCACATTCTCGCCGCCCTGATATATGGCGCGCTCGGGTTCCATTTTTGGAACACCCGTTGGCGCGAAGGCGAAAACCAGTGCGTAGCCTGCCCCATGCAAACCTGGGAGCGCGCGGCCATTGCCGCCGCCCTGTTGATTCACGCTTATGGACTGTATAGCGCGCTGTTTGCCGAAACGGGCATGCGCTTCTCATTCAGTTTTGCCTTGTCGCTGATGATGTGGCTGGCCGCGCTGATCTATTGGCTGGAAAGCTTCATGGCCCGAATGGAAGGCATGCAGCCCATGGTTCTGCCACTGGCTGCTGCCTGCACGGCACTGCCGGTAGCCTTCCCCAACGTTCATCTGGTTGCCCACGCCAGCGCCACCGGCTTCAAGCTCCATTTCCTGGCCGCCATGCTGGCCTACAGCCTGCTGACCCTGTCGGCGCTGCACGCGATTTTCATGGGCTTCACCGAAAACGCCCTACACAAACGCTCGATGAAACGCAGCCTAGCCAGCCTGCCACCACTGCTGACCATGGAATCGCTGCTTTTCCGGATGCTCCTGCTCGGCTTCATCCTGCTCTCCCTAACCGTGGGCAGCGGCGTCTTTTTCTCCGAAGCACTATTCGGAAAGCCGATGTCGCTTGACCACAAGACACTGTTCGCCTTTGCCTCCTGGGGCATCTTCGCCACATTGCTGGTCGGACGCCATGCCTGGGGGTGGCGTGGCAAACGCGCCCTGCGCTGGACGCTTGCTGGTTTTGCCCTGTTGATACTGGCTTACGTCGGCAGTCGTTTCGTCGCCGAGGTCATCCTCGGCCGCCTCTAGGTCGTGAACGACATTCCCTTGTCGGCGCTGGCGGCGACGCTGGTCTTGCTGTTGGCACTTTCCGCCTTTTTCTCGTTGAGCGAAACGGCGATGATGGCGTCCAATCGCTTTCGCCTGCGCCATCTTGCCCAGTCCGGCCACCATGGCGCCCAAAAAGCTATCGCTTTACTTGATCAGACAGACAAGATGCTGGGCGTCATCCTGCTTGGCAACAACCTGATCAATTCAGCCGCCGCCACCCTGGTTGGCGTCATCACCATCGAACTGTTCGGCGACGGAAAATGGGCGCTCGGTGCGGGAACACTGGCCGTCACCCTGGCCATCCTAGTCTTTTCCGAAATCACCCCGAAAATTATCGGCGCCACCTACGCCGATCGCCTGGCGCTCGTCCTTGGCTACATCCTGACTCCGCTGCTGCGCCTTTTCTATCCGGCCGTCTGGCTGATCAACCTGATGGCAGGCGGGCTGTTGCGACTCCTCAGACTCTCGCGCAATCCTTCTGGAGAGAACAGCAAGCTCTCGCCCGAAGAACTCCACAGCCTAGTGCTCGAATCATCGCACCTGATTCCACAAAAACATCGGGCTATCCTCTCCAGCCTCTTCGAACTGAACAGCATTACAGTCGAAGACGTGATGACGCCGCGAGGCAGCATTGAAATACTTGATCTTGACTGCCCGTGGGAAGAGGTCAGGACGCAGTTGGCGACCAGCCACCATAGCCGCCTTCCCGTATGCCGAGAGTCGCTTGACCAACTGATCGGCATCCTACCGGTCCGTCGCCTGCTCGCCAGCTTGGGCGACCCGGAGTTTGATGAAGCGGCGCTTCTCCAGCAATTGCAGGCGCCTTACTATATTCCTGCAGGCACGGCAGTCTTCTCCCAACTGGCTTTTTTCCAGGAAAACCGTCAACGCATCGGATTTGTGGTCGACGAATACGGTGAAATCCTGGGACTTCTGACCTTGGAAGACATTATTGAAGAGTTTGTCGGAGATTTCACCACGTCTCTTCCCGGCCTAGGCAACTCGCTGACCTGGCTTCCAGAAGGCTACGCCATCGTCGAAGGATCCCGCTCGCTGCGGGATATCAACCGCATGCTCGGCCTGGATTTCCCGCTCGATGGCCCCAAGACACTGAACGGCCTGATTCTTGATTACCTCCAGGACATTCCCGAAGCGGACGTCAGCATCAAGCTGGCTGGCATTCCTGTGGAAATTCTTCAGACCCAGGACCGCAGCGTTGTCACCGTCCGTATCTATCAGCCCGACAAGCAACTCTGACAGGGGCGCCGCCTTTACAAACAGGCGCCTACGTAGCATCATCAAACGATCTAGACGGCATTTGACTGTAATTAATGGCAGCGACCCCTCAAACATCTCCTCTTAGCGGCTTGGCGCGAGCACTGGTTCAGGCTGGGCGACTCAAAGAGGCGGAGGCGGAACAACTGATTTCCCAGGCAAATTCGGCCAAAATCCCGCTGATCGAACAAATCATCGCCAGCCAGAAAGCCTCGGCAATTGATATCGCCCGCTTTGTCGCCGATACCTTTGGCTATCCATTGCTTGATCTGGCGGCCTTCGATGAAGCCCACATCCCGGCAACGGCGATCGATCGCAAACTGATTGCCACACATAAGGTCATCCCGCTCAACAAGCGTGGCAATCGCCTGTCGGTAGCAATCGCTGACCCAACCAACCTCAGGGCACTCGACGAAATTCGTTTTCAGACAGGCTTGGCCGTCGATCCGATTGTTGTCGAACACCCGAAGCTTATTCCGCTCGTCAGCAAGTACTCGGAAACTGCCGAGGACACGCTCAGAAACCTGGCCAGCGACGACATCAATCTGGACTTCCTCGACGAGGAAGCCGCCGCCAAAGCCGATGAAGCGAACGGCCAGGACATTGATGACGCTCCAGTCGTCAAGTTCATTCAGAAAATGCTTCTTGACGCGATCAACGATGGCGCCTCCGACATCCACTTCGAACCCTACGAGAAGTACTACCGGATACGCTTCCGGGTTGATGGCATACTCCGCGAAATAGCCACCCCCCCGCTCGCCATCAAGGAAAAGATCGCCTCTCGGATCAAGGTCATCTCCAGGCTAAATATCGCTGAAAAGCGGGTACCGCAGGATGGCCGGATGAAACTGGTGCTATCAAAAAATCGCGCCATCGACTTCCGTGTCAGCACCTTGCCAACCCTGCAGGGCGAAAAAATCGTCCTGCGTATTCTCGACCCAACCTCGGCCACCTTGGGCATCGAAGCACTCGGCTATGAACCGGACCAGAAGGCAGCCCTGCTTGATGCGGTAAACCGTCCGTACGGCATGGTTCTGGTCACCGGCCCGACAGGTTCAGGAAAAACGGTTTCTCTGTACACATGCCTGAACATCCTGAACAAGGATGGCGTCAACATATCGACGGCAGAAGACCCAGCAGAAATCAATCTGCCTGGCGTCAACCAGGTAAACGTCGACGACCGCGCCGGCCTGACCTTCCCTGTTGCTCTGAAAGCCTTCCTGCGGCAGGACCCGGACATCATCATGGTCGGCGAAATTCGCGACCTGGAAACAGCCGAGATCGCGATCAAGGCCGCCCAGACCGGCCACATGGTCCTATCGACACTGCACACCAACGATGCCCCGCAGACGCTAACGCGCCTGATGAACATGGGTGTCCCCACCTTCAATATCGCCTCCAGCATCCTGCTGATTACCGCTCAGCGCCTGGCCCGTCGCCTCTGCAACTGCAAGAAGGCCATGACGGTTCCCGACCAGACGCTGCTCGATGCCGGCTACAAGGAGGCCGACCTCGACGGCTCATGGACGCTCTATGGCCCGGGCGGCTGCGATCGCTGCAAAGGAAGTGGCTACAAGGGGCGGGTCGGCATCTACCAGGTCATGCCGGTCTCGGAAACCATGCAACGCTTGATCATGAGCGGCGCCACCGCGCTCGACCTGGCCATGCAGGCAAAAGCCGAAGGCGTACGTGACCTGCGCGAATCCGGCTTGATAAAAGTAAAACAGGGCGTGACCTCGCTTGATGAAGTTCTAAGCACCACCAATGCTTAACGGGAAGGAATAACAATGGCCACAATCGCCAAATCAAAGGCCAGGATCAAGGAAAGCGCCTTTCTCTGGGAGGGCCGAAACAAGGATGGCAAGACCGTACGCGGAGAAATACGCGCCGCCAGCGAGTCCGTTGTTCAATCCACCCTGCGCCGCCAGGGGGTCATCAACGCCAAGGTCAAGAAAGTTCGCTTCAAAAGCGGTGGGAAAATCACTGACAAAGACATCGCACTATTTACACGCCAACTGGCAACGATGATGAAGTCTGGCGTTCCACTGCTGCAAGCCTTTGATATTGTTGGCCGCGGCCATTCAAACCCTGCAGTCGGCAAGCTATTACTCGACATCAAGGCCGACGTAGAGACAGGCAGCTCGCTTTCTCAGGCCTTCAGGAAATATCCGCTTCAATTCGACGCCTTATATTGCAATCTGGTTGCCGCTGGCGAGCAGGCTGGCATTCTCGATACGTTGCTCGATCGCCTTGCCACCTATAAGGAAAAGATCCTGGCCATCAAGAGCAAAATCAAGTCTGCCTTGTTCTATCCAATTGCGGTCATCGTTGTCGCTTTTGTCATTACGGCGGTCATCATGATCTTCGTGATTCCGGCCTTCAAGGACGTTTTCAAGAGCTTTGGGGCCGACCTCCCTGCACCAACACTGCTAGTCATAGCCATCTCCGATTTCTTTGTTGCTTACTGGTGGGCCATCTTTGGCATCATCGGCGGCGCGCTATATTCATTTTTTGAAAGCTGGAAACGTTCGGAAAAAGTCCAGATGGCGATGGATCGATTGCTGCTCCGCGTTCCGGTCTTTGGCGACATCATCCGTAAATCAGTCATCGCCCGCTGGACGAGAACCCTAGCCACCATGTTCGCCGCCGGCGTCCCCTTGGTCGAATCGCTGGATTCCGTTGGCGGGGCTGCCGGGAACTATGTTTACAAGGCAGCCACCAAGCAGATTCAAAACGAGGTTTCGACCGGCACCAGCCTGACCAACGCCATGCAAAACGCCAACATTTTCCCCAACATGGTGACCCAGATGGTCGCCATTGGCGAAGAGTCTGGCGCACTGGACTCCATGCTCTCCAAGGTCGCCGACTTTTTCGAACAGGAAGTGGACGACGCCGTTGAAGCGATGTCCAGCCTGATGGAGCCAATGATCATGGTAGTACTCGGCACACTGATTGGCGGCATGGTCGTCGCCATGTACCTGCCAATCTTCAAACTGGGCTCGGTGGTCTGATGCTCCCTGATTCGATGGGTGGCCTGGCTGCCATAGTCGGGCTGCTCGGCCTGTGCGTCGGCAGCTTCCTCAACGTCGTCATTCACCGTTTGCCCAAAATGATGGAGCAGGAATGGCAGGCGCAATGTGCAGAGTTGCGGGGCGAAGCACTGTCACCGGCAAGCGAGTCATTGACACTATCCACTCCCCGCTCACGCTGTCCGGCCTGCGGGCACAAAATCTCGGCCCTCGAAAACATACCTCTGATCAGCTATCTGCTGATTCTGAAAGGCAAATGCGCTGGCTGCGGCACGAGCATCTCGCCGCGCTATCCGCTTGTTGAAGCAGCTACCGGCTTGCTCTCCGCCTATACGGCCTGGCACTTCGGGCCAACGCTCGCCATGGTCGGCGCCTTGTTGCTGGTCTGGTCACTAATCGCACTGGCCGCCATTGACCTTGATACGCAACTCTTGCCAGACTCGATCACCCTGCCCTTGCTATGGCTTGGCATTGCATTCAATCTGGCCGGCACTATCGTCGACCTGCCAACCTCGACCATTGGCGCCATGGCAGGCTACCTCGCCCTGTGGAGCGTGTACTGGCTGTTCAAGCTGACTACCGGCAAGGAGGGCATGGGCTATGGCGATTTCAAGCTGCTGGCCGCACTCGGTGCCTGGCTTGGCTGGCAAATGCTGCCAACCATAATTCTGCTCTCGTCGGTTGTTGGGGCAATTGTCGGTATTACCTTGATCGTTGCCGCCCGCCATGGCCGCAACGTGCCGATTCCGTTCGGCCCCTACCTTGCTGCAGCTGGCGTCATCGCCCTGTTCTGGGGGCCGCAACTAACCAACCGCTATCTTGGTCTGATCGCTTGAAATTTCGCGCCTGACACCAATATATAAGCATCACGGACACTCGGTTATAATTCAAGGTTTTGGAGGATTCCCATGCCGATCTACGAATATCGCTGCGACTCCTGCGGTTCCCAGAAAGAGCATCTGCAAAAGATGAGCGACCCGCAGCTCACCACCTGCCCAGCCTGCGGCCAGGAAAGCTATAACAAGCTGCTCTCCGCGGCTGGCTTCCAGCTGAAGGGAAATGGCTGGTACGCCACTGATTTCAAGGGCAGCGGCAAAGCTGCCCCCAAGGCTGACAGCACGCCGCCCTGCCAGGGTGGTTCAGGAGCATGCACTCCGTGCGCGGCCAATTGATCAAACGCTATTTCATTACCGGACTCCTGATCTGGGTGCCCCTGGTCATTACCGGCTGGGTGCTGTCGCTGATCATCAGCACCCTTGACCAATCCTTGCGCCTATTGCCGGAAACGGTGCACCCGCAGAATCTTTTCGGCCTAGCGATACCTGGCGTAGGCGCCCTGCTGACGTTGGCCATGATTCTGCTGACCGGTCTGCTCGCTGCAAATTTCATCGGGCAGAAGCTGGTGAGTTGGTGGGACAAGCTGCTATCGCGTATCCCGGTCGTTAATTCCGTATACAAAAGCGTCAAACAGGTATCAGACACGCTGTTTGCCCCGAATGGCAATGCCTTTCGGAAAGCCTTGCTGGTGCAATACCCGCGCCTAGGTAGCTGGACCATCGCCTTTCAGACCGGGCAGCCGGGCGGAGATCTGGTCAATCACCTCGAAGGTGACTATGTCAGCGTATACGTGCCGACCACCCCCAATCCGACCTCCGGCTTCTTTCTGATGATGCCGGCTAAGGACGTCGTTGAACTCGACATGACCGTCGACGAAGCACTCAAATACATCATATCGATGGGTGTCGTGGCCCCGCCGCCGCACCCTCGCGTCATTACCAACATTTAAAGAACCATCGGAAAGTTTCATGCGCACCCATTATTGCGGACAACTCAACGCCGCCCTTGACGGGCAAATTGTTACCCTGTGCGGCTGGGCGCATCGCCGGCGCGACCACGGCGGCGTCATCTTCATCGACCTGCGCGACCGGGATGGCCTGGCCCAGATCGTTTGCGACCCGGACCGCGCCGACACCTTCAAGATCGCCGAATCCGTCCGCAACGAGTTTTGCCTGAAGATTACCGGCAAGGTGCGTCCGCGCCCGGCCGGCACGACCAACGCCAATCTGGCATCCGGCGAAATCGAAATCCTCTGCCACGAGATCGAAGTCCTGAACGCCTCGGTGACGCCACCGTTCCAACTCGACGAAGAAAATCTCTCCGAGAACGTCCGCCTGACCCACCGCGTCATCGACCTGCGGCGTCCGCAGATGCAGCACAACATGATGCTGCGCTACAAGACGGCGCGCGCCTTCCGCCGCTTTCTCGACGACAACGGCTTCATCGACATCGAAACGCCGATGCTGACCAAGTCGACCCCGGAAGGTGCGCGCGACTACCTCGTGCCGTCGCGCGTTCACTCCGGCCAGTTCTTCGCGTTACCGCAGTCGCCGCAACTGTTCAAGCAGCTACTGATGGTGGCCGGCTACGACCGCTACTACCAGATCGTCAAATGCTTCCGCGACGAAGACCTGCGCGCCGACCGCCAGCCTGAATTCACCCAGGTCGATATCGAAACCTCGTTCATGACCGAGGACGACATCACCGCGCTGATCGAAAAACTGATTCACTACGTCTTCAAGGATGCGATCGACGTCGACCTGCCGGCCCCCTTCCCGCGCATGGCCTACAGCGAAGCGATGAGCCGCTTTGGCTCCGACAAGCCGGATCTGCGCGTCACGCTCGAACTGACTGAAGTCACCGATGCCGTCAAGGACGTCTCCTTCAAGGTCTTCGCCGGCGTCGCCAACAGCGAGAACGGCCGCGTTGCCGCGATGCGCATCCCGGGTGGCGCCAGCCTGACCCGCGGCGAGATCGACGAATACACCAAGTTTGTCGGCATCTACGGCGCCAAGGGCCTGGCTTACATCAAGGTCAATGACGTCACGCAACTCAACGAAAGCGGCCTGCAGAGCCCGATCGTCAAGAACCTGCATCAAAATGCCCTGAAAACCATCGTCGACCGCACGGGTGCCCAATCCGGCGACCTGATTTTCTTTGGTGCCGACAAGGCCAAGGTGGTCAACGATGCGCTCGGCGCCCTGCGCGTCAAGATTGGCCACGAAAAAGGCTTCCTCAATGGCAAGGCCTGGGAACCGCTGTGGGTCGTCGATTTCCCGATGTTCGAGTACGACGAGGACGACAAGCGCTGGACGGCCTGCCACCACCCCTTCACCAGCCCGAAGGACGAGCATGTCGCGCTGCTGCAAAGCGATCCGGGCAAGTGCCTGGCCAAGGCCTACGACCTGGCCCTGAACGGCTGGGAAATCGGCGGCGGCTCGGTCCGTATTCACAAATCGGAAATTCAGGAAACCGTCTTCCAGGCCCTCAACATCGGCCCGGAAGAACAGCAGGCCAAGTTCGGCTTCCTGCTCGACGCCCTGAAGTACGGCGCCCCGCCGCACGGTGGCCTGGCTTTTGGTCTGGATCGTATCGTCACCATGATGACCGGTGCCGAATCCATCCGTGACGTCATTGCCTTCCCGAAAACCCAGCGCGCTCAGTGCCTGCTGACCGACGCCCCGTCCGGCGTCGATGAGAAGCAACTGCGCGAACTGCATATCCGCCTTCGCCAGAAGGTGGAAACCCAGCTCGAAGTAACCCAGGCCTGAAACCGGGCATGAAAAACTGGCTGCGCTTCCTGATCGTCACCTGGCTGGCGATCGGAAGCGCATTCGGTTTTAGTTTCAGCCGCGACAGTACTGCGGTCGACGTCGTCCTGGCGGCAAATTTACCCCATGAAGCGCGGCAAACGCTGACCTTGATCAAAACCGGCGGTCCGTTTCCCTACGCCCGCGACGGCATCGTTTTCGGCAACTACGAAAAACGCCTGCCGCTCCATCCGCGCGGCTACTACCTGGAATACACGGTCAAGACGCCGGGCCGGCGGGATCGCGGACCGCGGCGCATCATCGCCGGCGAACGCGGCGAGTATTACTACACCGACGACCATTACCAGAGTTTTCGGCGAATCCAGGAGTAGCCGGGATGAAACACAGCCTCTTGCAGGACGCCTCCCGGGCCGGGCTCTACCATCTGCCTGCCGCCCGCCGTGGCGAAGTACTGGCGCAGGCCGGGCAAGCCCATCTGGCACAACTCAGCGCCAACCTAAGCACCGCTGGCGACGCCGGTGAAGTCCTGCGCGAACTCGGCAGGACCTTTGAGTTCCCGATCTGGTACGGGGCCAATTTCGACGCCCTGCACGATTGCCTGACCGACCCCGACTGGCAAGCCCGCAAAAGCCTGCTGCTGCTGGTATCGGGCCTGGAGGCGCTGCGCCACAACGACCCCGAGGCATTCTCGACCTTGATCGATGTCCTGCGCTCGGCAGCGCAGATCCGCTCGGCCGAAAAGCACCCGATGTGGATTCTATTGACCAGCCCGGCCCGCGGCGTCGCCAATCTGCCGGACGCATGAAGCAATACAAACAACCCATTTCGGTTCTGGTCGTCATCCATACTGCAGCGCTCGAAGTACTCCTGCTCGAACGCGCCTCGCACGCCGGCTATTGGCAATCGGTGACCGGCAGCCGGGAAGCAACAGAGGCCCTGATCGAGACGGCACACCGCGAAGTTCTCGAGGAAACCGGCCTCGACAGCCACCACTTCCGGCTCAGCGACTGGCAACAGACCAACACCTACGAAATATTTCCGGAGTGGCGACATCGCTACGCGCCGGGCGTGACCCAGAATACCGAGCATGTTTTTTCACTGGAGTTGCCGGCGATTCAACCGGTCCGCATTGCCCCCGGCGAGCACCTGGCCTACGCCTGGCACCCCTGGCAGGAAGCCGCTGAACGCTGTTTTTCTGCCAGCAACCGCGATGCCATTCTCGCGCTGCCCAGCCGTCAGCCCTGAGCCGCAATCACCTGGACAGCTGCCCCAACAGGCATTTCGTAAACAGCCGACAACAGGCCTTGAAAGCCGCCAAGCTCACCCTATATTTGGTACACGCATTACCCACCAACCAGAAGGAGAGCAATCATGGCAAACATCACCCGTCTCGACCCGCTTGATGATCTTTTCCGCGGCTTCTTCGTTCGCCCGGTTGATATGAACGGCACGCCGCAACAGCAGCCGTCGATCAAGATGGACGTCACGGAACAGGGCAACAGTTACCTCGTTCACGCCGAACTGCCCGGCGTCAAAAAACCGGACATTCACGTCATCGTCGATGGGAATCAGGTGTCAATCAGCGCCGAGATCAAGCAGGAAAAGGAAACCCGCGAAGGCGAGCGCCTGCTTCGTTCGGAACGCTATTTCGGCAAGGTTTCCCGTTCCTTCCAACTGGCCCAGGAAATCGATGAAGCCCAGGCCGTGGCAAAATTCAACGATGGCGTTCTCGAACTGACCCTGCCCAAACGGACCGCCAGTCCGAACAAGCGACTGAGCATCGAATAGGCCACCATCGCCCCGGGAACAAGGCCGGCCCCGTTCCGGCCTTTTTCTTTGTACAATCCGCGGCGATTCCACACGGAGCACGCCATGAGTCTCGACAACCTCACCCCCGGCATCAAGGCCGCCGTTCTGGCCGAAGCCCTGCCCTACATCAAGCGTTTCCACGGCAAGACCATCGTCGTCAAATATGGCGGCAACGCGATGACCGACGAACACCTGAAAAACTGCTTCGCGCGCGACGTCGTACTGCTTGAACTGATCGGCTTCAACATCGTCGTCGTCCACGGCGGCGGCCCGCAGATCGAGAACCTGCTGACCCGCGTCGGCAAGAAGGGCGAATTCATCCAGGGCATGCGCGTCACCGACGCCGAAACCATGGAAGTCGTCGAAATGGTGCTCGGCGGCCAGGTCAACAAGGACATCGTCAACTTGATCAACCAGCACGGCGGCAAGGCCGTCGGCCTGACCGGCAAGGACGGCAACTGCATCCGCGCCAAAAAGCTGATGCTGGAGAACAAGGATAATCCGGGCGATCTGATCGACGTTGGCCAGGTCGGCGAAATCACCCAGATCGACCCATCGCTGATCGACCACCTCGACAAGGGCGCCTTCATTCCGGTCATCGCCCCGATCGGCGTCGGCGAGAACGGCGAGACCTACAACATCAACGCCGACGTCGTCGCCGGCAAGATTGCCGAAGTGCTGAAGGCCGAGAAACTGGTCCTGCTGACCAATACGCCTGGCGTACTCGACAAGGACGGCAAATTGATCACCGGCATCACCCCGAAGCAGATCGACGAAATGGTCGAGGATGGCACCCTGTCCGGCGGCATGCTGCCCAAGATCGGCTCGGCGCTCGATGCGGCCCGTAACGGCGTCAAGGGCGTGCATATCATCGACGGTCGCGTCGAACATGCCCTGCTTCTGGAAATCCTGACCGACCACGGCGTCGGCACGATGATCAAGTCGCACTGATGCTGAACGCTGGCTGCGTCTGGCTGTTCGATCTCGACAACACGCTGCACAACGCCAGCCCGCATATTTTCCCCCACATCAACCGCTCGATGCGCGAGTACATCGAGCGGCACCTGGGGGTCGATGAGGCCGAGGCCAACCGCATCCGCCAAAGCTACTGGCAACGCTACGGTGCCACGCTGCTCGGCCTGATGCGCCACCACGACACCGACCCGGCGCATTTCCTGAAGGAAACCCACCAGTTTCCCGACCTGCGCCGGATGGTGGTTTTTCCCCACCCGACCCTACATGCCCTGCGTCGCCTGCCGGGGCGGAAAATCATCTTCTCCAATGCCCCGCGCCACTACCTCGATGCCGTCCTCGACATCACCGGCTTATGGCGCCATATCGATACCGCCTATTCGGTCGAGAGCACGCGCTTTCGCCCCAAACCGATGGCCGCCGGCTATCGTGCCCTGCTCAAGGCCGAACGCCTTGATGCGCGGCGCTGCGTCATGGTTGAGGACAGCCTTCAAAACCTAATCACAGCTAAAAAACTGGGGATGAAAACCGTGTGGGTAAGCGCTGGCTCACAGAACTCGCCTTACGTAGACGTGAAAATCAAATCTGTTCTGGAACTACCGCAGCGCTGCGGTCGACTATAATTTTCGGGCAAAAACCAATAACTAAGGGGGCAACAATGGCGACAAAACCGGGCGAACGTCGCCTGCAGATTCTGCAAACCCTGGCCGGGATGCTGGAGACTCCAAAAGGGGAAAAAATCACGACCGCCGCCCTGGCGGCCAAACTCGAATGCTCGGAAGCTGCCCTCTATCGTCATTTCGCCAGCAAGGCGCAAATGTACGACGGCCTGATCGAATTCATCGAACAAAGCCTGTTCAGCGTCATCAACCAGATCACCACCGACGAAGAGCAGGGGCTGAACCAGGTCGAGCAAATCATCGCCCTATTGCTGCGCTTTGCCCAGAAAAACCGCGGCATGACCCGGGTCCTGATCGGCGATACGCTGGTCAATGAGAACGAACGCCTGCAATTGCGGATCAACGCCTTGCTCGACAAGGTCGAAGCCTCGCTCAAGCAGGCGCTGCGCATCGCCGCCACCCAGGAAAATCTGAAGCACGATGCTGACTTCGGCGCCCTGGCCAACCTGCTCCGCTGCTACGCCGTTGGCCGCTGGGAGCAATACGCGCGCAGCGGCTTCAGCCGCGAGCCCTTGGCGCAATGGCCGCAACAGTGGCCGATGCTCTACTTCGCCTGCCTGTCGCAATCCGGCACGCCCGGCAGCGACTAAAAAGCAAAGGGCGGCTGCAGCCGCCCTTCTTGCTGTAAAACAAGCCGGTTAGCGCTTCAGATACTCCGCCGCATCGAGCGCGAAGTAGGTCAGGATGCCATCGGCCCCGGCCCGCTTGAAAGCCAGCAGGCTTTCCAGCACGCATGCCTCTTCGTTCAGCCAGCCATTCTGGGCGGCGGCTTTCAACATCGCGTACTCGCCGCTGACCTGGTAGGCATAGGTCGGCACACCGAACTCTTCCTTGACGCGACGCACGATGTCCAGATAAGGCATGCCGGGCTTGACCATCACCATGTCGGCCCCCTCTTGCAAATCGAGCGCCACTTCCTTGAGCGCCTCATCGCTATTGGCCGGGTCCATCTGGTAGGAGTACTTGTTGCTCTTGCCCAGATTGGCGGCGGAACCGACGGCATCGCGGAAAGGCCCGTAGAAAGCCGAGGCGTACTTGGCCGAATAGGCCAGGATACGCGTGTGGATAAAGCCGGCACCATCCAGCCCGGCACGAATGCTGCCGATCCGCCCGTCCATCATGTCGGACGGCGCCACCACATCGACGCCGGCCGCGGCATGACAGAGCGCCTGCTTGACCAGCACATCCACCGTTTCGTCATTGAGGACATAGCCGGTATCGTCGATCAGGCCGTCCTGACCGTGTGTCGTGTAGGGATCGAGGGCGCCATCGGTAATCACCCCCAACTCCGGAAATTCCCGCTTCAGCGCCCGCACCACGCGCGGCACCAAGCCATGCTCGTTGAAAGCCTCTTCGGCCCCCAGCGACTTCAGCGAGGCATCGACCACCGGGAACAAGGCCAATGCCGGAATACCCAGCTTGGCCGCCCGCTCCGCCGTCTTCAGCAGCACATCCAGCGACTGGCGCTCGACGCCCGGCATTGAAGAGACCTTCTCGACCCGCCCCTCGCCTTCGAGCACGAAAACAGGGTAAATAAAGTCGTCGACCGTCAGCACCGACTCCCGCATCAGGCGACGCGAAAAATCATCGCGCCGCATCCGGCGCATGCGGGTTCCAGGAAAACGTCCGGTAGCACTCATGCTTCAACCTCGATTAATTCGAAAAAGAAATTCTCAAACAGCGTGGAACTTTTCGCATTGACTCACGTCAGAGTCTGCAGATGGCACGCGCTATCTCCCGCTTCACCTCCCTGAGCGGGTGCCTTGACCACGTTAAGGCATTTTGGCCCCCGGACCCCCCTTATCCGGGGGCCCTTTGTTTTCTTTCTTCTTGATTTCGATATCCAGCCAGCCAGCCAGCACGGCCTCGGCATCCTCGACTCCGGTCTTTTTCAGGCTGGAGAAAAGCTGGACGGAATAAAGCTCGGCATCCCCCCAGGTTTCCACCTCGGCCTTGACCGAGCGCAGCGCCTTGGTCTGCTCCTGGCGACTCAACTTGTCGGCCTTGGAGAGCAGGATGTGGATCGGCCGACCGGTCGGCCGGAACCAGTCGATCAATTTCAGATCAAGATCGGTCATCGGACGACGGATATCCATGATGACGACCAGACCGGCCAGCTGATCGCGCTTGCTCAGATAAGGCCCGATCAGGCCCTCCCACTGCGAGCGGATCGCCTCCGGCGCCTTGGCATAGCCGTAACCCGGCAGGTCGACGAAATACTTGCCTTCAGCCAAAGTGAAATAATTCAAATGCTGGGTTCGCCCCGGCGTCTTGCTGACATAGGCAAGCCGGACACGACCGGCAAGGGTATTGATGGCGGAAGATTTCCCGGCATTGGAGCGACCGGCAAAGGCCACTTCACGGACAGAATCCTGGGGTAAATCACGGAGATTGGCGACGGTTGTAAGAAAAACCGCCTGCTGGAACAGAGGCATAAAAAACTCGGAAGACCCGCCAAGGGGGCGGGGAACTGATATAGAATAGCAGGTTTGTAACCTTCCGTTCCGGCCAAAGCGCCCACAAACGCGTACAAGGAGCTCGATAATGATTCGCACCGCGGCAATGGCAATTCTTCTTGCCACCAGTTTCATCGCTCATGCATCCGAAGAAGCCAAGGGCAAGGCTGATCCTGCCAAGGGCAAAATCATCGCAGAAACCGTCTGTGTCGCCTGCCATGGCGCCGACGGCAACAGCGCCGCCTCCGCCAACCCACACCTGGCTGGCCAAGTCGAACAATATATCTACAAGCAGCTGCAGAACTTCAAGTCGATCGACGGCAAGCCGGCAGCCCGCAACAACCCGATCATGGGCGGCATGGCTGCCCCACTGTCCGACGACGACATGAAGAACGTTGCCGCCTGGTTCGCCAGCCAGAAAGCCAAGCCGGCCGCCGCCAAGGACGAAACCAAGATCGCCTTGGGTCAGAAACTGTGGCGCCAGGGTGACTTCAAGAAGGGCGTTCCCGCCTGTGCCGGCTGCCACGGCCCGGCCGGCGCCGGTCTGCCGGCACAGTATCCGAAGCTGGCCGGCCAGTTCCCGGAATACACCGAAGCTCAACTGAAGGCATTCCGTCTTGAAGAGCGCGCCAACGATCCGGAAAAGATGATGCGCATGATCGCCGCCAAGCTGTCTGATGCCGAAATTAAGGCAGTTGCAGAGTTTGCCGCCGGCTTGCGCTAAGCATTAAATCGCACCATGACAAAGGCAGCTACGGCTGCCTTTTTTATTGTCCGTAAAAGGCTTGGCAGCAAGATCACTCGGGGATAGACTCATTCCACGAAAACGCCCCACGAAAAGAGGAGACTCCGATGAAAACGCTGAAGCAAATGCTGTCCGGCAAACACCGCCCCTTGGCCGTTGTCGCACCAACCGACTCCGTTTTTCATGCTCTGTCCGTGATGGCCCAGAACGACGTCGGCGCCCTGCTCGTGCTCGACGGGGAACAACTGGTCGGCATATTTTCGGAACGGGACTATGCCCGGAAGATCATTTTGCACGGCAAATCCTCGAAGGAAACCCTGGTTCGCGAAATCATGAGCGACCGCGTCGCCTATGTCACGCCGTCGGCCACGCTCGACGAGTGCATGGCACTGATGACCGAGAAGCGCTTCCGCCACCTCCCAGTCCTCAATGAAGATAACAGCATCGCCGGCATGATCTCGATCGGCGACTTGGTCAAGGAAACCATCAGTTCCCAGCAATTCCTGATTACCCAATTGGAGCGCTACATTGCCGGCTGAAAAGGGCGCGGAATCGACACTGCATTTCCGCATTCTTGAGGATATCGCCCGCGACCTGTCGGGGGATATCAACTTTCCGACCTGCATGGATGCGGCCATCATGGTCAGGAACACGCTGAAAGACCCTTACGTCAACCTGGACCGTGTTGCCCTAGCCATCGGCGTCGAGCCCCTGATTTCAAGCAAGCTGCTGCGACTGGCCAACTCGGTGAGCTATAACCCGTCAGGCGTCGCCATCCAGGAATTGTCCAGCGCCATCGGGCGCCTCGGCTTCGAGGCGGTACGCACCACCTCGCTGGCCGTGGCCATGGACCAGATGCTGAAGTCTCGCAACCTTGCGGGCTACGACGAAATCGCCCGCCAAGCTTGGGAATTCTCGATTCAGGTGGCCGCCATCGCCCGCGTCCTGGCCCGTCGCCTCGGCCGGGTCAATCCGGATGAAGCGATGCTGGCCGGCCTCGTCCATAACATCGGGGTTTTTTACCTGCTCTACCGCGCCGCCGAGTACCCCGAATACCGCACTGACAAGCCGGCCATGCTTGCTCTGCTACACGGCTGGGAGGCCAGCATCGGCGAAAGCCTGCTGCACATCCTCGGACTCCCGGAAAGCATTACCGACGCCGTTCGCGATCAAGGCGAGACACGCAACGTCGAAACGCCATGCACCGTGCGCGACGTACTGTACTTTGCTAAATTGCTGGCGGGCGGCCCACAGGAATGGCAACCTGGGCAATTCAGCCCGGCAGAAATCGAAGCGCGCAATGCCGACCAGGCACGCTACGCCGACTTGCTGGAAGAGGCCGAGGAAGACATTCAGGAACTGCGTTCGGCGCTCGCCGCCTGAACCATCTGTGTAGCGGCCGGTCTGACCTCGCACCAAGCTCCCCGACGCGTGTAAGGAATTCGCTGCCGCCAGCGACTAATGAGCATGTAACCGCCAAGGAACTGACATGCTGATACGCCCCCCCGCTGACCATCTGCCATCTGAAATCACCCCGCAGGCACTTTTTGAAAAAAGGCGCCAACTGATTCTGGGTGGCAGCGCCTTGCTAGTAGGCGCCTCAGGAACATTGCCGGCCACTGCGGCAAGCACTGGCGAAAAGCTGGGCAAAACCCGGCCTGGTCCATTTTCCAGCGATGAAAAGCCGACCAGCTTCGAATCGATGACCAGCTATGGAAATTTTTACGAATTCGGCCCCGACAAGGACAGCCCGGCCAAAAATGCCCACCGCCTGCGCACCCGGCCGTGGACGCTCACCATCGATGGCGAAGTCAAGCAGGCCAGGACCTTCGCCATCGAAGACATCCTCAACTGGGCGCCACTCGAAGAACGGACTTATCGCTTGCGTTGCGTCGAAGGCTGGAGCGCCGTTGTGCCGTGGATCGGCTTTCCTTTTGCCGAATTGCTCAAGCGAGTCGACATCACCGGCAACGCGAAATTTGTCGAGTTCTGGAGCCTGGCCGATCGCGAACAGATGCCCTACATTCGCCTGCCGCTGCTCGACTGGCCCTATGTCGAAGGGCTGCGCCTCGATGAAGCCATGCACCCGCTGACCCTGTTCGCGGTCGGCATGTATGGCGAAGTGATGCCCAAGCAAAATGGCGCACCAATTCGACTGATCGTGCCCTGGAAGTACGGTTTCAAGGGGGCGAAATCGATCGTCCGTATCCGTTTTGTCGAAAAGCAACCACAAACGGCGTGGATCAAGGCGGCGCCTGATGAATACGGCTTCTATTCCAACGTTAATCCGGATGTCCCGCATAAACGCTGGAGCCAGAGCCAGGAACGCCGCCTTGGCGAGTTTTTCAAACGCAAGACCCTGCCCTTCAATGGCTATGGCGAGCAAGTTGCCAACCTGTACAGCGGTATGGATTTACGGAAGCATTTCTGAACCATGGCTTCGGCACCGGACCAACGACAACTGCAATTGATCAAGAGCGCCCTTTTCCTGCTTTGCCTACTGCCGCTCGGCCGCCTGCTGTGGGCTGCCTACACCAATGACTTCGGGGCCAATCCGGTCGAATTCGTGCAACGCTGGACCGGCACCTGGACCTTCAACCTGCTGCTGCTCACTCTTTGCGTCACACCGCTACGCGTCCTGACGAAACTGCACTGGCTACTCCGCCTGCGCCGGATGCTCGGTTTGTTTTGCTTCTTCTACGCCACCCTGCATTTTTTGTCGTTTATCGGTTTCGATCACGATTTTGTTGTCAGCGATATCGCCCGGGATGTCCTGAAGCGGCCATTCGTCACGGTGGGCTTTGCCGCTTTCGTGCTGCTGATTCCGCTGGCCGCCACCTCAAACCAATGGGCGATCCGCAAACTGGGCGGCCGCAAGTGGCAGGAACTGCATCGTACGATTTACCTGATCAGTCTGCTGGCGGCAGTGCATTACTTCTGGCTGGTCAAGGTCACCGCCCTGCTCTGGCCCCTGGCTTACTCGGCCGCGCTGGCCCTGCTGCTCGGCTGGCGAGTCCGCGAATGGCGGCGCAAGGCAATTCCGGTGCCGCAGTTCCCGACCGCCAAGCCGCTCAAGTTTTTCAAGCAGAAACCGGAATAGTTACTTCTTGCGCAGACCATCGAGCCGAACGATGGCGCGCCCGTCCGCGGTCTGTTTGGCTTCGGCCTTCCAGGCATGACCATAAACTACCTCGAAGGTAGCAGGCAACTTGCCATCCAGGCGCATGCCTTCGTAAGCGGCACGGGCCGCCGCCCATGAATTGCGGCCGGTCAGGCCATGACGCCGAGCCTTCATCGCACAGGACGAACCGGCCGCCCGCAGGTCGGCAAACACGGCATCGAGATCATCATAGGTTAGCGTGATGACTTCCATGTCCATCACCGGATCGGCAAAGCCGCAGCCGACCAGCATGTCGCCCAGGTCGTGCATGTCGATGAAGCGCTGGGTGTGGGCGTAGCCATCAGCAAAGGCCAGGCGCAGTTCACGCAGCGAATCCGGCCCCAGGGTCGAGAACATGAGCAGTCCGCCGACTTCGAGCACCCGATGCGCCTCCGCCAGGGCCGGCAGCGGGTCGTCCAGCCAGTGCAGCAGCAGGTTCGACCAGATTACTGCGGTCGACCTCGTTTTCAGGGGCAATTTCGCGGCATCGGCGGCCAGGCGTACCGGTTCGGCCGACTTGCCCAGCCCCAGCCAGCGCTGCCAGGCGGCCCGTTGCGGACGAGCCGCACTGAGCATGGCCGGCGCCACATCCAGACCGATCAGTTGTGCGTCGGGATAACGTTCCGCCAGGCTGACCAAACTCGCCCCCCGGCTACAGCCGAGGTCGAGAATGCGCTTCGGCTCGACCTTGACGTAGTCGAGCCGTTCCTGCATCCGACGATCCACTTCGCGAGCGAAGAAATCCCCTTCGGAATAGCTGGCGGCCGCCTTGGAGAAACGTCGACCGACTTGCTGCCGGTCGACAAAGCCAGCGTTCAAACTGCCTTGACGCCGAGACGGGCAAACAGCGCGTCATCGCGATCGACTTCCGGATTGCCGGTAGTCAGCAGATGATCGCCGTAGAACATCGAATTGGCACCAGCCAGGAAACACAGTGCCTGCAGTTCGTCGCTCATTTCCTGACGGCCGGCCGACAGGCGCACCCAGGATTTCGGCATGGTGATGCGGGCCGCGGCAATCGTGCGCACGAACTCGAAGGGGTCGAGACGCGGATTGTCGGCCAGTGGGGTACCGGGAATCGGCACCAGATTGTTGATCGGCACTGATTCAGGCGGCTGCGGCAGGTTGGCCAGCTGAACGATCAGCGCGGCGCGGTTCTTGCGCGACTCGCCCATGCCGATGATGCCGCCCGAGCAGACATTGATGCCGGCATCGCGCACCTGATCCAGCGTATCGAGACGATCATCGTGCGTATGGCTCTTGATCACCTGACCGTAGAATTCCTTGTCGGTGTCGAGGTTGTGGTTGTAGTAGTCGAGACCGGCATCCTTCAGCTTTTCAGCCTGACCGTCCTTGAGCATGCCGAGCGTGACGCAGGTCTGCATGCCGAGCGCCTTGACCTCGCGCACCATGTCGAGGACGCGGTCGAGATCGTTGTCTTTCGGCCCCTTCCAGGCAGCGCCCATGCAGAACCGGGAAGCGCCCTTGTCCTTGGCGGCCTTGGCGGCGGCAACCACCTCATCGAGCGGCATCAGACGTTCGCGCTGGGTATCGGTATCGTAGCGGGCCGACTGTGAGCAGTAGCTGCAATCTTCCGAGCAACCGCCGGTCTTGACCGAGAGCAGCGTCGAGCGTTGAATGGCATTCGGATCGAAATTGGCGCGGTGCACGCCTTGCGCCCGCCAGATCAGATCCATCAACGGCAATTCGTACAATTCGAGCACCTCGGCAACCGTCCAGCGCGGAGCGGTTGCAGACTGCGGATTGGAAGAAACGGCGGCGAGAGTGCTTGCTTGCATGGAGATGGCCTTGCTTGAAAAATACGATAAAAATCAGATACGAAGCGTATCGATAATTATGAATTATCGAGGACACTGCTGACAGATGTCAATTTTACCCCAGGCCAATCTCTTCCGGCGGTTCGGTCGGCGACTCCTCGCCGGCGCCCTGCCCGGCAGTTGCCTGCTGTGTAGCGGCGATAGTGCGCCAAGCCTGATCTGTGCTGCCTGCGAGGCTGATTTGCCGGCGCTGCCCGGCGCCCTCTGCCCGCTCTGCAACGAACAGACCACGCACGGCGAACGCTGCGGCGCCTGCTTGAAGGAGGCTCCGCATTTCGATCGGACCAGCGCTCGTTTCCGCTACGATTTTCCGGTCGACCGCATCATTCACGCCCTCAAGTACGGCCACCAGTTGGCCGTCGCCGACTGGCTCGCCGGGCAAATGCTGGCCCCCCTGACCACTGCCGAGGTTGATCTGATCATCCCGCTACCGCTGCACTACGCGCGCCTGCGTGAACGCGGCTTCAACCAGTCGGCCGAAATTGCTGGCCGCCTTGGAAAATTCCTCAAATTACCGGTCGACCGCAGCACTCTGTTACGCACCCGCGCCACACCACCGCAGGCCGAATTGCCGCTCAAGGAACGGCACAAAAACGTGCGCGGCGCCTTTGAATGTCGCGGCGACTTCAGCGGCCGCCGTATCCTGCTGGTCGATGACGTAATGACCACCGGCGCCACCCTGAACGAGTGCGCCCGGGTCTTGAAGCTGCATGGCGCCAGCACGGTTTGCGTCGTCGTCGCTGCGCGCGCCCTTAAACACTAGCCGGAAAAGCATGTTCTAATCCGCAACCTTGCCACTCACGGAAGCCTGAAACGTGTTCGCCGTCGTTCTCTATCAGCCGGAAATTCCACCCAACACGGGCAACATCATTCGACTCTGCGCCAACACCGGCGCCGAACTGCATCTCGTCGAACCGCTCGGCTTCGATATCACCGACAAATCGCTGCGCCGTGCCGGCCTCGATTACCACGAGTATGCCCGGGTCGTTCGTCACGCCGACTGGGCGGCCTGCAAGGCCGTCCTGGTTGGTCGCCGGCTGTTCGCGATGACCACCAAGGGTCAGGCCAGCCCGTACACGACCGCGCTGCAGGAAAACGATGTATTTGTCTTTGGCCGCGAAACCAGCGGTCTACCGCCGGAAATATTTGCCGAGTTTCCGGCAGAGCATCGCCTGCGCCTGCCGATGCAGGCCGGCCAGCGCAGCCTGAATCTCTCCAACGCTGCGGCCGTCGCGGTCTTCGAAGCCTGGCGCCAGGCCGGCTTCACTGGCTCAGTCTAGGCCAGTTCTTCCTTCGGGTCGCGCGCCATCAACTGCTCGACCGCCTGCGCGGCGCTCAGGCGACCGTCGAGCACCGCTGCCACGGCGGCACTGATCGGCATATCAACGCCGAGCTTGCGGGCCAGTTGATCGACCTCACGGGCCGTGTAAACGCCTTCGGCGACATGACCCAGCTCTTCGAGAATTTGCGGCAAAGACTTGTTTTCGGCCAACGCCAGACCCACGCGCCGGTTACGCGACAGATCGCCGGTACAGGTCAAAATCAGATCCCCCATGCCGGCCAGACCCATGAAGGTTTCGCGCTGCGCGCCGAGGGCCAAACCAAGCCGGGCGATTTCCGCCAGGCCCCGCGTCATCAGCGCGGCACGCGAGTTCAGGCCGAGCCCCAAACCATCGCAGGTGCCGGTCGCAATGGCCAGTACATTCTTGATCGCCCCACCCACCTCGACACCGACCAGATCATCATTGGCGTAGATACGCAGACGCGTCGTATGCAACTGGCGGGCTGCTTCCCGGGCGAAGGCCGGATCATTGGCCGCCAGCGCGACCGCGGTCGGCTGCCCGGCTGCCACTTCCTCGGCAAAACTGGGACCCGACAGCGCACCGCAAATGGCCTGCGGACCCAGCACCTCGGTGACGACCTGGTGCGGCAATTTGCCACTACCGGCCTCGAAACCCTTGCACACCCACAAGATCGGCAAGGTACAGCCCAGCGCCTGCAAGCGTTCGACCGTCGGACGCAGGCCGGCAATCGGCGTCGCCACCACCAGCAACTCGGCCTCGGCCACGGCGGCAGCGAAATCGATCGACACCTGCACCGCTTCCGGCAGCCGGTAACCCGGGAAGAAACGATGATTTTCCCGCGTTTCGCGCAGGTCGACCGCAACATCCTCTTCCCGCGACCACAAGGTGACCTGATGCTTACCGGCAAAGGCGATGGACAGCGCCGTTCCCCAGGCGCCAGCGCCGAGCAAGGTAATCTTCATAAACCCCAGACCTGCAATGAACGAACGTAGCCGGTCGCCCCGTCGCGGTGGCGCACCTTGGCCCAACCGGGCGAAGCCGGCTCGATGAACTCCAGACCGACGCCCTTGTCGATTTCTACAACCAGCGGCGCCTCGATCTTGTCGGACTGGCGGATTTCCGCCTTGGCCGCGGTCACCACCAGCATCCGGCGTTCGCCGAGGTTGCGGGCCTCGATCCAGGCCAGCGTTCCCTCGGCATCGCGGACCTTGCACCAGCCCTCCAGACGCACCACCACCTCGACCGGCGTCTGCGCCTTGATCAGATAGAGTTTTTTGCCCTTCTGCGAGGGGGCGTCATAGAGTACTGCCGCCGGCACGTCGACCGAACGGTAGTCAATGGCCTGCGCTGCTCCGCCAAGGCAGAGCAACGCCAGGGCTGCGATGGTCCGGCGCCGGATCTGCATGATTTACTGAATGGTGACTTCGGTCGGCTCCGAAGCCTGTTCCTGCATGCGCTGCATGTACATGGCTTCGAAATTGACCGGCTGCAGCACGATGGCCTGGAAACCGGCCCGGGTCACTGCGTCGGAAACCGCCTCGCGGGCATACGGGAACAGAATGTTCGGGCAGGCAACGGCAACCAGCGGCTCGATCTGTTCATCCGGCACGTTCATGATGCGGAAAATGCCGGCCTGACCGACTTCGACCAGGAAAACCGTCTTCTCGGCGAACTTGGCCGTCACGGTCACCGTCAGGACAACTTCGAAGACGCCTTCGCCAACGCCACGGGCGCCGGTATTCAGCTGAATTTCGACCTGCGGGGCTTCACGCTCAAGGAAGATTTCCGGCGCATTCGGCACTTCGACCGAGAGATCCTTGACGTAGAGTTTTTCGATGGCAAAAACGGGTTGCTGATTTTGTTCCATGGTCATCTTTCAGTGAATTAATCGGTTTTCAGGCAGCTTCAAGCAGGGGCTTCAGTTCGCCCGCCGCATCAAGCGCATAAAGATCATCACAGCCCCCGACATGGGTTTCGCCGATGAAGATCTGCGGTACGGTACGCCGCTTGGTTTTCTGCATCATTTCATCACGCCGCTCCGGATCGAGATCGACACGCACTTCCTCGATCTCGGTCACGCCACGATTGCTCAGCAACTGTTTGGCCCGAATGCAATAAGGGCAAACTGCCGTCGTATACATCAGGACACGAGCGCTCATTTGTTGCGTGTTCCCTTCTTGACCGGATAACCAGCGCCGACCCAGGCATCGACTCCGCCGGCCAGGCTGTAAACACGGCTGAAGCCGAGTTTGCCCAGTTCGCCGCAGCCCTTGGCCGAACGCATGCCGGCCGCACAGCAAACGATCAGCGGCTTGTCCTTGAACTTCTCGATTTCACTGACCCGGTCGGCCAACTTGGCAAGCGGAATATTACGGGCTTCCGGCAAATGCCCGGCCGCGAACTCATCCGCTTCACGCACGTCGACGATATGAGCATCTTCGCGATTGATCAGTTGGGTCGCCTCGGCCGGATTGACCTCGTTCTTGCCCGACCGCGCAAACATCGGCCAAAGCAGGCCAAGACCACTGATCACGACAATCGAAATCAGCAGGATATTCTGATTGATAAACTCCATCGGCATTACTTAACTCTCCACACCACAAAAAACTTCACGCATCATGCCGACCAGCTGCAGCGTACGTTGATCACCCACCCGATAAAACACACGATTGGCATCCTTGCGCGTCAGCAACACGCCCTTCTCGCGCAAGATGGCCAGATGCTGGGAAATATTGCTCTGCGAGGTACCGACCGCATCGACGATCTCCTGCACACATGCCTCCTGATCACCAAGCACACAAAGAATCTTGAGGCGCAGCGGATGCGCGATGGCCTTGAGCGCGCGGGCGGCCATCTCGATGTGTTCCTGCTTCTCGATCAGGTTGAAGGAAGGCTTTTCCAAGATAATAAAACCCCGTTATCGGTTAATGGATCATTATAAAATAACGATTTGCATTTCACCGACCTTAATTAACATCAATCCGTAATCGTACGCCGACAAAAAAGCACTGCGGACTCCAACCAAACTAACGAGCCCAGGCGACCAGAACGGCAGCACAAGCTCTTGCGAACCCCCTCCCCAAAAAATCTCCGGTCGATGCAGACTCCTGCGCTCGCCTTGCTGCTTGCCGCAGCTTTTGCCTCGCCCCTGGCCAGTGCAGCCAAGCCACCGGCAAGCTCGGCCAAGCCCGCCAACGCAACGCCTGAAATTGCCGAAAAACAGGCCGACCTCGGCGAACTCCGTGGTCGCATCGAAGGCTTGCGCAAGGAACTGAATGCCAGCGAGGAAAACAAGGCCGACGCGGCAGACCGCTTGCGCGAATCGGAACGCCAAATCTCCCGCTTGCAGCGCGAACTGCTTGAACTTACCGAGCAGCGCGGTCAACTGCAAAAAAAGCTGAAAGATCTGGAGTTCCAGTCACACGAACTGAGCAGCACACTTGCTCAGCAGCAAGCACAGTTGGAAAAGCTGCTCTACAAGCAATACCTGCGCGGCACGCCGGATTCGCTGCAACTCCTGCTGAACGGCAACGACCCTAACCAGATGGCGCGCGACCTGCATTACCTGTCGGCCATCGCCCTGACCCGGGCCGAACTGATGGGCGAGATCAACGCTACGCTGGACCGAAAGAAAGCACTGGCCGCCAATGCCAAGGAGCGTGCCGAAGAACTACAGGATGTCGAGACCCGGCAACAACAGCGCCATGCCGAACTGGAGAAGCAGCGGGCCGAGCGGAAAGCGCTCTACGCCCAGATTTCCGACAAGGTGAATAGCCAGCGCAAGGAAATCGGCAACCTGCAACAAAACGAGAAACGACTGACCCAGCTCATCGACCGCCTGTCGAAAATTCTTGCCGCCCAAGCCGCCCAGGCGGCGCGCGCGGCAGAAGCAGCCAAGGCCGCGGAAGCCGCCCGCCTGGCCGAAGCGGCCAAACAGAAAGCGAAACCGCGGCCGCAGCCGGAAGAGAAGGAGCCGAACCGCCCGGCGCCGGTTGCCGAAGCCAGTCGCCCCAAAACAGTCGAAGCCGAGAACCGCTACGAGCCTGTCGCCAGCGACGGCAGCTTTGCTCGCCAGCAAGGCAACCTGCGTCTGCCAGTACGGGGCGTAGTTTCGGGGCGTTTCGGCACGCCGCGTGAAGGCGGCGGCACCTGGCGCGGACTCTTCATCAAGGCCGGCAGCGGCAGCGAAGTCAAGGCCATCGCCGGTGGCAGGGTCGTTTTTTCCGAATGGATGCGCGGTTTTGGCAATCTGCTGATCGTCGACCACGGCAATGCCTATCTCTCGATCTACGGCAACAACGACTCGCTGCTCAAGCACGTCGGGCAAGCCGTCAAAGGCGGGGAAACGGTAGCCACTGTCGGCAACAGCGGGGGCAACCCGGATTCCGGTTTATACTTTGAACTCCGCCACCAAGGGCAACCGATCGACCCGATGAAATGGGCCAGTTTGAAATGAGCAAAGCGAAAACCATCAGTTTGGCATTAGGCGGCTTTGTCGCCGGCGCCCTTATCAGCCTGCACATCCCGGCCCTGGCCGACAAGGAAGTGAAACCCGGCTTGCCGATCGACGAGTTGCGTACCTTTGCCGAGGTCTACAGCGCCATCAAGCAGGGTTACGTCGAACCGGTCGAAGACAAGAAGATGATCACCAATGCCATTTCCGGCATGCTGTCCAATCTCGACCCGCATTCCGCCTACCTCGACGCCGATGCCTTCAAGGATCTGCAGGTTGGCACCCAGGGTGAGTTTGGCGGCCTCGGCATCGAAGTCGGCATGGAAGACGGTCTGGTCAAGGTCGTTTCACCGATCGAAGACACCCCGGCCTACCGTGCCGGCGTCAAGGCCGGCGATCTCATTTTCAAGCTCGACGACACGCCGGTCAAAGGTCTGACCCTGAGCGACGCCGTCAAGAAAATGCGCGGCAAGCCGAAGACGCCGATCAAGATTTCCATCATCCGCAAGGGTGAAAGCAAGCCGATCGAAATCACGCTGGTTCGTGAAGTGATCAAGGTCCAGAGCGTCAAGTCCAAGCTGGTCGAACCCGGCTACGGCTGGGTGCGCATCACCCAGTTCCAGGAAAACACCATTGGCGAACTGGCCAAGGCGGTCAGCGGCCTGTACAAGGACGGCAACAAGCTGCAAGGCCTGGTCCTCGATCTGCGCAACGACCCGGGCGGCCTGCTCAACGGCGCCATCGGCGTCTCGGCGGCCTTCCTGCCGCCGGATGTCAAGGTCGTTTCGACCGACGGTCGTACCGAGGATGCCAAGCAGGAATTCAAGGCACGCGCCCAGGATTACCTGCGCGGCTCCAAGGAAGACCCCCTGAAGAGCATGCCGATCGACATCAAGAAGGTGCCGATGGTCGTGCTGGTCAATGGCGGTTCGGCCTCGGCCTCAGAAATTGTCGCCGGCGCCCTGCAGGACCACAAGCGAGCCATCATTGTCGGTACGCAAACCTTCGGCAAGGGCTCGGTGCAGTCCGTCCTGCCCCTTCCCGGCAACACGGCCATCAAACTGACCACGGCCCGTTACTACACGCCGGATGGCCGCTCGATTCAGGCCAAGGGGATCGTCCCCGACATCATCGTCGAAGAAACGGCAAACGGCAGCGCTGGCGGCATGCGTATCCGCGAAGCGGACCTTGATCGTCACCTGATCAATGACCGCGAGAAGGAAGCCGGTAAGGACGCGGCCAAACCCGAAAGCAAGCCGGAAGCCAAACCGCAGGCGAAGCCGCAGAGCAAGTCCGGCAAGGACAAGGGCAGCAAGGACGACGCCGAGGATGAAGTGCCGGCACGCATGGAATATGCAAGCAAGGGCGACTACCAGTTCCAGCAAGCGCTGAATCTGCTCAAGGGCTTGCAGATCATGCAGGGCAAAGCAAAGGACTAGTGCTCAAGGGGGAAGTGCGATGAGTTCGTCTGACCTGAAAAAGCAACGCGAGATATTGTTCGCCAAATTCCCCCCCGGCCAGGTGCCCGAGGCAGCAGATGACCTCGGCCACCTGGACGAGGTGGAGGCAGCGCCAAAGATCGAGAAACGTGCGGTGGCCGTGGCTTACGAGTTGCAGCAGCACACGCTGCAGGAACTCGAGGCGCATCTCGAAGACAAGGGCTACCATCTCGATAACACGCTGATGAGCAAACTGACCCGGGCCTTGATCCATTACGTCGAGGACACCCAGTTGCACAATCTGGGTGCTCCGGAAAAACGCCTCAAGCGCTCGTCGCAGGAAGCCTACGTGCACGCCTGGGAACACCGCCCGCACGGCGACCACGACGACACCCCGCCGGAGTGGCGCGAATACAAGTGACGGACGAGCAGCTTCTTCGCTATAGCCGACACATTCTGCTGGATGCACTGGGGATCGAAGGTCAGGAACGCATCCTGGCGACCCACGCGCTAATCATCGGCGCTGGCGGCCTCGGTTCGCCGGCGGCGCTCTACCTGGCTTCAGCCGGCATCGGCAAAATCACGCTGGTCGATGACGACAGCGTCGACTTCACCAACCTGCAGCGCCAGATCCTGCACACCCAGGCTCGCGTCGGCATGGCCAAGGCCGAATCCGGCCGCCAGGCGCTGGCCGCGATCAATCCGGAAATTGAGATCGTGCCCTTGCAGGCCCGTCTCTCCGGCGCGGCACTGGACGATTTGGTGGCAAGCGCCGACCTCGTTCTCGATTGCACCGACAATTTCGCGACCCGTCACGCCATCAACCGCGCCTGCGTCCATCACAGAAAACCCTTGGTCTCCGGCGCCGCGATCCGCTTCGATGGCCAGATCAGCGTCTATGACCTGCGCCGCGACGATGCGCCGTGCTACCACTGCCTCTTCCCGGAAGGGGAGGATGTCGAGGAAGTGCGCTGTGCGGTGATGGGCGTTTTTTCCCCGCTAACCGGCATCATCGGCACCATGCAGGCGGCAGAGGCGCTGAAACTGGCAGCCGGCATCGGCGAGAGCCTGAGTGGTCGCCTACTACTGCTCGATGCGCTCGATATGGAGTGGCGCACCGTCCGCTTCAAGAAGGACGGCGGCTGCGCCGTCTGCGGCCCTACTGCGGCCGGGCAACTACCCGGATATCTGCCCCGACCTGACGCAGATCACGAATCTGCAACGGGTGCTTGTCGTCTAGCGTAGTCAGCGCCGGCAGGTTGAACAGCCCGCTCGCCTCGTGGCCGATCAGGCAAGGCGCCAGATAGAGCAGCAACTCGTCGACCAGGCCTTCACGGAGCAACGAGCCGTTAAGTTTGAAGCCGGCCTCGGCGTGCACTTCGTTGACGCCGCGCTGCGCCAGTGCTTCCAGCAAGGCCTTGAGTTCGACCTTGCCGGCAGCGTTGGGCAGAATTAGCACTTCGGCGCCGGTCGACCGCAGCAATGCCGCTTTTTCGGCATCGTCGACCGCGCCGGCAATCAAGACCGGGCCACCCTGCAGAACCCTCGCGCTCAGCGGCGTTTCCAGCCGGCTATCAACCACCACGCGCAGCGGCTGGCGCGTCGTTTCGACATCGCGGACCAGCAGTTGCGGATCATCGTCGCGCACCGTGCCGATACCAGTCAGGATGGCACAGGCCCGAGCGCGCCAGGCATGGCCGTCGCGCCGCGCATCCGGCCCGGTGATCCACTGGCTGGCGCCGTTGTTGAGGGCCGTCTTGCCGTCCAGGCTGGCCGCCGCCTTCAGGCGCAGCCACGGCCGCCCCCGGGTCATCCGCGAAACGAAGCCGATGTTCAGTTCGCGCGCTTCGTTTTCCAGCAGGCCGGCTGCCGTCTCGATGCCGGCCGCCTGCAATATGGCCAGGCCCTTGCCGGCGACCAGCGGATTGGGATCGGTCATCGCCGCGACGACGCGGCTCACCCCCGCCGCAACCAGGGCTTCGGCGCAGGGCGGCGTACGACCGTGATGGCTGCACGGCTCCAGGGTGACATAGGCGGTGGCGCCTCGCGCCTGCTCGCCGGCTGCGCGCAAGGCGTGAACTTCGGCATGCGGCTCGCCGGCTTTTTCATGCCAGCCCTCGCCAATGATTTCGCCATCGCGCACCAGCACACAGCCGACTCGCGGATTGGGCGATGTCGTCCATAGCCCGCGCTCGGCCAGCTGCAGGGCGCGGGCCATCATGCCGTGGTCGACGGCGCTGAAATTCATTTTTTCTTGGGAGTCGGTGAAACTTCGCGAATCGCCCGGGAAAAGGCATCCACGTCTTCAAAATTGCGGTAAACCGAGGCAAAGCGGATATAGGCCACCTTGTCGAGCTTCTTCAATTCACGCATGACCAGCTCGCCGAGCTGTTGCGTACTGACTTCCCGCTCGCCAGCAGTAAGCAGCATTTCCTCGATATCGGCCACCGCCGCATCGAGCGACTCGATCGAGACCGGCCGCTTGCGCAAGGCCAGCTCAAGACTGGCCCTCAATTTGTCGCGATTGAATTCGGTACGCAGACCGTTCTTCTTGACCACCTGCGGCAGGCGGATTTCCGCCCGCTCGTAGGTGGTAAAACGTTTGTCGCAGGCATTGCACTTCCTGCGGCGACGAACGACGTCACCTTCGTCATTCAGACGAGTATCGGCAACTGCCGTTTCATCCGCACCGCAGAAAGGGCATTTCACTGGCGCTTAGGCCCCGTAAACCGGGAACTTCGAGCACAGTTCGGCGACCTTGGCGCGCACCTTGGCAGCCACTGCCTCGTCGTTCGGCGCGTCAAGCACGTCGGCGACCAGATGGGCAACCGTTTCGGCTTCGATTTCGGTGAAGCCGCGAGTCGTCATGGCCGGCGAACCGATACGGATACCGGAGGTGACGAACGGTTTCTGCGGGTCGTTCGGGATGCCGTTCTTGTTGACCGTGATGTGGGCACGGCCGAGGGCAGCTTCGGCATCCTTGCCGGTGATGTTCTTGGCGCGCAGGTCGAGCAAAAAGACGTGGCTTTCGGTACGGCCGGAAACGATGCGCAGGCCGCGCTCTTCACCCAGCACACGGGCCATGACACGGGCGTTGGCGATGACCTGTTCCTGGTAGTTGCGGAATTCCGGCGTCGCGGCTTCCTTGAAGGCGACCGCCTTGGCAGCGATGACGTGCTCCAGCGGACCGCCTTGCAGCCCCGGGAAGATGGCGGAATTGAGGGCCTTTTCGTGCTCGGCCTTCATCAGGATGACACCACCGCGCGGGCCGCGCAGGGTCTTGTGGGTGGTCGAGGTGACGACATCGGCGAACGGCACCGGATTCGGGTAGAAACCAGCGGCGATCAGGCCGGCGTAGTGGGCCATGTCGACCCAGAAAATGGCGCCGACTTCTTTGGCGATCTTGGCGAAGCGTTCCCAGTCGATACGCAGGGCGTAGGCCGAGGCACCGGCGACGATGATTTTCGGCTTGTGCTCGCGGGCCAGCGCTTCCATCTTGTCGTAGTCGATCTCTTCCTTTTCATTCAGGCCGTAGGAGACGACGTTGAACCACTTGCCGGACATGTTCAGTGCCATGCCGTGGGTCAGGTGACCACCTTCGGCCAGACTCATACCCATAATCGTGTCGCCCGGCTTGGCAAAGGCCATCAGCACGGCCTGGTTAGCCTGCGAACCGGAATTCGGCTGGACGTTGGCAGCTTCGGCGCCGAACAGCTTCTTCAGGCGATCGATCGCGATCTGCTCGGCGATATCGACGTATTCGCAGCCACCGTAGTAGCGCTTGCCCGGATAGCCTTCGGCGTACTTGTTGGTGAGCTGGGAGCCTTGGGCTTCCATGACTGCGTTGCTCACGTAGTTTTCGGACGCGATCAGTTCGATGTGGTCTTCCTGACGCTGGACTTCGGCCTGCATGGCCTGCCAGAGTTCAGGGTCAACTTTTGCCAGGGTGTCTTTCGCGGAAAACATGGGGAATGCCTCAAGCCATTGAAAAGGGCAGGAATTTTATCACGAGGGAAGCTCGTCGAGCGCCCCCGCCTCCAGATGCTCGGTTTCAGCCCAAGTTTCGATGTGCCAGCGGCCGTCGACCGCAGCAATCCAGTTCAGGCCGGCATTCGGAATCAGGAAGTCGCGCGGCGTTTCCAGGCTGTTGCCACGCACGAAGCGGTTGATGATGTCGAGCACGCCCCCATGCAGCACGACAACGACATTCTGGCCCGGATGGCAGGCGGCAATTTCCTGCAGCTTGCCGGTCACGCGCTCGAACATCGCCAGCAGGCTCTCGCCATTCTCGAAGTCGTAATTGGCATTACGCCCTTCGAAGGCGGCATAGCCGGCTGGATATTTTGCCTTCGCTTCGTCATAGGTCAGCCCTTCGAAAACGCCGTAGCGGCGCTCACGCATCTCGGGCACCGCCACCGGGGCCAGCCCGAGCGCTCGGCCGATGGCCTGCGCCGTGGCCCAGGCGCGCTTGAGATCGCTGCCATAGACGGCCGCAATGCCGGCCCCCCGCAGCCAGCGCCCGGCCGCCTCGGCCTGGCGCATGCCGATCTCGTTCAAACCGATGTCGATCTGCCCCTGAATTCGACGGGCAGCATTCCATTCCGTCTCGCCGTGACGCACCAGACAGATACGGGTTGGCTGGCTTGTAGGGATTTCCACCATGTTCGCTCTATGACCTTCGCGGTAAATTTCGATCAGTGGGATTTTCCATTAACCCCGGACCATCTAGAAGCCGGGAATTTTACCAATCGAGGAGGACTTTCCGTGACCCTTCTGCTCAAGCTCTCGCAGCTGATCGACTGGCTCAATGAGCGCGTCGGCAAAGGTGCGTTCTGGCTGGTGCTGCTGATGACTGTCATCAGTGCAGGCAACGCCACCGTGCGTTTCATCTTCAACTACAGTTCGAACGGCCTGCTGGAAATCCAGTGGTACCTGTTCGCCGCTGTCTTCATCCTCTGCTCGCCCTACACGCTGCAGAAAAACGAGCACGTCCGCATCGACGTCGTGTCCGGCAAGCTGTCGCCCCGAAGCCAGGCCGTCATCGACATCATTGGGACGCTGTTCTTCCTGCTGCCCATGGTCATCGCCGTCCTCTGGCTGTCGCTGCCGCTGGTCGCCGACTCGATCAAGATCAATGAGATGTCGGCCAACGCCGGCGGCCTGATTCGCTGGCCGGTCAAGATCCTCTTGCCGATCGGCTTCACGCTGCTCGCCCTGCAGGGCATTTCCGAACTGATCAAGCGCGTCGCCTTCCTGGCCGGCCTGATCGCCGACCCGAACAGCAAGGCCGCCGGCCCGACACCCGAAGAAGAACTGGCTGCCGCCATTGCCGCCGCCAAAGCCAAGGAGGCCAAATAATGGAATGGATTATCGGCAACATGGCGCCGCTGATGTTCGGCGCCCTGGTTCTCTTCCTGCTGTTCGGCTACCCGGTCGCCTTCGCGCTGGCCGCCAACGGCATCGTCTTCGGCCTGCTCGGCATCGAACTCGGCCTGCTCCAGCCGGCCCTCTTCCAGGCATTGCCGGAGCGCATCTTCGGCATCATGGCCAACGACACGCTGCTCGCCATCCCCTTCTTCACCTTCATGGGGCTGGTGCTTGAGCGATCCGGCATGGCGGAAGATCTGCTCGACACCATCGGCCAACTGTTCGGTCCGCTGCGTGGCGGTCTCGCCTACGCCGTCATCTTCGTCGGCGCCCTGCTCGCCGCGACGACCGGCGTGGTCGCCGCTTCGGTGATCTCGATGGGTCTGATCTCGCTGCCCATCATGCTGCGCTACGGTTACGACAAGCGCCTGGCATCCGGCGTCATCGCCGCTTCCGGCACCCTGGCCCAGATCATCCCGCCGTCACTGGTTCTGATCATCATGGCCGACCAGCTCGGCAAGTCGGTCGGCGACATGTACGAAGGCGCAATGATCCCGGGTCTAATCCTGACCGGCCTCTACGTCGGCTACGTCGTCCTGCTCACCATCATCAAACCGAACGCCGCCCCGGCCCTGCCGCCGGAAGCCCGCAGCCTGCGCGGCTTCAAGCTGGCGGTGCGTGTTCTGACGACGATGGTGCCGCCGCTGGTCCTGATCTTCCTGGTCCTCGGCACCATCTTCCTCGGCATCGCGACGCCGACCGAAGGCGGCGCCATGGGCGCAGCCGGCGCGCTGATCCTGGCCGTTGCCCGCAAGCGCCTGTCCTGGAAGCTGCTCAAGCAGGCCATGGAAACCACCGGCAAGCTGTCCTCGTTCGTGGTCTTCATCCTGGTCGGCTCGACGGTATTCGGCCTGGTCTTCCGGGCAGTGAACGGCGACCTCTGGGTCGAGCACCTGCTGCTCTCCCTGCCCGGCGGCCAGTTGGGCTTCCTGATCGTGGTCAACGTCCTGGTCTTCCTGCTCGCCTTCTTCCTCGACTTCTTCGAACTGTCCTTCATCATCGTGCCGCTGCTCGGGCCGGTGGCCGACAAGCTGGGCATCGACCTGATCTGGTTCGGCGTGCTGCTCGGGGTGAACATGCAGACCTCCTTCATGCACCCGCCGTTCGGTTTCGCGCTGTTCTATCTGCGCTCGGTGGCACCGGCCTCGATCAAGACGACGGACATCTACTGGGGTGCCATTCCCTTTGTCTGCATCCAGATCATCATGGTCGCGCTGATCATCATCTTCCCGAACATCGTCAGCTACGGCGACGACGCACAACGCGAAGCGGCGCGCCTGGAAAAAGCCGGCGAAGGCCCGGCCCCGGTCGATCTCGACACCCTGATGCAAGGCGACCAGAACGAAGGCGCCAAGAGCCAGGATCCGAGCACCGACCTGCTGAAGAACCTGCAAGGCGACAAATAAGCCGTAGCCATACCGGCAACGAACAAAGGCGGGGTTTCGACCCCGCCTTTTTTATTTCATAGGCGCCGTCTATATCGTCTATCAACACAAAACATTGGCATGAACACAGAAGGCCGGGCAGAATTGAAATATAGGCATTTCCAGCGGTTGACCGCCGGAATCCCCCACCACCAGCCTCTGAAGGGAGCACATCATGGATATTGGAATCAGCAAAAAAGATCGTGAAAAAATTGCCGAAGGCCTTTCCCACCTGCTGGCCGACTCGTTCACGCTTTACCTGAAGACCCACAACTTCCACTGGAACGTCAAAGGCCCCATGTTCAACACGCTGCACGTGATGTTCATGGACCAATACACCGAACTGTGGAATGCACTGGACCTGATCGCCGAACGCATCCGTGCCCTCGGCGTGGCCGCCCCCGGTACCTACCGTGAATTCGCTAAGCTGACCGTTATCCAGGAAAGCGAAGGCGTGCCGACCGCAACCGAGATGATCAAGCAACTGGTCGCCGGCCAGGAAGCAGTCACCAAGACCGCCCGCGGCATCTTCCCGCTGGTCGACAAGGCGGGCGACGAACCGACCGCTGACCTGCTGACCCAGCGCATGCAGATTCACGAAAAGAATGCCTGGATGCTGCGCAGCCTGCTCGAAGACTAAAGCGCGCCGCCGTGTAAGCCAGGCAATAAAAAACCCGCCGGAAGGCGGGTTTTTCTTGGTCGGTAGGCTTGCTTAGCGGTGTGACTGCAGGAAGGAGTCCATGCGCATTTCAGCAATACTGAACCAGGCATTCTGGCTCTTGCGGTACTTGTCGAACTCGGTATAGATCTTCTTGAAAGCCGGGTTCTTGCTCGATTCGTCAGCGTACAGCTCCTGGGCAGCCTTGTAGGCGGCAGCAAGAATCTCGTCAGAGAACTTCTGCAGCTTGACGCCGTTCTGCAACAGCTTGGAGAGCGCGATCGGGTTCTTGTGATCGTACTCGGCCATCACCGTCACGTTGGCCTCGTAGGCTGCGGCCTGGAAGGCTTCCTGATAGTCCTTCGGCAGCTTGTCCCATTCCTTCTTGTTGACGAAGAAGTGGAAACAGGTGCTCGGCTCCCACCAGCCCGGGTAGTAGTAGTTCTTGGCAACCTTGTAGAAGCCCAGCTTTTCGTCGTCGTAGGGACCGATCCACTCGGCGGCATCGATCGTGCCTTTTTCCAGCGCCGGGTAGATGTCGCCACCGGCGATCTGCTGCGGCACGACGCCGAGTTGCGAGAAGACGGTGCCACCGAGGCCGGCGATGCGCATCTTGATGCCCTTGAGGTCAGCCACGGTCTTCACTTCCTTGCGCCACCAGCCGCCCATCTGGGTACCGGTGTTGCCGCCGAGGAAGGAGACGACGTTGTAGTTGGCATAGAACTCGTCGAGCAGCTTCTGACCGCCGCCATAGTAGATCCAGGCATTCATCTGGCGGGCATTCATGCCGAACGGCACAGCCGTGCCAAAACCAAAGGTCTTGTCCTTGCCGACGTAGTAGTAGGAGCAGGTATGGCAGACTTCGACGGTACCTTGCTGCACAGCGTCCAGCGCCTGCAGGCCGGGAACGATTTCACCGCCGGCGAAAACGCGAATGTCGAACTTGCCGTTGGTCATCGCACGCAGGCGATTGGCCAGCACTTCGGCACCACCATAAACGGTATCCAGGCTCTTCGGGAAGCTGGAGGTCAAACGCCACTTGATAGTCGGCGCCGACTGGGCGAAGGCCGGGGCAGCCACGGTTGCGGCAGTGCCGGCAGCGGCACCCAGCGAAGCCTTCTTGAGAAAATCACGACGTTGCATTCTGTCTTGTCTCCGGGGAATAAAATACGTCACGACTGTGACCTGCTGATTCTAATCATCCCGTTCATTCCGAATACTGCTGAAATCCCTTATAGGCAGCATGAAAAAACCCCGCGCTGCATAACAGGGCGGGGTTTCCGAATCGACAGCCCCGCGGGGCTGCAGACCGACTCGACTTACTTGTGCGACTGCAGGAAGGCGTCCATGCGCATTTCAGCAACGCTGAACCAGGCATTCTGCGTCTTGCGGTATTTGTCGTACTCGGTAAAGATTTTCTTGAAGGCCGGATTCTTGGCGGACTCGTCAGCGTAGAGCTGCTGGGCGGCCTTGTAGGCGGCTTCGAGAACCTCGTCGGGGTACTTTTGCAGCTTGACGCCGCTCTGCAACAGCTTGGACAGCGCGATCGGGTTCTTGTGATCGTATTCCGCCATCATCGTCACGTTGGCCTCGTAGGCAGCGGCCTGGAAGGCTTCCTGGTATTCCTTCGGCAGCTTGTCCCATTCCTTCTTGTTGACGAAGAAGTTGATCATCGGACCCGGCTCCCACCAGCCCGGGTAGTAGTAATTCTTGGCGACCTTGTAGAAGCCCAGCTTCTCGTCGTCGTACGGGCCGACCCATTCGGCGGCGTCAATGGTGCCTTTTTCCAGCGCCGGGTAGATATCGCCACCGGCGATCTGCTGCGGCACGGCGCCGAGCGCAGCGAAGACATTGCCGCCCAGACCCGCGATCCGCATTTTCAGACCATTGACGTCGGCCAGGCTCTTCACTTCCTTGCGGAACCAGCCACCCATCTGGGTCCCGGTATTGCCGCCCGGGAAATGAATGACGTTGTAATTGGCGTAGAACTCATTGAGCAGCTTGTCGCCGCCGCCGTAGTACAGCCAGGCATTCATCTGGCGGGCATTCATGCCGAACGGGATGGAGGTGCCGAAACCGAAGGCCTTGTCCTTGCCGACGTAATAGTAGGAACAGGTGTGGCAGACTTCGACGGTACCTTGCTGCACGGCATCGAGCGCCTGCAGGCCGGGGACGATTTCACCGCCGGCGAAGACGCGGATGTCGAACTTGCCGCCGGTCATGGCGCGCAAGCGGTTGGCCAGCACATCGGCACCGCCGTAAATGGTGTCCAGGCTCTTCGGGAAGCTGGAGGTCAGACGCCATTTGATGGTCGGGGCGGATTGGGCGATGGCCGGGGCGGCCAGCGTGGTGGCAGCACCCGCGGCAGCACCGATCGATGCTTTTTTCAGGAAATCACGACGTTGCATATTGTCTCCTCAGGAATTATTGGGAACGTCAAGCGATGTAGCGCCTCGATTCTATCCAAAGCGACAACTTTGGCGAGTGGTGGAAAACCCTTAGAAAACTACTCCCCGGCGACGGTCATCCGGTCGAGCAGGATGGAGCCGCTTTGCTTCGAACCGCGGACCTGGACATCGTTACCAACGGCGACGATGCCGGCCAGCATCGCCTTCAGGTTGCCGGCAATGGTGATCTCCTCGACCGGGTAGGCGATCTTGCCGTTCTCGACCCAGTAGCCGGCCGCCCCGCGCGAGTAATCGCCGGTCACGTAATTGACGCCGTGGCCGAGCAGTTCGGTCACCAGCAGGCCGCGCCCCATCTGGGCGAGCAGGCCGGCCAGATCGAGGTCGCCCGGCTTGATGATCAGATTGTGGCTGCCGCCGGCATTGGCCGTAGTCTGCATGCCCAGCTTGCGTGCGGTGTAGGTGCTCAGGAAATAGCCTTGCAGGATGCCGTCGGTGACCACTTCACGGTCATAGGTCGCAACACCATCGCTGTCGAACGCCGAGGAGCCGAGGCCGCGCTTGATGTGCGGCCGCTCGCTGATCTGCACGAATTCCGGCATCACGCGTTTGCCAAGGTGATCGAGCAGGAAGGAGGATTTGCGGTAGAGCGCCCCGCCGCTGGCGGCATGAACCAGGCTGCCGAGCAGGCCGCTGGCCAGCGGCGCTTCGAACAGTACCGGGAACTCGCCGGTCTTGACCTTGCGGCCACCGAGGCGGGCGACGGCACGTTCGGCGGCGATGCGACCGACGGTGGCCGGGTCGTCGAGTTCATCGGCGCAACGGCGCGTCGTGTACCAGTCGTCGCGCTGCATCGCCTCCTGCTCGCCGGCAATCACCGAGCAGGAAATGTAATGGCGCGAGGTCGGGTAGCCGCCCATGAAACCCAGGCTGTTGGCCGAAACAAAATGCGCCTGCTGGGTGGACACCGAAGCGCCTTCGGAATTGCTGACCAGCGGGCTGGCGTCGAACGCGGCCTGTTCGCAGCGGCGTGCGGTGGTGATCGCATCTTCGACGGTCAGCGCCCAAGGATGGTACAAATCCAGGTTCGGGCAATCCTTGGCCATCAAGGCCGCCTCGGCCAGACCGGCGCAATCGTCTTCGGCGGTGAAGCGGGCGATGTTCAGGGCCGCTTCGACCGTCTCGCGCAAAGCCTGCGCCGAGAAGTCGGAAGTACTGGCGTAACCCTTCCGCTGGCCGGAATAGATGGTGATGCCGATGCCTTTGTCGCGGTTGAACTCGATGGTCTCGACTTCGTCGCAACGGACCCCGACCGACTGGCCAAAACCTTCCGAAACGTCCACCTCGCAAGCGCTCGCCCCTTTGTCGCGAGCATGCTTGAGGACATCCTCGGCCAGTTGCTGCAAGGTCGAAAAGGCGTAGGAAAAGCTGGCGACTTCAGGCATGGATGGGGCGTCCGAACGGGAAAATCGCTATCATAGCAGCCCGACATTGTCAGCCCGCGAATGCGCCCCATGCACGAAGAAGATTTCACCGAGAGTACCAGCCGCCCTTCCAAGACCAAGCAGAAGGAGGCGATGCATGAATTGCGCGATCTCGGCGCCGAACTGGTCGAACTTTCCGTCGGCCAGCTGAAGAAGATCAAGCTGCCGGAAGAGATTTTCGAGGCCGTCCGCGCCTGCCAGAAGATCACCGCGCACGGCGCCCGCCGCCGCCAGGTGGCCTATCTTGGCAAGCTGATGCGCAATGTCGACGACGAACCGATCCGCGCCGGCCTGGCGCTCCTGCGCGGCGAATCGTCGGCCGAAATCGCCCGCATTCATCGCCTGGAACGGCTACGCCTGCGCCTGCTCGAAGACGAGTCGACGCTGGCAGACATCGCTGCCCTCTGGCCGAGCGTCGACCTGCAACATCTCCGCCAATTGCGCCGCAATGCGCTGAAGGAGCAGGAAGCCAAGAAACCGCCGAAGAACTTCCGCGCCATTTTCCAGTTGCTGCAGGAACTCGATGGCGCCCCGGCTCCCGTTGAACAGGAAACGGACGATGAGTGAAGAACTGATCATCGGCCTGGTCTCGATCAGCGACCGCGCCTCGACCGGCGTTTATGAAGACAAAGGCATCCCGGCCCTGCAGGAATGGCTGGCCAGTGCACTGACCACTCCGTGGCGGGCGGAAACCCGCTTGATCGCCGACGATCAGCCGAGCATTGAAAATACGCTAATTGAACTGGTCGACCGCAGCCATTGCCATCTGGTACTGACTACCGGCGGCACCGGCCCGGCCTTGCGCGATGTGACGCCGGAAGCGACACTGGCCGTCGCCGACAAGGAAATGCCAGGCTTCGGTGAGGAAATGCGGCGGATCAGCCTGAATTTCGTGCCGACCGCGATCCTGTCGCGGCAGGTCGCCGTCATCCGCAAGCAGGCGCTGATCATCAACCTGCCCGGCCAGCCGAAGTCGATCAAGGAAACGCTGGAAGGCGTCCGCGCAGCCGACGGCAGCGTCGCCCACGTCGGCATCTTTGCCGCCGTCCCCTACTGCATCGACCTGATCGGTGGCCCCTACGCCGAAACGAATGAGGCCGTGATCAAGGCTTTCCGGCCCAAATCGGCGATTCGGGCCAAATAACTCGACTTAGCTGATGACGCTCTGGCGGTAACGCGCCAGTTCGTAATCGGCAGTCTGCTCGACCAGAGCCACCGGGGCCAGCAGATACCGCTGGCCGCCCTGGCTGAATTCCAGACTCTCGCGCAGGTCGAACGAGGCCGGCGGCAGAATGACGCGGACCTCGCCAGCTTCCGCCGCCTCATGGATCAGCAGCGCCGGCAGCCCGGCCACGGCGGCGTAGCTGGATGCCGTGCGCACCTTCAACTCGGCCGACACCGCCGTTCGGGCCAGCGTTTCGATGCCGACCCGCGCCTCACGCTCGGTTTCGCGGTGATAGCGACGGACGATGCCGAGCAGCCAGTTGTCGCCGCCGTCCGGCTGCATGGCGATCAGCGCGCCAACTTTCAGCCATTCTGCCGGAATGCTGTTCAGTTGCGCCCCGAAACCGCCGCGACTGACATTCTCAACGACCCAGCTTTCGATCTGCAAACCGGCCGGTCGACCGCCAAATTCACCGGAAAACACCACGAAGGCGTTGATCAGCCCGTTCAGCACCGACATCCGGTGCTTGACGTGATGCCGGTCGTGCCGGCGTTGCGGCGGCACCGGCGCCAGATAGGCCGACAGGTGGCGCAGCACCGGCATCAGCAGGCGCGGATGATAGCGGTCGCCGAGATTGATCTCGGGCGGCAGGTCGCCGCCACGCTCCAGCGTACGCAGCAAGGCCTGCATCGCCTCGTTGGCCGCCCCCGGCTTGAAGAAACGCTGAGATGGCGCAGCCTGGGCCGGCATCCGGGCCATCCGCAAGGGCGGCTGGGGCTGGCTGAGATCGACCCAATAGACGCTGTCCTCATGCACCGCCGGGCCAAAAATGAAGGCCGGCAGATAGTGGGCGATCAGGCGTTCGGCCAACTCGATTTCGAGCGGCAACAGGCTGTCCATCGAGGCCGCCTGAAAAACCAGGACTTTCAGATATTCCTGCTGGGCGCAGGAAAGGCCGGCCAGCGGGCGAATCGGCGTCACTTTGCTCGCCACGCCAGCCGCTTCCGCCGTCGCCAGCGCCCGCCCCAGACGGAACCAGATTTCGCCGGGCGACGGCCCGTAATGAAACTGTTCCCACTTGAGGACCGCGCCAAGCGCCGCGATCAAACGAGTGCACAAGGCCGGCAGCAGGGGCCGCAGGGCATCCGCCGTGCGGCCAGGTGTGGCCAGGGCGAGCAGGCAGCGCTCGTAGGCCGCGGCGAGCAGCGTCCAGAAACCGTAGTTGATCGACCACAGGCGCTTTTCGTCCGAGCGGTTGAGGCGTGCCGTGTGCAGGTATTCGCGCGACAGGCGCTTGAGATGCGGCGCGGCGGCCTCCTCCAGTTGGTAGGCGGCTTCGTAGATCCGGTCGGCGGCGAGCGTGTCGGCCGCCAGCAGGGATTCGAGCCAGCCGGCGATTTCGTCGAGCGACTTGAAGGCGTTGTTGCCCGGCAGTTCGGCCAGGATTCTCCGCAATTCGTGGGCATCGGCCAGCGGGTGACTATCTTTTTGGGCAAACAGCCCGCCCAGCACGGGCATCTTGGTCAGCAACTTTTTCTCCGTCAATCGCGCTGCGAGCGGAAATTTTAGCCGCAGACCGGGGTTTCCGGCGTGAACAATTTGGCCCCGCCCTGCAATTTCCGGCATTTGCGGTGGGAGCGCCCAGTTCAGATAAAATCGGCGGCTTACTTTGCCAAGCCCTGAACTCCCATGCAGCAATATCTCGACCTGATGCGCCATGTGCTGGACAACGGCCACGACAAGTCCGACCGCACCGGCACCGGCACCCGTTCCGTCTTCGGCTGGCAGACGCGCTTCGACCTGAGCCAGGGCTTCCCGATGGTGACCACCAAGAAGCTGCATCTGAAGTCGATCGTGCACGAGTTGCTGTGGTTCATCCAGGGCGACACCAACATTGCCTATCTGCAACAGAACGGCGTCCGTATCTGGGACGAATGGGCCGATGAAAACGGCGATCTCGGGCCGGTTTACGGCAAGCAATGGCGGCGCTGGGAAACCCCGGACGGCCGGTTGATCGACCAGATCTCGCAACTGGTGCACAGCCTGAAGCACAATCCGGATTCACGCCGCCACATCGTTTCGGCCTGGAATCCGGGCGACGTGGACAACATGGCGCTGCCGCCCTGCCACTGCCTGTTCCAGTTTTACGTCGCCGACGGCAAGCTGTCCTGCCAGCTCTACCAGCGCAGCGCCGACATTTTCCTCGGCGTCCCCTTCAACATCGCTTCCTATGCGCTGCTGACCCTGATGCTGGCCCAGGTTTGCGGCTACCAGCCGGGCGAATTCGTGCACACCTTCGGCGACGCACACATCTACTCGAACCATTTCGAGCAGGCCCGCCTGCAATTGTCACGCCAGCCACGGCCGCTGCCGAAGATGTGGATCAACCCGGACGTCAAGGATCTGTTCGCCTTCCGTTTCGAGGATTTCCGTCTCGACGGCTACGACCCGCATCCACACATCGCAGCCCAGGTTGCTGTGTAAACGAGCTGCGGCCGGATTTTTGCCGATTCCGGCGGTCGACCGCAGGAATCGGCAAATTCTCAGTTCGGCACTCTCGACCAGCCGCGCTCTTGTAAGCAGGCATGCATGCGACGCACGGTGGCATTGGTCACCGCGCCGTCATTCCCGGCGTAGGTTTTGGCCTTGCACTGGGTTTCGTCGAACTTGTAGTCGGCCTCGCTCGCCCCCTTTTTCTCCCAGCGTGAGGACGGGAATAGCGCGCAACCGGCGATGGCAGCGGCCAGGACGAGCAACAGGTTGAATTTCAGAACGTTGGGTAGAGACACGAGACAGATCCTTGGTGGTGGCGCTAGAACCATATTTCGGGATAGCGCCGCGAGCGGGGGATATTGTTGATCAGCAAGGCCACCACCAGCAAGATCAAGGGGCCGAGCGTCGCCGGCACCAACACGTACCAGAAGCCGAGATGGTGGATTTCCGGCGAGCCGATTACCGCGATCAGCGCCGTTGCGCCGCCCGGCGGGTGCAATGTGCGCGTCGCGTGCATGATGGCGATGGCGGTCGCCACCGCCACCGCCGGCGCCAGCCAGGGTACGGGTTGCAGCAGTTTCCAGCTGAGCACGCCGATCAGCGCCGAAATTATGTGGCCGCCAAGCACATTTCGCGGCTGGGCCAGCGGGCTGCGCACCGCGCCGTAAAGCAGCACGGCCGAAGCACCGAAGGAGCCGATCATCAATACCAGATCGCTGCCGTCGAAAAACAGCCGGCCGCTCCAGACCAGCGCCGTGATGCCGAGAAAGGCCCCGACCCAGGACCAGAACATCTCGGCATTGCTGACCCGCGGCGGGCTGCCGCGCGTCGTGCCGCGCATCTTGCGTAAATACTCGCGCCAGTGGCGCTCGATCATCATGCGGCCGCATCCTTGTCCGAACCATTCGCCGACAAGCCTTGCAGGCGGGCCAGGGCATGGCGCCAGGCGAGATGGTAGACGGTGCGGAAATCCTCGGTACTGATGTCGATATAGCCGGAAACGTGGGCCAGCGCGTCAAGAATGTCCTCGTCGGAGAGTTCCAGTTCGAGCGCGTGTTCGATCTCGCTTTTGTCCAGTGGCTGCTCATTCATGATTGAGGTTCTCCGTTGGTCGGGTGATGGCGATCGGGCAGGCCGCCGGCAGCATCCCTTTCCCGTTGACCAGCAAATCGGCCAGCGTATAGCCATCAAGTACCAGAAACAGCGCGCTCAAGGCCTCGCCGAGAATGGCGTGCAGGCCGCAGGCGCCCTGAATGCGGCAGCTTGCGCCGTCGGTGAAGCATTCGGCCAGCGCGAAATCGCTTTCCGTCTGGCGGATGACCTCGCCCAGCACGATCTTGTGCGGGGCATGGGCCAGCCGCATGCCGCCGCCCTTGCCGCGCACCGTTTCGATATAGCCGCAACGCCCGAGTTGATGCACCACTTTCATCAAATGGCCCTCGGAAATGGCGTGCACCGCAGCGATCTCGGCAATCGTCGCCAGCCGGTCCGGCTGCCCCCCGAGGTACATCAGGACGCGCAGGCTGTAATCGGAAAAGGTGCTCAGTCGCATGATCGCTATAGGATTTATAGGAAATATTGCTTATGCCGGGGAGGGTTGTTAGCATCAAGATATATTTTATTTATATCTTATGGCAAACCGGCAGCCCACGCCATGCCGTTCGCCAACCGAGACCCCATGTCGAAAACACCCAGCCAGAGAAAAGTCATTGAGATCAAGCCGCTTTCCGACCCGGACGCCAAGGTTTACCCGCGTTCGATCAGCGGCCCCTACACACGCTGGCGCTGGGTTTTCGTCTGGCTGACCCAGATTGTTTTCTACGGCCTGTGCTGGCTGCCTTGGCACGGACGGCAGGCGGTGCTGTTCGACATCGACACCCGCAAGTTCTACTTTTTCGACCTCGTCCTTTGGCCGCAGGACACGATCTACCTCGTCTTGCTGATGATCCTCGGCGCCCTCGCCCTCTTCCTGTTCACCGCGGTAGCCGGTCGACTATGGTGCGGCTATACCTGCCCGCAGACCGTCTACACGGAAATCTTCCTGTGGTTCGAGAAAGTCATCGAAGGAGAACGGCCGCAGCGCATCAAGCTTGATGCGGCGCCGTGGTCGGCCCGCAAGCTGGCGCTGAAGAGCGCCAAGCATGCGACCTGGGTGCTCTTCTCACTGTGGACCGGGATCACCTTCGTCGGCTACTTCATGCCGATCCGCGATCTGATGCACGATCTGCTCACCCTGTCGCCGGGCGCCTGGTCGGCCTTCTGGGTCGTTTTCTACGCCTTCGCCACCTATGGCAACGCCGGCTTCCTGCGCGACCAGATGTGCCGGCAGATCTGCCCCTATGCCCGCTTCCAGTTCGTGATGTTCGACCCCGACACGCTGATCATCGCCTACGACGCCAAGCGCGGCGAGTCGCGCGGCACCCGCGCCAAGGGTGTCGATCATCGCGCCCAAGGCCTCGGCGACTGCGTGGACTGCGGCATCTGCGTCCAGGTCTGCCCGACCGGCATCGATATCCGCAACGGCCTGCAGAACGAGTGCATCGGTTGCGCCGCCTGCATCGACGCCTGCGACCAGGTGATGGACAAGATGAACTACCCGCGCGGCCTGATCCGTTATTCGACCGAGAACGCCGACAGCATGCGTTACACGCCGAAGGAGATCATCCGCCGGGCGGCCCGCCCGCGGGTCATCGCCTATACGGCCATCCTCATTCTGCTGACCGCCGCCACCGCCTGGTCGCTGGCCACCCGCATTCCGCTGAAGGTGAACGTCCTGAAGGACCGCAATGTCTTGTCCCGGGAAGCGGACGACGGCTCGATCGAGAACAGCTACCGCCTGCAGATCATGAATACCGGCGACCAGACGCGGACTTTCCGCATCACCATTGCCGGCAGCAGCGGCCTGCGCCTTGATGGCGACAGCGAAATGACCATCGCCGGCGGCGAGATCGGCACCCAGACGGCCATCGTCAAGGCCGAGCCGGGCGCGACCCCTGCCGGGGCGACGCCGATTACTTTCAATATTGCCGATGTCGCCGAGCCGGCCGTGGCGGTGATGGAAAGCTCGAAGTTCTGGATGCCTTGAAGCGGCGGCGGGGTGCCCGGCCCCGCCAGCCCGCTTGACCGCCCGCCATCCGGCAAGGCAGCATCTGGCGTAATTTCCCGACGCCGGCCAGGCAAGTGGTCTGCCTTGCCGAACACCGCTTCTCGCCCTCCTGCATCTCGCCGCGCCCCACTGCGCAGGGATCTGAGATGCTCGACGTGCTGTATGATGGCGACATTTCCGGTGGTTTCGCTCGGGCCCAGGTACTGAACGAAAGCCAATTCCTGGTTCTCGAAGACGGCCTACGCACTGGCCGTAGTAGGCTACGCATGTCAATTCTGGTAAAAATTGAAGGTCGACCGCAGCAAACAGTCTCCCAATCGGCGGCCGGCTTTGAGAAAATCATGCTTGGCGCCAGGATCATGGAACCCATCGCCGCATGACCGGAACTGCCTCCCCGGAATACCGTATCCGTACTCTCCCGACGCATCCCTCGCTTATCCACCAATTTGAAACGGGCCTCAAGGTCTGGTTATGAATCTGATTGAAACCCCTGCCTGGCAGGCACTCGCCGCCCATGCCGAAAAACTTCGGCCGCAACACCTGCGTCAGCTATTCGCCGACGACCCCGATCGTTTCCAGCGCTTCTCGCTACAGCATGATGGCCTGCTGCTCGATTTCTCGAAGCAGCGGATCACCGCCGAAACCCGCACGCTGCTGCAGGAACTCGCTCGAACAGCCAGGCTCGATGAGTGGAAGCAAAAAATGCTGGCCGGCGAGCCGATCAACCACACCGAACAGCGCGCCGTCCGCCACATGGATCTGCGCGCCGGCGAGCAGGCGCCGCCCGAAGTCCGCGCCGTCCTCAAGCGCATGCGGGATTTCTGCGAGCAGATTCATAGCGGGGCCTGGCGCGGCTTCTCCGGCGACCGCATTACCGATGTCGTCAATATCGGCATCGGCGGCTCCGATCTCGGGCCACGGATGGCCACCCGGGCGCTGATCGCCCGCCATCACCCGAACCTCGACGTGCATTACATCGCCAATATCGATGCCGCCGATATCGCCCCCTTGCTGGCCCGCCTCAATCCGCGCACGACGCTGTTCATCGTCGCCAGCAAGACCTTTACGACACTGGAAACGCTGACCAATGCACGCAGTGCCCGCGACTGGCTACTCGCCGCCGCCAGCCACGAAAGCGCCATCGCCCGCCATTTCGTCGCCATCTCTACCAATCTGGAGCTGACCCGCCAGTTCGGCATTGCCAGCGAGAACGTTTTCGAATTCTGGGACTGGGTCGGCGGCCGCTTTTCGCTGTGGTCGGCAATTGGCCTGTCGCTGGCGCTAGCCATCGGCTGGCGTCCGTTCGAACAACTGCTGGCCGGCGCCCACGCCATGGACCGCCACTTTATCGAAACGCCGGCCGCTGACAACCTGCCACTGACGCTGGCCCTGCTCAGCCTGTGGAATACCGACTTTCTCGACGCGTCGACCGCCGCCATCCTGCCCTACGCCCAATCGTTTGCGCTGTTGCCGGCCTATCTGCAACAACTGGAAATGGAAAGCAACGGCAAGCAGACCGATCGCGACGGCCAGCCACTCAGCGTCGCAACCAGCCCGATCCTCTGGGGCGAAGCCGGCACCAATGGCCAGCACTCGTTCTATCAACTGTTCCACCAAGGCGGCCGGATCATTCCCAGCGACTTTATCGTCTTGCGGACCTCCGACTTCCCGCTGCCCGGCCATCATGTCTCGCTGCTCGCCAACTGCCTCGCCCAGTCGGCAGCGCTCGCCTTCGGCCAGACCGCCGACGAAGTGCGGGCCGCCGGCGTGCCGGAAGCACTCTCGCCTTACAAGATATTCCCCGGCAACCAGCCGTCCACCACCTTCGTTCTGCCGGCGCTGACACCCTATACGCTGGGCCAGTTGCTCGCCCTGTTCGAGCACAAGGTTTTCTGCCTCGGCGTGCTGTGGAATCTCAACTCCTTCGACCAATGGGGCGTCGAGCTCGGTAAGCAGCTGGCCAGCCAACTGACCCCGCTGCTCGAGGGCGATGGCGATGCGCACGGCTTCGATACATCGACCCGGGGCCTGATCGCGGCATTGCGAGGCTGATACAATCACGCTCCATTTCCTTGTCCGTCTCTAAAATGCACCCTGGATTCACGGCCGGCGGCCTCGCCGACAATAGCATCATCGCCCGTCACCACCGAGAACCATCGCATGCCTGAAATCGTCCTCATCGCCGCCGTCGCCAGCAACCGCGTCATCGGCCGCGACAATAAAATGATCTGGAACATCCCGGAGGACATGGCGCACTTCAAGGCGCTGACCGCCGGCCATTGCGTTCTGATGGGGCGCAAGACCTGGGAATCGCTGCCGCCGCATTTTCGCCCGCTGCCGGGACGGCGTAACATCGTGATCAGCCGGCAGGAAAACTACGCCGCACCCGGCGCCGAAGTCGCCGACTCGCTGGAAAACGGCCTGCAACTGGCGTCCACCGACGGTACTGTCTTCATCATCGGCGGCGAGCAGGTCTATCGGCAAGCCATGGCGGTCGCCGACCGCCTGGAAATCACCGAAGTTGCCCTCGAACCGGAAGGTGACGCCTGGTTCCCCGAGATTCCGGCGGTCGACTGGCGGGAAGTGCAAAAAAACACCCCGTCCAGCCAGAGCGGAACGGGGTTTTCCTTTGTCACCTACCGCCGCAAGTAGCGGCGGTTTTCAGGACCGGTCAGCGCACGCAATCGACGTAGTAACGGCCGTCGGCGCCCTTGACCAGACCGTGCACGTCGGTCTCGAAACCGGGGAAGGCAGCATTGAACTCGCGAGCGAATTTCAGGTAGTTGCAGATCGTCCGGTTGAAGCGCTCGCCCGGAATCAGTAGCGGAATACCCGGTGGGTAAGGCGTCAGCAGCACGGCGGTGACCCGGCCTTCGAGCTCGTCGACCGGCACCCGCTCGATCTCGCGGTGCGCCATCTTGGCAAAAGCATCGGCCGGACGCATCGCCGGCACCATGTCCGACAGGTACATCTCGGTGGTCAGGCGGGCGACGTCGTTGTGCTTGTAGACGCTGTGAATCTGCGTACACAGATCACGCAGGCCGACCCGCTCGTAGCGCGGATTCTTCTGCACAAATTCGGGCAGCACGCGCCATAGCGGCTGGTTCTTGTCGTAGTCGTCCTTAAACTGCTGCAGCGCGGTAACCAGCGTGTTCCAGCGGCCCTTGGTGATGCCGATGGTGAACATGATGAAGAAACTGTACAGGCCGCACTTCTCGACGATCACCCCGTGCTCGGCCAGGTACTTGGTGACGATGGCGGCCGGGATGCCGAATTCGTCGGCGAAATCGCCATCGACGTCGAGGCCCGGCGTGATGATGGTTGCCTTGATCGGGTCGAGCATGTTGAAACCGTCGGCCAGGTTGTTGAAACCGTGCCAGCGTTCACCGGGCTTCAGCATCCAGGCGTCGCGTTCCTCGATGCCCTCTTCCGACAGATCGTCCGGCCCCCAGACCTTGAACCACCAGTCGACGCCCCACTCCTCATCGACCTTGCGCATGGCACGGCGGAAATCGAGGGCTTCGGCGATCGATTCCTCGACCAGCGCCGTACCGCCCGGCGCTTCCATCATCGCCGCCGCTACATCGCACGAGGCAATGATCGAGTACTGCGGCGAGGTCGAGGTATGCATCAGGTAGGCCTCGTTGAAGATGTCGCGGTCGAGCTTGTTGTTCTCGGCATCCTGGACCAGGATCTGCGAGGCTTGGCTCAACCCGGCCAGCAGCTTGTGCGTCGATTGCGTCGAGAAGACCATCGACTCCTTGCAGCGCGGCCGGTCGGCGCCGATGGCATGGTAATCGCCGTAGAAATCGTGGAAAGCGGCATGCGGCAGCCAGGCTTCGTCGAAATGCAGGGTGTCGATCTTGCCGTCCAGTTCTTCCTTGATGTCCTCAACGTTGTAGAGGATGCCGTCGTAGGTCGACTGGGTGATGGTCAGCACGCGCGGCTTGGCCGTCTTGTCGGTGATGAACGGGTTGGCGGCGATCTTTTTCTGGATGCTTTCCCAAGCGAATTCGCTCTTCGGGATCGGCCCGATGATGCCGAAGTTGTTGCGGGTCGGCATCAGGAAGACAGGAATCGCCCCGGTCATCATGATCGCATGCAGGATGGACTTGTGGCAGTTGCGGTCGACGACGACGATGTCGCCCGGCGCCACCGTCGAGTGCCAGACGATCTTGTTCGACGTGGACGTGCCGTTGGTCACGAAGTACAGGTGATCGGAATTGAAGATGCGCGCCGCATTGCGCTCGGAAGCGGCGACCGGGCCGGTGTGATCGAGCAACTGGCCGAGTTCTTCGACCGCGTTGCAGACGTCGGCGCGCAGCATGTTCTCGCCGAAGAACTGGTGGAACATCTGGCCGACCGGGCTCTTCAAGAAGGCAACGCCGCCCGAGTGGCCGGGGCAGTGCCAGGAGTAGGAACCGTCGGCGGCATAGTGGGTCAGGGCGCGGAAGAACGGCGGCGGCAGCGACTGCAGGTAGGCCTTGGCTTCGCGCTTGACGTTGCGGGCGATGAATTCCGGCGTGTCCTCGAACATGTGGATGAAGCCGTGCAGTTCGCGCAGCACGTCGTTCGGAATATGGCGCGAGGTGCGCGTCTCGCCGTGCAGGAAAATCGGAATTTCCAGATTGCGGTTGCGAATCTCGGTCACGAAGGCGCGCAGTTCGGCCAGGGTTTCTTCCGGCTCCAGCGCCAGTTCCTCGTCATCGATCGACAGAATGAAGGCACTGGCCCGCGATTGCTGCTGGGCAAACGAGGTCAGATCGCCGTAGCTGGTGACGCCGAGCACTTCCAGCCCTTCCTTTTCGAGCGCTTCGGCCAGGGCGCGAATACCGAGGCCGGAAGTATTCTCCGAACGGAAGTCTTCGTCGATGATGATGACGGGAAAGTGGAAGCGCATGTTGAATCCTTGAAAAGCGGCGACCCGCCGCAGCGGGTCACAGAATAAGACGTTTTCTTTACAGGCCCGGGTCAGATCTTGGGCAGCGTGACGCCCACCTGCCCCTGATATTTGCCGCCTCTATCCTTGTACGAGGTTTCGCAGATTTCGTCGGACTCGAAGAACAGGACCTGGGCGCAGCCTTCGCCGGCGTAAATCTTGGCCGGCAGCGGCGTCGTGTTGGAGAACTCCAGCGTCACGTAGCCTTCCCATTCCGGCTCGAAGGGCGTCACATTGACGATGATGCCGCAGCGGGCGTAGGTCGATTTGCCGAGACAGACGGTCAGCACCGAGCGCGGGATGCGGAAATATTCCATGGTCCGGGCCAGCGCGAAGGAGTTCGGCGGAATGATGCAGACGTCGGATTCGATCTCGACGAAAGACTTCGGATCGAAAGCCTTGGGATCGACCACCGTCGAATTGATGTTGGTGAACACCTTGAATTCGCGGGCACAGCGAATGTCGTAGCCGTAGCTCGAGGTACCGTAGGAAACGATCTTCTGGCCATTCGCCTCACGCACCAGTTCCGGCTCGAACGGCTCGATCATGCCGTGCTCGGCCGCCATGCGGCGTATCCATTTGTCTGATTTGATGGCCATTTTCTCGTATCCGGTCGACAAAAAACAAAGGCGGGATTTTACCCGCCTTTGTGTGGGGATTTGGCAAAAAATTAGGTGTTCTGGACCACGATGTTCGGGAACTTGGAGGTCATGTCCTTGGCCTTCTCGGCGATCTTGACCGCGACGCGGCGGGCGATGCCGCGATAGATCTCGGCCGTCCGCGAATCGGGCGCGCCGACCACGGTCGGCTTGCCGCCGTCGGCCATCTCGCGGATCGCCATTTCCAGCGGCAGGCTGCCGAGGAATTCGACATCGTAGTCCTGGCACATCTTCTCGCCGCCGCCTTCGCCGAAGATATGCTCTTCGTGGCCGCACTTCGAGCAGATGTGGATGCTCATGTTCTCGATGATGCCGAGAATCGGCACATTCACCTTCTCGAACATCTTCAGGCCCTTGCGGGCGTCGATCAGCGCGATGTCCTGCGGCGTGGTGACGATCACCGCGCCGGTCACCGGCACCTTCTGGGTCAGCGAGAGCTGGATGTCGCCGGTGCCCGGCGGCATGTCGACGATCAGATAGTCGAGGCCGCGCCAGTTGGTCTGGCCGAGCAATTGGTCGAGCGCCTGGGCGACCATCGGGCCGCGCCAGACCATCGGCGTTTCGACATCGACCATGAAACCGATCGACATCGCCTGCAGGCCGTAGGCTTCGAGCGGCTCCATGCTGCTGCCGTCCTTCGATTCCGGCTGCTGGCCGGCCAGGCCGAGCATTTGCGGTTGCGACGGGCCGTAGATATCGGCGTCGAGAATGCCGACGCTGGCGCCTTCCTGGACCAGAGCCAGGGCCAGGTTGACCGCGGTCGTGCTCTTGCCGACCCCGCCCTTGCCGGAGGCGACGGCAATGATGTTCTTGACGCCCGGCAGCAGCTTGACGCCCAGTTGCACCGAGTGGGCGACGATCTTGCTGAAGACGTTGGCCGAAATGTTGCCGACCCCGGGCACAGTGCGCACGGCGGCGATCACCTGCTTGCGGACGAGGTCAATCTGGGTCTTGGCGGGGTATCCGAGCTCGATATCGAAGGCGACATCGTCACCGTCGATCTTGATGTTCTTGACGGCCCTGCCGGCAACGAAATCCTTGCCGGTATTGGGGTCGACCGCAGCACTCAGGGCGGTCTTGATCTGCTGTTCTGTAAGACTCATGGAAACTCCGGGTTGGGGTGAACGGCCGGGCAATACCCGAGCAATTTGGTCCAGTATACCGCAAAGCGGAGCGTCGAATCAGCCTTGCTGGACGGTATCCAGGCGGTAGCCCTGACCATAAACCGAGGTCAGCATCAGGCCGCTTTCGCCGGCCAAGCCGAGCTTCTTCCGCAAACGGCTGGCATGGGTATCGACGGTCCGCGTATCGACCTCGCTTTCCTTGACCCAGACGTTGGCCAGCAGTTCTTCACGCGGCAGGACCCGGCCGATATTGCGCAGGAAGATCACCGCCAGATCGAATTCGCGCTGCGTCAGATCGACGTCGGCGCCGCCCAGACGAATACGCCGGCCATCGAGATCGACTTCGATGCCGCCGACGCGCAAGGCGCTGGGCCGGACATGCTGGCGGCGGCGCAGCAGCGACTGGATGCGCGCCATGAACTCCATGTAACGGATCGGCTTGGGAATGTAGTCATCGGCGCCGAGGCGCAGGATATCGGCAGCACTTTCTTCCTCGGTGCGTGCCGTGCAGAAAACGACCGGCACTTCCCAGCCGCACTGCTCCCGGATGTGCTTGAGCACCTCGTCACCGCCAATGTCCGGCAGCGTCCAGTCGATGACAAAAAAATCGAACGAGCGCGTTTTCAGGGCCTCCAGGCAAGCCTTGCCTTCGGCAAAGACCTCAACCTGATGGCCTTCGCTCTTCAACAAGGCCTTGAGCACTTCAGCCTGGCTGCGGCTGTCTTCCACTACGGCAAAATTCATGAGATCTCCCTAATATGTCAATTCTGCCGCCATCACCTGTCTTCAGCAATAATCCATTCGGCTAAATTTACCAAGCCATTACAATCGTTTACCGATTGCAACAATCGGCAGCCGCGGCAGCGGACTTGCTATAAACGGCGCGCCGCAGCCGCTCGCGGTAAAATCACGCTTTATTTTTCTGCCTGACGCTCCCGATGCCGCGCAAAATCCTCGTCACCTCCGCCCTGCCCTATGCCAACGGCGCCATTCACCTCGGCCACCTGGTTGAATACATCCAGACCGACATCTGGGTCCGCTACCAGAAAATGTCCGGCAACGAATGCTGGTACGTCTGCGCCGACGACACGCACGGCACGCCGATCATGCTGCGCGCCGAGAAGGAAGGCATCACGCCCGAGCAACTGATCGCCCGCGTCCATGGCGAACATTACCGCGATTTTTCCGGCTTCCACGTTGGGTTCGACAATTATTACAGCACCCACTCCGACGAAACCCGCGACTGCGCCAACGACATCTACGGCAAGCTGAAGGCGGCCGGCCTGATCGAGACGCGGACCATCGAGCAGTACTACGACCCGGTCAAGCAACTGTTCCTGCCCGACCGCTTCATCAAGGGCGAGTGCCCGAAGTGCCACGCCAAGGACCAGTACGGCGACAACTGCGAAGTCTGCGGCGCCGCCTATGCGCCGACCGACCTGATCGAGCCGTTCTCCGCCGTCTCCGGCGCCAAGCCGGAACTGCGCACTTCCGAGCACTATTTCTTCAAGCTGTCCGACCCGCGCTGCGAGGCTTTCCTGCGTCAGTACACCAGCCGCGACAATGGCGTGCTGCAGAACGAAGCGGCCAACAAGATGCAGGAATGGCTGGGCGCCCCCGGCGACAACAAGCTGACCGACTGGGACATTTCGCGCGATGCGCCCTACTTCGGCTTCGAGATTCCCGATGCACCGGGCAAGTATTTCTACGTCTGGCTCGATGCCCCGATCGGCTACATGGGCTCCTTCAAGAACCTGTGCAGCAAGAACGGCCTCGACTTCAACGAGTACTTCAAGCCGGATTCGACAACCGAGCTCTACCATTTCATCGGCAAGGACATCCTCTACTTCCACGCGCTGTTCTGGCCGGCCGAACTGGCCCACGCCGGCTACCGGACGCCGACCAAGATCTTCGCGCACGGTTTCCTGACGGTCGACGGCGCCAAGATGTCGAAATCGCGCGGCACCTTCATCACCGCCCAGAGCTTCCTCGATACCGGCCTCAATCCGGAATGGCTGCGCTATTACTATGCCGCCAAGCTGTCGGCGAGCATGGAAGACATCGACCTCAACCTGGAAGACTTCTGCGCCCGCGTCAATTCCGACCTGGTCGGCAAGTACGTCAATATCGCCAGCCGCTCGGCCGGCTTCATCACCAAGCGCTTCAACGGCCAACTGGCGCCGGCCGCCGCCGACCTGCCGACGATCAAGGCCATCCAGGAAGCGGCCGGCCGCATTGCCGAACTCTACGAAGCCCGCGAATTCGGCAAGGCGATGCGCGAGATCATGGCGCTGACTGATGCCGCCAATCAGTACGTCGATAGCGTCAAGCCCTGGGAACTGGCCAAGCAGGAAGGCAAGGAAGTCGAACTGCACGCCGCCTGCAGCAATGCGCTGAACCTGTTCCGTCTGCTTACCGTGCTGTTGAAGCCGATCCTGCCGATCGTCGCCGCCAAGGTCGAGAAATTCCTCAACATCGCGCCGCTGGCCTGGACCGACACCGGGAGCCTGCTCGCCGCCGGCCACGGCATCAATGCCTACGAGCACCTGATGACCCGGGTCGATCCCAAGCTGATCGAAAAACTGGTCGAGGCCAACCGTGAATCGCTGGCCCCGGCCCCGACCCCGGAAGCGCAATCGCAGCAGCGCCATGCCGAGCACCAGCAGAAGGAAATCAAGGCCGAGGCCGGCAGCGACAAGCTGTGCACCATCGACGACTTCATGAAGGTGGATCTGCGCATTGCGCTGATCGCCAACGCCGAACACGTCGACGGGGCCGACAAGCTGGTCCGCCTGACGCTCGACATCGGCGAGGAAAAGACGCGCAACGTCTTCGCCGGCATCAAGGCGGCCTACGACCCGGCGCAACTGATCGGCCGGCTGACCGTGATGGTCGCCAACCTGGCGCCGCGCAAGATGAAGTTCGGACTCTCGGAAGGCATGGTGATGGCCGCTTCGGACAGCGACGGCAAAACGCCGGGAATCTTCCTGCTGTCGCCGGATGCCGGCGCCCAACCCGGCATGCGAGTGAAATAATCTGCAGCATCGACAACGGCCTGCCTCGCAGGCCGTTGTCTTATTGCAGCGCAGCAAACAATGCCCAAAACCTAATGTAGTACTTTAAGTTCAGGAGCCAATCTAGGTATAGGGTTTAGGCTTTTCGAACTATCCACAAAATCTGTGGATAAGTCTGTGAATGAATCGTGGGCGGATTCGCTAAGTCACCGTCCCACAAGGCTTTTTCTTACCCTGCCCGAAACTTGAGCGAAGTTTCAAGCCGTTGTTTTTATTGATAATTTTAAATACGAACACAAGTCAAGCCTTCAAACGCTGTTTAATTGCCGGCCAACGAAAAAAGATTCTTCACTGTGCATAAGTCAGACCTTGACAATCACTTTGTCAAGGCTTTTATCAAACAAGATTGAACCATGAAACGCCGAACCCTTCTAAGCGCCACTCTCGGATTAGCCGCTGCAGCATTCCTGCCTGCCGCCCGGGCCAGCAATGGCCGCGTCGTCATCGTCGGCGGGGGGTGGGGCGGCCTGGCCGCAGCCCGCCAGCTACGCAGCCTGGCGCCGGCACTGGAGGTCGTTCTGGTCGAGAAGAATGCCGCCTTCTGGTCGCGCCCGCTCTCCAACCGCTGGCTGGTCGGCCTGGCCGATGGCAAGGCGCTGCAGCACGACTACCGGCAGGCCGCCCAGCGTCACGGCTATCGTTTCCTGCAGGCCGAAGTCACGGCGATTGACCGCGCCCGGCGCAAGGTCGTCTGCCCGACCGAAGAACTCGATTACGACTGGCTGATCATCGCGGCCGGCATCCGCGAGGACTTTTCGCCCTGGTACGGCGTCGACCGCAGCGCTGCCGAGCACAGCCGCCTGAACTTCCCGAGTGCCTTTGCCGACAGCGACGGCCACCTGCGACTGAAGGCGAAACTGGAGAAGTTCACCGGCGGCGACCTGGTGATGACCGTGCCGCCGATGCCTTACCGCTGCCCGCCGGCCCCCTACGAGCGGGCCGGGATGATTGCCTGGTGGATGAAACAGCGCGGCATCAAGGGTCGGCTGATCGTGCTCGACCCGAATCAGCCGGCACTCAGCTTCGATCGGGTCTTTCGCGACAGCTACCGCGACCAGATCACTTACCTGCCGCAGGCCCGGGTCAAATCGATCGACCCTTACAAGAAACAGCTGAGCACCGATTTCGACACCATCGATTTCGACGATGCCATCCTGATGCCGCCGCAGCAGGCCGCCGATATCATCTGGCAGGCCGGCCTGATCGGCCAGGGCAGCGACGGCAAGCCGAGCGGCTGGGCGGCGATCGACCCGGTACATCTGCATGCGGTTGGCGATGAGCGCGTTTTCCTGGTCGGCGACCAGATCGACAAGGCCTCGCCGCTGTTTGGCCATTACCCGAAGACCGGCCAGATGGCGGCCCGCCTCGGGCAGATCGCGGCGCAGCAGATCGCGGCGCGGGCGGCCGGCAAGGTACCGGAAAAGCTGTTGCCGGACAGCACCTGCTATGTACTGAACCGGATCGAGCCGATGGAGATGGCGCGCCTCGAAACCGCCTACCGTTTCCGCGGCGACGGTCTGATCCAGCAGAGCGTCCGCCAGACCTACAACCCTCAGCCCGACAACGAAGATGTCCGGTGGGCGACGGGCATGTTCGCCGCCCTCGGTTTTTGACACCCCGCCGCAGCGGGGTTCAGCCGGAACGCAGGCAGCGTTTCAGTGGCGCGCCCAGATGCTGGTCGAGCCGTCCGGCTTGACCAGCAGGGTATTGAACAGGTCGCGCTGGACCTCGCGCTCGCCGCTGGTCAGATCGAGCGTCGTACAGGCTGTTTCGCAGGTCGGGTTGGAATACTCCCGGCCCGGCGCGCCGCGCGGCAGCCCGGGGGCCGCAATGCCGCGAGCCTTGGGTTTGTCGCGCAGCAGTTCGTGGATATCCTCGGCGTACACGTGGCCTTCGACAAAATAGCGGCCGACAACGGCGGTATGCACCGATTCGACCTCTTTCGGCACCTTCAGCCGCTTCTTGACGGCCGCCATGTCGGCCGTCTCCTTGTAGCTGACCTTGAAGCCGTTGTCGGCCAGATAGGCGCCCCAGTCAATGCAGGCCAGGCACGGCGACGGCATGTAGATCTCGACCAGCGGCTTGGCCGCCTCATCCGCCACCACCGTCATTCCAGCCAGGGCCAGCCAGCCGGCAACCAATAAACGCTTGAGCATCATCATTCCTTGAGCAAGACCCATTTGCCGCCCTTGACGGTCATCATGACCCGGGCCCGTGCATCCATGCCGTTATGGTTCTGCGCCGTCATGTTGAAGACGCCCTGGGCGCCGACCACTTCCTTCGAACGTTCCATCGCGTCGCGCAGGGCGGCGCGGAACTCCGGCGTGCCCGGCCTGGCCTTCTTCAGCGCCTCGGGAATCGCTTTCTGCAGCAGCAGACCGGCATCCCAGGTATTGGCCCCGAAGGTGGACATGCTGCCGGCGCCATGCTTGCCCTCGTACAGTTTGATATAGCCCTGCGCCACCGCCTTGATCGGGTTGGCGGCCGCCAGGTCATCGGCGGCGAGCAGCGGGCCGCCGGCCATCAGGGTACCCTCGACCGTCTTGCCGCCGAGGCGGATGAAGTCGTTGGTCGCCACGCCGTGCGTCTGGTAGATGCGGCCCTTGTAGCCCTTTTCCTGCAGGCCGGCCTGCGGCAGCACGGCCGGGCCGCCGGTGGCAGCGATGAAGACGGCGTCCGGCTTGGCCGAGATGACCTTGAGCACCTGGCCAGTGACCGAGTGATCGGTCCGGTTGAAGCGCTCGTTGGCGATGATCTGGATGCCGGCCTTTTCGGCCATGCCACCGAACACCTTGTACCAGTTCTCGCCATAGGGATCGTTGAAGCCGATGAAACCCAAGGTTTTGACGCCGTTCGCCGTCATGTGGGCGAGCACCGCCTCGGCGATCAGGTCGTCGTTCTGCGTCGTCTTGAAGACCCATTTCTTGCGCTCGTCCATCGGCAGGACGACGGCCGAAGAACCGACCGTGGTCAGCAGCGGCGTTTTCGACTCGGCGACGAAATCGAGCATGGCCAGCGCGGCCGGCGTCGTCGTCGGGCCGATCAGCGCATCGACCTTCTGCTCGCCGATCAGTTTCTTGACGCCGGTCACCGCATTGGTCGGATCGGAGGCGTCGTCGAGCACGATGTATTCGACCTTCTGGCCGGCGATTTCGGTCGGCAGCAGGGCCGCCGTGTTCTTTTGCGGAATGCCGACCACCGCGGTCGGCCCGGTCGAGGAAGCGATGATGCCGACCTTGATGTCGGCGTGAACCAGACCGCTCGTCATCAGCAAAGCGGCAATCAGCGATATACGGGGAAACCTCAGCATACGACGGCACCTTCTTCGGGCAAAATGGGAATTTCTCGCATTATAGCCACGGCCCATGCTCAATAACCCGATTCGCCCGCCCCGCCCGCGCCTGACCGGCCCGATCTTTCTTTACGCGATGGCCGACGTCTTCGGCCTGTCCTGCGTCGGTGTCGGGGCCAGCTGGTTCCCCGCCCAGAAAGGCGCCATTTTTGCCAATTTTCCGACGTCGACCGCCGAAGCCGTGGCCTGCACCGCGGGCGGCGTCGTCGTCATGATCTGGGCGGTCACCCGCATCCTGCGCGAGATCCACAAGCAGGGCCCGGAAATGCAGGCCCGCTACGACCAGTACATCGCCATCCACCACCCCGACAAGGTGCGCCCCAAGCCCCCGGTCGAGCCGGACGAAAGCTAGTCAGTCGCCGGCCTTGCCGGCCGCCTTCAGCCACTCCGGCAGCTCGCGGCTGCCGGCATTGTCGATGATGTACTGACGGATCAGCTTGCGCACGACCTGCGACGGGGTCAGGTCCTGCGCCGCGCAAATTTCTTCGAAAATCTGTTTTTTCTGCGGATCAATCAATAAGGTCAGGCGGGCGGTACGCTTTTCCATCGCGGCCTCCAATCAGTCGGATTGCATCATGTTAACATATGATTAACATTGACGAATAATCGCCTGCTCATATAATCCAACGCTTCTCCCGAGAGCGTGCGCCATGAAAATCGCCTTCCGCCCCAAGCTGCTGGATTGCCTGCCAAGCTACGACCGCGCGCAGTTCGGCAAGGATCTCGCGGCGGGCATCACGGTTGGCGTACTAGCCCTCCCACTGGCCATGGCCTTCGCCATCGCCTCCGGCTGCTCGCCGACGGCCGGCATCTGGACGGCGATCGTCGCCGGCCTGATCATTTCGCTGTTCGGCGGCTCGCGGGTGCAGATCGGCGGCCCGACCGGCGCCTTCATTCCCATCATCTATGGCATCGTCGCCATGCACGGCTTCGCCAACCTGATGGGGGCGACCATCCTGGCCGGCCTTTTCCTGCTCGGCATGGGCCTCGCCCGGATGGGACAACTGATCCGCTTCATCCCGGTCACCGTCGTCATCGGCTTCACCAACGGCATCGCCGTCGTCATCTTTCTCGCCCAGCTCAAGGATTTCTTCGGCCTGAAGATCGACAGCCTGCCGGCCGAGTTCTTTCTCCGCATCAAGACGCTGGCCGCCCACGCCCATACCGTGGACCTTCCGACGCTCGGCCTGGCCAGCACCTGCTTCGTCTTCCTGATTTTCTACAACAAGCTGGCCCAGTACGTTGGCGTGCTGCGCCGAGCCCCGGGGCCGCTCGCCGTGCTGGTCGTCGGCACGCTGGTCGCTTATTTGTTTGACCTGCCGGTCGAGACCATCGGCAGCCGCTTCAACGGCATTCCGCAGGAACTGCCCAACATCGGCTTGCCCAGCCTGTCGATCCACGATTTCGGCAAGCTGATTTCGCCGGCCATCACCATCGCCCTGCTCGGTGCCATCGAATCGCTGCTCTCGGCCCGCGTCGCCGACAGCCAGATCGACGACCGCCACGACCCCAACCAGGAATTGATCGCCCAGGGCCTGGCCAACATCGTCGCCCCGCTCTTCGGCGGCTTCGCGGCGACCGGCGCCATTGCCCGCACCACGACCAACGTCAAGACCGGTGGCCGGACGCCGATTGCCGGCATCATCCACGCCCTGGTCCTGCTCGGGATCGTGCTGGTCGCCGCGCCGCTTGCCGCCTACGTGCCGCTCGCCACCTTGTCGGCAATTGTCATGGTGGTTGCGGTCAACATGGGCGAATGGCACGAATTCAAGGAACTGCGCCGCTACTCCTACAACTACCGGGTCATCCTGCTCGCCACATTCTTCGTCACCGTCGTCTTCGACCTGACCATCGCCGTCGAGCTCGGCATGGTGCTGGCCTGCCTGTTCTTCATCTACCGGATGTCGGAACTGACCCGCGTCGAGCGCCGCCACTTGCGCGAAGAAGCCAGCGAACCGCAATTCCTCTACCCGGACGGCTCGATGCGCGTCGCCGCCTGGCAGTTGTTTGGCTCACTGTTCTTCGGCGCCGTGAACAAGCTCGAAGCGCTGCTCGACCCGGCGGCCGGCCATCCGGAAGTCGTCATCCTCGACATGACGCAACTGATCCAGCTCGACACCACCGGCCTCGAAGGTCTGGAAAACCTGCTCGACAAATTGAAGAAGCGTGGCTGCACGCTGCTCGTCTGCGGCCTCAACTCGCAACCCGGCTCGCTGCTCTACCGCTCCGGTTTCATCGACCACCTCGGCGACGACAACGTCTGCGCCGACCTCGCGGCCGCCCTGCAGCGCGCCTACATCCTGCTGCCCAACCTGATGGGCGGCAGCGAAGAAGATTACTAACTAGGAAAAACCATGAGCGATTTGCCGAAATGCCCGCAGTGCAGTTCTGAATTCACCTACGAAGACGGCAGCATGTACGTCTGTCCTGAATGCGCCCACGAATGGAGCAAGGAAGCCGGCGCCGAGAGCGCCGAGCAGGCCAAGGTGTGGAAGGACGCCAACGGCAATGTGCTGCAGGACGGCGACACCGTCACCGTGATCAAGGACCTGAAGATCAAGGGCTCGTCGTCGGTCGTCAAGGTCGGCACCAAGGTCAAGAACATCCGCCTGATCGACGGCGATCACGACATCGACTGCAAGATCGACGGCATCGGCGCCATGCAGTTGAAGACGGAATTCGTCAAGAAGGTCTAAAGCAGCAACAACCCGCGGCGGGCGACGCCCCGCCGTCTCAACGCGCCAGTCCGGCCGCCCAGGCCTCGGCGGCCGGGCGGACGATCTCGATCCACGGCCCCGGGTAAATGCCGATCGCCACGATCATCACGATCAGCGCCACCAGCACGGCCCATTCGCGCGGCCGCAGATCCTGCGCCTGGCTCACTTCCGGCCGCGTCACCGGACCGAAGAAGGCCTTGCGATAAAGTGCCAGGAAGCCGCCGGCCGCGATCGACAGGCCAAACAGCGCCGCCATGCCGGCCCCGGTATGGCTGTGCAGCGCGGCGATGATCAACAGGAACTCGCCGGGAAAACTGCTGGTCCCCGGCATGCCGACCCCGGCCAGGCCGCAGATCAGGAAGCCGGTGGCAAGCAGCGGCATGGTTTTGGCGGCGCCGCCCAGGGCATGGATGTCGGTCGAACCGGTCCGCTGACGGAGGAATTCGAGAAGCAGGAAAGCGCCGCCGGTCGCCACCGAAAAACTGAGCAGCAGCGACACCGCGCCCTGCGTACCCTGCGCCGTGAAGGACGCCAGGCCGAGCACGGCCAGGCCGACGTGGCAGATGCTGGCGTAGGCCAGGCCGACCCGCAGATTGGTCTGGGCCAGCATGCCGACCGCGCCGTAGAGGATGGCGACGGTGCCGAGGCCGGCCAGCAGCCAGTGCATGTCCTGCGCCGCGGCCGGGGCCAGTGGCACGGCAAAGCGGATCAGGCCGAAAGCACCGAGCTTGAGGCCGAGCAGCAGGGCAGTCAGCGAGCCCGGCGCGGCCAGCGCGAACTGCGGCAACCAGGTATGCATCGGCACCAGCGGCACCTTGACGCCGAAACCGAGCAGGCAGAGCAGGAATACCGCCGTCTGCGTCGAGCGCGGCAGCTGGGCGTCGAGCAGCACCGTCAGGTCGAAGGTCGGCACCGGCTGGCTGGCGGCGAGCAGGACGAAAGCGAGCAGCAGCGGGATGCCGCCGGCCAGCATGAGCAGGAAATAGCGCGCCGCCGCCTGCGGGCTGCTGCTACTGACACCCCAGCGGCCGAGCAGGAAGTAGAGCGGCACCAGCGTCAGTTCCCAGAAGACGAAGAACAGCACGGTGTCGAGGGCGCAGAAGATGCCTAGGATCGCCGTCTGCAACAGCAGCAACAGGCTGTAATGCAGCCGGGCCGAGGTCTGCACGACATTCCAGCAGGCGACCAGCGAACCGAGGAAGAGCAAGGCGGTGGCCGGCAGGAAGAGGATGGACAGGCCATCGACGCCGAGCCGGTAATGCACGTTCAGGCTGGCAATCCAGCTCGCCTGTTCGAGCAACTGGAAGCGCGCTCCGGCCGGTTGGTAGGCGACCAGCGCCGCCACGCCGAGCGCCAGCGTCGCCAGCATGCTCGCCGCCGTCAACCAGCGGGTGGCGCGGGCCGGCAGCAACCAGAGCAGGCCGGCGCCGAGCAGCGGCAGGAAGACGAGCAGCGAGAGCAGCGGCAGTTTCATCGGGCAAACCTCGCAGCCGCCGCCTGGCTGGCGCTTTCGGTCAAATGCAGCCAGGGTTCGGTGAAGAAGCCGATGGCCAGCATGGCGGCCAGCGCGATGCCGCAGACGACATATTCCATCGGCAGCGTGCGGTCCACATCGTAGGCACCGCTTTTTGCCTGCGACAGGAAGGCTCGCTGGAAGGCCCAGAGCAGGAAGCCGGCCGCGGCGACGTTGCCGAGCGCGGTCGCCACCGTGAGCAGCGCCCCAAACTGGTCGATAGCCGCCTCAAGGATCAAGTGGGCGGCGTCGAAACCTGGCGTGCCGGGCATGCCGACAATGGCCAGGCCGAAGCCGAGAAAGGCGATGGCGAGGAAGGGAATGCGCTCGAAGAGGCCGGACAGTTCGTGCAACTCGGTCGTCCCGGTACGGCGGAAAACGAAGCCGACGATGAACCACATGCCGGTCGCCGCCAGCCCGAAATTGGCGGCGAGCAACATCGCCCCCTGAATGCCGGCTTCGTGCAGACTGAAAACGCCAATCACCAGCAGGCTGGTGTGGCTGACCACGGCAAAGGCAAGCAGGCGGCGCAGGTTGGTCTGCTGGAAAGCAAGCGCAGCGGTGAAGAAAACACCGGCCCCGGCGAAGCCGACGACGTAAGGCTGCCAGTACTCGACGGCGACCGGGGTCAGCGGCAGCACGAAGCGGAACATGCCGTAGATGCCGACCTTGACGCCGACCATCAGCGCCGGGGCGACGGCGATCAGGCCGTGCTGCGCCATGTTCGGCAGCCAGCCGTGCAGCGGAAAGAGCGGCGTGCGCACCGCCAGCCCGTAAAACAGCAGGTAGAAGGCCGCCGTCTGGAACTTGCCGACCGGCACCGCGCCGATCAGATCAAACAGGTCGAAACTCCAGCGCCCGGCATGCGCTTCGGCATGCCCCCAGCCGAGCACGACGCAGCCGGCGGCAAATAGCCCCCAGCCGAAAGCCTGGTACTGAACAAAACGCGCCAGGGCCTGGGTTTCGGCATGCGACGAGGCCCAGCGCCGGAGCAGATAGACGACCGCCCACAATTCCAGCGCCGAAAAGGCGGCAAACCAGGCGACATTGAGCGTCACCAGCATCCCGACCAGGCCGGCCTCGGCCAGCAACAGCACGGCGAACAACCGGCCCGGCGAAATCATGCCGCGGCTCATGCCGTACAGCGTCATCAGGAAGGTCAGCAAGGCGGCGACCAGCACGAAGATCAGGCTGACCCCATCGACCCCGACATGGTAGGCCAGCGGCGCGAAGCGCTCGGCCAGTTGCAGGGCGGTGCTGGTCGGCTGGAGACGGCTGACGACGACGATGGCGAGCAGCAGTTCGGCCAGCGCGAAGAGCTTGCCGGCGAGGACTGCGGTCGACCGCTCCTTGAAGGCAAAAACCACGGCGGCGCCGAACAGCGGCAGCAATTGCAGGAGCAGCAGCAAGGGCAGGCCGGCCTGTTCGTACCAGAAAACTTCGCTGAGGCTGCCGAGCGTGCCGTTCATCACAGGATCACCACAAAAGTCGCCATCACCGCCATCATCAGATAGCGCGGCTGTTCGAGCAGGCCTTCCAGCGTGCGCAGATAGCTGCCCAGCCGGTGCAGCAGCTTTTCCGCCGTGCCGCCGCGGCCGCGCAGCAGCAGGCGGTTCTCGATCCTCTGCAGGGCGTCCGAGACGGCGGCCAGCGCCTGGCCCGGCAAGCCGTCGGCCAGCACCAGCGGACGCTCGGCATGGACCGCCTGGCCCTGCCCCGGCTGGCCGATGGCATGGTCGATGAAATGCTCCTCCAGGCCGCGCACGTCGCGCGCGAAGGACTCGGTCGGCTTGACGAGCAGAACCTCACTCAGCTTGTCGAGCCAGAAACGCTGCAGCGCCGCCGTATACAGCAACTGGTTGCGGCACAGCCAGGCCGGCGGTGGCGGCGGCCGCTGCCGGGTCAGCACCAGCCAGGACGGCGCCAGCAGGAAGTGCCAGGCCCGCCACGCGGCATGCAGGCAGAGATGAACAAGCGCCAGCGTCGTCCAGCCGAGGCCGATTTCAACGAACATCAGCGCCACCTGGAACACGGTGGCGAAGACCAGCGCCGACTTGACGTCGCTCTGCACCAGGCCGCACAACCAGGCGTAGAGCGCGGTCAGCGCACCGGCCAGGACCAGCCCGAACATCACGTCGGGCACCTGCAGCAACAAGGGTTCCAGCCGGAGCAGCAGATAGACGCCGGCATGCACCATCACCGCGCCGTAGAAAATGGCCGACGACGGCGTCGGCCCTTCCAGCGCCCGGGTGATCCACGGCGTGAACGGTAGTTGCGCCGACTTGGCAAGCGCCGCGATGACGAAGCCGATGACCAGCAAGCGGTCATTGACGACGCTGATCTGCGAAGCCCTGGACAGCGCCGTCCATTCGAAACCGCCAAGCCAGGCCGCGGCCAGGCCGAGGGCCAGCAGAAAACCGGCATCGCCACCGCGATTGGTGACGAAGGCGAACAGCGCATTGCCGGTCGCCACCGGGCGCTGCCAGGCGTAGCCGATGAGCAGGAATGAGGAGACACCGCACATCTCCCAGCCGACGAAGGCGAGCAAGCCGTTGCCGGCGAGCAGTACGAGCTGGATGCCGGCCAGGAAGAAGGAGAGCGCGATGAAGAAACGGTGAAAACCGGCCTCGCGATGCAGGTAATTGGCCGAAAAACGGATGACCAGCCAGCCGATCAGCGCCGTCAGCGTACTGATGCTCAGCGACAGCGGGTCGAGCAGGAAGGAGAAGGTCGCCTCCCAGTTGCCGCTGCCGAACCAGTGGCCGAGGCGGCGATGGCCCGGCGCACCGTGCGCCAGCGCCAGACCGTCGATCGCCAGCAGCAAGACGAGACCGGCGAAAGCAGCGAGCGAGGCGAGGCGGGCGGTGAGCGGCTCGGCCGCATCGCCGACCGCCCGCCCAAGCAGAACGCGGGCGGCAGTGACGACGACGGCGAGCAGCGACAGGGCCGGGACCAGCCAGATGGCGTCGGACAGACTGTGCAACAGCGGATTCATGCGTGCGCCCCCAGGATGACGGCCGGCGGCAGCGGCCCCGATTCGCCGGCAAACCAGGCGGCCGACTGTGCCACCTGCGGCAGCACGGCCGACCCGGACCAGGGCAACCAGCCGCGGCGCGGGCAATACAGCGCGATGCCTGCGGTAAACGGGCATTTAGAAGCCAAAACGATCCAGGCGTTGTCGATCAGCTCCTGCAGCGGCGGCTGACGCTGGAGAATGGCCGCCAGCACCGCCGGCGTCTGTTCGACGACGACGAGCAGACGCATCGGCTCGTGGATCTCGACCATTTGCCAGGGCAGGCCGGTACGCAGGTCGGAATCGGCGCCCTCCATGACGCCGAACAGGCCGGTGATGTTGTGGGTGATCTTCGAACCGCAACCGAAACGCTCGTTATCGACCGTCGAGAAATAGTATTCGAGGGCAATGCCGGCCCCGACCGGGCCGGCGGCCAGCAGGATGTTTTCGACCAGGCGGCCATCATCGTCGCCGGTCGGGTCGTAGGAAATCAAAAAGACGCGGCGGTCGAGAAAGAGGCCGCGGCTCATCTGGCGGCGGCCGATGAAGGCGGCGGCATTAGTCGCGTGGCCGAGTTCGGGCCGGGCCTGCGAAATATCGTGGCTGCGCCCGACGACGTGCTGCCGGGCCTGCCACGGCGATGGCTTGAACGGGGCCGAAGCCAGCCGGCGACAGCGCTCGGCGGCATGCGCCCGGCAGGCTTCGTTCAACTGCTGCAGTAGTTTGTCGAGTGCCGCCTGGAAAGGCTCGGGCACGTCATCGAGGTCATACCAGGCAATCGCGTCGTCGCAGGTATTGTGTTCGGCGGCGACGAACCAGCTGCTGGCCGGGATGCACACACCGCGTTCGGCCAGGCCGCGCCGGACCTCGGGGCGGTTGGCCATCGCCGCGAAGACGCGGGCGTTCGGCCCGCCGTGCCGGCCGGAACAGGCACCGCAGTCGTAGGCGGCAAGATGCGGATTGTTGCGGCTGCCGGAACCGTGGCCGAGCAGCAGGACGAGCGGCGCGAAGCCTTCGCTCAGGCCGATCATGCGCAGGAAGGCAGCGACGCGGTCGACCTGCTCGGCATCGCTCAAACCGGCTTGCGGCGCGCTCGGCGTGCCGGCTTCATCACCGACCGCGTTGAGCGCCAGTTGGCTGGCCACCGGCCCTTCGTAGCCGCGTCGCCAGCGCTGCAGCGCCTCGCCGAACCAGCCGGGGGCGAGCGTCGTCGCGGTCAATGCGGCAAGTGCCGGCACCGCCGCCAGGCTGCTCAGCAGCGGGCCGCCGAATGCGGCGCGACGCGTCGTCTGATAGAGCCGCTCGCGCCAGCGCAACCGTTTTTCGCGGCGAGCGGCATGCGCGGCCAGCGCGGCTTCGGCCCCGGGCTCGGCCGTTTCGCGGACCAGATGCGTCGGCTGGACGACGACCGGACAGAGCGCCGTCTTGTCGGCATCGTCCAGCCCCTGCCAGTAGATCGGCACGCCGAAAAAGCCGGCGGCGCCGTAAGTCGCGATATCCGGCGCGATCTCTTCGAGATGCCGACGCGTCCCTTCCTCACGGTCGTCCATGCACATGATGACCTGGGCCGAGGGCATCGGCGGGCTGTACTGGCGCGCCTGATTGGCGTTCAGCGCGGCGAACAACTGTTCGCGGTAATGGCGTTCGTAGGCCAACAGCCAGACCTGGCCGCGGGCCAGTTCGTCCAGGCTGTCGGCGGCGGCGAGCAAGGCGATGGCATCGTCAGGGCTCAGGCCGGCCGCTTCAGCCGGGGTCAGCGCCAGTTGCCCGAGCAGGCCGGCCAGCCGCCGGGCCGCCACGGCCGGCGCCGTTGTCTGGCGGCTAGCCGCGATACTGGCAGCCAGCGCTGCCCAGGCCGCGTCGTCCACCGGGGCATGTTCGTCCGGTTCGAGCAGGCGGGCGGCGCGGTGCTGCAATTCTTCGTTCAGCTCGCCCCGGCGCAGCGCGTCGCGGACCGCGAACTCGGCCAGTTCGGTGGTGAAGTAGCCGCGCAGTTCGTCGAAGCCCATCGGCACGCCGGTCAGCCGGCGGATCAGGTCTTCACAGAGCAGGCGTTCGAGCAACACGCGGACGGCCAGGTAGTCGAGCATCGCGACGCCGGTGCCGTCGCCCCGCCCCGGGTTGCGGTCACGCCACAGGAACATGCCGGCCCAGCCCGGCTGCTCCAGGGCCAGCCGTTCGAGGTAGCCCGGCCACAGTTGCTCGTCGGGCAGCAGGCGACCCAGTTCATCGACCAGCACATCAAGCGCCTGTTCGGGCAGATGAACGATCTCTTCGCGTACGTTGTGCAGATCGTCGATTTCCCAGGCCAGGTCCTGCCCGGCGCTGGCCCGCCAGGCGGCGAAGAAGCCCTGCCACTGCTGCGGATTGCGCCAGGCGGCGACGCCCAGATCGAGATGGGCCGCCAGATGGCGCTGCAAGCTGCTGCGCACTTTTTCCAGCACGTCCTCGCCGCTCAGGTATTCGAGCAGGCTGCGCAGCGTCCAGTCCCGACCGACCCGCTCGCAAAGGGCGTTCCAGCGGGCCAGTGCGGCCCCTTCCCAGGTTTCGGGCACTTCCTCGGCAATGCCTGCGGTCAACGTGCCGGAAATGGCAAAAATGGGGTCGGCCAAACCGCCCGTTTCGCGCGCCGCCCAAGCTGTGCGATGCGCTGTCGGCGGGGTCAGCGGCTCGCGCAAGCTGGCCGCCAGGATGTCCCGCCGGCGCAGGCCGCGGATCACTTCCGCCTCGAGCCCGGCCAGGCCGGCATCGTCGAGCGCCGCCTGCAAATCGTCGGGGCCGATCCGGCCGGCGGCATAGGCGGCGTGAAAGTTGGCCTCCGGCCAATAGACCTGGGCCCCGCTCAGGCGCCGGGCGGCGCCCAGGGCTTCCGCGAATGGCAGGTGCTGGAAGCCGTGCAGCGTGTTGTGATGGACGAAATCGCGGATCGGCGCTTGCGCCGGCAGGATGTGGCAGAGGTGCTCGACCCAGTGCTGCAGGCGCTCGCGGATCGGCAGATCGTCCAGGTCGCCCGCCATCTCAACTCCCGAACAAACGGCTGAGCTGGCCGACGCTGCCCGCCACCAGATCGAGCAGCGGCGCCGGCCACAGGCCGAGCAGCAGCAGCGCGGCGCAGAGGATGGCGGCGGCACTTGTCTCGGTCCGCGTCATGTCGGCCAGCACCATTGCCGGGCCCGGCAGGCACAGGCGACCGATGACGCGCAGGCTGTAGGCGGCGCCGATCAGCATGGCCAGGCCGAGCAGCAGCACCCAGCCACCCCAGCGCACGAAGCCGCCGAGCAGGGCATGCAGTTCGGCGATGAAGCCGGCACTGCCCGGCAGGCCGATCGCCGCGAGCAGCGCGAAAGCGATGAAGAAAGCAAAGCGCGGCGCTTGGCCGAGCAGCGAGTGGTAGTCGGCCAGATCGCGGCTGTGCGTCCGCTGGTAAAGCAGACCGACGATCAGGAACAGGGTGCCGGCGCTCAGCCCGTGCGCCACCATCTGGAACACCGCGCCGGTCAGGCCGGTGACGTTCAGCGTGGCGATGCCGAGCAGGACGACGCCCATATGCGAGATCGACGAGTAGGCGACCATCGCCTTCAAGTCCTGCTGCCGCCAGGCGAGGATGCCGCCGTAGAGCAGGCTGATCAAGGCCAGGATGGCCAGCCAGTCCTGCGTCGCCAGCAAGGCGGCGGGCAGCGTTTCGGCGGCGCGGATCAGGCCGTAGGCGCCCATTTTGAGCAGCACGCCGGAGAGCAGGATGGAGACCGGGCTCGGCGCCTCGACGTGGGCCAGCGGCAACCAGCCGTGCAGCGGAAAAACCGGCATCTTGACGCCGAAGCCGATGAACAGGCCGGCGAAGATCAGCAATTGCGTCGGCAGCGGCAGGCCTCGTCCGCCCTCGGCCATGTCGGCCATCGCAAAGCTGTGGCCGGGCGCCGCGTCATAGAGAAAGAGCAGCGCGACCAGCATGAAGACCGAACCGCCCAGCGTATACAGAAAGAAATTGAGCGCCGCCTTCTGCCGGTTCGGGCCGCCCAGACGGTCGATCAGGAAGAACAGCGGCAACAGCGTCGCCTCCCAGAAGACATAGAACAGCGACCAGTCGCGAGCGGTGAACACGCCGAACATCGCCGATTCGAGAAGCAGGACAAGGACGAAATAGAGCCGCGCCCCCGCCTCCATCCGCCGCGACACGAGCACGGCTACCAGGCTGAGCAAGGCGGTCAACAGCAGCATGGCCAGCGAAATGCCATCGACGCCGAGGGCGAAGTAGGTGCCGAGCCGGGCATTCCAGGCCCGGCTGTCCAACATCTGGATCGCCGCACCGGCCGGGTCGAAGCGCGCCGCCAGCCAGCCGACATAGGCCAGCGCCGCCAGCGCGAACAGCATCGTCAGCTGCCACAGCGGCAAGGCGCGCCGGGCCGGCAGCACAGCCACCGCCGCCGCCCCCAGCACCGGCATGAAAACCAGCACCTTCAACACGCCCCACCCCTCCACCGGTTTTGGCAACCGTCATTATTTTGATTTTGTGATTATGCCAGTGCCAACGCGCTTGCTGGCAAGCCCGGCCGGTTTGACAGCAAAACGGGCCTTCGCTAAATTCGCCGCTTACCCCAACCCCAGATCAAATCATCATAAGGAGATCACCATGGCCGTTCTCGTTGGCAAGCCAGCCCCCGACTTCACCGCCACTGCCGTCTACGGCAACAATGAAATCAAGGACCTGACGCTCTCCCACTTCAAGGGCAAGCCGGTTGTCCTGTTCTTCTACCCGCTCGACTTCACCTTCGTCTGCCCATCCGAACTGATCGCCTTCGATCACCGCCTGGAAGAATTCAAGCAGCGCGGCGTCGAAGTGATCGGCGTTTCCATCGATTCCCAGTTCACCCACCTGGCCTGGAAGAACACCGCAGTCAAGGACGGCGGCATCGGCCAGGTCGGCTATCCGCTGGTCGCCGACATCAAGCACGACATCTGCCGCGCCTATGACGTCGAACTCGAAGAAGCCGGCGTTGCGCTGCGCGGTTCCTTCCTGATCGACAAGGATGGCGTCGTCATGCATCAGGTCGTCAATATGCTGCCGCTCGGTCGCAACATCGACGAAATGCTGCGCATGGTCGATGCCCTGCAATTCTTCGAAGAGCATGGCGAAGTCTGCCCGGCCGGCTGGAACAAGGGCAAGCCCGGCATGGTCGCCTCGACCGAAGGCGTTGCCGCCTACCTGGCAAAGAACGCCAGGAAGCTGTAAAAGACACTGAAATCGCACCGCTGGACGGTGCGCTTTCCGCCAACCCCGATTACTACTTGTTAATCGGGGTTTTTTTACGCTACAAAAACAGGCCGGAAGGGGCTAGAATTTAGCACTTTTGCAATTCTGGAAAAATGATGGCCGACTCGGAATTCCTCAGCACCCGCCAGGCGGCACTGCGCCTTGGTGTTTCTCTGGGCACTGTGCAGAACATGGTGGAGAGCGGCGCGCTGGAGGCCTGGAAGACAGCGGGCGGCCATCGCCGCATCCCGACCGCCTCGGTCGAGGCCATGCTGGCCCGCCGCCGGACCCTGACCCCGAGCGTCCAGGAAAGCGGCGGCCAACTCGACGTCCTGATTGCCGAAGACGACCCGACCCTGCAGGCGCTGTACCGCGCCACCTTCGAACACTGGAACCTGCCGATCAAGCTGCGCCTGGTCAATAACGGGTTCGAAGGTCTGATGCAAGTCGGCCAGAATGCCCCCGACATCCTGATCGCCGACCTGATGATGCCGGGCATGGACGGTTTCGAAATGATCCGTCATCTACGCGCCAACCCGGACCTTGCCCGCATGGACATCATCGTCGTCAGCGCCATCGACCGCGAAGAAGTCCTCCATAAGGGTGTCCCGGCCGATGTCACCATTTTTGGCAAGCCGATTCCCTTCCACGAAATCAAGGGTTTCCTGCTCGGCCGACTGGCCGCCCGCCAGCGCCCCTACTGACCGAACGAACAGCACCTTCCAGGTGCTGTTTTGCCATTCAGCCGCCCCTCTTTGCCGCCAGTCGGGCCGGCCTCAAAAAAAATATACGCAGGAGACATTCATGGGCTTGTTTGGAAAAAGCGCCTCGCTCAACAAGATCGACCGCGACCTGGCCGCCATTGCCGAAGGTAGCGCCGATCTCTCGCTGACCGTCGGCACCACTGGCCACGATGCCGAAGGACGCATTTCGGCCAATATCAACCGCTTTTTCAGCCGCGTCCGCGGCCTGATCTCCCACGCCCGCGAACGCAGCGTCAGCATTGCCGCCGACGCCGCCCGCATGAACCACCTGGTGCAACTGACCGACGACGCGGTGCGGCGCCAGGAAGCGCTGGCCAGCGCTGTTTTTGAATCGAGCAACCGGGTCAATATGGCGGTCGGCGAAGTCGCTACCAACTCCGATGCCATCCAGGCCTCGACCAAGAACAATCTCGATCTCGCGCAGCGCTCGCTGACCCAGATGGAAACCGTGGCGAGCACGATGCGCTCGACCAACCAGCATATCGAGCACTTCTCGTCCACGGTCGGTGAACTGCACACCAGTTCGATGAAGATCAACGAAATCGTTTCGCTGATCAACGATATTTCCGACCAGACCAACCTGCTCGCCCTCAACGCGGCGATCGAGGCGGCCCGGGCCGGCGAAGCCGGGCGCGGCTTTGCCGTGGTCGCCGACGAAGTGCGAAAACTGGCGGAAAAGGTCAAGACGGCAACCCAGGTCATTGGCCAGAATACCCAGTCGATGATCAATCTCGTTTCCGACACTTCGGCCAAGACCCAGACCATCGTCGGCGAGGTGACCCGTGCCAACGAATACATCGAAACCTCGGCCGCCGACCTGACCACAATGGTGGGCGACTTCCGGCAGACGACCGAGCAGTTGTCGACGATTTCTTCCGCCATCTACAACCTGCGCGAGAGCAATCAGACGATCCACGGCGAGGTTGAGGAAATCCGCAATCATTCGCTCGATATCTCCGGCCGCATGAAGCAGTGTCTGGATTCGGCGAAAACCCTGCGCGAATCGACTGAAGACCTGCAATGCACGCTGGCCGATTTCCGCACTGGCAACAGCAAGTTCGATACGCTGCACGACAAGTGCGCCGCCTTCCGCGACGACGTGGCCGGCATCCTGCAGCGCCTGGCCGAACGCGGCGTCAATGTTTTCGACCAGGCCTACAAGGATATCCCCGGCTCGAACCCCAAACGGTTCACGACAGCCTACGACGGCCAGTGCGACAGCGAACTGACCCGTCTGTACGACGACACGTTGCGCGACGTGCCGGGGCTGACCTACTCGCTGGCCGTCGACAGCAACGGCTACGCGCCGGCCCACAACGGCATCTTCTCGAATGCCCCGAGCGGCGATCCGGCGATCGACCTGACCAAGTGCCGGCACAAGCGGATCTTCAACGACCCGGTCGGCATCAAACTGGCCCGCAACCAGAAGTCCTCGTTGTTCCAGACCTATGTCCGCGACACCGGCGAAATCCTCAACGACCTCTCGATGCCGATTGTCATCAACGGCCGGCACTGGGGTGCGGTTCGCATCGGCTTCAAATCCGACATGGTCGTTTGAAATCAAACACTTCCATACTGTATTTGATATTCATCAAATTATATAAATCCCTGGCGCATGACAATGCGCTGATGCCAGAAGCAATATCCCTCCCCTCCCCCTGCCGAAGGACGGCATGAAACTCCGGGCCAAGATCTGGCTCTGGATGGGGGGGCTGATGCTTGCCTCGCTGGCTTTGAGCCTCGCCCTCAACTATTACAAGCTCGAACGCTACGTCGAGCAGAGCGCCTATCAGGAAGCGCTGAACCTGCGCGCGACGCTGATGGCGGTACGCCGCGTCTATCACCATCAGTTCATCGACAGCGGCATCGAGTTGACCGACAAGACGCTCGGCTTTCTGCCGGCCCACGCCATGTCGCGCATATCGGCCGATCTGCAGAACTGGTCGAAAGGCGGCCTGATTTTCAACAATGTCTCGGATACGCCGCGCAATCCGGCCAACCAGGCCGATGCCGATGAAATGCGGGCCATCGAATGGTTTCGCAGCCACCCGAAGGACAGCGAGTTCAAGCAGGAAATCGGCGGCGCCCAGGGCGAGCGCTACTTCCACTTCACCAGCCCGATCTGGGTTGAGGCCTACTGCCTGCAATGCCACGGCAGCCGCGAGAGCGCTCCGGAAACGATCCGTCGCCAGTATGACCAGGCCTATGACTACAAGCTGGGCGACCTGCGCGGCGTGATGAGCATCAAGATTCCCTTGCGCGATGTCCGCGAACGCACCCAGCAACTCTGGCTCGGCAACCTGTTCAACCAGATGCTGGGCTTCGGCATCGTTTTTCTCGCCCTCGGCTGGCTGATCTCGCGTCAGGTTGCCCGGCGCCTGGCCAACCTGGAGGCCAAGGCCGGCGATTTTGCCGCCGGCAACTTCAAGGCCCGCAGCGACGAGCAGGCCAGCGACGAGATCGGCACGCTGGCCAGGTCGTTCAACGAGATGGCCGGAACCATCGAGGAGCGCGACCGCAGCCTGAGCGATGTGGTCAGAGAGTTGCAGCGCAACACCGCCGAACTGGAAGCCGAACGCGCCCTGCTCGAACGCCGGGTGGCCGAGCGCACTTCGGAACTGGTCGGCGCCAAGAATGAAGCGGAACAGGCCAGTCGGGCGAAGAGTGCCTTCGTCGCCAACATGAGCCACGAAATCCGCACGCCGATGAATGCCATCATCGGCTTCACGCATCAACTCCGCAAACACGCCAGCGACAGCGAGACCCAGCACCAGCTGGCGCAGATCACGCACTCGGCCGACCATCTGCTCGACATCATCAACAACATTCTCGACATCTCGAAAATCGAATCCGGCAAGCTGCAGATCGAGCAACGCGAGTTCAACGCCAAACGTCTGCTCGAAGATGCCATCCAGTCGCTGGCCGACAAATGGCAGGCCAAACAGCTCGCACTGCATTGCGAAATCGCCCCCGGCCTCGACCACCTGTTTCTCGGCGCCCCCCTGCAACTCAAGCAGATCGCGCTCAACCTGCTGAGCAATGCGATCAAATTCACCAGGGCCGGCAGCATCACCGTCCGCGCCGAGATCAGCGAGGAAAGCCCGGCCATCGCCTGGCTGCGCCTGGAAGTCATCGACACCGGCATCGGCATCCCGCCGGAGAGCCGGGATCGGCTGTTCCAGGCCTTTGAACAGGCCGACATGTCGACGACGCGCCAGTTCGGCGGCACCGGCCTAGGGCTCGCCATCTGCCGCCGTCTCAGCGAACTGATGGGCGGCCAGATCGGCGTCGACAGCGAGTTGGGGCAGGGCAGCCGCTTCTGGTGCGCCATTCCGCTGCTGCCGATCAAGGAGGCCGACACCCGGCAAACGGCCGGCGCCGTATCGCAGGCGGCCGAGCAGGACCTGCGCCAGCGCTTTGGCCGCACCCGGTTGCTGATCGCCGAAGACAACCCGATCAACATGGAAGTCGCACTGGCCATCCTGCACGATATCGGCTGGTCGATCGACACTGCCGGCAATGGTCGCGAAGCCGTCGACCTGGCCGGCCGCAACGCCTACGACCTGATCCTGATGGACATGCAGATGCCGGTGATGGATGGCATTGAAGCGACCCGGCTGATCCGGCAACTGCCGGCGCATGTCCGGACACCGATCATCGCGATGACCGCCAATGCCTTCGAGGAAGACCGCCAGCTATGCCTGAAGGCCGGCATGAGCGACCACATCGGCAAGCCGGTCGACCCGAGCCTGCTTTACAAACTACTGCTGCACTGGCTGGAAACGCGCCACTAGTTCACGCGAACAGGCGGTGCAGCGCGGCCAGGTAAGGCGCCACCTCGGGCGAGCCCTCGGCCGGGGCCCACGCCGCCCTTTCCGCAAGACTCAGCGGCACATAGGGGCCGGCCTTGGCTTCGAAAAACACCGTACCACTGTCCAGGGCCAGCACCGTATGGAAAACACCGTGCGGAATATCGATGCCGACCACCTCACCGGCCGGTGCCAGCACAATGCTGCGGTCGACCTCGCCAGAAGGGCAAAAAAGGACAACGCCCAGGCGGCCGCGCAGGCAGAGGATGGTTTCATCCTTGTGCGGATCGTAATGGCAATGCGGCATCACGTAGGAATCGGGCTCGATGCCGTTGAGCAGGCGATGCCCCGGATAATCGTCGGCCGGATGGAAGTTGCGGTTCTTGCGGCGGCGCGGCGCCAGCCGGGCCTCGTTGCTGACCGTCGTCAGCAACGGCTGATCGATCAGTGTGCTCATTGGTAGACGATCTCGACGTTTTCCGGCTTCAGCCAATCGCCGAGCGCTTCGAGCAGCAGGTCGTCGAGGCGGACCCGGGCGTTCTCGCCGAGGATCATTTCGCATTCGGCGGCCGGATTGGCGTAACGCAGGCGAACGGCGGCCGGCCCCGGGGCGAAGGGCATAAGCAGGGTTTTCAGCTTGCGCGCATCGGTATTGCCGTTCATGCGCAACAGCAGGTATTTGGCGAAGCGGGCGCGCGCTTCGCCGACGGTCATCAGCTTGTCGGCGGTAACGCTGTTGCTGCCGGAAAAATCATCGTACCTGACCTTGCCTTCGATGATCAGCACCTCGTCGGTGACGATCTTGGCCCGCTCGGCTTCGAACAGTTCGTTGAAGACCGTCACCTCGATCATGCCGGTGCCGTCGTCGAGCTGCACGAAGAGCATCTTGCCGCGCCGGGTCATCTGGGTCCGGACGCCAACCACCACGCCAGCCAGCATGGTCAATTCCTTGGACGGCTCAAGCTTGTTGAGTGGCCGGCGGATGAAGCGCGACAGCTCTTTCTTGCAGGTGTTGTACGGATGGCCGGAGAAGAAGAAGCCGAGCGCCGTCTTCTCCTGCATCAGCTTTTCCTTTTCGTCCCACGGCTTGACGTTGACGTATTGCGGCGCATGCTCCTCGGCGACGTTGCCGATGTCGAACAGGCTGGTCTGCATCGCATTGCGTTCGGCCTGATCGGCAAACTCCATCGCCACGCCGACCGAAGCGAGCAGCTTGTAGCGATCGCTGTCGATACTGTCGAAGGCGCCGGCCTTAATCAGCGCCTCGGTGGTGCGACGGTTGACCATGCGCTTGTCGCAGCGCTGGCAGAAATCGAACAGGTCCTTGAACGGCCCGCCCGCCTCGCGCGCGCGCAGAATGTCGTTGACCGCCTGCTCGCCGGTACCCTTCACCGCGCCCAGGCCGTAGCGGATAGTGCTGCGGTCGACCGGCTCAAAACGGTAATTTGAGGCATTGACGTCCGGCCCGAGCATCTTCAGCTTGTTGGCCGGCCCCACGGCATCTTCATAGAAGATCTTGACCGAGTCGGTGTTGTCCATGTCGGACGACATGGTCGCCGCCATGAAGGCGGCGCAGTGGTAACGCTTCAGCCAGGCCGTATGGTAGGTGACGACGGCATAGGCGGCGGTGTGCGACTTGTTGAAGCCGTACTCCGCGAACTTGGTCATCAGGTCGAACAACTGTTCGGCCAGCGCCGGGTCGTAGCCCAGCTTCTTGGCGCCCTCGGCGATGGTCTCGCGGTGCTTGGCCATTTCCTCGGGCTTTTTCTTGCCCATCGCCCGGCGCAGCATGTCGGCACCACCCAGCGTGTAGCCGCCGATGATCTGCGAAATCTGCATCACCTGTTCCTGGTACACGATGACGCCGTAGGTCGGCGACAGGCAGGCGGTCAGGTCGGGGTGGAAATAATCGATGGCCTGCTGGCCTTTTTTACGCAGGATGAAGTCATCCACCATCCCGGAGCCGAGCGGGCCGGGACGATAAAGCGCCAGCACAGCGATGATGTCTTCGAAACGGTCGGGCGCCAGCTTCTTCAGCAGCTTCTTCATGCCCTCCGATTCGACCTGGAAGATCGCCGTCGTATTGGCGTCCTTGAGGATCTGGTAGGCCCCCGGATCGTTGAAGCCGAGCGCCATCAGGTCGAGCTTCTCGCCGGTCATCCGGCGGATGTACTCGACGGCCAGCTCGATAATGGTCAGATTTCGCAGACCCAGAAAGTCGAACTTGACCAGGCCGACCTTCTCGACGTCGTCCTTGTCAAACTGCGAAACCGACGATGCATCGGCACCGGTCGCCTGGTAGATTGGGCAGAACTCGGTGATCTTGCCGGGCGCGATCAGCACGCCGCCGGCGTGCATGCCGACGTTACGCGTCAAGTCTTCCAAACGGCCGGCCAGGTCGAACAGTTCGCGGATGGTTTCGCCATCGCCGTCGCCTTCCATCATTTCCTTGAGCTGTGGCTCCTGCTCAAGCGCCTCGGCCAGCGATACCGGCTTGTTCTGGACGATCGGGATCAGCTTGGAAATGCGGTCGCACATCGAGTAGGGCAGGCCGAACACCCGGCCGACGTCGCGGATCACCGCCTTTGAGGACATCGTGCCGAAGGTGGCGATCTGGCTGACCGCGTCCTCGCCGTAGTGCTGGCGGACGTATTCGATGACGCGCCAACGGTTGTCCTGGCAGAAGTCGACGTCGAAGTCGGGCATCGAGACCCGTTCCGGGTTCAGGAAGCGCTCGAACAGCAGGGCATAGGCCAGCGGGTCAATATCGGTAATCAGCAGGCTGTAGGCGACCAGCGAGCCGGCACCGGAACCCCGCCCCGGCCCGACCGGCACGCCGTTCGCCTTGGCCCACTTGATGAAGTCGGCAACGATCAGGAAGTAGCCGGGGAAGCCCATCTGGACGATGGTATTGCACTCGAAAACCAGCCGCTCGTCGTATTCCGGCCGCCGTTTGAGGCGCTCATCCGGATCCGGGTAGAGTTGGGCCAGACGCAGCTCCAGACCCTTCTTTGCTTCATCGACCAGGAATTCGTCGATGGTCATGCCTTCCGGAATCGGGAAATTGGGCAGGAAATTCTTGCCCAGCGTCAGTTCGATATTGCAGCGCTTGGCGATTTCCAGCGAATTTTCCAGGGCTTCCGGCAGGTCGGCGAACAACTCGGCCATTTCATCCTGCGTCTTGAAATACTGTTCCTCGGTGTAGATCTTCGGCCGCCGGGTGTCGCCCAGCACGTAGCCTTCGGCGATGCAGACGCGCGCCTCGTGCGCCCGGAAGTCGTCGCGGTTCATGAACTGGACCGGATGCGTCGCGACCAGCGGCAAACCAAGCTCACCGGCCAGATCGGCCGTCTGCTGAACAATTGCCTCCTGCTGCGGTTGACCGTAGCGCTGCACCTCGAGATAGAAGGCGCCCGGGAAGATCGCCTCCCAAGCCTTGGCCCGCTCGCCGGCCAAGTCGAAATTGCCGTTGATCAGGGCTTCGCCGATGTCGCCGAGATGGGCGCCGGAGAGCGCGATCAGGCCGTCGCAGCCGATTTCGCCGAACCATTCGCGGCGAATTTCGGCGCGGTCGCGCCGCCCCTCGACCAGATAGGCCTTGGACAGCAACTCGCACAACTGCTGGTAACCAGCCCGGTTGCGGGCCAGCAGCAGCAAGCGATAGGCGTCGTCCGGCGACTCGGGATTGGAGATCCAGACATCGGCGCCGGCAATCGGCTTGACGCCCTTGCCGCGCGCCCCGGAGTAGAACTTGACGAGGCCGAAGAGGTTGCCGAGATCGGTCAGCGCCATGGCCGGCATGCCATCGCCGGCGGCACGCTTGACGGCATCGCCGATGCGGACGATGCCATCGGTGACGGAATATTCGGAATGGAGACGGAGGTGTACGTAGCGCGGGGAATTCATGGGCGCAATTTTACCGCTTGCCACCCCGCACCGCTTGGCCGGCAGCAATGGACGGCACGCGGCATTTAGACAAAGTCCGGCCAGCACGCTACTCTAGCCGCCAAACAATAGCGGGGGAGAGAGAATGCTGCAGCACGCCTGGCCACCGGCTAAGACGGGCAATCGTTCAGCGCCGGCGCTGCTGCTTGCCGTGCTGCTCCTGCTGACCAGCGCCCTCCGGCCGGCCCTCGCCGCCCCTGCCGAACGGCAGCACCTACTGGTCATTACCGCCTACCATGCCGGCCTGGCGTGGACTGACGGCCAACTGGCCGGATTGCAGGATGGATTTGCCGCAGCCGGCCACCCGGTCGAGTTGCATGTCGAATTTCTCGACACCAAGCGCCTCAGCCCGACGCCGGAATATTTCGCCCAGGTCGCCCGCCTGCTGAAAGAAAAATACCGCACCCAGAAAATCGACCTGGTCATCACTCAGGACGACGACGCGCTCGATTTCGCCCTGCACCAGCGCCAGACCGGCGCCCTGCCCGGCAACATCCCGATCGTCTTCAGCGGCGTCGCCGGCAAGCGCTCGGCGACACTGGAAGCCGAGCCGGCCCTGACCGGGGTTTTCGACGATGCCGACATCGACAGCAACATCATCCTGCTGAAAAAACTGCGGCCGACGCTGCAGCGCCTGTTCTTCATCCATGACCAGAGCCGTACCGGACTGGCCCAGGCGGCCGGTGCCGCTGCCCTGGCCGCCAAACACCCGGAACTGCGCTTCGAGTTTCTCAGTGCCCTGCCGGTCGGTGCGATCCAGGCCAGGCTGGCCGAACTCGACGCCAATAGTGCCGTCATCATGCTGACCTTCAACCGCGACAGCACGGGACGCCAGCTATCGCATGCCGAAGCCTCGCAACTGTGGGCTGCCGCGGCCCCGGTGCCGCTGATCGCCAAGGAAGACGGCATGCTGGTCCCCGGCGTCCTCGGCGGGCTGGTCGTCAGCAGCCATCGCCAGGGCCTGCAGGCCGCCCAGTTGGCCAGCCGCATCCTGGCTGGCGAAGATCCCGAGACAATGCCCTTGAGCCGGGGCTGGAGCGAGGCGATTTTCGACTATCGGCAACTCGCCCGCTTCGCCATCGACCCGGACCTGCTGCCGGCCAACGCGGAAATCCGCCATCGCCCGCCATCGCTGCGCCAGACGTACCCGCGTGAATTCTGGCTGAGCCTGGCCCTGATCGGCAGCCTCGGCCTCGTCGCGCTGCTGCTGGCGGTCCTGATGCGCCGTTCGCAACGTGCCCAGCGCACGCTGGCGAGCAGCGAGCGCAACTACCGGGAAATTCTCGCAGCGACCAACGAGGCGATCATCATCCAGACGCCGAGTGGCGAGATTGTCGAAGCCAATGAAAGCTTCAGCCGCCTGTACGGCCATTCGACCGCTGACGCGCGCCACCTCAGCCTCGCCGAACTGAGCAGCAACCAGCCGCCATTCACACAGAGCGAGGCCCTCCAGCGCCTTACTCAGGCACAGCAAGATGGCGTCCAGGTCTTCGAATGGCATGCCCGGCACCAGAACGGCCAACTGTTCTGGGTGGAAGTGGCGCTGCGCCCGGCCGAAATCGGCGGCCAGCCGCGCCTGGTCGCCGCCGTCCGCGATATCGAACAGCGCAAGCAGACGGAGTCGGCCCTGCGCGCCAGCGAAGAACGCTACCGCCTGCTGCTCCGCCACTCGCCAGTCGGCATCGTGCATTTCGATCTCGACATGAAGATCACCTATGCCAACGACCGCTTCGCCGAAATCCTGCAGGCGCCGCGCGACAAACTGATCGGCATCGACCTGACCCGCCTGCGCGACCAATCGCCGATCCCGGCCTGCCGGCAGGCCACCGAGGGTACGCCGGGCTACTTCCAGGGCGAATACCAGAGCACGCTGTCCGGCCACCGGACCTGGGTCTCGTTCCGTACCGCCCCGGCGATCAGTGCCCAAGGCGAACTGATCGGCGGCATCGGCATCGTCGAGGATATTTCGGCACGTATCGCCGCCGAAAAAGCCGTCCTTCAACTCAATGAAGACCTCGAACACCGCGTCGCCGAACGGACCACGGCGCTGGTCAAGGCCAATGCCGAAATCAAGGCGGCGATGACGCAATTGGCCCAGGCCGAGCGCCTGGCCGCACTGGGCAGCCTGGTGGCCGGCGTCGCCCACGAGCTGAACACGCCGCTTGGCAATGCCAATACCGTGGCCAGCACCTTGCGCGGCCGGATCAAGGAACTCAAGGGCAGCCTCGATGCCGGCGCCCTGAGCAAATCCGCCCTGCTCGGCTTCATGAGCGACATCAGCCAGGCCAGCGCGCTGATCGAGCGCAACATCGAACGGGCGGCCGAACTGATCAGCAGCTTCAAACAGGTCGCAGTCGACCAGACCAGCATCCGGCGCCGCCGCTTCGATCTCGCCCAGGCCGTGGAAGAAATGCTCGCCACTCTCCGGCCACGCCTGAAACGGACGGTCCACCAGCTAAAAGTCGAGATTCCCGCGGGTATCGTCTTCGACAGCTACCCCGGGCCACTCGAACAGATCGTCGCCAACCTGGTACTCAATTCGCTGACCCATGCCTTTACAGCGGAAATGGTCGGTGAAATCGCGCTGAGCGCCCACCGGGAAGGCGACGAAGCGGTACTCGAGTACCGCGATAACGGGCGTGGCATGGATACGGCCGAAGCCTCCCGCGCCTTCGATCCGTTTTTCACGACCCGGCTCGGCAATGGCGGCAGCGGCCTCGGCCTCTACATCACCCACAACCTGGCTAATGACGTGCTGGGCGGCAAGCTGCAACTCGACACCGTGCCCGGCCAGGGCGTCCGTTACACCCTGCGCCTGCCGCTCAATGCGCCGTTCAAGATCGGCGAAAGCTGAAGCCGCTTCCCGCCGCGCTGCTGGCCGGGCTACATTAACGCTTTCTAATAAAACAGCTTCCGGAGACCAAAGATGACTGTAGCAAGCACCACCGAAAACACCCCGCTCGTCCTGCGTAACGACCGTGCCGACGGCCTGAGCACGCTGACCCTGAACCGGCCGGGCCAGTTCAATTCACTGTCCAAGGAGATGTTGACCGCAGTCAAGGCCGAACTCGATGCCATCGCCGGCAACCCGGCCATCCGTGTCGTCGTCATCGGCGGGGCCGGCAAGGCCTTCTGCGCCGGCCACGACCTCAAGGAAATGCGCGCCAACCACAGCAAGGAATTCATGCAGGCGCTGTTCCGCCAGTGCGGCGAACTGATGCTCACCATCACGCGCATGCCGCAACCGGTGATCGCCCGCGTGCACGGCATCGCCACCGCCGCCGGTTGTCAGTTGGTCTCGATGTGCGACCTGGCGGTGGCCGCCGATGTCGCCAAGTTCGCCGTTTCCGGGATCAACGTCGGGCTTTTTTGCTCGACACCCGCCGTCGGCCTGGCCCGCAACCTCGGCCGCAAGGCGGCGCTCGAAATGCTGCTCACCGGCGAATTCATCGATGCCATGGAAGCCAAGGCCAAGGGCCTGGTCAACCGCGTCGTGCCAGCCGATGCGCTGGACGCCGAAATCGAACGGCTGGCCGGCAGCATCCTCGGCAAGAGCGCCGTCGCCATCCGTATGGGCAAGGGCATGTTCTACAAGCAGCTCGAAATGGGGCTTGCTGAAGCGTACGACTACGCCGGTGAAGTGATGGCCTGCAACATGATGAGCGACGATGCCGGCGAAGGCATCGACGCTTTCATGCAGAAACGGCAGCCAGCCTACAAGGGCTGCTGATTACTCGGCCGGCTGCCAGTCGATCGGCAACAGATTGCGGGCCGGCCGGCCGATGTAATAGCCCTGGGCGCGGTGCACTTCCAGCCGCTCGAGTTCGCCGAGGACTTCGGCCGATTCGACATACTCGGCGACCACGGTGATACCCATTTCGCGCGCCAGCGAACGGATGCTGGTGACGAAGGTGTGGTCCTTGTCGCTATTGAGCATGTTGGCGATGAAATCGCCCTCGATTTTCAGATAGTCGATCGGGAAGCGCCGCAGGTAGTGGAAGGACGAGAAGCCGGAACCGAAGTCGTCGATCGCCAGCTTGAAACCGTCCGCCTTCAGGTCGTTGAGGAAACGTTCGAGCAGCCCGAGGTTCTTCACCGTGTCGCGCTCGGTGATCTCGAAGACGATGTGTTCCGGCGAAATGCCACTCTGCGCGACGATGCGACGCAAATCACGGGCAAATTCGTTGAAGACCAGCGAGCGGGGCGACAGATTGACGAAAATTTCACCCTCGTGCCCCTGGGCGGCCAGAATGGCCAGCGCCTGCTCGAGCACCAGCATGTCGAGGCGGTGAATGACCCCCATCTTCTCGGCGATTTCGACGAATTCGTCGGCCCGGATGATCTCACCGTCCAATTCGATGCGCGACAGGATTTCGTAGGCGACGATGCGCTTGCTGGCGACATCGAGAATCGGCTGGAAGAAGGGCACGACCCGCCGCGCCTCGATCGCTTCGAGGACCATGACGCTCTTCTGGGAGATGTCCCGGAAGATCGCCACCACATCCTCTTCGGTCGGCACCGCAACCTGGTCTTTGCCGGCCGCCTTGGCGCGATACATCATGTTGTCGGCAAAGAGCAGCAGATCCTTGGCGTTGTCGGCATGGTCGGGATAAACGGCGAGGCCGATCGAGGCCGTGCCGCGGATGGTAATGCCCTCCGGCGTCTGGATCTCGATCGTCTCGATCGCCCGCCGGATCCGCTCGGCCACCATCGCCACCGCGTCGGCCTGCGCTTCCGGCAGCAGGGCGACGAATTCGTCGCCACCATAACGGGCCAGGATGTCGCCATCGCGCAGGGCACTCTGGACCTGCCGGGCAAAGTGCTGCAGGTAGCTGTCGCCCACCGTGTGGCCGTAGTTGTCGTTGATCAGCTTGAAGTTGTCGAGATCGATCAGCAGCAGGCCGAAGCTGTAGTTGTGGCGCTGGGCGCGGCCGACTTCGTAGGAACTCAGCTCCCAGAAGACGCGCTGATTGAAGAGATCGGTCAGCGGGTCGCGGGTGGCGTAATACTCGAGGTCACGGGTGTACTTGTAAATCGCCTTGACCGAACCGACGACGTTGAGCAGCGTGGACAGCACGCCTTCCATGACCAGATAGCGGGTTTCGTCTTCCAGCACACCGGCATGGACGCCGATGCCGACGATGCCGCCGATCTTCGGCTTATCGACAAAGAAGGATTTGACGTGCAGCGCAACCTCTTCTTCGGTGAGTTCGATCGAAGCGCCCTGCGGGTTGGCGACGTGGTGGTAGATGTTGCACGAACCGAAATCGGAGAAGGCCGCCAGACCGCCCAGTTCCTGGCGGATGTAGCGCTCCATCATCGCTCGCGTCTGGCCGGTGACCGGGCCGCGCCAGAAGATTTCGAGATCGAACAGTTCGTCGTCGATCTTGAAAATCGAGAACAGCGTATGGGCCGGCAGCACGCTGTTGATATCGGTCAGCAGGCGCCCGACGTAGTCGCGCCAGTCGCGCACGACATCGGAGGTGATGACGAATTTTTCGAGCAACCCGATTTCGAAGGTCAGGATATCCTTGTCGACGGCAATCGTCCGCAGCTTGTCGAGCAGGCGACCGAGCGCGCCGACCAGCTGGTTCAGTTCGACAAAACCGAGGTCGTGCTTGGCGATGGTGATATTGCGCAGGTCACCGATGGCATTGACCTGGTCGAAGTCGGCCTGCAATTGCTCGACCGAGCTTTCGATACGCCGACTGACCCACCAGACGGCACCGGCGGCGAACAGGAAGGCGAGCGGCAACAGCACGGCAAAGGCGAGCAGCAGTTCGCGCCGGGCATCGGCCAGCAGGCTGGCGTATTCCTGACGAACCTCGACCGCACCGAGCACGGCGCCGACCTCGGCATTGCGGTGGCAACGCAGGCAACGTTCCTGGGCAATCAGCGGGTAGATGTGGCGGGCGTAGTCGTGAGTGCCGCGGCGCACCGTCTGGCCGCTGGTCATGACGTTCTTCAGGTCATCATCGAGTGGCGGCTGCTCGATTTCGTCGTAGAGATCGACAACCACCTGGCTGCGATAGATCTGCACCGTCAGGCCACTGTCCTTGCCGGATTCGGCCATCGCGCGCAGGAAGGCATCGGCCTGGCTGCGCCGCCAGCCCTGGCTCATCAGCTGGTACATCGAGGCGAAGGCGATGCGGGTGGTCGCCTCCGAAGTCCGCGTCGCATTGGCGCGGACCACGTGATCGAACACCCGGTCGAGCGACCAGTAGGCGCCGCCAAAGAAAAGCATGGCGACAATGGCCGAGGCGCCAAAGACGAAATATCTTATCCGCATTATTGTTAATCTCCCTTGTGCGCAGGATTATCCCCGATTTCAGCGGCGAGAGAAGGCAGCGCGCGCAGACCGGGAAAAGCGCAGCCCGCGGCGCGGCGGAAGGCGGGGTAAAATCCCGCCCCATGTTCGCCCTCTCTCCCGCCCGCCAGACCCTGCTGCTGTTCCTGCTTGCCCTCGCCGTACTGCTGCCCGGCATCTGGGAAGCGACCGGGCTGACCGGCAAGGATGAATTCTTCCTCGGCCTGCGCACGCCGATGGAAATGCTCGAAGGCAATCACTGGCTGGTACCTTTCCTCGACCACGCGCCGCGCATTCGCAAGCCGCCACTGCTCTACTGGCTGGGCCGCGCCAGTTTCGAAACCTTCGGCATTTCGTTGGTGAGCGCTCGCTTCGTTGGCGTCCTTTTTACCGCCTTGCTCATTGTCGCTACCGCCGGCATCGCCCGCCGCTTGTCCGGCAAGGCTGAAACCGGCTGGCTGGCCGGCTGCATCCTGCTCGGCTGCCTCGGCATCGCCACCGAAGGTCGTCGTTTCATGCTCGACGTACCGGTCGCCGCCCTCTCGGCAACGGCCTTCTGGGCCTTTCTGATCTGGCTGGATTTACGCCGTTTCTGGTGGTTGACCGCAGCCACCCTGCTCCTTGCCGCCGGTTTCCTGACCAAGGGGCCGATCGTCGCCCTCGTCTTCGGCGGCGGCTGCCTGGCGCTGCTCTTCGGCCGCCGCCTGCGTTTCGGCGATCTCCGGCCGCAACTCGGCAGCCTGGCGCTGCACGGCGTGCTGTGGGCAGTGCTGGCCCTGCCCTGGTTCTTCATCGTCCGCCTGCTTTACCCGGAAGCGGTCGACCTGGTGTTGGCCGACGAACTGGAATCCCGCCAGTTCTTCAACCTCTCGCCCGGCATCATGCTCGGCCTGCTCAACGTCGCCCTGCCCTGGGTCTTCGTCTTCGCGCTCGCCGTCTGGCAACAGCGACGGGCCTCGGCGACGGCCCGGCTGGCCCTCGTCTGGTTCCTCGCCACCTTCCTGCCTTTCCTGTTCATCAAGAGCTTCGACCGCTACCTGATCGGCTCGCTAGTCCCTTTCGCCATCTTCCTGGCGCTGACCCTGCCGCAGATCCGGGCGCGCTGGCCGTTCCGTCTCGGCGCCCTGCTCGCCCTGCTGCTCGGCGCGGCACTGGCCGGCTTCACCGCCTGGTTCGGACTGGGTGGCTGGTACTGGCTGCTGCTGCCCGCCCTTTACCTCTGCTGGGCCTGGTGGCAAGCCCGCGGCCTCGGCCATACGCTGGCCGCGCCGGCCCTGTTCTGGATCGCACTACTCTGGGGCGTCTTCCCGGCCATCGGCGTCAATGCCGTGCCGGACAGCGTCATCGAGCTCGGCCGCCAGCAGCCGGTCGCCATGTTCGACGGCCCGCAACCGGCCATGCTGCCGATTTTAAGCGGCCAGGCCCAGCGCCATTACGCCGGGCTCGACCAGTTCGACCTGGTCGAACTGGCCGCCAGCCGGACCCCGGTTTTCCTTGAAGACAAAGACCTCACCCGCTTCCAGCAGAGCTTGAGCGCCGCCGGCTATACCGCCCGCCAACTCGGCAGCTACCAGACCCTGGCCTCGCACGGCTCGGGCCTGCGTTTCGCCCGCGTCGGCGCGAGGACAGCCGACTGGCAGGCGGCGCTGGCCAGCCGCTCGCTGGCGCCGCTGCTGACTACCGTGCGCTGGTTCGAGGTCAAGGCCAAATGATGCAAATGCCCGAAAAACTGCCACGCTGGCTGGCTCCGCTCCTCTTCGCTGCCGCCGTGGCCGGCGCCTTCTGGCGCGCCCCGAGCCTGGAAGCAGCCGCTTTCGTGCCGCCGCCCACCGCCGCTCCGTCGACGCTGCCCGCCGTCTTCGCCGCCGAGATGCTGCCCCGGGTCGCTGCCTCGGCGCACGCCGCCAGCCTGGCCCAACTGGCCGACGGCCGCATCGCCGCCGCCTGGTTCGCCGGATCGAAGGAAGGGGCCGATGATGTCGCCATCTGGTACAGCGCGCTCGGCCGCGATGGCTGGAGCGAAGCGCAGCCGATCGCCAACCGGGAGAGCACGGCCGGCGGCACCTTCGCCCATGTCCGCAAACTCGGCAACCCGGTGCTTTATACCGAAGGGAGCTGGCTGCACCTGTGGTACGTCAGCGTTGCCGTCGGCGGCTGGGCCGGCAGTTCGATCAACCACAGCATGTCGACCGACGGCGGCAAGACCTGGAGCAAACCGAGCAAGCTGCAGACCTCGCCCTTCGCCAACATCAGTACGCTGGTCCGCACGCCGCCGCTGCCGCTGGCCGATGGCGGCCTCGGCCTACCGGTCTATCACGAATTCATCGCCAAGCACGGCGAATGGCTGCGCCTGTCGGCGACCGGCCAGATTGTCGACAAGGTCCGCATGCCGCATGCGGTGCGCACGCTGCAACCGGCAGTCGTCGCCCTTGACGCGCAGCGTGCCATCGCGCTGCTGCGCGATGCCGGCCCCGGGCCAGGCAAGGTGCAAGTGTCAGCGACGCAGAACGGCGGCCAGCTCTGGGAAGAAGGCGAAGCGCTGCCAGTGCCCAACCCGAACGCCTCGGTCGCCCTGCTCCGTTTGAAGAGCGGCCGCCTGCTGCTGGCCGGCAATCCGCAGGACAGCCGCGAAGCCATGCTGTTGTGGCTGTCGTCCGACGAAGGCAAGACCTGGCAGCCGAGCCGCACCGTCGAGAGCGCTCCCGACGGCGGCGCCGAATTCTCCTACCCGGCCTTGCTGCTCGGCCGCGACGGCCGTATCCACCTGGCCTATACCTGGCGCCGCCAGGGAATCAAGCACGCCACCTTCAGCGAAGCCTGGCTGGACGGGGAAACACCATGAATGCACTGGCCGCCTACGGTCTACTCGCCCACGGGCTGATTTTTGGCGCCCTCGCCACCTTGCTGCCACTCGGCGAACTGCGCGCCCGCGTCGCGCTGGCGGCGACGACGCTCGCCTTGCTGGTCGGCATCGCCCCGGTCATGCACGGCACCTTCGGCACGCCATCGCTGACCTTGCTGCAACTGGCCATCCTGCACTTGGCCAACCGCCAGCCTTCGCCGCTGAGTTTCGCTCCGGCCCTCGGCCTGCTCGGTTTCGTTGCCTTGTTTTATCCGGCGGCGCTGGGCTGGGGGGCGTTCGACCCCTATGCCCTGGGTTACCAGCCGTGGGCGCTGCTCGTCGCCTTGCTGCCGGTCGCTGCGGCGCTATGGTGGCGGCGCCAGGACAGCTGGTTGCTGATCCTCGCCATCGACCTCGCCGGCTACGCCAGCGGCCTCTTCGCCAATCTGTGGGATGTGCTGTTCGACCCGCTGCTGACGCTGCTGGCGCTGGTCATCGTCGGCCGCCGCGCCGTCATCCGCCTTATCGCGTCAAGGACTCGCTGATCAGCTTGCGGATGTTGCCGGCCTCGAAAGGCTTGTCGCAGATCGCCGAAACGCCGGCCCGTTCGACGGCGGCCAGCCGGCCCGTGTTCTGCTCGCTGGTCACCATCAGTACCGGCACCGAGTTCTGCCAGCTTTGCGTGCGGATGTATTCGGTCAGTTCGCGGCCATCCATTTCCGGCATGTTGTAGTCGGTGATGACCAGATCGACCATCGTTTCCTGCAACAGGTCGACCGCCTCCTTGCCGTTGACCGCCTCGGTGATCCGTTCGATTCCAAGCTCCTCGAGCAGGCGGCGCAAATGGCGGCGCGAGGCCAGGCTGTCATCAACGAGCAGGACGCGCAGGCTTTCGATTTCGGCGACATCGAGGTCTTCCGGCGGGTTCAGATAGTCGGCGGCGGCGAACAGCGCCCGCGACAACTGCTGCTCGCTGAACGGCTTGGCGACAATACTGCAGGCACCCGACTGGCGAACCGGCTCCAGCACCTGTGGCCGGGTTTCGCTGGAGACCAGGATGAAGGGAATGCTTTCCAACTCCTCGTCGGCGCGCATCGCCATGACCAGCTCGGTGCCTGCCATGTCCGGCAGGTAGAGGCTGCTGATCACCACCCAGCCGGCCGCCGCCCCCTCCGTCAGCGCGGCAAGGGCCGCCTCGGCGGTATCGACCACCTTGATCTGCCGCACGCCCTGGTGTTGCAGCATGCGCGTCACCAGATTGGCCTGCATGTGGGAAGGTTCGACCAGTAGAACGGACAGGTCAGCCAGCGAGGTGGTCAATGCCATGCAGTCACTCCGGAAAGCGGGGGAATGGCTGCACTATAGCAGTGCGCGCCATTTCACGATGTCCGGCATGCAGGCAAAAAAATGCCGCACCGGGTAAGGCCGGTACGGCATTGGGACGAACTGCCTGCGACGATCAGCCGTGTACGCGGGCGGCGACTTCGGCGATGCGCTGGCCGTAGCGCTTGGCGGTATCGAGGTCGCCCTGCGGGATTTCGTCCACGCTGGCATCGGACGGCGACTGGACGAGCAGGCCGACCGAGCCGCCCAGGCTGTTGACGTCCTGGCGGGTCGATTCCTTCTTGTTGCTCGGCAACAGGCCGAGGCTGACCCAGATGCCGCCGTGCTGCGAGGCCAGCGTCTGCAGGCTGATCAGCGTCGCGCCCTTGTCGCCGACCGGGCTGGCGCTGTTGGTGAAGGCGCCGAACACCTTGTCCTGCCAGGCACGGGTGAACCAGGCCTTGGACGAGGCATCGGCGAATTTCTTGAACTGCCAGCTCGGGCCGCCCATGTAGGTCGGCGTGCCGAAGATGATGGCATCGGCGGCGTTCAGCTTGTCCCAGGCGTTTTCCGGCAGATTGCCTTCGGCGTCGATGGCGAGCAGTTCGCCCTGGGCGCCTTCGGCGACATGCTGGGCGACGCGCTGGGTATGGCCGTAGCCGGAGTGATAGACGATGACGACTTTACTCATGGAGTTCTCCTGAAGGGATTGATTTATAGATACTCAAACGGGCGGCAGGTCGAAGAGCAGGAATTCCGTCTCTTCGCCGGCCAGGAATTGCAATGCGCTTTCATCGGCAATCTTGGCACCGTCGCCGGTCGCCAGGTTTTGGCCGTTCAGGGCCAGTCGACCGCGGACGACATGAACATAGGCCAAGCGACCCGGCGCCAGGGCATAGGATAATGATTCACCAGCACCGAACACGCTGGCCCACAGCCGGGCGTCCTGGCCGATGGTGGTGCTGCCCTCGGCGCCGTCCGGCGAGGCGACCAGATGCCAGTGGCCGCGCATCTCGCCGATGCCCAGCGCCTGCTGCTCGTAGCTGGCCGGCCGGCCGCGGACGGCTGGTTCGATCCAGATCTGCAGCAGATGGGTGGCCTCGTCGGGCGAGGGGTTGAATTCGCTGTGCAGGATGCCGGTGCCAGCCGACATGCGCTGCACTTCGCCGCGCCGGATGACGTCGCCGTTGCCCAAGCTGTCCTTGTGCTCCAACACACCGGACAGGATGTAGGTGACGATCTCCATGTCGCGATGGCCGTGCCGGCCAAAGCCGGTGCCGGGGGCGACGCGGTCTTCGTTGATGACGCGCAGCGCGCCCCAGCCCATTTCGGCGGCATCGTAATAGTCACCGAAGGAGAAGGTGTGCCGGGCCAGCAGCCAGCCATGGTCGGCCAGGCCGCGTTCAGCCGAGGGGCGAAGGGTGATCATGGCAACTCCTTGTGAATAATCGATATAGCTTAGTTACGATGGTAGGCGTAGAGTTCAGCAACAACCAGCGAATTATTCCGGGCATATCGTTCAATTAAATTCACATGAAAATCAGCCTCGACCTGTTGCAGATTCTCGATGCCATCGAGCGCCACGGCAGCTTCACCGCCGCCGCCAACGCCCTGCATCGCGTCCCCTCGGCCCTGTCGCATGCCGTCGCCAAGCTGGAAAGTGAACTCGACGCTCAACTGTTCAGCCGCAGCGGCCGCAAGGCGACGCTGAACGAGGCCGGCCGCACCCTGCTCGACGACGGCCGCCACCTGTTGCGCGCCGCCGACGAACTGGAACGCCGCGTCCAGCGCATCGCCACCGGCTGGGAGGCCGAACTGCGCATCGCGATCGACGCCATCATTCCGCTCGAACGCCTCTACCCGCTACTCGAGCGCTTCTATGGCGCCGGCCACGGCACGCAGATCCGGCTCTCCTACGAAGTGCTCGGCGGCTGCTGGGATGCGCTGGCCACCGGCCGGGCCGACCTGGTGATCGGCGCCCCCGGCGACATGCCGGCGCGCAGCGGCATGGCGACCCGGCTGATGTGCGCGCACAGCGACTTCGTCTTTGCCGTCGCCCCCACGCACCCGCTGGCCGCCTGGCCGGGCGTCATCCCGAACAGCGAGCTGCTGCGCCATCGCGCCATCGTCGTCGCCGATACCTCGCAGGAACTTGACGCGCGCAGCATCGGCCTGATCGAGGGGCAGCCCGCCTTGCGCGTCCCCGACATCCGCAGCAAGGCGAGCGCCCAGGTCGCCGGCCTTGGCATCGGCCACCTGCCACGTTGGCTGGCCGCCCCGGAAATCGTCGCCGGCCGCCTGGTCGAGAAAGAAATCAGCGACCCGCGCCCGGCCATGCCGCTGCATCTGGCCTGGCGTAGCCGGCAGCCGGGCAAGGCCCTGGCCTGGTTTCTCACCGAACTGGCGAAAAATGACGAAATCGAGGCGTTGACCGCAGGACTCTGATGGCTCAGGATTGCCATTCATTCGCCATACAAACCCAACCCCTACGGCATAAATGCAGGCAGCTCGGCCCGCCAACGGTTTCCGCCCAATTCTGCCAAGTTGCTGGAACCATTACCGAAAAACCAAGTCCCTTACTTGGATCACGGTATTTTTTCAGAATTTACAATTGATACCATTATTTCAAGCAAGCCTGAGCCTTAAGCCGCAGACTGGAATGCATTGGTCATTGACGGATAGCGTTGCAGCCGAACCCTGTCGAGAAAGGTGACCTATGGCATACGAAGTTGATTGGGAACCTGAAGGACTCCTCAAGCGTTTTTCCGGTTTTGTCAGTGGCCGGGAGTTCATCCAGGCCGTCGAACAGACGCAGGCCGACCCTCGCTTCGACGAGGCGCACTACGTCATCAATGACTTTTCGGAAGCCAGCGGGCATAGCTTGTCGGAAGAAACCCTGACCCAGATTTCGGCGATCAATTACGGTGCCCACGCCAGCAATCCGAATTGCCGGATCGTCTATGTGACGACCGACGAAAGCCTGAAGGAACGGGTCAGACAGGTTCTCATCGCCTCCAACATGTCCTCCTACCAGACCGAAGTCTGCCCCAGCCTTGCCGAGGCCCGGGACTGGCTGGACAGCCAGCCCAAACTGCACCTGCTGAGCAACGTCATGGGCTTCCGCAACATCTAGTCGCTGCCTGACAATCGACATATTTGATATTTTAGGCATTTTCGCCCGTCGACCGCAGCAATACCTGCACTCGCCGGTCGACTAGCCGAATTCGGCCAGTTGCTCGGCAATCTCAGCGAACAAGGGGCGGCGCCCCACTTCCGGGTCATGGCAACGCTCCGCCAAGGCCCGCAGGGCGCTCAACGTCTGCGGCGGCTCGCCGGCCGGGCAAAGATCGAGCAGTTCATCGAGCAGGCAGGCGAAGGCGCGCACCTCGATGCGTTGCAGGGCTTGCGCCCGGGCCTTCGCCTCCGGCTCGAAGAAGGAAGCGGCACCAAAGTCGCCGAGCAGGCAGTCACCGGCTGTGTGGTAGAGGATGTTGTGGGCGTAGAGATCGCCATGCAGGATGCCCTGGCCGTGCAGGTGGCGGGCCGCCGAGGCGATGCCGCGGGCAATGCCGAGGACGGTCGGCAGCGGCAAGCCGGCGCCGGCCGGGTAGATGTCGCGGGTACAGGAATCGAGGCTGGGCGGCCCGGCCAGATTGAGGTAATCGGTCGCGATCAGCGCCATCACCAGGCCATCGGCCGCCTGCGGATGGCCGGCTACTTTGCCGAGCACCGGAATCAGGTTGAGATGGGTGCCGGCGGCGATGCAGGCATCCATTTCGCTGTGCGGCAGGCCGTCGCTGGTCAGCGCCCCCTTGAACAGCTTGACGGCGACCTCGCCCGCCCCACCGGTGGCCCGGAAGATCTCGCCGGAAGCGCCTTCACCCAGTTTCTCGGCCAGACTCAGGGTCGTCCAGTCGATCTCGCCAATCGGGTGACGGGCCAGCACCGAGGCTTCCGAGCGGTCGCTGAACGGGTTGCCGGAATAGGCCAGCCAGGCCAGCCGGGGCAGCGTCAGCAGCCAGTCCGGCAAGGCTTCCAGCCGGTTGGCGGCAATCCGCAACAGTTCCAGATTGCGACAGTCGGCCAAGGCCGCGGGCAGGGCTTGCAGCCGGTTACCGGCCAGCATCAGTTTCTGCAGCGATTTGCAGCGCCCGATCGCGGCCGGCAGTTCTTCGATCCGGTTGTCGGTCAGCACCAGCCAGCGCAAGTCGGGCGGCAGGGCGGCGGCCGGCACCTCGGCAATCTGGTTGGCCCGAAAGCCGATCATGCTAAGTTGCGGGCAGGCACCGAGCACCTCCGGCAGCCGGGTGAAGCGGTTGTCGGAGCAGAAGATGATGCGCAGCTTGTGCAGCCGGGGCAGATCGTCGGGCAGGCGGCTCAGGGCGTTGCCGGAGAGGTTGAGAATCTCCAGCGTATCGGCCAGCGCGAAAATCTCGGCCGGGAATTCGGTGAGGCCGCAGCTCAGGTCGAGCCGCCGGATGCCGGCCAGCTGGCCGGCACGCAATCGGGAAAGGGTATCCATGGCTTTCGGCCGCTCGCAGCGGCAGGGTGAAAATTGGCCAAATTGGCAGGTCGACCGCAGGCATCGCCTGCCGGGCACCACAAGCGGTCTATTCGGCTTCCGCCCACTCGATGATCGCCCGCCATTGCTCGAGATCGCGCTCGGCCCGGGACGGCGGCAGGTCGAAGATGGTCATGCCGGCACCGGCGGCCTGGACATAGACCTGGGTATCGCGCAGATAGGCGAGCACCGGCAGCTCGAAAGTGGCGAAAAACCTTTCCAGCTCGCCGGCGGCACGCGTCCGCGCATCGACCCGCATGCCGATCACCGCGACATCGGCCCGCCCCTTGCGCACGGCCTTTTCGGAAAGCAGTTCGGTCAGGAAATGACGGGTCGCCAGCATGTCGAACATCGACGGCTGGACCGGCACGATGACCCGGGTCGACAGCTTGAGCACCTTGTCGAGCATCTTGCCGTGCAGGCCGGCCGGCGTATCAAGGACGACATGGCTGGTGCCTTTCGGCGGCCGCGAAATGTTGTCGGCGCCGATTTCCCAGGTGTCGATGCTGGGCAGCGCGAAAGGCCGGATGGCCAGCCATTCGCGCGACGATTGCTGGCGGTCGATGTCGCCGAGCATCACTTCATGCCGCTTGGAGGCGAAATAGCCGGCCAGGTTGGTGGCCAGCGTGCTTTTGCCGGAGCCGCCCTTGGGATTGGCGACGAGAAAGGCTTTCATGCCTGCAACTCCCGTTTGTCGAGGATGTGCCGCACCAGATTGACGTGTTCGCGCAGCGTATAGACCAGGTCGGTGAAGCCGAGCGGCACGTGCAGCTGACTGGCTTCGTCGTCGAGCGTATCGAGCCGGCTGCGGTATTCGGCCAGCTTGGCGGCATCGAAATGATGCTTGAGGTCTTCTTCGAGGAACTTCAGTTCGCCGTAGCAGCGGAAGACCTTGGAACGGACCCGCCAGGTGTAGATGGCCGGGGCGATCTTGAGCAGCGGGATGAGCAGGGCGACGATCGGTACCAGCAGCACGATCAGCCGGTCGACCAGGACGGCCAGCCAGAACGGCAGGTAGCGCTGCAGGAAGGAGGGGCCGGACTTGTAGTAGCGCGCAGCGTCGGGCGACAGCGGCAGCATCTGGTCCTTGTAGGCCGGGAATTCGCCGGCATCCTGGAAGAAGCCGGATTTGCCATGCACTTCGCTGGCCGCCTGCAGCAGCAGGCTTTGCAGGGCCGGATGCAGGTCGTCGCGGACGATCAGGTTGGCGGTCGGCGCCAGCACCTTGATGTCGTCCGGCGGGAAGTCGCGGACCAGATCGGCAACGCCGTGCGGAAAAGTCAGCTTGGTCAGGAAGGGAAAGCGGCGCTGGTAGGCGCCGGCCTGGGCAAAGCTCATCAGCTTGATGCCGGGGGAACGGAGCAGCACCTGAACGACCGGCGCCGTTTCGGCGGCGATGATGAAGGCGGCATCGATCCGCCCCTGCTGCAGTTCCTCGGCCGCCTTCAGACCGGCCAGCGGCACCAGGTGCTGGCCGGCCGGAATTTCGTTGGCGGCCAACAGTTGCTGCGCCAGTTGCCGCACGCCGGAGCCTTCCTGGCCGATCGCGATGCGCTTGCCGCGCAGTTCGGTCAGCCGGGTCAGAGGCTTGTCGCCACGATAGAAGACCCAGACCGGCTCGTAGAAAACGCTGCCGAGCGAGCGCAGACCGTTGTCCTCTTCCTCCGCATCGTCCTTCGGCGCAATGACGCCGCCCTGGACGAAACCGATTTGCGCCTCGTCCTTTTGCAGGCGCTCGAGGTTTTCCAGTGAACCGGCCGAAGTCTTGACCTCAAGCGTGATGCCGTCGCGGGCGAGAATCGCCGCGTAGCGCTGGGCAAACTGGTAGTAGGCGCCGCTCTCGCCGCCGGACGTGATGACGATCCGGTTCGGCGGCGCCGGCTGGACGAACTGGTAGGCGACGATGAAGCCGATGCCGACGATCAGGAAGATCCACCAGGCGGTGGCGAACAGGTCGCGCAGCGAAAGCAGGCCAGCCTTGATCTTCGCCATCACGGCAGCAGGATGGTCGAACCGGTCGTCTGCCGCGCTTCCAGATCGCGCTGCGCCTGGGCCGCATCCTTCAGGGCATAGCGCTGATTGACCTCGATCCTGACCTGGCCGCTTGCCACCACGGCAAACAGTTCGGCCCCCAGCGCCAGCAAATCCTCGCGCTTGGCGGTGTAGCCCATCAAGGTCGGCCGGGTGATGAACAACGAGCCCTTTTGCGACAGCAGCAGCAGGTCGACCGGCGGCACCGGGCCGGAGGCGTTGCCGTAGCTGACCATCATGCCCTGCGGCCGCAGGCAGTCGAGCGAACCGATGAAGGTATCCTTGCCAACGCCGTCATAGACCACCGGCACCCCTTCGCCGCCGGTAATTTCACGGACGCGCTGGGTGAAGTTCTCGTTCGAATAATTGATCACGTGGTCGCAGCCATGCGCCCTGGCCAGTTCGCCCTTGGCGGCCGAACCGACCGTGCCGATCACCGTCGCCCCCAAGACCTTGGCCCACTGGCAGGCAATCAGGCCGACCCCGCCAGCCGCGGCATGAATCAGCACGTGATCGCCGGCCTGCACACGGTAGGTGCGGCGCAGCAGGTAGGCAGCAGTCAGGCCTTGCAGCATCATCGCTGCCGCCGTCTCGAAGGGAATGCTGTCCGGCAGCTTGAGCAGGCGATGCGCCGGAATGTTGCGCGCCTCGGCATAGGCGCCGACCGGGCCGCCGGCATAGGCGACGCGGTCGCCCACCTTGACCTCGCTGACGCCCTCGCCGACCGCCGCGACGACCCCGGCGCCTTCAAGGCCGAGCCCGGATGGCAGCGGCAACGGGTAGAGGCCGCTCCGATGATAGGTATCGATAAAATTGAGGCCGACCGCGTGGTGGCGGACGGTGGCTTCGCCCGGGGCCGGGGCGGCCAGCTCGACTTCTTCCCAGCGCAGCACTTCCGGGCCGCCGGTCTGATGGATGCGAATGGCGTGGGTCATCATCGTCTCCTGTTAAGGCTGTAATAATCTTCCGGAAAGTCCTGAGCGTATCATTAGGGAATGATTTCAATCCACCGCATCGTACTGCGCCGGCTACTGCTGGCCTGGGTTGCCGTCTCGCTGCTGGTCGGCGGACTGACCTACTATTTCGAACTCGAACAGATCGACGATGCGGTCGTCGCCCTCGCCGCCAGCCAATCAACCCATTTCGCCCCGGAAGGCCTGAAGACCGGCACCCACACAGCCGAGGAACTGCGTGTCCTGGAACAGCGGGCCGGCGAGTTCGTCAAACGCAACTTCGTCGTCATCGAGGTCTATGACCGCCAGGAGCAACGTATCCTGGAAGCGGTCAATCCGCAGTATGCGCACATCGAGGCGGAACTGAAACGATTCAAGCACAGTTTTCCGCACGACACCCACAGCCATTACCAGAAGTTCGTCATCGGCGACGACACAGTCGTCCAGGTGCTGGTCCCGCTGCCCAGCAAGAACGGCGGCAATGCCGGCTTTTTCGAGGGCGTTTTCGTCGTCGACCGCGCCACCCTGCACGAATTCCGCGACCGCCTGTGGCACACGCTGGCCACCGTGCTATTCGCCGTGCTGGCGACCACCGTGCTGCTCTACCCGGTGATCATCGCCCTCAACCGCGACGTCATCCGCTTCTCGCAGGAGGTTCTCAAGGGCAACCTGGAAATGGCCTCGGTGCTCGGCGCCGCCATCGCCAAGCGCGACTCGGACACCGGCGACCACAATTACCGCGTCACGCTGTACGCCATCGAACTGGCCGAAGCGGTCGGCCTGAGCGCCGGCGAAATGCGCCAACTGATTCTCGGCGCCTTCCTGCACGATGTCGGCAAGATCGGCATCAGCGACAACATCCTGCTCAAGCCGGGCAAGCTGACCGCCGAGGAATTCGCCATCATGCGCACCCACGTCGCGCTCGGCGTCGACATCGTCGAGCAATCGGACTGGCTGCAAGGGGCGCGTGCCGTCATCGAGGGCCACCACGAGAAGTTCGACGGCTCGGGCTATCTGCGCGGCCTGAGCGGCAACGACATTCCGCTCAATGCGCGGATCTTCTCGATTGTCGACGTCTTCGACGCGCTGACCTCACGCCGCCCCTACAAGGCGCCGATGCCGCTCGACGGGGCGCTCGGCATCATCCAGAAGGATGCCGGCACGCACTTCGATCCGCGCCTGGTCGAGCACTTCCTGGCCATCGCCGCCGACCTGCACGCCCGTATCGGCCTCGCCAGCGAAGCCGAACTGCAGGCCCGGCTGCGCGAACAGGCGATGCGCTACTTCCTGCGCGCCTCGGTCGAAGCCAGCGCCCCGGCGGCTGTAGCGGCGTAACGACATGCCCACCAGCAAGCCACGCGTCTCGGTCTTCATCGCCACCAGCCTGGATGGCTTCATCGCCCGCCCCAACGGCGAACTCGACTGGCTGGAGCGGGGCAATGCCGTGGTGCCGCCTGGCGAAGATTGCGGCTATCAGGCCTTCATGGCGTCGGTAGATGTGCTGGTCATAGGCCGGCTGACCTACGAGAAAGTCTTGAGCTTTGGCGATTGGCCATATGCCAGCCAGCGCGTCATCGTGCTGTCCAGCGGCAAGCAGGTCAGGCCAGCCCCCGCCCCCTATGTCGTCGAATCGTCAAACGAGGCGCCCCGGCAACTGCTGGCGCGGCTCCACAGCGAAGGCTGCCGGCATGTCCATCTCGATGGCGGCCTGACCATTCAGGGTTTTCTGCGCGAAGGTCTGGTCGATGAACTGACCATCACCACCATCCCGGTCCTGCTCGGCAGCGGACGCCCGCTGTTCGGGCCAGTGAACCAGGACATGCCTTTCCGGCTCACGGCCAGCCAGTCATTTGCCTTTGGTTTCGTCCAGAACACCTATCTGCGCAGCAACAGCTGAGCCAACAGCGGACAACCGCCTCAAACCGGCGTCAGCTTGGCGTATTCCAGCGCCAGCCACTTCATGCCGCTGCCGCCGAAATTCACTTGCACCCGTGCATCGCCTCCGCGCCCTTCCGTCGAGACGATAACCCCGACGCCGAACTTGGCGTGCTCCACCGTCATGCCGATGCGCAGGCCGCCTTGCACCGTTTCGGCGTAGCCGCCGCCAAACGAGCCGAAAGCCGGCACAGCCGACTCCGCCTTCTTGTTCAGCTTCTTCAGCAGGTTTTCCGGGATTTCCTCGAGGAAGCTGGACGGCACGCAGTAGCGCGTCTGGCCGTGCAGCATCCGGGTCTGGGCGCAGGTCACGTAGAGGCGCTGACGGGCTCGAGTAACGGCGACGTACATCAGCCGGCGCTCTTCCTCCAGGCCGTCACGGCCCTGATTGACCGAATTTTCGTGCGGGAACAGCCCCTGTTCGAGGCCGGTAATGAAGACGACGTCGAATTCCAGGCCCTTGGCGGCGTGCACCGACATTAGCTGGACCGCTTCCTGACCTTCGCCGGCCTGGTGCTCGCCGGCTTCCAGCGAGGCCAGGGTGAGGAAGGAAACCAGCGCGCCGCCTTCGCCGATCGCCCCTTCGTCGTCGATGAAGGTGGCGGCGGCGTTGATCAGTTCGTCCAGGTTTTCCAGCCGGTCCTGGCCTTCCTTCTCGGTCCGGTAATGCTGGGCCAGGCCACTCTTTTCGATGATGTGCTCGACCATTTCGGGCAGCGGCAGACCTTCGGTTTCCTGGCGCAGGCTTTCGATCAGCCGGATGAAGGCGCCCACCGTCTGGCCGGCCTTGCCGGTCAGCGAGGCAGCGGCGTTGTAGAGGCTGGAATTCATCTGGTGCGCGGTGGCCTGCAGATTTTCCAGCGAGCGGGCGCCAATGCCACGGGTCGGGAAATTGACGACGCGCAGGAAGGCGGTGTCGTCGTCCGGATTGCCCAACAGGCGCAGGTAGGCCAGCGCGTGCTTGATTTCCTGGCGCTCGAAGAAGCGCAGGCCGCCATAGACCTTGTACGGTACATTCTTGGTGAACAGCTCGTTTTCCAGCACGCGCGACTGGGCGTTGGAGCGGTAAAGCAAGGCGATCTGCGTCGGCGAGACGCCTTCGCGGACCAGTTCGCGGATTTCCTCGACAATGAAGCGCGCCTCGTCGAGGTCGGAATAACCCTCGAAGGCGCGGATCGGCTCGCCTTCGCCGGCATCGGTCCACAAATTCTTGCCGAGACGTTCGCGGTTGTTCTTGATCAGCGCATTGGCGGCAGCCAAGATGTTGCCGTGCGAACGATAGTTCTGTTCGAGGCGGATGATGTTGTTGCCGGCGTAGTCGCGCTCGAAGTCGCGCATGTTGCCGACTTCGGCGCCGCGGAAGGCATAGATGCTCTGGTCGTCGTCGCCGACCGCGAAGACCTTGGCGCCACCGCCGGCCAGCAGTTGCAGCCAGGCGTATTGCAGCTTGTTGGTGTCCTGGAATTCATCGACCAGGATGTAACGGAAGCGCTCCTGGTAATGCTGGCGCAATGGTTCGTTACGTTGCAGCAATTCGTAACAGCGTAGCAGCAATTCGGCGAAATCGACGACGCCTTCGCGATTGCACTGGTTTTCATATTCGGCGTAGAAGTCGACGCGCTTCTGCGTGTAGTGGTCGTAGGCCTCGGCCTGCGCGGCGCGGACGCCCTGTTCCTTGTGGGCATTGATGAAATGGCACAGTTCGCGCGGCGGATATTTTTCGTCGTCGAGATTCAGGTTCTTCAGCAGGCGCTTGACCATCGCCAGCTGGTCGGCCGTATCGAGAATCTGAAAAGTCTGCGGCAGGCCGGCCTCGCGGTAATGGGCGCGCAACAACCGGTTGCACAGACCGTGGAAAGTGCCGATCCACATGCCGCGCGTATTGATCGGGACCAGCGACGAGAGGCGCGCCGTCATTTCCTTGGCCGCCTTGTTGGTGAAGGTCACGGCCAGGATACCGTGCGGCCCGACCTGGCCGGTCGACATCAGCCAGGCGATGCGCGTCGTCAGCACCCGGGTCTTGCCGCTGCCCGCCCCGGCGAGGATCAGCCCGTGCACAGGCGGCAGGGTGACGGCCTGGAGTTGCGGAGGGTTCAGGTTGGCAAGAAGGTCTGACATGGATCAATCCAAACTATTACTAAAGGCGTAGAATGCGCCCGATAATTCAGCGCCGGAAAATTGGTCTTACCAATTTGTTGTAATTGTGCAACGCAGCATATAGCTCACAACAATTCGTTACACACAGCAAAAACGGGGCAAGTATACTTGCCTACATATATATTGCAGTGCACAAAACTTTAAGCCCACAAGGCAGTCATACAAATAAGTGGTCACCACCACGCAGTACAAGGAGTAACAGCATGAATAACATGAACGCCCCCAAAATCCTGCCCTGGATTGCCAAGAAAGCCGGCATCAGTGACGAACTGGCGCTCAAGCTGTGGCGTCGCGCCGTGTCCGAGGCCGAATACCTGACCGGCAACTCGGAAGGTGCCGAGTACTGGGGCCTGGCCGTCGAGCGTTTCCTTGGCATCGTCGAAGACGAAGTCGGCGACACCCCGGAATATACCCTGACCCCGGCCCCGCGCCTGTCCTGGATGTGGCACCACCAGAGCCGGATGTCGCTGCTCTCGCTGATGGCCGCCCAGAATGCCTACCGTTACTGGCAGAACACCTGGGAAGGCATGTACGGGCAAAAACACGCCGCCTGAGTGAGGGCTGTTGGTAGCGCCGGATGCCCGGCGTAGATACACGCAGTTCACGCACCGGTTGCAGTGCGCCTAGACAGCCTCGTCAAACCCGGATCGCTCTGATTCGACCGGCCAAGCCGGCAGCAGAGAGTTGGTCGTGCAGGACCATCGCCCCATCCGGGTCAAGACGAGGCAACACCGGCGACCAGCGGCCATCCGGCCGCTGCGCCGACGGTCAACGGCAGAAAACAACCGAAAACCGCCACCACACCTCCCTGCTTTGCCCGCATCACCTCTCGAAACGGGTTCAACCGGTATAATTCCGCGCTTGACAACGATTCTTCAGCAGAGAGCCATGCAGGACAAATACGCCCCCGCCGACATCGAACGCGCCGCCCAGAGCCACTGGGACAAGACCGGTGCCGCGCGCGCCGTCGAAGACGCCACCAAGCCGAAATATTACTGCCTGTCCATGTTCCCTTACCCGTCGGGCAAGCTGCACATGGGCCACGTCAGAAACTACACGATCGGCGATGTGCTCTCCCGCTTCCACAAGATGCAGGGCTACAACGTGCTGCAGCCAATGGGCTGGGACGCCTTCGGCATGCCGGCCGAGAACGCCGCACTGCAGAACAACGTGCCGCCGGCCGGGTGGACCTATTCCAACATCGACTACATGCGCAAGCAGTTGCAGTCGCTCGGCTTCGCCATCGACTGGGAACGCGAATTCGCCACCTGCACGCCCGAGTACTACCGCTGGGAACAGTGGCTGTTCACCCGCCTCTATGAAAAGGGCCTGGTGTACAAGAAGCTCGGCACCGTGAACTGGGACCCGGTCGACCACACCGTGTTGGCCAACGAGCAGGTCATCGACGGCCGCGGCTGGCGTTCCGGCGCGCTGATCGAGAAGCGCGAGATCCCCATGTACTACATGAAGATCACCGCCTACGCCGAGGAACTGCTGTCCGAACTCGACAACCTGCCGGGCTGGCCGGAACAGGTCCGCCTGATGCAGAAGAACTGGATCGGCAAGAGCACCGGCGTCCGCTTCGCCTTCCCGCTGGCCGATAACGCCGACGAAAAGCTGTGGGTATTCACCACCCGCGCCGACACCATCATGGGCGTCACCTTCGTCGCCGTCGCCGCCGAACACCCGCTGGCGACCAAGGCTGCGGTCAACAACCCGGAACTGGCCAATTTCATCGAGGAGTGCAAGAAGGGCGGCGTCGCCGAAGCCGACATCGCGACGATGGAAAAGAAGGGCATGCCGACCAGCATCTATGTCACGCATCCGCTGACCGGCGAACGGGTCGAAGTCTGGGTCGGCAACTACGTGCTGATGAGCTACGGCGACGGTGCCGTGATGGCCGTGCCGGCGCACGATGAGCGCGATTGGGATTTTTCGGTACGACACTCACTGCCGGTCAAACGTGTAGTAGCCAGCCAACAGCTACTCCAAGATTGGCACAAAGCAACCGAAGCATTGAAGGCAGCGGGAATCGCTTACCCGGACACAGAGGTAGCACCGTACTCATTCATTTCGTTCATCGAACAAAATCTGTTTACCAAGCAGCTACCTAATGATGTTCATGAAGCAGTGAGCATGCTTCACACCCAATTGCTGCACGAATCTCCGAACTGTGACAAAGGAATTTTGATCAATTCCGGCAAATACGACGGCCTCGGCTATGAAGCCGCCGTCGACGCCATCGCCGCCGACCTCGCCGCCAAGGATCTGGGCGACAAGAAGGTGCAGTTCCGCCTGCGCGACTGGGGTATTTCCCGCCAGCGCTACTGGGGTTGCCCGATCCCGATCATCCACTGCAAGACCTGCGGCGACGTGCCGGTGCCCGACGAGCAATTGCCGGTCGTGCTGCCGGAAAACGTCGAGATCACCGGCGCCGGCTCGCCGCTCGCCAGGATGCCCGAGTTCTACGAGTGCAAGTGCCCGAAGTGCGGCGGCGACGCCCGCCGTGAAACCGACACCATGGACACCTTCTTCGAGTCGTCCTGGTACTTCCTGCGCTACGCCTGCCCGGACAACGCCACGGCCATGGTCGACGAGCGCGTCGCCTACTGGTGCAAGGGCGGCATCGACCAGTACATCGGCGGCATCGAGCACGCCATCCTACATTTGCTCTATTCGCGCTTCTTCACCAAGCTGATGCGCGACGTCGGCCTGATCGGCGATCTCGGCGAGCCCTTCGCCAACCTGCTGACCCAGGGCATGGTCGTCGCCCCGACCTTCTACCGTGAACTCGACGGAGGCAAGAAGCAGTGGCTCAACCCGGCCGACGTCGATGTCGTCACCGACGAGAAAGGTCGCCCGACCGGCGCCACGCTGAAGGCCGACGGCTTGCCGGTGGTCATCGGCGGCACCGAGAAGATGTCGAAGTCGAAGAACAACGGCGTCGATCCGCAAGCCCTGATCGACCAGTACGGTGCCGACACGGCGCGCCTGTTCATCATGTTCGCCTCGCCGCCCGACCAGTCGCTGGAGTGGTCCGATGCCGGCGTCGAAGGCGCTTACCGCTTCCTGCGCCGTTTGTGGAAGACCACCTACGACCACGTCCAGGCCGGACTGGTCGCCGCCAGCACCGGCAACGACGGTCTGAGTTCGGCCCAGACCGACCTCCGCCGCAAGCTGCACCAGACGATGGGCAAGGTCGCCGACGACTACGGCCGCCGCAAGCAGTTCAACACCGCCATCGCCGCTGTGATGGAACTGTTGAACGCCTACGACAAGTGCGACCTCAAGGAGGCCGCCGGCCGCGCGCTGGCCCAGGAAACGCTGGAAAGCATCGCCCTGCTCCTCTTCCCGATCGTACCCCACATCGGCCAGGCGCTGTTCGCCGAGCTGAAGCCGGGCCAGGATGCCGGCAACCAGGCCTTCCCGAAAGCCGATCCGGCCGCCTTGAAGCAGGACGAGATCGAACTGATGATCCAGGTCAACGGCAAGCTGCGCGGGGCCATCCGCGTTGCCGCCGCAGCCGACAAGGCGAGCATCGAAGCGGCCGCGCTGGCCAACGCGGATGCCGTCAAGTTCATGGAAGGCAAGGCGCCGAAGAAGGTTGTCGTCGTTCCCGGCCGTCTGGTCAACATCGTCGTTTAAGGAAATTTCGCCATGCGTGTCCCGTTCAGGCTTTTGCTCGCCGTGCTTTTCGCCGCCCTGGTGGCCGGCTGCGGCTTCCAGCTGCGCGGGACGCTCAGCGGCAACCTGCCTTACAAGACGATGTACATCGCGCTGCCGGAAACGGCCGACGTCAATATCTGGCTGCAGCGCTACATCAAGGCCAGCGGCAGCACCGAGATTCTCGACGAGCCGACCGGCGCCGAAGCGATCTTCCAGCAACTGGGCGACAGCCGGCAGAAGACCATTCTCAGCGTCAATGCCCAGGGTCGCGTCCGCGAATACCGCCTGCAACTGAATTACCGCTTCCAGGTCACCAACCAGAAGGGGCAGGTACTGGTGCCGCCGAATGAAGTCAGCCTGAGCCGCGACATCACCTTCGACGATTCCAACGTGCTGGCCAAGGATCTGGAAGAAGGCCTGCTCTGGCGCGACATGAACAACGACCTGGTCAACCAGATCATGCGCCGGCTCAGCCTGACCAAGCCGAAGAACCCCAATCAGCAAGAAGACGACTGATGCTGCTCAAGGGCGAACAGCTGGCGGCGCATCTCGAACGCGAGCTGCGCCCGCTTTACGTGCTCTACGGCGACGAGCCGCTGCTGGTCATCGAAGCGGCCGACGCCATCCGCGCCAAGGCACGGAAGCAGGGCTACAGCGAGCGCGAAGTGCTGACCGTGCTGCCGCAATTCGACTGGGGCGCCTTGCTCGCCGCCGGTGGCAACCTGTCGCTGTTCGGCGATAAAAAACTGATCGACCTGCGCATTCCGACCGGCAAGCCGGGCAAGGAAGGCAGCGCCGCCTTGCAGCAGTGGTGCCAGAACCTCTCGCCCGACAACCTGCTGCTGATCACGCTGCCCGAACTCGACTGGCGCGAGGAAAAGGCCGCCTGGTTCACCGCGCTGGTCAATGCCGGTGTCGCCATCAAGCTGATGGCCCCGCCACTGGCCGAACTGCCGGGCTGGATCGCCGGCCGCCTGCGCCGCCAGCAGCAGAGCGCCGACCTCGACAGCCTGAAATTCGTCGCTGAACGCGTCGAAGGCAACCTGCTCGCCGCCCACCAGGAAATCCAGAAACTCGGCCTGCTCTATCCGGCCGGACAGTTGAGCGCGGCACAGATTCGCGATGCGGTGCTCAATGTCGCCCGCTATGACATCGATGGCCTGCGCGAAGCCCTGCTCGCCGGTGATATCGCCCGCCTGACGCGGACGCTGGACGGCCTGATGCAGGAAGGCGAAGCACCGCCGCTGGTGCTGTGGGCGATGAGCGAGGAAGTCCGGGCGCTGACCGTCATTCGCGCCGGCATGGATGCCGGCCGGCCGCTCGATCAATTGCTCAAGGATGCCAAGGTCTGGGGACCGCGCGCGACGCCGGTGAAAAAGGCCTTGCAGCGACTGTCGACCGCAGCCCTCGAAGCGGCGCTGCAACATGCCGGCAAGATCGACCGCCTGGTCAAGGGCATCGGCCAGGGCAATGTCTGGGAGGAGTTTCTGCGCCTCGGCCTGCGTCTCTGCATGACCAATCAAAAATAGAAGGGCACGGCGCCTGCGCCGCGCAAAAGCAACCCGGGGGGGAGTGATGAAAAACGTTTGCCGCAGCCTACTCGCGCTCAGCCTGAGCGCCACGCCCTTCGCTGCCGTGGCAGCCGACAGCGTCGCCGCCCTGCTCCCCCTGTCGCTCGAAGAACTGATCGCCACCCCGGTCGTCACCGCCTCCCGCCACCAGCAGGGGCGCGAGCAAACGCCGGCCCACATCATGGTCATCACCCGCGAGCAGATGCGTGACCGGCGCTACAAGAGCCTCGCCGATCTGCTCGAAGACCTGCCCGGTGTCGATTTCCAGCGCGGCACCCGGTCCACGCAGTACAACAATTTCGTTTTTCAGGGCCACCTCAGCAACAACAAGCTGCTGATCCTGCTCGACGGCGTCCGCATCGACCACCCGGCCGGCGGCAAGATTCCGATTGCCGAGAACTTCTCGCTCTATTTCGCCAAGCAGGTCGAAGTCCTCTACGGCCCGGCCGCCGCGCTCTACGGCGCCGACGCCTTCGCCGGCGTCATCAACATCATCACCGAAAAGGCCGGCGATACGCCGGGCGGCAAGATCTCGGCCGGGGTCGGCAGCTACGGTTCGCTGGAAGGGAATTTCCTGGTCGGCGGCAAGCTCGGCGAAACCATTGCCTTGACCGTCGGCGCCCACTATCAGGAAAGCGACCGCGCCCCGCTCGACAAGGATTACCCCGACACCTACCGCAAGGTCGCGGCCGGCGGCGTGCCGGCCGCCCAGCGCGAGGATTACGTCGGCAACATCAGCAGCCAGAGCCAGTATTTCCGGCTCGACGCCGGCGAGGCACTGACCGTTGGCTTCTACCGCAACAATTTCCGCAGCCTGAGCAGCACCGGCGACCGGCCAAACAGCGTCTTCTATCTGAGCGATGCGTTCTGGGACACGACGATCGAGACCTGGCAAGGCAAATACCGCTTCGATCTGACGCCGACCCTGAAAGGCGAACTGATCCTCGACCATTCGACCTACGAGGTTGATCCCCGCTCGCGTTACATCAACTCGGTCACCAACTTCCAGAACCACGGCTACGACTATTCCTACGCCCGCCGGCGCGGCATCGAGCAGAATTTCAACTGGCAGGCCAGCGACGAACACGTGATCCAGGCCGGCCTCGGCTACAAGGATTATTACGCCATCGAAACGCCGGACCTGCCCTACCCCTACGACACCTCGAAAGGGGCGCAGGGCCAGGGCATGATCTATCCGAACACCAGCCTGCCCTTGCGCATCTTCGACAACCGCTACGACAGCTGGTCGGCCTACATGCAATGGCAGGCGCAATGGACGCCGAGCCTGTCGACGATGGTCGGTGCCCGCGAGGACTGGTTCTCGACCTACGGCTCGAGCTTCAATCCGCGCCTGGGCGTGGTCTGGCAGCCGGCGGCCGGCAATTACCTGAAACTGCTCTACGGCGAGGCCTTCCGCGCGCCGTCGCCGGAAGAAAGCTACAGCGCCTTCGGCAGCTTCAACGCCAGCGGCAAGCCGAGCGGCCTGTTCCGCGCTCCCAATCCGAGTCTCGAACCGGAAAAGTCGAAAACCCTGTCGCTGACCTGGGACTGGCGACCGACCAACAAATTCAACCTGGTCACCAACGCCTACCTGACCAAGGTCGAGCACATCATCATTACCCGCGCCGACCCGGTCCCGGTGCAGTACATCCCGGGCGCGACGCTGACCCAGACCGAGTCGAAACAGAACAGCGGCCGCGACCAATATCATGGCATCGACTTCATCCCGCAATGGCAGGCCCACCTGGGCGGGCCATGGCATGCCGATTTCTGGGGCAGCTACAGCTACGTCAAGGGCTGGATTCGTGAAACCGATGACGGCCCCGAACTGCAGCAGGTCAATATCGCCGCCCACAAGATCAAGCTCGGCGTCACGCTGCGCTACCAGGACTGGCTGACCATCACGCCGCGCCTGCAATGGATCGACGAAACGACGACCGGCGCCATCAACCGCATCCAGAACGACCGGATCAAGCTGACCGAACCGTACACGGTGGCCAGCCTGCACATCGGAGCCCACAAGCTGGCCGGCGAGCACCTGTCGCTCTATTTCGACATCTACAACCTGTTCGACGAGCGCTACTACGCGGCCAACACCTCGTCCTCAAGCGCCGTCCTGCAGGCCGTACCGCAGCAGCCCCGGACCTTCATGGGCACGGTCGAATACCGTTTCTGACCCGGCCGCGTGCGCACAGCTTCCACCTTCCGTCACCGACTGGCCCTGAGCCTGGCCTGCTGGCTCGGCCTCGGCCTGCCGCTGAGCGCGGCCGCCCAGGCCCAGGCCATTTCGGAATACGGCATGAAGGCCGTGCTCTTCTACCGGCTGTCCCAGTTCGTTTACTGGCCGAGCGACGAGAAGACGCCGGCCCCGCTGATCCTCTGCGTCGTCGGCAAGAACCCGTTCGGGGCCAGCATCGCGCAACTGAACCAGGGCGTCAGCGGCATTGAGGTGCGCATCGCGCCCAGCGATCCGCATGCCTGCCACCTGCTCTTCATCAGCCGCTCGGAAAGCGGCAACCTCGACAGTTGGCTGAGCCGGACCGAAGGCCGGCGCCTCGTCACCGTCTCCGACATTGCCGGCTTCGCCCGCGCCGGCGGCATGATCGAATTGCCCGTCGAAGGCGAGCGGGTCGGCATCGTGATCAATCGCAAGACGGCGCAAAGGAAAGGCTTCGAATTCAATGCCCAGCTTTTGCGCCTAGCCCGGGTCATCGAACCATGAAGCGCCTGAGCACACGCCTGCGCCGCCTGCTGCTGCCCGACCCGAGCATCCGCAACAAGCTGATCCTGCTCTCCGTCTCCTTCCTGCTCATCACCGTGCTGCTGGTCTTCCTGCTCGTCTATCACCAGCAGAAGCAGTTATTGCAGACCCAGCTCGCCGAATCGATGAGCGCCCAGGCCCGGCTGCTGGCCACCAACACGCAGGCGGCCATCGCCTTTCTCGACCGCCGCGAAGCCGATCGCCTGCTTTCCTCGCTGGCCGTCAATCCAGCCGTCGATGTCGGCTACGCGGTGCTGACCGACGGCAGCGTGCTGGCCAAATTCGAACGCGACGCCGAGCTCGGCCTGACGATCCCGCCCGGCGACGAGAGCACGCTGTTTCTAGAGAAACATCTGATCATCCGCCAACCCATCCATCTGGACGACCAGGCACCAGCAGTCGGCCGGATCGAACTACTCGTTTCGCTCGACCAGTACCACCAGACGATGCGCCGGACGGTCGGCGAAACCCTGCTCCTGCTTTTCGTCGCGCTCAGCATCCTGGCCCTGCTCACCCGCCTGATCGTCGGCCGCCTGACCGCACCGCTGGAAAAGCTCGATGGCCTGGTCAAACGGATCTCCTCCAGCGCCCGCTTCGACGAACGGGTCAGCATCAACCGGGCCGATGAAATCGGCCGTCTCGGCCAGGGCTTCAACCAGATGCTCGACACGCTGCAGACGCGGGACCAGGAACTCGACACCTACCGGGTGTCGCTCGAGCAAATGGTCGATGAGCGGACCGCCGCGCTGCAGGAAGCGATCGCCGAAGCGCGCCGGGCCAATCACGCCAAGTCGGACTTTCTCGCCCGCATGAGCCACGAAGTGCGGACGCCGATGAATGCGATTACCGGCCTCTGCCGGATGGTCCTCGAAACACCGCTCGCCCCGCAGCAACGCGAGCATCTGGAACAGGTCCTGCAGTCCTCCGACGCCCTGCTCGGCATCATCAACGACATTCTCGACTACTCCAAGATCGAGGCCGGCGGCCTGCGCCTGGAAAGCATGCCCTTCGACATCGAGCAAGTCTTCCAGTCGGTCGCCAGCCTGTTCAGCGCCAAGGCACAAGCCCAGGGCCTGAAGCTGAGCTTCACCGGAGCCGGCGAGGTGCCCCGCCCGCTGCTCGGCGATGCGCTGCGCCTCGGCCAGATTTTGATCAATCTGGTCGGCAATGCCGTCAAATTCACCAGCCGGGGCGCCATCGAAGTCAGCGTCAAGGTCGCCAAACGGCTGCCCGACAACGGGATCAGCCTGGCCTTTGCGGTGCGCGACACCGGTATCGGCATCCCGGCCGACCAGCACGAACATCTGTTCGCCCCCTTCACCCAGGCCGACAGCAGCATCACCCGGCGCTTCGGCGGCACCGGCCTCGGCCTGACCATCTGCCACCAACTGGTCGAACTGATGGGCGGCCATATTTCGCTGGAAAGTACGCCCGGCCAGGGCAGCACCTTCCGCTTCACGATCAGCCTCCAGCTCCCCGCCGACAGCGAGCAAACGGCCATGCCTGCGGTCGACGGCAAAAAAACGGCAAATTTGCCGCGCTGGGCCGGCGAACGCATCCTGCTCGTCGAAGACATCGCGATCAACCGGACCATCGCCATCGCCTTGCTGCAACGGGTCGGTCTCAACGTCGGCATCGCCGCCAACGGCCAGGAAGCCCTTGATCTACTGGCCAGGGAGGATTTCAGCCTGGTCCTGATGGATATCCAGATGCCGGTGATGGACGGCCTGACCGCGACCAGGCTGATTCGCGCCAAGCCTCATCTGCAGGCGCTGCCGGTGATCGCGATGACTGCCCACGCGACCAGTGAGGACCAGGAACAGACGCGCCTGGCCGGCATGAACGAGCATCTGGTCAAACCGATCGTGCCCCAACTGCTCTATGCGGCACTCAGCCGCTGGCTGCCGCCGAGCGCCACCGAAGATGCCACAGCGCCCGACAGCGTGCGGCCGGCCGTGAAAGTGCCTTGCCCCGCGCTGCCCGGCATCGACCAGAACAACGGCCTGGCCCTGCACATGCATCGTCCGGACCTTTACCTCCGCTCGCTGCACGCCTTCCGCCACGACTTTTCCGATATCGACCAACGCATCCGGGAGGAACTGGACAGCGCGAACATGATGGAAGCGCGCCGCCTGGCCCATTCGCTGAAGTCGGTGGCCGGCTCGCTCGGTGCCGGCGCATTGAGCGAAGCGGCCCGAGCCCTGGAGCAGGCGCTGGCCGGCGAACAGCCACTCAGCGCAGTGACTGCCCTGGTCGACCGCCTGAGCGACGCGGCAGCCATCATCAATGATGGACTTGCTGCGCTGCCTCCGCTAAGCTCCAACCCGAACCGCATAAACAAAGCCAAGCGCGACGATCTGGCGTCGATCATCGGCCAACTTGAGCAGAACCTGCGAAATGCCGACGCCGAGAGCGAAGCCCAGCTGGAGCGGCTGAAGGCCGCGCTGGCCGATGCGGCGCCCTTAAATGATGAGCTGAAAGGAAGGCTCGCCAGCCTTGGCGAGTTGATTGACGATGTCGAATATGAAGCCGCCCTGGAAAAACTGCATGAAATGCATCGCCTCCTGAAAGCCGACCAGGCATGAACCAACGGCAAACCGTGCTCGTGGTCGATGACGAAAAGCAGAACCGGACCCTGCTCGCCGAACTGCTCAAGGACGACTGCCGCGTTGCCCTGGCCGGCAATGGCAACCAAGCGCTGGACCGGGCGCACGAATTGCAGCCGGACCTGATCCTGCTCGACGTGATGATGCCGGACATGAACGGCTACCAGGTCATCCAAGCCCTGAAGAACGACGACACGACACGACAGATTCCGGTCATCTTCATCTCGGCGCTCGATTCACCGGCCGACGAGGAGCGTGGCCTTGATCTCGGCGCGGTGGACTACATCACCAAGCCCTTCCATCCGTCGATCGTCCGCAAGCGGGTGCGCAACCACCTGCAATCGGTACACCACCGGCACCTGCTGGAAAACCTGGCGATGATCGACAGCCTGACCGAGATCGCCAATCGCCGGCGCTACGACGAGGCGCTGGAACATGAATGGCGGCGCGGCGCCCGCAACGGCAGCCCGCTATCGCTGGCCATCATCGACGTCGATCACTTCAAGGCTTATAACGACCGCCTCGGCCATGCCGAAGGCGACCATGTGCTGCGCCAGATCGCCCGCGCCCTGAGCGCTTTCGTGCGCCGGCCCGGCGACCTGATCGCCCGTTACGGCGGCGAGGAGTTCGTCCTCCTTCTCCCCGAGACCGATGCCCAGGCCGCGGCCGAGATCGGCGAGGAGATCCGCGCCAGCATCGAAAACCTGCATCTGGCGCATCCGAATTCGCCGGTCAGCAACTACATCACGATCAGCCTGGGCGGCACGACACTGATCCCGAACGGCGGCCAGGTGGCGCCGCTATTCTTCCAGATCGCCGACGATGCGCTCTACGCTGCCAAGGCAGACGGCCGAAACCGTGCCTTCTGGCGGCAGCGCACCGACTGAAACTTGGCTAAAACGGGGAAGTGAATCAGCCGGCCGCTTTGTCTGCGGCCTGATCCGGCTCCAAATCTTCCCAGATACAGGAGCGTTCCTGGCGAACATCCTGCAAGGCGTGTTTCTGCTCCTCCTGCACCAGGCATTCGCCATGGCACTCGCCGGAAACCACCACTACTTTTACATCAGCATCTACCTGGCGTTCGCCGTCCCAGTAGCTGCACGTTGCACAGACCTTGACCTCGGTCGGCAAAATCAATTTTTCGGCCATCTTATCCTCGATGGAAAGCCCTGTTGTCGTTGCGGATAAGAGTTTACCCGGTTCTGGAAGTTCCCCCTAAATTTGCTGGCTATAATGTTCCTTTGCCCAGCACCCGGAACATCATGGACATCAAGGAATACATGCAGACCGTCGGCCGCCAGGCGCGGGCCGCCTCCCGCCGACTGGCCGGAGCGACGACTGCCGAGAAGAACGCCGCCCTGCTCCACATCGCCGCCGCCATCCGCCGCGACAAGGCCGCGCTACTCGCCGCCAATGCCGAAGACCTCGCCGCCGCCCGTGCCGCCGGCCTGGAAACCGCCATGCTCGACCGCCTGACGCTGTCCGACAAAGGCGTCGACAACATGGCCGAAGGCGTCGAACAGGTCGCCACGCTGGCCGATCCGATCGGCGAGATGAGCGACATCAAGTACCGCCCGTCCGGCATCCAGGTCGGCAAGATGCGCGTGCCGCTCGGCGTCATCGGCATCATTTACGAAGCTCGTCCGAACGTTACCGCCGACGCCGCGGCGCTCTGCCTGAAATCCGGCAATGCAGCCATCCTGCGCGGCGGCTCGGAAGCCATCCGCTCCAACCGCGCCATCGCCGCGCTGGTCCAGGAAGGCCTCCAGGCCGCCGGGCTGCCCGCCGAATCGGTGCAGGTCATCGACACCACCGACCGCGCCGCGGTTGGCGAGCTGATCACCATGCGCGAATTCGTCGACGTCATCGTGCCGCGTGGCGGCAAGGGCCTGATCGCCCGCCTGCTGGCCGAATCGCGGGTACCGATGATCCAGCATCTGGACGGCAACTGCCACGTCTATCTCGAAGAAGAAGCCGACCCGAACAAGGCGCTGAAGATCGTCGAAAATTCGAAGACCCAGCGCTACGGCACCTGCAATACCGCCGAATCACTGCTCGTCGACCGCAGCGTCGCTGGCCTGCTGCTGCCGCCGATTGCCGCCATGCTGACCGGCAAGAGCGTCGAAATCCGCGGCTGCGCCGAAACGCAGGCCATCGTGCCGAACGCCGTCGCCGCCACGGAAGAGGATTACTACACCGAATACCTGGCGCCGATCATTTCGGTCAAGGTGGTGGCCGGCCTCGACGAGGCGATCGCCCACATCAACCAGTATTCCTCGCACCACACCGAGTCCATCGTCACCGACAACCACCCGAAGGCGATGCGCTTCCTGCGCGAAGTCGATTCGGCGTCGGTCATGATCAATGCCTCGACGCGCTTCGCCGATGGTTTCGAGTATGGGCTGGGCGCCGAAATCGGCATCTCGACCGACAAGATCCACGCCCGCGGCCCGGTCGGCCTGGAAGGACTGACCAGCCAGAAGTGGGTGGTTCTCGGCGACGGGCACGTGCGCGGATAATTTTCGTCATTCCCACGAATGCGGGAATCCAGCGACTTTCCTGGGTTCCCGCCTTCGCGGGAACGACAAATACACTGGAGCAGACCGATGGCCAAGGCCACTTTCAACTGGGAAGACCCACTCCTGCTCGACAGCCAGTTGGCGGCCGACGAGCGCCAGGTACGCAACGCCGCCCGCAGCTTCGCGCAGAAGGCGCTGCAGCCGCGCATCCGCGACGCCTTCCGGCATGAGTTGGTAGACACGGCGATCTTCCGCGAGATGGGTGACATGGGCCTGCTCGGCTGCACGCTACCGCCGCAATACGGCGGCGCCGGCCTGAACTACGTCTCCTATGGCCTGGTCGCCCGCGAAATCGAACGCGTCGATTCGGCCTACCGGACCATGCTCAGCGTCCAGTCCTCGCTGGTCATGCTGCCGATCTTCACGTTCGGCTCCGAGGAACAGAAAGAGAAATACCTGCCGAAGCTGGGCAAGGGCGAGCTGATCGGCTGTTTCGGGCTAACCGAACCGAATTCCGGTTCCGACCCCGGCAGCCTGGCGAGCCGCGCCCATGCCGTGCCCGGCGGCTGGAAGCTGTCCGGCAGCAAGATTTGGATTTCCAATGCGCCGATTGCCGATGTCTTCATCGTCTGGGCCAAGGACGATGCCGGCGCCATCCGCGGTTTCATTCTCGACAAGGGCATGGCCGGGCTGTCGGCGCCGGTCATCCACGGCAAGGTGGGGCTGCGCGCCTCGATCACCGGCGAGATCGTCATGGACGAAGTCTTCGTGCCGACCGAGAACCTGCTGCCCAAGGTCAGCGGCCTGAAAGGCCCGTTCACCTGCCTCAATTCGGCCCGCTACGGCATTTCCTGGGGCGCCCTCGGTGCCGCCGAGTTCTGCTGGCACACGGCACGCCAATACACGCTGGACCGCCAGCAGTTCGATCGACCGCTGGCCGCCAACCAGTTGGTGCAAAAGAAGCTGGCCGACATGCAGACCGAAATCACGCTCGGCATCCAGGGCGTGCTGCGCCTCGGCCGGATGATGGACGACGGTAGCGCGACGCCGGAGATCGTCTCGATGATGAAGCGCAATAGTTGCGGCAAAGCCCTCGACATCGCCCGCCTTGCCCGCGACATGCTGGGCGGCAACGGCATTTCGGACGAATTCGGCGTCATCCGCCATCTGGTCAATCTGGAAGTGGTCAATACCTACGAGGGCACGCACGACGTCCATGCGCTGATTCTCGGCCGCGCCCAGACCGGGCTGTCCGCTTTCTGATTTTTGCCCGTTTTCGGGCGTCGACCGCAGGAATGCCTTGGGAGGGGCACATGAGCGAAGCAATTTACCAGGCCATCGTCGCCGCCCCCGGTTTCGCCCTCGGCATCGAATGCAGCGACGACGAAATCACCACCATCGAATTCCTCGAACCTCAGCCGGCGCTGCCGCCGCGTACCGCGTTGGCCGCCGAGGCGGTACACCAGCTGGAAGCCTACCTGGCCGACCCGGCCTTCACCTTCGGCCTGCCGCTGCGCCCGGCCGGCACCCACTTCCAGCGCCGCGTCTGGGCGCAGATCAGCGCCATTCCGCTCGGCCGGACGCTGACCTACGGCGAGGTCGCCAAAAACCTGCACAACGCCCCGCGCGCTGTCGGCCAGGCCTGCGGCGCCAATCCCTACCCGCTGGTTGTCCCCTGCCACCGCGTGATTGCCGCCGGTGGCGGACTCGGTGGTTTCAACCGGCACGGCGGCGGCTTCCTGCTCGATGTCAAACGCTGGCTGCTGCGCCATGAAAACAGCGAGTTCACCGCCGCGCCCGGCTGATCTCGCCGAGATCGACAACTTCTGCGATGCGCTGTGGCTGGAAGACGGGCTGGCCAAGGCGACGCTCGACAGCTATCGCTCCGACCTCGGTCGGCTGGCCGGCTGGCTGGCCGAGCACGGCCACGAAGCGCTGCTCGACCTGCGTGAAACGACGCTCGCCGCCTTCATCGCCCATCTGTCGCGCCTGACCCGCGCCACCTCGCAGGCGCGCTACCTGTCGACGCTGCGCCGCTTTTACCGCTGGCAACTCGGCCGTGGTCGAATTTTTACCGACCCGACGCTGAAGCTGGCCAACCCGAGCCGCCCGTCGCGGCTGCCGAAAGTGTTGTCGGAGAAGCAGGTCGACGGCCTGCTCAATGCCCCCGACCTCGATACGCCGCTCGGCCTGCGCGACCGCGCCATGCTCGAAACCCTGTACGCCACTGGCCTGCGCGTTTCCGAACTGGTCAATCTGCAACTGCATGAAATCGGCTTCAACGACGGCGTCGTCCGCGTCATCGGCAAGGGCAGCAAGGAACGCCTGGTCCCGCTCGGCGAACTGGCCATCGACTGGCTGGGCCGCTATCTGAACGAAGCCCGGCCGGAGATTCTCAAGGGCCAGCTCAGCGAAGCGCTGTTCGTTACCGCCCGCGGCGGTGCGATGACCCGTCAGGCCTTCTGGCAGCTGATCAAGCGCTATGCGGCGCGGGCCGGCATCGCACCGGACAAGCTGTCGCCGCACGTGCTGCGCCACGCCTTTGCGACGCATCTGCTCAACCACGGCGCCGACCTGCGCGTCGTCCAGTTGCTGCTCGGCCATGCCGACATCTCGACCACCCAGATTTACACCCATGTCGCGCGCGAACGGCTGAAGAGCCTGCACGCCACCCACCACCCGCGCGGCTAGCCAGCCGTGCCCCAGCCTTCAGCGAAAGACCGGAGACTCGCCATGCCCAGGATGCGCCTAGCTTTATCGACCATCTTCCTCACCGCCCTGCTCTTCTCGGGTGCCTCGCAGGCCGGCGAACTGGAAGACATCCGCGCCCTGCTCGGTCAGATGCAAAAGACGCTGCAGCAACAACAAGCCCGCATCGAACAACTGGAAAAGCAGGCCGCCACGCGCAGCCCCCCGGAAAGCGCCGCTCCGACCGCAGCCAGCACCCCGCTGCCCGCTGCCCGCCCGAACGCCGCCCCCCGGATCGTCATGGCTTCGACCGCCGGCAGCAGCCCAAACAGCATTCCCCCATCGACCCAACCCAATGCCACCGAGCCGAGCCAGCCCGACATGCCGTTCGCCACCTTCTATGGTCGCCTCGACATCTTCGGCGAAGCGAACTGGGGCGGCTCGACCGGCAACCGGCTGGCCATCGAATCCGGCGGCATGACTGGCAGCCGGGTCGGCCTCAAGGGCGGCAAGGCGCTCAGCCCCGAGACCAACTTTATCTACCAGCTGGAAACCGGCTTCTTCGCCAACGACGGCAAGCTGGGCCAGACCGACAGCACGCATACTCGCATCTTCGGGCGCCAGCTCTACGTCGGTCTCGAAGGCCGCCTCGGCAAGCTGACCGTCGGCCGCCAGTACTCGCCCTTCTTCCTTGAAATGATGGTGTACGACGCCTTCGACAACGGCTACGGCTCGCCGACCAACGACGGCAACGTCAAGCCGGGACCGACCCGCTACGACAATTCCATCGTCTACAGCAGCCCGCGCTATCACGGCCTGGCCAGCAGCACCTTCGCCTCGCTCGGCGGCGAGAACGGCGGCGTCGAACAAAGTACCCTCGGCCTCACCCTCGATTACGCCAAGGGCCCGCTCGGCCTCGGCCTCGCTTACCAGTACGACAACCACAACACCTATACCGACCGCAGCAACCGGCATGCCTTCGCCGGCGCCAGTTACCAGATCGGCAAGGTCCGCCTGATGGGCGGCCTGGCCGGCGTCGATACCCGTTACGACAGCGGGATCGACAGCGAGTGGCGAAGCTGGTTCTTCGGCTCGCGCATCGACGTCACTGCCACCGGCCAGTTGCGCCTGAACTACGGCGAAGGGCACACTCCCGGCGCCACCATCAAGGACCGCGGCCGCGTCTTCTCGGCCGCCTGGATGGAAAGCATCAACCAGCAGTTCAAGGCCTACGTTGTCTGGTCGCGCCACCTCAACGAAGAAGGCGTCGCCTTCGCGCCTTCCGGTACCGCCGCCAACGGCTACTACACGGTCAATCCCGGCGACACGGCGAACGGCCTGGCGGCCGGCGTCCAGTACTATTTCTGAGCGGCGCACGCGGTAAAATCAGGCGCCGACCACCCACCGACAGCCACGCATGAGCAAGCACGAACACGCCCCCGAAACGCAGGCCACCAAGTTCCTGAAGGCGCAGAAGATCGCCTTCTCCAGCCACCTCTACGCCTATGAGGAACATGGCGGGACCAAGGTCTCGGCCCGCGAACTGAATGTTGACGAGCACGCCGTGGTCAAGACGCTGATCTTCGAGGACGAGAACGCCAAGCCGCTGATCGTGTTGATGCATGGCGACTGCAAGGTCTCGACCAAGGAACTGGCCCGCCAGATCGGTTGCAAGAAAGTCGAGCCGTGCAAACCGGAAGTCGCCAACCGCCACACCGGCTACCTGGTCGGCGGCACCAGCCCGTTCGGTACCAAGAAGGCGATGCCGATCTATCTCGAAAAAAGCATCCTCGACCTGCCGCTGATCTACATCAACGGCGGCCGGCGCGGCTATCTGGTCGGTGTCCATCCACACGACATCCTGCGCGCACTTAATCCGAAGCCGGTCGAGGCGGCACTGAAAGGATGATTGCCATTAGCAATCGACAGTATTTAATCAATCGATTGGAGCTATAACAGAACGCTCCGTAAAGTGGCACTCATCAAAGAAGGAGCGCCACCATGAGCCAACTCGTCATCCGGCATTACACCCGACCCACCGCCCGCCGCCACTTGTGGACCGGCCTGGCGATGGCCGTCGTTGCCCTCGCCTTTGCCACCGAACAGTCCATGCACTGGCTGGCCGCCCACCCGATGGCGGCGCGCGGCCTTGAAGCCAGCTTGCTGGCCGGCCTCGCCACCGGCCTCGGGGCAATTCCGGTACTTTTCATGCGTCGACCGCAGGAACGCCTGATGGCGCCGATGCTCGGCCTCGCCGGCGGCATGATGCTCGCCGCCAGCCTCTTCTCGCTGCTCGTCCCGGCCGTGCAGAACGTCGCCGCCAGCGGCGCGCCGTGGCCACTCGCCATCGTCACTGCCGCCGCCTTGATGGCCGGCGTCGGGCTGATGCAGCAGATGGATAGTCGGACGGCGCACGCCCATGTCGAATCTATCGAAGTCGGCAAGGCGATGCCGCAGGTCGGCCTGGTGATCGCCGCCATCGCCTTGCACAACGTGCCGGAAGGCCTTGCCGTCGGCATCTCGGCCGCCGCCGGCGCCGACCACGGGATGACGCTCGGCATCGCGATCCAGAACATTCCTGAAGGCTGGATCGTCGCCAGCGCAATGATCGCCCTCGGCGCCGCGCCGTTGCGCGCCGCCTTGATCGCCCTGGCGACCGGTCTGGTCGAACCGGTCGGCGGCTTGTTCGGGGTCATCGCCAGCAGCCTGGCCGGCAGCGCCTTGCCGCTTGCCCTCGCTGCCGCCGCCGGCGCCATGCTCTGGGTAGTCAGCCACGAGTTGATCCCGGCCTCGCACCAACCCGGTCGCGAGGCAGCCGGCACGGCCGGCCTAGCCGCCGGTTTTGCGGCGATGACGGTGCTCGCCACCGCTTTCTGAAGCGCCAAAGCAAAAGCCCCCGGTCGACGCCGACCGGGGGCTTTTTCCTGATTGATGCTTAAACCGAGCGCTCGATGATGACGCCGACCCGCTTGACGCCGGGCATCATGCCCAGCTTGGCGACTGACACCCGCACCCATTGGGCGGCGAAGTTTTCCAGCAGCCAGGTGGCGATATGCTCGGTCAACTTCTCCAGCAGGTTGAAATGGCTGCCCGACAGATCGGCACGCAGACGCTCGACGACCACGGCGTAGTCCACGGTGTCGCGGATGTCATCGCTGGCGCCGGCCGATGCGGTCGACACCCCGATATGCAGAGAGATCTCGACCGTCTGCGACATGGCTTTCTCGCGCGGATAGATGCCTATCCACGTTTCGGCGCGCAGTTCTTCGATGAAAATGATGTCCATAGGGCGGTCGACCGCAGTGAGGGGTGTAAAATTCGCCGCGATTGTACCTCAGCGACCCAAGCAACCCATGCAAACCGCCCTCGCCATCCCCCTGGCCCTGATCGCCGCCTACCTGCTCGGCTCCGTTCCCTTCGCAATGATCTCCTCGAAAGTCTTCGGCCTGGCCGATCCGCGGACTTACGGCTCGGGTAATCCGGGGGCGACCAACGTACTGCGCAGCGGCAACAAGAAGGCAGCCCTGTTCACGCTGCTCGGCGACGCGCTGAAGGGCTGGCTCGCCGTCTTTCTGGCCCAGCAGGCCGGCTTCAGCGACCTCGCCGTCGGCCTCATCGCGCTCGCCGTCTTCGCCGGCCACCTGTTTCCGGTCTTCCTCAAGTTCAAGGGCGGCAAGGGCGTCGCCACCGCCGCCGGCGTGCTGCTCGCGCTCGATCCGCTGCTCGGCCTGGCCGTGCTCGGCACCTGGATCTTCGTCGCCTTCGCCTTCCGCTACTCCTCGCTCGCCGCCGTCCTCGCCGCTACCCTCGCCCCGGTCTTCCAGGTCATGATGCACGGCGCCAATGGCCAGACGCTGATCGTCGGCGTGCTCTCCCTCGCCCTGATCGGCAAGCACTGGCAGAACCTGCAGCGCCTGATGGCCGGCCAGGAATCGAAAATCGGCAGCAAGAAGAAATAAGCTATTTGGCCAGTCGCTCGTAGAGCTTGACCGTCGTATCGACGTGGCGCAGCAGCCGCTCGCCCTCGGCCAGCGCGGCCAGCGCATGCCGGCTTTTGCTGGCATGCTGCAGACTCGGCAGCAGCACGCTTTCAAACTTTTGCCACTGCTCGGTCACCTCGCTTAGCTGCGCCGCCAGTTCCGGCACGCCGATGCCGCTCCGCTTCAATTCCGCCAGATTGCTCTCGAATTCGCAGCAGGATGCGCCGAGACGCTGCAGCGTCGCCTCGTCGCTCAGCCCCCATTCGCGAAACAGGAACAGTTTGCCGATTCGTTGCGACAGCATGCGATTGCGGCCGGCAATATTGACGTAGTGCGCCGCCGGCAAGGCAACGTGCACTGCCGCCTGGCGGGCCAACAGGTCGATCGCCTCGAGGATTTCCTCGCTCAGCTCGAGCACTGCCGACGCCTTCTCCAGAGCCGGCTCGACCTCGCTCAGCGCCGCCCAGTAGCGCGGCCAGATCGCCTGCACCGCCTGTAGCTGCTCGGCCAAGTCGCCCGGCAAACCCAGACTCTCCAGGCGCGCCAGCGTCCGCTCCATCTGCGCATGGAGTTGGCGCAGCCTGACCGCCGCCTTGGCCGGGCTGATGTTCTGGCCGATCAACGCCCAGGCAGCCGCCATGCGCTGCGACAACAGGCGCGGCCGACCGCAGAGATTGATCAGGACGCCAGGTGACAAGGATTTGGCCAGACCCGCCGCGGCCTTTTTCGACTTCCGGGAAAAATTCACCCGCTGCTTGGTATTGCCGACTTCCGTATTCAACAGCGCGGCATTCTGGATATGGACGTTGCGCCCGTCGACGACGATGACGCCGCTCTCGCTCAGTAAGCGCAGACTGCGCGACAGGCTTTCCGGCGTCATGCCGATGCGCGCAGCAATGATTTTCTTGCTGGTCTTCAGCGTCACCGTGGTTTCGCCGGCCAGCCCGGGATGACCACCGGCCAGTTCGATCAGGTAGTCGAGCAGGCGCTGGGTGCCGGTCAAACCGTAGTGATAACCGGTGACATCGAATTCGACGGCGCATTGCCGCTCGGCCATCGCCTGGATGATTCGCCAGCTCAGGTCGAGATCCTGGCGGACGATGGCGCGCAGCTTGTGGATGTCGATGGCGACGACGATGCACGGCGTGATCGTCTTGCCGGAGGAAGCGTAGCGGCTGGCGCTGAAGGCCTCCCCGAGGCCGAGCAGTTGCTGCGACTGGGCCAGTTCGATGACCTTCTTGGTCTCGCCGGCCAGGATCGTCGACCGTTTCAGCGTACCGCTGACCAATACGTAGGCTTCGCGGACCGGGTCGCCGGCTTCGAACAGCACACTCTGCGCCGGCACTTCCAGCAGGCGACTGGCGCGGCTCAGTTCATCGAGCAGCTTCGGCGCCAGGCCGGCAAACAGCGGGCTGTGCGACAACAACTCGCGCTGCGCCCAGTTGGGCTTTCTTAACGGGACGTTCACTTTCGCAAAACCTCGCGACACTTCGGGCAAAACCACATGCTAAGCAATAAAAGAAGGGGGCAGAACCCCCTTCTTTTTGCCTAAGCACCCGGACGGGGCTTAGTAGACGTCGTGCTGCGTGTTGAAAACGTTGAACTTGCCGGTCGGCGTGACCAGCTTCGGATCGCGGATGACGGCCTTCAGCTTGCGCGTCTTGTCATCGACGACGACGATGGCCGACTCCTGGTCCTTGCCGTTCCACACTGAGAACCAGACTTCGTCACCGGCCTTGTTGTACTCCGGCTGGACGACGCGTTTCGGCCCGGCCTTGATGCCGGACCATTCACCGATCGGGATCAGCTCGCTGCCCTTTTCCAGGTTGTTGATGTCCCAGACGGCAACCGACTGGCTGACGCCCGGCTCCGGATTGAGCGTCGTATCGACCCACAGGTTCTTCGACTTCGGATGGGTTTTCAGGAACAGCGAACCGCCGCCCAGGCCCTTCAGCGTGCGCACGACCTTCCAGGCGTTATCCGGATTCTTCTTCGGATCGGTGCCGATCAGGGAAATGCTCTCGTCGCCGAGATGGCCGGTCGCCCAGACCGGGCCGAACTTCGGATCGATGAAATTGGCGCCACGCCCCGGGTGCGGCGTCTTGCCGACATCGACCAACTTGGTCAGCTTGCCGTCCTTGGTGTCGATAACGGCAATCTTGTTCGAGGCATTGGCCGCATCCATGAAATAGCGATGCGACGATTCGAAACCACCGTCATGCAGGAAGGGCGCCGCCTCGATCATCTTGATCTTCAGGTTGCTCAGGTCGCGATAGTCGACCGAATAGACCATGCCGGTTTCCTTCACATTGACGAAGAATTCCGGGTTGAAGTGCGAGGAAACGATGGCCGCGACGCGCGGTTCCGGATGGTAATCCTGGGTGCCGACAGTCATGCCGCGGGTGGACACGATTTTGCGCGGCTTCAGCGTGTCACCGTCCATGATCACGAACTGCGGCGGCCAGTAGGTGCCGGCGATCGCGTACTTGTCCTCGTAACCCTTGGCCTTCGAGCTTTCGACCGAGCGCGCTTCCATGCCGACCTTGATTTCGGCAACGGTGTCCGGTTTTTCCATCCACAAGTCGATCAGGTTGATCTTGGCATCGCGGCCGATCACGAACAGGTAGCGACCCGAGGCCGACATCCGCGAAATATGCACGGCATAACCGGTGTTCAGGATGCTGACAATCTTCTTGCTGTCGCCGTCGATCAGCGCAATCTCGCCGGCATCGCGCAGCGTCACCGAGAACAGGTTCTCCAGGTTGAGATTGTTCATTTTCTTCTTCGGACGCTGGTCGACCGGCACGATCACCTTCCACGACGCTTCCATTTCCTTCAGGCCGTACTCCGGCGGCGCCGGCGGCGTCTGCTGGATGTAGCGGGCCATCAGGTCGACTTCATCGTCGCTCAGCACGCCCGAGGTGCCCCAGTTCGGCATGCCGCCGGCCGAGCCGTACTTGATGAAGACCTTCAGGTAATCGAGTCCCTTGTCGAGCGTGATGTCCGGGGTCAGCGCCTTGCCGGTCGCCCCCTTGCGCAGCACGCCGTGACAGCCGGCGCAGCGCTCGAAAAAGATGCGCTTGGCCTTGTCGAACTCGGCCTCGGTCATCTTCGGGGCCAGCGGGTTGATGTCCTGGTGCATCTTGACGTTAGCCAGCGGTGAACCGCCGGCCGTCTGATAGTCGCGCATCGTGCCATCGCTGTGTGCGGCCGGCGCCTGGGCAAAAGCTAGCTGACAAAGCACGGCCAGGGCTGGCAGCGCCGCCAGGCGGTAGCGCTTGAAATTCCTTGCAATCATGAGTCCCTTATCCTCTCTGAAAATTGATACGGCGGCGCACTTTCGCAAGCAGGGGGATTTGCGCTTTGATCGAAATCAAGCATGAGGAAGAGCGAGAAGGCAGGCGGCTTCGGCGTCGGCGCGAACTTGACCAGCGACAAGAAAGCCATTTGGCGCAGCAAAAATCGTCATGAAAACGCGACAGCGCTGGCTGCGGCCGTCGATAGCAAAAAACGATAAGCGGAATTTATTCAATCAATTCGAACAATCGATGACTACTCTCTAGACTGCAGTCATCAGGTCGGGACGACCGACCTTAAATCAGGAGAGCACCATGATTTCGCGTTTCATAGATCGCTGGTTCGACGAACTCGCACCATGGGAGGCCTATGTTGACATCCTGGCCACCCTGCCGGACAACTTCTGAATTCAGTCACCGCGATCCGGGAGTCGCGATGGGCAAAAAATGCTGCCACAGCAAACCGCCATGCAAGAACTGTCCGAAGCGCCGCAAGAAGGCGAACGGCCCGCTCGAACGCGGCGCCGTCCCTGGCTACTTCGTGCCGCTGACCGCCATGTCCATCAAGGGCCAGCGCGGCTGCACCGAGAAGATGCCGGCCTCCTTGGGCGGCGTCCCGGCCTGCAAGCGCAGCGCTCCGGCCAGGGCGATCATCGCGCCGTTATCGGTACAGAACTCCAGCTCCGGGTAATAAACGCGGAAACGCTTGCGTTTTGCCTCCAGATCGAGGGTCGACCGTAGCTGCTTATTGGCGCCCACCCCGCCGGCCACCACCAGTTGCTGCAGGCCGGTCTGCTTCATAGCCTTCAGCGCTTTTTTCAGCAGCACGTCGACCATCGCCTCCTGGAAGGCGCGGGCCGCATTGGCCTTGAATTCGTCGGTCATCGCCTCGGCATGCTCGCGGACCAGCGTCAGCACCGCCGTTTTCAGGCCGGAAAAGCTGAAGTTGAGGTCGCCGGAATGCAGCATCGGCCGCGGCAGTTCGTACACGCCGGGGGTACCCGCTTCGGCCAGTTTCGACAACAAGGCACCGCCCGGATAAGGCAGGCCGAGCAGCTTGGCGCTCTTGTCGAACGCCTCGCCGGCCGCGTCGTCGAGCGTTTCGCCGAGCAGTTCGTATTCGCCGACGCCGGTCACCTTCATCAATTGCGTATGGCCGCCGGAAACCAGCAGCGCGACGAACGGGAAGGTCGGCGGGTCGCGCGACAGCAGCGGCGACAGCAGATGCCCTTCGAGGTGGTGCACCGGAATGGTCGGCTTGTCGATGGCCAAGGCCAGCGCCTCGGCAAAGGCACAGCCAACCAGCAGCGCGCCGGACAAGCCCGGGCCGCGCGTGTAGGCGACGGCATCGACGTCGTCGAGCGACTTGCCGGACAGCCCCAGCGCCTCGCGCAACAGTGGCACGACCCGCCGGATATGGTCGCGGGAAGCCAGTTCCGGGACGACGCCGCCGTACTCGGCGTGCATCGCTACCTGGGAGTGGAGCGCGTGCGACAAAAGCCCGGCTGCGCTGTCGTAGAGCGCAATGCCGGTTTCGTCGCAGGAGGATTCGATACCAAGGATCAGCATGGATCGCATTTTAACACTTGAGGCAAAAAGGTTTTTTGCAATATACTGTTCGGCTCTCCGCAAACATGCGGATAAAAATTTTGCGCGCACTGCCTTTTACTTGACCTGGCAGGCGCCTTACGGAAGGGGGTGATTTATATGCCGAACATTCGTGTCAAGGAAAATGAGCCGTTCGAAGTTGCTATCCGCCGCTTCAAGCGGACGGTTGAAAAGACTGGTCTCCTGACCGAGCTGCGTGCCCGTGAGTTTTACGAAAAGCCCACGACCGAACGCAAGCGCAAGGCTGCCGCTGCCGTCAAACGCCAGCACAAGCGCCTCCGTAGCCTGACCCTGCCGCCGAAACTGTACTAATCCAGTACGTTTCGCCGCACAAAAGAGCCGCCAGCCTTCAACAGCCGGCGGCTTTTTTCTTTGAATTTTCGAAAAGAACGTCCATGAGCCTCAAAGCACGTATCACCGAAGACATGAAAACGGCCATGAAGGCCAAGGAAGCCGGCAAGCTGGCTGCCATTCGCCTGCTGCTCGCCGCCGTCAAGCAGAAGGAAGTCGATGAGCGCGTCGAACTCGACGATGCCGCCGTCGCCGCCGTCATCGAAAAGCTGGTCAAGCAGCGCAAGGACAGCGTCACCCAGTACGAAGCCGCCAACCGCCAGGACCTGGCCGACGTCGAGAAGGCCGAAATCGCCATCCTCGCCGCCTACCTGCCGGAAAAAATGGGCAATGACGAAATCGCCGCCGCCGTTGCCGCCGCGGTCGCCGAAACCGGCGCCAAGGGCCCGGCCGACATGGGCAAGCTGATGGCCGTCCTCAAGCCGGCGCTGGCCGGCAAGGCCGACATGGCGGAAGTCTCCAAGCTGGTCAAGGCCGCGCTTGCCGGTTAAAACGCTATGATCCCGGATTCTTTCATCCAGGATCTGCTGGCCCGGGTCGATATCGTCGACCTGGTGGACGGCTACGTGCCGCTGAAGAAGGCCGGCGCCAACTACGCCGCCTGCTGCCCCTTCCATAACGAGAAATCGCCGTCCTTCACGGTCAGCCCGACCAAGCAGTTCTACCACTGCTTCGGCTGCGGCGCCCACGGCACGGCGATCAGCTTCGTCATGGAATATCAGGGCCTGGGTTTTGTCGATGCCGTCAAGGACTTGGCCACTCGCGCCGGCATGCAAGTGCCGGAAAGCGAAGGGCGCAGCTTCAACGATGAAAAACAGGGCCAGACGCGAACACTGATCGAAGTCATGGCGCGTGCCGCGCAGTACTACAAGGACCAGCTGAAGCGTTCGCCGAAGGCCATCGAGTATTGCAAGAAGCGCGGCCTGAGCGGCGAAATCGCCGCCCGCTACGGCATGGGTTATGCGCCGGAGGGCTGGCAGAACCTGCAGGAAGTCTTTCCGAATTACAACGCCGACGAACTGAAGGCCGCCGGCCTGGTCATCGAAAACGAGGCCGGCCGCCGCTACGACCGCTTCCGCGACCGGCTGATGATCCCGATCATCAACCCGAAAGGCGACATCATCGCCTTCGGCGGCCGGATCATCGACCAGGGCGAGCCGAAATACCTGAATTCGCCGGAAACGCCGCTGTTCGAAAAAGGCCGCGAATTGTTCGGTCTACCGCAGGCCCGCCAGGCCCTGCGCGAAACCGACACCGCCATCGTCACCGAAGGCTACATGGATGTCATCGCGCTGGCCCAGAACGGGGTCGGCAACGCCGTCGCGACGCTCGGCACGGCGACCACGGCGACCCACGTCACCAAACTGCTGCGTCAGGTCGACCGCGTCGTCTTCTGCTTTGACGGCGACAACGCCGGCCGCAAGGCCGCCTGGCGCGCCCTGGAAAATTCGCTGGAAGCGCTGGCCGACAACAAGCGACTCGCCTTCATCTTCCTGCCACAGGAACATGACCCCGACAGTTACATCCGCGAATTCGGCAAGGAACAGTTCGATCGCCAAGTCACCCAGGCCATGCCGCTGTCCGATTTCCTGCTGCGCGAACTGGCCCAGCGCTGCGACCTGACCAGCTCGGAAGGCAAGGCGCAACTGATCTACGAAGCCAAGCCGCTGCTGCTCAAACTGCCGACGCCGCTGTTGCGCCTGCAACTGGTCAAGCGCCTGGCCGAAGCCAGTGGTTTCGTGCAAAGCGAAGTCGAACGCCTGTGCGAGCTGAAATCCTACACCCCGGCCGCCCCGCCCAAAGCCAAGCGCACGGCTCCATCGCTGACCCGCAACCTGCTGCGCATCGTGCTGCACAAACCGAAACTGGCCGCCCAGCTACCGATCGACCTGCTGCCGGACACGCCGGAACGCCCGGCCTTGATCCGCCTGCACGACCTGGTCGTCGGCGCCAGCCAGGAAGCCAGCAGTTACGCCGCGCTGCGCGAACAACTACGCGGCCTGCCGGAAGAAGGCATCATCGAAAACGCCGCCTCGGAACTTCTCGCCCTGCCGTTTGACGAAGAAGGGGCTGAGGCCGAGTTTCGCGACACGCTGGAAAAACTGCAGGAAGGCGGCCAGAAGAGAGCCTTCGCCGAACTGCAGGCCAAGGCACAGCAATTCGGCGTCGCCGGGCTGAGCGCCGCTGAAAAGCAGGCCTACATACAGCTGCTCACCAACCGGGGAAACCGAAGCTAAGTTATGGTAGAATTTGAGGTTTTCCGCAATTCAAGGGATCGTGTTCATGGCCAAGGCAAAAGATACTGCTAAGGAAGCCCCCAAGGCTCGCACCAGCAAAGCCAAGGAGAAGGCAGCCGAAAAGGCGCTGCTCGAAGGCGCAATAGCAGAAACTCCGGAACCGCTTGACGCCGAAGCGCGCAAGACACGCCTGAAGGCCCTGATCAAGCTCGGCAAGGAACGCGGTTACCTGACCTACGCCGAAATCAACGACCACCTGCCGGATGACGTGGTCGACGCGGAAAGTATCGAAGCGATCATTTCGACCTTCAGCGAAATGAGCATCCAGGTCTTCGATGAAGCCCCGGCTGCCGAAGACCTGCTGATGTCCGACACCGCCGCCGCCGCGACCGACGACGAAGAAGTCGAAGCGCAGGCCGAACAGGCGCTGTCCACGGTCGACTCCGAATTCGGCCGCACCACCGACCCGGTCCGCATGTACATGCGCGAAATGGGCACGGTCGAGCTGCTGACCCGCGAAGGCGAAATCGAGATCGCCAAGCGTATCGAAGAAGGCCTCAAGCACATGGTCCAGGCGATTTCCGCCTGCCCGACCACGATCGACGACATCCTCGAAATGGCGACCAAGGTCGAAAACGAGGAAATGCGCATCGACGAACTGGTCGATGGCCTGATCGACCCGAACGCCGTTGAACAGGCACCGGCCGCCGAACTGCCGGAAGAAGCCGAAGAAGACGAAGAAGCCGACGAAGCCGAAGAAGAGGAAGGCGGCCCCGGCGCCGTTTCCGCTTCCCTGCTGCAACTGAAGGCCGACGCGCTGGAGCGCTTCAAGACCATCCGCGCCCTGCACGTCAAAATGCAGAAGGCGCTCGGCAGCAAGGGCCCGCACGACAAGGCCTACCTCAAGATGCAGGCCGAGATCTCCGACGAGCTGATGAACATCCGCTTCACCTCGCGCTCGATCGAGCGCCTGTGTGACAGCGTGCGCGGCATGGTCGACCAGGTGCGCGGTTGTGAACGCAAGATCCAGCAGATCTGCGTCGACCGCGTCAAGATGCCGCGGCCGCACTTCATCCAGTCCTTCCCGGGCAACGAAGTCAATCTCGACTGGGCCGACAGCGAAATCGCCGCCGCCCCCAAGACCTACGTCGCCATCCTGACCCGCAACGGCCCGGCCATCAAGGAAGAACAGAAGAAGCTGCTCGCCCTGCAGGATCGCATCGGCATCTCGCTGAAGGACCTCAAGGACATCAACAAGCAGATGTCCACCGGCGAAGCCAAGGCCCGTCGCGCCAAGCGCGAAATGACCGAAGCCAACCTGCGTCTGGTCATCTCGATCGCCAAGAAATACACCAACCGCGGCCTGCAGTTCCTTGACCTGATCCAGGAAGGCAACATCGGCCTGATGAAGGCCGTGGACAAGTTCGAATACCGTCGCGGCTACAAATTCTCGACCTATGCGACGTGGTGGATCCGTCAGGCCATCACCCGCTCCATCGCCGACCAGGCACGGACCATCCGCATCCCGGTGCACATGATCGAAACGATCAACAAGATGAACCGGATCAGCCGCCAGATTCTGCAGGAAACCGGTGCCGAACCGGATCCGGCAACGCTGGCCAAGAAGATGGACATGCCGGAAGAGAAGATCCGCAAGATCATGAAGATTTCCAAGGAGCCGATCTCCATGGAAACCCCGATCGGCGACGATGACGACTCGCATCTCGGCGACTTCATCGAGGACTCCTCGACGCTGGCCCCGGCCGATGCAGCGATGTATTCCAGCCTGCGCGGCGTCACCAAGGAAATCCTCGACACGCTGACGACGCGCGAAGCCAAGGTGCTGCGCATGCGTTTCGGCATTGAAATGAACACCGACCACACGCTGGAAGAAGTCGGCAAGCAATTCGACGTCACCCGCGAACGTATCCGTCAGATCGAAGCGAAGGCGCTGCGCAAGCTGCGTCACCCGAGTCGTTCCGACAAGCTGCGCAGTTTCATCGACACTAACGGTAATTAAGTTTTCCGGGCCTGTAGCTCAGTTGGTTAGAGCAGAGGACTCATAATCCTTTGGTCCACGGTTCAAGTCCGTGCGGGCCCACCAGTAAATCGAGCACTGCGGCCAATCCCCAGGGGTTGGCCTTTTGCTTTATTTCTTCATCTGAGCACTTCGAAACACTCTTCATCACTCGAGGTAGACAGTTCTAATTTGGCATCTTTATTAAAGGCTCTCGACATGCACACAGACTCCATCCTTTCGCACCTGAAAAAACACGGTCAATTGCTCGACGCGGATATCGCCAAGGGCACCGGCATTGACCTGACCGAGGTTCGCGCCTCGCTGCAGGAGCTATCCGCGCAAAAGGCCATCTCCATGTGCAGCATGACCACCTTCAAGAACGGCACCCCGATCGAAGGCATCTTCTGCCGCGTCGCCGGTTACATGCCGTCCGCCGCGCCCGGCCGCAAGCCAGGCGTCAAGAGCTAGGTCCAGGGGCCCCGCGGGGCCCTTTCTTTTGCCCTATCCCCGATGACCATCGCCCCGCCCCTGTTCAGCCGGCTGGCCAGCTTCTCGGAGCAGGCCTGGCTGGTCGGCAACCGGCTGGCCGCCTACGCCCTGCTCAACCTGCTCGACGACCCCGCCCTGCTCGCCTTCGCCTTCTGCTGAACCGATGTCGGCGGCAGCGCTATACTTGAAACGGAAGTTGAAGGCGCCTGCTTTCCGCAGCGCCGATCGCTTCAGACAGGGGAATCAGATGTTGCGAAAATGCCTCGCCGCCGGGGCGACCATCGTGCTGAGCCTGCTGGCTAGCGGTGTTGCTGCCGGTGCACCACTGAAAATACTCGGTTTTGACGACAGCTCATGCCAGGCCTGGTTCAAGTCGAAGGACGATCCGGAACAGCGCAAGCAATACGTCGCCTGGGCGCGCGGCTTTCTCAGCGGTCACAACTATGCCAATCAGTCGCAGCAGGTGACCGATCTGTCGAGCGGCACGGTCGAGCTGTACATCGAGCGTTTCTGCCGCGACAAACCCACCGCCCGCTTCATCGACGCCCCCTACCGGATGAGCGACCAGTATTCCGGTCGCGACGCGCCGATCAGCAAGTAAGGCAGGGCCGCCCCGGCTATTCGCAGACCCGGCCGCGCTGCAGTTTGACCTGTCCGCGCTTGACCTTGCTGTCGACGCGCTTACGCTGCGAGTTGCGCGTCGGCTTGGTCGGCCGGCGCGGCGGCGCCACGAAGGCAGCGCTGGCGATCAGTTCGCGCAGGCGAACCAGGCCGTCTTCGCGATTGCGCTCCAGGCTGCGGTGCTTTTGTGCCTTGATGACGACAATGCCATCGCTGCTGATGCGCTGGTCGCGCAGCGCCAGCAACTTGCCCTTGATCTCTTCCGGCAGGCTGGAGGCGGCGACATCGAAACGCAGATGCACCGCGTTCGAGACCTTGTTGATATTTTGCCCACCGGCGCCCTGGGCGCGGATGGCGGTGAATTCGACTTCGTTTTCGTTGAGGACCAGACCCGGCATGATGATTTCTTTCGCGCCCGGCCGTAGCCGGTCTATTTTGCTCGATCCAGCTGATCGTAAACGGCGGTAGCGACCTTGGCCAGTTCATTCTTGTCGATGCCGGCCGACAGCGCATAGCCGAACTTGCCTTCGACCCAGTAGAAGACATTCACCTGGCCTTCGCGGGCGAAACGGAAGCCGGTTTCCACCTTGCCAGCGTTTTCGGTAGTCAGGTAGAGCGTCAGGCGCTGGCCGCTGGCGTCCTGATACATGAACTGGGCGACCGGCCCGCTGTTGCCGGGCAGCAGCCGACCACCGACCAGTTCATAGCCGACGGCACCCAGCTTGGGCGGGCTGATCGGCGTGCCGAGCCGCTTCGACAGCCACTTGACCAGTTGCTCCTCCTGATCGGCCGTCACTTCGACCGGGCGCCGGACGTCCGGACTGTAGACAACGTGGGCGACGGCCGCCTGGCGGGGTAGCGGCGCCATCTGGGCCAGCCGTTCGCCGCTCTGGTACTGGGCGTGACCGAGCCAGCCTGCGACACCACCGAGCAGGGCGACCAGGAGCCCGGCCGCCAGGCGCTGCAGCGACCAGCGGCTGAAAAGTGCCGTTTTCGGCCGGTCGACCGCCGGCATCGCCGACGCCTCGGCCAAAGTCCGCAGATTTTCCGGCAGCACTTCGTCGAGCACCGGATCGAACAGCGCCTTGATGGCCCGCTTCTGCGCCTGATAGGCGCGCAACCGCTCAGCCTGATTGGGATGCTCGGCCAGGTAGGCATCGATTTCATGCCGCCGGGGCGGCGCCAGCCGGGCATCGACCCAGGCCTGGAGATCGGTTTCGGAGACTTGACTCATCGCACGACTCGCAGATTGGCGGCCAATGGGCGCCCCTCCATGATCAGGCGCAGCCGCTCGCGGCCACGCGACAGCCGGGACATCACGGTGCCCAGCGGAATTTCCAGCGCGGCAGCGACTTCGGCATAACTCATTTCCTCCAGCGCGACGAGCAGCAGCACGGCGCGCTGTTCGTCCGGCAACTGGCGGAGAGCGGCTTCGAGATCGACCAGTTCCAGCTGATCGCTCTGCGTCGGCCGGGTCGGCGCTTCGTCGCCATCATCCAGCGCCTGGGTGGACAGAGATGGCTGCCGCAACTGATCGACGCGCAGGTTGTGCATGATGCTGAACAGCCAGGCCCGCAGGTCGCTGCCGGCCCGCCACTGGGCCAGCCGGCGCCAGGCCCGTTCGAGCGTGTCCTGCACGAGATCGTCCGCCGCCGCGCGGTCGCCGAGCAGCGCCCGCGCGTAGCGGCGCAGGCGCGGCATTTCGGCGCGGATCGCGCGGCTATCCACGGTACGGCGTCAGGGCTTGGCGACGTGCCAGACGTTGTTGAAACCGTCACCGGTCGTGTCGCCGGCCTTCTGGTCCTTGCTCCAGAAATACAGCGGCTTGCCCTTGTAGGCCCATTGCTTGTTGCCGTCGCCCCGCTTGACGACGCTGTAATCACCGCTCGCCATGGCTTCATGTGGGGCGAACAGCGGCGGCCAGTTCGTTGCGCACGGCCCCGTGCACATGCTCTGGCCACTGCCAGCCTCGTCCTTATCAAAAACATAGAGCGTCATGCCGTTGCTGCCGGTCAGCATGCTACCGGATGTCATGGCCGGCCGGGTTTCGGCTGTCGAGCAGGCGGCCAGTGCGGCCGTCAGGGCCAGGGTGAGCATCAGTTTGTTCGTTTTCATGATCGTCTCCGTCAGGTTTGAGGTGCTACACCGAGATGAACGACAACTGGCCCTGCTTTATTCCCTGCCCGGCAAAAAAATCAGGCCACCCCCAGCCGCCACAGCGAGGTCACTTCCGCCGCCCGCGCCGCATGCAGCGGGTCGCTGGCATCCTGGGTCTTCGGATGTTTCGGCCGGGTATCGAGGCGGCCGAGCACTTTCAGACCAGCAGCCGCGATCCAGCCGAGCAGTTCGGCGCGCGAACGCAGGCCGAGATGTTCGGCGAGGTCGGAAATGATCAGCCAACCTTCGCCGCCCGGCGCCAGATGCGCCGCCAGGCCGTTCAGGAAGCCGCGCAGCATCTGCGAATCCGGATCGTAGATCGCATATTCGACCGGCGAACTCGGCTGCGCCGGCAGCCACGGCGGATTGCAGACGACGAGCAGGGCCCGGCCTTCCGGAAAGAGATCGGCCCGGACCACCTCGATGCCGGCGGTCAACCCGAGATTTTGGGCATTTTCCGCGGCACAGGCCAGGGCACGCGGGTCCATGTCGGTCGCCACGACGCGTGGGATGCCGCGCTTGGCCAGCACCGCCGCCAGCACGCCGGAGCCGGTGCCGATATCGAAGGCCACATTGCAGTTGGCCGGTAACGGCGCCTTGGCGACCAGATCGACATATTCGCCGCGGACCGGCGAAAAGACACCGAAATGCGGGTGGATGAGCGCCCTCAGCGCCGGCACCAGCGCCCCCTTCTTGCGCCATTCGTAGGCACTGACCAGGGCGAGCAGGCCGCGCAGCGAAATCACCGAATCCTCTTCACCCGGCCCCAGCGCCGCCCGGCAGGCCTCAGCGACGTCTTGGCCACGGCGCAGCGGCACGCGGTAATCGGCGGTCAGCGGCACCAGCAGGCTACCGAGAATGGCCGCCCGCCGACCTTGGGCGGCGCGATGCATCTGGAAAGCCTCGGCCGGCGTCGCCGGCTTCTGCTCGGCGCCCGCCCGCGGCTTGCGCTCGGCCCGCCGGGCCATGGCCTGCAGCAGGTTGCGGGCGTTCTGGTAGTCGCCGCGCCAGAGCAGGGCCGTGCCTTGCGCCGCCAGGCGGTAGGCGGCGTCGGCCTTCAGCGTATCGTCGGCGATGACGACATTTTCCGGTGGCGGCAGGCCGGCTTCGGAGCGCCAGCGGGCCGAGTGGTCCAGGCCGGCTTCTTGCCAGCGAATGAGTGGGAATGCAGTCGAGTTCATGCGGCATTGTAGGCCAGAAGCCCGGCTGCCAAGACTGGCCAGCGGCGTTTTTAGCCGGCGCTTTGCCTTTACAATCAGCCCACCGAGACGCCTCCACCGGACATCCAGACCATGAAATTCGAAGGTACCGAAAGCTACGTCGCCACCCGCGACCTGACCCTGGCGGTCAACGCCGCCATCGCCCTGCAACGGCCGCTGCTGATCAAGGGCGAACCGGGCACCGGCAAGACGCTGTTGGCCGAGGAAGTGGCGCGGGCATTGAACATGCCGCTCTTCCAATGGCACATCAAATCGACCACCAAGGCGCAACAGGGCCTCTACGAATACGACGCGGTATCGCGGCTGCGCGACTCGCAACTGGGCGACCCGCGCGTCGAGGACATCGGCCACTACATCGGGCATGGCGTGCTGTGGCAGGCCTTCGAGTGCGACGAACCGTCGGTGGTGCTGATCGACGAAATCGACAAGGCCGACATCGAGTTCCCCAACGACCTGCTGCGCGAACTCGACCGCATGGAATTCCACTGCTACGAGTTGCACCGGACGATCAAGGCCAAGCATCGGCCGCTGATCATCATCACCTCGAACAACGAGAAGGAACTGCCCGACGCCTTCCTGCGCCGCTGCTTCTTCCACTACATCAAATTTCCCGACAAGGAAACGATGCAGCGCATCGTCGGCGTCCATTTCCCGGTCCTCAAGCACGACCTGCTCAAGGAAGCGCTGGAAGTCTTCTTCGATCTGCGCGAAGTGCCCGGCCTGAAGAAGAAACCATCCACCAGCGAACTGATCGACTGGCTGAAGCTGCTGCTGGCCGAGGACATCCCGCCGGAAGCGCTGCGCGCCAAGGAGGCGAAGGACGCCATTCCGCCGCTGCACGGGGCGCTGCTCAAGAACGAGCAGGACGTGCACCTCTTCGAACGCCTCGCCTTCATGGCCCGCCGCAAGAGCTGAACCGGTGCTGGTCGATTTCTTCCTGCACCTGAAGGCGCGCCAGTTGCCGGTGTCGACCAATGAGCTGCTGGCCCTGCTCGAAGCGCTGGAAGCCCGGCTGGTCAGCGGCAGCCTCGATGATTTCTACCTGCTGGCGCGCGCCCTGCTGGTCAAGGACGAGGCCCTGTACGACCGTTTCGACCGCGCCTTCGGCGAGTATTTCAAGGGCATCGAGGCGCTGCCCGGTTTCGACGCCATGGTGCCGGAGGAATGGCTGGAACTGGCGGCCCGCAAGCACCTGTCGGAAGCCGACCGGGCCCGGCTGCAGAAACTCGGCTACGAAAAGGTCTTCGAGCAACTGAAGGAACGGCTCGCCGAGCAGAAGGAACGCCACGCCGGCGGCAACAAGTGGATCGGCACCGCCGGCACTTCGCCCTTCGGCCACGGCGGCTACAACCCGGAAGGTGTCCGCATCGGCGGCGAATCGGTCGGCAACCGGACGGCGATCAAGGTCTGGGAGCAGCGCGAATTCCGCAACCTCGACGATTCGCTCGAGCTCGGTGTCCGCAACATCAAGGTCGCGCTGCGTCGGCTGCGTCGCTTTGCCCGCCAAGGCGCGGCGACCGAACTCGACCTCGACGGCACGATCGCCGGCACGGCCCGCAATGGCGGCTGGCTCGACCTGCAGTTGCGGCCGGAACGCCATAATGCGATCAAGGTGCTGCTCTTTCTCGATATCGGCGGCTCGATGGACGATCACATCCAGGCCTGCGAGGAGCTGTTTTCCGCCGCCCGCGCCGAGTTCAAGCACCTCGAGCACTTCTACTTCCACAACTGCGTCTATGAAGGGGTGTGGAAGGACAATCGCCGGCGTCATGGCGAAAAATTATCGACCTGGGACGTCATCCACACCTACGGCCCGGACTACAAGCTGGTTTTCGTCGGCGATGCCAGCATGAGCCCTTACGAAGTTGCCCGCCCTGGCGGCAGCGTCGAACACTGGAACGAGGAAGCCGGCGCCGTCTGGCTGGAACGCCTGCTCAACACCTGGTCGCGGGCCGCCTGGCTCAATCCCTTGCCGGAAGCCCACTGGGGCTACACGCCATCGATCACGATGATCCGTCAGCTACTCGGCGAGCGGATGTTCCCACTGACCATCGACGGCCTCGAACGGGCCATGCGCAGCCTGGCGAAATAAACAGAATCTGGTGGAAAGCCGGCCGATAAGCCGGGTTCTGTTCCCCTCTTGCGAGGTTCGGCAATCATTCCTCTAGGCCTGCCGTTACCGACAGGCTCAAGCAACCTACCCGGAAGCAGCGCGGGCCACGCCTCAGCTTCCCTATTTGGTCTTGCTCCGGATGGGGTTTGCCATGCCGCTGAACGTTACCGCCAGCGCGGTGAGCTCTTACCTCGCCGTTTCGCCCTTACCTGATCCCCTTGCGGGGCCATCGGCGGTTTATTTTCTGTTGCACTTTCCGTTGCCTTGAGTCTTGCGACCGTATAGCACCCAGCCGTTAGCTGGCATCCTGCCCAATGGAGCCCGGACTTTCCTCCCGACACTTTCGTGTCCAGCGATTGCCTGGCCGACTTTCCGGGGCGGATTATACGCCGACCGGCAGACTGCTGCGGTCAACCACTTTCCTGAGCACAAAACTGGTGTGCACACCGGTCACGCCCTGGATACGGGTGATCTTGTTGAGCAGCAATTCCTGATAGGCATCCATGTCGCGAATGACGACCTTCAACTGGTAGTCCGATTGCTGGCCGGTGATCAGCAGGCATTCCAGCACTTCCGGAATGTCGTTGATGGCGGCTTCGAGGTTGGCAAAGCGTTCCGGCGTGTGCTGGTCCATCGAGATGCCGATCAGCGCCATCAGGCTCAGGCCAAGTTTCTTGGCGTCGAGCAGCGCGCGGTAGCCGGTAATCAGCCCCGACTCTTCCAGCGCCCGTACCCGGCGCAGGCAGGGTGAGGGCGACAGGCCGATGCGGTCGGCCAGATCCTGATTGCTGATGCGGCCATCGGCCTGCAGGATGGCGAGAATTTGCCGGTCGTAACGATCGATTTCCATATACTTGCTCAAATTATTCTAATGACGCAAGTTTCTGCCAAATTCGTCCTTGTTGATAGCCCAATGCGCAAGCACCTGCCACCTAAATTCACATAATATTTGCCCATCGAAATTGATTGCCGGAGCTGCACCATGAACAAGAAATCCGCCGCCAAATACTCAGCCTTTCCGCCGGTCCAGCTTGCCGACCGCCAATGGCCGAACCACGTCATCGACAAAGCGCCGATCTGGATGAGCACCGACCTCCGCGACGGCAACCAGGCGCTTTTCGAGCCGATGAATGCCGAAAAGAAGATGCGCATGTTCAAGACCCTGTGCGCCATCGGCTTCAAGGAAATCGAGATCGCCTTCCCGTCCGCCTCGGAAACCGAATTCGGTTTCGTGCGCGGCCTGATCGACGGCGGCCACATTCCCGACGACGTCACCATCGAAGTCCTCACCCAGGCCCGCGAACACCTCATCCGCCGCACCTTCGAGTCGCTCAAGGGCGCCAAACAGGCCATCGTTCACGTTTATAACGCGACCTGCAAGACTTTCCGCGACAACGTCTTCGGCATGAGCAAGGCAGAAGTCGTCGCCATGGCCGTCGATGCCGTCAAGCTCATCCGCCAGCTCGCCGAGGAGATGCCGGAAACCCGGATCACCCTCGAATACAGTCCGGAACTGTTCACCGCCACCGAACTCGACTTCGCCAAGGAAGTCTGCGACGCCGTCACCGCCGCCTGGGGCGCGACGCCGGAGCGCAAGGTCATCCTCAATCTCCCGACCACGGTCGAGATCGCCACCCCGAACATCTACGCCGACCAGATCGAGTGGATGCACCGTAATCTCGAACGGCGCGACAGCGTCATCATCAGCCTCCACCCGCACAACGACCGCGGCACCGCCGTCGCCGCCGCCGAGCTCGGCCTGATGGCCGGCGCCGACCGCGTCGAAGGCTGTCTCTTCGGCAACGGCGAACGGACCGGCAACGTCGATCTCGTCACCCTCGCCCTCAACATGCATACGCAGGGCGTCGATCCGCAGCTCGACTTCTCCGACATCAACGCCGTCGCCCGCACTTTCGAACACTGCACCCAGCTCCCGATCCACCCGCGCCACCCATACGTTGGGGATCTCGTTTTCACGGCCTTCTCCGGCTCCCACCAGGACGCCATCAAGAAGGGGTTTGCCGCTCAAAAGGCGGATGAGCAATGGTCGGTGCCTTATCTCCCGATCGACCCGGCCGACGTCGGCCGCAGCTACGACTCGGTGATCCGCGTCAACAGCCAGTCGGGCAAGGGCGGCATCGCCTACCTGATGGAAACCGAACACGGCGTCGTCATGCCGCGCCGTCTCCAGGTCGAGTTCTCCGGCGTCGTCCAGCAGCACACCGACACGCACGGCGGCGAAGTCAGCGCCGACGACATCTGGAACTTGTTCGCCCAGACCTACCTCGACACCGAAACGCCAGTCCGTTACCGCGAGCACCATCTCTACGAACACGGCAGCGCCCAGGGCATCCGCCTGAACATCGAGATTGACGGCACGCCGCACATTCTCACCGGCGAAGGCAACGGCCCGATCAACGCCGCGGTACACGCCCTGCAGAGTGCCGGCATCCAGATCCAGGTGCGCAGCTACGAAGAGCGCTCGATGGTGCCGATGGGCGAGGACGGTAACGCCCGGGCCTGTGCCTTCATGGAAATCGCCGGCCGCCGGAGCGGTGAATGCTACGGCGTCGGCGTCGACAGCAACATCGTCACCGCCTCGATCAAGGCCTTGCTCAGCGGCGTCAATCGCCTCGGCGCCGGGCAGATGAGCGAAGAACGCCAGCAGGCCGCGTAAGACACCGACAATCCCTTGCCGGAACAACGGCAAGGGATTGAATATCCTGTCATTTTCGGCATTTTTTCTTGCCAGCCTGGGTGGTCCGGCGTAAGATGCAGCCCAGCCTTGGGTCACTGTACCCGGCCTCACCGTTCTGCCCCGCGTAAATGCTGTCCCTCTGCCGCGCCATCGTTTCTGGCCTGCCGGCACGCTGAACTAATCATTTCCCGTCGCAAACGCCGTTTCAATGGTCGCCTGACCGCGCCCAGGGTTTGCCTGGAGCAGCAGGTAGCCTTACCTCAGGGAATTCATGGTTCGCATCCAGTTCGCAATCGATCTTCATTATGAACTGAACTATCCAGGCGCCGATTTCGTCTTCAATATCCACGCCGCGAAGACCGCCAGCCAGTCCATCGTTGCCGAAAACCTGCAGATCAGCCAGCAGGTGCCGAGCACGATCCAGACCGACCCGGTCACCCATGCCCGCTACCTGCGCCTGACCGCCGCCCCCGGCCCGCTCCACGTCACCTATCAGGCAACGGTCGATATCGACCACCACATCGGCAACCCGGACGCGATCAACGAAACCCCGGTCGCCCAGTTGCCGCTATCGGCGCTGACCTACATCTATCCGAGCCGCTACTGCCAGTCCGACCGCCTCGCCATGCTGGCGATGAGCGAATTCGGCAATCTGCCCAAGGGCTACCGCCGGGTCGAGGCGATCCAGAACTGGGTGCGCCGGCAAGTCACCTTCCGCGGGGCCACCAGCAGTTCGACGACCTCGGCGCTCGACACGCTGACCGACCGCGTCGGCGTCTGCCGCGACTTCGCGCATTTGATGATCGCCATCTGCCGCGCCCTGAGCATTCCGGCCCGCTTCACCACCGGTATCGACTACGGCGCCGACCCGGCGCTCGGGCCGACCGATTTCCACGCCTACGTCGAGGTCTATCTCGACAAGCGCTGGTATCTGTTCGATCCTTCGGGCACCGCCATTCCGATGGGCTTCGTCCGTCTCGGCACCGGGCGCGACGCGGCCGATGTCTCCTTCGCCACCATTTTTGGCGGCGTCGTTTCACCGCCACCGCTGATCTCGGTCAGCGCCCTTACCGAAGCCGGCCGCCCGTGGGAAACACCCCGCCACCGGCCGGAAGCCTTATCGACCGATGCTACGGTCGACAAGGCCTGAACCCCGAAATCCATTTACAGGAGAATTACCCTTGGCAAAAGAAGAACTACTTGAAATGCAAGGCGTCGTGAATGACGTCCTCCCCGATACCCGCTTTCGCGTCACGCTGGAAAACGGCCACGAACTGATCGCCTACACCTCCGGCAAGATGAAGAAGAACCACATCCGCATCCTGGTCGGCGACAAGGTCACGCTGGAACTCTCGCCCTACGATCTGTCCAAGGGCCGCATCACCTTCCGTCACATCGAAACCCGCACCGGCACCTCCGCACCGCCGCGTCGTCGTCGTTTCTAAACGCTGTTTCTAGGTGCGCGACCGGCGTCCTGGACGAAACTGATAGGTATCGTCGTAATACGCCGGATCTTCGCTGTCCGGGACCACCCCGGGAATGCCCAATAAGGGCAAGGGCTGAAAATCGCGCGGCCGGGCATACCGGCCGCTGGCCAGATCGGCCGCCAGACGCGCGTCAACCACTGCCCGCAACGCCGACGGCGACTGCTGCAAGCCATCTGCATCGATCTCGTAGAGGATGGCCTTGGCGGTCAGGCCGCGAAACGGCTTGAGCAAGGCCTCGTAGGTCGCATGGCCAAAAATGAGAAAGCGCATGCTTTGCCGGACTTCGGCGCGATGCTCGACGAACAGCCGCTTCCACTCGAAATTGCGCAACATCTCCAGCAGCTCGGGCCGGCTGGAAAGCACGGCAATGCCGCATTCGTCGAAATGGGTCAGCGCATCGCGGACCGTGCCGCGCTGCTCGCCGGCCGCCGTCATCGCCCGCACGTGACGCGCACTGACCGCCACCTTGGTGCGCGGAAAGGCAAACCAGACCACCGCATTGAAGAAGTCATGCCAGTTGTCGGGCCGGGTTTCCACTTCACCGCTTTCCCAGATCCGGCATTCGTAAGCCAGGCCGTCCGCTTGCGGCGGCACGAAGCGGATGCGCCGGCCGTTCTCGGTCACAATCGGCAGCACCCCGGCCAGCGCCGCGACGGCCACGGCATCGGGAGTGTTCGGCAGCTGCTCCAGCCACGGCCGCAGCGGGTCGAACAGCGACAGCGCGTAAGGCGAATCGGAACTCAATTGCCGGCCGATTTCGCTTCTTCGCTCTCTTCCCTGACGAAGACCAGTTCGCCATCCTTGACGCGGAAAGTCCCCATCAGCTTGCCCATGCCCTCGGCCGGCTCGCCGTCCATCTTGGCAAAGCTCTCGCAAGTCTGCGTTTCGGTGGCGTACATGCGCTTGCCGCTCTTGACGATGAAAGCACCGGACGGCACCTGGTAGATCTCGACCTTGGTCTTTTCGGTACCGACGCCCAGGTGATGGCGGCGCAGGCAGGCCGGCATCCGCGACACGACGAGGTAGAGATTGACCTTGCTGTCCCAGAAATACGGCTGTTCGCGGATCAGCGACAGCACATGCTCGCGGGTATTGTCGATTTCATACGTCGCGCCATCGTTGATACAGGCGGTGAGCAGCGGCGCAGCCAGCAACGGCAGGATCAGGTGACGCAGACGCATGATTTTTTTCCTTAACGCATTTTCCAGGACAGCGTTTCGCCGGCGCGCAGCGGCACGATGGTGTCGGTGCTGATGTACGGGTAATCGGCCGGCACCGTCCAGTTTTCCTTGACCAGCGTCAGCGTGCCGCTGTTGCGCGGCAGGCCGTACCAGTCCGGGCCGTGGAAGCTGGCAAAGGCCTCCAGTTTGTCGAGGGCACCAGCCTGCTCGAAGGCTTCGGCGTACAGTTCGATCGCGGCATAGGCGGTGTAGCAGCCGGCACAACCGCAGGCCGCTTCCTTGGCGCCCTTGGCATGCGGCGCCGAATCGGTGCCGAGGAAGAATTTCGGATTGCCGGAGACGGCAGCGGCGACCAGCGCCGCGCGGTGCGTCTCGCGCTTCAGCACCGGCAGGCAATACCAGTGCGGCCGCACGCCGCCAAGGAAGATGGCGTTGCGGTTGTAGAGCAGATGGTGGGCAGTTATGGTGGCGCCTACGGTCGACGGTGCCGCAGCGACAAATTCCGCCGCATCCTTGGTCGTGATGTGCTCCATCACCACCTTCAGCTTCGGGAAACGCTGGGTCAGCGGCAGCAGCACGGTGTCGATGAAGACTTTTTCGCGATCAAAGAGGTCGACCGCCGGATCGGTCACTTCGCCATGGACCAGCAGCGGCAGGCCGACCCGCTCCATTTCGGCCAGCGTGTCGTAAGCCTTGGCGATATCGGTCAGGCCGGCATCGGAATTGGTCGTCGCCCCGGCCGGGTAGAGCTTGACCGCCTTGACGAAACCGGAGGCGGCGGCCTTGGCTACCTCGCTGGCCGGCGTGTTGTCGGTCAGGTAGAGCGTCATCAGCGGCTCGAAACTGGCACCGGCCGGCAGTGCGGCAACGATGCGGTCGCGATAGGCGGCGGCCTGGTCGACGGTGGTCACCGGCGGCTTCAGGTTGGGCATGACGATGGCACGGCCGAACTGGGCGGCGGTGTGCGCGACAACGGCGGCCAGTGCTTCGCCATCGCGCAGATGGAGATGCCAGTCATCGGGGCGGGTAATGGTCAGTTGCATGCTTGTTTCTCTGGGTAATTTCGTTAATTTTAGCAGGCTGCCGATTCAGCTCGGCGGATTGCCCGCCCGGCGACCTGACAAAGCGGCAAAAAATGGCGCCCGACCAGGCCTGCTCGCTTCCTGATCCAGGTCATTGATTGGCATTCCGTTCGCGCGCAGACTGAAACTTCGAAACCGCCCGCAACAAGGAGGCTACCCATGACCGAAGCCCAACTGAAAACCGCGATCACTTCGCCCTGGCCCTTTTTCGGTGTCAGCCCGCAAGGCGACGTGCTGGCGCGCTACGTGCCCTACGGCCCGGTGTTCCGCTGGAGTTGGAACCAGATGATCCCGATGCCGGTGCAAGGCAGCGACCTGTGCTGGCTGCTGCATGCTGCCTCGGAAGAAGGTCATTCGATTGCCGACACCGAGGCTCCGCGCAAAACAAAAGGCCAGTGAGTCCTGGGCCGGGTAGCCAGCCCGGCCGACCGTAGCGTTATTCGTTTTTCAGCGCCAGCGCCCGCTCGTAGAGCGCATTTTTCGCCGCGCCGCTAATCGCCGCCGCCAGCTTGGCGGCCTGCTTGACCGGCAGGCCGTCGGCCAGCAGCAGCTTGAGGACGCGCTCGCCTTCGCCATCGTCGGCATCGGCCGGCGCTCCGGATACCATCAGCACGAATTCGCCGCGCTGGCGATTGGGATCGCCCTTCAGCCAGTCGAGCGCCTCGCCGAGCGGGCAACTGTGGATCGACTCAAACATCTTGGTCAGTTCGCGACCGATGACCAGTGTCCGCTCACCGAAGACCGTGGCGAGATCGGCCACGGTTTCCAGCACGCGATGCGGTGCCTCGTAGAAAACCAGGGCATAGGGATGTTCGCGCAGCCCTTCGAGCACCTGCCGGCGCTGGCCGCCCTTGCTCGGCAGAAAACCGTAGAACAGGAAATGCTCGTCGAGCAGGCCGGAGGCGGACAGCGCCGTCGTCGCCGCGCACGGACCGGGCAAGGGTACGACCTTGCAGCCGGCAGCGCGCACGGCGGCGACGACGCGGGCGCCCGGGTCGGAAATGCCCGGCGTGCCGGCATCGGAAATCAGCGCCACCGCCTCGCCGGCCTGCAGGCGCTCGACAATGCGGGCGGCCGCCTCATGTTCGTTGTGCTGGTGCGCCGGCAGCGTCCGCGCCGACGAGCCGAGCTGCTTGAGCATCGGGCCGCTGTGCCGGGTATCTTCGGCGGCGACCCAGGGGACGCGGCGCAGGACTTCTTCGGCCCGCCGGGTCAGGTCGGCCATATTCCCGAGCGGCGTCGGGACAACATACAATGCAGCAGATTCTTCCGTCATTTTTTCGGCTATGCAAACAAAGACCAACGATACCACCACCGCCCGTGGCCGCGAAGCCGAGGCGCTGGCGGCGCGCCATCTGGAGGGCTGCGGTCTACGCCTCGTCGAGCGCAATTTCCGGGTGCGCGGCGGGGAAATCGACCTGATCTGCCGCGACGGCAAGGTGCTGGTTTTCGTCGAAGTCCGCCAGCGCAGCCGCAGCGATTTCGGCGGGGCCGGCGCCAGCATCACGGCCGGCAAGCGTCGCCGCATCATCCTCGCCGCCCGCCATTACCTGCTCGGCAAGCCGGAAGGCGACTGCCGTTTCGACTGCGTGCTGATCGATAACGGCAAACTGGAATGGCTCCGCGATGCGTTTGCTGCTGACGATTAGCCTGGCCCTGTGGTTGGGTCTGTGGCTGATTGTGGCCCAGGCCGAAAGCGTGCGCCTGCTGGTGCAGAGTTCGCCGCTGGCCGGCAGCCAGTATTACGCGGTCGGCGAATTCTGGCAGCAACTGCAGGTCGGCGACGCGCTGACCCTGGTTCGCGAACCGGACAACCGACACGACCGCCACGCCATCCGTGTCGAGTGGCGCGGCCATCAACTGGGCTATGTCCCGCGCGCCGAAAACCGCAGCGTTGCCGCCGCCATGGACCAGGGCGAACGGCTCGTCGCCCGCATCGCCAGGCTGACCGAACACCCGAACCCCTGGCGCCGGGTGGAGTTCGAGGTCTTCATCGAGCTGTGATGTAGAATGCTTTAATTACTGGCCCCAACCTGCTGAAAAATATGGATCTGATCGCCCGCGTCGCCAAGCATTTCGAAGACAGCGCCCAAACCAAGCTGAACGCCGTCGAAATGATGGCAGCCCCCATCGCCGCCGCCATCGAGACGATGACCAATTGCCTGATCAACGGCGGCAAGGTACTCGCCTGCGGCAACGGCGGCTCAGCCGGCGATGCGCAGCATTTCGCGGCCGAACTGATCGGCCGTTTCGAGGCCGAACGCCAGGAACTGGCCGCCATCGCACTGACCACCGACACCTCGATCATCACCGCGGTCGCCAACGACTACTCGTTCAGCCAGATTTTCGCCCGGCAGGTGCGCGGCCTCGGCCACGCCGGCGACGTGCTACTCGCCATCTCGACTTCCGGCAATTCCGCCAACGTCATCGAAGCGATCAAGTCTGCCCACGAACACGACATGCACATCATCGCGCTGACCGGCAAGGGCGGCGGCATGATTGGCGAAATGCTGCGCGACGACGACATTCATCTTTGCGTGCCGGCCGACCGGACGGCGCGAATTCAGGAAACCCACCTGCTCGTCATCCATTGCCTGTGCGATGGCATCGACGCGCTTTTATTGGGAGTCGAATGATGCACAAATTCAAGCTGAGCCTCGGCGCGGCCGCCCTGGTCATCGCCCTGCCCATGTTGCAGGGCTGCGTCCCGGCCGTCATCGTCGGTGGCGCGGCAGTCGGCGTGATGAGCGCCCACGACCGCCGCTCGACCGGCACCCAGACCGACGACGAATCAACCGAATGGAAGGCCGCCTCGCGCGTCCCGGCGCAATACAAGGACGTTTCGCACCTCAACTTCACCTCCTACAACCACATCGTGCTGATTACCGGCGAAGTGCCGAGCGAAGAGGCGAAGCAGGCGATCGGCGAAGCCGTCGGCAAGATCGAAGGCGTCCGCCTGGTCCATAACGAAACGACGATCGGACCCTTGTCCTCGCTCGGCTCGCGCAGCACCGACTCCTACATCGACTCCAAGGTCAAGGCACGGCTGGTCGACTCGAACCAGATTTCGGCCAACCACATCAAGGTCGTCACCGAAAAGGCCGTCACCCACCTGATGGGCATCGTCACCGAACGCGAAGCCAAGGTCGCCGTCGCCGTCGCCCGTACCACAGATGGGGTGCGCAAGGTGATCAATGTGATGGAAGTGCTGCCCGACGCCGATGTTCGCCGCATCGACAACCAGGCGCTCGGTGCCCGGACGCCGCCGCCGGCAACGGCGCCGGTGGAAACCCGCTGAGCCGCTAACAACATGTAATAGGGGGAGAGGGCCATGAATCTGGAAAAGGTCATATTCGGTTTTTTCATCGTCCTCGCCGCCACCCTCAATTTCGGTTTCTTCATCGGCGACATCGAACGGCCGGAACTGCACAACGTCTACGAACTGGCCGCCGCGCTGATCGTCAGCCTGATCGCCACCGCCCTCAAGTTCGGTGACCGCACCCAGATCGGCGCCATCCACCTGTCGACCAGCCTGGTCGCCGACCTGCAGCTGATCGCCGCCGCCCTCACCTGGGGCATTGCCGAACACGTCACCGGCGTCGGCATGACCGCCCATGTCACCTCCAGCGTCGTTTCGCTGTCCGGCGGCGCCCTCTTCGCCAACGTCGTCTCGGTCATCATCCTCATTGTCGAAACCGTGATGCTGCGTCGCTAGGAGTTGCGCGTGAACAGCGCCTTCTTCCTCGTCCTCCGGCGCATGCGGGCGCCGATTATCCTGCTCATCGTCATCTATGGCATCGCGGTCATCGGCCTGACGCTGGTTCCCGGGGTCGATGCCGAAGGCAGGCCGGCCGCCCCGCTCAGCTTCTTCCACGCCTTCTATTTCATCAGCTACACGGCGACGACCATCGGCTTTGGCGAAATCCCCAATGCCTTTTCCGATGCCCAGCGCTTGTGGGTCACCATCTGCATCTACCTGACCGTCGTCGGCTGGTCGTATTCCGTGGTGACGCTGATCGCGCTGCTCCAAGACAAGGGCTTCCAGAACACGCTGACCACCAACCGCTTCGCCCGCCGCGTCCGCCGCCTGAAAGAGCCGTTCTACCTGATCAGCGGCTGCGGCGAAACCGGCAACCTGATCTGCCGCAGTTTCGACCACATCGGCCAGGCCTTCGTCGTCCTCGAAAAGGACGAATTGCGCGTCCAGGAACTCGACCTCCAGGACTTCAAGACCGACACCCCGGCCCTCGCCGCCGACGCCCGCCAACCCGACAACCTGCTGCTGGCCGGGCTGACGCATCCGAAATGCCGCGGCGTACTGGCCGTGACCAATGATGAGGAAGCCAATCTCGCCATTGCCATCGCCGTCCGGCTGCTCAACCCGGACATCCCGGTCATCGCCCGCGCACGCACGCCCTCGGTCAAAGCCAATATGGCCTCGTTCGGTACCGATCACATCATCAGCCCCTACGAACGTTTCGCCGAGCAACTGGCACTGGCGGTGACCGCGCCGGAACATTTCCGGCTGATCGAACTGCTGACCAGCCTGCCGGAAACGCCGATTCCCGAACCGCACCGGCCGCCGGCCGGCCACTGGATCCTGTGCGGCTACGGCCGCTTCGGCCACGCGCTGGCCGAGCGCCTGCAGCAAACCGGCATCCGACTGACCATCATCGATCCCGGCGCGCCGGATGCCGACTGCAGCATCGTCGGCGATGGCACCGAGGCGAGCACCCTGCGCCAAGCCGGCATCGCCACCGCCTCGGGCATCATCGCCGGCAGCGACAACGACGTGAACAACCTGTCCATCGCCGTCACCGCCAGCGAACTGAAACCCGAGCTTTTCGTCGTCACCCGCCAGAACCATGCCGCCAACAGCGCGCTGTTCAAGGCCTACGGCGCCGATTTCACGATGGTGCCGAGCCGCATCGTCGCCCAGGAAGCAATCGCCATCCTGACCACGCCGCTTCTCGCCCGCTTTCTGGCCGCCTTGGACAGTCAGGACGAAAGCTGGAGCCGGGCCTTGGTCGAACGGCTGCAGGCACTGTGCGACGGCCGCACGCCGACCCTCTGGGGCTGCCGCCTGAATGCTGCGGAGGCCCCGGCCGCCTGGCAGGCACTGATGCGCGAGCGGACGATCCGGCTCGACGACATCCTGCGCGACGGTACCGAGCGCAGCCGGCCGCTGGCTGCGGTCGTGCTGCTCATCGAACGCGACACGGTTTGTCACCTGCTGCCCGGCCCCGAGTTCAAACTGGTCGCCGGCGACCATCTGTTGCTGGCCAGCCCGCTCGATGCCCGCCGCAACCTTGAATTGACGCTGGAAAACGCCAATGAACTCGACTACGTGCTGAGCGGCCTGGAAAGCAGCGGCAGTTGGCTGTGGCAACGGCTATTCGGCGCAAAGTCGTCCTGAGCCGGCTCATTCCGGCGGTCGACCGGTAAAAACCGGGCATTTTCAGCCGGTGCCGGGTAAGCCAGCGGATCAGGCATAAAAAATGGGCGCCCTGCCGGCGCCCATCTCTTTGGCTCGGCGTAGCGGCCGGTTAGACCCGGAAACGCTCGGTCGCCGTTTTCAGCGACTGGGCGGTGGCGAGCAGCGAACGGGCCGCCTCGGCGGTGATGTTCATGCTGACCCCGGTCGCTTCGACCTGGTTGGCAATATGCTCCACTTCCTGGGCCAGCGAGGTGCTGGCTTCGCTCTGTTCGCGCGTCGAGGCAGCAACATCGCGGACCAGGTTCTGCGCCGAGCGCGAGCCCTCGGCGATGCGATGCAGCAGTTCGCTGGTTTCGCCGGCCGTCGTCCGGGCCTTTTCGGCAGCCGGCAGCGCGTCGTCCATGACCTTGGCGGCATTGACGGTTTCGTTCTGGATGCGGTCGACGACGCCGGCGATTTCCTGCGTCGCCTTTTCGGTACGCTCGGCCAGCACGCGCACTTCGTCGGCCACCACGGCAAAGCCGCGACCCTGCTCGCCAGCCCGCGCCGCCTCGATCGCCGCATTCAAGGCCAATAGATTGGTCTGCCCGGCAATGTCCTTGATCACCGCCGCCATCCGCGCCACTTCCTGGGTGTTGGCCGACAGGCTGCGCACCTGCTGCGCCGCGTCGCCGACCCGGCCGGCCATCGTCGCGATGTTGCCGGCCACTACCTCGACGCTGCGCTCACCCTGGATCGCCAGTTCGGCGGCGCCGCTGGCGAAGCGTTCGGTTTCGCCCGCATTGTCCGAAACGTGGTTGATCGATACCGTCAGCTCCTCCATCGCCGCCGCCATCGTCTGCGTCGCTTCGGTCTGCGCCGAAGCGGAGTCGGCGACCTTGGCCGAGGTCTCGGCAATCTCCTGCGCCGAGCGGGTGACCTGGCCGGCGTTGCGGCTGATTTCCTGCATCATCTGGCGCAAGGCCTGCACCAGGTGATCGAGTTCGCCGAGCAGGCTCTTCGGGTTGGCGGTGTTCAGCGACACCGTCAGGTCGCCCGCCGCCACCTTGCTCATGGTCGCCACGGCATCGGCCGGCTCGCCGCCGATCTGGGCCAGGATGGCGCGCGCCATCCACCAGGCAACGGCACCGACCGAGAGCAGCAGCAGGGCGATGACCAGCGCCACTTCGCGCAACTGCTGGTAGAAAATGGCATCGAGGTCGTCGATATAGAGTCCGGTCCCGATCACCCAGTCCCAGGGTTCGAAATGCACCAGGTTCTGCAGCTTCGGCACCTGCACCTCGCTGCCCGGTTTGGCCGTCATCGTCTGGACATAGACCGTCTTGTCGAGTGCCGTCTTGACCAGGTTGCGCACCGTGTAGGCGCCGCTCTTGTCCTGGCGATCCCAGTGGCTCTTGCCGACATACTCGGGGCGCACCGGGTGCATGACGCCCATGCCCTTGCTGTCGTAGATGTAGAAATATTCAGTGCCGGCGTAGCGCATGCTGCGCAGCACGTCCTTGGCATGCTTCTGGGCCTGCTCCCGGGTCAGTTCGCCCTTCGCTTCCTGCGCCTGCAGATCCTTGACCATGCTCAGTGCAATATCGATGGCCGCCTGCAGCGTTGCCTTGCGGTCGGTCAGCAACTGGCTGCGCAGATGCACGGCCTGGAAGCTGCCGAGCAGGATCAGCCCGATCAACGCAACGAGCACCGACAAGGTCAGGCGCCCTTTCAAACTGCCGAAATTCAGAAAACCCATGATTGTCTCGCGCTCCACTGGAGCGATCGCGCCCTCGCTGGTGGAGGAGACGTCGCATTATATTTTTGTGCCGGACGGCACGGCCACTGTAGGGCCAAGCCCGAGCCAACGCAATACGGATAATCCGAAGTCTCAGGCTGCCAGCATCCGGCGCAGACCGCGCATCAGCATGCCGAGAGCGGGCAGCTTCATATAGAGCTCTTCGGCGGTATCCCAGTAGTCACGGTGGTAGCAGACCTTGCCGTCGGCATCGAATTTCAGGTGCGAGACACCGCGCATGACCTGGGCCTGGCCCTTGCCCCACAGCCGGACCCGATAGAAAAACTCCCAGACCAGCATGGCACCACTGGCATCGACCATCCGTTCGACGACCACGAAACGCGGCTCGGCGACCTGCTGGAACATGTGACTGAAGATGCCCTGGATGGCACCGATGCCACGCACCTCGTTGAACGGGTCCTTGAAGTAGGCGTTGGCGCTGTAGAACTCGGGAAAACGGGCGACGCTTTCCGGGGAAAGCTCGTGATAGAAACGGATCAATGGGTCGAGGTTCATCTCAGCCTCCGGTCAAGCGGCGAATCAGCGGGAAATACCAGCGGTAGGGCAGCAGCGCCAGCAGCTTCATCAAGCGGCTGAAACGCTTCGGGAAATGGATTTCGAAATTTGCCGATTTGAAGCCGTCGACCGCAGCAATCGCCGCCTGCTCCGGCGTCAGCAGCGCCGGCATCGCGAAATCGTTCTTCGCCGTCAGCTGGGTGGCGACGAAGCCGGGGTTGATCACCCAGACGCCGATTCCCTTTGGGGCCAGATCGAGGTGCAGCACTTCGGCAAAATGGATCAGCGCCGCCTTGCCCGGCCCGTAGCACAGCGCCTTGGGCAGGCCGCGATAGCCGGCGACGCTGGCCACGAACGCAATGCCGCCACCGGCCTGGAGGTCGGGCAACACGGTCGCGGCGAGGCGCAAGGCGCCGTTGAAATTGACCGCCAGCACCTGCTCGGCCAGCGCCAGATCGAAGTTGTCGGCGCCCATCGGCACGTAGTCGCCGGCCAGATAGACCACCAGATCGATGCCGCCCCAGGCCGCCAGCAGGCTTTTTCGGGCAGCGGCCAGGCTGGCGCTGTCGGTGGCGTCGCAGGGCAGCACCAGCGCATCGGCAATCGCCAGAGCCTGCAGCTTGTCGGCCCGGCGCGCCGAGAGCGCCAGCCGCGCCCCGCGCCCGGCCAGTTCGCGGGCGATGGCGGCACCGATGCCGGACGAGGCGCCAACCAGCCAGACACGCTTGCCGGGCCAATCGGTGATGGTCGGGTTCATCGCTTGATGAAGCTCAGCGTCACTTCGCCCAGACTGAAGCCCCATTTCGACATGTAGGAGCGGTTCAGCATCACCTTGTCGTCGATCAGGAACATCCAGTCGTCGAAATCGACGTTGTAGACCTTGCCGTCCACCGGCAGAGCCAGCACGTAGCGCCAGCGCAGCGCGTTGCCGGAGACTTCGCCGATCGCCTCGCCGACCACGTCGTCGGCCGTACCGCGGAAGCTGCCATCGGCTTGCTTGGTCAGGGTCCACACCCGGCGCGAGGTCGAGCCATCCGACCACTTGAAGTTTTCATCGAGAACGCCGGTATCGCCCTTCCACTGCGCATCGATGACGACATGGAAGCGTTTCTTGACCTCGCCGGAGCGGCCCTGGAACATGCCCCAGGCCTCCAGCCGGCCGTTCAGGTAGGTCTTCAGGTCGAGGGCCGGTTGTTCGGCCCGGTATTGCTCGACGCCGGTCGAAGCACAGGCGGTCAGGCCAAGGGAAAACAGCACAGCAGCGAACAGTTTCATGATTGAAGCTCCAGGGAATGGCGCCAGCGCCAAAGCAGCACACCGGCCAGCGCCTTGAAGGCGAGCGGCAGCAAGGCGTAGGCGAAAGTCAGCGCGCCCAGGCCGCTGCCGCTGCCCGGCACATAGCCGAGACCGCCGAGCAGAGGCAGGGCAAGCCCGGCGGCAAGCGCCAGATTGAGTTTGGCAATGAAGTTCCAGACCCCGAAGCAGGCGCCCGCCTGCCCCTGCCGCTCGCCGAGATCGGCGGCAATCGCCGCCGGCAAGGCGAGATCCGCCCCCAGCGCCAGGCCGGAAGCGATGCAGATGGCGGCGAAAGGCCACAGGTCGCCGCTGCCGAGCTGGCTGGCGCCGGCAAAGGCCAGGATGGAAAGGAGCATCGCCGCCAACCAGGCGGCGACCCGGCCGTAACGCCCGGCCAGCCGGACCCAGAGCGGCAAGGAGGCGGCGCCGGCGACGAAATACACAGCCAGCAGCGGCCCGCTCGCCTTTTCCAGCTGCAGCACATCGGCGACGAAGAACAGGAACAGCGTGGCCGGCAGCGCCGCAGCGATGCCGTTGGCGACAAAGACCAGCAACAGCCGGCGAAAGGCGATATCGGCCACAACCCGGCGCAGGCTGGGCAACAGCCGCTCCCCGGATGCCGCCAGCGGCCGGCCGACGCCGACCCGCGAAAAGGTGGTCGCCGCGGCGATCAGCAACAGGGGCGGCAAGATCCAGCTGAGCCGGGCAATGCCTTCGTTCAACGTACCGGCCAGCAATGTCGGCAAGGCGGCGGCAAGGACCACGCCGAGCAGCCCGAAACCTTCGCGAGCCGCGGTCAGGCGGGTGCGCAGCGCCGAATCGACGCCGACATCCGCCCCCCAGGCCTGATAGGCAACGGTAGCGGCGGAGAAGCCAAGATAAGTCAGGGCCAGCGAAGCGAGCAACCACGGCCCGGCCTGCTCGGCCGGCGGGTTGAGCAAGGCAACGAAACCGAGCCCGAAGGGCAGCAAGGCCAGCCCCACCATGCGCCGCCGCGAGACCCGGTCGGCCAGCCAGCCCAGCCAGGGATCGATGCCGGCATCGAGCAGGCGGGCGCCGAGCAGGATGAAACCGAGCAGCGCCAGCTCCATGCCCGCCGTTTCGGCGTAATAGCGCGGCACATGGACGTAGATCGGCAAGGCGGCGAAGGCGAGCGGCAGGCCGAGCAGGCCGTAGGCGAGGACGCGGGCGGTGGTCATGGTGGCGCCAGGCGCGGCCGGCCGCAGGCCTGGCATCACCCCACCCGCTGCAGCAAAGCCGCCCTGAGTTCGGGCGCACTGGTCTTCGGGTCGAGCCAGATGGCAAAGAACGCCTGCGCGAAAGCCGGCTCGTCGATACTGCCCAACAGGCGGCCGTTGAAGTAGAAGCGAGCCGCCTCGGGCGTGTATTGGCCGATGATGTGATCGCCCGCCTTGACGTCGGGAAACAGCCGCGCCATCGCCGCCCCCCAGCGTTGCAGGCTGGCCTCGTCAGTTCGCCCCAGATTGCGGATTTCCTTGACGCTGGCCTCGGCAATCGCCTGCCCGGCAAGGCTGCGCTTGTAGGTCAGCTTCAGCGCCAGCGGTGGTCGTTGCGGGTCGTCGGTCGCCCACAGCGTCGCTTCGTAGACGAGGAAGCCGAAGCGGCGGAATTCGCCGCTGCCCCAGCGTTGCAGGCTGGCTGTCGGGTCGCTGTTCGCCAAGGCGGCGAAGGGTGCCGCCGCCAGCGCCAGCAGCACGGCGCGCCGGGTGGCGCTCAGCGGCTTTTTGCCCCTTTCCGGCCGTCGACCGGCGGACTCGACTGCTGCCGGCTCAAGCATGGGTGAGTTCGAACTGGACGACATCGATGTTTCCGGCCAGGAAGCCGGCCTCGCAGTAGCAAAGATAGAGACGCCACAAGCGGCGGAAATGCTCGTCGAAACCGAGTTTCTGGATTTCCGGCCAGCGCCGCTCGAAGGCCAGTCGCCATTCGACCAGCGTGCGGGCGTAGTCGAGGCCGAAGGCGTATTCGTTGCGCACGGCCAGCCCCTGCCGGGCGGCGGCTTCGCGGAAGGCGGTGCGCGACGGCAGCATGCCGCCCGGGAAGACGTACTGCTGGATGAAGTCGGTGCCCTTGCGATAGCTGGCGAACAGGTCGTCACGAATGGTGATGCTCTGGATCACCGCCTTGCCGCCCGGCTGCAGCGCTTTGGCGACGGTCCTGAAATAATCCGGCCAGAAGCGCTCGCCGACCGCCTCGAACATTTCGATGGAAACGACGTGATCGAACCGCTCCTCGGTGTCGCGGTAATCCTGCAGGCGCAGGTCGGCCTGCGGTACGCGCTTTTGCGCCCAGGCGAGCTGGGCCGGCGACAGGGTCAGGCCGGTCACCTGCAAGCCATCCTGCACCGCCAGTTCGGCGAAACCGCCCCAGCCGCAGCCGATTTCGAGCACCCGCTGCCCCGGCCCGGCCTTCAGGCGCCGCAGGATGCGGCGGTACTTGGCGTGCTGGGCGCTGACCAGCGAACCGTCATCCACGGCGCGGTAGATGGCTGACGAATAGCTCATGCTCGGGTCGAGCCACTGCTCATAGAAATCGTTGCCCAGATCGTAGTGGGCCATGATGTTGCGCTTGCTGCCGGCCCGGCTGTTGCGGTTCAGCCAATGCCGGACGCGGGCCGCCAGCAGGTTGCGCCAGGAGCCATAGACGGCCTTCTTCAGTACCGCGCGGTTGCGCGCCAGCAGGGCTAGCAGGCCGCTGATGTCGGGCGAATCCCAATGACCGTCGAGGTAGGCTTCGGCCAGGCCGATATC
>NZ_LODL01000010.1:0-559 GCF_001551835.1 Dechloromonas denitrificans | reverse complement strand
GTCAAGCCGGCTGACCTCGGCGTCGATGTCACGCCGCGCCTGACCACCCTCAAAGTTGCCGAACCGGCCAAGCGCTCGGCCGGTATCAAGGTCGCCGACGTCGCCGAACTCGTCAACAAACTCAAGAACGAAGCCAAGGTGATCTGATCATGACCATTCTCGTCATCGCCGAACACGACCACGCCAGCCTCAAGGCCGCCACCCTCAACACCATCGCCGCCGCCGTCAAGGTCGGGGGCGACATCCACGTCCTCGTCGCCGGCACCGGCTGCGCCGCCGCCGCCCAGCAAGCCGCTGGCCTGCAAGGCGTCAGCAAAGTCAAAGTCGCCGACGCCGCCCACTACCAGAGCCAGACCGCCGAGAATCTGACGGCCCTGGTCATCGCCCAGGCCGCCGGCTACAGCCACATCCTCGCCCCGGCCACCACCTTCGGCAAGAACCTGACGCCGCGCATCGCCGCCTTGCTCGACGTCGCCCAGATCTCCGAAATCACCGGCGTCGAATCGGCCGACACCTTCGTCCGCCCAATCTATGCCGGCAACGCCCTGGCCACCGTGCA
>NZ_LODL01000009.1 GCF_001551835.1 Dechloromonas denitrificans | reverse complement strand
TGGAGTGGTAGTTCAGTTGGTTAGAATACCGGCCTGTCACGCCGGGGGTCGCGGGTTCGAGTCCCGTCCACTCCGCCAACATTAGTTGTCAGCAGGGTACCGAGCGGCAGTAGCTCAGTTGGTAGAGCGATACCTTGCCAAGGTATAGGTCGAGAGTTCGAGACTCTTCTGCCGCTCCAGGTTATCACCACCTGGCAATTGTGTACTGAAGACAGTGTCTATACGGACGCGGGGTGGAGCAGTTGGCAGCTCGTCGGGCTCATAACCCGAAGGTCGCAGGTTCAAGTCCTGCCCCCGCAACCAAAGAAGTAGAGGTGAAGTAGAAGTAAAGAGCGGCAAAAAAGGTTTGAAGAAAAGCTTGACGGTTTGTAAGAAGTTCTTCATAATCTCGCCTCTCTGCTGCAGACGAAG
>NZ_LODL01000008.1 GCF_001551835.1 Dechloromonas denitrificans | reverse complement strand
GTAAGCGCCCTATTGAGGGCAGTCTATTCGGCGACTCATGAACGCGTGAAACTTGTGCCCACGCGAAAGTGAGTGGGCACGAAATGGTGAGAAACGAAGACTTGGCACGACGACTGGTCGTGCGACGTGGTGCAAACGGGAATTGCACTTATGACGAATCGGCGAAACGGGAACTGATCGAACTGGGTCAGAGCGGCGTGGCCTCGGTAGCCAAGGTGGCGCAGACCTACGGCGTGAATCCGAACCAGTTGCACAACTGGATTGCCTTATATCGGGAAGAGCGAACTGGCAGCGCTGTTGCCCGGTTGCGGGGAGCGCCGGAAAGCCAATCATCGCCCTTCATACCGGTTGTGGCGGCACCGATTGTTCCTGCAACCCAGGAGATCAAGCTCGACATCACCTTCGCCAACGGTATCCAGGCTGACCTCGGTGGCTTGAGCCGTGACGATGTACTGATCCTCTTGCCCATGCTGGCCAGTCTGCCATGTTCCGCTTCGACCCGGCGCTGAAAGTCTATGTGCACCGCGAGCCGGTGGATGGACGTAAGGCGATCAACGGATTGGCTGTGCTGGTTGAGCAAGCCCTGGGTCTGGACCCATTTGCGCCGGCCCTGTTCGTCTTCAGCAACCGGCGGCGCGACCGGATCAAGATCTTGCTGTGGGAGCGCACGGGCTTCTGGCTGATGATCAAGCGACTCGAGGCAGACCGCTTCAAATGGCCAAAGGATGCCGAGGTTCTCACGCTCAGTGTCGAGCAACTGCACTGGCTGCTGGCGGGAATCGACCTGGCGGCCATGCGCCCGCATACGGAGAAGAAATATTTGCAGGCAGGGTGAACCGGCCGCCATGCCCTTGGTCTAATCTGGCAATGAAGACCGTTACGCTCAACCAGGAAGAATTCGATGCACTCGTCGCTGCCCGCGACGCAGCATTTGCCGAGCGCGAAAGCCTGCGCGGCGAGGTGCGCATCCTCACCGTCGAACGCGATCTGCTGCAAGAGCGGCTCAAAGCCTTCTTGCGCCAGCTATTTGATGCGAAATCAGAAGTGCGCGGCACGGATCAGAAAGATCTGTTCTTCAACGAAGCAGAGGTTCTGGCGCCTCTTGGGAGCGCGGTCGCCGAGGAGTCGCCGGCGGCCGTCGACATTCCTGCCCACACGCGCCAGAAGCGTGGCCGCAAGCCGCTCGATCCCAGTCTGCCCCGCGAGATCGTCCGGCACGAACTGCCGGAATCGGAACGGATCTGCGCCCATGACGGCTCGGCGCTGGTTGAGATCGGCGTCGAGATCAGCGAACAGTTGGACATCATTCCGCAGCAGGTCCGGGTCATCCAGCATCAGCGGGTGAAATATGCCTGCGCGTGCTGTGATCGAGGCATCAAAGTCACCCCGGCACTGGCACGCATCATTCCCAAGGGGCTGCTGACGGAATCGGCCCTGGCTTGGGTGGTGACCTCGAAGTACATGGACGGTTTGCCGTTGTACCGGCAAGCCGCGCTCTTGGGGCGCTTTGGTGGTGATCTGTCGCGCACGACGCTGGCGGCGAGCATCATCCGGGTCGGCGAAGCCGTCCAGCCGATCATCAATCTGTTACGGGATCACCTGCTCGATGCCGACCTGATCCATGCGGACGAAACGACGATCCAGGTGCTGAAGGAGCCGGGCAAGAAGGCACAGACGAAGAGCTATCTCTGGGCACAAGCCACGGGCAGCGGACCACCGATCCGGCTGTTCGGCTATGCGCCGGGACGGGGTGCCTCCCATGCAAACATCCTGTATGCCGGCATCAAGCCGGGGGCTACCTTGATGAGTGATGGTTACGAGGTCTATGGCGGTGTCGCCGAGGCCAACGGCCTGACTCACCTCGCTTGCTGGGCACACTGCCGGCGCTATTTCGTCGACGCCGAAGCGGTCATTCCCAAGACCGCCCGGACGCCGGAGCAGCCAGCCACGCAGTTCATCGCGGCGATCGGTGCATTGTATGCAGTGGAGTCAAAGGCAAAGGACAAATCAGCCACAGAACACCAGCGACTGCGCGACGAACTCAGCCGTCCGATCCTGGCCAGGATCGAGGCGATGTTGCTCAAGCATCTCCACACCGTCGTCCCCGGTAGCTTGTTGGGGAAGGCACTGCATTACCTGTCAGCGCAATGGCCAAAGCTGACCCGCTATGTCGAGAATGGTGCCTGGCCCATCGACAACAACCTTTGCGAGAACGCCATCCGTCCGTTCGTCGTCGGCCGCCGCAACTGGTTGTTCGCCGATACCGTGGCGGGGGCCAATGCCAGTGCCAATCTCTACTCGCTCGTCGAAACCTGCAAGGCAAGCGGCATCGATCCTTACGCCTATCTCATCGGGATCTTCCGCAAACTGCCCGCCGCCCAAACCGCCGACGACTTCGAGGCGCTTCTACCTTGGCGTTTTGTTTCGGGATTCTAAACGTTCATCCCCCTACCGTTTCGTCGCACCTCAAGTCAATGACGTCATCAATAGGGCGCTTAC
>NZ_LODL01000007.1:110627-351015 GCF_001551835.1 Dechloromonas denitrificans | reverse complement strand
ACAGATACCAAGGCAACAACTGAAAAGGTTCCGTTTTTCGGTGATATACCATTTTTTGGATGGATGTTCAAAATAAAGAATGACATTGGAAGTCGACGGGAATTGCTCGTTTTTATTACGCCGAGAATAATCTCTGAAAAATTGCGTGTAGATTAAAAAATATGGGTAGCAACAACCAAGGGCCGGCGATGTCGGCCCTTTTTTTGTCAATTAATCAGAGTCGGATTGAGTCTTGGCGTGGATAATCGTCGAAATATTTATCTAGTAGGACTGATGGGGGCCGGGAAGACGACAGTGGGGCGTCAGTTGGCGCGTCGTTTGGGGCGAGTATTTTTCGACTCTGATCACGAGATCGTGGCGCGGACCGGGGTTGCCGTCCCGACAATTTTCGAAATCGAAGGTGAGGATGGTTTTCGTCGTCGTGAGGCGCAGACTATTGCTGAACTGACTGAGTTGGACGGCATTGTCATGGCTACTGGCGGAGGGGCGGTGCTCAATGCTGAGACCAGGAAACGCCTACATGAGTCGGGGTGGGTTGTTTACCTGAATGTGCCGCCTGCCTTGCTGTTCGAGCGTACCAAGCACGATAAGAACCGGCCGCTATTGCAGGTAGAGAATCCTTTGGCTCGGCTGGAGGAGTTGCATGCCAGTCGTGATCCCCTGTATCGTGAGGCGGCTCATTTGACAGTCGAAGGCGGCCATCTGGTGGCTGCTGGCATCGTCCAGTATCTGTTGCGGGAATATAGTCGTCTATACAAATCATGATTCAGACCTTGAACGTATCATTGGCAGAGCGCTCCTACCCGATTCATATCGGTTGCAGTTTGTTGGCCAATCCGGAGTTGCTGCTGCCATATCTGAAGCAGAAAAAAGCGGTGGTCGTCACCAACTCGACGGTGGCGCCGCTTTATCTCGATTTGCTGCGGTCCACGCTGGAAAAAATCGGTATTTCAGCAATTCCCGTTGTGCTGCCGGATGGTGAGCAATACAAAACCTGGGAGACGCTTAACTTGATCTTTGATGCGCTTCTCGGGGCGCATTGCGAGCGGAGTACCCCATTGCTAGCCTTGGGTGGCGGTGTCATCGGCGATATGGGCGGGTTTGCCGCATCGTGCTATCAGCGTGGCATGCCCTTCATTCAGGTACCAACGACTCTCCTCTCTCTGGTCGACTCTTCTGTCGGCGGAAAAACAGCAATCAATCATCCTCTGGGCAAGAATATGATCGGGGCGTTCTATCAGCCGCGTCTGGTTCTGGCGGACATATCAACTCTTGACACCCTGCCAGATCGCGAATTGAAAGCAGGCTTGGCCGAGGTGATCAAATATGGCCTGATTCGCGACCTTGAGTTTTTTTGCTGGCTGGAAGCAAATATCGAGAAACTGCTGGCGCGCGATAAAGAGGCATTGGCTTACGCGGTTCATCGTTCATGTACGAATAAGGCTGAGGTTGTGGCAGCCGACGAACGGGAGACGGGGGAGCGAGCCCTGCTGAATCTTGGTCACACTTTTGGCCATGCCATTGAAACAGGGATGGGCTATGGCGAATGGTTGCATGGCGAAGCGGTTTCGGCCGGCACGCTAATTGCTGCCGAACTTTCGTGTCGGATGGGCTGGCTGGCTGCCGGCGATGTGCTACGAATCGAGTCGCTCTTCCTCCGCGCCGGTTTGCCGGTGCATGGGGCGCCGCTTGGTGTTGAGCGGTATCTCGAATTGATGAGCCATGACAAGAAGGTTGAGGATGGTCGCCTGCGCCTTGTGCTACTTAAGCGAATTGGTGAGGCGGTGCTCTCAGACCAGGCGGGTGATGCGATGGTTCGACAGTCGATTGAAGTCAGATGCACCCAAACAGGGAGTGTCTGAGGCTTAGTTGAACGGGATTGGTGCGTCGCAGCATCTTGAATTGACAGGGGTTTGGCGGTATATTCTGCGGTCGCCCCGAAATTTCGTACAAGCCGGCTAGCTTTTCGGGAGGCCGGCTTTCTTTATCTTTGGTCCTTGATTTCATTGGCCGAGTCTTTTGAAGGAACTAGTGTGATGGAACCGGCAGTACCTGAGCGGCAGGGTTTGTACGACCCAGCCAACGAGCACGACGCTTGCGGCGTGGGCTTCGTTGCCCATTTCAAAGGCCAGAAAAGTCACAGCATCGTCGAACAGGGCTTGTTGATCCTGAAAAATCTGGATCACCGTGGCGCTGTTGGTGCTGACCCGCTGCAAGGCGATGGCGCCGGTATTCTGATCCAGATTCCGGATCAGTTCTATCGCGAAGAGATGGCCAAGCAAGGCGTTGAGTTGCCACCGCTTGGCGAGTACGGCGTCGGTATGGTGTTCCTGCCACAGGAAGCCGCCTCGCGTCACGCCTGTGTCGAAGAGATCGAGCGTTCAGTCAAGGCTGAAGGTCAGGTGATTCTCGGCTGGCGAGAAGTACCAGTTAATTCCGAAATGCCGATGTCGCCGACGGTCCGTGCCAAAGAGCCGGTCATTCGCCAGATCTTCGTTGGCCGCGGTCCGGATGTATTCGTCACCGATGCGCTTGAACGCAAGCTGTACATCATCCGCCGTCGTGCCGCCAATGCCATCAAGTCGCTGAAGCTTAAGCACGGTCAGGAATTCTACGTGCCGTCCTTCTCGGCGCGTACCGTCAACTACAAGGGCCTGCTGCTGGCTGATCAGGTCGGTGTGTACTACCTCGACCTGCAGGACAAGCGTACTGTCTCCGCGCTCGCCCTCGTGCACCAGCGCTTCTCGACCAATACCTTCCCGACCTGGGATCTGGCGCATCCGTTCCGCTACATCGCCCACAACGGTGAAATCAACACCGTGCGCGGCAACGTCAACTGGTTCAAGGCGCGCGAACAGGCGATCTCCTCGCCGATCCTCGGTGACGACCTGAAGAAGGTTTGGCCTCTGCATTACCCGGGTCAGTCCGACTCCGCCTCCTTCGACAATGCGCTCGAACTGCTCGTCATGGGTGGCGGTTACTCGCTGGCCCAGGCCGTCATGCTGATGATCCCGGAAGCCTGGGAAAAGCACACGACGATGGACGAAAACCGTCGCGCCTTCTACGAATACCATGCCGCGATGATGGAGCCGTGGGATGGCCCTGCCGCCGTGGCCTTTACCGACGGCCGCCAGATCGGTGCGACGCTCGACCGTAACGGTCTGCGTCCGGCCCGTTACCTAGTGACCGACGACGACCTCGTGGTCATGGCCTCCGAATCCGGCGTGTTGCCGATTCCGGAAAAGAAGATCGTCAAGAAATGGCGTCTGCAGCCGGGCAAGATGTTCCTGATCGACATGGAACAAGGCCGGATCATCGACGACCAGGAACTGAAAAACTCCCTGGCCAACGCCAAGCCGTATCGCGAGTGGATCGAAAAGATCCGCATCAAGCTCGACGAAGTGCCGGCGGCTGCCGAGCGGTGCGCCGAAGCAGGTGCCTCCTTGCTCGATCGCCAGCAGGCGTTTGGCTATACCCAGGAAGATATCAAGGTCATCCTCGAGCCGATGGTGCAGAACGGCGAAGAAGCGACCGGCTCGATGGGTACCGACTCCGCATTGCCGGTCTTGTCGAAGAAGAACAAGACGCTGTACACCTACTTCAAGCAGTTGTTTGCGCAGGTGACCAATCCGCCGATCGACCCGATCCGCGAAGAGCTGGTCATGTCGCTGGTTTCCTTCGTCGGCCCGAAGCCGAACCTGCTGAACACCACCGACATCAACCCGCCGATCCGTCTGGAAGTGTCGCAGCCGGTGCTGACCCGGACCGATATGGAGAAACTGCGCCATATCGAGAAGTACACCTCTGGCAAGTTCCGCTCCTTCGAACTGGACATCTGCTACCCGGTGGCCTGGGGCAAGGCCGGCGTCGAAGCGCGTCTGGCCTCGCTGGCCGCTGACGCCGAAGATGCCGTGCGTTCCGGTGCCAACATCCTGATCGTTTCCGACCGCAAGCTGGATAAGGATCATGTGGCGATTCCGGCGCTGCTGGCTACTTCCGCCATTCATCAGCATCTGGTCAAGAAGGGCCTGCGCACCAGCACCGGCCTGGTCGTCGAAACGGGTTCTGCCCGCGAAACGCACCACTTCGCCTTGCTGGGCGGTTACGGTGCCGAGGCGGTCCACCCCTATCTGGCCCTCGAAACCATCGAAGGCTTTGCCAAGGGTGATGCCGAGAAGGCCGAGAAGTACGTCAAGAACTTCGTCAAGGCAATCGGCAAGGGCTTGAACAAGGTCATGTCTAAAATGGGCATCTCGACCTACATGTCCTACACCGGCGCCCAGATCTTCGAAGCGATCGGCCTGCAGAAGGACTTTGTCGAGAAATACTTCACCGGCACGCCGTCCAATGTTGAAGGGATCGGTGTCTTCGAAGTGGCTGAGGAAGCCATTCGTCTGCACGAAGAAGCCTTCTCGGCCGACCCCGTGCTGACCAGCATGCTCGATGCCGGTGGCGAGTACGCCTACCGGACGCGTGGCGAAGAGCACATGTGGACGCCGGACTCGATCGCCAAGCTGCAACATGCGACGCGCTCGGGCAAGTCCGAGACCTACAAGGAATACGCCGCGCTGATCAACGATCAGACCAAGCGTCACCTGACCTTGCGCGGTCTGTTCGGTTTCAAGCCGCAAGGCGCGCCGATTCCGCTGGAAGAAGTCGAACCGGCCAAGGAAATCGTCAAGCGCTTCGCTACCGGCGCCATGTCGCTCGGTTCCATTTCGACCGAAGCGCACACCACGCTGGCGATCGCGATGAACCGCATCGGCGGCAAATCGAATACCGGTGAAGGTGGCGAGGATGCCAAGCGTTTCGCCCCGGTCAAGGGCGGTACCAAGCTGTCCGAGATCATCGGTGCCGGCCGCATCGAGCGTGATATCGAACTGAAGGATGGCGACTCGCTGCGCTCGGCGATCAAGCAGGTTGCTTCTGGCCGCTTTGGTGTGACCACCGAGTATCTGGTCAATGCCGACCAGATCCAGATCAAGATGGCGCAAGGCGCCAAGCCGGGTGAAGGCGGCCAGTTGCCGGGTCACAAGGTTTCCGAGTACATCGGCTTCCTGCGTCACTCTGTACCGGGCGTTGGCCTGATTTCGCCGCCGCCGCACCACGACATCTACTCGATCGAGGATCTGGCGCAGCTAATTCACGATCTGAAGAACGCCAACGACCGCGCTTCCATTTCCGTCAAGCTGGTCTCGGAAGTGGGCGTCGGTACCGTTGCCGCCGGTGTTGCCAAGGCCAAGGCCGATCACGTCGTGATCGCCGGTTTTGACGGTGGTACCGGTGCTTCGCCGCAGTCCTCGATCAAACACGCCGGCACGCCGTGGGAACTCGGCCTGGCCGAAACCCAGCAGACGCTGGTGCTGAACCGCTTGCGTTCGCGTATTCGCGTTCAGGTCGATGGTCAGTTGAAGACCGGTCGCGACGTCGTCGTTGGTGCCTTGCTCGGTGCCGACGAATTCGGCTTCGCCACGGCACCGCTGGTCGTCGAAGGCTGCATCATGATGCGCAAGTGCCATCTGAACACCTGCCCGGTCGGCGTTGCCACGCAGGACCCGGAACTGCGCAAGCGCTTTACCGGTCAGCCGGAACATGTCGTGAACTACTTCTTCTTCGTTGCCGATGAAGTTCGCGAGATCATGGCCGAGCTCGGCATCCGCAAGTTCGACGATCTGGTCGGCCGTGCCGACCTGCTCGACATGCGCGCCGGTATCGAACATTGGAAGGCCAAGGGTCTGGACTTCTCCAAGATCTTCTTCCAGCCGGCGGTGCCGGCCGAAGTGCCGCGCCGCCATACCGAAGCGCAGGATCATGGTCTGGAAAAGGCACTCGACCACAAGTTGATCGAGCAAGCCAAGCCGGCCCTCGAAAAGGGCCAGAAGGTCCAGATCGAGACCAAGATCATCAACGTCAACCGCACCTGCGGCACCATGCTGTCGGGCGAAGTCGCCCGTCGCTACGGCAATGCCGGTCTGCCGGACGACACCATCCACGTCAAGCTGACCGGTACCGCCGGTCAGGCCTTCGGTGCCTTCCTGGCCAAGGGTGTGACGCTGGAACTGACCGGCGAAGGTAACGACTACGTCGGCAAGGGCTTGTCGGGTGGTCGCATCATCATCAAGCCGAGCCCGGATTTCCGTGGCAACACGCAGGAAAACATCATCGTCGGCAATACCGTGATGTACGGTGCCACCGATGGTGAAGCCTTCCTGGCCGGTGTTGGCGGCGAGCGTTTCTGCGTTCGCAACTCCGGTGGTACGGCGGTTGTCGAAGGAGTCGGCGATCATGGCTGTGAATACATGACCGGTGGCACCGTGGTGGTGCTGGGCATGACCGGCCGTAACTTTGCCGCCGGCATGTCGGGCGGTATCGCCTACGTGCTGGACGAGGATGGCAGCTTCAAGCAACGCGCCAATCTGGCTCAGGTTGCCCTCGAAAAGGTGCTGCCGGCCAGCCGTCACGCCGCTGGCGAGCCGCTGCACCAAGGCCTGGCTGACGAGACGCAGCTCAAGGAGCTGATCATGCGTCACGCCGAGTTCACCGGCAGCGCAACCGCCAAGGCTATCCTGGCCAACTGGGATGCCTACCGCGAGAAGTTCGTCAAAGTTTATCCGCACGAGTACAAGCGGGCGCTCACCGAGATGGCCGCTGCTGCACAGAAGGAGGCCGCATAATGGGCAAGCCGACTGGATTCATGGAGTTCGAGCGTCTCAATGAGGCCTACGAGCCGGTTGAACAGCGTCTGAAGCACTACAAGGAATTCGTTCATACCCTGTCCGACGACGATGCCAAGGTTCAGGGCGCGCGTTGCATGGACTGCGGCATTCCGTTCTGCAACAACGGTTGCCCGGTGAACAACATCATTCCGGACTGGAATGATCTGGTTTACCGCGGCAACTGGAAGCAGGCGCTGGAAGTGCTGCATTCGACCAACAACTTCCCGGATTTCACCGGCCGTATCTGTCCGGCCCCCTGTGAGGCTGCCTGTACGCTGGGCATCAATGCAGCGCCGGTAGGCATCAAGTCGATCGAGCACTTCATCATCGACAAGGGCTGGGAATCGGGCTGGGTCGTGCCGCAGCCGCCGAAGACCAAGACTGGCAAGAAGGTTGCCGTGGTTGGTTCCGGCCCGGCCGGTCTGGCTGCTGCCCAGCAGCTGGCTCGCGTCGGCCACGCCGTGACCGTGTTCGAAAAGAGCGACCGCCTGGGTGGCCTGCTCGCCTATGGCATTCCCGACTTCAAGCTGGAAAAGACGGTGGTTGATCGCCGTGTTGCCCAGATGGAAGCCGAAGGCGTTACCTTCAAGACCAAGGTTGTGGTTGGCAGCAAGGAATTGCCGGCCGGTATCAACAACGATGCGACCGAAGTCGTTTCCGCCGCGCAGTTGGCCAAGGATTTCGATGCGGTGATTCTGGCGGCCGGTTCGGAAGTGCCGCGCGATCTGCCGGTGCCGGGCCGCGAGCTGAAGGGTATCTATGCCGCGCTGGAATTCCTGATTCCGCAGAACAAGGAAGTTCAGCAGGGCAAGGCCAACCCGATCAACGTCAAGGGCAAGCACGTCATCGTCATCGGTGGCGGCGATACCGGTTCCGACTGCGTCGGTACCTCGAACCGTCATGGTGCGGCTTCAGTCACCCAGTTCGAGTTGATGCCGATGCCGCCGGCCGAGGAAAACAAGGCGCTGACCTGGCCGTACTGGCCGTACAAGCTGCGCACTTCTTCCTCGCACAACGAAGGTTGCGAGCGCGATTTCGCCGTTGCCACCAAGAAGTTCATCGAGGATGGCAAAGGCAACGTCAAGGCATTGCAGGCTGTTCGCGTTGAATGGAAGGACGGCAAGATGAGCGAAGTCTCCGGTTCGGAATTCGAACTGCCGTGCGATGCCGCCTTCCTGGCCATGGGCTTCACCAATCCGGTGGGCAGCCTGCTCGAAGCCTTCGGCGTCGACAAGGACAACCGTGGTAATGCCAAGGCAACGACCGATGGCGAAGGCTGCTATGCAACCAACGTCGCCAAGGTTTTTGCTGCCGGTGACGTGCGTCGCGGCCAGTCGCTGGTGGTCTGGGCGATCCGCGAAGGTCGCCAGGCCGCTCGTGAAGTCGATCAGTTCCTGATGGGCAGCACTTCGCTGCCCCGCTAAGCCGTAAGCACCCCCAAAAGCCCCGCCGGTCGCAAGACCGGCGGGGCTTTTTTTTCATGGAATTTGCCAATGACGTTCAGGTTGAGCGAACCTGCGGCCGTCGCGGTAGTCCAATCGGCAACAGGCAGGATTTCTGGCAGGCAGAAAGGAGCCGCATCATGCGCCGACTCGTTTCCCTTAACCCGACGGTGCGTTGCATCGGGGTAGCCAGTTCATTGGGGGCGCCCGTTGCCGGCTGCGCGAGCGGCCCGGAAAGTCTGCGGCGGGCCGGTTTGCCTTCGGTCATCCGGCACAATGGCTTGGCTGCGCTGTGGCCGGAAATCCTGCTTCCAGAGCAGTCGACCGCAGGCATGGCTCTTTTGCTGCGCAAATTGGCCGATACGACGGCGGCCAGCATCGCGGCAGGCGAGCGGCCGCTGGTCATCGGTGGCGATCACAGCATGGCGGCCGGGACATGGCGCGGCATTGCCCGGGCCTTGGGCGAAGCGCCGGGCCTGCTCTGGATCGATGCCCATCTGGATGCCCATACGCCGGCCAGCAGTCCATCCGGCAACGCCCACGGGATGCCGCTGGCCGCCTTGTTCGGCGAGGGTGACCCGGCGCTGACCGATATTCCCGGACCAGCGCTCGATCCGGCGCGTACCGTGTTGCTCGGCATCCGCAGCTACGAAGCGGCAGAGCGCGAACGGCTCGATTGGCTCGGGATTCGGATATTCGAGATGGCCGAGATCAATGAACGCGGACTGCCCGAGGTTTTTGCCGAGGCACGGGCTATCGTCAGCGATGGCCCGTGGGGCATCAGTCTGGATCTCGATGCGCTTGACCCGGATGCTGCTCCCGGCGTTTCGACCCCGGTGGCCGGCGGCCTGGCCGTCGCGGATCTACGTCAGGCTTTGCGGGGCATCCTGCGTGAACGCGATTGTGTCGGTCTGGAAATTGCCGAGTACAACCCGCTGCTCGATCCGGACGGGCGCACCGCCAGGATTGTTCTCGATCTGCTGGATGCCGCCTCGGCCCCGGACGGCGCGACCCTGCGCCGCTGGGAGGCCGGCTTCGGGGCCCGGAACTACGCGCCCTTGCCGGTGGTCTTGCAGGAAGGGCGGGGCTGCTGGCTGACTGATGTCTATGGTCGCCGCTATCTCGACATGATGTCGGCCTATTCGGCAACCAGCTTCGGCCATGCCCATCCCCGGCTGCTGGCTGCGCTGACCAGACAGGCCTCGCGCTTGGCGGTCACCTCGCGGGCCTATTCCAACGACCGGCTGCCCTTGTTGTTGCGTCGCCTGGCCCTGCTCACCGGCTACGACCGCGTCTTGCCGGCCAACACCGGGCTGGAGGCGGTCGAAACCGCGCTCAAGGCGGTGCGCAAATGGGCTTACCGGATCAAGGGCGTGCCCGCCGATCAGGCCGAGATCATTGCCTGCGAGGGCAATTTTCATGGCCGTTCGATAGCCATCGTCGGGCTGTCGTCGGAAGCGCAGTATCGGGATGGCTTCGGTCCTTTCCCGGCCGGCTTGAAGCGCGTTCCCTATGGCGACCCGGCCGCCCTGGCTGCGGCCATCACGCCAAACACCGCCGCCTTCCTGGTCGAAGCGATTCAGGGCGAGGGCGGCATCATCGTGCCGCCGAGCGGCTATCTCGCCGCCTGTTGGGCGATCTGCAAGCGGCAAAACGTGCTGCTCATCGTCGACGAAATCCAGACCGGCCTCGGGCGCACCGGCAAGTTGCTGGCCTGCCAGCATGAGGCCGTGCGGCCGGACGGGGTGATTCTCGGCAAGGCGCTGGGTGGCGGCTTGCTGCCGGTCTCGGCTTTCCTGGCCGACGAGAATGTCATGCAGGTGTTTACGCCGGGCGATCACGGCTCGACTTTCGGTGGCAATCCGCTGGCCAGCAGCGTCGCGCTGGCGGCGCTCGATGTGCTCGAAGAAGAAGGCCTGATCGAAAATTCCGCCCGATTGGGCGAACTTTTGCTCGCCCAACTACACCAACTGGCAGAGCGTTCGCCGATCATTCGGGCGGTGCGCGGGCGCGGGTTGTTTGCCGGTATCGAGCTAGACCCGCAGCATGCCGATGCCCACGAGTTGGCGGTGGCACTGCTGGAACACGGCGTGTTGAGCAAGGATACGCACAGTACGGTGTTGCGCCTGGCCCCGCCGCTGGTCATCAGCGAAGAAGAGTTGCTCTGGGGAATGACCCGGATTGACGAAGTGTTGAACAACTTTAGCCGCCGCCCGCGTCTGGTGGCATAAACCAAACGGCCGGTCGAGCCGTTAAGAAGAAAAGGGAGTACCGCCTAGTAGTCGAAGCAAACCTCAAGGAGGCAGCCATGTCGATATTCGCCCGCTATCAGAGTCGCTATGAAGCGCTACAGGAAGAGGAGTTGTCGGTCCAGGAATACCTGGAAGTCTGCAAGAACGACAAGACGGCTTATGCCAGCGTCGCCGAGCGCATGCTGCTGGCCATTGGTGAGCCGGAACTGGTCGATACCCGCAGCGACCCGCGACTCTCCCGCATCTTTGCCAACAAGATGCTGCGGCTGTATCCGGCCTTCCGCGAGTTCTACGGCATGGAAGAGGTGATCGAGCACATCGTCTCCTACTTCCGGCACGCCGCGCAGGGCCTGGAAGAGAAGAAGCAGATCCTCTACCTGCTCGGCCCGGTCGGTGGCGGCAAGTCGTCGTTGGCCGAACGCCTGAAATACCTGATCGAGAAAGTGCCCTTCTATGCGATCAAGGGCTCGCCGGTTCACGAGTCGCCGCTCGGCCTTTTCAACCTGCATGAAGACGGGCCGATCCTCGAAGAGGATTACGGCATTCCGCGCCGTTATCTCGGCACCATCATGAGCCCTTGGGCGGTCAAGCGGCTGCGCGAATTCGGTGGCGACATCGCGCGCTTCCGGGTAGTCAAGCTGCACCCGTCGGTGCTGTCGCAGATTGCCGTGTCGAAGACCGAGCCAGGCGACGAGAACAACCAGGATATTTCCTCGCTGGTCGGCAAGATCGATATCCGCAAGCTGGAAACCTACTCGCAGAACGATCCCGATGCCTATTCCTACTCCGGCGGGCTGTGCCTGGCCAACCGCGGCGTGCTCGAATTCGTCGAAATGTTCAAGGCGCCGATCAAGGTCCTGCACCCGCTGCTGACCGCGACCCAGGAACAAAACTACAAGGGCACCGAAGGTTTCGGCGCCATCCCGTTCGACGGCATGGTGCTCGCCCACTCGAACGAGGCCGAGTGGCTGACTTTCAAGAACAACCGCAACAACGAGGCTTTCCTCGACCGCATCTACATCGTCAAGGTGCCGTACTGCCTGCGCGTCACCGACGAGATGCACATCTACGAAAAGCTGATGTTCAATTCGTCGCTCTCCAACTCGCCCTGCGCGCCCGACACTTTACGGATGATGGCCCAGTTCTCGGTGCTGTCGCGCCTCAAGGAGCCGGAAAACTCCAGCATCTACAGCAAGATGCGGGTCTATGACGGCGAAAACCTCAAGGATACCGACCCGAAGGCCAAGAGCTATCAGGAATACCGCGATTTCGCCGGGGTCGACGAGGGCATGAACGGCTTGTCCACCCGCTTCTCGTTCAAGATCCTGTCCAAGGTGTTCAACTTCGATCATCGCGAGGTGGCGGCCAACCCGGTGCACCTGATGTACGTGCTCGAACAGCAGATCGAGCAGGAACAGTTTCCGCCGGAAATCGAGGATCGTTACCTGCGCCACCTGAAGGAATTCCTCAGCCCGCGCTACGCCGAGTTCATCGGCAAGGAAATCCAAACCGCCTACCTGGAAAGCTATTCGGAGTATGGCCAGAATATTTTCGACCGCTACGTCACCTACGCCGATTTCTGGATCCAGGATCAGGAATTCCGCGATCCGAACACCGGCGAGATGCTCGATCGCAGCGCCCTGAACGATGAACTGGAAAAGATCGAAAAGCCGGCCGGCATAAGCAATCCGAAGGATTTCCGCAACGAGGTGGTGAACTTCGTGTTGCGGGCACGCGCCAAGCATGATGGCAAGAATCCGTCCTGGACGAGTTACGAGAAGCTGCGCGCGGTGATCGAGAAGAAGATGTTCTCCAATACCGAGGAACTGCTGCCGGTCATCTCGTTCAACACCAAGGCCAGTGCCGACGAGCAAAAGAAGCATCAGGACTTCGTCGACCGCATGATTACCAAGGGCTACACCGAAAAGCAGGTCCGCCTGCTCTGCGAATGGTATCTGCGGGTCCGCAAGTCATCTTGACAGGGTAGGGGGCGGAGAGCTTCTCTCTGCTTCCTCAAGGGAGCTTCAGCATGACGGTACGCATTGTCGACCGGCGGCAGGACAGCAGAAACAAGAGTTCCATCAACCGGAGCCGGTTCATCCGCCGCTTCAAGGGACAGATTCGCAAGGCGGTGGCCGACGCCATCACCAAACGCGGCATTCGCGATCTGGAGAATGGCGAGAAGATCGGCATCCCGAGCAAGGATATCTCCGAGCCGCAATTCCACCATGGCAAGGGGGGCGTGCGGGAATCGGTGCATCCGGGCAACGACCGCTTCCAGCAAGGCGACCAGATGGACCGGCCGCCGGCCGGCGGGCAAGGGCAGGGCAGCGGCCAGGCCAGTCCGGACGGCGAGGGGATCGACGACTTCGTCTTCACCCTGACCCGCGACGAATTTCTCGACATCTTCTTCGATGAACTGGCCCTGCCCAACCTGATCAAGCGGCAACTGGCGCGCATCGACGAATACAAGCGGGTGCGGGCCGGCTATACGCAGAGCGGCGTGCCGACCAACATCAATCTGGTGCGCACCATGCGCGGCGCCGCCGGGCGCCGGGTCGCCATCGGCGGGCCATACGCCGCCCGCTTGCGTGGCCTGCTCGCCGAGCTGGAGCAGGTGCTCGATGAAATGCCGGTCGACGAGGCAGAGGTTGAGCGCCTGCAGCGCGAAATCGCCTGCCTGCGGGCGCGCGCCGAGGCCATTCCCTTTATCGATCCGTTCGACCTGCGTTACAGTAATCGCATCCGCATCCCCGAACCGTCGACGCAGGCTGTGATGTTCTGTCTGATGGACGTTTCCGGTTCGATGGATGAAGCCAAGAAGCAGATGGCAAAGCGCTTCTTCATGCTGCTCTACCTTTTTCTCAATCGCAATTACGAGCACATCGAGGTTGTTTTTATCCGTCACCACACGGCGGCCGAAGAGGTCGACGAGGATGGCTTCTTCCACTCGCGCGAAACCGGCGGCACCATCGTTTCCAGCGCCCTGAAGCTGATGCAGCAGATCATCACCGAGCGCTATGCCAGCAGCACCTGGAACATCTACGGTGCCCAGGCTTCCGATGGCGACAACTGGAACGACGATTCGCCGCTCTGTCGCGAAATCCTGGCCGACTCGATCCTGCCCATGGTCCAGTACTTCGCCTATATCGAAATCACCGATGGCGAAGCGCAAAACCTCTGGCAGGAATACGAACAACTGGCCGTCACTCATGCCGGCGTTTTCGCGCTGCAGCGCATCGGCGCCGCCAGCGATATTTACCCGGTCTTCCGCGAATTGTTCAGAAAGCGTCTGGCATGACCAAAAAACGCTCCCGCCTGATTGCCGAAGGTTCGGACTGGACGCTGGAGTCGATTGCCCAGTACGACACCGAGATCGGCCGCCTCGCCCGCCAGTTCGGCCTCGATTGCTATCGTCACCAACTTGAGGTGATCACCGCCGAGCAGATGATGGATGCCTACGCAGCGATCGGCATGCCGGTCTATTACCACCACTGGTCCTTCGGTAAACACTTCCTGGAGACCGAAAACCGCTACAAGCGCGGGCAGATGGGGCTGGCCTACGAGATCGTCATCAACTCCGACCCCTGCATCGCCTACCTGATGGAGGAGAACACGCTGACCATGCAGGCGCTGGTCATTGCCCACGCCGCCTACGGCCACAACTCCTTCTTCAAGGGCAACCACATGTTCAAGCAATGGACCAGCGCCGACGCCATCGTCGACTACCTGGTCTTTGCCCGGAACTACATTGCCGAGTGCGAGGAGCGCCACGGCCTCGATGCCGTCGAGCAACTGATCGATGCCTGCCATGCCCTGTCCAATCTCGGCGTCGATCGCTACAAGCGCTCGCCGCCGCTGTCGCTGGAGAAGGAGAAATCGCGGCAGCGTGAACGCGAGGCCTACCTGCAGGCGCAGGTCAACGATCTGTGGCGGACGCTGCCGCGCCACGATGCGCCGTTTGCCGAGGCCGAGGAAAGGCGCTTCCCGGAGGAGCCGGAGGAAAACCTGCTCTATTTCGTCGAGAAGAACGCGCCGCTGCTCGAACCCTGGCAGCGTGAGATCGTTCGCATCATGCGCAAGATCGGCCAGTATTTCTATCCGCAGCGCCAGACCCAGGTCATGAACGAAGGCTGGGCCTGCTTCTGGCATTACACCCTGCTCAACACGCTGTACGACGAGGGGCGGGTGAACGACGGCTTCATGCTCGAATTCCTGCAGTCGCATACCAATGTCGTCTACCAGCCGCCCTACAGCAGCAAATGGTATTCCGGCATCAATCCCTACGCTCTCGGTTTTGCCATGTGGCAGGACATACGCCGCATCTGCGAGCGGCCGGACGATGAGGACCGCGAGTGGTTTCCCGATATCGCCGGCTCCAACTGGCGCGAAACCTTCGAATTCGCGATGCGCAACTTCAAGGACGAAAGCTTCATCGCCCAATACCTGTCTCCCCGGCTGATGCGCGAATTCCGGCTGTTTTCAGTGCTTGACGACGACAGCCAGGCCAAGCTGAAAGTCGATGCTATCCACAACGAACAAGGCTACCGTGCCTTGCGCCGGAATCTGGCCGAACAGTACAACCTGGGCAGCAGCGATCCGAACATCCAGGTCTGGAATGTAGACCTGCGCGGCGACCGTTCGCTGACCCTGCGCCATTTCGCCCACCAGCGTCGGCCGCTGTCCTCGGCCAGCCTGGTCGTTCTCGAACACCTGGCCACCCTGTGGGGCTTCACGGTCCGTCTCGAGCACCAGCAGGCCAACGGCGAATGGGCGCTGCTGGCCGAACGCAAGAGCGACCGGCGCAAGCAGGGCGGGGGCTGAATCAGGACATATTCCACCCGACTTCGACAGCCCGCGGCAATCGTGTGAGAATGGCGAAAAAACACGGGGGAACACAATGTCGGGCGAATTGCAAACAGCTTTTCAGGTCACCGCACCCAATAGCGGTATCGATACGCATATGCTGCTCATTCTGCTCATCATGCTGCTGGCCGGCATGCTGGGCGGCGCGGCCAACTACTTCCTGGCCGATCGCCAGGGCGAACCCGGGCGCCGGGACTGGATCAAGTATCCGGTTTTAGGGGTGGTGGCGGCGTTGACCGTACCGCTCTTCCTGAACATGATTTCCAGCACCCTGCTCGAAGGGGCGCGCACCAAACCCGTCGATTTCTACGCTTTCGCCGGCTTTTGCCTGATTTACGTGATCGCTTCGCGCCGCCTGCTCGAAAACGTCGCCCAGCGCCTGATGGGGCAACTCGATCAGGTCAAGCGCGAGGTCGGCCATCTCAAGCAGCGGCGGGACGAGCCGGTGATCGTGCCGGCCAAGGTCGAGAGCGAAAAGCCGGCCGAGCCGGAAGCGCGTGAAGTCCTCTCCTACAACGATGTCGAGATCCTGCGCGCGCTGGCCGAAGAGAGCTTTGTCTATGGCAATCTTGCCGCGATTTGCGAACGGACCGGCCTGGCCCGCGATTTCGTCAGCCATCGCCTGACGGTGATGAAATCGATGGGCGTCATCGAAACCCGCATCAATGACAAGAACGTTCTGCACTGGGGGGTTTCGGGGCGCGGCAAGGCCGTGCTCGGCGAAATCATGGCCGGTCAGGACGACAAGAAATCCGCATGAACCCGGCCGGCCCCGGGCCGGCCCCAGACTGAAACCCAGAAACCATGAATATCGTCATTCTCGCTGCTGGCCAAGGCAAGCGCATGCATTCCAATCTGCCAAAGGTGCTGCATCCGGTTGCCGGCAAGGCGCTGGCCCAGCACGTCATCGATACCGCGCGCACGCTGGCGCCGGAAAAGCTGATTGTTGTCTACGGCCATGGCGGTGACACCGTCCGCGCCACGCTGGCCGCCGCCGATGTCGCCTGGGCCGAGCAGGCGCAGCAACTGGGCACCGGCCACGCCGTCGCTCAGGCACTGCCCGAACTGGGGGCGGCGGCACAGACCCTGGTCCTCTACGGCGATGTGCCGCTGACCACGGCGGCGACCCTGAAGCGCCTGCTCCAAGCCGGCAAGGATGGCCTGTCCATCCTCACTGTCGATCTCGCCAATCCGTCCGGCTACGGCCGCATCGTGCGCGATGCCGCTGGCAGCGTGCAGTGCATCGTCGAGGAAAAGGATGCGACGGCCGAGCAAAAGGGTATCCGCGAAGTCAATACCGGCATCATGGCGATCCCGACCGCTCGCCTCGCCGAGTGGCTGGGCAAGCTGAAGAATGACAACGCCCAGGGCGAGTATTACCTGACCGACATCGTCGCTCTCGCCGTCGCCGAAGGCCTGCCGGTGCGCACCGCGCAGCCGGAAGGCGAATGGGAAGTGCTCGGCGTCAACAGCAAAGTCCAACTGGCCGAACTGGAGCGCCAGCACCAGCGCAACATCGCCGACCAGTTGCTGGTCGCCGGTGTCCGGCTGGCTGATCCAGCGCGCATCGATATCCGTGGCGAATTGACCTACGGCCGGGACGTTGCCATCGACGTCGGCTGCGTTTTCGAAGGCAAGGTCGAACTGGCTGATGCGGTCGAGGTCGGTCCGTATTGCGTGCTGAAGAACGTCAAGGTCGGCGCCGGTACGCGGATCGCCGCCTTCTGCCATTTCGAGGATGCGGTGATCGGCCCGGATGGCGTGCTCGGCCCCTACGCCCGGCTGCGTCCGGGGACCGAGCTCGGTCCGGAAGTACATATTGGCAACTTCGTCGAGGTCAAGAAGAGCACCATCGGCGCCCAGTCCAAGGCCAATCACCTGGCCTACATTGGCGATGCCGAGATCGGCCAGCGCGTCAATGTCGGGGCCGGCACCATCACCTGCAACTACGACGGCGCCAACAAGTTCAAGACCATCATCGAGGACGATGTCTTCATCGGCTCCGATACCCAGTTGGTGGCGCCGGTCACCGTCGGTCGCGGGGCTACGCTGGGGGCCGGGACGACGCTGACCAAAAATGCCCCGCCCGACGCCTTGACCGTGTCGCGTGCCAAGCAGATCACCTTGACCGGCTGGGAACGGCCGCAGAAGGTCAAGAAATAATGGATGCCGGATTCACCGCCTTCGTCTTTCTGATCGCCATCCTGGTCGCGGTCGGCGGTTCGCTGCTGCTGGTCGGTTACGTCGGCACCTTGCCGGCTTCCTTTACTTTCGGCTGGCGCAACTGGCTGCCGACCCTGCTGCTGCCGGTGGTCGGTCCGCTCTGGTTTGCCTGGCGGCACTGGAAGGATTTCTCGCGCCCGGGCAAGCAGCTGTTCGTCGGTCTGGCGTTGATCCTGCTCGCCATTCTGATCCTCTACAAAGGCGGTCCGTACATCGTCAACCGCATGGCGGCAGGCGTAATATGATTTAGCGGTAAACCCAATAAGTTCAGGGAGAACAAGATGTCCAAGTACAGCACCGAAACTCTTCGTTCCATCGCGCTGGTTGGTCACGGCGCCGCAGGCAAGACGACTCTGGCCGAAGCCCTGTTGTTCGCGACTGGCGTCATTACGGCCAAAGGCAGTGTCGAAAAAGGCAGCACCGTTTGCGATTTCGATAGCCAGGAAAAGGAAGCCGGCCACTCCCTGAACTCGGCCATCGTCAATTTTGGCTACGAAAACACCCATATTCACCTGATCGACACCCCGGGCTACCCGGATTTCGCCGGCCCGTCGATCGCCGCACTGGCCGGGGTCGATACCGCACTGGTTGTCGTCAACGCGCAGACCGGCGTCGAACTGATGACCGAGCGCATGATGCGCCACGCCGCCGAGCGCAAGCTTTGCCGGATGATCGTCATCAACAAGATCGATGCCGACAACCTCGATTTGCCGAGTCTGGTCGCCGATATCCGCGAGCGCTTTGGCAAACAGTGCATGCTGCTCGACCTACCGGCCCATGGCGCGGCGGAAGTTGTCCAAGTGCTTGAGCAGGCCTCTGGCGATGCTGACTTCGAGTCGGTCGCCGCCGCCCATCGCGCCCTGATCGACCAGATCGTCGAGGAAGACGAAGACCTGCTGGCGCAATATCTCGAAGACGGTGCCGATCCGAGTGTCGCCGATCTGCATGCGCCGTTCGAAAAGGCGCTGCGCGCCGGCAATTTGATACCCATCCTGTTCGTCTCGGCCAAGACCGGCGCCGGCATCAAGGAACTGCTGCATGTGCTGGCCTCGCTGGCACCCAACCCGGCCGAAGGCAACCCGCCGTCTTTCTACAAGGGCGAACCGGGCGGCGAAACTACCGCCTTCCAGGCCGAGCCGGTGGCCGACCAGCATGTGCTGGCCCACGTCTTCAAGGTGGTGGCCGACCCCTATATGGGTAAGATCGGCATCTTCCGCGTTCATCAGGGGACGCTGAAAAAGGACATGCAACTGTTCGTCGGCGACGGCAAGCGGCCGTTCAAGGTCGCCCATCTCTACCAGTTGCAGGGCAAGGACAGCGTCGAGGTCGACGAACTGCTGCCGGGTGATATCGGCGCCATCGCCAAGGTCGATGAAATCGACTTTGACTGTGTGCTGCACGACTCGCACGACGAAGATCATATCCACCTGGTACCGCTCGAATTTCCGCAGCCGATGGCCGGTCTGGCCGTCGAAACCCGCAAGAAGGGCGACGAGCAGCGGCTGTTCGATATTCTCGGCAAGCTGGCGATGGAAGATCCGACTTTCGTCGTCGAGCGCCATCCGAGCAGCAATGAAACGGTGATCCGCGGCCTCGGCGAAATCCATCTGAAGGCCAAGCTGGAAAAGATGGCCAGCCAGTACAAGCTGGAAGTCGATACCAAGCCGCCGCGCATTCCCTACCGCGAAACGATTACCGGCCCGGCCGAGGGCATGCATCGCCACAAGAAACAGAGCGGCGGTGCCGGCCAGTTTGGCGAAGTGCATCTGCGCATCGAGCCGAAGGAGCGCGGCGAGGGCTTCGAGTTCGTCGATGCCGTCAAGGGCGGCGTCATTCCCGGTGTCTTCATGGCGGCGGTCGAGAAGGGCATCCGGCAGGGGCTGGAAGGCGGCGTGGTTGCCGGTTATGCGGTCGACGACCTGAAAGTGACGGTTTTCGACGGCAAGACCCATGCCGTCGATGGCAAGGAAGTCGCCTTCGTGACGGCCGGCCGCAAGGCGGTCATCGAGGCGATCCGCGCGGCCCGGCCGATCGTGCTGGAGCCGATCGTCAATATCGAGATCGTCGTCCCGGAAACGGCGATCGGCGATCTGAGCGGCGATCTGTCCGGCCGCCGCGGCCACATCACCGGGACCGATGGCCGTGGCCACGGCATGGCGGCGATCAGTGGCGAAGTGCCGCTCGCCGAACTGAACGACTACCAGTCCCGCCTGAAGTCACTGACCGGCGGCCAGGGCAGCTATACCATCGAGTTCGCCCGTTACGCCGCAGTGCCGCCAACCATCCAGCAGCAACTGGCCAGCAAGTTCCAGTTGCACGACGAAGACGAATAAGGCAAAGGTGTTCGAGAGAAAAGGGGGCTGATTTTCAGCCCCCTCAGATTGCTGACAAAGCCTCCAATCGTTTGGGGGCTTTGTTTTTTTATAATGTTGGCATGCTCAAGCCTGCCTCCCCTGCCCAGACGGAACTGGAGATGGTGACGTTGGAGCAACTGGTCCCGAAAGACCACTTGCTCCGACTGCTCGACCAGCACATCCGGTTTGATTTCATCCGCGAAGCGACCCAGCACCTTTACTGCGAGAACAATGGCCGACCGGCCGTTGATCCGGTGGTGTTGTTCAAAATGCTATTCATCGGCTATCTGTTCGGGATTCGCTCCGAGCGGCGACTGGTCAAGGAAATCGAAGTCAATGTTGCCTACCGCTGGTTTCTCGGCTTTCGCCTGACGGACAAGGTCCCGGATGCCTCAACGCTGTCGCAGAACCGTCGTCGCCGGTTTGTCGGCACGGACATCGAGCAACGCATCTTCGACGGTATTGTCGAGCAAGCCATCGAGCACAAGCTGATTGGTGGGCGTGTGCTCTACACCGACAGCACCCACCTGAAGGCCAACGCCAACAAACGGCACTTTGAAATCCATCAGCTTGAACAAACCCCGGCGGCCTACCTGGCCGAACTCGATGCGGCGATCGAGGCTGATCGGGTCGCTGCCGGCAAGAAGCCGCTCAAGCGCGATGACGATGACTCGGCCCCGCCGACCAAGGAAATTAAGGTCAGTACGGTCGATCCCGACGCAGGCTTCATGGCCCGCGACAACAAGCCGACCGGCTTCTTCTATCTGGATCACCGCACCGTCGATGGCGTGCATGCCCTGATCGTCGATACCCATGTCACGCCGGGCAATGTCCACGACAGCCAACCGTACCTTGCCCGCCTGGATCGGGCCAAGGAACGCTTTGAGTTGGCTGTGGGTGCCGTCGGTCTGGATGCCGGGTATTTCACTCCCCAAGTCTGCAAGGGCATCCTTGACCGGGAACTGTTCGGGGTGATGGGCTACAAGCGACCGAGCCACCGCGATGGCTATTTCTACAAGCGGGACTATCTCTACGATGCGGTACAGGATTGCTACCGCTGCCCGACCGGTGAAGTCCTGCCGTACCGGACGACCAACCGGCTGGGCTATCGGGAATATGCCTCAAATCCCAAACATTGCGCCGATTGTGCCCAACGAGCGCAATGTACGCAGAGCAGGAGTCACCAGAAGCTCGTCACCCGGCATCTCTGGGAAGCGTGCAAGGAAGCGCGATCAACGCCAATCGCCTGACCGACCTGGGCAAACGGCTGTACGCCCGACGCAAGGAAACCGTGGAGCGCAGCTTTGCCGATGCCAAGGAGTTGCACGGCCACCGTTACGCCCGTTTCCGGGGGCTGGCCAAGGTGCAGGCGCAGTGCCTGCTCTCGGCTGCCTGTCAGAACATGAAGAAGATGGCCCTGTTGCTGGCCAGGAAGGCCGCCGCCTTACTGCTCAAAATCCTTGCCCGAACCCAGTTTTCCGCCCAATCCGCCCGCTATCGCTGGCAGGTCGGGTTTCTCCAGGCAAACTTCACAATCCGCCTCGTTTCGTCTTGAATCCGGAAATCAGCCTGATTTCCAAACAGAAAAACAAAACCCCCGAAAAATCGGGGGTTCGTCAGCAGTCTGAGGAGGTCTTCGGACCTCCTTTTTTTATGGTGAGTGGCCCGATAAGCCGATCGACGCCGCAATGGCGGGGTGGATATGCGAAAATGGCGGGTTTTGTTCGCTGGCTTCCCTGTCATGGCTTCTGCTGTTCGGCCTTCATTTATTCTGGCATTGCGCGCCTTTGCGGCACTGACCATCGTCTGGCATCACTTTGCCCTTTATGCCCCGTTGACCGACTGGGCGGCACCGCTTTTGGGTGGTTTCCTGGCTTGGCTGGCTCAATATGCCCGTGCAACACAAGTGTTCTTTGTGGTCAGCGGCTTTGTCGCTGCCCAGACAATCGGTACCCGGGTCTGGAGCGTTAATCAGCTAGGACGTTTTGCGATCCAGCGTTATTGCCGCCTGGGGCTGCCTTACCTGGCGATTGTCGTAGCCATCCTGCCTATTTACGAATTCGCCCGCGGCTGGGTGCCTGATGACGTGCTGGGGCAGCCGGTCTCGCTGGCCCAATTCCTGGCCCATCTGTTTTTTCTGCAGGATATTCTGGGCTACGAGGCCCTGTCGGCCGGCTTGTGGTTTGTTTGCATCAACTTCCAGCTTGGGTTTGGTTACGCCTTCGGGATGGTCCTGCAGCAGCGTTTCGGCCGAGGGAAGGAAGGCATCTTTACGCTGCTCGGCTGGGGCAGTTCGATCTACTCGCTGTTCCACTTCAATCTTGATCCGGGCGGAGAATGCTGGGCGATGTATTTCTTCCCCTATTTTTTCATGGGCGTCCTTGTACATAAGGCACTGGTACGCCGTTCGCCGATCGAGTTTGTTGCCTTTCTGGGCTTGATGGTCCTGGCCATCCTTTACGAATGGCGCTGGCGGCTGGTTATCGCGATGCTGTTCGGGATGATGCTGTTTGTTGCCGAACGTTCCGGCTTGGGCCAACGCTGGCCGCGCAGCCGGCTGATTGCGGCACTTGGCAAGATATCGTTCAGCCTGTTTTTGGTCCATTTCCCTGTTCTGGTGCTGGTTGGCGCGCTATGGGCGCGCATGGAATGGAACTCGCCAGAGGCCGCCGTGCTCGGGTTGCTGTTTGCATTTCTGCTTAGCCTGGCGAGTGCCTGGGCATTCCACCGCTGGGTGGAAACGCCATCCGCCTTGCTGTCGAAGCGCTTTCGTGCACCTGATCCGGTGGATGGCCAGGATGTTGCTGGGCGGCGGCTGCTTTTGGAGCGCTGACATCAGCGCTGATTTTGTTCCATAATTGGCGCTGGTTGCCCGTTGGAGGAGAGGCGGCTTCCCGAGAGTTCGCGACCGCTCGAGGCAACCCAATAACAACGCTAGGAGTGACTATGGCATCTCACATCAAGGTTCCGCCAGGTGGTCAGAAAATCGTTCCGGGCCAGGCGATTCCGGACAATCCGATCATTCCGTTCATCGAAGGCGACGGTATTGGCATCGACATCACCCCGGTCATGATCAAGGTGATCGATGCTGCGGTCGACAAGGCCTACGGCGGCAAAAAGAAGATCCACTGGATGGAGGTCTATGCCGGTGAGAAATCCACCCGCCTCTACGGCCCGGACGAGTGGTTCCCGAAGGAAACCTTCGATGCGCTGAAGGAATACTCGGTCTCCATCAAGGGGCCGATGACGACCCCGGTCGGCGGCGGTATCCGCTCGCTGAATGTCGCCCTGCGCCAGGAACTCGATCTTTACCAGTGCGTCCGTCCGGTGCAGTACTTCAAGGGCGTGCCGTCGCCGCTGAAGCATCCGGAACTGACCAACATGGTCATCTTCCGCGAGAACACCGAAGACATCTATGCCGGTATCGAATGGGCGGCCGAATCCGAAGGTGCGAAGAAAGTCATCGCGTTTCTGCAGCAGGAAATGGGTGTCAACAAGATCCGTTTTCCGCTGACTTCCGGCATCGGCATCAAGCCGATCTCCATCGAAGGTACGACCCGCCTGGTCCGTGCCGCGCTCAAGTACGTCATCGCCAACGACCGCAAGTCGCTGACTATCGTGCACAAGGGCAACATCATGAAGTTCACCGAAGGGCTGTTCCGCGACATCGCCTACAAGGTCGCTCAGGAAGAGTTCGGTGCCCAGTTGATCGACGGTGGCCCGTGGTGTCATTTCACCAACCCGAACACCGGCCGCGAAGTCACCGTCAAGGACTCCATTGCTGATGCCTTCCTGCAGCAGATCCTGTTGCGACCGGCCGAGTACGACACCATTGTCACCACCAACCTGAACGGCGACTACATTTCCGACGCGCTGGCCGCTCAGGTGGGCGGCATCGGTATCGCGCCGGGCGCCAACATCTCCGATAACTATGCCTGTTTCGAGGCGACGCACGGCACGGCGCCGAAGTATGCCGGGCTGGACAAGGTCAATCCGGGCTCGCTGATCCTTTCCGCCGAAATGATGCTGCGCCATCTCGGCTGGATCGAAGCGGCCAATCTGGTCATCAAGGCCATGGAGGCGGCCATTGGCGACAAACAGGTGACCTATGACTTCGCCCGCCTGATGGATGGGGCCGAAGAGTTGTCCTGCTCGGCCTTTGGCGACGCGATGATCGCCCGCATGTAATTCGGGCGCGATTGTGGTTGAATAAAGCCCCCGCCAGGGGGCTTCTTCTTTTCCGGGCATGCCATTGAACAACCAACCCATTGCCGTTTTCGACTCCGGCCTCGGCGGCCTGACTGTGTTGCGCGCCCTGCGGGACCGTCTGCCGCAGGAAGATTTCTTCTATTTTGCCGATACCCGCTTTTTGCCCTACGGCGACCGCCCGGAGACTTTCCTCAAGGAGCGCGGCGTCCTGATCGCCGAGGCACTCGCCCGGCGCGGCGCCAAGGCGCTGGTCATCGCCTGCAACACGGCGACGGCAGCGGCGGCAGAGGCTATCCGGGCGGCCAGCAGCTTGCCCATCGTCGCCCTGGAGCCCGGCGTCAAGCCGGCCGCCAGCCTGACCCGGAGCGGTGTGATCGGCGTCCTGGCGACGACCCGGACCTTGCAGAGCGAACGTTTCCAGCGCCTGGTCGGCAATCACGCCAATCATCTGCGTGTCGTCGCACAGGCCTGCCCGGGCTTGGCCGAGACGATCGAGGAGCAGGGGCCGCACAGTGCGCAGGTCCTGGCCCTGCTCGATGGTTTTGTCGCGCCACTGGCAGCAGCCGGGGCCGATGTCGTGGTGCTCGGTTGCACGCATTACCCGTGGGTGGCCGAGGCGATTGCGGCCCGGATGCCGGCCGGCGTCAGCCTGCTCGATACCGGCGAGCCGGTGGCCCGCCAACTCGAACGTTTGCTGGGGGTGCAGAATCTGCTCGGCGGCGGCCATGGCCATTTGCGCATTGCGACCAGCGGCGCCCCGGCCCGGGTGATTGCTACGGTCGACCGCCTGTGGGGGCAAAAAATGCCGGTTGAACACTGGGAACCCTGAGATGAGCGAAATACAAAAGCCGCTGGCCGGCCTGAAAGTGGTGGAACTGGGGACGCTGATCGCCGGTCCGTTCTGCACCCGCATCATGGCGGAATTCGGGGCCGAGGTGATCAAGGTCGAGGCGCCCGATGGCGGCGATCCGCTGCGTAAATGGCGCAAGCTGTACGAAGGCACCTCGTTGTGGTGGTACGTCCAGGCGCGCAACAAGAAGTCGGTGACCGCCAACCTAAAGCACCCGGAAGGCCGCGAGTTCGTCCGCAAGCTGATCGCCGAGGCCGATATCCTGGTCGAGAATTTCCGCCCCGGCGTGCTGGAAAAACTCGGCCTGGGCTGGGAGGTATTGAAGGAAGCCAATCCCGGCCTGGTCATGGTCCGTCTTTCCGGCTTTGGGCAGACCGGGCCGTACAAGGATCAGCCAGGCTTTGGCGCGGTCGGCGAGTCGATGGGCGGTTTGCGCTACATCACCGGCTTTCCGGATCGGCCGCCGGTCCGTACCGGCATTTCCATCGGTGATTCGATTGCCGCGCTGTGGGGCGCCATCGGTGCGCTGATGGCCCTGCGCCACAAGGAAGTCAATGGTGGGGCCGGGCAGGTGGTCGATGTTGCGCTCTACGAAGCGGTCTTCGCGATGATGGAATCGCTGGTGCCGGAATTCGATGTCTTCGGCTTCGTTCGCGAGCGGACCGGCAACATCATGCCGGGCATTACCCCGTCCAATACCCATACGACGCGCGATGGCAAGCACGTCACCATCGGTGCCAATGGCGACGCCATCTTCAAGCGCCTGATGCACGCCATGGAGCGCCGCGATCTGGCCGATGATCCCGGCCTGGCCGACAACGCTGGGCGCGATGCCCGTCGCGACGAGATTTATGCCCTGATCGACACCTGGTGCGGCGCGCGCGATGAGGCCGAGGTGCTGGCCATCCTGGCCGCGGCAGAAGTGCCATCGTCACGCGTCTATGCGGCGGTCGACATGTTTTCCGACCCCCAATTCATTGCTCGGCAAATGCTGGAGACGGCAAAGCTGCCCGATGGGCGGTCGTTCCGCATTCCCGGCATCGTGCCCAAGCTGTCGGCGACGCCGGGCAGTACCGAATGGCTCGGCCCCGAACTGGGGGCGCATACCGAGGAGGTCTTGTCGGCGTTGGGCTATTCGCCGGCGCAAATTGCTGCCCTGAAAGAAAACGGGGCGGTTTGAGGCCGCCCCGGAGTGTGCTTTGACTGAATCGGTCAGCCCGAGATTCTGAATTTTCCGATCTGCTGTTTCAGGTTGTTGGCAATATTTTCCAGCTCATGCGCGGTTGCCGCCGTGCCGCGGATGGTTTCGGTGGTTTCCTCGACCATGTTGGCAATCTGCTCGACGCGCTGGGCAATCGACGTGCTGGCCGAGCTTTGTTCCAGCGTTGCGTCGGCTACTTCGCCAACCCGTTCGAGCGTCCGGCGAGCCCCGTCCTCGATGGCCTGCAGTGACTCGGAGGCCGAGTTGGCCAGTTCGACGCCTTCCTGAACTTCGGGCAGGGCGGCGCTCATCGCCTCGACGGCACCGACCGTGTCGTTCTGGATGCCGCTGATCATCTGCTCGATTTCCAGTGTCGCCGAGGAGGTACGTTCGGCCAGCTTGCGCACCTCATCGGCAACCACGGCAAAACCGCGACCCTGTTCACCGGCACGGGCGGCCTCGATGGCGGCGTTCAGGGCCAGCAAATTGGTCTGCCCGGCAATGTCCTTGATCACGTTGGCAATCGAGGAAACCTGCTTGGCCCGTTCTTCCAGCGCGCGAATACGGCCGGAGGCGTCGGATACCGTGTCGGAAATCTTCTGGATGGCCTGCGAAGCCTGGTTGACCCGGCTGCTACCCTGGCCGGCCAGTTGGACTGCATCGGTGGTCTCGCGGGCCGTTTCCCGGGCGCTGTCGGAAATGTGGTTCGAGCTGACGGTCAGTTGCTCGATTGCGGCTGCCATCGCCGACGTCGAGTCAGCCTGATGTTCGGCCGCCTTGGCCACTTCATCCGAGGCGCGGGCGATATGCTCGGCATTGTTGACCAGCGTATTGGCATCGGTATGGATGACGCTGACCAGCTGCCGCAGCGAGGAAACCATGCCACCCAGCGCGTGCAGCAGGCTGCCGGCCGGGGCGTTGTCCAGTTTGGCCGTCAGGTCGCCATCGGCGACGCGTTGCATGATTTCCGTTGCCGTCTTCGGTTCGCCGCCCAATTGACGCAGGATGCTGGAACTGACCTGCCAGCCAACCAGGCTGAGCAGGGCGAGCAGGACGAACGAGATGCCGCCGAGCAGCAGGGTGCCTTCCTTGTATTGGCGATCGATATCGTCGATATAGATGCCGGTGCCGAGCACCCAGCCCCAGGGGGCAAACGGTGCGGCGTAGGAAAGTTTCGGTTCCGGCGTCTGTTGTCCGGCGCGTGGGAACCAATAATCGACAAAGCCGCCACCGCTCTGGCCGGCGCTGATCAGTTCCTTGATGATCAGCTTGCCGTTGGTGTCTTTCAGGTCGATCTTGTTTTGCCCTTCTGCCGCCGGGTTGCCGCCGTGCACGACATAGGTACCCGTCGTGTCGAAGGCGAAATAGTAGTCGTCCTTGTCGTAACGCAGGCCGCGCAGGCTGTCGCGGGCGGCTTTCTTGGCATCTTCGTCCGAGAGCTTGCCCTCGGTGACCAATTTTTGGTGGTGGGCAAGAATGCCGACGCCCACTTCGACCAGATTGCGGGTTTTCTGTTTGCGGTCGTCCAGCATGGTCGACTTGAGCTGGAACAAGGAGGTCAGGCAGAGCGCGAGCAGGCCGATCAGGGTCAGCCCAACCAGCAACTGCATGCGTGTCGAAACGCGTAGCGAACTCAGACTATTCATGGCAATTTCCCCTCAAAAAAACGACGGCCTCTAGCGGGCGGTTCAGCGATTGTTAATATTCTTTACCGATCATACACCGGTAAAAAATGTAAAAACTAGCAGACGTCTGTCGCTGCCAGAAAATTATTTCAGCCGGAAACGAATCGGCAACAGCGTTTCGCGCGGCGTGTCGGCCGGCAGGGCGCGTAGCGCCCGCGCCGCTTGCAACGCCCCGTCGTCGAGCAGGCGGGAGCCGCTGCTTTCCTCGACGCGCGCCCCAACGACCTGGCCATCTGGGTTGAGAACGATCAAGACCAAAACATCGCCTTCAAGGCCTTTGGCGATGGCTTCGGCGGGGTAGAAAATTCCCTGTTTCTGCTGCTTGAGAAATTGCCGCTGAATTTCCTGTGCCCACGATTTTATAACTTTTGTATTATTTTTGGGGCTTTGCGGCGGTGGTAGGGTTTTGGGCGCAGCGGCACTGGGTTCCGGCAAGCTCAGTGGCACCTGTGCCGGCATGGCCGGTGGCGCGCGCAGAGTGGCCTGCAAGGGCGGTGCTTGAGGGGGGGGCGCCGGCAGGGCGAGCAGTGCCTCGATAAAAGGCAGCAAATGCAACAGCAAGGAGACTGCCAGAGCCAGCAGTAGCCGGTAATTGGTCCGGGTCATGAGAAAATGCAGGCTGGCCTGAGGGATGAGAGCGTTGATGAAACCAGCAATGAAGCGGTCGGTCAGTAAGAAACTGGCCGCAATGATAATCGGGATGAGCCTGTTTTTACCGGTCATGGCTGAACCGGCCGTCAGTCTGCCGACGCCGGTCACCTTCGCCAACAACATGGAGCTGGGCGATCTCCGACAGGCCGAAGCCTGGCTCGATGCCGGCCTGCCGGTCGACTTCATGGGCAGCCGGATTGGTTCCGGCCTGATGATCGGTGCCTGGGAAGGTAACCTCGAGCTGATGCGCCTGTTCATTTCACGTGGTGCCGATATCAACCGGCTCAATGCCAACGGCGAGACGGCGATTGCGCTGGCCGCCTGGCGTGGCAATCAGGAAGCGGTCAAGTGGCTGCTCGAGCGCGGGGCGCGGATCAATGCGCCGGAACGGCAATGGTCGGCCCTGCATTACGCGGTCTTTGCCGGCCATGCCCAGGTGACGGATTACCTGATCGAACAGGGGGCCGATATCGACGCGCGCAGCACCAACGGCTCCAGCGTGCTAATGATGGCAATCTACGAGGGGCGGGAAGACCTTGCCCGCAAACTGATCGAAAAGGGCGCCGACCGGACGCCGCGCAACGACTGGGGCGATGGCGCCCTGGAATGGGCGATGCGCTACAACCATTTGAATATCGCCCGGATGGTCAGCAACCCGGAAGAATTCAATATTGCGGTCAGCCAACCCAAGGAAAAATGGGGCGAGCCGAAGCGTTCGATGCGCAGTTCGAAGGAACTGGAGAACCTGCTCGGCATGCGCGAGAAATTGACCGAGCGCGGCATGTCCACCGAAGCAATCGACAAGCGCATCGCCGCGGAGCGGGTCCGCATCGTGCGCAGTGAACTGGACCGCCAGGCACCGGTGCCGGCCCGGGCGGCGACGCTGGAAATCTCGGCCAGCCGCAAGAAACCCGAACAGCAGTCGGCCCAGATTATCTACGACAACAAGGGCAAGGCGGTCGGCTACAAGGCGCCGGCGGCGACCTATTTCGGGACGCCGAAAATGCCGCCCAAGGGCGCCGTCAAGAACTACTGATCGAGCGGCCGGTTACGTACTTCCGGCAGGAAAAAGACGCCGACCAGGCTGGCCACGATGAGCAGGCCGGTCGGATACCACAGGCCGGCCAGCGGGCTGCCATAATGTACGCCGAGCCAGGTGACCATCAATGGCGACATGCCGCCGATCCAGCCGGCCGAGAGGTTATGCGGCAGGGCGACGGCAGTGTAGCGGGTGCGGGCCGGAAACAGCTCGGGCAAGGTTGCCGTTTGCGGGCCGGTGATACAGGCTAGCGGGATGACCAGGATCAGGAGGAGCAGCGTGATCATCATCAGGTCGGGCGTCGGCAGCGTGCCGTAGTGGAGCAAGCCCTGGAAGACCGGAAAGATGGCGACAGTGCCGCTGATCAGGCCGGCGAGCAGGACCGGTCGACGGCCGATCCGGTCTGACAGCCAGCCGCAGAATAGCGTCGCCGGGAACAGCGCCAGCGTGGAAATCATGACCAGGCCACCAGCCTGGGCGGCCGGCAGCATGACCACGGTTTTCAGAAAGACGCTGGTATAGACCTGGGCCGAGAAGAAGAGCAGGGAGCCGCCGGCCGAAACACAGAAGAACAACAGGGCCATGCGGCCCAGCGTGTGGCGGTCGCGGAAGCAGTCGCGTAGCGGCGCCTTGGCCAGCGCGTTTTTCTGGCGCAGATGGCTGAAGACCGGTGATTCGTGCAGGTTCATCCGGCTCCGGATCGAAATGGCGAGCAGCAGGGCCGAGAGCAGGAAGGGGATGCGCCAGCCCCAGGCCTTGAAATCCGCATCGCTGAGCAGGTATTGCAGGGTCACGATCTGCAGCGTCGAGGCCATCATGCCGAGCGGCCCCATCAATTGCAGCACGCTGGTATAGAGGCCGCGTTTGCCCTCGGGGGCGTGTTCGGTCAGATAGACGGCGGCGCCGCCGATTTCGCCGCCGACCGACAAGCCTTGCAGCATGCGCAGTATGAGCAGCAGGGCCGGGGCAAGCAGGCCGACCTGCTCGTAAGTCGGCAGCAGGCCAACCAGGACGGTCGACACGCCCATCAGCACGATAGTGACCAGGAAAATGGTGCGCCGGCCGTGGCGGTCGCCGAGTGAGCCGAACAGCGCGGCGCCGAGCGGGCGGACGATCATGCCGACGCCGAAGGTGCCAAGGCTGGCCAGCAGCGCGGCGACCGGGTCGTCGGATGGGAAGAAAAGAATGCTGAAGTAGGTGGCCAGCGAGGCGAAGGTCAGGAAGTCGTACCACTCGAGAAAGGTGCCGAAACAGGCGGCGATGACCACTTTTTTCTGGATTGTCTTTTGTGCTTCTGGGGAATTCATGGGTGGTCGCCGGTCGGGTAAGGCACGAAAGGGCGCATTATCGCCTGCCTCGAACTTTGGTCCAATTGCCAAGCGGGCCTGCCTGATGCAGACTTGATGACAAACAATGATGAGGAATCGATATGCTTTACGTGGCCAGAGATAGTGCAGGTTGTATCCGCGAATTGCATCCGATGCCGCTGGGTAATGCCCAGGAAGCCTTGCCGGCTGATAATCCGGAAGTGCTGCAGTTCATTCACGAACGCTGGAGGCAGAACGAACTCAGTCAGCTCGACCGCGATTTCGTGCGCGTCATCGAAGACACCATCGAGTTGCTGATCAGCAAGGATCTGATTCTCTTTACCGATTTGCCGGCCAAGGTCCAGGAGAAGCTGTTGCGTCGCAAGGAGGTGCGCCAGCAAACTCACTACGCCGGAAATTTCGGCTCCGGCGGCGACGACATCATTCCGCTTTAAGGCCTTGCATTTGTTTCAGCGCTGCTTGCGCGCCGCTTCGTAAAGCGGCATCACCGCCGGCAGGTTGCGTTCGATTTCGGCGATGCGCGCCTCGCCTCCCGGGTGGGTCGACAGCCAGGCCGGCGGTGCCCCGTTGCCGGCGGCATCCATTTTTTGCCACAGGGTGATCCCGGCACGCGGGTCGTAACCGGCGCGTGCCGCGAGGTCGAGACCGACTAGATCGGCTTCGCTTTCATCGTCGCGCGAGAACTTCAGGGTCATCAGGTTGCCGCCGAGGCGGAACAGTTCGCCACCGCCGACCAGGGCGCCGAGGATGGCGGCACCGGTCTGCGTCAGCTTGTTCTTGGCCATCTGTTCGCGGGCGTGTTCGCGCAGGGCATGGGCGATTTCATGGCCCATGACGATGGCGATCTCGTCGTCGCTCAATGTCAGATTGTCGATGATGCCGCTATAGAAGGCGATCTTGCCGCCCGGCATGCAGAAGGCGTTCAGCTGCTTGGAAATGATCAGGTTCACTTCCCATTGCCAGTTCCTGGCCTCGGGATTGAAGCGTGCGGCATTGGGCAGGATGCGCTTGGCGATGCCACGCAGGCGAATGACCTGAGGATGGTTGTCCGGGGCCAGCAGATCCTTGTCGGCGGCGGCGCGTTTGAGCTGGCCGTATTGCAGCGAGGCCGCCTTTTCCAGTTCCGCGGCCGGGATCAGGGTACGCAGGGAGGAGGCTTCGCCGACGTCGACGCCATCGCCCTGGCGCTGCGGCGTGCCGGCACAGGCGGTGAGGAGCAGGGCGGCGGCGAGCGCCGCAAGGTATCCGGGGTGCATGCGGTTTACCTCAAAGTCATGACGGCCTTGACGAGTTCGGCCAGGGTGCGGACGCCCATCTTTTCCATGACCCGGGCGCGGTGGGCCTCGACGGTTTTCATGCTGATTTCGAGTTCGTCGGCGATCTGTTTGTTCAGCTTGCCGGCGACGACCAGTTGCATGACCTCGTGTTCGCGCTGGGTCAGTTGTCCTAGACGGTTGGAAATCGCGTTGTCGCGCTGGCGACGCTGGGCGATTTCGCTGTCCAGTTCGAGGGCGCGCTGGATGCGGTCGAGCAGGTCCTGGTTGTGGAAGGGCTTTTCGATGAAGTCGCAGGCGCCGCGTTGCAGGGCTGCCACAGCCATCGGTACGTCGCCATGGCCGGTAACGAAAATGATCGGTAACTGCGAGCCGAGGCTATCCAGTTTTTCGTGCAGTTCGAGACCGCTCATTTCCGGCATCCGGACATCGAGCACGATACAGCCGCGCATCTCGTCGCGGCGGGCACGGAGAAAGCTCTCGGCCGAATCGAAACAGGTCACCCGGTAGCCTTCGCCTTCGAGCAGCCAGCTCATCGAGTCGCGCATGGCCTCGTCGTCATCGACGACGTAAATGCTTGGCGTCACCTCACTCATCTTCTTCCTCTATCGGTACGGTGAAACGGAACACGGTACCGCCCTCGCGCCGGGGCTCGACCCACAGCCGGCCCTGGTGAAATTCGATGATCGAACGGCAGATGGCCAGGCCGATCCCCATGCCTTCCGGCTTGGTCGTGTAGAAGGGCGCGAAAATGCGTTCGACGTCCTCTTCGGCCAGGCCGTGACCCTGATCGGCGACGGCGACTTCAAGCATCCGTTCGTCGGTCTGCCGGGCCTGGATGAACAGGCGCCGACGGTCGAAAGGCACGCTGTTCATCGCCTCGATCCCGTTTTTCACCAGGTTGAGCAGCACCTGTTCGATCATGATGCGGTCGACAACGATTCGAGGCAAGTTTTCAGGCAGTTCGACAACGATCTGGGTGCCGGTGCGCTGCGCCTCGATATCGGCAAACGCCCGTGCTTCGTCGACCAGTTCGGCCAGCGAAATCGGTTCGCGCTTGGGGTCGCTCTTCTTCACCATGTCGCGCATGCGGCGGATGATCTTGCCGGCCCGCTCGGCCTGGTCGGCCGCTTTCTGCATGGCGGCTAGCAGGTCTTCGAAGCGGTAGTTGCCGGCCTGCATGCGCTTGATGCAGCCGGCGCAGTAGTTGGCGATCGCCGACAGCGGCTGGTTCAGTTCGTGGGCCAGCGAGGAGGCCATTTCGCCCATGGTGATCAGCCGCGAGGTTTGCTCGAGGCGCTTTTGCTGCTGCTGATTCACTTCGTCGATGTGCTTGCGGTCGGTGATGTCGGCAGCAATCTGGACGCGCACGGTGCGGCCGTCCACCCAGCGGATGGCACGCTCGTGCAGGTGGTACCAATGGCCGGACAGGGCGTGCTGGATTTCGCCGTCGAAGATTTCGCAGGGCAACTCTTCCGCCGAGAGTTCGGTCGGGTCGCAGAAGTAGGCTTCCTGGGCCGGTCGGCAGGCGGCGGTGACCATCGCCGAATCGCGACCGACGGTGTCGAAGCCGAAGATGTTCTGGAAGGCGCGGTTGGCGAACAGGATTTCGCCGGTCTGGACATCGGCGACGTGCACGGCGGTGTCGAGGCCGTCGATGACCGTGACGAAACGCTCGTGCGCCCGTTCCAGTTCGACGCGGATGCGTTTCGGTTCGGTGATGTCGTTCATCGAGGCCATCCAGCCGATCTGCTGGCCGTTGGTATCGATCAGCGGCGAGAAATAGAGGCGGACATCGAAGCGCTCGCCGCTCTTGCGCATGATGCGCATCTCGAAGCCGCTGGCCGGGGCCTGGCCGACCAGTGCGCTATCGATGTTGTGCTGCAGTTTGGTGAACTCTTCCGGCGGCCAGTACGGGTAGGGCGGGGCGACGCCGAGCAGTTCCGATTCGTCGAAACCGGTCATCCGGCAAAAGGCGGCATTGACGAAGGTGATGCGGCCAGAGGGATCGATGGCGCGCAGGCCGGTGACCATCGATTGCGCCATCGCCTGGCGGAAGGCGTAGGCATCGCGCAGCTTTTCCTCGGTCTCGGCCCGGTGCTGGGCATGGCGGCGCAACTGGACCAGCGTGCCGGTGGCGATCAGGGTCAGTGTGACGATCAGCATGGCCGGCACGAACGGCAGCCAGGCACCGCCGCCGCGATAGGCGACGATGTTCAGGCCGAGCTTGTTGTTCGGCAGGTCGAGGCTGATGGTGCCGGAGATCTGGCGGTCGGTCGGTTTGACCGAGGAGTTGGCGAACACTTCGCGGTTCTGTGCATCGATTACGCTCAGGCTGTAACGGGCCGTGAAGACTGCTGGCAGGGTCGCCCGCAGCAGGGTTTCCAGCGACTGCAGCGCGATAAAGGCGCCGAGGTCGCTGCTGCCGCGCTGCACCGGCAGGATCAGGTCGTGGGCGCGGCGTTGCGTCGGGTCGGCATAGTCGGGCGAGAACAAGGCACGGCGGATGCGCAGCGCCTCCTGCAGCGCAGCCAGTCGGATATCGGTCAGTTGTTCGCCGACAAAGGTGACGTTCGATTCGTTGGGTGAGACCCATTCGACCTTGCCGTCTGTGTCGACCCAGACGATGGCCGAGATTTCCGGATTGTCGCGGACATAGCGCGAGGCCTTGACCTGGAAGGACTCGTAGGTCAGTTGCTTGAATTCCTGCTCGCGGCCGAGTTCGGCCAGGAAATCCTGGTGCGTGTGCAGGCGGTTCTCGATGGTGCGCTCGGCCCAGTGCATGTCGCCTTCGAGAGCGGAGCGGGCGGTGTCCTGTTCGCGCCACTGGAGCAGCGCGGTAACGATCAGCATGGCCATGGCAAAAATGCCGATGGCCACGTAGGGGGCGAGCCAGAGCCAGGTTTGTTTGGGCTGGGTGGACGGGGTTTTGATGAACATTGGCTGATTTTCCCCGCTGGCGGAGCGGCGACCATTGGTACTTACCCTAGGTTGCCTTGTGGCCGCCTTTGAGCGGGGTGGGCAAGTCGCTCGAGCCCCGCGCCGCAGCGATCGGCGCGGGAATTAACCGGCATCTCAGCCGAAGTGCAGCCAGGCCACCATCAAGGGTAGCAGCAGGGCGGTCAGCGCGCCGTTCAGGCCCATCGCCAGGGCAGCGAAAGCGCCGCTCTGTTCATTGACCTGGAAGGCGCGGGCGGTGCCGATGCCGTGCGAGGCGACGCCGATTGCAAAGCCGCGGATCGCCGGGTCGCGCAGCTTCATCGCGTCGAACACGTAGCGGGCACCGACGGCACCGAGAATGCCGGTGACGATGACGAGCACGGCGGTCAGCGATGGAATGCCACCAATGCGCTCGGCGACGCCCATAGCGATCGGCGTCGTCACCGACTTGGGGGCCAGCGAGAGCTGGGTCGGCAGGCTGGCGCCGAACAGGCGGCCGATGGCGACGGCCGAGATGATCGCCGTCAGGCTGCCGGCGAAGAGGCCGACGATGACCGGCAGCAGCATGGCCCTGACCCGCTTGAACTGGGTGTACAGCGGAATGGCCAGGGCGACCGTGGCCGGGCCGAGCAGGAAGTGCACGAACTGGGCGCCAGCGAAGTAGGTTTCGTAACTGGTCCCGGTCACGGTCAGGAACAGGACCAGTACCGTGACCGCGATCAGCACCGGATTGGCCAGCGGGTGGCTGCCCGATTTGCGGAAGAGCCAGAAGGCGCCCTGGTAGGCGAGCAGCGTGACGGTCAGGCCGAGCAGTGGCGAGGCGGCCAGGTACACCCAGATTTCACTGATCCGTGGCGTCATGGCGTTTCTCCTTGCGGTGGTGTCGGGTGCTGGCAGAGCTTCATGGCCAGCGCGGTGACGACCAGCGTGGCGAAGGTGCTGACCAGCAGCGAGAGAAGCAGGGCGACCCACTCGTCGGCGACGCGGTGCAAATGCACCATGATGCCGGTGCCGGCCGGCACGAAGAGCAAGGAGAGGTGCTGCAGCAGATTCTGGCTGGTCGTTTGCAGTTCATGGCCGGGGCCGCCGCGTATGGCGAGGGCAAGAAAGAGCAGCAGCATGCCGAGTACCGGGCCGGGCAGCGGCAGGTTCAGGCCGCGGGCGATGACTTCGCCGGCGAGCTGGAAAATGAGCAGTTGGGTCAGGGCAGAGAGCATGGCGCAATCCGGAGTGAACGAGGATTGCAGTCTATTTGTTCTTTAATGGCTTTAATAGCCGGCGAATCGTCTATTGATTTGTGCGAAAAAGTATCGATTAGGCCGGTGCTACGCCCGTATGTACCACCGGCCGGTCACGGACGGCATCAGTGTGGTGTGTCGGACGGTTCATCCTTGGCCGCCGGCGGCGGGGCGGTTGGCGCGCCGACGGTGACGCCGATCAGCAAAAGCTGCATCAGGCCGAGGCTGATGGCGAATACCTCGAAGCTGTCGAGGCCGAAGCCGAGGGTAGCCGGCAGCACCAATAAACCGCAGGCCAGGAATTCGGTCAGTTTGGTCCAGATATCCATGATGTTCTCCTGTCGTATATCGAACATTCGGGGGCTTGCCCTTTGTGCGGTGCACAAACCATGCCGGCGAACGACAGGAGAACGCGCGATCAGCCGAGCAGGATGTGGCCGACGGTGCGCAGTGCGATGCCGACGCAGGCGCCGAGCGCGGCCGGCTTCCAGACGGCGGCAATACGCTTGCCGGCCGAGATCAGGACGGCCACACCAGGAATGTCAAAGGGTGAGATCAGGAAACCGGCACTGGCGTTCAGTAAATCGACACTGACCTGGCCGCTGCGCCGCATGTCGTCCATGACGCCCATCATCGCGGTGCCGCCGGCCAGGTATTTGGTCAGTGTCGGCAGGATCAGCACCGGGTCGATGGCAAGCAGGCGCAGGACCGGCGAAAGCAGTACGGTGAGCAGGTCGATGCCGCCGGAAACGCGCAGCGCGGTGACGACGACCAGCGACAGGACGAGCATCGGGATGGCGCCGACGGCGATCCGGAAGGCTTCCGCGCCGGCCCGGTTGATGACGTCGAGCACGCCTTTGGCGCTTTCGGCACTGGGATGGTGCAGGGTTTCGTCGACCACCGCCTCTTCGGCCGACAACTGGCGGCCGAAAAAGTAGTAAGTGGCCGCTGCTGCGGTCAACCCGCCTAAAAGCGAAAAAACCAGGGTGGTGCCAAAGTGCAGGCCCATGGTCATCATCGGGAAGGCGGCGTTGGCCTGCGACATGGCGAAGACCATGGCCAGCGTCGCGGCGATGTGGCGGTCGGAGGTGCCGCGCTGATCCATCATGCTCAGCGTTGCCATCGGTGCCGCGAAGCTGACGAAGTTGATCTGCAGCGCCGCGAAGACGCCGAGGCCGTTGAGGCCGAAGGGGCGGAGTAGCGGAGCGATCCGGGCAACCAGGCGATCGAGGATGCCGCGCGCTTCGAGCAGGCGCATCAGCGACAGCATGACCACCATCACCGGCAGCAGCACGAACAGCGAAAGCTCAACCGCCGAGCGGCCAGCCTTGAGAATGATGTCGATCAGAATGTCCATGGGGTCCCGGTTCTTGTCGTCAGGCGCGCATTATGCCGCGGTCAAGGCCGAGCTTGGCGCGAATGCCGAGCCCGGGCAATCATGGATTTCCCCAGTCCGGGCCGGCCTGGCTTTTTGCCCGGGGCGGGCGTCGACCGCCGGGGTCGGCACGCCCGCCGTCGGCCGGGCGCCAGTTAGCCGGCGTCGCTCAGTATTCCTTGGTGTCGGACCACATGTCCGGCGTGAAGCGGATGATCCGGTTGCGGCCGCGTTCCTTGGCCTGGTAGAGCGCGACGTCGGCGAACTTGACGGCCTGCCAGAAGGTTTCGCTGTCGGTCGGGAAGTCGGAAATACCGATCGAGATCGTCTTTTGCAGAACGATCCCGGCGACCTGCACCTTGAGGTTCTCGACGGCGACGCGGATGTTGTCGGCGACGCGCTCGGCCGCTTCGCCGACGGTGTCGATCAGGATGATCAGGAATTCCTCGCCGCCGTAGCGGATGACCAGGTCGGAGGCGCGCACCGATTGCTTGAGAACGGTGGACAGCGCCTTGAGTACGGCGTCGCCGGCGTCGTGGCCGTAGGTGTCGTTGACCATCTTGAAGTAGTCGAGGTCGAGCATCAGGATCGCGGCATGCGAGCGCTTGCGCTGGACGCTGGCGACCAGGGTTTCGACGTATTCCTCAAGGAAGCGGCGGTTGTTGAGGCCGGTCATCGGGTCGGTCAGCGTCGAGTCGCGCAGGCTTTCCATCTGGCGCTTGGTTTCGAGGACCGGTGCCGCTTCGCGCAGGTAAACATTGATGAAGGGAATGCGGCTTTCCAGCTTGTCCTGCTCGGCCGGGGTGACCAGCAACTGGACGACGCTGCCGACGGCACCGGACTGGATGACCGGGAAGCAGACATGGCGGCGTTCGCCGACTTCGGCCGGCGGCCGGAAGGAGTAGCAGATTTCCGGATGGCCGATGCCATCGACGATATGGCCGGTGCGCCGGACGCGGCAGGCTTCCGGCCGGACCAGGATCTGCGGATCGCACCAGCGGCAGGTGTCGGCGATTTCGCCATCGACGATGATGCCTTTCATCTGCTTCTTGTTATTGCTGATTTCATAGAGCGAGAACTCGGCCAGCTCGAATTCGTGTTGCAGCGTGCGCGACAGGCGCTGGTAAATCTCCGCCTTGGTCTCGTCTTCCTCGATCGCCTGTTTGAAGTGGGCGGCATTGGTCAGCCCTTCGACCATGTCGATGGTCGCCGTCAGCAGGTTTTCGCCGGGGGCCGGGGTGCGCTCGGTGAGGCGGGCGACATTGCTGCCGATCCGGTTCAGGCCATCGTCGAGGAAAGTCAGCAGGCGGTTCATGTCGCCGGCAATCTGGCCGATTTCGTCGGTCGTCCGTTGCTGGACCTGGGCCTTGAAGTCGCCGCGCAGCGCCCGTTGGACGGCCTCCTCGACGGCATTGGCGGTATCTGAAATCGGCCGCAGCAGGCGGCGCAGCAAAAGGATCAGCAGCACGGCGAAGAGCGTGACGACGCCGGCGATGCCGGCTACCGTGAACAAGGCCTTTTCCTTCAGCGCATCGATCGACATGCTCATGCTGACTGCGCCGAGCACCGTGCCTTCGGCCACCTGGTGGCACTGCAGGCAGTTCGGGCTGCCGCTGGATGTCGCGATATAGGGAATGGTGCCGCGGAAGACGGTTTCGTCGCCGACCGTCGTCAGTTCGAAATGCGCCTTGCCTTCGCTCAGCACGCGGCGCTCGATGTCGTCGGCTGCCGACTCGACGCTCAGGCCCTTGCCGAACTGCTTTTCAACGTCGGGCGAACGCATGACCCGGGCCGATTTGAGGCCTTGCACCTCCACCAGGCGCTGCAGGAAGCGTTCCCGTTTGTCGATGACGCCGTTGATCATCGATTCGGTCAGATGCACCCGGACGATTTCACTGGCCGTGCGGATGTGTTCGGTCGCCGAGGCGATCGAAAAGCTGCGAAAGGCGTAGAGGCTGATGGCGATCAGCACCGCCAGCAGGACGGCGGTGATGCTGACAAAAAAGAGGGTGACCTTGACATTCAGATTCACGGCGGCGCCTTCCGAAGACACTATTTGCAAAGTGGGTAATTATCACCACAGCCGCAATCTTGACCAAGTCAATACGACGAAAGTACGGGGTAATACGAAGACCTTTTGATTAGGGTCAACGTTTGCCGGTCGTCCGGGAATGTTGGGCAGCGCTTGCCGCGCCAGTTTTTGCTTTTTGCCTGTTTTGGGCCGTTGACCGGCGGCGGGCTAGCCGCCACCGGTACCGGGTACCGGGCTTACATGCCCAGCGACTTGAGCAGGTCGTCGTGCTCGTCCGAGTTGACGGCGGGCGGTGGCGTCACGGCTTGCGCATTGACCTGGGCCATCAGTTCGTCGGGGTCCGGCGCCTCGCCGTGCTCGAAGTCGTTGAGCTTGATGAACTCGGTCCGGTCCATCGCCAGTTCAAGATAGAAAATGTTGTTGCGGCCGGTAAAAAAGGTGACGCGGCGGGCTTCCGGCTTGTCGAGATTGGTATCGACGCTGAGCATGACCTGCTTGTTGAGAACCAGCATCTTCGGCTGATTCTGCGTGATGTGGGTTTGCAACTCGCGCGCCACCTTGCCGGTGAAGTCGCCGACGATCTGGTTCATCAACTCGCCCATCACGTTGCTGACTTCGTCGGCCGTATGGGAGCTGGCCAGTTCGTCCTTGGCCATGCCCATGCTCAGCATGTAGCTTTCATACAGTTCCATGGCCGCCTGGGCGGAAAAGTTGATGACGACCAGGCCGGAGAAACCACCGTCGAACAAGACGAAACAGCCGATATCCGGTTTCAGGCAGGTCTTGGTAATGCGCTGGACCATGCCGGAATAATGAATCTGGCTCTGGGTGGCAATGCTCAGGACCTTGGTCACTGAATTGCACAGGCTGCGCAGGATGTCTTCGGTGCCGAATACGGCGGGCGTTTCTTGCATATTCATGATTCCGTAACGGTTATGCCATAAATGAATGGCCGTATGTATAACATAGTCACGCATTGGGCATGGCTTTCGACCGGTTAAGGCACTAAAAATCGAAGCAAAAGTCCTGTTTCAATGCGCTTTATGCGTGCCATCTGCTCGCGGCAGCGGAAAATCCCGTCCTTTGCGGGCGTGGAAAATCAACGGGGCGCAGCGCTGCGCGTCGTGATAAATGCCGACACAGTCGAGGCACTGAAAGCAGCGGTCGTAGATGATGTGGCCGTCGCGGGCGATGGCGTCGTACTCGCAGCGCGACCTGCAGGTTTGGCAAGGTTGGCCGCATTCCTTGCGGCGGGGCAGCCAGTCCCAGCGGCGCAAACGGCCGCCGAGGGTGATGGCGGCGCCGAGCGGACAGATGAAGCGGCAGAAGAATTTGTAATAGAGCGCGCTGAGCAGCAGCAGAAATGCCGCCCAGGCGACGAACGGCCAACTACGCTCGAAACCCAGCGTAATGCTGGTCTTGAACGGTTCGACTTCGACCAGTGATTCGGCCACTTGCGGGGCAAAGGCGGCGGCTAGCAGCAGGACACCGAGTAGGAGGTAACGGCCGCGTTCCATGGCCACTTCAAGGCCGGGCGGCAGGTGTTTCACCTTGAGGTGCAGGCGCTGGGCAAGCAGGGCGAGAAATTCCTGCAGGGCGCCGAACGGGCACAGCCAGCCGCAGAAGGTGCCGCGCCCCCAGACAAAGAAACTGAGTAGCGTGAAGGCGATCAGCAGCAGGGAAACGGGGTCGTAGAGGAAACTGCCCAGGTTCTGGCCGGCGGACAGGGTTTTGACCGCGCCGGTGAGCTGGACGATGGAAAGTTGCCCCTGGGCGTGCCAGCCGATGAAGAGCAGCGTGAAGGCGAGGAAGCCGCGGCGGAAGATCGCCAGCCGGCGCGGGGCGATGGAAATCCAGCGCGGCCGGGCCAGTACGACGCTGAGCAGGACGAGGGCGAGGCCGATCGCCGCCAGTTCCGGCCAGCGCGCGCCCCAGGCGACCAGCCAGGCCGGTAGCGGCGTTGGTGGGTAGGTGAAATAGCGGCCTGGGGCGCGGTAGTCCAGCGTCAGTGTCTGGCGGATGCGGGTCGGATAGACCTGGCCTTTTTCGCGGACGATGTCGAGGCCGATGCTGATCGGTCGGCCGGGGTCGACTCCGGACAGCTCCGGGGTTTTCAGGATCAGGGCCGAGGCCAGGGCGGGGGCGCCGGCCGGTGACGCAAGTTCGAGATCGGCATCGCGGGCGGCCAGCGGCACCTGGTCCTGGCTCAGGGTCAGGCGGGCCGGAACGCTGCCCCGGACAAAATCCTCGTCATAGAGCAGCAGGCGCCCGGCCGTGGCGACCCAGTAGGCCGATTGGCCGGGGCTCAGGCGCTCCATCAGCTTTTGGTAACCAGCGTCGCCCAACAGCGCCCGGCCGATGGTCGGGGCATTGAGATAGGCGACATAGAGGTCGACAAAGCGGGCATCAGGTTCGCGCAAGGCAAGCGGGTCGAGCCCGCTGCCTTCGCTGCCCGAAAACAGCGCCTCGACCTCGGCGTTGCGCCATTGCCGATAGCCGATCTCGCCCGCCTTGAGCAGCGTTGCAAAATCCTTTTTCTCGAAGGTATCGGCCCGCACTTCGGCCGGGATGTGTTCGCCGGGTGTCGCCAGTCCCAGGCGAACCCGGGCTACCGCTAGCGCCGAGGCGAGCACGGTCTGATTGACGACGTGGATGGAAGCGGTGGCCTTGGTCACGCCATCCAGCACAACCTTACCGCTGTCGGTGTTGGCGCGATTGCGCTCGCCATAGACGTTGGCAATGGTGATCCGCTGTTTGAGGTTCTTGCCGGCATATTGCGCGACGAACTCATTGAGCGGACCAATACCCAGGCCGGACAGGAACACCGGTTCGTGCTGGCGCAGGACTTCGACCGACATGAAATTGCCCTGGGCGTCGATGGCGATCAGCAGATTGAACGGCGTGCCTTCAAAACCGGGAATGGGGGCGAGGTCGATCGACTCAAAAACATAGCCAACCGGCCCGCCGGCCGGCGTCAGTTCGCTGTTCAGCGGCCAGGCCGGCACCTCCGTCAGCTTCGCCGCAACCCGCAACGGGGGCGGAAAACGGCGGGCGATGTCGGCTTGCTCAAGATCACCGGCCTGGGCGCCGAGACTCAGTGTTAGCAGAATGCAAATCCACAGAGGCCAAGCCGGCCAGCCAAGCATGCTGCATTGCTTCATATCCTGCCCCCAGAAAACATGCTCTGCACCAATATGGCAAAGCTATATCGGCGTGCGTCAGTCGATAGCCTGAATGCGCTTTAAATTCCGAGCAGGCAGGTAGGAGGCAATGCGCATGCCATGGGGGGCAGACTGCCAGGGGGCGAGGGCCGCTTCAGTTTTTGCCATTTTCCGGGCGTCCACCGTAGCAATTGGCGGCGGAGCTAGTCGACTGCTTCCGGCAAGTCCCAGTTGCCCACCTTGGCGTTGTCCGTCTGGTGGAACTGGCGCACCCAACTAATGAAGTCACGGAAGTCGGCGTTCTCTATCGCCAGCCGGTTGCAGGCGTCCCAATCGATGTCTGGACGTTCGCGGGCCGGGATGAGAATTTCGCTTTCGCTCGGATCTTCGGTATTCAGTCGGATCAAGCCGATGCCATAGGAGGCGGCGAGCAGACGCAGTTCCTTCATGGCCGATTCCTGGATGTCGGCAGCGACCAGATAGCCGAAGTTAGCCCACGACGAATTGGACACCGCCTGGAACCAGACTTCCCGCACATTGGAGCGATTGACCAGCAACTTGACCTCGAAAGACCAGAGCCGGGCGCGCTGGGCGCCGGCCTGCTGGACGCAGGCGCGGATTTCTCGGTCCCACTCGGCACCGATGTCCTCCATGGCGACCAGATCTGGGTAGAGCCACTTGTTGCCATTCGGGCCGTGGCGGTTGGTCGAGCGTTTCTCGTCGATACGTTTCGGGTAGAGGCCTTGCTCGACATGGAGAAAGCGGCAGAGCAATGGATAGAGGTCATGCTCGCTCAGTGCGCTATCGGTTAACTTGCCCTGAACGATCGGTGCCAGCCCTTCCACTTTGGCTACTTCCGCCGCCTCGCTGGCGGTTGTCCAGTAATAACGACGGGGACGCGTTTCGGTTGTACGTACCTGCGGCCAGCGTTTCTGGATTTCAGGCCGGTTGGCTCCGATTTCGGCTACCAATTGCTGCAGCAGCGCCGCATCGTCGGAAAGATCCTGCTGGCTGTTACGTCGCTTCTCCTCACAAGCCTCGCGTAGATTTTCAAACATCCAGCAAGCCAGTTCGCGGGCGGTAAAGCGCTCCTCTGGGTTGATCTTGAGGAAATCGGTCACGGTTTGGCGGAGATTCAGCGCCATGGATCAGTCTCCAGTTTTCTTGTTCGGTCGCCCATCGCGGATTTCCTCCAGGGAGCGCAGGTCGTCACTATCGGCAATCAGCCGTGCAGCCTCCCGGCGCCCTGCATCGAATTCGCCATAACGCTCCAGCACCAGCTTTTCCGCCACTTCGGCGCGCAGTTTGCCGGCGTGGGTGAGCACTTCGCGCTCGTTGAAGCTGAGAAAGGCATCCAGCCGGTTGGCCCAGTCAGCCATGGTCATCGTCTTGCGGCGGCGTGCTTGATCCTCGGCGAACTCCAGGTACATCGTGACGATGCGGTTGAGTTCGTCCATCTCGTCTGGTCCAAGGTAATTCTTGGCGACAGTGACGTCCTTTTGCAGAACTCTGTTGCCGCTCCATGTGGTCAAGCCCATATTCGGGCGGGCGGCGTCGGCCCGTTCGGCAATCAGTTCTGCCGCTGTGTGGCCGGTGACTGCCCACAACATCTTGTTTTGCACCTTCTTGAAAAAAAGCTGCGCGGCATCGCTGTTGCCGTCGTAATCCACCGCAGTGGCGTAAATATCCCGAACCTTCTGGTAAAAGCGCTTTTCCGATGAACGAATGTCCCGGATGCGTTGCAGCAGTTCGTCGAAATAATCCCAACCGGCCGGGTCCTTCAGGCGGGCATCGTCCATGACGAAACCCTTGACCAGAAACTCGTTCAGGTGCCGGGTCGCCCACTGACGAAATTGCGTGCCTCGCGCCGAGCGCACCCGGTAGCCGACAGCCAGGATCAGTGGCAGGCTGTAGACCATGGTTTTGCGGCGAACGCTTCTGCTGCCTTCGTTTTGAACTGTCAAATATTCTTTGACAGTTGCCTCAGCCTGCTCGCCGTCGGCCAGAATGGCGCGCACATGGTGGCTGATGTTCTGCTTGCTCGAAGCGAAGAGTTCGGCCATTTCCTGCTGCGACAGCCAGACCGTACCGTCTTCGGCGCGTAGCTTGATGTTGGTCTGGCCGTCGTCGGAGGTGTAAAGGATTAGTTCGGGCATGGGCATCGGTACTGTGCGCGTTGGATTGAATTTAAAAATTGGCCAATTTTTCCGGTTGACCGTAGCGGTCATCAAAATGCCGGGTACTCATTGGACTTCCTTCGACGTAACCGCTGGCGGCATTGATACAGCCTCAACGGTCACGCAAGCCGGCAGCGTTGCCGGTGTTGACGGTAGCTCTTCCTTGCTTTGTGCCGAGTAGGAAATGCTGATGACTTCCGGTGAACGTAGCAGGAAGCGGGTTTCCTGCTGCTCTTTCTGGAACGCCAGCAAATGCTCTTCGCCAACGCGGGAGAGAATTTTTAGACCCTGGATACGGAAGACTGGGGTTTTTTCGCCATTTGACGATGCACAGCGCCCACAGCCGAGCGTGCCGGTGATGACTTGGCAACCGGCAGATGAAACCAGGAGCGTCGTGTTTTCGAGATTGCCAAGCTTGAGCGTTTTCATGACGGCATCGGAAACTTTAACAAGGCCGTCAAACAGAAAAATTAGAAGGAAAACACCGGCACCGAGGGATAGGGCTGCCGATTTCCAACTGTGGCGGATGGCTATGCCGATTGCTGCGCTTAGCGAAATGGCTAGACCAAAATTGATCAGGCTGATTAAGTCGCTCTCTTGCCTAAAGAAAGGAAAAATCTGTAGAAGGAAAGCACAGACCAAGACTTGGAGCAGCGTCAGGAACCCCAGAATCCAAAGGCCGTGGGTGTGACCACAATTTTTACGGAAGCGAATCCGGGCAAGTCGTTTAACCGGGCCTCCGTTGCGGTGTCGAATTACAAGTGCCGCGACGCAAAGCAAAAAAATGACGCTAATGCCGACAATAACTGATCCCACCGGCCAAGCGAAAAAGGTTTCTGTGGCGTCGAAGTAATAGGGGCCAAGGAGCAAAGAAAGCGCAATGGCGACGCTGGCGTAAATGTGAAGCAAGAAATTGACGCGGCCATTACCTTTGCGGTTTTTCCGCTCTTTGCTTCCTTGCTCCTTTTTCAGGTCTTCGGTTCCCGGATTGAGTACCTTGTAGTGCACGCATAACTGCATCAAGGCGCCGGGGATGCCAAGCAGAATCGCCACCGAGCCAATGGTCAGGGCGCCAGACATTGCTACGCCGAGCAGGATTCCCGTTGCTGATTTCAGATCGATGGTCGGCAGATATTTGATGTGGACGAAATGGGTCAGCATCAAAACTCCACCGACTGCAAAGGCCAGTGACAGAAGTGAGCTGCCCGGATGGTCGAGAAAACGTTGCTTTGCCCAGCGCCAAAGCGGATGGCTGTAGAGTTTTCCTCCCGTCTCTTTTCGTGGTGGCTGCCGATGCGGGTGGCGGGGCGAATAGCCCGCCCCAGCGCTGATCGATTGTGCTCGAAAAGAGGACTTGTCCCGCATTGCCTTAGTGCCCCCCCGCGCCTTGAATAATTTCATTCAGATAGTTCAGCGCGGCGGCTTCGGAATCCTCGATGGCGATTTCGACGGCGCGTTTGGCGGCTTCGAGGAGTTCGGCGGCGCGCTGGCGGCTGGCTTGGGAGGATTTGACGGCTGCGCAAATTGCGTCGCTGGTTGTTGCGTCGATCAGCGGCATGGGCAAAGACAACAAGTCCTGTTCTGAAATCGCCGGGTAAAGGCTGGCGCTGGTGTGTAAGTCCATCAATTCGCACACTACAGGCAGGCGAAGGTAGGTCAGCAGAACCTCCGGCGCTACATGCTTGGGTTGCAGCACGACAAAACCGGAGGAGCAGACAAAACCATCCTGTTCCGGGGCGATCAGTGCCGACAGGCGGCGAATGGGCCGCACGGTGGAGGTGATGACATCGCCCGAGTGAACGTGGCTTGTGGCACGGCTGGGGGCTTCCTTGTGAAGAACCGACTCGGCCTGAGCCGTGCCATCCATGCGCAAACCACCAATTTCCAGATACTCAAAGCTGCCGCTGCTGGCGGGGATGAAGCGTTCGCTACGGGCCGGGGCAAGGTCGCCGATGCTGTGTCCGTCGCCGCCGAGAATGGCGAGAAGCTCGTGGACTCGGGGGCGGAAATATTCGGCATCCAGCCGCCCGACGGCAAAGGCCTCCGTGCTGGGACGTGTGTAGGTTAAGGGTTTCGAGGGTAGCCAGTTTTCTACGCCAAGAGTGCGTAACAGGGATTGTTCAGCATTCGTCAAGTGCTCATTGGCAATTTCGAATGATTTGTATGCAGCCTTTATTAATTGCTCATTTGTGACCTGTAGGGCATGACTGAACACAGGCACCGAATACTGTCGGAGGTCAGGGAGATTCAGCCCAAGTTGAACTGATCCACGAGCGCAACGAAGGAGCAGAGATTTTCCTGGCTCTGAATTGAGATAAGAGACCAGATAATAAGGATTGACTTCCGGTTTTCGGATGATCGTGCTTTTACAGCTAAAAATGGCGGGCGTGTCGCTCTCAGTGACAATGCACGAGTTTCCCAGGGTTCCGACGACGGAGATCAGCACATCACCTACCTTGATGGAGTGATCACCTAAGCGGTTGAAATCTGACTCGGGCAAATAGACGTTGTCGTTGTTCTCAATGAAAAACGATTTCACGTCTTTTCCTCGGACGTAACGGTAGGGAGATTGCTCATCGTAGTTGTCGACGCAAAATTCTGAGCCGAATGGCCCTGCAACAAAGTGCGACTTTGCCCCCAGCGTTGTGTGAGGAAGCGCCTCAATTCTCCTCTGAAGGCTGATTAGAGCTGGACGGAAATACTCGGAATCGAACCGAGTTACATCCAACGCTTCACTGAGATTTACTTCGCTAGCTTCCAGCCCCTCCAACAAGCCCTGGTAACGGGCTTCATCGAAGGGGCGACTCAGAAAAAAACCAGCTTCTCCTTGGCGGCAAATTCTGTAAAGGCTTCGGCGATGCCGTCTGCGGTCAACCCGTCGTGATTGAATAAATCGTGCTGGATGACCCAGTGGCCATGGCTGTCACGCAGTAGCTTGCCGTCGGCGTCGGTGGCAATCAGTTTGTCGCCGCTGTTGTCCTTGGAGGCTTTTTGCTGGGTGGCGAAGAAAATCGGGTAATCATCGACCTTGGGGCAGTGGTAGCGCGGCTCGCTGGCGTCGTCGTTCCACTTTTGCACGAAGAGCACGCTGGTTTTGGTGCCGGTGTGCGGCTTGAAGGTATTGGGGTGCAGGCCGACGACGGCGAGGATACGGCAGCGTTCGGCAATGTATTCGCGCACGCGCTTGTCGCTGGCGTTGTTGAAACGGCCTTGCGGCAGCACGACGGCCATGCGCCCGCCGGGGCGGAGAAAATCAAGGTTGCGTTCGATGAAGAGCAGGTCGCGGCCGACCTTGCTTTCCAGCTTGCCGTTGTTTTTGTGGCCCAGTTCGTAGGGGCTGAGCATGTCGCTTTGCTTGATGTCACCGGCAAAGGGCGGGTTGGCCATGAGTACGTCGAACTGAAAGTTGCGGTTGTCGCTTTTTTGGGCGCGCAACTTTTTGAGTTTTGTCCAGCCGGGGCCGTAGGTTTCCTGCCAGTCCTCGTCGTCCTTGATGCGCTTGTCCCAGCGCGGGTAGTCGAGGGTGTTGAGGTGCAGCACGTTGGTCTGGCCGTCGCCGGCAATTAGGTTGAGGCAGCGGGCGACGCGCACCGATTTTTCATCGAAGTCGATGGCGAAGACTTTGTCGGCGACGTAATCCTTGCAGCGTTGCGGCTTGTCTTCCATGGTGAACAGGTGGGAAACCGGCAGTCCTTCGGCTTCGAGGATCTGCTTCCAGACGTGGAAGATGGCGTGCACGGTGAAGCCGGCCGAGCCACAGGCGGTGTCGATAACGGTTTCGGACTCTTGCGGGTTCATCATCTTGACGCACATGTCGATGACCCAGCGCGGCGTGAAGTATTGGCCTTTTTCGCCCTTTGAGGATTTGTTGACGAGGTATTCGAAGGCTTCGTCCACCACGTCCAGATTGGAGTTGAAGAGTTTCCATTCTTCGAGCGAGCCGACGCAGACTTGCAGGTGCTCGGGGCTGAGTTTGATCTTGTCGTCGTCCTGAAAGACGCCACCCCATTGTTTCTTGGCATCGTCGAATAGGTTCTGGATGTTGGCCTTGAGTTGGGCGGCGGTGTTGCTATTGCGGAAGCGCAGGTATTTGTGGCGACCCCGGAAGCAATACATCTCGTCGTAGAGCTTGGTGAAGATTAGCTTGAAGACTTCCTCAAAGGCGTCGACGCCAGCGTTGGCGAGGACTTCGTCTTCCATGTCCTCGATCAATTGCTTGAGGCTGCGCGCGCCTTTGCCTTCGGCCATGCGCTTGTTTTCGATGTCGATCAGGACGTCTACCGTCCACGGCTGGCCGGCGATGTCGTCAATGGTTTGCGTGACCTTGGGCAGGTCGGGGATTTCGACGAAGTAATTGGGGTTCTTGCGGTGCCAGATGACGGCCAGCGCGCCATTGCTCCACAGGGCGAGCGGCGCGCCTTTGGCGTGGGTGTAGGAGCGCAGTTGTTCCTTGCCATCCTTGAGCTTGGCGGCTTTGACCTCGACGATGATGTAGGGCGTGTCGGCGTGGTCTGCATCCATGACCACGATGTCGGCACGCTTGGAAGTGTCGCGGCCGAAGGTGATCGGGTATTCGATCTGGATGCGGCTGAGTGGGTAGCCGTAGGTTTCCGTAAGTTCGAGCAACCAAAGTTGACGGACGATCTCTTCGGGCTTCGCTAGTTTTTCCTTGCCGGTGACCAGGCACTTCAGCGCCGGCTTGCCGTTTTTGTCGAAGAGGCTGGTTTCCAGCCGGTCGAGATGGGCATCCGTAAATTGAATAAGGCTGTTACGGATGTTAGCGTCTTTGAAGATGGTGCTGAAGGTGGTCATTGAGTGCTTTTTATGTTTTACGGGTTATTTGCTGAAGGCGAGATTTTGGCACGGGCTGGCTTGATTGGAGTTTGGCTTTTTGTTGTGTTTTTCTGGTTGACCGCGGCACTCAAGCTGCGGGCTTTCATGGCTACAAAATAGCCGCCGGAAAGTCCCGCCAGCCAAAGATTTTCACGCCGCTGCGTTCGTGGCTTTCGTCGCCGCCATAGATCAACCAGGGGGTCAGCGCTTCGTCTTCGGCCATGCGGGTGGCCCGTTGTCCGGCGCGGATGGTGTCGCTGGTGATGGTTTGCCCGGACTTGATTTCGACCATTTGCAGGCGGTTGTCCTGCTCGAAAATCAGATCGGCTTCCAAACCATTGTTGTCGCGCCAGAAGTAGAGGTCGCTAGGCTGGCCCTGGTTGTAGCGAGCTTTAATGAATTCACTGACCACCCAATTTTCGAACAGTGCGCCGCGCAGCGGGTGCAGGGCGAGTACCTCTTCGCTGCGGATGCCGAGTAGCCAGCAGGCGAGGCCGGTGTCGAGAAAATACAGTTTCGGCATTTTGACCAGGCGCTTGCCGAAATTGCGGAAATACGGGGGCAACAGGTGGATGAGGTCGCTGGATTCGAGTACGGCGAGCCAGCTTTTTGCAGTGTGGGCTGTGATGCCGGCTTCGCTGGCGAGGGCGCTGATATTGAGGAGTTGTCCGGTACGACCGGCGCACAGGCGCAGGAAGCGCTGGAAAGTGGGCAGGCTCTGGACGTTCAGTACTTGCCGGACATCGCGCTCGACGTAGGTGGCAATGTAACTGGCGAACCAGTCGGCAGGTTCGACGGGCTGGGTATGCAGCGCCGGGTAGCCGCCCTTGAGCATCAGGCCATCGAGCGAGAGTTGGCGGTCGGCGACGGCCGGGATTTCTGAGGCGGCGAGCGGCAGCAGGCGGGTCATGCCGACCCGGCCGGCAAGCGACTGGGTGACCCCGGCGAGCAGGCCGAATTGTTGTGAGCCGGTGAGGATAAAGCGGCCGGGCCGGCGATCGGCATCGACCATACCTTGCAGGTGTGAGAAGAGATCTGGCCAACGCTGGGCTTCGTCGAAGACTGCGCCTTGGGTGAAGCGAGCCAGAAAACCACGCGGGTCTTCGTTGGCAAAGGCTCGCTCAATGGGGTCTTCCAGGCTGACATAAGGTTTGTCGGCAAACTGGTGGCGAGCTAAGGTGGTCTTGCCCGACTGTCGTGGCCCGGTCATTGCCAGTACCGGAAAGCTAGCAGCCAGACGTTGGAGCGTCGGGGTAATTGAGCGAGTTAGCATTTATACAAATTAATCAATTGATTGGTTGAATTGTATAAATTTTCCCGGCGAGGTGTAGATGTTTTTTCAAAGTCTGCTGGATTTTCAATTTGGGCCGAAAAATCCGGTTGACCGCAAAAGTTGGTAATTCCGAGCGGGGAACCTGCCCCTAGAGTTTCAGTGGTCAACAAAAAACGCCGGGTTGCCCCGGCGCTTCGGTCCCTCTCCGCTTCCTCTCCGGGAATCAGGCCATCGCTTCGTACAATGGCAGGGTCAGGAATTCCGGGTAATCCGGGGTCAGCGACATCTTGTCGAAGATGACGGCGGCCTGGTCGTAGGTGGCGGTGTCTTCGCCCTGGGCGGAAACGGTGACCTTAACCTTGGCCAGTTCCTCGGCGATCATCGGGCGGACCATCTCTTCGGTGACCTTGCGGCCGTCGTCGAGGATACCCTTCGGCGAAACCACCCACTGCCAGACTTGCGAGCGGGAAATTTCGGCGGTGGCCGCATCTTCCATCAGGTTGTGGATCGGCACGCAGCCGTTGCCGGCCAGCCAGGAGCCGAGGTAGTGGATGCCGACGTTGATGTTGTTGCGCAGGCCGGCTTCGGTGATCGGGGTTTCCGGCTTGAAGTCGAGCCACTGGGCCGGGCCGAAATTGCCATCGACCTGCTTCTCGAACTGGTTTTTCTTGTCGCCGAGAACCTTGACGAACTCTTCCATGGCGATCGGCACCAGGCCCGGGTGGGCCACCCAGCCGCCGTCGTAGCCGTCGTTGGCGTCGCGGGTCTTGTCGTGGCGGATGCCGGCCAGCGCCTTTTCATTGGCCACCGGGTCGTTCTTGATCGGGATCAGGGCCGACATGCCACCCATCGCCGGGGCGCCGCGCTTGTGACAGGCCTGGACCAGGGCCAGGGCGTAGGAGCGCATGAAGGGCACTTCCATGGTGATGGCGCTGCGCTGGGCCAGACAGAAGTTCTTGTTCTTCTTGAACTTCTTGATGCAGGAGAAGATGTAGTCCCAGCGCCCGGCGTTCAAGCCAGCGGAGTGGTTGCGCAGTTCGTAGAGGATTTCTTCCATCTCGAAGGTGGCGAGGATGGTTTCAACCAGCACGGTGGCCTTGATGGTGCCTTGCGGCAGGCCGATGTGGTCCTGGGCCATGACGAAGATGTCGTTCCACAGGCGGGCTTCGAGGTGGCTTTCCATCTTCGGCAGGTAGAAGAAGGGGCCGGCGCCGCGGGCAATCTGTTCCTTGGCGTTGTGGAAGAAGACGACGGCGAAGTCGAAAATGCCGCCGCCGACGCGCTGACCGTCGACCAGCACGTGCTTTTCGTCGAGGTGCCAGCCGCGCGGACGGATCTGCAGGGTGGCGATCTTGTCGTTCAGCTTGTATTCCTTGCCGTTCTCGCCCTTGAACGAGAGTTCGCGGCGGATCGCCTTGTACAGGTTGATCTGGCCCTGGATCTGGTTGTCCCAGTTCGGGGAATTGGAGTCCTCGAAGTCGGTCATGTAGGAATCGGCGCCCGAATTGAAGGCGTTGATGATCATCTTGGCTTCGACCGGCCCGGTGATTTCGACACGACGGCAGTGCAGGGCCGGCGGGATCGGTGCGACCTTCCAGTCGCCTTCGCGGATGTGCTTGGTTTCCGGCAGGAAGTCCGGCATTTCGCCGGCATCGATGCGGGCCTGGCGGACGACGCGGGCCTTGAGCAGTTCCTGGCGGCGGGCTTCGAAGGCGCGGTGCAGCTTGGCGACCAGTTCGAGCGCTTCGAAGGTGAGGACGGATTCGTAACCCGGCTTGATGTCGCCGGTGATTTGCACGCCTTGCGGAAGGTTGAGGCTCATGGAAAGCTCCTTAGGTTGAAGGTTAAGCGTAGGTCTTGATGAAATAGATGACGGTCAGGCTGGCGCCGACGGCGATCACCAGCCGCTTCAGCCAGATGGCGGGCAGGCGGCGGGCGACCGAGGCGCCGGCATAGCCGCCGGCCATCGCGGTGATCAGCATGACCGTGGTGTGCGGCCAGCTGACTGCACCGGCGATGATGAAGGTGGTCGATGAAACGAAATAGTTGATGCCGGAGGTCAGGTTCTTCAGCGCATTGATTTCCTGAATGTCCTCGAAGCCCTGGATGGACAGCGCGGCCAGCGTCAGGATGCCCATCCCGGCGCCGAAGAAGCCGCCATAGATGGCGACCACGAGCTGGAACAGGGCGCCGCCCGGGCCGCCCGGGTTGCGCACGCTGACGTCACCGCCCAGCCGGCCCTTGGCCCATTTGATCAGGCGCGAGAACTGGCCGCTGAAGGCGAACAGGGCGGTGGCGATCAGCAGCAGCCAGGGAATCAGGCGCGAGAAGGATTCGTTACTGGTGGCGAGCAGCAACAGGCCGCCGGCGATGCCGCCGAGTAGCGAGACGGCGACCAGCAGCAGGGCCCATTTGCCATGGCGCAAGGCTTCGCGACGATAGGCCCAGGCGCTGACCAGGCTGGCCGGACAGAGGCCGACGGTGTTGCTGGCGTTGGCCATGACCGGTGGTACGCCGGCGGCGAGCAGGGCGGGAAAGGAGAAAAAGGTACCGCCGCCGGCCATGGCGTTCATGCCGCCGGCGAGGAAAGCGCCGGCACCGACGAGGAGCATTTCGGTGGTTTGCATTGTGGATGGCCTGAAGGGCGTGGTTAGCGGATGAATTGGATTCTATTGTTACTTGAGAGATAAAATAAGCCGGCGTTTTGGCGAAGATTCTTTTACCTGAGGTATAAAGCGAATGTCCTCCTTCAAGCAGATCACGGCCTTTGTCAATGTCGCGACACGCGGCAGTCTGTCGGCCGCAGCCCGCCAGGAAGGGGTGACGCCGGCGATCATTGGCCGCCGGCTGGATGCCCTGGAGGCCAGGCTGGGCGTGCGCCTGATGGTGCGGACAACGCGCAAGCTGACGCTGACTTTCGAAGGCCAGGCCTTTCTCGAGGATTGCCAGAAAGTGCTCAACGATCTGGCCAATGCCGAGGCTGCCGTCTCGCTGGGCAGCGTGCGGGCCAGCGGCCAGTTGCGTATTTCGGCGCCCTCCGGCTTCGGTCGGCGGCACGTGGCACCGCTGGTCGGCGATTTCATGCTGGCCAACCCGGAGGTTCGGGTCAATCTGAACCTCAGCGATCGCCTGGTCGACCTGGTCAATGAAAACATCGACTGCGCCATCCGCATCGGCGAATTGACCGATTCCAGCCTGGTCAGCGTCCGCCTCGGCGAAATGCGCCGCATGGTGGTGGCCAGCCCGGCCTATCTGGTCGCCCATGGCGTGCCGCGCGAGCCGGCCGACCTCGCCGGCCACAACTGCCTGTCGCTCGGCCAGCAGCGCGGCTGGCTGTTTCGCAACCCGGTCAGCGGCGAGGTCGAAACGCTGAAGGTGAACGGGGCTTTCGAATGCAACGACGGCGCGGTGCTGCATGAATGGGCGCTGGCCGGGCGCGGCCTGGCCTGGCGTTCGCTGTGGGAGGTCGGGCAGGACCTGAAGGAGGGGCGGCTGACCTCGGTGCTCGATGCCTGGCAGGCGCCACCGCTCGGCATCTACGCCGTCTTCCCGCAACGCCGGCATCTGCCGCTGCGCGTCCGGCTGTTCATCGACCTGCTGAAGGAAACCTACGGCCGGCCGAGCTACTGGGAATTGCGCTAGGCTGCACCCGATGAAAACACCGGTCTATCGTGCTCTCGGTCTGCTGTCGGTCGCCCTGGGCGTGGTCGGCGCGGTGCTGCCACTCTTGCCGACGACACCTTTCCTGCTGCTCGCCGCCTATTTCTTCGCCCGTTCGCATCCGGAGTGGGAGGCCAGGTTGCTGGCGCACCCGACCGCCGGGCCGGCAATCCGCGCCTGGCGCGATCACCGGGCGATCCCGAAAGTGGCGAAATACGCTGCCAGCGGGATGCTGGCGATCAGTGCCGTGAGCGGCTGGTTCGGCTTGCCCGAGCCGTGGCGCTGGTTGCCCGGCGCGGTCGGTGCCGGCGTGCTGGCCTGGATGTGGACGCGGCCCTCGGTGTAGGGGCCGGCCGGCAAGCGGGCGCTGAAAATTGCCCTTTTCAGGCAGTCGACCGCCGGCCTTGCCTTAACGGCCGCTCTGGCCGACCGGGAATTCGGCGATCGGCCCCGGCCGGCCGAAGAGAAAGCCCTGGAAGGCATGGCAGCCGCGGGCCAGCAACGCTGCGCGTTGCTCATCGGTTTCGACGCCTTCGGCAATGACGCTGATCGCAAAGGAGCGGCCGAGGGCAATGACGGCTTCGGCAATTGCCGCATCGTTCGGGTTGCGGTCGATGTCGCTGACGAAACTGCGGTCGAGCTTGATCTGGTCGAGCGGCAGTTGCTTCAGATAGCTCAGCGACGAGTAGCCGGTGCCGAAGTCATCGAGCGACAGGCCGACGCCGAGTTCGCTTTTCAGGGTCTGCATGCGCGTGATGGTGCCGTCGATGTCTTCGAGCAGCAGCGATTCGGTGATCTCCAGCTTCAGCTGGCTGGCCGGCGCGCCGGCTTCGCCAATGGCGCGCGCCACGTCGTCGATGAAGGCGCTGTTGCGGAATTGCAGGGCGCTGACATTGATCGCCAGCGTCAGTGATGCGGTCGCGGCCTGGTTTTTCCAGCGGGCGAGCTGGCGGCAGGCTTCTTCGAGTACCCACTGGCCGATCGGCAGGATCAGGCCGGTTTCCTCGGCCACCTGGATGAACTCGGCCGGCGCAATCAGGCCGCGTTTCGGGTGCTGCCAGCGGATCAGCGCTTCGGCGCCGAGCACTTGGGCAAACTGATCGACCTGCGGCTGCAGGTAGAGGACGAATTGCTGTTCGAGCAGGGCCTGGCGCAAATCCCGTTCGAGGGCGGCGCGGGTTTCGACTTCGGTCTGCATCGCCGGATCGAAGAAGAACAGGCGATTCTTGCCGGCCGCCTTGGCCTTGTACATCGCCATGTCGGCCGACTTGAGCAGGCTTTCGATGGTTTCGCCGGCGTCCATGAAAGGAATCGCCCCGATGCTGGCCGTGCAATGGTGGGAGAACTCGCCGAACTTGTAGGGCCGGCCGAGCGCGTCCAGCATCTTCTGGGCGATGTGCTCGATCTGGGCCGTTGCCTCGTGGATCTTCGGGCTCAGTTCTTCGAGCAGGATGACGAACTCGTCGCCGCCGAGGCGGGCTACCGTATCGTTGCTGCGCACCGAGTCGCGCAGGCGCAGCGCGACCTGGCGCAGCAGCAGGTCGCCGATGTCGTGACCCATCGAGTCGTTGATCATCTTGAAATTGTCGAGATCGATGAACAGCAGCGCGGCATGGCGGCGCTGGCGGCCGCTGGCGGCCACCGCCTTGGCCAGGCGCTCGTTGAGCAGGCGACGGTTGGGCAGGTGGGTCAGCGGGTCGTAGAGGGCGAGGAACTGGATCTGCTCCTCGGCTTCCTTGCGTTGTGTGATGTCGAGGAAGGAGGAGACATAATGCGTCACGTCGCCCTGCGCGCCGCGAACGGCCGAGATGGTCAGCCATTCCGGGTAGATCTCGCCGTTTTTCCGGCGATTCCAGATCTCGCCGCGCCAGAAGCCCTGTTCCTTCAGCGTCGCCCACATCTCCTGGTAAAAACTGTCCTCGTGGTAGCCGGACTTGAGCAGCGCAGGCGTCTGGCCGATCGCTTCGGCCGGGCTGTAGCCGGTCACTTCGCTGAAAGCGCGGTTGACCCGCAGGATCTGGCTGCGGGCGTCGGTGACGACCATCGCCTCCTGCGTTTCAAAGGCGATGGCGGCGATGCGCATCAACTCGTCGGCCTTGCGGGCCTCTGAAATGTCGCGGAAGGTGATCACCGCACCGTCATGGCCGGCCTGCTCGGCGATCGGCGTCACCGAGTATTGCACCGGGAAGCCTTGGCCGTCCTTGCGGAAAAACCACTCTTCGCCCTGGCGCCGCTTGCCGTCGTGCAAGGTCTGGTACATCGGGCAGTCGGCATGCGGGTAAGGCGAGCCGTCCGGCTTGGAATGGTGAAACAGCCGGTGCTGGTCGAAGCCGATGATCTCCTCGCTCGTCCAGCCGAGCATTTCCAGCCCTTTCGGATTGATGAAGGTGCAGCGGCCGGCCGGATCGATGCCATAGACCCCTTCGCCGAGGCTGTCGAGCAGGCTGGCCCGTTCGCGCAACGCGATCCCGATCTGGCGCCGCGACCGGGTCAGCTTGAACAGGGCGAGCAGCGCCAGGCCGAGCAGGGCGCTCAAGCCGCCGGCAACCTGCAGCGAGTATTTTTCGACAATGTCGCGAGCATCGAAATGTTCCAGGCGATCCGGGTGGGCGCGCAAGGCCAGCATTACCGATTCGAGTCGGCTGTAGTCGGCGGGCGGCGAAAAGCCGTAGAACTTGCCGCTGACCGCGGTCGGGTGTTGCGGTGTGATCTTCAGCAGGGCCAGCGTCACTGCCTTGATCAGCGGTTCCGGCACATCGTGGGCGGCCGAGAACGGCCATTCCGGGAAAAGCTCGGTCGATAGCAGCAAAGGGAAGCCGCTGACCGTTTGCCGGTTCAGCACCTTGATCGCGGCCAGATCCAGCCGCCCTTCGTGCGCCATGGATTCGAGCAGGCCGCTGCGAATGAAACCGACATCGACTTGCCCGCGCAGCACCTGTTCGACCACCTGGTCCTGCGGTGCACCGGTAAAAACGACGTTTTTCAGATCGGCGGGGAGTCGCAGGCCGGCCTCCAGCAAGGTCCATTGCTGGATGCGATAGCTGCCGAACGAGTTCTGGTGGGTCGAGGCGACCGTCTTGCCCTTCACATCGCTCAGGCTGTTGATATCCGGACGCCCGGCCCGGGTGAAGATCACGCCGCCGAATTGCGCTACCGGCTGCTCGCCGACCATCGACATCAAGGTGGACACGGCCGCCAGGCCATGGCGGGCGCGCAACAACACGTAGTGCTCGGGCTGGGTCAGCACGAAGTCGACTTCGCCGGCGGCCACCGCCTGGCTGAGGTCATCGAGATACATCGGGACGACCGAGAACTGCTGCGCGCCAATCTCTTCGCTCAGGTAGCGTTCCAGGGCTGACCACTGCTGATGGGTCGACTGGATATCCCGAAAAGCCAGTATGCCGATGCGGACAACGCCATTTTCATGGGCGTGGGCGCCGGGCGACAGCCATAAGGTGGCCACAACACAAAGACGAACGAGTGTGACGAAAAAACCGGATGAAGCAGAGTTTGAACGCAAGAGGCTGTTCCCGCTGCTTGCCTGCTGGCGCTTTCCGCGCCACTGGCGAAGCTTTCTAGTTATCAATGTGTCAACATTTTAAGCGATGCACCGAGGCCTGTTCCGGCTATTTAGAAGAATATTATTAATCGCAAAAAAACTGAAATAGAGTACCGAATACAACAGGTTTTTGCTGTTTTTGCCGCCATTCATCGCCAGTTGCCAAGCGAAGCGTTTAATCATATTGCAACCCGCAATTGCTAGGCTTATCGTTCGGTCATAACAAGCAACAAGCAGGGAGAGAGAAATGGGCATTGAGTGGCGCAATTCGGCGCATGGAAAAAAAGTCCTGTACATAGTCGGTCCCTTCGGTTTTTCCTGCCACAGGGAATTCATGGGGCAGATCAAGCAGCATGCAGCAGATACCGGGGATCAACGCTTCGATGTTGATTTGTCCGGCGTGACCAGCCTGGATAGCGCCGCGCTGGGCATGCTGCTGATCCTGCACGATTCGCAGCAGGCCAAAGGCAAGCCGGTTGCATTGCGCAACTGCAGCAAGGCAGCGAAAGAAAACTTGTACCTGGCGAATCTCCAAAAGCACTTCAGCATCGATTGAGTGCTTGTTCCGGCGGCGAATTTTCGCTCCACCGGATGCTTGCCCAGCCAACGTGAAAAAGGCCGACACCTTATGAGTGCCGGCCTTTGTTGCTGCCCGGTAGGGCAGCAATTTCAAAAGCGGTTGCTTAGTGGAACTGTTCTTCTTCGGTCGAGCCGGTCAGCGCGGTAACGCTGGACTTGCCACCCTGGATCACGGTGGTGACGTCGTCGAAGTAACCGGTGCCGACTTCCTGCTGGTGCGAGACGAAGGTGTAGCCACGGTCGCGGGCAGCGAATTCCGGTTCCTGAACCTTCTCGACGTAGGCCGACATGCCGCGCTTGGCGTAGTCCTGGGCCAGATCGAACATGTTGTACCACATGGAGTGAATGCCAGCCAGGGTGATGAACTGGTACTTGTAGCCCATGGCGCCCAGTTCGCGCTGGAACTTGGCGATGGTGGCATCGTCCAGGTTCTTCTTCCAGTTGAAGGACGGCGAGCAGTTGTAGGCCAGCATCTTGCCCGGGTGCTTGGCATGTACGGCTTCGGCGAACTTGCGGGCAAATTCCAGATCCGGCGTACCGGTTTCGCACCACACTAGGTCGGCGTACTCGGCGTAAGCGACGGCGCGGGAGATGGCCTGCTCCAGACCCTTCTTGGTCTTGTAGAAGCCTTCGGCTGTACGCTCGCCGGTCAGGAACGGCTTGTCATTGTCGTCGTAGTCGGAGGTGATCAGGTCGGCCGCTTCAGCATCGGTACGGGCGATGACCAGGGTCGGCACACCATAGACGTCGGCCGCCATACGGGCAGCGATCAGCTTCTGCACGGCTTCGGTGGTCGGCACCAGCACCTTGCCACCCATGTGGCCGCACTTCTTGACGGAAGCCAGTTGGTCTTCCCAATGCACGCCGGCAGCGCCAGCGCGGATCATGGCCTTCATCAGTTCGTAGGCGTTCAGCACGCCGCCGAAACCGGCTTCGGCATCGGCCACGATCGGCAGATGGTATTCAACGTGACCAGCATCGCCGGCGTTGATGTTCTTCGACCACTGGATTTCGTCGGCGCGGTTGAAGGCATTGTTGATGCGCTCGACAACCTTCGGCACGGAGTCAACCGGGTACAGCGACTGGTCCGGGTACATGGCAGCGTATTCGTTGTTGTCGGCAGCAACTTGCCAGCCGGACAGGTAGATCGCCTTGATGCCGGCCTTGGCTTGCTGAACGGCTTGACCGCCGGTCAGGGCGCCCAGGCAGTTGACGTAGGGGGTGTTGTTGACCAGATCCCACAGCTTTTCGGCGCCGCGACGGGCCAGGGTGTGCTCGACCTGGAAAGAACCACGCAGGCGGACGACGTCAGCAGCGGAATAACCGCGCTTGATGCCTTTCCAGCGGGGGTTTTCAGCCCAGTCTTTTTCGAGGGCGGCGATTTGCTGTTCGCGAGTGCTCATGGTGAATTCCTCAAGAGATTTGGTTTTGGGGTACGGTCTGCAAGCGCTTGCTTGAGATGCAGTGCCGATGGATCAAAGTATAGTTATTTTTGCGCAGGGCAGCAATAGTCTTATATAAGACATAAGACAATTTATTTTTGTTATTAAACATTGGCTTATGTTCAATGTTTCACGATATGAAATGTTTTTTGAGTCTGTGAAATGCTTTCCGGTCCTTTTTTGCTGCATGGCCACCTGAGTTCGTCGTTATGTACTCCTTTTGCTGGCTTGACGGCGTCGAGGAAGGAGTATTGAATTCATCGAATTTTGAATTTCAGGTTACAAAAATGGAAACTTTGCGGCGATTATACGAATGGAATGAACGCACATTCTGGAATTCGCTGACCAAAAAGCTGATGAGCTTTTTGATCCTGTTCTTTGTCGATCTGGCTTATCTGGCGATCTACTTGCACCAGAAAGGGCTGGTCGCTGACGAGCTGGCCCGTGGCGGCGTCAATACAGAGGTGTTGCAGCGGATATCCGAGGGCATGGATAGCGGTCTGACGCTGATGATCGGGATGACCGTTTTTGCCCTGCTCTGGAATGTCCTGCAGATTCTCTATATCCGCCATTTGATCCTGCGGCCGATCAAGCTGATCTCAACGATTTTCGACGAGATCGCACGCGGCGAGGGGGATTTCTCGCGCAATTTGCCGACCATTACTCACGACGAATTGCGCGGACTGGCCGAGTCCTACAATCGCTTCGCCGACAAGATGCGGGAAATCATCAACGAAGTGCGCAAGATGAGCGTCAATATCGCTCGCGAGGCCGTGCTCGTGAAGAAAACGGTGGCCTCGACCGCGCAGCGGGCAACGCAACAGGGCGAAATTGCCAACGCGGTGTTCGGTGCTAGCACGGAAGCCATTCAGGCCATCCACGAGGTTTCTGCCTCCGCTGAGCTGATTTCCCAGTCGACGGAATCCAATCTTGAAACCGCACGCGCCTCGCTGGGCGAGATGTTTGACATCGTTAGCAAGGTCCAGACGGTCAGCGACAAGCTTTCTGCCTTCAACGATACGGTCGGCCATTTGGCGCAGCGCTCCGACAGCATCCGCAAGATCGCTGGCCTGATCAAGGAAATTGCCGATCAGACCAATCTGCTCGCCCTCAACGCCGCCATCGAGGCGGCCCGGGCCGGCGAAATGGGGCGGGGTTTCGCCGTGGTGGCCGACGAGGTACGCAAGCTGGCGGAGCGGGTCAATGTCGCGACGCAGGAAATCAATGACAACATCGGCGGCATGATCTCGCTGGTGCGTGAAACGCAGGATGAGAACGAGGTTATCAATACTGATATTCAGCAAACCAGGCAGGTGGTCGAGCGCTCATCCGCCGAGTTCAAGCGCATGGTCAGCAACTTCGAGCATACCGGCGATCAGTTGAACCAGATTGCCTCGGCCATGGAAGAGTTGACGGCGACCAATGGCCAGGTCCATGAGGCGGTGTCACAGGTCTATACCTTGTCGAACGAGGTTTCCGGCAGCATGCAGTCGTCCGAAACCTCGACCCAGACGCTGAGTCGGGCCACCGAGAGCGTTCAGGAACTGGTTTCGCGGTTCAAAATCGGGCGCGGCTCGTTCGACTTCAATGTCGATCAGGCCCGCAAGATGCTGCTGCGCCTGCAGGACACGATGCAGGAGATGTCGAAGCGCGGCATTGATATCTGGGATCAGCGTTATCGGCCGATCCCGAATACCAATCCGCAGAAGTTCGAAGTCAGTTATGCCGCTGCGTTCGAGCGCGAAATCCAGCCGCTGGCCGAAGAGGCGCTGGGCCAGTTGCGCGGCGGTGTGTACGCGCTGATGGTCGATACCCAGGGTTACGGGGCGATCCACAACCTGAAATATTCCAAGCCCTTGACCGGCGATTACCAGGCCGACCTGGTGGGCAACCGGACGCGACGGATCTGGGACGACCCGACCGGGCAGCGGGCAGCCAAAAATACGCGGCCGCTGCTGCTCCAGACCTACGCCCGTGATACCGGCGAAGTGCTGTCCGAGATCAATCTGCCGATCATCGTCGATGGCCGGCACTGGGGCGGTTTGCGGGTTGGCTGCGAGAGCAGTGTGCTGCTCGACAGCTGATTGAACGAGGGGGCTGCGGCCCCCTTTGTTTATTTGACTAGACGAGCGGCTTGGCGGAAACCAGTACGCCATCTTCATCGGCGTAGAGCCATTCGCCCGGTTTGAAAGTGACGCCGCCGAAGGTGACGGCGATGTTCTTGTCGCCGACACCTTTCTTGATACTTTTTTGCGGGTGGGTGTTCAGGGCGCGTACGCCGATTTCGATGCCGTTGATATCGCCGGAGTCACGGATGCAGCCATAAACGACGACGCCTTCCCAGCCGTTCTTTTGCGCCAGAATGGCCAGTTGGTCCCCGACCAGCGCGCAGCGCAGCGATCCGCCGCCATCGATCACCAGGACTTTGCCTTTACCGTTATCGGCAAAGGCTTCACGAACCAGCGAGTTGTCCTCGAAGAGCTTCAGCGTGACAATCTCGCCAGAGAAACTGTTGCGCCCGCCATAGCGCTGGAACATGGGGGCCACGACGCGCAGGCTGTCGCCCAGGTCTACTTCGAATTCATCGCATAGGTCGGGTGTTTTAAAACTCACGGTTGTCTCCCTGACAGAAAAAAAGCCATGCATCGCATGGCTTGTTGGAATGTGGTGTGACGCCTAGACGACGGCTTCGCTCTTTTCTTCTTCGAAATCGAGTTTGATTTTGCCCTCTTTGTCGAGGTCGACCGTGACCCGCCCGCCGCTGGCCAGGCGGCCGAACAGCAGTTCGTCGGCCAAGGCGGAGCGGATGGTGTCCTGAATCAGACGTGACATCGGGCGGGCGCCCATCAGCGGGTCGAAGCCTTTTTCGGCCAGCATTTCCTTCACGGCATCGCTGAAATGCGCTTCCACCTTCTTCTCGTGCAACTGTTCCTCAAGCTGCATCAGGAACTTGTCGACGACGCGCAGGATGACCTCGCGGTCGAGCGAAGCGAAGGAAATGGTGGCATCGAGGCGGTTGCGGAATTCCGGCGTGAACAGCCGCTTGATTTCGGCCATTTCGTCACCCGACTGCTTGGCAGCGGTGAAGCCCATGCTGGACTTTTGCAGGTCGGCCGCGCCGGCATTGGTCGTCATGATGATGACGACGTTGCGGAAATCGGCCTTGCGCCCGTTGTTGTCGGTCAGCGTGCCGTGATCCATGACCTGCAACAGGATATTGAAGATATCCGGATGCGCTTTCTCGATTTCGTCGAGCAGCAGAACGCAATACGGCTTCTTGGTCACCGCTTCGGTCAACAGGCCGCCCTGGTCGAAACCGACATAACCCGGTGGCGCGCCGATCAGGCGAGAGACGGCATGGCGTTCCATGTATTCGCTCATGTCGAAGCGGGTCAGTTCGATGCCGAGGCAGTAGGCCAGTTGCTTGGCAACTTCCGTTTTGCCGACGCCGGTCGGGCCGCTGAACAGGAAGGAGCCAATCGGCTTGCCCGGGTTGCCGAGTCCGGAACGGGCCATCTTGATCGCCTTGGCCAGTGCATCAATTGCCTTGTCTTGGCCGAAGACGACCGCCTTCAGGTCGCGGTCGAGGTTTTTCAGCGCGCCGCGATCGTCTAGCGTGACGTGCTGCGACGGGATGCGGGCAATCTTGGCGACGATTTCCTCGATATCGGTCTTGTTGATCACCTTCTTCTGCTTCGACTTGGGCAGAATGCGCTGCGCTGCGCCGGCCTCGTCGATGACGTCGATGGCCTTGTCCGGCAGGTGGCGGTCGGTGATGTAGCGCGCCGCCAGTTCGGCAGCCGACGAAATGGCTGTCGCCGAGTACTTGATGCCGTGGTGGGCCTCGAAGCGCGCCTTCAGGCCTTTCAGGATTTCAACGGTTTCGGCGACCGAGGGTTCGTTGACGTCGATCTTCTGGAAGCGGCGGGAGAGCGCGCTATCCTTTTCAAAGATGCCGCGATATTCGGTATAGGTCGTTGCGCCAATGCACTTCAACTGGCCTGACGAGAGGGCAGGCTTGAGCAGGTTGGAGGCGTCCAGCGTGCCACCCGAGGCCGAACCGGCCCCGATCAGGGTGTGGATTTCATCGATGAACAGGATGGCGTGCGGATTGTCCTGCAGGGCCTTCAGAACGCCTTTCAGGCGCTGTTCGAAATCACCGCGATACTTGGTGCCGGCCAGCAGTGAGCCCATATCAAGCGAATAGACATTGGCCTTGGCCAGAATCTCCGGCACGTCGCCTTCGACCACCCGGCGGGCCAGCCCTTCGGCAATCGCGGTCTTGCCGACACCTGCTTCGCCGACCAGCAAGGGGTTGTTCTTGCGCCGGCGGCAGAGCGTTTGAATGACGCGCTCCAGCTCCTTGTCACGCCCGATCAGTGGGTCGATCTTGCCCTGCAAGGCCAGTGCGTTCAGGTTGATCGTGTATTGCTCGAGCGGACCGGCCTGGCTCGGTTCGCTTTCGACTTCGGTCTCGCCTTCAGCGGCAGCCTTTTGCTGCGGCACCTTGCTGATACCGTGCGAGATGTAATTGACGACGTCCAGACGGGTGACGCCCTGCTTTTGCAGGAAATAGACGGCGTGCGAATCCTTTTCGCCATAGATGGCAACGAGAACATTGGCGCCATTGACCTCTTTCTTGCCGGACGACTGGACGTGCAGGATCGCGCGCTGGATGACGCGCTGGAAGCCGAGCGTTGGCTGCGTATCGATATCGTCCTCGCCGGATACGGTCGGCGTATGTTCGATGATGAAGTTGGTCAAATCCTTGCGCAACACGTCGGGCTTGGCGCCGCAGGCGCGCAAGGCATCGGCGGCCGACGGATTGTCGATCAGCGCGAGCAGGAGGTGTTCGACGGTAATGAACTCGTGGCGTTTTTGACGCGCCTCGACAAAAGCCATGTGCAGGCTGACTTCGAGTTCCTGGGCAATCATCAGTTTTCCTCCATGACGCAAGCAAGCGGGTGTTGGTGCTGGCGGGCAAAAGCGCTCACCTGTTCCACCTTGGTGGCTGCGATGTCGCGCGGAAAAACTCCGCAGACACCCCGGCCTTCATTGTGAACTTTGAGCATGATTCGCGTCGCTTGTTCAGTATCCAGAGAAAAAAATCGTTGCAGAACGGTAATGACGAATTCCATCGGCGTGAAGTCGTCGTTCAGCAACATTACCTTGTACATTTTTGGCGGCTGCAATTTGGCACGTTGTGCCTCCAGCAGTCCGTCTTCCTGATGCTTCGTAGCCATGATTTCGATTCTATACAGTCCACTTCATTGTGCAACAGAAATGGTGGTTCACATTTTCGTCTTGATGTCCTTGATCTGGCGCAATCCCTTGGTTTGACAATGCTGCAGAGCAGCATCGAAAAATCTTGACGCAATAATTCTAATGGCGTAGAAAGCAATCGTGTTTGGATTCAAGATGCATCAAGGTTGCCGCAAGCACCGGGTCGCTGAGCTCAAACAGGGAGTCGGGGAGACCCGTAATTTGTTAGTTTTTTGTAAGAAAGTTTCAGACATGGCAATTGGCACCGTCAAGTGGTTTAATGATTCCAAGGGTTTTGGCTTTATCACTCCTGATGATGGCAGCGAAGACCTTTTCGCTCACTTCTCCGCCATCAACATGAATGGTTTCAAGACTCTGAAGGAAGGTCAAAAAGTTTCCTTCGATGTCGTGCAAGGCCCCAAGGGTAAACAGGCTTCCAACATCCAGAGCACCTAAGTCTCGGATCGCAGAAAAGCAAAAGCCCGCCTGATTTAGGCGGGCTTTTTTCATGGCCTGACGCGGCGGTAACGCAACTCAGGCGATGGTGATTTCATCCTGACGCTTGTCGCCCAGGTTGTCCGTCCAGGCGACCGCCAATTTGTCGCCGGGCTTGACGCCGCGGGCCTTGAAGGCAAAGAGCGGGTTTTTCGAAATCGACGTATTCAGTTGGCCGTCGATCAACGGTTTGCCATTGAGACTGACCGTAAATGCCTGGATAAAGTGGATGGGCAGCGTCTGCCCCCGTTCGTCCTTGCGTTGTCCGGTTTCCATCGGGTGTTGCATCAATACCCGGATATCCGTGATTTCACCTTGAACCTGAGCGCGGATCTTGATCTGGTCGGCCATGGCTTAACCTCCGCAGCCACCGAGCGTGACCTTGACTTCGCGAAAGGCGATGTAGGTCTTGCCGTCGGCTGTTTTGGCGACAGCGCGAATCCGCGTCGTTTCGGCCAGTTTTAATTGCACGCGGACATAGGGCAGGGCGGCCCCTGAAAAATCGAGTGAGGCGCAGAGTGGCATTGGGTTCTTGTCGGCAAAAACGGCCAAGGTTCTGGTGTTGGGCAGGTTGCTGCTGATGTCGATCTCGACTTTTGCGCCATTTTCGGCAATTTCCGGGGCGCTGATCACGATATCGCGCGATTCGGCGGCGCCGCTGCCGGCATAGGCCTTCAGGGCGTCATTGATGGTGCGGGCGGTGAAGGCGTTGCGGTTCCATTCGGCCGCGAGCAGCGCGCTCGGCGTCAGCAGGCAGCTGCCGAGCAGGGGCGAGAGCAGCAGGGTGCTGCCACCCTTGAGTAGTTTGCGACGTAGTTCAAGCATGGGATCTATGTTGGCGTAGTGTTATTCGGCAAGCCAGTGCCCGGATTTGCCGCCGGATTTTTCGAGCAGGCGGATGTTGTCGATCCGCATGCCGCGGTCGACGGCCTTGGCCATGTCATAAATGGTCAGCAGGCCGACCGAGAGGGCGGTCAGTGCTTCCATTTCGACACCGGTCTTGCCGAAGCATTCGGCGGTGACTTCGCAATGCACGGCGTTTTGTGCTTCGTCGATGACGAAGTCGGCGGCAACGCGGGTCAGGGCGATTGGGTGGCAGAGCGGAATCAGTTCGCCGGTGCGTTTCGAGGCCTGAATGGCGGCGATGCGGGCAATGCCGATGACGTCGCCTTTCTTGGCGGAGCCGGAACGGATCAGCGCCAGCGTCGCCGGTTGCATGAAGATGCTGCCGGCAGCGCGGGCGACACGAGCCGTTTCGGCCTTGTGGCCGACGTCGACCATATGGGCTCGGCCGGTACTGTCAAAGTGGGTGAGGGTTTGGTTCGTCACGGGAAATTACAGAGGGTTACGTTGCACCAGGAAGGGGCGCAATCAGGCTGCGCTATCATAGCACCATGCATCTTGCCCAACGTTTCGTCACCGGATTGCTTGCTCTGGCGCTGGCCGTCCAGCCCTTGCGCGCCGATGATCTGCCGGAGTTGGGTGATGTTGCCAGCAATGCCTTGTCGTTGAGCACCGAGAAGAAAATTGGCCAGCAGATCATGCATGAAATCCGCTGGCGCGATACGGCCTATCTCGATGATCCCGATGTCGAGGCTTACCTGAACCAACTGGGCGGACGCCTGGCCGCGGTCAGCAACGATCCGGGCATGGGCTTCACCTTCTTTGCTGTCAATGATCGGAGCATCAATGCCTTTGCCATGCCCGGCGGTTATATCGGAGTCCATACCGGCTTGATTTTGTCGGCCGAGAGCGAATCGGAGCTGGCGGGCGTGCTCTCCCATGAAATTTCGCATGTTACGCAGCGCCATATTGCACGCCAGGTTTTCCAGTCGAAACAAGTGAGTATTGCTGCGATGGTGGCGATGGCGCTGGCCTTGCTGGCCGCCCGCTCGAACGGCCAACTGGCGGGGGCGGCGATCGCAACGACGCAGGCAGGGGCAATTTCCAACCAGCTGGCATTTTCCCGCGACTTCGAACGGGAATCCGACCGTTTCGGCTTCGAGATTATGCGCAAGTCAGGTTTTGACGTGCGCGGCATGTCGGCCTTCTTCCTGCGTCTGCAAAAAGCCGTACGTCTCTACGAAAACAACGCAACGGCTTATCTGCGCACCCATCCGTTGACCGGCGAGCGGCTGACCGATATGCAGAACCGGGAACAGTCGCTGCCTTACCGGCAGGTCCGGGATAGCAACGAATTCCTGCTGGTCCGGGCCAAGCTGCGGGCGATGCAAGGGGTACCGGCCGAGGCGGTCAAGGATTTCTCGACCTTGCTCAGCGAGAAAAAATATGGCTCCGAGGCGGCGGCCCACTATGGCTATGCCTATGCGTTGCTTCGCTCACGCGACTGGGCGGGGGCGGAGCGGGAAATCCTGGCGGCGCGCCAGCTGAAAATTTCGGCCGCCATGCTGGATCGCCTGTTGGCCGAGGCGCGCCTGGGGCAGGGCGATGTCGCTGGCGGCCTGGCAATCTATCGTGACGCTATGGTTCGCTTTCCGCTCAACATGGCCTTGATTTACGGTAACGGTAGCGCGTTGATTAACAGTCGGCACTTCGACGAAGCGCTGCGCTTTAGCGAACAACAGTTGCAGAATTACCCGGACGATGTGCGCTTGCACAAGATGCGGGCCGAAAGCTACGCCGGGTTGGGCCGGCGGGCGCAGCAGCACCAGGCGCTGGCCGAGGTCTTTGCGCTGCAGGGGCAAACGGCGGGGGCCATCGAGCAGTTGCAACTGGCCCAGCAGGCGGGTGACGCGAATTTTTACGAGCAGTCAGTGATCGACGCCCGGTTGCGCGAGATGAAAAAGCGCCAGCTTGAGGAAATCAAGGAAAAGCGCAATTAGGGTTAAAATCGCTCTCCTCACCAACTGGCCTATCGACCATGGACTTTGATCGCGATCTCGACGTACAGGGGCTGAATTGCCCGTTGCCCATCCTGCGGACCAAGAAGGCGCTGGCCGAGATGGAAACCGGCCAGATCCTGCGCGTGCTGGCGACCGACCCGGGGTCGCTGAAGGATTTTCCGGCGTTTGCCAAGCAGACCGGTAACGAACTGGTTGAGCAGAAAGAGGAAAATCGCGTCTTCGAGTTTTTCCTCAAGCGCAAATAACTCTCCCGTTTTTCGCATTTCTTGAAGACCGGCGGGCGCCTCCTGGCGAACCCGCCGCTTGGTGCTTCGATGGTCTGATCGATTGTCTGACCGCCCATGACGCGGCATCGCTCGGCGAACTGTTGGCCCGGCTCGACGCAGAGCCCGGATGGTCGGTGATGGCACTCGATTACGAACTGGGCTATGTGCTGGAGCCGAAAACGGCACCGCCGGATTGGGCGCCGGGGCCGGAGCGCCCGCTGGCCCGGGTCTGGCGCTTTGCCGATTGCCGGCGGCTGAGTCAGGCCGAGGCCGAGCAGTGGCTGGCGATTCAGCTTGCCGACCATCCGGCCGGGGTCGGCGCGCTGCAGCCGACGCTCGGCGAATATGACTACCTTGCTGCGGTCGACCGCATCAAAACGCTGATTTCCGATGGCGACTGCTATCAGGTCAATTTCACCTTTCCCTTGCACTTCGCGTGGTTTGGTTCGCCGCTGGCTCTCTATGCCCGCCTGCGCGAGCAGCAGCCGGTGCGCTACGGCGGCTTTGTCGGCGATGCGCGGCAGGGCATCGTTTCCCTGTCGCCCGAGCTATTCCTCGAGCGGCTCGGCGACCGTTTGCAGACCCGGCCGATGAAAGGCACCGCGCCGCGCAGCGTGCCGGCCGAAGTGCTGCGTGCCTCGACCAAGGACCGGGCCGAGAATCTGATGATCGTCGACCTCTTGCGCAACGATCTAGGACGGGTGGCAAGCAATGGCAGCGTCAAGGTCGACCGGCTGTTCGAGATCGAAGCCTACCCCAGCGTCTGGCAGATGGTTTCCGAGGTCTCGGCGACGGTGGCTGGGCGCAGTTTTGGCGAGATTCTCCACGCCCTATTTCCCTGCGGTTCGATCACTGGGGCGCCCAAGATCCGGGCAACGCAGATCGCCGCCGAACTGGAAAACTCCGCGCGCGGCCTGTACACCGGCGCGCTTGGCTGGCGGGCGCCGAATGGCGATTTCCGGCTCAATGTGGCGATCCGCACGCTGGAATTGGCGGCCGATGGCAGCGGCAAGCTGGGGATCGGCAGCGGCGTGGTGGCCGACTCGGTACCGGAGGCGGAATGGCGCGAATGCCTGCTGAAGGCGGATTTCCTGCGCAATTGCGATCCCGGTCTGCAACTGATTGAAACCCTGCGCCGGGAAAACGGCGCTTACCCCCGGCTGGCTGGCCATCTGGCCCGCTTGCGCCGTTCGGCAGCCTGGTTCGGTTTTCCGCTGGATGAAGCCCTGTTGCACGAGGTCTTGGCCAGCCAGCCGAGCGCAGGCACCTGGCGCGTCCGGCTTACGCTGGACAAGGCAGGCCAGTTGGCGGTGCAGTCCTTCCCGCTGGCCGAGGCGCCGGCGGCTCAACGTCTGGCTCGGCTGGCGCCACAAAGGATAGCGGCCAGCGACCCGCTGCGCCGCCACAAGACGACCGCCCGCGAGCTCTACGATGCCGCCTTGCGCGACTTGCCGGCGGACGATCCGGTGTTCGATCTGGTCTTTCTCAACGAGCGGGGCGAGGTGGCCGAGGGGGCGCGCAGCAATGTGTTCGTCGAACGCGATGGCGTCTGGCTGACGCCACCATTATCCAGTGGCGCACTGCCGGGGGTCTTGCGGGCCGAACTGCTGGCCAGCGGTCAGGCGCAGGAGGCGGTACTGGTGGCCGAAGATCTGGCGGCCGGCTTCTGGCTGGGCAATGCCTTGCGCGGCTTGATCCCGGTGCGCCTGATCTGAGGCACCATCTGGCGCCTTGAATATTGCCTGTTTTAGGCGGTCGACCGCAGGGGTTGGCCAATTCAGGCGGTGAGAGGGTATTTCTGAAGCAGAAAACTGACTGCCCGGCGTCTTTCGGATGCCGGGCAGTCTGGCTTGAGAGTTAGCGGCGGAACTTGCGCAGGTAGATGCCGAACAGGGAGAACAGCGCCGCGGCAATGCCGAAATAGAAGGCCTTGACGTTGACGTCCTGGTATTCGACGAGAATCGGCTGCTCGTCTTCCACCTTGTAGCGAATGATGGTCTGGAAGTGCCAGGACGAAGCCTTGGCCTCGATCAGGCCGCCGTCGATCTTCTTCCACTGCAGCCAGCCGTCCTTTTCCATCACGTCCCCGGCATTGTCCGGCAGGTTCAGAGTCTTGAGCAGCCCGCTGGTCCGGGCTGCGGCCAACTCGCCGTAGGCAACGCCACAGGTTTCATCCTTTTCGCAGACGGCGACCACGCGGAATTCCGGCTTCCAGATATCGCTCTTGTCCCACGGCCAGGCGACGATGAAGGCGACGGTCCAGATCCAGACCAGGCCGCAGAAAATCATCATGGCAAGAAATACCTGAGCGAAAAAACCGCGTTTGTCTTGGGTCATGCTTTTCCTTGGTTAGCCCAGTTTTGCCAACTGGGGCTTGAGTTGTTCCAGCGTCGCCGTGAAATCGGCGACCCGCTGCTTTTCCTGATCGATCACGGCGGCCGGGGCGCGGGCGACGAAACCTTCGTTGCTGAGCTTGCCTTGGGCGATCGAAATCTGCTTTTCCAGCTTTTCGATTTCCTTGGCCAGACGAATCTTTTCAGCAGCGACGTCGATCTCCACCTTCAGCATCAGGCGGGTTTCGCCGACCACGGCGACCGGGGCCATGGCATCGGCCGGCATGTCGTCGACGATTTGTACCTCGGACAGCTTACCCAGAGCTTGCAGGATGGCGGCGAACTCGCCAATTTCGGCGCCGCCACCGGCGACCAGCAGCGGCATGCGCAGAGCCGGCGAGACGTTCATCTCGCCGCGCAGGTTGCGGGTCGCGTAGGCCAGGGCCTTCAGGCGTTCGACCTTGGCTTCCGAAGCCGGGTCGATCTTGAACTCTTCGGCGCGCGGGTAGGCGGCAAGCATGATCGAGTCATGCGTCTTGCGGCCGGCGATCGGCGCGACGGTCTGCCACAGTTCTTCGGTGATGAACGGAATCAGCGGATGGGCCAGACGCAGCACGGCTTCCAGAGTGCGCACCAGAGTCCGACGGGCGCCGCGCTGCTGGGCATCGTTGCCGGTCTGGATCTCGACCTTGGCGATTTCCAGGTACCAGTCGCAGAACTCGTCCCAGACGAACTTGTAGATGGTCTGGGCGATCAGGTCGAAACGGTAGTCGGTGAAGTGGCGCTCGACTTCCTGCTCGACGCGTTGCAACTGGCTGACGATCCAGCGGTCGGCGAAGGAGAACTCGAGCGGGGCGGAACCACCGCAGGCCGGGCCGCCTTGCTGGTGTTCCAGCGCCAGATCGTGGCCTTCGACGTTCATCAGCACGAAGCGGGTGGCGTTCCACAGCTTGTTGCAGAAATTGCGGTAGCCGTCGCAGCGGCCGAGGTCGAACTTGATGTCGCGGCCGGGGCTGGCGAGACTGGCGAAAGTGAAGCGCAGCGCATCGGTACCGAAGGAGGCGATGCCTTCCGGGAATTCCTTCTTGGTCTTCTTGGCGATGCTTTCCGCCTGCTTCGGGTTCATCAGGCCGGTGGTGCGCTTTTCGATCAGCGCTTCGAGGCCGATGCCGTCGATCAGGTCGATCGGGTCGAGCACGTTGCCCTTCGACTTCGACATCTTCTGGCCTTCGCCGTCGCGGATCAGGCCGTGCACATAAACGTGCTTGAACGGGATTTGGCCGGTGATCTGCTTGGTCATCATGACCATGCGGGCGACCCAGAAGAAGATGATGTCGAAACCGGTGACCAGCACCGAGGAGGGCAAATATTGCTGCAACAGCGGGTTGACCGCGTCGATCGCTTCGTCGCCGGTCCAGTCCAACGTCGAGAACGGCCACAGGGCGGAAGAGAACCAGGTGTCGAGGACGTCGTCGTCACGCTTGAGCGGCCCGCTGTAGCCCTGCTTGGCGGCTGCGGCCTTGGCTTCTTCTTCGCTGTGGGCGACGAAAATCTGGCCATTGTCGCCGTACCAGGCCGGAATCTGGTGGCCCCACCACAGTTGGCGGGAGATACACCAGTCCTGGATGTTGTTCAGCCACTGGTTATAGGTATTGACCCAGTTTTCCGGGTAGAACTTGATTTCGCCGGAATGGACGACCTCAAGGGCCTTTTCCGTGATCGACTTGCCGTCCTCGCCCGGCTTCGACATGGCGACGAACCACTGGTCGGTCAGCATCGGCTCGATGACGACATTGGTCCGGTCGCCGCGTGGCACCTTGAGCTTGTGCTTGTCGGTCTTTTCCAGAATGCTGAGGGCTTCGAGGTCGGCGACGACGGCCTTGCGGGCGTCGAAGCGGTCGAGGCCGCGATATTTTTCCGGCGCGTTGTCGTTGATCTTGGCATCCAGCGTCAGGATCGAGATCAGCGGCAGGCCGTGGCGCTGGCCGACGGCATAGTCGTTGAAGTCGTGCGCCGGCGTGACCTTGACGCAGCCGGTACCGAATTCGAGATCGACGTAGGAGTCGGCGATGATCGGAATTTCGCGCTCGGTCAGTGGCAGTTTCACCATCTTGCCGATCATGTGCTTGTAGCGCTCGTCTTCCGGATGAACCATCACGGCGGTGTCGCCGAGCATGGTTTCCGGTCGGGTGGTGGCGACGACCAGGCTATCGCTGCCGTCAGCCAGCGGGTAGCGGATGTGCCACATGAAGCCGTCTTCTTCCTCCTGGACGACTTCGAGGTCGGAAACGGCGGTATTCAGCTTCGGGTCCCAGTTCACCAGGCGCTTGCCGCGGTAGATCAGGCCTTCGTTGAACAGGCGGACGAAAGTCTCGGTGACGACTTTGTTGAGGCCGGCATCCATCGTGAAGCGCTCGCGCTTCCAGTCCGGGCTGGTGCCCATCCGGCGCATCTGGCGGGTAATCGTGCCGCCGGAGTATTCCTTCCATTCCCAGACCTTTTCCAGGAACTTCTCGCGGCCGAGATCGTGGCGGCTGATGCCTTGCGCATCGAGTTGGCGCTCGACGACGATCTGCGTTGCGATGCCGGCGTGGTCGGTGCCCGGTTGCCACAGCGTGTTGTGGCCGCGCATCCGGTAGTAACGGGTGAGCGCGTCCATGATCGTCTGGTTGAAGCCGTGGCCCATGTGCAGCGTGCCGGTGACGTTGGGCGGCGGCAGCAGGATGCAGAAATTATCGGATTTGCTGCGGTCGACGCCGGCAGCGAAGTAATTTTGGGCTTCCCACTCGGGGTACCAGCGGCGTTCGATATCGGCTGGTTCAAAGGCTTTGGCGAGTTCCATGGGCTTGTCGGAAAAGGGGAAAACCCAAAATTATACCGGAGCGTAGCCCCTGCTTCGCCGCGATCTCAGTTGGGCGGTTGCAGTGTGTCGATCATTTCCTGCTCGGCCAGGAAATCGCGCAGGGTTGATTCGATGAGGCGCGGCAGTTCGGCAGCCAGGCGCTGTTCGACGCGGCGCGCCAGTTCGTGGGCCAGGGCATCACGCGCGGCAGTGTCAAAAGCCGGCGGCGGAAGTGCTTCTTCGGCGACCTCGCCGGCGGGTTCGGGCTCGGCCTCCGGTTCGACGACGGGGGCTGGTATTTCGGCATCGAGCAGCACCGGAATGTCGTCATCGTTATCCACCGTATCGGTGAGAACGGGGATTTCATCGAGTTCGCCACCGCCTTGGCGGCGGCGCTGCATCAAGGCATCGGCTCGGGCGAGGATGGGGCTGGGCACCGGCGTTTCCTAGCGATCGCTGAGGTCGAAATAACGCACCTCGTAACCGCGATCCTTGTAGAACTTGACGCGTTCGCGGGCCGCGTTGCGGTCGGCTTCTTCCTGGCCGACGACCTCGATCAGGTTCTGGAAGCGTGAGAAGCCCGGTGGAATCTCGCGGCTGAGATTCATCAGCCGTTCATCCTGCGCTACCGATTCCAGCGTGTCGGTGATCAGGATCGGCGTTTCGGCGGCCAGTGGCGAGTCGGCCGAGCAGTGCGGCACGAAGCTGAGGGCGGGGTGCGTCCAAAGCATGCGGTCGACACTGCTGGCGACCTCTTTTTCGGGGGCATAAACCAGCATCGCCTTGCCTTTGGCGTAAGCCCCGCCGAGCAAGGCGCAGGCTGCGGCTATGCGGTCCGAGGCGCCGTGGTAGAAGAAGACCTGGGTCAATTGAGCTTGCCGGCGCGTTGCAGCAGGTAGTGGGTGAGCAGCGGCACAGGGCGCCCGGTAGCGCCCTTGTCGGCCCCGGATTTCCAGGCGGTGCCGGCGATATCGAGGTGGGCCCACTCGAATTTCTTGGTGAAGCGCGACAGGAAGCAGGCGGCGGTAATCGAGCCGCCCCAGCGGCCACCGATATTGCCCATGTCGGCAAACGGACTTTTCAGCAGTTCCTGGTAATCGTCCCACAGCGGCATGTGCCAGGCGCGATCGTGGGCTTCGTCACCGGCATCGAGCAATTCGCGGGCAAGGGCATCCTTGTTGGCGAAGAGGCCGGTGGCAATGTTGCCCAGCGCGACGACGCAGGCGCCGGTCAGCGTCGCCACGTCAATGACGGTATCCGGCTCGAAGCGCTCGGCGTAGGTCAGCGCGTCGCAGAGGATCAGGCGACCTTCGGCATCGGTGTTGAGAATCTCGATGGTCTGACCGGACATCGAGGTGACGATGTCGCCCGGTCGGCTGGCGCTGCCGCCCGGCATGTTCTCGGTGGCCGGGACGACGACGGTCAGGTTGATCGGCAGCGCCATGCGGGCGACCGCCTGAATGGTGCCGAGTACACTGGCGGCGCCGCACATGTCGTATTTCATCTCGTCCATCTCGGCCGAGGGCTTCAGCGAAATGCCGCCGGTGTCGAAAGTGACGCCTTTGCCAACCAGGACAATCGGTTTGTCACCGGCCTTGCCGCCCTGGTAGCTGAGCACGATCAGTTTGGGCGGTTGATGCGAACCATGCGCAACGGCGAGCAGCGAATGCATGCCGAGCTTTTCCATGTCGGCTCGTTCGAGAATCTCACAGCCCAGCCCGAACTCGGCCGCCATCGCCTGCGCCTGCTCGGCGAGATAGCTGGGGTGGCAGATATTGGGCGGCAGGTTGCCGAGTGTCTTGGCCAGCGCCATGCCTTCGGCAATGGCGATGCCCTGGCTCAGCGCCTCTTCGGCCAGCCCCAATTCGTTGCGGCGCTCGACGCCCAGGGTCAGTTTGCGCAGTGGGCGGCGGACTTCGTCCTTCTTGCTCTTGAACTGGTCGAACTTGTAGGTTGCGTCCAGTGCGGCAATCGCCGTCTGGCGAACTCGCCAGGCGACACTGCGTTTCTTGACGGCGAGTTCAGTCAGGAAAATGGAGGCGTCGAAGGCACCGGTTTCGTTCAGCGTCTTGACCGCGGTGCGGACGGCATTGCCGAATTCCTTTTCGCGGAAGTCCTTTTCCTTGCCCAAGCCAACCAGCAGGACGCGATCGCATAATGTGCCGGGGACATTGTGCAGAAGCAGCGTGGTGCCTGCCTTGCCTTCCATGTCGCCGCGCCGAATGATGTCGGAAATATAGCCATTTGCTGCCTTGTCGAGCAATTCGGCCGGCAGGGTAAGCTTCCGCGAATCGAAAACCCCGGCGACCACGCAGGCGCTACGCTGCTTTTCCGGGCTACCGCTTTTTATGCTAAATTCCACAGGCTGCTCCTGATCAAGGAAATATCAGTATTTGAGGGATTATCCTCGCATTTTTTCGGTTTCGTCAAAGCATGATATTCGAGCGCGCCGCCCGGCGCGAGTTCGCTCAGGCAGCCGCCGGCATTAGTGTTGCCTTGCTGGCTATCCTGACTTCTACCCAGTTGATCCGACTGCTGAAAGATGCAGCGGGCGGCCGCGTCGCGCCTGAAGCGGTCGCCTCGCTGCTTGGCTTTGCGGCATTGAATTTCATGCCCATTCTGCTGTCGTTGACGCTTTTCGTGGCAATTCTGCTTAGTTTGTCGCGCGCCTATCGTGATTCTGAGATGGTTGTCTGGTTTTCCTGCGGCCAGCCACTGACGGCCTGGATGCGACCCGTTCTACGGTTTTCGCTGCCGATCGTCTTTGCCATTGCGGTGCTGGCCGGCTTTTTGTCGCCTTGGGCCAATTACAACACCGCCGAGTATCGGCAGAAACTGTCTGCTCGCAGCGATGTTTCGCAGGTCTCGCCGGGAACCTTTCGGGAGGCCAAGAAAGGTGAGCGGGTTTTCTTTGTCGAGGCGCTGGCCGAAGATGCCAGCCAGGTTGGCAATGTCTTCGTGGCTTCGGTCCAGGAGGGCAAGCTCGGGGTCGTGATGTCCAACTCCGGCTATCAGGAATTTGCCGAGAATGGAGACCGTTTCGTGGTACTTGAGCATGGGCGGCGCTACGAGGTGGAGCCCGGTACGCCGGAGTTCAAGGTGATGGAATTCGAGCGTTATCGGGTGCGCACCGAAGATGCAGAGGCCAGGCCGGCAGAGCGCTCGCCGAATCGTTTGCCAATCAACGAGTTGATTCTGGAAGATAGCTTGCAGGCTCGGGGCGAGTTGGTGTGGCGTATCGGGATGCCGGTTTCGGCGCTGATCCTGGCTTTTCTTGCCATTCCGCTATCTTTTGTCAATCCACGCGCCGGTCGTTCGGCAAATATGCTGATCGCGATCCTGATTTACGCCATTTACAGCAATCTGATTTCAGTTAGCCAGGCTTGGGTGGCCCAAGGGAAGCTTTCGTTCTGGATTGGCGTCTGGGCGGTACATGCGCTGATGCTGTTGCCGCTGCTGCTGCTTTTCTACAGGCGGATCGCCGTGCGGATGCCCTGGCAGCGGAGACAGTCCTGATGTTCCGTCTCAATCTCTACCAGCGCTATTTGATGCGCGAAACTTTTGCTGCCGTCTTTCTGGTCCTCGCCGCTTTCCTGGCGCTGTTCAGTTTTTTTGACTTGATCAATGAATTGCGCAGTGTTGGCAAGAACGGCTATCAACTGGGGCACGCCGTTGTCTTTGTGGCACTTAGCCTGCCGGGGTTGATCTACGAGTTGATCCCGATTGCAGCGCTGATCGGTACTTTGTATGCCCTCTCGACCTTGGCGCGCCATTCTGAAATTACGGTGCTGCGAGCGTCCGGTTTGGCAACGCGTGACCTGCTGATGACCTTGTTTCGGGTGGCCGGTCTGCTCGCCTTGCTGACCTTTGTGGTCGGAGAGGGACTCGTCCCGTTTTCCGAGCGCTTGGCGCAGGAGATTCGGGCCAAGGCGCTGAGTCGGGTGATCGCCCAGAGTGGATTCGATAGTGGTTTGTGGGTCAAGGATGGGCGTAGTTTTATCAATATTCGCAAGGCAACGCCGGATGCGCGCCTGCATGGAGTGCGCATTTACAAGTTTGACGCGACCAATGCTCTTGAGTCGGTGACTGATGTCGAGGAGGCGTTATTCCAGCCGCCGGAACGCTGGATATTGAAAGGCGTGGTCAGAACGATACTTGAAGGTGATACGTCGCGCGTGGAGCGGATGGATGCCGCCGAGTGGCAGTCTGCGGTCAACCCTGATTTACTGGCGGTTTTGATGGTGGCGCCAGAGCGTATGTCCTTGTTTGGCTTGTTGAATTACACGCAGCATTTGCTTGATAACCACCAAAAAACAGAGCGCTATGAAATTGCGATCTGGAAAAAACTGATCTATCCGTTGGCTGCGCTGGTGATGGTGGCGCTGGCTCTGCCTTTTGGCTATTCCCACAACCGGGTCGGTGGCGTCAGTTTGAAAATATTTGGCGGCGTTATGCTAGGCATTCTTTTTTATGCGCTGAATGGCTTGTTTTCCAACCTGGGCGTCATCAATGCCTGGCCGCCATTTGCTAGCGCAACGGTGCCCTCTGCCTTGTTCCTGATGGCGGCTGTCGGAATGCTATGGTGGGTCGAGCGGCGCTAATCAGGTGCTGGCCGTAACGATTTTCGTGCCGGCAATCCGGTCATGCAGGAATTGCCCATCCTTGTCGAACAGTGCCCAAAATATCCCACAACCGAAAAAGGCAATCCCTGGCCACGCTGCGAGGTAGCGCAATAGCGCTTGACCCGGGCGGATGGCGTGATCGTCGAGGCCGACCAAGCGTATTTTCCAAGTCTTCATTGGCAAGGTCTGCCCGCCATTCAGCCAGAACCAGACGAAATACAGCATCAGCAGAAGAAATACATGAACCCAAAGTAGCTTTGCGCTCATGACCATGCCAAAACCGGACAGCAGGATTTGTGGCAACAAGAAGCCGATCAGCAGAACGGCAAAGACCACCAAACTTTCATAAAGCATGCAGGCCAGACGGCGGCCGATGCCGGGGGAGTTCGCTGGCATCAGGGTTTTGCCGTTTCTGTAGGTGCTTCGCTTGAGCCATCGGCTGACTGGCTGACGGAGGGGGGGGCTGCCTCGGTGGGTGGTGCCGGTTGGAGTAGTTTCCCGGATTTCCCGCTTTCGCGAATGCGTTGTTTCTCGTCCGATGGCAGGTTTGAATAGGCCTCCCATTTCTGCTTTACAACGGCCTTTTGCTCAGGGGGCAATTGGTTGAAGTCCTTATAGGTGCCACGCACCTTGCTGCGTTGTTCTGGGGTCAGGCTTGCCCATTCGCGCATGCGCTGCTGAATGCGGCGCTGTTCATCGGGTTTCATGTTTGGATAGCGCTCGGCAATGCCCAGCCATTTCTTGCGTGGCAAATTCTCCATGCTGTTCCAGTCTGCAGCCAAGGGAGCCAGAATGGACTTCTGAGGTGGGCTGAGTGAATCCCAGCCAGGTTGCGGCAGCGTGCCAATAACCACTGTGGTGGGCGGTTCGGCTATGACGGAGCCAATCAGTGCCAGGGCGAGGATTACTCCTCCGATGAATCGTCTTTTAGCCATTCGAGAAAATCGTTATCCATGAAAGCTTCGGGTGGGATGTCATCGGCGAGCAGGGCGCTATCGACCTCTTCCAGTTCAGTGATGTATTGAGTGCTGTGCCAATAAAAAGAAATCCACATCCCGAGCAGTAGCGCCAGAATGGCGAGTATCTGTTTGACGTAGGGCGCGCTTGGCCCAAGGCGTAGCGATGTCGAGCCGTGTCCGGCAACGACCAGGCTTGGTGCGAGTTGCTTTTGCTTGGAAAGCGCCAGATGTCGCGCGGCTTCGAGGCGCCGCGAGGTGCTCGGAGAAAAGTCTTTCAATCCATGGTTCAGCGCTTGCCGAACGCGGTAGGCGTAACGTTCTTCATTCATAGCTTTATACCTTTTGCCGACAGGGCGGCTGCTAGCGCGTGCGTGGCGCGTGAGCAATGGGTTTTTACGCTGCCTTCTGAGCAGCCCATCGCAGCCGCGGTCTCGGCTACGTCCATGTCTTCCCAATAACGCATGAGGAAGGCTTCGCGTTGACGTGTCGGCAACTTTTTTATTTCGCCATCAATGATGTTCAGCGTTTGGGCTTGCAGCAGCTTGCTTTCCGGGGTTTTCGGGCCAGCATCGTCTTCGTCTGCCGCCAGTGTTTCCAGTGGGTCGTAGTCGTCATCGTCGTCGGAGGAGAATGCGGAGAGCAGGGTGGTCCACATCGAGCGGACCTTGCTGCGCCGGTAGTAATCCCGAATGGTGTTCTGCAGGATGCGTTGAAAGAGCATCGGAAACTCTTCCGATGGGCGGTCGCCGTATTTTTCGGCGAGCTTTAGCATGCTGTCTTGAACAATATCCAGCGCGGCATCCTCTTCGTGAACCGCAAACATGGCCTGTTTGAATGCTCGACGTTCGACGGATTCGAGAAAGCTCGATAGTTCGTGGGGTGAAGCCAGGGTCGTCTCTTCCAGTAAAAGCCTTGAGCATGATAAGGGAGTGGCAGCAAACCTTGACCGAAAAGAGGCGGTCGATTAAGGTTACGCCCTTTTAGGCAACAGCTTTTTTGGGCTCAAGAATGATGATCAGCGGTGCGGAAATTGTAATCAGGTGCCTGCAGGAAGAAAAGGTCGATTGTGTGTTCGGTTACCCAGGCGGGTCCGTTTTGCACATTTATGATGCACTTTTCAAGCAGGACGAGGTCAAGCACGTTCTGGTTCGCCACGAGCAGGCTGCTGTTCATGCGGCTGATGCCTACTCGCGCTCCTCGCAGCGCGTCGGTGTCGCACTGGTCACTTCCGGACCTGGGGTGACTAATACCGTTACCGGCATTGCTACTGCTTACATGGACTCCATTCCAATGGTTGTACTGTGTGGTCAGGTGCCGACCCAATACATTGGCCAGGATGCCTTCCAAGAATGTGATACGGTCGGGATTACCCGTCCGTGCGTCAAGCACAATTTCCTGGTCAAGGACGTCAAGGACTTGGCCGTGACGATCAAAAAGGCCTTCCATATCGCGTCAACCGGCCGGCCCGGTCCGGTGGTGGTTGATATCCCGAAGGACATCACCGCCCAGCTCTGCGAATTCGATTATCCGAAGACCATCCAGATGCGTTCCTACAACCCTGTGGTCAAGGGGCATCTGGGGCAGATAAAGAAGGCTGCGCAACTGCTGCAGGAGGCCAAGCGTCCGATCATCTACACCGGTGGCGGTGTAATTCTCTCCGACGCCGCGCAGAAGCTGACCGAGCTGGCCCGCAAGCTGAATTTTCCGGTCACCAATACGCTGATGGGGCTGGGTGGCTATCCGGCGACCGACCCCCAGTTTGTCGGCATGCTCGGCATGCATGGCACCTTTGAGGCGAATAATGCGATGCATTACGCCGATGTCATTCTGGCCATTGGTGCCCGTTTTGACGACCGCGTGATCGGCAATCCCGAACACTTCAGCGGTGAAAAGCGTCGCGTTATCCATATCGACATCGATCCGTCGTCGATTTCCAAGCGCGTCAAGGTTGATGTGCCGATCGTCGGTAATGTCGCAGACGTGCTTGATGAATTGCTCAAACTGATGGACGCTGGATTCAAAACGGATCCGGACGTGGCCGACTGGTGGAAGCAGATTGACGAGTGGCGCGGCCGTGACTCCCTGCGTTACAAGCTGGCTGAACACATCATGCCGCAGTACGTCATCGAGAAGCTTTATGAAGTGACCGGAGGTGACGCCTTTGTCACCTCCGATGTCGGCCAGCATCAGATGTTTGCCGCGCAATATTACAAGTTTGACAAGCCGCGTCGCTGGATCAATTCCGGTGGCCTGGGCACCATGGGTGTCGGCCTGCCCTACGGGATGGGGGTTCTGATGGCTAATCCGGAGGCGCAGGTCGCCTGTGTGACCGGCGAAGGCTCAATCCAGATGTGCATTCAGGAATTGTCGACCTGCAAGCAGTATGGCCTGCCGATCAAGATCATCAATCTGAACAACGGCATGCTCGGCATGGTGCGTCAGTGGCAGGAGATGTTCTACTCCAAGCGCTACTCGCAGTCCTACGTCACTTCATTGCCGGATTTCGTCAAACTGGCCGAGTCCTATGGTCACGTCGGCATGCGGATCGAAAAGCCGGAAGACGTCGAGCCGGCATTGCGCAAGGCATTTACCGAGCACAAAAATGATCTGGTCTTCATGGACTTTATTATCGATCCGGGTGCCAACGTCTTCCCGATGGTCGCTGCCGGCAAGGGGTTGACCGAAATGATCCTCGCTGAAGATCTGTAAGCGGGGAAGGAAAAGAATATGCGACACATCATTTCCATCCTGATCGAAAACGAATCAGGTGCGCTTTCCCGCGTGGCCGGGCTGTTCTCGGCACGTGGCTATAACATTGAATCGCTGACCGTGGCACCGACGGAAGATCCCTCGTTGTCCCGGATGACCATCCTGACCTGGGGCTCCGACGAGGTGCTCGAGCAGATCACCAAGCAGCTCAACAAGCTGGTTGATGTTGTCAAGGTGGTCGATCTCTCCGAAGCTGCGCACGTCGAGCGCGAACTGATGCTGATCAAGGTTCGCGCTACCGGCAAAGACCGCGAAGAGATGAAGCGGATGGCCGATATTTTCCGTGGCCGCATCATTGACGTCACGGAATCGACCTATGTGATCGAGTTGACCGGCGCAAGCTCCAAACTCGACTCCTTCATCGCCGCACTCGATGCCGGCCTGATTCTCGAAACCGTCCGTACCGGTGTCTGTGGCATCGGTCGCGGTGATCGTATTCTAAAAGTCTAACTATCTGTACATAAAGAGGATTTCATGAAAGTTTATTACGACAAGGACGCCGACCTCTCCCTGATCAAGGGCAAGAAGGTCACCATCGTTGGTTACGGTTCGCAAGGCCACGCCCACGCCCAGAATCTGAAGGATTCCGGCGTCAAGGTTACCGTTGGCCTGCGCAAGGATGGTGCTTCCTGGAAGAAGGCCGAAGCGGCCGGCTTGAAGGTTGAAGAGATCGCCAAGGCGGTCAAGGGTGCCGACGTCGTCATGATCCTGCTGCCGGACGAAAACATTCCGCAAGTCTACAACGAGGAAGTTGCTCCGAACCTGAAGAAGGGCGCCGCTCTGGCTTTCGCCCATGGCTTCAACGTCCATTACAATCAGGTTGTGCCGCGTGAAGACGTGGATGTCATCATGGTCGCCCCGAAGGGCCCCGGCCATACCGTGCGTTCCGAGTACCTGAAGGGTGGCGGTGTGCCCTCCCTGATCGCCGTTTACCAGGACAAGTCCGGCAAGGCCAAGGACATCGCCCTTTCCTATGCTGCTGCCAACGGCGGCACCAAGGGTGGCGTCATCGAAACCAACTTCCGCGAAGAGACCGAAACCGACCTGTTCGGTGAGCAGGCGGTTCTCTGCGGTGGTGCCGTCGAGCTGGTCAAGATGGGCTTCGAGACCCTGACTGAAGCTGGTTACGCGCCGGAAATGGCCTACTTCGAGTGCCTGCACGAGCTGAAGCTGATCGTCGACCTGATGTACGAAGGTGGTATCGCCAACATGAACTACTCCATCTCCAACAACGCGGAGTATGGCGAGTACGTGACTGGCCCTGAAGTTATCAACGAAGAATCCCGTGCCGCCATGCGCAATGCACTGAAGCGCATCCAGACCGGCGAATACGCCAAGATGTTCATCCAGGAAGGCCGCACCAACTATCCTTCGATGACGGCCCGTCGCCGTCTGAACGCGGTGCACCCGATTGAAACCGTCGGTGGCCAACTGCGCGACATGATGCCGTGGATCAAGAAGAACAAGCTGGTCGACCAAACCAAGAACTAAGTTTGCTCTGTGCCCGGTAGGGCAGCCTTGCCCTGCCTTCGCTCTCGGGCGGTGTGGAATCTCGCACCGCCCTTGTCGTTTCTGGAATTTGATGTGGGCAAGGGTGTATCCTTGCAAGCCCCATCTGGCCAAATTGTCGTGATCGATGACTGAACTCAAGCCACGTAAAGCACTGTTTAATCCGGAACTCAAGCGGCGCGGCATTTATGTCCTGCCCAACCTGTTCACCACGGCGGCACTCTTCGCCGGTTTCTTTGCCATCGTGCAGGCCATGCAGGGCGATTTCGAGCGGGCGGCGATGGCTATCTTCATCGCCATGGTGCTTGATGGTCTGGATGGCCGTGTGGCCCGCCTGACCCATACCCAGTCTGCCTTCGGTGCGGAATATGACTCGCTGTCGGATATGGTGAGTTTTGGCGCAGCGCCCGCCCTGGTAATGTACGAATGGGCGCTACGCGACATGGGGCGCCTGGGCTGGATCGCCGCCTTTATCTATTGTGCCGGTGCGGCTTTGCGTTTGGCCCGCTTCAACACGACGCTGGAGGTGGTGGACAAGCGTTTCTTCCAGGGCTTGCCGTCGCCGGCTGCTGCTGCCTTGGTTGCCGGGTTGGTCTGGGTAATGATCGTTTCCGGCGTGCCTGGCAGCGATGTTCGTTGGCTGGGCTGTGGACTGACTCTGGTTGCTGGCGTCACCATGGTTTCCAATATTCGCTATTACAGTTTCAAGGACATCAATCTGCGCAAGAGCGTGCCATTTTTCGTGATAGCCGCCATCGCCCTGGGCTTCGCCCTAGTTTCGATCAGTCCGGAAATGACCTTGTTCGGCTTCTTTGTCCTTTATGGGTTGTCCGGCTATGTGCTGGCCGCAATTGGATTGTTCAAACGCAAGGTCGCATGACATTTCGGAGCAGAGCATGAAACAACATCTGGTGATTTTCGATACCACCCTCCGCGATGGGGAGCAGAGTCCTGGTGCATCGATGACCCGCGAGGAGAAGATCCGCGTGGCTCGTCAGCTGGAGAAGATGCGGGTCGATGTTATTGAGGCTGGTTTTGCCGCAGCTTCACCCGGTGACTTCGATTCGATTCAGGCAATCTCGCACGCTATCAAAGACTCCACGATTTGTTCGCTGGCACGTGCCAACGAAAATGATATTCGGCGGGCTGGCGAGGCGATTAGGCCGGCCAAATCGGGGCGTATTCATACCTTTATTGCAACTTCTCCCATTCATATGGAGAAGAAATTGCGGATGACGCCTGATCAGGTGGTCGAGCAGGCAATCCGGTCGATTGGCTGGGCGCGTGAATACACGGCTGATGTTGAGTTTTCAGCGGAAGATGCCGGGCGTTCGGAGCTGGATTTCCTCTGTCGGATCTTTGAAGAGGTCATCAAGGCGGGAGCCACCACCATCAATGTACCGGATACCGTTGGCTACAACATTCCCTCGCAGTACGCCGAGACGCTGCGGCAGTTGATTGAACGCGTGCCGAATTCAGACAAGGTGGTTTGGTCGGTACATTGCCACAACGATCTCGGTCTGGCTGTCGCCAACTCGCTGGCGGCGGTGATGGCCGGTGCTCGCCAGGTCGAGTGCACCATCAATGGTCTGGGTGAGCGGGCCGGTAATGCCTCACTGGAAGAAGTGGTGATGGCGGTGCGGACGCGGGCCGATGTCTTTCCGGTCGAGACGCGCATCGATACCACGCAGATTGTGCCGGCCTCCAAGCTGGTGTCGCAGATTACCGGTTACCCGGTGCAGCCGAACAAGGCAGTGGTCGGTGCCAATGCCTTTGCCCACGAGTCTGGTATTCACCAGGACGGCGTGCTCAAGCATCGCGAAACCTACGAGATCATGCGGGCCCAGGATGTCGGTTGGGCGCAGAACAAACTCGTGCTGGGCAAGCATTCCGGCCGCAATGCCTTCAAGAGTCGCTTGCAGGAGTTGGGGATTGAACTGGAAAGCGATGAGGCATTGAATGCTGCGTTCGCACGCTTCAAGGATCTGGCTGATCGCAAGCACGAAATATTCGATGAAGATTTGCACGCTCTGGTTTCAGATGAGGTGGTCACGCCCGAGCAGGACCATTACAAACTTGTCTATTCGCATGTTTGTTCGGAAACCGGGGAAATGCCTCATGCCAAAGTGATCCTCAATGTCGGTGGTGTCGAGCAAAAAGGCGAAGCAGAGGGTGGTGGCCCGGTGGATGCGACCTTCAAGGCTATAGAGAGCATCGTTGGTAGCGGGGCCGAGTTGCTGCTCTATTCGGTGAACGCGATCACGACTGGCACGGATGCACAGGGCGAGGTAACTACCCGTCTTGGCAAGGAGGGGCGAATCGTCAATGGCAATGGTGCCGATACCGATATCGTGATTGCCTCGGCGCGCTCATACTTGAATGCGCTCAACAAGCTGTATTACAGTCTCGACAAGGTCAAGGCGCAGGGCGACGTCTAACTACGTTTGCTACGCTGCTTTAACGGAAAGGCCGCATCAGCTTGACTGGGCGGCCTTTTCCTCTTTTGGGGAGCGAGTGGCGCGAATGAACAGTATTGTCGTTGCGAAGAGCAGGGTGGCCAGTATTGTTTCGCCGATGGCCAGCCATTGCGACAAGCCATGCTCGCTGGTCGACCGGGTCAGTCCCTCCAGCAAGTAGAACTGGATGAAAAGAGATAACCATTTGTAGGTGTATCGTTTGCCGCGCAGGATGCCAAAGAGCGGGGCGAGCAGAAAAATGCCTTTGAGGATCAGCCAAGAACCGCCCGGCTTGAGCGGCGCGAGCCAGCCTTCCCAGGACAGGCAGAGAAAAATCAGTGCAATCAGGCTGATGCTCGAAATGATTTGGTAGCGATGGGCTGTCACGGTTGACCTAGTTTTTTTGCCAGATTTGCCAGGCGCATGCCCTGGATAAAGGCAAGCCGGCTTTCTGTATCGGAAAGTTGGGAGTTGCCACTGCTGCCGGCAACGTGGCTTGCCCCGTAGGGACTGCCGCCGGTTGTGGTGTTGGCCAGTTCAGCTTCGGTAAAAGGCAGCCCCATGATCAGCATGCCGTGATGCAGAAGCGGTAGCATCATTGAAACCAGCGTGCTTTCATTGCCACCATGCTGGCTGGCGCTCGAGGTGAATACTGCGGCGGGTTTGCCGGCCAGGGTGCCGTTTTGCCATTCGGCAATGGTGCCATCCCAGAAATATTTCATTGGCGCAGCCATGTTGCCGAAACGAACCGGGCTGCCAAGGGCCAGGGCGGTGCATTCGTGCAGGTCAATGGTTTCGACATAGGGGGCGCCGCTGTCGGGAATCGTTGGCTCGCTGGCTTCGCAGACGGTGGAAACCCTAGGTACGGTTCTCAGGCGAGCCTGAAAGCCGGGAACCGATTCTATGCCGCGGGCGATCCGCTCGGCCAGGGCGCGAACCGAGCCGCGGTGGCTGTAATAGAGGACGAGGATATCTTGCATGGTCGGCTATTATACGGCCCCATGCAAATGCATTCCCGTCAGCGAAAAACACGCTCGCACTCGAACCAGGTGACCGGCATTGTGCACCGCTTTCGGAGCGAACACATGATGCAGACCAGTGCGGCGCTGGCCTTTACGACGCTCATGGCGCTTGTGCCCTTGGTGACGGTCGTTTTGGCGGTGGCTGGGGCTATTCCCTATTTTGACCTATTGACCAAACGCCTCGATTTGTTGGTGCAGGAGACCCTGTTGCCGACCGGGGCCGCCGGGGTTATCGCCGGGAATATTGGCAAGTTTTCGCACAAGGCACAGCAGTTGACCGTGGCTGGTCTGGCGGTGCTGAGTGTGACGGCCTTTTTGTTGATGAATACCATCGAGCGGACGTTCAACCATTTGTGGCGGGTTAAGCCGCGGCCGATCCTGGCACGGCTGCGTCTATATGCGTTCGTAATGGCGGTCTGGCCCTTTATTCTCGGTGCCGTCGCCTTGGCGATCTCCTTTGCGGTGACCACTTCGCTGGGGTTGTTTGACGAGCCGGTATGGATTCGCCGCTTTTTGTTGAAGGCCGTGTCGATGGGCTTGCTTGGCCTGTTCTTCTCGTTTCTTTACTACGCGGTACCGAATGCCGATGTTTCGCGGCGGGCAGCCTTGGCCGGTGGGGTTTTTGCGATGCTCGCTTTTTCTGCGATGCAGAAGATTTTCGAGTTGTATCTGGCCAGTTCAGCCATGCTGAAAAGTATCTATGGTGCGTTCGCTGCCTTCCCCGTGTTTCTGGTCTGGCTTCACCTGTCCTGGGCGGTCGTGCTGATTGGTGGCCTGATCGCAGCTACGCTGACTCATCCGAAGAGACGCTGAATACCTCGATGCTGCTTGTCTGTTCCTCAAGGCTGGTCGGGCGCAGCTCGCGGATCTCCAGGTTTTCTTTTTCCAGCAGGACGATGATCTTGCGATTGGTGTCCTTGATGGCGCCGGTCCGGACGATAAGTGACTGGGTGTGCCGTAATGGTGGCGTCTCGGGGAGAATCAGGGCGGCCACTTTGCCCGATTCGAATTCGAGCGGTTGGGCAATTTCAGCTGCTTGCGCACGCGATGCGAGGAGTTGCAGGCCCAGTTCGATGTGCTCGGGGTTTTCCGAAAGCGCCCAGCGCACGATACAGATGTGCCACAGCGGCACCGCCTCCGTGCGGTCGCCGATTGCCTGCAGAGCGGTGATGTCGCCGACTCGCAACTGGTGGGTCTGGCCTGTCATGTGCATCAATGCATAGCCATCCGGGCTTTCGTTGGTGACCATCCATTCGCTCAATTCCACCTCGGCTTCCGGTGATTTGATCAGTCGCCAGAGGTTGTCGAAGCCGGTGCACAGGTGAACGCGGTAGGATTGGCGGCGGCGGGGAAATTTACGTTTCCCTGGTTGTCCCCACAAGCTCTGCAGTCTGCGGAGCACGCCCTTGCCGGCGCGCGTTTCGGCAAATGCAGGCAGGCCCATGCTGGCTGCGCTGGCGCCTTGTTCCAACTGGTTCAGGTGTTCATGGGCAGAGCGTGAAATATTGTCGCAGCAAAAATAGAGAATCTGCATATCGGCCGATGGAATGCGCCGAATCAGCGCGTGAGCGGGGCTGTCCTTGTCCAGGTCGATCCAGAAAATCGCGTTGCTATCGAGGGGCGGCTCATCGAATAGTTCCACTGCTTCAGTTCTGTGCTCGATGTATTGGCAGATGAAGTCCTGTTCGCTCGAACAAAATGAGGCGGGTTGGGCAATGGCCGAAAGTAGCGTGCTGGTGTAAATCTGGTGGATCGATCGCGTGCCGCGCGGCCCTGGGGTGTCGGCCAGGCCTAGGCGGCGGGCGCTGCGGAAGGCCGAGTGCATCTGTTGCCAGAGGCCGATGCCGCAGGGCGAGGCGACGAGTTGGCTGATGCGGATCTGCCAGGCAACGCAGTGCATCACACGGCGCAGCGTAGTCTGCGGTGAGTGATCGAGTTCGCTACCCAGTGGGTCAAACAAGACAGCAAGCGAGTTGAAATAGTCTTGGGTCAGGGTGGCCAGAAGATCGAGAACGGTGCGCACGCGCTGGCGCAGTTTTCGCGAAACGGGCAGCGATATTTCGTGAAGGGCAGGCAACTCGGCGTTAACGATCCGCTCGGCCTGGCCGTAGAGCAGGTCGAGCAGTTTGATACGTTGTGCAGTCGGAACCGCAGCTTCGCGCAACAGGATTATTTGGCGATGCAGTTGATCGGCATCTTCACTGTCGTTGCGACCATGAGCAAGAGCCAGCCATTCGAGAATGCTCTTGATGTGGGCGTCGCCCTGTTGTCGTGCGTGGGTTTCGGGTAGGTTGTTCATGGCCGGGCGAGGATAAACAAAAATTTACATTTCGGCTATCGCCGGCCTGATCGCCGGTATCTTTTGAATGCTGAAAGGTGCAGGGATATTCGGGCTGCTAAGTGGTTTGTTTTTCCATGATTAAGCGCTATAATCACCGGTCTTTTTTCCAGCTTACGAAAGTAATCTCATGGTTGTTATCCGTCTTGCCCGTGGTGGCGCCAAGAAGCGCCCGTTCTACAACATGGTTGTTACCGATTCCCGTAACCGTCGTGATGGCCGTTTCGTCGAGCGTATCGGTTTCTACAACCCGGTTGCCTCCGGTAATGCCGAGTCCCTGCGCGTCTCCGTGGATCGCCTGACCTACTGGCAACAGAATGGTGCCCAGCTTTCCCCGACCGTTGCTCGTCTGGTCAAGCAACACGCTGCTCAACAAGCTGCTTAAGTTGTTTTTGCTTTGACTGGCAACGATATCGTCGTTCTGGGGCGGCTCGCCGACCCTTACGGGATTCGTGGCTGGCTGAAGTTGCATGCTTTCGGTGACGACCCGCTGGACTGGGCGCAAATGCCCGTCTGGTGGATCAGCAGGGATGGCGAGCAGTGGCGTGAGTGCGGGCTGAAAAGCCTGAAAGTGCACGGTAATGGCTTGGTTGTCCTGCTTGATGGTGTCGATGACCGAACTGCTGCTGAGGCCTTGAAAGGCGTGTTGGTTGGCGCACCTCAGGCAGCCCTGCCGGCGACCGAGGAAGATGAGTTCTACTGGGGTGATTTGATCGGCCTGGAAGTCATCAATACGGCTGACGAGCGACTCGGTAAAGTGGTTGGCTTGCTTGAAACCGGTGCCAATGCTGTTTTGCGGGTGCTTGGTGACGACGATGTCGAACACCTGGTTCCTTTCGTTGCGGCAGTTGTGCTGGCGGTCGACAAAGAAGCGGGACGAATCCGGGTGGAGTGGGGCAGCGACTGGTGATCCGGTTTGACTGCATAACCATCTTCCCGGAGATGTTCGTTGCTGTAACGCAGAGTGGTATTACCCGGCGGGCGCTGGAAGAGCAGCGCTGGCAGTGGCAAGGCTGGAATCCGCGCGATTTCGCCGAGAATGCCTGGCGGCGGGTCGATGACCGCCCCTTTGGCGGCGGACCGGGCATGCTGATGCAGCCGGGGCCGCTGGAGAAGGCGATCGCCGCGGCGAAAGCAGCGCAGCGTCAGGCAGGTCGGGCGAAGAGCCGGGTGATCTACCTGTCGCCACAGGGTGCGTCGCTGACCCATGAGCGGGTGATGCAGCTGGCAACCGGTGATGAAGGATTGATCCTTCTTTGCGGTCGCTATGAAGGAATTGACGAGCGTTTGATCGAGCGCTGTGTCGATGAAGAAATTTCGATCGGAGATTTTGTGCTTTCCGGCGGCGAGTTGCCGGCGATGGTGCTGATTGATGCCGTCGTCCGCCAGTTGCCGGGCGTACTGGGAGATGCCGCTTCGGCGGTGGAAGACTCCTTTGTTGGTGGTTTGCTGGATTGTCCGCATTACACCCGCCCAGAAATTTACGAGGGCGAGGCAGTGCCGGAGGTCTTGCTGTCCGGCGACCACAAAAGAATTCGTCGCTGGCGGCTGAAACAGTCGCTGGCCCGGACCCGGAAGCGCCGGCCGGATTTACTGGCGCACCGCGTGTTGAGCGCGGAGGAAACGCAACTCCTCACGGAAATCGTCGGAGAGGAGCAATGCGGTGAGTAAGTGTTTATAAATTAAAGGATCTCACATGAACCTGATTCAACAACTCGAGCAAGAAGAAATTGCCCGTCTAGGCAAGACCATCCCTGACTTCGCACCGGGCGACACCGTTGTCGTGCAAGTGAAGGTCAAGGAAGGTAACCGCGAGCGTCTGCAGGCTTACGAAGGCGTTGTTATCGCCAAGCGTAACCGCGGCCTGAACTCCGCTTTCACCGTTCGCAAGATTTCTTCTGGCGAAGGTGTCGAGCGTACTTTCCAGTCCTACTCCCCGCTGGTTGCTTCCATTGAAGTGAAGCGTCGCGGTGATGTGCGTCGCGCCAAGCTGTACTACCTGCGCGAGCGTTCTGGCAAGTCTGCCCGTATCAAGGAAAAGCTGGTCCGCAAGACGACTGCTGCTTAAGCAGTTTTCTGAGGTTCAAAAAAGGGGCGCTTCGGCGCCCCTTTTCTATTTCCGTAACGGCAAGCCGTAGATTTTTCGCAGGCGGTTGCATTCCGGGTTGGCGTCGCCATCGGTTGTGTAGGCGGGAAACTCGCGGCAGGTTGAAGGGCGTCGGGCATAGATGCTGCACTGGCCGTTGTCTTGCAGTGCGATGCAGCGGCTGTGACCGTTCTCGGTGCCGCGCATGCAGGCTAGGAAGGGTGTAACCGGACTGGTGAGGTCGGCCGGGACGAAGCCGCCAGGCTGACTGTCGAGTTCGCCGTGGTAGAAGGAAACGCGGTAATGGTAGCAACAGGCCCCGCAGGCAAAGCAGGGATTGTCGGCCACAGCCATGTCGTAGAAGACGCGGCCGTCTTCCGTCTTGATGCTGGTTTGTGCCTTGCTCATGCAGGGGCCGGCCCGGATTGGCCGGCTTGAAAAAAAGCCGAGCCAACCCTTGGGGTGTGTATCAGGCGGTGGTCTTGTCGCGTTCGATCAGTGCGTAGGCCGAATGATTGTGGATCGATTCGAAGTTTTCCGATTCCACGGTGTAGGCGTCAATACGGCCTTCGGCATTGAGGCGGGCGGCGACGTCGCGCACCATGTCTTCGACGAATTTCGGGTTGTCGTAGGCGCGTTCGGTGACGTATTTCTCGTCCGGGCGCTTGAGCAGGCCGAATAGCTCGCAGGAGGCTTCGGCTTCGACCAGCTGGACCAGTTCCTCAATCCACACGAAGTCGTTGGTGCGGGCGGTGACGGTAACGTGCGAGCGCTGGTTGTGGGCGCCGTATTCGGAGATTTTCTTCGAGCACGGGCAGAGGCTGGTGACCGGGACGACGACCTTGACCGAGGTGGTGATCTGGCCGTTGCAGATATCGCCGATGAAGGTGACGTCGTAATCCATCAGGCTCTGGACGCCGGAGATCGGGGCGGTCTTGTTGATGAAGTAGGGGAAATTCATCTCGATGTGACCGGTTTCGGCTTCCAGTTTGACAATCATGTCGCCGAGCATGACCGGGAAGCTCTCGACCGAGATTTCGCGTTCGTGGCTGTTCAGAATCTCCACGAAGCGCGACATGTGGGTGCCTTTGAAGTTGTGCGGCAGGCCGACGTACATGTTGAACATGGCGATGGTGTGCTGGATGCCGGCGGATTTGTCCTGGACCCTGATCGGGTGGCGGATCGATTTGATGCCGACCTTGTTGATGGCGATCTGGCGCGTATCGGCGGAGTTCTGGACGTCGGGGATGTTGGGGGTTGGGGTGCTCATGAGCTGTTCTTTAACTAACGAATTATTGTTGGGTGGTATGGGAGCGCACGGCGCGCACGATGCCATCCTTGTCGAGGCCAAGTTCGGCCAGCAACTGGCCTTGTTCGCCGTGGTCGATGAAGCGGTCAGGCAGACCAAGGCGCAGTACCGGCACGGTCAGCCCGCGTTCGGCCAGCACCCGCTCGACTTCCGAGCCGGCGCCACCGATTACGGCATTCTCTTCGATGCTGACCAGCAGGGAATGGTTCCCGGCCAGTTCGACAATCAGCTCGGCGTCGATCGGTTTGACGAAGCGCATGTTGGCAACGGTGGCGTCAAGCTCGACGCCGGCCGCCACTGCGGCGGGAACCAGGCTGCCGAAGGCGAGCAGGGCAACATCTTTACCGCGGCGGCGGATTTCACCCTTGCCGACGGGTAGCGTATCGAGGTTCATTTCCGGGACGACGCCGGTGCCGCCGCCCCGCGGATAGCGAATCATGCTCGGGCAGTCCAGCGCGTAGGCCGTGGACAGCATCTTGCGGCATTCGCCTTCGTCGGCCGGGGTCATCACCACCATGTTCGGGATGCAGGTGACAAAGGAGAGGTCGAAGGTGCCGTGATGGGTCGGGCCATCGGCGCCAACCAGACCGCCGCGGTCGACCGCGAAAATGACCGGTAAATTCTGCAGCGCGACATCGTGTACCAGTTGATCGTAGCCGCGTTGCAGGAAAGTTGAGTAAATGGCGACGACCGGCTTGAGGCCTTCGCAGGCCAAGCCGGCAGCAAAGGTTACGGCATGCTGCTCGGCGATGCCGACATCGTAGTAGCGGTCGGCATGCTCGGCCGAGAAGCGCACCATGCCCGAGCCTTCGCGCATGGCCGGGGTGATGCCGACGAGGCGCGAATCGGCCTTGGCCATGTCGCACAGCCAGTCGCCGAAAACCTGGGTGTAGGTCAGCTTGGCCGGGCCCTTGGCCGACTGGATGCCGTCGCAGGCGGCGAATTTGCCGACACCGTGATAAAGAATCGGGTCGTTCTCGGCCAGCTTGTAGCCCTGGCCCTTCTTGGTGATGACGTGGAGGAACTTCGGGCCCTTAAGCTTCTTCAGGTTTTCCAGCGTCGGGATCAGGGCGTCGAGGTCATGGCCATCGATCGGGCCGTAATAATGGAAGCCGAATTCCTCGAACAGCGTGCCGGGGGCGATCATGCCCTTGACGTGCTCTTCGGCACGGCGCGCCAGTTCGAGCAGCGGCGGGGCGAAGCCGAGCATGTGGCGGCCGGCTTCGCGGGCGACGTTGTAGGTCTTGCTGGAGGTCAGGCGGGTCAGGATGTTGTTCAGGGCGCCGACCGGCGGCGAGATCGACATCTCGTTGTCGTTGAGGATGACCAGCATGTCGGCATCGGCGACGCCGGCATTGTTCAGTGCCTCGAAGGCCATGCCGGCCGACATCGCGCCGTCGCCGATGATGGCGATCGATTTGCGGTCCTCGCCCTTGTGCTTGGCGGCGAGCGCCATGCCCAGCGCGGCGGAGATCGAGGTCGACGAGTGGCCGACGCCGAAGGTGTCGTACTGGCTTTCGCAGCGTTTTGGAAAGCCAGAAATACCGCCGTGCATGCGCAGGCCGCTCATGCCTTCGCGGCGGCCGGTCAGTACCTTGTGGGCGTAGCACTGGTGGCCGACGTCCCAGACCAGCCGGTCGTCCGGGGTGTTGAACACGGCGTGCAGAGCGATGGTCAGTTCGACCGTGCCGAGGTTGGACGACAGGTGGCCGCCCGTTTTCGAGACGGAGTCGATCAGGAAGGCGCGCAATTCGGTTGCCAGTTGCGGCAACTGCTTGCGGTCCAGGCGGCGCAGGTCGGCCGGGCTGTTGATGTTTTCGAGCAGGCGGGAGGCGGTCATCAGAATTGCCGGTGGCAGATGAAATCGGCCAGTTGGGTCAGGCGCGCAGCGCGTTCGTCGAAGATGGCGAGGGCGTCGAGTGCATCGGCGCGCAGTTCGTCGGCGTATTGGCGGGCGGCGTCGAGGCCGAGCAGGCTGACATAGGTCGGCTTGGCGGCCGCTTCGTCCTTGCCGGCGGTTTTGCCGAGGGTGGCCGTGCTGGCCGTGCAGTCGAGAATGTCGTCGACGACCTGGAAGAGCAGGCCGGCGCGTTTGGCGAAGCGGTCGAGATTGCTGCGTTCTGCCGCTGAGAGCGGCTGGCCGGCCAGTGCGCCGAGCAGTACGGCGGCACGGATCAGGGCGCCGGTCTTCAGCGCGTGCATCAATTCCAGTTCCGGCTGGTTGAGCGCCTTGCCGACCGAGCCGAGATCGATGGCCTGGCCGCCGGCCATGCCGCGCGAACCGCTGGCGTGGGCGAGCAGGGTGATCATTTCGAGTTGGCCGGCCGGGTTGCCGAGCGGCTGGCTGGCCAGCAGTTCGAAGGCCAGCGTCTGCAGGCTGTCGCCGACGAGCAGGGCGGTCGGTTCGTCGAATTCGACGTGGCAGGTCGGTCGGCCGCGGCGCAGCACGTCGTCGTCCATGCACGGCAGGTCGTCATGGACCAGCGAATAGGCATGGATCAGTTCGACGGCGCAGGCCACGATATCAAGCTGTTCGGCGGCGGCGCCGGTCAGTTCGCCAGCGGCGAAGGCGAGCAATGGGCGAACGCGTTTGCCGCCGCCCAGCGTGGCGTAGCGCATGGCGTCGTGCAGGCGGGCGGGAATGCAGTCGTTGCCCGGCAGGTGCCGGGCGAGGGCGGTTTCGACGCGGGCCTGGGTGGCGGCCATCCAGTCGGCAAACGGGCTGACGCTCATGGGGCCTCCAGAGTCTTGCGGTCGACGTCCTTGAACTCGCCATTTTCAAGAATGCGGATCTGCGCTTCAGCATCGGCCAGTTGCGTCTGGCAGTGCTGCATCAGTTCCATGCCTCGGCGATAAGCAGCGATCGAAGCTTCGAGTTCGAGCTTGCCGCCTTCCATGCTGGAGACGATGTTTTCGAGCTCGCCGAGGGCGGTCTCGAATTTCATGTCGGCGATGGGGGATTGATCCATGTCAACGGGCTTCGGGGAAACACGCGAAAATACTCTATCCGGGGGCTTCTGGTCAAATTGCAGGGAGGGTAAAATCCTGTTTTTTCAACCCGCTGGAGGCATGGAATGTCCGACGTGGCGACTTTGTCCCGTTTGGCCCCAGCAGTTTCCCAACTGCCGGTGGACTGGTATTTCGACGAAAAGATTTTTGAGCTGGAGAAGAAGCTCATCTTCGATGCCGGTCCGGGCTATGTTGGCCACCAGTTGATGGTGCCCGAGGCCGGGGATTTTCGTTCGCTGGAGTGGAAGGACCATGGCCAGATGCTGCTCAACGGCGGCAACGAGGGCGAGCACGCCGGTATCTGGCAGATGTCCAACGTCTGCCGCCACCGCCAGGCGATCATGCTGCAGGGTTCCGGCAAGGTGCCGGGCAACATCGTCTGCCCGATTCATCGCTGGACGTACGACACCGGCGGTCAACTGATCGGCGCCCCGCATTTTCCGCAGAATCCCTGTCTCAATCTGAACAAGGCCAAGCTGGAAAACTGGAATGGCCTGCTCTTCAAGGGGCCGCGTTCGGCCGGAGGCGACCTGGCTGGCATGAATGTGGCGAGTCAGCTCGATTTCACCGGCTACAAGCTCGATCATGTCGAGATGCACGAGTGTAATTACAACTGGAAGACTTTCATCGAGGTCTATCTGGAGGATTATCACGTCGCGCCGTATCACCCGGGCCTGGGTAATTTCGTCACCTGCGACGACCTAACCTGGCAGTTCGGTGACTGGTATTCGGTGCAGCGGGTTGGCATTACCTCGCTGCAGAAGTCCGGTTCCAAGGCGTATGAGCGCTGGCAGAAGGCGGTACTCGATGTCTATGGTAGCGCCGGCAAGACGCCTGAGCATGGTGCCATCTGGCTGACTTACTTCCCGAACATCATGGTCGAGTGGTATCCGCACGTGCTGGTCGTGTCGACGCTGATTCCGCAGGCGGTGGACAAAACGCTGAACGTCGTCGAGTTCTACTACCCCGAGGAAATCGTCGATTTTGAGCGTGCTTTCATCGAGGCCGAACGGGCTGCCTACATGGAAACGGCGATCGAGGACGACGATATCGGCGAGCGCATGGACCGTGGCCGTTATGCGCTGATGAAGGAAGGGCGCAACGAAGTCGGGCCTTATCAGAGCCCGATGGAAGACGGCATGCAGCACTTCCACGAGTTCTATCGGCGGATCATGCAGGAACGGATCGCCTCCCGCTGATACGAATCAGCGGTCAGTAAGGTCGGTCAATAATCGGCGTCGGGGTAAAATCCGGCGCCTTTTTCTTATTTGAGTATTCACCAATGCAATCCCTCTGGATGCTGGTTGCCAGCCTGTTGTTCGCCTGCATGGGGGTTTGCGTCAAGTTCGTTGCGGCAACCCATTCCGCCGTCGAGATCACCTTCTATCGCAGCTTCATTTCGCTGATCCTGATGTTCGGGCTGGTCCGCCTGCAGGGCGTCAAGCTGGCGACGCCGCATTGGCGCTGGCATGTCAGCCGCGGCGTGGTCGGCTTCTCCGCCCTGTTCGCCTATTTCTACGCGATCACCTTGCTGCCGCTGGCGACGGCGGTGACGCTGAACTACACCTCGGCCATCTTTCTGGCCATCTACCTGGCGCTCTCCGGCATGCGTCTGCGTCCTGGCATCCTCGGCGCCCTGGTTGTTGGCCTGCTCGGCGTCGTACTGCTGCTCCGGCCGACGCTGCATGCCGAGCAACTGGTTGGCGGCCTGATCGGCCTCGGTTCCGGCGTGCTGGCCGGGATGGCCTACTTCAGCGTGCGCGAATTGGGCGAGCGCGGCGAACCGGAGACGCGCACGGTCTTCTATTTCTCGCTGGTCTCGTCGGTTTGTGGCGGCGTCTGGCTATTGTTTTCCGAATGGCATGCGGTCGACCTGCGCAGCGGCCTGCTTTTGCTCGGCGTCGCCTGTTTCGCCACGGTCGCCCAGCTGGCCATGACGCGGGCCTACACGCGCGGCAAGACGCTGATGTCGGCCGCCCTGGCCTACAGCACGGTAATTTTTTCCAGCCTGTTCGGCGCCCTGTTCTGGGGCGAGGTGATGGATGGCGCGGCCTGGTTCGCCATTGGCCTGATCATCCTTTCCGGCATTGCGGCGACGCATTTTTCCCGCGCCAGCCCGGTGGAACAGGATTAAACGGCGTTAAACTGAAACAAACAACAACGGAGTCAAATCATGATCGTCATCGACCATCAACCCAGCCGTGTCAGCGTGTCCGTCTTCGGCGAATTCACCTTGGGCGACTACAAGGAATTCGAAGAGGTCGTTAACTTCAAGGTCAAGTTCGAAGGTCCGGTCGATCTCTATTTCGACCTGAGCCAGATGGCCGATCTGACCATTGACGTCGCTTGGGAAGAAATCAAGTTTTCGCGGGCTCATGCCAACGATTTCAAGCGTGTTGCCGTGGTCACCGAGAGCCAATGGGTGACGTGGAGTGCCTGGTTGTCGCAGACCTTCGTCAATGCCGATGTCGAGGTGTTCACCAATGCCGACGAAGCGAAGGCCTGGCTGGACTCTGAATGAGCTTCACGACGCTGGTTGACGTCCCGACGCTGCGGGCGCATCTCGACGACCCGAACTGGCTGGTGATCGATGTCCGTCACCAGTTGGCCGACACTTCCTACGGCGAGCGGGTTTATGGCGACAGTCATATCCCGGGCGCCGTTTTTCTGCACTGCGACCGCGATCTTTCGGGGCCGATGAACGGGAGCAATGGTCGGCATCCGCTGCCGGACCGGCAAAAACTGGCGGCCCGGCTTGCCGGGATCGGCATCGGGCGGCAAACCCAGGTCGTGGTTTATGACGACGCGCAAGGCATGATCGCCGGCCGTTTGTGGTGGCTGTTGCGCTGGCTGGGGCACGACAAGGTGGCCTTGCTGGATGGCGGTTGGCAGGCCTGGCTGGCCAGCGGGGGCATGGTGACGGATGTGCTACCGACCTTGGTGGCGACGACGTTTGCTGCAACCGAGGGCATTGGCCCGGTCGACGCGGCCTACGTGCAGGAAAGACTGGAAACCCCGCATATGCACCTGATCGACGCGCGCAGTCCCGATCGCTATCGGGGTGAAAACGAAACCATCGATCCGGTTGGTGGACATATACCCGGCGCGGTGAACCGCTTTTTTCGCGACAATCTGCAAGCCGACGGCCGCTTCAAGCCGGCGGCGGAGCTGCGCGCCGAATGGCTGGCCGTGCTGGCCGGCAATACGCCGACGGCGGTGGTGCACCAGTGTGGTTCCGGGGTTTCCGCGTGCCACAACCTGCTGGCCATGGAGATTGCCGATTTGCCTGGTTCCCGACTCTACGCCGGGTCGTGGAGCGAATGGTGTGCCGATCGCGGGCGACCGGTGGCGCGCGGCGAGTGAGCCGCCGTTGACTGGCTGCTCGTCGACGGTCGCGGGTAAGGAGTGAGCATGGAAAGTCCGAGAACGGGGATCGCCATACTGGCCTTGCTGGCGGCGGCGACTGGGCTCGGGGCGGCTCTGGGCTGGCAGTTGCGTTCGCCGCAGCATATTCCCGAGGCAAAACTGGCGCCGCCGGTCGGGGTGCCGCCGGATGTTCGGCCGGGCTCTGACGGCTCAGAATATCCCGGAGCGACGAACGCAATCCAGCCAGTGCGCTAGCTTTTGGCCTGCAACTGTTGCAGCGCCCAGGCTACATGCTCACGCACCAGCGGGTCGGGATGTTCGGCCCTGCTTTTCAGGGCGTTTGCGGCGTCGACCGCAGGACTGCCGTTGCCCATGGCGACGGCGATATTCCGCAACCAGCGCGCATGGCCAATGCGGCGGATCGGGTTGCCGGCCAGCCGGTCGTTGAATTCAGTCTCTGTCCAGGCGAAGAGGTCTATCAGTTGTGCCGCATCCAGCCCGTGACGCGGTGAAAACTCGGGGTCGCCGAGTTGCGCGAAACGATTCCACGGGCAGCACAGTTGGCAGTCGTCGCAGCCATAGATGCGGTTGCCGATCAGCGGGCGGAACTCTTCCGGGATCGGGCCATCAAGCTCGATGGTCAGGTAGCTGATGCAGCGCCGGGCATCGACCTGATAGGGGGCAACGATGGCCTGGGTCGGGCAGGCGCTGAGGCAGGCGCTGCAGGTGCCGCAATGTTCTTCGATCGGCGCGTCGGGGACGAGCGGCAGGTCGGTGTAGATCTCGCCGAGAAAGCGCCAGGAGCCCTGTTTCGAGAGCAGCAGTGTGTGCTTGCCGCGCCAGCCGAGGCCGGCCTGGCGGGCAAATTCCACTTCCATGACCGGTGCCGAATCGGAAAAGACGCGATAGCCGAACGGCCCGATCAGCGCCGCAATGGCATCGGCCAGTTTCTGCAGGCGGCTGCGGATCACCTTGTGATAGTCGCGGCCCTGGGCGTAGCGTGAAATGGCTGCTTGCTCCGGCTGATCGGCGATTTTGGCGTGCGGCAGGTAGTCGACCGCAGCGCTGATCACGGTGATCGTGCCCGGGTGCAATTGCGGCGGATGGGCGCGTAATTCGGCATGCCGGGCCATATAATCCATCTCGCCGTGGCAACCCGCCGCCAGCCAGGCGCGCAAATGTTCGACGGCCGGCCCGGGCTCGGCCCGCGCTACGCCAACGGCGGCAAAGCCGAGTTCCTGGCCGGCCTCGCGGATTTTTTCCTTGAGTGCCGCGTAATCCACTGTGGAGTCCTGATCGTGCATAGCCCCGATGTTACCGCCGTTTTCGATTTGCCTGACGAGGCCGCCACCCAGCGCCTGGGCGAAGTGCTGGCCCCTGCGCTGCAGCCGGGGCTGGTGATTTTTCTCGAAGGCGACCTTGGCGCCGGCAAAACAACGCTGGTCCGCGCCCTGATTCGGGCACTCGGCCACCAGGGGCCGGTCAAAAGTCCTACCTATTCATTGGTTGAAGTTTACGTAATTTCGAGCTTATACTTATATCACTTTGATTTTTATCGTTTCGAGTCACCAGAGGAGTTTCTCGATGCGGGCTTTGACGAATACTTTAACGACACTGCAGTCTGTCTGGTCGAATGGCCGGAACGTGCTCAAGGCTGCGTTCCGTCGCCAGACCTGCGGCTGCGCCTTCATCATGCAGGTCTCGGGCGTATCGTCGAAGCCGTGGCAGATACACCGGAAGGGACGCAATGTATAAAGGCACTCGCCTCAGCCTGGGGCGACGGCAACTTCTCCGCTACGCCGGCGCCTCACTGATTCTTTCGGTGTCGCCGCTGGCCGGCGCCGCCACCAAGCTGCCGTCGGTGCTGGCGGTGCGTATCTGGCCTGCCGCTGATTACACCCGCGTCACCCTCGAGCACGACGCCCCGCTCAAATACAGCCATTTCATCGTCGAGAATCCCGACCGTCTGGTGGTCGATATCGAAGGCGTCGAATTCAACAGCGTCCTTGACAGTCTGGCGCGCAAGGTGGCGACCGATGATCCTTACATCAAGCTGCTGCGGGCCGGTCGCTTCAAGCCGGGGGTCGTCCGCTTGGTGATGGAACTGAAGACCAAGGCGACACCGCAAGTCTTCGAACTGAAGCCGGTCGGCGAATATGGCCACCGGCTGGTTCTCGATGTGTATCCGGTCAATCCGCCGGATCCGATGATGGCCTTGCTGGAAGGGCGCAAGGATGCCGTCGAGCCGCTGAAGATGGAGCAGGATTTCCAGATCGCCGAGAAAAAGCCGGAAGAGCCGGCGCCCAGGAAGCCGCTTGAGGCGCCGGAGGTGCAGACCAGCAAGAAATCCGGCAAACCGATTGTCGACCGTCTGGTCACTATCACCCTCGACCCCGGTCATGGCGGTGAAGACCCGGGGGCGATCGGCAAGGGCGGTTCCTACGAAAAAAATGTGACGCTGGAAGTGGCGAAGCGCTTGAAGGCGCGGATCGATGCCGAGCCGAACATGCGGGCGGTGCTGACGCGCGATTCCGACTTTTTCGTGCCGTTGCAGATGCGGGTGCAAAAGGCGCGCCGCGTGCAGTCCGATCTCTTCCTGTCGATCCATGCCGATGCCTGGATCAAGCCCGACGCCCGCGGCTCATCCGTTTTCGTCCTCTCCGAAAAAGGGGCGTCCAGTACGCAGGCCCGCCTGCTCGCCCAGCGCGAGAACGAGGCGGATCTGGTCGGTGGCGTCAATCTGGGTGCCAAGGATCTGTTCCTGGCGCGCACCCTGCTCGATTTGTCGCAGACGGCGACGATCAACGACAGCCTGAAGCTCGGCAAATACCTGCTTGGTGAGTTGGGGGCGGTCAATACCCTGCACAAGAACAACGTCGAACAGGCCAGCTTTGCCGTACTGAAGGCGCCGGATATTCCCTCGGCGCTGATCGAAACCGCTTTCATCTCCAATCCGGAGGAGGAGCGTCGGCTCAATGACGATGCCTATCAGGAAAAGCTGGCCGAGGCCATCGTGCGCGGCATTCGGCAGTATTTCATCAGGAATCCACCTGGCCCGAAAGCCCGGTTGGCAGCGCTCGGTTAAGTCGGCTTAAAACAGTTCGACTTCGCCTTTGGCGACTTGTCGGGCGACGAGTCGGCCGTCGGCGATCAGCGATTCGTAGCCGCAGACCTGGTTGCGTCCCTGGCGTTTGACGTAATAGAGCGCTTCGTCGGCGCGGTCGATAACGTCGGTGGGCGTATCGTTCGGCATCAGGCGGCTGAAGCCGATGCTGACGGTAACGTGGCCGATCCGGCTGAAAATCTGCTGCTCGACTGCGTTCCTGAAGCGCTCCAGGGTGGCCGCGGCGCTGGTCTGATCGGTCGGCTGCAGCAGGGCGATGAATTCTTCGCCGCCGAAACGGAAGAGTTGATCGTCGAAACGGAATGTCTGGCGCATGACCTGGGCCAGCATGATCAGTACCTCATCGCCGATCAGGTGGCCGAAATTGTCGTTTACACGTTTGAAGTGGTCGATGTCGCAGACGGCCAGCCAATGGCTTTCCTGGCCGGAGGTACCGCGCCGGCGCATGGGGTGCGCCTTGACGGACTGCTCTGGGGCTTCGTCGACGGCGGGTTTGCCGAGCAGTTCGAAGAGATGCTTGTCGAAAGTCTTGCGGCTGGCCAGGCCGGTCAGGGTGTCCGATTCGCCGTATTCGAGCAGTGCGATGTGGTTGTCGAAGTATTCGATCAGCCCCATCAGCGAGATGCGCAAGTCGGCCGCAAATTCTTCGGTGAGCGACAGGTCGAGCAGGTAAATCGGTTCGTTCAGCCGGTTGACCGGAAAGACAATCCGGTGGGAGCCATCGGCAAGCGGTTCGAAGACGGCGGAGCGCTCCTTGCGGCAGCGCTGGAGCAGCGGGTCGCGCTCGATCGGCTGGCAATATTGCTGGTCCGGCAGGTAGGCGTTATGGACGAAGCGGCTGTTTGCTCGCCAGCCGGCGCAAGCGAAGACAACCGTCTTGCCTTTGCTCGCGTAGCAGCGGTAAATGGTCAGCGCCTGCGGATGGAAGAGATTGACCATCGCATCAACCACGGCCGCATTGATCTCGGTGCGGTCCCGGCACGACGAGATTTTGACGATATGGCTGATCAGATCGAGCATTAAGCGGGATGTGCCTGAGGCGGATGGGGAACTGCCGATTATAGCGAAACGGGGGCGAGATCCCGGCGCTGAACCGGCGGCGCTTGCCTAATTGATCTTTGATGGTTGGCGGCGGGTGTAGGCCGTTATAATTCAACGTTTTCCTCGCCAGATAGCCCATGCGCGTCTTCCGCGGTCATTCGCGTCCCGTTCCTGCTTCGGTTGTGCTTGCCATTGGCAATTTCGATGGCGTACACCTTGGTCATGCCGCGCTCGTCAAACAGCTAGCCGAGGCGGCTGCACGCCTGCAGTTGGCGCCGACGGTGCTGACTTTCGAGCCGCATCCGCGCGAGTTTTTCGCGCCTGAATCGGCCCCGGCGCGCCTGTCGACCCTGCGCGAGAAGCTGGAGCTGCTCACCGACTGCGGCGTCAGCCAAGTCATGATCAGTCCGTTCAATGCGGCTTTTGCCGCGCTGACCGCCGACCAATTCATCGAGCAGGTGCTGGTGCGCGGTTTGCGCGTCCGGCATTTGATCATTGGCGACGACTTCCGTTTCGGCCGTGGCCGGACTGGCGATTTTGCGCTGTTGCAGGCAGCCGGGCAGCGTCTCGGCTTTACCGTCGAAGCGATGGGCAGCGTGATGCTTGATGGCGAACGAGTGTCGAGTTCCGGCGTGCGCCGGGCGCTGGCGGCGGGCGACATGGCCCACGCGGCGCGTCTGCTTGGCCGTCCTTACATCATGGATGGCCAGGTCACGCATGGTGACAAGATCGGTCGCCAGCTCGGCTTCGCGACGGCCAATCTGCGCATCAAGCACAACCCCTTGCCGATGAGCGGCGTCTTTGCCGTTGAAGTCGGCGGCTTGGGCGACAGTCCGCTACCCGGCGTCGCCAATCTCGGTATTCGCCCGACGGTGGGCGGCACGCGCCCGCTGCTGGAAGTGCATCTCTTCGATTTCGACCGCGATATTTACGGGGCGCACATCTCGGTGCGCTTCGTGCATAAATTGCGTGCCGAACAACGCTTTCCCAATTTCGATGCCCTCAAGGCGCAGATCGCGGCAGATGCCGTGGCGGCCCGGGCATTCTTCAAGCTGTGAGCACGCAAAATGGCTGATTACAAAGATACCCTGAACCTGACCGACACCGCTTTCCCGATGCGCGGCGACTTGCCGAAGCGCGAGCCGCAATGGGTCGCCCAATGGCAGGAGAAAAAACTCTACCAGCGTATCCGTGAAGCCTGCGCCGGCCGGCCGCGCTTCGTGCTGCACGATGGCCCGCCTTATGCCAACGGTGATATCCACATCGGTCATGCGGTCAACAAGATCCTCAAGGACATTATCGTCCGCTCGAAGACGCTGTCCGGCTTCGACGCGCCCTACGTGCCGGGCTGGGACTGCCACGGCCTGCCGATCGAGCACCAGATCGAAAAACTGCATGGCAAGAACATCCCGGCCGACAAGGTTCGCGAACTGTGCCGTACCTATGCCGCCGAGCAGGTCGAGCGCCAGAAGAAGGATTTCATTCGCCTGGGCGTGCTCGGCGACTGGGGCAATCCGTATCTGACGATGAACTACTCGGCCGAGGCCGGTGAAATCCGTGCCCTGGGCAAGATTCTCGAACAGGGTTATCTCTATCAGGGCCTGAAGCCGGTGAACTGGTGTCTCGACTGCGGTTCGGCACTGGCCGAGGCCGAGGTCGAGTACGAAGACAAGCATTCGCCGGCGATCGATGTTGCCTTCGAGGTGCATGCCAATCACGCCGAAAAACTGGCCACGGCCTTCGGCCTAACCCATTTGCGCGGCCCGGCCTTTGCCGTGATCTGGACGACGACGCCGTGGACCCTGCCGGCCAACGAAGCGGTCAGCGTTCATCCGGAACTGACCTACGACCTGATCGAAACCGAGAAGGGCGCCCTGATTCTGGTTCGCGAACTGGCCGAAGCCGCGCTCAAGCGCTACGGCCTGGAAGGCAACACCATTGCCTCCTGCACTGGCGACAAGCTCGACCAGATTCTGCTCAAGCACCCGTTCCAGCCGCGCGACGTGGCCATCATCTGCGGCACGCACGTCACCACCGAGGCGGGTACCGGCCTGGTGCACACGGCACCGGCGCATGGTGTGGACGACTACAACATCGGCAAGAAATACGGCCTGCCAGTCAATAACCCGGTCGGTAACGACGGCCGCTTCATCAGTACGACGCCGGCGCTGTCGGTTGGTGACCTGGCCGGCAAGACGGTTTGGGAGGCCAACCCGCTGGTCCTGCAGGAACTTGAGTCCTGCGGTCGACTGCTCAAAAACGAGAAAATCCAGCACAGCTACCCGCACTGCTGGCGCCACAAGACGCCGATCATCTTCCGCGCCACGACGCAGTGGTTTATCGGCATGGAACACAAGCAGGACGAGAACGCGTCGACCCTGCGCTGGATCGCCGAGCGTGCCGTCGATGAAACGCAGTTTTTCCCGGCCTGGGGCCGTGCCCGTCTCGAAGGCATGATGAAGACCCGGCCGGACTGGTGCGTCTCTCGCCAGCGCAACTGGGGCGTGCCGATTCCCTTCTTCCTGCACAAGGAAACCGGGTTGCCGCATCCGCGTACCGCCGAACTGATCGAACTGGTCGCCCAGCGCGTCGAAAAGGCCGGCATCGAAGCCTGGTTCAGTCTGGATGCCGCCGAATTGCTCGGCGCCGAAGCCGAGCATTACGTCAAGATGAAGGACACGCTGGACGTCTGGTTCGATTCCGGCACAACGCACTGGCACGTGCTGCGTGGTTCGCATGCTGCCGAGTCGACCTATCCGGCTGATCTCTACCTCGAAGGCTCCGACCAGCATCGCGGCTGGTTCCAGTCCTCGCTGCTCTCCGGTTGCGCCATCGATGGCCGCGCCCCGTACAAGGCGCTGCTGACGCACGGCTTCGTGGTCGACGGCAAGGGCCACAAGATGTCGAAGTCGAAGGGCAACGTCATCGCACCGCAGCAGGTTTCCGACAAGATGGGCGCCGACATCCTGCGCCTGTGGACGGCGTCGACCGATTACTCCGGTGAACTGTCGATTTCCGACGAAATTCTCAAGCGCGTCGTCGAAGGCTACCGCCGCATCCGCAACACGCTGCGTTTCCTGCTGGCCAATCTCTCCGATTTCGATGTCACCAAGGACATGCTGCCGGTCGAGCAATGGCTGGAAATCGATCGCTATGCGCTGGCCCTGACCCGCGAACTGCAAACGGATTGCCAGGCCGACTACGAGCGCTACGAGTTCCATCGGGTCGTCCAGGCCCTGCAGACCTTCTGCTCCGAAGATCTGGGCGGTTTCTACCTCGATATCCTGAAGGACCGTCTGTACACGACGGCACCGAATTCGGCGAGCCGCCGTTCGGCGCAGTCGGCTCTGTGGCACATCCTGCAGGCCTTCACCAAGCTGATGGCGCCGATCCTCTCCTTCACCGCCGAGGAGGTCTGGCAGATCCTGACCGGCGATGCCGAGCAGTCGGTCATGCTGCACACCTGGCACGACCTGCCGAAGCCGGCAGGCGAGGGCGAACTGCTGGCCAAATGGGCGCAGGTGCGTACCGTGCGAGCCGATGTCACCAAGGCGCTCGAAGCCTTGCGCGAAGCCGGCCAGATCGGCTCTTCGCTGCAGGCCGAGGTCGAATTGCATTGCGCTGGCGAGAAATTCGATTTGCTGAACTCCTTGGGCGATGACCTCAAGTTCGTGCTGATTTGCTCCAAGGCTGCTGTCGTCAAGGCTGATGAAGAAAAACTGGTGGCGCAGTCGTCGACGCATGGCAAATGCGAGCGTTGCTGGCACGTGCGCGAGGATGTCGGGGCCAATGCCGAGCATCCGACCCTGTGCGGCCGCTGCGTCAGCAACCTGCATGGTGAAGGCGAGGTCCGCACGCATGCCTAAGGCGGCGCACTGGTATGCGCTGGCCGGATTGATCGTCGTGCTGGACCAACTGAGCAAATGGATCGTCCTCGAGAACATCCGGCTCGGCGAGGTGCTCTACGTTGCGCCCTTCTTCAACTGGGTGCTGACCTTCAATCCGGGGGCGGCCTTCAGCTTTCTCGCCGACCAGCCGGGCTGGCAGCGCTGGTTCTTTTCCGCGCTGGCCGTCGGGATTTCCGGCTGGATCGCCGTCATGCTGCGTCAGCATCCTCAGCAGAAATTGCTGTCGCTGGCCCTGGCGCTGGTCATGGGGGGCGCGCTCGGCAACGTCATCGACCGCATCCGCTTCGGCGCGGTGGTCGATTTCATTCAATGGCATGTGGCCGGCTACTACTGGCCGGCCTTCAATATCGCCGATTCCGCCATTACGGTCGGCGCGGTTTTGCTTGTTTTTGAGCAGTTGACCGCGACCGGGAGGAAGTCCCCTGGCGGGACAGCAGGCAAGAAAACCGAGGAGAAAAACCAATGACAGCGGTGCGTTCGGATAGTTACCTGACCCTGCATTACCGCATCACCACGCTCGATGGCGAGGAGTTCCTGTCCACCTTCGACATGAGCCCGGCCACCTTGCAAATGGGTAGCGGCCAGTTGGCCGAGAATCTGGAGTCGGTGTTGATCGGCTTGCCGGCGCACGAGCGCTTTGTTTTCCAGTTGGAGCCGGCGCAGGCCTTCGGCATGCACAATGAACGCCTGGTCGAACGCATCGCCCGCAGCGGCCTGCCGGCCGAGATGGAACTCAAGGAGAATTCCGTCGTCGAATTCACCGCCCCCAACGGCGGCACCTTCGCGGGCTTCCTGCGCGAGCTGGACCCGACGCACGCCCTGTTCGACTTCAATCACCCGATGGCCGGAAAAACGATCCGCTTCGAGGTGGAAATTATCGGAATCATGTAAATGCAAGTCATCCTCGCTAACCCTCGCGGCTTCTGTGCCGGCGTCGAACGGGCCATCGCCATCGTTGAACGCGCCCTGGAAAAATTCGGCGCCCCGATCTATGTCCGCCACGAAGTCGTGCACAACAAATTCGTCTGCGACGACCTGCGTGCCAAAGGGGCAGTCTTCATCGAGGAGTTGAGCGAAGTGCCGGCCGGCAGCACGGTAATCTTTAGTGCGCATGGCGTTTCCAAGGCTGTCCGTGAGGAAGCGGATGCGCGCGGTCTGAAAGTCTTCGATGCAACCTGTCCGCTGGTCACCAAGGTTCATGTCGAGGTCGGCAAGATGCGCAACCAGGCACGGGAAGTGGTGATGATCGGCCACAAGGGCCACCCGGAGGTTGAGGGGACGATGGGGCAGAGTGGTGATGGGATGTATCTGGTGGAAACCACCGATGATGTTCAGCAGTTAAAGGTGAACTCGCCTGAACAACTTTCCTTTGTAACCCAGACGACGCTATCGGTTGATGATGCTTCAAAAGTCATTGATGCTCTTAAGTCCCGCTTTCCTGAGATTCAGGGGCCAAAAAAAGATGATATTTGCTACGCCACTCAAAATCGCCAGGATTCGGTCAAAACGCTAACGGAGCAATGTGATCTGGTGCTGGTTGTCGGTAGCCCGAATAGCTCCAACTCCCGTCGCTTGCGAGAGGTGGCAATAGCGCGTGGCGTCGATGCATATTTGATCGATGGTCCTGATGAAATTGATGCTGGCTGGTTTGATGGGAAGAAGCGCGTCGGTGTGACAGCTGGTGCTTCGGCACCTGAGGTTCTGGTTTTGCGTGTGCTTGACCGGATTAAAGAACTGGCTGATGCGACGGTTGTACAAGCAAATGGTGTTGTTGAGGGGGTTTCCTTCCCATTGCCACGGGAATTGCTCAGCTAGAAACGCACAATTTTTGAACGATAAAAAGGCCGGTTCGAAGAACCGGCCTTTTTTGTTAGTGCCGAGCTATGTATCAGTTGTTGCTGATCTCTCTCCATGATACTCGGCGGGCTGAGCCACCAGACGGGTTGACTGGAGGCTTCTTGACCAAGGTGGTGCCATCGTCCTTGGTGCCTGGGTAGTATCCACTAGGCGCACTGCCCGTCCCACCTGAGCCAGAACCACCAGAACTGCCCGAACCGCCGGAGGTCCGGATCAGGGCCAGCACAGTGCCATCCGGCAGGCGAACCAGGACGGGGCGAGTAGCAATCACATTGCCCAGGCTGCTGCAAGCTACCCCCTCGGCATTGCTGACTGGGCCACCGCTCAGGTAGTCGACGCTGCATAGCCAGCTCGACGATCCGTCTGCCGATGCATTACCACAAGGTTCAACACTGGCATTGTTCGGTGTATTGGTCGTGAAGACGAGACTGCCCAGTGCCAGCGCCGGGTCAGTATTTGCCCGTTCTCCTGCTGTCAGGAGGTCTAGATACCAACCGTTGTGGGTTGACCAATTGACGCTTGCAGGGTTGCTGATTTTCCGGATGCTTTCACCGGCCGTGCAAGAGGCTTCTGTTGTGCAAGTCGCTGCCACCAATGTCTGACCTACGAAATTGCTGCTGGCCAGCCGTGGGTTGCTGTACGTTGTTGCGCTAAGATTGTCTTTGACTGCGTACATGGTTTGCGATTGAGTATTGGTGACATCGCTGATACCAAGGTAGCTACCGGTTCCAACGAAAATGACGGGCTTGCCATTGATCGTACTGACGACCGGTTTGGCTGTGATCGGTTGCCTAACGCCCAGGGCGTCGACAAAAGTAACCAGCAGCTGAGCGTCATAACCAGCGGCGCCGATGTCGTTATTGATATCAAAACGCCACAGGTTGCCCAACATATCGCCGCCATAAGCGGCTGTGCTGGTGTTGTTTGTATCTGCCGTTGTTGAGTGGGCGCTGATCTTGGCTAGACCGCTCGGAGTCCCGGCGCTACCTGTGTTGGTGCTGATGGTTCTAATCAGGCTTCCGGTATATGCGTCAAGCACGTAAAGCCGCCCGATTCCGTCTGCATTGTTGTAGCCAGAGCTCAGCAAGACAACCCATTGGCCGGTCCGCAACTTGGTGATTCGTGGGTTGCCATAGGAGTAGCCCATGTTGGCATCGGTAAACTCCCACAGCAATGCAGGATTGGCGGGGTCGGTGATGTCAAGCGCGAAATATCCTTTACCACCCCGGTTCAGTCCACCGACAATGATGGTTTTCCACTGGCTGCCAGAGCACGCAGTCGTTGGCGTGGTCGGACAAATATCACCAGTTTCCGGGGTGCCATCGACAAAATACTGGTGCTGTTGGCTGTAGTTTTTATCAGCTAGGCGATACAACTCGGGAAGAACCATTGCCGGGATATAAGCCCAGAGTTCCTTACCAGTTTCCGCGTCAAAAGAATGCAACATGCCGTCATTGCTTGCCGCGTAGACTGCACCGTTTCGCGAAGCCTTGAGTGTCTTGAAGTCGCTGTATCCGGGGTCGGTGTAATTGAATAGTGAGGATTTGACGTAGCGTGCCTCGGAGGAAACGATATCGCCCAGGACATGCTTACGTTCCCGGAAGAATGTACCCTCGTTGGTCCGCTCGCCGCGGAGGTAGTTGACCAAGGCTTCTCCGGCCGCACCGTTGGTCGCAACAGTCGTGTTGTCTTGTGCTGTGCTGCTCAGGCAACTACTGCCGGCCGGGGTGCAAAATTGGGAAAGTCCGGTCGATGGGGCCGTTGCAACATAGGTGAGATGGGGCTTGGTGAAATAAGCTTGCTGCCCCGAGCTTAAATTGTCCCAGGTGAAGCTGATCAGCCCGCTGCTGCCTTTGGTGTAGATGGTGCGTGAGGTCGGTGCTCCGGCAACATATGCCGAATTCGTATTTTGTGTATCCGTCGCGCTGAAAGAACTCGTCGACATGTAAGCGGTGATGACGTAGTAACAAACGCCTGCCCTGGAGTACACACTACCGACTGAGTAGTTGGTGTTAGCCGCCCAGGCCGTTGTGCAGGTGCTGGGTGCATGGCTCACGATGGCTGTCTTGGCGGTGTCGGTCGTGCCGAACGTGGTGTCTGAAACATAGTCGGTGTGGACTCGGTAGCAGATGTCACCATTCCGATAAGCATTGCCCGCAACATATGACTTAGAGGCTCCCCATTCCGTCGTGGCGCAATCCAGAAGAGTCATTGCCGACCAGTCTACCGAGGGAGTCAGATTCTGCGTCGTGATGTCAAAGCGTTGGCGATAGAGTTCGCCATACCAGTCAACGGACTTGTAATAGGAACTGAATACATAGTTGTCTCCGGCGCTGATGTTCGGATTGCTGCTGGCGGCAGCTGCCGAGGTGCCAGGGCGTGGCGTGTCGACAATGGTTGCCAGGGTGCTGGCTAGGCCACTGGACAGCGAACTCGGGTCGGTCGCACTGAAATAGGAGCCGCGGCCATTGACAGCTGCGTGCCACAAGTCGTCGATATTGGCCGGGCTATCGGATGATGGATTAGGCCAGACACAGCGGTTCCCGGATGTCAGCCAGGAGCAAATGCCGTTGGTTGGGTCAGATGTCGTTCCTGTCTTTACCGAGAAAAAGTCACCATAAGTGTCCGACCAATAGCTTGGCGAGAAGAGCATCTTGCCTTGTGCGCCAAGCCCGAGGGTAAAGGTCGTCATGTGCTGAGTGGCAGCTACGTCCCGACCGTTGGCCGCTACGTTGTTGGTGCAAAGATTGTTTGCCGTGGTTGCTGGCGCAATGGTGGGCCCGTCACAGGTACCGGTGCCATCGCTGGCAGTCGGGCTGCGCAGGTCGGTGTTGTAGTAATAGGCAGCAACGTCGGCCAGCGTGTTGGAGTTGCCCCCGCTGAGGGTGATCGTCTGGCATTCCTTGGCAGTCTCTACCGAGTAGTCGGGGCTACTCGATTTATTGACGGGAGTGCAGGCGGTCACCGTGGTCCATGCCGACCAAGCCGTGTATTGACATGCTGTGCGTGTCCCAGAAACGCTCCAGCCCGTCTCTGAGCATGTTGTTGCGTTAGACCAAGTCCCATTTGATGTTGCGCAATTATCATAAACAATCGCGTTCGAAAAGTTGTTGGCTACATAACTGGGGGAGCAAGTTTGGGTTGTGGCAGCGGCATCCCAACGATATCTACATTGAGTGAAATATCCATTGTTGTCTGGGGTGGAAACACTGCATGTTGAATTGTCTGCCCAAGTACTGGGGGGGGAAGTTGAACATTGTTGAGCTGTTGACACACTCCAGTTCGTCGTGTCTTGCGCAACTGCTGTACAAGAAGCAACGCCAATTGCAGAACTCCAGGCCGAGTATCGGCAGGCATTTGTCGCGCTCGGAGTGCAGGTTGCTGTATTAGCCCAGCTTCCCGTGAAATATCCACACTGTGTGCGGTTACTGCCACTGTTGTCGGCGGTGCACGATGAAACTTCGCTCCAGTTGCTCCAAGTATTCCCTGAGTTTGAGCTGGTTCTTCTGGCAATTATGCCGGTGTTTGTCGCGGTAACTGTGCGGTTCTGGAGCGTTGATGTGCTTGCCATCAATTGGGCTGTTCCAGACTGCAGTGTCCCTTTTTTAGCGGTTTGCGTTTCTGTTCTTGACTGTAATTGACTTGTTCTTTCTTGCGTTGCCGCAACGCCACCGTCGTTATATGGGGCGGCCATCGAACCGTCCTGATTGCCTATTGCCGTCGTTCCGTCAAGTTTGAAACCCGCTGCCCCATTCCAGAAGCCGTCCGTCGACAAAATGGTAAAGTTTTGTTGGCATGAAAACTGAAGCGGGTCGGTGACCGTTACGCCATTCAGTGTAGAACCGTTGTACTTGCCTGCGTAGAGGCGCCCTGCCTTGGAAAGAGCTTGGCGCAACGGGGTGCCCGAGTTGGGGTTGGCAGCAAAGAGTTTCGTGTACCAGGCATTTTTTTGCGAGGTCTTGAATTCGTCCAGATTCAGGAAGTCGCTGCCGGTATTGTTGTTCAGGCTCATGTAGCCGACGCGGAAGCGGGAAACGTTGTTGGCGATGTCCGTGGTCGAGTCTATTCCGGCAAACGCACGGCTGGCAGCTGTTTTAAGTAATTGCATCCGGGTCCGGTAATAGGCGTACCAATTTGCGTAGTTGGTCATTTCCTCGGCATAGGTGCACGTAGTTCCAGAACAATCCGTGCGGCCAATTGCCTTGCTTGTCGTCCCCGGATAGGGATAGCTGGTGATGTAGGGGGTAATGGTGTGACGCAGGTTCTCGCCGGGAATGGTGCTCGAGCTTTGATTGGGCGTTACGCTAGTATCCCGCCAGTTAGCCAACGGAATATTGTCCCGGGCGAATGCGGTTGCGGAAATAGTCATCGAGCCGGTTTTGTCGATGCTCGGCGTGTCAGAGGTGCTGCTGGGCGCATAAATGGTCACGGTGGAGCCACTGACTGTCGCTATGTAGCCAACGGTCGTACAGTTGCCGGTTTGGACGTTTGTGCAATTGTTGATTGCCGTTCTAATGCGCGTTGCAACGTCGGAGCTGGCGGTGGAACCGCTGGTTGCGGCTGACATGATCTGCAGGCCGCCGACGGTGATGCCGTTTACGACGGTTGAGTTGCTACCGGATACCGTGATTGTTGAAATACGTGGCGCCGGCATGCGTGGATACATGTTCGACGAATCCCAGGTCGCGCGGCATGTGGTCAGGTTGGCGGTTGAACACCAGCGCATGGAGGCGGGGTACGGGTAGCTGGTGCTCGTCGCGCTTGCCGTAGTGCAACTTCTCAAGTCGGGCTTGTCGCAGTATTCGCCCGGAATGGTGACATAGGCATAGGCCGCATTGCCGAGGTTTGTGGTGCTGGTGCTCTGGACACCGTAGCCATCCACCTTAACTGCGTTCCAGTTCGGGGAGGTGCTGGAGGCCGATGAATCCCCACCCGTTGCCGTTGAAACCCCGGTCATTGACGGATAGGTCGTGGTATTCAGCGTACCGTTCGCGTCATACATGATGGGCGGTTGGTAGCGAACGGCGGGGTTGTAAGCCACGCCGTTGAATGCGCTGTTGTAGCGCATATAGGGGGGCATGCCGCTATTGACTGTACTGTTGTAGTTTGTCGGTCGGTAATCGGCGTTGTAGGCTTCATACCAGGTAGCCTGATCAGGCATGCCATCCCAGTCCATACTGCCGGAGTCATCAAGGACGAACAAAATATTCGGCTTGACGTCTACAGATGACGGTGCGAAGTAGGTGCTTAACGGTATTGTCGATAGGTCGGTCTGTGCTGCCTGGCCACTTAGTGTCAGAGCTAGGGCGGCAAGCAGGAGGCTGCTCTTGAAGGGCGAGGTAATGTTCATGGCAATCTCCTGGTCAGGCTGCACATATCTGAGTTGTCGCTAACGAGAAATCAAACGGGGTCATATTGTCACCATTGCCTGCACGAAGCTGACCGTGTTTCGCGGACCGGCGATTCGTACTGTAATTCGGTAATAGGTTGCCGAAGGGGCGGTGAGAGCGATTTCCCCTCCTTCTTCCGCTGCGCCTCCCGCCACCGAGGCCACTACGGAGGCCGAGCAGTTTGCCCCGCCGGTTGTGGCGCCAGCATTTGCGCACATACGGTCGATGATGAATGAAACTGTATTGCCGGAAGCGTCGGTTGCGAGCGTGCGGATTCTTGATGCGGGCAAACTATTCCAGTAGGCATCCCAGGTTTGTCCTGCGGCCGGACTGCGGCTGGGATTATTGCCGTTGGCGGAATAGCCGGCGTTGGCTACGTCGTTGGTTAACAGACCGCTGTTGGCTTGCAGCCAGGCGAATGCCGTTTCGATACCGGTATCGCCTGAGTGCGTCGCTGCCTGCCTGAAGGCGAGATTGCCCGCGATGATGTTGGTGAGATCGGTCGAACGAATAAGTGCGATGCCGCCTAATGTCATGACGACAAGTACGATCAAGGCAATAAACAGAACTACGCCTTTTTGCGCATGAGGAGGTGCGACAGATTGTTCTCGAAGGTTTGATTTGGTTAGCATCCTGAGACTGCTCCCATCCAGGCAACATTTCTAATCGGTGCGGTCGTTTCAAAGACCCGATAACGGTATTGCTGCCATTCAGTTTGAACTGTGAGCGTGTTCACCGATAAGTCGATTGGGGTTGCTGCACTATTAGTGCCGAGCGGATTGTTGGCGTTTGTTCCAGCCCACGTCGGGGCTGCTGCGGTCACTGCTGTTTTCTCGAATTGAGGACTGCGAGCGACCAGTGCAAACCGTATGGCCGAAGCTCGTGCCCAAAGGCAAGCAGTGGTTGGGGTTGTCTGGTTGTAGGTGTCGACGACTCCATCCATGACCGCGGTGGTGTCGAGCCCATACTGCGCCCGAAGACTGACCACATTACTGACAATTGGTCGCCAGACTGCTTGATCTGATGTTCTGCTTGCATCACCACAATTGCTGGTCATGTAGTCGCAGACGGTCAGATTTCCTGAACGAACGGCATATGCCAGAAATCTGGGGGCGTTGCCCAAGTTGTAAAGAGCCGTTCCGGCTTGCGAGTTTGATAGTTGAATGACCGATGCGGCAACAGATTGGACTGTTGCAAGAACCAACGTGGTTGCGCCGCAGGTGGCTGGTGATGCAATTGCCCGGTCATTCTGCTTCAACATCCCTGTTCCGGTAATCGTGTAGGTGGAACCGCTCTGGTTGTTGACGCTGTAACCATCAGGTTGATCATCGCCGTTGCCATAAGACACCAAGAGTGTGTCTGTATTGGTGTCACCGGCGGGGATTACTGTTGCAGCAGGATTGATGATTACCGGCGCGAATGGGATGGGGGAGCCATTTGGCAGTTGTAGATTGCAGCCCATCAGGCGAACGTTTGCGAATCCATGACCGCTTCGGGAAATATCGCGCTGGATCGTATCAAGGGCGATCACTGCATTGTTTTGTGCATCGCTACCCGCGGTTGTCGTGCGTTTGCGTTCTTCAGAAAGTGCATAAACCTGCATCATCACCACAATGCCCAGCATTCCGATCACCAGGCCAACCATGATTTCGATCAGGCTGAAACCTGAGTGGCGGTGCAAATCAATTCGGTTTTTTGTTTTCACGTCCAATTCCTTCACCTGATCTGGGCGATTGTCACAAAGTTATGAGGTGTGGTCCCGGCAGGCTCATTGGGCGCCCTCCAGAAAAGTGTGACCGTTGCTATGCCCTGTCCGTCAATGGCAATTGTCGGAGCTGTCGCGGAATTGGCAGCAACACCAGGTAAGGTACTTATAACTCTGGCTAGCCAGGTGTTATAAGCGGTGCCGCCGGTGTTGAAATTGGCTTGTAGTGTTGCTGTCGTCCTGTTACTGACCCACATCTGGCTGATGACGTCATTGGCTAACAGGGATGCCTCGGAGCGGTATCGCGCATCTGTTGACTGCTTTATCGCCGTGGCTTGGAGGCCTACTAGGGCGAGAACGCCGAGCGAAAAAACAAGAATCGCCAGTAGCGCCTCTAGAAGGACAATGCCTGACTGCTGCGTGAGCGGATGGTTTTGACTGGTCATTTCAACATCCCTGAGGATCAGTATTTGCACGGGCCGGGTCGCACATGCGAATCTGGCCGCCGGTTGAGACGGTAACGCGCAGGCATCTCATTTCGTTGGCTGAACAGTTGCCGCCCGACGGGTTGGTGATGTCGATGCTGGCCGCGGTATTTGATTGCCCAGTACCATTGAAAGTGATCAAGAAAATCCCGTTCGCGTTGATCACTGCATTTGGCGACCCTTCTCCAGAGCTCCTTGTTTGGATGATGCGCGGTGCAACGCTATCTGAAGGTGCGCTATCACATGAGCCGGTTGGGTCGTTGAGGCTGATGATCCAGTTTCTGCCGGCATCAGATAGTGCGCACGCATTAGTCACCGAGGAAACCAGTTGAAAACGCACGTTGGTGTTGCGTCGAACGGCCTCAGCTCTAGCCAGTGTCAGACCATTCTGAATTGCTTCAGCAGAATTGCGGATCTGGCTGCTTTGAATCCAGCGGGAGAAACTGGGGACTCCCATAGCCATCAGTATTCCGAATAGCGCCAGGCCAATCAGTATTTCTACCAGCGTAATGCCAGTTTCCAATCGGTGTCTCATGAGCAGCTACCATCCCGCCTCACCGCCCAGCAGTTGTTTGGGTTCGGGTTCGACCATCCACTACGGGTGATGTTTGAAGTTTTTACGTTTGATTGGTCTACTGTAAAAGTGAATCCATCCATGGGGCCACCGGCATTACCAACGGCTTGCAGTGTATAGGTCGTCGCGGTTGGGGTGGCTGAGCAGGAAAAAGTGAAAAACCGACTTGTTGTCGCATCATTGCTGCAGGGGTTGCTACCCAGTTCGCTATCTACATAGCTTCGGCGGTCCTGAAAATATTGTTCCAATTGCACCCGCTTTGCAGCCAAGGCGGATGTCGCGTCCGGAATACGGCCGCGGATCAGGTAGTCTGTATAGGATGGATAAGCAATTGCAGACAGGATGCCAATGATCGCTACGACGATCATTAGTTCGATTAGTGTGAAGCCTGATTGTGTTTTCATTAGATTCCTCTTGGGCGCCTATGCTTTGATTAAGAGTGCCAGAGCAGCGTGCTCCATATTCATTAGTGAATGATAGCCGGCTAAGAAAAGCTCATTTCCATTTCCGACGACCGGTTAATGCTTGGGTTCAAGTGGTTGTCTGATGGTGGGGGCGAGAGAGCAGAATAGGCAACGATGCCTAGCTGGATTCTTTTTCTTGTTTGATTTGCGTTTTTTTTCAAGCCTCACTGCTTGTCTGTGGGCTACAGAGGTCCGACGCCTGGCGATCGCTTTCGGTCTGTCGGCCCTTTGTCATTTGCTGCTTGTGATTGTCGCTCCGAGCAAGTACGTCGTGACAGCAGGGGATGGACAGATGATTTCTGCGCAACTAGTCACACATGATGAGGTTGCAGTCTCCGTGGAACGGGGGCGGGTTGACCGTGCTGTTCAAATGAAGAAGAAGCCTCGGCGAGTTGCGGCTGATGGTCATCAAATAAAAACGGTATCGGGGCTTGAGCCGATTGATGAATCCCTTTCTGGGCAAGGGGGGGAGGGGGCATCATTGGGAGTGCGCGTGGCTGAGGAGGACTATTTTTCTAGTGAATTGCTTACGGTGCGGCCTTACCCGCTAACTATCCTGGACGAGATGCTGGGAGACGTGAATCCTGCCGAGATGTTTGGTAAGGCCGTGCTGAAGATTTGGATCAATGCTACCGGAGAGATTGCCGGGATAGAGACGGAGTTCGCGGACATGTCAGAGGCGTTTCATAGTGGGCTGCTTGCCGCCTTTGAGCGTATGCGTTTCATGCCGGGGCAGGTTGATGGAAAACCAGTCGGTAGCATTTTAAAAATCGAAATTGGTGCTGAGGATTTTCGTTTGCCTGTGCAGTAGCCATGGACAAGGGGCTTGCGAGCTTGTGCCTTCTTGTTCTCGGGATGGAGGATTTATCTTTCAGCTTCCATTGTTGAATTGGATGATGCTTGCTATAATCAAGGATTGTTTTAATTGATTTGGAAATTCTAATGGCCAATAGCGCACAAGCCCGCAAGCGCGCTCGTCAAGCTGACAAGCAACGCTCCCACAACGCCAGCCTGCGTTCGACCCTGCGTACCGCGATCAAGCGTGTGCGCCAGGCAATCGATGCCGGCGACAAGGCAGCCGCTCAAGGTGTTTTCCAGCAATCTGTTGCTGTTCTTGACCGTATTGCTGACAAGAAGATTGTTCACAAGAACAAGGCTTCCCGCACCAAGAGCCGTCTGTCTGCTCAGATCAAGGCGCTTGCTGCTGCCTGAGCTGGACCGATGCTCCAATAAAAATGGCGCCTTTGGGCGCCTTTTTTTTATTTCTGGTGTTTGCTGTTGCTTATTTCTTTTCTTCCAGCGAGCAGACGCCATCAATGATCTGCAGGTCGTTGTCCTGGGCAAAGTTGAGCATGAAGCGGTAGGCCATCGGCTCGATTTCGCCGAGGCGGCCGTCGACAAAAACGGCTTTTTCACCGTTGTAGTCACCGGGGCCAACGTAAGGGGAGTACTTCATCTTGCGTTCGGCACCAAATGCCGACATGACGCCGCAGAGGCGTTCGGCCCAGTCGCTGGGGCGAAATTTACGTCCTTGTTTGGTGAGGCCAACAATGATGAAGGTGGTCGATTCTGATGTTGTCATTGTTCTACTCTGCGTTAGCTGGTGTTGCGACCTTTGGTGGTGGGCATTCTAGCAGAAGCGCCTTGGCTTGCCATAATTATGGGGTGTGCTGCCAGTGGGGCGGGGCGGCTGATTCCTCCGGTCGACTGGCCCGGCGGGCAGAAAATTACAGGTCGCCGCGTTCGCTTAGTTCGTTAAGCAGGTTCTTGTGGTCGTGGGCACCTGGGCTGCATGGGTTGTGCTGGAATACATCGCGGTTTAGTGACGGGCTTTCCGCGACGGCGACATTTTCGGAGATGACCGTGTCCAGAACGTCGTCACCGTAGCGCTCGCGCAGTTTGTTGCGGACATCGTCGCTCATGCGGCGGCGGCGATCAAAGCGCGTCAGCAGGTAGCGGCGTTCAATCTTGCGTTTGAGTACCGGTTCGAGGACTTGCAGGGTGCGTGTGATGTGGTCGGCGGCTTGTAGCGAGAGATAGTCCGTTGAGACGGGGATGATCAGTCGGTCGCAGGCAAAGATGGCGTTGAGGGCGAGGACGCCGATGTAGGGGCAGCAGTCGATCAGGACCGGTCGGCTGGCTGGCGCGGCTTGTTGGGCTTCCAGGCCAAGGCGCAGCTTGTTCAGGATGGCCGGACCCTTGCCGAAGATGGAGTCGACCTTGATCAGTTGCTGATGGGCGGGTAAAAGATGGCCGATATCATCCCAGGCGACTTCAAGGGCGCTAAGCGGGCTGAGGTCCTGGTAAAAGGCGAAGAGGCTTTTGTTGGCTTCGGATGGGGCGTTGCCATGAATGCTTGAAAGATGCCCCTGCGGGTCGAGATCCAGGAGGAGGGGAGGCCTGCCGGCGCGCTTGAGGGCGGCGCCAAGGTTGAGAGCAGTTGTCGTTTTTCCGACACCGCCTTTCTGGTTGAAAATGGCAATGCGCATGGTTTTCGCGTTCTATACAAGGCTCTATTTTTCACTTAACATTCTGTTTTCTGCAACTCTTTCGGGTTATTGCGGCCTTCTGGAGTGGCGGTCGTTCCGGCGGCAATAGCCGCCGTTTTCGTTTTTTGGGGTTGTCTCATGTCGCATGTCATGAATACCTATGCCCGATTGCCGGTGACTTTCAGTCACGGTCAGGGTAGCCGGATTACCGATACCGAGGGCAAGGAATACCTGGATGCATTGTCCGGTATTGCCGTTTCAACGCTCGGTCATGCCCATCCCAAGCTGGTGGCGGCCATCGCTGCCCAGGCCGGGCGCATGTTGCACACCTCCAATCTATACCGCATTCGCGAGCAGGAATTGCTGGCCGACAAGCTGGCCGAAATTTCCGGCATGCAGGAGATTTTCTTCTCCAATAGCGGGGCCGAGGCCAACGAAGCGGCGATCAAGCTGGCCCGTTTTTACGGTCACAAGAAAGGCATTGAAACGCCGACCATCATCGTCATGGAAAAGGCTTTTCACGGCCGGACCATGGCGACTCTCTCGGCTACCGGCAATCGCAAGGCACAAGCCGGTTTTGAGCCGCTGGTCTCCGGTTTTGTTCGTGTCCCCTACGATGATCTGGATGCAATCAAGTCGGTCGCCGAGCACAACAAAAATGTCGTTGCCGTCATGCTGGAGATGATTCAAGGCGAGGGCGGCATCCATCTTGCGTCGATCGAATATCAGAAGGGCCTGCGCCAGTTCTGTGACGAGCAGGGATGGTTGCTGATCTGTGACGAAGTGCAGTGCGGCATGGGACGGACCGGCAAATGGTTCGGTTTTGAGCATGCCGGCGTGCAGCCGGATATTGTTACTTTGGCCAAGGGGCTGGGTTCAGGGGTGCCGATTGGTGCCTGTCTGGCGCGCGGTCCTGCTGCCGGCTTGTTCGGTCCGGGCAATCATGGCTCGACCTTTGGTGGCAATCCGCTGGTAGCCACAGCTGCCTTGACCACCCTTGAAACGATCGAGCAAGATGGCCTGCTGGCCAACGCGGAGCGTATCGGCGCCCTGATCCGCCAGTTGTTTGCAGAGTCGCTGGCTGGTGAGCGGGGCGTGCTCGACATTCGCGGTCATGGCCTGATGATCGGCCTGGAACTGGATCGTCCCTGTGGTGAACTGGTTGGCCAGGCTTTGGCGGCTGGCCTGTTGATCAATGTGACGGCTGACCAGGTGGTGCGTTTCCTGCCGCCGCTGATTTTCAGTGAAAATGAGGCCAAGGAACTGGTCGACCGCGTCACTCCCCTTATCAAGGATTTTTTGGCGGCCTAAATCATGGCGATCAAACACTTTCTCCAATTCAAGGATTTCACGCGTCCCGAGCTCGAATATGTTTTCGAGCGGACACGCTGGATCAAGAACCAGTTCAAGTCCTACCAGAAGTACTGGCCGCTTTCCGACCGGACGCTGGTGATGATTTTCGAGAAGGCCAGCACGCGGACGCGGCTCTCCTTCGAAGCGGGCATGCAGCAACTGGGCGGTTCGGCGATTTACCTGAACACCCGTGATTCCCAGTTGGGGCGCGGCGAGCCGGTCGAGGATGCGGCGCAGGTTATTTCCCGGATGAGCGACATCGTGATGATCCGCACTTTCGAGCAGGAAATCATCGAGCGTTTTGCCGCCAATTCCCGCGTGCCGGTGATCAATGGCCTGACCAACGAATACCACCCGTGCCAGATCCTGGCCGATATCTACACCTATATCGAGCATCGCGGCTGCATTCAGGGCAAGACGGTGGCCTGGGTCGGTGATGCCAACAATATGTGCAATACCTGGCTGCAGGCAGCCCAAGTGCTGGACTTCAAGGTGCATGTGTCGACGCCGCCGGGCTACGAGTTGCAGCCGGAACTGATCGCCGGGGTTGATGCCGGCCATTTCCAGGTCTTTGCCGACCCGATGGAGGCCTGTCGCGGGGCCGATCTGGTCACTACCGATGTCTGGACCTCGATGGGCTTCGAGGCCGAGAACGAAGCGCGGATCAAGGCTTTCGCCGACTGGTGCGTCGATGGCGAGATGATGCAGGCTGCCAACGACGGGGCACTGTTCATGCATTGCCTGCCGGCCCACCGGGGCGAGGAAGTGACTGCCGAGGTGATCGACGGGCCGCAGTCGGTGGTTTGGGATGAGGCCGAGAATCGCCTGCATGTGCAGAAGGCGTTGATGGAATATTTGCTGTTGGGCCATATTCAGGGCTGAACGGCAGGATTAAACGAAACAAGGGAACAGAAATGAGCGACGTTAAAAAAGTAGTGCTGGCCTATTCCGGCGGTCTCGATACCTCCGTGATCCTCAAGTGGCTGCAGGACACCTATCAGTGCGAAGTGGTGACCTTCACCGCCGACCTCGGCCAGGGTGAAGAGCTTGAGCCGGCGCGCGCCAAGGCGCTGCAATTCGGCATCAAGCCGGAAAACATCTTCATCGACGACCTGCGCGAAGAGTTCGTGCGCGACTTCGTCTTCCCGATGTTCCGCTGCAACACCGTCTATGAAGGCGAATACCTGCTCGGTACCTCGATTGCCCGTCCGCTGATCGCCAAGCGTCTGATCGATATCACCAACCAGACCGGCGCCGATGCCATTTCTCACGGTGCGACCGGCAAGGGCAACGACCAGGTTCGTTTCGAGCTCGGTGCCTACGCGCTGAAGCCGGGTGTCAAGGTCATTGCGCCGTGGCGTGAGTGGGATCTGCTGTCCCGCGAAAAGCTGCTGGCTTATGCCGAAAAGCATGGCATCCCGGTCGAGATGAAGCACAAGCAGGGCGGTTCGCCGTACTCGATGGACGCCAATCTGTTGCACATCTCCTACGAAGGTCGCCATCTCGAAAACCCGGCCGCCGAGGCCGAAGAGTCGATGTGGCGGTGGACGGTTTCCCCGGAAGCTGCACCGGACCAGGCCGAGTACCTGGATATCGAATACGAGAAGGGGGACATTGTTGCCCTCAACGGCCAGCGCATGTCGCCGGCGACGGTCCTGTCCACGCTGAACCAACTCGGTGGCAAGCACGGCATCGGCCGTCTCGACCTGGTTGAAAACCGTTATGTCGGCATGAAGTCGCGCGGTTGCTACGAAACCCCGGGCGGTACGATCATGCTGCGCGCCCACCGGGCCATCGAATCCATCTGCCTGGACCGTGAAGTCGCTCACCTCAAGGACGACCTGATGCCGCGCTACGCCAGCCTGGTGTACAACGGTTACTGGTGGAGCCCGGAGCGCATCGCGCTGCAGACGCTGATCGACCACACCCAGGGCTGCGTGAACGGTTCCGTGCGCCTCAAGCTGTACAAGGGCAACGTCATCGTCGTCGGCCGCGACTCGAAGACGGATTCGCTGTTCGATTCGACCATCGCCACCTTCGAGGACGATGCTGGTGCCTACGACCAGAAGGATGCGGCTGGCTTTATCAAGCTGAACGCATTGCGCATGCGCATCGCGGCCAATCTGCGCGCCAAGAAGGGGCAGGCTTAAGCGATGGATGGCGGCACCATTTTCGGTTTCAACGAAGAACAGATCGCGGACTTTTTCTCGACCTGGGGTGTCGCGGCTTTCATCATCTTCATGCTTTTCATCATTGGCGAGATCGCCTGGAAGTCGAAAGCCGGCAAGACGGGCACCTTCGTGCTCTTCTTCGTGCTGGCTTTCGGCATGGTCGGCTTCATCGCCAAATCAGTCATTCAGAAAATCTGGGGTATTTAAATGTCGCAATACGACAACGTTTCCGTGGTCAAGAAGGCCAATGTTTACTTCGATGGCAAGTGCGTCAGCCACACCGTGGTCCTGGCTGACGGCACCAAGAAGACGGTCGGCGTGATCCTGCCATCCAGCCTGACCTTCAATACCGGTGCGCCGGAAATCATGGAAGGCGTCGGCGGTTCCTGCCGCGTCAAGCTGAAGGGCGAGGCCGAATGGACGACCTGGGGCGAAGGCCAGTCCTTCAACGTGCCGGGCAATTCCTCCTTCGAGATTTCGGTCGCCGAAGGCGAGGCCTATCACTACGTCTGCCATTTCGGCTGACCAGTAAAAGCCCGGCGCTTAGCCGGGCTGCGTTGCTGGCGCTCGCCGTACTTTTTCGTACTGCCTTTGCGCCAGCGCCTTGCCCGGCCTGCGCGTCGGGCCTTTAATCAAGGAGTTTTCCATGCCGAGCTTTGACTTCACCTCCGAAGCGGACATGGTGGCGTTGAAGAACGCCATCGACGTCACCGCACGCCAGATCGACAACCGTTACGACTTCAAAGGCACGACGGCCAAGGTCGAATTGAACGAGAAGGACAAGGTCATCACCCTGTGGGGCGATTCAGACTTCCAGCTCGACCAGATCAAGGATCTTCTTTTTCCCGCCATGGAGAAGAAGGAGAAGGAGAGCGTCAAGCGCCTTGATCACCAGAAGGTGATCAGCGTCTCCGGCAACAAGGTCAAGCAGGAAATGAAGATCAAGGATGGCATCGACAGCGATCTGGCGAAGAAAATCGTCAAGCTGGTCAAGGATGGCAAGCTCAAGGTGCAGGCTTCGATCCAGGGCGACACCGTGCGCATCCAGGGTGCCAAGCGTGACGATCTACAGGCATGTATCAGTTTGATTACCAAGTCGATTACCGATTTCCCCGTCAAGTACGGGAATTTCCGCGATTAAGGCAATTGCTGCGGTCGACGACCGAAAACAGGCAAAAATCGGGCAGAGTTTCTGCCCGATTTTTTCGTTGACGGGATGCCTTGCTGGCCGGCTTAGTGCCGCAGCCCTTTGATCCAGGCGGCGTAAAGCTGCTCGGATAACTGACGCATGGTCGGCAGGCGCTCGCCAATCTGGGTCAGCATGAGCTCCGGGGTTTGCACGCTGGCCTGATCCGCCACGGCAATGGCTTCATCGGCCCATTGCTCACACCAGGTGGCGATCATTTCCGGGGTCATTTCAACATGACATTGCATGCCGAGATGCGGGCCGAGCGCAAACATCTGGTTGGCGCAATGCACATTGCCAAAGAGACGCTGGGCACCTGGCGGGATGCTGAAGGTTTCGCCGTGCCACTGGAACACCGTACCCGGCCGCCCGGCGAACGAACCCAGCCAGTGACGGGCCGTTGCATTCTCTTCGCCGCTGGCTTCGCCCCAGCCAATTTCCTTGACCGGATTTCTGGTGACTGTACCGCCTAGCGCCTTGCTCATTAACTGGCCGCCCAGGCAGTGGCCGATGACCGGGATGTCTTTCTCGACGGCATCGCGGATCAGGGCGCATACCGGTTCGATCCAAGGCAACGGGTCGTTCACGCTCATTGGGCCGCCCATGAAACAGAGGCCGGAGAACTGCTCGCTTGAAGCGGGAACCGCTGCTCCCTCGTCAAGGGCGAGCAGTATCCAGCTGATCCCGTGCTGTTCGAGGAATGTGGCAAAATAGCCTGGACCTTCAGTCGGAGAGTGGCGAAAAATGGCAACAGGGCGCATGGTGTTTGGAGTGTCCGCAAGAATGACGTCGAATTCTACGATGCTCTGTGGGCTGTGCCTATTCGCCAGCCTGGCGGTGGCTCAGGATGTCGGGCTGGCCGGTGTCATGGGCAGCAAGGCCATGTTGATGATCAACGGTGGCGAGCCGCAGGCGGTTGCTGTCGGTCAGAGCCTTGATGGTGTGCGTGTTGTCTCGGTCACTGGCGAGCAGGCTGTTATCGAGATCGGCGGCAAGAAACGCCCGTTGCGCGTTGGCCAGCATGCGGTTGGTGCTCCGGCAGCCGACGGTTCCGGCAAGATCGTGATGACGGCGGATACGCAGGGGCACTTTTACACGACCGGCAATATCAATGGCACCTCGGTACGTTTTATCGTGGATACCGGAGCTTCGATGATATCGTTGGGCGCTGCCGATGCCCGCCGGATCGGCCTCGATTTCAACCGTGGGCAGAAGGCGGTCAGCCAGACCGCCAACGGCCAGGCGGTGGTCAGCAAGATACAGCTTGATACGGTCCGGATTGGTGATATCACCTTGCACAATGTTGATGCGCTGATTCATCAGAATGACATGCCCATGGCTTTGCTCGGCATGAGCTTTCTCAACCGGATGGAAATGCAGCGTGACGGCAGCGCCATGACACTTAAAAAGCGATTCTAGGAGAGAGAAAATGCCCCAACGTGACCAGGAAATAGCGCTACTGCGCGGAGAGCTCGAGATGTTGATGAACGAACGGCAATCGATATTGCGCGTGGTCGGTGCCTCCGCCGCGCTGATCGCCTCGCTCGATAGCAAACGACTGCCGGTCGGTGCCGTCGAGGCGGCCGATATGGTGGCCACCTCGATCAACTGTCTTTCCGAAGAAACCTTGCAGGATGCCCTATCTGCGGTGAATGCCGAGATCGAGGAGGATTTGCCGGCGGCATGACTCTAGATATCGAACGCCTGCGGGCGAGTCTTTTGCGCGAGCCATCAGCGGGGCACTTCGTGCAGGAAGATGGTCTCGAAGATCAACCGTTAACCCCTGCCGCCGTGCTCTTCCCGATCGTTTTGCGCGAAGAGGGGCAGACCGTTTTGCTGACCCAGCGGACGGCGCATTTACGGGACCATGCCGGGCAGATCAGTTTTCCCGGGGGGCGGGTCGAGGCCGATGATCCGTCGCCGATCCACACAGCCTTGCGGGAGACGGAAGAGGAGATCGGCCTGTCGCGCGAGCGCATCGATGTCCTTGGCTTCCTGCCGGAATATCGCACCGGTACCGGTTTTCGCGTGACGCCGGTGGTCGCCTTGGTACGGCCGCCATTCGAACTGGCTATCGATCCCTTCGAAGTGGCTGAGGCATTTGAAGTGCCGCTGGCCTTCCTGCTCGACCCGCTTAATCACAAACGTCACTCACTGCATTACCGTGGTGCCTTGCGCCATTTTTTTGCCATGCCCTATGGTGACTACTTTATCTGGGGGGCGACGGCTGGCATGATTCGCTCGCTGAGCGAGCGCCTTGGCCTCCATGCCGCTTGAGCTTGTGGTATGGTGACGTTTTAGTACAAGAATATAAGCCGAATCCGGCAATTCTCGGCCCCCCATGAGTCTTCTCTCGCTGATTGCGGTTTTCCTCATCGAGCAGCTGCAACCCCTGCATTACCGCCGCATTGTGGCGGAGCCGCTTTCCGCCTGGGCGGATTTCATCGAATCCCGCCTGAATGCCGGTGAATATCGGCACGGTGTCATTGCCTGGTGTGTCGCGGCGTTGCTACCGGTCTTGTTGCTGGCCGGGCTCTATGCCTTTCTTTATTCGCTGAATCCCTTGCTCGGCTGGGCGTTGAACGTTGGCGCGCTCTACCTAACGATGGGTTTTCGGCAGTTCAGTCATCATTACACCGAAATTCAGCTTGCCCTGCGCTTGGGCGACTTGCCGCGAGCCCGGGCTTTACTCAGTGAGTGGCAGGGGCGTTCGGCTGAAGGACTGGGCTCCCAGGATATCGCACGCTTGTCGATCGAGCAGGCGCTGGCTGCGTCGCACCGCCACGTCTTTGCCGTGCTGCTCTGGTTTGTTTTGTTGCCCGGGCCCTGTGGCGCCGTGCTCTATCGCATTTCAGCGGTGGTTTATGAACGCTGGCGGACTCGTGATGCGGCGGAGCAGAATAATTTCTCCGCATTTTCTCGCCATATTTTCGGTATGATCGATTGGCTGCCTCTTCGCGTAACCGCCTCGGCCTTTGCCATCGTTGGCGATTTCGAGGATGCGGTCTATTGCTGGCGGACCCAGGCCGACCAGTGGCCGGATCGCGATCTTGGCATCGTTCTGGCCAGTGGGGCTGGTGCGCTTGGCGTACAACTGGGCATGCCGCTGGTCGATGGTGTCGAAGTGACCGATCGTGCGGCCTTGGGGCTGGGTGATCCAGCAGATGTCGATTTCATGCAGAGTGCCGTCGGACTCGTCTGGCGAGCCACGGTGCTGTGGATGGTGTTGCTGTTTTTGTTGGGGCTCGCCAGTCTGGTGGGCTGAACAATACTTATCAGGAGGTTTCACATGAGCAGAGATGTTGTCGTTCTGAGCGCAGTCCGTTCCCCGATTGGTTCTTTTGGTGGTTCCCTCGCCGATTTCGAGTCCACTGAACTGGCCGGCATCGTCATGAAAGAGGCCATCGCCCGCTCCGGTGTCGATCCCCAGGCCATCAACTACGTCACCGTCGGCACCACCATGCCGACCGACTCCCGCTACGCCTACGTTTCCCGCGTTGCTTCCATTCAGGCAGGCCTGTCGATGGATTCCGTCGCCATGCAAGTTAGCCGTCTGTGCGCCTCCGGCCTGCAGGGCATCGTCACCACCGCCCAGAACATCATGCTGAACGATGCCGACTACGGTATCGGCGGTGGTGTCGAAGTCATGTCCAAGGCAGCCTACCTGCTGCCGGCGCTGCGTTCCGGCGCCCGCATGGGTGACACCAAGGCCGTCGACTCCATGGTTGCCGTGCTGACCGACCCGTTCGGCGTTGGCCACATGGGCATCACCGCTGAAAACCTGGCCGCCAAGCACGGTATTACCCGTGAAGCCCAGGATGCCTTCGCCGTTGAATCCCAGCGTCGTGCGGCGGCCGCCATCGAAGCCGGTCACTTCAAGTCGCAGATCGTCCCGATCGTCAAGCAGACCCGCAAGGGCGAAGTGGTGTTCGACACCGACGAATACGTCAAGGCTGGTACCACGCTGGAATCCCTGGCCAAGATGAAGCCGGCTTTCAAGAAGGACGGTACCGTCACCGCCGGTAACGCTTCAGGCATCAACGACGGCGCCGCCTTCTTCGTGCTGGCGGCGGCCGATGTTGCAGCCAAGGCCGGTCACAAGGCCCGTGCCCGCATTGCCGGTTATGCCGTTGCCGGCGTGCCGAACGATGTCATGGGTGAAGGCCCGGTACCGGCCACCAAGCTGGCGCTGAAGAAGGCCGGTCTGACTCTGGACCAGATGGATGTCATCGAATCCAATGAAGCCTTCGCGGCCCAGGCCCTGTCCGTTTCCAAGCTGCTCGGCCTGGATCCGGCCAAGACCAACCCGAACGGTGGCGCCATTGCCCTCGGTCACCCGGTTGGTTGCTCCGGTGCCTTCATCGCCACCAAGGCTCTGTACGAACTTGAGCGCATCGGCGGCAAGTACGCCCTCGTCACCATGTGTATCGGTGGCGGCCAGGGTATTGCCGTGATTCTCGAACGCGCCTGATCGTTCAGCCCTTCAGTTGCACTGAAAGCCCACCGGAGCGATCCGGTGGGCTTTTTTATTTGCACCACATTGACCGATTCTGCACTGATATGGTGCGACCTTGTTTGGTGCAAGGTTTCAATCCACTGATTTATCATGTGTTTTGCCGGTGGCATGGAAACTGCTGAAATCCAGGTGAGAGCATCCCTCAGCGACGAGTCCACTATGAACTTCTATAACGAAATGATGGACGCCAACGGCGGCGTCCGCGCTCACTACCAGCGTTACGATGACTGGCTAAAATCGACGCCTCCCGAGCGCATTGCGCGCAAGCGGGCGGAGGCGGATCTGGCCTTTCACCGGGTGGGTATCACCTTTGCGGTCTATGGCGAAGAGGCGGGCAAGGAGCGCTTGATCCCGTTCGATATCGTTCCGCGCATCATTCCCTCGGCTGAGTGGAAGGCGTTGCAATCGGGCCTGCGCCAGCGCGTCAAGGCGCTGAACATGTTCCTGCACGACATCTATCACGATCAGGAAATTCTCAAGGCGGGAATAATTCCGGCCGAGCAGGTACTCAATAACGCCCAGTACCGTCCTGTGATGAAAGGTGTCGATGTGCCGGGCGGGATCTATGCGCATATTGCCGGGGTCGACGTGGTGCGGGCCGGGGAGGGCGAGTTCTATGTCCTGGAGGACAATCTGCGGGTTCCGTCCGGCGTTTCCTACATGCTGGAAGACCGCAAGATGATGATGCGGCTGTTCCCCGAGTTGTTCGCCAAGCACAAGGTGGCGCCGGTTCAGCATTACCCGGACCTGTTGCTGGAAAAGTTGCGCGCCGTGGCGCCGAAGGGGGTCAGCAATCCGACTGTGGTCGTCCTGACGCCGGGGGCCTACAACAGCGCCTATTTCGAACATACCTTCCTGGCCCAGCAGATGGGCGTGGAACTGGTCGAAGGCCGCGATCTCTTCGTCAAGAATGAAGTCGTTTACATGCAGACGACGCAGGGGTCGCAGCGGGTGGATGTGATCTATCGCCGGATCGACGACGATTTTCTCGATCCGCAGGCTTTCCGTCCGGATTCGGCGCTCGGCGTGCCGGGCATCCTGAAAGCCTACCAGGCGGGCAATGTGACGCTGGCCAATGCCATCGGCACCGGCGTCGCCGACGACAAGTCGATCTACCCCTACGTACCTGAGATGATCCGTTTCTACCTGGGCGAAGAGCCGAAACTGAACAATGTGCCGACCTACATGTGTCGCAAGAAGGATGACCTCGACTATGTGCTGGCCCATTTGCCGGAACTGGTCGTCAAGGAGGTGCATGGTGCCGGTGGCTACGGCATGCTGGTCGGGCCGGCGGCGACCAAGGAGCAGATCGAGCATTTCCGCCAGTTGCTGCTCGCCAAGCCGGATGGCTATATCGCCCAGCCGACGCTGGCGCTGTCGAATTGCCCAACCTTCGTCGAAGAGGGCATCGCGCCGCGCCACCTCGACCTGCGGCCCTTCGTCCTGTCGTCGGGCGATTGCGTCAATATGGTACCGGGGGGCCTGACTCGGGTGGCCTTGACCAAAGGCTCGCTGGTCGTCAATTCGTCGCAGGGCGGCGGTACCAAAGATACTTGGGTTCTGGAGGATTAAGAGATGCTTTCGCGTACAGCCGACCACCTGTTCTGGATGTCCCGCTATATCGAGCGGGCTGAAAACCTTGCCCGCCTGCTCGATGTGACCTGGCAGATGTCGATGGTGCCGCAGTCGGAAGATGCGGCCAACCAGAACTGGCATGCCATCATTACCCTGAACAGCCTAGATGAAGCGTTTGCCGCCAAGTATCCTGCGGTCAACGCCGAAAATGTGCTGCGTTTCATGGTCAGTGATGCCGACAACTATTCCTCGATCTATAGCTGCCTGCGCCTGGCCCGTGAAAATGCCCACGCCGTGCGTGGCACGATCACCACGGAAATGTGGGAGACGCTGAACTTCACCTGGCTGGAAGCGCGGGACAAGAGCTTCGAGCAGATCCTGAATGCCGGTATCGGCGAGTTCTTCGAGTGGGTCAAGATGCGCTCCTCGCTGTCGCGCGGCACGACGCTCGGTACGCTGCTGCAGGATGAGTCCTATCACTTCATCCGGCTCGGTACCTTGCTCGAACGGGCCGACAACACGGCGCGCATTCTCGACGTCAAATACCACGTGCTGCGTCCGCATGGCGATGAAGGGGCGACCGACTTCTACCAGTGGGGGGCCTTGCTCCGTTCGGTCTCGGCCTTCGAGGTGTATCGCAAGGCCTATCGCGACGTCATCACGCCGGAGCGGGTCGCCGAGTTGCTGATCCTGCGCAACGACATGCCGCGTTCGCTGCATTTCTGCATGAATGGTGTGGTCAAGAATCTCGATCTGATCGCCAACCGCCATTCCGGTGAAACCCAACGCCAGGCCGGGCTGCTGCATGCCCAGCTGCATTACGCCCGGGTCGAGGATATCCTGGCGCAAGGCCTGCACGAATGGCTGACCGATTTCATGGATCGCATCTACATTCTCGGCGACGGCATCAGCAAGGATTTTCTGGTGCCGCTGGCCGAAGCGGCCTGAGTTTTCCCCCGGCCGCCCGGCGTGGCCGGGTGGTGCCGGTAAGGGTTGGATCGTCCTGGGCTTGGCGGTATGCTGCACGGGTTCGCAACGCCTCAACCTTTTCCGGAGCCGCCCATGTCCCGTCTGTTGCCTGCTGTCGATCCCGAAGGTCTGCTTGAATATTCGGTGGTGTACACCGACCGCGCCCTGAATCACATGTCGCAGTCCTTTCAGGGCGTGATGCGCGACATTTCACGCATCCTGAAACAGGTTTATCACGCCGAGGCGGCGATCATCGTGCCGGGTAGCGGCACTTTCGGCATGGAGGCGGTGGCGCGTCAGTTCGCCACCGACCGCAAATGCCTGGTGATCCGCAACGGCTGGTTCAGCTTCCGCTGGACGCAGATTTTCGAAATGGGGCGGATTCCTGCCGAATGCATCGTCCTCAAGGCGCGCCGCCTGGGCGATGGCAAGCAGGCGCCCTTCGCGCCGCCGCAGGTCGACGAGGTGGTGGCGACCATTTTGCGCGAGAAGCCGGCGGTGGTTTTCGCCCCCCATGTCGAGACGGCTTCCGGCATGATCCTGCCCGAAAGCTATCTGCGCGCCGTTGGCGAGGCGGTACGGGCGGTCGACGGCCTGTTCGTGCTCGATTGCATCGCCTCGGGGGCGATTTGGGTGGATATGCAGGCAGCCGGCGTCGATGTCCTGATCAGCGCCCCCCAGAAGGGCTGGAGCGCTTCACCGTGCGGCGCCCTGGTCATGCTCGGCGAGCGGGCGCTGGCGCGTATCGAGACAACGACCAGCAGCAGCTTTGCCTGCGACCTGCGCAAATGGCTGCAGATCATGCAGGCCTATGAAAATGGCGGTCACGCCTACCATGCCACGATGCCTACCGACGCCTTGGCCCGCTTGCGCGACACGATGCTGGAAATGGAAGCCTATGGCTTCTCGAAAATTCGGGACGAACAGCAGGCCTTGGGCGATCAGGTGCGGGCGTTGCTCGCCAGCCGGGGCTATCCCAGCGTAGCGGCGGTGGGTTTCGAGGCGCCGGGCGTGGTGGTCAGTTACACCGAAGACCCGGAAATCCACTCGAGCAAGAAATTCATTGGCCTCGGTCTGCAAACGGCGGCTGGTGTGCCGCTGCAATGCGATGAGCCGGCCGATTTCCGTAGCTTCCGGATCGGCCTGTTCGGGCTGGATAAATTGCACAACCGCGAACGGACAGTCGAGCATTTGGCGACGGCGCTGGCCAGTCTGAACGATTAGTTTCCGGCTGGGCACCGTTCTGGTGCAAGCCTTTCCGGGGCGGGCGATTTACTGGTGCGTCATGTCAGTGTAATCGCCCGCATCCGCACCAAATGGTGCTTTTTCGGGCTGGTTCGCGTCTTGCTTTGATCCTTGCAGTCCATTTGTCCGGAGCCGACCCGTGTCCATCCATGTTGCCCTGAACCATGTTACGCATTACAGCTATGACCGCCTGATCAATCTCGGGCCGCAGCTCATTCGTCTGCGTCCCTGCCCGCATTCGCGGACGCGCATCCTGTCCTATTCGCTCAAGGTCGGGCCGGAAAAGCATTTCATCAACTGGCAGCAGGACCCGCAAGGCAATTACCTGGCCCGTCTGGTCTTCCCGGAAAAAACCCGCGAATTCCGCGTCGAGGTCGACCTGGTGGCCGAGATGTCGGTCATCAACCCGTTCGACTTCTTCCTCGAGCCGCATGCCGAGAAGATTCCTTTCGCCTACGAGGCCGGCGAGCGCCACGAACTGGCGCCTTATCTCTACAAGGTGAATTACGGTCCGGTATTCGATGTGTATGTCGCCAGTATTTCCCGCGAACCGGTGCGCAGCGTCGATTTCCTGGTCGCGATCAATGCCCAGGTGCAGCGCGACATCGGCTACACCATCCGCATGGAACCGGGCGTCCAGACACCGGAAGAAACGCTGACCAAGCGCTCCGGCTCCTGCCGCGACTCCGCCTGGCTGCTGGTGCAGGTGCTGCGCCATCTTGGCCTGGCGGCGCGGTTCGTTTCCGGCTATCTGATCCAGTTGACCGCCGACGTCAAATCGCTCGATGGCCCGTCCGGCCCGGAAAAGGATTTCACCGACCTGCACGCCTGGACCGAAGTCTATCTGCCGGGCGCCGGCTGGATCGGTCTCGATCCGACCTCCGGCCTCTTTGCCGGCGAAGGCCACATCCCGCTGGCCTGCACGCCTGAACCCTCGTCGGCCGCGCCGATCAGCGGCGGCATCGACGAATGCGAAACCGAATTCAGCCATCACATGGGCGTTTCGCGGATCTGGGAAGCGCCGCGCGTCACCAAGCCCTATACCGACGCGCAGTGGCTGGAAATCGAAAACCTCGGCCACCAGATCGACGGCACCTTGCAGAAACTCGATGTCCTCCTGACCCAGGGCGGCGAGCCGACCTTCGTTGCGGTCGACGATCCGGATGGGGCGGAATGGAATACTGCCGCCCTCGGCCCGACAAAACGACTGTTTGCCGCCGATCTCTTTCATCGCTTGCGCGAGAAATATGCCGCAAACGGTCTGATGCATTTCGGCCAGGGCAAGTGGTATCCCGGCGAGCAACTCCCGCGCTGGTCGCTGAACTGCTTCTGGCGCAAGGATGGCGAACCGATCTGGAATTCGCCGGCGCTGTACGCCAATGAAAGCCTTGATTACGGCGCCACCGCCGAGCAGGCCGGCCATTTTCTGCGCCGCGTCGCCGAGCGCCTCGGCGTCACCGGTGAGCACGTCTTCCCGGCCTTCGAAGACGTCTATTACTACATGTGGCGCGAGCGCCGCCTGCCGGGCAACGTCGATCCCTTCGATTCGCGTGTCGACGACGCACTGGAGCGCGAACGCCTGATGAAGGTGTTTACCCAGGGCTTGACGCACACCATCGGCTACACGCTGCCGATCATGAAGAACCTGGCCGACCAGTGGCAGACCGGGCCGTGGTTCCTGCGTGCCGAGCGCTGCTACCTGTTCCCCGGCGATTCGGCCATGGGTTATCGCCTGCCGATCGACTCGCAGCCGTGGACGGCGCAGAGCGACTATCCCTACGTCAATGTGCCGGATGCCGAAATGGCGACCGATCCGCTGGCGACGCACGCCGAGCTGCGCGAGCGCGTCAATGCGGCGCGTGCTGCGCGCGGGCCGCAGATGCAGGACCGGCGTAGCAGTTCCGCTGCCGGCTTTGCCGAAGTTCATGGCAAGGGCCGCGCCTGGGAAAAGCCGAGCGACACCCGTCCCGGCTTCAAGGAATCCGCCGCCTGGATCACGCGTCTCGCGATGTGCGCCGAGCCGCGCGACGGCAAGCTCTACATCTTCATGCCGCCGACCGAGAAGCTCGACGATTACCTGGAAATCGTTGCTGCCGTCGAGTCGACCGCCGAGGAAATGAACCTGCCGGTGATCATGGAAGGCTACGAGCCGCCATCCGATCCGCGCCTGACACATTTCCGCGTGACGCCCGACCCTGGTGTGATCGAAGTCAATATCCACCCGGCCAAAAGCTGGGATCAGCTGGTCGAGCAGACCACCCATCTTTACGATGCGGCCCACCTGACCCGCCTGACCTCCGAGAAATTCATGGTCGACGGCCGTCACACCGGCACCGGCGGCGGCAACCACTTCGTCCTTGGCGGTGCAACGCCGAACGATTCGCCCTTCCTGCGTCGGCCGGACCTGTTGAAGAGCCTGATCGCCTACTGGCACAATCACCCGAGCCTGTCCTACCTGTTCTCCGGCCTGTTCATCGGCCCGACCAGCCAGGCACCGCGCGTCGATGAAGCGCGCAACGATTCGCTGTACGAGCTGGAAATCGCCTTCAAGCAGATTCCGCCGCCGGGCGGAAATGTGCCGCCCTGGCTGGTCGACCGCATCCTGCGCAATCTGCTCACCGATGTCACCGGCAACACGCACCGTTCCGAGTTCTGCATCGACAAGCTCTATTCGCCGGACGGCCCGACCGGCCGCCTCGGCCTGCTCGAACTGCGCGCCTTCGAAATGCCGCCGCATGCCCGGATGTCGCTCGCCCAGCAGTTACTGCTCCGGGCCCTGATAGCCCGTTTCTGGGAAGAGCCCTACGAGCCGGCCCGCCTGGCGCGCTGGGGCACCGAGCTGCACGACCGCTTCATGCTGCCTTTCTACGCCGAGCAGGATTTCAAGGACGTCATGGACGAAATGACGGCAGCCGGTTTCGCCTTCAAGGCCGAATGGTTCGCGCCGCACTTCGAATTCCGCTTCCCGAAATATGGCGATTTCGCCGTCAAAGGCATCGAGTTCGAACTGCGTCACGCCCTCGAACCCTGGCACGTCATGGGCGAGGAGGGCGGGGCCGGGACCACGGTGCGCTATGTCGACTCCTCGGTCGAGCGCGTCCAGGTCAAGGTCAAGGGCATGGCGCCGGATCGCTACGTGCTGACCTGCAATGGCGTGCCGGTGCCGCTGCAGAACACCGGCACCAACGGCGAGTTCGTCGCCGGCGTCCGCTATCGCGCCTGGCAGCCGGCTTCCTGTCTGCATCCGACGATCGGCGTCCATGCACCGCTGGTCTTCGACCTGGTCGATACCTGGATGCAGCGTTCGCTGGGCGGTTGCCAGTACCACGTCGCGCACCCGGGCGGGCGCAGTTTCGACACCTTCCCGGTCAATGCCTTCGAGGCCGAAAGCCGTCGTCTGGCCCGCTTCTTCCGCTTCGGCCATACGCCGGGCAAGATGCAGGTCCAGGCAGCGCAAATCAGCGCGGAACACCCGTTTACGCTAGACTTGCGGCGTTTCTAACCCCTTCTGACGTGGGTTGCGGCCTTCGGGCCGCAGGAAAAGGGCCGGAAACGGCCCGCCCGCGCTCTCTGACTGGCTGAATGGCCCGCACACTCCTCGCAATTTACCCCCATAGCGCGCGTCGCTACGATGAAATGCTGACTGCCGATGGCGCCGTGCGCCCGCACTGGCGGCAGTTTTTCATCCATCTCGATTCGATCGCGCCTGAAGAAATGCATCGCCGCCTCGATTTCGTCGATCGGCGGATTCAGGAAAACGGGGTGACCTACAACGTCTACGCCGATCCCAGCGGTTCGGATCGGCCGTGGGCGCTCGATCCGCTGCCGCTGATCATTCCGCCCGAGGAGTGGGCCGAGGTCTCGGCTGCCGTCGCCCAGCGTGCGACGCTGCTCAACGCCATCCTGGCCGACCTCTACGGCGAGCAGACCCTGCTCGCCGAAGGCTTGCTGCCACCGGCCCTGGTCTTCGGCCAGCACGGTTACCTGTGGCCTTGCCATGGCATCAAGCCGGCCGGCGGCACCTGGCTGCACCAGTACGCCGTTGATCTGGCCCGTTCGCCGGATGGGCGTTGGTGGGTCATCGCCGACCGCACGCAGGCGCCTTCCGGGGCCGGCTACGCGCTGGAAAACCGGCTGATCGTTTCGCGCGTCTTCCCGGAAATGTTCCGCGATCTGCACGTCCAGCATCTGGCCGACTTCTTCCGCGACCAGCAGGACGGCCTCAACGCGCTGGCCCCGGTCGACGGCGACGAACAGCCGCATATCGTGCTGCTGACCCCCGGGCCGTACAACGAAACCTATTTCGAACATGCCTATCTGGCGCGTTACCTCGGTTTCCCGCTGGTCGAGGGGCAAGACCTGACGGTGCGCGGCGATACGCTGTTCCTGAAAACCCTGCGCGGCCTGAAGCGGGTGCATGTCGTGCTGCGCCGGCAGGATGACGGCTATTGCGACCCGCTCGAACTGCGCGGCGAGTCGGCGCTCGGCATTCCCGGTCTGCTCAATGTGGCGCGGGCCGGCCGCGTCGTCATCGCCAATGCGCTGGGCAGCGGCCTGCTCGCCTCCGGGGCGCTGATGGGCTTCCTGCCGGCGATCTGTCGCAAGCTGCTCGGCGAGGAACTGGCGATGCCCTCGGTCGGTACCTGGTGGTGCGGCGAAAAGCCGGCGCTCGACTACGTTCGCGAAAACTTCGACGATCTGGTCATCAAGCCGGCCTACCCGACGCAGCGCATGGACCCGGTGTTCGGTTACGAGCTGAAAGGCGAGGCGCGGGCCGAGATGCTGCACCGGATCGAGGCGCGGCCGCACGCCTATGTCGCCCAGGAGATGGTCAATCTGTCGCAGGGGCCGACCTGGAGCCGCTCGCACGAGCGCCGCCTGCTGGCTCGGCCGGTCGGCCTGCGCGCCTATGCCGTCGCCTCGCCGGATGGCTACTCGGTGATGCCGGGCGGCCTGGCCCGTGTCGCGACCGGCGCCAACGCCCGCATCATTTCGATGCAGCGCGGTGGCGCCTCGAAGGATGCCTGGGTGTTGACCGATGGTCCGGTCAGCGAATTCACCATGCTCAAGCCCTCGGTCGGGGTTCGCGACCTGGTCCGGGCCGGCGCCAATCTGACTTCGCGGGTCGTTGAAAACCTGTTCTGGCTCGGCCGCTACTCGGAACGTTTCGACGACAGCGCCCGCATGCTGCGGGTGGCGCTGAGCCGCGTCGTCGAGGCGAGCGGCGGCAAGACGCCGGCGGTCGCTTCGGCGATGGAAATGGCGACGATTCTCGGCATTTTGCCGACCCCGGAAGAGGATAACGAGGTCAAGGAGGGCAGCGAGCACGTGTTGCTCGAAGCGATCTACGATCCGAACCAGCCGGGCAGCCTGGCCGGCAATATCCGCAATCTGATGTGGTCGGCGACGCATGTCCGCGAACGGCTGTCGCTCGACCACTGGCATTCGCTGAACCGCCTGCAGCGCGAGCAGCAGGCGGCGCTGAAGATACATCCGACGCTGACCGAGGCGATTGCCTTCCTCGACCGCGTGCTCGGTGTTTCCTCTTCCTTGACCGGCTTTGCGATGGACAACATGACGCGCGACGATGGCTGGCGTTTCCTGATCATCGGCCGCCGGCTGGAGCGCTTGTCCTTCCTCGCCAATACCATCGCCAATTTCCTGAAGATGCCGTCCACGCGCGGCCCGGGCAGTCTCGAATGGCTGCTCGAACTGACCGATTCGATCATCACCTATCGCTCGCGCTATTCGCGCCTGCCGGAACTGTTGCCGGTACTCGACCTGCTGGTCTTCGACGACAGCAACCCGCACGGCCTGATCTTCCAGGCCAGTGTGCTGGCCCGCTATCTCGACCGCATGGCGCGCGAGCTGGATGAGCACAGTGCGAGCAATTTGCCGGAAGTCCTGCATCGCCTGCAGGGCTTCGACCTGGAACGTTTCGAGCAGACGCAGTTCAGCCCGGAGCGGAATTGCCCGGTCTGCGACGACCTGGCGGCACTGCTCCGCGAACTCGATAGCGCCGCCGTGCAGCTCTCCGACTGGCTCGGTATGCGCTATTTCACGCACGTCGGCGATGTCAGCCGGCAGACGATGGCCCTGTGATCATGGAAAAAACGCCCGTCCGTTACCACGTGCTGCACGAAACGACCTACGACTACGGCAGCCCTGTTTCGCTATCGCAGCAGCAGTTGCACCTGTCGCCGCGCATTCTCGCCTGGCAGCAGATCGAGGAGCAGCATATCGCCGTCACGCCGTCACCGACCTGGCGGCGCGATGGCCAGGATGCTTTCGGCAACCCGGTGACCTGGATCGCCTTCCATGCGCCGCACGACAGCCTGCGCATCAGTTCGGCAATGAGCATCGCCGTGACGCCGCACCTGCCGGAAAAGCTGGAAAGCTCGCTGCCCTGGGAAAAGGTCCGCGACCGTCTGGCCTACGATGCCTCCGACTCGCGGCCGGCCGACCTCGATGCGACGCGCTTCCTGTTCGAAAGCGCCCATGTCCGCATCAAGCACGAACTGGCCGATTACGCGGCCGACTGCTTCCCGCCCGGGCGACCGGTGCTGCTCGGCGCCGAGGCGCTGATGGCGAAGATTTTCAAGGAATTCAAGTTCGATCCGGAGGCGACCACCGTGTCGACGCCGGTTATGGAAGTGCTCGAAAAGAAGCGCGGCGTCTGCCAGGACTTCGCCCACCTGATGATCGCCTGCCTGCGTGCCCTCGGTCTGTCGGCCCGCTATGTCAGTGGCTACCTGCTGACCCGGCCGCCGCCGGGCAAGCCGCGCCTGATCGGGGCCGATGCATCGCATGCCTGGGTTTCGGTCTATGCCCCGGACTTCGACAACGACTGGGTCGATTTCGACCCGACCAACAACCTGTTGCCCGATACCGAGCACATCACCGTCGCTTTCGGCCGCGATTTCGGCGATATCTCGCCCTTGCGCGGCATCATTCTCGGCGGCGGTGGCGCCGAGCCGGAGGTCGCCGTCACCGTCACCCCGCTCGACGAAGAGGAATTGCTGCCGGCCCTTTCCGGCGCCATTGCCGCCGCCGAGCGGCCGGAGCGCTGATGCCCCGTATCGCCATCATTGGCGGTGGCCCGGCCGGGCTGATGGCGGCCGAGCAGATTGCCGCGGTCGACGGCCTCGAAGTGGCGGTTTTCGATGCCATGCTGTCGCTCGGCCGCAAGTTCCTGATGGCCGGCCGGGGCGGCATGAACATCACGCACAGCGAGCCGCTGCCGGCTTTCGTCGGTCGCTACGGCACGCGTCAGGCGCAGATCGCACCGCTGCTCGACGCTTTCGGGCCGGATGCTGTGCGTAGCTGGATCCACGGCCTCGGCATCGATACCTTCGTCGGCACTTCGGGCCGCGTTTTTCCGACCGAAATGAAAGCCGCCCCCTTGCTGCGCGCCTGGCTGCACCGGCTGCGCGACAGCGGCGTGCATTTCCATGTCCGCCATCGCTGGCTGGGCTGGACGGCCGCTGGCGCCTTGCGCTTCGCGACGCCGGACGGCGAAAGCTGCGTCCACGCCGATGCGGTGATTCTGGCGTTGGGCGGCGGCAGTTGGCGCAAGCTGGGTTCGGATGGGGCCTGGGTGCCGCTGCTCAGCGAACGTGGCGTGCCGGTCGCACCGTTACGGCCGGCTAATTGCGGTTTCGACGTGGCGTGGAGCGCTTATTTTCGCGAGCGCTTCGCTGGCCAGCCGGTCAAGCCAGTGGTGGCCAGCATCGGCCAATCCCGGCAGCAGGGCGAATTCAATATCACCGCCGACGGTATCGAGGGCGGCCTGGTCTATGCCGTGTCGGCACCGTTGCGCGATGCGCTGGAACGCGATGGCAAAGCAGTTTTGACCCTCGATCTGGCGCCCGGCCGTTCGCTGGACCGGCTGGTCGCCGATCTGTCCTATCCGCGCGGCCGCGATTCGCTAAGCAACCATCTGCGCCGCCGGGCCGGCATCGAGGGTGTCAAGGCCGGCTTGCTGCGCGAATTTTGCCCGCCCGAGCAGTTGACCGCAGCAGTCCCGCTGGCCGCCGCGATCAAGGCGCTGCCGCTGCCGGTGCAGGCCACGCGGCCGCTCGACGAGGCGATCAGCACGGCCGGCGGGGTGGTTTTCGAGGCACTCGACGAGCAGTTGATGCTGCGCCGGATGCCCGGCATTTTCTGCGCCGGCGAGATGCTCGATTGGGAAGCGCCGACCGGCGGTTATCTTCTGACCGCCTGTCTGGCCAGCGGCCGGGCGGCCGGGCAGGGCGCCCGGAGATGGTTGACGGAAAGCCGTCCTTAACCAGCGGCTTCAGCTTTCCTGAATAGAGATGCCCGGTGTGCCCTGGGGCAGTGCCGTATCCATTTCGCTGAGGCGGGCCTGGATTTTCCCGACCGCTGAGTTCAACTCCGGCAGATAACGCTCGACCGCCTCGGCGAGGCTCATCGCTTTCTTCAGGAAGACGACGTTGATCGAGGCCAGTACATGGCCGTTATGGCGGATCGGTACGGCGATCGCGGCAATCTTGATCTGCTGGTTCCATTCGCCGTCGTTGGTCGCGTAGCCCTGGCGGCGGACTTTTTCCAGCATCTGCTCGACCAGCACGCGGTTGCGGGCGAAATTGGCCTGTTCGTCGTTGCCGGCGACCAGCAACTGGAGGATCTGCTGTCTTTCCTCGGCGCTGCACCAAGCCAGATAGGCCCGGCCGGCCGAGGTGTGCAGCACCGGCATGCGCTGGCGGATCATTGCCCGGTGGAAGGAGAGCGGGCTGAAACGGTGCGTCGTTTCGCGGACCAGCATGCTGTCGCCGTCGAGGGTGCACAGATCGGACGGCCAGACGACTTTCTGCAGCAATTCGCCGAGCACCGGATTGGCCACTTCGGAGATCCATTCATCGTCGGTAAAGCCATCGCTCAACTGGCGGATTTTCTGGTTCAGGCGGTAGCTGTCATCCGAAACGCTGCGCCGGACATAGCCTTCGGCCTGCAGCGTTTCGAGCAGGCGGCGCACCGTCGTCCGATGCAGGCCGGTCGTCGCGCTCAATTCGGCGATGCTCGCCCAACCGTTGGCCGACAGATTGATCGCGTGCAGGATGGACAAGCCGCGGCTGAGGCCCTGCACGTGGCGGTAGGTGGCTCCACTCGATGGACGCATGATTATTCCCGATTTGCAATTTAAATCATTGTAAAAACAATGTTGTGCATATTGTGCACATTCGCGAGATAAATTTTTCCCGCCGCTTGCATCTCCCTAGAATGGCTTCACCAAATAAAACAACGTGGAGACAAAAATGATCGATCGCCAACTGGACACCGGCCAGCGCCCGGCTCGACAGCGCTAAGCCCCCGCGCTCCTGCGCCACCCACCCCAACAATTCGGCCCTTGCCTTCGGGTGCCCGCTGGCTCCTGACGGGAGCGGCTTGCCTGAATCCCCAGATCAAGGAGCATGCATGAGCATCAAACTGAAATGCCTGTCGCACACCCCGCTGCGCGGCCTGAACGATCCCGGTGCCGACGTCGTCCGGGAAGTCGATGCCATTCTCGCCAGGTCGCGGGCCGAGGTCGAGGCTTTCGATCCCGAGCTGATCGTCGTCTTCGCGCCGGATCACTACAACGGCCTGTTCTACGACCTGATGCCGCCCTTCGTCATCGCCACCGCCGCCGACTCGGTCGCCGACTACCAGACGTTGCCCGGTCCGCTGTCGGTGGACAAGGAACTGGCCATGGAAATGGCCAAGTTCATCCTCGACAGCGACATCGATATCGCCATTTCGCACCGCCTGCAGGTCGACCACGGCTGCACGCAAACGCTGGAAGAGCTGACCGGCAGCCTGACCCGTTACCCGGTGATCCCCATCATCATCAACTCGGTGGCGCCGCCCTTCGGGCCCTATCGCCGCATTCGCAAACTCGGCGAAGCGGTCGGCCAGTTCATCGCCCGGCTCAACAAACGCGTGCTGATCCTCGGTACCGGCGGCCTGTCGCACGAACCACCGGTGCCGCTGCTGGCCGATGCACCGGAAGAGGTCGCCAATTTCCTGATCGCCGGGCGCAACCCGACACCGGAAGCGCGGGCTGCCCGCCAGGCCCGCACTTTGGCCACCGGCAAGATTTTCGGCACACCGGAATGCCCGCTGACGCCGCTCAATACCGAGTGGGATCTAGCCTTCATGGATCTGTTGATCGAAGGTCGCCTGGCTGAAATCGACAACTTCAAGATCGAGGAAATTTCCCGCGCTGCGGGCCGCTCGACGCACGAAATCCGGACCTGGGTCGCCGCCTTCTCGGCGCTGGCGGCAGCCGGTTCCTATCAGGCTCGCCAGGACTACTACCGTCCGATCAACGAGTGGATTGCCGGCTATGGCGTGATCAGCGCCGACGTCACGGCTTAAGCAAACAGTTTTTCAAAATTGAGGAGTCCCAACATGAGCAAGATCGAAAAATTCGCCATTGAAATTCCGACCGAAGACGAAATCGTCCAGCGCGCCCGCGACATGATCCCGTTGCTGCGCGCCCGGGCCGAGCTCTGCGAAAAGGAGCGCATGGTGCCGAAGGAAACCATCCAGGCCTTCAAGGATGCCGGCTTCTTCAAGATTCTGCAGCCGAAGCGCTGGGGCGGTTATGAAATGAACCCGAACGTGCTCAACAAGGTGCTGATGGAGCTGGCTCGCGGCTGCCCGTCCAGCGCCTGGAACGTCATGGTGCTCGGCGTCCATCCCTTCGAAGTCGGCCTGCTGCCGAGCCAGTGCGGCGACGAATTGTGGAGCGAGGACAACAGCGTGCTGGTTTCCTCGTCCTACGCCCCGTTCGGCACTGTCACGGCGACCGAAGGCGGCTATCTGCTGAATGGCGAGTGGCTGACTTCCAGCGGTTGCGACCACGCCGCCGGCGGTGCTTTCCTCGGCGGCCGCGTCAGCCTGGCCAACGGCGAACAGGTCTTCCGCTCCTTCTGGGTCCAGCGCAAGGATTTCGACATCGTCGACGACTGGTTCGTCGTCGGCTTGGCCGGCACCGGTAGCAAGAAGCTGATCGTCAAGAACGTCTTCGTGCCCGAGTATCGCAGCCACGTCATCGGCGCCTACGACGACGACTCGCACGGCCACGTGAACGACCTCTACAAAATGCCCTTCTTCTACGTTTTCTACGCCGCGGTGTCGTCGGTGATCATCGGTATGGCGCGCGGCATGGTCGATCTCTACATCGAACACATGGTGCCGCGCCAGAACATCAACCAGGCGGTCGGCGCCGCCGTCCAGGACCCGTTCATCAAGGGCAAGCTGGGCGAGGCCTACGCCAAGATCGTCGGCGCCACCGCTCGTGTCGTGCAGAACACCGAGGAGGCCTGGGGCTACGCCTCGCAGGGCAAGCTGGTGCCGCTCGACATCCGCGTTCGCCACTTCGCGACCAACCAGTTTACCGGCGGCGAATGCTTCGAGGCGGCCCACATGATCTTCAAGAAGACTTCGACCCGCGGCGTCTGGCTGAACAGCCCGATGCAGCGCCAGATGCGCGACATCCTGGTCGGCGCCAATCACATCACGCAGAACCAGGACAACATCGGCGACCTGCTCGGCGGCCAGTTGCTCGGCAATCCGCTACCGGCGGCCAACCCGTTCGGCGTCAAGCCGCCGGTTGCGGCCGTCGCCCAGTAAACGGAGCGCCCACGCCATGTACAAGGACATCAATCAACTGCTCGACTGGACGCCGAACACCCGGCTGGCCGCGATGCCGACCGTGACGTCGGAAGACCACCGCTACGGCATGCGCCATTTCGCGGTCGGCGTCTCGATCATCACCGCGCGCCATGGCGAAAGCCGGGCCGGCCTGACCGCCACCGCCGTCTGCTCGGTGACCGCCGACCCGCCGCGGCTGGTCGTCTTCGTCAACAAGAACGTCGCGGCCAGCGAAGTCATCCTGAACAGCGGCGCACTCTGCGTCAATGTCCTGGCCGGCGATCAGGAGGAGGTCGCCAAGGCCTTCGCCGGCATGATCGACGGCGTGCATGGCGACGCCCGCTTCGAGCATGGCCGCTGGCGCGAGTTGACCACCGGGGCGCCGGCCCTGGATGGCTCGCTGGCCAATTTCGACTGCCGCGTCATCAAGGTTTTCGACGAAAGCACGCACAACGCCTTCCTCTGCGAAGTCCTCGCCACCTGCGAGCGCAACGACGGCGAAGCGCTGATCTACCTGAACGGCGGCTTCCGCCGCATTCCGCAATAAGCCGCACTGTCGATCTATCCGTTACCCCAACGAGGAGACAAGAAAATGAAACCGAACCAACTGTTTGCCCTGACCATCGCCGCTCTGGCCGCCGCCCCGGCCTTTGCCGACATCAACGTCGGCGTCATCGCCTCGCTGACCGGCCCGGCCGCCGCCCTCGGCGCCGAGACCAAGAAGGCCATCGCCCTCTTTCCAAGTACGGTCGGCGGCGAGAAGGTCAATTTCATCCTGCTCGACGACGGCACCGACCCGACCAGCGCCGTCAAGAATGTGCGCAAGCTGATCTCCGAAGACAAGGTCGATGCCATCCTCGGTCCCAACCTGATCAGCACGGCCGTTGCCATGGCCGATGTCGCCAATGCCGAGAAGACGCCGATGGTTTCCGTCGCACCGCTCGACGTGTCCGGCGACAAGCGCGGCTATGTTTTCCGCAGCGAGCCCTCGGCCGACCTGATGGTGCAGCGCATCGTCACCGACATGCTGGAGAACGGTGCCAAGACCGTCGGCTTCATCGGCTTCTCCGATTCCTGGGGCGAACTGCTGTTGAAGGCGCTGACCAAGGCCGCCGACGGCAAGCTCAACATCGTCGCCAGCGAGCGCTATGGCCGGGCTGATCCCAGCGTCCAGGCCCAGGTGTTGAAGGTGATGGCGGCCAAGCCCGATGTTGTCTTCGTCGGCGCCTCCGGCACGCCGGCCGCGATGCCGCAGATCACGCTGCGCGAGCGCGGCTACAAGGGCCGGATCTACCAGTCGCACGGCGTGACCAGCAAGGAATTCCTCCGGGTCGGCGGCAAGGCCGTCGAAGGGGCGCTGATCCCGGTCGGTCCGGTGCTGGTTGCCGAGCAGTTGCCGGACAGCCATCCGGCCAAGAAGAACGGCGTCGCCTTCGTCAAGGAGCTGGAAGCGAAGAACGGTCCGGATTCCCGTTCGACCTTCGCCGGTGCCTCGTGGGACGCCTGGCTGCTCCTGCAGAACGCCATCGTCGGCGCCCAGAAGGGCAAGGCCAAGGCCGGCACGCCGGAATTCCGCGCCGCACTGCGCGACGGCATCGAGAAGACCAGCAAGCTGGTTGGTACCAACGGCGTCTACACCATGGCCGCCGCCGATCATGCCGGCTATGACGCCAGTTCGATCGTCCTGATCAAGGTCGAGAACAATCACTGGAAGCTGGTGAAGTGATGAGCCACGACGCCATTCTCACCACCGAAGCCGCCGCCGGCCTGCTCAAGGCGGCGGTCGCCAGCGGCCAAACCATCGCCCCGCTGCGCGACCGCCTGGCGCTGAACAGCCCGGATGCCGCCTACGCCGTCCAGGAGGTCAACACCCGAGCCTGGCTGGCCGAAGGTCGCCGCCTGGTCGGCCGCAAGATCGGCCTGACTTCGCTCGCCGTGCAGGCCCAGCTTGGCGTCGATCAGCCCGATTTCGGCATGCTCTTTGCCGACATGGCGGTCGGCGACGGCGAGCCGGTGGCGCTGTCGCGCCTGATCCAGCCCAAGGTCGAAGCCGAGATCGCGCTGGTCATCGGCCGCGATCTAACGCAGGAGCGCCATACCTACGCCGACATCTTCGGCGCCACCGAGTACGCACTGCCAGCCATCGAGATCGTCGATAGCCGGATCGAGCAGTGGAACATCCGCTTCGTCGATACCGTGGCCGACAACGCCTCGAGCGGCTTGTTCGTGCTCGGCGGTCGACCGCGCCAATTGGGTGAATTCGACATCACGGCCTGTGCCATGGAAATGCGGCGCGGCGACGAAGTCGTCTCGCTCGGCAACGGCCGGGCCTGCCTGGGCAGCCCGCTGAATGCCGCGATCTGGCTGGCCGACACCATGGTCCGCTGCGGACGGCCGCTGCTGGCCGGCGACATCGTGCTGACCGGCGCCCTGGGGCCGATGGTCGCCGTCACCGAGCCGGGCCGCTTCGACGTCAATATCGACGGGCTGGGCACGGTCAGCGCGCTGTTTGCCTGAGTCGTCCTGCCTCCCCAATCCCCACGGAGAAATGAACATGAAAAAAATCAAATGTGCGCTGATCGGCCCCGGCAACATCGGCACCGATCTGCTCTACAAACTGCAGCGCAGCCCGGTGCTGGAGCCGGCCTGGATGGTCGGCATCGATCCGGAATCGGAAGGCCTGAAGCGGGCCGCCGAACTGGGCCTGAAAGTCACCGCCGGCGGCGTCGACGGTCTGCTGCCGCACGTGCTGGAAGATGGCGTGCAGATCGCCTTCGATGCGACGTCCGCCTACGTCCATGCCGAGAACAGCCGCAAGCTCAACGAACTCGGCGTGCTGATGATCGACCTGACGCCGGCCGCCATCGGCCCCTTCTGCGTGCCGCCGGTCAATCTGAAGACCCTGGTCGGCCAGGGCGAGATGAACGTCAATATGGTGACCTGCGGCGGGCAGGCGACGATTCCCATGGTCGCCGCCATCTCCCGCGTCCAGAAGGTCAAGTATGGCGAGATCGTCGCCACCATCAGTTCGAAGAGCGCCGGTCCCGGCACCCGCAAGAACATCGACGAATTCACCCGCACCACCTCGGGCGCCATCGAGCAGGTCGGCGGCGCCGAAAAGGGCAAGGCGATCATCATCATCAACCCGGCCGAACCGCCGCTGATCATGCGCGACACCGTGCATTGCCTGACCGAAGGCACGCCGGATCAGGCGCGGATCACCGACTCGATCCTGACCATGATCGCCGAAGTGCAGAAGTACGTGCCCGGCTACCGCCTGGTCAATGGCCCGGTCTTCGACGGCAACCGCGTCTCGGTCTTCCTCGAAGTGCAGGGCCTCGGCGACTTCCTGCCGACCTATGCCGGCAACCTCGACATCATGACCGCCGCGGCGGCCCGTACGGCGGAAATGTTCGCCGAAGAAATCATCAAAGGCGCGCTCAAGCTTGAGCCGGTCGCCGGGTAAGGAGAAGACCATGACTTTGCGCGGCAAGAACGTTACCGTCCACGACATGACCCTGCGGGATGGCATGCATCCCAAGCGGCACCTGATGAGCCTCGACCAGATGGTCAGCATCGCCACCGGCCTCGACCAGGCCGGTATCCCGCTGATCGAGGTCACCCACGGCGACGGCCTGGGCGGCTCCTCGGTCAACTACGGCTTCCCGGCCCATACCGACGAGGAATACCTCGGCGCGGTGATTCCGAAAATGCAGCAGGCCAAGGTTTCGGCGCTGCTGCTGCCGGGCATCGGCACCGTCGATCACCTGAAGATGGCGCGCGACCTGGGCGTCCATACCATCCGCGTCGCCACCCACTGCACCGAGGCCGACGTCTCGGAACAGCACATCAAGATGGCCAGGAAGCTCGACATGGATACCGTCGGTTTCCTGATGATGAGCCACATGAACAGCCCGGAAGGCCTAGTCAAGCAGGCCAAACTGATGGAAGGCTACGGTGCCAACTGCATCTACGTCACCGACTCGGCCGGCCACCTGCTGCCGGATACCGTCAAGGCCCGCCTCGGTGCCGTGCGTGACGCGCTGAAGCCGGAAACCGAACTCGGCTTCCACGGCCACCACAACCTGGCCATGGGCGTTGCCAACAGCATTGCCGCGATCGAAGTCGGTGCCAACCGCATCGACGCGGCTGCCGCCGGCCTCGGCGCCGGCGCCGGCAACACGCCGATGGAAGTGCTGATCGCCGTCTGCGACCTGATGGGTATCGCAACCGGGGTCGATGTCTTCAAGATCCAGGACGTCGCCGAAGACCTGGTGGTGCCGATCATGGACTTCCCGATCCGCATCGACCGCGATGCGCTGACCCTCGGCTATGCCGGTGTCTATGGCTCCTTCCTGCTCTTCGCCAAGCGCGCCGAGAAGAAGTACGGCGTTCCGGCCCGCGACATTCTGGTCGAGATGGGCCGGCGCGGCATGGTCGGCGGCCAGGAGGACATGATCGAGGACACCGCGCTGACCCTGGCCCGCCAACGCGGCCTGGCCGTCTGACGATGCCGGGCCGGGCGCTTGCCGCGCGGCCCGGTTTTTGCCCTGTTTTGATCGTCGACCGCAGCGGTCGACCTGGAGTCCTTCATGGATGCTGAAATCTTCGCCCTGCTTGCTCAGGACGGCGTCACCAACGGCGCCATCTATGCCTTGCTGGCACTGGCGCTGGTCCTGGTCTTTGCCGTCACCCGGATCATTTTTATCCCGCAGGGCGAATTCCTCGCCTGGGGCGCACTGACCATGGCGGCACTGGAGGCCGGCCACTACCCGGGCACCGTCTGGTTGCTGCTCGGCGCCGGCGGCCTTGCCTTCGGGGCCGACATCGTCGCCGCGCAACCCGGGCGCCGCCGGCTCGGCAAGTCGCTGCTCTGGAATATCGCCTATCCGCTGGCCGTCGCCGGCCTGCTCTGGTTCCTGCCGCTCGCCGAGTTGCCGCACGCGGTCAAGGCCGGACTGGCGCTGGCCATCGTCGTGCCGATGGGGCCGATGCTCTACCGCGTCGCCTTCCAGCCGGTGGCCGAAGCGCCGGTGCTTATCCTGCTCATCATCTCGGTTGCCCTGCACCTGCTGATGGTCGGTCTCGGCCTGCTCATCTTCGGGCCGGAAGGTTCGCGCACCGCACCGTTCAGCCAGGCGCAGATCGAAGTCGGTACGCTGCTGGTCGGCGGCCATACGCTGGTCGTGCTCGCCGCCTCACTGGCGCTGATCGTCGGCCTCTACCTGTATTTCGACCGCACGCTGGCCGGCAAGGCCTTGCGCGCCACCGCCATCAACCGCAATGGCGCCCGCCTGATGGGCATCTCGCCGGCCCTGGCCGGTCGCCAGACCTTCTTCTTCGCGGCGCTGATCGGCACGCTGTCCGGCCTTTTGGTGGCGCCGCTGACCACGGTCTATTACGACAGCGGCTTCCTGATCGGCCTCAAGGGCTTCGTTGCCGCCATCATCGGCGGCCTGGCCAGCTACCCGCTGGCCGCCGGCGGGGCGATCATCGTCGGCCTGCTCGAATCCTTCTCCTCCTTCTGGGCCAGCGCCTTCAAGGATGTGCTGGTGTTCACGCTGATCATCCCGGTGCTGATCTGGCTTTCCTGGAAGACCCATCATGTCGAGGAAGAGGAAACGGCGCATGTCGTGACGACGGCGCGGCGCGACGGCTGGATCAGCCCACGCCTGGCGCTCGGCGTCTTCCTCGGCGTGCTGCTGCTGGCGCCGCTGGTGCTGCCCGAGTTCTACGTCACGCTGCTCAACTACGTCGGCCTGTCGGCCCTGGTTGCCCTTGGCCTGGTGCTGCTGACCGGGGTCGGCGGTCTGACCTCGTTCGGCCAGGCGGCTTTCGTCGGCCTTGGCGCCTACACCACGGCCTGGCTGACCAGTTCCAGCGAGTTACCCACCTGGCTCGGTTTTGCTGCCGGCTCGCCGTGGATGGCGCTGGCCCTCGGCCTGCTGCTGACGGCAACGGTGGCGGTGATCCTCGGTTCGGTGACCCTCAAGCTGTCCGGCCATTACCTGCCGCTCGGCACCATGGCCTGGGGCATCAGCCTGTTCTTCCTGTTCGGCAACATGGAATTCCTCGGCGGCCATGCCGGCCTCTCCAACCTGCCGCCGATCAGCATTTTCGGGCTGGATCTGCTCGACAACCGCCATTACTACTACCTGGTCTGGGCCTTCGTGCTGGCCGCGCTGTTCACCACCAAGAACCTGCTCGATTCCCGCGAAGGCCGGGCCATCCGGGCCCTGAAGGGCGGCATGGTGATGGCCGAGGCGATGGGCGTCGATACCTCGCGGGCGCGCATGGTGATCTTCGTCATTGCCGCACTGCACGCCTGCGCCGCCGGCTGGCTCTATGCCCACCTGCAGCGCTTCGTCAATCCGACCCCGTTCGGCCTGCACATCGGCATCGAGTACCTGTTCATGGCCGTCGTCGGCGGCGCCGGGCAGGTCTGGGGCGCCCTGGTCGGGGCCGGCGTGATCACCGTGCTCAAGCAGTGGCTGCAGGACATCCTGCCCAAGCTGTTCGGCTCGGCCGGGCATTTCGAGGTCATCGTCTTCGGCCTGCTGATGATCGTCGTCCTGCACCGGGCCCGCGACGGCCTGTGGCCGCTGCTCGCCCGGCTGATGCCGGTGCGCCAAGAGCCGAAGCTGATCGATGCGACGGCCGAACCCCTGGCGAAGAAGGCGCAGCCGCCGCATGGCGAGGTCATTCTCGAGGCCAAAGCGGTGACCCGCAAGTTCGGTGGCCTGGTTGCCAACAACAACATGAACCTGCATGTCCAGGCCGGCGAAATCCTCGCCCTGATCGGCCCGAACGGTGCGGGAAAAAGCACCATGTTCAACCAGCTCTCCGGCGTCGATACGCCGACCTCCGGTGAAATCCTCTTCCGCGGCCAGCCGGTGGCCGGCCACAGCTCGCGCGAAATCGCCGCCCTCGGCATGAGCCGGACCTTCCAGCATGTCCGCCTGCTGCCCAACATGAGCGTCTTGGAGAACGTCGCCATCGGTGCCCATCGGCGCGGCAGCAAAGGCGTGCTGGCGGCGGCCTGGCGCCTCGACCGGGCCGAAGAGGCCCGTGTGCTGCGCGAAGCGGCGCTCCAGGTCGAACGGGTCGGGCTCGGCGAGTTCATGCATGTCGAGGCCGGCAGCCTGGCCCTCGGCCAGCAGCGCATCCTCGAAATCGCCCGCGCGCTGTGTTCCGACCCCTGCCTGCTGCTGCTCGACGAACCGGCAGCCGGCCTGCGCCTGAAGGAAAAACAGGCGCTGTCCGACCTGCTCAAACGCCTGAAGTCGGAAGGTATGGCGGTGCTGATCGTCGAACACGACATGGATTTCGTGATGAGCCTGGTCGACCGCGTCGTGGTCATGGAATTCGGCGAAGAAATCGCCACCGGGCTGCCGGAGGAAGTGCAGTGCGATCCGGCGGTGCTGGAAGCGTATTTAGGGGGTGTCGCGGCATGAGTCGTAACGTACTGGAAGTCAAAGACCTCTCGGTCGCCTACGGCAAGGTCGAGGCGGTCAGCAAGATCAGCCTGGAAGTGGGCGAGGGCAAGATCGTTACGGTGATCGGCCCGAACGGCGCCGGCAAGACGACGACGCTGTCGGCGATCATGGGCCTGCTGCCATCCTCGGGCGAGGTCGCTTTCGACGGCAGCATCGAACAGGTGCCGGAAGTCGAGCGCATGGTGGTGCGCGGCATGAACCTGGTGCCGGAAAAGCGCGAGCTGTTCGGCACCATGACGATCGAGGACAACCTGCTGCTCGGCGCCTTTCAGCGCAATCGGCACGGCCATCGCGACCATGCGCAGACGATGGAGGAGGTCTATGCGCTCTTCCCGCGCCTCAAGGAGCGCCGCCAACAGCAGGCCGGCACGATGTCGGGCGGCGAGCGCCAGATGCTGGCCGTCGGCCGGGCGCTGATGGCCAAGCCCAAGCTGCTGATGCTCGACGAACCCAGTCTTGGTCTTGCACCACTGATCGTCCGCGAAATCTTCCGCATCATTGCCGAACTGCGCCGGCGCGGCGTCTCCATCCTGCTTGTCGAGCAGAATGCCCGCGCCGCGCTGCAGGTCGCCGACTACGCCTATGTGCTGGAAAACGGCGCGGTCAAGATGCAGGGCGAGGCCGAGATGCTGCGCAACGATCCGCGCGTCATCGAAAGCTACCTCGGCCTGGCCAGCAAGCACCAGGAACTGCTGTCGACCTGACAGCGATTGGAGAACAGACATGCAAGCACTTCACATCATCGGCGAGGAGCATCAATCCCTGGCGGGCATCCTGCATGCCATCCGCTTCATGCTCAAGGAGGTTGCGGCCGGCAAGCTCGAACCCGACCTCAAGCTGTTCCAGGCGATGGTGCATTACCTCGACGCCTATGCCGAGAAGCGCCATCATCCGAAGGAAGACCTTCTGTTCCGCCACCTGCCGCTGCGGACGGCGGAAGGTGCCGAAGCCCTGGCCGAGCTCGCGGCCCAGCATGCCGCGGCGCCGCAGCGCATGGCGGCCCTCGAACAGGCGCTGGCCGGCTTCGTCGCCGACCCCGGCCGTTTCGACGATTTCGTCAGGGCCTTCGAGCGCTATGCCGAGTTCTACCGTGAGCACATGATGCTCGAGGAGGAGATCGTGCTGCCGCTGCTGCGCCGCTATTTGACGGAAGCCGACTGGCTTGCGGTGAACCGCGATTTTCTCGCCGAAATGGCGGCCAATTCCGGGCAGGATGGGGCAACGGAAAATTTCTCGGCGCTCTTCTCGCGCCTGGTCGATTGCGCACCGGCGCCGATTGGTTTCGGCCCGCGGCCGTTCTGCAACTAAAAACAAGCACTTATTTTTGAAAGGAAACACCCCATGAGCACAACACCCCTCAGCGAAGCCGCGACCAGCAAGTTCGTCCGCATCCAGGAAGGCGACCTCGATCTGCAACTGCATTACAACGACTGCGGCAGCGGCGCCGAAACGGTGGTCATGCTGCACGGTTCCGGCCCCGGCGCCAGTGGCTGGGCCAACTTCAACCGCAACGTCGAGCCGCTGGTCGCGGCCGGCTACCGGGTGATCCTGATGGACTGCCCGGGTTGGAGCAAGAGCGACCCGATCGTGTGTACCGGTTCTCGCTCCGAACTCAACGGCCGCGCCCTGAAGGGCCTGCTCGATGCCCTCGATCTCGAGCGTGTCCATATCATCGGCAACTCGATGGGCGGCCACAGTGCCGTCGCCTTCGCGCTGGCCAATCCGACCCGCGTCGGCAAGCTGGTGCTGATGGGCGGCGGCACCGGCGGCCCGAGCCAGTTCGTGCCGATGCCGACCGAAGGCATCAAGCTGCTGCAAGGCCTGTATCGCGAGCCGAGCATCGACAACCTGAAGAAGATGATGGCCGTCTTCGTCTTCGATTCGAGCAGCCTGACCGAAGAGCTCTACCAGGCCCGCCTCGACAACATGATGGCGCGCCGCGACCACCTGGAAAACTTCGTCAAGAGCCTGGCCGCCAATCCGAAGCAGTTCACCGACTACGGCCCGCGCCTCGGCGAAGTGACGGCGCCGGCGCTGGTCATCTGGGGCCGCGACGACCGCTTCGTGCCGATGGATGTCGGCCTGCGCCTGCTCTGGGGCATGCCGAACGCCGAACTGCACATCTTCAACCGCTGCGGCCACTGGGCGCAATGGGAGCATGCCGACAAGTTCAACCGCATGGTGCTCGATTTCCTGGCGCACTGAACGCCGCCTTTTCCCAATGCTGCATCGGCCGCCTCGAGCGGCCGTTTTTATTGCGGACCTTGAAAGCTGCTTGGCGCGGCCCCTTCCCGGGCGCGCTCAACGCCGGCAATTCGTGGCAGACTAAAGTCCTTGCGTCAATTCGTGCTTTATCCCTATCGTTTTGCAGAGAAATATGGATAATTCCACGCTAATAAATTTAGCAGTTTTAAAATATTGAGCGGCTGGAGAAATAGATTTGGAGAAAACCTGCGTTCTGGTGGTCGATGACGAGCCGATTGGTCGCGAGACGCTGGCCGAGAATCTGAGCGAAGAGGGTTATCAGGTCATCGAAGCCGAATCCGGCGAGGCTGCCTGGCGGCTGATCGACGCCATGCCGGAGCGCTTCGACGCCATCCTGCTCGATCGCATGATGCCGGACATGGATGGCATCGAAATTCTCCGCCGGGTCAAGATGCGACCGGACATGATGCATGTGCCGGTCATCATGCAGACCGGCATGACGGCCGATAGCGACGTCCTCGAGGGCCTTCGGGCCGGTGCCTACTATTACCTGACCAAGCCGTTCTCGGCCGATACGCTGCTCGCCATCGTCGCCGCCGCCACCCGCGACTATCGCGGCCACAAGGAGCTGGCCGAGGAGGTGCAGCGGCAGAGCCGGACGCTGTCCTGCCTGGTCCAGGCGCGCTTTCTGTTCCGGACGCCGGACGACGCCCGCAATCTGGCGGCCCTGGCCGCCAACGCGGCCCCCGAGCCGGGCCGGGTGGTGCTCGGTCTTTCCGAACTGATGCTGAACGCCGTCGAGCATGGCAACCTGGCCATCGGCTACGACGAAAAAACCCGCCTGATCGAAGAGGGCGCCTTGCACGACCAGATCGCGCAGCGCCTGGCTACGGCGGAGCTCGGCGCCCGCCAGGCCGAGCTGGCCATCGAGCGGGCCGGCGATGAACTGGTGTTCGTGATCCGCGATCAGGGGGCCGGTTTCGATTGGCGGGCTTATCTCGAAATGAGCCCGGACCGCGCCTTCGATACCCACGGTCGCGGCATCGCCATGTCGCGGATGATCAGCTTCGACAGCCTCGAATATTGCGGTTGCGGCAACGAGGTCAAGGCCGCCATCAAGCTGCCGGCCGCCTGAGTCAGGCGGCACCCGGCGGCGGGTAACCGTTCAAGCCGGCTTGAGGCTGGCCAGCGCCGGGTCGAGCTGTTGCAGCGCCAGCGGAAAATCGTAATTGTTCAGGGCGCGACCGAAGGCCGGATAGGCGTCGCCCAGCGTCTGCTTCAATACCTCGGCCAATTGCCGGCTCATTTCCTGCGATTGCAGATCGTCTTCGGCGAGCAGTCGGCGCAACTGCAGCAGTTGTTGGCGTGCCTTTTCCGGATCGACCGGCGCCACCGTGACGACCAGCGCCGCCAGTTCATGCTGCAGCGTGGCGCAGGTTTGCTGATGCACCTTTTCCAGTTCGCCAGCCAGGGCGCTGATCTGCTCGGCGGCCTGTTCCTCGCGCAGGGCGCGGTCGAGCGCGGCCGCCGCATGCTGCACGCCACTCAGGCCCAGCATGCCGGCCGTGCCTTTTTGCGTGTGGGCGAGGCGGCGCGCCGTGCCGAGCTCGCCGTCGTCCAGGCAGCGGCGGATATCGGCCGGCGCCTTGCCGTGGTGGTCGAGGTATTTTTGCAGCAGTTCGAGATAGCGGCTGGTTTTGCCGTTGAGCGAGGCGAGGCCGCTGGCGGTGTCGAAACCAGGCTGCTGGCGCAGGCGTTCGAGAATGGCGAGCGCGGCGGCAGCCGGCTGCGGGGCGCTGGGCAAGGCCACCGGCTGGGCCAACCTGGCGCTGGCCGGTAGCCAGTTGATCAGGGTTTGGTAAAGAACGTCCGGGCTGACCGGCTTGGCAATGTGGCCGACCATGCCCGCCGCCAGGCAGGCGGCGCGGTCTTCGTCGAAGGCATTGGCGGTCATCGCCAGAATCGGCACGGTCGACCGGCCGGGTAGCGCCAGAATGCGCCGGCTGGCTTCCAGGCCGTCCATCACCGGCATCTGCATGTCCATCAGGATCAGGTCGTAGGCGGTGTTGCGGGCCATCTCGACCGCCTGCTCGCCATTGCCGGCGAGTTCGACGGTCAGGCCGGCATGGCGCAGCAGTTCGCTGGCCACTTCCTGGTTGACCGGGTCGTCCTCGGCGAGCAGGACGCGCTGGCCGCTGTGCAGGCGGCTGATTTTTGCCTCGAAATCGAGGTCGACCGCCGGACTCGCCGTCAGCGTCGGCTGCGGGGCGACCAGGCGCAAGCGGGCGGTCATCCAGAAGGTGCTGCCTTGCCCGGGCGTGCTCTGCATGCCGGTATCGCCGCCCATCATCCGCGCCAGTTGGCGGCTGATGGCGAGACCGAGGCCGGTGCCGCCGAAGCGGCGGGTGGTCGAGTCGTCGGCCTGTTCGAAGGGACGGAACAGACGGGCCTGAATCGCCGGTTCGATGCCGATGCCGCTGTCCTCGACTTCGCAGCGCAGCAGCACCTGCTCACCCTGTTGTTCAGCCAGACCGACCCGCAGGTGGATCTGCCCGTGCTCGGTGAACTTGATGGCATTGGAGAGGAAGTTGAGCAATATCTGCTGCAGGCGTTTGGGGTCGCCATGGACGGTGGCCGGCAGGGCGGGATCGATCACGGCATTGAGTCCTAGCCCCTTGTCGCGGGCCCGGTAGTCGATCATGGTCAGGGTGTCGGCGATCAGCTTGGCCGGCTGGAAGTCGCATTCTTCAAGCTGCAGCTTTTCGGCCTCGATTTTGGAGATGTCGAGAATGTCGTTGATCACTGCCAGCAGATGCTGGGCGGAGTCGGAAACGCGGCCGAGGCGCTCCTTCTGGGCGGCATCGCCGGCATCACGGCGGAGCAGGTGGGTCAGTCCGATCACGGCATTGAGCGGGGTCCGGATTTCGTGGCTCATGTTGGCCAGGAAGGCGCTCTTGGCGCGGCTGGCTCGCTCGGCCTGTTCCTTGGCGGCGGCCAGTTCGTGGGTGCGGGCTTCGACCATCGCCTCCAGCCGGCGCCGGTACTCGACCAGCTCGGTTTCGGCCTGGCGTCGTTCGGTGACATCGGAGGTGAAGCCGAGGATGTGCGGCGCGCCGTCGATATCGATCAGGGCGGCCGACATTTCGACATTGCGCAGCTTGCCGTAGCGATCCCGCCAGAGGCCTGGCTGGTTGAGCAGGGTGCCGTGCTGCATCAGTTTCTCGACCCACTGGTGACGGGCTTCCGGATTGGGCCAGATGCCGATTTCGAGCGCGGTCTTGCCGAGCATTTCGGCCCGTTGCCAGCCGAAGAAGTCCAGGTAGTTATCGTTGACGTCGACAAAGCGGCCGTCGTCGGCGCGGACGATCGAGGCGGCCAGCGGGCTGGCGTTGAAGGCGATGCGGAAACGCTCCTGCTCGGCCCGGGTGGCGGTTTCCACTGCCAGCAACTGGCGATAGCGCTGCGCCCCGAGGCGCTGGTGGATGAAGCCGAAGACGCCGGCGGCAGCGAGCAGCAGGCCGCCGATCAGGGCGAGAATCAGGCGCGAGGCGCTCGCCCAACCGGAAAGCGCCTCCGCCCGGGCCACCTTGGCGATGATGTACCACGGCGAGTCGGCGATGGCCTGGACCGAGGCGATGACCGGCACGCCGGCATAATCATGGCCTTCGACGATCCCGGTCTTGCCGCCGAAGACGGCCTGGATCGATGGCACGTCGCGCTGGGTATTCGGCACGCGCAGTTGTAGCGGGGCATTGGCCCGGTTGCGCAGTTGGTTGAGAAAAATGACCTGGTCCTCGTCACGGCGGACGAGCAGGGTTTCCGCGGTCTGGCTGGGCAGCGGCCAGGATTGCAGCACCGGGTAGATAAAGGTGCGCGGATCGAGTTGCAGGATGATCGCCCCGATCCGGCGCGTCTGCTGGCCGTCGACAATGCTCAGCGGGGCCACGACATCGGCGTGAATCAGGCCGTTTTCCGGGTCCGGGTGAAAATCGTTCAAGGCGGCCCGGCGCTGGCTGGCGGCCATCTCGAGGGCCAGGAAGAGGCCGTCTTGCAAGCGGCCGCGGCGGTCGCTCGAGCTGATCCGGACATTGCCGTCGTTGTCGAGGAGCAGCACGTCGAAATACTGATAGTTCTGTTTCAGGGAAGCGAGCTGGCTGCGCAGGCGTTTTTCCAGACGCGGGCTGCCCTCGGCAAACCATTGTTCGACCTGTTCGGCGAGCAAGGTGTTGTCGACCAGGATCTGGCCGTCGGCAATCCGTTCGCGTCGCCATTCGATGATCTGCTGCGATTTCAGTTCGCTGACAGCCCGCAATTGATCGCCGGCCAGGGTGATCTGGTGCTGCCGCTCGGTCAGATAGAAAGCGGTGCCGCCGGCGGCAAGCAGCAGCAGGACCAGGCCCAGGGCCGGAAAGTACCAGCGCGGCGTCCGGTGCTCCGCGGCTTGATCAGCCATGATCGGCGGCCAGCAGGCCGAGCGCGGCTTCGAAATCGAAGGCGTTGACGGCCGCCATGAAGGCCGGGAAGCGGTTGCCCAGCTCATGCTTGAGCAGGGCCTTGTTCTGCGCGACGATGGCTTGGCAGCCCAGTTCGCCTTCCTTGAGCTGGCTGCCCAGGTCGCTCAGTACGGCGAGGCGGGTCGCTTCATCGGGCAAGGCGGCCGAACTGTCAGCGGGGCCGGCGTTTTCGGCCGGCAGCACGCAATGCAGGGCGGCGCAGAGTTCGGTGTAACGGGCCGCACAATCGGCGATCAGCGTGTCGATGACAACGGCCGGCTGTTGGTTGCGGATCGCGGTTTCGAGGCTGGCCGCCGCCTGCTGGACGGCGGTGGCGCCCAGGGTACCGGCGGCCCCCTTCAGCGAGTGGGCGAGACGGCGTGCTTCGCTGTGCTGGCTGGCGCGCAGTTGCTGATGGATGTTGGCGAAGTCCTCGCCGTGGCTGCTGGAAAACTTGCCGAGCAGACGACAGTAGCTGGGCAGACGGTCGCGCACGGCTTGCAGGCCAAAGCGGGCATCCAGCCCGGGAATGTTGGCCAGCGCGCCGCGCAGGGCCTGGTCGTCGGCCGGTGGGGGCGCCCCGGGCTTGCTTGCCGCGCCCGGCGCAATCGAGCCCGGCGCCAGCCAGCGGGCCAGCGTGGTGAACAGCACCTCGGGGTCGACCGGCTTGGCGACGTGGTCGTTCATGCCGGCTGCCAGACAGGTGGCGCGGTCCTCGTCGAAAGCGTTGGCGGTCATCGCCAGGATCGGCACGCTCGCCCAGCCGGGTAGGGCGCGAATCCGCCGGGTCGCTTCGAGGCCGTCCATGACCGGCATCTGCATGTCCATCAGGATCAACTGGTAGCTTTGCTGGCGGGCCTTGGCCAGCGCTTCGGCGCCGTCACGGGCGATATCGACGCGCAGGCCGACGCTGCGCAGCAGGTCGCTGGCGACTTCCTCGTTGATCGCGTTGTCTTCGACGAGCAGGATGCGGGCGCCGGCATGGCGGCTGCTGATCGCGTTTTCGCTGAGTAGGCGGTCGCTTTGGCCGATGCCCTGATCCGGCGTAGCCGGCAACGGCTGCAGGCGGGCCGTGAACCAGAAGGTACTGCCCTTGCCCGGCGTGCTGTTGACGCCGACGGCGCCATCCATCGCTTCGGCCAGCCGGCTGCTGATGGCGAGGCCGAGGCCGGTGCCGCCGAAGCGGCGGGTGGTCGAGCTGTCGGCCTGTTCAAAGGGAATGAACAGCCGGGACTGGGTGTCGGCGGAAATGCCGATGCCGGTATCGCGCACTTCGCAGCGGACCAGCAGGCCATCCTCGTTCTCGTGAATGAGGCGGGCGGCCAGCGTGATCTGGCCCTGCTCGGTGAATTTGACGGCGTTGGACAGGAAATTGAGCAGAATCTGTTGCAGGCGCAGCGGGTCGCCGAGCAGCATTTCGGGCAGATCCGGATCGATCTCGCAAAATACCGGCAGGTGTTTGGCTTCGGCCCGTTCGGCGATCAGCGCCCGGGTACCCATGAAGACCTCGGGCAGCGAGAAGCCGGCTTTTTCCAACGTCAGCTTGCCAGCCTCGATTTTCGAGAAATCGAGCACGTCGTTGATGATCGACAGCAGGTGTTGCGCCGCATCGGCCACTTTGTTGAGGCGGGCGCGCTGTTCCGGGTCGGTGCTGTCGCGCTGGGCGAGGTGGGTGAGACCCATGATGGCGTTCATCGGGGTGCGGATTTCGTGGCTGATATTGGCCAGGAAGGCGCTCTTGGCCCGGCTGGCCGATTCGGCGGCGTTCTTGGCGGCGATCAGCTCGGTGGTCCGTTCGCCGACCAGTGCTTCGAGATGCAGGTGATAGCGATCGAGTTCGGCGGCCAGCCGCTTTTTCTCGGTGATGTCTTCCTTGATCGCCAGGTAATGACTGATTTGGCCGTCCGGTTGGCGCACCGGCGAAATGATGGCGAATTCCTCGTACACCTCGCCATTCTTGCGCTGGTTGACGAATTCGCCACGCCAGGTTTCGCCCCGTTCAAGGACGGACCACAAATCGACGAAGGTGGCGGCCGGTGTCCGGCCGGAATGCAGGACTTTCGGGTTGGCGCCGATCACTTCGTCGCGCTCGTAGCCGGTGACGCGCAGGAAGGCGTCATTGACATATTCGATTTCAGCCCGCGTGTTGGTGATGACGATGCTGTGCGGGCTCTGCTCAATGGCCAGCGAGTGCTGGCGCAACTGGTCTTCCGCCTGGCGGCGCTGGGTGATGTCCTGGATGGTGCCGAACATCTGGTCCACCCGTCCGTCGTCGCCGAGCCTGATCTCGCCGATGCCGTGCACGTAGCGGACGGCGCCGTCGTTGCGGCGGACGATGCGGTACTCGATGTCGAAATGCGGGTTGCCGGCGCGGACCAGGGCGCGGTTGTAGGCGGTCAGCATCGGACGATCGTCGGGGTGCACGATCTCCAGCCAACTGCTTCTCGAGCGGACGAAACCGGTATCGATGCCGAATATTTCGTCGAGCATCGCCGAACTGCTCCAGTGGTCGAGCCGCGGGTCAAACTGGAAATGGCCGAGGCGGGCCATCCGTTCGGCCTGCCGCAGATTGGCTTCGCGGCGGAGGAGAGCGGCCCGCGAGCGGTGCATCGAGAGGCCGACGCCGAGTTCGCTGGCCAGATCGCAGAGCAGGGGAATTTCGTCGTCGGAAAAGGCGTCAACCTCGCTCGAGTAGAGATTGAAGGCGCCGATCACCTGGCCGTCGATGCGCAGCGGCAGCGAGGCGGACGAGCGTACGCCGGCGCGCTGGGCAAAGCCGCGCCAGCGTTCGTAGCTCGGATCGCTCAGCGTGTCGTGGGTGATTGCCGGCACCCCGGTGCGGATGGCGCGGCCGGTCGGCCCCTGGCCGCTTGGTACATCGGCCCAGCTGATCTCCAGTTGGCTCACCGTGCCGGGTGGAAAGCCCGATTCGGCGAGCGGGATGACCCGCTTTTCGCTATCGTGCATGGCCTGGGCGATCCAGGCCCGATCGTAGCCGCCGATGTCGACGGCCAGACTGCAAATTTCTTCCAGCATCGCCGTTTCATCGTCGTGCCGGATCAGGGCCTGGGCGGCACCGCTCAGCAGGCGCATGGCCCGGTTATGCCGATCCTGCCGTTCGCTGGCCCGGCGTCGTTCGCCGATATCGGTCAGGATGCCGGCGGTCAGTTGCGGCTGGCCGTCCGCCCCGCGTTCGATGACGCAGCCCCGGTCTTCGAGCCAGACCCAACTGCCGTCATCGCGCGCCATGCGGTATTCGGCGACGAAATGGGTGGTTTTGCCGTAATTTACGGTGTCGACCGCAGCATTCAGGGCGGGCCGGTCGTCCGGGTGGATACGGGCGGTCCAGTCGGCCAGCGTGCGCGGAGCGCTGGCTTTGCTGCTGCCGATCAGGCGCAGGGTGCCTTCGCTGAAAATGTAGCGGTCGGATTCGTGGTCGTATTCCCAATTGCCGGCCCCGGCTGCATCAAGTGCCATCTGCATATGGGCTTCGAGGCGCAGGCGGTCGCGTTCCTGGTTGATCTTCTCCAGCGCTTCGTCGAGATGGCGGGCGGCGAGATGATCGAACAGCCGGCGCTGGCTGACGACGCCGGCGACATTGCCGTCACTATCGAAAACCACCATGTGGCGCAGATGGTGGGCGCTCATCTTTTCCAGCGCTTCGGCCACCGGCTCCTCGATGGCGATGCCGATCACCGGCTGGCTCATCACCTGGCCGATCGAGATGCCGTCAAACTTCTGCTTGTCGCGCAGTAGCCTGGGAATGTCGCGTTCGGTCAGGATGCCGAGGGCGTGCCCGTTGTCGCTGACAATGACGTAGTCGGCGCCGCTGTCGACCATGCGGGCAATAGCGGCACTGAGCGGCGTTTCCGGCGCCAGGCGCGGCACATCGTGTTCCATCAGGCTGCTCAACGTCCGCAGGTGCTGGAAGATGTCGATGCCGATATGGAGGCGAAAGTCGGTGTCGCTGACCAGGCCCAGCGTCCGGCCGTTGTCGTCGACGATGACCAGGTGGTGGATGTGTTGCTGCATCGCCAGGTGCCGTGCGGCATACAGGTTCATGCTCGCTTCGGCGGTGATCAGCGGGCGCGACATGATCTGTTCGACCGGCGTCGTGAGCGGACGCAGTTCGTTGAGGCTGCGCACGATATCGGTTTCGGTGACGATGCCGACCGGCTTGTCTTCGATCTCGACGAGCAGGCTGGAGACACGCACTTCGGCCATCCGCCGGGCTGCTTCGTGCAGGGTCTGGCCGGGGGGCACGCCGTGCACGCGGCGGGACATGACGTCGGCGAGAGTCGTGAAAGCGTTTTTTTTCATTGTGACCTGGCCGGGAGCGGGGCGGCGACATCGGTCAACGCGCTGGAAATGGCTGGAATGATGCGTTGCTGCTCGTCGTCGAGGGCGGTGCGCAGGGCTTCGATTTCGTCGGTCGGCAGGTCGGCCCGCAGGCTTGCTTCGAGCTGCGCGGCCGCGCGCTGGATGGCGGTGATGCCGAGCGTCCCGGCCGCGCCTTTCAGCGTATGGGCAGCGCGGATGGCCTCGGCCTGGAGGCCGGCATCGAGCAACTGGGCGATGATCGCCGGGTCGTCGGCATGGGTCTGGGTAAAAATGCCGAGCAGCCGGATGTAGCTATGCAGACGGCCGCGCACCGAGTTCAGGCCGAATTCGGGATCGAGACCATCGATTTGGGCCAGCGCCTGGCGCAGATCGGTCATGGCGGCTGGAGGGTTGTCCGGACTTGGTCGGCTGCTGCTGTTGCCGGCCCGCTTGCCGGAGGGCGCCTGGCCGTCGGCCGGCAGCCATTTGATCAGCGCGCTGTAGAGATGTTGCGGGTCGACCGGCTTGCCGATGTGCTCGTTCATGCCGGCTTCCAGGCAGCGCTGGCGGTCTTCGCTGAAGGCGTTGGCGGTCATCGCCAGGATCGGAACCTGTCGGCCGCTGCCAGCCTCGGCCTGACGGATGGCGCGGGTGGCGGCGAAGCCGTCCATGATCGGCATCTGCAGATCCATCAGGATCAGGTCGTAGTTCGTTTGAGCGGCCATTTCAACGGCTTTTTTGCCGTTCACCGCGACATCGGTTTCCAGGCCAACGGCCTGCAGCAACTCGATGGCCACTTCCTGATTGATCAGGTTGTCTTCGACGACCAGAATGCGGCGCTGGTGAAAGCGTTCGGCCAGCCAGCGCTCGCTGTTTTCGGGCAGCATCGGCACCGGGTCTTCGGCCCGGTTGGCTTGGCCGGGCCGCAGGCGGGCGGTGAACCAGAATGTGCTGCCTTGGCCGGGGTCGCTGCTCAAGCCGGTTTCGCCACCCATCATGACGGCCAGCCGGCGGGCGATGGCGAGGCCGAGCCCGGTGCCGCCAAAGCGCCGGGTGGTCGAGGTGTCGGCCTGTTCGAAGACCTCGAAGATACGGGCCTGCTGTTCGTGCGGGATGCCGATACCGGTATCGCTGACGGCAAAGCGGACGAGCAGGCCGGCCGCTGTTTCTTCCTGCAGCGTGACGTTGATGCCGATCGTGCCGCGCTCGGTGAACTTGACCGCATTGGAGAGAAAATTGAGCAGGATCTGGCCAATACGCAGTGGGTCGCCGACCAGCACCGGCGGCAAGGCCGGGTCGATCGCGCTGTGAAAGCGCAGGCCGCGCGAGCGGATGCGGTCGACGAGCAGGGCGTTGGTATTTTCAAGCAGGCGGGCCAGATCGAAGTCGCTGGGCACCAATTCCAGTTTGCCGGCCTCGATTTTCGAGATGTCGAGAATCTGGTTGATGATGGCCAGCAGGTGCTGCGCGGCGTTGGCGACCTTGCCCAGCCGTTCGAGCTGGAGGCGGTCTTCGGTGTTGCGCTCGGCGAGATGGGTGAGGCCGATGATGGCATTCATCGGTGTCCGGATTTCATGGCTCATGTTGGCCAGGAAGGTACTCTTGGCGCGGCTGGCCGCTTCGGCTGCTTCCTTGGCGGCAGCCAGTTCGGCGGTGCGGGCGTTGACCAGTTCTTCCAGGTGGTGGCGATGCTTTTCCAGTTCGATGCTCGCCTGGCGCTGCTCGGTGATGTCGTCGATAAAGGTGACGAGATGCGCGATGCCGTCCATCTGGACGACTTCCGATGAAATGCTGATCGTCAGCCGGCGGCCATCGTGGGTCACACCGACGGTTTCGAAGTCGGCAATGCGGCCATCGCGGCGGATGATGTCAACCATTCTGATGCGATCGACTTCGCTGCCCCAGAGGCCGGCTTCGAGTGTGGTCTTGCCGATCAGGTCGGCTCGCGGCCAGCCGTATTCGCGGAGCAGGCGTTCGTTGGCATCGACCAGCTTGCCGTCGCTCATCCGGGTGATGCAGGCGGCGACCGGCGCCGCCCGGAACGCGGTGGCCAGGCGTTCCTGCAACTGGCGAACCTCGTCTTCGGCTCGCTTGCGTTCGGAAATGTCGAGAATGAAGGCGAGGACGTAGGGCTGACCGCCGAGCGCGATCATTTCGGCGGAGACACTGACCGAGAGCGGCTGGCCATCGCGCTTCAGCCAGGTGGTCTGGTAGTCGCGCAGATGACCGCTGGTTTCGAGTTCCCGGCGCCAGGTTTCACGGGCCTCTTCGTCTGGCCAGAGGCCGATGTCGAGTGAGCTGCGGCCGAGCAGGTCGCTGCTTTCCCAGCCCAGCATCCGGGCATAGCCGGGATTGACGTCGAGGTAGATGCCGCGATCCGCCGTGCTCAGCGAAATTGCCGCCGGGCTGGCGTTGAAGGCGACCTCGAAGCGTTCCTGCAGTTCATGCAGTTGCGAAATATCGCGGCCGATGCCGATGACGCCGATCAGTGCGCCATGCGAGTCGCGCAGCGGCGCCTTGATGGTGTTGAGCAGTTCGCGATGGCCGTCGCTGGCGAAAGTGACCCATTCTTCGTTGCTGCGGGGGGCACCGGCGGTGAGTGCGGCCTGATCGTTGGCGCGGAAGAACTCGGCGAGTTCGCGGTCGACGAAGTCGAAATCCGTTTTGCCGCAAATCTCTTCCGCCGTGGCACCGAAAAACTGGGTAAAACGTTTGTTGCAGTTGAGGTAGACGCCCTCGGTATCTTTCAGCCAGATGAGGTCGGGAATGGTATCGATCAGGGTGCGCAACTGGGCGCTTTCCTCTTTGACCTGGCGGGCGGCGAGGAGCGCTGCCTGCCGGGCCTGGCGCTCCAGTTCCTGGCGTTCATTGATGCGCTTGATCAGCGAATGGAGCAGCACGGTGAGCAGAACGGCGGTGACGGCGACGAAAAACCAGCCCTTGATCATGCTGGCGATGGCCAGTTGGGCCGGATCGGGCCATAGATAGGCCGCCAGGTGATCGGAAAGCAGTATCCACAGTGCGGCGACCGTGACATAGGGCACGACGACCAGTGCGATCGCTCGGGTCGTGCTTTCTGTAATGTTGTCGTTATCTTGGGTCATGCGCGCTGCCGTCTCCGTGGCATGGGGTCGCCGCTCAGTCGGAATAGGCGTCGGCAATGGCCTTGAAGGTCGGGAACTGATTGATGAAGGCGGCCACGACATCCGGATCGAAATGTGTGCCGTTACCTTCAAGGATCATCGCCTTGGCCTGCTCGTAGGGAATCGCCGGCTTGTAGACGCGCTTGCAGATCAGGGCATCGAAGACATCGGCCAAGGCCATCAGGCGAGCGGCAATCGGGATGGCATCGCCGCGGCGTCCTTCCGGATAGCCGCTGCCATCCCATTTTTCGTGGTGGAAGTGGGCGATTTCCTTGGCGATGGCGAGAAATTCCACCGGTTTTTCGGCATCCTGCTCGGCCAGCTCAATGGCATCGCTGCCCAGCTTGGCGTGGGTTTTCATGATCTCCCACTCTTCCGGGGTCAGCTTGCCCGGCTTGAGCAGGATGTGGTCGGGCACGCCGACCTTGCCGATGTCGTGCAGCGGTGCCGACTGGGCGAGAACATTGATGGTGCGGATATCGAGAAAATGGGAAAAGCGCGGGTGATCCTTGAGACCGAGGGCCAGCGTCCGGACATATTCCTGCGTTCGCCGCAGATGGTTGCCGGTTTCCGGGTCGCGGGTCTCGGCCAGGCGGGCCAGGGCGTGAATGCTGACCCGTTGGATCAACTGGTTTTCGCCCATCCGGCGGGCGACTTCGCCTTCCAGGAAGCTGTTCTGGTCGCGCAGGAAGTCGCGGGCCCGTTTCAGTTCAAGCTGGGTGCGAACCCGGGCGAGCACGATGGCCGGACGCAAGGGCTTGGTGATGTAGTCGACGGCGCCGCAATCCAAGCCGTGTTCCTCATCTTCCGTCGCATCCATGGCGGTGACGAAAATGACCGGGATACCCTGCGTGATCGGGTCGGCCTGCAGTTCGGCCAGCACGGCGTAGCCGTCCATCTCGGGCATCATCACGTCGAGCAGGATGAGATCGGGCGTCGGGTGGCCGTGCGCGATCTGCAAGGCGCGCCGGCCACCGTTGGCGGCGCGGACCCGGTAAGCGGGTTGTAGCAGTTCGCCAAGAACGCTGAGATTCTCGGGGGTGTCATCAACGATCAGGATGGTTGGCTGGCCCTGTGCCATGGTGTCTCCCCTCTAGCCTCTGACGGACGCTGCTTTTTCGGATTATGGGCTTGTGCCGGGAATATTGCTATCGCGGAAAACCCTCTGCCAGGCGGCGCCGCCGGTAATTGTCAAGCGCCGCGCTGGGTGCCGACGATGCGGTGGTAAGCGGCGAAACGCCTTTCGTCGATTTTTCCGGCGTTCACCGCAGCGGTCAATGCGCAGTCCGGTTCGCGGTTGTGCCGGCAATCGCGGAAGCGGCACTGGCCGAGATAGGGACGGAATTCGCGGAAGGCGTATTCAATTTCCTGGCGGTCGAGATGGCCGAGGCCGAATTCCTGCAGCCCCGGCGAGTCGATCAACTGGCTGTCGGCATCGAGATGGTAGAGCGTCGCGTGCGTTGTCGTGTGCTTGCCGGAATCGAGCGCCTGCGAGATTTCGCGGGTGGCGGCATTGGCCTCGGGAACCAGGGCATTGACCAGCGTCGATTTGCCCATGCCCGACTGGCCGACCAGCACGCTGGTCACGCCATGCAGTTCCGGGCGCAGGTCTTCGGCATGCTTGAGGGCCGACAGTTCGACGATGCGGTAGCCGAGGTCGGCGAGTACCTTGAGGCGCTCGCGCGCGGCCGGCACGCGCTCGCTGAGGTCGCACTTGTTGAGGACGATTAGCGGCTCGATCTCCTCGCTCTCGGCGGCGAGCAGGGCGCGGGTGACCAGTTCGTCGGAGAAGGCCGGTTCGGTGGCGACGACGATAACCAGTTGATCGACATTGGCGGCAATCAGCTTCTGCTTGATTTCGTTGGAGCGGTAGAGCAGGCTGGTGCGCGGCTGGATGGCTTCGATGACGCCCTGGTCGTCCGAGGTTTGCTGGATATCGACACGGTCGCCGCAGGCGACATCGCTCTTCTTGCCGCGCGGAAAGCACGGCAGCAGCTTGCCGTCGGTCGTTTCGACCAGGTATTGGCGCCCGTGCGCGGCGACGACGCGGCCTTCCATCAGCGGGCCACCGTCTGTAGGCGGGCGATGCGCTGCGCCGCCGGCGGGTGGGAATCGTAGAACAGCGAATGCAGCGGGTCCGGCGTCAGCGTCGAGGCATTGTCCTCGTAGAGCTTGACCAGCGCCCGGACCAGGTCGCCGGCCGCGGCATGTTCGGCGGCATAGGCGTCGGCCTCGAACTCGTTGCGGCGCGACAGGTAGCTGCTCAGCGGATTGAGCGGGAAGGTGAAGACCGGAATGACGAGGAAGAACAGGATCAGCGCCAGCGCGGTGTTTTCAGCCGGTACGCCAAGGCCGTTGTAGAACCAGGGAGCGTCGATCAGCTGGCCGAGCAGCCAGAGAAAAGCGAGCGAGGCGGCGAACATCAGCACGATGCGCTGCACGATGTGGTGGCGGCGGAAATGGCCGAGTTCGTGGGCGAGCACGGCTTCGATCTCGCTCGGCGCGAGGCGGGAGAGCAGGGTGTCGAAGAAGACGATGCGCTTGTTGTTGCCGAAACCGGTGAAGTAGGCGTTGCCATGGCTGGAACGCTTCGAGCCATCCATCACGAATAAGCCGCTGGAGCGGAAGCCGCAGCGGGCGAGCAGGGCTTCGATGCGGGTCTTCATCTCGCCTTCCTCGAGCGGGGCGAATTTATTGAAGAGCGGGGCGATCCAGGTCGGGTAGACGAACATGATCAGCAGGTTGAAGGCGCTCCAGAACAGCCAGACGTACAGCCACCAGTAGTCGCCCATGGCACCCATCAGCCAGAGCACGGCGAGGATGACCGGGGCGCCGATCAGTACGCCGATCAGCGCGTGCTTGAAGAGGTCGGCGAAGAACAGGCCGAGGCTCATCCGGTTGAAGCCGTGGCGGGCCTCGATGACGAACTGGCGGTAGAGGGAGAAGGGCAGGTCGACGAGGGCGGAGATCAGCATCACGCTGAATATCATCGCCAGGCCGTAGCCGAGGCCGTCGAGGCGGGGCGACCAGAAAGCGTGCAGGGCGGCAATACCGCCCCCCAGTGTCAGGGCTAGCAGCAGGGCGCTGTCGGCCAGACTGCCGAGGATGCCGAACTTGCTGCGGTCGACCGTGTAATTGGCCGCTTTTTGGTGGGCGGCCAGCGAAATGCGCTCGGCAAAGTCGGTGGGCACCCGGTCGCGGTGGGCAATGACGTGGCGGATGTGGCGGCTGGTCAGCCACAGGCGTGCAGCCAGCGTCAGGATGACGGCGGCAATAAAGAGGAGGCTGAAGTTGGAGGTCACTAAACTGGGTGGCAAGCTGTGAGAAAATCCGGGTTTTCAAGAATTTGGGCAATTATATGGCAGGCAACGCAAACAACCTCGTCTGGCTGGACATGGAAATGACCGGTTTGAACCCGGATGGCGATCGCATCATCGAAATGGCGATGGTGGTGACCAATTCGGAACTGGAGATGGTTGCCGAGTCACCGTCCTGGGTGGTCCATCAAAGCGACGAAATTCTGGCCGGCATGGACGATTGGAACCAGAAAACGCATGGCCGTTCCGGCCTGATCGACAAGGTCAAGGCGTCGACCTTTGATGAGGCGACCGTCGAGGCGGCGGCCCTGGAGTTCCTGAAGAAATATTCCTCCAAGGGCCATTCGCCGATGTGCGGCAACTCGATCGGCCAGGACCGCCGTTTCATGGCGCGCTACATGCCGACCCTGGAAAGCTTTTTCCATTACCGCAATCTCGATGTCAGCACCCTGAAGGAGTTGTGCAAGCGCTGGCAGCCGGAGATCTACAAGGGCTTCAAGAAGAAGAGCAAGCACACGGCGCTGGCTGACATCTACGAATCGATCGATGAAATGAAGTATTACCGCGAGCATTTCCTGAAGGGCTGAGCGCACTTCGTAGTGTTTGCCAAAGGGGCCGCCGGCCCCTTTTTTTCGCCTAGCCGGCGGTCAACGCTTGAAAAGGCGCATTTTTTCCTTGCGCTCACTCGGCCGGCTGCCTTCCCAGACCTTGTTCCAGCTGCCATCCGGGGCGGCCAGTTCCTGACGGTTGGTGCCGCTGACCAGCAGCCAGTTGCATTTTTGTCCGGCCGATGTCTCGAGCAGGAGCGGCTCGATTTCAACGAAGTAGGCGAGCGAGGCGCGCTGGGTGTCGCTCAGGCCGCGCTCGGCAACGCAGCCGTGCTTGTCCGGCAAGCTGCGGGCGATGGCCTGGGCGACCGGGCGGTAGCTCTTGCCGTAGTCGAACCAAGGCAGGATCAGGGTCGTCGCGAGCAGCCAGAGGGCGGTAAAACCCATCGTCCAGTGCGTTAGGCTGCGGTAGGGCGAGCGTGGCGCGGTGACGATCAGCCAGATCCACCACAGCGTTGCGGCCAGGCCGACGAGCAGGGCGAGGATTTCGAAGTGGCCGACGAAACCGGGGCGCAGGATGACCACCCGTTTGGCCAGTTTCTCCGGCCAGCCGAGCGCCATCGCCGACCAGCAGAGCCAGACCAGGGCGACGAAGACGCTGAAAGTCATCATCGCGAACCAGTCGAAGGCATTGGCGGCGCCGCGACGCAGGGTCAGCGCGCCCGGGGTGGCGAGCAGGGCTAGTGGCGGCAGCAGCAGCAGGGCCGGAATTTCGCGCGGCCGATAGGCCAGTGCCAGCATCAGCAGCGTGATGAAGAAAAGGGCAAGCGGCAGCAACTGCGGCTTGGCGCCCAGGCTGGCGCGTCGGGTCCACAGGGTCCAGCCGGCCAGTGGAATGGCGGGAAAGGCAAACCAGGGCAGCATCGAAAGGAAGCGGCCGGCGCCGGAAAAGGAGAAAGGCGTCTTCAGCGGGGCCAGTTCGGTGGCCAGCCAGCCATGAAAACGTGCTGGCTCCAGGGCCAGCAGCAGGGCGGGCCAGGGCAGGCTGAGCAGGGCGGCGATGGCAAGCGCGATGCCCAGGGTCTGCAGCGCCTTCGGGCGATCCGGCGCCAGCCACCAGGCCAGTGGCAGGATGGCCAGGAGCGGCAGGACAGGGGCGAGGCCGGCGCCGAGCAGGCAGCCGGCGAGCGACAGCCCGTAGAAAATACCGCTCAGGCGGGGCCGGCGTTCCATCGCGGCCAGGGCGCCGATGCTGCCGCCGTAAGCGGCCAGGGCAACCAGCATGGGCTGGGCGTCGTGGGCATGAAAAAGCAGACCGGCACTGCCGGCTAGCAACAAGGGGCTGGCCGCGGCGCTTTCCTGGCCGTACAGTTCGCGGCCGGCGTAGTAGAGCCCCATCAAGGCCAGGGTAAGCCACAGGCCACTGGCCAGACGCATCGCTTCGTGCATCGGCAGCAGCCAGCCGAAGACTTTGCCAGTCAGCGCAGCGCTCCAGTAATAGAGCGGCGGCTCATGGAAGGGGCGGCCGGCCAGATCGGGCGACAGCCAGTCGGCGTAGGACAGCATGTGCCAGGCGGCGCCGATATGGATGGCGTCCTCGCCCTTCCAGGGGTCGCGTCCGAACAGGCCGGCCAACACGTAGAAGGCAAGCATGGCGGCGAGCACCCAGCCGGCTGGAGGCAGGCGGATGCCGCGACGAATCAGGGCGAGGAAATCAGGCATCGGTTCCAGAAACGAAAAAGGCAGCCATGAGGCTGCCTTTGATCGCGCAAATCCAGTGGATCAGGCAGCAGCCTTGCCGCGCATGGCGCCGAATTTCTGGTTGAACTTTTCAACGCGACCGGCGGTGTCGACGATCTTCTGCTTGCCGGTGTAGAACGGGTGGCAGAGCGAGCAGACTTCAACGTGGAAGGCTTGCTTGTTCATGGTCGAACGGGTCGTGAAAGTGCTGCCGCAGGAGCAGGTGACTTGCACTTCGTTGTAATTCGGGTGGATATCGGCTTTCATCTTTTGTCCTTTAAACGAGCGACCGGCGGATGTGGCCGATCTGGGAAGCCCGTGATTATCCTCGATAAATCACGGGCCTGCAATATTTTTATCAGCCGCGGCGCATGGCGTCAAAAAACTCCTGGTTGCCCTTGGTCGATTTGACCTTGTCGAGCAGGAATTCCATCGCTTCGAGATCGTCCATCGGGTAACAGAGCTTGCGCAGGACCCACATTTTCTGCAGTACGTCCGGCTTGAGCAGGAGTTCTTCGCGGCGGGTGCCGGAGCGATTGACGTTGACCGCCGGGTACATCCGCTTCTCGGCCATGCGACGGTCGAGGTGGATTTCGGAGTTGCCGGTTCCCTTGAATTCTTCGTAGATCACTTCGTCCATTCGCGAACCGGTGTCGATCAGCGCCGTGGCGAGGATGGTCAGCGAGCCGCCTTCCTCGATGTTGCGCGCCGCGCCGAAGAAGCGCTTCGGCTTCTGCAGGGCATTGGCGTCGACGCCGCCGGTCAGTACCTTGCCGGAGGCCGGTTGCACGGTGTTGTAGGCACGGGCGAGACGGGTGATCGAGTCGAGCAGGATGACCACATCCTTCTTGTGTTCAACCAGGCGCTTGGCCTTCTCGATGACCATTTCGGCGACCGCGACGTGGCGCGAGGCCGGTTCGTCGAAGGTCGAGGCAACGACCTCGCCCTTGACGGTACGGGTCATTTCGGTGACTTCTTCCGGGCGCTCGTCAATGAGCAGCACGATGAGAATCACTTCCGGGTGGTTGGCCGTGATGGCGTGGGCGATATTCTGCAGCATCACCGTCTTGCCAGTCTTCGGCGGGGCGACCAACAGGCCGCGCTGACCGCAGCCGATCGGGGCGATCATGTCGATGACGCGGCTGGTGATGTTTTCTTCGGACTTGATTTCGCGTTCGAGTTTCAGATGACGCGTCGGGTGCAGCGGCGTCAGGTTCTCGAACATGATCTTGTTCTTGTTGGCTTCCGGCGAGAAGCCGTTGATGCGGTCCAGCTTGGTCAGCGCAACGTAGCGCTCGCCATCCTTCGGGGTGCGGATCTCGCCTTCAACGGTGTCGCCGGTGCGCAGATTGAAGCGGCGGATCTGCGAGGGCGAGACGTAGATGTCATCCGGGTTGGCCAGGTAGGAGGTGTCCGACGAGCGCAGGAAGCCGAAGCCATCCGGCAGGACTTCCAGCGTGCCGTCGCCATAGATGGTGTCGCCGTTCTTGGCCTTCGCCTTCAGGATGGCGTAAATCAACTCCATCTTGCGCATGCGGTTGGCGTTTTCGATGACCAGTTCGGTCGCCATGTCCAGCAGTTTACTGACGTGTAATGTCTTGAGTTCGGAGAGTTGCATGAATGTGGGAGTGTATGGCGCCGAAAGGGAACGGACGACTGCCCGGAGGCCGGGGCGCAGATGCTAAGAGCAGAGGGAGGGGAGTGACGCGGGGCTGGGTGCCGCTTGCGTCAGCCTGAGGACGCAGAACGCGAACTCAGGCTGGGAGACTACGGAGATTACAGGTTGCTGTCAATGAAGGCGGCGAGTTGGCCCTTGGAGAGGGCGCCAACCTTGGTCGCTTCGACGTTGCCGTTCTTGAAGATCATTAGGGTCGGGATGCCGCGGATGCCGAACTTGGCCGGGGTGGCCTGGTTGTCATCGATATTGACCTTGGCGACTTTCAGCTTACCGGCGTATTCGCTGGCGATTTCGTCGAGGATGGGGGCGATCATCTTGCAGGGGCCGCACCATTCTGCCCAGTAATCGACGAGAACCGGCTGCTGCGCTTGCAGCACTTCGGCTTCAAAGGTGTCGTCGGTGACGTAATGGATGTGCTCGCTCATGAAATGCCTCGTGAATGGAGTGAACCGGAGTAATAGGGGAATGTACGCCGTGAATGGCGAAGGGATTTGCGCGAGATGCTAACGAAAAAAGGTGGCTTAGGGAAGGGTTAGCGCCCGGGTTTCAGCAAGTTGGCCAACTCGACGGCGGTTTTGACTTGCATCTTGTCGAAAAGGTTCGCCCGATGCACCTCGACGGTGCGCATGCTGATATTCAATTCATCGGCGATAACCTTGTTGAACTTGCCGGCCAGCACCAGTTCCATGATCTGTTTTTCGCGCGTGGTCAGGCTGGAAATCCGGGCATTCAGCGAGTCGACCGTAGCATTGGCGGCACGCTGGCGGGCATCAAGTTCCATCGCTTCCTGAATGCGGGTCGCCAACTCATTATCGTTGAGCGGTTTCTCGAAAAAATCGAACGCACCTTTTTTTAGCGTGCCTACGGCCAGTGGGACGTCACCATGCCCGGTCAGAAAGATTACCGGGAGGCTGGAGGCCAGTTCGCGCAGTTTGTCAAAACAATCCAATCCGCTCATCCCGGACATCCGCATGTCGAGGACGATACAGCCGGCCAGATTGGCATTCCAGCTGCTGAGAAAGGCTTCGGCGCTGTCGTAGGTGGTGCACGGGATGCCGCGTGACTGGAGCAGCCAGGAAAGCGCATCGCGGATGGCTTCGTCGTCGTCGACCAGGTGGGCTTGCGGCGTACTCATGCGCTTTCCAGGGGGAGGGTGAAGGTGAATATCGTACCGTTTCCGGTTGGTGAATGGGGGTTGTCTTCGGCCCATAGCCGGCCGCGGTGAAACTCAATGATCGAGCGGCAGATGGAAAGCCCGACCCCCATGCCTTCCGGTTTGGTGGTGAAAAAGGCGGTAAACAGCTTGTCACGGATATCTGGCGGGATGCCGCAGCCATGATCGGCGACGCTCACTTTCAGTTCCGTTTCTTCGCGGCTGACCCGGATCTTCAACTTGCGATGCCCCTCCGGTGTCTGGGCCATCGCCTCGATGCCGTTGCGGATCAGGTTGAGCAGCACTTGTTCCAGCATCAGCCGGTCGGCGGGAATCGGTGGCATTTCCGGGGTGTCGCATTCAATGCGGACATGGTATTTGCGGGCGTCGGCCTCGATGAAGCCAAGGCAGTCTTCGATGACTTCGGCCAGTTGGCAGGGGGCGCGTTTCGGTTCGCTCTTGCGGACAAAGTCATGTACCCGGCGAATGATCTTGCCTGCCCGCTGGGCTTGCACGGCGACTTTCTGCAGGGCAGGCCGGATCTCGTGGGCCTGGCAATCGGTGCGTTCGAGCAGATTCAGGCAGCCGGTGTTGTAACTGGCGATTGCCGCCAGCGGCTGATTCAGTTCGTGGGCCAGCGTCGAGGCCATTTCGCCCATGGTTACCAGGCGTGAGGTGAACTGAAGTTGCTCCTGCTGTTGCCGGGCCAGTTCCTCAGCCCGTTTGCGCTCGGTGATATCGAGTACCGAGGCCATCCAGCCGGTATGCTGGCCATTGCCGTCAATCAGCTTGGCTTCATAGACCAGGGCATGGAAGCGTTCGCCATTCTTGCGCATGAAGATCATCTCGAAGCCGTCGACTGGCGCTTCGCCAGCCAGAACGGCCTGGTGCATGGCGTAGGACTCATCAATCTGCTCCGGCGCCCAGTAGGCCATCGGTGGCGTACTGTTGACCAGTTCATCGCTGCTGAAGCCGGTCATTTTGCAGAACGCTGGATTGACGTAGACGACCTTGCCCTTCAGGTCGCGGGCCCGCATGCCGACGGTTAGCGAATTCTCCATCGCGGTACGGAAGGCGTGTTCGGCGCGCAGCGCTTCTTCAGCCTGCGAGCGCTTTTTCATCAGGTCGCGAACCATCCACAGACTCCAGAAGACGCCGGCGGCCAGCGCGACGATGGCAATGGTGAGCAGGCGTTGTAGTGGATTGGTGCTGCTTTGGTAACTGACGATACGCAGTTTCAGGCCATAGCCGGGCGGGTCGAAGGGGATTTCGTAAGTCTGGTTGCCGAGTCCTTCGATATGGGTTTTTGCGGCGTACTGGATTTCGTTGTCATCGATGATGACGACCTTGTATTTCTCCGTGAACCACCAGGGGACCAGGTTGTCGAGCAGGGTGTCGAGCGGCAGTACTGAAACCAGCATGCCGTTGAATTCCCTTTCCCGGTAGATCGGAACGAACAGCTCGACAAAGGCACGGTTGCCTTCGAGAAAAAAAGGTTCGCTGTAGACCTGTTTGCCAAGCCGGCGTGCCATTTCAAAGGCTTTTTCGGTGACGACCGGGCCAAATGACTCGATTTCGTGTTCTGGCAGCGTCGTGCCGGGCAGGGCGTCGATCAGCTTGCGCTGTGGGTCGAACCAGAGAATTTGCGTTATTTCAGGGTTGTTTTTCAGCAGGTGGCCGGCGCGCAGGCGAAAGATCCGCTTTTCGTCGGCCAGGGTTGCCATGTCTACCGCCAGTTGCTGGAGCTGTTCTTCGTTGCCGTTCAGGTGAAAGCGGAGGTTTTGCTCAAGCCAGAGGACATCCTTGATCAGGCTGGTGCGCTCTTCGTCAACTTCGTTGAGGTGGAGCAGCCAGAGCAGCGAGAGCAGGGCCGCGATCAGGAGCACGATGCCCAGTTTGGGTAAGGCGAGCAGCCAGCGCAAATGGAGGGCGGACGAACTCCGCAATTTAGGCATCCGGGTCATGGCGACAAATGTTACCTCACGTTATTTCGCGGCTGACCATTGTGGGTATCCACAATTCGGATATCCACAATGGCGAAGGCGTGGTGACAAAACGATACTTCCGGCCGTTTTATCAATTAGTTTTCAATAAATCATCACCAAAGGAGCCGGTTTTATGGCCAAAAGAGGGTTGTTCAAGAGCCTGTACGTGCAGGTGCTGCTGGCGATTGCCATCGGCGTGTCGCTCGGGCATTTCTATCCGGAAACCGGTGCGGCCATGAAGCCGCTGGGCGATGGTTTCATCAAGCTGATCAAGATGATCATCGCCCCGATCATTTTCTGCACCATCGTCGTCGGCATCGCCGGCATGGAAGACATGAAGAAGGTCGGTAAGACCGGCGGTCTGGCTGTTCTGTATTTTGAAGTGGTCAGTACCATCGCGCTGATTATCGGTTTGATCGTGGTTAACGTCTGGGCGCCAGGGGTTGGCATGAACGTCGATCCGGCTTCGCTCGACACCAAGGGTATCGCCAAGTATGCCCAACCCGGTCAGATGCAGTCGACCGCCGACTTCCTGATGAACATTATTCCGACCAGCGTCGTCGATGCCTTTGCCAAGGGTGACATGCTGCAGGTGCTGTTCTTCTCGATCCTCTTCGGTTATTCGATGCATGCCTTCGGCGAGCGCGGCAAGCCGGTCTTCGAATTGATCGAAAAGCTGTCGCACGTGCTGTTCGGTATCGTTGGCGTGATCATGAAGGTTGCTCCGATCGGTGCTTTCGGTGCCATGGCCTACACCATCGGCAAGCATGGTGTCGGCAGCCTGACGCAGTTGGCAAGCCTGATGGGTGCCTTCTATCTGACCTGTGTGATCTTCATTTTTGCCGTGCTGGGCAGCATTGCTGCGGTACACGGCTTCTCGATCTGGAAATTGATCAAGTACATCAAGGAAGAGCTGTTCCTGGTGCTCGGTACTTCCTCTTCGGAATCTGCCCTGCCGCGCCTGATGGCCAAGATGGAAAATGCCGGGGCCGAGAAGTCGGTCGTCGGTCTGGTCGTGCCGACCGGTTACTCCTTCAATCTTGACGGCACCTCGATCTATCTGACGATGGCGGCAGTCTTCATCGCCCAGGCCACCAATACCCCGCTCGATCTGCAACATCAGATCACGCTGCTGGTGATCCTGCTGCTGACGTCGAAAGGTGCGGCCGGTGTGACCGGTAGCGGCTTTATCGTACTGGCGGCGACGCTCTCCGCGGTCGGTACGGTGCCGGTGGCCGGTCTGGCGCTGATCCTGGGGATCGACCGCTTCATGTCGGAAGCCCGAGCGCTGACCAACTTCATCGGCAACAGCGTTGCAACCTTGGTCGTTGCCAAGTGGTGCAAGGCGCTCGATACCGAGAAGCTGAAGGCTGTGTTGAACAACGAGACCCAGGACGAAGCCGATTTTCCCGAGTTGGTGCTGGATGATGCGCAGGAGCCACCGATCCCGCATAGCCCGCGCCCGATTCTCGAGCATCACTAAGCGCAAGCAGTTTGCCCATTGAAAACCGCCGGCTGGTCCGGCGGTTTTTCTTTTTGGGGCGGCGTAAAGGATCAAATCGGATTTGTACTGTGGTTAACCACAATACGCGGCAGTTACGTCTTTCGTAATAATTTCATCCAGCCGTAAAAGAAATTTTGATGGCTCAATTTCCGGAGGAGAAAAAATGAAAGTTTCCAAGCTTTTGGTTGGTTTGCTGGTCGGTGCGCTGTCGTTGACTGCTTATGCTCAGCAGCCGATTGTGATCAAGTTCAGCCATGTCGTGGCCGCCGATACGCCCAAGGGCAAGGCCGCCGAAATGTTTGCCAAGAAGGCAGCCGAGTTGACCGGTGGCAAGGTCAAGGTCGAGGTGTACGCCAACTCGACGCTGTACAAGGACAAGGAAGAAATGGAAGCGCTGCAGTTGGGCGCCGTCCAGATGCTTGCTCCGTCGCTGGCCAAGTTCGGCCCGCTCGGCGTCAAGGAATTCGAGGTCTTCGACCTGCCATTTATCTTCGGCAGCTACGACGATCTGCGCAAGGTGACCAACGGGCCGGTCGGCAAGCAGTTGCTCAGCAAGCTGGAGCCGAAGGGCATTCGTGGCCTGGCTTACTGGGATAACGGCTTCAAGTCCTTCTCGTTGAATTCCCCGATCAAGTCGCCGGCCGACCTCAAGGGCAAGAAGCTGCGCATCCAGTCCTCCAAGGTACTGGAAGAAGAAGTGCGCGCGCTCGGCGGCCTGCCGCAGGTAATGGCATTCTCCGAGGTCTACCAGGCGCTGCAGACCGGGGTGGTCGACGGTACCGAAAACCCGATTTCCAACCTCTACACGCAGAAGATGCACGAAGTGCAGAAGCATCTGACGCTGACCGAGCATGGTTACCTGGGTTATGCCGTGATCGTGAACAAGAAGTTCTGGGATGGCCTGCCGGCCGATATCCGCACCCAGTTGGGTGATGCGATGGAGCAGGCGACCCGTTACGCCAACCAGATCGCCAAGGTCGAGAACGAAAGCTCCCTGGAAGCCGTGAAGAAGAGCGGCAAGACCACGGTTTATGTGCCGACCAAGGAAGAGCGCCTGGCCTTCAAGAAGGCGCTGGTGCCGGTGCATCAGAAAATGGAAAGTCGTGTTGGCAAGGAAGTGATCCAGGCGGTCTACAAGGATATCGGCTTCAAGCCGGATAGCCTGTAATTCGCAGCAGCAACAATAACTCGGGGGTTGCGGCCCCCGAGGTACACCGGGGGAACTCATCATGATCAACAAAGCGTTGAATCACCTAGAAGAGTTGCTGGTCACCTTCCTGATGGGAGCGGCCACGCTGATTATCTTCGTTTCCGTCGTGCACCGTTATATGGCCGGGGTGGATATTCCCGGGCTGCAGGACTGGTTGCTGACGCTCAATTTCGGCTGGGCTCAAGAGCTCTGCATCATCATGTTCGTCTGGATGGCCAAGTTCGGTGCTGCCTATGGCGTGCGGACCGGCATCCACGTTGGCGTCGATGTGCTGATCAATCGTCTCGATGACGGCATGCGCGGCAAGTTCATCGTTTTCGGCTTGCTGGCTGGCGCCTTGTTTACCGGTGTCGTCGCTTCGCTGGGGGCGCATTTCGTCTGGGAAAACGGGGCGCATTACGCCATTTTCCAGATGCTTGGCATCGATACGGGCGATAACTACGAAGGACCGACGACGCCTGACCTCGAGTGGCCGACCTGGATGGTCTATAGCGCCATTCCGCTTGGTTCCTCGCTGATGTGCTTCCGCTTCCTGCAGGTGACTTGGGGCTTTTTGAAAACGGGCGAGCTGCCGCACCACGACCATGGTCATGTTGATGGTCTGGAAGATGAAAAGCCGCCGGTCGATGTCAATCTTTATGGCATGGACGACAACCTGCACATGCATGACCTGAAGCACCCGATGGTTGGCGATCGGCGTAGTGGTGACGATCGTCGTCATGGCGACGCCCAGGCTCAGGAAAACGAGCGTCGGCAGAATGAACGTCGCGACAATGACAAGAATGGGGGCCAGCAATGAACGCCATGGTGATTTTCGGCCTGCTGGCCATCCTCATGCTGACCGGCATGCCGATCTCGATTTCGCTCGGCCTGACGGTGCTGACCTTCCTGTTCACGATGACCCAGGTGCCGCTCGAATCGGTCGCACTCAAGCTGTTTACGGGGATCGAGAAGTTCGAGATCATGGCCATTCCGTTCTTCATCCTGGCCGGCAATTTCCTGACCCATGGCGGGGTGGCGAAACGGATGATCAATTTCGCCACGTCGATGGTCGGTCACTGGTATGGCGGCCTCGGTCTGGCCGGGGTGCTGGCCTGTGCGCTGTTCGCCGCAGTTTCCGGCTCCAGCCCGGCGACCGTCGTTGCGATCGGTTCCATCCTGCTGCCAGCCATGGTCAAGGCGGGCTTCCCGAACAAGTTCGGGGCCGGGGTGATTGCTACTTCGGGGGCGCTCGGCATTCTGATTCCGCCGTCCATCGTCATGGTGATGTACTCGGTGGCGACCAATACCTCGGTCGGTGCGCTGTTCATGGCCGGGGTGATTCCGGGTCTGGCGTTGGCGGCAACGCTGGGTGGGGTGACCTGGTATCGCGCCAAGAAATTTGATTACCCGCGGCAGCCGAAGGCGACCTGGGGTGAGCGCTGGAAATCCTTCCGTGCCTCGGTCTGGGGGCTGCTGCTGATCGTCGTGGTGATGGGCGGGATCTATACCGGCATCTTCACGCCGACTGAAGCGGCGGCAATGTCTGCGGTGTACGCCTTTATTTGTGCAGTTTTCATTTACCGCGACCTGGGCCTGAAGGATGTGCCGAAGGTGCTGCTCAACTCGGCCAACATGTCGGCGATGCTGCTCTACATCATCACCAATGCCGTGCTGTTCTCGTTCATCATGACCAATGAGAACATCCCGCAGGCGCTAGCCGACTGGATGCTGGGCAACGGGCTGGGCATGATTACCTTCCTGCTGGCGGTGAACGTCATTCTGCTGCTGGCCGGCAACTTCATGGAGCCGTCGTCGATCGTGCTGATCTTCGCACCCATCCTGTTCCCGGTTGCCGTGGCCTTGGGTATCCATCCGGTGCACTTCGGTATCCTGATGGTGGTAAATATGGAAGTCGGCATGTGTCACCCGCCGGTTGGCCTGAATCTCTATGTCGCCTCCGGGATCACCAAGATGGGCATTACCGAGCTGACCGTCGCCGTCTGGCCATGGTTGCTGTCGATGCTCGGCTTCCTGGTCGTGGTTACCTACTGGCCGGGCCTCTCGCTCTGGCTGCCGCAGCAGTTGGGCATGCTGTAAATACGGCGATTGCCGATTGGGGCCGCGCTCCGGGTAACCGGGCGCGGCTTTTTCCTTTCATGGAGGAGGGCTGTGGCACAATCGGCCGCCTCCCTGAATGCTGACCCCGCCATGAAATTCGCCCTATACCTGATTGCCTTTGTCCTTGTTGCCTTGATCGTGCCGTTTCTTTTGCCGGCCACCGGCAAGCAGGAAGGGGTTGATCCGAACAGCAATCTGCCTTGGCAAATCGCGCTGGATGGGCAGGGGGGGAGTACTGTGTTCGGACTGCAACCGGGGGTGAGTACGCTGGGCGAGGTGCGCCAGCGCCTGGGGTCTGAAATCGAGGTCGCCATCATCGCCGAGCCGAATGAGGTCGGCACGCTGGAAGGGTATTACGCCCAGGTGCCACTCGGCTTTGTGCTGGCCAAGGTGATTGTTACGGTCGACATCACGAAAGAGGCTGTTTCCGAGATGCGCGAACGGGCGCTCAAGGCCAAGCATATGGAAAGCATGACGCGCAAGATCACCTTGCATCCGGATGATCTGGCGCTGGCCGAGCAGATGCCGGTCAGGGCAATCAGCGTCATTCCGACGGTCAATCTTGATGAAGCGACGGTGGTCCAGCGATTCGGTCAGCCTGGCGAACGCCTGGTCGTTTCGGAAAAGCGGACCCATCTGCTCTACCCGCAGCAGGGGCTGGATATCGTGGTCGATGGCGATGGCAAGGAGTTGTTGCAATATGTGGCGCCGAGAAATTTTGCCAGCTTGCGCGAGCCTTTGCTGGCGGTGGAAAGTGCCAAAACTGCCAGCCAGTGAGCCGGGTTTTTCCGCTGCTTATCTGCTAAAATTGCCCGTTTTTCAACTGACTAGCTTTTGCGGAGCAATTAAATGGCTATCGAACGCACCCTCTCCATCATCAAACCTGACGCTGTTGCCAAGAACGTTATCGGCAAGATCTACTCCCGTTTCGAATCCAATGGCCTGAAGGTCGTTGCCTCCAAGATGGCTTGGTTGTCCGAGCAGGAAGCTGGCCAGTTCTACGCTGTGCACAAGGCACGCCCCTTCTTCAAGGATCTGGTTTCCTTCATGATCTCCGGCCCGGTGATGATCCAGGTGCTCGAAGGTGAAAACGCCATCGCCAAGAACCGCGAACTGATGGGCGCCACCAACCCGAAGGAAGCTGCCGCTGGCACCATTCGCGCCGACTTCGCCGAATCGATCGACGCCAACGCCGTGCACGGCTCTGACGCCCCGGAAACCGCTGCTGTTGAAATCGGCTTCTTCTTCCCGGGCATGAACGTTTTCTCCGGTCGTTGATTCAAATATCCGTTGCTCCCGCTGTGACGGGAGCCCAGTTTTTCTGGATTCCCGCTTCGGCGGGAATGACGGACTAGGATGCTGATGCAAAATCTTCTTGATCTTGATGCCGACAGTCTGACTGCCTGGTTTGCCACGCAAGGCGAAAAGCCTTTCCGGGCCCGCCAGGTGTTGCGCTGGATTCATCGATCCGGTGTGGCCGATTTCGACGCCATGACCGATATCGCCAAGAGCCTGCGTGAAAAGCTCAAGGCAAGGGCCGTTGTCTCGCCGCCCGCGGTAGTCTCCGACAAGCTGTCGGATGACGGTACGCGCAAGTTTCTGATCGACGTCGGGAATGGCAATGCCGTCGAAACGGTGTTCATTCCCGAAGATGATCGTGGCACGCTCTGCGTGTCCACTCAGGCCGGTTGCGCGCTCGATTGCGCCTTCTGCTCGACCGGCAAGCAGGGTTTCAACCGCAACCTGACGGTGGCGGAAATCATCGGCCAGCTCTGGCTGGCCAATAACGCATTGGGCGCGGTGCACGGCGACCAGCGGGTCATTTCCAATGTCGTGTTGATGGGCATGGGTGAGCCGCTCGCCAATTTTGAAAACTCCGTCGCCGCCCTCAAATTGATGCTGGACGACCACGCCTACGGCCTGTCGCGTCGCCGCGTCACGGTCTCGACCTCCGGTCTGGTGCCGGTCATGGACCGCTTGCGCGACGAGTGCCCGGTGGCCCTGGCCGTCTCGCTGCATGCGCCCAACGACAAGCTACGCGACGAACTGGTGCCGATCAACCAGAAATATCCGCTCAAGGAGTTGATGGCGGCCTGCCAGCGCTACCTTGAGAAAGCGCCACGCGACTTCATTACCTTCGAATACGTCATGCTCGACGGCATCAACGACAGCGATGCCCATGCCCGCGAACTGCTGGCCTTGGTCAAGAACGTGCCGTGCAAATTCAACCTGATTCCCTTCAACCCATTCCCGGGTTCGCCATTCAAGCGCTCCCCGGCCGAACGGGTGCGCCGTTTCGCCGATATCCTGATGCAGGCGGGCATCGTGACCACGACGCGCAAGACACGCGGTGACGATATCGATGCGGCCTGCGGTCAGTTGGCGGGGCAGGTCAAGGATAAAACCAAGCGTACGTCCGGACGAGTAATCCCCCTCAAGGAGGCAAGGCCGTGAACAGTTTTTCGGTTAAGCAGCGGCTCGTCGGTATTTGCCTGAGTGCTTTGTGTGTTTTCCCGGCCTTGGCGCAATTCAACAGCGATATGCCGGTCAATAACACCCGGAATCAGGCCTCCACCGATCCGAAGAACCGGGCCCGGATACACACCGAACTCGGTGCCATGTACTTTCAGAATGGGCACATGTCGGCTGCACTCGACGAGCTCGGCATCGCTCTCAGTGCCGACTCCAGCTATGTTCAGGCCTACAGCGTGCGGGGTCTGGTCTATGCCAACTTGAAGGAATATGGCAAGGCGGAAAATGACTTTCAGCGGGCCTTGAGCCTGTCGCCTACCGATCCGGAAGTCAATAACAACTACGGCTGGTATCTCTGTGATACCGGCAAGGAACGGCAGTCGATCGCCTATTTCCTGCAAGCCCTGAAAAATCCGCTCTACGAAACGCCGGATCGCGCCTATACCAATGCCGGCACCTGTGCCATGAAGGCGGGTGATCTCGATGGGGCGCAAAACTACCTGCTTAATGCCTTGCGCCTGGCGCGGGATGGTGCGCCGACGGCGCGCCTACAACTTGCCAAGCTGTTTTTTCAGCGCGGGATCTACGAAGAGGCTCGGGTCTATCTGAACGATGTCCTGAAAATGATGGAGCGGCCTTCGGCCGAAGCCTTGTGGCTTGCTATTCGCATCGAGCGAAAGCTTGGCAACCGCTCAGCCGAAGGTGCTTTTGCAGCACAATTGCGAAGTCGATACCCGACCTCGGTCGAGTATCAGGAATTCCTCAAGGGTAACTTTTAATGAGTGATCAGATGAGCGGCGTCGAAGACTTGGTCGATCAGACCGTTTCCGAAGCCGTGCCGAATGTGGGTGCCCAGTTGCGGGCAGCCCGGGAAGAGCGTGGCATCCAGTTGCCGGAAGTGGCTGCCACCCTGAAGCTTGGGGCGAAGCAGGTGGAAGCGCTGGAAAACGGCGATTGGCAGGCTTTGCCCGGTCATACCTTCATTCGCGGATTTGTCCGCAACTATGCCCGTCTGGTCCAGATCGACCCGTTGCCGCTGATGGCCCAGCTCGATCTGACGCTGCAGAAGCCCGTCACCAGGCTTGGTGATGTCGATTCGCGTCCGGCCACCATGCCGCAGAGCAGTGGGCCTATTTCCCGCCGGGATCGGGCGGTCGTGACGACGGGAGCGGTCCTGGTGGCGCTGGCTGGCCTGGTTTATTTCCTGCTGCCGAACGATTTGTCGGCCTGGCGTGAAAGTACCCAGAACCTGATCAGTTCATTCTCGCAAAAAGATGCCCAGGAGCAGCCTCAGGCTGCTCTCGCCGAGCCTGCGGCCGAACCGGTTTTCCCGCCGGGCACGACGCCGCAGCAGGTGATGAATCCGCAGGCAGATCCGGTAGCTGTTCCGGCCGAGCCGGTGAACGCGCCGGCCGTTGCGGTGTCGCCGGCTTTGACGGCGGCAGCCCCAAGTGCGGAAGCCCTGGTCAAGGCGCCTTTGCGTTTCGTCTTCGAGAAAGAGTCCTGGGTCGAAGTCAAGGATCGCGACAGCAAAGTGATTTTCTCCCAGCGGGGCACGGCCGGGCTTGACCAGGCGGTCTTGGGCAATGGCCCGTTTTCGCTGGTCATCGGTTTTGCGCCGGGGGTCAAACTATTCTGGCGTGGTCAGGCGGTTGATCTGGTGCCGCATACCCGGGGCGACGTTGCCCGTCTGGTTCTGGAGTAAGTTGTGACGGCAGTTAGCAAGCGCCTGACGCGCACCACCTCGATTGGCCACGTGATTGTCGGCGGCAGTGCGCCGGTTGTCGTGCAGTCGATGACCAATACCGATACCGCCGATTATCTGGCAACTGCCTTGCAAACTGCCGAACTGGCCCGTGCCGGTTCGGAACTGGTGCGTATCACGGTCAACTCGCCGGAAGCGGCGGCTGCGGTACCGAAGATCCGCGAGCATCTCGACCGGATGAACTGCAACGTGCCGCTGATCGGGGATTTTCACTACAACGGCCACCGCCTGCTGACCGAGCATCCGGCTTGTGCCGAAGCCCTGGCCAAATACCGGATCAACCCGGGTAACGTCGGCTTTGGCAAGAAGAAGGACGAGCAGTTTGCCCAGATGGTCGAACTGGCCTGCAAGTACGACAAGCCGGTCCGCATCGGCGTCAATTGGGGCAGTCTCGATCAGGAATTGCTGGCCCGTATCATGGACGAGAATAGTCGCCAGGCCGTCCCGCTCGACGCGACCGAAATGATGCGTCATGCGATGGTGACGTCGGCGCTGGAGTCGGCCGCCAAGGCCGAGGAGGTCGGCTTGGCCGGTGAGAGGATCATCCTTTCCTGCAAGGTTTCCAGCGTGCAGGATCTGATCGCCATTTATCGCGAGCTGTCGAAGCGGGCTAACTATGCCTTGCATCTCGGCTTGACCGAGGCGGGCATGGGATCGAAGGGAATTGTCGCGTCGACCGCCGCCCTCTCGGTATTACTGCAGGAAGGCATTGGCGATACCATCCGTGTTTCGTTGACGCCGGAACCTGGCGGTTCGCGCAGCCAGGAAGTCATTGTTGCCCAGGAAATCCTGCAAACCATGGGTTTGCGGGCCTTTACGCCGATGGTGGCGGCTTGCCCGGGCTGTGGTCGGACGACCAGTACGCTTTTCCAGGAACTGGCTGGCGAGGTGCAGGATTTTGTCCGCGCCAAGATGCCGGAATGGAAGTTGCATTACGATGGTGCCGAAAACATGACGCTGGCCGTGATGGGCTGTATCGTCAACGGACCGGGCGAATCGAAGCATGCCAATATCGGCATTTCGCTGCCGGGAACGGGTGAAGCGCCATCGGCCCCGGTTTACGAGGACGGTGAAAAAACCGTCACCCTCAAGGGCGACAATATCGCCAATGAGTTCAAACAAATCATCGAGCGCTATGTCGAGCGCACCTATACCAAGAAATTGAAAGCATGAGTCAAACGCTGCAAGCCGTGCGCGGGATGAACGATGTTCTCCCCGACGAAGCCGAATTCTGGGAACTGTTCGAGGACACTATCCGTGCGTGGCTGAAAGGCTACGGCTATCGCCCGATTCGCATGCCGATCGTCGAGCCGACACCGCTTTTCAAGCGGGCGATCGGCGAAGTGACCGACATCGTCGAGAAGGAAATGTATTCCTTCATTGATGGTCTGAACGGTGAGGCGCTGACCTTGCGCCCGGAAGGCACGGCTGGTTGCGTGCGTGCCGTCATCGAGCACAACCTGGCGGCCCGCCAGAACCAGCGCCTGTATTACATCGGCCAGATGTTCCGCCACGAACGGCCGCAAAAGGGCCGTTATCGCCAGTTTCATCAGGTTGGCGTCGAGTCCTTCGGCATGGCCGGTCCGGATATCGATGCCGAAATGATCCTGATGGGGGCTCGCCTGTGGGGTGACCTCGGTCTGGACGGTATCGAACTGCAGATCAACAGCCTCGGCCAGCCGGAAGAACGTGCCCAGCACCGGGCGGCGCTGATTACCTATTTCGAGGAAAACGCCGAATTGCTGGACGAAGACGCGAAGCGTCGTCTGCATACCAATCCGCTGCGTATTCTCGATACCAAGAACCCCGCCATGCAGGCACTGTGTGCCGCGGCGCCCAAGCTGATCGACTATCTCGGCGCCGAATCGCTGGCTCATTTCGAAGGCGTCCAGCGCGTCCTGCGCGATGCCGGTCAGCCGTACACGATCAACCCGCGCCTGGTGCGTGGCCTCGATTACTACAACCTGACCGTTTTCGAGTGGGTTACCGACAAGCTGGGGGCCCAAGGCACGGTTTGCGCCGGTGGTCGTTACGATGGTCTGGTTGTTCAGCTGGGCGGCAAGGCAACAGCGGCCTGCGGTTTTGCCATGGGCGTCGAACGCCTGATCGCCTTGATCAAGGAATCCGGCGGTGAGCCGGCGGCGCCGGCACCGGACGTTTACCTGGTGCATCAGGGCGACGAGGCTTTGCGCCTGGCTTTCCGCGTTGCCGAAGGTCTGCGCGACCAGGGCATCAACGTACTGATGCATTGTGGCGGCGGCAGCTTCAAGTCGCAGATGAAGAAGGCCGATGGCAGCGGAGCGGCGTTTGCCGTCATTATTGGCGATGACGAGGCGTCGACCGGCGAAGCCCAGCTCAAATCCTTGCGCGCTGAAGGTTCGGCGCAGCAGAAACTGAAAGTCGATGATCTGGCGGAAGCCATCATCGGACAACTGATCGATTCAGACGAAGATAGCGAAGAGGAATAAGCAGATGGCGCATTACGACCTCGAAGAACAGGAACAGATCGATACGCTGAAAACCTGGTGGAAGATGTACGGCAATCTCGTCACCGGTGTGGTGGTTGCCGCCTCGATCGGCGTGATTGGCTGGCAGGGCTGGAATTGGCATCAGCGCAGCCAGTCGGCGCAAGCGGCAGCAATCTATGGTGTGCTTGAACAGGCTGTAGCAACGAGCGATGCGCAGAAGGTCAAAGCGGCCGCAGGTGAACTGGCTGAAAAATTCGGGCGCACCAATTACGCTTCACTGGGGGCGCTGGTTGCGGCCAAGCAGTCCTTCGAGGCCGGTGATTTGAAGACAGCCAAGGCGCAACTGGCCTGGGCTGCCGAGAATGCCAAGGATGAACTGAAGGATCTCGCCCGGCTCCGTCTGGCCGCGGTCCAACTCGACGAAAAAGCCTACGACGAAGCACTGAAGCAGCTTGATGCCGCTCATGCACCGGCTTTCGATGTCCGCTTTCTCGAACTGAAGGGTGATGTTTTGAGCGCTCAGGGCAAGAAGCCGGAAGCGCGTGCCGCCTACAAGGGGGCGCTAGAGAAGGGTGAGGGCAAGCCCGGGCCTTCCCGTGAGTTGTTGCAGCAGAAGCTCGATGGCCTGGGTGAGGCCGCCTGATGTCGCGCCGTCTGCTTGCTCTGTTTGCCGCGGCCGGTCTGCTTACGGCGGGCTGTGCGACGATTTCCGACTCGATTGACTCGATCAATCCCTTTGTCAGTGCCGGGCCGAAGATGGCTGTTCTGGCACCAATCACCAATTCGACCGATGTCCGTACGCAATGGTCGGTCGGGGTCGGCAAGGCGGCCGGATACGTGTTTACGCCGGCCGTTGTCGGCAATGCTATTTATGTTGCCAGCGCCGATGGTACGGTCAACAAGCTGGAAGGCGGCAAAACGGTCTGGAAGATCAAGGCCGGACAGTCGCTGTCGGCCGGTGTCGGGGCGAATGGCCGGATGGTCGTGGTTGGCACCCCGAAGGGTGAGGTGCTGGCCTACTCGGCAGAAGATGGACAGCCGCTTTGGCAGGCCAGGGTATCCAGCGAGGTGCTGGCTGCCCCGACCATTGGCGATGACGGTGTGGCCGTGAAGAGCGGCGACAATCGCGTTTTCCTGCTCGACGCCGGTGACGGTGGGCGCAAATGGGTCTATCAGCGTTCAACACCCTCGTTGTCGGTGCGTAGCGTTGCTTCGCCGGTATTTGCCGATCGCTATGTTTTCGTTGGTTTTCCGGGCGGCAAGCTGGTCGCCCTCTCCATTCAGAATGGCGCGCCCGTCTGGGAGGGGGCCGTCGCCCTGCCGAAAGGGGCGACCGAGCTTGACCGGGTGGCCGACGTGGTCGCCGCACCGGTTATCGAAGGTCGGCAGGTTTGTGCCGTTGCCTTCCAGGGCCGCGTCGCCTGCTTTGACCTGGGCCAGAGCGGCGCCATGATCTGGTCGCGGGATATTTCGTCGGCCGCAGGGCTGGCGCTGGATGGCCGTTACCTGTTCGTGACCGATGACAAGGGGGCGGTGCATGCGCTCGACCGCCTTTCCGGTAGCAGCCTGTGGAAGCAGGACAAACTGCTCAATCGCCGGGTCAGCGGGCCGGTGGTCCGTCGCGGCCTGGTCGCCGTGGCCGATGCCGAGGGAATCGTACACTTCCTCTCCCGTGAAGACGGCAGTTTTGCTGCGCGTCAGAAAACCGATGGCACGCCTGTGCGTACACCGGTACAACTGCTCGGTTCCGACTTTCTGGTGCAAACCAGCGGCGGTAACGTGAGCGCAATCGAGGCTCAATGAAACCTACGCTCGTTCTGGTCGGCCGACCCAATGTCGGCAAATCCACCCTGTTTAACCGCCTGACGCGTTCGCGCGATGCCATCGTCGCCGATATGCCGGGCCTGACCCGCGACCGTCACTATGGCCATGGCAAGCTGGGTCGCAAGCCCTATCTGGTCGTCGATACCGGCGGCTTCGAGCCGCTCGTCAAGGATGGCATCCTGCATGAAATGGCGCGCCAGACCGAACAGGCGATCGCCGAAGCCGACGCGGTCATTTTTGTCGTCGACGGTCGCAGCGGCCTGACGCCGCATGACAAGGAAATCGCCAATAAACTGCGGCGCCTGGAGCGCCCGGTATTTGTTGCGGTCAACAAGGCGGAAGGCATGAATTCCGGCATGGTCGAGGCGGATTTCCACGAACTCGGTCTCGGTGAGCCCAATGCCATTTCTGCAGCGCATGGCGAAGGCGTGCGCGGGCTGGTTGATCTGGCGCTGGAATCCTTCCCCGAGCCGGAAGAAGAAGAGGAGAAATCCTCGGCAGTTCGTGTCGCCATCGTTGGCCGGCCGAACGTCGGTAAATCGACGATGATCAACACGTTGCTCGGTGAAGAGCGGGTCATTGCCTTCGATGCACCGGGCACCACGCGCGATTCGATCGAGATCGATTTCGAGCGTAACGGCCGCCAATACGTGCTCGTCGATACCGCGGGCATGCGCAAGCGCGGCAAGGTCTTCGAGTCCATCGAGAAGTTCTCGGTCGTCAAAACACTGAAGGCGATTGAGGATGCCAACGTGGTGATCCTGATGGTCGACGCGCAGGCCGACGTTTCCGATCAGGATGCGCATATCGCCGATTTCATCGTGCAGTCTGGTCGTGCTCTGGTGGTTGCGGTCAACAAGTGGGATGGCCTCGATACCTATGTCCGTGAGCAGACCCGGCAAACCTTGCAGCGCAAGCTGAAGTTCCTAGATTTTGCCAAGTTCCACTTTGTCTCCGCCCGGGAAAATATCGGTCTTGAGGCGCTGTTCCGCTCGGTCGACTCCGCTTATGCCGCAGCCATGACCAAGCTGTCGACGCCTCGCCTGGCGCGGGTGTTGGCCGATGCCGTCGCCAAGCAGGCGCCAGCCAAGCATGGTCTTTTCCGCCCGAAACCACGTTATGCCCACCAGGGGGGCTCCAACCCGCCGATTATTGTTGTGCACGGCAATGCGGTCGATCAGATTACCGATAGCTATCGTCGCTACCTGGAACATACCTTCCGGGAGGCATTCAAGTTGCAGGGAACACCGTTGCGCATTCAGTTCGTGACCAGCAAGAATCCGTTTGCGGATCGTGACAAAAAGTAAATAACTTAGCGCCACGCCTCAATTTTGGGTACATTAGGTACCTCATATAACAACACACATGGAGTCCACACCATGAGCAACAAAGGGCAACTCTTACAAGACCCCTTCCTCAACGCTCTTCGCCGGGAACATGTTCCCGTTTCGATTTACCTGGTTAACGGGATCAAATTGCAGGGCCAGGTTGAATCGTTTGATCAGTACGTGGTTCTGCTCAAGAACACGGTAACCCAGATGGTGTATAAGCACGCCATCTCGACGGTGGTGCCGGCTCGTCCGGTAAACCTCCAGCAGGAACAGGCGGCGGAATAATCGCCTCCCGTGCTTTGGCCCGTCGGCATGACGGGCCTTTTCTCTCCCCCGAATCCACCCATGAATGAACGACCAGCCGCCGGTGAACGTGCGGTGATCGTTCAGCTCGACTTCGGTCAACCTGATCTTGGGGATCAGTTGGAGGAAATACGCCTGCTGGCCGAGTCGGCGGGCGGCGTCGTCGCCGCCGAGGTTTGTGGCAAAAGACAGAGTCCGGATCCGAAGACTTTTGCGGGCAAAGGCAAGGTGCAGGAAATTGCAGCGATGCTCGCAGCAGCCGAGGCCGATCTGGTGATTTTTAACCATGAATTGTCACCGGCTCAGCAACGTAACCTTGAGCGCGAACTTAAATGCCGGGTTATTGACCGCACCAGTCTGATTCTCGATATCTTTGCCTTGCGTGCTTCCAGCGCCGAAGGCAAGTTGCAGGTCGAACTGGCACAACTTGAGCATTTGTCGACCCGCCTGGTTCGAGGCTGGACCCACCTGGAACGGCAGCGCGGCGGGATCGGGATGCGTGGTCCCGGTGAAACCCAGCTTGAGACGGACCGCCGTTTGCTTGGCAAGCGCGTCAAATTGTTGAAGGAACGCCTGGAGAAACTTTCCCGCCAGCGTGGTGTTCAAAGAAGAGCGCGCTTGCGTGGGGATGTGCTCAGTGTTTCGCTGGTCGGTTACACCAACGCAGGCAAGTCGACACTGTTCAACGCATTGACTCACGCCGGGGTCTTCGCGGCCGACCAGTTGTTTGCCACGCTGGATACCACGTCACGCAAATTGTGGATCGAAGGTGCCGGGAATATTGTCATTTCGGATACAGTGGGTTTCATCCGCGATTTGCCCCACTCGCTGGTCGATGCCTTTCATGCCACACTGGAGGCGGCTATCGATGCCGACGTCTTGCTGCATGTGGTCGATAGCGCCAGCCATGCCCGTGACGAACAGATGTATGAAGTAAATAAAGTCCTCGACGAAATTGGTGCCCGGGATTTGCGGCAGGTGATCGTTTGGAACAAGATCGATCTGACCCAGGCCTCGCCGGGAGTCGAACTGGACGAGTATGCTAAAATCGCGCGCGTTCGTGTCAGTGCGCGTTCCGGAGAAGGGCTTGATCTGCTGCGCGAAGCGCTGGCTGACTTCGCCCGGAACAAGGCCGAAGCCCGTAAAAAGGCATTTGCCGATGCCGAACGCGAAGCCCAAAACGATTACATAAACTGAACTCCGACATTCATGATCCCGACCTTAGGTATATTCATGTCGCTCAACGACCCGCAGTGGGGCAATCGTGGCGGCAACGATGGTGACAAGCCCGGCGGCGGACCGCGTCGCCCGAACGATGGGCCGCCCGATCTCGAGGAGTTGTGGCGAGATTTCAATCGCAAGCTGTCCAGTATGCTCGGCAAGAAGGGGGGCGGTGGCGGCAATAATGGCGGTGATGGGCCGCGCATGCCGCAGATCGATTTCAACCCGAAATTTCTCGGCGGCGGCATCAGCCTGATTGCCGGCCTGGTTGCCGTTGTTTGGCTGGCGTCGGGTTTCTATATTGTAGATGCTTCGCAGCGGGGGATCGTCCTCCAGTTCGGTAGCTATAAAGAGGCGACCGAGCCCGGTTTGCGCTGGCGTTTTCCTTACCCGATCCAGTCGCACGAACTGGTCAACCTGACTGGTGTGCGGACGATCGAAATCGGTTATCGCGGCAGTGAGCGCAACAAGGTGCTCAAGGAAGCGCTGATGCTTACCGATGATGAAAATATCGTAAACATCCAGTTTGCCGTCCAGTACGTCCTGAAGGATCCGGTTGAGTATCTGTTCAATAACCGCCACACCGATGAAGCGGTGATGGGGGCTGCCGAGACCGCCGTTCGCGAAATCGTTGGCAAGAGCAAGATGGACTTCGTGCTCTACGAGGGGCGCGAGCAGATCGCCACCCAGGCCTCCAAGCTGATGCAGGATATTCTTGATCGCTACAAGAGCGGCATCATGATCTCCAAGGTCACGATGCAGAATGCACAGCCTCCCGAACAGGTCCAGTCGGCTTTTGATGATGCGGTAAAGGCCGGTCAGGACCGCGAGCGTCAGAAGAATGAAGGTCAGGCCTATGCCAATGACGTTATTCCGAAGGCCAAGGGCACTGCGGCACGTTTGATGGAGGAGGCCAATGGTCACCGGCAGCGCGTGATTGCAACGGCTGAGGGTGATTCCTCCCGTTTCAAGCAGGTGCAGACCGAATATGCCAAGGCTCCCGAAGTGACGCGTCAGCGCATGTATCTGGATACGATGCAGCAGGTTTATTCCAACACCAGCAAGGTTCTGGTGGACGCCAAGGGGCAGGGCAATCTGCTCTATTTGCCGCTCGACAAGCTGATGCAGGCAGCCGGTACGGTAACGGCCGCGCAGGTTGCAGGGGCTGATGTTCCCGCTCCCGCTGCTGTACCCAGGGCGCAAACACCGCTCTCCTCGGAAGCGCCGCCGCAACTCGATAATTCCTTGAACAACCCCAGCCGGCGCGAACCCTCACTGCGTTCGCGTGATCGGGAGAGCCGTTGATGAGCCCGCGTATTAACCTGATCGGCGCACTGTTCGCCACCGTGCTGGTGGTGTTCGCCATGTCGATCTTTACTGTTGATCAGCGTCAGTTTGCGCTGGTTTTCCAGCTGGGTGAGGTCAAACAGGTCATCACCGAACCTGGTATGAGCTTCAAGATTCCGATGATCCAGAATGTGCGCTATTTCGAAAAGCGCATCATCACGCTCGATAACGCCGAGCCGGAACGTTTCATTACTTCCGAGAAGAAAAACGTGCTGGTTGATTCGTATATCAAGTGGCGCATCGTCGACCCGAAGCTTTATTACATTTCAGTCGGCGGTGACGAGTCGCGTGCCAAGACGCGTCTGAATCAGACGGTCAACGCCGGTTTGCGTGAGGAATTCGGCAAGCGTACCGTGCATGATGTGGTCTCGGGTGAGCGTGACCGGATCATGGAGCAGATGCGCGAAAAGGCCGATACCGATGCGCGCAAGATTGGCGTCCAGATTGTCGACGTTCGTCTGAAGCGTGTCGAATTGCCGACTGAAGTCAGCGAGGCGGTTTATCGCCGGATGGAAGCAGAGCGTAAGCGGGTAGCCAACGAGTTGCGTTCGGAAGGTTCGGCGGAAGCCGAGAAAATCCGGGCTGATGCGGACCGTCAGCGCGAAGTGATCATTGCCGACGCCTATCGCGATGCCCAGAAAATCAAGGGTGAGGGCGATGCCAAGGCTTCTGCCATTTACGCTCAGGCTTTTGGGCAGAATCCAGAGTTCTATGCGTTTTACCGTAGCCTTGAAGCCTATCGCGGCAGCTTCAAGAACAAGAACGATGTGCTGGTAGTTGAGCCTAACTCGGATTTCTTCAAGTATATGAAGAGCATCGGGCGTGGAAACGACAAGGGCAAATGACTTCGACGCTGTTGCTGGCCTTCGCGCTGATGCTGGTGCTCGAAGGCGTGATGCCTTTTATTGCCCCGGCGGCATGGCGTGAAACCTTTCGCCGCCTTATTCAATTTTCGGATGGACAGATCCGCTTTGTCGGCTTGACGTCGATGATTATCGGTTTGGTCCTGCTCATGGTTTTTGCATGAATTGGCTGTTACCTGAATATATTGCCGACGCTTTGCCGGCAGAAGCTGCGCGCATCGAACAGTTGCGTCGCGTTGTGCTTGATCACTTTCGTGCCCGCGGTTTCGAGTTTGTCATGCCGCCGATGCTGGAGTTTCTGGAGTCGCTGCTGACTGGCGCTGGCCAGGATCTACATTTGCGGACCTTCAAGCTGGTTGATCAGCTTTCCGGGCGGACCATGGGAGTGCGCGCCGATATCACGCCGCAGGCGGCGCGGATCGATGCGCACCTGCTCAATCATCAGGGCGTGACCCGTCTGAGCTATTGTGGCAGTGTGCTGCATACGTTGCCGGCCAGTATTTCGGCCAGTCGCGAGCCTGTTCAGGTTGGTGCTGAGCTCTACGGTTATGCCGGCATTGGTGCCGATCTCGATATCATTCGTCTGATGGCGGGCGCGTTTGACAAGATCAAGCTGCCGGTTAGCCGGATCGACCTCGGTCATGTCGGTATTTTTCGCGCCCTGGCTGAAGCGGCCGGCTTGCCGCAGGCGGCTGAGGAAAACGTGCTCAATCTGTTGCAGGCCAAGGATGTGCCTGGCTTGATCGAGGCCTGTGTCGATGTGCCGTCGCCCTATCGCGAAGCGCTGCAAATTTTGCCGCAACTCTATGGTGGTGCCGAAGTGCTGCAGCGGGCAGCCCGGGAATTGCCTGCCTTGCCGGCAATTGGCGAGGCGCTGGATGGTTTGCGGCATTTGATTGAGGGTGCTCCAGAATTGCCGTTCTCGATCGACCTCTCGGACCTGCGTGGCTACCACTACCATAACGGGGTTGTTTTTGCCGCCTACTGTCCGGGATACCCGGCAGCCATTGCGCTGGGCGGGCGCTATGACGGTGCGGGCAAGGCCTTCGGGCGTGCTAGGCCGGCGACGGGTTTCTCGATGGACTTGCGTGAGGTGGCGCGGCTGGCGCCGGCCGGCAAGCCATCCTCGGCAATTCTGGCGCCCAATGCCGGGCATGACGAGATTTTGGCGGCACACATCGCGGCACTGCGCGAGCAGGGTGAGGTCGTGGTTGAACTGCTGCCGGGCGAAACTGCCTGCGAAGGCCCGCTTTGCGACCGAAAACTGGCGCTGGTTGGCGAACACTGGATTATTGAAGCAATACAAGAGGATTAAAAAATGGCAAAGAATGTCATCGTGGTGGGTACCCAGTGGGGCGACGAGGGCAAGGGCAAGATCGTCGACTGGTTGACCGATCACGCGCAAGGCGTGGTGCGTTTCCAGGGGGGGCACAATGCCGGTCATACCCTGGTGGTTGGCGAGCGGGTCTATAAGCTGAATCTGGTACCGTCCGGCATCGTTCGCGATGGCGTGCAGTGCTATATCGGCAACGGCGTGGTCCTCGATATCCATCATCTGCTGGCGGAAATTGCCGAGCTGGAAAAGGGCGGTATCGATGTTCGTTCCCGCCTGAAGGTCAGTCCGGGTTGCCCGCTGATTCTGCCGTATCACTCCGCCATCGATAAGGCGCGCGAGGAAGCGAAGGCCAGCGACAAGAAAATCGGTACGACCGGCAAGGGGATCGGCCCGACCTACGAAGACAAGGTCTCCCGTCGTGGCTTGCGGGTCTACGATCTGTTCAATCCGGAGCGTTTTGCTGAGAAGCTGAAAGAGGTTCTTGAGTATCACAACTTTGTGCTGACCCAGTATTTCAAGGCGCCGGCCGTCGATTTCCAGGCAGTGTACGATCAGGCAATGGCTGATGCCGAGCAGATCAAGCCGCTGGTTGCCGACGTGTCGGCAGCGCTCTATGCGGCCAATCAGGCGGGGCAGAACCTGCTGTTCGAAGGGGCGCAGGGGACGCTGCTCGATATCGACCACGGTACCTATCCGTTTGTCACTTCGTCGAACTGCGTTTCCGGTCAGGCAGCGGCTGGCTCGGGCGTTGGTCCGGGCATGTTGCATTACGTGCTGGGTATCACCAAGGCTTACTGCACGCGTGTTGGCGGCGGTCCTTTCCCGAGCGAACTGGATATCGAGACCAATGGCTGCCCGGGTTATCAGATGTCGCAGGTTGGTCGTGAATTTGGCACGGTGACCGGGCGCAAGCGCCGCTGTGGCTGGTTCGATGCCGCTGCATTGCGCCGCTCGGGTCGGATCAACGGTTTGACCGGCTTGTGCATCACCAAGCTGGACGTTCTGGATGGTTTAACGGAGCTGAATATCTGTACCGGCTACAAGCTGGATGGCAAGGTCATTGACCTGCTGCCGATCGGTGCGGATGAAGTGGCCCGTTGCGAACCGATCTACGAAACGATGCCGGGCTGGAGCGAGACAACTTTTGGCGTCAAGCGCTGGGAAGACTTGCCGCTCAACGCCCGGAACTATCTGGATCGCCTCGAGCAACTCTGCCAAGTGCCGATCGCCATCGTCTCGACCGGTCCGGAGCGTGATGAAACCATTCTGAAGCAGCATCCGTTCAAATAATCATTGGCGAAGTGCTACGGTAAACGGGCCCTTGCGGCCCGTTTTCATTTTTAGCGCGGGGGCATCACGGCTTGCCAACCTTCCGGGCAGTGGCGGACGTACGGGTAGTATTGGGCCGATGAGTCGCAGTAGTACCAATTGCCCGATTCGGGCTGAATCTGTACCGGCAGTGGTGGCGGAACGTAAGCCGGGGCGGTATAGACTTGAGCCGGGGCGGCATGGCTGTAGGCGGCGGCACCGATAGCTAGGCCTGTAATGGCGAGCAGTGCGGCCGGACCAACCCAGCCGGGACCGCCGCGGTGACCGTGATGGTGGCGATGCTCATACGATGGTCCGCGGTGTCCGCCGTGGCGTTCCCAGTCGGCCTGGGCGGTTCCTGCTGCGCCCAGAGTGAGACTGAGGGCCAGGCAAAGGGCGGTGGTCTTTTTCATGATCGACTCTGCATGTTGGTTGCTATGAGCCAAATAACGAACCGCTTGGCTTGCCGATGACCTGTGCTGTGTACGGAAGTGTGTGTAATTGTTACGGTTACTTCCGGCGTGGCGGAGGTTTTGATTCTGGCGGAAGTAAGAGCAAGGCTGGAACTCAGAAAAGAAAAACGCCTTGTTTTGACAAGGCCTTCAATCTAAATCGCTGGTGCTCAGGAAGGGATTCGAACCCCCACGGAGTTACCCGCTAGTACCTGAAACTAGTGGGGCTATCAATTCCTCCACCTGGGCGCGGGTGCGAAGAGGGCGCGTTGTATAGACTTTTTGCGGGATGGACTGGTTGCTTTTTGGTATTGTCGGTACGTTCTGGGTGCATTTCGCGACGACGCCTGGTGTGGGCTGTGAGACAATGCGGTCTGTTCTGCAGGCAGCGGCCAGAAAAGAAAAAAGGCCTTGTTTTGACAAGGCCTTCAATCAAAATCGCTGGTGCCCAGGAAGGGACTCGAACCCCCACGGAGTTACCCGCTAGTACCTGAAACTAGTGCGTCTACCAATTCCGCCACCTGGGCACAGGTGCGAAGAGCAAGGATTATAGAGGATATGAACTTAATGTCAAGAAAAAAACTTACAAAAATCCGCAGGGCTGACCCCTTCTTTGAGCGCGAATCGACGCGCTACGAATTTCCGTTGCCGTCCCGCGAGTTCATCATTCAGATCATGACCGATCAGGGGCGCCCGTTGGTGCTGCAGGAACTGATCGAGTTGCTGGATATCACGACGGCCGAGCGCGACATGTTCCAGCGTCGGCTGGGGGCGATGGAGCGTGAAGGGCAACTGATGCGCAATCGCAAGGGAGCCTACATTCTCCCCGAGCGGGCCAGCCTGACGGCAGGGCGCATTCAGGGGCACCAGGATGGCTATGGCTTTCTGATTCCCGATGATGGCAGTACCGACATCTTTCTCGATCAGCACCAGATGGGCAAGGTACTGCATGGCGACCGGGCGCTGGTCAGGGTGCTCGGCCTCGACCGGCGCGGTCGGCCGGAGGGCAGCATTGTCGAGGTGACCGAACGGGCCAACACACGCGTCGTCGGCCGGGTCTTCGTCGAGCATGGTGTGGTTTTCGTGGTGCCCGAGAACAAGCGGATTGCCCAGGATATTCTGGTGCCACCCGAGAAGAAGGCGAAGATCAAGCCGCAATCCGGCCAGGTGGTGATGGTCGATATCATCGAGCAACCGAGCAAGTTCTCGCAGCCGATCGGGCGTATCAGCGAGGTGCTGGGCAACTATGCCGATCCAGGCATGGAGATCGAAATTGCCTTGCGCAAGCACGATCTGCCTTTCGAGTTTTCGCCGGCGGCTCTGGCTGAAAACAAGGCATTGCCGGACAAGGTCAAGAAGGCTGATCTGAAGGAACGCGAGGATTTGCGCGATTTGCCGCTGGTGACCATCGACGGCGAAACGGCTCGCGATTTCGACGATGCGGTTTTCTGCGAAAAGAAGGGGCGCGGCTGGCGCCTGGTGGTGGCAATTGCCGATGTCTCGCATTACGTGAAGCCGGGCATGACGCTCGACAAGGAGGCGATGGAGCGCGGCAACTCGGTCTATTTCCCGCGCCGGGTGATTCCGATGCTGCCGGAGAAGCTGTCGAACGGTATTTGCTCGCTGAATCCGGATGTCGAGCGGATGGCCATGGTTTGCGACATGGCGATCAGCAGCAGCGGCAAGATCGGCAAGTACCGCTTTTATCCAGCGGTTTTCCGTTCGCAAGCCCGGCTGACCTATAACCAGGTCTGGTCCTGGCTGTCCGGCGAAGCGAAGCCCGAGTCCGAGATTCATATCGCGCTGCAGCCGCACGTAAAAAACCTCTACAAGCTGTTCCAGGCCTTGCACAAGGCGCGCGGGCAGCGCGGGGCGATAGATTTCGAGACGACCGAAACGCAGATGCTGTTCAACGAACAGGGCAAGATCGAGAATATCGTGCCGGTCGTTCGCAACGATGCGCATCGGGTCATCGAGGAGTGCATGCTGGCGGCCAACGTCTGTGCCTCGGATTTCCTGGCTCAGCACAAGCAACCCTGCCTGTATCGCATCCATGAGGCGCCGGGCGACGAGAAACTGAAGAACCTGCGCAGCTTCCTCGGCGAATTCGGTCTCGCCCTTGGTGGGGGAGATGATCCGACGGCCAAGGATTACGGTGTCCTACTCGAACAGGTCAAGCAGCGGCCGGACTTCCAGCTGCTGCAGACGGTGATGCTGCGCTCGCTGAAGCAGGCGATGTACAGCCCGGACAATGTCGGCCACTTCGGCCTCGCCTACGAGCATTACACCCACTTCACCTCGCCGATCCGCCGTTATCCCGATTTGCTGGTACATCGCGCGATCAAGGCCGTACTGGCCAAGGAAAAATACACGCCGGTCGGCAGTTGGGAAGACATCGGCCTGCACTGTTCGGGTACCGAACGGCGGGCCGACGAGGCGACCCGCGACGTCGAGAACTGGCTGAAGTGCTTCTTCATGAAAGAGCGCGTCGGCGAGGTATTCGATGGCACCATCTCGTCGGTGACGGCCTTCGGTATTTTCGTCGCTCTCGATCAGGTCTATGTCGAAGGCCTGGTCCATGTTTCCGAGTTGGGTGAGGACTACTTCCAGTTCGACAACGTCAAGCATCAGATGCTCGGCGAGCGGACCGGCCAGCGCTTCCGTCTGGGTGACCGGGTCCGGGTCAAGCTGGTGCGGGCCGATCTGGAAACCAACAAGATCGACTTCGTGCTGGTCCGGACCGAAAAGGCGCCGGCTGGACGAACCAATTCACCGCCGCGGGAGGCCGCCAAATCAGCCCGGAAACCGGCGCGGGCGGTTGCCCAGAAGTTTGCGGCGCAGCCAGTGGCGGCAACGCCGGCAAGCGAGAAGCCGGTGCCCAGGAGCAAGTCAAAGGCGGCGGAAAAGGGTGCTACCAAGGCTTCGCCGAAGGCGGGCAGTAAAAAGCCGCTGTCGAAGGCGCCAGCCAAAGCTCCGGCCAAGCGTGCAGGCAAGGCGGTGGCCGCCAAGCCGGCGGCAAAAAAGCCGGCGCGCAAGCGTTGACCGCAGCCATCGGCCGCTGGCCGGGCGCTGCTGTCTAGGAGTGGCTGGGTTCGAGCAGGTCGGTCGCCTTCTGAACGATGGCGGCCGCTTGCTCCGGTTCCAGGCCGGGCAGTTGCTCGCTGAGCCATTCCAGCGAGGCGCCGGGAATCAGGTGTCCGGCTTCGGCGATATCCGAAGGCAGGGCCGGGTCATTCGGGCCGCCGGTCGATAGATGGTGAATGGTGTCCACGCAAAGCCGGGAAAGATTGGCGCGGTGGTTGTCGACGCCGCGGATCAGTTGCGTCAGCAGTGGCGGAAGATGCCAGATGGCGGCACATTTGAGGGTCAGGTCCTTGAAACGAAAGCCCCAGATATCGACCTGGGCATCTGCGGAGCGAGGGAATTTCCCGGCCCGTACCAAGGCTTCGGTGGTTTGCGGCAATTCCGGCGCGAAGGACCAGAGCAGCAGTTCCCCGAGTTCCGAGAGGAGGGCGGCCATCGCGATTTCGTCCGGTGACATGTCGGAGCGGGCGCTCGCCCAGCAAAGCGCCAATTGGCTGGCGAGATGGGCGCGGGTTTCGCAGGCGGCCAAGCCGCTGCGCGATTGGTCGGTTTCCGGGCTGTCGCGCAGCAACTTGTGGAAAGTGTTGGTGCCGAGTTGCATGACGGCGCCGAGCGGGGTGGTCGTCTCATGGCCGAGGCGCTGCACCCGTTGTTTTTCTGCCTGGCGTAGCAGGCGGAGGCAGAGGAAAGGATCAGCCGCGGCGATGTCGGCCAGTTCGCGGGCTGCCAAGCGTTCGCCGCGACTTTCCTCAAGTTCCTTCAACGCGGTCTTCGAGCGCGGCATGCACGGCAGTTCCCGGCTGCTCAGGAAGGCTGCCCACTGATCGACACCCCAGCGCCGCTGGTGCTCATTCAACACGCCAGTTCCTTTCTCAGGGGGGCTTTTCAGGATTATCGGCTGATCTATCGATAACTGAAGTGAGTAAGCGGATTTATTACTTTCATCGTAAAATATCAGGCTTGACCGAGGGGGCACAAGTTCAGTTATGGCTGATGGAATCAAGAATGTGATGCTTATCGAGGTGGCCGATTCACCGTTGACAGCATCCGGCGAGTCCATGCCATGGTTGCCGGGCGGCCCGTTGCCGGCTGCGCTGGTCACCGGCCACAAGGCGATTGATTTCGAACACCGTCAGTTACTGGCCTGCATGACCGCGGCCCGCGCGGTCTGCATGGATTTTCGCAGCTTCACGGATTGCGGCAGTTGCATTGAGGCGCGTCGTGCGCTCTGTGACAACGAATTGGTACGCCTGCTCGGCGATCTGCTTTCCTTCATTCTTGAGCACTTCAAGACCGAGGAAGAAATCATGCGCGATTCGCTGCTGATGATGGTGGATCGCGATGTCTGCGAGGCGCACATGGAGGATCACGCCGCCATTTCGGCGAAGATCCAGCAGATCGTGGCCGGCCTCGATTCGATGCGTACCGTCGGCCTGCTGCGCGATCTCGACAATCTGCTCGGTCAGTGGATCAACAATCACATCATGATGCACGACCTGATCCTGGCGCGCTGGGTGTCGCGCGAGGATTCGGTGGTCAGCCTGGCCCGCCTGTCGGGCGTTTGAGCGCTCGCTGCGGTGCAGCGCCCGGGGCACGGTAAAATCGTGCCTTCAACTCACTGAAAGTAGCCATGTCTTCCCGTCTGATCTACGGCTTTCATGCCGTGACCGCCAAGTTGCGCCACGACCCGGGTGCGGTCAAGGAAATCCTGATTGATGCGACGCGTCAGGATGCGCGCGCCCGCGACCTGCTGCAGCATGCCGAGTTGCAGGGCGTCAAGGTGGTGGCCAGCGACGGCAAGCGGATGGACGGCATGGCCCCGGGCGCCAAGCACCAGGGGGTGATCGCCCGCATCGAGGGTGGCCGCAAGGTGGCGCATCTCGACGATGTGCTCGATACGCTGGAGGAGCCGGCTTTCCTGCTCGTCCTCGACGGCATTACCGACCCGCGCAACCTCGGCGCCTGCCTGCGCGTCGCCGATGCGGCCGGCGTCCATGCCGTGATTGCGCCGAAGGATCGCGCTGTCGGCCTGACCGATGTCGCTGCCAAGACGGCCTGCGGTGCCGCCGAAACGGTGCCTTACGTGATGGTGACCAACCTGGCGCGGACGCTGCGCGAATTGCAGGAGCGCGAAATCTGGGTCATCGGTACCGCCGGCGAAGCGGAAAGCGATCTCTACGCCGCCGAGTGGCCGCAGGCGACGGCCTGGGTGATGGGGGCCGAAGGCGAGGGCATGCGTCGCCTGACCCGCGAGAATTGCGACCAACTGGTCAAGATTCCGATGCATGGCACCGTCGATAGCCTGAATGTTTCCGTCGCGGCCGGGGTCTGCCTGTTCGAGGCGCGCCGCCGCCGTTCCTGAGCCGGCCATGACGCACCGCCAGGCGGTCGCGCTGATGGTGCTGGTGACGTTGTTGTGGAGCATCGCCGGCGTCGTTACTCGGCAGCTTGAGGCGGCCGGCAGTTTCGAACTGACTTTCTGGCGCAGTTTCTTCAACGCGCTGGCCCTCTGCCTGATTCTCGGTGTCATGCGTGGCGCGGCCTTGTGGCGGAGCCTGCGTCATGGCGGGCGCTGGCTCTGGCTGTCCGGCCTGTGCTGGGCGGTGATGTTCACCGCCTTCATGGTCGCCCTGACGCTGACCAGCGTCGCCAATGTGCTGGTGACGATGGCGCTCGGACCTCTGGTCACCGCCCTTTTTGCCCGCCTGTTCCTGCGCCACGCCTTGCCGCGACGCACCTGGCTGGCCATATTTGGGGCCGGGCTGGGCATTGCCTGGATGTTCGGTGGCGAAGCCGGCGACGGCCTGTCGCTGGCCGGCACGCTGGTCGCCAGCGCCGTGCCGCTGGCCGGGGCGATCAACTGGACGGTGTTGCAGCGTGTCGATGGCGATGGGGTTGCCGCTCAGGACATGTTGCCGGCAGTCTTGATCGGCGCCGTGCTCTCGGCTTTGGTTTGCTTGCCCCTGGCTTGGCCGCTGCAGGCTTCGCCGCATGACCTTGGCCTGCTCGCCGTGCTCGGCGGCGTGCAACTGGCGCTGCCTTGTCTGCTGGTGGTGCGCCTGAGTCGCGAATTGCCGGCCCCGGAAATTGCGCTGCTCGCTTTGCTGGAAGTGGTGTTTGGCGTCGCCTGGGCCTGGTTGTGGGCCGGCGAGCAGCCATCGCCCAGCGTGTTGACCGGTGGCTTGCTGGTGTTGCTGGCGCTGGTTGCCAACGAGGTGGCGGCCTTGCGTCGCGTACCGGGGCAAGCCTGAATACCGTTCTGCTCGCTGCTAGCGCGAACGGGCCAGATCGAGATCGGCCCGGTTTTTTTCATCGACGTAGATGCCCACGGCTTTCGGCTGGCTGCTGGCGAAACAGCTGACTTCGACATTGGCCAGGCTTTTGGCCTTGTGCAGCACGTCGACCGCACAGCGTCCAAAAACACTTTCGATGGTTGCCAGCAGGTTGCGGGCATAGGGCGTTTCCAGCTTGCCATCGAGGATCAGGTTGGCGAGCAGCACGCCGTCCGGTTTCAGCACGCGGCGGCTGTCGGCCCAGAATTCGCGGGTCACCAGATGGCTGGGAATCGAGGTATGCGAGCTATAGACATCGACCACCACGGCATCGAAGCGGCGGTCGCTGGTCGCCACGAAGCGGCGGGCGTCGTCGGCGATGAACTCGCCGCGGGCTGCTTCGCGCAGGAAGTGCTGTTCGGCGATGCGGCGGATTTGCGGGTCGATATCGACGTAGGTGTAGCGGTTGAGCGGCTCGCGGTGGGACAGCGTAAAGCCGCCGGCGCCGAGCACCAGGATCTCCTTGTCCTTGAAACCGAGGTCGTCGAGCAGGATCTGGCGGAGATGCCTGATATAGCGGGTGTAGTTCGGCGGCGTGCTGTCGTCGAGCAGCGAAGCGGTCGATTTGTTCACCCAGAAGGCGCGCGGATTCTGCTGGCCGGCCAGGTCGACCGGACCGACGATGTACTCGGCGTAGGCGGTGTCGGTGGTCTGCGTGGCTGGCAGATTGAAGCCGGCGGCAATGCCTGCGGTCGACAGGGCAAAAACGGCAATTTTCAACTGCCGTCCGGCGAGCAATAAAACGCCGATCAGCAAGCCGCCGGCGCAGGCCAGGACGGCCGCCGCGACGCCCAGCCATTGCATGACCAGTAGCGACAGCGAGATCGAGCCGAGGAAGGAGCCGAGCGTGGACCAGTACAGTGCGGTGCCGCTCGCTTCGCCGGTCCGCTGGTGCTGGAACAGATTGCTCAGGATCGGCACGGTCTGGCCGAGCAGCCAGGCCAGCGGGCAAAGGACGCCGCCGATGAAGAAGAGGTAGGCGACGAGTGCCGGCTGCAGATGGGCGAACAGCCAGTCCACGCTGAGGCCGGCCAGGCCGATGCCGGCCAGTGCGGCAGAAACCAGGAAATTGCGGGCGACGACCTGGCGGTAACCGGTAGCGACCCTGGCCCCCGACGCGTAGCCGAGGGCCAGGGCGAGCAGAAAGAAGCCGATGGTCGGCGCCGTGACAACGATCGAGCTGCCGATATGCGGCAGTAGCCGGCGCAGCGCGATGACTTCGGCGCCGAGCGAGCAGAAGCCTTCGATGAAAACGATGCTGTAGAGCAGGCTGGGGGACATCCGGCGATTATCGCCCAAAGCCGGCCGGATCCCGGCATTCCGGCGGTTTGTCTAGGGTCTCCGGTAGAATAGACTTGGCGCAAGTGGGGGCTTTTCGACGAGATGGCCAGTATCACGCAGATCGCATCAACATGGCTCGGGTAGATCAATGGCAGGAACGATGGACAAGGCGCAGGAAATCAGTGGCGGGCTGAAAAAGCACGCGGGCGGCTACCTGCTGCCCGGCGCCATTTTCGTCCTGGGCCTCGGTCTGGCCATCACTGTCGGGCAACTTGATGCCGAGCGCCAGCAAAGCGAACTGCGCAGTGCGACGGCCAGCGAACTGGGGCGCCACGGCGCCCGCCTGGAGGCCCAACTTCGTTCCACATTCGCGGTGACCGAGGGCATAGCCCAATTGCTGATCCTCGATGGCAGCATTGCCCCGGAGCGTTTCGCCGGCATGGCCAGCCTGGCGATCGAGAGTGTGCCGGCGATCCGGAACATTGCCGTGGCCCCTGACGACATCATCCGGGATATCTACCCGCGCTCGGCCAACGAGAAGGCGCTCGGTGTCGATTACCGGACCCTGCCGGCCCAGTACCCGCTGATTGCCCGGGCGCAGGAACTCCGCCGGCCGCTGCTGGCCGGGCCGGTTCAGTTGGTGCAAGGCGGCAGCGGCCTGATTTACCGGCGGCCGGTCTTTGTCGATGTTGGCTTGGACAGCGCCCGTTACTGGGGGGTCACCTCGATCGTCGCCGATCTCGACGCCCTGCTGGCGCTGGGCGGCATCAAGTCGGTGTCTGCGCTGCAACTGGCGGTGCGCGGTCGGGATGGGCGCGGCGCCGACGGTGAGATGATCTGGGGCGAGCCCGCCGTCTTCGCGCAGCAGCCGGTGACGATGCTGATCGAAGTGCCGGGCGGCCAGTGGCAACTGGCGGCATTGCCGGAGGGCGGCTGGCAGGCTCCGTCGCCGCTGAGCCGGCCGCTGTTTCTGTTCGCCCTGGCGGCAACGCTGCTTTCGAGTTTTTTCGTTGCCCGGTTGCAGCACATGCATCGCTTGAGTCGCCAGCGCAATCGGGTCCTCTTCCGCGAAATCGAGGAACGCCAGCAACTGGAGACTTCGCTGCTGCAGAGCGAAGCCCGGTTCCGCACGCTGTTCGAGCGTTCGCCGGACCCCTGCTGGATCGTCCGCTTGAATGGCGAGTGTGTCGACGTCAACCACGCGGCAATGACGGTGTTCGGCTTCCAGGACATGGCCGAGTTCCGGAACGTGACGCCGGCCGACATCTCGCCAACCCTGCAGCCCGATGGCCAGACATCGGCCGACAAGGTCTCGGCGATGTTGCAGATTGCCCTGGAGAAAGGCCTGCACCGCTTTGAGTGGCTGCACCGGCGCAAGGACGGCGAACTGTTCCCGGCCGAGGTGACGCTGTGCCCGATGAGCCTGAACGGCGAGCAACTGCTCTATGCGGTGATCCGCGACATCTCGGTGCGCAAGCAGGCACAGGAGGCCTTGGCCCAGCAACAGGCGCTGAACCAGGCCATTCTCGACAACGTGCCGTCGCTGATCTACATGTTCGATCCCGAGGGCCGGCTGCAGTTTTGCAACCGAGCCTTCGAGCAGGTTTTTGCCGGTTCCCGGGCCTCGCTCGTCGGTTTGTCGCGCAGCCAGTTCATGGCGGCGGAAGATGCACTGTTGCGGCAAGCCGAGGACGCCCAGGTCATGGCGCAGGGCAGTGCGATCACGTTCGAGGGCAAGATCGGCAAGGTCGATGCGTCGCATATTTATCTGACGACCAAGTGCCCGCTGCTTGGCCCGAATGGCGAATTGCGCGGTGTCCTCGGCATGTCGACCGATGTCACCGAAATGAAGGCCTATTCCGAGCAACTGCGGCTGGCTGGCGTGGTCATGGAAAATACCGCCGAAGGTGTGATGATCACCGATGCCGCCGGCGTTATCGTTTCGGTCAACAGGGCGTTTACCGAAATTACCGAGTTCAGCCCGGCCGACGCCATCGGTCAGCGGCCGAGCATCCTGCAGTCGCAGCGCCAGAAGGCCGAGTTCTATCGCGAGATGTGGGCGACGCTGCAAAGTACCGGCGTCTGGCGCGGCGAGATCTGGAACCGGCGCAAGAGCGGCGCCCTCTATCCCGAGTGGCTGACGATCAACGCCGTGCGCAATCCAGAGGGCGAGGCGGTCAATTACGTCGCCGTCTTTTCCGATATTTCGGCCATCAAGCACTCGCAGGCGGCGCTGGAAAAGATGGCCCACTTCGACGCGCTGACCGGGTTGCCCAACCGGGCGCTGTTCCAGGATCGCCTACAGCACGCGCTCGACCGCTCGCAGCGTTACGGCCAGCCGATTGCCGTGCTGCTGCTCGACCTCGACGGTTTCAAGACGGTCAACGACAGCCTCGGCCACCCGGTCGGCGACCAGTTGCTGATGGAGGCGGCCGAGCGCTTCCGGAAATGCGTCCGGGTCGAGGATACGGTCTCCCGGCTGGGGGGCGACGAGTTCGCCTTCATCCTGAACAACCTGGCGCAGGGCACCGATGCCATCGCCGTCGTCAAGAAACTGCTGCAGTCGCTGCAGGAACCGTTCGACCTGAACGGCACGGCGGCGCTGGTCACCGGCAGCATTGGCGTTGCCGTCGGGCCGCAGGATGGAGAAACGCCGGCCGAGCTGCTGCGCCATGCCGACACCGCGATGTACGGCGCCAAGGAAGGCGGGCGCAACGACTACCGTTTCTACCAGGCCGAGATGACCCGCCGTTCGCAGGAGCGTCTGCTGCTCGAACGCGCCCTGCGGCGGGCGGTCGAGCAACAGGAGTTCGAGGTCTGGTACCAGCCGAAACTCGATCTGGCCAGCGGTCGCGTCGATGGCGCCGAGGCCCTGTTGCGCTGGCGCGATCCTGAGCGCGGCCTGATCTCGCCGGCCGATTTCATCCCGGTCGCCGAGCGGACCGGGCTGATCATCCCGATCGGCGAGCAGGTGCTCGACACGGTCTGTCGCCAGCAGCGCAGCTGGCGCGCCAGCGGCTTGCTCAGCGGGCGGGTGGCGATCAACGTCGCGGCGCCGCAGATCGAGCGCAGCGATTATGTCGAAGCCCTGCGCCAGGCGCTGCACCGCCATGAACTGCCGGCCGAGGCGATCGAAGTCGAGGTCACCGAGAGCCTGCTGATGGAAAATCCGGAACAGGCGCGCGACGTGCTGTGCGCCATCCAGGAAATGGGCGTGACGACGGCAGTCGACGATTTCGGCACCGGCTATTCCTCGCTGGCCTATCTGAAGGTGCTGCCGATCAACAATCTGAAGGTCGACCGCGCCTTCGTCTCCGACCTGCCGCACGACAGCAACGATGTCGCGATCACTCAGGCCATCATCGCCCTCGGCCATTCACTCGGCTTCAAGATCACCGCCGAAGGCATCGAAACCGTCGAGCAGCTCGATTTCCTGCGCAGCATTGGCTGCGACCAGGGGCAGGGCTTTTTCTTCAGCCGGCCGCTGCCGGCGGCACAGTTCGAAAGCTGGCTACGCGAACAGGCGGTCCACGCCTGAGGTCTAGGAGCGGCGCAGCTTCTGCCACATGCTCCAGCTAAAGACAAAGAGGCCGAGCCAGATCAAGCCGAAGCTGAGCAGGCGGGCAGGCTGCATCGGCTCGCCGAAAATCCAGACCGCAGTGACGAACTGCATGGTCGGGTTGATGTACATCAGCATGCCGACGGTGGCCAGATCGAGGCGCTGGGTGGCAGCGGCGAAGGCGATCAGCGGCAGTGCGGTCAGCACGCCGGCGCCGATCAACAGTCCGGCGGTCAACCCGTCCTGGGCGGCAAAAACCATGTGCCCGGCTTGCGCCTGCCATAGCGCGTAGAGGCCGCACACCGGCAGCATGGCGAGGGTTTCCAGCCAGAGGCCGGACAACGCATCGACCGGGACCTGCTTGCGGACCAGGCCGTAGGTGCCGAAGGTGGCGGCGAGAAACAGCGAGACCCAGGGCAGGCTGCCGAGGGCGATCACTTCATTGGCGATGGCGGCGACGGCGAGGCCGACCGAAATCCATTCCAGCCGGTTCAGGCGCTCTTTCAGCACGAGCAGGCCGAGCAGCACATTGACCAGCGGCGTCAGGAAGTAGCCGAGGCTGGAAGCGACCACCTGCTGATGGCCGACCGCCCACAGGAACATCAGCCAGTTGCTGCCGACCAGCAGCGCGGCCAGGGCGAGCATGGCGAACTGCCGTGGCCTTTTGAAGATGGCCAGAACCTTGCCCCAGCGCCGGCCGATAGTGAGCAGGATGCCGACGAAGAGGCAGGCCCAGACGGCGCGGTTGGACAGCACGTCCATCGGCGAGACGTGATTGAGCTGGTGGAAGAACAGGGGAAAGAAGCCCCAGATGCCATAGGCGAGCAGGCCGAAGCCGATGCCGGCCAGTTGGGATTGACGATTCATGGGCCTCAGGTTTTTTTGCTGACGACGGCCAGGGCCGCCGAGCGGTAGTCGCGCCGGTAGAGGACGACCAGCACGCTGACGGCGAGGGCGGCGAGGACGAGCGGGCTGAGCAGCCAGCCGGAGGCGGCGAGGCCGAAATAATAGGCGCGGATGCCGCGATTGAAATCGTCGCCGGCCAGGCTGTTGGCCGCAGCCACCCGTTGTGCGTAATCATCGATGCCCGGCTCGCCGGTCTTGCCCTGCGGTGCGGCGCCAACCAGGATGGAGAGCAGGTTGAACTGGCGCAGCGACCAGGTGAATTTGAAATAGGCGAAGACGAAGCTGGCAAGGACCAGCATCAGCTTGATCTCAAGCAGTTCACGGTTGCCGGCGCCGCCAAAGGGCAGTTCGGCGGTGACGCTGATCAGCTTGTCGGCCGCGCCGAGCGCGGCGACCAGGCCGGCGATGATGTAGATGGTGGTGTTGGCGTAGAAGGAGACGCTGGTCATCAGGTTGCCGATCAGCGTCGAGTCGGTCACCCGCACCTCGCGCTCCAGCATGCGGTAGGCCCAGTCCAGCCGGTAGGCCTGGCTGGTCCGGATCAGGCCGCCGGCGCCCCAGTGGCTGTGTTCGGAAAACCAGGCATAACCGGCCCAGCAGCTAAAGAAGGCGGCCAGCGCTAGCCAGTCGATCGCGGAGAGGTGGGGCAGGGCGTGCATGCCGGCATCTTGCCACAGGCGGCGCTGGCCGGGCACTGGGGAAAACCTCTTGCCGCGCCGGCCAAGATATCCTTTACTGTGGCTGTCGTCCGTTTGCCCTTCATTTTCGCTCGCCGAGGATTTTTCGGCCAAGGTGCTCCGCCCCGCATGTCTTCGATGAATCGCCTGCATCCCCTGACCCTCAGTTTCCGCGACCCGGCAACCGAGCAGGCTTTCGTCCGCCATCTGCTGCCACGCTTGCGCCTGCAGGGGCGGGCGGCGATTGCGGTCGGCACCGTCGTCTACTTTCTTTATGGCGCGCTGGATCATCTGTTCGTGCCGCCCGAACTGTGGCAAACGGTGTGGAGCATTCGCCTGCTGGCGCTGGGTGTGCCGGTTGCCGTGCTCGCCCTCAGTTTTTCGCCGTGGTTCGAAAAGACCAGCCAGTTGCCGCTTGCCCTGGTCGGCCTCGCCGCCGGGCTCGGCCTGATCGCCATGCTCTGGCATCTGCCGGTCGACAGCAGCGCCTACTACTATCCGGGCCTGATGCTCGCCACCTTCTATACCTACAACCTGCTCGGCGCCCGTTTCATCCAGGCGCTGGCGGTCAGCATCCTGCTCCTGCTGCTCTACAACCTGCTGTTCGGCCATCTGCGGCAATACCCGGCGCCGCTGCTGCTCAGCCACAATTTCTTCCTGATTTCGGCCAACCTGATCGGTGGGGCCGCCGGCTATCTGGTCGAATACCAGCGCCGCCAGCTTTTCCTGCGCGAAATGCAGCTCGATCACGAACGCCGCCAGCATCTCGAACGTTCGTTGCACGACCGCCTGACCGGCTTGCCGAACCGCGACCTGCTGATCGACCGGATCAACCAGGCGCTGGCCCTGGCCCGCCGCGATGCCGAGCGGCATGCCGGCTATTTTGTCGATCTCGATGGCTTCAAGGCGGTCAACGACCGGCTCGGCCATGCTGCCGGCGACATCGCCCTGTGCGAAATCGCCCGCCGGCTGAGTACGGCGATGCGCGAAACCGATACCGTGTCGCGTCTCGGCGGCGACGAGTTTTTCGTGCTCGCCCAGGACATCGGCTCCTGCGACGGCGCCGCACATCTCGCCGGCAAGCTGATTTCGCTGATCGAATCGCCGATTCCCGGCCTGCCGCCCGGCTACTCGCTGAGCGCCAGCATCGGCATCTGCCTGTTCCCGAATGTTGGCCCGGCCAGCACGCCGGACGGCATCATCCGCCTCGCTGATCTGGCGATGTATCGGGCCAAGGAGGCCGGCAAGCGGCGCTATCTCTTTGCCGAAAGCGACTGAACGCCGCCCTTAGCGACTGGCCGCGGCGCGCCGCCCCTTCAGGGCACGGACTTCGAAATTGACCGTATCCATCGTTTCGCCACGGCTGTTTTCCAGGTGCAACCGGTGTTTGCCCGGCTGCGGCAGCCAGAGCAGCCGGCTGTCGGCCGGGCCGAGTACTTGCTGGTCGAGTCGCCAGCGCCAGCCGGCTTCGGCCGTTGCCGACAGGCGGAGCGGGACGCGTTGTCGCTGCGGCGGAATATCCGGATCGAGGGCGATGATGCTGCCCTCGGCCGGGTAGGCAATGCGCGCCAGCGCACTGGCCGAGGCGGCGCGGACGAGGGGCGTTTCGCTGCCGGCGAGGAACCATTCGTCGCGGCTAGGCTCACGGGCCGGCTCGAAGCGGATGCGCGTCCTGACCAGGCCGGCCGGGGCGGCCGGCGGCCGGCTGGCGAGCCGGGGGCGGCCCTGCCCGGGGTCGCCGCGGTGCAACCAGTCCATCACCTCGCGCCAGACCGGCGCTGCGCCGGAAATGCCGGAAACGTCGTGCATCGGGCTGCCGCCGGCGTTGCCGACCCAGACGGCGACGGTATAGCGGCGCGACCAGCCGGCACACCAGTTGTCGCGCATGTCCTTGCTGGTGCCGGTCTTGGCGGCGCTCCAGTAGGGCGTGGCGAGCCAGGATTCGAGGCCGAAGGTGGCAGCGCGGGCGTTGCGGTCGGCCAGGATGTCGCCGACCAAAAAGGCACTGGCCGGCGTGTTGACCGCCCGGCTCGGGCCGGCGAAGACGCCGGCGCAGCCGTCGCGCTGGCAGGGAATGGGGCCGGCGCCCTGGCCCGGCACGACGCGCAGTGCCGACCACTGGCCGGCATTGGCCAGGGTGCGGTAGGCATTGGCCAGCATCAGCAGTGAAATGTCGGCCGAGCCGAGGGCCAGGCTGTAGCCGTACCACTCGCCGCTTTGCTGCAGGCTGCTGAAGCCGGTCTGCCGCAGGCGCTGGTGGAAAGCCTCGGGGCCGAGGCGGACCAGCGTCTTGACGGCCGGCACGTTGAGCGAGCCGGCCAGCGCCATGCGCGCCGAGACCCAGCCGCGGTAGTGCGGCTCGTAGTTTTGCGGCGCATAGAGGCCGTTGCCGGTATCTAGCGTCAGTGGCGCATCCTCGATCAGCGCCGCCGGGGTCAGCTGGCGGCGTTCGAAGGCCAGCGCATAGAGAAAGGGTTTCAGCGTCGAGCCGGCCTGGCGCAGCGCCGTCGCGCCATCGACTTCGGCGGCGCCGGAGAGATCGCCGCTCGAGCCGACCCAGGCCAGAATCTCGCCGCTGGCATTGTCGATAACGAGCAGCGCGCCATCCTCGACATTCTGCTGGCGCAGGGCCGACAACTGGCGGCGCAAGGCCTGGTTGGCAAAGCGCTGGAGATCGGCGTCGAGGCTGGAGCGCAGTTGCTGGCCCGGCGCGACGAGTAGCTTGCGGGCCAGGTGCGGGGCCAGTTGCTCGCCGGGGGCGGTCGCCGTTTCCGCCTGCGCGCCGCTCAGGGTCCGGCTGGCAAAGCCCTCCAGCCCCGCGCATTCGGCAGCACGCTGCATTTCCTTGAGCAGGTTGCAGGCCCGTTTGGCGACCAGGGCCGGGCTGGCATTCGGTGAGCGGAGCAGGGCGGCGGCCAGCGCCGCTTCGCGTTCGTCGAGGCCGTGCGGCCATTTACCGAACAGTTGCCGGCTCATCGCGCCGACGCCGACCAGTTCGCCGCGGAAACTGACCAGGTTGAGGTAGGCCTCGATGATCTGGCGCTTGCTCCAGAAGCCCTCCAGGCGCAGTGCTGCGGTCGACTGCGAAATTTTGGCAAAAATGGAGCGGCGGCCGCGCCGCTGGCCGTCGTCGTCGATCAAGCCGGCCAGTTGCATGCTCAGCGTGCTGGCGCCGCGTGTCCGGCCGCCCCAGAAATTGCTCCAGGCAGCCTTGCCGGCAGCCGGCCAGTCCACGCCGTCGTGTTCCATGAAGCGCCGGTCTTCGGAAACGATCACCGCCCCGATCAGGGCCGGCGAAATCTCGGCGAGCGGTGTCCACGGCGAACGGCGGACCTGCATGTCAAGCCGCAGGCTGTGTAGCGGCCTGCCGTCGCGGGCAAGCAACGTCGCTTCGGACGGCACATGGGCGGCGCGCACTTCGCCATAGCTGGGCAAGGCCACTGCCGGCAGCGGCAGGGCGAGGAGCAGGGCGAACAGGTGGGGGCGGAGTTCCGGCAGAAACACGGGGCGATGACGAGAGGGACTGATGGCTGGCATATAACGGGATTGGCCGGCCCGATGCAAGCCCGTTCTGGCATCGGTGCTATGCTGACTTCAATATGCTACCGGGCAACCCGCACCAGCTCATGCGCCGGCTGCTAGCCGGCCTCACCAAAAGGCGACTCGCCGATGATCGAAACAGTCCTGCTCTCTGCTGCCCGCATCTTTACCTTCAATCGGCAGCAAAACCTGACCAATGCCAGCGGCTTCTTCTTCGAGCGCGACAGCCGGCTCTTTCTGGTTACCAGTCGGCATGTGCTGTTCGACAAACCGAGCAAGCATTTTCCCAACCGCATCGAGATCGAACTGCACATCAACGCCGACGACATCGCCAAATCCACCGGCTTCTCGATGCCGCTCTACCGTGACGGCAAGAGCCTGTGGCGGCAGGGGTCGGATACGGCCGGCGAGATTGACGTCGCCGTCCTCGAAATCGATCGGGAGGCCTTCCCGAAAAGCGCACTCTATCGGGCCTTCACGCCGCAGCATCTGCTTGGCCGTTTCGATCAGGTCGAAGTCGGCAGTTCATTGCTCGTCGTCGGTTTTCCGCTCGGCTTTCACGATACGCTGCACCACATGCCGGTTGTCCGCCAGGCGATCATCGCCTCGTCCTTCGGGCTGCGTTTTCAGGGGCAGGGCTATTTCCTGACCGATGCCCGCACCCACCGCGGCACCAGCGGCGCCCCGGTCGTCATGCGGGTGCCAGGGCCGGTGGCGGAGCTGGGTGATCTGCCGTGGATGCTGCTCGGCGTCCATTCGGCCCGCCTCGACGTCGGCTCGCGCGACCTCAAGCTCGATGAAGCCCTCGGCCTGAACTGCGCTTGGTACGCCGACATCCTGCTGACCCTTACGGCGAAGTAGTAATCAGTAATTACAGTTATGAAAATAAAATTGCTGCGGTGCACCATTTTTGAATTTGTTAGGCTATACTGCACCTCGAACAAACCGACAAACTAATTCAGGAGATGTCCATGACCATCAATACCGAACAATTCGCCGCTGCCAACAAAGCCACCGTTGACTCGCTGCTGTCCGTCGCCAACACCGCCCTGGCTTCCGCCGAGCGCATCGCCGCCCTCAACCTGAACACCGCCCGCGCCGCTCTGGAAGATGGCGTTTCCGGTGTCAAGGCCGTGCTCGGCGCCAAGGATCCGAAGGAAGCCCTGGCCGTTCAATCTTCCCTGGCCCAACCGGCTGTCGAGAAGGCTGTTGCCTACACCCGCTCGGTCTACGAAATCACCAGCCAGACCCAGCAGGAGCTGGCCAAGATGGTTGAAGCCCAATTCGGCGACTTCCAGAAGTCGATGACCGGCATGCTCGAAATGGCCGCCAAGTCCGCTCCGGCTGGTTCGGAAAGCGCCGTTGCCGCCATCCAGAACGCCATTGCCGCCGCCACCTCGGCTTTCGGCAACATGAACTCCGTTGCCAAGCAGTTCGCTGATGCTGCCCAAGCCAACGTTTCGGCCGTGACCAAGGTCGCTACCGACGCTGCCAAGAAGGCCAAGTAAGTCTTTCAGACTTTCTGAAAAGCAAAGCCCCGCGAATTTCGCGGGGCTTTTTCGTTGACGCTGAAATAACTCAGCCACCATTCGGCGACGAGGGGTTTGGCGAAGGATTTCGCTCTGACTAGGAAATCCCGTATCGCCGCAAGCGATTGGCGATCGCCGAATGCGAAGTGCCGAGACGCTTGGCCAAACGTCGGCTTGAGGGAAACTCCCGGTAAAGGCGCTGCAGCAGGCTTTTTTCGAACTCGGCAACGGCCTGCTCTAGGCTGGCGACGTCGCTAGTCTCTCCGGGCAGGGCGGGGGTGGCTTCCTGGGCCAGTTCGAGATCCTCGACATTGATGACGTTACGCTCGGTCATCGTCACTGCCCGAAATATCACGTTCTGCAACTGGCGGATATTGCCGATCCAGGGATTGCCCAGCATCGCCGCACAGGCCGCCTGGGAAAGGCGTATCGGCGGCCGGGAGGCCTGGGCGCAGGCACGACTGAGGAAAAACTGGGCGAGCGGCAGGATGTCGCCGGGGCGTTCACGGAGCGGCGGTACGTGCAGATTTAGCACGTTCAGGCGGAACAGGAGGTCCTGACGGAAGTGGCCGCTGGTCACCATGTTTTCCAGTGCCCGATGCGTCGCACTGATGATGCGCACGTTCATGCGCAGTTCCCGGTCGCCGCCAACCCGCCGAAAACTGCCATCGTTGAGAAAGCGCAGCAGCTTGGCCTGCAGATAGGGTGACATTTCGCCAATCTCGTCAAGAAACACCGTGCCGCCATCGGCCAGTTCGAGCAGGCCGGGCTTGCCACCGCGCAGGGCGCCGGTGAAAGCGCCGGCGGTGTAGCCGAAGAGCTCGCTCTCGGCGAGGTTTTCCGGCAATGCGGCGCAATTCAGTGCAAAGAAAGGCTGGCCGCTGCGGCCGCTGCCGGCATGACAGGCATGGGCGAGCAGTTCCTTGCCGGTACCGGTTTCGCCGGTGATCAACAGCGGCGCATCGACGATCGCCATGCGTGCGGCGCGCTGCTTGAGCTGTACGATCTCCGGCGAACTGCCGAGGATGGCTTCGAAGCCGCCGGCATCGTAGTTCTGCAGCGCGCTCATGCGTTCGCCCATGCGGCTCGGGGCATGAAGGGTCATCACCGCGCCGGCGACGCGGCCACCGAATTCGTGCAGCGGCATGGTTTCCAGCATGTAAGACTCGCCGTTGATGACGATTTCGCAAACCGGCAGGTGATAGCCGCCATCGACCAATTCGCGGAGCAGTTCCGGGTTGCCGATCAGGTCCTGCACAGGGCAGCCAATCAGGTTGCCTTCAGCCAGGCCGCTGGCCGCAACGGCGGCACCATTGGCGACGACGACATGGCCCGCTTCATCGACTGCGAAGATCGGGTCGGGTTGCGAGGCGAGCAGGGCATCGAGGTAGAGGCGGCGTTGCGCACCCGGCAGCATGCCGACCGGTTCGACGGTGCGCACGCCGCTGACTTGCATCAACTGGTCGCGCAATGCGTCGAGGCCGCCCTGATCGAGGGCTGGTGCCTCGATGAAGATGTGGGGGGGATCGACCTCGACCGCCGTCACGTTGAGGCTGCGCCGGGCCAGTTCGGCGAGGACTTCCTGGGCGATGCCGACCCGGTCGGAAAAGAAGACGTCAATGCGCATGTTGTTCGCCGTCATGAATTCATTACATCGTATTAAAATCGATACGTCGCCGGCAAGCAACTGAAAATAATTGGAAATTCGATATTTCCGGCGATTGATCGGAGCTTTGTGTATTGAATTCGTTACGAACGGGCGTTCGTTTTTCTTGAAATTTTATTTACGTTGTTGTTTTTAAACGATTTTATTTTGCTGGCACGAGGATCGCTATACAGACTTCATGTAAAGAAACAACCCGTTTCCTCAAGGAGAAATCACATGCATGTCCTCGTTCTCGGCAGTGGCGTCATCGGCACCAGCATCGCCTACTATCTGGCCAAGGCCGGCCATCAGGTCACCGTGGTCGACCGCCAGCCCGGCCCGGCGCTGGAAACCAGCTTTGCCAACGCCGGCGAAGTCTCGCCCGGCTATTCGGCCCCCTGGGCCGGCCCCGGCGTACCGGTCAAGGCGATCAAGTGGATGCTTATGCACCACAGTCCACTGGTCATCAAGCCCATGCTCGACCCGGCGATGTGGCGCTGGGGGGCGGCCATGCTACGCAACTGCACGGAGGCCGCCTATCAGGTCAACAAGAGCCGCATGGTGCGGGTTGCCGAATACAGCCGCGACTGCCTCAAGCAATTGCGTGCCGATACTGGTATCGCCTACGACGAGCGCAGCCAGGGCACGCTGCAACTATTCCGCACCCAGAAGCAGTTGGACGGTATCGGCAAGGATATTGAAATTCTCAAGGAATCCGGTGTCCCCTTCCAGGTGCTCGACCGGGCTGGCTATATCGAATACGAGCCGGCCCTGGCCGAGGTCCAGGAGAAGTTCGTCGGCGCCCTGCGTCTGCCCGGCGACGAGACCGGCGACTGCTTCAAGTTCACGCAAAGCCTCGCCAAGATGGCTGAAGGACTGGGTGTCGAGTTTCGCTTTGGTACGGCAATCGACGGCATCGAGCACGATGGGCGCCGCATCACCGGTATCCGCACCGATGCCGGCACCCTGACCGCCGACCAGTACGTGCTGGCCCTTGGCAGCTATTCGACGCAACTGCTGAAGCCGCTCGGCATCAATATCCCGGTTTATCCGGTCAAGGGCTTCTCGATCACTGTGCCGATCACCGATCCCGCCATGGCGCCCGAGTCGACCATCATGGACGAGACCCACAAGGTCGCCGTGACCCGCTTGGGTGACCGTATCCGTGTCGGCGGCACGGCTCAGCTATCAGGTTTCGACCTCGGGCTGGAAGCGGGGCGGCGCAAGACCCTGGAATTCGTCGTCACCGATCTCTTCCCGAAGGGCGGCGATGTCGCCAGAGCAGAGTTCTGGACCGGTTTGCGCCCGATGACCCCGGACGGCACGCCGATTATCGGCAAGACGCGTTACGACAACCTGACGCTCAGTACCGGCCACGGAACCCTGGGCTGGACCATGGCTGCCGGCACTGGTCGCGTCGTCGCCGACATGCTCAGCGGCCGCCAGCCCGAGATCGCCGTCAACGACCTCAGCATTGCCCGCTACGCCTGATTTTCCATACCAAGACACGTACCAACAACAAAGGAGACAATTCCATGCACGCCATCGCAACATCCGAGGCTCCGGCCGCCATTGGTCCCTATGCCCAGGCCATCGTCGCCGACGGCTGGGTTTTTACCTCGGGACAGATCCCGCTTACCGCTGCCGGTCAACTGGCCGGCAGCGATATCGAAAGCCAGACGGAACAGGTTTTCGACAACCTTTCCTTCGTTCTCTCAGCCGCCGGCGCATCACTTGCCCAAGTCGTCAAGAGTACCGTTTTCGTCCAGGACCTCAACGACTTCGTGCGCCTGAATGCGGTGTATGAGCGGCGATTCGGCAGCCACAAGCCGGCGCGCTCGACCGTTCAGGTGGCGCGCCTGCCGCGCGACGTCCTGGTCGAGATCGAGGTTGTTGCCCGCATTGCTGTTTGAATACCCCACCGAACGGAGAACAAATCATGGAAGCATTGACGCAATTCATCACCGCGATCAACGACATCGTCTGGGGGCCGCCCATGCTGGTGGCTATTCTCGGCACCGGCCTGTACCTGCAACTGCGGCTGAAGTTCATGCCGATCACCAAGATCTTCGCCGGTTTCGCGATGGTCTGGCGTGGCCGCAAGGCGGCCCCCGATGCGCCGGGTGAAATTACCCCCTACGCCGCGCTGATGACGGCGCTGGCGGCAACCGTCGGTACCGGCAATATCGCCGGCGTGGCCACAGCTATTGCCGTCGGCGGGCCGGGAGCGATGTTCTGGATGTGGATGACGGCACTCGTCGGGATGGCCACCAAATATTCCGAAGTGCTGCTCGCCGTGCATTACCGCGAGACGGACGACCATGGCGAGCAGATCGGCGGGCCGATGTACGCCATCAAGAACGGCCTTGGCAAGCACTGGCGCTGGCTGGGCACCGCCTTCGCCATTTTCGGCGGCCTGGCTGGCTTCGGCATCGGCAACATGGTCCAGTCGAACAGCATCGCCGGCGCGCTGCATGCCGCATTCGGCATCAACCACTGGGTGTCCGGCATCGTCATGGCGGTCTTTACCGGCTTCGTGCTGCTGGGCGGCGTCAAGCGCATCGGCGCGGTGGCGGAAAAACTCGTTCCTTTCATGTGCATCGGCTATATCGTCGCCTCGTTGATCGTCCTTGGCATTTACGTCGAGCAGCTTCCCGCTGCCTTCGCGCTGATCTTCGAGAGCGCCTTCAATCCGGTCGCCGCGACCGGCGGCTTTGCCGGCGCCGCGGTGATGATGGCCATGCGCTACGGTGTCGCCCGCGGCATCTTCTCCAACGAAGCCGGCCTCGGCACCGCGGGTATCGCCCAGGCTGCCGGCCAGACGAAGAATGCGGTCGAATCCGGTCTGGTCGGCATGATGGGCACTTTCATCGACACCATCATCGTGTGCACGATGACCGGCCTGGTGCTGATCGTCACCGGTGTCTGGAGCAGTGGGCTGAAGGGCGCGGCGCTCAGCGCTGCCGGTTTCGATGCCGCATTCAACGGCTACGGCGGACAGTTCCTGGCCATCGCGATTGCGGTCTTCGCCTTCACGACCATTCTCGGTTGGGCCTACTACGGTGAGAAATGTTGGGAATACCTGGTCGGCACCTCGGTGGAAGTGCCATATCGCGTGGTCTGGACCATCTTCGTGCTGGTTGGTGCCGTTACCCAGCTCGACTTCGTCTGGCTGGTTTCGGACACCCTCAACGCCTTCATGGCCCTGCCCAATCTGATCTCCCTGCTCCTTCTCTCGCCGGTGGTCGCCCGATTGACACGGGAATACTGGGCCAGACGTGAGCTGCGTTTGAAGGCTGCCTGACACAGAGGGCCGGCCGGTTGCGGCGGAGTTGCCGCAGCTGGCCATTTTTCCGATATCTACAATCGACGAGAAACGCATGTCCCATGACTCACTTTCCCCCTTTGGCGCTTTGCTCAGCATCGATCTTGATGCCCTGTGCGCCAACTGGCGTAGCCTCCAGGCCAAACTAGCCACCGCCGCGTGTGCCGCCGTCGTCAAGGCCGATGCCTATGGCCTCGGTGCGACGCAAGTTGCCCCGGCCCTCTATCGCGCCGGCTGCCGGCACTTCTTCGTCGCTCATCTCAACGAGGGCATCGTGTTGCGCCCGACGCTTCCTGACGACGCGATGCTCTATGTCCTGCATGGCGCCCATCCCGGGGCCGAAGGCGAGTTTGTGCGACATGGTTTGGTACCCGTCCTCAACAGCATGCCGCAAGTGGAGGCCTGGCAGGCCTTGGCCTGCCGGATCGACCATGTCCTGCCCGCCATCCTCCAGGTCGATACCGGTATGGCCCGCCTCGGCCTGGCGCCCGATGAGTTTGCCCGTTTGGCGGCGGCTTCCGGGCAGTTGAAGGGCATCGACCTGAAATACGTGATGAGCCACTTGGTCAGTGCCGAAGACCAGGAGAGTCCGGTCAATCGCCTGCAACTGGAAGGATTTCGTGCTGCGCTGGCCAAAATGCCTGGTGTCAGGGGCAGTCTGGCCAATTCGTCGGGCATTTTCCTTGGTGACGACTATCATTTCGACCTGGTGCGTCCGGGGGCTGCGCTCTACGGCGTTGCGCCGGTAGCGGCGCAAGCCAACCCGATGCGTCCAGTCGTCCGCCTGCAGGGCAAGGTACTGCAGACGCGCACTATTGCCGCTGGAACTTCAGTCGGCTATTCGCACACCTGGACAGCGTCGCGTTCCTCGCGCATCGCGACGGTGGCCGTTGGCTATGCGGACGGTTACCTGCGCAGCCTGAGCAACCGCGGCGTGGCCTGTTGCGATGGCATCAGTCTGCCGCTGATCGGCAACGTTTCTATGGATACGATCATCGTCGATATCAGCGAGCTGCCCGAAGGGCGAATTGTCGAGGGTGGACTGCTGGATCTCGCCAACCCGACCATCGGCGTTGATGCCATCGCGGCACGGGCCGGTACCATCGGCTATGAAGTGCTGACCAGCCTCGGGCAGCGCTATGCGCGGCACTATCTTGGGGCTGTCGCGGGTTAAGCTCGAGCTCTTTCTGTAAAAATATGTTGCACTGCAGCATGATTCTTGGCATACTGAAGTCTGTCTCCTCCATCTCCTCCAAGAAATGGATTTAAGCCCACCTCGTGTGGGCTTTTTTTTGTTCACGGACTGTCGGTGGCTATATTTTTCGCGCGCCGGTTGCAAGCCGTGGATCGGCCTATACTGAATTGGCACGGGTATTCGTGCCGATCAGGAGCAGTGCCATGAACAAGACAGTCAAAAGCAACAAGGAAACCAAGAAACAGGCGCTACTGACGCCGAAGGAAAAAAAGTCGGCCAAGCTGGCGAAAAAGCACGCGGCGGAAGTGGTTCCCTTCATTCATCGTTGAGTCCCGGACAGTCGTCCGGTTTGCCAACGAAAAGCCCGGCAACTGCCGGGCTTTTGTCATGTAGCGCTACGGTTTTTTGCCTTTTCGGGCAGTCGACCGCCGGCATCGGCGCTTAGCTGCCGGTCTTGACCATGCTCAGCGCCACCTGTTCGGCAACCTTGATGCCATCGACGGCGGCCGACAGGATACCGCCGGCGTAACCGGCGCCTTCGCCGGCCGGGTAGAGGCCGCGCGTATTCAGGCTCTGGCATTCGGCATTGCGCGTGATGCGGATCGGCGACGAAGTGCGTGTCTCGACGCCGGTCAGCACCGCATCGGCCATCGCGAAGCCGCGAATCTGCTTGTCGAAGGCGGGGATCGCCTCGCGCAGCGCTTCGATAACGTAGGGCGGTACGCAACTCGCCAGGTCGGTCAGGTGCACGCCCGGTTGGTAGGAGGGATCGACTTCGCCGAGCGCGGTCGACGGTCGGCCGGCCAGGAAATCGCCGATGCGCTGGGCCGGCGCCTCGTAGGTGCCGCCGCCGGCGACGAAGGCGGCCGATTCCCACTGCCGCTGGAAGTCGATGCCGGCGAGCGGGTTGGTCTTGTAGTCGCCGGGGAAGTCTTCCGGATTGACGTTGACCACCAGCGCCGCGTTGGCGTTGCGCTCGGCGCGCGAGTACTGGCTCATGCCGTTGGTGACGACGCGGCCTTCTTCCGAGGTCGCGGCGACCACCTGGCCGCCCGGGCACATGCAGAAACTGTAGGCCGAGCGGCCGTTGGCGCAGTGATGGACCAGCTTGTAGTCGGCGGCGCCGAGCAGTTCGTTGCCGGCGTTCGGCCCGAAACGTGCCTTGTCGATCAGGGTCTGCGGGTGTTCGACGCGGAAGCCGATCGAGAAGGGCTTGGCTTCGATATAGACGCCCTGGTCGTGCAGCATCTGGAAGGTGTCGCGGGCGCTGTGGCCGATGGCGAGCACGACATGATCGGCGGCAATCGTCTCGCCGCCGGCCAGTTCGACGCCGCGCACCTGCCCATCTTCAATAATGACGCGGTCGACCTTGCTGCCGAAGCGGATTTCACCACCGAGTTCGGTAATCGTCGCGCGCATGTTCTCGACCATCTTGACCAGCCGGAAGGTGCCGATGTGCGGCTTGCTGACGTAAATGATCTCTTCCGGCGCGCCGGCCTTGACGAATTCTTCCAGCACCTTGCGGCCGTGGTGCTGCGGGTCCTTGATCTGGCTGTACAGCTTGCCGTCCGAGAAGGTGCCGGCGCCGCCTTCGCCGAACTGGACGTTCGATTCCGGATTCAGCTTGTTGTTGCGCCACAGGCCCCAGGTGTCCTTGGTTCGCTCGCGCACCGCCTTGCCGCGTTCGAGGATGATTGGCCGGAAGCCCATCTGGGCCAGGATCAGGCCGGCAAGCAGGCCGCAGGGGCCGGTGCCGATGACGACCGGCCGGCTCTTCAGATCGGCCGGGGCCTGGGCGACGAACTTGTAGCGGGTGTCCGGCGTCGGGCCGATATGGGCGTCGTTGTTGGCCGCCTTCAGGCGCTTGACGACGGCGGCTTCGTCCTGCAGTTCGACGTCGAGCGTGAACACGAAGAGGATGTTGCTGCGCTTGCGGGCGTCGTAGCCGCGGCGGAAAACCGTGAAGCCGAGCAGTTCGCCGGGGGCGATGGCGAGGCGTTCGACGATGGCGGCGGCCAGGTCGTCGTCGGTGTAGGGGCGGAGGGGGAGCTTGATCTCGGTCAGGCGCAGCATGGTGTCTATCCGTGGGGGCGCGTCAGGGGCGCGTATTTTAACGCAGCCCCGTCGGCGCGTCTGTCGGTGGCCGGAAATGTCGAGCCTGCTTTAATGCCGCGCCGTCAAGTTTGCTAAGCTCGGCCCATGACTCAAGCAACGCTCTCCGCACTGTTGGCCGAACGGCCGTTCATCCGTTTCTGGCTGGCCCGTCTGGCCGCCGTCCTGGCCCAGCAGATGCTGATGGTGGCCGTCGCCTGGCAGATGTACGACCTCACCGGCAGCGCCTGGGATCTCGGCCTGGTCGGCCTCTTCCAGTTCGTGCCGGCCTTGCTGCTGACCTTGCCGGCCGGCCATCTGGTCGACAAGCTGCGGCGCGGCCGGATCTTTGCACTGTGCATGCTGGTCCAGAGCGGCGTCGCCCTGTTGCTGGTATTGGCGACCGAAGGCGCCTTCATTTCGCGCGAACTGATCCTCGGCCTGTCGATCCTGCTCGGCGCGGCGCGTGCTTTCCAGATGCCGAGCCAGCAGGCGCTGCTGCCGATGCTGGTGCCGACGCACCTGCTCGAGCGCGCCGTGACGCTCGGTTCGACCGGCATGCAGGCCGGGGTGATTTGCGGCCCGGCGCTCGGCGGCCTGATCTACGCCGCTGGGCCGGCCTGGGTTTATGGCGTCGCCGGCGGCCTGCTGCTGATCGCCTTTGGCCTGATGCTCAGCGTCCATGACCCGTTCCTGCCATCAACCGAACCGACGACGCTGGCCAGCGTGCTGGCCGGTGTCCAGTTCGTCTGGCAGAACAAGCTGCTGCTCGGCGCCACCTCGCTCGACCTGTTCGCCGTACTGCTCGGCGGCGCCACCGCCCTGTTGCCGATCTACGCCCGCGACATCCTGCATGTCGGCCCGGCCGGCCTTGGTCTGCTGCGTGGCGCACCGGCCGCCGGGGCGCTGCTGATGTCGCTGCTCATGTTGCGCTGGCCGATCCAGCGCCAGGTCGGCCGGTGGCTGCTGGGCTCGGTCGGCGTTTTCGGCCTGGCGACGGTGGTCTTCGGGCTGTCTGAACATTTCGGGTTGTCCTTGCTGGCGCTGGCGATTACCGGCGCCTTCGACAACATCAGCGTCGTCATGCGCATGACGCTGGTCCAGCTCGAAACGCCGAACGAAATTCGCGGCCGGGTCTCGGCCGTCAATTCGATCTTCATCGGCGCTTCGAACCAACTCGGCGAGTTCGAATCCGGGGCGACGGCCGCCCTGTTCGGTGCCGTCGGCTCGGTGGTCCTCGGCGGGGTCGGCACGCTGGCGGTCGCTGCCGGTTGGTTCAGGCTGTTTCCGGCCCTCGCCCGGCGCGACCGGATGTTGCCCTGAGGCGCTCGCCGCTTAGCTGGCGAAACGGACGATCAGGCTCAGGCCGCAGGCCAGCAGCAGGCCGTTGAGCAGCAGGAACAACTGTTCCCGGCTGATCCGCAAGTCGATGCGGTGGCCGAGGTAGACGCCGAGCCCCATGAGCGGCGCGCAGGCGAGCGCCTGGAGCAACAGGTCGAGGTCGAGCAGGCCGGCGACCAGGCAGAGGACGATGCGCCAGGCGGTCGACAGCGCAATCAGCACGGCCTGGGTTGCCCGGAAGGCGTTGCGGTCGGCCAGCCGGCGTTCCAGGTAAGCGGCGTAGATAAAGCCGCCGCTGCCGAACAGGCCGCCGAGGACTCCGCCGAAGATGCCGTAGCCGAACGGATGGCCGCTGGTGGCGCCGGGCGCCGTCTTCTTTCCGAGCAGGCCGCGCAAGCCTTGAATGGCGACGAACAGACCGAGCGAAATCGCCATCAGGGCCGGCGATAGGCGGGCGAGGACGGCCACCCCGAGCAACTGACCGAGCAGCATGCCGGGAAAAAGCCGGCGGAATTCCGGCCAGGCCACCGCCTGGCGCGCTTGCCAGCCGCGCAGCGCGGCACCGCCACAGTCGAGCATGGCGAGCAGCGGCACGATGCGGGCGACCGGCATGACCAGGGCGAGTGGCGCGCCGGCGAGCAGCGCCGAGCCGAAACCGACCAGCGTAAAAATGGCATAGGCGACGACGAGCGCGGCGATGGCGAGCAGCAGATGGCTGAGCTGGATGGAGGCGGGGAGCAAAGCGAGCAAATCGTTCATGGCAACGGGCTTTCGAAATTGAACGATTCAATTCTGGGAGTCGATGCGGTATAAAACAAATATCAAATAACTTCATGTGGCATTCCAAAAAAGCATGGCTAGCCTGAAGCAGATTCGTTATTTCCTGACCGTGGCCGATCTCGGCGGCTTTACGCCGGCCGCCGCCAGCCTGTTCGTCGCCCAGCCGGCCTTGAGCAGGCAGATTGCGCTGCTCGAGGCGGAACTGGGTTTCCCGTTGTTTCTTCGCGAAGCGCGCGGCGTCCGCCTGACGCCGGCCGGCGCGCTCTATCGCGACCGGGTGCTTGGCATCGAGCAGATGCTGGCCGCGGCGGCGGAAGAGGGCGGGCAATTGGCCAGTGGCGAGGCCGGCGTGCTCCGCCTGCTGCACTCCAGTTCGATACCGGCTGTCAGCCTGCTGCCGGCGATCCAGCAGTTTCTCGCCGCTTCGCCGAAGGCACGCATCGACCTCGATCGCATCGCCTCCGAAACCCAAATCAGCGAAGTGGCCAGCGGCAAGGCCGATCTCGGCATCGTCCGTTTGCCGGTGCTGCGCCGCGACCCGGCGGTCCGGCTGCTCGACATGCCGGCCGAGCGGCTCTGGCTGGCGCTGCCGGCAACCCATCCACTGGCCGGGCGCACCTCGCTGGCGCTGGCCGAACTGGCGAGCGAAGCCTTTGTTTCGGCCGTGCATCGCGAACGCGGCGGCCTCGCCCGGCGGGTCACCGAGCTGTGCCTGCAGCGCGGTTTCGTGCCGAAAATGGCGCGCGTCATTTCGCGCAAGACCTCGATGCTCGATCTGGTCGCCGCCGGCCTCGGCCTCGCCGTCGTCCCCGAACGGATGACCCGCCTCGGCGCGGCAGGGCTGACTTACCGGCCGCTAGCCGACGCCGATGCCGTGGCGCACAGCGCGGTGATCCTGCCCGTCCAGGCCACCCCGCTGGCCGAGCGTTTCGCACAGATTCTCGCTGTCGATTCGCCTCCTGGCTGAGCCGGTGCTAATGTGAAAATCGTATCCCGCGCCTGGCCGGCCTGAGCAACCTGGAGGAAATACGATGAACCCCATCCAACGCATTGGCGGGCGCCCGTCCGACATCGGTGACGGCATGATGGTGCTGCGCGCCTTGCCCAGCCGCCAGCGGCGCATGGTGGGTGCCTGGTGCTTTGTCGATCATCTCGGGCCGGTGCAGTTTGGACCGGGCAAAGGGATGCACGTCGGTGCCCACCCGCATATCGGTTTGCAAACTTTTACCTGGCTGATCGAAGGCGAGGTGCTGCACCGCGACAGTCTGGGCAACGAACAGATCATCCGCCCGGGCGAGGTCAACCTGATGACGGCCGGTCACGGCGTGGTGCATACCGAGGACTCGCTGCACGACGGGCTGCGCCTCCATGCCGCGCAGTTGTGGATTGCCCTGCCGGATACAGCGACCCACTGCGCGCCGGGTTTCGCGCACTACGCCGACCTGCCACGCTGGACTGAGGCCGGCTGCAGCTTCACGCTGCTGGCCGGCAGCTTTGCCGGGCGAACGATGGTGGGCGAATTCCATTCGCCGCTGCTCGGGCTCGATGCCTGCAGCAGTTTGGCGGCCAGGATCAGCTTGCCGCTGATGCCGGGGTTCGAATACGGAATCCTGCTGCTCGAAGGCGAAATCGGGATCGCCGGCGAGCGTTTTGCGACGGATGAGTTTGCCTACCTGGGCATGGGGGCGGACAGCCTCGAACTGGAAATGGCTGCCGGCACGCGGATTCTCGTGCTCGGCGGCGAGCCGTTTGGCGAACCGGTACTGATGTGGTGGAACTTTGTCGGCTTCAGCAAGGCACAGATTGCCGAAGCCCAACGTGAATGGGAAGGTGGCGGCGAGCGTTTTGGTCGCGTTGCCGGCGATGAAGGGCGGCGCCTGATCGCGCCAGCCTTGCCGTGGTCCGGCTATTGAAGATTTTTCTTGCGGCGACCAGCGCTCCGGCCAGGGATGGCGGGCCTTGGCGAGCCGAAGCGTGCGCTGCCCGACATAGGGTTACACAACTTACATGGATTCTCTGGTGCAAGCGGGGATACTCAATCGATTGCTGCGTCGCAGCAGTCTCCCGCCAACAGCGGCCACCGTGATGCAGCACCCAGGGTGATTCTTCCCTTGCATCACTTTACTCAGAGTTCCGAAAAGGAAAAATCATGAGTACCAAAATCCATACCCCCAGCTTCGCCGGCATTGCCGACAGCTTCAATGTCCTGCCGGGCCTGGCCCAAATTTATCTGAGCAGCTCGGTCCGCCTCGGCGAGCTGACTGTGCAGGCAGCAAACAAGACGGTGGAAGACTACGTTTCGGTCACCAACGCCGCCACGCACATGAGCGATAGTCCGGGGCCATTCGCCTGTCAATCGGTCCTCGGTCAGCCGGTCTTCGAAAGAACGCTCGCCTACTTCCGCGAGAGTTGTGAAATCCTGACCCAGGCGCAGGCCGAGGCCGCGCAGCTCTGTGGCCAAGCCCTCGCCATGCCGACCGATCAGTTATCAGCCGCCCAGAACTGGGGCTCGCTGATGAGTGCCTGCGCTGGCGGCATGAAGAAGCTTTCGGCAATCACCGAAGCCAATGTCGCCGCCGCCACTGGTGCCAGAGACAGGTTCGTTGCGGCGACCGGCTCGCATCAGAAACAGGCTGCCTGAAGAGCAGAACGGCCTAACAAGAAGTCCTGACAAGGTGATGCCGTTCAGTAAAGACTGAGCGGCATTTTTATTGTCCGGCCGGGAGTGGATTGCTGCGGTCGACCTGCCTAGCTGGGCAAAAACGGGCGGCGGTGTGCTCAGTATCCCGGCTTCATCGCGTCAATTTCATCGCGCTCAGTATCGACCATGCGCTGACCGAGCGTCTGATGCTGATCGGCATACCGCCCAGGCAGACGATATGCCGCTTTTGGCCATCAGGCTGACTGGACATGGCTCGGCCGGAGCAGCCTGCATGAGTGCCTATTTCCTGTGCATTTGAAGCACTTGCTGCCCCCGGTTTTTACCGTTTTTTTATATACCGACCCCCAGGTTTTTCGAAAACTTTAATAGCGATTTTCCTAGTATGAACCTGTCGCAATATCTACATGGGGAGTACTTATGGATCTCGTCTATCTTGCCGGCATCGGGCTGTTCTTTGCCCTGATGCTCGGCCTCGCCGCCGGCTGTGCCCGGCTGGGAGGTGCCAAATGACTTGGCTTTTCATTCTTAGCGGTACTGTCGCCGCCGGCCTGTTGGTTTATCTGGTCGCCGCGCTGCTCAATCCGGAGAAATTTTCATGAGTACTCATGCCTGGATTTTGCTCGGACTGTTTCTTGCCGTCCTGTTGCTGACCGTCAAACCCTTGGGGACTTACATCGCCAATGTAATGGACGGTCGCTTCCGTCTGGCTGGCAAGATCGAAAGTCCACTCTATCGTCTGTGCGGCATCCGCCCCGACGAAGAAATGGGCTGGCTGAAATACGCCTTTGCCATCCTGCTTTTCAATGCGCTCGGTGCACTGACGGTCTATGCCCTGCAGCGCCTGCAGGCCGATCTGCCATTCAACCCGCAGGCTTTCCCCGGCGTCAGCCCGGATTCCGCCTTCAACACGGCGATCAGCTTTGCTACCAATACCAACTGGCAGGGCTATGGCGGCGAATCCACCATGAGCTACCTGACGCAGATGCTGGCGCTGGCCGTGCAGAATTTCCTGTCGGCCGCCACCGGTATCGTTGTCGTCATCGCGCTGATCCGCGGTTTTGCCCGCCATACGGCGAAGACAATCGGTAATGCCTGGGTCGATCTGAGCCGCGTCACGCTCTACGTGCTGCTGCCAATTTCCATTGTGTGCGCGGTCTTCCTGACCAGCCAGGGGGTCATTCAGAATTTCGACGCTTACCAGGAAGTGACGACGCTGGAAGTGACCAGTTTCGATAATCCCAAAGTCGACGAGGCCGGCCAGCCTGTGAAGGACGACAACGGGGCAGTCGTCACCGAGCCGGCGCAGACGCAAACCCAGACGCTGGCCATGGGGCCGGTCGCCTCGCAGGAAGCGATCAAGATGCTGGGCACCAACGGCGGCGGCTTCATGAACGCCAATTCGGCGCACCCCTATGAAAATCCGACGCCGCTGACCAACTTTATCCAGATGCTGTCGATTTTCCTGATTCCGGCGGCGCTGTGCTTCACCTTCGGCCGCATGGTCGGCGACACCCGCCAGGGCTGGGCCGTCCTCGCCGCGATGAGCATCATGTTCGTCACCCTGGCCTACGCCGCGATGCATTTCGAACAACAAGCTAATCCGCTGCTCACCCAACTAGGTGTCGATTCGGCCGCCGGCAGCATGGAAGGCAAGGAAACCCGTTTCGGCATTGCCGACTCCGGGCTGTTCGCCACCATCACGACGCTCGCCTCGTGCGGCGCGGTCAACGCCATGCACGACTCGTTTACGCCGCTCGGTGGCCTGGTGCCGCTGCTCGACATGCAGCTTGGCGAAGTCGTCTTCGGCGGCGTCGGTACCGGTCTCTACGGCATGCTGGTCTTCGCCATCATGGCCGTCTTCATCGCCGGCCTGATGATTGGCCGGACGCCGGAATACCTGGGCAAAAAGATCGAGGCCTTCGAGATGAAGATAGTGTCCATCGCCATCCTGGTCACCCCGCTGCTCGTGCTGGTCGGCACCGCCATCGCGGTGATGGTCGCCGACGGCCGGGCCGGCATCGCCAACCCGGGCGCCCATGGCTTCTCGGAAATTCTCTATGCCTTCACTTCGGCCGCCAACAACAACGGCAGCGCCTTCGCTGGCTTGTCCGCCAACACGCCGTTCTTCAACGTGATGCTGGGTATTGCCATGTGGTTCGGCCGCTTCGGCGTGATCGTGCCGGTGCTCGCCATCGCCGGTTCGCTGGCCGCCAAGAAGCGCATTGCCGTCGGTGCCGGCACCTTGCCGACGCATGGCCCGCTGTTCGTCACGCTGCTGATCTGCACCGTGCTGCTGGTCGGTTTGTTGAATTACGTCCCGGCGCTGGCTCTTGGTCCCGTCATCGAGCACCTGGTGCTCTGGGCCGCTCAATAAGCTGGGGGAGAGAAAATAATGACCCGCAAGACTTTTACCCTGTTCGATCCGACGCTGGCCCTGCCAGCCATCGCCGATGCCTTCCGGAAACTGAATCCGGCGGTGCAATGGCGTAATCCGGTGATGTTCGTCGTCTACGTCGGCAGCATCCTGACCACCATCCTCTGGCTGCAAGCCCTCGGTGGCCAAGGCGAAGCGCCGGCCGGTTTCATCCTGATGATCACCATCTGGCTGTGGTTTACGGTTCTGTTCGCCAATTTCGCCGAGGCGCTGGCCGAAGGGCGCAGCAAGGCACAAGCGGCTTCGCTGCGCGGCCTGAAGAAAGAAACCTGGGCCAAGAAGCTGCTCGAACCGCAGCATGGGGCCAAGTGGAATCTCGTTCCCGCTACCGACCTGCGCAAGGGCGATGTGATCTTCGTCCAGGCCCAGGAAACCATTCCGGCCGACGGCGAAGTCATCGAAGGCGTTGCCTCGGTCGATGAGTCGGCCATCACCGGCGAATCGGCCCCGGTCATCCGCGAATCCGGCGGCGACTTCTCGGCCGTCACCGGCGGTACCCGCGTGTTGTCCGACTGGATCATCGTCCGCGTCACGGTAAATCCGGGTGAAACCTTCGTCGACCGCATGATCGCCATGGTCGAAAATGCCAAGCGCCAGAAAACGCCGAACGAAATCGCCCTGACCATCCTGCTGGTGGCGCTGACCATCGTCTTCCTCGGTGTTGTGGTGACCCTGCTGCCGTTCTCGATGTTCAGCGTCGAAGTCGCCGGCGCCGGTACGCCGATCAGCATTACGGTGCTGATTGCGCTGCTCGTCTGCCTGATCCCGACCACCATTGCCGGGCTGCTGTCGGCGATCGGCGTCGCCGGCATGAGCCGCATGATGCAGGCCAACGTTATCGCCACCTCCGGGCGTGCCGTCGAAGCGGCCGGCGACGTCGATGTGTTGCTGATGGACAAGACCGGCACGATCACGCTCGGCAACCGTCAAGCCTCGATCTTCCTGCCAGCCGATGGCGTCAGCGAAGCCGAACTGGCCGATGCTGCCCAACTGGCCTCGCTGGCCGATGAAACGCCGGAAGGCCGCAGCATCGTGGTGCTCGCCAAGCAGCGCTTTCAGCTACGTGAGCGCGACATTCACGCGCTGGATGCCCATTTTGTGCACTTTTCGGCCCATACCCGGATGAGCGGGGTAGACATGGCCGGTCGCCAGGTCCGCAAGGGCGCCGCCGATGCCATCAAGAAACACGTTGAAGCCTTGGGCGGCAAATTCCCGCCGTCGGTAGCGGGCAAGGTGGAAGAAGTCGCCCGCCGCGGCAGCACGCCGCTGGTGGTGGCCGATGTGGTCAACGGAAAAGCGCGCGTCATGGGCGTCATCGAGCTCAAGGACATTGTCAAGGGCGGCATCAAGGAACGCTTCGCCGAGTTGCGCAAGATGGGCATCAAGACCGTCATGGTGACTGGTGACAACCGCATCACGGCCGCCGCCATCGCCGCCGAGGCCGGGGTTGACGACTTCCTGCCGGAAGCGACGCCGGAAGCCAAGCTGGCGCTGATTCGCGAATACCAGTCCGAAGGCCGGCTGGTGGCGATGACCGGCGACGGCACCAACGACGCCCCTGCGCTGGCCCAGGCCGACGTCGCGGTGGCCATGAATACCGGTACGCAGGCGGCCAAGGAGGCTGGCAACATGGTCGATCTCGATTCCAACCCGACCAAGCTGATCGAAGTCGTCGAGACCGGCAAGCAGATGCTGATGACGCGCGGTTCGCTGACGACGTTTTCCATCGCCAACGACATCGCCAAGTACTTCGCGATCATCCCGGCCGCCTTCGTGACGACTTACCCGCAACTCGCCGCGCTCAACGTCATGGGGCTGGCCAGTCCGGCCTCGGCCATCCTGTCGGCGGTGATCTTCAACGCCCTGATCATTGTCTTCCTGATTCCGCTGGCGCTGAAAGGCGTCAAGTACCGGCCACTCGGCGCGGCGACCCTGCTGCGCCAGAACCTGGCGATCTACGGCCTGGGCGGCGTCATCGTTCCCTTTATCGGCATCAAGCTGATCGACCTGGCGATTGCCGCCGTCGGCCTGGCCTGAGGAGAAAACTCATGAAAACCCTGTTACGCCCCGCCGTCAGCCTCTTCGTGCTGCTCACCGCCGTCACCGGTATCGTCTATCCGCTCGCCGTCACCGGCATCGCCAAGGTCGCTTTTCCCGAAGCCGCCGCCGGTAGCCTGATCGTCAAGGATGGCAAGGCGGTCGGTTCCCGCCTGATCGGCCAGAACTTCACCGATCCCAAGTACTTCTGGGGCCGTCCCTCGGCCACCGGGCCGATGCCCTATAACGCCTCGGCCTCCAGCGGCTCCAACCAGGGGCCGCTCAATCCGGCACTGGTTGACGCGGTCAAGGGGCGGATCGAAGCCCTGAAGGCAGCCGATCCCGACAACAAACTGCCGATTCCGGCCGACCTGGTCAATGCCTCGGCCAGCGGCCTCGATCCGCATATCAGCCCGGAAGCCGCGGCCTACCAGGTGGCCCGCGTCGCCGGCCAGCGCCATCTGCTGGCCGCCGATGTCAAGGCGCTGGTCAGCCAGCACACCGAAGGCCGCCAGTTGGGGGTCTTTGGCGAAGCACGGGTCAATGTGCTGCAACTCAATATCGCACTTGATGCACTCCGTTAAACAAACTGAAAGACTTGTATGAAAAAGAATGCCACTTCCGTCCGTTCCATTGTTGCCCTTGCCCTGGTCGCCTGTTTTTCGGCACCGCTGTTCGCCGACGAGGCACCAACGCCCGAGCACACGCTGACCGGCAACCTCGGCCTGTTCTCCAGCTACCGCTTCCGCGGTATCGACCAGACTTTCGGCAAGCCTGCCCTGCAAGGCGGTTTCGATTACTCGCACGCCAGCGGTATCTATCTTGGTAACTGGAACTCCAATGTTTCCTCCGGTGCGGGTTATCCGGAAGGCAACCTGGAAATGGATTTTTACGGTGGCTACAAGACCACGTTCGGCGATTTCGGTATCGATCTCGGCGCCCTCTATTACTACTATCCGGGCTCCAAGTACTCGGGGGCAGCGCTCAACGGCAAGTACCCGGGCAAGACGGCGGATGGCACAGTGTCCAACGGTGAAGTCTATGTTGGCGCGTCGTGGAAATTCCTCTCCCTGAAATATTCCTATGCCGTGACCGACTATTTCAGCGTTCCCGAAACCGACGGAACCAGCTATCTCGACCTTGCTGCCAACTACGACCTGGGGGACGGCTGGGGCGTCAATGCTCACGTTGGCCATCTGTTCATGAAGGATCTTCGCTATACCAACGCTGACGGCAGCACCGACAACGGTTCCTATACGGACTGGAAGCTGGGCGTGACCAAGGATATCAGCGGCTGGGTGCTCAGTGCTGCCTACATCGGCACCGATGCGCAGGGCAAGTGTGCCAATGGCGAGTTCTATTGCTTCAGCAACAGCCTGGGTAGCAACGGCGTACAGAACGGTTCGAAGACCAAGGATGCCGGTCGCGGCACTGCCGTTCTATCGGTGTCCAGGACTTTCTGATCGTAGGCATGCCCGCGTTCAAGATTGAGAAAGGGGGAGCGGGCGCTCTCCCTCCCTTTCACCGCCAATGGATCGAACGATGGCGGGTGCATCATCCTGTGGAGGAACTCCAATTGAATACCATCGCCGATCTACTTCGCACCGAAGACATCATCTTCGACTTGGAAGTAGCAAACAAACGCCAGCTTTTTGAAGAAATTGGCCGGCATATGGAGAGAAAACATGGCATGCCGCAAGCTTGGGTCGTCCTTAGCCTGTCCCGTCGGGAAGAGGTCGGGGCAACGGGCCTGGGCGATGGCGTTGCCGTGCCCCATGCCCGGATCAAGGATCTCGACCGGATACAGATTGCCTACATCCGCCTGCGTTCGCCCATTCCTTTCGATGCGCCCGATGACCAGCCGGTCTCCGATATTCTTGTCCTGCTGGTGCCGAAACAGGCCACGGAAGAGCACCTCCGAATTCTGGCCGAGGCGACGCAAATGTTCTCCGATCAGGCCTTCCGCGAGCGCTTGTGGCGGTGCGGACAAGCCGCTGAGGCCAAAAAACAGTTCGATGCCTGGCCGCTCATCGCCTGATTGCAGACGGGCCGATCTTTACATTCTTTTTATGCCGGACGCCCGATATTTTGCAAAATCTTGAAATCGATTTGCCTAGCATTGTTCGTGTGCCCAAACCGTTGAAACGAGAAAACATGGATGTCGTCAATTTTCTGTTGGCCATCGCGGCCATCCTTGTTCCCTTGGGCCTGGCCTGGCTATTCATCAATCGAAAGTGAAGGACAACATGAACTCGGACTTATGCATCGGCATCGCCTCGACGAAGGATTCTCTTGAAATCGCTGCCCTGGAGCCCGGCAAGCCTGCCGTGGTGATGAAATTTCCGGCAACGGGCATGGGGATTGAAGGGATCAGGGTCTTTCTGTCCGGCTACGGGGAACCCGTACGGATGGCGGTGGCCGGGGTCGCGGCGCTCAGTCTGGCGCTCAACCTCGGGAATGCATGTGGCCGGGAGACTTTCATCGTTTCGTCGGTGATCGCCGATCAGGCAGTCGCCCTGGCGCGTTATGCCGAACATGCGGCATAAGCTGCCATGGCATTCCATACCTGTCCGGTTTGCGGTGGCCGGCATGAAGTGCATCCGGTCCTCGATCGTTTGGCCTATGGCCAGCAATTGACCTGTTCCCCTCGCTGCAAGACGGTTTTCCCCGGCCTGGTCCGGGCCAGAGTACTCGCCGAAATCGCCAAAGCCGTGCAGGATGGAGGCTCTCGAAAAGCGGGGAGTAAAACATGCTGATCAATTGTGTCGCCTACGAAAACGGCTCGCGTCTGGCAGACCTTTCAGTCGAGGAAATCAGCGACTATCTGGCCAAGCCGGATTGCTTCGTCTGGGTAGCGCTGCGCGATGCAACGCCGCAGGAACTCGATCAGATGAAGGAAGAGTTCGCCCTGCACGATCTGGCGGTGGAGGATGCCCGGCACGGCCACCAGCGGCCGAAGATCGAGGAATACGGCGATTCGGTATTCGCCGTCATGCACCTGCTGGAGCAGGACAAAGGCGAGTTCAATGTCGGTGAAGTGAACGTCTTTGTTGGCCGGAACTACATCCTGTCAGTCAGGAACCGCAGCCAGCAGCATTTTCTCGGGGTGCGCGAACGCTGCGAACGGGAACCGCATCTGCTTCGCCAGGGGGCCGGCTTTGTGCTTTATGCCCTGATGGACGCGGTCGTGGACCGCTATTTCCCGATCATGGACCGGCTGGAGTCGGAACTGGAAAAGATCGAAGAGCAAATCTTCGCCAAAGGCGCGGCGCGCAGCAATATCGAACGGCTTTACGACCTGAAGTCCAAGATCACTTTCCTCAAGCATGCGGTCGCGCCGATGATGGAGGCCACCGGCAAGCTTTCGGGCGGCCGGGGGCCGGCAGTCTGCGCCAATAGCCGCGACTACTTCCGCGATGTCTATGATCACCTCGCCCGGATCAATGCCTCGCTCGACACCATCCGGGACACCATCGGCACGGCGATCCAGGTCAACCTTTCGATGGTGACCATTGAAGAAAGTGAAGTGAACAAGAAACTTGCGGCCTGGGCCGGCATCTTCGCCGTCGCCACCGCCTTTGCCGGCATCTGGGGAATGAATTTCAAGGCTATGCCGGAATTGCAATGGGAGTATGGCTACCCCATGGCGCTGCTCGCCATCGGTACCGCCTGTGTCGCGCTCTACGTTCATTTCCGACGAGTCGGATGGTTGTAAAAGGATAAAAATGACTGACCAGCGCCCCGATCCCGACCAGTTGCTGAATCGCCTGAATGAAGAAGAGGCAAAAGCCCGGCGCGGCAAGCTGAAAATCTTTTTCGGCGCCTCGGCCGGGGTCGGCAAGACCTACGCTATGCTGGGCGCAGCCCGGCAGCAACTGCTGGCCGGGGTGGATGTGGTGATCGGCGTCGTCGAAACCCATGGCCGGATGGAAACCGAGGTCATGGCCGACGGTCTCGAACATCTGCCGTTGCGTGACATTCCCTATCGGGACCGCATCCTCCGGGAGTTTGACCTGGATACCGCGCTGGCTCGCAAGCCAACGCTGATCCTGATGGACGAGCTGGCCCATTCGAATGTCGCCGGTTCGCGCCATGCCAAGCGCTGGCAGGACATCGACGAATTGCTGGCGGCCGGCATCGACGTCTATTCGACGGTCAACGTCCAGCACCTGGAAAGCCTCAACGATGTGGTCAGCGGCATTACCGGCATCCGGGTCTGGGAAACGGTGCCGGACAAGGTCTTCGACGCCGCCGACGAGGTGGTGCTGGTCGACTTGCCGCCCGATGAACTTCTGCAGCGCCTGAAGGCGGGCAAGGTCTATCTGGCCAATCAGGCCGAGCGGGCGATCCGTAATTTTTTTCGCAAGGGCAACCTGATTGCCCTGCGCGAACTGGCTCTGCGCCGGACGGCCGATCGAGTCGATGACCAGATGCTGCAATACCGGCGCGATCAGTCGGTCTCGCCTATCTGGCAGACCCGGGATTCCTTGCTGGCCTGCATCGGCACCGGTGCGGCGGCCGAAAAGGTGGTCCGTACCACCGCTCGCGTGGCTAGCCGGCTGGAAGCCCCGTGGCATGCCATCTATATCGAAACCCCTGCCTTGCAGCGCCTCTCCGAGGAGAGCCGCCATCGCGTCCTGCGCAACCTCAAGCTGGCCGAGGAGTTGGGCGCCCAGACGGCGACACTGTCCGGTAGCGACGTCGAGGAACTGGTCGTCAAATATGCCCGCGATCACAATCTGTCGAAGATTCTTGTCGGTCGAGATCACCCGCGTCCCTGGCGCCCCTGGTATCGTTCCTTTGCCGACCGCATTGGCCAGCGCGCACCCGATCTCGATGTCCTGCAGGTGGCGCGCTCCGATCCCGACCGGGAACCCGGAAAAGGAGGCCAGGAGCGGATTGGCGACAGCCTTTTCGACCAGTGGCCAGCCTACGCCAAGGCTGCCGCGGGTTGTGCGCTGGCCGGACTCGCCGCTGCCTTGCTCTTCCCGATTGTCGACCTGCCCAACATCGTCATGGTCTTTCTGCTGGCAGTGGTGCTGGTCAGCCTACGCTACGGGCGCGGCCCGGGGGTGCTGGCCTCTTTCCTGTCGGTCGCCATCTTCGACTTTTTCTACGTCCCGCCCCGTTTTTCCTTTGCCGTCACCGATGTCCAGTATCTGATGACATTTGCCGTCATGCTCGTGGTCGGTCTGATCACCGGCCAACTGACTGCCGGTTCGAAATACCAGGCCAAGGTCGCGACACGCCGGGAGCAGCGGGTGCGTTCCCTTTATGAAATGTCACGCGATCTTTCGGCCGCCCTGATGCCCGAGCAGATCGCCGAAATCGGCGAGCGCTTCATCGTTGCCGAACTGGGGGCCAAGGCCGCTTTCCTGCTGACCGATGATAACGACCGCCTGCAACCGGCACTGCCTTCGGTCAACGGTCTGCCTGCCGTTGATATGGGGATTGCCCAGTGGGCCTTCGATCACGCCGAAGCGGCCGGGCTGGGCACGAACACGCTGGCTGCCAGCCCGATCCTGTATTTGCCGCTGAAGGCGCCGATGCGCCAGCGGGGGGTACTGGCCCTGGAGATCCGCCATTCAGACCGCCTGCTGATCCCGGAACAAAGACGATTGCTCGATACCTTTGCCTCGCTGATCGCCATTGCGCTGGAACGGGTCCATTACGTCGAAGTTGCCCAGAATACGACCGTGCAAATGGAATCCGAGCGTTTGCGCAATTCGGTGCTGTCAGCGATTTCCCACGACTTGCGAACGCCGATGAGCGTTCTGGTCGGTCTGGCCGACTCGATGTTCCTGACCCAGCC
>NZ_LODL01000007.1:0-110617 GCF_001551835.1 Dechloromonas denitrificans | reverse complement strand
GGGTCTGACCGCCGACGAGCCGGGCAAGCCGGAGGAAACGGGGGAGGTCGAGTTCAATGCCCGCGTCCTGATGGTCGAAGACAACGAGACCAACCGCCTGATCCTCGAACAGATTCTCGCCACGCTGGGCTGCTCGGTGCATGGCGTGGTCAATGGTGCCGAAGCGGTGGCCCTGCTCGAGCAGGAGTCTTTCGACCTGGTCCTGATGGATGTCCAGATGCCGGTGATGGACGGTTTGACGGCGACCCGCCTGATTCGCGAGCGCGAGGCGGCAGGCGGCCTGTCGCGCCAGTTGATCATCGCATTGACCGCCAATGCCCTGGCCGGTGATCGCGAGATGTGCCTGCAGGCCGGCATGGACGATTACGTCAGCAAGCCGGTGACCATCGCCCGGGTACGCAGCGCGCTGTTGCGCTGGCTGCCGGCCGTGCGTCGACCGCCAGCGGCCAACCCGGTTGTGCCCGTCGCGGTGCCGGTCGAGGCGACATCGCTTGAAGCGAGCGGCCCGGCTCCGGCGCTCAGCCTGCCCGATTTGCGGGCCAGTCTCGGCCAGGAGGCCGACGTGGTGATTCCCGTCGTCCTGACCTCCTATTTGCGCGAGGGCAGCAAGCAGATCGCCGTGTTGAACAATATTGACCAGGAATTCGAGGTCGACCGCATCATTCGCATCGTGCACAACCTGAAAAGCGCCAGCGCAGCCATCGGGCTGGCCGGGTTTTCGGCACTCTGCAAAGAGACCGAGACCTTGGCCCGGGCCGGTGACTGGGCTGCAGCGCGGCCGCTAATCCGGCGTCTGGTGGCTGATTTTCCCGCAATCGAGAAAGTGGTGGGCGAGTGGCTGAACCAATTGCCCCGTGGAGGTGCTCAGTGAACGCAATGGACAGGCGACCCCGCATCCTGATCGTCGATGACGAGCCGGTCATGCGGACGATTACCCAGACGGTGCTCGCCCAGCACGAATTCGAAGTCAGCGTCGCCGAGTCGGCCGAGGAGGCTTTGCAGTTGATGCAGGCCGGCGAAGTGCCCGATCTCGTGCTGCTCGACGTACTGATGCCGGGCATCAACGGTTTCGAGATGTGCCGCCTGCTTCGGCATCAGGACCGCTTCCAGCATCTGCCGATCATCATGCTGACGGCGCTCGACGACCAGGCCTCGATCGACCAGGCCTATCGCTGCGGTGCCACCGATTTCATCACCAAGCCGCTCAACATGCCGCTGCTGCCGCACCGTGTCCGTTACCTGCTGCGTTCGGCCCGGACTTACAAGGAATTGATCGATAGCCAGAAGATCCTGATCAACACCCAGCACATCGCCCAGCTCGGCAACTGGGAAATGGATGGCCGGGGCACGGTGATTGCCGCCTCGCGCCAGTATCTCGACATCATCGGGGCAGCGGACGTGCCGGTCGATGCGGCGCGCTTGTTCGGCCGCGTACACCACGAGGACCAGGCCATGCTGAGAAAGGCCCGGGCCAGTCTGCAGGCCGGGCGCGCCTACCGTCTGGATTACCGGCTGCGCAGCCTGAATGACGACAACGAATGCTTCCATGTTCATGAGACGGCCTTCCCGACGCTGGACGAGCAAGGGGGCGTCTGCGGCAGCAGCGGCTTCACCCAGGACATCACGCAACGCGTCGCCCAGGAGGAGCGCATCCGCAAGCTGGCCTGGCACGACGGCGTTACCGGCCTGAATAACCGCAGCCGCCTGATCGAGTTGCTCGAGCGTGACATCGAAGGGGCCAGCGAGCCGCAATACATGGCGGCCCTGTTCATCCATATTGACAGTCTGCGCGATATTTCCAGCGTTTCCGGCCAGGAAGTGGCGGACGCCGCGATGAAGGTGCTGGCCGGCCGCCTCAAAGGCGTGCTCGAAACGCCACCGAGCTGTTGCAGCGGCCTGCGTTGCCATGCCCAGTCCGCCAAGCTGGCGCGCTACGACGAGCAGTCCTTTGTCATCGTTCTGCCGGGCAGCCAGGGGCGTGAGCAGTTGCACTGCTTCGCCGATGCGATCGTCGGCGTCATTGCCCAGCCCATGGTGTTGCTCGGCGAAGAGTTCCTGATCCGGACGTCGATCGGCATCGCCTTCTATCCCGAGGATGGGGCCGATACGCATGAACTGCTGCGGCGGGCGATGCTGGTTGCCACTCACGCCGCCAATCCCGAGGAGCACGCGCTGGTCAATTTCTTCGACCCGCAGCATGACCGCGAAGCGGCGCAGCGGATGATCCTCGAACGCAGCCTGCGTCAGGCGGTCGAGCAGGGCGGCCAGCTGCAACCCTATTTCCAGCCCAAGATTTCGGCCGGCAGTGGCGAACTGGTCGGGGCCGAAGTCCTGTTGCGCTGGCAGCATCCGGAGATGGGCATGGTCTCGCCGGTCAATTTCATCCCGCTGGCCGAGGAAAGCGGCCTCATCCACCCGATCAGCGAATGGCTGCTCGACGTCGTCTGCCGGCAACTGGCCGACTGGCTGGCGGATGGCCAGGCGCTGGCCAGTGTCAGTATCAACCTGTCGGCCGAAAGCTTCTTCGAGCGCGGCCTGGTCGAGTTGATCGACGAGGCTCTGGCCCGGCACGGCATCCCGCCCGGCCTGTTGATCGTCGAGCTGACCGAAAGCGTGCTGATGCGCGATGCCGAAGCGGCCCGCCGTGTCATCGATGCCCTGCGCGCGCTGGGCGTCCGTATCGCGCTGGACGATTTCGGGACCGGCTTTTCGTCGCTCGGCTACTTGAACCGTTTTGCCATCGACGAAATCAAGATCGACCGTTCCTTCATCACCGATCTCGCCAGCGACCGCACCGAACGGGCGCTGGTCCAGGCGGTGATCGATCTCGGCCATGCCCTCGGCCTGAAGGTGGTGGCTGAAGGCGTTGAAACGGCAGAGCAGGCGGCATTGTTGCGCCGGATGGGCTGCGATATCTTTCAGGGCTTCCTGTTCGCCCGGCCGATGCCGGCGGCGGAGTTCATCGCCTTCCAACCGCCCCTCGCCGCGGAGGCCCCTCAGCAATGAGCATGTCGTTATCACGCCGCCGGCTGCCCCGTGCCAGCGCCTTGCTGTTGGCACTGATGGCTGCCGGACTGGCGCGGGCCGAGTTCGATGCCATCGAGATACCGCTCGAAGATCTGGTCAATGTGCGCATCATGTCGACGCCGAAATTCGCCGAGAATGCCGACGCGATTCCCTCGGTCGTCTCGATCCTCAAGCGGGAAGACATCCGGCTCTACGGCTGGCGCAGCCTCGGCGATGCCTTGCGCACCCTGCAGGGGTTCAATGTCACCAACGACCACACCTACACCTATGCCGGGGTACGCGGCATTTCGGCGCCGGGCGACTATCGGCCGCGCCTGCAGATCCTGATCGACGGGGTGCCGATCAACGAGAACATCTATGCCGGCGCGCCGGTCGACAGCGCTTTTCCGCTCGATCTCGACTTGGTCGAGCGGATCGAAGTCGTGCGCGGGCCGAGTGCCTCGGTCTACGGCGGCGATGCGATGTTCGGTGTGATCAATGTCATCACCCGCAGCGGCCAGAGCCTCAAGGGCAGCGAGCTTGGCCTCGCCCTGGGCAGCGGCCAGGAAGGCCGGGCCCGCCTGAGCTGGGGCGGGCGAGCCAAGGAAACCGACCTGCTGCTCTCGGTGAGCGGTTTCGATGCCGGCGGGCGCAGCCTCAATTTCGACGATGTCAGCGCCAGCGGCGAGCCGCAGCGGGCGCACGGGGTCGGTGCCGAGAACGGCGGCCAGCTCTTCGTCCGGGCCCGCGGCAGCGACTGGCGCTTCACGCTGATCCACAGCGAGCGCGACAAGACGGTGCCGACCGCCAGTTACGGCACCATTTTCGACGACCACGGCCACCGGGAAAGCGATCGCTATTCGCTGGCCGAGTTGGCCAAGGACTGGCAGATCAATGCCCGGACCGCGCTCTACCAGCGCCTCTACGTCGGCGAGTACGGTTACGACGCGAATTTCCCCTACGACTATTCGCCGGATGTCGCCCGGGTGATCAACCGCGACCGGGCGCGCGGCAACTGGTGGGGTTTCGAAAACCGCCTGGTGTCCACCGCCTGGTCCGACCAGCGGTGGACGCTCGGTCTCGAATACCGCTTCGATACCCGCCAGTACCAGCTCAACGACGACCCTGGCTACGGCTGCTACGGTGTCGGCAGCGCGCCCTGCCTGAACGACAGCCGGCAGCGCCGGCAGGGCACCCTCTATCTGCAGGACGAAATCCAGCTCGGCAGTGCCAACCTGCTGACCCTGGGCGTCCGCTACGACCAGGTTCCCGGCCAGGAGTCGTTCTGGAGCCCGCGTCTCGGCCTCGTTCATGATGGTGCGGACTACGGTATTTTCAAGCTGCTCTACGGCACGGCCTTCCGGACGCCGTCGGTCTATGAGCGCTTCTATGTCGCACCGAGCTATTCCTACGGCAACCCGGACGTGCAGAGTGAAAAAATGCAGTCGCTCGAATTCGCCTGGGAGAAGCGTTTGGGCCTGACTTCGCGGCTGACCGCGGCGCTCTACACCTTCAACCTGCAGCGTCTGGTATCGACCGATACGACCGGCCAGGCGATGAATGGCAGCACGGTGCGGGCGACCGGTCTGGAACTGGAATATGAACAGCAGTGGAGCAACCGCGCCCGGCTGCGCACCGGCTACACGACGCAATATGCCGCCAATGCCGAGGGCGGCATGGACAATTCGCCGCAGCACATGCTCAAGCTCAACCTCGCCGTGCCGACCGGCCTGGCCGGCCTGATGGCCGCTTTCGAAGGGCAGTGGGTGAGTGAGCGGCGGGCGGCCGGCGGCAGCGAGAAAGTGCCGGCTTACGGCCTGGCCAATCTGAACTTCAGCTATGCCCCGGCGACGCAGCCCTGGGAGGTTTCCTTCGGCATCTATAACCTGTTCGACCAGCGTTACCAGGATCCGGTCTCGGTCGACGAGCAGCTCCCGATCACTCGCTGGCGCATGCCGCAGCTTGGGCGCAGCGTGTTGCTGAAAACGATCTTCCGTTTCTGATTGCTGCGGTCGACGTATCAAAAAGGGCAAAAACCGAATTCCGGTTTTTGCCCTTTGCACGCCTGGTCTGGGCGACCTGCTTAGTAGGCGGTGGCGGCGCGTGCCGCCTGGTCGTAGCGGCCGGACAGGTGGCGTAGCGTGCGGGCCAGTTCGCCGAGTCGCTCGTTCTCTTCCGAAAGGCCGGAAAAGCCGGGCAGCAGGCAGGCTTCGCGTACTTCCCGGTAGCGCTGGCAGAGGGCGGCGCCTTCGTCGGTGGTCGCGAAAAATACTTCCTTGCCGCGCTTGGTGCTGTTGAGCAGGGCCATGCCGAGCAGCTTTTTCACCGAGTACGAAACGACGTGGGTGTCTTCGATATTGAGGACGAAGCAGATGTCGGACAGCCGTTTCTCGCTGCGCCGGTGATTGATGTGGTGCAGCACCAGCACGTCGACCGGCGTCATGTCCTTGACGCCGGCGGCGCCCATGCAACGGATCAGCCAGCGGTTGAAGGCGTTGGCGGCGATGATCATGCCGAATTCGAACTCGGACAGTTCCGGCGACTTCTCGGAAACGAGGTGGGCCGACGAAACGATACGCTGGCCAACCGGGGCGCGATTTTCCTCAGGGCTGCTGGCTTGTTGCTTGGGTGCGGTCATGGCAATTCGGTCCGGGCAAGATGGTGAAAGTATAGCAAAACAATATGTTGACTTTTTATTAACGTTTTCTTAACGTTACATCGCCGTATCGAATTTGTTAAGCACCCGGGGCCGCCGTGTTGAACAGCGGCCCCGGTCATGATGTCCCACTGGCACGCCACCCCAACCCGACCCCAGGAGATTGCCATGCTGAAAACCCTCGCCGCCCTCGGCGTTACGAGCACCTTGCTGTTTTCAACCGCCGCCGTCCATGCCCAGCAGAAGTGGGACATGCCGACCGGTTACCCGACCTCGAACTTCCACACCGCCAATATCCAGTTCTTTGCCAAGGATGTCGAGAAGCTGACCGGCGGCAAGCTGACGCTGACCGTCCATGACAGCGGTTCGCTGTTCAAGGCCAATGAAATCAAGCGGGCCGTGCAGGGCGGTCAGGCCCAGATCGGCGAAATCATCATTTCCGGTTACTCCAACGAGAACCCGATTTTCGGCACCGATTCGATCCCCTTCCTGGCCACCAGCTACCCGGAAGCGCAGAAGCTGTGGCAGGCCTCGCGTGCCGTCACCGAAGCCCATCTCGCCAAGCAGGGCATCAAGCTGCTCTACGCGGTGCCCTGGCCGCCGCAAGGCATTTTCAGCGCCAAGCCGATCAACTCGGCGGCTGACCTGAAGGGCGCCAAGTGGCGGGCCTACAACCCCAACACCAGTCGTATCGCCCAACTCGTCGGCGCCCAGGCGGTTACCGTGCAGGCGGCCGAATTGACCCAGGCGCTGGCGACCGGTGCGGTCAATACCTTCATGACCTCGGCGGCGACCGGCTACGACAGCAAGGTCTGGGAGCAGGTCAAGTATTACTACGACGTCAGCGCCTGGCTGCCGAAAAACCTGATCATCGTCTCCAAGAAGTCGTTCGACGCCCTCGACAAGCCGAGCCAGGACGCCCTGCTGAAAGCTGCCGCCGAAGCCGAAAGCCGGGGCTGGAAGATCAGCCAGGAGAAGAATGCCTGGTACATCGAGCAACTGGTCAAGAACGGCATCAAGGTTGAAGGCGGTTCGGCCCAGTTGAAGGCCGATCTGAAGAAGGTCGGCGAAACGATGATCGCCGACTGGACGAAGCAGGCCGGCGCCGATGGCCAAGCCATCGTCGACGCCTTCCGCAAGTAAGCATTGCCAACCCCCAAGGGTCTTTCCGCCGGAAAGACCCTTTTTTGAGAGATTCGCCATGCGCAAACTGCTGAACAGCCTCTTTTCGATGGCCGGCTATCTGTCGGGCCTCTTCATGATCGGTACGCTGCTGGCTGTTCTGGCAAGCATTTTCGGCCGCCTGATTCCGGCGCTGGATCTGCCCGGTGCCGACGCCTATGCCGGTTACTGCACGGCGACCGCCGCCTTCCTGGCGCTGGCCCCGACCTTGCGCCGCGGCGAGCACATTCGCGTCACGCTGATCATCAATCAACTGCCGGCCGCCGCCCATCGCTACCTCGACATCTTCTGCCATCTGGTTGCCGTCGTGCTGGCCGGCGCCCTGGCCTGGTTCTCGATTCGCCTGGTGCTGCAGAGCCGGGAGTTTTTCGACATTTCCACCGGCCTCGATGCAACGCCGCTGTGGATTCCGCAGATCGGCATGGCCGTCGGCACCAGCCTGTTCGCGCTGGCCTTCGTCATGGATCTCGTTCTGCTGCTGACTGGCCGCACCCTGCGCGAAGAAGCGCTCGACGGCGAGCCGGCCCACATCGAATAAGGAAACAACCATGGATCTCACAATCACCTTGTTGCTGGTTGTCGCCCTGTTCGCCATTCTCGGCTCGGGCGTCTGGATCGGCCTGGCACTGACCGGCGTCGCCTGGATCGGCATGGAGCTGTTCACCAGCCGCCCGGTCGGCGACAGCATGGCCGTCACCATCTGGGGTTCGGCCTCGTCCTGGACGCTGACCGCCTTGCCGCTGTTCGTCTGGATGGGCGAAATCCTGTTCCGTACCAAGCTCTCCGAAGACATGTTCAAGGGCCTGGCGCCGTGGCTGGAAAAGCTGCCGGGCCGGCTGTTGCACACCAATATCATCGGCTGCACCATCTTCGCCGCGGTTTCCGGTTCGTCCGCTGCGACCTGCGCCACCATCGGCAAGATGACGCTGCCCGAACTGAAGCGGCGCGGCTACCCGGAGCACATCGCGATCGGCACGCTGGCCGGCGCCGGGACGCTCGGCCTGCTCATTCCACCGTCGATCATCATGATCGTCTATGGCGTCACGGCCAATGTCTCGATCGCCCAGCTCTTCATCGCCGGCGTCGTGCCCGGCCTGCTGCTGGCCAGCCTGTTCATGGGTTACACCATCGTCTGGTCGCTGCTCCATCCCGACCAGATCCCGCCGGCCGACCAGAACTTCACCTTCCTGCAGAAGCTGAGCGAATCGCGTCACCTGATCCCGGTCATCTCGCTGATCGCTGCCGTCCTCGGCTCGATCTATACCGGCATCGCCACCGCCACCGAAGCAGCCGCCCTCGGCGTCGTCGGCTCGATGATCATCGCGCTGACCCAGGGCGAGCTGAACTGGAAGAATTTCCGTGACGGCTTGCTCGGCGCGACCCGGCTTTATTGCATGATCGCACTGATCCTGGCCGGCGCTGCCTTCCTGACGCTGGCCATGGGCTACATCGGCCTGCCGCGGCATCTGGCCGAATGGATCGGCAGCCTGAACCTGTCGCCGTTCTCACTGATCCTCGCCCTGATGGTGTTTTTCGTCGTCCTCGGCTGTTTCCTCGATGGCATCTCGATCGTCGTGCTGACCATGGGCGTGCTCCTGCCCACGGTCGAGGCGGCCGGCCTGGATCTTGTCTGGTTCGGCATCTTCGTCGTGCTGGTCGTCGAGATGGCGCAGATTACGCCGCCGGTCGGTTTCAATCTGTTCGTGCTGCAGGGCATGACCAAGAAGGAAATCACCTGGCTGGCCAAGCATGCCTTCCCGATGTTCCTGCTGATGATTGGTGCCGTGCTGCTGCTCTATTTCTTCCCCGGCCTGATTACCTGGCTGCCGCAGCAGATGGCGGGCTGACCGACGATCATGAGCTACGAGAAAGATCAGCCCCACCTGCTGCCGCTGGGCGACGGGGCCTGGACCGTGGAGTTCGGCGATCGCATCGATCCGGCGGTGCACGGCCGGGTGATGGGCTTTTTCGAGTCGCTGCAGGCGGCCCGGGGGAGTTCGCCGGCCTTGGCCGGGATCATCGACATCGTGCCGACCTTTCGTTCGCTGACCGTTCATTACGATCCGTTGCGGGGCTCGGGGGCGGCGTTGGGCGAGGCCCTGCGCCAACTGGCCGGGCAGGCCCGGGGCAGTGTCGTGCAGGGCCGCCACTGGTCCCTGCCGGCCTGTTTCGACGACGACTTCGCGCCGGATCTGGCGGCGGTGGCCGAGCGTCATGGCCTGAGCCGGGCCGCCGCGCTGGAGCTGCTCTGCGCCAGCGAGTTCCGGGTGTACATGATCGGTTTCATGCCCGGCTTCCCCTACATGGGCGGTTTGCCGGCCCAGTTGCAGACGCCGCGCCTGGCCAGCCCGCGCCAGAAGGTGCCGGCCCGTTCGATTGCCGTGGCCGGCGAAATGTGCGCGGTCTATCCCTGGGAAAGCCCGGGCGGCTGGAATCTGCTCGGCCGTACCCCGGTTTCGCTGTTCGTCGCCGGCGAGGCGCAGCCCTCCTTGCTGGCCTCGGGCGATATCGTCCGCTGGCAGCCGGTCGACCGCGCCGCCTATGACGCCATCGCAGCCGACCTGCACAGCGGTCGCCGTCGGCGGCTCGATTTTCTGCAAGCGGGAGTGCCATCATGAGCGCCTTCGTCGAAGTGCTTGATGGCGGCCTCGGCAACAGCATCCAGGATGCCGGGCGGCCGGGCTATCGCCATATGGGCATCGCCAGTTCCGGTTTTCTCGACCCGCTGTTCGCCCGCTGCGCCAATGCCCTGGTCGGCAACCCGGGCGGGGCGGCCTGTCTGGAAATCCGCGGCATCGGCCCACGCCTGCGGGTTGGCCAGGGGCCGCTGCGCCTGGCGCTGACCGGCAACCTCACGGCCAGCATCGTCCGCCAGGGTGGCAGCCCGCAGGAGCTTGTCGCCTGGAGCACGGCGACGCTCGATAGCGGCGACTGCCTGACGGTCGGCCCGGTCAACGGTGGCACCGCCTATCTCGCACTGTCCGGCGGCATTGCCGTAGCGAGTGAACTGGGCAGCCGCTCGACCTATTTGCGGGCGGCCATCGGTGGCCTGCACGGGCGCCTGCCGGCGGCGGGCGACTGCTTGCCGTGCGCCCGCCTGGGCCAGCGCGAATATCGCGAATACCAGGCCGAGCCGTGGACGCACGACAGCGGACCGCTGCATGTCATGCTCGGGCCGCAGGCGACGCACTTCAGCGAAGCGGCACTGGCCGAACTGCTCGGCCAGCCCTACACGGTGACGCCGGAAAGCGACCGCATGGGCATGCGCCTGAGCGGTCCCCGCCTGGCTCATCGCAGCGCCGCGGCGGCCGATATCGTCTCGGATGCGGTGACGCCGGGCGCCATCCAGGTGCCGGGCAACGGCCAGCCGATCATCCTGCTCGCCGATTGCCAGACGGTCGGCGGCTATCCGAAAATCGCCACGGTGATCAGCGCCGATCTGCCCCGGCTCGGCCAGTGCCGCCCGGGGGAGGAATTGCGCTTTGCTGCGGTCGACCTCGAAAAAAGCGCAGAAATCCTCGCCGCCCGCGAGGCGCGCTGGCAGGCCTGGGTAAATGGCATCCGTCCTTATCTGCCGGCTGGCTATCTCGACGAGGCGGCCCTTTACCAAGGCAACCTGATCAGCGGCATGGTCCGCGCCGATCGCTAGTCAATTGCAAGGAGCAAGCATGGCCACTCGCATCAATCTCAATGCCGATCTCGGCGAAAGCTTCGGCGCCTGGTCGATGGGGGACGATGCCGCCTTGCTCGACATCGTCGGCAGCGCCAACGTCGCCTGCGGCTTTCATGCCGGCGACCCGCTGGTCATGCGCAACACGGTGCGCGCGGCAAAGACACGCGGCGTCAGCCTCGGCGCCCACCCGGCCTTCCCCGACCTGCAGGGCTTCGGCCGGCGGCGGATGGATATTCCGGCCGACGAGCTGGGCGCCTTGCTGATCTACCAGATCGGTGCCCTGCAGGCGATGGCAGCCAGCGAAGGGCAGGCGGTGACCCATGTCAAACCGCACGGCGCGCTGAACAACATGGCCTGCGCCGACCCGCAACTGGCCGATGTCGTCGCCGCCAGCATCGCCCGTCTCGACCGTTCGCTGATCCTGCTCGCCCCGGCCTGTTCGGCACTGGCCGAGGCTGGCCAGCGGGCCGGCTTGCCGGTCGCCATCGAGATCTTTGCCGACCGGGCCTATCAGGATGATGGCCAACTGGTGCCACGCAGTCAGCCGGGCGCGATGATCCACGATGCGGCAGCCAGCCTGGAACACGTGTTGCGCATGCTGGAAGCCGGGGCGCTGATCAGCCTGAGCGGCAAGCGGCTGCCGACGCCGATTGCCAGTATTTGCGTGCACGGCGACGGCGCCCAGGCCGTTGCCTCGGCCCGCGCCATCCGCCAAGGTCTGGAAGCGGCCGGCTATCAACTGGCGCCCTTGAGCGATCTCGCCCTGTAACCGCTTTTCCGGTGCACGAAAAACGGGCCGGACGCCGCCAGGCGTCCGGCCCGTTGTCGTTCAGCCGGAAAAACTTATTGCTTGATCGCTTCGATGGCGATGTCGATGCGGACATCGTCGCCGACGTGGGGGGCGTACTTGCCGGCGTTGAATTCGGAGCGCTTGACGACGGTGAAGGCATTGGCGCCGATCGCATCCTTCTTGACCATCGGGTGCGGCATCGCCTGGAAGGAGGTGACGGTCAGCGTGACCGGCTTGGTGACACCCTTCAGGGTCAGGTTGCCTTCGATGCTGACCGGCTTGTCGCCTTCGAAGACGACCTTGGTGGACTTGAAGGTGGCGGTCGGGTACTTGGCGGTGTCGAGGAAGTCTTCACCCTGGATGTGCTCGTTGAAAGTGTCGTAGCCGGTGTTGACCGACTTGGTGTCGATCACGACTTCGACCGAGGCAGTCTTGGCGGCCTTGTCGAGGACGATCTTGCCGCTGGCCTTGTCGAAGCGCGAGAGCTGGGTCGAGTAGCCGAAGTGGCTGTACGAGAAGCGCGGGAAGGTGTGGGTGCCGTCGGTGACGTAGGTTTCCGGGGCGGCCAGGGCCGGAGCGGCGGCAGCGGCGGCGAGGACGAGGGCGGCAGAGAGCTTGGTCAGTTTTTGCATGGTGATTCTCCTGGGGTTGGGGTGGGGTTTTACTTGCTTGCTGCGGTAATGCGGAACTTGATGACGACGTCGTTGGCGACGATATCGAACTTGGCCCAGCTGCCTTCGCCGATCGAGAAATCGGCGCGGCGGATGGTGAAGCTGCCATCGAAGACGCCGCTGTTGCCATTGGGCGTGAAGGTGGCGGGGACGACGACGTCCTGCGTCTTGCCTTTGATGCTCAACTGGCCGGCGACTTCGTACTTGTTGCCGCCGAGCGGCTTGACGGTGCCGGAAACGAAACGGGCGCTAGGGAAAGCCTTGGTGTTGAACCAGGCCTTGCCGGCCACTTCCTGGTCGCCTTCGGTGGCGCCGGTGTCGACGCTGCCGAGATCGACATCGAAGGAGGCCTTGGCGGCCGTCGGCTTGGCCGGATCGAAGCTGAGGACGCTGGCGAACTTCTTGAACTTGCCATCGACGGCGACGCCCATTTGCTTGTAGGTGAAGTTGATGGCGCTCTTGTCGGCCTGGACCTGGCTGTATTCAAGGGCCTGGGCCGAGGTGGCGGCCAGGGTGAGCAGGGAAAAAGCGGTGGCGAGGGTGAAACGTTTCATGTCAGATCTCCTTGGCGGGCTGGGGCAGCATCCGGGTCAGGATGTCGTCCTTGTCGATGAAATGATGTTTGAGGGCGGCGCCGATGTGGGCGGCGAGGGTGGCGACGAAGAGCAGGTTGAGGCCCATGTGCACGGTCTGCAGCAAGTCGCCGACTTCCTTGTTCTTGTCGAGCAGGTCGGGGATCGGCAGTACGCCGAACCAGACGGTCTGGAAGCCCTTGGCCGAACTCATCAGCCAGCCGGACAGCGGAATCGCCAGCATCAGCCCGTACAGCGCCAGGTGGCCGGCATGGGCGGCGAGTTGCATCAGTTTCGGCATGGTGGCCGGCAGGGCCGGCGGAACATGCGTGACGCGCCAGCCGAGGCGGGCCAGCACGAGCAGGAAGGCGGTAACGCCGGCCCACTTGTGCCAGGAATAGAGCTTGAGCTTTTCCGGTGACAGCGGCAGATCCTGCATATAAAAGCCGAGCGCGAGCAGGCCGAAGAGCAGGATGGCCATCAGCCAGTGCAGGCTCTTGGCGGTTTTGGTGTAGTGGGTTGCCACGGTCGACCTCCTTATTGGGGCAAAAATGAATAGGCATCCATGGCAATGACGTAATCGTCGATGCCGGCGTGGAAGCGTCTGGCCTGGGCCTGCTCGCCGCCCGCCCCGAGTGCGACATAGAGCGGCAGCAAATGTTCGTCGCTCGGGTGGGCCTGGACGGCGCCCGGTCCCTGCTGGCGATAGTCGAGCAGCGCGGCAATGTCGTGGGCGGCGAGACGGCTGGCCAGCCAGTCGGAAAACTGGCGGACATAGGCCGGGGTCTGGCCGCCGCTCTGGTAGGCCCGCTGGTAATCGCGCAGGTTGTGCGTGACATTGCCCGAGGCGATGACCAGGAAACCGCGGGCGGCCAGCGGGGCGAGCGCCTGGCCGAGGTGGTAGGCCTGTTCGGCACCGGCCCGGCTCTGGATGGAGAGCGGGATGACCGGCACTTCAGCTTCCGGGAACATCAGGCGCAGCGGCACCCAGGCGCCGTGGTCGAGGCCGCGTTCGGCATCCTTGGCGACCGGCAGGCCGGCGGCGGCAATTGCCGCCACCACTTCGTCGGCTGCCTCGCGGCAGCCGGTGGCCGGATAGCGGATGGCGTACAGTTCGTCGGGGAAGCCCCAGAAGTCATGGATCGTCTCCGGCCGGCCGGCAAAGCCGACGGTCGGCACGGCGGTGTCCCAGTGGGCGCTGACGATGATGATGGCGCGCGGCGTCGGCAGCGTGCCGGCCAGCGTGCTCAGCGCGGCGCCGGCCGCACCCGGGCGCAGCGCAAAGGTCGGCGCGCCGTGGGGAACGAATAGTGCGGTGGGTGAGGTGTTCATCGGAATGACTCCAGAAGCGATGGACGTACTTTATTCCCCCTTTTTGCAGCGAAATAGCCGACAATCTGCAAATATTTATTGCTGGATTTGCAACAATGGATCGACTCGACGCCATGCATCTTTTTGTCCGGGTGGCCGAACTCGGCAGCTTTTCCGCCGTGGCGCAGCAGATGGGCGTCGCCCGCTCGGTGGTGACCCGGCAGGTCGCCGCCCTCGAAGCCCACCTCGGCGTCAAGCTGATGGTGCGCAGCACGCGCCGCCTGGCACTGACCTCGGCCGGCACCGCCTACCTGGAAAAGTGCCGGGTCATCCTCAACCTGGTCGAGTCGGCCGAAACCGATGTCGCCGAGGAGCGCCTGACGCCGCGCGGCAACATCCGGATCAGCCTGCCGCTCAGCTTCGGCCTGAAACGGCTGGCCCCATTGCTGCTCGATTTCTCCCGGCGCTATCCGGAAGTCGGCCTCGACATGGATTACACCGACCGCCGGGTCAAGCTGATCGAGGAGGGCATCGATCTCTCGATCCGCATCACCCGCCGGCTGGAGCCGGGCGACGTGGCGCGCAAGATCGGCACCGGCCACATGCTGGTCGTCGCGGCGCCGGATTACCTCGCCCGTCACGGTCGACCGCAGCATCCGTCCGAACTGGCGCATCACGAATGCCTGGGCTATACGGCGGCCGGTAGCAATCAGGTCTGGCAGTTCATGGTCGATGGCCAGATGGCGAGTTACCCGATCCACAGCCGCCTCAACGCCAACAACGGCGAAGTGCTGACCGAGGCTGCCGCCCAGGGGCTGGGGCTGACCTGCCAGCCGGATTTCATCCTCGACACCTTCCTCGCCGCCGGCCGTGTCGAAGCCATTCTGGCCGACTATCCCATTCCCGAACTCGGCATCTACGCCATGCTGCCAAGCAACCGCCACGTACCGCACCGGGTCCGCGTGCTGATGGATTTTCTCGGGGCCGGGCTGGCTGAAATTGCCGCATCGTGAATTGATTCACAGACAGTTCGGGGGGGCCGCCGCATCATGAACTCACGTTCAATTCGACAGGACGACCGAGATGGCCTCCCTCAATCGCAATCAAGGCGCTTCGCCCAATGCCAGTGTTCAGGTGGGCCGCGATACATCCCGCGCCGGCGATGCCGAACTGTCGAATTTCGACCTGCGCGACGCCCTGGCCGACATCACCGTGCGCGAAACCTCGTTCAGCGAATTCCTCGCCGCCCTGCGCCAGAACGGCCAGCGGCCAGCCTGAGTCAGCTGCCGCGCTTATCCTCGCGAATCTCCATTTAGCACGCCGTGTTAGCGCCCAGCCAAGCGTTTGGCCAGATGCAGGCTGATGTCATCAGGCTTCAAGGAGCGGACGTTCATCGTTGCCAGATAACCGGCCGTCAAAGGGGCGATTAACTCTGATACTTGCCGGATGATCAACGGAAGCTCGTCGGCCTAAGCGGTCGGCCCAAGAAGTGACTGAGGATGTCCGCTCATTGCCGATCCGCCGATCGGCAGCGATTGGGCCGTCCGACAGCGAACGGCTTATCCCTCGTTCTTCTCGTGGTCGCCGAAAAGCAGACTCCCGGTGCACCAAACGGCGTGGCCGAAGTTGTGGATTAACTGCTCGCCCTGTCGCAGATACGACGCCGCGACGTCGATGCCGGCGAGCTTGAGTGCTTCGCCGATCTTTGAGCTAGTCGGGTGCGCATCGCCAAGGCGCATGTCGTAGGCTCCGACGATGGCAGCAAAGACCTCTCGCGCGCGCTCCTCCCCGGCCTTCTGGGCAAGGATGTTCTGCAGCAATTTGTTAGAGCCCAACTTGTCCTTGTCGGGGTGGTTGGACAGCTTTCGAAGAGAGCGCACGTCGAGTCGGTCGGAGAAGATGCGTACGAGCTCCTTGGCCAGCCGCAAGAGTGACGCCTGGTCCTTGCTCGAAAAGCGAGAGATCTGCTGCATCGAGGCCGCATCATCAATCTCATGTGAAAACAGCGACACACCGAATGTCTTGCGAAAGTCGCCCTCCAGTAACCGCATGCATTCAAACAGCATCTCCTCTACTGCATAGGTGTCCGCTGGCTGTGCCTTGACCTGCGAGGCGAGGAGCTCCGCGCTGACCTTGCCCTCCGGGGCGACATTAGTCGCGGCCCACAGGAGCTGTTCCCAGGCGGGCAGCTTGGCGATGTCGTACGCGTAGACGGTGATGAGTTCCGAGGAGTTGATACCGAAATGGGTTGAATACCCCGAAGTGGATTTGATTGCGCCGGTTTCAGCCGTGTACCACTTTAAGGAGAAGCCCCGATGGCTCAGGAGCTCGCTTACCACGGACGGACGGAACCAGAGCCACCGTCCAATGTCTTCGTTGTTGAGCTCGGCAGAGAACTTGCGCGAACCGTCAGTGTCGACGATGAAGTGCGGCAGATTCTGATCCTCGTCGCCGCGCACACGCGTGCTCTTTCCCTGATGTTCGATCCACTCGTCTCGCCAGAACTCGCCTTCGACGCGCACACCGGGGTAGCCGCTTCGATGGCCCCTGGCACTCTCTGCGGCGGTGTTGTCGTTCGTCTCAGGCCCCATGACCGGAGCGTCTTCCTCCTCGTCGACGTCGGTGCGCCACATACGAAACGACGCCCAGCTCCCGCCGAACACGGCGTTCAGTTCCTTGATGCGCAGCTCGTACCTTCCACCTTCACGCTGCTCCTGGAACTCGTTCAGGCCGGCATAGGGGCTGTCTTTGAGGTCGGCCACGTTTTCGACGCGCTGGCGGTAATAGGACAGACGAAGGGACAGGCCGCGCGCGGCCAGATAGTCCATTAGGAACTCGCGCTTGATCTCTATCAGGCGATGGCTGCTATCGCTGTCCACCGTCTCCCTGGCGACCACGACAAAGTCCTCTTCCGGCCTGACCCAGTTAGACCCTTCCTTAATCAGGCGAAGCGCGACCACCAAGTCAGGATTCAGGATCCACTGCCGGCCGCCAACTACGGGCTGTGGGTGCTCGAAAACAAGGTTGATCCCGATGGACTCCTTGTCGTTGTACTGGTACTCATCGATCGGCGAGTAATGTCCGTCCGAGTACGCATACGGTGCCACGGTGTGCCCGATGCCGATTTCGCTCCAGCTCAAGCGCTCGGCAAGTTCGCGATGCTTGCTTGGAAAGGCGACGGAGCCGCAAGCGAAGATGTCGCCGATATACCCAACTTCCTTCACGTTGCACTTCTCGTCATTGAGAGACGCGCGAAGAGGAACCCAGGTCGCCCGAGAGAACGGGCGCCGAATTTCAGAGGTTTGAAGAATCCAAGCTTCGTTCATAGATCGGCTTTCTAGGCGATGTCATCAACATCTACTTTAATCCATCAGCCCGCGCCCGAGTTACGTGGGGGCTGTTCGCTGATCGCAGGTGGGGAGGCCAGCGCTGCATCGGTACAAGTTGGGCCGGGAGCGACTACCAGAGAGCAGTCACGGACGCGCGCGAGCCCTTAGCCGGCAGCAGCTCAAGGGTCGTCTTATGGGAGAGACCGCTGTACGCTGCTCAGCGGTCGTTCGCGGATATGCAGCTCACCGTCCACTGCCGAAAATCGGCCTCATGCCAGTCGCAACCGGCAATAATTCGGCCATTCGGGTAGCCAATAAATTCAGTCCGCAATCCGTCTGTTTGCCGCCGACCAGCGATGCCTAGCGCCCTTCCGATGGAAATGGCACGGTCGTTTGGCTGGGTAGTTTGTGCATGCAGTGCATAAACAAAGGGCTTGAAAGCCAGTTTGCCAGCCATGCCTTTAGTGCTGGCAGTTGCAACAGCTCAAACCAGTCTGGCTCTACCGCCGCGAATTGCCGCACGAAGGGGAAGAGCGCAAGGTCGGTTGCACAGGGCCCGCTTTCGCCCAGGAAGCTGCTCTGTTCCAGTCGGGTGTTTAGCGGTCGAAGAAATGTTGCGAGCGCATTTTCACGATGTCCAGCCCGGTCTGTTTCGTAGTAACGCTCCGGGTATTTGTACCGGTCGAGGTGGTGTTTGAACATACCGTCGTTCCTGGTCAGCCATTCCAGGTTTTCAGTCGATTGAGCGGGCTCCCACCAACGCTTGCTTGCATCCTGATTCAGCGCCCAGCGCATGATGTCCCAGCTTTGCTCCAATACGCTGCCATCTGGTAGAAGCATGACGGGAACCGAGCCCTTGGGGGAGCGGGTCAGCATCTCCGGCGGCTTGTCGCGTAGCGACACCTCGTGTGCATCGAAATCGATGCCAGCGACCAAGAGCGCCATTCTGGCTCGCATGGCGTAGGGGCATCGGCGGTAGGTGTAGAGCAGTGGTTTTTGCATGCTCAGTTACTGAGACTGTTGATGTTTTGCAAGGACCTGTTCGACCTTCGCCTTGGGAATGCCTTGAATCTTGCGCAGCAATTCATGTGTCACCTGCCGAATCCCATACCTGCTGCGCAACTCATCGGCCAGGTGCGTCAAAAGGCTGGCGGCCATCTCGGCATCGGCTAAAGCCCGGTGAGCACGGCCTGCTAAGGGGAGGTTGGCATATTCGACCAGGGCCCCGAGTTTATGGCTGGGGGCCAGCGGCAGGAGTCGCCTCGAAAGGAGCAGTGAGCATGCGAATTCCTGCCGTCTGGTGAGGTTGATGCGCGCCACCTCAGCATCCCAGAACTTGCAGTCGAATGAGGCATTGTGGGCAACGAGGGGAATATCGCTAACGAAGTCGGACACTTCGCGCATGACGACGGTCGCCGTTGGCGCCTGGCGAATCATCGCGTTTGAAATTCCGGTGAGTTCCTCGATGAACGAAGGAATGCCTACGCCGGCGTTCATCAAGCTCTGGTAACGGTCCACGACCTTGCCGTTTTCAAGGATGACGGCCGCTATTTCAGTCGCCCGGTCACCCTGTGCAGGGGACAAACCTGTCGTTTCAAAGTCGATTACAGCTACAACGTCCAAAATTCATCCCCCTGGTGGTTCAATTCGCAATTCGTTGGTGCGAATTGTCTCATTTGCCAAGGTGCCGAGAACTTGCTTATAGTCAGCGCTCCCTACTCAAGGACGTCATCATGTTCTATCTCGCCGCGCTCGTTCCCAGCCATGACAAGCCTGAGCAATACACCTATGGAACGGTTCACACGGAAGCCGATAGCTACTTGAACGCTGAAGACCTGTTAAGCGGCCTCGTTAGTGAGGGCAACCACGTCTTTGAGCTCGGGGTGGATGAATTGCCGAGCGGCGCTGACGACATCCGGGAATGCCTGCTGTGCAACCCCGGCCGGGTTTTCGTCAGCATGCTATTCGGCGAGCCCGATTATTTCTGTATTGTCGAGCTGCCCTGAACTGGTCTCGAAATGAGCAAACTGACGATCAAATCCGGTTGCGTTGAAGCTGTGTTCAAGCGTGGCAGGGAGCGCACAAAAGGCACTGAGCGGAACCAGTCGCTCAAAGCCGAGCACCCCACGCCTGCGTCCGAAACAGCGTTGCGAGATGCCGAGCTGGACACTCCCCAACCGATGACCCAATCCCTGGGTGGCGGTTGTGAACACCTCGTACGGCCCGGCAAAATCGAGGACTTCGACCACGGGGAAAAGAAAAGTCCCGATGCTGGTTTGCCTCATCCCTGTTCCTTGCCAAGGCCTGCCGGCAGGGCCGGCAACGGGTAAAGATCGGCGCCGCTCTCCGCTTGCGCTGCGCCGGGCTGACAGTGCAGCGGAATGACGCCGGCCCAGACCGGAATCTGCATGTCGTCGGCGCTGTCTTCAACCCCCCAGTTGCGGATCTTGGCGGCGGCTTCGGCCAGCGGGATGCGCAGGATGCGGGTGCCGGCCAGTTCGGCCGGGCTGCTCGTCCGCACCAGGGCGTTGCGGCCGGGGCTGACGTGTTCGAGAAAGGCGGTCATCGCCATTTTCTTGTCTTTTCCATCGTCGACCGCAGCAAACTGCCCGTAGATCACCACCGAGCGGTAATTCATCGAATGGTGAAAGGCCGAGCGGGCCAGGACCAGGCCGTCGAGATGGCTGATGCAGACGGCGCATTGGCCGGCGAGCAGGGCAGCGGTCAGGCGCGAGTTGTTGGCGCCGTGGATGTAGAGAAAATCACCATCGCGCCAGCAGGCGGTGGGCAGGCAATGCGTGCTGCCCTGGTCGGCAAAGGCGATATGGCAAAGTAAGGCGGCATCGATGATGGCGTGGATGCTGGCGGGGTCGTAATGGCCGCGTTGCGGCTTGCGGCGGATTTCGGTGCGCGGACTGGGCGGTGAAGTGTTCATGACAGGCTCCGTTAAAGGGTAGGGCGAGCATAGTCGGCCTGTGGCACTATGCATGGAGCCATAACTGTCGATATTGATGGAGCCACATGCAGCTCGCCCATATTCTCCAGCCGCTCACCGTACCGCCCGCCGACCTTGCCCGGCCGCGCCAGCAGCAGCTTTACCAGTTGCTCAAAGAAGCGATTCTCGGCGGCGTGCTGGCCCCCGGCAATCCCTTGCCGGCCAGCCGCAGCCTTGCCGCGGAGTACGGCATGGCCCGCAACACCGTGCTTTACGCCTACCAGCAACTGATCGCCGAAGGTTTTCTACTGGCCGACCGGCGTGGCACGCGGGTTGCGGTACTGCCGGTTTTGCCACCTGCGACGAGGTCGACCGCCGGTGTTGCGCAAAATCAGCCGCAACTGGCGCGCCGCGCGGCAAGTTTGCAGGTGCGTCAGGGTGATGCGGTGTTGCCGTTTGCGCCCGGTGTCGCCGATCTGAACGCCTTTCCGTGGGTGAGTTGGGCGCGGCAATTGCAGAAGGCCTGGGGCGAGGTCAGCGCCCGGCAGTTGGCCTACGCGCCGCCCGGCGGCGAGCCGGCATTGCGCCAGGCCCTGGCCGATTTCCTGCGAGCGCGGCGCGGCGTACTCTGTCGTCCGGAACAGATTTTTATCGTCGGCGGCGCGCAATTGGCGCTCGACGCCTGCGCCCGCCTGCTGGCCGATGCCGGCGATACCGTCTGGCTGGAAAATCCCTGCTATCCGGCGGCCCGCACCGCGATGCAGGCGGCTGGCCTGAAAACGGAGTTCGTGTCGGTCGACCGCGCCGGTCTGGCGCCGCCCGACAGTCTCTGGCAAAACCAGCCGCCGCGCCTGCTCTACCTGACCCCGTCGCACCAGTACCCGCTCGGTTCGGTGCTCAGCCTGGAACGACGGCTCGACTTCCTGCGCCGGATCGGCGACGGCTGGATCATCGAGGACGACTACGACAGCGAGTTCAACCATGCCCGCCCCGGGCTGGCGCCGCTGCCGGCCATCCAGGGCCTGCGGCCGGAGGCTCCGGTGGTTTATGTCGGCACCTTCAGCAAGCTGCTCCATCCCGGCCTGCGTCTCGCCTACATGGTGGTGCCGGGCTGGCTGGCCAGCGATTTCGGCGAGCGGATCGGCAGTCTCTACCGTTCCGGCCAGGCCGTCGAACAGCGGGCGCTGGCCCGTCTGCTCGAAAGCGGCCGGCTGACCCGCCACCTGCGGGCGATGGCGCCACGCTACCGGGCGCGCCAGTCGCTGCTGCGCCAGGCGCTGCAGGCCGGCTTCGGCGAGGATGTCGAAATTCTCGGCGGCGATGCCGGCCTGCATCTGACCCTGCGCTTGCCGGCCGGCCCGCCGGATACGGAAATTGTCCGCCAGGCCGCCGCGCTCGGCGTCACCGTCCGCGCTCTCAGCGAGTACTACGCCGCGGGGGCCGCCGTTCCGGCGCAGAACGGGCTGGTCCTTGGCTACGGCATGGCCGAGGAAGCGCGCATCCCCGAACTGGTGGTGCGCCTGGTGCAGGCTTGGCGCAATGCCGAACAGCTTCGGCTTTGAGCTTGCCGGGTGAGCGCTTGGGCGTGGCCGATCAGTCGCCCAAGGTCTTTTCGTTCAGCTTTTGCAGTTTTTTGCTGAGGAAAGGTTTTTCGCAGTAAATGTAAAAAACCGCGCACAGCGTCAGGGTGCCGAATACGGTCAGGAGGGCGTTGAGCGGGCTGGTGATCGGCACCAGCTGCCGGACGACCATGGCTGGCAGCTCGAACAGCTTGCCGTGCAGCAAATAGACGGAATATGAAATCACCCCGAGAAAGGCCGCCGCCTTGATCAGCCAGCGCACCGGCCGATACCCCCCGTGTTTCGCCGCTTCCAGCTGCAGGCCGATCGGCTGGCCAAACCACAGGATCAGTGCGCAGACCGTGGCAAAGCCCAGACTGGCCGATGGAAAGAGCTTGCCCAGCACGTCGGTCAGGGTGCCGAGATAGGCCAGGCTGAGCAGCGTGCCGAGGAGCAGCGCAACGGCGGGTGCCGAAACGGCTAGGCGATCGATTTTGCAGTCGTGTTTGATGACGTGGAAAAGGCCGATGCCGAGTGCGAACATCGGCCAGAAATACAGGAACAGGCCGCTGTTCAGCGCTTGCGGGTAGGCCAGCAGCACCAGGCTGGCGGCGGTCACCGCGGTGATGATCAGCAGGAAATGGCGGCGGAAGAGCAGCGCCAGATAGACCAGCAGGTAAAACTGGAACTCGATGGCCAGCGTCCAATACACCGAATTGACCTGGCTGAACTGGCCTTGCAGGTCGCCGTCGTCGGCCAGGAAAACCTTGGTCAGGCTGATCAACTGCAACCACTCGCCGCCGGTCAGTGCCAGGAACTGTGGCAGGGGGGCTTCATAGACGCCACTTTTCAACATCGAGATGGCGGCGATCAGATAGGGCAGCGCGAGGACGACCAGGATCGAGTACCAGAAAGGCGGAAAAATCCGCAGGAAGCGCCGTTTCAGAAAGGCGTTCGCCGATTCGTTCTTGCGGATGATGGCGTCGGCCGAGGCGGAAATGACATAGCCGGAAATAACGAAGAACAAGGGCACGCCAAGGCTGCCAAAACGAAAAATGCTGGCCACGGCCGGCATCGATTCGTGCAGGCCGTCGCTGATGTGAAACAGGAAGACGCCGAGGGCGGCAATACCACGCGCGATGTCGAGGATCAGGTTCATGAGCTTTCCTCAGTAAAGGGCTTCTCAGGAATTCGCTTGGCCACGCCTCGACTGACCGGGGGGCGTGTTATGACGGCTGCTCAAGTATAGAGCAATGGCATGCCGGAAAAACGTCATTGACGCACTGCACAATTCGCCGGCAAAATAGCTTCATGGTTTACGTCCTTTCCCTGTTCGCACCGATCATTCCGTGCCACCGCGTCCTGCGTGCGTGGCGCGCTGCCGTTTTTCCGGGGCCTGGGGGGAGTTAGCCGAACGTTTCCACCGATTTTCAGCAAAGGCCGCGGATTTCAACCCGCGGCCTTTTTGTTTTTCATCCGTCCTCAGCGCATTACTGTAGGAGAACGCTGTGTCCATCCCTGTCGCCTATCTCTCCATCGTCCTTATCTGGTCTACGACGCCACTGGCCATCCAGTGGAGCACGCAAGGCACCGGTTTCGCCTTTGCCGTGCTGGCCCGCATGCTGATCGGCGTCATCGTTGCCGCCTTGCTGCTCGCTGTCTGGCGAATCAACCTGCCGCTGCACGCCCGCGCCCGCCGCGCCTATCTGGTCGGCGGCCTTGGCCTCTTTGGCGGCATGGCGCTGACCTACTGGGGGGCGCGTTACATCCATTCCGGCCTGATCTCGGTAATGTTCGGCCTGTCGCCGCTGATGGCCGGCGTGCTGGCGGCCCTCTGTCTCGGCGAACGCTCGCTGACGCCGTGGCGACTGGCCGGCATGGTGCTTGGCATGCTCGGGCTGGCGGTGATCTTCATCCACGGCGACAGCCTCGGCGGCGAACATGCGCTGGCCGGCTTGCTGGCGCTGCTGGTGGCGGTCTTCATCTATTCCGGTTCGCTGGTCTGGCTGAAGCAGATCGGCGACGACAGCCCGCCGCTGGCGACCACGGTCGGCTCGCTGAGCGTCTCGCTGCCGCTGTTCGGATTGGTCTGGCTGCTCACCGACGGGCAGTTGCCAGCGATGGTGCCGCCGCGCTCGGGGGCGGCGATCGTCTATCTCGGGATCTTCGGCTCGGTGATCGGTTTTGCGCTGTACTACTACGTGATCAAGCACCTCGAAGCGTCGAAAGTGGCGCTGATCACGCTGGTGACGCCGGCGCTGGCTCTGTGGCTGGGCAGTGTGCTGAATGGCGAAAGCATCAGCCTGCGTTTGTGGGCGGGCACGGCGCTGATCCTGTCCGGCCTCAGCGTGCATCAGTGGGAATCGCTGGTTTCCCTGCTGGCGCCTGCCACACCGGCGACTGAATAGGTCCGGCCAAGCATGGCAATGTCTTGTCCATCAGTGCAAGTTGGCTGGCTGGCGGGCCTTGCCAGCGGTCGGCTTCTGTTAAAATTCGACATCTTTGTGAATTTTGAATATCTGGAGCCGGTTCGATGCGGATCATGATCATCGATGACAATGCCGCCATGCTCAAAGTGCTGGCCGCCGTCTTCGCCAAGACCGGGCATGAGGTGGTTGGTGCTTATTCGGATGGCAATGGTCTGGAGGAGCGCCTCCGCCAGACCATGCCGGATCTGGTCTGCCTCGACTACAACCTGCCGGGGCGTGACGGCCTGGCGCTGTTGAAAGTCATTCAGACGCAGGCACCGAACATCGATGTCGTCTTCATGACCGCCTCCAACGAGGCCGGGCTCGAGGAAAAGGCGGCCGATGCCGGCGCCTCCGGCTTCATTCGCAAGCCTTTCGGGCAGAACCAGATCATCGATGAACTGCGTGAAGTGACCGCCGCCCGCAAGCTGGCCGAGAAGGCCGGACAGGCAGCCACTGCCGCTGCCACGCCGGCGCGCGGTACGGCTCGCGGCACGGCGGTGATCGCCGACGACAACGGTTCGGTGCGCCTGGTCCTCAAAGGTTTGCTCGAAGAGTGCGGCCTGCGTGTCGTGCAGTCGGTGGCCACCGGGGCGGAAGCGCTCAGTGCGGCCAAGGCCCACCAGCCGCGCGTCCTTTGCCTCGATGTCAATATGCCGGTGATGGGTGGCCTGGAAGCCTTGCCGCTGATCGTCGAAGCCAGCCCGGAGACGGCGGTGGTGATGGTCACCGGTTGTGCCGACAAGGTGCTGGTCGCCCAGGCGGCCGGGCTCGGGGCGGTCGGTTACATCATCAAGCCCTTGCGGCCGGCTTATGTCGAAGCTTTCATTCGCAAGTTGCTCGGCTGAAAGGCGGTATTTCGGCAAAAAGTTGCCGGTTTCGGGTTTTTCAGGGAATTGATTGACGATTGCGCGGTCAGAGTCGCTCTCGATCACAACCACAGGAGTTTCAAATGGCTAATTCCGTAACGCTGGGCGGCAATCCGATTGAAGTGAGCGGTGTTTTCCCCGCCAAGGGCGCGCAAGCTGCCGAGTTCTCGCTGGTCGGCAAGGATCTGGCGGACGTCACGCTGGCCAGCCTGGCCGGCAAGCGCAAGATCCTGAACATCTTCCCGAGCATCGATACGCCGACCTGCGCCACCTCGGTGCGCAAGTTCAACCAGTCCGCCAACGATCTGAAAAACACCGTCGTGCTCTGCATTTCCGCCGACCTGCCGTTCGCGCAGAGCCGCTTCTGCGGCGCCGAAGGCCTGGCCAATGTGCAGACGCTGTCCACGATGCGCGGTCGCGAATTCCTCGAAGCCTATGGCGTGGCGATCAAGAGCGGTCCGCTGGCCGGCGTCGCCGCCCGGGCCGTGGTCGTGCTCGATGAAAACAATCGCGTGCTGCACAGCGAACTGGTCAGCGAGATCAAGAGCGAGCCGGATTACGCCCCGGCACTGGCTGCCCTGGCCTGATCGCCCACCGGTCGATCGCCCGGTTTTTGCCCTTTTCGGGCGGTCGACCGCAGCCCTGAGCAAATATTCCCGATGCCGATGAACAGGCTTTTTCCCGGTGTGTCGAGCGGCCCTTCACCGTATGGGCTGAAGCTGGCCGAGCTGATTTCGGCGCTGTCGCACGCGCTCGATATCACCGAAGGCCAGCCGGAAGGCCATTGCGTGCGCTGTTGCTGGATCGGCATGCACATCGGGCGGACCATCGGCCTCGCCGACGAAGACTTGTGGGGCCTGTACTACACCTTGCTGCTCAAGGATCTCGGCTGCAGCAGCAACGCCGCCCGCATCTGCGAGTTGTACCTGACCGACGACCTCGGCTTCAAGCGCGACTTCAAGACGGTCGGCGACAGCCTGCCGCAGGTGCTCCAGTTCGTGCTCAAGCACACCGGCCTCAAAGCCGGGCTGGCCGAGCGCTTTCGCGGCGTGCTCAACATCATGCGCGAGGGCAGCGAGATCGCCCAGGAACTGATTGCCACCCGTTGCCAGCGCGGCGCCGAAATCGCCCGCCTGCTGCGCTTTCCGGAAAACGTCGCCCAGGGCATCTACAGCCTGGACGAACACTACAACGGCCAAGGCAAGCCGGAAGGGCTGGCCGGCGACGCGGTGCCGCTGTTTTCGCGGATCGCGCTACTGGCCCAGGTGATCGACGTCTTTCATACGGCCGGCGGTCAACAGGCGGCGCTTGACGAAATCCGGCTGCGCGCCGGGCGCTGGTTCGACCCGCGGCTGGTCGAGGCCTTCGAGCAGATCGCCGAAGTCGAAGTGTTCTGGTCGACGCTGACCTCGCCGCAGATCGGCGAAGCCGTGCTGGCGCTGGAACCGGCTTCGCATGTCGTGGCCCTCGATGACGATTATCTCGACGATATCGCCGCCGCCTTCGGCCAGGTGGTCGACTCGAAAAGCCCCTACACCAGCGGCCACAGCGCCCGGGTGGCGCTCTATACCGACCTGATCGCCGAGCAGATGGGGCTTTCCGCCGAGCGCCGGCGCTGGCTGAAGCGCGGCGCGCTGCTGCACGACGTTGGTAAGCTCGGCGTCAGCAACAGCGTGCTCGACAAGCCGGGCAAGCTCGATGCCGACGAATGGGCGGCGGTGCAGGCACATGCCATGTACACCGAAACCATCCTGGCGCGCATCGACGCCTTTGCCGAACTGGCCCGCGTTTCGGCGGCGCACCATGAGCGGCTGGATGGCAAGGGCTACCCGCGCGGTTTGCTGGCCGACGAAATCAGCATCGAAACCCGGATCATCACGACGGCCGACATTTTCGATGCGATTACCGCCGAACGCCCCTACCGAGGGGCAATCCCGATTCCAAAGACACTCGAAATGATGGCCGAAAACCTTGGAACGGCGATTGACGAACGCTGTTTTGAGGCGCTGAAGCAGGCACTCGACCGCCTGCCGGCCTGATTCCCCCGTAAAATACGGTTTTTTCGCATTCGGGCATTCCCGGACAAGGTTTTTTCGCATGACTATTGAACAAAAAGTGCCGACCGTCGGCTTCGTTTCGCTGGGTTGCCCGAAGGCTTCATCGGATGCCGAGCGCATCCTGACCAAGCTGCGCGCCGAAGGTTATGAAATCTCGCCGAACTACGACAATTCCGACCTGGTGATCGTCAATACCTGCGGCTTCATCGACGCCGCCGTCGAGGAATCGCTCGATGCCATTGGTGAGGCCTTGAACGAAAACGGCAAGGTCATCGTCACCGGCTGCCTCGGCGCCAAGGGCGACATCGTGCAGACAACCCACCCGTCCGTGCTCGCCGTGACCGGCCCGCATTCGGCCGACGAGGTGATGGGCTACGTGCACAGCCACCTGCCGAAGCCGCACGATCCCTATACCGACCTCGTGCCGCCGCAGGGCGTGCGCCTGACGCCGGACCACTTCGCCTACCTGAAGATTTCCGAAGGCTGCAACCATAGCTGTACCTTCTGCATCATCCCGTCGCTGCGCGGCCCGCTGGTGTCGCGGCCAGTCGGCGACATCCTGGCCGAAGCCGAGAACCTGGCGCGGGCCGGCGTCAAAGAGATTCTGGTCATTTCGCAGGACACCAGCGCCTACGGCGTGGACCTCAAGTACCGCACCGCCTTCTGGGGCGGCAAGCCGGTGAAGAGCCGCCTCAAGGAATTGTGCGAGGCGCTGGCCAGCTTCGGCATCTGGGTGCGTTTGCATTACGTCTACCCGTACCCGTCGGTCGATGACGTCATTCCGCTGATGGCCGAGGGCAAGATCCTGCCTTACTTGGATGTGCCTTTCCAGCACGCCAGCCCGAAGATCCTGAAGGCGATGAAGCGCCCGGCCTCGGCCGAGAACACGCTGGAGCGGATCGCCAAGTGGCGTGAAATCTGTCCGGAAATCGTCATCCGCTCGACCTTCATCACCGGCTTCCCGGGTGAAACCGAAGAGGATTTCGACCAGCTGATCCAGTTCCTCGAAGATGCCAAACTCGACCGCGTCGGCGCCTTTGCCTACTCGCCGGTCGACGGTGCCAAGGCCAACGAAATCGAAGGTCTGCCGCCGGAAGAAGTGCGTGAAGACCGCCGCCGCTGGTTGATGCAGGTCCAGGAAGACATTTCCGCCGCCAAGCTCGAAGCCAAGATCGACACCACCATCCAGGTGCTGGTCGATGCGGTCGATGAAGAAGGCACCATTGCCCGCTCCAAGGCCGATGCGCCGGAAATCGACGGCCTGGTCTATCTCGACGGCTACTTCGATGCCCAGCCGGGCGACTTCCTGCAAGTCAAGGTCATCGACGCCGATCACCATGACCTCTACGCCCAGCCTGTCTGAACGGCTGGCCGCGCAGTTGGCAAAAGCGGTCGGGGCGCCTAACGTCCTGACCGATCCCGCCGAGCTCGCGCCCTTTCTTACCGACTGGCGCGGGCGCTACCGGGGGGCGGCGCAGTGCATCGTCCGCCCGGCAAATACCGCCGAGGTCGCGGCGGTGGTCAAAATCTGCGCTGAAACCCAAACGCCCATCGTGCCGCAGGGCGGCAATACCAGCCTGTGCGGCGCGGCGACGCCGGATGGCACTGGCAGGGCCGTCGTCCTCAGCTTGGGCCGCCTGAACCGCATCCTGGCGGTCGACCGGCAAAACAACACGATTTCGGTCGAGGCCGGCTGCCTGCTGGCCGCCGTGCAGGAGGCCGCCCGCGCCGCCGACCGCCTGTTCCCGCTCGCCCTGGCCTCGGAAGGGACGTGCCAGATTGGCGGCAACCTGTCGACCAATGCCGGCGGCGTCCAGGTGCTGCGCTACGGCAATACCCGCGAACTGACCCTCGGCCTCGAAGTGGTGCTGGCCAATGGCGAAATCTGGGACGGGATGCGCGGTCTGCGCAAGGACAATACCGGTTACGACCTGAAGCAACTGTTCATCGGCGCCGAAGGCACGCTCGGCATCATCACCGCGGCCGTGCTCAAGCTCTTTCCGCTGCCCAGAACGCAGACCACCTGCTGGCTGAACGTCGCTTCGCCGAGTGCTGCGGTCGACCTGCTGAATTTGGCAAAAACCGTTTTCGACGCGCAACTGACGGCTTTCGAGCTGGTTTCCGAAACCGCACTCGGCCTGGTCCTGAAGAACATCCCGGACAGCACGCGGCCGGCGGCAGCCAGCCCGTGGTACGTGCTGGCCGAGTTTTCCGAGGCGGCGCCAGCCGCCGTCGAAAGCTGGCTGGCGAAGCAGCTGGCCAGCGGTGCGGTGGCCGATGGCGTCATTGCCCAGTCGGCGGCCCAGGCGAAAAAGCTATGGGCCTTGCGCGAAAACATCTCGGAAGCGCAGAAGATCGAAGGCATCAGCATCAAGCACGATGTCGCGGTGCCGGTCTCCCGCCTTCCGGCCTTTCTTGAACGGGCCGACGCGGCGCTGGCCAGCGCCTTCCCCGGCATTCGCGTCGTCGCCTTCGGCCATGTCGGCGACGGCAACCTGCACTACAACCTGTCGAAAGCGGATGCCCAGCAGAACACCGCTTTCATCGACAGCCAGCCGGCGGTCAACCAAATCGTCCATGACGCCGTGCACGCGCTGAACGGCTCGATTTCCGCCGAACACGGCATCGGCCAATTGAAGCGCGATGAACTGCTGCGCTACAAGAGCCCCGTGGAAATGGCGCTGATGCGCTCGGTCAAGCAGGCGCTCGACCCGCAAGGCTTGCTGAATCCGGGCAAGATTCTTTGATTTTCCCCGCCTGAGACATCTACGGGAGCTGCGGCTCCCGTTTTTTGTTCAATCCCGCTTGCCCGCGAAGTAGGGCAGCAGTGCCTTGGCTGCCTTGATCCGCTGGCCGGCCGAGGCCGACGGGTCGTTCATCACCGCCAGCAAAAAACTTTTCGGATCGCTGTAGTTGCTGCCGACAGTCAGCGTCGAGTGCTTGTCGGCGGGCCGCTGGGGGCTGTCATCCGGCGCAGGGCTGGGTTCGTCCGCTGCGAGCAGGGCCAGCCCATGCCGGAATGCAGCTGCGTCGATAGATTTCAGGCTGGCCAGAAGATCGGCTTGACGGTCCATGTTCGGCGCCATTTCGAGGCCCGACTCGTCGCTGAACATGCTGCCCAGGCTGGGGTCGATGAAGGCCGACCATTTGCCGGTGGCCGTGTTCAAAGCCGGTGCCAGGTCTATCGTCGCCGGCTCGGCGCCGGGAACGAGTTCGAGACTGGCCGGCGGCAGATCGGCCAGGTAGCGGCGCCGGAGTTCGGCAAGGAAGTGCCGGGCCTGCGCGACGGGGATCGGCTGGGCGAGCGACAGCCAGAGTCGAAAGCCCTTGTCACCCGACACCGAGATGGCCGGAGCCGGCAAATCAAGCTCCTCCCGCAGCGCCTGATAGAGCTGGGCCAGCACTTCCCAATCGCCGGGCCGGGCGAATCTGATGCTGAGGGTCCGCACCGTACCGTCGGCGCTGACCGGCTGGAAGGGCAGGTTGCTGCCGTCATCCTCGGGGCTTTGGCCAAGCCCAGGCTGGTCAGGCAGGAAGTAAAGCCGCTGTAGCTGGGTAATCAGTTTGTTCATGCGCTGGCGCGGAAGAAAATCCGCTCGTCCCGTGAATAGGAGTCAGGCCGCAGCCTGGGAGCTGGTGTTTTAGCATACTGCGCCCCCGGTGGCGGCTGAATTTCAATGCAACGCGGCCCGCTCCGGCTGACTGCTGCGGGCGCGCTTGATCTGGTACATCCGCTGATCGGCAATTTCGAGCAGATGTTCGATCTGCTCGCCATCGCCCGGAAATTGCGCGGCGCCGATACTGGCCCGCAGAGAGAAGTTCGTGTTGTCAAACGAGAAAGGCGGCGCGATCGCTACCTGGAGACGCTGCACCGCCTTCTCCACGCCATCGGGGGCATCGACCGGCGCCAGAACCACTGCGAATTCATCGCCACCCAGTCGGGCAACCAGATCGGACTGGCGGGACTCCCCCTTGATGCGCTGGGCAAACTCTTTCAGTACCGCATCCCCGGCGCGATGCCCGTAGGTGTCGTTGATCTGCTTCAGGCCATCCATGTCGATCATCAGCAGTCCGGCCGCACGATGTTCGCGCGTGCTGCGCTGGAGCACATTGCGCAAGCGATCCATGAATAGCGAACGGTTGGCCAGGTTGGTCAGGCTGTCATGCGTTGCCTGGTGGAACAGATCGTTGTCGGCGTACTTGGTCGCAAAGTACATCGAGGCGCCAACTACCTCGGTCAGCAGGGAGAGGAGTTCTTCGTCCGCTTTCCTGAAGCCGTTCGGGATCGCCGAGACTGCCTTGAGGACGCCAACCGTTCCACCTTGGTGCTTCAGCGGCCAGACGCTCATCGAGCGCAAGCCGACCTTGCGGCAGGCCTCCCGGTCCACGCGGGGATCGGTCTCGGAATCGTCGCAGCGCAGGAATTTTCCGGTACGTATGCACTCGCCGGACAGACTGTTTGCCTGCTTGAGGCGCAGGCCGAGATGCGGCTTGGCCAGGCCCGAGGCGGCGCGATAGACCATCTCGTCCTCCTCGGCCAGTTCGATGATGGCGCCGTCCACACCAATCAGCGTCAAGGTGCGCTCGACCACCAGGGCCATGACCTCCCCCAGGTCGAAGCCGAGTTTGCTGATCTCGCTTTGAATTTCTATGATCTTGAGAAGCTGGGTCTTGCTCGGCATGGCATCCCCCTGATGCGTTAGCGGCAGATATGAGTCGTCGCCTCTATTTTAGCCTTTAGCCATGCCGATGCTATGCCTTTAGTAATAATTCGCGTTGCTCCACCCGGCCGCCGAAACTCAGCTGCGGAAAAAATCCCCGAAGACGCGGGCGAAGAGCAGGGGTTGTTCCAGGTTCATCGAGTGCCCGACATAGGGGAAGACCTCGAGACGGGCGTTCGGCAGTTTCTGGACCATGATGTCCATGTGCTCGCGGGGGATCCAGTAATCCATCTTGCCAAACAGCACCAGATGTTCCTGCGTCATCTCGCCCATGCGTTCAGCCAGGGCGCCGGAATCCCATTCCATGCCCAGATTGTGCGGGGTGCCGAACCAGACGCCATCCGAAAGCAGGCGGGTCTTTTCGATGATCCGCGCGAACAGTTCGCGCTGGGCTGTCGATGTGGCTTCGGCAAACTGCGGCGTTTGTCCGGCAACCAGGGTTTCCGGCCGGAAGAGGGTCGGGGCAGCGCTGGCCAGGCCGGCGAAGCAGATGTCGCTGTCGGTCTTCATCGCGGTCAGCACGCCGACCTGGCCGGGCGCCAGTTGCAGTCCGAGCGGGCTGACCGGATCGAGCATCAGTACCTTGCCAAATCGCTGTGGGGCCATCGCCAGCATGTGCGAGGCAATGATGCCGCCAGTCGAATGACCGTAGAGATGGCATTTCTTGATGCCCAGGGCGTCGAGTAGAGCGAGGTGGTCGCTGGCGTGGACCGCCATCGTGTAGTTCGAGTAATCGGCGGTCGGTTCGGGCTTGTCGGAGTCGCCACAGCCTCGCCATTCGGCGGCGATGACGCGAATGTTGGCTGGCAGCAGGGGCATTGCCAGATCCAGCCAGTCGGCGCAGCCGAGGTTGCCATGGACGGCGAGGACGACGTGATCGCCGCTGCCGTGTTCGACGTAGTTGAGGGAAAGTTCTCCTGCGGTGATTCTCGGCATCTCGGTCTCCTTGTGGTGAAGCGATGTTCGAATTTGTCATTCCGGCAGACGGTGCAATCCTACTCCGCGTTAGCTGCGCAGAACCGTCCGCATGCACACCGGCTTATGGCATAGTAATTTTGTCCATTATCGACTTTTGTAGCAATCCGGGTATTCCATTTGCGAAAAAAATGGCACAGAATCAGCCGGCCATGTGCGTAGTCATCTGATTTCATGGTGCTCCGCACGAAGTTGAAATTTTTCGCAAATTACAACGAGGGGACAACAATGATGCACAAAAAGACGATCAAGACCGGTTTGGGTGGTACTGGTGCAATGGCTTTATGCATGCTTGGCCTGGCTGCCGTGGCGAATCCTGCGCAGGCACAGCAGACCGATGTGGCATTGCAACCTTTGGTGGCAGGCCCGAGCAACCCGTTCGTTGATAACGCCAAGGCGGGCTATGTCTTCCGTACAGCGTATTTCGATCGGCGTACGGGCGGGGACGATCGTGGTGCTGGTCCTTATGATGCCAATGCGATGGGTATTGGCGGCTGGATCTACGGGCGCACCGGCGAGATTGGCAATATCCTCTCCTTCGGGGCAACCTACAATTTCACGTGGGCGTTGTATTCGCCGGATGACGTGACCAATGCCAGCTACATCCTGCGCTATCCGGGGCAGAGTTCGGTCAACGTGCTTGGCGAACTCTTCGTCAAGGCGCGCTTCGACAACAATGCATTAGTTCTCGGGCGGCAGGAGATCAATAATTCCTGGTACATGCAGGATGTTGTCCGCTTCTACAACACGATCGACCAGAGCATGATTGGCCGCAACGACATCCGCGGCATGCAGCCGATCCACTTCTCCGCCGTGACCGCCAAGGGGCAGTTGCTCGATGACACCCTCCGTTACTACGGCGGTTATCTCTGGGGAGTGCGCGGCAACGCCGAAAACACCCTGTCCGACAACGAGAATCGCTTTAACAGCCTGGGCGAATTCAACGGCCTGGCAGAAACCGATGGTGGCGCCTATGGCGGGGTTCAGTACAAGCCGACCAAGAACAGCATGCTCGAGGGGTCCTACTATGACTTCCAGGATCTCCTCAACATGGCGTACCTCTCCGGTGACTACGTCTATCGGCTGGAAGGCAAGAACTATCTGCGCTTTGGTGCCCAGTATTTCTGGCAGGGCGGCAATGGCCAGAACCTCATGACGGGCGGCAAGGATTTCAGTACCAGTGCCTGGGCGCTGTACGGAGAATTCAAGCTGCTGCCGCACGTGGTTCCCTATATGTCCTATGGTGAGACCGACAAGGAGCAACAGATCCGCTCACCGTTCGCCATCGGTCCGCACTACGCGACGCAGCGTATCAAGGCGATGCCGGTCGCCGGTGAAAAAACCATGTTCATCGGCACGATCTTCGACTTCGGAACTTTCGGAGCGAAGGGGCTGACCTTTGATGTGGCCTATGCTCACCGCATTGACCGGCGTTCCGATTTCAACGGCCCGCGCTTGCCCGACTGGAGCGAATTCTCGACCGATCTGGTCTATGTCCATCCGGGTGATGGCTTCTTCAAGAACATGCGTACGCGGCTGCGCTGGGCAACCGCCAAGGAGGACGGCGGGACAGCATCACTCGCTGGCGAGCGTAATTGGCAGGACATCCGTTTTGATGTCAGCCTGCCGATTAGCTTCTTCTAATTCGCCGCGGCCCCCAAGCCTACAGCCTGAAGCCTAGGGGGCCGCACTCAGCCAGGTCAGCAAATCGTTGAAGACGGCATCGACGACTTCCTGGTCTTGTTCGACCAGTGCTTCGCGCTGGGCCAGCGGCATTTCGCTCCCCATGCTCTTCAACAGGCGGATCTGCGTCTGCAGCATCCGGCCGTTTTCCTGTTCGATGCGGTGCAGGACAAGTGCGAACGGGTTGAGCGGGTCTATCTGTTCCGGAATGATCGGTATCAGCCGGATGCGCGCCAACTGGGCATGGCCGAGCGAGATGCCACGGTAGACCGCCGGCGGATTGAAAAGTGGACCGGGGAATTGCATGACCTTGCCCCAGGCGGCGAGCAGCGGGGCGACGATACGTTGGGCTTCGAGTGCCAGCATGGCATTGGTCGACCACTGGGTCGTCCGCAGCAGCAGGGTGACGGCTTCCAGTTCGCGTGCTGCCTGCGAAATGAAAAATTGCTGGACGACGCCGAGATTGGGAAGCCATTGCGCCTGGCTCTGGAAGAGCAGATTGGCGTTCTTGGTGGCGCAGACGACCAGGGCAATCCTGCTCTGGGTGTCGGGAGTGAAGCCGTCTGCCGCAATGCGGTCGCGGGCCTGGTCGTAAAGGGTGGGTTCGATCATGTCGGCGTCTTCCGGGGCTGAGTTTTCCGGGGGCGGGCCGGCGTGGGCGTGGCAGGTGAAGCCGCGACCGGGCGCACGGCGCGCATCCAGTCGCCATCGCAGGGCAGCCACTGGATTTTGGCTGTCGGATCATCGGCGGCGATCCAGACGCTCTGGTCGCCTTGCCAGGTGCCGTTGGTAATGCGGTCGAGAAACTCGCCGAGCTGGCGCATGGTGACCGCCGGCATTTCCAGCGTGAAGGCATGATAGGCGTGCTGGATGATGAGTAGCCGGGAGTTCCTGATCTTGCTGCGAATCAGTTCGTGGCATTCGCGCGGCGTGAAGAAATCGAACTCGCCGTTCATGATCAGCGTTGGTACCTTGATCTTGGGCAATTGGGCCGTCAGTGGCTCGAATTCGACGAAGGACTCCATCAGGTTCTGCAGCGCATAGCCGTCGTTGCCAATGTAGCCGGCCCGCTTCATGGCCGGGATACGCTCGCGGTTGGCGGCGATCCAGGCTGAACTCATGTTCATCGGGTAGAGCATGTTCTGCAGGTAGGGCAGGCCAACCTCGGTCAGGCCCTGGGTCATGACTGCACCGAGAAATTCGAGTTGCGGCGTTAGTTCGGCAAAGGTGCTCATCGCTGTCAGGCTGTATAGCCGCTGGCCATAACGGATGGCGAAGTCGAGTGCGACGATGCCGCCGAAGGAAATGCTGACCAGATGAATCTTGTCGATTTCAAGCTCGTCGAGCAGGTGGGCCAGCGTGTCGGCATGAGTGGCCAGCTTACTGTCGATCACCGGCTTTGAGGATCGCCCCTGGCCCAGCATGTCGTAGGCTAGAACCCGGTAGCCGCGGGGAACAAAATGCTCAGCGTAACTCTTCCACAGATTGGCGTTCTGGGTCAGTCCGTTCAGGAAAGTGATGACCGGCCGGCCAGGCTCGCCGACCAGTTCGTAATTCACCTTGTGGGGGCCAAAAATGACGGTCGGCATGTTGCTCCGCAGCAATTAAATTGATTGGAAAAAGGCTTTTGTCATCGTGCTTCTGTGCCTATGATGATAGCGCGTCACGAAAATTATGTTTCATAAAAAACTGAAGCAAATAATCTCTTCACCGGAGGATTCGGACATGATCAATAACCCATCGGGTTGGCGAGGGGGGATGCGCTGGTTGGCATCGTTGACCTTGACGCTGACCATGGCTTTCACGGTCAACGCGCAGCAGTCATTAACAGCGCGTTCGGTAGTCGCGGCGCAGGACAAGTTGAAACAATCCTACTCAGTCAAGAATTTCCGGATCGGCGGGAAATATGACCTAGCCAATCCCTCCTCATGGGAGAACGGTGCCGAGGGCGGCACGACGCTCGAATCACTTGGCGCGCCGCCGGCGACCACAGCCTACATGGCGCTGGGTACGCCGAAGCGCAACGCCAAGGGCGAGATCGTCAATGCCATTGTGATCAACTCGTATTACTCCGGCGATGCGACGACGATGTACACCAACTGGGTTGCCGGCCAGGCCGGCAACGCCTTTTCCGGCGGCGCGCTGGTCGGCCCCGGTCTGTTGTTCGACACCAATCGCTTCTATGTCGTCTTCGTCGATGCCCTCGGCCTGTGGGGCGCCTCCAAGCCGTCCGACGGCCTTGGCCGAAAGTTCCCGGTCTATAGCTACTACGACATGGTGCAGCTCAACTATCGTTTGCTGCGTGATCACCTGAATATCGGCCAGGTTGTGCTGGCGACCGGTGCCTCGATGGGTGGCACGCAGTCCTATTATTGGGGCCTGATGCATCCCGGCTTCGTCAAGGCCGTGATGCCGATCGGCGGCGCCTCGGCGACCGATGGTGAAGGTCCGGTCGCGGCCTGGACCTTCCAGTTGGCCAAGGCGGCACTCGAGTCCGATCCGGTCTGGATCGAGACCAAGGGCGATTACTACAAATTGCCCAAGGAAAAGCATCCGAACAAGGGGGTCGAGTTCCACTGGTCGGTGTTGTCGCTTACCGGCTACCAGCTCAACTACCGCCAGTCGCTGGGCTGGGAGGCCGTTTCCAAGGAGGTGTTCACCTGGAATAGCGACCTGCGCATGGGTAAGGAGGCCGGGAACAACCTGAAGGGGCTGGCTGCACAGTTCGACGCGGTCGACCTCTGGTATCGCGACACCGTCGGCGAGATCCATAACGTCAACAAGCTGCTGCCCGGCATGAAGGCGCGGACCCTGGTCATGCATATCGACAATGACCAGTGGCTGATCTCCGACAAGGCCCGGGCGGCGGCCAACGCCATTCCGGGCGGTCAATACGTCGGTTTCAGCAGCCCGATGGCCCACTACGCGGTGTTCAAGGCGCCGAACGAAATGAAGAGCGATCCAACCTTCAATTCATTCATGCGCGACATCGGCGTGGTTCAGGACAAGAGCATCGTCTGCGAGGCGAAGAACTACCGCTCGCCGAAGATCAACATGAACCCGAACCCGGCTAAGTCCTTCTGGAAGGACGAGATGGTTTCGCCTTTCCCGGTCAAGTACGCCAAGGTCAAGGACAAGCGCGGCGTCGAGTGGGAAATCGGCTACATGGACGAATATTGCGGCAAGTCGGCCAATCCGCCGACCCTCGTCGTGGTCCATGGCAAGGGGGCTTTCGGCGCCCACTACGGTTACCTGATCAAGTTTGCCGTCGAGCGCGGTTACCGTGTCATTGCGCCGGACATGCCGCAATGGGGCACCTCCGGTCCGGGCAATATAGACAAGCCGATGACCAGGACGCTGGATGATGTCCGCGATGCCTTCCACAATCTGATTGTCGACAAGCTCGGTGTGCGCAAGGCCTTCTATCATGGCCATTCGCTGGGGGGGCAGACGGTAATCGGCTATGCCATGCGTTATCCCGATGCCGTGCAGGGCCTGATCCTTGAGGGGCCGGCCGGCCTGGAGGAATATCCCAAGTTTCTGGCGATGGGCGACAAGGAATATCCGATCTGCGACAAGTCGATCGCCTATGATCTGAAGCGCTGGCATGCCGCCTACGACCCGATGGGCTTGGTCGAAGGCGAGATCAAGCGGACGCCGCAGGGGGTAGAGGACTTCTTCTATTTCAAGAAGCGCGATGCCAACGGCAACGTGACGCCGAGCGCGGCCGGCTACTTCTTCAACGATACCGAGTACGCGCGTCTCCACACCAACCAGCGGATCGCGATGATCACCGGCAACAAGCGCGAGTTCGAGCAGTGGGCCTTCATGTTCACCTATGACCTGTACTCGATTTGCTCGGAAAACGACAAGGCCGATCCGAACTCGATCTACAAGCGCCTGCCGACCATCAAGGTGCCGATCTTCCTGGCCTTCGGCGCGAAGGAGCCGTTCATTCCGGGCACCGGCCTGAATGGCGTGACCGACCTCGCCAAGAACATCACCATTCCGTTCAAGGAGCGCATGACGGCGGTCGGCAACCCGCCGCAGATCAAGGTCTATCCGGGTGTCGGGCACTTCATTCATACCGATGTCCCCTATGAATTCGCCAAGGATACGGTCGATTTCATGAAGACCCGCCATGTCGATGCCGCTTCGGCGGATGTCATCGATGCGCTGATCAACAACGTCGGCCCCGCCACCGCTGCCCCGGCTGCTGCCGCCGGCAAGCCCAGCGGCCTTGCCAAGTGAGGTGCATGATGACTACGAACATGAGGAATACCCACATGAAAAAGTTCATCGCTACGCTGGCCCTGGGGACCGTCTGCGTGCTGCCCGGTGCCAGTTGGGCTGCTGACGACTACAACCCGAACCGGATCACGCCGCCGTCGTCGATCATGGCCCAGAATCAGATGAAAAAGTACTACGAGATTCCGGGCTTCCGCATTGGCGGCAAGTACAACCTCGATGCCAGCCCTGAAACCTGGCGCAACGGTGGTGAGGGCGGTACGACGCTTGAGTCGCTTGGCGCGCCAGCGCTCAAGGTCGGCTACATCGCGGTTGGAACGCCGAAGCGTAACGACAAGGGCGAGATCACCAACGCGCTGATCATCAGCACCTTCTACTCCGGCGACTCGACCTGGATGTACAACACCTGGTACGAGGGGCAGCCGGCCAATGCCTTCTCCGGCGGCGCCATCGTCGGCCCCGGCAGGACTATTGATACCAACCGCTTCTACGTCGTTTTCCTTGATGCCATCGGCCTGTGGGGCGAAGCCAAGCCCTCGGCCGGGCTCGGTCGCAAGTTCCCGCAATACAATTATTTCGACATGGTCCAAGCCAACTACCAACTCCTGCGCGATCACCTCAAGGTCGCCCAGGTCGAGGTGGCGACTGGCGTCTCGATGGGTGCGACGCAAACCTGGGTGTGGGGCGTAATGTATTCGCCCAGCGGCTTCGTCAAGGCGATCATGCCGATCGGCGGTACGACAGCCTCCGATGGCGACGATCCGGTTGGTCAATGGACCTTCCGCCTCGGTCAGGCAGCGATCGAGAGCGATCCGGTATGGCGCCAGACCAATGGTAACTACTACCACCTGCCAGTCGACAAGCAGCCCAAGCAGGGCCTGGAGTTCATGTGGTCGATCCTGCAACTGACCGGCTACACCTTCCCGGTGCGTTCGGCTACGCCCTGGGTAAACCTGCAGAAGGAGGTCTTCTATTGGGAACCAAAAGGTGACCAAACCCTGAGCTGGATCAACCGAACCAAGAACGAGGACATGGTCGACTACTGGTACCGCAATAATGCCGGGTTTAGCTACAACATCAACAAGGAGTTGAAGCGTATCAAGGCGCGGACCTTGGTGGTCCACGTTGATACCGACATGTGGCTGATGGTCGAAAATGCCCGCAAGGCAGCCGAGACTGTTCCAGGTGCTTCATTCGCCAGTTTCCCCGATGCAACGGCGCATTACGGTGTATTCAAGGCGCCGAATCTCATCCGGGATACGATCCAGGGCTTCGTTGAGAACGCTTTTGTCGCCAAATTGCCGGGTATTGGTGGTGGGGCGGGGGGCGCGGCGCCGGCTGCAACTCCGAAGCCTGCCGGGCTGGCCAAATAGCAGATAGCTGATCGAGAGAGGGACGGGCTGCCGGAACGGCAGTCCGGCCTTTTTCACACACGGGTTAGGATAATTGAAGGCGGCTAGCCTGTATGGCCAAAGCAGCGAAAGGCATTTCGAGCGGGCTTGTGTCGGATAAGCGCTACAACCGCTGCCTGCATTACTGGATCACCTTTGACCCCATCTTCCGCTTGGTGAGGTCACGGAGGAAGCGTTCGACCATGTTCAAGGAGGCCGAAGTCGGCGTGAGGTGCATGACGAAGCAATGACGCTTGACGATCCATTTCAGTACCCAGACGCGCTTAGCAAGATCAATTCAATTATTTGTGCAAGGTAGGGTTCAGGCCTATAGTCAGATTGCATTCTCATAACGAACTTAACGAAATGTGGGGGGCATCATGGATGCAATCAGGACGTTGCTGGAATCGCAACTGTTATTTAGTCTCTTTCTGACAGTTGCATTAGGTTATGTCGTTGGTGAAGTGAATATCAAGGGCTTCTCGCTGGGTTCGGGAGCTGTGCTTTTTGTCGGCCTGGCCGTCGGTGGCTTTGCCCCGAAGTCTGCTCCGCCGGGTCTTCTGGGTACTTTGGGTCTGTTGCTGTTCCTCTATGGCGTGGGTATTCAGTACGGCGCCCAGTTCTTCAAGGGCCTGACCAGTGCCAATGGCTTGAAAGCCAATGCATCGGCACTTTTCGGGGTTGTCGGTGCGGGCGTACTCGCCGTTGCGCTGGTACCGATGTTCGGCATCAAACTGGATGAATCGCTTGGTTTGTTTGCCGGGTCGGGGACCAGCACCGCGACCTTGCAAGCCATCATTGCCGCGCTCCATAGCGATGGTGCCTCCGTGGGGTACAGCGTGGCGTATCCGATCGGCGTCGCCGGCCCCATCCTGGGCTTATATGTCCTGCATGCGGTGCTGAAGCCCAAGATCGTCCAGCCAGCAGCCAAAGTAATCGAGACCGCTGAAATCCTGGTTAAGAATGCCGAATTCATTGGCATGAAGTTCTCGGCCCTTACTTCCCGGCTTCCCCCTGGTGTGGCAATTGCTGCTGTTCGCCGTGACAAGCACAACCAAATCCCGACCGAGGATCTGGTTATCCGTGCCGACGATGTCCTGTTGGCAACCGGAACGGACCCGGTAGCCCTGAAACAGGCTGCGGAGACCTTTGGCGTGTTACAGACCGGACGCATTACGAGCGATCGCGAAGATCTGGACTACCTGCGGGTCTTTGCCTCCAGTAAGGCAGTGGTGGGGCTTGCTCTCGGAGATATCCGGTTTCCCGAAGGCGTCATCTGCTCGATTGCCCATGTCCGTCGGGCTGACGCCGATATGCTGCCCAATCCCGATCTGATTTTGGAGGTTGGCGACCGTGTCGGCCTTTTGGTCAATCGCGCGCACATCAAGGCGGTGCGAAAACTCTTCGGTGACTCCATTAAAGGAACCGCCGAACTCAGTTTCATCTCGATCGGCATGGGGGCGGCGCTCGGCTTGTTGCTTGGCTTGATCCCTATCACCGTCCCAGGCGTTGGCAAGCTGACTTTGGGACTTGCCGCACTCCTCTTGCTGGCGCTCTATCTTGGCAAGATCCGGCGCTCCGGGCCGTTTATCTGGACCATGCCACTGTCGGCCAATCTGGTACTCCGGAATTTCGGACTGACCATTTTCCTGGCCCAGGTCGGCATCGCCTCCGGTCCGAAGTTCTTTGCGACGGTTGGAACGGCCGGTGTCTCATTCCTGCTCTACAGCCTTGCCATTGCCTTTGCCCTGGTCCTGATTACCGCGGTGTTTTGTCTCTGGGTATTCAAACTGCCCTTCGACATGGCCGTCGGCGTCATCAGTGGTGCGACCGGAAATCCGGCCATTCTGGGCTTTGGTAATCGAATCGCCCCGACCGATCAACCGGATATCGGCTACGCGATGATTTTCCCATCGATGACGATCGCCAAAATTCTGTTCGTACAGATTGCCGCAGCCCTGATGGGAGGGTAGCCCGCGGCATATTCAGGTAACCGAACACTATCTTGTTGGGAGACTGCAATGAAAGTTTCAGTATTTAGCGCCAAGCGCTACGACCGCGAATATCTGGACGCGGCAAATCGCTCTGCCGGACATCAACTCAAATATTTCGAAGATCCTCTCGATCTCGACACGGTTGCCTTGGCGGCCGGTGCCGAGGCGGTATGCATCTTCGTCAATGATAAAGCCAATGCCGCGGTGCTCGAACAACTGAAGGCCGGTGGTACGCGGCTCATCGCCTTGCGCTGCACCGGCTTCAATAACGTCGATCTGCAGGCTGCGGCGAGCCTTGGGCTCAAAGTGGTTCGGGTCACCGATTACTCTCCGTATTCCGTGGCGGAACATGCCGTCGCCTTGCTCCTTGCCATCAACCGAAAGATTCACCGGGCCTACAACCGGACCCGCGACTCCAACTTTGCGTTGGACGGACTGATGGGGTTCGATCTGCACGGCAAGACGGTCGCCGTTATCGGCACCGGCAAGATCGGCCGTGTCTTCGCCAAGATCATGGTGGGCTTTGGCTGCAATCTGATTGGCTACGATAAATTTCCTTCGCCGGAATTCGAGGCGCTTGGTGGGCACTACGCCGTCCCCGGCGAGATCGGAAAAGATGCCGATATCGTCTCGCTGCACTGCCCCCTGACGCCCGAGACGCATCATATCGTCAATGCGGAAACGCTCAGTCGTGCCAAGCGCGGTGCACTGCTGATCAACACCAGTCGGGGCGGGCTGGTCGATACGGAAGCGGCCATCGAGGCGCTCAAGAACGGTCAATTGGGTGGATTGGCGCTCGATGTCTACGAGCAGGAATCCGACCTGTTTTTCCGGGATCTCTCGAACACCATCGTGACCGACGATGTGTTCCAGCGCCTCATTTCCTTCCCTAATGTCATCGTAACGGGACATCAAGCCTTCTTTACCCAGGAAGCCGTTAGGACCATTAGCGAAACCACCCTGCAAAGCGTGTCGGAGTTTGCCAGCGGCAGACCGTTAACGAACGAGATCAAAGCTCCTTGAGCCAGCCTGGGTGCCCGGCACCCACTCACCTACGTTGTCGAAAAAATAGCGAAGGAGATCATCATGGCCATTACCCGTCATCCCGTAGCGGACTCCCTGCGTGCTTCGGATACCGGCAAGATTGTGTCGGCCAAAGAGGCTGTTCGTCTAATCAAGGATGGCGATACGGTGGCAACCGGCGGCTTCGTCGGCATCGGCTTTGCCGAGAACATTGCTATTGCCCTTGAAGAACGTTTTCTCGAAGCTGCTGCGAGTGATGTGCATGGTTTGGGAAGTCCCCGCGACCTGACCCTGCTCTATGCGGCCGGGCAGGGGGACGGGAAAGAGCGCGGCCTGAATCATCTCGGCCATGAAGGGCTGGTCCGCCGGGTACTGGGTGGTCACTGGGGCCTGGTTCCCAAGTTGCAGCAACTGGCCGTTGCCAACCGCATCGAAGCCTACAACCTGCCGCAGGGGGTGATTGCCCACCTGTTCCGGGATATCGCCGCCGGCAAGCCCGGCACGATTACCCGCGTCGGACTCGGTACCTTTGTCGATCCGCGCTTTGGCGGCGGGAAGCTGAATGAGATGACCACGGCGGATGTCGTCCGCCTGATGGAGATCGACGGCGAGGAATACCTGTTCTACAAGGCGCTACCGGTCAATGTCGGCATCATTCGTGGCACCACAGCGGATCCCGACGGCAATGTCACCATGGAGAAGGAGGCGCTGACGCTGGAAGCGCAGGCCATTGCGATGGCGGCGCGCAATTCGGGCGGCATCGTCATCGTCCAGGTCGAACGCATCGCCGAGCGGGGAACGCTCAATCCGCGCCAGGTCAAGATTCCCGGCATTTTGGTCGATTGCATCGTCGTCGCTGAGAAACCCGAGTACCACATGCAGACATTCAGCGAACAATACAGCGCGGCCTATGCCGGTGAGATCCGGGTGCCGATGTCGGCGATACCCGCCATGGAGATGAGCGAACGCAAGATCATCGCTCGCCGGGCGGCCCTGGAACTCAAGGCCAATGCCGTGGTGAACCTCGGCATCGGCATGCCGGAAGGGGTTGCCAATGTTGCCTCGGAAGAGCGGGTGATCGATCTGATGACGCTGACCGCGGAGCCCGGCGTGATTGGCGGGGTACCGGCCGGCGGGATGAGTTTTGGCGCGGCGATCAATCCGCAAGCCATCATTGATCAGCCGAGTCAGTTCGACTTCTATCAGGGCGGTGGTCTCGACATTGCCTTCCTGGGCCTGGCGCAGGCCGATAGCCAGGGCAATCTGAATGTTTCCAAGTTTGGCCCGCGGTTGGCCGGGGCTGGCGGCTTTATCGATATTTCCCAGAACGCGAAAAAAGTGGTGTTTGTCGGTACGTTCACCGCCGGCAAGCTCGAGATTTCGGTTACCGATGGGAAGTTGTCCATTCTTCAGGACGGCAAATCAAGGAAATTCGTCACGGAGGTCGAGCATCGGACCTTCAGCGGTTCACAGGCCGCCAAATGGGGCAAGGAGGTCGTTTATATCACCGAGCGCTGCGTCTTCAAGCTGCGCAGCGATGGAATTGAACTGACCGAAATCGCCCCCGGCGTCGATCTCCAGAAGGACATTCTGGACAAGATGGATTTCACCCCGATCATGGATCGCCCGCCGGTATTGATGGATGCCCGCATTTTTTCCAACGATCCCATGAACCTCAGGGCTGCGCTGTTGGAAATTCCGCTCGAAGATCGCTTTACCTACGATACGAACGAAAATCTGTTCTTTGTGAATTTCGAAGGTCTGTCGGTACGCAGCCTCGATGAAATCAATCGCATCGGGCAGGCCGTCGAAAAGAAATTGGCGCCGCTCGGCCACAAGGTCAATGCGATCGTGAACTACGACCGCACGTCCATCTTGCCGGAACTCGTCGAGCCCTACATCGCCATGGTCAAAGCTGTGGTCGATCGCTACTACATCGACGTGACCCGCTATACCAGCAGCGCGTTTATTCGCATGAAGCTTGGGGAGGCGCTGGAGAAGCGCAATATCGCTCCCCAAATTTATGAGACGCCTGAAGAAGCTCAGCAGCACTTGCCTCGTTAAGGCTGTTCCATACACCGACGATACATTCCGAGTTCAATATTTAGGAGCAAATGATGGCCAAGGAAAAAATGGTCCGCCGCCCAATTCTCGAAGGTAAAAAGGCCTTGATTGTCGGCGTGGCGAACGACAACTCGATTGCCTACGGCTGTGCCCGTGCGTTCCATGAACTCGGCTGTGAAGTGGCGATTACCTACCTCAATGAAAAAGCGAAGCCACACGTCGAACCGCTGGCCGGCGCGGTTGATGCCAAAATTTTTGCCCCCCTCGACGTCTCGCAGCCGGGCGAACTCGAAGCGCTGTTCGAGAGGATCAAGAATGAGTGGGGGGAACTCGACATCCTTGTCCATTCGATCGCTTCGGCCAAGAAGGAGGACATCAAGGGCAAGCTGGTCGACTGCTCCGCGGATGGCTTTGCGCTGGCCATGGATATATCGGTGCACTCGTTTATCCGGATGGCCAAGCTGGCCGCACCGTTGATGAAAAAGGGCGGCACGATGTTCGCCATGACCTATCACGGCGCCCGCAAGGTGGTCCCGAACTATGCCGTGATGGGGCCGGTCAAGGCGGCCCTCGAAGCAGCCTGCCGCTACCTCGCCTTCGAACTGGGCAAGAAGAAAATCCGTGTCCATGCGATATCGCCGGGGCCGCTGAAGACGCGCGCCGCTTCCGGTCTGAAGGACTTCGATCTGCTGCTCAACGAAGCCGTCGAGCGCGCTCCGGTGGGTGAATTGGTGGACATCATGGATGTCGGCTTCACCTGTGCCTACCTGGCAACGCCCTACGCCCGCCGGATGACGGGGGAGACGCTGTACGTCGATGGCGGCGTCAATATCATGGCCTGAGGGACATGGTAAAAAATATCAACTCTGATCTTTGGCTAAAATGCCGGGCATGAATCGATCAGAATCTGTATTCACCCCGAAGAGCGGAGAAAATTTTTTCCCGGGAAAGCTCGTCCCACCGCGCAGGGGCGAAGAAGTTGCGTGACCGGGGCGATGTCGTCAGATAAGCGCTGCAACCAGTGCCAGAATTACTGGATCACCTTTGACCCGATTTTTCGCTATGGCTGCCGGGCGCTGGACTTTAAAAGCCGGCGGTTGCCGGAGCGTGATGTCATCGAGTCATCCGGGCAGCCCTGCCATTTCTTCCAGGCCAAGCTGAAGTCGCCGGCCGGGCGTTAGCGGAGGACGGGCATCGTCCGCAGGCAGGCGACGTAGGATTTGTCGCTGACGCCGATGTGCTCGACCAGCCATCGCTGGATGAGCTGGATGATCGTCAGGCTGACGTCCTGACGCACCGCCTGTTCCTCCAGTTGCGCCAGGTGGGCCGAGAAGGCGCGATGCTCCGCGATATGCTGTTCCAGCTCGGGATAGCCGTGCAGCCGCATCAGGGCTTCTTCGACGACGAAATGGGTGCGCGCGAAATGGCTGAGTTCGTTCAGTGCAAAGTAGACGACGGACCAGTTGTCGCCCCCTTTGACGACGCCCTGAAGCTTGTCGAGGATCTCGAACAGGGTTTCGTGCTGTTCGTCGATTTCCTGAATTCCTGTCAGAAGTTCAGCAGTCAAGCCCATGGCGTGCGATCCAAGCTAAAACGCGATTGTAGCTTGCGTTGTCGGGCGCTTTGTCGCTCAGTCGCGAATATGCCGGGTCAAGGCTTGCGTAGTGCCAGGCCCGAGGTGCCAACGGCTTTCCAGAACTGCTCCAGTGTTGCCAGCAGCAGCGGCGAGCTGGCGACCGGGTGGCTGCCGTAAAGGGCAATGACCAGCCGGCGGTCGAAGTCGATGTACAGGCTGGTGCCGTGCGGACCGATTAGCGCGGCCCGGTTGCTTTCGCCGCCGAGGTGGATGAAGCCATAGCGCGCCTCGCTGCCTTTGGCAAGGCCGGGGATTTCCGGCGTGCGCAGGCCGGCCGAGGCGGTCAGGGTTTCGATGAACCAGCCGGGGATGCGGCTGCGCTGGCGCGTGTTGCGGGCCTCGAGCAGCACGTTGCCGAGGCGGCCGAAATCGCGCAGCGATAGGGCCAGGCCGTCGGCCAGTTCGACGCCTTGCGGGTCGGTCAGCCAGAGTACCGGATGTTCCGGTTTCAGGCGGCTCTGCAATTGTTCGCAAAAGAGGCGGGAGAGCGGTGTCGCGTTGCTCTCGGCGAGCAGCCAGGCGAGCAGGTCGTCGTCCGGGCTGCCGGCGCCGGGGAGGTCGATCTTATCCGGCAGCGCGTTCCAGCGGCCTGGCTGGCTCAGCCAGGGGCGCATGCCCTCGCTGGCATTGCTGGCGGTCCAGCCGCCGGCCTGGCGCCAGCCGGCGATCTCGTCGGCGCTCCAATTGTGGCCTTCCTCGTTTTCGAGCAGGCGCTGGACGGACAGTTTGCGGATGCCGGGCTGGCTGCTCAGGCTCGGCAGATAGCGATTGAGCGGGCGGTCGGCGGCAAGCTTGCCCTGGCCGATGGCGATGGCGCCGAGCAGGTTGAGCAGCGGCCGTGTCGCCTGCTGGAGCAGGCGCGGCTCATCGGCGCGCAGGCCGTTGCGGTAGCGCTCGGCGAGGATGCGGCCGTTTTGCAGTATCAGTACGCCGTCCGCCTGCAGCCGGCTGTCGAGCAGGAAGGCCAGGTCGCGTTCGCGGCCGTCGCTCGGATCGGTGGCCTTGGCGGCAGCGAGATCGAGCTGGCGGTTGGCCGGGCGCAGGGCTTCGCCGTCGGCTTCCGGCTGGCGACGCAGGGCGGGCATGAAGAGGTGGGCGGCGGGCAGTGTCAGGCGCAGGTTTTCGTCGTTCAACCAGTTGCTTTTGTTGATCCAGCGACCGAGTTTTTGCGGGCCGCTCGCCACTTTCTCGAACTGGCAGGCCGGCGCCGCTGCCGGCGCGGCGGCCGGCAGGGCGAAAAACAGCGTCAGGGCGGTCAGCCGGCGCATCATCGAATGTTCTCCCAGGATTTGTCGGATGAGCGCGGCATCAGTCGTTCGCAGGCGTCGCGCACCACGTCGTTCAGGTTGTTGTGTTGGGCATGGCGTCGCCGCAGCCAGGCGGCGTCGCCGGCTTCATCGCTGACGATCGGGCGCAGCGCATTGAGCCAGTGTTCGCAGCCGAGCTGGCGGGCATCGTCGCTCAGGGTGTCGAGCAGGTCGAGCAGGCTTTGCCGCAGCGGCACCTGGCTTGGTCCGGCGGGATCGGCCAGCAGCGCATCCATGCCGTAACGGCAGGCCTGGAACTTGTTGGCGCGGGCGACGTAAACCTGTTTCGCTGCCTGCAGTTCGGGCCGGGTGCGCAGCAGCCAGCGGCTCAGCGACTGGGCCAGCGCAGCGAGCGAGGCGGCCTGTTCGATGGCGAGCGGGGTGTCGCAGACGCGGATTTCGACAGTGCCGAATTCCGGTTTCGGCCGGACATCCCAATACAGATCCTTGATGCTGCTGGCGATGCCGCAGGCCTGCAGGAAGCTGAAGTGCTCGATGAAGGCCGCCCAGTCGGCCAGCGGTGGGCACTGGCCGCTTAGCGGAAAGGCCGAGACGGCGTTGAGGCGGGCAGACTGGAAGAAGCTGTCGACGCCATCGACATAGGGCGAGGCGGCGGAGAGGGCGATGAAGGTCGGGACGTAGATGCCGAGCGCCTGGGTCAGCCAGATCGCGTCGTCGGCCGAAGTGACGCCGACGTGGATGTGCTGGCCGAAGACCGTGAATTGCTTGGCCAGGTAGCCGTAGCGCTGGTACAGCGCCTCGAAGCGGTCGCCCGGGCAGATGCGGCGCTCCGGCCAGTGGTGGAAGGGATGGGTGCCGCCGCCGCAGATCGCGATGTTGTTGCGGTCGGCGTGAAGGCGCAAAGTGTCGCGCAGGCCGGCCAGGTCGGCGGCGATGCCATCAACCGTGGCCTGCGGCTGGGTGCTGACCTCGATCATGCTTTCGGTGATTTCGAGCTTGATCTCGCCATAGCGGCCGTCGTAGTCGAGACTGCCGATCAGATCGGTGGCGCCGCGCACCAGGTTGAAGTCGCGCCGGGAAACCAGTTGCAGTTCCAGTTCGACGCCGAGCGTCAGCGGTGCGCTGTGCTTGAATTCGCCGATCGCCTGCGTCATGCGATACCTCCTGCTTGGGTCGTTGTCGTCTCGCACTCGCCGGAACGGCGCAGCGCCATCTGGCACAGGGCGGGGCCGGCCAGTTCCATGATGGCGGCGGCGAACAGCGGCAGGGCCAGCGCCGAGCGGCCGATTTCCGGGTAGAGGGCGGCGATTTCGTAAGCCATGAAGACGGCGGTGGCCGACAGCGGCTGGATGCCGAGGCCGACCAGCAGGCGCTTGGGCAGGGGTAGGCTGCCACCCGACCAGGCCAGTGCCGCGCTCTTGGCGGCGGCGCGGACGACGAGCAGGCCGAGCGCCTGGAGGCCGGTCAGCCAGGTGAATTCCTGCCAGGGCAACGAGGCGCCGACGATGACGAAGAGAATGATGGCGAGCAGCCAGTGGCCTTCCGGCAGGCTGGTGTAGCGCAGTACCTGCTGGCGGTCGCCGGCGGCGAGCAGGATGCCCATCAGGAACAGGCTGAGGAAGACCGGCACGGCCAGCATGCGGGCCAGGCCGACGGCAAGCAGGGCGCTGGCGACCAGCACGAAGACCTGGGCCAGCGAGCCCTTGGGCAGGCGGCGGGCGATGACGATGGCGATCCGGGCGCCCAGCCAGCCGATCAGCAGGCCGCCGCCGGCCACCCAGAGCGGATGGGTGGCGGCATTCAGCCAGTCGGTGCTGTGTTCGGCATGGATGATGCCGAGCACCAGCGTGAAGGCGACGAAGGAGGCGGCCGAACTGAGTGCGGTGTGCAGCATGATGCGGTCGCTGACCAGGCCCTGCGCCTTGCCGTCCTCGATGGCGAGCAGCACGACACTGGGCGCCGAGGCCATGGTCACGGCAGCCGTCGCCGCCGCCCAGCCCGGACTCATGCCGATCAGCCAGAAGGCAAAGGCGAAGATCAGCGCAAAGGACAGGGTGATGTCGCTCAAGGTGCTGCGCAGCAGTTCCGGGTTGCGGAACAGCCAGCCGAGATCGAGCCGGCGGCCGACTTCCATCATCAGCAGGCCGAGTGCGGCATCGGCCAGCGGCCGTGCCTGGGCCAGCGCCTCGAAGCTGATCCAGCCGAGCAGGGTCGGGCCGAACAGCGTGCCGGCCAGCACGTAGCCGACCACCTTCGGCCAGCCGGCGCGGGCGTGCAGCCATTCGCCGAGCAGCAGGCCGACGACCAGCAGCAGGCTGAACAGGGCCAGTGAATCGATCTGCTCGGGAAAAGGTGGCAGGAAGAGCAGGCGCTCGAGCAGCGCTTCCCACGCCGTCCGCAGGGTCTCAAGCATTTTTGCCCTTTTTCGACAGTCGACCGCCGGCCTTGGCTTGTCCGGCCCTTACCAACGACGGCCCCGGGCAGCGTTCAGGAATTCGTCGAGGATCGGCGTGCAGTCGAGCAGTTGCTGGCTGCCCGGCGGGTGGAACTCCGGGTGCCATTGCAGGCCGAGGACGTAGGGCTTGCCATCGAGGCGAATGGCCTCGATCAAGCCGTCGCCGACGCTGCGCGCCTCGACCCGCAGGCTGCGGCCGAGGCTGCGGATGGCCTGGTGGTGGATGGAGACGACGCCGCCGCCGGTCTGCTCCGGGTAAAGCTTGCTCAGGCCGGAAGCGGCGTCCCACTCGATGGCGTGGGCGTATTTGTCGTAGTCGGCATGCAGGTGAATCGCCGGATTGTCGTACTGGGTCGGGATGTCCTGGTACAGCGTGCCGCCCAGTGCCACGTTGATCAGCTGCAGGCCGCGGCAGATGCCGAGCACCGGCTTGCCGGCTTCCATGAACTCGTGCAGCAGTTCCATCTCGTAGGCATCGCGCAGACGGTCACCGTTCCATTCGGCGTTGAGCGGCTCCTCGCCGTAGCTTTGCGGGCTGATGTCGGCGCCGCCCTGCAGTACCAGGCCGTCGAGATACTGCGGGTAGTCGGAGAGACGGATGCTGCTGCGATGGACGATGCCGTCGCCGCTGACCGAGGGAATCATCAGCACCATGACCTCGCGCGACATCACCCAGTGGGCGACCGACTGTTCCAGATAGTGCAGCGATTTCGACTGCAGGCCGGTGGCGCCGGGCTGCGGGTGGTAGATGCGGGCGGACAGGCCAATGCGCAGCGGTCGTCGACTCATGATGGCGTACCTCCTTGGGGGGCGGTTGCTGTGGGCGGCGGCATCAGCCGGCTGGCTTCGCCGAATCCCTTGATCGCTGTCTGAGTGGTCAGCGGTCCGAAGAGTTGCATGAGCAGGATGGCGGCGAGCAGGATGCCGGTCAGTTGTGGGTCGAGCCCGGCGTAGAGCATTTGCGTATTGGCCAGCAGGACCAGCGCGACGCTCGACATCGGTTGCAGGCCGATGCCCATGAACAGCGCTTCGCGCTGCGTCAGGCCGATCTGGCGGGCGGCTGCGGAGCACGGCAGCCATTGCGCCAGGAAGCGGCAGAGCGCGATGCCCAGCGCCTCCAGCCAGTAGTCGCGCAGGTAGGCGATATCGAGCGCGGCGCCGGCCAGCACGAAGGTGATGACGAGAAAGACCCGGGCATCGCTGGCAATGCGGATGGCGACGACTTTCTGCTCACGGTCGAGGGCGCGAACGAGAAAGCCGAAGATCAGCATCGGCAGGAAGACCGAGGTGTCGAGATAAATCGCTGTACCGACGCCGAAAACGATGCCGCCGAGAATCAGCAGGTGCTGGTGTTCCGGTTGTTTTTCCAGGCGGCGGGCGCCGAGCAGGACGAGCGCCGCGCCGCCGACGCCAATGCCGAGCGAGCCGGCAATGCTGCCCAGTGCTTCGGCCAGGCGCAGCAGCGGGCTGGCCTGAATGGTCTGGTCGAGAAAGGGCGTCATCAGCGCGATTGCGGCAAAGGCGATGCAGCCGTTGATGGCGACCAGCGTGTAGAGCAGGCCGCTCTTCTCGCCCCGGGCGCCGACATCGCTGCAGGTGGCGATGGTGATGGCCGGCGAGGTGGCGAGCAAGAGGGCGGCGGCGAACAGCGCGTCGCCGGCGGTGAACCCCCAGTAAAGCAGCAAAAGCAGCACGCCCAGGCCGGTGCTCAGCGCCACCAGCGTGCCGGTCGCCAGGCGCTTCAGGCCGACCTGGAGCGGGGTGCGCGGCACCAGGTAGCCGAGTTCGAAGAGAATCAGGCCGAGCGCCAGGTCGATGAATAGCTGGGCTGACTCGATATGCAGTGGGTCGATCCAGCCGAGGCCGCTTTGTCCGGTCAGCAGCCCGAACAGCACATAGCCGGTGGTGCGCGGCAGGGCGGCAACCCGGCGCGCCAGTTCGCCGGCCGCCAGGCCACCGAGCAGAACCATGCCGAACAGTTGGATCGAATTGAGCATGCGTGAACGGGGCAGCGGCCCCGCGCCTCTCCTCTGTGAAAATTCCTGGATTGTAAAAATCTGAAATTTAGTTTGATAAACAATATAATTTACGCCCCAAGGTTCGCGCAAGCCCAGTCTGGATATTCTCGTGAATTCACCCGCCGATGCCCCGTCTTCCACCGTTGCGCTGGAAGTGTTGCAGCAGTTTCGTCTGATCTATGGCTCGATGCGCCAGTATTTCAGGCTGGTCGAGGAGCGCTGCGGCATGCCCGGTTCGCAGATGTGGGTGTTGCAGGAAGTGGCGCGCACGACCGAGATCGGCATCGGCGAACTGGCCCAGCGCATGGGCGTGCACCAGTCCACTTGCAGTCTGCTGGTGGACAAGCTGGTGGCCGGCGGTTTCCTGTCCAAGGCGCGGCGCCAGGGCGATCAGCGGCGGGTCGGCCTCCGTCTGACCGCCCAGGGGCAAGGGGCGCTGGCCGCCTTGCCGGGCTCGGCCGAAGGCATTCTGCCGGAGGCCCTGGCGGCCTTGCCGGAGGTGGTGCTAAAAACATTGCATATCAACTTAAATGAGTTGATCCAACATTTACCCGGCAAGGACGAGTCCTGTGCCGGCACGCCGCTGGCCGACATGCTCGGACAGGTGGAAAGCGAGGATGACTGAAATGTCCGTTCAAGGATTTTGCCGCGTCTTGCCGGTGCTTTGTCTGCTGACGGCTTGTGCCGGCCAGCCGTCAATCGCGCCGTCAGCGCCGGATAAAAAAGGGAAGCGGCCAGCCGCCGTGCAGGTCGACGAGGGCAAGCCGCTCAGCGAGGCACAGGTGATTGCTGCGGTCGACGACGAAAAAAGCATCTATTTCGCCAGCGGCCAGACGATGGTCGATGAACCGGGCAAGCAGAAGCTGCAACTGCATGCCGCCCGCCTCAAGGAGAACCCCAAGCTGCAGGTCCGCCTGGTCGGCTATACCGATGATCGCGGCAGCAGTTCATACAACCTGCTGATCGCCGAGCAGCGGGTCGATGCGGTGTTTCGCCTGCTGCGCAGCTACGGCGTGCCGGCCCGCCAGTTGCAGCGCTATGCGCTGGGCGGCGAAAAAAACAGCAATAACTGCACTTCGCCGGCCTGCCTGGCCAAGATGCGGCGCGTCGAACTGATCGACAAGGAGTAGGCGGCGGCTCGGCCTCAGGCCTGGTCGAGAATGGCCTGCATCGCCTGTTGCCAGCCTGCGGCGGCCTCGCTGCCGGCGGCGGCGAAGGCGGCGGCCAGGTGCTGCGTCTGGACGCCGGTCAATTCATCTTCCAGGGCCTGACCCGCGGCGGTCAGCGATAGCTGCTTGACGCGCCGGTCGTGGGCGGCGACTTCGACAGCAACCAGTTGCATTTCCACCAGTTGGCGCAGCGGCGCGTTCAGCGCCTGCTTCGACACGCCGAGGATGCCGAGCAGGGCATTGACCGCAAGCTGCGGGTGGCGGCCGACAAAATAGAGAATCCGGTGATGCACGCGGCCAAGGCCGCGCTCGGCGAGCAGGCGGTCGGGGCGCGAGGTGAAGGCGCGGTAGGTGAAGAAAAACAGTTCGGCCGCGGCGTGCAGCGATCGGGAATCATTTTGGTCAATCATGTTGACATAATAGGGTGTGCTGCTTAGGCTGTCGATTGGTCAACAACATTGACGCATATCCATGACTAGCGAAACCTGCGCTCCCCGTTTTTCTCCCCGCTTCTCCCGCCGCATCGCCGGCCTTGAAGCTTCGCCGATCCGCGAGATGCTGGCGATCATCGACCGGCCGGGCATGATTTCCTTTGCCGGCGGCCTGCCGGCGCCGGAAACCTTTCCCGACATGCAGCAACTCGCTGTGCCGCCGGCGGCCCTGCAGTACGGTGCCAGCGAAGGCGATCCCGAGTTGCGGCAGGCGGTGGCGGCCGAACTCAACGCCCTCGGTCTGGCCTGCACGCCGGCCCAGGTGCTGATTCTTTCCGGCTCGCAGCAGGGTATCGACCTGGTCGGCAAGCTGTTCATCGATACCGGCACGCCGGTCGCGGTCGAGGCGCCGACCTATCTTGCCGCGCTGCAGGTCTTTCGCTATTTCGGCGCCCGCTTCACGACGCTCGATCCCAACCTGCCGGCGGCCGGCTTGGCGACCGACGAGCGGCCAGCCTTCGCCTACGCCATTCCGACTTTCCAGAACCCGACCGGACATTGCTACGACGCTGCGCAGCGGGCTGCGCTGGCCAGGGCCTGCGATGAGCTGCAGGTGCCGCTTTTCGAGGATGATCCCTATCGCGACCTGGCTTACGACGCCTGCGAGCGGACCCCGGTCTGCGCCCGTCTGCAGCGCGCTTCCTGGGTCTATCAGGGCTCGTTCTCGAAAAGCCTGGCGCCCGGCTTGCGCCTCGGCTACCTGGTCGCCTCGCCGGACCTGCTGACGCCGCTGGTTCGCCTGAAACAGGCGGCCGACCTGCACAGCAACCGGCTCAGCCAGTGGTATGTGCTCGGCCAGTTGCGCGATGCCGGGCGGCCGGCGCGGATTGCGGCGCTGGTCGAGATCTACCGGCGCAAGCGCGATCATTTCGTGCAAGGACTGGAACGCTATTTCAGCGGCCTGGCCGACTGGCAGGTGCCGCCGGGCGGGCTGTTCGTCTGGCTCAAACTGAAGGCGCCGCTCGATACCCGGCAACTGCTGCCGGCCGCCATCGAGCGCGGCGTCGCCTTCATGCCGGGCGAGCCGTTCTTTCCCGAGCGTCCGGCCGGCTGCGGTGCGCTACGGCTCAATTTCAGCCACGCCAGCGTCGAGCAGATCGAGCGCGGCCTGGCGATCCTCGCCGAACTGGTCGCTCAGGCCGGCAGCGGGGCCGGCGTGAAGGGCACCTTGCCGGTCGCCAGGTAGGCCTCGCAGCGTTCGATATATTCGCGGGTGCTTTTCGGCATCGGCGTCCGGGCGCGGGTGATGTAAAAAACCAGGTCGCGGCCGCTGCGCAGCAGCAACAGACCATCCGAAGCGCGGTGGGAAATCCGCTCGGGACTGGTCTTGGCCAGATCGAGCGGCGCTTTCGGGGTGAAGTTGGCGAGCCGTTCGCCGGCGGTGACCAGTTGCGACCAGACATCGAAGATGCTCGGGTCGGTGCGCAGGGTTTCGGTTTTCAGCTTGGCGGCTGCGGCAAAGTCGGCAATCGGTGCCTCGATGCCTTCGAACATCGGGATCTGCGTGAAATTGGCGCACATCGCTCCGGCGATGCGGTCGATATCGCGCATGCTCTGGCCGATCTTGATGTAGCGGCTTTCGTAGAAGTCTTCGACCGGAATCGAGAAGGCGCGGAACGGCTCGCCCCACAGTTCGTCGATGCCTTCCTCGCCGCTGCGGTGCAGCACGAAGCGGCCGAGTTCCATGGCGTCGAGCAGGCACTGGCCGCATTCACGCATCAGCGCGTTGTCGCTCTGGATCTCGATGCCGTCGGCCTGCAGGTCGACCAGCTTGCGGAAAATGTCGGTCGCCCGGTTGAACATGGCGCCGGCCAGCATGGCGCCCTTGACGCGGCGGCGGCCGGGGTCGGTTTCCGCCTCGTAGGTGGCGCGCGCCTCGGCCAGCCGGGTGCCGGGAATGTTCAGGCCGTGCTCGGTATGGTTGAACAGGCGCCGGGTCAGCGCTTCGATCAGCTGTTTCTTGGCGAGCAGCGAATCGGCCGGGACCGGGTAGGTCTTGACCCAGTAGCCGTCGTAATACACCCGCTCCTGCTGCTCGATGATGCGTCGAGTCCCTTCGGGCGGCGTCGCGTCGTTGTCTGGCGTAGGTTCCAGTCGAATGACTGTGTTCATCGCGGAGAATTTCAAGAAAGAGTTAACAGTTTACCAAGCAAAAGTCGTGCATTCCGGCTTGCTTTGCCAAGTGACTGATTTTGCGTTGAATGATTTCAGCCGGCCGAAAAGTGGGGCTTTTGGCGGCACCAGTATGGTGCAATTGCGGTGCGCCGGTGGCCCTTGGTCGTGCTAGGCGCGCATCATAGGCTTCTTTCAGGCGAGCAGGGCAACTGCCTTGATCTGGGCGCGCAGGGCGAGGCCGGGGCGAATCCCCAGGCGCTCGGCCGAACGCCGGGTAATCCGGGCCAGCAGCGGCTCGCCGGCAACATCGAGCTTGACCAGGACATGACCCGGCGTGGCGGTCGGCGCCAGGTCGACGACGACGGCGCCGACGCAGTTCAGGATGCTGGTGTGGACTTGCGGCACCAGCGCCAGGCTGACATCGCGGGCATGGATGCGGCAGCGCAGGAAGGTGCCGACCGGCTCGTCGTGGCGCGAAACGAAAATGGTGCCGCCGGGAAATTCAAGGCGGGTCAGGTCGTCCGCCTCGTGGGCGGCAACGCTGGCTTCGATGACGACGCCAGCATCGTCGGCAAAGGCGCTCGGCAGGTCGATGCGGCTCAACACCTCGTTGAGCCGGCCGCTGGCGACCACCTTGCCGTCGTCGAGCAGGACCAGGTGGTCAGCCAGGCGGGCGACTTCGTCCGGGGCATGGCTGACGTAGATGATCGGAATGGCCAGTTCGCGGTGCAGGCGTTCCAGGTAGGGCAGGATTTCCAGCTTGCGCTTGAGGTCGAGCGCCGCCAGCGGTTCGTCCATCAGCAGGATCTGCGGCCCGGCGAGCAGGGCGCGGGCGATGGCGACGCGCTGGCGTTCGCCGCCGGACAGTTGGGCCGGGTTGCGTGCTAGCAGGTGGTCGATGCCGAGCATTTCGGCGATTTCGGGCAGCGCGAAGCGCAGGCCGGCGGTGGACGCGCGTTTTTGGCCAAATTCCATATTGCCGCGCACCGACAGGTGCGGGAACAGGCTGGCTTCCTGGAAGACGACGCCGAGCGCGCGCTGGTGGGTCGGCACGAAACAGCCGGCCGCTTCGTCCTGCCAGACTTCGTCGCCGATCGCGAAATAGCCGTCCGCCGCCCGTTCGAGGCCGGCCATGGCGCGCAGGCAGGTCGTCTTGCCGGAGCCGGAGTGGCCGAAGAGGGCCGTGATGCCGCGCCCGGGCAGGGTCAGGTCGACGGCGAGGCTGAAATCGCGGCGCTCGATGCGGAAGCGGGCCTGGATGGCTGAACTCATAGGGCTTTGCGGCGGGCCGGGTTGAAGGTGTACAGGCCGAGCAGCACAACAAAGCTGAACAGCACCATGCCGCCGGCCAGCCAGTGGGCCTGGGTGTATTCGAGCGCTTCGACGTGGTCGTAGATCTGCACCGAAACGACGCGTGTTTTTTCCGGAATGTTGCCGCCGATCATCAGCACGATGCCGAATTCGCCGACGGTGTGGGCAAAGCCGAGGATGGCGCCGCTCAGGAAGCCGGGCCGGGCGAGCGGCACGGCCACCGACCAGAAGGCATCCCACGGGCTGGCGCGCAGCGTCGCGGCGACTTCGAGCGGCCGCTCGCCGATCGCTTCAAAGGCGTTCTGGATCGGCTGGACAACGAAGGGCAGCGAGTAGAACACTGAAGCGATGACCAGGCCGGGAAAGGTGAAGGGCAGCAGGCCGAGGCCGAGGGCCTGGGTCAGTTGGCCGAGCGGCCCGTGCGGCCCCATGGTGAGCAGCATGTAGAAGCCGAGCACGGTCGGCGGCAGCACCAGCGGCAGGGCGACGATGGCGCCGACCATGCCCTTGAACGGCGAGCGGGTGCGGGCCAGCCACCAGGCGATGGGGGTGCCGACGACGAGCAGCAGTGTCGTCACCACCGTGGCCAGCTTTAGCGTCAGCCAGACGGCGGCGAGGTCCGTACTTTCCATGATCAGTGGCGTGAGAAGAGATCGCGCAGTTTACACAGGCTGGTCGTGATGTCGAAGCGCGGGTCGGGCAATGCCTCGCCGGCCAGGATGCGGGTGATGGCGATGGCCGGGTCGCTTTCGCCGGTCAGCAGCACTTCGGCGCCGCGTTTTTTCATATGGCGGATGAAGCCGTCGCCGGCACTGGCACAGACGACGAGGTCGATGCCGTCGAGCGGATGCGGTGCGTTGTCTGCGAAAACGTGGAGCACCTGGTCCTTGTCCAGATCGACCCGCTGCGGGCCGGGCAGCAAGCGGTTGGCGCGGTGCTCGCTCAGGTCGTAAACCAGCCATTGTCGGGTTTGCCCGGCATGGCCGCTGACGGCGGAGAAGTCCTTGGTGGCAATGGCGATTTTCATGGTTCAGGGCTCGGTGGTGGTCGGCAGGGCAGTCAGGGTCACGGCCACGTCGCGCGGCGCGGCGAAATACGGCGCGCTACTGACGAGGATTTGAGCGCCGGCCCGGGCATAAGCCTCGGCATTGCCGGCGTTGACCCCACCAGCCGCAGCAAGTCGCGTGCCCGGAATTTGCCGATGCAGGCGGTCGACCGCGTCTACGGGCAGTTTTTCCAGCTGCAGGATGTCGGCGCCGGCCGCCGCCCAAGCCAGCGCCTCGGTTTCGTCACCGACCTCGACGACGATGGCCCGTTCCGGCCACTGCCGGCGCAGCCGGGCGATGCTGGCGGCCGGCGGCTGGTCGCCCAGAAAGGCGCGATGTTCGGCGAAGACGAGCAGGGTTTCCGACAGGCTCAGGCGATGCGGGCTGGCCCCGCCGCAGAGCACGGCTTTGATCGCGGCCGGCTTGGTGCCGGGAAAGTTCTTGCGGGTGCAGACGACGGCACAGTCGGGATCGCCGCGGCGGGCGGCGGCGACGATGGCCGCCGTCGCCGTGGCGATGCCCGACAGGTATTCGATCAGCGTCTGCGCCGTTTTCCACACGCCATGCAGGCTGCCGGCGGTGCCTTCCAGGCTCAGGATCTCGGCGCCGGCCGCGAGTGTTTCACCGCTGGCGGCAACGCGGCCGACCGGGCGCAGGCCGCGCAGCTCGCCCATTCGCAAGGCTTCTTCGCTGCCGCACAGCACCATGTCGTAGCGGGCGCGGAAAACCAGGCGGCCGGGCTGCGGGCCGATGCCGAGCGCAAAACTGGTCGCGTCGCCGCACGGCGCGTCGTCGTGCAGCAGGGCTTCGAGCTCGCGGTCGGGCAGGGTGTAGGGATTCATCGCATCACCGTGGCGGCTGCTCGGAAAAACTGTAAAAGGCGCGGCCCGGCGTCTGCTCGTCGCCATTCTGGACCTGCCGGTAGATCAGCCAGCGCTCGTCGCGCAGCCGCCAGGCATGTACCTGCTCGCCGTAGGCGACGACCCGGTAGAAGTCCTCGTCGTCGTCGCTCCGGCTTTCCTCCAGCAGGTAGCGGTGGGCGTAATAGCAGAGGGTGCCGTCAGCGTCGTGGCCGAGGCTGCGGCTGGCCGGCATCTCGTATTCGCGGTGCTCGGTGAAATCGAGGGCGACGATCACTTGTTCGCGCCAGTCGGCCGGCAGGTGCTGCTGCCAGTCGATGGCCGGCGGGCTGGCGCGCAGGCGGTCCGCCTTGGGCCCGGCCTCGGCCGGCTGGAGATGGGTGGCGTTCATGTCAGGGCAACTCGTAGCCGAAACTGCGGATCACTGCCTTCGCCTTGTCGCCTTTCAGGTAAGCGAGCAGGGCGCCGGCGGCCGCCTTGTTGTGGCCTTTGGCGAGCAGCACGGCATCCTGGCGGATCGGCTCGTAAAGGTTGGCCGGGACGATCCAGGCCGAGCCGCTGCTCACCTTGCCATCCTTGAGGACCTGCGACAGCGCGACGAAGCCGAGTTCGGCATTGCCGGTGGTGACAAATTGCTGCGTCTGCGAAATGTTTTCACCCTGCACGAAACGCGGCTGCAGGTTGCTCAGCAGGCCGAGCTTGGTCATCGCCTCGATGGCGGCGCTGCCGTAGGGTGCAGTCTTCGGGTTGGCCAACGCCAGGTGCTTGAACTGGCCGCTTTTCAGCACGTCGCCCTTGGCATCGACCAGCGCCGGATCGGTCGACCACAGCACCAGCTTGCCGATGGCGTAGGTGAAGCGGCTGCCGGCCAGGCCGAGTGCTTCCTTTTCCAGTCGGGCCGGCGTTTCGTCATCGGCGGCAAGCAGGATTTCGAAGGGCGCGCCATTGACGATCTGGGCGTAGAACTTGCCGGTGGCGCCGAAGGCGAGCACGGCCTTGTGGCCGGTGTCCTTCTCGAACTGGGCGGCAATCTGCTGCATCGGGGCGGTGAAATTGGCGGCGACGGCGACCTGGACTTCGTCGGCATGACTGAGAGTGGCGATTGCTACGGTCAACCCGAAAAAAAGGGCATTTTTCATCGGAAATTTCCTTTCAGGCGTAAAGACAAAGAATGACGGCGGAAGCCTTGAACACGGCGCAGGCCTGTTCGCCGACGGCGAGGCCGAGCTTTTCGACGCTGTCGTGCGTGACGACGGCGCAGACGCTGCGGCCGCCGGGCAGGGCAAGGGTGACTTCGGCATTGACCGGGCCGTCGTGGATGCGGGTGATCTCGCCCCACAGGTGGTTGCGCGCCGTGGTCCGGATGGTCGGGTCGCTGAGCAGCAGCACCGACGACGACTTGACCAGCGCGCTGATCTCCATGCCGATGCTCAGGCCGAGCGTTTCGGCCGATTCGCGGGTGATGACGGCGACCAGTTCGTTGGTTTCGTCGAGCTTCAGGCGAACTTCGAAATCGACATGGCCTTCGCGCAGGCCGACGATCTGGCCGGCAAACTGGTTGCGGGCGCTGGTCTTCATCGACATCCGCTTCAGCAGTTGGCGAAACTGCTGGAAATCGCTGGCCAGGCCGTCATTCATGCTCGCTGACAGGCGGTCGAGCGCCGCCTGGTATTCGGCTTCGAGCGCCCGGTAGAGCGCCACCGTCTTGTGGCCGTACTCGGTGAGCAGCGTGCCGCCGCCGTTCTTGCCGCCGGTCGAGCGGATGACCAGCGGCTGGTCGGCCAGATTGTTCATGGCGTCGATGGCGTCCCACGCCGACTTGTACGACAGCGGTACGGCCTTGGCGGCCTGCGAGATCGAGCCGTGCTTGTCGATGGCTTCGAGCAGGCGGATGCGGGTGTCGCCGAGAAAGCTGCCGAACTCGGTATCGACCTCCAGCCTGCTGCGCAAGCGATGTGCGATTTGATCCATTTTGTCGCCTTTGCTACGTTGTGTTGTCGTGTATATAACGATAGCGCAACTGCTGCGGTGGACGTCGAAATATTACCGATTTTGCCTGCGCGCTATGGTTGATATCGCGCAACGGGCTTCAGTACAGTGACGACGTGCCTGCTTTGTTTCGCTATGATGTTTCATATATAGCGAAAAGCGGGCCAGCCTACCAACGGTTTCAGGAGAGCAGCATGAAAATCAGCGCACGCAATGTATTCGAAGGGCAGATCACGGCTTTGCGCGATGGTCAGGTCAATGCCGAGGTCGAGGTGACGACGCCGGGTGGCGACCGCATCGTTGCCATCGTTACCGAGGGCAGCGTGCAGGCGCTGGGCCTTGCCGTTGGCCAGCCGGCCATCGCCTACGTCAAGGCGCCTTGGGTGATGCTGCTGGCCGGTGAAGGGGGCGTCAGATTCAGCGCCCGCAACCAGTTGGCGGGGACGGTCGATAGCCTGCACAAGGGCGCGGTGAACAGCGATGTCGCGATCCGGCTGACCGGCGGCTCGCTGGTCCATGCCGTGATCACCAACGAGGCGGTGCTGGAACTTGGCCTGAAGCCGGGCGTGCCGGCCTGTGCGTTGATCAAGGCCAGCCACGTCGTGCTCGGCGTGCCGGCCTAGGCGTCGAAATGCAGGGCCAGGCTGGCCAGTACCTTGGGTAGCGGCAGGTTTTCTTCCGATTCGAGAATGCCCGGCACCGGGTGCGGGTATTCGTAGAAGATGCCGTAGGTGCCGCTACGCTGGCCATGCAGATAAACATGGGCGCGCAATTTTTCCAGTTCGGTATGGCGCAGGGTGACGATGCATGGATCGGCGCCGTCGTCGGGCACGATGTCGCAGGCCTGGGCGATGCGTTCGTCGAGCGACACGAGGACCCGGCGGATTTCGCGGGATTTGGGGGCGGCCCAGGGATTCACGTTCATGGCATCAGCTCCGGTCGGATTTGGGCCAGCCAGCTCTCCAGGCGTTGCTCGGTGAAGACCGGCTGGTTGATCTGGTCGAGGGCCAGGCCGAGGAAGTCGTCGCCATCGAGGGCCAGCGAGCCGGCGAATTCATAGCCGGCCGCCGGCCAGCGGCCGACGACGCGGGCGCCGGCGGCGACCAGGGCATCGTGGATCAGGCCGATGGCATCGACGAACTCGTCGGGGTATTTCTTCTGGTCGCCGAGGCCGTAGATGGCGGCCACCTTGCCGCTCAGGTCGGCCTCCGCCAGCAGCGGCAGGAACTCTTCCCAGCTCGGCTGGCTGAGGCCGGTGGACAGCCCGGGCAGTTCGCCGTCGCCCAGCGTCGGGCTGCCCAGAATGAAGGCGTCGTAAGCGAGGAATTCGGCAAGCGTCGCCCGCCCGATATTGACCGGCGCCGCGGCATCGTCACCGAGCTTCTTGGCGATCTGCTTGGCGATCAGCCGGGTGCGGCCGGTATCGGTGCCGAAGAAAATGCCGATTCTGGGCATGGCGGCTCCTCAGGCGCTGACCGGTTCTTCCTGGGTCAGTTCTTCCGGCAGGCAGCCGACCGGGTGGCCGAGGCTGCCCTCCGGGCCGTTTTCGAACTGGACCAGATAGATTTCCTTGCTTTCATCCATCTCGGCGACGCCGAAGTGCACGACGACGCCGCGCAGGCCGGCCGGGGCGATCAGGCCTTCCTCTTCCTCGATGCCAGGCATGCCGCCGTCGTTGAAAATGTCTTCGGCGGCGAAGACCATGTCGCCAATCTCGTATTGAACCTTGTCCATGATCTCAGGCCCAGACATCGGCCGGCGCCAGCAGGCGGGCAACCGGTTGGTCGAACATCAGGTGCTCGTCGATGATGGTGCCGACGTCTTCCGGCTTGACGCCGGTGTACATGATGGCGTCCGGGTACACCAGCACGCTCGGCCCGAGGTGGCAGGGGCCGAGGCAGCCGGTGTTGGTCAGCTGGAAGCCGGAGGCCCACAGGTTGCGGGTCGTGAATTCGTCCGAGAAGGCCTGCCAGGTCTGGGCGCAGGCCTTGTCCTGGCAGGAGCCGCGCGGATGGCCAGCCGGGCGACCCTGGACGCAGACGAGTACGTGTTTCTTCGGTTTGGGCATCTTGATCTCCTTGTCGATGGCTAAGCCATTGCAAGGGTGATGCCAGGTTTAAAGCCAATTAAATCAGCGCCTTGGCCTCAAGGTGCCGTGTCGGGTTTGCGACAAAAGGCGCTGGCGGGCCTGTTCAGGCGGCTGCGGCGGCGAAACGTTCGGTCAGCCACTGGCCGATATTGGCGATTTCTTCCGGGCAGACCGAGTGCGCCATCGGGTAATCGAACCAGGTGATCGGGTAACCCTGCTCAGCCAGTTGCTGGCAAGCCTGGCGGCCGAGGGCGAGCGGCACGACGTCGTCCTCGCTGCCGTGGCCGGCGAAGATCGGCGTCTGCCGGTTGGCCTGGCAGAGCGCCGGTTCGAGCAGGGCCGGGGCCGGCAGGTAGCCGGACAGCGCGATGATGCCGGCCAGCTTTTCCGGGTAGGTCAGGCCCAGCGTATAGGCCATGGCGCCGCCCTGCGAAAAGCCGGCAAGGACGATATTTCGGCTCGGAATGCCGCGTTCGTTTTCGCGCTCGATCAAGCGCCGGATGGCCGCGCAACTGGCGCGAATGCCGGTTTCGTCAACGCCGCGGTTGATGCCGTCAATGTAGGTGATGTCGTACCAGGCCGGCATCACGTAGCCGCCGTTGCAGGTCACCGGCATGGCCGGCGCATGCGGGAAGACGAAGCGGATGCCGAGATCTTCCGGCAGACCGAGGTAAGGCACGATGGGGGCGAAATCGCTGCCATCGGCCCCGAGGCCATGCAGCCAGATGACGGCGAAGCGCGGCTGGGCGGTGGTTTCGAGTTCGATGGCGGGGAGCAGTTTGGACATGGCGGGAATTCCGGTGAGCGCGTCGGCCGGGGCGGCAGGGCGCGGCTAGTGGGCGGTCGGCAGGGCGAAGGGCAGTACGAAAGAGAAGCGGCTGCCCTTGCCGGGCTGGCTCTCGATCCGCAGGGTGCCACCGAGCAGTTCGATCAGCTTGCGGGCAATCGGCAGGCCGACGCCGATGCCGCCATGCCGGCGGATGCTGCTGCCGTCGGCCTGGACCAGCAGGCCACTGAGCAGCGCCAGCTTGTCGGTCGGAATGCCGGGGCCGGTGTCGGCGACACAAAACTCGACTTCGGCTTGCTCAGCCTCGCTGCGGATCAGTCGAGCCGAAGTCCGGATCGTGCCGCGCTCGGTGAATTTGACGGCGTTGCCGGCCAGGTGGCTGAGGATCTTGCGCAGGTTTTCGATGTCACCGAGCAGCAGCGGCGGCAGCAGCGGGTCGGTTTCCTCAAGCAGGGTCAGCCCCTTGGCCTCGGCGGCGGCCTGTTCGTCACGCAGCAGGCTGGCGAGTATTTCACCGCTGGCGAAGAGTTCTGCCTCCGTGCTGAAGTGGCCGGCTTCGAGGGCGGACAGTTCGATCAGGTGGCTGATCTGGCGCAGCATGTCGTCGGCCGACTGGCGCAGCGGGGCGAGCAGTTCGCGCTGGCTGTCGCTCAGCGGCTCGTGCGAGAGCAGTTCGGCCATGCCGATGATGCCGTTCATCGGTGTCCGCAACTCGTGGCTGATATTGGCCAGAAACTCGGTCTTGGCGCGATTCGAACTCTCGGCGACAGCCTTCGCCTGTTGCAGGTTGGCGACCAGGCCGTCCTTTTCGTGCTCCAGCCGGAAGCTGGTTTGCAGCGTGTCGTTGAAGTGGTCGGCGCTGCGCGTGGCGCCGAGCAGAAAGATCAGCGCCATGATGCTGGCGGCGATGTGCATCGGGTCGTTGCCCAGGAGACCGACGATGACGGCGATATTGACCGGCCAGGTGTAGAGGCGAAAGGCCAGGCGGTCGGCGGCGAGCACCGGGATGGCGCCGGCTACCATGCCGGCCATGACGAAGGCGGTAAACAGTTGCAGCGCGATATTGCCGGCCAGCATCAGCAGCAGTGCGCCGGCCGCCCAGACCAGGCCGCCGGCGGCCGCCCCGAGCAGGGCGCGTTGCTGCCAGAAGCCGACTTCGGCCAGTCGTTCGGCTGGGCTGGCTTGGCGGTAGCGTTCGCCAAGTGCGATGCGCAGGCCGGCGACGAACACTGCCAGGCCGCCCCATAGTGCCAAGGCATGGCCGCTATAAAGCTGATAGCCGATCCAGACGAAAAAACCGGCATTGAGAATCGAGATGATCTGCCCGAGCCGCACATTGCGGTAGAGCAGTTCAACCTGGCGATGCAGGACGAAAGGGTCGGGCGCCCGGCTCAATGGATGGTTTCGTCGAACAGGCGGGCGACGTCTTCGGCCGAGAAGCGGTAATCGTGATTGCAGATGTCGTCGCGTATCAGGATTTCGCCGTGCTGGGCCAGGATCGTTTCGGCATCGGCCCGGCCCAGGCTGCGGATCATGTCGCGCACCTTGGTCCAGTCTTCCGGACAGTGATAGACAATCGGGCTCGGGTCGTAGAGGCGAATGCCCCGCTGTTCGATTTCTTCGTGGAACAGGCGGCCGAGCAGGGCTTCGGCATCCAGTTCGAGCAGTTCCGCCGGCTTGACGGTACTCGCCAGGTGGCTGATCCGTTGCCAGCCGTCCGGGTCGTGCTGATCGGCCTCCGGCATCTTCTGCAGGAACAGGCAGGCAGCGGCTTGCGGGCTGGCTGAGGCGAACAGGCGCGAGGGCTGTTGCTCGGACTGTTCGAGGTAGTGTTCGAAAATCGCGGCGATGCTGTCGCCGACCATCGGGACGTAGCTCTGGTAAGGCTGGCGGGCATCCGGCAGGTCAAGGCTCATCATCAACTGGCCGCCCTGCTGGGCGCCGAGCAGTTCCGGTACCGGCGCCGGCAGCACGACCGGGTTGCTGCGCGCCATGCCGCGCATCTGCAGTTGTTCGTTGCAGTCCATGACCAGCAACTGGATCGGGCCGTTGCCGCGCAGTTGCAGCGTCAGGCGGCCGGGCTGCTTGAGCTGGCCGGCGATCAGCGCGGTGACGGCGGCGGTTTCGCCGAGCAGTTGGGCGACGGTCGGCTGGTAGTTGCGGTCGACCTGCATCTGTTGCCAGGCGTCGCCGAGATGGACGACGGCGCCCCGGATGTCGAGGCCTTCGAACAGGAAGCGACGGACGGTGCTGGCGCTCATTTCAGTTCCTCCGCATAGGTTGCCGGGCTGAAGCCGACCAGCAACTGATCGCCACTGTCGAGCACCGGGCGCTTGATCAGGCTCGGGTATTGCGCCATTAGCTGCAGCGCCTTGCCTTCGTCGACATCGGCCCGCTCTGCGTCGCTCAGCTTCTTCCACATCAGGCCGCGCCGGTTGAGCAGCTTTTCCCAGCCGGCCCGCGCGTTCCAGTCGGCCAGATGCGCCGCGGCGACGCCGGCCTTCTTGTAGTCGTGAAATTCATAGGCGACGCCATTGTCTTCCAGCCAGTTAAAGGCCTTCTTCATGGTGTCGCAATTCTTGATGCCAAAAACCTTGATCATCGCTGCCAGTGTTCGTTCGAAAAAAACGCATGATAGCAGCCTGTCCGCCGCCGACCGAAGCGGCAGAAAAGGCTTGGCGTTAGCGGAACTCGAAGGCTTCGCGATGGAAGGCGGTGTGGGGCAGGCCGCTGCCGATCAGCTGGCGGCCGAGGGCGCGGCCCCAGGCGGCGGGGCCGCAGAACCAGACGCTGCTGCCGGGCTTGAGGCAGGCCTTGATCTCAGCCGGGTCGAGCGGGCCGTCATGTTCGGTCAGGCGCCGGTGCAGGCGCACGCCGGCCTTGCGGCACAGTGCTTCCAGCTGATCGGGAAAGGTCGTGGCGCGGGCGGTGCAGTAGAAGAAGTCGGTATCGGCTGCGGCCGGCGGGTTGGCCGCCCGTTCATCGAGCCGGGCGAGGAAAGGGGTGATGCCGATGCCACCGGCGACCCAGATTTGCGGCGCCGGCTGAGTGCTGCGGTCGACGTGCTCCTGGGCGGCAAAATCGAATTGCCCGTAAGGCCCTTCCAGGGTCAGCATCTGGCCGCTGCGCAGCAGGTTGGGCAGTTGCGCCGTGAAGTCACCGAGCGCCTTGACGGCCAGCGTCAGCGTACCGTCGGCTGCCTGCCAGGCCGAGGCGATGGTGAAAGGATGGGCGCCTTCGCCGGATTCGCCGAAGTCGGCGAACAGGAACTGGCCGGCGCGATGCCCCGGCCAGGTCGTCAGCGGCCGGCAGACGATTTCCAGCAACTGCCCTTGATGGCGGTGCAGCGCTTCGATTCGGGCCGGGTATTGGCGCCGGCGGCCGATCCGCCCGCTCAGCGAAAGCAGGGCGGCGCTGACGCCGGTTGCGGCCAGTGCCACCGTCAGCCAGCCGAGTGGCTGGCGCCAGAACGGGGCGGGCATCAGCATCAGACCATGAAAGACGCCGGCCAGGAAAACCAGGCCGAAAGCCTTGTGCACCAGCCTGAACCAGCGGTAGGGAATGCGCCTGATCAGGGCGATGACGACCATGCCGAGCAGAATGTAGCCGGCCCATTCGCCGACATCCTTGGCCAGGTCGACCCAGACGTCGGGCGGGCCTTTCGGGCCGCGCACCCGCGGTGCCAGCAGGCCGGCCTTGGCCAGTTTCTTGGGCAGCCATTCGCTCATCCAGTGGCTGAAAACGAGAACGCCGCTACCGATGCCGATGTATTTGTGCAGGCGGTAGAGCTTGTCGAGGCCGCCGAAGCGCTGTTCCAGCCAGCCCGGACGGGCGGCGAGCAGCATGCCGGCGCTCATCCAGCACAGGGCAAGGATGCCGGAAAGGATGACGATGGCCCGGCGCCAGTCCCAGAAGCCGGGATTGGTGGCGAGCAGGTCGGGCAAAACGAAAATGGCCCAGAGTCCGAGCGGGAGCAGGGCGAGCAGTAACAGCGGGCGTTTCATGGTGAGTTTTTGTACAGTTTTTTGAAGGGTGAACTGTACGCCGCCAGCATGTAAAAAGATGTTGGCAGGCTGTCGCCAGATGTAAGCAAATGCAACCCGCCCACCGTTGCGGCGAGCAAACAATATGGGTCTCAGGCATATTGTTTTCAGATGAGCAAAGCCATTGGCAACAAAAGAGAAGGCCCTCGGGGCTATACGCCAAACCAAGGGCCTTGCCAGCAGTTACTTCAAATCACCCTCCACGCTCCCACTCCGTAGAGCGTTTCAGCCAAGAGCATGAACTGATGCGATTCATCTTGCTGATAATTATTAGGCTGGAGAAACCGGGTGGAGTTCCGGTATTTTGCTATTTACTTCACCGCTAACCGACGAACCTGAGCCTGAGCGTCGCCATGGCCCATCAAGACGGTGGCAGAGCCTTGATGGAGCGAAGTATGTTGCGCGTAATCTCTTGCCGCTTTGAGAGGTCATTTAATCTGTTCGGCGTGTCGATGTTCAGTGCGAAAAATACCGGTCCAGTTGGCCACTCGACCCAGCCTACCCACCAGCCAATTTTTCCACTCCAGCCGGTCTTGGCCCGCAGTATCCAATCACGGCCGGCCTCATTCACCATCACGTCCTTGACGAGTCGCTGATGCTCGACCCGGAATGGCAGTTCATTACGATAGAGATGACCCAAAAACGATATCTGTTCATTTGCCGAAATTGCTAGGTCGCCTTCGACCCAGAAAGGTTTGCTGCCTTCAGCAACTGCGTTGCCATATGCAATCTTTCGCATGTACTCAATTTCACGCGCATCGCCAAGCTGTCTAGCAAATCGTTCGTAGACCCAGACAGTCGAATTACGCATCGCGGAGCGTAGGTTCTGGTCCTCATTCCACGCCTCTGTCGAACGCTTGATACCATCCCACGGGATTACCTGGAACTCATCACGGAGAATTCCCGCGTCAAGAGCAAACAAGCTGTGAGGAATTTTGAAGGTTGAAGCCGGCGAGTAGCGACGAGCTGCGCGCTCCGCGTCGTAAACGAACGCTACGTCCTTCCCGTTGCGGTTGTCCAGGACAACGATGGTGCCTTGTGCCTCAGCTTCGGCAAAGAAACGGGACCAGTCTGCGCGCTCTTGTGAAGTAGGGGCCGCGAGCGCCCCAAACGCAAGGACGGTTGATAGGACAAAGAGAATAAGGCTACGTCGATTCATTGTGCTAATTGTAGTTGTCTAACCAAGCTCGAATGACTGGTCGGTACCAGATTCCGGTCGCGCTGCCTGTGAATTGCAACCGGCGGTATTGGGTCGAAAGCGCTAGCCACCGCAAATCGTCAATGAACACTGACAGGCAAAAAGGCGACTTTTTAGCCGCCTTTTTGCTTTTTGCCGATTTTACCGGTCGACCGCAGGGGTAGTCTTTCCACCCCGGGGCGTAGCGCTTACTTCTTCAGCTTGGCGAAGGCGGCGGCCATCGCGTTGCCGGACGGGGCCGGGCCGCTGCTCCTTTGTTGTTGGCGAGGGTTCGCGGCACCGCGGCTGGCCGGGGCGTTGTCGTGGCGTTTGGCCTGGGTCGGTTCGTCGCCCATGCGCATGGTCAGCGCGATGCGCTGGCGTTGCAGGTCGACTTCGAGCACCTTGACCTTGACGATCTGGCCGGCCTTGACCACTTCGTGCGGGTCCTTGACGAAGGTGTTGGACAGTGCAGAGACGTGCACCAGGCCGTCCTGATGGACGCCGATATCGACGAAGGCGCCGAAGGCCGCGACGTTGGTGACGACGCCTTCGAGGATCATCCCCGGCCGCAGGTCGCCGACCTTTTCGACGCCATCGGCGAAGGTCGCCGTCTTGAACTCGGGGCGCGGGTCGCGGCCCGGTTTTTCCAGTTCCTTGAAAATGTCCTGCACGGTCGGCAGACCGAAGCGCTCGTCGGTGTATTTGGCCGGGTTGAGGCCTTTCAGGGCGCGGCTGTCGCCGAGGATTTCCTTGATCGACTTCTTCAGGTCGACAATGATTTTCTCGACGACCGGATAGGCTTCCGGGTGCACCGAAGAGCTGTCGAGCGGGTTGTCGCCGTTCGGAACGCGCAGGAAGCCGGCGGCCTGTTCGAAAGTCTTGTCGCCGAGGCGCGGCACTTTCTTCAGGTCGTTGCGGCTCTTGAAGGCGCCGTTGCTGTCGCGGTAGCTGACAATGTTGGCGGCCAGCCCGGCGTTCAGTCCGGAGATGCGGGTGAGCAGCGGAATCGAGGCGGTGTTGACGTCGACGCCCACCGCATTGACGCAGTCTTCGACGACGGCATCAAGGTTGCGCGCCAGCTTGGTCTGCGAGACGTCGTGCTGGTACTGGCCGACGCCGATCGACTTCGGCTCGATCTTGACCAGTTCGGCCAGCGGGTCTTGCAGGCGGCGGGCAATCGACACGGCGCCACGGATCGAGACGTCGAGATCGGGGAATTCCTTGGCGGCGAATTCGGAGGCGGAATAGACCGAGGCACCGGCTTCCGAGACGACGATCTTGGTCAGCCGCGCTTCCGGGTAGCGCTTCATGACGTCCTGTACCAGCTTGTCGGTTTCGCGGCTGGCCGTGCCGTTGCCGATGGCAACCAGGGTGACCTGATGCTTGGCGGCGAGGCGGGCGATGGTGGCCAGTGAGCCGTCCCAGTCGCAGCGCGGCTCGTGCGGGTAGATGGTGGCGTGGTCGAGCATCTTGCCGGTGGCGTCGACGATGGCGATCTTGCAGCCGGTGCGGATGCCCGGGTCGATGCCCATCGTGACGTGCTGGCCGGCCGGGGCGGCGAGCAGCAGGTCCTTCAGGTTGCGGCCAAAGACGCGGATCGCTTCCTCCTCGGCCCGTTCGCGCAGCTCGTTCATCAGTTCGAGTTCGAGGTGGGTATAGACCTTGACCTTCCAGGTCCAGCGCACGGTGTCGGCCAGCCACTTGTCGGCCGGGCGGCTCTGCGCCTTGATGCCGAAGCGGGCGGCGATGCGCTGCTCGCACGGATTGGGGCCGGGCTTGATGTTTTCTTCGTCGAGTTCGGAATCGAGCACCAGCGCGACCTGCAGCATGCCTTCGTTGCGACCGCGGAGCAGGGCCAGTGCGCGGTGCGAGGGCATGCTGGCAATCGGCTCGGCGAAGTCGAACCAGTCGCGGAACTTGGCGCCTTCGGTTTCCTTGCCTTCGACGACGGTCGACCGGACGTGGCCGTGTTCGTTGAGGTATTCGCGCAAGGTTTGCAGCAGCAGGGCGTCTTCGGCGAACTTTTCCATCAGGATCTGGCGGGCGCCGTCGAGCACTGCGCGGGCGTCGGCAAAGCCGGCCTCGGCGTTGATGAACTTCTCGGCTTCGTCATCCGGCGTCAGGTTTGGGTCTTCGAGCAGGCCCAGCGCCAGCGGCTCGATGCCGGCTTCGCGGGCGATCTGGGCCTTGGTCCGGCGTTTCTGCTTGTATGGCAGGTACAAGTCTTCCAGACGCTGCTTGGTTTCGGCATCGCCAATCTCGGCCTTCAGTTCCGGCGTCAGCTTGCCCTGTTCCTCAATGCTGGCCAGGATGGCGCTGCGGCGGTCTTCCAGGTCGCGCAGATAGGTCAGGCGTTCTTCAAGGTTGCGCAGCTGGGTGTCGTCCAGGCCGTCGGTGGCCTCCTTGCGGTAGCGCGAGATGAAGGGCACGGTGGCGCCTTCGTCGAGCAGGGCGATGGCGGCGTTGACCTGGGCCGGGCGGACGCCCAGCTCGATGGCGATGCGATGTTCTATCGGTGGCAGCATGGGTGCGGCAGTGCAGCAAAAAAGGGGGGTGAACTATGCGCAATCCGGGCCGAAAATACAACAGCGTTTCATTGGTGTAGCATGCTGAGCAGAAGTATTTCAATGACAAGGAGGAACAAGATGAAAGTTGAAACCTATTTGTTCGGCGCCGTAGAAATCAGTCCGGAAAAAGTCATCAACTTCCCGAGCGGCCTGGTCGGCTTCGAGGAAAGCAAGCGCTACACGCTGGTCCACGAAGACGACAAGGCCGAGGCGGCCAGTTTCACGCTGCAGTCGCTGGACGATCCCAACCTGGCCTTCCAGATCGTCGATCCGGCAACGCTGGGCTTCAATTATGAACTGCTGTTGAGCGATGCCGAGAATGCGCTGCTGCAGTCGCCGGCGACCGAGGACATCGCGGTGATGCAGTTGCTGTTCAAGAAGGAAGTCGATGGCAAGGCGGTGATCAGCCCCAATCTGCGGGCGCCGCTGGTCATCAACACGCGGGCCCGGGTCGGCCTGCAGAAGGTGATGGAATCGCTGCGGCCGAACATCACGCTGTCCAATCTGTCGAGCGCCGTCTGAACCTCGACCGCGCTTGAAAATGCGGGGCTGCGGCCCCGCGTTGTCGTTTACAGCGGCGTCAGCGTCGTACGGTAACGGCTGGCGTTATCGACATAGTGTTCGGCTGACTTTTGCAGATTGGCGACTTCGGCGTCGCTCAGTTCGCGCACCACCTTGCCCGGCGAGCCGACGATCAGCACGCGGTCGGGGAAGACCTTGCCTTCCGGGATCAGCGTGTTGGCGCCAACGATGCAACCCTTGCCGATTACCGCCCGGTTGAGGATCACCGAGCCGATCCCGATCAGACTGCCGTCGCCGACCGTGCAGCCGTGCAGCATGACGAGATGGCCGACGGTGACGTTGTTGCCGATGCGCATCGGCACCCCTTCGTCGGTATGCAGCACGGAGCCATCCTGGATATTGGTGTTGGCGCCGATGTGAATCGGATCGTTGTCGCCGCGCAGCGTGGCGTTGAACCAGATCGAAGCGTTGGCACCGAGCCGGATGTCGCCGATCACCGTCGCATTGGGGGCAACCCAGGCGTTTTCACCGAGTTGGGGCTGTTTGTCGCCGAGGCGGAACAGGGGCATGTCGTCTCCATTTTCTGAAAATTGGCCATTTTGCGGCGTCGACCGCAGGCATGACCCGATTCTACGGCGGCTGCGGATGCGGACCCAAGCGGATGAACTTTCAGTCGCCCCGGCCATTTTATTCCTTGGACATTTTCGCCTTCGTTTCCTAAGCTCAAACGACGGGGCCGCCGGCTCGGTGTGCCTGATTCAAGTCGCTCTGCCGAAGAGGAGAACACGATGATTCCCTGGTTCTGGATTTGGTCTCCGCAGTTGCATTACCCGTGGAGCGGCAGCGTTGCCCAGCAGATCGAGCCGAATACCAACTGGTTTTTCGACGCGATATTGCCAACTTCTGGCGTGGCCCGGATCGAAAAAAAGGCTTTCGAGCGCGCCTCCTACGGCAAGCAGCTCGGGCTGATTACCGAAGTCCTGCTTGAGTTGAGCGCGAAGGGCAAGATCGACTCGGCCAAGGTGACGAAGTCGCTTAAAGATCTGCGCCAGATTCATGACGATATCGAGACGCTGAAGAAAAAGGAATTCGCCGCCACGGCGCGCAGCATCGCCGACGATATCGAACGCCTGAAGGAGCAAAGTCCGGCCGAGTACGCCTTGCTGATGCAGCGTCTCGGCCGTTGATTACCAGACGACCGGAGGAGAAAACCATGCAGATCAGCGAGCAAGTCATCCGCAATGCACTGCCACTCTGCCGCGACCCGGCCGGCTGGGCGCCGGTGCTATCGGCCGCCATGCAGCATTACGAGATCAACACGCCGGCTCGCATCGCCAGCTTTCTGGCGCAGACGGGGCACGAGTCGGGGCAGTTCAACCGCCTGGTCGAAAGCCTCTATTACACGACCCCGCAACGCCTAATGAAGGTCTGGCCGAAGCGCTTTCCGAGCGAGGCAATTGCCGCCCCTTACGTCAAGAACGAGGAGCGCCTGGCAAATTATGTCTATGCCAATCGTCTCGGCAACGGCGATGCGCGCTCCGGCGACGGCTACAAGTACCGCGGTCGCGGGCTGATTCAGGTCACCGGGCGGAGCAATTACGCCGCCTGCGCCAAGGCGCTCGGCCTCGATCTGCTGAATGACCCGGGGCTGCTCATCCAGCCGCAGTATGCCGCCCTCAGCGCCGCCTGGTTCTGGAACTCACGGGGTTTGAATGCGCTGGCCGACGACCGGACCGGCGATGACGACCTCGAGGATTTTACAGTCATTACCCGCTCCATTAACGGTGGTACGCAGGGCTTGAAAGAACGGCTGGCGCTGCTCAATGCACTTGAGCGTCAGCTCGCCTGATGGCCCGGGCCATGAAAAAACCAGCTGCTTTATCCGCCTCGGCGGCGGGGCGTCGCCCGTCGGTTGTGACTAATCCAAGTAAAGAGGAAAAACAAATGGCGATCTTCCGGGAAAAGCCCTATACGGGCATCAATTTTGTCGTCGATCTGGGCAATGGCGATGAGTTCGGGCCGGAAAGCGGGTTGTGCGAGGTGGTTTTTCCCGAAGCCCGTGTGCAGATGCTGGATTACCGCAACGGCAACGACAAGGAGTCGCAACCACGTAAGCTCCAGACGCTGACCCGCTACGGCAACCTGTTGCTGCGCCGCGGCGTGATCGGCTCCCTGCTTTGGTACCAGTGGTGGAATGCCTTGCGTAACCAGGACATCAAGGCGACCCGCACCATCACTGTGAAACTGCTCAACGAAGATCGTAGCGAGGTCGTACTGATCTGGAAGTTCTTGCAGGCGAGACCGGTTAATTATCAAGTCTCGCCCCTGAATGCGCTGGGCTTGGAGCCGCTGATGGAATCCCTGGAAGTTGCCTTCGACCGTTTCGAAATGGAATGAAGTCTCAGGCGGCGACCGTATCGCTCCCGCTCAGGCGCTGAACGATCAGGCTGCCGACCATGTCGCCCTCGACATTGACGGCGGTCCGGACAGTGTCAAGGATGCGGTCGATCGGTAGCAGGATGGCGATGGCGGCACTGGGCAGGCCGACCGACTCGAGAACCAGCACCATGCTCAGCATGCCGACGCTCGGGATGCCGGGGGCGCCGATGGCGCCGAGCATGGCGACCAGGAAGATGATCGCCTGACTGGCGATGTCGAGTTCGATGCCGGCCAGGCGGGCGACGAAGAGGGCGGCCGCCGCTTCGTACAAGGCCGTGCCATCCATGTTGAGAGTGGCGCCGAGCGGCACGACGAAGTTGGCGATATCCTTTTTGACGTGTAGATGCTGCTCGGTGCAGCGCAACGTGATGGGTAGCGTGGCCGAACTTGAACTGGTGGCAAAGGCGGTGATCAGCGCTTCACGGGCGCCGCGCCAGAAGTGTAACGGCGACATGCGGGTCACGATGTAGAGCAGCAGCGGCAGGACGATGACGCCGTGGAACAGCGTGCTGCCGATGACAACGCCGATGAAGTGGAGCAGGCTGCCGAGCAGGGCGGCGTTCTGGCTGGCGACCAGTTGCAGCAGCAGGGCGGCGATACCGAGCGGCGCCAGGCGCATGATCCAGCCGACGATCATCAGGCAGAGTTCCTGCAACTCCTGGATCAGCAGGCGCAGGTTGCGATAGCGCTCGCCGCCGACGACCAGCGCAATGCCGAGAAAGAGGGCGATGATGACAATGGCCAGCATATCCCCCTGGGCCAGTGCCTTGAACGGATTCTGGAACAGGCCGTGGAGGAACTGGGCGATATATTCCGGCAGCGGCATCTGTCGCGCCTGAAAATTCCTGGTGGCCTCGGCAAACATCTCCAGTTGCATGCCTTTGCCCGGCTCGAACAGGTGCGCCGCGCCGAAGCCGATCAGGATGGCCAGCGCCATCGACAGGCCGAAGAAGGCGAGGGTCGTGATCCAGACCCGGTGCATCTTCTGGTTGGCGCGCAGATTGGCGACGCCGACGACAATCGAGGCGAAGATCAGCGGCACCAGCACCATGCGCAGCAGGTCGAGAAACAGGGTGCCGACCAGCTTGGCGCCATACAGGGTGTCCTGACGCAGCGCTGCCGATCCAGCAATATTCAGCCAGAGGCCACCGGCAATGCCGAGCAGGCAACCGATCAGGATCTGGCTATTCAGTGAGAGGCGGGGCATGGTTGTTTTTCTATGAACAAGTCGGCCGTATTCTAGCTGCCCGGTGTTGCATTGCCGCGCCGGGCGCAGGCTGGCATCATGGCCGGCATTCGACGGGGAGCTGAAATTGAACGATTTTGCCGGGTTGACCGCAGCACTGCTGGAATTTCGCGATGCCCGCGACTGGCGGCAGTTCCATTCGCTGCGCAACCTGATTACCTCGCTCAATCTCGAAGCCGCCGAATTGCTCGAATTGACGCAGTGGAAAAGCGATGCCGAAATCGACGCCTTGCCGGCCGAGGCGAAAAGCGCCGAAGCGCTGCGCGACGAATGCGCCGATATTCTGCTTTACCTGCTGCTGATCGCCGATACGGCCGGCATCGACCTGGCCGAAGCGGCGCGCGCCAAATTGCTCAAGAATGCCGCCAAGTACCCGGTGGACCAGGCCTACGGCTCGCGGGCGAAATATACGGAGCTGGGCACGGCAACCAAAAGCCGCTGATTTCGGCGGCGGAGGTGGCGAGCCGCCCTGCTGAGGTGGGTAGCTCGAATTGGCTAGACCGAATTTTCATTCGTCATCTATGCCATTTAACTGCGATAATGCCGGTCGCTTGGCGGGGCGTGCGCCCGAAATGGGATTTTTCGCCCGGCCAGGATAACGCCGCCAACGGCTTGCCATCGACGGCAAGTATCGATTCTCCCCGCCCTGAAGTTCCTCTTGCGATGAGCCTGTTCAATTATTTATCCCTGCGCCAGTGGCTGACGCTGCCGTATATCGCGCTGGTCTTCAGTGTCGCCCTGCTGATTGGCGGCCTCTCCTACCGCACCGGCAGCCAGACGGTCGATACCGTGGCCAATCACCTGCTGCTCGAAACGGTCGCCCGCATCGGGCAGGCCATTGACCGGCATGTGGTCGGGTCGGGCGCCGTCCTCGAAGCGGCCTTCCCGAATGGTATGGCAGCGCCCGATTCGATCGTCGGCGAACTGGATACCTTGCGGACGCGCTTCTGGATCGCCACTTCGCTGCATCTGGACCCGAACAACTATGTCTATTACGGCAACCTGCGCGGCGAGTTCTTCGGCTTATGGCGCTTCAATGGGCAGGACGCCGAGTTGCGGATCAAGCGCCAGGCCGAAAAGCCGCGTCAGATTTACCGCTTTTCGGGGATCAACGGTGCGCTGTCGGCACCAGACAACGAAGAAAAAATGTTCGAACCGCGCGCCCGCCCCTGGTACAAGGCCGGCGAAAGCAACAATTCCCATACCTGGACATCGATTTACATCGATTTTCGCAACGCCGAACTGGTCGCGACGCGGGCGCGCCGCGTTCTCGACGGGCAGGGCGACTTTCAGGGCGTCGTCGCCACCGACCTGTCGCTCAAGCGGCTCAACGAGTTTGTCCGCCGGCTCAGCGTCAGCATCAATGCGGTGGCCTTCATCATCGAGCCGGACGGCAAGCTGATCGCTTCTTCGCGCAGCCCGAATATCGCCCTCCAGCCGGACGGCACCAGCGCCCGGATCAACGCGGCGGATAGCGACAGCGCGCTGCAGCGGGCGGCCTATGCCGAGGTGCAGCAACACCTGGCGACGGCGCCGCGGATCGACAGCCCGATCAACCGGCGCTTCGACGGTCCGAACAATGAGGCAGTCGAACTGGCTTTCGACCGTGTTCGCGACGATGCCGGGCTGGACTGGATCATTGCCGTGGCGGTGCCACGCAGCGATTTCATGCAAGGGGTGACCGCCAACATCCAGCGTGCCGCGCTGATCGGCCTGCTGGCGGCCGTGGCCGCCGTGATGCTCGGCCTGGGCGTGCTCGAATGGGTCGGTCGCGACCTGCGGCGCCTGACCCGGGCTGCAGAGGAAGTCGGCGAAGGGCGCCTGGAAGTTGCGCTCGATGTACAGCGTAACGATGAAATTGGCGTCCTGGCCAATACCTTCCGCGAGATGCAGCACCGCCTGCGTACCGACGCGCTGACCGGCCTCGATAACCGGGATGTCATGCTGCGCCAGATCCGCCGGCGCATTCAGTGCGGGCGCCGGGCCGGGGATGCCAAGTCGTTTGCCGTGCTCTTCGTCGATCTCAACAACTTCAAGCTGATCAACGACCATTTCGGTCACGATGCCGGCGATCGGACACTGCTCGAAATCAGCCAGCGCCTGCGCGATGCGACCCGGTCCGACGACCGCGTCGCCCGTTATGCCGGCGACGAGTTCGTGCTGATGATCAACAATATTCCGTCAAGGGAAATTGCCGAGCAGGTTCGTCGGCAAGTCGAGGTGGCGCTGAGCCAGCCGCTGCAGACGGTCGATCTGTCGCTGCTGCCGGCTGGCATGCCGACCGGTGGCGCGGTCGGGATGGCCTTCTACCCGGAGGATGGTGACACCGCTGAGCAGTTGATCAAGCACGGCGACCGCGATATGTACGAGCGGAAGGGCCGCCGGCTGGAGAAGGCGAGCGCCTGAGCAAAGCGGGCCGGGCGGTCAGCCCGGCCGTAGCGTCAGGCCGACTGGCTTTCCAGGGTGTATTTGGCGCCGTCACCCTGGGCCAGCAGTTTGGCCAATTGAGGCAGCGTTTCGTGCAGTTTCTTTTCCAGCGTCCATGGCGGGTTGATGATGAACATGCCGCTGCCGTTCATGCCGAAGCCGTCTTTCGACGGGGCGCAGACTTCCAGCGTCGCATGCAGCCAGTTGGTGGCGCCCAGACCTTTCAGCTTGGCCGGCAGTTGCCGGGACTCCAGCTTGGACAACATCGGGTACCACAGGGCATAGGTGCCGGTGGCAAAACGCTTCAATGCTTCCTGCAGGCCCTTGACCACGTTGGTGTAATCGCTCTTCGTCTCGTAGGACGGGTCGATGAGGACCAAGGCGCGGCGCGGTGGCGGCGGCAGGATGGCTTTCAGGCCGACGAAGCCGTCGGTGGCATTGACGGTGACCTGGCGCCCGGCCGTCTTGAAACACTCCTGCAGCAGCTTGAGATCGGTGCTGTGCAGTTCGTAGAGGCGCAGGCGATCACTTTCGCGCAGCAACTGGCTGGCCAGCCACGGCGAGCCCGGATAGTGGCGCAACTGGCCATCCGGGTTGAGCATCTTGACGAAATCCAGATAATTTTGCGCCGCCGGCGGCAGGCCCTTGGCCTCCCACAGACGGCCGACGCCGTCGCGATATTCGCCGAGCTTGCTGGCGTGGGCTGATTCCAGCGCATAGCGGCCGGCCCCGGCGTGGGTATCGATGATCCAGAATGGCGCCGGTTTCTCGCCCATGTATTCGGCGATCTGGATCAGGATGAGGTGTTTCAGCACGTCGGCATGGTTGCCGGCGTGAAAGGCATGACGATAACTGAGCATTGGGCGGGGAACTTAGAGGGGAAATGGATCCAGAGCGAAGAATTTTAGCCCTTCGCCGGCTTCAATGCATTTTTCGATTGGCCGGGGCGAGGCGCGGCCAACCGATTTGCCGGCAATTTCTGTGAGCTTTGGCCGAGCTTGCGTATACTTGGCCGATGGACCTCTACGAATTACTCGCCCTCATTCTGCTGCTGGGGGGCGTCTGGCTGTGGCTCGACAGCCTGAAAACGCGCGAAATCGGCATGCAGGCAGCGCAGCAGGCCTGCGCTGAGGAAGGTCTGCAGTTTCTCGATGAAACCGTCGTCATCAGCAGCTTCCGGCTGGCCCGCGATGACGAGGGCCGTCTTCAATTGCGTCGCATCTACAGCTTCGAATATAGCGACACCGGCGACAACCGGCGTTCCGGCAGCGTCAGCATGCTCGGTCACCGCGTCGAGATGCTGCACGTTCGCCCCAACCTTTACGTGGTCCCGTCGGCCACCCAATCACCGAATTCTCATGACACCTTCCATTGAAGCAATCGAATTTCACGGCATCGCCGCCCTGCGTTTGAACGGGCCGAAGGGCTCGGTCGCCATTATCAGCAAGTTGGGTGCCCAGGTGCTTTCCTGGAAAACGCCGGATGGCCGCGAGCGCCTGTTTCTTTCCGAGCGGGCCGTCTTCGATGGCAGCGTCGCGATTCGCGGCGGCATTCCGGTCTGCTTTCCGCAGTTTGCCAATACCGGCGACCTGCCCAAGCACGGTTTCGTGCGCAACCGCGAATGGACGGTCAATGCCGAACGTTGCGGTGACGATTACGCCCTGGTCACGCTGGAATTGGCCGATGACGAGGCAACCCGTGCCCTCTGGCCGCACAGCTTTCTCGCCGAACTGACGCTGATGCTGGAAGCCGACCGCATCGACATCGAATTGAGTATCACCAATACCGGGGGGGCGCCCTTCGCGTTCACCGGGGCCTTGCATTCGTACCTGCGGGTGACCCAGGTCGAGGATGCCGCAATCGAGGGACTGTACGGCTACGACTACCGCGATGCGGTCAATGGTGATGCGGAGCGGCGCGAAACCGGTACCGAATTGGTCGTCGAAAGCGAGGTCGACCGCGTCTATTTCGACGTCAAGCGCCCGCAGTTGCTGAAGGCCGGCAATCTCAGCCTGGGTATCCAGAGCCAGGGCTTTCCCGATGTCGTGGTCTGGAATCCCTGGGTCGAGCGCTGCGCCGAACTCAAGGACATGCCGGTGGATGGCTGGCGGCACATGCTGTGCGTCGAGGCGGCGGCCGTGCGCGAGCCGGTGCAGTTGCCGGCCGGCGAGGAGTGGTACGGCCGGCAGACGCTGGTCGCCGTGTAAGCCGGGGCGGCCGGCAGTGTCGGCTTTGTCGCAATGCTGACCCGGCGAGCGCTGCCAAGTCCCTGATTCTGCTGGCCCGGGGGCGTGGTCCTGCTTTTGCTTGCGCTGAAGTATGGATGCCGCCCCTCACTCCCCTCATCATTCGCGCGATGCGCTGGCGCAATTCTCGCAACTCGGCTTCGAGCGTCGGGAGTTGGCCAAGGGCTGCCTGTTGTCGACGCCGACAGTCCGCCGGGATCAGGTTTTCATCGTGCACAGCGGCCGTTTGCGCGTCTATCTGGCCGGTGAGAACCGCGAACTGAGCCTCAGTTTTCTTGAGCCTGGCGATATCTACACCACGCACACACCGACCTATGTCGAAGCGGTGGCGCCCAGCACATTGCTCTTGATGGAGACGGCGGCCTTTGCCCGCAAACTGGCCACCGATCCGTCGATCACGCCGGTGATGATGCGGGTGCTCGGCCGCTTGCTAGCCAATGCGGTCAACCTGGTCGAGGACCTGGCTTTCCGCGAAGTGCCGGCCCGCCTCGCCCGCTTTCTGCTCGGGTTGGCCGACCGGCGAGGCATCGTCACCGACGAGGGCTGGCTGATTCCGCTCGATCTCGGTATGGAAGACATCGCCAGCCTGCTCGGCACGACGCGGCAAACCGTCTCACTGCTGATCAACCAATGGACTCGCGAAGGCGTACTGCAACGGCAGGGCCGCCGGCGTCTGCTGGTCTGCTCGCTGGCCGCCCTGGCCGAGCGCTGCCCCGATCCCGCGGCCTGACCAAAAAAACGTCGGCCAGCCGACGGAAAGCCTGGCGGCAAAACGCTACAGTGCGCTTCGGTTTGTTCTTACGGAGTGCAGCATGGAAGAGATTCAACTGGCGTCTGCCGACTGCGGTTGTGGCAGGAAAACCGACCGTTACACGACGTTCGACGGGATCGATTGTGCCGGCAATGCCCGCCGCGTGATGCTTCTAATTGAGCGCAATCTGCCCGAGGCCGGGCCGGACCGCTCATTCTGGGAATATTTCATGGCCAAGCGCCAGCCGCGCAGCGGCCCGGTGCCGGACGATCTGTTTCTCGTCCATTCGTATATCAACCAGATCCGGGAGTTGTTTGAAAGCTGTGCCGACGGCGAAGCGCTGACTTTGCTGACGCAGGTCGAGGAGGAGTGCTGCTGACCGCTGCTCGTCGTCTTACTTGACGGCTGCCTTGACTGGTTTGTTGAGGTTACCGTCGGGTAGATAGCCGACGCCGCCCCAGTTCGCCTGCAACAGGGCGCCGCGGTCGGTCATCTGGTACACCGAGAGCAGGGGATTGAAGGAGACCGTGCCGTCGAGGACCAGGTTGTCGCCTTTGTCCTTCAGCTTGAGCGTCGCATCGCCGCTCGCCGAAACGTCGGCACCGACCGTGCCGAAGGTCTTGAACAGGGTCTTGTCCTTGAAGATCAGAACCTGCTTGTAGCTCTTGTAGCCGAGGCCCGGGCCGGTGCCGAGGCGGGCCATTTTCATGAAGGTTTCCTGCTTGCTGGCATTGTCGACCGCAACACCGACGCCATGGCCGGTGACCAGCAGAATGATGTTGGATTGCGAGGCGTCGAAGACGGCATAGCCGACCGCTTTCCGGATTTCCTCACGGGCCTTGGGGTGAGCCTTGAACAATCGCTCCAGGGTCTCGTCGCGCATCTGGCGGATACTGTCGCGGCCTTTCTGTTGCTCCTCGGCGCTGAGCGAACTGGTCGGCGACTCCTCGGCGCCGGTTTCCTTTTGGCTTTCTTCTGCCAGCAAGGGCTGGCTGGCGAACAGAAAAGCAGCAGTGAGCAGCAGGGATGCTTGAGCTTTCATGGGCGATTACCTCTCAGTAAGTCGGCCGGCCAAGAGGGCTGATTCGAGGCCGGGATGCCGCCATCTTACACAGCCTGCATGCCTCCATGCGGCATGCCCGATAAATTTGTCGGCTTAGCGGCTGCTCCCCTTCCAGCTGCCGACGCAGTTCTGCTTGAAGTACTTCAGGGCCCGCTCCATGTAGGCATCGGGCATTTGCGGATCGTTGTCGGCCAGGTGAATTTCGGCATCCGGCTTCAGGTCCTGCGCCCACATCGCCTTCAGGCCATCCCGTTGTTCGAAGGGGGCGTAGGCGTCGATGAAGGCGAGCACGGCGTTCGAGTCGAATCCGTCGGTGCGAAAGGCCTGGATGATTGCCTTCGCTTCCTTGAGCAGGGCGGCCGCCTTCGGCGGCTGGCCGGTCGCGACGTTCAGGAAAATGGTGGCGAGCACCGCCGGGTCGTCGGCATCGCCCTTGGTGATGCGGACCCATTCGCGAGCGACCAGCTTGTCATAGGCGACGACATCCTCTTCCGGCACTTCGCGGACAAAGAAGGCGCCTTGCGCCTCGGCGTGCAGGATTTCGTCGACTGACTTGTCGGCCGACTTGAGGCGGGGCAGGGCGCTGGCGATGAATTCCTGCAGCGACTGGCGGGTCAGTGCGGCAAAGGCTTCCGGCGCTTCGCGCAGAAAGGCCTCAAGGCTGCTTTCCTTGAACTTGAACGACTTTTTGCGCAGCGCCTCGACCAGTTTGACGAACTGCGTCTTCGACGGCATTTCCAGCGTTTTCGGGCCGACGTAAAGCACCAGCATGGCGGAGTGGATGACTTCCTCGGCGCTGAAATTCTCGTACTCGTCCGGCTGCGCATTCAGGCGCCGCGCCAGCCAGCGGGCGAAATCGATGCGCAGCTGGTTGGCCTGGCACTGGCTGACTTGCGCCCGGTAGGTGGTCAGGCTGAGCGGGAAGGCGAAGCTGCGTTCGTTGACGAAAAACTTCTGGGCGGCCGGGTCGGTCTGCCGGGCGTGCAGGCTGGTGTCGCCGGGCATGGCGTGCAGGCGCTTCAGCATCTCGGAGCCGCCGCGCGAATGCGAGAGCAGCGTGTTGTCGCGCAGCGAGAGGGCGGCGGCACGCAGGTCGCCATTCGTGCTGTCTTCGAGATACAGGCTGATCAGGTTGGCCATCCGCGCCACCGCCGTTTCCAGATCGGTGCGCAGATAGGCGGTGCCGAAGTGGTCGGCGATCTGGACGATTCCCTTGGGGGCGTCGGCCTCGATCTTCTGCAGGTGGTCGCGGCTGAGCAGGCCGTGTTCCAGGCCGTAGCGGACGGCTTTTTCAAAGAACGGACGGTGGTCGGCAATGGCAACTGAGTTTTTCACGTCATCGCTCCCTTACAGCGCCGATTCTTCTTCCTCGGCGGCCGCCTTCGGGCTCGGCTGCTGGTCGGCCGCGACGCCTTCTTCGAGATCCTCGACGTGATGGGCCAGGCGGTCGCGCAGGGCGATGACGATCTGTTCGAAGATGTCCGGCAATTCGTAGCGCAGCACCCAGGCCGTTTCCATCCAGTCATGGTCGGCGATTTCGGCGCGCGGCACTTTCGGGCGCGAACTGGTCAGCGAATTGCCTTCATGCAGGGCTTCGTCGATTTCCTCGATCTTCTCGTTCAGCCAGGAGATGGATCGCGATTCCAGGCCGCGGTCGCTGTTGAAGTCTTCGGCGAACTGGCCGCTCATCGCAAAGTCGAGCAGTTCTTCGTCGCGCTCGGCGAAGTAATTGGTCAGTGCCTCGTAGCCGCCATCAATCTCGCCGATCGCTTCGAGGTATTCGGCAGTCATGTCCTCGTCGCGGTAGATCACGGCATTCATCATGCCGTGCAGGGCGGCGTGGGTCTGGTCGCGATAGCGCGCTTCGAGCACGACGGCGCGGGCGAACTGCTCCGGGGTGACCAGCATGTTGACCACCGACTGCTTCGAGCCATCGAAGCCGCGCATGATCGCCAGCAGGTCTTTCGGCGGCACATCGTTCAGGACGGTGACCAGGGCGTCGTCGCCCTCGGTGTCGGCCAGGGTGGCCAGCGCGGTTTCCGCGCCGCTCAGATCGCCGGCCAGAATCAGTTGGGAGGCCTTGGTTACAACTGGATGTGTCATGAAATGCCCTGTCAATAATTCGAATTTTTGTGTACTTCTGCTGCGGCTTGGCGCCGGCTCAGGAATTGCGCGAATCGAAGCCCTGTTCGGCCAGCCAGTCGTTGCCGGCCTCGCCGAGATCCCGATCGTCGTCGTCGCCATCCTCGTCGTCGCCTTTCTCGCGACCGGACTCATCCTCTTCAGCCGTGGCGACGGGGGCGGCGGTATCGAACTGGCGAATGTATTCCAGGCAGGCGGCGGTCACCATGAAGGATTCGCCGGCGCCTTCGCTCAACACGGCGGCGAGGTAGGGGGCGGCCCAGGCTTCCAGCGTCAGGCTGGCCGAGAGAGCGTCCCAGGTCGGGAAGTCGTCATCGTCCGGCTCGCAGTTCACGGCAGCGGCCATCGCCTTGGTATTGGCGAAGGAGAAGGCGTTGTAGAAAACGGGCACCACCATTTCCGGGCAGAACTCGATCATCGGCAACAGCGACTGCAATTCCTGGCGCTTTTCCTTCAAGCGGGTTTTCAGCGCCGGGCTGCCTTCCGAGTCGGTCAGCAGGTCCTGAATCTCGGCGTCGTAGGAAAACGCCAGTTCGGAAAAATAATAGGATTTTTTCACTTTTGCATGTTTCCCAAGTAGTTTGTCCAGATTTCACGCGCCACCACCAGGGGCTCATCAATCAAGCTCGTGCGCCGGGTTTCGTCGTAAACCTTGCGCCGATCGGTATCGGTCAGGACTTCGTAGGCTTCCTGCACGGCCCTGAATTTGGCCGCCGCATCCGGCTCCGGATTGCGGTCGGGGTGAAACTGCGCCGCTTTCCTGCGGTAGGCGGTCTTGATGTGCTCCACGCTCGCGTCCGGCGCGACGCCCAGTAGTCCGTAATAATCTTTCATAGTGCCTTTGTCTGTATTTTGCTGGCCGACGCATCGACCCGCGCGGGCTCATTCCGGGCGCGCGATCAGCGCCCGCAATTCCTTGCCGGGCTTGAAGTGGGGCGCGTACTTGCCGGGTACCGCGACCTTTTCGCCGGTTTTCGGGTTGCGGCCGATACGGGGCGGCCGGTAGTTCAGCGCAAACGAACCGAAACCGCGAATCTCGACCCGGCCGCCGTTGGCCAGCGTGCGGGTGATCGAATCGAGAATTTCGCCGACCGCCAATTCGGCATCCGGACGAACCAGTTGGGGAAAGCGCTGCGCCAAAGTGGCAATGAGTTCAGATCGGGTCATGGCGTAATTTTACGATAGCCGGCCGTAAGCTCGCGTAGACAATGCGTATTTCCGTATAAATGCGTGCTCTGGAGATCGGAGCGTGGCCCGAGTTTTGATCTGCCTTACTTTCGCAATACCTGTTCGTCGGCTATAGTCTGCCCCATGCACGCGCTGCTTCGTCTCCTTTCCCGTTATCTGCTGCTGGTCATGCTGGCCACGGTCTTCTCGCCGAGTTTCGGCTGGGAGGCGGTGCAGGGCATGGAGGCGCACGACGACATGGCGGCCATGCAGGCGCACGATGCCGGTGCGCTGGCGGCTGACGAGGCCTGCAGCGATTGCCCCGGTCACGAACACGACAGTTGCCCCGATACCCTGCATCACTGCTGCCCCGGCCATGTGCTCGGTCATTTGCCGGGCCATATTGCCGATGGTCTGAGCTTGGCCGTGCCAAGCGATGGCAGTGCTGCGGTCGACGCGGAAAAAAACCGTTTTTCAACGCGTATCCCCGAAGGGCTCGAACGCCCTCCCAGAGCCTCCGCCGCCTGATCGTCGGCGGTTCGCCAGTCATTTTCCCTTGAGTTGTTGACAGCCTTTCTGGGCTGTTCTGGTCAGCCGCCGGTTGTGTTTCCATCAGCCGGAGAATTGCCATGCGTATCCATTCCTGGATCGCCCTTTGCCTCGTCGTGGCGCTACCTGCCCACGCCGAACCCAATCCCACACTGGCCGGGGCCTTTGCCGCCGCCTGGGGGCGCCAGCCTGTCGCCCAGGCGCTGGCCGAACGCGAACGGGCGGCGCAAGCCCGCCGTTCGGCGGCCGATGCCTTGACGCCCGAACCGCCGAGTCTCGAACTCGGTGGCCGGAGCGACCGTTTCAACCGCGACCGCGGCAACGCCGAATACGAAGTCGGCCTCGCCTTGCCCTTATGGTTGCCCGGCGAACGCGGCGGCAGCCAGGCCGTGGCCGATGCCGAAATGACGGCGGTGGCCGGCCGCGCCGCCGCGCTACGCCTGCAACTGGCCGGCGAAGTCCGCCAGGCCTGGTGGGCCTGGCAGCAGGCGCGCAACGAGCAGGCGCTGGCCGACGAACGGGTGACGGCGGCCCGCCGCCTGCGCGACGACGTGGCGCGCCGGGTGGCGGCCGGCGACCTGGCGCGTTCCGACCAGCATCAGGCCGATGGCGCCCTGGCCGCGGCCCTGGCCATTCAGGCCGAAGGGCTGGCCGCCGCCGATGCGGCGCGTCTGCAATTGCAGACGCTGACCGGTCAATTGCCTGGCGAACCGCTTTTCGCCAGCGAAAGCGCGGTCGTCGAAACGCAGACCGAAAACCTGCTGGCCGCCCATCCCCGGCTGAAGAACCTGGAGAACCTGGGCGATGTGTCGCGGCGCAGCCTGGAACTGGCCCGCACGCGCAGCCGGGCCTCGCCCGAAATTGCCGTATCGACGCGGCGCGAGCGCAGCCTTGCCGGCGAAGCGATGGAGCAGACCTGGGCGCTCGCACTGCGCATTCCGTTTTCCTCGGGACCCCGGCAGGATGCCCGGCTGGCCGAGGCCAATGCCGATCTGATCGAAGCCAGCCTCGGTGCCGAGCGCGAACGCGAGCGGCTGGCGCAGGAGGTGGCCGCGGCGCGCAGCCGGCTCGGCGCGGCGCACGCCCAGTTGGCGGCCAGCGACGAGCGGGCCCGGCTGGCCCGGGAAAGTCGGAGCTTCTTCGAAAAATCCTTCCGCCTCGGCGAAACCGATCTGCCGACCCGGCTGCGCATCGAGCAGGAGGCCTTCGAGGCCGAACGCCAGGCCAGCCGCGCCCGGATCAACCAGGCGCAGAGCTTTTCCGCTTACCGGCAGGCGCTTGGCCTGCTGCCCGAATAAGGGAGAAAAACGCAATGAAAAAACTGATTTTCGGGCTGTTCACCGCAGCCATCGTCGGGCTCGGGCCGCTGCAGGCGGCCGAGATGCCGACGCCGATCCCGGTCGTCGTCGCCGAAAGCGAGGAATTCGAGATCGTCGGCCGGCTCGATGAAAAAGGCTTCGTTTTCCATATCGACCGCAGCGCCAGCAACGCCCCGGTCCTTGCCGCCAAGCTGGAGGTCGAGGCGGACGGTCGTCTGGCGCCGGCCCGCTTCCGGCCGGAGAGCGGCGATTACCTGATCGACGACGCGGCCTGGCTCAGCCCCTTGCGGACGCCGGGCGAGCATGCGCTGGCCTTCACGCTGCTGGCCGGCGAGGAGAGCGATCTGCTGAGCGCCGATTTTGCCGTTTTGCCGGCGTCGACCGCAGGAACCGGCACTGTTTCGGGTCTGGCCTGGCCGCTGGCGGGCACCGCCCTGCTGGTCCTGGCCGTACTTGGCTGGCGCTTCAGCCGGCAGCACAAAGGAGATCTGGCATGAAACGACTGAGCTTGCTGATGGCCGCTGCGCTGCTGGTCGCCCAGCCGCTGCTGGCCCATGAAGGGCACGAGCATGGCGACGAGAAAAAGGCCATGCCCAACCTCGGCGATACGCCGCAACGCCTGCCCGATGGCGTGGTTTTCCTGCCCAAGCCGGCGCAACGCCAGATGGGCGTGCTGACGCTGAAAGTGGTGGAGCAGGATCTGCCGCGCAGCATCGAGTTGCCGGGCAAGGTGATCATGGACCCGCACCTCGGCGGTCGCGTCCAGGCGATGATTACCGGCCGTATCGAACCGGCCGGCGAGCACGGTTTGCCGAGCGCCGGCAGCCGGGTCAAGAAGGGCGACGTGCTGGCCTGGGTGGTGCCGGCGGCCGGGCAGATCGAACGTTCCAACCAGTCGGCCTTGTTGGCCGAACTGAAGGCCAGCCGCCAGCTGGCCGAAAAGCGCCTGCACCGTCTGAACGAACTGGCCGATACGGTACCGCGCAAGGAGATCGAGGCGGCGGAAAGCGAAATCCTCAGCCTGAACGGACGGATCGCCGCCGTCGGCAGCGGCCTGTCGGGGCGCGAGGCGCTGGTCGCGCCGGTGGCCGGCATCATCGCCGCCAGCAATGCGGTGGTCGGCCAGGTTGTCGAGTCGAAGGAGCTGGTTTTCGAGATCGTCGATCCGGACAGCCTGCACATCGAGGCTCTGGCCTACGAGCCGCTCGAATTGGGCGAGGTGGCTTCGGCCAGCATAGCGCTCGGTGGGCGGGCGGTGCCGCTGAGCTTCATCGGCGCCAGCCGCCGGCTGCGCGAACAGGCCTTGCCGCTGCTCTTCGAAAACCACGCGGTCGGCGCCGGGCTGGCGCTGCCGCTCGGCCAGCCGGTAAAAATCCAGGTCTTGCTGCGGTCGACCGTCAAGGGGCTGCCGATTCCGCAGAAGGCGCTGGTCCGCAGCCCGGCCAACGAGTTGATGGTCTGGGTCAAGGAGTCTCCCGAACGCTTCGTGCCGCGCCCGGTACGCACCCAGCCTTTCGACGGCGTGCAGGTGATGGCGGCGGACGGCTTGAAGCCGGGTGACCGGGTCGTCGTCGACGGCGCCGGGCTGATCAACCAGATTCGCTAGGAGCGGCCATGTTCCAGTGGTTATTGCAAAAGAGCCTGGCCAGCCGTCTGCTGGTGCTGGTCGTCAGCCTGGTGCTGATGGGCTACGGCGCCTTCCAGGCTGGCCGGCTGCCGGTCGATGTCTTTCCCGATCTGAACAAGCCGACGGTGACGCTGATGACCGAGGCCGGCGGCATGGCGCCGGAGGAGGTCGAGCAGTTGGTCACTTTTCCGCTCGAAACGGCGTTGAACGGCCTGCCCGGCGTCGCCTCGGTGCGTTCGGTGTCGAGCCCCGGTCTGTCCTTCGTCTATGTCTCCTTCGACTGGGGCATCGACCTCTATCGCGCCCGGCAGATGGTCAGCGAACGGCTGAGCGCGCTGCAGGGCGTCCTGCCGTCGACGGTCGTGCCGCTGATGGGGCCGATATCGTCGATCATGGGCGAAGTGATGATGCTGGCCATTCCGCTCGATGCCGCCAACGGCGACCCGATGCGCGCCCGCGAGTACGCCGACTGGGTCCTGCGGCCGCGACTGATGGCGGTGACCGGGGTGGCCCAGGTCATCCCGATCGGCGGCGAGGTTCGGCAGTTCCAGGTGCAACCGGATACCCGGCGCATGGCCGACCTCGGCATTTCGCTCGAGCAGCTGGAGAGCGCCTTGCGCGGTTTCTCGGCCAATACTTCGGGCGGCTTTCTCGAAGTGAACGGTCGCGAATACCTGATCCGCCATCTCGGCCGGACCTCGCGCCTGGACGACCTGCAGAATGTCGCGCTGACCGCCCGCAACGGCCAGTCCATCCTGCTCCGCCAGGTCGCCGGCGTTGCCTTCGCACCGGCCATCAAGCGCGGCGATGCCGGCTTCAATGGCACGCCGGCCGTCATCCTGAGCATCCAGAAGCAGCCGACGGCCGATACGGTCGACCTGACCCGGCGCCTGGAAAGCGCCCTGGCCGGCATGAAGCAAGGTCTGCCGGCCGGCGTGCTGGAACCGCGGGTGATCTTCCGCCAGGCCGACTTCATCGAGGCCTCGCTCGGCAACCTGCAGGCCAAGCTGCTCCTTGCCGCCTGTCTGGTCGCCGCCGTGCTCTTCTTCTTCCTCGGCAATCTGCGCACCATGCTGATCTCGCTGACCGCCATTCCGCTGTCGATCCTGATCGCGGTGCTGGTCTTTCGCTGGTTCGGGCTGTCGATCAACACGATGACGCTGGGCGGGCTGGCGATTGCCATCGGCGAGCTGGTCGACGATGCGGTGGTCGATGTCGAGAACATCCTGCGCCGTCTGCGCGAAGCCTCGGCCCGCGGCGAGCCGTTCCAGGTGCGCGAGTTGGTGGTCAAGGCTTCGCTCGAAGTGCGCTCGGCCATCGTCTATGCGACGCTGATTATCGCGCTGGTCTTCGTGCCGCTGTTCGCGCTGCCCGGCATCGAAGGGCGGCTGTTCGTGCCGCTCGGCATCGCCTATATTGTCTCCATCCTCGCCTCGCTGCTCGTTTCGGTGACGGTGACACCGGTCTTGTCGTACTACCTGCTGCCCAAGCTGGCGGCCGGGGCGCATGGCGACACCCGGCTGGTCGGTTGGCTGAAAAGCAACTACCAGCGCCTGCTCGAACGCGTGCTGGCGGCGCCGCGCCGGCCGGTGGCGGTAGCCGCCGTCGCTGTCGTGCTGGCCGGCAGCGCGGTGCCGTTTTTCCCGACCACTTTCCTGCCGCCGTTCAACGAAGGCTCGATGACGGTCAGCCTGCGCCTCAACCCCGGCGTCACGCTGGCCGAGTCGGTGCGCGTTGCCAGCCAGGCCGAGCGGCTGCTGCTGACGGTGCCGGAGATCGAGCACATCGGCCGCCGTTCCGGGCGGGCCGAGCTGGACGAGCATGCCGAAGGCGTCCATGTCTCGGAGCTGGAAATCCGCCTGAAGCCGAGCGACCGCAACAAGGAGGCGATCTATGCCGACATCCGGCAGCGCCTGAAGGATCTGCCGGCCAGTCTCAATCTCGGCCAGCCGATTTCGCACCGCATCGACCACATGCTGTCCGGTGTCCGGGCGCAGATCGCCATCAAGATTTTCGGCGAGGATCTCGACACCCTGCGTGCTCAGGCGACCCTGCTCGGCAAGCGTCTGCAGCAGATTCCCGGGGTCGCCGACCTGGAAGTCGAAAAGCAGGTGCTGGCGCCGCAGATCAAGGTGCGGGCCGATTTGGCAGCCGCCGCCCAGTACGGGCTGTCGTCGGCGCAGTTGCTGCGCACCTTGCAGACCCTGGTTGGCGGCGAAAAGGTGGCGCAGATCGTCGAATCCAACCGCCGCTTCGATCTCGTCGTCCGCCTGCCGGAAAGCGGACGTTCGCTCGACGGCCTGCGCAACCTGCTGGTCGAGACGCCGGCCGGGCCGGTGCCGCTGTTCCGGCTGGCCAGCATCGAGGATGCCGACGGCCCGAACCAGATCGCCCGCGACGACGGCCGCCGGCGCATCGTCATCGCCCTCAATGCGCAGGGCCGGGCGTTGTCCGACGTGGTCGCCGACATTCGCGGCGTGACGGCCGAGTTTCCGCTGCCCGAGGGCTATTTCATCACCCTCGGCGGCCAGTTCCAGGCCCAGGAAGAGGCGGCGCGGCTGATCGCGCTGCTCGCCCTCGGCTCGACGGCGCTGATCTTCATGGTGCTCTACAGCCGCTACCGTTCTGCGCTGCTGGCCGGGCTGATCATGGCCAACGTGCCGCTGGCGCTGATCGGCGCCGTCTTCGGCCTGTGGCTGTCCGGGCAGCCGCTGTCGGTCGCGGCGCTGATCGGCTTCATCACGCTGGCCGGCATCTCGACCCGCAACGGCATCCTGAAAGTCAGCCATTACCTGAACCTGATGCGCTTCGAGGGCGAGAGCTTCTCGATCCCGATGATCGTCCGCGGTTCGCTGGAACGCCTGACGCCGGTGCTGATGACCGCGCTGGTCGCCGCCTTCGCACTGGCGCCGCTGCTCTTCGAAGCCGAACAGCCGGGCACCGAGATTCTGCATCCGGTCGCCGTCGTCATCTTTTCCGGTCTGGTCGGCGCCACGCTGCTCGACACCTTTGTCACCCCGGCGCTGTTCTGGCTATTCGGTCGCGCCGCGGCCGAGCGCCTGCAGCGCGAACAGTTCAACGAAGCACTCTGATCAATCAACCTCAGGAGAAACCACCATGAAAAAGCTGCTTGCCGTTTTTTGCCTTTTTTCGCTGTTCACCGCCGGAGTCGCCTCGGCCCATGAAACCCACGGTCAGCCGCAATACGGCGGCGTCGTTGCCGAAGCCGGCATGGCCCAGTTCGAGATCGTTGCCAAGGATGGAAAACTGACGGTTTATGTCACCAACCATGGCGCACCGGTCGATACCGCCGGCGCCAGCGGCAAGCTGACCATGCTGGCCGGTAGCGCCAAGTCCGAAATCGACCTCAAGCCGGCCGGCGACAACCGCCTGCAGGGGACGGGCAGCCTGGCCAGCGGCGCCAAGCTGCTGGTCAATGCCCAGTGGCCGGGGCAAAAAGCCCTGCAGGCCCGCGCTGTCGCCCGCTAATCGAGGGAGGAAGCAACCATGAACGGATCAGGAATTGGCATTGCCCGTCGCCGTCTGTTGCTCGCCGGTCTGGGCCTGGGGGCGAGCTTGGCTTTGCCGTCAGTTGCCCGGGCGGCGACGCGGGCGCCGCTGGTCGAGGTCTGGAAAGACCCGAACTGCGGTTGCTGCAGCGACTGGATCAAGCATATCGAGGACAGTGGCTTTGCGGTGCGTGTCTTCGATACCGGCAACCAGGCGGCCCGGCAACGCTTCGGCCTGCCTGAGCGCTACGGCTCCTGCCACACGGCGCGCGTCGGCGGCTATGTCGTCGAGGGCCATGTGCCGGCCAGCGACATCCGCCGCCTGCTGGCCGAGAAACCGGCCGCGCTCGGCATCGCCGCGCCGGGCATGCCGGTCGGTTCGCCGGGCATGGACGGGCCGGCCTACGGCGGTCGGCGCGACGCCCACGACGTGCTGCTGGTGCTGCGCGACGGCAGCGCCCGGGTTTTCGCCAGCTATCGCTGAGTCGGGGCCTGGCCGAGCGGTGCTCGGGCGAGTTCAGGCACTTTCGGTCTGCAGGGCGCCGGCCACCCGGTTGCGGCCATTTTGCTTGGCCTGATAGAGCCATTGGTCGGCTTCGCGAATCAACTGGTCGAGCGATTCATGTTCGCCAAGCTGGGCGATGCCGAAGCTGGCTGAGAGCTTCATCGGATAGCCGGTCGGGCCGAGCTTCAGGCCCTCGATTTCAGCGCGTAGCCGTTCGGCGAGCTGGGCGGCCTGGCGGGCATCGGTGTCCTGCAGCAGCATGACGAACTCCTCGCCACCCCAGCGGGCGGCGATGTCGCTGTTGCGGCAGGCCTCTGCCAGGCGCCGGGAAACGGCGGCCAGCACCTTGTCGCCGGTGGCATGGCCATGGTTGTCGTTGATGCTCTTGAAATGGTCGATGTCGGCCATGATCACTGACAGCGGCCGCTGGTTGCGCAAGGCGGCGCTCCACAGCGGCCCGGCATGTTCGAAAAAGGCGCGCCGGTTGAGCAGGCTGGTCAGCGGGTCGGTCCGGGCCAGTTGTTCGGCCTGCAGGCGGGCGTTCTGATGCTGGCGCATGCGGTAGGCGAGGGCCAGAGCGAGCAGGATGCCCTCGAAGACCACACCCCAGCCGGCGGCATGGAAGGCGAGCGTGCTGTAGGGCAGGCCCTGCCAGACGGCGAGGGCGGTTGTCGTGCTGCCGAGCAGCGTGGTCAGCGCGGCGGCGATGAAATAGCGGCCGGCGATCCGCCCGTGGCGAATGGTGATGATGCCGAGCCAGACCATGGTCACCGAGAAGATCAGCACGAACAGGAAGGCGATCGTTACCGCGGCCTGCGGGCTTCGCAGCAGGACCGCGCCGAAGACCAGGCCGAGGATGCTGACGATCAGCCAATAGACCAGGCGATGGGCAAGCGGCGCATGCTGGCGCAGGTTCAGGAAGCCGCTGGCGAAACGCAGGCCGAGGCAACTGAAAGTGACCATCATCAGCGGAATGGCGTATTGCTGGAAAACGGCTTGGCCGGGCCACAGCCAGGCGTAGGCGTGACCGCTGTAGGCCAGGTGGAGAATGACGAAGCTGCCAAGATAAAGGGTGTAATCGAGATAGCCGCGTTCGCGCAGGCCGATGAAAAGCATCGCGTTATAGGCAATCAGCGCCAGCAGGAAGCCGTAGAGCAGGCCGTAGCCATAGTCGTGCTGCTGCTTGAGGGTCGCCGCCTGCGCTGCGTCGAGCAGGCGTAGCGGGGCGACCAGTGGGTCGGTGGTGGCCACGCGCAGGTAGATGTCGTTGCGGCCGGGCGGCAGTTGCACGTCGAACACGTAGCCGAGGCCGGGCAGCGGATGCTGGAAGGAGGCGTCGCCGTCGCCGGCCAGCCATTGGCCGACGACCTTTGTTCCCTGGGTGTGATAGACCTCGATCCGGTCGAGCCAGGAGATTTCGAGCTGCAACTGGCGCCGCACGGCCTGATCGCTGTCATTGCTGACGGCCAGGTGCAGCCAGATTGGCGGCGAACCGATGCCGAATTTGGGTACCACCTGCTCGGTGGAACGGAACTGCCCCTGCTGCTGTTGGGCGACGGCTTCCGCCAGTGTCAGCGGCTGTTTCATTTCCGGTAGGATGCCGAGGTGGCGGCCCAGTGCCTGCTCGGGTAGCGCGCTTAGCGCGGGCACTTCGGCACGACTCGTCGACGCCAGCGCTAGCCAGAGCAGCGCGAGCCAGATCCACCAGCGACGTTCTGGCAGGAAACCGGCTGGGCGAACTCGCGGCAGGGGGCGGAACAGGCTGGGCATGACTGCTAGGATAACGGCCCAAGCCGCCTGTTTGCGTGAACTTTTACCGAAATTTAGGTGTTGGTCATGGCGCGAGCCGCCGAATGTTTGATCTGGATTGGTGACCGAGCGGCATTCATCGGCTAGGCTGGGCACTCCCCCATCCGTTTCCGTGGCCGTCATCATGCCTATCCAATCCTTCAGCAGCGCAACAATCTGGCGGGCATTGGCCGATGGCTGGCGTTTGGCCAGTGCGACACGGGGTGTCAGCATCGCCTATTCGCTGATCTTCGTCTTCGCCGGCGGCCTGATTTTCGGTGGTTTGCTGCTCCAGGGCTGGACGCCTTTCGTGATTGCCGCGGCCGGTGCCTTCATGCTGGTCGGGCCGGTCATTCTGGCCGGTTTTTACGGCATTGCCGGCGCCTACGAGCGAGGTGAGCGCATCGCCTTCGGCAACGTGCTGGCCGGCTTTGCCGTTGCCTCGCGGGCGCTGTGGGCGCTGGCCCTGGTCTGCGGCCTGCTGTTCATGATCTTCGTCACTGATGCGGCCATTCTCTATGCCTACATGCTCGGCCAGACCCCTGTCTGGGTGGCCGATCTGGCTACGGCGGCCGGGGTCCTCAAGTTCTTCCGCTGGGCCTCCGTCTCCGGTCTGGTGGTGGCCTTGCTGCTCTTCGGCGTCTCGGCTTTTTCCGTGCCGCTGCTTTGCGAACGGCGGGCCGGGCTGGTCGAGGCGGTGGTGCTCAGCGTCCGGGTCGTCTTCGACAGTTTTCCGGCAGCCATGCTGTGGGCGGCCGTGCTGGCCGCCCTGACCATCGGCAGCGTGCTGTTGCTGCCGCTGTTGCCGCTGACCTTGCCCTGGATGGCCTATGCCAGCCGGGCCTTGTACCGGCAGGTGCTGCCTGCGTCGTAAACGCCGGTGCTTGCCGGGCTGTGCAGATCAGGGCATAAAACCGTGGTCTGTCTACCGCATTATTTCCTCAGAAATATCGTTTTACACGGGCAGATATCAGCCTCAATTTCCCTACGCCCACAGAATTGCAGGCATGCTTCCAACGAAGGTTGCCTCGTAAACCAGTCGGGGCTTAGCCAGCCTGCTTTTCCATAAAAATCCGATTTGATACAGCTACTACCTTCTGGATTTTCTACACCTTGCCGCAGGATGGCTTTGTATTCTGGTTGCGTAAGACTATGGTTGAAGCTTTCCACTCTTTCTGCCGAGACATAGCCCTTGTCGCGCGCGGCCCTTTCAATCGCATCCGTTAAGCCGTTATTGACGATGAGATTGATGTGCTTGAATTCGGTGGGAAGTTCTGCCAAATTGATCCGTTGCCACGAACCACCCGTATATTTGAAAACGACGTATGGGGGATTGGGGCGACCCCATTTGTTGTAGGCGAGGCAGAGATTGGGCTCAGCTACCAGATAGGGGGAATCGTCTTGGATGTGGAGCGCCAATACATTGAAATTGGTGCGACCAAGTTCTGGACCATAGTCGCTTTTCCAGGTCACGGTCTGAGCGGATTGGAGCAACTGGAAACGAATCGTGTGTTCCCTGACCGGACTGCTCTGCCCAATTTCATGCTGACCGCCATAGGTTTGAGAGCGCTCAACAATGATCTTCTGCCCATCGTGCAGCAGGACTTCCTCCTGCCAACTGTCGCTGCCTAATCCGAACAACCCGGCACAAGCGTTCAGGCTAAGGGTGGCGATCAAGACAGTAATCGCCAGCGCCTTGCGAGGTACATTCCGGTTCATGCCGCGTTCCTTGGCAGGTAAAAGCAGGCGGCGTTGGCAGCCATTTTGAGCGAGAGGGGACAGGCCACGTTTTTGCTGGTTCTTCTTTGAGGACAGAGGATTCTGGAGTTCTGTCTATGCTAAGTCAATACGCGCGCTGCCGTCGGTGGGTAACGCATGGCAACCAGCTTATCTCGCTTGATCGAAAGAATGGCGGGGCGCTTGGATGCCGCTTTTTTTGCATTCACATTTTCAATTTTGGTTGTTTTCCCCGGTTGACCGTAGCAATAGGCCGCATCGTGCGCTTGCGCGGCAAGCCCCGGTGCTTGCCGGGCAGCGCGGGTATAATCGCCGACTTTCCGCTTTTTGAAGCCTGCCGTGACTGCTCTCGACACTGAAATCGCCCGCCGGCGTACTTTTGCCATCATTTCCCACCCTGACGCGGGTAAAACCACGCTGACCGAAAAACTGCTGTGGTTCGGCGGCGCCATTCAGGTGGCCGGCGAAGTGCGCGCCCGCAAGGCGTCGCGCCATGCGACCTCGGACTGGATGGAGCTGGAGAAGCAGCGCGGCATTTCGGTGACCTCGTCGGTGATGCAGTTCCCGTACCGCGAATGCATGGTCAACTTGCTCGACACGCCGGGTCACGAAGACTTTTCGGAAGACACCTATCGCACGCTGACCGCCGTCGACTCGGCGGTGATGGTGATCGACTCGGTGAACGGCGTCGAAGCCCAGACCATCAAGCTGCTCAACGTTTGCCGCATGCGCGACACGCCCATTCTGACCTTCATCAACAAGCTCGACCGCGAAGGCAAGGAGCCGATCGACCTGCTCGACGAAATCGAGTCGGTGCTCGGCATCCAGTGCGCCCCGATGACCTGGCCAATCGGCATGGGCAAGCGTTTCCGTGGCGTCTATCACCTCTACGACGACGCCATCGCCTTCTTCGATCCGCAGGCCGAGAAGGGCACCGCCGAGATCATCCAGGGCCTCGACAACCCGCGCCTCGACGAGCTGATCGGCACGCAGGCCGACGAGTTGCGGGTCGATATCGAACTGGTCCGTGGCGCTTCGCACGCCTTCGACGCCGAGGCCTACCTGAGCGGCAAGCAGTCGCCGGTCTTCTTCGGTTCGGCGGTCAACAACTTCGGCGTGCAGAGTTTGCTCGATGCCGTGGTTGACCTGTCGCCGCCGCCGATTGCCCGCCCGGCCGTGACCCGCCGCGTCGAGCCGGACGAAGGCAAGTTCTCCGGCTTCGTGTTCAAGATCCAGGCCAACATGGACCCCAAGCACCGCGACCGCATTGCCTTCCTGCGCGTCTGCTCGGGGCGTTTCGACCGCGGCATGAAGGTCAAGCAGGTGGCGACCGGCAAGACCCTGTCGATTAACAACGCCATCACCTTCATGGCGCGTGACCGCTCGACCACCGACGAAGCCTGGCCGGGCGATATCATCGGCATCCCGAACCACGGTTCGATCCGTCTCGGCGAAACCTTCACCGAGGGCGAAGACCTGCGCTTCACCGGTATTCCGTCCTTTGCACCGGAACATTTCCGCCTCGCCCGCATCGCCAATCCGCTGAAGATCAAGCAACTGCAGAAGGGCTTGCAGCAGCTGGCGGAAGAGGGCGCAACGCAGCTCTTCCGGCCGCTCGCCGGCACCGACATGATTCTCGGCGCGGTCGGCATCCTGCAGTTCGACGTCGTCGCCAGCCGGCTCGAGAACGAATACGGCGTCAAGGTCATCTTCGAAAGCTACAACTGCTCGACGGCGCGCTGGATTCACGGCGACGCCAACGAACTGCGCCAGCTTTCCGACCGCTACAGCGCCAACGTCGCGCTCGATGGTGCTGATGACCCGGTCTACCTGGCACCGAACAATGTTTACCTGAACATGGTCAAAGAAAAGTATCCCAATCTGCGCTTCCTCGAAGCGCGCGAGGTGATCTGAGATGAAGGTCCGGGTTCAGGAAGCGGATTTTGATGTCGGTGCCGAGCTGGCCGCGCTGCGCGCCGGCGACGCCCGCGTCGGTGCCCAGGCCAGTTTCCTCGGCTTGGTGCGCGACCTGAACGATGGCGCGGCGGTGTCGGAAATGACGCTGGAGCATTACCCGGGGATGACCGAGAAGGCGCTGGAAGAGATCGTCGCCCAGGCCAAGGGCCGCTGGGAGATTTACGATGCGCTGGTCATCCATCGCGTCGGGCCGCTCAAGCCCTGCGACCAGATCGTGCTGGTCGCCGTGACCAGCGCCCATCGCGGCGAAGCCTTTGCCGCCTGCGAATTCATCATGGATTACCTGAAGACCCGCGCTCCGTTCTGGAAGCGCGAAGCGACGCCGGACGGCGGGCGCTGGGTTGATGCCCGCGAGACGGACGACAGCGCCGCTGCGCGCTGGGAAAAGCACGCCGGCTGACAGCGCCTTCGCTTTTTGCCCTTTAGGGAAACGCTGAAATATTCGTCATCCCCGCGCAGGCGGGGATCCAGTTCGTTGATTTTTCTGGATTCCCGCCTTCGCGGGAATGACTAATCGGATTTAATCAGCGCTTCCTTAGTGGAAATCGCGGCTGGAAGTTTCCAGCCGACCCAGCCAGGCGGACAGATCGACCAGCCGCTTGGCGACCAGATGCACCACCTCGCCCTCCTTCTGCAACTGGCCATAAACGCCGAGCAGCCTGGCGCCGAGCAGTTCGCGGCGCTGCTGGTCGACCAGTTGCGGCTGAACGACGACATTGGTCAGCCCGCTTTCATCCTCCAGCGTCACGAAGACGACACCGGTCGCCATACCCGGCCGCTGGCGGCCGACGACGATGCCGGCGACGCGGACCAGCGCCCGATGACCGGTGGTCTTCAGTTCGGCCGCCGTGACAAAACGGCGTTCGAACAACTGCGGCCGCAAAAGCGTCAATGGATGCTGGCGCAGCGTCAGGCCGAGGCTGTGGTAATCGGCCACCAGATTTTCACCGGCACCGGGCGCCGGCAATTCGGTATTCGCCTCACGGGCCGGCAAACCGTCGAACAGATCGCCTTGCACGACGGCGGCGCTGGCTTCCCATGCTGCCTGCCGCCGATGACCGGCCAGGCTCTGCAGGGCGTCGGCGGCGGCCAGCAGGTCGAGATCGCGCCGCTGCAGGCCGAGCCGTGCCGCCAGATCGGCGACGCTGGAAAATGGCCTTTTTTGCCGGTCGACCGCCAGACTTTCGGCGACACGCCGGGAAAAACCACTGATTTCACGCAGTCCGAGGCGGACGGCGCCGCGCTCGTCGATCCGGCTCTCCCAGTCGCTGGCCGTGACGTCCGGCGGCAGCACCTGGACGCCGTGGCGCCGGGCGTCCTGGATCAGCATCGACGGCGAGTAGAAACCCATCGGCTGGCTGTTGAGCAGGCCGCACAGGAAGGCCGCCGGGTGGTGGCGCTTGAGCCAGGCCGAAACGTAAACCAGCAAGGCGAAACTGCTGGCGTGGCTCTCGGGAAAGCCGTATTCGCCGAAGCCCTGGATCTGCGCGATGATGCGCGTCGCAAAACTGTCCGGCAGCCCGTTGGCGGCCATGCCGGCGCGCAGTTTCTGCTCGAATGGCTCTAGCCCGCCCTTGCGTTTCCAGGCCGCCATCGCCCGCCGCAACTGGTCGGCCTCGCCCGGCGTGAAATTGGCAGCGACGACGGCCAGTTGCATGACCTGTTCCTGAAAGATCGGCACGCCGCAGGTGCGCGCCAGCACGGCATCGACGCCCGGCGAAATTTTCTCGATGCGCTCCAGCCCCTGCCGCCGCTTCAGGTAGGGATGCACCATGTCGCCCTGGATCGGCCCCGGCCGGACCAACGCCACTTCGACCACGAGGTCGTAAAAAAACTGCGGCCGCAAACGCGGCAGCATCGCCATCTGGGCGCGCGATTCAACCTGGAAAACGCCCATGCTGTCGGCCCGGCCAAGCATGGCGTAGGTCGCCGGGTCCTCGGCCGGGATTTCGTGCATTTTGAGCGGTCGACCGCCGGCCTCGCCGACCGTCTGCAACATCCGGCGAATCGCCGTCAGCATGCCGAGGGCCAGGATATCGACCTTCATCAGGCCCATCGCATCGAGATCGTCCTTGTCCCACTGGATCACGCTGCGCTCGGACATCGCCGCGTTCTCGACCGGTACCAGCCGGGACAGCGGCCCGCGCGAGATGACAAAGCCGCCGACGTGCTGCGTCAGATGCCGGGGAAAACCGCGCAGGGCTTCGGCAATCGCCAGCCATTTCTCGACGCGCGGCGCCTGCGGATCGAGGCCCAATTCGGCGAAACGCTCCGGCAATTGCTCGCGCTTGTCCCACCAGGCCAGCGAGGCGGTTAGCGCGTTGATCTGGGCGATACCGAAACCGAGCGCCCGGCCGGCATCGCGCAAAGCGCCCTTGGTCCGGTAGGTGATCAACGCCGCGGCCAGCGCCGCCCGCTCACGCCCGTACTTTTGGTAGATGTACTGGATGACCTCCTCGCGTCGCTCGTGTTCAAAATCGACGTCGATGTCCGGCGGCTCGCCGCGTTCCTTCGAGACGAAACGCTCGAACAGCAAGGCCGAGCGGGCCGGATCGACCTCGGTCACGCCGAGCGCGTAGCAGACGGCCGAATTGGCCGCCGAACCGCGCCCCTGGCAAAGGATGTCCTGGCTGCGGGCAAAGCAGACGATGTCGTAGACGGTCAGGAAATAGGCTTCGTAAGCCATCTCGGCGATCAGCGTCAGTTCGTGCTCGATCCGCTCACGGACGCTGGCCGGGACGCCGGCCGGATAGCGCCGCTGCAGGCCGCGTTCGGTTTCGGCGCGTAGCCACGAGGCCGGCGTTTCGCCAGGCGGGACGATTTCCTCGGGATATTCGTAGCGCAGTTCATCAAGCGAAAACGCGCAGCGCGCGGCGATCTGCACGCTCTCGGCCAGCATTTCCGGCGGGTAGAGGCGCGACAGGCGCAGCCGCGAGCGCAGGTGGCGTTCGCCATTCGGAAAGAGCCGGTAGCCGGCTTCGAAGACCGAGGTTTTCAGGCGCAAGGCGGTCAGCACATCCTGCACCGGCCGCCGGGCGCGGACATGCATATGCACATCGCCCGCCGCCACCAGCGGCAAGTTGCAGGCCGCGCCGAGCGCCTGCAAGGCTTCCAGCTTTGCTGCATCGTCCGGCCCGGCGTGCAGTTCGACCGCCAACCAGGCGCGGCCGGGAAAACGCCGGGCCAGCCAGCGCCCGTCGTCCGCCGAGGCATTTTCGTCGGCCACCCAGAGGACAAGGCAATCAGGCAAGGCGCCGCTCGGCGAAATCGCCTCCAGGTCCTTGCGCTGCAGGGTGTAAGTCCCTTTTTCGGCGCGCCGCCGGGCGAGCGTGATCAGCGCCGAGAGATTGCCGTAGCCGTGACGATTGCAGGCCAGAAAGACGAGCTTCAGGCCATCAAGCATCGTCATTTCGCTACCGACAATGAATTTCAGGCCAGCCGCCTTGGCCGCCTGATGTGCCCGCACGACGCCGGCCAGCGAACATTCGTCGGTCAGAGCCAGCGCCGCATAGCCCTGCCCCTGCGCCCGCTCGACCAGTTCCTCGGGGTGCGAGGCGCCACGCAAAAAGCTGAAGTTGGAAAGGCAGTGCAGCTCGGCGTAATCCGGCAGTTCCATCGTACCCTCCCGGCGTTCAGGCAAACAGGCCGTGCAGGAACCAGCCTTCCGCGTCGCGGAAAATCCAGGCCCACTGGCCCTGCGCATTGCGGGCGACGAAATAGTCGCGCCTGACATCGCCCGCCGTCGCCGCGGACGTCGCTCCGGCCTGCATTTCCCCCTGCATTTCCCCCTGCATTTCCCCCTCATCCCACCAGCCGCTTTCCAGCCGCTCGGCCCGCGACAGCAATTTCAACGGCCCATGCCAGTGCGGGCCGTCCGCCCGTTCGGCCAGGGGTTGCGGCGCCGGCAGCAGCCAGAGCGGACGGGCGGCCTGGAGTCCGGCGGTCGACACCGCCGAAACGGCAAAATCCGCCAGCGCCGCCTGCCGACGCGTCGCGCATTCCGGCCGGTAATCAGGCGCGGCGCCCAGCACCTGAACGGCGCCCGGCCCCAGGCGAGCCTGCAGGCGCTCCAGGCAAAGCAGCGCCCCCTCCCCGGCCACGGCCTGATCGAACAAGGGGGCGCTGGCGCCGGGCTTGGCCACCACCTCGTCCGCCACCAGTTGCATCGCCTCGACCGGCGCCGCCAGTTGCCAACGCCCCAGATATTCGCGCAGCAGGCGGGCAAAACGCCCCTCGTCGGCCGCCGGCTCGGCAAAGCGCAACGGCAAGGCGCTGCTCGAGCCATCGTCGTGCGTCAAATGCAAGGCGCAGGCCCGGACCAGCAACTGCCGCCCCTGCAGCCAACCGGCCAGCGCCGCGAACAGGCGCTGCCCGGCAAAGGCGAGCGCCTCGGCATGCTCGACCCGGGCCGGCAACTCGATCTTCTGACTGAAGGTCTCCGGAAAAACGAAAGGCTTTTGCGGATGCGGCAACTCGCCCCAGGCCCGGCTCAGATCATCCAGCGGCGCATTGCCAAGCCGCCGGCGCAGGCCGGCCGCCGGCAAGGCACGCAGATCTCCCAGTCGCTGCAGGCCGAAGGCATCGAGCCGGGCCTGCACCTCGGCCGGCCAGCCGGCAACCGCGCAAGGCAAAAGAGCCAGGGCACGCTGCATCTCGACCGGTTCGGCGCACAAACTGGCCGCCCCGGCTCGCGCCAGCCAGAGCGCGGCAAGCGGCGTCGGCGCCGTGGCCCAGGACAGGGAATAGAACTGCGTCCGGCAGCCGGCCTGCACCGCCTCGACAATCGCCAACAGGCCGCCGAAAAGCCGCAGGCAACCGCCGATTTCAAGGAGCAAGGCATCCGGCGGCAACAGGCTGACCGTCGGCGTAAAGCGGCCGGCCCAGCAGGCCAGGCTTTCCAGCGCCGTGCTTTCAGCGGCGGCATCGCGCTCGAAAACCGCCAGCCCCGGCTGCAAACCCAATGCCGTCGACAGTTTCTGGCCGGGTGCGACGCCGGCAGCGGCCGCCGCTGCATCGCCGCACACCACCCGCCCGCGACTGACCAGTGCGCTAGGCGACTGCCGCAAGGGCAGCGCTTCGAGCGGCAGCAGGGGAAAGTGCAGGGCCAGCCAGAGCACGAACGGATCTCCCGGGGCGAGGTAGGGACAAATGAAGCGGCTGCGCCGCCGGTCGGCCACGCCGCTTGAGAATGCGCACCGACAGGCTGTTTTCAGCCGCCGCCAGTTCGAGCCGCAAGGGGGCCGGCGATGGCGAGGCGGCGGCTGCGGTCGACCGCCACAAACAGGCAAAAACCGGCCGTCCTTCCGCCGCCACCTGCAGACGGCGCAGAGCCCGTGCATCGATACCGGCCCCCGGCCAGGCCAGCACGCCGGCAAAACCGCCACAGGCCAGCAGCTGTTCGACCGACCAGGCCGTTTGCTTGCCCGCCGGCAGCACCACCAGACGTTCGAGCGCCAGACCGGCTGCCGCCCAAGCCGGGGCGTGCGGCATCCAGGGCGGCGCGACCAGCGCCAGCCAGCCACCGGCGTTCGACAGACTAGCCAGGGCCGGCAGCAACAAGCTCATTTCGCCGAAACCGCTGCGGTCGACGAGGATTTCGGTCAGGTTTCCCCGCGGCCAGCCGCCGCCCGGCAACTCGGCATCGAGTTCTGGGTGGCCGCTCGGAATCGCGCTTTCCGGCAGGGTGGCCAGCGTATCGCCGCGCCAGACATCGCCTCTGGCCAGCACGTCAGCCAAAGCGGTCGGCAACGGCATGGCGCTCATGACAGGGTGCTGATCGCCCCGCGAATCAGGCCGACCGCAATGCCTTCGATGGCAAAGTCGACCTCTTCCGGATGAACGATGATCGGCTGGAAATCCGGATTCTCGGCAATCAGATGAATCTCGCCCTTGCTGCGCTGCAGGCGCTTGACCGTAACCTCTTCATCGAGACGGGCGACGACGATCTGCCCGTCGCGAGCCTGCGTCGTTTTGTGCACGGCGAGCAGATCGCCATCGCAAATGCCGGCATTGATCATCGACAGGCCGCGCACCTTGAGCAGGAAATCGGCCCGCGGGCTGAACAGGCCGGCATCCAGCGCATAGCGCCCCTGCACGTTTTCGACGGCGAGAATCGGCGAACCGGCGGCGACCATGCCGATCAGCGGCAAGCCGAGCTGTTCGACCAGCCGGATACCGCGTGCCGAGCCCGGTTCGAGCACGATGGCGCCTTTTTTGGCCAGCGCCTTGAGGTGATCTTCGGCCGCATTGGGCGAAGCAAAGCCAAAGGCACTGGAAATTTCCATGCGCGTCGGTGGCGCACCGAGCACCTCCAGGGTGCTTTTGATGAAGTCGAGAATTTCCTGCTGACGTGGCGTGAGTTTCATGGCCTGCTCCGCTAAAAACCATTGACTGTATTTTTGTACAGTATTGGCTTTTTGGCAAGTGGAGATTGCTCGTTGAGGCCGGAAACCGCTTGCGGCAAACTGCTACTATCGCGGCCTGCACCAAGGAGTACCGACCATGAAGCTACAACACATCCCGCTCGGCGGCCGCTTCGAATTCGAAGGCAAGGTCTTCGTCAAAACCGGGCCGCTGACGGCCTCCTCCGAACAAGGCGGCCAGTGCATGATTCCGCGCTACGCCCACCTCAAGCCGCTCGACCTGCCGGCGACGGAAGACAAACCCGGTCTTCGCCGCAAACTGGACGAGAAAGCCGTCAAGGCCGCCTTCAACGACTTCTACGGCACCTGCAGCGCCCTGCTCGGCGAGTCTGCCCAGCCGGAACTGGAAGCCGCCCGCCAGCGTTTCCTGGCGGCGCTCAAGTAAGCCTCAGGTCGGCAGGTCGAAGCCCTTCAGCTTGCGGAACATATCAATGGCGTAGGAGTCGGTCATCCCGGCCACGAAATCGGCGACCTGCAGCAGGCGGATATAGGGATCGGGGTCCGGCTCGCCGCCATGGCCGAGGAATTGCGTCGGCAACAGCTTGAGCAGCATGCGGTCGCGGGTCGTGAAGCGACCATGCCCGGCCCTGGCCTCGACGGCATTGCTGAACAGGCCAAGCAATGCACCTAGCACTTCAAAGCCCGCCGTCTCGATCTCCAGCGCCGGCCGCGCCGTGTAGATCGTTTCCTTGGCCAAGCGAAGCACAGCCTGCAACGGGATGGCGATCGGCGACTGCTCAAGCAGTTCCTCATCGAACTCGCCATTCAGGATGGCATTCTCGTTTTCGAGGAAGACCGAGGCCGCACTTTCCAGCAGGCGGCCGATGGCCTTGGCGCGCAGGTATTCGAGACGCTCCTTCGGATCGTGCAGACGCTCCAGCCGCCCACCATTCACCGTGCTGCCGGCCAGGTCGGCGAGCAGCAGTTCGGCATCCTTGTAGGGCACAAAACCGAGCTTGGCCGCATCTTCGAGATCGACAATCAGATAACAGGTGTCGTCCGCCACCTCGACCAAGAAGGCCAGCGGGTGGCGCCGCCAGACCGTACCCGGAATTCGCTCGATCAGACCGGTCGACCACGCGACTTGCTGAAAAGCGGCAGCATCCTGCTGAAAGAAACCAAACTTCTTGGCACTCTTGCCATCAAGCTCGTCCGTACCGATATCAGACGGCCGCGGATACTTGGTGAAGGTCGCCAGCACCGCGCTGGTCAGCTGCAAGCCCGGGTTGGCCGGGCTTTGCAGGCGCGTCACGATGCGAAAGCCTTGGGCGTTGCCTTCGTAACGCTCGAAGTCGGCACGCTGCGCCGGCGTGAATTGATGCCGTTCCAGCAAATCGGAGGTGCGGAACCACTCGCGAATGGCATCCTCACCGGCGTGACCGAAAGGCGGATTGCCAATGTCGTGCGCCAGACAGGCGGCCGCGACAATCGCCCCGAAATCGCCCGACTCGACGTGCTGCAAGCCATGCCGGGCAATGATCTCGCGCCCGACCACGGCGCCGAGCGAACGGCCGACGCAACTCGTTTCCAGGCTGTGGGTCAGGCGGGTACGCACGTAATCGCTCTTCGAGAGCGGGAAAACCTGTGTCTTGTCCTTCATGCGGCGGAAGGCGGAAGTAAAGACGATGCGGTCGTAATCCTGCTGAAAAGCCGTGCGCTCCGGCGTTCCCGGCGCCTTGCCGGCGCCCAGGCGGTCGGCCGACAACAGCTTTTCCCAGATTTTTCGTTTGCCCATGCTATTCAGAAGTCTCGATGCAATGGGCCGCGAGTTTACTCCGCTTCCAGTGCCGCCCGCACATGATCCGGCAAGGGCACCGATTTTCCGGTCTGCGTATTCATCCAGACCACCTTGGCCGCACCCTCGGCGTAAATCCGCTCGTCACCCTCGATACGCATTTCAACATGCGTCTGCACGCTGGAACGCCCGGGATAGCCCACGTAGGTCCGCACCTCGACCATGCCCGGATAAGTCATCGGGATCAGGAAGGTGCAAGCGGCATTGATGATCACCGGCCCATCGCCGCCCGGCCGCACCGGAACCTTCATCTCCTCGATCCACTCGACCCGGGCTTGCTCCATGTAGCGAAAGTAAACCGTATTATTGACATGACCATAGGCATCCATGTCGCCCCAGCGAATAGGCATCTTTGTTACGTGGATAAGTTTCTTTTTGTGTTCCATGTCTTTGAAATTCAAGAGGGGTTGATCAATGCGTTTCCATACTGTACCGTATTGTTTACAACGTAACAACCAACCAAATACAAACTAAATACAGGAGACATCATGGAACGCGAAGCCATGGAATTCGACGTCGTCATCGTTGGCGGCGGACCGGCCGGTCTGGCCTCGGCGATCCGGCTGAAACAGCAGGCGGCAGAAAAAGGCACCGACCTCTCGGTCTGCCTGATCGAGAAAGGCGCCGAAATCGGCGCGCATATTTTATCAGGCGCCGTCATGGACCCACGCGCGTTGACCGAACTGCTCCCCAACTGGAAGGCAGACGGCGCACCGCTGAATGCCCCGGTTTCCGAAGACCGCTTCTTCATTCTCTCCGAAGACGGCGCCACCAAAATCCCGAACAGCCTGCTGCCGAAGTGCTTTCACAATGAAGGCAACTACGTCATTTCGCTCGGCAACGTTTGCCGCTGGTTGGGCGAACAGGCCGAAGCCCTCGGCGTCGAAATCTACCCGGGCTTTGCCGGTTCCGAAGTGCTGTTCAACGAACAGGGCGCCGTCAAAGGCGTCGCCACCGGCGACATGGGCCGCCTGCATGATGGCTCCGAAGGCCCGAATTTCCAGCTGGGCATGGAACTGCACGGCAAATACACCTTCTTCGCCGAAGGCTGTCGCGGCCATCTCGGCAAGCAGTTGCAGGCCCAGTTCAACCTTAACGAAGGGGTTGATCCGCAAACCTATGGCATCGGCCTCAAGGAACTCTGGGAAATCGATCCGGCCAAGCACCAGCTCGGTCTGGTCGTCCACAGCGGCGGCTGGCCAATGGATTCCGCCACCTACGGCGGCGGCTTTCTCTACCATCTCGAAAACAATCAGGTCGCCGTCGGCTTCGTCGTCGGTCTCGGCTACAGCAATCCTCACCTGGCCCCCTTTGAAGAATTCCAGCGCTTCAAGACGCATCCGGAAATCCGCAAATTCCTCGAAGGCGGCAAACGCATCGCCTACGGCGCCCGCGCCCTGACCGCCGGCGGTATCCAGTCCCTACCCAAACTGACTTTCCCGGGCGGCGTCCTGGTCGGCGACGATGCCGGCTTCCTCAACGCCGCACGCATCAAAGGCTCGCACTGCGCCATCAAGTCCGGCATGCTGGCTGCCGAAGCCTGCTTCGAAGCGCTGGCCGGCGAACGCCAGCACGACGAACTGACCGCCTACCCCGAAGCCTTCAAACAAAGCTGGCTCTACGACGAACTGCACCAGGCGCGCAACTTCAAGCCGTGGATGAACAAGGGTCTGAAACTCGGCTCGATCATGTTTGGCATCGACCAGCTCGTCTTTGGCGGCAAGGCACCGTGGACCTTGCATAACACCACGCCTGACCACGCCAAGCTGAAACTGGCCGCCGACTGCCCGCCGATCAGCTATCCCAAACCGGATGGCGTGCTCACCTTCGATCGCCTGTCCTCGGTCTTCCTGTCGAGCACCAACCACGAAGAAGACCAACCCTGCCACCTGCAACTGAAGGATGCCGCCGTACCGATCACCGTCAATCTGGCGCAATACGACGCCCCGGAACAGCGCTTCTGCCCGGCCGGTGTTTATGAAATCCTGCGTGATGAAAGTGGCCAAAATCCCCGTTTGCAGATCAACGCGCAGAATTGTGTGCACTGCAAAACCTGCGATATCAAGGATCCAACGCAAAATATCAACTGGGTCGTGCCACAAGGCGGTGAAGGGCCAACCTATCCGAACATGTGATGCTTTATAATCTCAAGGCTAAACCCCTAAGGGAGAACAACACATGGGCTTTCTCGCCGACAAGAAAATTCTGATCACCGGTCTGCTGTCCAAGCACTCCATTGCCTACGGCATCGCCAAGGCCTGTCACCGTGAAGGCGCTCAACTCGCCTTCACGTACCAGAACGAGCGCTTCGAAGACCGCATCAAGAAATTTGCTGCCGAATTTGGCAGCGATATCACCATCCCGGTCGACGTCGGTAGCGATGAACAAATCGACAACCTGTTCGTCGAACTGGGCAAACACTGGGACGGTCTCGATGGCTTGGTGCACTCCATTGCCTACGCGCCGACCGAAGCCATCGAAGGTGACTTCCTGAACGGCATCACCCGCGATGCCTTCCGCATCGCCCACGAAATCTCTTCGTACAGCTACCCGGCGCTGGTCAAAGCCGCACGGCCGATGATGCAGGGCCGCAAGAGCGCAGCGCTCGCCCTCTCCTACCTCGGTGCCGAGCGGACCATGCCGAACTACAACACCATGGGCCTGGCCAAGGCCAGCCTGGAAGCGGCAACCCGCTACCTGGCCTTCTGCCTCGGCCCTGAAGGTATTCGTGCCAACGCCATTTCAGCCGGCCCGATCAAGACGCTGGCCGCTTCCGGCATCGGCAACTTCGGCAAACTGCTCGCCTATAACTCGCACAATGCTCCGCTGCGCCGAAACGTGACCATTGAAGAAGTCGGCAATGCCGCCGCCTTCATGCTCTCCGATCTGGCAAGCGGGATCACCGGCGAAATCATGTACGTCGATGGCGGCATGAACACCGTCGCCTTGGGCAACGCCGACCCGCTCCCCGCCTAAAAAACCAAAAGCATTACCTGCGCTCACCGCGCAAAAATGCCGGCCAGGCTTAAAACCTGGCTGGCATTTTTATTGGTGACAAACGAAGCAATCTTGCCAAGGCGGCGCTTTGTATTTTCCGCTGCAGGAATGCCGAAAGCCCCGTCTGCGAATGCAGAAGGGGCTTTGGGTATTGGGAGCCTGGCGGTGACCTACTTTCGCGAGCGGAA
>NZ_LODL01000006.1 GCF_001551835.1 Dechloromonas denitrificans | reverse complement strand
TGTTTTCGACTCGCCAATTGGCTGGCTCCGGCAAACCATGCAGATTCATAGATGATCACCTGCATTCTGTAGCGCGGCTTGCGTTGCAGGGCGGATGATCTTCCGGACGCAGGTGGAATTGACCCGGTCGTCACTGCAATCGCCACCGACGACCAGATAGTCGAGTTTGTTTGACGTTAACCTGCGACTGCCTGTCGGGTTTGTTGACATCGTTTTACATGCAGCGCCATAGCAAAAGGTCCCTTTCGCGCAGAAAGTGCGGCCTTAAATGCGCCGCACTAACGAACAAGTT
>NZ_LODL01000005.1:295766-357293 GCF_001551835.1 Dechloromonas denitrificans | reverse complement strand
AGGTCCCTTTCGCGCAGAAAGTGCGGCCTTAAATGCGCCGCACTAACGAACAAGTTTTCAGATTGCCAGCAGACGAATTATCCATTCCTTTGGCAAAAATCCAAATCAAATATTTGGTTGGTGCTTAGGTGTTTTCTAATTTCGCCCTGTTGGTGTGACGTTCATCGAGGTCGCAGGCCCGGATCAAACTCCAAGCATTTGAATTGGAGCGTGCACCACCTATGCAATTCCGATGAGGTCTGGAGCTGTGCCGTCTTTAGATTCTGAAAATACTGCTGGAGATTGGCAGCGCCTACAGAGCGGCTTTGCCTGAGCGTGTAAGAATTTTTGTGTAAACGGTCACCCGGCAGGAAACTGCCACATTGCCAGGAGCGATGATGACCGTAGGAAAGAAAGCAGTACCCAAGGAGTTACTGGACAGCCTGTTGGCTGACTACCGCAAGCCGGAAGACCTGATTGGCGAGAATGGGTTGCTCAAGCAACTGACCAAGCTGTTGGTCGAGAAGGCGTTGGAAGCGGAGATGGCCGACCACCTCGGCCATGGCAAGAATGAGCCGGTGGAGAATCCTGCCGGCAACACCCGCAACGGCAAGAGCAGGAAGACCTTGAAGGGTGAGTTCGGCGAACTGCCCATTGAGATTCCCCGTGATCGCCACGGCACGTTCGAGCCGCAGCTGATTCCGAAGCACCAGACCCGCTGGAGCGGCTTTGACGACAAGATTCTGTCGCTCTACGCCCGAGGAATGACGGTTCGCGAGATACAGGCCCATCTTGAAGAGATGTATGGCACCGGGGGGTCGCCAACTTTGATTCCCGGCTGGTCTCAGGTCCGTGTGCGCAGCGGTAGCGAGACTTGCGGCTCCAGCGCCTGCAGTACGGCGTGGGCCTTGAGGATATCCTGATGCAGTTGGGCATGCTTCGGGGCATGCACGGTGACGACCAAGGCATAGCGGATGGCTGGCGCACCAGAGGATGCTAGACCTCCGGCCTCTCGGGCGTTGTAATGCACGTCGAACACGGGTTCGAGAAGGCTGCTGCCGAGGTAGCCATTCTCGGCATGCAGCACCGTTTCCCACTTTCCGAGGTCAGCCCGCAGTTCAGCCTCGTTCCGAAACTCGGCCGCCGGGAAAAAGCTGACCGACGATGCATTGACCGCGCCGGCCTTGCGCTTGCTGCTGTTAGGTCGGAAGGTGATCCCCAAGCCAGCCTTCGTGTAGGCACCAGCATCCTGGGGATCGACCGGGCTGGCGTAACAGAACGTTGCCCGCAGGCGTACCTTCCCCTCCAACTGGAAAGCCGGCAAAGGAATCGGTGCGCGCAGGAATTTTCCAGGGCGTAACTCCCCCTGATAGATGATTCGAGCCTCCCCTTCGCTGCAGGTGATCAGGCGATTGATGTCTGATGGGACACGTCCCCAACCGACGTGATGTACGTCGTGCTCTTCGTTGCTTTCGCAGCCATGGACTAAAAGTGTCTTGATGGTCAACGGATGTACAGGGTCGCCCAGAATGGCCCGGATACCGACTGCTGAGCGCAGCGCGAGCGGTGCCGCGAAGCTGGTTCCCAGCGTGGCTGCCAGGTTCGGTCGGCTGCCAGGGGCTGCTACGTGAAAATATTCCTTGGGCGCTCCGCCAAACGCCACCACATCGGGTTTCCGTCTTCCCGGGCTACGACCGGGACCGGTGGCGCTGTAAGCGGCGCGTTTCCAATCAACGCCGCTTCGGTCGGCAGCGCCCACGGACAACGCATTCACGCTATCAGAAGGCACCTGGATACGATTAAGACCAAGTACTGCGTCGCGCTCACCGTTGTTGCCGACTGCGACGGTCATCAGGGTTTCACCATCGCTCAAAATACTGTCGATCACAGCCGTCCAGGCGTGTACGTCTTGGTCCTCGACCGGCAGATCCGGACCCAGGCTGAGGTTGATGAACTGGTATTGACGGGAGAGCAGCACGGTTTCGACGTGGCCGAGCGTGCGATACAACTCATAGGGATCTTCCCCGTCGATCTTGGCGTCCAGCACGCGATGATGGTCAACTGGCGCGTAGGGGCGTTCTGCCGCTGCTTCCGGCTCAATCGGCCCAAACAGCAAAGCTGAGGTGACACCGAGTCCATGTTCGGTGAAGTCGGGCACGTCGCTCGCTTCCTCGTCGGCCAGGAAATAGCGGCGGACATAGCCATCAAGGATGTGCTCCGCCGGTAGGCCGCCATCCAGGACTGCGACCTTGGGTTCGCGAGAAAGCGGCTCGCCGCTCGGCAACGAGAACGACACCGCAAGCGGCATGCTGCGAGTGACCGGACGTGCCGCCCGCAAGTGCGGCATCGGCCGGACTACGCGGGTCAGGGTGAACTGGGCCAGATTTTCCAGGCAGGCAGCGTCCCCCTCGACCGCAACGAACAGCAGACGGCCCGCTTCAAATTCGAATTCGCCATTGACCCTGAAGCCGCAGTCCTTGGCATAGTCGGCAAACATGGCGCGAACATCCGAGGCGTCGCCTTCGGGGAGTAAATGCAGGCCGACCTCGAAAACGTGGCCGATATTGGCGCCCTCAAGATGCAGGCGATCAGATGGGGTCATAGCGGCAAAGGTCTCGATGCGAGCAAGCTGCTCGGCGACCGGCATCTGTTCGTTCAGACTTCGGGCGAAAGCCGGGAAGTTTCCCAGCGCTGCCCGCGTGCCAGCCACGAAGAGTTCCGTGGTTTCTGCTTCCGGCGGCGCCTTCTTCTGAGTTTGGCGACGCGGCTGGATACGGCGGGTCCGCGACCCGAGCGAGGCGAGGCCGACCTGGTCGAGCAGCAGCTTCGGAAAAAACGACTTGGCCAGGTAGGCCGGATGCAATACCAGACGGGCCACCGCCAGATCGCCGGCACAGGCCTTCGCCGGTAATTTCTGGAAAACGCTGTTGGCTAACTCGATCTCCGGCACGATGATGCGCTTGGCCTCGCCGAGCGTGTAGGGGTGAGCTTTGTCGCCGACCTTCTTCTTGGGCGCTTCGATGGGATAGGTCAGCAACTCGGCACGGCCGATCAGGTATCGTGTAGTCATTTATTTGAGCCCCCTGCCTTTGCGGGGAGATGGTCCCGCGTGTTTGCGAATGGTGTCGCGAGCGACCCCCGTCATCTGGCTGATCTGCATGTGCGGTTGTCCCGCCTTGGCCAACGCAATCGCAAGGTTGAGACGTTCTGCCTTGCTCAAGGCTTCCTGGCGCTGACCCAGTGCCGATCCGATCAGTTGTTCCAGTGGCGCGGTTTGCAAGGCATGGCCGCGACGCAAGGCGTTGATGCTGCGCTCGACATCCGAGAGAGACTGCCCCTGCAGGCCGGCGGCCAGCACATCGATCCAGGACTCAAACAGCGCCAGGTCATCCCCAAGGAATCGCTGGATGGCAACCGCAATCGCCGAGGCATCCGGCGAGTCGAACTTGAGGACCAGATCGAACCGTCGCCACAGCGCAGGATCGACCAGTTCCGGATGATTGGTCGCCGCCAGCAGTAATCCGCTGTCCGGCCACTGGTCGACTTCCTGCAGCATGACGGTGACCAGGCGCTTCAGTTCACCGATATCGGATTCATCGCTGCGCCGTTTTGCAATGGCGTCGATCTCATCGAGCAGCAGGACGGCGGCGTGCTTCTTGGCATGATCCAGGGCGGCACGCAGATTGTTGCCGGTCTTGCCAAGCAGGCTGCTCATGACCGCCGTCAGGTCGAGCACCCATAGGGGCTTGCCCAAGGTGCTGGCGATCCAGCGGGCCGAGAGTGTTTTGCCGACCCCGGGTGGTCCAACCAGGATGGCTGAACGGGTCGGGCTGATCCCCCGGGCTGCCAGTCGTTCACGTTCCTGGCGTTCGCGAATGATGGCGCCGATGGCGTCATGAACACTTCCTGGAAGAATGGGCGGTGCCAGTCCTGCGCGATCATCGAAAACACGAATCAGTGCCAGTTGGGAGTCGCCATCGACAGGGAGTGCCACCTCACCGGGCTCTACCACCGGCACTCCTCGACGCAGGATGGAATTGCCTGCAGACCGGGTCTGTGAAGCCTTCAGGGATTGGTCAAGGCGCGTGGCCAGTTCCGGTCGCTGCTGACGGTACTTGCGCACGAGGCGCGCCAGCAGCAAGCGGGTATCCTCATGTGACTCCGAAGCGGCGAGGCGAGCTAAATTGGCGAAGTCATCTTCAATGCTGTCTGTATCGCCAGTGTTTTTTTTTGTTGCCACAAAAATAGCCTTATGTTCTGCGTTTTTATTATGGCGAATTTTATGGCGATTATTTGAAATTGGTCAATAAAGGATTTGTGAATAGCAGCTCGACACCTACCAAACCATGTTCCTATTGGTTACTTCAGAGAAACGACAACACGGTCGCCATTAACATGGCTGACCGGCGCTTCGTCGTAACCCGCAGGTGCGACTCTCCAGAATGCCGCAGTTCTGTGCCAGACGATCTCCCGAGCAACACTGGAGCCGTTCTCAAAATTGAGCGGCAGGTTTCCGACTCGGATCGGTGAAGCTGAACAAGCCAGAAGGCAAGCGTGGCGCGGCAGGAAGCAAGGGGGCTGCTACCGCTCCCGCCCCGCCTCATGCCACGCCTTTCTGACCGGCGACAGTAGATACTCCATCACCGTCCGGTCGCCCAATTTGATCTCGGCATTGGTCTGCATCCCGGCCGAGAGCGTGAAACGCTTTTCGTCCATCTCCAGACTCATCTGTTTGAGCACAACGAGCGCCTTGTAGAGCAACTGGTTCTTCTTCGAAGAATCGGTCTGGGTATTGCCGTTGCCGGTGTTGTTATCGGCCGCATCGGCACTGACGTGTTCGACCGTGCCTTCGACCATTCCATACTTCTGGAAAGGGAAAGCTGCGAACTTCAGTTTGACCGCTTGCCCCTGACGCACAAAGCCGATGTCTTCATTACTGACCCAAACCTCGGCGCGCAGGATTTCGTCTTGCGGGACCAGTGTTAGCAGTACGGTACCGGGTTGGACGACAGTTCCTGTGGTGTGAGTAGCGAGATCCTTCACCACTCCAGCCTGTGGTGCCTTGAGTTCAAGCAAATCCTGCTTGTGCGCCTGTTTGGTCACTTCCTGCGCCAGTTTGTCGAACTGGCCTTGAATGTCATTGCGTTCGGCATGCAGTTGCCGGCGATAGTCGGAATCGATCTGGGCCAACCTCTTCTCCGATTGGAGCATACTGGCTCTGGCCGACTCGATGACGAAGGTTTGGGTTTGTAGTTCCTGCTCTTTCTCGACGCGCTCCCGTCGCTTGTCGCTACCCATCAGCGAACCGGCGTAGCCATCCTTGACGAGCTTTTCGTAGGCTTTGTCCTGCTCCCGATAATGGGGCAAGGTTTCTTCGAGTTTACGTTTGATCTGCTCGGCAGCGGCCAACTCCTGTTTAGCCTTGCTCAGTCGGGAGCGCTCTTCGGCGAGTGCCGCTTCAAAGGATGTGCGGTTGGCCCGGTATTGGGCGCCAATCTCTTGGGCGAGGTCGGATGGATCGCTGGCTTCCGTCTTGAACGTGGCACCCGACAATTCAGCCTGTATTCGGCGTATTGCCAGGCGCTTGCGCTGGTAGTCAGCATCGATGGCTTTGGTATCGGCTTCGCTGATCAGGGTATCCATGCGCATCAATACTTGGCCTGCTTTGACGCTTTGTCCTTCCCGGACCAGGATGTCTTTGACGATACCCGATTCGGCGGGCTGGACGATCTTGACGTAGCTTTCGGGGATGAGCTTGCCTTCAGCGACGGCCACGATGTCGAGTCGGCCGAGCATGGCCCAGAGCAACAAGGCCGCTAAAAGGGTGAGCAGCAGCCAGAGTACCTTGCGGCCGAGGGGATTGGGCGGAGCGTCCTGCAGACGCAGCAGGGGGGGCGAGAAATCGAGGGGATCGACTTCGTTAGCGGGAAACATCGATTTCATCGGAAGCGATTCAAAAGATTGAAGAACAAAGGAGGCGGCTGAGTGCCGCCTCCTTTGTAATGGGCACGTGCCTTATGACAGACGCACTGAGCCAGTCTGCAGTCCAGACAACGGGGTCAGGGTTTGGGCGGCAGTTCCCAGATTGGCATCAGACAAGGTGGCCAGCGCAGGCGTCACCCCGATCCCAGCCAACGTACCATTCTTACCATACTGGTAAGCCAGATCGCCACCTAGGGCTGCCGTATCCGAACCGGCCAACTGGAAGCTGGTCAGGGCATTGGTCAGCGCCCAGTTTGTCAGGCTGCCGTTGGCCGCCCGTGCGGCATCGAAGGCCCCGGCCAGGCCGGCGAAGTTGAAGTTTTCCACCTTTTGATCCTTGAGCGGGTCGGCCCCGCCGGCGGCGAAATCGGCCATGGCTTCTGCGATCATCTGCAGCTTGGCGACCGGCTTGGACGGCGTTCCTGCATACCAGTCCTTGAAGGTGATCTGGTCGGTTGCCCCAATCTTAAGGACGAGGTCGTTGGTCGCCTTGGTGAAGACCAGATCGGCGTAGGTAATGCCGCCGCCCAAGGAAATGACGTCACTGCCGGTTCCGCCCGTGGCAAAGGTGTCCTGACCATCGCCTTTGTTGAACAGGATGGTGTCGTTGCCCGCCGCCGTGGTGTAGGTATCGTTGCCCAGCCCACCGAGAAAGACTTCAGCACTGGCGCCACCGGTAATCGTATCGGCACCGGTGCCACCATTGAACAGGGCCGTGCCCGAAGTATCGGTCAGGATGTCGTTGCCATCGCCGCCTTCGAGGATGTCGTTGCCAGAGCCGCCATTCAGGGTGTTGATAGCCGTGTTGCCGCGCACCAGATTGCTCAAGGTGTTGCCGGCGCCGTTGATGGCCGTCGTTCCGGTGAGTACGAGATTTTCGACATTGGTGGTCAGCGTCAGCGTCACCGCAGACTGAATGGTGTCGTTGCCGGCATTGGCCGCTTCGGTCACGACATCGGTGCTGACGTTGACAACATAGACGTCGTCGCCCAGACCGCCGACCATGGTGTCGGTACCGGTCCCGCCATCGAGTGTGTCGTTGCCGTCACCGCCGGTCAGCGTGTTGTTGGCGCTATTGCCGGTCAACACATTGTCCAAGGCATTGCCGGTACCGTTGATGGCCGTGGTGCCGGTCAGGGTCAGGTTCTCGACGTTGGCGGACAGCGTCAGGGTCACGCTAGACTGAACGGTGTCGTTGCCGGCACCGGCTGCTTCGGTGACGACATCGGTGCTGACGTTGACAACATAGATGTCGTTACCCAGACCGCCGACCATGGTGTCATTGCCGGTGCCGCCATCGAGCGTATCGTTGCCGTCACCGCCGGTCAGCGTGTTGTTGGCGCTGTTGCCGATCAGCAAGTTGTCCAGGGTGTTGCCGGTACCGTTGATGGCCGTGGTGCCGGTCAGCGTCAGATTCTCAACGTTGGCGGACAGGGTGGTGGTGACACTGGACTGGACGAGATCGGTGCCTTCACTGGCATTCTCCGTAACGACATCACCGATGTTGTCGACGACATAGGTGTCGTTGCCGGCACCGCCTATCATCGCGTCGGTACCCGTGCCGCCGGATAGCGTGTTGGCGGCGCTGTTGCCGGTCAGCACGTTGTTCAGTGTGTTGCCCGTGCCGTTGATAGCGCTGGTCCCGGTAAGTAATAGGTTCTCGACGTTGGTCGCCAGCGTCAGGGTCACGCTCGACTGAACGGTATCGTTGCCGGCACTGGCGGCTTCGGTCACGACATCGGTGCTGACATTGACGACATAGGTGTCATCGCCCAGCCCACCGACCATGGTGTCGTTGCCGGTGCCGCCATCGAGCGTGTCGTTGCCGTCACCGCCGGTCAGCGTGTTGTTGGCGCTGTTGCCCGTCAGCACGTTGTTCAAGGCGTTGCCGGTGCCGTTGATGGCCGTGGTGCCAGTCAGCGTCAGGTTCTCAACGTTGGCGGCCAAGATATAGGTAACGCTGGTCTGGACCAAATCGGTCCCTTCGTTAAGTGCTTCGGTCACGACATCGCTGCTGCTGTCGACGACGTAAGTGTCGTGCCCAGAACCGCCAACCATCGTGTCGTTGCCGGTGCCACCGTTCAGGGTATCGTTACCGGCAGCACCGTTGAGGGTGTCATTGCCGGCCTGGCCATTAAGCGTGTCGTTGCCGGCACCGCCGTTCAAGGTATCGGCACCGGTGGTGCCATTCAACGTCAGGTTCTGGACGCTGACCACAATATCGAAGATATCAGAAGCGCTCAGATTGCCCACATCCTTGGCCGTCACCTTGACGCTGATGGTACCGAGCGTGCTGGGTGAGCCACCGAAGGTGCGTGTCGCCGCATTGAACGTTAGCCAGGAAGGCAGGGCACTACCATCGGACAGGGTTGCTGTATACGACAACGCATCGCCATCCGGATCGGTGAAAGCCCCCGATGGCACGGTGTAGCTGAAGGTGCCGCCTTGGGCTGCCACCTGGTCTGCCAAAGCCGTCGCTAGGGTCGGTGTCCGGTTTGGCGTACCGATGGTCATGTTGACGTATTCGCCGGCCGAGTAATTGTAGTTGTCCGTGCCCCACAGGATGAACTGCAGGGTGCCCACATCACCGACTGCCGGCGTTCCGGACATGATGCCGGTGACCGAGTCGAATTGGAGCCAGGCTGGCACGGCGGAGCCATCGGGCATCTTAATGCTGTAGGTAATGGAATCCCAGACGTCCGGATCGGTGATGGTATTGGCCGGCACCGTATAGTTGAAGCTCGTACCGGCCCGTGCCTGCAAGGTTGGCAGGAAACTATTGATGGTCGGAGCATGGTTGTTGTTGGCCCGGTCGACGACAGTCTGGATCATGGCCTGATCCCAGATGACGCCGTTGGCGAACTCGATCTGGTCGACCTTATGATCAGCCGCGATTCCATCAATCGTGGTCGTGCCACCGTAGTAATCGATGAAGCCGACTTGGTCGTTCGTTCCCTTGATCTTGAGGAACATGTTGCTTCCGTACTGGAAGGCCAGCACATCGTTGTCGGTGATACCAGCGCCGAAGCGTAAGGTGTCGGTCGCATCCAGAACGTCGGTGGTGTCGATGGAGTCCTGGCCGTCACCCCGGTTGAAAACGTAAACGTCGTCACCTTGATCGCCATAGAGGTAGTCGTTGCCGGTACCGCCAGTCAGAGTGTTATTGCCCAGATTGCCCCACAAACCGTTGTCCAGAGCGTTGCCCGTCACCGTGAGGTCGGTATCGCCATCGACGGCAAGGCGTTCGAGATTGGCACCCAGAGTCCAACTGACGGTGGAGCGTACAAAGTCGTCGCCTTCGCTTGCGTTTTCGACAATCACATCGCCGGCATCATCGATTTCGTAGTAATCATCAGCAGCGCCGCCGATCAGGGTGTCCTGGCCAACATCGCCGAACAGGGCATCAGCGCCGCCGCCACCGATCAAGGTGTCATTGCCCGCCATACCCCAAAGGTTATTGTCCGAATCGTTGCCGGTGATGACATTGTCGAGTTCATTGCCGTTGCCGCGATAGATGGCTCCGGTCAGGGTCAGGTTTTCGATGCCATTGGCCAGCAGGTACATCGTCTCGAAACGGCGGATTTCGGTGTCGATGCCTTCATTAAAGGATTCGTCGATCTGATCGTTTTGAGTGTCGGTGTAGTAGGTATCGTTACCCGCACCACCAGACATCCAGTCGTCGCCTTCACCACCGTCGAGCCGGTTGTCGCCAGAATTGCCGATGAGGTCGTTGTCACCGCTATCACCAGTGGCATCGATATTACCGGACCCGGTCAGATGGATATTTTCAATATTGTTTCCGGCCGAGTAGCTGGTACCAACCTCAACCGTATCGATACCGCCATTGGCCAATTCAACGACCTGGTCACCCACGTTATCCAGGACGTACACATCATTTCCATCACCACCGGTCATTACATCGGCACCCAGCCCTCCATCCAGGCGGTTGTTGCCGCTGTTTCCAGTCAATATGTTGTTTAACGTGTTACCGGTCGCATTCGCGTCGAAGTTCCCGGTCAGCGTCAGATTTTCCAGATTTGTTCCAAGAACATAAGATACCGAGCTCTGTACCGTATCCGTTCCTTCATTCGTGGCCTCGGCAACGCTATCGGCGATGTCATCAACCTCGTAGGTATCATCACCGGTTCCGCCAGTCATGGTGTCTACGCCGAGACCACCGATCAAACGGTCATTGCCAGCACCACCGATCAGTACATCGTTGCCGCCGTGCCCATCCAAGATGTTGTCCTGAGCATTTCCGGTAATGGTGTTTGCCTGATCGTTGCCCGTGCCGGCAAGTGCAAGACCCGACAGGGTCAGGGTTTCAATATTGGCACTCAGCGCGTAGTCGGCGCTCGCCAGGGCCGTATCGTTACCTTCCGCCGAAAACTCAGTGATCAAGTCGCCAGTGGCGTCGACGACGTAGGTGTCGTCACCGCTGCCGCCGACCAGTGTGTCCGTGCCAGTGCCCCCATCCAGCAGGTCATTTCCCTCACCACCCATCAGAGAATCGTTCCCAGCCATGCCCAGCAGGGTATTGTCGTTAGCGTTGCCAGTCAGTGAATTGGCCAACTCGTTGCCGGTTCCCACCAAGGCAGAGGGATCATTCTCCAGAACCAGTGCTTCGACGTTGGCGCTCAGGGTAAAGCTCTTCATGCTGCGTACCGTGTCGTAGCCCTCGGCCACCATTTCCGTAACCTGATCAGCAAGTTCGTCAACAAGGAAGGTGTCATCGCCGGTGCCACCCACCATCTGGTCGCCCCCTGCGCCTCCATCCAACAAGTCGGTGCCGTCGCCACCATTCAGGATATCGTTCCCCACGCCACCGTTTAGCGAGTCGTCACCAAGAGCGCCGGTCAGGATATCGTCTCCGCTGCCACCGGCAAGGAGGTCGTTGCCGTCACCACCATCCAACGCATCGGTGTCTGCGCCACCGTCGAGTGTGTCGTTGCCGGCATCCCCATACAGGGTGTCCATGCCGGCACCACCGGTTACCGAATCATTGCCGGCGCCGCCATATACGGTGTCGTCACCGTCGTCGCCCGTTACCAGATCATTGCCATCGCCGGCATCGGCCATGTCATTACCGGCACCCAACGTGACTTGGTCATCACCCGCACCTGCACTGACGGTATCGTCTCCGGCAAGCGCATCAATATTGTCTCGACCGGAAGTGCCTTGAACCGTATCGGCATCCGGCGTCGTCGGCAGATCGATACCGACGGCCGCGATGACGTCGGCGACGCTCATCGTCTGTCCGTTCGAGAACTGGATCGAACTGATTGGGGAGGTTCCTGCGAGATTGTCGTAGTCCACACCGTCCAGGTGGATTTCATCGCCGGCAACGCCGGTGCTGATTTTGAGGGAGCCCAGCCCCAGATGAATCATGTTCAGGTTGATTCCCCCTTGGAGAATCAGCATGTTCGAACCAGAGCTATCCTGAATATGTTTCGCGCCGCTTCCCAGTTCGATAGCGTAAATGTCGTCACCATCGCCACCGTCCAAGGTGTCATTGCCTTTGCCGGAACTCAAGAAGTCGTTGCCGGCGCCACCATTCAGGATATCGTCACCATCGCCGCCATATAGACTGTCGTTACCGTCCCCTCCGTCGAGAACGTCGTTGCCCGCATAGCCATTGAGAACATCGTTGCCGGCACCGCCGTCAAGAATGTCATTTCCCTGAAACACCAGTGGCGTATCCGAAGAGTCGCCATGCAATTGGTCATCACCGTCGCCGCCGAGAAGGATGTCGTTGCCACCCGCACCGACTAGTAGATCGTTACCGAGGCCGCCGTCGAGGTAGTCGTTTCCGAGTTTCGATGTCGGTGTAGTTTGGTCGTCGCCGTATAGCTGATCATTGCCGCTCCCCCCGAGCAACGTATCGTCGCCACCTCCGCCAGCCAACATGTCATTATCTTCGCCGCCATCAAGATAGTCGTTGCCTTGAGCACTTTCCGGCGTGTCATCAGCATCGCCAAAAAGTTGATCAACACCCGCCCCTGCAATCAAGGTGTCAGCACCGCCGCACCCGACCAGAATGTCGTTGCCATCCCCGCCGTCCAGATAGTCGTCGCCCTGCTTGTCGGCTGGCACATCGGCATCATCGCCATAAAGTTGGTCGTTACCGGCGCCGCCCAACAGCGTATCGCTGCCTCCTGCTCCGTCTAAGTAGTCATCCCCTTCTTCACCATCCAGATAATCGTCACCCAGCAAGTCTTCTGGGGTATTGGCGTTATCCCCGAACAATTGATCATGGCCGGCACCGCCATAAAGCGTATCTGCTCCTCCGCCAGCAAACAGCAGATCATTTCCGTCCTCACCATCCAGATAATCATCCCCGTCAGCGGGGTTGCTATCGTCGCCGCTTAGTGTGTCGTCCCCCGCGCCACCGAACAGAACGTCGTTGCCGCCATTGCCATAAACAGTGTCGTTGCCCTCCCCGCCGTCGAGGAAGTCGTCTCCATGCAACGCTTCATCGAGATACGAGGCATCTCCGGAAATATCGTCATCGCCCGCGCCCCCCAGGAGAATATCGTTACCGGCTTCGCCAATAAGAATATCGTTTCCGCCTTCACCGAAAACATTGTCATCACCTTCACCAGCCCAGACATGATCACTACCGTTTCCGGCGTAGATCGTGTCAGCGGCAGCGCCCACAGGGTTCGTCTCGCCCGTCACCGGGGAAAATACGCGGCCCCCCGTTGTATCGGTAAAGCCCCAGTCAAAGGTCGCGGTACTGCTGTGATACCAGTCGGTGTTGCCAATCGTGTAACGCTTGCTGGCTTCAGCGATGAACTGAGCGTCATAATTTGCATCACCTAAAATATTGTCGTCACCAGCCCCCGCAATCAGGAGGTCGGAGCCAGCCCCTCCGGTCAGCACATCATTGTCGCTACCCGCAACCAGTACGTCGTCGCCTTCGTTTCCGGAAAGCCAGTCGCCTTTCTGGCCACTGCCGGTGTCATTAGTGCCGTTGGCAATGGCTGTGGCAGTATCGATCTTGGCATTGCCATAGAGACGATCGTTGCCAGGGTCGCCGATAAGGATGTCACTGCCAGTTCCTCCCTCGATCAGATCGTTGCCGGATACCCCATACAGATAATCGTTCCCTTTTCCGCCTTCGATCCAGTCATCACCAGCACCGCTTTTAACGTCGTCATCGAGGTCTCCGGAAATGATGTGGTCATTGCCAGAGGTTCCTCCCAAGATGTCGCCATAGGAAGAGGATTCTCCTACTGGATTCCCGTATGCGTCGGCTTGTGCTTGTATGCCCGCCTTGCTGGTATCGGTATCGGTGGGGTTAATATCGCCAGTAATTGTGGTGCCCGTTTCCGGAGATTGAGCTTCGTCGACCGCATCGAAGTTGATAGTCATGTCGTTGGTTGTTACCTCACTACCATCCGCGAGCGTTAATGCGGCAGAGAGCGTAAGTACGGTATCGGTATCGACATCTCCAGTGCTCAAAAAGGCAAATGAAATCTCGGTTTGCCCTTCCACGAGTTCAAGGGTGATTTCCCCATCGGAAAAACTGATTACCTCATCTCCGGTGACACAGGAAAACTTCCCCACATCACCACCAGCAAGGCTCAGTTTGAGTATCTCCCCTAGTTTTGCAGGAGCATTTAGGAAGCATTTAATGCCCTTGCCCAACCCTTCAGCCAAGTCAGAAACATTAGTTTGTGATTGGTGGCCGACTTCGCTAAATGGTTTTGAGCCGCCAGATTTAACTAGCTCAATAAGGGATTTTTGCTCGAGTTTTATACCAAGGTAGCCGCTTCCATTGCTTTGTGTGATGTCAAAGTGCTCAATAATGATCTGTCCGTCACCCAATGCACTACCTTTAAGTATCAAGGCTTTGGTGTTGGGGTCGTAGAGATAAGTAACGGTACCATCTGCCGATTCCCAAATCTGCTTATTGCCATCAAGGCTGTATTTACTTGATGGCGCGCCAGTAAACTCTTGGCCTCCGACAATAATGCGACCCACACCATCGCTATCATCAATAACATCTTTGCCCTGACCAGAACTGAAGATGTAACTATCAAGGCCAGAGCCGCCTTGTAGGGTATCGTTACCTAGGCCGCCGATAAGGAAATCGTCGCCTTGACCGGCTTTGAGTGTATCGACTTGATCAAGTCCAACTAATAAGTCGTTTTTGTCGCTGTAATAGGCTTCGAATATTGATGCGTCGATTGTCCATCCACGACTGCTGTCCGTCGTTTTGGCGGGATTGAGGTAGATATTTGAGGCGTTGATATTGGCAAGCTGCGCCGATAGATTTGGGTAGATAATTGCCAAGTCGGAAAGAAAGCGGTCTTTAGCCAAACCCAAGCCTTCTGCGTCATTTAAAGCAGGAACCGTGAGACCATATGTTGATGCAGCGGCGATACGTCTAGCGGCATTTGTTTGATCGTAATCCAGCATTTCCTTTCGATGTAAACTTAGCGTTCGGAATATGCTTTTTGCCTCATTTTCACTAACAGTACCGCTCTCATAAAGACCAAAATATGCCGATTCTGCATAACGTCGATTGATGACACCTTGACCATCAGCCGCAGACTTATACCGTATCTGATACCAAACTTCTGCTCGATTGCCATCGATAAGAGCTTGGGTCATATTGGTTATCGAACCGTATTTACTTCGGAAATAAACGGGAGTTTGATACCACATCGACATCAAAACGGCACGTTCGCGAGAGTCAGTAAGCGTGATTCCGTTACGGGTTAAAAATAGGTTGAATGCCGAATCACGAGCAGCAATTGCTCTGTTTAACAAACTTGTAGCAGCCGCTTCACTTGGCAGAGCCAATCCAACTAAGTCAGCGGGAATTCCGGTGGTGTTATCGGATAGCGCGCCAAGAGCCGTTCGCTGGGTTTCGGTAAGCACAACACCTATAGCTGTCAGATCATTAATAGCGGCCCCACGGTTCGCCACAAGGTCGTATCCATAGCCAATTACCGGGCGAGTTTTTGTGTCGGTCGTTATATTCAAATATGAAGCATTGCTTGGGTTTCGACGTAAATCATTGTTTTCAGCAACCTTTAGGAAAAACTGCAAGTCACTTTGATATGACCCGTTAACATAGTTGGTGTGAAGCGCGTTGAGCGACATATCAATCCCCTCCAGATACAGTGTTGTTATTCAGCATGATCATTCGGATGCGACATACGTTCTCCGTATTCGCCGTTTCTATAATTTGGCCTTCGAGACGCTTGCCACCTGCAAAAACACGCAGGATGTTCATGTATTCACGGTCGGGATATAGCTGATATCGATGATTTTTTTTGGGGGACAAGCTTTTGTCGTCCAACACGAATTGATATGCTGAAAGATAAGTTTTCCCCTTATAAACAAAGGGGCGGAGTTGTAGAGCGACCTTCAGGTCAAGCAATCTAGGTTGGCGACCAGGTTTTTGTCCGTGGACGAGTTGCTTAAGTGTCAAGGGCATCGTTAAATCAAGTCCATCTTTGGGAAATATAGCCAACCCATCTTCGCCAGAATAATCTTCGTCACCTGCATCAGAGACGAATTTGGTAGGAATCTTGAACATGAACGAATGCTTCACTACCCACTCTTTTTGCCCATCGTTGTCAATGTCGATTTCAGCAACTAGCATCGGACGAAGGTGGCAAATATCCTCTTTACCTCCCTCTGGGTAGCAAGTCCTCCCTTCCTTCCATCTAACCGCATCAAACTCTGGTGAAGACGGGAATTTTGACAGCAACATTTCGTAGGTCGATTCTTTGTCGAAACTAACATCAGGAAGCCGCTCATATAATTTGTCATACGGTTTACCAAAGATGAGCGGATTTTCCCCCTCAAATCCAATGCCTCTGTTCCACGGAGTCTTAAAATTTTGGTTGAAGACTTGAGTCATATGTACACACAGGCTCTTGTCCTTACTTTCTTCCAGACGGTATTTGTACATCTCGGTCTGGGAATGGCTTGCTTCTATCAATCCCCAGAAGAGAAAAATGGAAACCGGAGCTTGATAATTAATAGATTTACGTAGGCCAGCCCCGATTTTTGCTAGTGGCCTCCGAGTATTAAAAAATAGTAGCGACAATTGCGGTTTTATGGCATTTGCCATTTAAATCCCCCTAAAATATTTATCGCCATTTTTCATCTCTCTAATTTGCCGAAAAAAAATCGTTTATCTCTTCTTCTACGACTTCCATCTGTCGGGTTGTACTTGCTCCCAGATCGATGACCTCATCCACCATCAGCCCCCTCGGAACCTGATGCGTAATAAACAGCATCGTCACCTTTCCCTTGAGCTTGTTGATCGTTCTGGCGAAGTGCTCCGCTGTCTGCTGATCCAGGTTTGACACCGCCTCATCGAAGACCAGAATCTTCGGCCGTTTAAGCAGTGCTCTGGCAATGGCAATCCGTTGCCGCTGCCCACCCGATAGCCCGGTGCCGCGTTCGCCAATCTCCGTCTGATACCCATCATTGAGCGTCTCAATCACCTCATGAATCTCCGCCGCCTTGCACGCCTGTATCACATCCTCGAAGCTGGCATGCGGATGCGCCATGACCAGGTTGTCGTAGAGGGTACCGGCGAAGAGCACCGTCTCCTGCGGCACGACGCCGAAGATTTGCCGCAGTTCGTTGGCGGCGAGGTGGCGGATGTCTTTGCCATCGAGAGCGATCTGCCCTTCGTTCGGTTGGTAGAAGCCAAGCAGCAGTTTGGCCAGCGTGCTCTTGCCACAACCGGACGGCCCCATCAGCACGGTCAGGTGGCCGGGCTTCAGCGTCAGGCTGAGATTCTTGTAGAGCCAGGGGTGATGTTCGGAATAGCGGAAAGCGAGATGACTGAGGTCGATTCGACCGGGGCCTTGATTTTCCCGGGTCGGCGTCAAGGTATGCGGTTCCTGCGGCATGTCGAGAATGTCGCCCAGGCGTTTGACGGCGATGTTGGCTTGCTGGAATTCCTGCCACAGACCAACGAGCCTGAGGAGTGGCTGACTCATCCGCCCGGCGAACATCTGGAAGGCCACCAGCATGCCGACCGTGAAGCCGTCGTTCTGCATGACGAGCAAGGCACCGACGATCAGGATGGCCAGGGTCATCACCTGTTCCAGGGCATTGCTGATCACGTTATAGGTATTGCCGACCTGCTTGGTCGAGAAGCCGGCGGCCAGATACTGCGCGAGGAAGTCGCCGTACTTCTTGTCGATGTCGGCTTCCATCTGCAGGGATTTGACGGTGGCCATGCCAGCCACGTATTCAGTCAGGAAAGACTGGTTTCTCGCGCCAAGCATGAATTGCTGGTTGAGCTTGTCGCGGAAGACTGGCGCGACGAGAAAGCTGATGAAGGCGATAGTACCAAGCAGGCCGACGGCAATCAGCGAGAGTTGCCAGCTATAGGCGAACATCACGGCCAGGAAGATGAGCAGGAAGGGGAAATCGAGGACCAGCGTGACGGCGGCACCGGAGACGAATTCGCGGATAGTTTCGACGCCGTGTAATCGAGCGACTAGGGTGCCCGTGGGGCGGTGCTCGAAGTAAGGCAGTGGCAACCGCAGCAGATGCCGGAAGACCTGGCTGCCGAGGACGGCATCGATGCGATTGCCGGTATGCAGCACCAGGTATTGGCGTAGCCAGCTCATGCCGCTGGTGAAGAGCATGAACATGACCAAGGCCACGCCGAGCACGATCAGGGTGCTGTGGGTCTGGTGCAGCACGACCTTGTCGATGATGACCTGGGTGAACAGCGGGGTGGCCAGACCGACGAGCTGGATGGCCAGGCTGGCGAGCAGCACGTCGCGCCAGATGGCTTTGTACTTGAGGAGTTCGGGGATGAACCACTGGAAGCCGAATTCATTCTTCTCGACTTCAAAGCCGGGGATCTCCCCATTCTTGTTGGTACCACTGGCTTCGCGTGAGGCGAGGATCAGTTCGGGTTCAAACTGGGTGACGGCTTCTTCGACGGTGATCGTTTCGGGGGCTTGGCTGCCGGCGCGGAAGTAGAGCAGCTTGTGGCCATCGGTCTTGAGGATGAGGACCGGGAGGGTTGGGACAATTTCGTCGGAAGTGGTTTCCGGCACGGCACGCAGAAAGGCGATGGCCGGCAGCGGCATTTTTTGCCAATCGGCTGGATGTGGGCTGTGCCCAGTCTTGAAGCCAAGGGCGCGAGCGGCTTCATGGAAGGTGGCGAGGCTATGCGGCGGCGGAAAGTCCTGCTCGACCAGCTTGGGGTCGAAGGGAATGCGATATAAGCTGCATAGACTACCGAGCAGCCACAGCGCCTCCTGATACCCCAGCCCCCCTTCTGAAGTTTGCATCGCCCAGTTTGTTTTTATGAAGATTGGGCATTATGCAACTCGAATCATGCTGCGTAAATATCACAAACGGCGTAATTTGCGGAAGCGGAGTCTACGTTTTTGTGACAACGAAAAAAGTAGCGGACGGGAAATCCTCGACCGCATCAACATGGCGCGTGAACGGGCTTATGAATCCTCCTTGCTGCGTGCTCAGCATCTCCCGCTCTGGCTACATCACTACAACTGGCACAGACCACATGCCGGCCTTCAATATCAGCCGCCTATCTCTCGCATTCCCGAACTGAACAACCTGGTGGGTTTACACGGCTAGCAGTCGTGGTCGCAACGGTTGTGCCGTTTTCTCCAAGACTGTCATGGCACAGTTCAAACTGGGTACAAGCGTGGTTTCGTACCGGATTGCCGAACGCTTACATGAGGAAGCTGATCAGCGTTTGGCGGCTCTGACCGACAAACACAAGGCGGAAATTGCGGCACTGAACGACACCATCGTTCTTAATCTTGGGGAGCGGCGACATTCGGGAGTGCGCCATTTGTTCCGCGCGTACGCTTCCCGTTTAGGGGTTGGCGGAAAAGTGTTCTCGAAGCAGTTTGTCGGGCGCGGGCCAAACTGTGGCGGCAATGAGTCGGACGGTCGGATTGACCCAGAATCCGGCCATCATTTCGAGATTCTGCGCGGACGTACCGCCGACGCATTTGACTTAGCGAAGCGCCACGGCTTTCTCCGCTTTTAGGCTCTTCGGATTGTCGATCCCGACGAGCAGGACACACCAAGTCGCTCGACTATCACGCGACGCCAAATATATCGCGTTCAGATATCCCGTTCACAAACGACTCCGGAATAATTGGCCAGCGCCCCACGACTTCCGTGTGACCATATCCAACAATATTCGCGTTGGATAAATTGAGTCTAGTCTGTAAAAGAACCTTAATGGCTTTAGTGTAAGAACTGAAATTGTCGTGTGGAAGGTAAATCCGGAAGAAATCATCTAGACGATTGTCCAGAATCGCCTCAAGAACAGCGCGAACCTCCCGGCTATGAGAGGGTTCAGCTTGCAGATAAGCCGACCAAGCCAAGGCAATTCCAGAAACTCTGCTCATCTTTCCCATGGAGAGCCGGAGGCATCGATCAAAAACAGGCCCCAATCCATATTCAGCAATCAGTTCACTCATCCCGGGAATCGTTATGGGATTTTGCTGAACTAAGTTATGAACGACCAGTAGTTGATCAATCCGTTGTTGAACAAGCTCGGGAGAAACGGACGATTCTTGCAATAGTGCCCACAACTGGGCATTGTAAAGCGCTCTCGTGCCTTTGAAATCAGGGTGCCTGTCGACAGCCTCGACTAGTGCATCCATTGATCTCCAGCGCATGTCTCTCCCTGCTGGTTTTCTAGCTTTTTTACGTATCCACTCAAATGTTCTAGGTCGATTCACCGTTAATTCGGTGTCTTTATCTTTGTGCGCCCAAGCGAACTCCATGTCGAGTGCGTAATCAGACCATTGGCATAGGCGCTTAACTTCGTAGTACCACGTCCAGACACGAACTTTTTCTGCCCAGTGCTTTTTTTGGCCGCCTCGGGTTTTGGTCATTTTGGTGTCACTCGAATCGTAATTCAGGCGACCTAGATTCTACAGTGCGGGGTTGTCAATATATGCCCAACTCAACATTACTTAAGGTTCGACATGCCCTCCGGATCATCAAACGACCTCGCAAATAATTTGTTGGATCGATATGGCCCAACACTTGGTGGCCGAGATTTGTATGCGGCATTGGGTTTTAAAAGCTATGCCGCGTTTTACCGCAGTAAACAACGCGGCGAGGTTGGAATAGATGTCTTTACGCTGCCAGGACGACGGGGTTGGTTCGCATTTACAACGGAGGTCGCCGCATGGCTAATTAATCAGGCACATTCAGGAATGCGTGAAGGCGCCGAGGAGAGATGAAATGACCAGCTAAAGGGCCAATAACCGGCGTAGAAAAGCACAGGGCCCGGGAGCTTTTACGAGAAGCTATCCGAGCCCTTTGAAGTGCACAAGCAGGCCGCTTGCGCTTCATATTGTGTTAAATCAGGTTACCCATGTCAAGCCAGATTTTTGCTTGAGGGGGAGGGTTTTTCAAAAATCCTGAACTGCGCCACCAGTCCATCACAAGGATTGGCCAACAGGTGTCCAAATGTCTGCACGACAGGCATGGACACCGTTTGCAACGTTTCGACATGCAAATAATCTATGGCGCAACATTTCAGTCAAAGCAAAGAATTTCGAAACCTTACACTTCCAAAGATTCAAGAGCTAAGCGAGCAGGAGTCTTGGGAGTGCTTCGTTAAGCTTCGTTGGGGTAATTTGACAACTATGCCCTGCCCAAGTTGTGGCACGGTCGATAAGCATTACCCGCGGAGAGCTCGAAAACAATGGTGTTGCAGAAGTTGCAGCAAGGTCTTTAGTGTCACGACGGACACGCCATTCCTGGACCGGAAGCTGCCATTCAAGCAATTACTGCTGCTTATCTATCTGTTTGTCGCAGCGCCCAAAGGGCTTGCCGCCAATCAGGTTCTTGCCCTCATGGGTGTTACGTTCCGAACGGCCTACCAAAATCTCGGAAAAATCCGCGAGGCAATTTTTGAAACTCAGGACTGCTCGGCTATGAGCGGTGTTGTCCAGATTGATGGCGGTCATTTTTGTGGGAAACCCCGTCGTCCACGACGCAGAAACCATATGTCATCCGAGATCGCAAATCACAGATTGCGAAATCGAAAGGCCTCCATTGCTCCGCCCAAGGCATCTTATTCTATCGAACCATGGAATGCGGAAAAACTCAAAAAACGCAGGATTGTGCTTGTCCTCCGACAACTTTCAAATATCACTAGCAGAGGAGCAACAAGAACGATTATCGCCGTCATTCCTGCCGAAGACCAAAAAAATGCAATTCCAATAATTCAAAAATTAGTACGGAGAGAATCTACGATCCAGACAGATGATGGTCGAGCTTTCTCAAGCTTAACAGCATGGTATGAACACCAAACTGTTCGACATTCAGCCGAGTATTGTACTGACGACGGCGTTAACAACAATCAGGCTGAGTCGTACTTTAGTCGAATGAGACGTGCAGAATACGGCGTTCATCATGGCATGCGGCCGCAGTATCTTGCATTTTTTGCGACTGAATTTGCTTGGCGAGAAGACAGCAGAAAAATGCCTCTGCGGGAAAAATTTATTGGTTTGATTGAAAAGCTATTTCAATGCGATGTATCGCGCGCTTGGCGAGGCTATGCACAAGGGCATCGTTTGGGCTTTGAATATATGGATTACAGCTGAATTTCCGAAATTTCCCACCACCCGTCAGAGTTAGGGCGGGAGTTATGCTTCGGGGAAACCAATCCACTTCGTTTCAAGCCTTTAAGGCGGTAGCGAATAGACTGTCGTAATTTTTCAATGCTTTCAGGCTCGGCTGCTAGATCGGCATGTCTAGCGGCAATGAATTCAGCAATAACACTGGTGGAAACAGCAGAACCTTTGTTTAGTCTTAGGCATAACAGAATGCTACGAGTCAATTCGCCATGAGGAAGGGTGATACGTACATCATGGCTACGAATAGGGCTGATTTCATTCGGATCAATTTCGATGTCGTGAAGACCTAGAGTCTGGTCAACCGCGTGCAGCATATCTTTGAGTTGGTCTAGCTCTTTGACCAAGCTCTGGCAGTGGCTAAGCATCGACTCAATTTTCGTGATTTCGCCTGCTACACGAGCTCGTCGATCAATTAGCCATTTTAGTGAAGAAGGAAGTCTGGGCATTGGTCAATTAGACCAATGCCCAGACGAACCGCCAAGTGCACCAGAGACATAATGGCGGCCATAAGTAAAAAGCCCGCCAGAGCGGCGGGCTTTCTGTTCCTGAGCGGGTTTGCGTCAGCCTTTGACGTGCAGGCCGCACTCCTTGCTTTCCGGATTTTCCCACCACCAGCGGCCGGAGCGGACATCCTCACCGAGCGAGATGGCGCGCGTGCAGGGGGCGCAGCCGATGCTCGGGAAGAATTTGTCGTGCAGCGCGTTGTAGGGCACGGCGTTCTGCTTGATGTAGGTCCAGACTTCCTTTTCGGACCAATCGGCGAGCGGATTGAATTTCTCCAGGCCGTTGCCTTCGTCGAATTCGCGGAAAGCCAGGTTGCCGCGAGTGGCGGCCTGCTCGGCACGCATGCCGGTAATCCAGGCCTTCTTGCCGGCCAAGGCGCGCTTCAGCGGCTCGACCTTGCGGATGTAGCAGCAGGACTTGCGCAGCTCGATCGACTCGTAGAAGGCGTTGATGCCGTTGGCGCGAACGTAGTTTTCGACGCCTGCGCTGTGCGGGAAATAGATTTTCAATTTCAGGCCGTAGTGCTTGTCCACCGCCGCCATCAGGTCGTAGGTTTCGAGCGGCAGGCGGCCAGTGTCGAGGCTGAAGATTTCGATCGGCAGGCCGGCCTTGACGATCAGGTCGGTCAGCACCATGTCTTCGGCGCCGAGGCTGTTGGCGAAGGTGGCCGGCGACCAGTTGCCGGCGATGTCGGCAAGCAGAGCTTGCACGGCCGCCGTTTTGGTGGCGACGCTGGCGGTCAGTTCGGGCGTGATGTTGAGCAGGCTCGGGGTCATGGCGGAATCAGGCGCGGCGGCGGAAGTAGGGTTGCGGCTGGCTGGTCGAGGTCTGGTAGGTGTCGCTGAAGCTGTTGAAGCCGGCTTCCAGCGCATAGACCGCGTTCTTGCCATCCTTCAGGGCGTAGCTGTCGAAGCCGACGCGACGCATGAAGAACAGTTGATCGTGCAAGACGTCGCCGACGGCGCGCAGTTCGCCTTCGTAGCGGTAACGCTGGCGGAGCAGGCTGGCCGTCGAGTAGCCGCGACCATCGACGAATTTCGGGAAATTGACGGCGATGACGATGAAGTATTCGAGATCGCCGGCAACGTCCTCAATCAGTTCATCCGGCTGGATGAGCAGGCCAATGCGCTTGTGGCAGGAAATAATTTCGGTCTTGCGCGCTTGCCAGACGGCGAGCGGAAAGATGATGTCACCGGCCGGCAGGGCGACGGTTTCCGGCGTTTCACCTTCGGCCAATTCGAGCGTTTTCCAGGTGTCGACCGCAAGGGTGTCGTTCTTGATCAGCTGAGCCATTATGCGGCCTCCTTTTGTGCAGTCTTGGCCTTGCCGTGGGCGCGGCCTTCGTAAACGCGGTTCTTGAACGGATCGAGGCCGATGCGATCGAAGGTGTCGAGGAAGCGTTCGTCGGCATGACGGCTTTCCAGATAGACCTTGATGATCTTGTCGACGACATCCGGCATTTCGTCGGCCGAGAAGGACGGGCCGATCACCTTGCCGAGCCGGGCATCGTTGCCTTGGCGGCCGCCAAGGGTTACCTGGTAGAACTCCGAGTCGTTCTTGTCGACGCCGAGCACGCCGATGTGGCCGACGTGGTGGTGACCGCAGGCGTTCATGCAGCCGGAAATATTGAGGTCGATTTCGCCGATGTCGAACAGGTAGTCGAGATCGTCGAAACGGGCCTGGATGGCGTTGGCGATGGGGATCGACTTGGCGTTCGCCAGGTCGCAGAAATCGCCGCCCGGGCAGCAGATCATACCGGTCAGCAGGCCGATGTTCGGGGTCGCCAGGCCGGCCGCCTTGGCTTTTTCCCAGACAGCCGGGAGGTCAGCTTTTTTAACGTCGGCCAGGATGATGTTTTGTTCGTGGCTGATGCGCAGCTCACCGAAGCTGTACTGGTCGGCCAGATCGGCGACAGCGGCCATTTGCGCCGAGGTGATGTCGCCCGGGGCGACACCGTGCTGCTTCAGCGACAGGGTGACAGCAGCGTAGCCGGGCACCTTGTGCGGATGGGTGTTGCGGTCCACCCATTTGGTGAAGGCTTTTTCCGTTGGCAGGGCGACCTCGTCCTGCTTTTCGTAGTCCGGTGCGGTGAAGTGGGCGGCAACACGGTCGAATTCGGCTTGCGTCAGCGTCGCCGGGCCGTCCTTCATGTAGGCCCATTCGTCTTCGACCTGCTGGCTGAAGGCTTCGATGCCGGTCGCCTGGACGAGGATCTTGATACGTGCCTTGTAGGCGTTGTCACGGCGGCCAGCCCGGTTGTACACGCGGAGGATGGCTTCGCAATAGGTCAGGATGTGCTGCCAGGGCAGGAATTCGCGCACGACCTGGCCGCGGATCGGGGTCCGGCCGAGGCCGCCGCCGACGATCACGGTGAAGCCGACCTGACCGTCCTGTTCCTTCAGATGCAGGCCGATATCGTGGAACCAGGTGACGGCACGGTCTTCCCGGGTGCCGGAAATGGCGATCTTGAACTTGCGCGGCAGGAAGGCGAATTCCGGGTGGAAGGTCGTCCATTCGCGGAGGATCTCGGCCAGCGGCCGGGGGTCGATCACTTCGTCGGCGGCAACGCCGGCGAACGGGTCGGTGGTGATGTTGCGCAGGCAGTTGCCGGAGGTCTGGATGGCGTGCATCTCGACTTCGGCCAGTTCGGCCATGATTTCCGGCACATCCTCGATCTTCGGCCAGTTCAACTGCAGGTTGTGGCGGGTCGTGAAGTGGCCGTAACCGCGGTCGTACTTGGCGGCGACATCGCCGAGCTTGCGCAACTGGGCGGAATTCAGCATGCCGTAAGGCACGGCGATGCGGAACATCGGCGCATGGCGCTGGATGTAAAGGCCGTTCTGCAGGCGCAGCGGGCGGAATTCGTCATCGGCCAGTTCGCCGGCTTTCCAGCGGCGGACTTGGTCACGGAACTGGGCGACCCGCTCGTTGATCAACTGGCGGTCGATGGCATCGTATTTGTACATGAAACGTTCCTAACGTGAATCAGGCAAAGACCAGCTTGCTGCCGATCAGGATAAGCATGGAGGCCAGCAGGCGGCGGAGGATGTGCTCCGGCACCTTGGCGGAAACTTGCGTGCCGAGCCAGATGCCGGGCAGCGAGCCGAGCAGCAGGCTGCCGAGCAGCGACCAGTCGACCCCACCCAGCGCCCAGTGGCCGAGGCCGGCAACCAGTGTCAGCGGCACGGCGTGGGCGACATCGGATCCGACAATCTTGATGGGCGAAAGTTTGGGGTAAAGGAAGAAAAGGACGGCGACGCCGAGGGCGCCGGCACCCACTGAGGAAATGGTGACGAGGACGCCGAGAATGGCGCCGACGACGACGGTGATTTTACCCAGGCAGCACTTGCGGAGTTCTGATTCGTCGTGCTGGCTGGCGTATTCGCGGAGTCTGCGGCCAAACAGGATGGCAATCGCGGTGAGCAGCAGGGCGAAACCGAGACCGTGCGAAATGACGGCGCCAATGACATTGCTGCCCTTCGGCAGTTGCGACAGGATCCACAGCGTAATTGCCGCGGCTGGAATGCTGCCGAGCGCCAGGCGGCCGGTGATCGACCAGTCGATATGCCCTTTCTTGCCATGGGCGACGGTACCGCCGGCCTTGGTCAGCGCTGCGTAGAGCAGGTCGGTACCGACCGCGGTGGCCGGATTGACGCCGAACACCAGCACCAGCAGCGGTGTCATCAGCGAGCCGCCACCGACGCCGGTCAGGCCGACAATAGCGCCGACTGCGAAGCCGGAAAGGGTATAGAGATAATCCATGGGAACGAATCGTACCGGGCTTCATTTGAAACAAAAAGAATATTGGGTTAGATTGTTATATCGTTAAGTTATTAAATGTGGCCATGAAGCTTCAGCAACTGCGTTACATCGTCGAAATCCAGCGTCAGGGGCTGAACGTCTCGGAGGCGGCGGAATCCCTCTATACCTCGCAGCCGGGCATTTCAAAGCAGGTCAAGTTGCTTGAAGACGAGTTGGGGGTCGCCATTTTCGAGCGCAGCGGCAAGCGCTTTACCGGCATTACCGAGCCGGGCAAAAGCGTGCTGTCGATTGCCGAAAAAATTCTCCGCGAAGCCGACAACCTGAAGCGGGCCGCCGCCGAGTTTTCCACGGGCGACAGCGGGCGGTTGGTGCTGGCCGCGACCCATACCCAGGCACGCTACGCCCTGCCGGTCGTGGTTCGCGATTTCGTCGCCCAGCACCCAAGCGTCAAGCTGGAAATGCATCAGGGCAGCCCGACCCAGATTGCCGAGTGGGTGGCGGCCGGCGAGGCGGACATCGGCATCGCCACCGAGTCGCTCGACCAGTATGCGCAACTCGTCACGCTGCCGGTGCGCCAGTGGAGCCATTGCGTCATTGCGCCCGAAGGCCACGCGATTCTCAAGTCGCAACCGTTGTCACTGCATGAACTGGCGCGCTGGCCGCTGATTACCTATGACTCGGCCTTCACCGGCCGTTCGCGGATCAATCGCGCCTTCGAGCGGATCGGTACCCAGCCCAACATCGCGCTGACCGCACTCGATGCCGACGTGATCAAGACCTACGTCAGCCTCGGCCTTGGCTTGGGCATCATTTCGGCGCTGGCTTTCGATGCTCAGCGCGACAGCGGTCTGGTTGCGATCGATGCGGCGCATCTGTTCGAATCGAATACGACGCGGCTGGCCTTGCGGCGCGGCACTTTTCTGCGCCGTTATGACTACGATCTGATCGCGCTATTTGCGCCGCACCTGACCCGGCGCGTCGTCGAAATGGCCATGCAGGGCGGCGGCGACGAGTATCAGCTATGACTTTAGTCGTGTTCTCAGGGCAGACGTTACGGGGTAAGCTGCGCCGGTCTTGGGGAGCACGTTGGCATGAACGCAATTTCAGAAGAAACGCAGTTGCACACTCTGTTGCAGGGTGTCGATATTCCGCCTTGCCCGGCCATTCTGGTCGATCTCGATACCGAGCTGCGCAAGGACGAGCCCAATTCACGTGAAATCGCCCGCCTGATCAGCCAGGATGTGGCACTTTCCGGTCACCTGATGCAGCTCGCCAACTCACCGGCTTTTGCCCGGGGGCGGCGGCTTGAATCGGTAACCCAGGCGCTGACCGTGCTCGGCAACCGGCAAGTGTTCAACCTGGTGGTGGCGCAGTTGTTGAAAGTGGCACTGGCCGACAGTACCGACGCACGGATGGACCGCTTCTGGGAGTCCTCGGCGCTGATCGCCCGCTTGTCCGCCGAACTGGCCCGCCGGCTGCGTTGTGTGCGGCCGGATATTGCCTATACCTTCGGCCTCTTTCACGACCTCGGCATTCCGCTGATCATGAAGCGTTTCCCCAAGGCCCGCGAAGCCCTCGCCGCGGCCAATGCCGCCGAGGATTTGAGCTTTACCGAGACCGAAGAGCAGCACCTAGGCACCAATCATGCGGTCGTTGGCTATTTCCTGGCCCGCCGCTGGCAATTGCCGGATTTCGTCAGCGAAGGCATTCTGCATCACCACGATTATGTCGTACTCGCCGAGCCCGGCCGGGTGTCCGATCAGGCCCGGGTCTTGATCGGCATCTGCGTGCTGGCCGAGCACATCATCCGGCTACAGGCCAATGGTGACGGCGAGCACGAATGGGCGAAGGCGGCCCCGGCCACCTGCCAACTCTTCGGTTTGTCGCTGGGAGCCGTCGATGACCTGATCGAGGACATGCGCGACTGGTTAGCGTGACTTGCCGACGCGCGGCGCGCTGTCGCGCAGGATGAGGCCGGGCGACGAGAAGGGCGCCAGTCGTTCGAGGAAGTCGAGCAGTTCGAGGACCGGCGAGTTGCGGAAAAACTTGGTCGCCGGGGTATCGAGCCAGATCCGGTCGGCGTAAGCGTAGAGCTCATGCGGCGTGTCGCCGAGGCCGTCATGGTTGCGGTCGAAACCCTGGTAGTCATCCCAGTAATTGCCCCACCAGAAGTCGTTCAGCGGGTCGCCGTCGCCGATGATGCTGACTGGCCAGAGGTTGCCGCGGAAGGTGTTGCCGATGGCGATATGACCGCCTTTTGCACCGTAGAAATAGATGCCGGTGACGTTGTGGGCGATCAGGTTGTCGGTGAACACGATCCGGTTGGTCGGGTTCATTGGCGAATCGGCCATGATGCCGTGGGCGCAATGGACGATCTCGTTGCCCTCGATCAATGCCGACGAGGTTTCCTTGAGGGCGATGCCGGCGCCGGAGGCGTCCATGGCGTGCATGATCCGGTTGCGGCGAATGATCAGCCCTTCGGAGTTGAGAGCGATGATGCCGGTCGAGTTTTTCTCGAAATGGTTGCCCTCGATCAGCGTCCGGTGCGAAAAGAGGAAATTCAGCGCCCGCCGGCTGTCGCGGACAGTATTGCCGACAATCCGGTTGTGCGGCGAGTTGGAAATGGTGATGTCACGGATTTGCGCGATGTCGTTGTTTTCGATGCGGTTGAAGGTGCTATACCAGATGCGCAGGCCATCGCCACGCTCGGCCGAATCGCCGGCCCGGGAGCGGATCCGGTTGTGGCGAATGATGCTGTCCGTCGTGCTGTGCAACGAGATGCCGAATAGCACGTCCTCGATCACATTGTTCTCGATTAGCAAGTCGCGGCCTTCGGCCATGATGCCGCCGTCGATCTTGTCATGTGAGTCGCCGCTGCCGCGCAGGGTCAGGCCGCGCAAGGTAACGCGGTCGGCCTTGACGGTCAGCACTGTGCCCCGGCCTCCGCCGTCGATGACGACCTTGCCGTCACCCTCCAGGGTGATCGGCTTGCTTATGCTGACCGGGCCTTGATAGACACCGGGCGGCAGGCGGATGCGGGCACCGGGCAGCGCCGTATCCAGCCAGGGCTGGAGCGGTTGGGCGGCGTGAGCAGTGGAAAGCAGGCCGAGCAGGAGTGCGGCCAATCGGTAGAGAAACGTCATCAGGACCGAATGCTGCGGTCAACTGCCGGAAAAGGCCAGAATCTGGATCAAGTTTTCCCGATTTGGTGAGCGGGGAAGGCTATTCCCAGTGCTCGGTGACTTCGCTGGCCCAGGCGGTTGCGGCAAGCAGGGCGCGGTTGACGCTGGCCGGGTCGAGGCTGACGGCCTGGGCGGCATTCTGCATGCGCACCACGTCGAAGGCTTCGCTGGCCTCGGCAATGGCGAGCAGGCCGGCAAAAGGCCCCTGGCGTTCGAGCAGGGCGCTGCGAATGTCGTCGGAGATCGGCAGGTCGTGGATGATGTCGGCCAGCGGGCGGCGCAGCAGGCGATCCAGGCAGGAAAAAATGCCGGTCAGGAAGAGCGGGTCGTGCGCCTGGTCGGGCAGCAACTCGGCGCCGAGTTCTTCCATCAGGCGGCCGCGGGTGAGGGCGCTTTCGACCAGCATCCAGTCGGCAAAGTTGGGTTCGCGCACCGAGAATAGCAGCACCGAGAGCCAGCGGGTCAGCCGTTGCCGGCCGAGGATGATCAGCGCCTGGCCGATCGAGTCGATCCGGTGACTGAGGCCGAGCGTCGGCGAGTTCAGGTAGCGCAGGATACGGAAGGTGAGCAGCGGATCCTGCTTCATCGCCTCGGCCAGTTCGCCGGTCTCGGCTTCGCCCTGGACGAGGTGCAGCAGGTGCAATAGCTGGATCTTGTGCGGATCGGCCTGGGCCGATTCCGGGCGGGGCGGGGCGTTGACCGCGAACGGGCCGTGAAAGAAGTCGAAATGCCATTGCTGGCACAGACGATGTTCGTCGGGTGTCTCGATATTCAGGGCCAGCAACTGCATCGGCTGTTCGCGCTCGCTGGCGCGCAGGGCAGCCGAAAAGTCGCGGACGGTGCCCGCTTCATGGCCATTGACGTTGAGTACGCCGAGATCGGCCTGCAGAATGGCGGCGGCAAACAGCGGGTGACGCGGCTGGCGGAAAATACCGATCTTCAGGCCGCGTTCGCGCAGGGTGGCGAGGCGGATGATCAGCGCCGCCTGATCGTCCTCGTCGGGGGCCAGTTGAACGAGCAGGCCGACGTTGCGGGTCGGCAGGCGGTCGACTGCAGTCAGGTCGAGCGAACCGGAGCCGAGCGGCAGGAAGGCAAATTGCGTATTCCAGGCATCGGGGCTGGCGGCCAGAATGGCGAGCAGGCGGGCATCGACCTGGCGCTGGATGTCGCGCGGCGCGTCGGCGAACAGCGAGCTTTTTTGCAGCGAGAACAGGTGGGCGCTCAACCGGTTCTGGCGATCGAACATCGCCTCCCGGCGCAGAAAGGCGCTGATGCTGTCGGAGGGCGGTGCGTCGACCGGTACCGGCGGCGCGGCGGCGGCCGGGGCTGCGTTTTCGGTTTTTCCCCCGAACAGTTTCTTCAAGCTGAACACGCGCTGACTCTCCAAACAAAAATGCCCGCCGGTGGGCGGGCACGGGTCACGGCCGCTGGCCGATCAGTTAACCTTGGCCTTGGCGCGCAGGTCCTTGAGCAGGTTCTCGATCTGCTGCTGGCTGGCACGCTGCTGCAGTTGCGGCTTGACCTGTTCGAACGGCGGCGGGGTCATCGGACGGGAGTCGTCGAGCTGGATGACGTGGTAGCCGAAGTCGGACTTGACCGGGGTCTTGGTGTATTCACCCTTCTTCAGCTTGGTCAGCGCTTCGCCGAACGGCTTGACGTAGGCGGTCGGCGAGCTCCAGCCGAGTTCGCCGCCCTTGTCCTTGGAGCCCGGATCCTTCGACTGCTTGGCCAGTTCGGAGAACTTCTCGCCCTTGTCGAGCTTGGCGATGATCGCCTTGGCGTCGTCTTCCTTCTCGACCAGCACGTGGCGGGCCTTGTATTCGGTGTTGCCGAGGTTGGCCTTGATCAGTTCGTATTCGGCCTTGAGCTGCGCTTCGCTGACCGGGTTGGCCTTGACGTAGTCGGAGAGGAAGGCGCGGATCAGCACGGCCTGCTTGGCCAGTTCAACTTGACCCTGGATGTCGCCCTTCTTGTCCAGACCCTTTTTCTTGGCTTCCTGGGCGAGGATTTCGCGGCGAACCAATTCTTCCTTGACGGCGTTTTGCAGTTCCGGCGAATCCGGCGTGCCCTGAGCCTTTTGCTCGGCAACGAAAGCGTCGTATACGGATTGCGGAATCGGCTGGCCATTCACCGTGGCAAAGGCCTTGCCCTTGTCGGCAGCGAGAACCGGGGCGGAAACAATGGCGCCGGCGACCAGCAGGGCGGCCAGACGGGAGAGCTTGAGCATGTAATGTGTCCTTGGGTGGAGGGAAAACCGGAAAATTATACTTCGTCGGGCGTCAAAGCGCGGATGACCAGCGCATGGATGCGGCCACGCATCAGATCGCCGGCTGCATCATAAACCAGGCGATGCCGGGCCATGGTGTTCTTGCCGGCGAAGGCCTCGGCGACGATGGTCAGCACATAGTGGCCGCCACCGCCCTTGGCGCCGGCGTGGCCGGCATGTCGGTGCGATTCGTCTTCGATGTCGAGCGATTGCGGCTGCAGCGCCGCCAGGCGCTGGCGCAACAGTTCGATGGTGTCCTGGCTCACGCCGGCAGCGCCTTCTTGAAAGGCTTGACCGTGACTTTTTCGTAAACGCCGGCTGCGACATAGGGGTCGGCCTCGGCCCAGGTTTGGGCGGCGCTCAGCGAGTCGAATTCGGCGATGATGATGCTGCCGGAGAAACCGGCCGGGCCGGGGTCGGGCGAATCGATCGCCGGGCAGGGGCCGGCCAGGAGCAGGCGGCCGGCGGCCTGCAGGGCCTGCAGGCGTTCGAGGTGGGCGGGGCGGGTGGCGAGGCGCTGGTCGAGCGAGCCGGTGCGGTCTTCACCGATGATGGCGTAGAGCATTACTTGTCTTCCTCAACGTACTTCGAGAGCAGCATGCCCTGGCCGAGCACAAAGATCAGCATCAGGCCCATGCCGCCGAACAGTTTGAAATTGACCCAGACGTCGGTCGGGAAATTGAAGGCGATGATCAGGTTCAGGAAGCCCATCACGATGAAGAAGGCGACCCAGGAAAAATTGACCTTGCTCCAGACCGCCTCGGGCAGCGTCAACTGTTCGCCGAGCATGGTCTTGATGGCGTTCTTTTTGAGAACGAGGGCGGCGAAGCTCATGCTGCCGGCGAACACCCAGTAGAGGATGGTCGGTTTCCACTTGATGAAGGTTTCGTCCTGGAAGATCAGGGTCATGCCGCCGAAGACGGCGACCAGTACCAGGCTGACCCAGAGCATCTTGTCGACCTTGCCGTGGCGGAACCAGACCCAGGCGATCTGGGCGACGGTGGCGGCGATGACGACGACGGTGGCGAGCAGAATGGGCGCCTGTTTGACGTCGACCGCAGCGGAACCGAGCAGGGAGCCAATCCAGCTTGCCGCCAGCTCCGGATTTTTCTCGGAGTACTTGAAGGCGACGAAGAAGAGGATGACGGGGAAGAGGTCGAAAAGCAGTTTCATGGCGCCGCATTATATACTGCGCAAAACAACCCACCAGCCTTTGAGAGAGCTTATGCATACGGTGTTGATCATCGACGACAGCGACATCAACCTGACCCTGATCAAGGCGCTGGTGATGAAGCTCGGCGAGTGCGAAGCGGTCTTGTTCGCCAATCCGTTGAAAGCGCTGGAATGGTGCCGGAGCAACGTGCCGGACCTGGTGATCGTCGATTACATGATGCCGGACATGGACGGTCTGAAGTTCATCAGCGCCTTTCGTGCCCTGCACGGCCGCGATGAGGTGCCGATCCTGATGGTCACCGCCAACGACCAGAAGGATGTGCGCTACGAGGCCCTGCTCGGCGGCGCCAACGATTTTCTGACCAAGCCGATCGACCGCATCGAGTTTTCGGCCCGTGCCCGCAACATGCTGTCGCTGCGCACCGGCCAGAAATTTCTAGCCGACCGCGCCCAGCACCTGGCCTCGCTGGTGGATGAGCAGACTCGCGAGATTCGCGACCGCGAGAAGGAGTTGATCTTCCGCATGTCGCGCGCTGCCGAGTTCCGCGATCCCGAAACCGGCGCTCATATCCAGCGCATGGCGCATTACTCGCAAGCCATCGCGATCGGCCTCGGGCTGGAGCGGGCGGCGCAGCAACTGATTCTCGAAGCGGCGCCGATGCACGATGTCGGCAAGATCGGCATCCCGGATTACATCCTGCTCAAGCCGGGCAAGCTGACGGTCGAGGAGTTCGAAGTCATGAAGGGACATGCCCGTCTCGGCTACGAACTGCTCAAGGACAGTCGCTCCGACATTCTGCGGGCGGGGGCGCAGATCGCCCTGACCCACCACGAGAAATACGATGGCACGGGCTATCCGCGCCACCTGAAAGGCAACGACATTCCGGTTTTCGGGCGCATCGTCGCGGTCGCCGATGTCTTCGACGCGCTGACCTCCGAGCGGCCGTACAAGAAAGCCTGGTCGCTGGAAGACGCCTGCCGTTTTCTCGAGGATGGGCGCGGCAAGCATTTCGACCCGTTATGCGTCGAGGCGCTGCTTGCCGAATGGAACCGCGTGCTCGATATCCGCCAGCGCTTCCAGGATGAAGTCGTGCCGATGGTTTGACGGCTGTCATGCGCTTCTTGATTCCACGGCGTCTCAGCCATCAGATTGTGCTGGTCGCCGCCTTGCTGCTGGCGGCCACTTTCCTTGGCTATGGTGCCTATTCCGTGCGCCAACAGAGCGGCGAGGCCGAGCAGCGCCTGCTCAGCCAGAGCGAGGTGCTGGCCCGCGGCATCGCCGAAATGCTCGATAGCGACCTGCTGCGCGACGATCGCCGGGCGCTCGGCGGCTTGCTGGCCCAGATCGCCGCCTACCCCGAAGCCCGTTCGATTCACCTGGTCGACCGCGAAGGCCGGTTGATTGCCGGTGTTCGCAAGGATGGCAGCGGTGTCGTCTTCGATGACGTGCCGACCACCGCCTTCGCGCCGCCGTCGGCGGCCGGGCCGGAATGGGCGGCGCACGAACTGGTCGTCTGGCAGGGCCGGCCGGGCAGCGCAAGCGGCATCTGGGTCCGGATGGCGATCGGCCTGGAGCGTCTCGACCAGCTGCGTCAGCGGATCTGGCAGGACAGCTTGATTGCCGGCCTGCTGGCGATTTCCGGGGCGATGGCGCCGCTCCTTTTGCTGCTGGCGCGACCGATGCGGGTGCTGGCCGAGGCCAGTCGCTTCGCCGCGGCGCTCGATGTCCGGCGCGGCGGTCAACTGCCCGAATATCGCGGAAACCAGGAAATCAGCAGCCTGGTCGATGCCCTGAACCGGGCTTCAGTCAGGCTGAAAGAGCAGGAAGAATGGATCGAAGCGCAGAACCGCTTCCTCTCCAGCCTGACCGACGCGCTGGGCGAGGGGGTCCTGGCGGCCGACGCCGAGGGCCGCTGCACCTTCGTCAATGCCGAGGCCGAGCGCCTGCTCGGCTGGTCGCGCGACGAGTTGATCGGGCGCGACCTGCACCAGACCATTCACTATCAGACGGCGTCGGGCCAGCCGGTTCGCCACGACGAATGCCCGATGCACGCGCCGGTCGCCGCTTGCCACGCCTTTCGCTCGGAATTTGATGCCTTTACGGCGCGGGACGGCCAGGTCTTTCCGATCTCGGTGGTCTCGGTGCCGCTCTTCGAGGGCGAGCGCTTCGTCGGCACCGTCGCTGCTTTCCAAGACATCACGCTGCGCAAGCGCGACGAGGAATATTTGCTGTCGACCAGTTCGCGTCTTTCGGCGCTGCTCGAAAGCATGCATTCCGGCGTGCTGGTCGAGGACGAACAGCACCTGATGGTGATGGCCAACCAGGCGCTGTTCAACCTGTTCGGTATCGAAGACCTGTCGCTGGACGCGGTCGGCCAGCCGACGCTGCAACTGCTTGATGCCTGCCGCGCCAACGTGGTCGAGGCCGATCAATTCATCGCCGGCGTGCAGGCCACTCTGCAGGCCGGCGTGGTGTCCACCGAGCACGAACTGCAACTGACCGACGGCCGGATTCTCGCCTTCGATTACGTGCCGATCTACATCTTCCCGTTCAACCCGCAGCCGGACGAGTGCCGTGGCCATCTCTGGCTGTTCCACGACATCACCGGGCGCAAGCAGGTGGCCGAGGAACTGCGCCTGGCCAAGGAAGCGGCCGAAACGGCGAACCGGGCGAAGAGCCATTTCCTGGCCAACATGAGCCATGAAATCCGGACGCCGATGAACGGCATCATCGGCATGACGGCGCTGGCGCTCGATACCGAACTGCTGCCCGAACAACGGGTATATCTCGAAATGGTCCGTTCGTCGGCCGATGCGCTGCTCGAACTGATCAACGAGATTCTCGACTTTTCCAAGATCGAGGCCGGCAAGATGCAGCTTGAGGAAGTCGAGTTCAGCCTGCCCGCCTTGCTGCGCGAAACGGTCAAGCCGCTCGGCCTGCGTTGTGAACAGAAAGGTCTCGAACTGGTCATCCAGCTCGCGCCCGAAGTGCCGGACTGGATGGTCGGCGACCCGGCCCGCCTGCGCCAGATCATCATCAATCTGCTCGGCAATGCGATCAAATTCACCGAGCGCGGCTCGGTACTGCTGCGTATCACCCAGCTCGACGACGGGCCGCGCCCGATGCTGCAATTCACGATCAGCGACACCGGCATCGGCATCGCGCCAGACCAGCAGGCGAGCATTTTCGAAGCCTTCTCGCAGGCCGACTCCTCGGTGTCGCGGCGTTTCGGCGGTACCGGCCTCGGCCTGAGCATCTGCGGCAAGCTGGTCGCCCTGATGGGCGGCCAGATCTGGGTCGAGAGCGTCGAGGCGCTGGGCAGCGAATTCCATTTCACGATCGAGACCCGCAGCGCGCGGGCGCAACAGGCGGTGCGCGTGCCGGATCTGGCGGGCTGCCGGGTGCTGATTGCCGACGACCTGCCGGCCAATTGCGAGGCGCTGGTCGCCGAACTGCGCGGCTGGGGGGCGCAGACGACGGTCGTCGGCAGCGGCCAGGCGGTACTTGAGGCGCTGAGCGGTTCGACCTATCAAGTCCTGCTGCTCGACGCCGCCTTGCCCGAGTGCAGCGGCTTCGAGGTGCTGGCCGCGCTGTCGGCCAGCGCTTTGTCGCGCCCGGCAGTCCTGATGATGATTTCGGCGGTCGCCCTGGCCAGCGAGGCCGAACAATGTCGCCGCTTCGGCGTCGAACATTACCTGACCAAGCCGCTACTCCGCGACGAGTTGGGCGAGATGCTGCAGCGCCTGCTCGGGCCGGCCCGGCAGGCGGCAACGCCGATCGGCCAACCGGCGCCAAGGTCAGCCAAGCCGGGCGGGTTGTCGATTTTGCTGGCCGAGGACAATCTGGTTAACCAGAAACTGGCGCTGGCGATTCTGAAAAAGCAGGGCCATCAAGTAACGGTGGCCAATAATGGCAGGGCGGCGGTCGACCTGTCCCTGGCCGAGGATTTCGATCTGATCCTGATGGATCTGCAAATGCCGGTGATGGATGGCCTGGAAGCGACGGCGATGATTCGCCAGCGTGAAGCCGGGCTACGTCATACGCCGATCGTTGCAATGACGGCCAATGCGCTGGCCGGCGACCGCGAGCGTTGCCTGGCGGCCGGCATGGATGGCTACGTTTCGAAGCCGATTCGGGTCGATGCCTTGATGCTGGCGATCGCCGACTGCTATCCCGAACAAGAAAAAGCGCCGCGCCTGGTCGTACCGGCGGCCTGAGAGGAGAAAAAGATGCTGGATGTTTTTGTGCTGGATCGTGCCCCCATCCTTGAGCGCCTGGGCGGTGACGAAGAAATTTTCACCATGATGATCGACATGTTCCAGCAGGACGTCGATAACAACTGCGCCACACTGATCGCGGCGCTGGCCAGCGGCGACCCCCTGCTGCTGCAGCGTGAGGCTCACACATTGAAGGGCTTGCTCGCCACCTTTTCGGACGATGCCGGCGCCGAACGTGCCTTCGCGCTGGAGCAGAAGGTGAAACGTGGCGAACTGGCCGGGCTCGACGCCGAGGTCGAGATTCTCGTCGCGCGTCTGCGCGAGGTGGCCGGCGTGCTGGCGCAGGCCTGAGCCAGCTTTCAGGCGGCCGGAAACTGCAGGAAGGCGGCTGCCCCGGCGCTGCCGCCGGCGGGATTGTGCGGCACGACGCCGAGCAGCGGGGCGGGCAGCAGGGCTTGCAGGGTCGCCATATTTTCGTCAAAACGCGCCATTGCCGGGTCGATCCGGTTGGCGACCCAGCCGGCCAGCGTCAGGCCGCGGGCGGCGATGGCTTCGACGGTCAGCAGCGCGTGGTTGATACAGCCGAGGCGCATGCCGACGACCAGGATGACCGGCAGGGCGAGTGCCACGGCGAGATCGGCACTGTCGCCGTCGCCGCCGAGCGGCACGCGAAACCCGCCGACCCCTTCAATGATCACCAGGTCGGCCTGCTGCATGGCTTGCCGGCAGGCGCTCTGGATCGTCGCGAATTCGATGCGCCGTCCTTCCTCGCTGGCGGCGATGTGCGGCGCGATGGCGGCGCTAAAGCAATACGGGTTGAGGATGTCGTCGGCCAGTGCGACCGTGCTGGCGGCACGGATGTTCTCGACATCGTCGTTGCGGCCGTCGGCATCGGTGCCGGCCGCCACCGGCTTGACCCCGGCGGCACGGATGCCGCGTTGCGCGGCATGGTGGAGCAGGGCGCAGGTGATGAAAGTCTTGCCGATTTCGGTATCGGTACCGGTCAGGAAATAGGCTGGGTTCATGCTCGGGCGTAAAGGGTGATGACGTCGTAGGTCAGCGGCAGGCCGGCCGCCGTGCGCAGGGTTTCGAAGGCCGTTTCGGCGCGCAGGAAGGTCTGGCGGCTCATCAGGCTGCGCCGCTGGCCGTCGCCGATCTGGTTGGCACCAATCGCCTTGACCGCATGCAGCAGGCTTTTGAAATCGGCGTAATGGGCGGTTTCCGTGCTTTCTTGCACGTCGACCGCAGCAAAGCCGGCGGCGGAGGCCATTTGCCGGATTTCATCGACGCTGTGGAAGCCCAGGGTGTGGCGATATTGGTCGACGTCGGCAAAGGCATGGCGCAGTTCGTGGAAAGTTTGCGGGCCGAGGCTGGCCAGCGCCAGCCGACCGTCGACGCGGAGCACGCGGCGGGCTTCCTGCAATACATTGGGCAGCTCGCACCACTGCACGGCCAGGCTGGACCAGTAGAGATCGAGGCTGGCCGTGACCAGCGGCAGATGTTCCAGATCGCCGGCCAGCCGGGCGCAGGCCGCCGTGATCTGCTGCAGCATGCCGGCCGAGAGATCGAGCGCCAGCGCCTGGGCGGCCGGGAAGCGGGCTTGCAGCAGGGCCTGGGCGTAGCCGGTGCCGCAGCCGGCGTCGAGCAGACGGCCGACCGTGGCGTCGCCCGGCAGGCCCTGCAGCAACTGGCCGCAAATGCGGCGCTGGACATCGGCCGCGCTGTCGTAGGTTGGCGCGGCGCGTTCGAAGGACTGGCGGACGCGAGCCTTGGAGGGGCGCTGGCCGGCCTTCGGGGTCAGCTCACGGCTCATTGACGAAGGCGGCAACCCGGGCGATGAACTCGGCCGGGGTCGAAATGAACGGGGCGTGCGCGCAGTCGGCGAAGACTTCGAGACGGGCGCCGGGAATCAGCGCGGCCAGCGCTTCGGCCGCCGGCAAGGGCATCAGCGGGTCGGCCGAGCCGTTGACGAGCAGCGTCGGCGCCTTGACCTGGCCGGCGGCCTGGCGCAAATCGACATCGCGCAGCCAGTTGAGGCCGACGCCAAGCACTTGGCCTGACGGACGCGGGTCGGCCAGCTTGAGCAGTTCCAGCGTTACCGCCTTGGCTCGGGCATCGCCGCGGTTGAAGCCGCCGACGAAGCGCGGCAGCATCGCTTCGGCATCGGCTGCGATGCCGGCCGCGAATTCGGCCAGCATTTCCGGCGGCATGCCGTGCGGCCAACCGTCACGCTGGATGAAGGAGGCGGTGCCGGCGACCAGCACCAGCTTGCCGACCTTGGCCGGGGCACGGGCGGCGACGGCCAGTGCCAATTGGGCGCCGAGTGACCAGCCGCACAGCGTGCTGCCGGCTGGCAGGCGAGCCGCGACGTCGTCGGCGGCGGCGTCGAAATCCTCGATCAAGGGCGCGCTGCCGTAGCCGGGCAAGTCAAAAAATTGCCCGTGCAGCGCGTCGACCGCAGCACTCAGCGGGCCGCGGCCGAGACACCAGCCGGGGATGAATACGAGAGGGGCGTTCATGCCAGTTCCTTCAGTGCGTTGATCAGGTGCTCGATGTCGGCGGCGGTGTGGGCGGCCGATACCGAAATGCGCAGGCGGGCGGTGCCTTTCGGCACCGTCGGCGGGCGGATGGCCGGTGCCCACAGGCCGCGTTCCCAGAGCGCTTTCGAGAGGGCGATGGCGGCCTCGTTCTCGCCGACGATCAGCGGCTGGATGGCGCTCAGCGACGGCAGCAGCGACCAGCGCAGGCCGGCCAGGCCGTCGCGCAACTGGCCGATGCGGGCGAACAGGTTGGCGCGCAGGGCATCGCCCGCCTTGATGATGGTCAGGCTCTTGCTCAGTGCGCAGGCGATCGGGGCCGGGGCGGCTGTCGTGAAAATGTAGCTGCGCGCCCGCTGCAGCAGGTATTCGATGGCGATGTCGGAGCCGGCGACGAAGGCACCGCCGACGCCGGCCGCCTTGCCGAGGGTGCCCATCAACAGCAGGCGCGGGTGAAAGGGCAGGTTGAAGTGGGCCAGGCTGCCCTTGCCGTGCGGGCCGAGGACGCCGAAGCCGTGCGCATCGTCGATCACCAGCCAGGCGTCGTAACGTTCGGCCAGTTGAAAGAGCAGCGGCAGCGGCGCGAGGTCGCCATCCATGCTGAATACGGCGTCGCTGACGATGACCTTGGTCGGTGCGCTGCTGGCGGCGAGCTGGCGCTCCAGCGCCGCCATGTCGTTGTGCGGGTAGCGCTGGCTGTCGGCGCCCTGGGCCTTGGATAGTTGCACGGCGTCGATCAGCGAGGCGTGGTTCAGCTTGTCGGCGAAGACCGCCGCGCCGCGCCCGGCCAGGGTCGGCACGATGGCGAGGTTGGCCAGGTAGCCGGTGGAAAAGGTCAGGGCGCGCGGAAAGCCGAGGAAGGCGGCGATCTCCTCTTCCAGCCGGTCGTGCGGCGCCAGGTGGCCGCTGACCAGGTGCGAGGCGCCGCTGCCGGCGCCCCAGTGCAGCGCGCCATCGGCCATCGCCCGGGCGATCTCGGCATTACCGGCCAGCCCGAGGTAGTCGTTGCTGGCGAAATTGAGCATTTTCCGGCCGTCCACCGCAGCAATCCGGCCGCAGGGCGATTCCAGCACGCGGCGGCGGCGGCTCAGGCCGAGGCTGGCGATTTCGGCCAGTTCGGCCTGCAGGCGGTCTTCGATCATGGGTTTCCTTCGTCTTCAGCCAAGCCGGAAGCGGTTGGCGGCGTCCCCTGGCCGGACGGCGGTCCGGGCTGCGGCGGCGGGCGATACACTGCATGCCGCTGGGCCGGCGGGCGGGCCGGCCATCCTAGAGGTCTTGGCCTGAATTGGCAAGCCTGGGCGGGGCACCACTAATTGCGCCGCGCCACCCAGTAGCAGGCGCCGTGCTCGCCGTAGCGTTCGGCATGCGGCACTTCCCGCGCCAGCTCGAAAGTGTCGCCGGCATTCAGATGCCGGGTCTCGGGGCCGACGCTCAGCCACATTTCGCCGTCGACGACGAGTGCCTTCAGGGCGAAGGGATGAGTATGCGTTTCGAGGACGGTCAAGGGCGGCCAGGTGCGCTCGATGACTTCGTCGAAACCTTCGGTCAGGGCCTGGCGGCGGAAGTCGTCGAAGTCGGGCCGCGTCATGGCGTAGTCCCGGAGGATGGCCGGGCCGGCAGGCCGCTGGCGAGCAGAGTGAGCAGTTCGGCGAAGGGCATCGGGCGGGCGAACAGGTAGCCCTGGCCTTCCTCGCAGCCGAGGTTTTCGAGGATCTCGGCCTGGGCCGGGTGTTCGATGCCTTCGACGGTGATCGACATCTGCATGGCCTTGCTCAACGCGACGATGGCCTCGACCACGGCGCGCTGGTTTTCGCTGGTCGGCAGGTCGATGATGAAGGAGCGGTCGATCTTGATGCGCTTGATCGGCAGGTCGCGCAGGACGCTGAGCGATGAATAGCCGGTGCCGAAATCATCGATGCTGATGGCGACGCCGAGCGCTTCCAGGGCCTGCAGAATGGACAGGCTGCGCTCGGTGGCCTGCAGCGTGCTCTCGGTGATTTCCAGTTCGAGCGCACTGGCCGGGAAGCCGGTTTCATCGAGTACCGAGCGGACGACGGCAACGAAATCGACACCGAGAAACTGGCGGGCCGAGACGTTGACCGCCAGGTGGAAAGTCTCGCCGGGCGGCCTGCTGCGGACCACGGCCAGCATTTCGGAACAGGCCCGCTGTAGTACCCAGCGGCCGAGATGTTCGATGATGCCGCACTCTTCGGCGATGCTGATGAAGCTGAGCGGGGAAATGATGCCGCGTTGCGGGTGCAGCCAGCGGACCAGCGCCTCGACGCCGACAATGCGCCGATCGGCGAGATCGACACGTGGCTGGTAATGGACGAGCAGGCTGTCGGTGGCGAGGGCACGGCGCAGGCCCTGCTCGATGTCCATGCGCAGATGGGCCCGCTCCGACATGTCGTTGGCGTAGAAATGGTAGCGGTTGCGACCTTCGGCCTTGGCCGTATACATCGCCATGTCGGCGGCCCGCATCAGTTGCTGGCAATCGGCGCCGTTTTCCGGGAAGACGGCAATGCCGAGGCTGCCGGTGACCGACAGCAGTTCGCCGGCCACCGGCACCGGCACGCGCAATTGATCAAGGATCTTCTGCGCCAGTTGCGCCGCGTACTCCGGGTTGATGCTGCCGGCCAGGATGACGAACTCGTCGCCGCCCAGGCGGGCGATGGTGTCGCTGCTGCGCAGCACGTTGCGCAGTCGGCCGCCGACGACGCGCAGCAACTCGTCGCCAATGGCATGGCCGAGCGTGTCGTTGATCACCTTGAAACCGTCGAGATCGAGAAAGAGCAGCAGGCAGCGCTGTTCGTTGCGAATCGCCTGTTCGATGGCAGTTTTCAGCCGGTCGTCGAACAGCAGGCGGTTGGGCAGGCCGGTCAGCGGATCGTGGTGGGCCAGGTGGTGAAGTTTCTGCTGCGCTTCGTAAATGGCGGTGACGTCGGAAAATGCGGTGACGAAATGGGTCAGCTTGCCGTCCGGATCGTGCACGACGCTGACGCTCTGCCAGGCCGGGAAGATGCTGCCATCGTGGCGGTGGCAGCTCACTTCGCCCTGCCAGAAACCGGCGGCCCCCGGCTGCAGGCTGTCGGCATAGTGTTCGAGCGCCGGTGTGACGCGCAGCAGGATGTCCGGATCGAACCCGGTGACCTCGTTTTCCGGGTAACCGGTAATGCGCGAAAAAGCGCTGTTGACCGCAACGATCCGGCGCTGCGCATCGCTGATCACGATGGCTTCGGCCGTCGTCTGGAAAACGACGCTGGACTGGCGGAGCAGGGTTTCGTCCTGATGGCGCTGGGTGACATCCTGCAGGATGCCGACCACCCGCTGCACGTTGTCGGCATGGCCGTAGGCCTTGGCGTGGGCCTCCATGCGGCGGGGCGGGTAGGCTTCGCCGGCAATGCGGAACTGGACGCAGACGGCCTCGCTGCCCGGCAGCTTGGCGGTCAGCGCGAGGCGCACCCGTTCGCGGTCGGCTTCGTCGACACGGGCGATGAAGTTCTCCCATGGTTCGTCGAGCGGCTGCGGCAGGTTGCCGAACAGCATGCCGAGGTAGTCGTCGCCGGTCAGTCGGTTCGAGGTCGGGCTCCATTCGAGGACACCGAGCGAGGCCGCTTCCAGCGCCAGGCGCAGGCGCTGTTCGCTCTGTTCGATGGCGACTTCGTCTTCCCGGCGGGCCAGCGCCATCTGGATCGTCGCATGCAGCTCGCGCCCTTCGCAGGGTTTGATCAGGTAGCCGAAAGGCCGGCTGTCCAAGGCGCGGCGCAGGGTGTCGTCCTCGGCGTAGGCGGTCAGGAAGACGACCGGAATCTGATGCCGGGCCCGAATCCGGGCGGCGGCCTCGATACCGTCCATCTGCCCTTCGAGGTGGATGTCCATCAGTACGAGGTCGGGTTTTTCATGGGCGGCCTGGCTGACCGCCTGTTCGCCGCTGGCAACGACGCTGCCGACGTGATAGCCGAAACCCTGCAACTGGCGTTTCAAATCGAAGGCGACGATACGCTCGTCTTCGACCAGCATCAGGTTGATCGGCAGGCGAGCAGTCATGGAATCTCCTTGGCGGCAAAGCGTTTCGGGAACCGGATCGAGAACCTGGTACCGCTTTCCCGCTCGACGCTCAAGGCGCCATGTAATTGTTCGACGAACAGCTGGACAAGCTGAAGACCCAACGAAGAACTCTGGGCCAAATCGGCTTCCGGAGGCAGGCCAATACCGTCATCGCTGACGCTGAGGCAGATCAGGGTATCGGCATCCTCACTGATTTCGATCACGATTTCGCCGTGGCGTTCCGCCGTGAAGGCGTGTTTGTAGGAATTGGTTACCAGTTCGTTGATCAGCAGGCCGCAGGGAATGGCCCGTTCGAGATCGAGCTGGACATCGGTGGCCGGCGATTGGAGGCGCAGGCCGATGCGGTCGCCGCTCGCCCGGTAGCTGGTGCGGATCGACTGGACCAGGCGTTCGAGATAGTCGCCGAGGTCGAGCCGGGAAAAATCCTTGCGCTCGTAGAGCAGTTGGTGGGTCAGCGCCATCGCCTTCACCCGGCCGCAGCTTTCGGCCAGGATCGCCCGCAGCCGCGGGTCGGCGGCAAAATCGGCCTGCAGGTTGAGCAGGCTGGTAATGACCTGCAGGTTGTTCTTGACCCGATGATGGACTTCGTTGAGCAGCACGGTCTTTTCGAGCAAGGCATCTTCCAGGCGTTGCTGGGCCCGGCGGCGCTCGGTGATGTCGATGATCGAGGCGAGGACCATGGTGCCGGCCTCGGTGGCGATCGGATTGAGGCCGATCTCGATGGGAAATTCGCTGCCGTCGGCGCGACAGCCGGCCAGGTCGCGGCCAACCCCCATCGGGCGCGGTGCCGGGTCACCGAAGTAGCCGGCACGGAACGAGCGATGGTGCTGGCGAAAGCGCTCGGGGACGAGAATTTCGACCGGCTGCCCGATCAGAACCTGGCGGTCGTAATCGAACATCCGCTCGGTCTGGGCATTGACCAGCACGATGATGCCTGCCTGGTCGATCATCACCATTGCGCTGGGCGCCCATTCGACGACCCGGCGGAAAGAGTCTTCGCCGAGCGCGGGGCCGGCCGCATGGGGCGGCACGAAGGGGCAGGAAGCCGGCTCCGGTTTTTCCGGTGGGGCGTTGGTGGTGGGGGCGGCATCCATGGAAAACTCCTGAAAGAGTGCTGTCACCACGGAAGGCCAGGCAAGTCCGGGGATCACATTCGGGGCTGTGCTGGGAATTTGGACAGCCGCCGGCTGAAAATGATCGCGGGAGGCTAAAAAATTATTGGCGATGCCGCCGGCTGGCCGGCGAAGGGGCGCCTTCGCTACCGGCCGCCAGAGGTTCAGGTCAGCGCGCTGTCGAGTGCGGCGTGGATGGCCCGGCCGAGGTGCGCAATCTCGTCATCGCTGACGATGTAGGGCGGCATCAGGTAGACCGTGTTGCCGATCGGCCGGATCAGCGCTTCATTGTCGAGCGCGGCGCGGTAGAAGCGGCGGGAGAAATAAGGGTCGGCGGTCGCCACGTCGAAGGCGGCGATCATGCCGCGCTGGCGCAGGTGTTTTACCTGCGGATGGTCGGCGAGCGGGGCGAGGGCGGCGCTGATTTTTGCCGATTTCAGGCGGTTGACCGCAAGGATGTCGTCTTCGGCAAAGATGTCGAGCGTTGCCAGCGCGGCGCGGCAGGCCAGCGGGTTGCCGGTGTAGGAATGCGAGTGCAGGAAGGCACGGGCCACCGAATCGTCGAGGAAGGCGTGGTAGATCGTGTCGCTGCACAGCACGATGGAGAGCGGCAGGTAGCCGCCGGAAATGCCTTTCGACAGGCACATCAGGTCGGGCCTGATTTCTGCCTGCTCGTGGGCGAAGAAAGTGCCGGTGCGGCCGCAGCCGACGGCGATTTCGTCGCAGATCAGGTGCACTTCATACTGGTCGCACAGGGCGCGGGCGAGGCGCAGGTATTCCGGGTCGTACATCGCCATGCCGGCGGCGCCCTGGACCAGCGGCTCGACGATCAGTGCGGCGATGCGCTCGCCATGCTGTGCGAGATGCGCTTCCAACGCAGCGGCAGCGCGGCGGGCGACATCGGCCGGGCTTTCGCCGGCTTCGCCGAGGCGGAAATCGGGTGAGGGCAGGACGTGAGCGGCGGCGCGGACCAGCGGCGCGTAGGCATCCTTGAAGATGGCAACGTCGGTCACCGCCAGCGCGCCGACCGTTTCGCCGTGATAGCTGCCGGCCAGGCAGAGGAATTCCGCCTTCTCCGGGCGGCCGACATTGCGCCAGTAATGAAAGCTCATCTTCAGCGCGATCTCGGTGGCCGAGGCGCCGTCCGAGGCGTAGAAGGCGTGGCCGAGGGCGCCGCCGGTCAACGCGCTCAAGCGCTCGGAAAGCTCGACCACCGGCTGGTGCGTGAAGCCGGCCAGCATGACGTGTTCCAGCGTTTCCAGCTGATCCTTCAAGGCCGCATTGATCCGCGGGTTGGCGTGGCCGAACAGGTTGGTCCACCACGAACTGATGCCGTCGAGATAGCGCCGGCCGTCGAAGTCGTAGAGCCAGGCCCCGCTGCCGCGGGCAATCGGCACCAGCGGCAGGTGGGACGGCGCAGCGGCATCGGCGTGGTGCTGCATCTGCGTGCACGGGTGCCAGACGGCAGCCTGGCTGCGCGCCAGCCAGTCATTGTTGGAGGAGTTGCTCATGGCTTCAGTTGGTCATTCCCGCGCAGGCGGGAATCCAGTTCAATCATCCTGGGTCCCCGCCTGCGCGGGGACGACATTTTCCGGCTCATCAATGCAAAGCTTGCGAGTTGGCGGCGGCCTGTTCCGGCATTTCGGCGTGCACCAGTTCGGCTTCGGCGTTGGGATAGAGCGGGGCGCCGCAGTCGTCGCAGAATTCCATCGGGAAGTGATGGTCGAGGAAGAGGACGTCCTTGACGCCGGCTTCGCGCAGTACGGTTTCGATCTCGCCGGCGGCGTCGGTCGCTTCGTCTTCGGCGCCGAGCAGCGGCCAGACGATGCCGTGGTAGGTCTCGCCACCTTCTTTCGGGCCGAGGCCGACGCGGTATTCCTCCATCCGGCGGTCGTAGCACGGGCCGACGACGGCGCGGATGTCGGCCGGCAGCAGGCCGAGCATGGTCTGCAGGAAGGCGACCGAAGCTTTCAGCGAATAGGGCCGCGACAGGCGGTCGGCGTTGCGGCAGCCAGCGTGGTAGGCGTCCGGCAGCAGCGGTTGCCAAGCGCAGCCGGTGAGCAGCGCTTCCAGGTTGGGGCTGCCCTGCTTGATCCATTCCTTGAGCGAATTTTCCTTGCTGCCATCCTTTTCGTTCCAGCGGAACAGCGGCTTGCCGCGCGGCACGGCCACGCTGCCGACCAGGTAGCGAACGTCGGACAGGAAACGGTTGGTTTCGGCCATGCCGGTGGTGTCGACCGCCAGGGCCTGGCCGGCCAGTGTGGCCTGGCCGAGGGCCTGGGTCAGTTGCCAGGTGTCGCAGAAGCTGCGCGGCAACTGGTCCGGGCTGAACAGGAAGTCGGCCAGCGCGACGCGGCTGTCGGCACCGAAAACGTGGGCGCCGAGATGCACGGTCAGCGCCTCGACGGTGCTTTTCGGCAAGGCGGCGGCGGGAATCGAGAAGCGCGACCAGGCCAGCACCGGTGCGGCAAAGAGCTGGATGTCGAATTCCTGGCCGTTGAAGTCCATGCGGCTGGTTTCGGCACGCGATTCGACCATGTCGGCCAGTTCGTCGTGGGCGCGCGGGTTGCCTTCGAACAGGCGGTCGAGGGCGGTGTTGATGTCGTCTTCGGCGCCGTTCTTGAGCAGGCTGTCGACGGTTTCGGCCAGCTGGCTTTCCCAGTAGCTGTCTTCCAGTTTGCCGCCGGATTCGGAGAGGCCGGTGGCCAGGCGCTGGAGTTCAGCAGCATCGCGGGAAAGGCGGTCGCGCGCGCCGAAGCGGGTTCGTTTCATGGGTGTTCCAGAAGATACAAAGAGAGAATTTTACCAGCCGGCCGCCCGATTCGCCGCGCAGCCTGTCGGGCGAAGGCGATTCAGCCGTTGCCTAGCGCTGATGGGTGAAAACTTTGAGCGGATTCCGACAATGCTTGAGCGTCCGGCAACAGCAGCCCGGGGCGCCGGCCGGCACACTGGCCGCTGTCCAAACCACGCACGGAGAAGCAAGATGAACTTGAATTTCAACCGCAAGATATTCAGCCGAAAAACTGTCGGCCTGCTGGCCACCCTGGCACTGGCCGCGGGGTTCGCCCAGGCTGCCGAGTTCAAGGTGGAAAGCGTCAGCCAGCAAGATGGCCGCCTGCTCAATGCTCAGTTTGCCAATGGCATGGGCTGCCAGGGCGGCAACCAGTCGCCGCAAGTCAAATGGTCGGGCGCGCCGGCCGGCACCCGGAGTTTCGTCGTCACCATGTACGACCCCGACGCGCCGACCGGTTCCGGCTGGTGGCACTGGGTGACGGCGAATATTCCGGCCAGCGTCAGCGAATTGCCGGCCGGCGGCAAGCTGCCGGCCGGCGCGCTGGCGATCAATAACGACGCCGGCCAGCCGGGCTATGGCGGCGCCTGCCCGCCGCTCGGCCAGAATCACCGCTATGTGATTACCGTGCATGCGCTGAAGGTGGAAAAGCTGGACCTGCCGCCTAATGCGACGCCGGCCCTGGTCGGCTTCATGAGCTGGGCGCATGGCCTGGGCAAGGCCAGCCTGACCTTGATGGGCAGCCGCTGAGCGATGGGGCGCGACGGCCGCGGGCCGTTATCATGAGGCCTGCGGTCGACTGCCTGGAAAGGGCAAAAATGATCGCCATCCTCGTCGATCTTGGCGCATTGCAAACTTGAACAGGACAAGCATGGAACCGCGCATCATTCACCGGCCCGGGGTCGGCACCACGGCCGGCGTGTTGCAGAAGCAGGAACTGGAATTCAAGCGCCTGTTCATCGACCAGCCGGTGCTGATCGTCGTCGAGCGCGGCAGCAAGGCGCTGCGCTGGGCACAGGGCGAATACATCATCCGTGCCGGCGAGGCGATTGCCATTGCCGGCGGCCAGACGGTGGATATCATCAACCGGCCGGCGGCGGATGGCAGTTACCGCGCTTTCTGGCTGGTCTGGGATGCCGCCCTGATCGCCGCCCATGCCCTGGCCCACCCCGCCCAGCCGGTGATCCGCCATGCCTGGCCGCTGCCCGGCCAGCCCGGTGAATTCATGGCCGCCTTTCGGCGCGCGGTCGATGCTGTCGAGGACGAGGCGATGCCGGCCGACATCGCCCGTCATCGGGCCAGCGAAATGTTGCTGTGGATCGGCGCCCAGGGTGGCAAATTTGCCCCGGCCGAGGCGTTGACCGTAGGCATCAAGGTGCGCCGGCTGATCGGCAGCGACCTGGCTCGTGACTGGAGCGCCGCCGCCATCGCCTCGGCGCTGGCGATGAGCGAAGCGACGCTGCGCCGCCGACTGGCCGACGAGGACACCAGCCTGTCGGAAATCCTGCTCGATGCCCGCATGTCGTTCGCCCTCAACCTGCTGCAATGCAGCGCCCAGCCGGTGACGCAGATTGCCTACCACGTCGGCTACCAGTCGCCGTCGCACTTCGCCGTGCGTTTTCGCCAGCGCTTCGGTTTCTCGCCGAGCGCCATCCGCCAGGGCGCGCTGCGGGCCTGAAAGCCTTCCGGTAAAATCGCCGGCATGCTGATCTTCCTCTCCCCCGCCAAGTCGCTCGACTACAAGACGCCGCCGCACGTCGCGATGCACACGCTGCCGGCCTATCTGAAACAATCCGAAGCGCTGATCAAGCAGTTGCGCAAGCTGTCGCCGGCCGACATCGCCCAACTGATGGATCTCTCCGATCCGCTCGCCGTGCTCAACTTCAACCGCTACGCCGAGTGGTCGCTGCCCTTCACGCCGGACAATGCCAAGCAGGCGGCGCTCGCCTTCGACGGCGATGTCTATGATGGCCTGGGTGCCCGGACGCTGGCCGCCGACGACCTCGATTTCGCCCAGCGGCAGGTGCGCATCCTGTCCGGCCTCTACGGCATCCTGAAACCGCTCGACCTGATCCAGCCCTACCGGCTGGAAATGGGTACCAAGTTCGCCAACAAGGCCGGCAAGGATCTCTACGCCTTCTGGGGCGAGACCCTGCTCACGGCGATCAATGCCGAACTGGCCGAAATGCCGCGCCCGGTCGCGGTCAACCTGGCTTCCGAGGAATATTTCAAGGCGGCGGTCGGCCGCAAGCTCAACGGCCAGTTGATCCAGCCGGTGTTCGAGGACTGGAAGAACGGCAAGTACAAGATCATCAGCTTCTACGCCAAGCGGGCGCGCGGTCTGATGACGCGCTACGCCGTGCTGAACCGCCTGCGCGAGCCGGAAGGGCTGAAGGATTTCGACGTCGACGGCTACGCCTTCGCGCCGGAAGTTTCGGATGAGCAGCGCTGGGTTTTCCGCCGGCGCGAAGCATGAACGAGTTTCCAGAACGGCCATCGATCAGCGAGCGCGGGACGCGGGTGGCGCTGATCTTCGCGCTCGCCGCCGAACGCCTGTCGGCTTTCTACGAGCATGGCCAGTGGCTGACCGAGGCGCAAGGGGCGAGTCTGGCCGCCGACTGGCTGACGCGCTCGAAACGCAGCCTGCCGCTCAACGAACGCCGCCAGCTTTCCGGCTTGAGCGATCAACTGGCGCGGCAGATCGCCGGCACCCTGTCGCGCGAAGCGGGGATGTACACGGCGCATGAAATGATGGAAGCGCTTGATCCGCGCTATCACTCGGAACTGGCCGACTCGATGCTGGTCGAGTGCGAACGGCTGCTCGACGGCGCCGCCGCCGACTGAGCTTCAGCCGGCGAGCAGGGCCGAGGCGGCGGCCGGTTTCATGATCTGGAAAGTCAGCGTCGTCCGGCCGCGCAGCCGGAGCAGCGCCTTGTCCTTGCTGACCAGCACATTCGCGGCACAGCGGGCGGCCAGTTCGAGGAACTTCTGGTCGTCGCGGTCCTTGCAACGCGGCAGGTGCGGCGCCTCGCCGGGCGGCACCAACTGGATCAGACCGCTGTAGCGGGCATAGCGCTCGCTGATCATGTCCGGCGTCATTTTAAGTTGCGGGTAGGTCAGCACCCGCTGCAACTCGTCGAGCGTGCGCTCGTCGGCAAAGCATTCGATCTGCCCGGCTTCGAGCGCGGCCATGATCGGCACGGCATCGGTATTGGCCCAGTGGAAGAGATCGAGGACGACGTTGGTATCGAGAACAAAACGCAGCATGGTGCGGATTATAGATCAAAGACCATCAAAACATAAAAATTGCAAATATAACTTGTTGATTTGTATATTTTTGTGTCTTCCCTGCTTTGTTGTTTTCAGGGGTTAAAAAACAACATGGGCCATTCGTTAGAGACATGCTTGAACAGTGAAATTGCAGAGGTGGCAATGGAGCAGAAATGCCGCCATTCGAATCAAAAATGGCGATGAGTACAAGCGGCCATGAGCGCTCATTGGTCTAATTATCCGAAAGCTGCCATCCGTAGCACGGTCCAGATTGAAGCGATAATAAACATTTTCATGGCAGGAGACGGCATGAGCGGAACTGCAGGCACGGCTGATCAGTCTGGGCGAGAGCTTCGGGTATTTGTGGCGAACTGCCTGATGGGTGGGGATGAAATTACGCGAAACGGCAACAACTGGATTCGTGATCGGGTCGTGTTCAACTGTGGAGACCGACGCTTTCTGTTTCGCCAAAAACCAGAGATCGTTAACAATCAGCTATTGCAGTTAAAAGACCGCTTTGCGGAAACGACGGAGGTTGTTGTTACAGACGTAGCGGTAAGTGATCTACAAGATGTTCTGGCCGTGATTGACCGTATTTGTTGGCTTTTGTCTTTTGTCGGCACATGCCGAGTCATCCGATTCGGATATGAATACCCCAACGGTTCCGGGTTGGTCAGCCAACAATCCGTATCTGGTATCGGGCGGCTTTCCAGGCCTGTGCTTGATATTCGTGATGGCAAACGCGTCAAGTCACTGGTTGAGCAAACTTATGACAAATACACTCAGCTTGCACAAGTCCGTAAACTGCCGATTGTGATTGATTACCTTGCACAAGCAGAGGTGCCCTCACAAGTGATAGAAGTCAAGGCTGTATTGGCGTTTGTCGCGCTGGAGTGCCTGAAGCATACATTTGCAGTTGAAAAGGGCATCCGGTACGAAAAAGGCGCTTTCCGCAAGCCGACATGGGTGCCGAGTGGAAAGAACAAGAAAAGTGATACGTACACATTCAAGGAGCTGGTTGGGATGATGCTAGGTAGCGTCAATATGAGTCACAACCTTGATGCTTCGTACCGGCTGAGGAACGAACTAATCCACTCTGGTTTTTCCAGCGAGTCCTTCAACCGTCGGCGTGAACTGTATGAAGACGTATACGACCTTATTCGTGAATATATGCTGAGATTGCTTGGCTACCGAGGCCGCTTTGCGCTGTATTCAAACCCGATGGGTGATACAGCGGAGATTTAATAGGGGATTGCTGAGATTCCCGAAACTCCGTCGATTTGGGCTACACACCCTATTGAACGTCTGCTTTTCAATGTCAGAACGGCAGTTTTGGGTCGCGAACTGCCGATGCCAGTCAGAAACTGATCGTCTGTTAATACTGCCAATGCAAGCTTAGCCTACCCACATCAATTTCGTTCTTCGTATTGATTGCATTTCAAAACGAGTCGAGTTTTGAAATCGTAGAATTCAGGCTGATGCCTAAAACATATTAAAAATTAAACAGTTAGGTGGCTTTCGGTTTTTGTTTTTGGTGGCTGCGCAGCTTATAATGCGCGGCTCTTCAGCGCCTTGTCCGGAATTCCCGTAAATGCCCCGTATTCTTCTCGCCCCGATGGAGGGGCTCGCCGACAATCTGTTGCGCGGCGTGCTGACCGGCATTGGTGGCTACGACTGGGGCATCTGCGAATTTGTCCGGGTTTCCAACAGCCTGCTGCCGGTCAAGACCTACGAGCGGATCTGCCCGGAGTTGCTGACTGACAGCAAGACGGCAGCCGGGACGCCGATGCGCGTCCAGTTGCTCGGTTCCGACCCGCATTTCATGGCCGAGAACGCGCGCCGCCTGGTGACGCTGAACCCGGCCGGCGTGGACATCAATTTCGGCTGCCCGGCGCCGACCGTTTTCCGCCATCGCGGCGGTTCGGCGCTGCTCGGCGAGCCGGAACTGCTGCATGAGATCGTCAGCGCCGTGCGGGCGGTGGTGCCGGTCGACATCCCGTTTACGGCAAAAATGCGCCTCGGCATCGAGGACACCAGTCGCGCCGTCGACTGCGCGCTGGCCTTGCAGGCAGGCGGCGTCGATGAACTGATCGTGCATGGCCGGACCAAGGTCGACGGCTACCGGCCGCCGGCGCGCTGGGAATGGATCGACAAGGTGCGGGCGGCGGTGAATATTCCGCTGATCGCCAATGGCGAGGTGTGGACGGCCGAGGATTTCCGCAATTGCCAGCAGGTTTCCGGCTGCGCCGACATCATGCTCGGCCGCGGCGTCATCGCTGATCCGCTGCTGCCGCGCAAGGTGCGCGGCGAGGAAACCGGCGGCTGGGCCGAGGTGGCGCCGGGTGTCGCCGCCTACTGGCTCGGTGTCCGCCAGAAAGTCGTGCCGGACCATGCCGGCGGCCGCGTCAAGCAATGGCTGGCCTTGTTGCGCCGCACTTACCCGGAAGCCGAAGTGCTCTACCAGACCCTGCGCCCGATCAAGACGGCCGAGGGGATCGATGCGGCGCTGCTCGCCGCCGGTGTGCTGCAGGAAAGGCCGGTGCTGCAATGAGCACCGCCCACGACGGCAATTCGCGTTTCATCTCCAGCGCCCAGGACGGGCCGCACCGCGACCTGGAGGAACTCGTCCGCCGCCACATGGCGCACCCGTTCCGCAAGCCGATCCTCGATTACAACCGGGAGGCCTTCGCCGCCGCCATGGCTGCCCGCGCCGCCTGGCAGCCGGATGCGCCGCTGATCCTCGACGCCGGCTGCGGCGTCGGCTGGAGCACGCTGCGGCTGGCCGAGCAGTTTCCCGATCATTTCGTGTTCGGCGTCGATCAGTCGAGCGACCGCATCGGGCGCGGCAAGCCGATGGCGCTGCCGGCCAATGCCGTGCTGATCCGCGCCGATCTGGTCGATTTCTGGCGCCTGCTCGCCGAGCACGGCGTGCGGCTGGCCCGCCATTACAACCTCTACCCGAACCCGTGGCCGAAGATCGGCCACCTGGCCCGGCGCTGGCAGGGGCATGCGGTGTTTCCGGTCTGGCGCGAACTGGGGGGCAAACTGGAATGCCGCAGCAACTGGCGGATCTACATCGAGGAAATGGCGCAGGCGCTGAGCCTGCTCACCGGTCAGACGGTCGCCGCCGAGCCATGGGCAACGGACGATCCGATGACGCCTTTCGAGAAGAAATACCTCGCTTCCGGCCATCAGCTATGGCGCTGCCGGGTCAGCCTGCCGTGAGTCCCTGCCAGTCCTGCGGCGCCTGCTGCGTCAGTTTTCGCGTCGATTTTCACCCGGCCGAGCTGGCCGGCGGCGCCTTCGCCTGGGGGCCAGGCGTGCTGCCGGCGATGACGGTGCCGGTCACCGCCAACATCGTCCGCATGGCGGGCACCGATGCCAGCCCGCCGCGCTGCGTGGCGCTGGCCGGCGAAATCGGCAGCGCCGTGAAATGCACGATTTACGACGGTCGACCGTCGCCCTGCCGCGAATTCGATACCGAGCATGCCGCCTGCAACCGGGCTCGGCAGCGCTGCGGCCTGCCGCCGCTTTAGGAACTGGCCGCGCTTTCCCAGGGCGGAGCGGGCTGGAACAGACTGGCCAGTTCGTCGAGCAAGACCCTCACTTTCGGCACGCGGACCCGGCTCGGCGTATAGCAGGCGTAAAGGTGGCGGCCGAAGCTGCTCATCGGCTCGAAATCGTCGAATAGCGTCTTGAGCCGGCCGGCGGCGATTTCCGGGCCGCACAGGTAGGTCGGCAGCAGCGCGATACCATGCCCGGCCAGCGTGGCGTCGAGAATGCAATCGACGTTGTTGAAACGGATCTTGCTGTCGATCGGAATGCGGATTTCATCACCGTTGCGGTCGAGCAGCTGCCATTCGCGACCGTCTTCGAGTTGCAGGAAGTTGAAGCACTGGTGATGGGCGAGTTCGTGCGGCGTCTTCGGCTCGCCATGCGCCGCGAAGTAGGCCGGCGTCGCGCAGATCACCCGTTTCATGTGCGCCAGCTTGCGCGCCACGGCGTCCTGCGGCGGGCTCTTGGTCAGGCGCAGGGCGAGGTCGATGTTGTCTTCGAGCAGATCGACCAGGGCATCGGTCAGCACCAGTTCGCAGGTCAGTTCCGGGTATTTGGCGACGATTTTCGGCAAGAGCGGGGCAATGTACAGCCGGCCGAAGGTGATCGAGGCGCTGATGCGCAGCACGCCGTGCGGCGCGTCGCCCAGGTTGCGGACGGCAACTTCGGTGCTGTGGATGGCCTCCAGGGCGCGCAGCGCGTGCTGGTGGAAGATTTCGCCGGAGGGCGTCAGGCTCAGCTTGCGGGTCGAGCGTTCGAACAGGCGGACGCCGAAACTCTGTTCCAGTTCGGCCACCTGCTTGCTGATCTGGGCGCGCGAGCAGTCCAGCCGGCGTGCCGCCGCGGCCATGCTGCCGCTTTCGACGACCTTGATGAAGGCGTCCCAACTATTGAGCCATTGCATATTGTCAATGATCCGTTGACGTAGTGGGCCGAATTATCGGCTTTTTGCCAACGGATTTGCTAACTATAGTGTGGGCTCAAACAAGACTTCTGGAATAAGCATATGTTGCGTTCATTGAATCGCCCCGACATCCTGATCGTCACGCTGGCCGCCGCCGGCATCCTGATGGTCACCATGGGCGCCCGTCAGTCGCTGGGCCTGTTCATCGCGCCGATCGACGCCAGTACCGGCCTCGGCATTGCCAGCATCAGCCTGGCGCTGGCCGTCGGCCAATTCACCTGGGGCGCGATCCAGCCGGTGGCCGGCGCCGTGGCCGACCGTTACGGACCGCGCGCCGTGCTGATCGGCGGTCTGGTCGTCCTGGCCCTCGGTTGCGCCATCACCCCCTTCATGGGCACCGGTTTCGGCCTGGTCGTTTCACTCGGTCTGCTTTCGGCCATCGGGTCGGGGGCGGGCAGCTTTTCGGTGCTGATCGGTGCCGCCGCCCAGCGCCTGCCGCTCGAAGCGCGCGGTTCGGCGTCCGGCGTCATCAATGCCGGCGGCTCCTTCGGCCAGTTCGTTTTTGCCCCGATCCTGCAGAAACTGATCCAGGGCATCGGCTGGATGGGCGCCATGTGGGCGATGGCCCTGATGACGTTGGCCGCCTTGCCGCTGATTGGCAAGCTGACCCGGCCGGTGGAAGGGCACGTCCCGCACACGCATGAAGAAGGCGGCCTGAAGCGGGCGGTCGGTACGGCGATGAAAGACCCGAGCTACCTGCTGCTGCATGCCGGCTTCTTTACCTGCGGCTTCCATATCGCTTTCCTGGTCACGCACCTGCCGGGCGAAGTCAATCTGTGCGGGTTGCCGCCGGCGGTCGCCAGCTGGTCGCTGGCCATCATCGGGCTGGCCAATATTTTCGGCAGCCTGTACGCCGGTTCCTGCGTCGCCAAATACCGCAGCAAGTACGTGCTGGCCGCGATGTATGCCTCGCGCGCCGTGCTGATTGCCCTCTACCTGATGGCGCCGCGTACCGAACTGACCTTCTACCTGTTCGCCGCCGGCCTCGGCTTCACCTGGCTGGCCACCGTGCCGCCGACCGCGGCCATCGTCGGCAAGCTGTTCGGCATCCGCTATCTGGCCACTCTGTTCGGCCTGACCCTGCTCAGCCACCAGATCGGCGGCTTCCTCGGCGCCTACCTGGGCGGGCTGGTGATTACCCAGTTCGGCGACTTCGGCTGGATGTGGTACGCCGACATGGCGCTGGCCCTGGCGGCAGCGATCGTCAATCTGCCGATCCGCGAAGCGCCGATCGCGCCGAAACTGGCGATGGCCTGAATAGAACACACCATAAAAGGAGAACAGTAAATGACGACACTACGTAGCGATGTTTCCATTGCCGAACTGAACGAGCGCGGCCTGGAATACCTGCCGGGCTATCTCGGTATCCAGATTCTCAGCCTGGCACCGAATACGGTGAGCAGCCGGATGCCGGTCAAGAAGCTGCATTTCGCCCCGAACGACTTCCTGCATGCGGCAAGTGTCGTCGCGCTGGCCGATACGACCTGCGGCTACGCGACCATCGCCCATCTGCCGGACGGCGCGCAGTCCTTCACCACCATTGAACTGAAAAGCAACCATCTCGGCACGGTCAAGGAGGGCAGCATCGCCTGCGTGGCGACGGCGCAGCATCTCGGGCGCAATACGCAGGTCTGGGATGCGGTGGTCACCGACGAGGCGAACGGGCGGAAGATCGCGCTCTTCCGCTGCACGCAGATGATTCTCTGGCCGAAGGGCTGAGTTCCGGCTTCAGGACGGCGACAGCGTCGCCACGACGCGGCCGGGTTCGATGCGGATGCTGCGCAGCAGCCAGCGGGCGGCGATTTCTTCGGCACTGCCGTCCTCGCGCAGCACATAGACCGGCTTGCTGCGGAAATAGCTGGCGATCAGCGCGTTGACCGCCTGCTTGGCGCCCGGTGCCGCCTCGCGCGGAATGGCCTGCGATTCGATGCTGTGGGCGACCGGGTTTTCCAGGAAGAAGGCCTTGCGCTGGTCGTCGTAGCGGACCCCGGCCGTCCCGGTGACCTCGACCGGCACGGCGCTGCCGCCGAGCAGCGCGATGTACAGGCGGGCGGCGATGCCGACCTTGCCTTCCGGGTTGCCCAGCGTGATCCGCGGTGCTTCGCGCAGCGTCACGGTCATCCAGCCGCCGTAGTTTTGCGATTGCTGCCCGTTCTTGAGCAGCGAATTCTGGATTTCCGTTTCCGAAAAGACCACCTCCCGGTCGAACAGGGCAGCGCCGACGCTGCCGGCCAGGGCCAGGCCGGCGATCAGCAGCAGCGCAAAGCGGCTCGTTTTCATGCCGACTACTGCACCAGTTCCAGCAACTTGGCGAAGGCCTCGGCGAATTGCTTGAGGCCGGCCTGCTGCAATTCTTCGCCGACGGCATCGAGGTCGATGCCTAGCGCGGCGAGGGCGGCCAGTTGCGCCTGTGCTGACTCCAACTGGCGGCCCAGCGTGGCGGCCGCTTCGCCGTGGTCGCGGAAGGCGGTGAGGGTGACGTCGGGCACGGTATTGACGGTGCCGGCGCCGATCAGTTCCTCGACGTAAATCACATCGCGGTAGGCCGGGTTCTTGGTCGAGGTCGAGGCCCAGAGCAGCATTTGTTGCCGGGCGCCGCCGGGCAGGGCGGCGGACTGCTGCCAGCGGGCGTATTCGTTGCGGGCGAAGGCGATCGCCGTCTTGCCCTGTAATTCGGCCGGCAGCCTGGGGTCGAGCAGGCTGTCGAGGCGGCTGATGAAGACGCTGGCCACCGAAGCGATGCGGTCGACCGGCTGGCCGGCGGCAAAACGGCGCTCGATGCCGGCCCGATAGGCGGCCTGGACGCCGGCCAGTTGGGCCGGCCCGAAGATCAGCGTGACATTGACGTTGATGCCTTCGGCGATGGCGTCGGCAATCGCCGTCAGGCCGGCCGTCGTCGCCGGGATCTTGATCATCGCGTTCGGCCGGTCGATTTCCTGCCACAGCCGGCGGGCGGCGGCCAGCGTGCCGGCTGCGTCGTCGGCCAGTTCCGGCGCCACTTCGAAACTGACGAAGCCGGCCCGGCCTTGGCTGGCGGTATGGAGCGGTGCGAATAATTCGCAGGCCCGACGGATATCGGGCAGGACGAGCGTTTCGAAGCGTTTTTCCGGGTCGACCGCAGCGCTCTTCAGGCGGGCGGCTTCGGCCTGGTAGCCGGGGTCGCTACGAATCGCGTTGTAGAAGATGGCCGGGTTGGAAGTGACGCCAGCGATGGCGTCGTCGGCAATCCAGCCGGCAAGTTCGCCGGAATCGAGCAACTGGCGGGTCAGGTTGTCCAGCCAGATCTGCTGGCCGAGCGGGGCGATGGCTTTGATGCGGGACATGCGCGTGGGTCCGTTAGCTAAAAACGTCAGTCTAGCAGCGCACTTTCATAAATTCTATTTATCCCCGTTTTGGTCGGGTAAGTCTGTGGATAAGCTCGGGATGGTTTCGCTAATCCATTGTCCGGCAAGGAAAAAGAGGCAGTGCCCAAAAAATGGGCGACTGTCGCTTGGTTATCGCTTATTCAGATCGAAGCTATCGCCACAATGCAATTTTCCCGCCGCGGCCTTTGCGGTACGCTGCCTGTTTTTAGAGATCAGGAGAGCGCGATGCCTTACGTCAATATCAAGATCACCCGCGAAGGGGCGACGACCGAGCAGAAGGCTGAACTGATCCACGGCGTCACCGAACTGCTGCGCACGGTGCTTGGCAAGAATCCGCAAACCACGGTCGTCGTCATCGATGAAGTGGAGACCGACAACTGGGGGATTGGTGGCGAAAGCGTCACCCTCCGCCGCCAGCGCGGGCAGTAGTTTCAAGCGGCACGGCGCTGTGTATAAGCAGCGTTTATCCACTTTTTCATTGGGTAAGTCTGTGGATAAGCGCTGGATAGATTCGCCAAGTCATTGATGGTGCAGCGTTTGTGGGTGTGTGCTCAAGAATTGGGCAGATTCGCTGTTCTGAGGATAGATAATTTTTATCCCCGTTTTAGTCGGGTAAGTCTGTGGATAAGCTCTGGGCAAGCGGGCTAATCCATTGATCTGGCAGGCCTTTCTATGCTTTGCGCAAATTTTGAGCAGTCGACCGTTGGGGTCTGGCGCCAGCGCATGCCGCACTTAGCAAAAGCGGTGAGATAACATATAATATATAAGACTTGCGGGCCGGCCTTGGGAAGCAACATGCCGAACCATTCGGCCGTCGCCATTGTCGTAAAATATTCGTTTTCCCAGAGCAACCCTTTACGAAAGGAAGTCGCCGTGCTTGAAGCCTATCGCGCCCACGTAGCAGAGCGTGCAGCCCTCGGTATCCCGCCGCTGCCCCTGTCCAAGCAACAGACCACCGAACTGGTCGGCCTGCTGAAGAATCCGCCGAAGGGCGAAGAAGCCGCTCTGGTCGAGCTGATCACCTACCGCGTGCCGGCTGGTGTGGATGACGCCGCCAAGGTCAAGGCCGAGTTCCTGGCCAAGGTCGCCAAGGGCGAAGAAGCCTGTGCCCTGATTTCCAAGGAAAAAGCCACCGAATTGCTCGGCACCATGCTCGGCGGTTACAACGTCAAGCCGCTGATCGACCTGCTCGCCTGCCCGACTTGCGGCGCCGTGGCCGCCGAAGGCCTCAAGAAGACCCTGCTGGTGTTCGACTTCTTCCACGATGTCGCCGAGCTGGCCAAGGCCGGCAACGCCAATGCCAAGAACGTCATCCAGTCCTGGGCTGATGGCGAATGGTTCACCTCGCGTCCGGAAGTTCCGGCTTCGCAGAAGCTGACCGTCTTCAAGGTCACCGGCGAAACCAATACCGACGACCTGTCGCCGGCACCGGATGCCTGGTCGCGTCCTGACATCCCGCTGCACGCCCTGGCCATGCTGAAGAACCCGCGTCCGGGCATCGAAGCCGACGAACCGGGCTCGCGCGGCCCGATCAAGCAACTCGAAGCGCTGGCCAAGAAGGGCAACCTGATCGCCTACGTCGGCGACGTGGTCGGTACCGGTTCTTCCCGCAAGTCCGCCACCAACTCGGTGCTGTGGTTCACCGGTGAAGACATTCCTTTCGTCCCGAACAAGCGTTTCGGTGGCGTCTGCCTCGGCTCCAAGATCGCCCCGATCTTCTTCAACACCATGGAAGATGCCGGTGCGCTGCCGATCGAACTCGATTGCGGCCAGATGGACATGGGCGACGAGATCGAACTGCGGGTCGATGCCGCTACCGCCAAGGTCACCGCGCTGAAGAACGGCACCGTGATCGCCGAATCGCAGCTGAAGACTGCCGTGATCATGGACGAAGTCCGTGCCGGCGGCCGTATCCCCCTGATCATCGGTCGCGGTCTGACCACCAAGGCGCGCGAATTCCTCGGCCTGCCGCAATCCACGCTGTTCCGCCTGCCGCAGAACCCGGCCGACGACGGCAAGGGCTACTCGCTGGCCCAGAAGATGGTCGGCAAGGCCTGCGGCGTGACCGGCATCCTGCCGGGCACCTACTGCGAGCCGAAGATGACCACCGTCGGTTCGCAAGACACCACCGGCCCGATGACCCGCGACGAACTGAAAGACCTGGCCTGCCTCGGCTTCTCCGCCGATCTGGTCATGCAGTCCTTCTGCCATACCGCCGCTTATCCGAAGCTGGTCGACGTCAAGATGCACCGCGAACTGCCGTCCTTCATCTCGACCCGTGGCGGCGTTTCGCTGCGTCCGGGCGACGGCGTCATCCACTCCTGGCTGAACCGCCTGCTGCTGCCGGATACCGTCGGTACCGGCGGTGACTCGCACACCCGTTTCCCGATCGGCATCTCCTTCCCGGCCGGTTCCGGTCTGGTCGCCTTTGCCGCCGCCACCGGCGTCATGCCGCTCGACATGCCGGAATCCGTACTGGTTCGCTTCAAGGGCAAGATGCAGGACGGCATCACCCTGCGCGACCTGGTTAACGCCATTCCGCTGTACGCCATCAAGGCTGGCCTGCTGACTGTCGAGAAGAAGGGCAAGAAGAATGTCTTCTCCGGCCGCATCCTCGAAATCGAAGGTCTGCCGGATCTCAAGGTTGAACAGGCTTTCGAACTGTCCGACGCCGCCGCCGAGCGTTCCGCCGCTGCCTGTGCGATCGCCCTGAACAAGGAACCGATCGTCGAGTACATGCGTTCGAACATCACCCTGATGAAGTGGATGATCGCCGAAGGCTACGCCGATGCCCGCACCCTGAAGCGCCGCATCAACGCCATGGAAGACTGGATCGCCAACGGCACGCTGCTCAAGGCTGACGCCAACGCCCAGTACGCTGCGGTCATCGAAATCGACCTGGCCGAAGTCACCGAGCCGATCCTGGCCTGCCCGAACGATCCGGACGACGTCAAAGTGCTGTCCGAAGTCGCCGGCGCCAAGATCGACGAAGTCTTCATCGGCTCCTGCATGACCAACATCGGCCACTTCCGTGCCGCCGGTAAGGTCCTCGAAGGCAAGTCCGACATCCCGACCCGTCTGTGGATCGCTCCGCCGACCAAGATGGATGCGCTGATCCTGACCGAAGAAGGCTACTACGGCGTTCTCGGCAAGTCCGGCGC
>NZ_LODL01000005.1:201072-295756 GCF_001551835.1 Dechloromonas denitrificans | reverse complement strand
ATTCATTTCTATCGCCGCCGCTCTAATTTGGCTCGCCTGATTGTCCACACACCCTAATAAAAACTGGCGGAGACATAAACCCGTATCAGGGCCGAGGACTAATACTGCGAAATGATTTTAGCGGGGAGCGTCATGACACGAGAACAGACTTACTTTGGGCCGACCGGGGCATTTACCACCTCCATCTAAGCAGCGAGCCAATTCCACGCGAGCAATATTTTTCTCGTTCTGCAGACTATCTTGCATTTTGTCTGGTTGGCGGCAACTTGGTTGCGTTCATTGATGTGCTACGCCATCCGTCCAAAGAAGGGTTCGCAAACCCAGAGCTTATTGAAACGGTTGCTCAAAACTGGCCGCGCTACATGGATCAGTTCAAGCTCCATGGCATCTCACCCAATCGAAGGCATACGCAGGAGGAAATCCACGCGCTAAGGTCTAACGGCTGCTCCCCTAGTTTGATGATCAACAACACTGCCTATATGGGACCCGGTATGGGGATTACTTCAGCAGCAACACCCACCAAGGTAACGCTAACGGCTGATCGTGTCAGAGAATTTGCGCGTGACTTAGCAGTAGCTGTTCAAGACCCCAGCGGAGCATTTCGTACGGAAGCCATCACCGCGCTTGAGGGGCCACCCGAGTTTTCTTTGGCTCCAACGGCACTTGGCCTAGTAGTCTACGAAGCGAAGTCCAAGCATGCATTTCGCTTGCCCGAATCTGAACCTTATAAAGCACCGACGCCGATGGAAGCGTTTCATGATTTGCTCTTACCAAGGTGGGCTTGTCGAGCGCTCGTCACCAATTCAGCATAGTTGAAGAGACTAACTGTCGGTTCATCGCGGACGGTTAACCTGGGCGTTCAGAACGTCCGCTTTCCTAACTCGCAAAATACCGCTTTGGGTCGGGTGCCGTCCTACGCCGATGACGAAAGCGGCCATTGACTGCAATCAGCAGCTGAGCGGCCGGTAACTGGCGCATTGCAGCCCGATGCTGGCCTGAGGCCCAAGGGCGGCTTTGGCCGACCAAGAGACTGATGAATAAAGTGATTGATGGCGGCTTAAGGATCAGTTACCCGCCGTTCGAGCCTGACGACTTTTCACAGTCGCTATGTCCGCAGTTGGCCGATCTCTGCCTGATGAAGGTTGTATAGTCGTTATGCCGAGCTGCTCATCTTCCTGATATTCACTGGTCGGCATTGGTAAGAAGCGGTGGTCAGCTCAGGTGATCCCCAATCGGCCGCACACCCGACAGCGCCACCCAGCCACGCCCGACGCGGTAGATCACCCACAAGCCGAGCAGCGCGATGAGCAGGAAAGCGACCGGAATACCGATGATGGTGATGATCAGTAGGCCGTAGATCACCAGCCACAGCGCGGTGAACCAGAAAGTGCGGATCTGCCAGCGGAAATGGCTTTCCAGCCAGGTGCCGCTGACCTCGCTGCGCTTGAGGTAATTGAGAAAGACGGCAATCAGCGACGGCAGGCCGAAGACGAAGCCGCCGGCGACGGTCGCCGCCGAAGTGACACCAACCAGCACGGCGACGGCATGCAGGCCGTAGATGACGTGGGTCAGCTGGACCAGCGACGGGCGCACGCCTTGCAGGTCGGGGACGGGAAGTTGCTCAGGCATCTCTGGCCTCCTCAAGATATTTCTGCAGCAACAGCGCGTTGCCGGCCGCCGGGTCGAGCACATAGGGCGCGAAACCGGCACGCTCGTAGGATGCCATCGCCCGCGTATTGTTGGACAGCACTTCCAGCGTCAATTTGCAACAGCCAAGCTGGCGGGCCCGCCCTTCGGCCCACTGCAGCAGCGCCTGGCCGACCCCCTGGCCGCGCCGTTCGGCGCGGGTGACGATGTCGTGGATATTGAGCAGCGGCCGGGCGGCAAAGGTCGAGAAACCGGCGAAGCAGTTGATCAGGCCGACCGCCTCGCCGTCAAGGAAGGCCAGGGCGCCGTGAAAAGTCGGCAGCGCCTGCAGTTCGCGCACCAGATTGGCCCTGGCATAAGCCGACAGCCCCTCGCCGCCGCCCATCGGGTCGTGCGCGTAATGGTCGAGCAGATCGAGGAAAGCCGCGGCGTGCTCGGGCCGGGCCAGATCGGTGGCGGTAATGACAAGACGGGAATGCATGGCCGACGATGCCTGGAAAATGCTGGAGGGCGCCATACTAAAGCGCCCGCCGGCATTCGCTCAACTCAGCGCGAAAACGGTTTCCGTACCCTCGTCCCAGCCATCCCACAGATAGTCGTCGGCCTTGCCGTCGGCGATCAGGCGCAGGGCGTAATTGACCTGTTCCTTGTAGAAATCGCAGAAGGCGCCGATCTTGTCCATGCCGCCGTTCATCTCGACGGCTTCGGCCGGACAGGGCGAGCCGCAGAAATGACGGATCGCGCAGTCGCCGCACGGGCTGAACCGGTCGACATCGCGCGTCGTCACCTCGCGGAAGGCCGCCGAATCGAGCGCCGCCTCGACGCCGCCGAGCAGCAGGCTACCGCCGTTGAAGCGCGGCAGGCCGATGAACTCGCTGCACGGGTAGAGGCTACCGTCGGCGGCCAGCGCGAAGAAGGCCCGGCCGCCGCCGCAGGGCGAGATGTCGCACATCAGGCGGCGCGCCGTCGGGGCCAGGATGCCGATCAGGATATTGGCGAAATTGGCGACCATCAGCTTGCGGCCGCTTTCCTGGTACAACTCGTAGGTCCGGTCCATCGCGGCGAAGAAGGCCTTGGCCATGTCGCCGTCGGCCGGCTTCACGCCGCGCGCCCCGGGCAAGGTGCAGCGCAAGGTGTTGAGCATGCAGGTCGGCACTTCGTGGGCGTGAAACAGTTCGACCATGCGCGTCAGGTAGGGCAGGTTTTCGGTCGTGCAGGTCGTGATGACGCTCCATGAGCCGTAGCCGCGCAATTTCTCCATCGCCCGCAGCACCTTGTCGTGCACGCTCTTGCCACCCCAGGTCCGCCGGGTGGCATCGGTGATATCCGCCACCGGGCCGTCGAGCGAGAGGCCGATGCTGACATTGCGCGAGGTCAGGAAATCGAGCGCCTTGTCGTCGAGCAGCGTGCCGTTGGTCTGCAGGCCGAAAACGAAATCGTCGGCGAAGGCATCGATCGCCTCGAACACCGCCAGCGCATTCATCAACGGCTCGGCACCGTGGAAAATGGCGCGCGGCTTGCGGTCGGCCGGCATCACCGAACGGAAATAATCGCGCAGCTTGCCGAGCGAGGCATGCAGTATCTCGGCCGACATGTGGGTGCCGCTGCTGCGCTGGGTATCGGGCAGATAGCAGTAGGTGCAGTTGAGATTGCAGCGCTCGGTCGGGTTCAAATAAACGCCGGACGGTTTCAGGCCGAAGCGCAGGGCGTGCAACTCCTGTTCGAACTGCCCGGCTTTGGCGCCGTAGGCGGCGAGCAGGTCGGGGTCGCGATTGGCTTCATGAACCTTGTTCTTGTCGACCAGCGCCCAGAAAGCAGTCTGCGGATCGGTTACCGCGGCATAGAGCGGGTGGCCGATATCGACCGGCTGGAAAAGCGTGCCGCGGGCGGCACGCTCGGCAAGCACAGCGTTCATTTGGCCGCCTTCCGGTCCATCAGCACATAGTGCGAGAGGCCGATGCCGTCCGGATTGCAGCTCTTGCGCACGGCAATGGTCGGTGCGACGGGCGCGTTCTGGCTCGTGGTTGTTTGCGGGGCGTTGACGGTTTGCTTGATGGTTTGGGACATTTTCCACTCCTCGGGAAGACAAAAAACAAAAAGGGCTCCGTCTGAGCACACGCTTGTCGCATGCGCTCAGACGGAGCCCTTGCCTTGGCTCCATACTCGGTATCGATTCGTCTTCTGGCTTCCGGATCAGCCGAAGCGCTGCGCCTTCCCGGCGGGGTATGCCCCGCAAGTGGCTGGTCTGGCGACCATGCAGCCTTCGTCCCCGGTTACAGCGGCGGGCCCGCCACGGATTCGCACCGTGTTCCGTATCTCGATTCCAACTGGAGAGCGGATTCTCTCAAGCCGCCGAGCCGCGGGTCAATTCGTCCTAAAGGCCTAGTTCCTGCCACATCGTATCGACCCGCTGCTTGACCCCGTCGTCCATGACGATCGGTCGCCCCCACTCGCGGCTGGTTTCGCCCGGCCACTTGTTGGTCGCATCCAGCCCCATCTTGGAACCGAGGCCGGCCACCGGCGACGCAAAGTCGAGGTAGTCGATCGGCGTGTTGTCGACCAGCGTCGTGTCGCGCGTCGCATCCATGCGCGTCGTCATCGCCCAGACCACTTCCTTCCAGTCGCGGATATCGATGTCGTCGTCCACGACGATGATGGTCTTGGTGTACATGAACTGGCGCAGGAAGCTCCAGATGCCGAACATGATCCGCTTGGCGTGGCCGGGATACTGCTTCTTGATGCTGACGATGGCCATCCGGTACGAACAGCCTTCCGGCGGCAGGTAGAAATCGACGATTTCCGGGTACTGCTTCTGCAACAGCGGTACGAAGACCTCGTTGAGCGCGACGCCCAATACGGCCGGCTCGTCGGGCGGCTTGCCGGTGTAGGTGCTGTGGTAGATCGGGTCGTGGCGCATGGTGATGCGCTCGATGGCGAACACCGGGAACTCGGCCTGCTCGTTGTAGTAGCCGGTGTGGTCGCCATACGGCCCTTCCAACGCCATCTCGCCGGGATGGATGACGCCTTCGAGGACGATTTCGGCCGAGGCCGGCACTTGCAACGCCGAGCCGAGGCATTGGGTCAGCTCGGTCTTGCCGCCGCGCAGCAGGCCGGCGAACTGGTATTCGGACAGGCTGTCCGGCACCGGCGTCACGGCGCCGAGGATGGTCGCCGGGTCGCAGCCGAGCACCACCGCCACCGGGAAAGGCTGGCCAGGATTGGCCAGCTGGTGGTCGCGAAAATCCAGCGCCCCGCCACGATGCGCCAGCCAGCGCATGATCACCTTGTTCGGCCCGAGCACCTGCTGGCGGTAGATGCCGAGGTTCTGCCGGTTCTTGTGCGGCCCCTTGGTGACGACCAGGCCCCAAGTGATCAGCGGCGCGATGTCGCCCGGCCAGCAATGCTGGATCGGCAGTTTGGCCAGATCGACATCCTTGCCCTCCCAGACCACCTGCTGGCAGGGCGCGTTCGACACCTTCTTCGGCGCCATGTTGAGCACCTGCTTCAGGATCGGCAGCTTGTCCCAAGCGTCCTTCAGCCCTTTCGGCGGCTCCGGCTCCTTGAGATAGGCGAGCAGCTTGCCGACTTCGCGCAGCGCCTGCACCGATTCCTCGCCCATGCCGAGTGCGACGCGCTTCGGCGTGCCGAACAGGTTGGCGAGCACGGGTATCGTATGTCGGATCGACGCCGTTTTCGGCTTTTCAAAGAGGATGGCCGGCCCTTCGGCGCGCAGCACACGGTCGCAGATTTCGGTCATTTCGAGGCGGGTATCGACCTCGACGCCGACGCGCTTCAGTTCGCCGGTCTTTTCCAGTTGCGACATGAAGTCGCGCAAGTCGTGATATTTCATCGGGTCCGCTACGAAAAAAGACAGTCGGCGCAGGCGAATGCTGCGGTCCACGGGGCAAAAAGGGCAAAAACCGGGGCGTTCATCCGAAGCTCCGGCCGGCAAGCAGGAAGTCGACAACGATGCCGACGAAGATCACCAGGCCGACCCAGTTGTTGTGCAGGAAGGCCTTGAAACAGGGCATCCGTTGGCGACCGCGGATCCAGGTGTAGTGCAGTCCGAAAATACCGGCCGCGACGACCAGCCCGGCGTAGAAGGCCCAGCCCAGATGCAGCGTCCAGCCGACCCAGCCGATGATGGCCAGCGTCATCGCATAGCAGAACATCACCGCCGCCACGTCGTGGCGGCCGAAGGTGATGGCCGAGGTCTTGATGCCGATTTTCAGGTCGTCGTCGCGGTCGACCATGGCGTACTCGGTATCGTAGGCGACCGCCCAGAAGACATTGGCGAGCAGCAGCCACCAGGCTTCGGCCGGCACGTTGCCGAGGTGGGCGGCGTAAGCCATCGGGATGCCGAAGCCAAAAGCGACGCCGAGGTAAGCCTGTGGGATGGCGAAGAAGCGCTTGGTGAAGGGATAGCTGGCGGCCAGGAAGACGGCCGGCACCGACATCCAGATCACCAGCTGGTTGCCCAGCATCAGGACCAGCCCAAACGAAATCAGCGACAGGACGGCAAAGAGAGTGAGCGCTTCCTTCGTCGTGACCTTGCCGGCCGTCAGCGGGCGCTCCTTGGTCCGCTCGACATGCTTGTCGAAATCGCGGTCGGCATAGTCGTTGATGACGCAGCCGGCCGAACGCATCAACACGGTCCCCAGCACGAACACCCAGAGCACCACCCAGTTCGGCTTGCCCAGCGCCGACAGCCAGAGTGCCCACAGCGTCGGCCAGAGCAGCAGCAGGATGCCGATCGGCTTGTCGAGCCGCATCAGCTTTTCGTAAAGATCGAGTTTTTCCTTGAGCGCAGGCCAGTTCATCGGTCGATTTTACCTTGGTGCCCGCCAGCGACAGCGGCGGGAATGCTTGAAGCAGAGATCATGGCAAGGCGGCGAAAGCAAAAGCGGGCATTTTACCGGTCTCGCCCCTGCCGCCGGCGGCCAACACCCAAAACAATCAAAACGCCCCACAAGGGCGCGATGCCAATATACTGATGACAGAAAAGCCGACAACAAACACAAACATCTCATGCGCCCCAACGCACCCGCCCCCCGCCGCCGGTACTGGCTGACCGGTGGCCTTGTCGTCGCCCTGCTCGCCGCTGCCGGCCTGTGGGTTGCCGACGAAATCGAAACCTCCCGCCTGCAGGCCACCCATCTGGCCCGCTACGCGGCAACCCTCGATTACCGGATGGTCGACGGCGCCAGTGACGCCATCCGCTTCCCAACGCACGGCCCCTTCGAGCAGCGCATGGGCTACAGCGAACTGCCAAAGCTCGCCAGCCGCCTGAACGCCAACGGTTTCAAGCTAACCCGACAGGCCCGCTTTTCCGAAGCCCTGCTCAACTACACCGGGCGCGGCTACTTTCCACCCTACCGCGAAAAGACTTCGGCCGGGCTGACCGTCACCGACTGCCGGGGCGAAACGCTGTACCGCTTCCGCTACCCCTATCGGGCCTATGCCGATTTTGACGCCGTGCCGCCGCGCATCGGCCAGGCCCTGATGTATATCGAGAACCGCGACCTGCTCGACGAATCCCGGCCGACCATGAACCCGGCGGTCGACTGGGTACGCTTCGCTCGCGCTGTCATCGGTCGCATCGGGCGGATGGTCAACGACGATTTCGACGCCCCGGGCGGCAGCACGCTGGCGACGCAGATCGAGAAATTCCGCCATTCGCCGGACGGCGTGACACCGAACAGCAGCGAGAAGCTGCGCCAGATGGCCTCGGCCAGTGTCCGTGCCTACCGCGATGGCGAGCAGACGCTGCCGGCCCGGCGCACGCTGCTGCTCGATTACCTGAATACCGTACCGCTCTCGGCGGCGCCCACCTTCGGCGAGGTCAACGGCCTGGGCGATGGCCTCTGGGTGTGGTTCGGCGCCGACTTCGACGAGGTCAACGCGCTGCTCGCCGCACCGGAAGCCGAAGGTGCCCGCCTCGCCGAGCAAGGCCGGGCACTGCACCAGGTGGTGGCGCTGATGATCGCCCACCGCCGCCCGACCTACTACCTGTCGACCAAGGGGCACGACAGCCTGGCCCGCCTGTCGGAAAGCTACGTCCGCCTGCTCGCCGAGCAGGGTGTGATCAGCCCGGGCCTACGCGATGCCGCATTGGCCCAGCCGCTGCAATTCCGCAACCAGGCGACCGACCCGGCACTGCTGCCGGCCGATGCCGGCAAGGGCGCGATGGCCATCCGCAACCGCCTGGCCGGCCTGCTCGATGCGTCGCTGTACGAACTCGACCGCTACGATGCCGAGGTCGGGACGACGCTGAACGGCAAGCTGCAGCAGGAAGTGACCAGCTTCCTGCGCCGCCTGGACGAACCGGAGGTGGCCCGCAAGGAAGGCCTGCTCGGTGAACGAATGCTCGACCCGGGCCGGCTCAATGGCGTCTATTACAGTTTCACGCTGGTCGAAAGCACGCCGGCCGGCAACCGCGTGCGGGTCCAGACCGACACCACCGACCAGCCGCTCGACATCAACGAAGGTAGCAAGCTGGAACTCGGCTCCACCGCCAAGCTGCGAGTGCTGACCACCTATCTGGAAATCGTCGCCGAACTGCACCAGCGCTTTGCCGGGCAGACGCCCGCCGAATTGCGCAAACTGCCGGTCGAACAACGCGACCGCCTGACCCGCTGGGCGATCGACTATCTGCTCAGTGCCAAGGACCGCGAACTGCCAGCCATGCTGCAGGCGGCCCTGGCCCGCAGCTACTCGGCCAGCCCCGGCGAGGAATTCTTCACCGGCGGCGGCGTCCATAGCTTCAACAACTTCCGCCACGAGGACGACGGCCGGGTCGTCACCGTGCGCGAAGCGCTGCAGGGTTCGATCAACCTGCCCTTCGTCCGCCTGATGCGCGACGTCGTCCGCCACACCATGTACCAGGTGCCGGGCAGCAGTGCGCAGCTGCTGGAAAAAGCCAGCGATCCGCGCCGCGCCGAATACCTCGCCCGCTTCGCCGACCAGGAGGGGCAGGTCTTCCTGCGCCGCTTCTGGCACAAGTACCGGGGCAAGAAAGCGGCCGAAATCCAGGATGTCTTCCTCGATGGCCTGCGCCCGAACGCCAGCCGGCTGGCCGCCGTCTTTCGCTACCTGTCGCCGCAGGCGACGCCGGCCGAGCTGGAAAACTTCCTGCGCCAGCGCCTGGAAGGGGCGCGCCTGAGCAGCGACGAAGTCGGCCGCCTCTACGAGCGCAACGGGCCAGCCGCCTACGACCTGCCGGATCGCGGCTACGTGGCGCGTGTCCATCCGCTCGAACTGTGGCTGGTCGGCTACCTGTCGGCCCATCCGGAGAGCAGCTGGAGCGAACTGGTCCAGGCCAGCGCCAAAGAGCGCCAGGCCGTCTACCGCTGGCTGTTCAACACCCGCTTCAAGGGGGCCCAGGATTCACGCATCTACACCATGCTCGAAGTCGAAGCCTTCCTCGACATCCACCGCCGCTGGGTCCGCGTCGGCTATCCTTTCGGCCACCTGGTGCCCTCGCTGGCCACCGCGCTCGGCAGTTCCGGCGACCGGCCAGCCGCGCTCGCCGAACTGATGGGCATCATCGCCAACAACGGCATCCGCCAGCCGACGCGGCGCATCGACCGCCTCGATTTCGCCGTCGGCACCCCCTACGAGAGCCGCTTTGCCAGCAACGGCGAAACTGGCGAACGGGTGATGGCACCGGAAGTGGCCGCCGCCCTGCGCAACGGGCTGTCGGAAGTGGTTGAGGGCGGCACGGCACGCCGCCTGTCCGGAGCCTTCAAACTGGCCGACGGGACGCCGCTCGCCGTCGGCGGCAAGACCGGCACCGGCGACAACCGCATCGTCCTCGGCCGGGGCGCGGCGCGCGGTGTCGCCATGAACCGCACGGCGACCTTCGTCTTCTACCTCGGCCCGCGCCACTTCGGCACGCTGACCGCCTATGTGATGGGGCCGGATGCCGCCAAATACCGCTTCACCTCCGCCCTGCCGGTGCAGATTCTCAAGTCCATGGGCCCGATCCTGACCCCGGAACTCGACGCCCGCAACGACAACACCTGCCCCGGCGGCTGGCCGGGCGGGCAGAATAGCGCCGGACGCCCCCCCGAGAAGGCTCCCGACCAGGCAAAGGCTGCTGCGACAGACGATGCTCCACTCGCTCCCGTCCCTGCGGCCGGGAACGACAAGAGCGCGGACAAGGAAGCGAGCCCGGACAAGCCGGCCGAAAGCGCCGAGGCAAAGCCTGCAGAGACGAAACCGGAAAAACCGCTCGACAAGCCCAGCGCGAAGGCGGCGGACAAGGCCGCCGAGAACGCAGTGAGCGCTAGCGGCGAAAAATCCCCAGCCCCACCTCCGCCCGCTACTCCGCCGCGCGGCACACCGGCAACGCCCCCTGCTGCAGCACCAGCGACGCCAAGCCCGTCAGCGCCGAATGACGAAGCGCAGCCCCTCGACAAAGCCCCCGAGCAGAAACCCCGCAGCGAACTGGGCACCGGGTAGCACGCCGGCCTTAGCGCTGCTCGCCGCGCAAGGCGAGCACCGTGGCCTGCAACCTGGCCGGCGTCGCCTCGGCGGCAGCGAGCGGCGCCCCGACCCGCAGGCTGATCCGCGAAAACAAACCGCGCCGGAAAGGCGTTTTCATCGCCTCGCCGTCGATCCGTGAAAAGAAACTACCCCACAGGCCGGACAGCGCAAGCGGCACCACCGGCACTGGGTTGGCGGCGAGGATGCGGCTGATGCCGGGGCGGAAGGTCTGCAATTCGCCGTCGCGGCTGATATAGCCTTCCGGAAAAATGGCGACCAATTCGCCGTTGGCCAGCGCGGTCGACACCTCGGCGAAGGCTTTTTCCATCAGTGCCGCATCCTCCTTGGCCGAGGCGATGGGGATCGCGCCGCAGTGGCGGAAGATGAAGCTGAGCAGAGGAATGCGGAAAATCCGGTAGTCCATCACGAAGCGCAGCGGCCGCGGCGAAGCGCCCATGATCACCACCGCATCGACGAAGCTGACATGGTTGGCGACAAGCACGGCGGCGCCTTCACTCGGAATGTTTTCCAGCCCTTCGCTGCGCAGCCGGTAGGCCGCCTTGACCAGCAGCCAGGCGATGAAGCGCAACAGGAATTCCGGCACCAGCCCGTAGATGTAGATCGCCACCGCTGCGTTGAGCAGGGCGGCGATGCCGAACAGCGCCGGGATCGACAGCCCGGCGCCGAGCATGGCCGCCGCCCCGAGCGCCCCGACCACCATGAACAGCGCGTTGAGGATGTTGTTGGCGGCGATGATGCGGGCCCGGTGCTCCGGCGAACTGCGCAGTTGGACCAGCGCATAAAGCGGCACGATGAAGAAGCCACCGAAGGCGCCGAGCAGCATCAGGTCGACCAGCACTCGCCAGACAGCCGGAATGCTGAGCAAGGCGAGCAGTTGATGCGGCGTCGTGCCGGCCAGGCCGACCGGCGAGGCGAAATAGAGATCGAGCCCGAACAGCGTCAGGCCGATCGAGCCGAAAGGCACCAGGCCGATTTCGACCTGCTTGCCGGACATCCGCTCGCAAAGCATCGAGCCGATCCCGATGCCGACCGTGAAGGTGGCCAGCAGCAGCGTCACCGCCGACTCGCCGCCACCGAGCACGTTCTTGGCATAGACCGGGAACTGGGCGAGGAAGAGTGCGCCGTACAGCCAGAACCACGAGATGCCGAGGATGGACAGGAAAACCGTGCGGTTCTGCCGGGCGAAATTGATGTTGCGCCAGGTTTCGGTCAGCGGATTGAGGTTGATCGCCAGCCCCGGGTCCGGCGCCGGCGCCGCCGGAATTCCACGGCTGGTCAGGTAGCCGGCCGCCGCGACGACGAAGCCGCCGAGCGCGATCCAGGCCGGATGCTCGACCGAGCCGGCGAGCAGGCCGCCGGCCAGGGTGCCGATCAGGATGGCGACGAAAGTGCCGGCCTCGATCAGCGCATTGCCGCCAACCAGCTCGTCGCTGTGCAGGTGCTGCGGCAGGATGGCGTACTTGACCGGCCCGAACAGCGTCGAATGCAGGCCGAGCAGGAAGAGCGCCCCCATCAGCACCGGCAGGCTGTGCAGGAAGAAGCCGGCGGCGGCGATGCCCATGATCAGCATCTCCAGCACCTTGACCAATCTGGCCAGCATGGCCTTGTCGTACTTGTCGGCCAGTTGTCCGGCGGTCGCCGAAAACAGGAAGAAGGGCAGGATGAAGATGCCGGCCGCCAGGTTGGCCAGCAACTCGGCCGGCAGCGTCGTCCATTGCGCCGCCTGGAAGGTCAGCAGCACGACCAGCGCGTTCTTGAACAGGTTGTCGTTGAAGGCGCCGAGAAACTGGGTGACGAAGAAAGGCGCGAAGCGCTTTTGTTTGAGAAGTCCGAATTGTCCGCTCATGCGTGGCTCGCAGCAAAAAGTCGGCGGGTGTTGAAGACCGCCGGAGAGAAGGAATGACCCTGCCAGTTGAGCAGGCGCTTCAGGGTGAAGTCGAAGAGCAGCGGATTGTGCTGGCGCAGGATGTCGAGATCATGAACTGCCGCTTTCGGCAGCAAGCCGGCGCGCGCCAGGGAAGCGGTCGAGGTCAGCGGCACGATGCCGGGCAGCGGGTAGTCGGAGCCATGCAGCAGGCGATCGTGCAGGTCGCCGCGCTCGAGCAGTGTGCGAATCAAGGCCGGTTTCCGGTTGCGCTGGGTGATGGCCGAGAGATCGCCGTGCAGCAGCCCCTTGGCGCGCGACTCGGCCATCAGTTGCAGGAAGAGGTCGAAACTGGAATGCGGCTTGCCAGCGTCGTCGAGATCGTCGCCAAGCGAGGCGCAATGGGCGACGACGACCTTGACCCCGGCATCGAGCGCGCGGCGCAGGCGCAGCGGGTTGCCGAAGGCCTGCGTATCGCTGCCTTTGACGGCTTTTTCCTCGCCGCAATGAACGATCAGCGGCGTGCCACTCTCGGCCAGCACACGGTAAAAGGCATCGCAACGGGCCGCAGCCGGGTCCATGCCCATCGCGGCGGGCAGCCATTTGACGGCGCGGGCGCCCTGGGAAATCGCCTGTTTCAGGTCGTCGACCGCAGCCGCGTGGTAGGGATGCAAGGAGGCGACCCACTCGAAGCGCGCCGGGAAATCCCTGGCCAGCCTGGCGGCCCAGGCATTCGGCACGTAGAAGGCGGAGTGCTCGGGATGCGCCTCACCCTGGCCATCGTGAAAGCGCTCGAAAGCGAAGAGCATGACCTTGAAGCCGGCCGGCATCGCATCGCAAAGGTTGAGCAGACGCGCGACATAGGCCTGATCGACCTTGCCCGGCGCCTCGTGGGCGCAACCGGCATTCATGTAGAACAGGCGCTGGGCGTAGTGCAACGGATGCAGCGGCGAGGACAATTGCGGCCCGACCACGATACCGCTGCCACCATCGCCGATGCCGGCCAGGTGGACGTGGCAGTCCCACAACTGCGCTGGATCAACGTCGGCCCACGCCTGTTGCAGCCACGGGCTGTCGATCAAGCCGGCCGGAATGGCGACGCGGCATTGATTGACCAGCAGCGGCTTGGCCAGCGCCCCGCCGCCGGCGGCCAGCCCGGCAGCACCGGCAAGCCAGCCGAGAAAACGCCGACGGTCGGCCCTCATGCCGCCTCCGCCAGACGTTTCAGCGTCACGTAATCGATCTTGCCGGTGCCGAGCAGCGGCAGCGCTTCGACGCGCTGGATCTTGCGCGGTACGGCCAGCTCGGGCACGCCGAGTTCGCGCGCCTTGGCGGCCAGCAGTTCGCGGCTCAACGCGGCATCGGTGGTGAACAGCACCAGCGCCTCGCCCTTGCTGGCGTCGGGCTGACTCGACACGGCATGCAGCTTGTCGGGCGAACTGGCCGTCGCCAGCTTTTCGGCGACTTCCAGGCTGACCATCTCGCCGGCGATCTTGGCGAAGCGCTTTACCCGGCCGACGATCTTGAGAAAGCCCTCGTCGTCGATCTGCACCACGTCGCCGGTTTCGTACCAGCCGTCGCCGAGTTCGGAGAGCGGCGGCTGCAGCACGCCCGGTTGGTCGGACTTCAGATAGCCGGACATCACATTCGGGCCGCGCACGTGCAGGATGCCGCCATGCTCGATGCCGGACACCGGCTGCAGGCGATACTCGATGCCCGGCAGCAGGTTGCCGACGGTGCCGGTTTTGTAGGCCATCGGCGTGTTGACCGCCAGAACCGGCGCCGTTTCGGTGGCGCCGTAACCTTCGAAGATGCGGATGCCGAATTTCTCGAACCACTGGCTGCGCACCGCTTCCGACAGCTTTTCGGCACCGGCGACGACGTAGCGCAGGCGATAGAAGTCGTAGGGATGGGCGAACTTGGCGTAGTTGCCGAGGAAGGTCGAGGTGCCGAAGAGCACGGTGCAGGAACGGTCGTAGGCCAGTTCCGGAACAATCGCCCCTAAAAAAGCAACTATTTGCTTACACGCCTTGTATACACGTAGCCTATAACAAGTTATGCAACTACTCAACCAAGACAGGATTTCAGAGGGCGTTGTTTTCGTGCCCCGGGGCCGGCAGTGCTGCCGCTCCGAGAGGGCTCTTTGGTGCCCGAATGAGCGCAATCAGCGCCTCAACGTCAAGCTTCTCAAGTAGTACCTTTTTCGTGGTGATATGGCGAAGTCTCTCACGATAGAGCTCCAGGCCAACCGAGGCAAGATTGCTTTCAGTAAACAACCGTGACAGCGCTTCACGCACCTCGTTGCTTACGGCTGCCTCGTCCTTCTTGCTGGCGGCAACCTGCCTGAAGCCAGAAGCAATCAGGTCATCAATCGGAATGCCAGGCAAACTCCGAAGGCCGGCAATGATGCGATTCTTGAGCCCTATCGCTTCGTCACGCTCAGTCTTGAGCAGAGTCACATAGGCCCGTACAGTCTCGTCGCGGATGACCGGCTCAAACGATTGCTTTTTTGCCGTGACGGGTAGTATTTGCTTAGCCATCCTTGTTTGAAGATAGCGGAACAAAGTGTCTTGAGAATTCCGGATAGACTGTGTCTTAGGTCCTTTCCAGCGGTCTGAGCAGTAGCTTCCAACCGCTGTTGGAGAGATAGCCCCCTGGGACTTCTCAAGGAAGTCACAGGCATCCTTAACGCGTTCCAGGGACTGTTTAAGGCGAGGGTTATTGATTGAAGCTAACATGGTCTCAAAGATGTCATCGGTGATTTGAGGTTTCGTCACATTAAGCCTCGGCGAGGGGAATCATCTGCCGCGTATGCAACTGGCGAATGGAGTTTGTGGTCATTGCCGCCAACCCCTTGATGCCTTCATCAAGAGGTGGAATGCTTGCAAGCTTGATGTCCCCGGCCAACACTCTCGGCAGGTCTTGTGCCCTGACGTACTGGAGAAGCATAGAAGACAGGAGATTTGCGGCCTCATCCGCCATGGCAGCATCTAGTTGCAACATAAATTGAGGCAGGTCGTTCGCTTCGAGCAAGCGCGCCAGAATGAGATGCTTCTCCTGCATAGCTTCACGGTTTTTAAACCCTGGCAGGAAGTCCACCATCTGAGTAACGTGGTCAATCAGGATGAACTCGTTCGTCTCCAGCAAGGTCACTTTCAACTCTTCGGCGGAACTGGTGGTCAGAAGCGGGGCTGGCAGGTTACGGTCAGCAGCTAATTGCTGACGTGTTTTGACGTACTCATCGAGAAGGCTTGACGACTCCGTGGCGAATGCATACCTGGCCTGCCACTCCGTAATATCCAACATAATTTCCCGCTCAAGCGCCTCGATGCGGTTTCGCGTATGTGCCGCCTTCGACTTCAAGCCGGCATCTGTCTGGTCAATCAGCTGGTCGCGCGCATCGCCGAGTTCTTGCCCCTTTCGGCGAACTTGATAAATGAGGTTATTTACCTCTGCAACTTGTCCAAGAATGAACGCTGGCCCAGTCAGCCAGAATCGACACAAACCGCAACGACGACCGCCAGGCACTGCACCATAACGCTCGCCAGTTACATCGAGCTGCCCGCCCTCAGAACATGCGGTACCTGGGCAGATGCCATCACTGGAGATGGTCCACAAACCAGAGTGCTCTTTCATAGCTGCAAAGGCTACATCGCCATTCGCCGAGCGTCGGTCGCTATCCTTCGACAGCAAGAATGGAGAGAACTGTTCAACATTTGCCAAGAAGTCACTGCTACCGACGAAGTCCTCCTCAACTGCTGCCTTATCATGCGCTTTGGCAATGAACTCCCGCATTTTCCCAGGCGAGCTCTTGAGATACCACAAGGTCATCAATAGCGACGCATGTCCCGCCACAAACTGGGAAACCACCTCGAGTGGGACACCATTCTCAATCATGGCGCTGATGCCACTAATCCGCAGGGTGTGCAGGTCATACTTCCAAGCCAAGCCCTTACCGTTTGGTTTTGGCTCAGTTAGCTGAATGTCTACACCATACTTATTTTTGACCTTTTTCTCCGTTTCGGCCAGGACACGAACATAGGCTCGCGCAAGCCGACTGTAAGTCACGGGGCTCGTTTTATCTATAGTTGTAGGGTCGCGGAACAACGGTGCCACCCGGGGAGCATGCTGTATGTTCGCTTCAGAATACACATGGCGACCAAGAGCTGCCTCCGCGTATAGAACCGGTTTGGCAAGAGGAGGGAGGTAGCGAAGGCTCCATTCCCGTACTCGGACAAGGTGCTCGGCCAACACTGGCGGCAAGTATGGGACCTCATAGCCGGGCTTGTCCGATTTATACATAGCAGTCTTATTGGTGTTCACGAACAAACCACACCAAGTCTCCTGTCGTAATGTATCGTGCATCTGGCGAATGCACCCTTCTCGGCGCCCATTAATGACACCAACATGGTCGTTTTTAGCCATCTTTCCGGTTGTGTGGTCCAGCGTGAATTCATCCAGGAGGCCCGAATCCAACCATCGGGCTTGATGGCTACGCAAAGGCAATTCGAGCATCACCAGCAAGCAAACCGCGCTGCCAGGCCACCACTGACGTATAGTTTTGCCGTGCGCACGGTCGAAGACTGTTATCCAATCACGGGTCTGGTCCAAGCGAAAGAAAGCAAAATCGTCATCGGTGATGGTCTCGCGTAACTCCTTCAGCAACCACGAAGGCAATGCAGTCCGAAAGCTTTGGGCGTTACGCTCCCCGGTATCGAAGAAGTCCTGGCTGGTCACAGGGTTCACATACGCATTAGCTTCGGCCATTCGCCCTTCGGCATGCAGCCAATCTCGCACCCAGTCAAAGAACTCTTTCAGGTAGCCCAGAAACAGGTTCTTTCGCCTGGCATCTCTATCCCACTCCGCCAAGGCCTGCATAAACGTGGCTTTATTGCGCAAAGTTACGTCATGAATATGTAGCCGACGCTCTACACGCTCTGGTGATAACGGTGGGGTCGGCAGCGTGGATAGGAAATCGCAGAAGAAATTCAATCCAGTGATGAGGCTTTGCTTTGAGGCAGACGAGGTTCGTTGGCTGACAAAGCGTGCAAGTGTGGCTGTCCAAATATGAAACTCAGGTCTAGCAACCACCAACCATTCGAAAGAGCCATCGAGCTTGAGAATCTCTTTCCGGTTATGGTGTGGTTTCTGGGCTATAGGCTGGGAGGGGTGTGCATGGTTCCAGATAGTCCGCAGTGCACGCCCTAGCTTTAACTCCCAACGAGAATCACCAGCCAACCGACCACCATCCCGGCCGGCAGTCTCAGCCCATGTTGCGCACATGGCCTCGAGCTCCTCAATAAGCGGGGCAGACATGTCGCTGAGTTCAGTCATCGAACTGACCAATATTGCCCCACAGCCAAATCTCTCAACCGGGCTCATGTGGTCCAGGCGCTCATCATCAAGATGCCCCCTAAACTCATTCAAGAGGCCTGCCATTTCGCCGGTGTAAGCTGGATTTAGCGCAGCGCTCCACTTGGTTTGATTAGACCAATTTACAAAGGCGGTGGCGAACAGTAGCCAACCTTTTGCTCGAAGCATAAGAAGCAACTCTGCATACCGGGAAACCACGCGCCGCTGCTCCCCGGTCTTGGCAGCTATCGGGTAGCTTGAGATGTGTCGAACAAATGCCTGAACATCCCCTGTATTCAGGAAATCTTGCCGTATGTTTTGAGTATAGGTATGAATCAACCCAGGTGCACTAGCCATCTCAACCAGCTCTTCATAGCTATTCGGCATGCACTGCCGAAGCCGCGCTCGCTGCTCTTCAACAGACAGCTTGCGCAACTCTTCGCCAACGCCTCGAACTCTCGAGTATCCAAGGCGACGTGCGACGGCTGATGTTGATAGGTTCCGGAGTGAGGAGTTAAGCGCAGGCCGGAATCCTTTTATCGAGGTTTCATCCAGAAGTGCGGACCACTCCTCCCAGGCCTCCTGAATACGAATGCGCTCATGTTCACGCAGCACAGCCTCAAACTCAGCATGCGAGGGAACATGCAGCCAGACGAATTCCGTGGGATGGGTGTTAAGCGAAATCTGACGCTTCGTCACAGGGGATTCAAAGACCTTCAGGCCAAACTCACTCATGTTCACCACCTTCATCTGACAGCAAGCGCTGTTTGTTCTGCAAAAACGCCGGCATGGCCTCTGCCATCCGCTGATGGGCCTGAGCCAATTCTGAGCGCATGACGGCGCTATCTATGGTGTAGTAGACCTCGGTTGAGGATAGTTGGGCGTGGTGCATCATTTTCTGCACCCGCTCCTTTGAAAGCCTCAGCCAAGTAGCCGTGTAGTAGCCGTAGAAATGCCTTCCTCCATGCGGATTAATACCATCAGATGGAACCGGAAGGTCTGCACGGTCTGCACATCGGTAAAACTGCTTTGTCAGCCCGGAGAGCTTCAGCGGCTCGCCGAAGGCATCACCTCGTTGCGCCACGAAGTAATAAGGATGTTCGTCTGCCACCCCGAGCCGAACTGTGCGCATGTACTCCTTGTGCAGTTCCAGGAAGAGCCTTCCCATGCTGGGGTTACTCCAGTACACAATGCTTTCCTCCCGGCGCGCGTCATCCATCAGCATTCCTTTCCAGCCAGCGTGGAGCGGATGCCGGTGAGGCAACTGGGTACGGGGAATGGTGTTGTACTTATCAAGAAGAAAGGAGGCACGATTACCGTTGCGACGCCTTCCAGTGGCGTCGACCCAATCAATTTGCCCGTCTTCCGGATGCGCAATAACTACGCGGGCTGTGCCATCGTCGGCATTTATCGAGATGTCCCGCGTGAAGATGTGCATCAGTTCGGAGATGCGTAGCCCACCGAAAAACAGCAGTAGCCAGCACAACCGGTCGCGTACTGAACGACCTTGGGCAATGAAGTTAAGGACGTGCACGGGCGGGAAATATTTAACTGACTTAGTCCGCTTAAACTTTCTCCGCTTAGGCCGGAAGGAAGGTTTTCGCAATTTCCCGCGCCCTTCCTCGGTCGCACCGTATGCGTGAAATAGCAGGTCCCACTTCTTTCTGGCTGAAGCCTGAGCCAGCCAAAGGTTGAACTCTTTCCCGGATAGCTGACTCAGCAGAATTTCTTCTACTGGATTGGCTTCGACGTGCCCGAAGTTAGTGGCGCAAAACGAGGAGAAATCGGTAATGTGCCTTAAATCATTATGAGCCGTGGTCACCTTGACAGGAGACCACCCAAGACTCGGACAGCCATTGCGGCGCGCTTCATAGAACTGCATAACCAAGAGCGCCATCCCCCGCCCATCTAGCGATGGAGCCCCCTTCTCCAGCACGTAATAGTCGTAGAACAGCCCGATAGATTTCGCATGCTTTATTAGCGTAGCCGGCTCAGTCCCTACGAACAGCAGATTGCGAAGGAATGATGCCGCAAAGACAGCCACCTCCCCATCAGCAAGGAACAGCAAAGGAAGTGCAACACCTAGCCGCCCCTCAATCGGGACATCAACAACCGCATGAGCGGTACGATGTGGAGAAGGCAATTTAGGTACGACTTCGGGAACGGGCTGCCTCGTCCGGCGGGAAGCCCAAGTCGGCAAAAACGTTGCCGTCCTCAGGCGTGACATGCCCATGCATGACGCCGTCAAAGTCGAGAAACAGCACCGGGGGCAAGTTTATGCCCCTGCTGTAGCTGCAAATTTGACTTGTTGCGCTGCCGCAATGCTTAAAACAAGACTGTCCATGCTACCGCTCCTCATCAATAGAATTGCCGCGCCAATTAAAATCAATGATAAACTATAGCATAACCACATTAAATCAAATAGTTAGGCTTGACATATCGGCGAAATTGAGGTATAAAAACCATTGAGCGAGAGGGAGTAAATAGCATCGCTGATGCCTTTATTCGGGGGCATCTAGGGTCGGTCGAGGTCTGCGGTAAACGGTACTGCTCGTATTGTGCCCTCGCTTGGTACCAAATTTGCCACATTGTCTCGAGGCACACGGGGTAGCGAATTTCTTCGGGGTTAACGTTGGCGGAAAACATCGCGAATACGATGCCGAGTTCGGCAGCATCTTGCAAAGCTCGTGTTCCAGAAGCAGGTATCGGTGGTGTTGGCCGAATGGGCTGGATTGAAAACGAAGTGCTTGAAGAGGCACCCAGCGTATCTTTAGCAGACGAAGCTACTGGCCATTGTGCCAAGCAACATCATTTTGCTTGGTATCGACCCGTTCGGCATTGATTACCTGGCCGATGGATTCCGTGGCCGTTCAGTATTCGAGGGCTAAGCCTTCAGAGGAATACCGCTAATCCTATTCATAGTGGTCAAGTATCAGTCGTGTACGCAAAGCAGGTATTTTTTGGCTTGCGTGAGCAAGGGATAACGCGAATTCCCCAAATTGCGAGCAGACCGGAAAGTCCTATCAGGCTATTGGTTTTCGGGGTGGCAGCGTCTCGCTGCATCTGATGCCGCTGTGCTCCATATTTTCGGCGGCCAGATACAATATCTGCATATGAGCACAGCGCTACTCAAAACGCAGTGACTTGGCCAACACCACGCCCCAGAAGCTGGCCGCAGAATGGGCTTCCGACTTGGAAGTGTCCGCCGGCGACATATGCCAGTATTTCCGAGAGGCGGGCTACACGTCACGTTGACTGCTGGGCCGCGGGATTAGGCGTCAAGCCAGCAAACCCAAGTTTGTGCAAAGTCCTCAATCTTAGCGATGCATGGCTGCTCGATGCGCTCAATACCGGATAACACCAGGCGCTCTCTCGTTACCTCCAATAGTTGCGCATCCAACAGGCAGGGCACCAATAAAGGGTTGCCTTTCTCAGTGCTCCGCACCTTGGCCACTCTCGTATAGCGGTTCAGAACCTCGTCGCGCTCTTCATGTACGGTCAAATCCCCTAGTTGCGCCTCTTTGAAGGCGAACTGATATCGAGGAATGGGCCAGCCCCGTTCGCGAAGCCGATGGAGGCGGATGAGCATTGTAATAACTGTACATCCATACAGTTATTGTGACAATGGATTTTGGCGTATCAGCCGTAACAGACATACTAGCAATAGCGTTTATCGTGGCAGAACCAACGAACCGCTTCCAAGTATGAAAGCGTTAAGTTTCGGCCGCTCAACGACTAGTCCCGGCCCTCGTCAATCATGGCCTTGAGCTCATCTTGGCTGATGCCCCCGGGCGCACTGGCCATGAGTTCTTGCATCTGCCGAACTGCCGCCGCATCTCCGTAGCCTATAAGCTCCAGGCCAACCGGCACCATATTTTCCCAAGCTCGGATGTCGTCATGGTCCAGATTACCGAGCACGGCCCGCTCGGCTCGCCGCGTACTTGAAACGAGTCGAGCTAAGGTCGGCCTTGGGCGCTTCTTGGCTTCTTTCATGACTGCTTTCCTGAGCTGCTGGCTGTCCGTATGCCCGAGAGGCTCCGAGCTGCCTCAGTTGCATTAGCTGTATCGGCGTCAGCAACTACCTTGGCCGCAATGGCGTCATGCATGGCGGCGATTGATACCGGCCTGGCCGGTTTGCGCACAATCCCTCGCAGTTTATTGACGGACTCGAGAACCTTATCAGACATCTGAACTTCGAGGTCATCGGGTGGTATGTCGGCCACAGCGGTTGGCTGAGCGTGGCCAACAACTTCCAGCCCCACTGGCAGTAGGTTGTCCCAGTCTCGGTTTATCGGGAGGCCCTCAGGCATCTCAGCCAATAGCTGCGCTAGGCTGCCGGGTTTGTTTTTTGTGAGTCGTCGATTGGACTTAGCTACATACGTTACCGCTGAGCGTATTGCTCTATTCGCATGCCGAGTGCTTGAGACGAGTTGAGTCAGAATTGGCGGCGTCCGTGTTTTTGCTTTTTTCATATGGGCCCCCTCAGCTAACGGTATTCGCAGCCCTGTCAAAATCTGAGTCGATGCCAACATTTGGCATCTTAGTCAGCATGTCGGCCAGGCTGCTGGCCGGCTTGATGGACCGATATAGCGTGGCCCGCCCGACGCCGAGGTTCTTGGCCACTTCCGTCGCCGGCGTACCAGCCTCAAGCAGCGCCCTGGCCGCTGCAATCTTCGAGGCGTCCATAACCGTCTTCCTCCCACCCGTGCGGCCGCGTGCTTTGGCCGCAGCCAGGCCGGCCTTGGTTCGCTCCTTGATGAGCTCACGTTCCATCTGAGCCATTGCTTCCATTACATGCAAAAAGAACCGGCCGCTCGCCGTCGACGTGTCGATGCCGTCGGTCAAGCTCTTGAACTGTATGTCCCTTGCCTGTAGTTCTTCGACAAGGTCGACCAGCCCTTTGACGGTGCGGCCCAGGCGGTCGAGTTTCCACACGACAAGTGTCACCAGGGCGGATGTACTTGAATGCCTCCTCGAGGCCAGGGCGGTGCTTTGCTGCGCCCGAGACTTGGTCGGTACAGACTTGATTGCAGCCGGCGGCATTGAGAGCGTCCAGTTGGAGGTTGAGGTTTTGGTCGCCTGTAGAGACGCGAGCATAGCCAATCAGCACGACGCTTCCTTTGCGAGATAGCACTGGAGTTGTCTTTGGACCCTTGGATTGCTGAGCCCGGTTGCTGAGTCACAAGCAATATAGCGGGGGTCAGTTTGGCTGGCTTCAATAACGGTGGGGTGGTCATCGAGTGCAACCCACGATGCCAGGCCACGTCGTTCTGCGTCTATTTGAATCTCATTTGCTCGAGACGTTTCGATGACTTCGACTACACCGACAAATCGAGAAGCAAGGCTGGGTCGGAGCAGCTGCTTTAGCGCATCGTCGTCGAAAAGCCTTCGCCAATCAGACGAAACAACGATGCGAACCGTGGGATAGGGCTCGAGTAGTGTCTCGAGAATTGGCAGCCAAAGAAATAGATTCGGGTTGTCGAGGAGTCGGAAGCCGTCGTCCACGGCTGCTTCACCGAGGCGGTGTGTAACACCATCAAAATCCAGATACAAATGTAGAGCCATGTCGTATCCCAACCCATCTCGAAAACTATAGCTGCAGTCTAGCAAATGAGACATGATTTTGAGACACAAAAACCCCATTTATGAGGGACTAGTCCACGGTCTTCTGGGCTGTCTCGAAATTGAACGTTTGAGAGACAAAGACCTGACCGGTTGGTATCCAGCAAATTCCGGCCATTGACGGTGGCAACATGGACTTCAGCACCCGGCCACAACCGGCCAGTCGAGCCTGCTATCCAATTTCTATAGTTCAGACGCCGTTCGCCCCTGGCGAATGGCTGGTATTCGGCGAGCGAATTTGGGCACTCACTGCCTCGACCCGGCCAATTCCGGCCTTGCGGAGTTGGCACGAGATTCATTTTGGATGTCCCCTAATACGCCGTTAACTGACGCTGGGCACATGCCTCCACCGACCTTCCAATGCGCTCCGAATGATGACAGAAGAGGTTTCGTGGAAGGTTGGCAATTTGTAATTTGGCCGATTACTATCTGCTGCAAGCAACGGGCCACACCGAGTTACTGGCCGTTGGTAGCAACATGTCCTCCGGTCCAATGACCGACACCGCAATTTGTTTTGGCTCTTCTGATGCGCTATGAGCAATCTGAGGATTGGCAATACCGCTGATGTAGAAAATCATCGGGTCATCGAGTTTTCCATCTCGAGCTTTAACAACCGATTGATACTTCCCGCCCATTCTGAACTCTGGACTGGGACCGTATACGGTCGTTAATGGGGAAGTTCCCGTTTCGCCCGATACTGCAATCACTTCACCTACTGTTGTTCTACTACCAATTTCGATGGAGGGAATATCCTGCAACCGCTGATATTTTACGAATGTCCAAAACGGGTGCCCTGTGTCTTCTGGGGCCAGACGCAACCAGAGGAAGGCGCCATCCGCGTTCGGAGTTTTTCCTTTTGCAATGACCTCCCCAACAGCAATCGCACGCAACGGTGTCCCTGGCGGCGTCATTAGACTTAGAGCACGACTATCTGAAGGCGAGCCGTAGTACGCAGTGGGTGACGAACAACGATAGCCGTCTGGAAATTTGGGCTCGAGCTTTGTCGGCTCAAAAAATTCATACCGATGACCATCATCACCCAGTATTGGCGGCATATAGGGCACCGAACTAGCGCCACCGCCCATGCTACCGCCGCCCATTCCCCCTCCCGTTCCCCCTCCCATTCCTCCGCCACCTCTTGCAATAGCAGGCATTGAGCTCACAAGAAGTAAGGCAGAAAGCAAAGCGGCGCAGGGAAAACGAGAAAGCATGGCACACCTCGCAAATCTGTAAATTATGATTTACTAATATTACGAGTTCGCTTCGAAGCTGGCAATGGCCGAGGCGTACTGGCTAGGGGCCTTTGAAGAGATATGAATAACTCAGTCGTTTTTGACGAGAATGGCTTTAACCGGGTCAATTGGACCTACGTCGTGCCAGTGTTCGCTTTTCTTTTCAACTGGCGGTAATTCTTGGCAGCCATGATTGCATTCAACAATCCAGCGCTTCATCAAGAAATTTCGACAGAACCTGAAACTTATTGCCCTATGGTCACAGCCGACGGCCTCCGCAAGCATTTTGCAGGCGCAAAGGTTTCCATGGCGCGTGGTGTCGAAATCTAGCATTTGAAATGCTAGGCGGCTCCGAAGAGCCGCCCGTTCCGTAGCACGAACTACTTCATATCTCGTGGATGGTAGTGCTTTGACATGTCCTTGGCGGGACTCGTCTTGGCCGGGTCGGCAGGCTGTACGCTCTGAGGAACCCCCGTCTTCTCCTGAACATGGGAGTGCGGCTTCGCAGCTTGAGCGGGAGCGGCTTTTTCAACCTTCATTTCAGTGGCCGGAGCAGCCTTTTCTTCGGCGTATGCACTGGCGGAAAACGCCGTAATAGCAGCCAGAGTAGAAGCGGAAATCAGGGCTTGCAGTTTCATGGTCTTACTCCTCAAAAGTCGAATTCGTTGTCTTCTTTAGACGATTCCAGTGTGCGCCTTCGAAACCGTCAGACAGGTGACGAATAGATTACTTTTAAGTCAGGCTTCCTTTCCTGCAAGGCTCTCCAGGATTGGGCAATCTGGACGTTCGTCGCCATGGCAGCAACTGACGAGGTGCGCCAAAGCATGCTTCATCGATTGCAGTTCCTCCAGCTTCCTGTCCAGGCAGTCCAGATGCTGCTTGGCTAATGCCTTCACCTCACGACTTGGGCGTGACCGGTCCTGCCAGAGGCTAACCAGGCCTCGAATCTCCTCAATCGAGAACCCGAGGTCACGCGAACGTCGGATGAATTGCAGAGTTCGTAGGTCTTTTTCGCCATACTGACGATAGCCAGCATCCGTTCGGCTTGCAGGGGGCAACAATCCGACGCTCTCGTAATGCCGAATCATCTTGGCTGACACACCTGATGCCTTGGCTGCATCACCGATATTCATCTCGCGCTCCTCTCAATGCTCATTTAGTTGCAGCTCCCCGCCAGCGGCGAAGAAGCAACGCATTGGTGACCACACTAACACTGCTAAATGCCATCGCAGCACCGGCCACCACCGGACTAAGCATGCCCAAGGCTGCAAGTGGGATGCCAAGCACGTTGTAGGCAAATGCCCAGAATAGGCCCTGTTTGATTTTGCTGTAGGTCCGACGCGAAACATCAAAGGCGTCTACAACCAACCGTGGGTCTCCCCGCATTAGGGTAATACCCGCTGCCTCCATGGCCACGTCCGTACCCGTCGACATGCTCAGTCCAACATCGGCGGCCACCAAGCTGGGCGCGTCATTGAGTCCATCGCCCACCATGGCGACTACGTGCCCATGGTCCCGAAGCTCCTGGATGATGGTTGCCTTGTCTCCGGGCAGTAATTCAGCGCGCACCTCATCTATGCCCAGTTCTCTTGCCACAACATGGGCACTTCCCTGGTTGTCCCCGGTCAGCATGACGGTTTTGATACCCAATTTACGCAGCCGGCCTATTGCCAGATAAGAGGATGGCTTGATGGTGTCGCCGAAGGCGAGAAGCCCGACTAATTCAGATGAGGTATCGCGCTGGCGTAGAAGCCACGATATGGTCTTCCCTTCGCTTTCTAGCGCAGCGGCGCGGATGCCCAATTGTCCCGGATTAACCCCGTGTTCCTGCATCAATCGGGTGCTTCCCAGGAGCATCAACTGCCCATCCACCCGAGCTTGAATGCCTCGCCCGGGCAACGCTTTGGCATCACTGACCTCCGATACGGCAATGTTGAGTTCGCGGACCTTCTCCAGAACGGCATGGGCCAATGGGTGCTCGCTGGCTTTCTGAAGCCCCCCTGCAATCCGCAGCACGTCTTCGGTCGAGATGCCAGGCGCGGGCTCGATGCTGACCAGAGATGGCTTGCCTTCGGTGAGCGTGCCTGTTTTGTCGAAGGCCACCGCGGTGACAGAGTGCGCGATTTCAAGTGCCTCAGCATCCTTGATGAGAATGCCCTGGCGAGCTGCAACCCCCGTACCGGCCATGATAGCCGTTGGTGTAGCCAAACCCAGGGCGCAAGGGCACGCGATAACGAGGACGGCGACTGCGTTGATTAAAGCCTCTTCCCAGTTCCCCGAGTATGCCATCCAGCCAGCAAAGGTGAGGAGTGCAACAACCAATACCACGGGGACGAATACAGCACTTACTTGGTCCACAATACGCTGGATAGGTGCCTTGGCTGCCTGGGCAGATTCAACCATGCGAATGATGCGAGCGAGCGTTGTCTCGGCGCCGACCGCGCCCGTTCGTACGTGCAACAGGCCTTCACCGTTGACTGACCCACCGCTCACCTTATCGCCAACACTCTTTGATACGGGCAGGCTCTCGCCGGTGATAAGCGCTTCATCGGCATGGCTTTGCCCGCTCACGACTTCGCCATCCACCGAGATTCGTTCGCCGGGACGGACCACGACAAGGTCGCCAATCGCAATCTGCTCAACCGACATTGAAACTTCATGGCCGTCGACCAGCACACGCGCAATAGAGGGGCGGATGGCGTTTAGCGCCCGGATGGCATCGGCTGTCTGTCGTTTCGCCCGAGCCTCCAACCACTTTCCCAGCAGGACCAGTGTGATGACGGCTGCCGAAGCTTCGAAGTAGAGATGGTGAGCATGACCTCCTCCGCCCTGAATAAGCTGATAGACCGAGAGGCCATATGCCGCGCTCGTACCCAGGCATACGAGCAAGTCCATGTTGCCAGCGCGTGCCTTGACCGCCTTCCACCCGGCCCGATAGAAGCGCCAGCCCAGCCAGAACTGAACCAGTGTCGCCAACGCCAGTTGCACCCAGCCATCGGGCATTAAATCGAACCCGACGATTTGGAGCAGCATCGGAGCCACCAGAGGGAGTGTCAGTAATGCGCTTGCGGCAACGGGCCACCATTCAGGGATTTGCTTATGAGCAGCCTCCTGCTGTGTTGCTGACACCGGCTTCGCGCTGTAACCCGCTTTGCCGATGGCCGCCGCCAACGTGGCAAACGTAACGCCGGATAGCGCCGCAACTGTGGCTTTTTCTGTCGCCAGGTTCACCGAGGCACTCAGTACCCCTGGCACTTTGGACAAGGCTTTTTCGACGCGGCCGACACAAGAGTCACAACTCATACCGTCAATCTGTAGCTCAACAGATTGCGTCATCACGTCGTATCCGGCCTTTCGAACGGCTTCGGCCAGGTCACCAGCAGGGACTTCGGGCATCGTTTTCAAAGATGCCTCCTCTGTCGCCAGATTTACGCTGACTTCAGTCACGCCGGTGAGGTGCTTTAGCGCCTTCTCGACACGGGATACACAGGATGCACAGTTCATCCCAACAATACCAAGTCTTAATTCGAGAGCAGAACTAGAAACAGACGAGGGAACCATTTGAATCTCCTTTTGGATTACCAATAAACCCATGATGGACCTTCCAGCCGTGGGAAGGTCAAGGAGCTTTGTGCGATTATTTTGAGGATATTTATTCGCTTGACCTTGCCATTATGGGAAGGCCCAGAGTGGTGATTGCCGAGGTACGGCACCACCCACAAGGAAAAACACCATGATTACTTTTCACGTAAACGACATGACATGCGGCCACTGCGCTGGTCTCATCAACAAAGCATTGAAAGCCATTGACGACGAGTCCAAGGTGACTGTCGACCTTGAGCGCCGCTTAGTTTCGGTCGTTTCGACTCAATCCACTATCGAAGACATCCGAGATGCAATCGCGGAAGCGGGATATACGCCAACCTCCGTCGAGTTGTAGTCACTAACTGTCCCGACTGGCACGGCGTATTCGTCGGTTACACCGGCCAGGAAGGCTTTCGGTTAGAGCGCTGCGCGGGCTGATGCTAGGCGCTTCGCTGATGCCCCTTCCCTCTCGGCCACCAAGCCGGTACATGTTCCATATATTGCCTGTAGCGCTCCCCGAACTCGGCCAGAGCACTTTTTTCTTCTTGATGGGCCAAGCGTAAATAGGTCACCACAAGAATCGGGAACAACAAGACAGTGATGATGGTTGGCCATTGCATCAGGAAACCAAACATGACCAGGATAAAGGCTGCATATTGAGGATGCCTGATTCGGCCGTAGGGTCCCGTGCTCGCCAGCTCTCCGCTGCGCTGGGCGTTATACAGCACCGGCCATGCCTTGGAGAGGAGCCAGAAGCCGCCCAGGATGAACACATTCGAAAGGATGTGGAATGGCCCGAAGTGCGGATTAACCTTCCAGCCCAACAACATTTCGGGCAGGTGGCCAGCATCGTGGGACAACCAATTGATGCCTGGGAATTTCTCGGTCAGCCAGCCTGACAACAAGTAGATGGTCAGCGGGAAACCATACATCTCGGTGAACAATGCCACGACAAACGCCGAGAACAACCCGAGTGTTCGCCAGTCCCGCCTGGACTGTGGTTTGAAGAAACTGGCTGCGAAGAGGATGAAGAACAGCGAGTTGATGATGACCAGTGACCAAAGGCCATAGTCGCTTGTATCGGTCGTCATTTCTTGTCTCCCTCATCGTGCCCGTGGTGACCATGTCCGTGGTGCATGAACAGGTGCATCAACGGGCAGGCCAACAGAAGCAGATACGGAAGCGCACCCAGAAAGTGAGCCCGGTGCTCGGTCAGCAGGTAAAAGAGCGCAATAGCAGCGAATACCCACCAGGCAATGTTTGAGCGCTTTGCGTGTTGTTTCTCGGGCGCGTCGTTACGGGTTTCAATACTGTTCATGATGCATCCTCCTGGATTTAACGAACCCGAATGGGTGGCCTACTGCAACATGGGGATGGCTGGCTTGCCAGATTCTCGAGCTCGTTATGCTCAACAAAGCTCCACAGGCTGCGCCTCAATCCATGCAACCAACCCTTCAGTGGCAGCCCAGCATCCTTCATTGCCGCCTCGAGCTGGTTCAGGCTGACCAGCCGCAAGTCGTAGTCAATGTCTGCATAGCCGTCACCGATGAGGACGTTGCTCACGCCACGGACTTCGCTAAGACAAATTCCTGCCACCTCGCGGATAGCCTCCGGAACCGAGGCAACCCTCAGCCTGTGATGCTTGGGTATCGGATGTAGCTCATCAATCCGCTGAGGTGCGCTGAAGAACACTGCTGCCTCGGAGAAGCGTTCCTGGCAGTGCGCGGAGCAAAAGTGGTATGTGACATTCCGGTAGGTCAGCTGATGGATTGCCATCGAGGTGTCCAGCTTTGTCAGGCAGACCGGGTCAATGCTTTGCGGGTTATGGAGGTTCATCTCAACTACCTCTTGTGGCTGGGGAGTCCTTTGCCCTTCCGGGCGGCTACAACGCTCCTCCCCTTAGTTTCAAGTCTGCGCTGTTGATACTGTCGAAGAGATGACTTCGAGATTACAAGTTGGTCAGTATTCCCATGCTTCTCGCCCAGTTTCTATACAAATAAGAGATTCAGCCCTGAGTCACATTGACCTCCCTCTGCCCCACTGGTAAAACCAGCCCACCTACCTGCCAAAACCGATGTCATGAAACAACACCTGCAACCCACCGCTGAAACCTATAAAGCTGACCCTGAGTCGGTATACAACACCTGGTTTGTCAGCAATGAAGAGCGCCTCAAGGCTTTTCGGAGCATTCGTCGCGGTGTCGCCACGGTGGTCGATGACATCAAGCACGGGCGCTTTCCCAACGACTTCAAAGGCTCTTCCCTGGAGTTTGTCCTCGGGTGCATTTCGGAACAAAAGCAGGTGTTCGAAGGGGCTGCCCATCCGTTCTACTGGAAGCCCAAACTTCGAATTCCCGATATTTACGAGAACGAGGTCAACAAGCAGGCGTTTGGCGAATTCCTTTACGCGTGCCTGGAGACCATGGATGTCCGTGCCCTAGAAAAAGAGGTGCTCAAGCTCTCCGCCAAAGGCATCAAGGGCCTGGGGCCATCGGTTGGCAATATCCTCTACTTCCTGCATCCCACGCTGTTCCCGCCCTTCAACACCGCGATGCTGAACGGCTTCAACGCCTTGTTCCAGACGAAGAAGAAACTGGGCTCCTGGGAGAGCTATCTCGAGATGCGGGAGACCATTATCGAAGCCAATTCGGCCATCGGCATTCTTTCGAAGGACCTCGGCGCTTTCAGCGGGATGCTGTTTGAAATTGGTGTTGGTCGTCTGGGATGCAATGGTGCGGACACCCTCAATGCCGAACACGAGAAGGTCGAATTGGTCAGGCGCAAGCGCCACACCCAAGTACAGCAGGATTTGGCAGAAGAGCGGCTCCACACCAAGGTCCAGCACCAACTTTGCGAACTCGGGCGGGCGCTTGGATATGACACATTGGTCGCCCGAAACGACCGCAGTGCCGTGTATCAAGGCAGCCCCCTCGGCTACCGTTGCCTCGACAAACTACCTAATCTTGGGTTGCCTGCTGACGTGCACTCCACCGCCGAGTTGATTGATGTCCTGTGGCTCCACAAGGGAGAGGCGAAGATTGCCTGTGCGTTTGAAGTTGAGAAAAGCACGTCCATCTATTCCGGCATTCTCCGGCTGACCGACATGGCACTTTCTCTTCCCGGGAGGGAAGACCACCTTTACCTGGTTGCCCCTTCAAAACGTGAGAAGGAAATCATCGACCAGCTCAAGCGCCCCATGTTTCAGCGGCCAGATGATTTCTCCATCGGGTACATACTGTTCGAAGAACTGGATAAGCACTTTGAGTCCCTCTGCAAGCTCGGTGACGACCATCAGATTCTCAACAAGGTAGCCTGTCGCTGTGCTGCGTGACGCCCACGGACCAGGACATCGACCTAGTGCTCAGCCTCTGCGACAATGCCAAGGAGATTTGTGTTTCCAACTTCTTCGAACTCGCAGTTGCGGCAGCCATCAGCCTGTTTGGGTTTGAATCTGAAGCAACCCAGGCCATTGTTGTCGGCGTCCTCATTCAGGTGCCGGTGATGCTGCTGGTGGTTAAGGTGGTGAACGCATCCAAACCTTGGTATGAACGCGCCTGAAGTTTTGATTCGGTTGGCAAAGACGGGGGACCTCGAGGCAATCCGTCAGCTCCTGAGCAATTGCCAACTTCCGACCAGCGACCTCTCAAAGGGAAAGCTGGAGTGCTTTTTTGTCGCTATCCAGGAAGGCAAGGTCCTCGGGGTTAGTGGGCTTGAGCGCTCAGGCGACGAAGCCTTGCTCCGCTCGGTTGCAGTTCTGCCAAGCGAGCGAGGCACAGGGCTCGGGAAGCGCTTGGTCTTCGCGTGCCGGGAGCTCGCCAAGGCGTGGGGCCTTCAGGCAATTTATTTGATTCCCAACGATGCGGATGCCCATGCTTTCTTTCTCCACCTTGGATGCACCGAAGTCTCCCGTGCGGTAGTTCCCGAGGCGCTGCGCATACTTTCCGAATTTACTCACCTGTGTCCGCAGACGCACCCGTGTCTGCGGATGGCGCTATCCACTTTTCAGGCGAATGGACCGGAGGGGTACGAGCGCTAGGGTGCCTTTAGCGCAGGAGAAATAGAACTCAATTTTGGGAAATCAGACCAAAAATGAAATCAAGCGCCCTTTAATCGAAGTGAATTTCCGACCACGCTGACCGATGACAGACTCATTGCGGCCGCGGCAATCATCGGAGACAGGACCAGGCCGAAGAACGGGTAAAGCAGGCCAGCCGCAATAGGGATGCCAAGAGCGTTGTAGGCGAACGCAAACCAGAGGTTCTGGCGCATGTTGCGCACCGTGGCCCTGGATATGGCTTGGGCGCGGGCAATTCCACGCAAGTCCCCTTTGACCAGGGTGACCTGGGCGCTGTTCATGGCGACATCGGTCCCGGTCCCCATGGCAACGCCGACATCAGCGCGAGCCAGGGCTGGAGCATCGTTAATGCCATCACCGGCCATGGCGACCACCCGCCCTTCAGACTGGAGTCGCTCGACGAGTGCCAACTTGTCGGCCGGCTTTACTTCGCCATGGACTTCGTCAATGCCCAGTCGCTGGCCGACCGCCTTGGCAGTCAGTTCCCCGTCGCCCGTCGCCATCACCACGCGAATGCCTGCATCTTTAAGCATTTTGAGCGCTTCAGGCGTGCTCGCCTTAATCGGGTCGGAGACGGCCAACAAGCCTACCAGCAAGCCATTGGCGGCCAGATACATCACACTGGCACCTGTCCGCCGGAGTTCTTCCGCCTGGCCGACAAGGGGGCTCAGGTCGATGTTCTCCTGAACCATGAGGGTCGAATTTCCCAAGGAAAGTCGACGGCCGCCAACTTGTCCGTGCACCCCGATGCCGCTTGAGGATTCGAAGTTCTCCGCCTTCTCGAGGGTCAGGTTCTTTTCCTTGGCGGCACGGACAATGGCATCGGCCAAAGGATGCTCACTTCCCAGGTCCAGACTTGCCGCCAGGCGCAAGACTTCATCGCCTGTTATACCGGTGACGGGGATGACCTGCTCAAATGCAGGGTGGCCCTCAGTCAGCGTTCCGGTCTTGTCGACGATGATGGTGTCGATTTCCCGCATGCGCTCGATGGCCGCAGCATCCCGGAAGAGAATGCCCTGGGTGGCGGCCTTCCCGGTGGCCACCATGATGGCCATCGGCGTCGCCAGGCCCAGCGCGCACGGGCAGGCAATGATGAGTACCGAGACGGCGCTGATGATGCCAAAGAGCCAGCCGCGCTCACCACCGAAGAATCCCCAACCGAGGAGACTCAAGAGCGCGATTGAGACCACGGCAACAACAAAGTAGCCGGCCACGACGTCAGCCAGGCGCTGCATCGGAGCCTTCGAACGCTGCGCCTGGGCCACCATCTGGATGATTTGGGCCAGCACGGTGTGAGACCCCACGCTCTCGGACCGAATAACCAGGCTGCCCGAGCCATTCAGGGTTGCGCCAATCACCTTGTCCTGAGCTTCCTTGCTCACCGGGATTGGTTCGCCAGTCAGCATTGACTCATCGACCGTGCTTCGGCCCTCGACTACTGAACCATCGACTGGAACCTTTTCCCCCGGCCTCACGCGCAGCAGGTCGCCGACATGGACATGATTCAACGGCACATCCTCCTCAGAGCCGTCGGCATTGATGCGCCTGGCCGTTTTGGGGGCCAGGCCGAGCAAGGACTTGATAGCGGCCGAGGTTTGGGAGCGAGCACTAAGCTCCAGCATTTGCCCCAGGAGAGTCAGCGAAATAATGACCGCTGCCGCCTCGAAATAAACGCCGATACGCCCGTGCGACTCAAAGGATGCGGGAAACAGTCCCGGAGCCAAGGCGGCCACGAGGCTGTAAAGAAACGCGGCGCCCGTGCCGATGCTGATGAGCGTCCACATGTTGGGGCTACGGGTGACAAGGGACTTCCAGCCGCGGACAAAGAATGGCGCACCCGCCCAGAGAACCACGGGGGCACTGAGTACCAGTTCAAGCCAGGTCCGGTTTGCAGCGGAGAGACTCTCAAAGTAGTGACCGGCCATAGCCAGCACAGTCACGACCACACTCAAAGGCAAACTTCCCCAGAAGCGGCGACGGAAATCCAGATATTCCGAGTTGTCCTCGCTGGCTTCAATGTCGGGAACCATCGGTTCCAGGGCCATGCCACATTTTGGGCAATCGCCCGGCCCGAATTGGCGAACCTCCGGGTGCATCGGGCAGGTGTATTCCCGTTGCTGTTCTTCTTCTGACACTGGTTCGGGCTCTGGTTTCGGGGCCAGGTAGCGCGCCGGGTCTGCTTCAAATTTTGCCTTGCACTTCGCACTGCAAAACCGGTGGGTCACACCCTCCAGGACGGTTTCATGGGGGGATTCTGGCTTGACCGTCATCCCGCATACGGGGTCAATGAACATGGTCGTCATCCTTCATCTTGTTGTTGCGTGGAGCTACACCGATTGTGGCTGGCCGCATTTGAGTGCAACCATATCCCTCAAGACTTTTTCTTCGGCCAAAAAGAGGTCCACGGCCACCGGGTCAAATTGGCTTCCAGACATCTTCAAAATTTCCTCTTTCGCCTTCTCGAACTCGAGGCCACGGCGATAGGAGCGGTCAGATGTCATGGCATCCAGGGTATCAATCACTGCGAACAGCCTGGACCCCACTGATATTTCTTCGCCCTTCAGTCCATGTGGATACCCAGTGCCATCAAAGCGCTCTTCATGGCTTCGAACTACTGCGGCAGCTCGTTCGAGGCCGGGCAATTGACTGACGATTGAGTAGCCCAACTCAACATGGGTGCGCATGGTGAGCCATTCGTCGTTCGTCAATGCGTCGGTTTTCAGAAGAATGTGCTCGGGAATACCAATTTTCCCAATGTCGTGAAGCAAGGCGCCCCAGTAGATTTGGCGAAGCTCTTCGGCATCAGTGATGATTCTTCGGGCCAGAACCAGCGTGTGGCAGGCACTTCGCCGGGAGTGCAGCCCTGTCTCCAGTTCTCGCATGTCCAGTGTGCGGACAAGGGCCTCAACGAACCCAGAGTACAACCCTGCCAAGTCGAGTGTCGGCTTCTGACCGATACACCGGTCCAGCAGGCAACCCTCGCAACAATGGCAGTGGTCCTCCTTGAGGTACAGTCTATCCTTATCGCTACTTCCGCAGTGGGCGCAGGTTGGAGAAGCTGTACCAAGGCTAGTCATGACGCGCTCTTCAAGATTCCAGCTGCCGGGTAAGACGCCACTGCTTTACCAAGGCGTAGATAGCCGGAATAACCGCCAAAGTCAGAACCGTGGAGGAAATCATCCCACCGACCATCGGTGCTGCAATCCGGCTCATCACTTCGGACCCCGTCCCGGTACCCCACATGATGGGCAGCAAGCCCGCCATAATGGCCACCACGGTCATCATCTTGGGACGTACCCGTTCCACGGCACCTTCCATGATGGCTTCGTAGAGGTCACCCACACTGGGCTCCTTCCCTTCAGCCTGGCGCTTGGCCTTGAGCGCTTCCCAAGCATGGTCGAGGTAAATCAGCATCACGACCCCCGTTTCGGCAGCCACACCGGCCAGGGCGATGAAGCCCACCGCGACGGCGACCGAAAGGTTGTAGCCTAGTAGCCACATCAGCCAGACACCGCCCACCAAAGCGAACGGCACCGACAGCATGACAATGATGGTCTCAGTCAGGCGCCTGAAGTTGAGGTAGAGCAGCAGGAAGATGATGAGCAGCGTGACCGGCACAACAATCTTCATCTTCTCGATGGCGCGTTCCATTGACTCGAACTGACCGCTCCAGGTCGCGTAGTAGCCCGGTGGGAACTTGACCTTTGCGGCGACCGCCTTCTTGGCGTCAGCCACGTAGCCGCCGATGTCACGTTCCCGGATGTCCACAAAAATATAGGCGGAGAGCAGCGCATTTTCGGTCCGAATGCCCGGTGTCCCTTTTGCCACCTCTATCTTCGCCAACTGCCCCAGCGGAATCATCGCGCCATCCATGGTCGGCACCAGTACCTGCTGGGCAATCTGTTGCGGGTCTGAGCGAAGTTCGCGCGGGTAACGCACGGTCACCCCAAAACGCTCACGGCCTTCGACAGTCGTGGTCACCATCTCACCACCCAACGCCTGCCCAATGACCTCCTGGACGTCGCCAACCGCCAGGCCGTAACGGGCCAGTTGGGTACGGTCCGGTTCGATGTTCAGGTAATAACCGCCGGTAATCCGCTCGGCAAATGCTGATGTGGTTCCTGGCACGTCCTTCACCACCGTCTCGATTTCCCGGGCCAGGCGCTCCATCTCGGTGAGGTCCTTGCCGAACACCTTGATGCCGATGGGGGTCCGGATGCCGGTGGAAAGCATGTCGATACGAGCCTTGATAGGCATCGTCCAGGCGTTCGATACCCCCGGGAACTGCAACGCCTTGTCCATCTCGGCAATGAGCTTGTCGGTCGTCAATCCCGGGCGCCATTCAGACTCCGGCTTGAGGTTGATGACGGTCTCGAACATCTCGGTCGGTGCCGGGTCGGTGGCCGTATTGGCCCGGCCCGCCTTGCCATACACCGAGGCGACTTCCGGGAAGCTCTTGATGATTTTGTTCTGCGTTTGCAGCAGTTCGGCGGCCTTGGTAATCGACATCCCGGGCAGAGAGGCCGGCATGTAGAACAAGGTGCCTTCGTTCAAGGTGGGCATGAACTCCGAGCCCAACTGGCTGGCCGGATAGATGGAGATGACAAGCGCAAGGATGGCGGCCACGATGGTGGTTTTCTTCCAGCGCATGACCCAGGCGATGATGGGTCGGTAGACCCAGATGAGGAAGCGATTCACCGGGTTCTTGCCCTCGGGCATGATTTTGCCGCGAATGAACAGCATCATCAGGACCGGCACCAATGTGACGGAGAGCAGCGCTGCGCCAGCCATCGAGAAAGTCTTGGTGTAGGCCAGCGGCGAGAACAGTCGGCCCTCCTGGTCTTCCAGCGTGAATACCGGCAGGAATGATACGGTGATGATGAGGAGCGAGAAGAACAGTGCCGGACCGACCTCCTTGCAGGCGGCAATCATGGCTTCCGTCCGGTCGGCGTGCGTGTGGTTCTCCGGTAGGCGCTCGATATGCTTGTGGGCGTTCTCAATCATTACAATGGCCGCATCAATCATCGCACCGATGGCGATGGCGATGCCGCCCAAGCTCATCAGGTTCGAGTTCATGCCGAGAAGGCGCATGGCGATGAAGGAAATCAGGACGCCAACCGGCAGCATCAGAATGGCCACCAGCGCGCTGCGCAAGTGGAGGAGAAATACGACGCAGACCAGGGCCACGATGATGCTTTCCTCAACCAGCGTCCGCTTCAGGGTGTCAATGGCCCGGTGAATCAACTCAGAGCGGTCATAGACCGACTCGATGGTTACCCCTTCGGGGAGACCCGCCGAGATTTCGCCGATTTTCTCCTTGAGGTTGTGGATTACCTCAAGTGCGTTCTGGCCGTAGCGGGCCATGGCAATGCCCGAAACCACTTCGCCTTCACCATTGAGTTCGGTCAGGCCACGGCGTTCATCGGGCGCCAGTTCGACGCGGGCGATGTCCCGTATAAGAACCGGTGTGCCCTTTTCTGCCTTGACGACGAGGTTTTCGATGTCGCCTATGCCGCGCAAGTATCCCTTGCCACGGACCATGTACTCGGTTTCTGCCATCTCGATAACACGGCCACCGACGTCCCGGTTTGAGTCACGAATGACTTGAGAGACCTTGGCTAGCGGAATGCCGTAGGAACGAAGCTTAACGGGGTCGACGGTGACCTGGTAGGTCTGGACGAAGCCACCAATCGACGCCACTTCGGCAACGCCATGTGCTTTGGTCAACTGATAACGCACATACCAGTCTTGCAAGGTGCGCAGTTCAGCCAGCGTTTTGTCCTTGGCCAAAACGACATATTGATAGACCCAGCCCACACCTGTCGCATCCGGCCCTATCTGCGGCGTGACGCCCTTGGGCATGCGTCCGGCGGCAAAGTTGAGGTATTCCAGAACACGCGAACGCGCCCAGTAGATGTCCGTGCCGTCCTCGAAAATGATATAGACGAAGGACGCGCCGAAGAACGAGAAGCCGCGGACCACCTTAGATTTTGGCACGGACAACATCGAGGTTGTCAGCGGGTAAGTTACCTGGTCTTCGACGACTTGAGGTGCCTGGCCGGGGTACTCGGTATAGACGATAACCTGGACGTCGGAGAGGTCAGGAAGTGCATCAAGTGGCGTTCGCATGACCGCCACGACGCCGGCCACGATGATGAACAAGGTGGCGAGCAGGACCAGGAAGCGGTTACGTCCTGACCATTCAATGATTTTGGCCAACATCTCGCAGTTCCTCAGTGTCCGGCGTGCGGGTTGGCTTTGCCAGCAGGCTGGCTAGCAGGTTGAACGGACGTGATAACCCATTCGCCCTGGCCTCGTTCGACAAACTCAAAGTCAATGGCAGCCCCTGGTTTCAACTGCTTCATGATGGCTTCGTTGGCAGGTTTGAACTCCATGGTCATGCCGGGCCATTTCAAACTGGGCACCGGACCATGCGTGATGCTGACCGTACCCGCCTTGGCATCGACCTCTTCGACTTTGCCTTCGGCCTTGTTGCCGACTGTTGCAGCTGCCGGCTTATCGGCGGGGGCTGCTGCACCGTGGCCTGAGTGGCCAAAGCCACTGATAGCCGCTTTCAGATTGCTCTCGGCATCAATCAGGAAATTGGCGGCAACGACCACCTGCTCGCCGTCACGGACACCATCAATGACTTCTACCCGGTCATCGCTGCGAGCGCCGAGCTTGACCTCGCGGGGTTCGAATCGGCCTTCCTTGGCCTGAACCAGAACGATTTGGCGCGTGCCGCTATCAATCACCGCCGAGTTTGGTACGGTGACGACCGCTCCCTTGACGGTAGTTGGCAATTCAAGCTGGGCGAACATACCAGGCTTCAGCAGGTTGTTCGTGTTCGGCAAGTCGATGCGAACCTGGATGGTTCGGGTCTCCGCCTTCAGCGTCGGATAGACGTAGCTGATGGTGCCCTCAAAGGTCTTGTCGGGATAGGCATTGATTTTGACTTTGGCCTTGGCTCCGGACTTCACCAAACCGATGTCCTGTTCGAAGACGTCGGCAACCGCCCAGACCGAGGAGAGGTCGGCGACTTGATACAGAGCCTCGCCCGGCATGAAGCGCATGCCTTGAACGGCCTTCTTCTCGGTGATGATGCCATTGACCGGCGAACGGAAAGTCAGCGTGCGCCGGGTTTCGCCCGATTTGGCTAAGGACTTCACCTGCTCTTCGGAAATGTCCCAGTTGCGCAGTCGGGCGAGGCTCGATTCAGCCAATTGACGCATGCTGTCCTGGGTGTAGCTTTCGGCATCCTTCAGGCTTTCTTGCCCTTGGACCGCGATAGCGAATTCACGCTGGGCAGAAACCAACTCCGGGCTGTAAACCTCGAATAGCGGCTGGCCCTTGCTGACAGGCTGGCCGGTGACATTGACGTGAAGGCGCTCGACATAGCCTTCAAATTTCGGGGAGATGGTATAGGTCCGGCGCTCGTCCGGTTCGATGCGACCGGCCGCGCGGACTACCTTGTCCAGATTGCGCAGGGTGGCAGCTTCGGTGCGCACACCGAGCTTCTGAATTTTCTCGGTGCTGATTTTTATTTGGTTGGCAGAGGCCGGCTCGTCATCCTGCTCGCCTTCATAGACCGCGATGTAGTCCATGCCCATCGGGTCTTTCTTCGGGGTCGGCGAGGTGTCGGGAAGGCCCATTGGATTGCGGTAGAAAAGTATCTTCCGTTCCTTCTTCCCAGAATCTGCTGCAACGTTGGTGGCGCCATCGGCGTGCGGAGCCGGAGCACTCTTCTGGCCAGCCCAATAGCCGCCACCAGCAGCCAACGCAGCCACCACGGCGGCGGCAATCACTCCCTTGTTCATAGGTCTTCTCCGAGAATTCGTTCGATTTCTGCAAGGCGGACTTGGGCCTCGGCACGCGATTTGATTTGGTTGAGTTTTGCCTGGCGAATTTGGCGCTGTGCGTCCAGCAGGGTCGCAAAGTCGACCTTGCCGGTTTCATAGCCGGCCAGCGCGGCCTTCAAGGTAAGTTCCGCCTGGGGCAGCAGGCTGTCGGTCGTGAGCCGTTCGGTTCGCCGAGCGGCTTCGAGTTCGGAAATATTGGTAGAAAGGTCAGCCAGGAGCTGGTTCGAGGTTGCATCACGCTTGGCGCGACTCGCCGACACCATCGCTTCTGCCTCGCGCTCTTGGGCGCGGCGACTGGACTGCTGGAGGGGAATGTTGATTTCAAACATCAAGTCCCACTGCTTCACCTCGTTCTGCATTTGATTGGGCACAACGCCCACGGTGAGGTCGGGGTACCGATTCTTGTAGGCCAGGTCGCGGCTCTTCTCGGCAGCCTTGATGCGGTGCTCTTCGGCTGACAGCATCGGATTCCGGGCGCGGGCACGTTCCTCAAGAGAGACGTAATCGAGCTTGGCGGGCATTGGCAACGGACGCAGGCCTTCGGGCATCGCCAACGGTGCACTGGCTGGACGTCCCAGCAAGGCATTCATCCTAGTCATCAAATGGTGATGCTCGGTCTCCAGGGCTATGAGTTCATTTCGCATCGAGGTCTGTTCGACCTGGGCCCGGATGACATCCTGCTGGGCAGCCAGGCCACCGGCATAGCGAACCTGGGCAATTTTTTCCAGGCGGAGCATCAGGTCGAGAATTTCCTTGGTCAGGCTTTCATTGCGCACCAGATAGTAGAGTTGCGCGTAGGTGGTCTTTATTTTGGTGGCGACCTCGCTCCATGTGCCGTAGGCACGCCCTTTGGCACCTTCCGCCTCGAGTTCGGCAATCTCACGCTTCAGGTCACGCTTGCCGAACCAGGGGATGTCCTGCATCAGCGTGTAGCGCGTGCTGCCAACGCGGCTGGGGGACAATGAGGCGCTTTGTGAGCCACCTTTGGTTATGTCCATCAGCTCGGTGCGCAGCTTGGGGTCTGGTAGAGCGCCGGCGGGTGTGATGCGCTCTGCGGCCGCGTCGGCTTCATAACGCATGCTGGCGAAGTCGGGGTTGCCCTCTCGCGCCAGGGAAAGCAGACTTTCAACAGTGCTGCCCGGTTGGACCTGGGCTTGGGCACCCAGGCACCAAGCTGCGGTGAGCGCGACGCACAGGATTTTGCGCGAGGTAGTTATTCGTTTCATCTGTTTGTCCTCGTGATGATTTCCGGTGGCACCGCGTGCCAACATACCCTTACTTTGGCAATTCCAGGCGCACGATGGTCATCGCATCGTTGTTATCGCCCAAAGCGAAGCGGATTTTCTGGCCTTCCTTCACCTTGTCGAGCCAGGATACGTCCTTGACCTTGAAGGCCATGGTCATGGCCGGCATGCCGTTGGGCAAGGCGCCATGGGAGACGGTCATCTTGCCGCCGGCCCTGTCGACCTTTTTCACCAGGCCGTCGATGAGTGCGGATTGTGATGCGTCCGAGTGCATGGCGCCGTGACCGGCATGCATATCATGGTCAGCGGCCATTGCGAAGGCGGGAGCCAGAGTGGCGACGAAAGCAAAGGATGCAATCAACTTCTTCATGAGGGTTTCTCCGAGAGATAAAGGTTAGTGTTTAGCGAAAACTTTGGAGCTGCCGTCTGCCTGAACGAGCAGCGTGTCGTAGGCTTGCGGGTGATTGGTTTCCATGCCCGGTGAGCCTTGGGGCATGCCAGGCGCGGCCAGGCCGACGGCCTTGGGCTTTTCCTTAAGCAGGCGCTGGACATCAGCAGCGGGAACATGGCCTTCCACGACATAGCCTCCGACCTTGGCGGTATGGCAGGAACCAAAGCGCTCCGGCATGCCAGCAGCCTTTCGCGCTGCCGGAACATCATTGACGTCCTTCGTAACGACGTCGAAGCCGGCCTTGCGCATGTGCTCGACCCATTTTTCGCAACAGCCGCAGTACGGGCTTTTGAAGACTTCAACGCGCTCCGCCGCCTGGGCCAGGCTGATGCCGGCAAACAGCGACAGGGCAATAATCAGGGAGCTGGTTTTGAACATATCGTCCTTCGTTGAGCAGTGAGGATTAGCGTATCGGCACAGAGTTTAGGTATCTGCACCCAACAGCAAGCTGACCCAAAAATTACATTTCGGTAATCAATGGGGATTAGTGGCTGTGCTTATGCTTACTGTGGGAATGCCCCTCATGGCTATGAGACTTGGGCGAACTCGGTGTTGATGCAGGGGGTTCCATGCCGGCGTGCGAGTGCCCTTCGCTGGCTGCAACGCGGGCCTGATACTCGGTGGCGGAAAGCTTCGGCAATATTTTGATGAATGCCGTCAGGTCCCAAATGGCTTCATCATCCATCCCGCCCTTCGCCCAGGCCGGCATCCCGGAACCCTTGATGCCATGTTTGATAATCCAGAATCGACGGGCATCCTCGACTTGCCCCTCGGTTGCCGAGCCTGCCTGCGACAGGTTTGGCGGATTGGGATATAGCCCCTTGCGTATCTCGCTATCCTCGACGCCAGGTGACAGGTGGCAATTGACACACATCGCATCGTAGTTTCCTGCGCCGCGCCGAATGCGTTCTTCGGATGCCAAATCGGTAGGCGGGATGATGTCCTTGGCCTGCTTGGCTACGGACTTCTCACGCGCCCATTCAATAAGCTTGGTGATGCGGGGCGAGTGGGCTGAATCGGCAGCAAAGTCGATGCTGCCACTCTGAATGAGGCCATAGCCTGAGATAGCCCCTAGTCCAATTGCCGACGCAGCGCCCAATAGAAATTGCTTCATGGATTTCCCCTGATTTCAACATGCACCATTTTGGGGAAGTCGACCTAACCAGATACTGACCGAAAAATTACATTTTCGTAATCTGGGTAGCTAATCAGCCGCCACAGCGCAAAATGAGCAATAACTCAGGCATCACAGGGAGTAGTTCGATGAGGGTACTGGTCGTCGAAGACGAGCCGAAAACAGGTGATTACCTAAAACAAGGGCTATCAGAAGCCGGCTTTATGGTCGACCTGGCCAGAGATGGCCTGGATGGGCTTCACCTGGCCCTCACCGAGGCATACGACTTGGCGGTGCTGGATGTCATGTTGCCGGGGATTGACGGATGGCAGGTGCTTCAGGGGATTCGACGTGCCGGTAAAGAAATACCCGTGCTGTTTCTGACGGCCCGTGATTCAGTGGAGGACCGCGTAAAGGGGCTGGAACTGGGTGCCGATGACTACTTGGTAAAGCCATTCGCGTTTTCGGAGTTGTTGGCCAGGGTGCGTACCTTGCTGCGGCGCGGCGGCAAGGCGAAAGAAGCTGATTTTCTGAAGGCAGGCGACCTGGAACTTGACTTGATGCGCCGCCGTGTAACCCGTGCGGGCAAGAAAATCGACCTGACATCGAAAGAGTTTTCACTGCTTGAGTTGCTGCTACGCCGCCAGGGGGAGGTGCTGCCCCGCTCGTTGATTGCCTCTCAGGTATGGGATATGAATTTCGATAGCGACACCAATGTCATTGAGGTCGCCATTCGCCGTCTCCGTGCCAAAGTCGATGACGGGTTTGAGCAGAAGCTCATTCATACCGCCCGCGGCATGGGATACGTTCTGGAAGCCGAGTAATGAAGTGGGTGGCTGGCTACTCACTTACCACGCGGTTAACGCTGCTTTTCGCGGTCGTCTCGACGTCGGTCCTGCTGCTGCTTGGCCTGGTCATCGGCTCGCTGGTCGAGCGACATTTCGAGGACATGGACCTTGAGCTTCTTGAAGGCAAGTTAGAGCTTATTCAGCATGCCCTCGCTGCGACTCGCAGCCGGGGTGATTTGGAAACTATCCCCGACCAGCTGGACGCTGCACTTATTGGTCATCATGGCTTGGCCGTTGGCGTTTGGGATGGAGCCGGAAAATCACTGTACCTATCCGAAGACGCCTCCTTTCCGGAGGTAAGGCCGGCTCAAGGCCTGGGGGCACAATTCCCTCGTACCTGGACAGGGTCCGACCAACATCTTTATCGAGGGATTGTTGGAACGGCGCCAACTGGCATTCCGGGTGGTACCCCAACTACCGTTGCCCTATCGACTGATTTGACGCATCACGAGCACTTCATGCAGTCATTCAGACTCACGATGTGGGCCGTCGTCGCACTGGCTGCCACGCTCTCGGGATTCTTGGGGGGATTAGCAGCACGTCGCGGTCTGGCGCCATTGCATGACATTGTTCGTCATGCAGCGGATATTACGGCGGAGAGCCTGGACCAGCGACTCGAGGCAGGCAGCATCCCGCTTGAGCTTGCCGAAGTTGTACGGACGCTCAATGACATGCTGGCCCGGCTAGAGGGCTCCTTTCGGCGACTCTCGGATTTTTCGTCGGACCTTGCCCATGAACTGCGTACCCCCGTCAGTAATCTGCTGACCCAGACCCAGGTCACGCTATCCAAAGCACGAACACTCGATGAATACCAGGACGTATTGGCGTCAAATGCCGAGGAGTTTGAGCGCCTGTCGAGAACCATTGCTGATATGTTGTTCCTTGCGAAGGCCGACAACAATCTCCTGATTCCGCTCCGTGAAGAAGTGGACCTGGGGGCCGAAGTCTCCAGTCTGTTGGAGTTCTACGAGGCTTACGCCGACGAGAAGGAATTGCGGCTCTCGTGTTCAGGAGAGGCATCCATTGCAGGTGACCGGTTAATGCTACGCCGGGCCATAGGCAATCTTTTGTCGAATGCCGTCCGCCACACCCCAAAACTTGGTCATATCTCTATTGCACTCGAGGAAACTCAGGCGGGGGAGACCGTCGTTTCCGTAGAAAACACAGGGGAAACCATTGCGCCCGAACATCTGCCAAGGTTGTTTGACCGTTTCTACCGCGCTGATGCATCACGCCAACACTATGGGGAGGGCTCTGGCCTTGGCTTGGCAATCACTCGCTCGATTGTCCAGTCCCATGGCGGCGAGGTCTCGGTCATGTCCGAACGTGGCTTGACCAGGTTTTCAATTCGCATTCCAACTTAGGTAGCAGGCAACACCAGAAAAGTAATGCATCTTGGATTCTCGAGGGCAGGTTTGTTCCTGATTCCAGACTTTCCCGTTGCAATCAACGAATGACAGCAATGGGTCGTCAGCACTCAGTGACGAATGGCTGCTTCGGAGAGTCGAAACTTCAACGACCGCTTTCCGGCAGCGAAGTTGAAAAGTGGGCCGTCGTGTCTCGCCCCATTGCTGACTGATGAATATTTAATAAGCAATGGCAGCAGTGGGGCCTCAAGCTGCCGGACAACCGCAATGGCCTAGCCGGCTTTGTGTTGCCCTTGAGAACTATCCGATTCGCGCTTCCGCCAACCGTATACGGCGGACATCTTGCAGCGGCGGGGCTCCAAATAAGCGACCGTATTCCCGGCTGAACTGCGATGCGCTCTCATAGCCCACCTGTCCGCTAGCATTAGCTGCATCCAAATTTTGATTCAGCATCAGTTGTCTTGCCGCTTGTAGCCGCAATTGCTTTTGGTACTGAAGCGGACTTGTGCTGGTGATGGCGCGAAAGTGCTGCCTGAAGGTGGATGGACTCATGTGAACCCGAGCCGCCAGTTCGTCCACCTGCAATGGCTGGGCAAAGTTCTGCTTGAGCCAGGTAACCGCCTTGGAAATTTGCTGGCTGGGCGAGCCGTCGGCAACCAGGTGCTGTAGTTGCGGACCATGTGGGCCTGCAACAAGCCTGATAATGATTTCGCGCTTGATGAGCGGCGCGAGCAGCGCAACAAGTTCCGGTTGGTCGTGAAGCTCAAGTAGACGAATCAGGTCTCGTGTCAGACGCTCATCCAATCGCTCAATCGACAAAGGTCGAAAGACCGTTCCACGGGCAGGTGCTGGTAGCTTCATCTCGGTTGCCACTTGGAGAATTTCTTGGCTGTCGAGCGTCAGCATGAGTCCAAGCAGCGGCTCCTGTGCGCTGGCTCGGGTAACACGCGAGATGACCGGCAGCTCAATCGAGGTCAGCATGGAGTGCCCCGGTCCATAAGTGATGACCTCGTCGCCCAATAAAGCCTGCTTGTTGCCTTGCACAACCACCCCTAGACCCAAGTTAAAAATGCAATGCAGCGGCTCAGTGGGTGTTTTGCGCCGGTGTAGCGAAAGTCCGGGGATGGCTGTCGTGAAGTCTCCATCGCTTTGGGCATTTTTTTCAATTTCACGAGCGAGGACGCTGATTGCCTGAATCGCTTGGTTAGTAGTATGGACGGTGCTATACATAGCGGCTAGCTTGTCGGATTCGATGGAGTAACTGTATCACTGAGCGTGGTCACGTTCTGTGCTGAGTTATCGAATCCGTTGTTTTAGGCAAGAAGTTCGCTGGTTTCGGCAACCTGGTTTTCTGGCAGGTAGCAATAATTCCCCCAACGCCACTTACTGCTGTTTAACCGTCCAAGGAATATCGCCATGAACGACAACTCATCCAACCAGGTTCCCGCTGACATTGGTCGCCGCCAAGCCATTTTCGGCGGCTCCGCGCTGGCTGCTTCACTTCTGATTCCGAAAGTTGCTTCCGCCGCTGGCGATTCGAAGCTTCGTACTACGGCAACTGGAATCCGCGTACTGACCGTCAGCTTCAAGAACAACAACATCGACATGGCAGGAAATCTTTACCTGCCGAAGAGCTTCAGTGAAGGCAGCAAGTATCCAGCCATCGTCAGCGTGCATCCTGGCGGCGGCGTCAAGGAACAGACAGCTGGTCTGTACGCCCAGAAGCTGGCAGAGCAGGGGTTTGTCACTCTGGCCTTTGACGCATCACACCAGGGAGCCAGTGGAGGCATGCCCCGCCTCCTTGATGACCCGATGCGCCGGGTGGCCGATATTTACAGTGCCGTCGATTATCTGACCACGCTCGGCTACGTTGACGCGAACCGCATCGGCGCCCTGGGCATCTGTGCCGGTAGCGGCACTGCGGTCAAAGCAGCTTCCCTGGAGCGCCGCATCAAGGCCGTGGCGACGGTGAGCGCCGTTGATGTGGGTGCAGCCGTCCGCAAGGGCTGGGATGGCAAGGCAACGAAAGAGGAGCAGCTTGCGCTGCTTGATTCGGTTGCCAAGCAACGCACCGCCGAGGCAGCCGGGACTGCGCCGTTGTATGTGAATTACGTGCCCAAGGTAGGCGATAAGACAGCCCCCCGCGACCTTCAGGAAGCAGCCGACTACTACCTGACACCTCGCGGTCAGCATCCGAATTCATCGAACAAGATGCTCATCACCAGCTTGAGCGCCATGGTGGCATTCACCGGATTTGACCGAGTCGACCTGCTCACACAGCCTCTCATGATTGTTGCAGGTAGCGAGGCAGGCTCGCTGTGGCATAGCCAGGAGCTTCATGCCAAGGCATCCGGACCAAAGGAGCTGTACGTGATTGACGGTGCAGCGCACATGGACCTTTACGATGGTCCTGGGGCCGACACCGCGATGACGAAGCTGACCCCCTTCTTCAAGCAAACCCTTTACCTCAATTGAGGCACCCCATGAGCAACAATAAAGTCTGGTTTATCACTGGCGCGGGCCGCGGCCTTGGCGTCGAACTTGCGAAGGCCCCCCTGGCTGCTGGGCACTCCGTCGTTGCGACAGGCCGTAATCCGGCGAAGGTCGCAGCGGCTAACCCAACCGACAGGATGCCGTTAATCTATCGTTAAACACACTAATAACGGCATGCTGGAGATGGCATGCCGAACTTATTTCAGGAGCCCAGTTTCATGTCTGCTTTGTTTACCAGCTTCAAACTTAAAGATGTCACCCTGCGCAATCGCATCGCCATTCCCCCCATGTGTCAGTACAGCGCAGTAGACGGGCTGACCAACGATTGGCACGCTACCCATTACGCCAGCCTGGCTCGTGGCGGCGCCGGCCTGGTTATCGTTGAAGCCACCGGTGTTGCGCCGGAAGGCCGCATCACGCCAGCCTGTTTGGGGCTGTGGAACGACGAACAAGCGGCCAGACTCGCCAAAATTGCCGCGTCTATCAAGGCCGGCGGTGCGGTGCCGGGCATCCAAATCGGCCACGCCGGCCGCAAAGCCAGCGCCAACCGTCCCTGGGAGGGCGATGACCACATAGCCGAAGGCGACCTGCGTGCTTGGGAAACCCTTTCTCCATCTGCTGTGGCATTTGGCGCGAATTTGCCCAAAGTGCCGAAGGCAATGACGCTCGATGACATTGCTCGAGTTCGCGACGATTTCGTTGCGGCTGCCTGTCGGGCCCGTGATGCAGGATTTGAGTGGCTGGAGCTTCATTTCGCCCATGGCTATCTGGCACAGAGCTTCTTCTCGGTTCATGCCAATCAGCGCACCGACCAGTACGGTGGTGACTTCAAGGGACGTAGCCGCTTTCTTCTAGAAACACTGGCTGCGGTTCGCCAGGTTTGGCCGGAACACTTGCCGCTGACCGCCCGCTTCGGGGTGATTGAATATGATGGCCGGGACGAGGAAACCCTGGCTGAGTCCATCGAACTGACCTGCGCATTCCGCAAAGCTGGCCTGGACATGCTCAATGTCAGTGTCGGGTTCTCCACGCTGACAGCCAATGTGCCATGGGGCCCGGCTTTCCTGGCACCGATTGCCGAGAAAGTACGTAGCGCGACAGGGCTGCCAGTTGCTTCCTCATGGTGTATCGATGTGCCGGCCACCGCCGACCGCGTGGTTGCCGATAAGCAGATGGATTTGGTCATGATTGGCCGTGCCCACCTGGCAAATCCGCATTGGTCGTATCACGCGGCGTTGGCGCTCAAAGAAGAGAAGCCTTCATGGGTATTGCCGGCGCCCTATGCACATTGGTTGGAACGCTACAGTCCAAGCTGATTTTGAACGGATGGTGGCCGCAATAGTTGGTCACCATGCTCGAAAAACAAAGGCAGCTTTGACCTCAATAGCTGAAACCCAGCAAGGTTGTTTTTTGAGGATTTGATGGACCGCAATTGGCCGATTGGGTGAGACCGCCAACGTCCATTTCGGAGGATTCCAGTTCGAAAAACGCTGGTTTGGCTGAGCGGCTGCTATCGGGAAACCGCGATGGCCGCTTTGGGTCGGGACACGACAGCCCACTTTTCAACTTCGCTGCCGGAAAGCGGACGTTGAAGTTTCGCTTCTCAGAAGCAGACGCTCGTCACGGAGTGCTGACGACCCTTTGCAGCCATTCACCCAAAGCGACAAGAAAAGTCTGCAATTAACTCCACTGCCGACAGTTGCACCCCCAATAATACAGTTGGCCGGCACAGCCGATTGTGCAGAAACTTGGCCCATTTAGTTGGGCGGGAGGGGAGGAGGCTCAATCACTTTGCCGCATTTACTGCATGTTGGGGCAGCAAGCCCTTTTGTCTTCGAATAGGCGTATATCCCGGCAATTACTGCCAAGGGCCAGGTGCCACTAATGGCTGTACCAAGTGCGGCAATGCCCACAGATGAACCGACCATGCCGCCTGCAATCGCACAGCCGGCGCCAGCGACGATTGCTACCGTCTTGCCAGTTTCAGGGGCGTAGTGGTTAAGCTGGCCGCAAGAACACTCAAATGTGAACGGAGCCTGTTTTTCTGCGGCGGCTTCTGCTCTATGTCGAGCCCGAGTCTCGCTATAGCCTCTTTGAAACCCCTCAGCTGCCTCACTAACTTCTTTCTCTAGCCGTTCAGCCACTACTCTGGAACCTTGCTCTAAATTCGCCACGAAATCGCCCGCCAGCTTCGTAAGACTAAACGGTTCCTTTTCTTTATGAAGGCCAGCCTCTCTTAGTGCTTTCCTCATTTCATCGGCGGTCATGAAAAATCCTCAAATTGTGCCCGTACAGCTAAGTTAAATAGCATAACACTGATGCTAATGAGTACAACGATTGCATCGTTCGCGCAATAACTGCTTACAGAGCAAAGCACACGTTCATACGGCGACTTTTGTGGTTAGCTGACAGACAGCAACTGGCCGGTATGGCGAGGTCGCCAACGGCGGATTTTAGACAGTCCGTTTCGAAAAACCTGGGTTTGGATGACTGGCAGCTATTGGGAACGTTCTACGACAGCTTTGGGTCGTCTGCCGACTTCTGGACTCGACCAGCAGGCAGAGCAAAGCAATCCACGGCGAACTGCCAAATAGCCATCGGCAAATGCCCGCAGGGCCTTTCAAATCAGTAGGTGCAATACCCAGGAAATCACATTTTCATGGAACAATTGTGGTCCGTAATGCAATTGCGAGTGGGTTTGAAACGCACTGATGACATATTTGAGCCATGTGATTTCCAAATTGTACCGGCCATCCTCTGCTCGCCAAGTGTTTGCTCTGTCGCGCGCAGACGCCGAGCGTCTGCCCTTGTTACCGACTGCCGCGGTTATCTCAATAACCACACCTGAAAGAGGGCCTGCAGCCCTTCCTGACTTTCAGCACATGTTGCGTCTGTCGTTTGAAGACGTCGACCACCAAAGCTCTGACTTATCCGCCCGAGCGAAAGCCAAGCTTTCGCGTTCGTTCACTACACAACATGCAAAGCAAATTCTCCAGTTCGTTACCGAACTTCCCGCCGAGATTCGAACAGTAGTGGTGCACTGCGAAGGTGGTTTTTCTCGCTCTTGTGCTGTCGCAAGCGCACTCCATAACTTGTACGGCTACACCGTAGAGCAGCAGCGCCTGACGCAGGCCAACCCCAGTGTAATCGCCGTCATACTGGATACAGCCCAACCAAAAACGAGAAAGGGAAAGGGAAAATAATCCTCATAGCCTAAGGCCTCCAACGACCGCTTCGGAGCACCTAAGCTCGATGAACCTAGGTTTTCCTGACCGGCTGCTCTGGAAAAAGCTGGATGGCCGGAATGGGTCGTGACTAGTCGGATACCTTGGAAGTCTGAATGGCAGCAAACCTGCCTACAGCCGACGGTGTGAAAATGCTTGCTGTGTAGATAGTGAGGTTATTCTGACGAATTGCCACCGCTTCTGAACCCGGCTGCAATCTCAGCACGAAAACGGCTCTGCCCATCATCGGATTGGGATGCATTAGCAGTCGATGGCTTCTCGGTTGATGCAACAGCGGCGGGGAAGTCTGTAGCGTTACAACCGGATAACAGTACGTAGAGCAACGCAATTGTTCTCATGAGTTTTCACCGTGCTGTTGAATGACAGATAGACCCATAACGGCACAAAAAGCCATTGATTGAGCCGGCATATTCTGAAACAAGACAGAGCCGGCAGATTCATGACAACCCCGCTGACACTCAGCGACGATTAGGAGGGGATTTAGATGAGCATGTTTGACAACATCCGATGCGAGGTGCCTCTGCCAGATGATTTCGAGGGTGACCCGCTATTTCAGACCAAGGATTTCGAACGTGTTTTGGCAACACATGTCATCCGGGGAGACGGCCTATATTTGGATGACGGTCATTACGAAACTGTGCCCAAAGCAGAGAGGCCCAACCCAGATGCAGCGGACGGGACACTAGAAGACTTGAAGGGTAGCCTTCGTTGGGCGCCAAACTTGGTACACCACCCCGAGGCCCACGGGATAGTTAATTTCTACGGCGATGACGCAGCCGGAACTCTGCACGAATACGAAGCTAAATTCATGGACGGGCAACTTATCGGCATTAAGGTCCGGACCGATTTCCCAAAGGCTGATGTAATCGACAGCGAGTAGATTAACCGGCAGTAGACGACCCAAAAGTGCCGTAGCGGTTTCCCGATAGCGGCCAGTCAGCCTATGCCGGGTTTTTCGAACCGGACTGCCACAAAGCCGTTGGCGACCTCACACTACCCACCCAAAATGAGCCGCTCGGGGTTGTCATCCAATTTCGATAGTAGCGGCTTCAACTGCTATGTGCCTGTGCGTCCGGTATCCTCAGGATACCCCTTGATTTCCAGTGGTTTCCTGACCGAGCCTAGCCTGAAGAGCCGCTAGTACGCGGAGTTCCGTAAGTTCCTTGCGGACCGCCTGCTCCATAGCCGCCCGACTGGGTACGGCACCAGTGTCATCGAACAGATGTTCGAGTTCGGCCGACCGAGTGTCCACGCACTCAACGGCATAATCAAGCCATGAGGCAAAGCCGGTCGGGGGCTTAGGGAGGGGCTCGGCGGTGGCACGAGCCAGGGCTTGCCCTTCCTCAACGAACGCTTGCATATCCGCGACAGCCTGGTCGAAGTTTGGCCGCTCCGACTCGTTAACGAGGTGAACGACGCGGCTCACCGGCAGAAGCTCGTCGTAACGCAAGGGCACCTCGCCCGCGGACACGCCATCTTCAGCGGCGAACTCAACGAGACAGGTGTACTCATCCAGGGGCTCGATTACTGTCCCGAGCGTGCCCGCGGCCAAGGTCGTGCCAAGGCCGGATGTGCCCTTGGGAACTTGGGTCAGCGTGACTACAGTGGAGAGCATCGGAATTGGTTGTCCGCTCTCCCCGGCTGAACAGGGCAAGGTACCCCTGGACTTTCGGAGTTCTGGTCGCTGGACAAGCCGCCACTCACCAGCAGCCCGAAGAGCCAAAGCCTCCTCTCTGCTCAGGACCGGCTCGTTGGGGTCCCGCAGACTGGGCTCAGACCACGGCACGCTCTTCTCCGAGAGGCACTCAGGGTCTATGTCCAGGTTTCCCGGCCAACAAACGGTACCGTGCTGGACAAACGCTTGCCGAAAGAGCAGGGGGTCGCGAAGGGCCTGGAACATGCCTTTGGATAGCCAAGGGTCGACGTCGTACTGACGGATTTCACCAGTGGCAAATGTCAGCTTCAACCACCGGTCAAGCATCGGTTCGACAGCGATGACCTCGGGGAGCGAGGGCGAGCTGGTGGGGTGTTCTCTAGGCATTGGTACTCTCTCGCTCTGCTAAGCATTTGTCTGAACAATACGGGAAGAAGTGCCCTCGACCAATCGCTGAAGCGGCATCACAGAATTCTCAGGATAGGGCCTTGGGCAATTTGGGCCATGATTGGGTCAGACTCTATCAGTGCAGCCCATTCAGCAGGCTCGTACAGAGAGAAGTTGAGGGGGCGTAGCATGCCTTGCTCGGCAATGTGCAAGGCCTCGGACAGTTCAAGGAGAGAGGCGATTCCGACGACAATCATATCAATGTCGCTCCGGGAGCTGTCCGAGCCCTTGGCAACGGAGCCAAAAACGAACGCTGAGTTGATGTGACCTGCAAATAGCGCAAGGGCTTCTTTCAACGGCTCCATAATGGCAAATGACTTGCGCGCGATGGCCACTAGCTCTGGATAAAGTGGGAACTCAGTATTTGCTCGGATACTCCGTTGCCTACCTCGGCGCGGGTCTTCTCTAAGTACGCCGGCCTCGACCAAGCGGTCCACCTGTTTTTGAGCACTTCCACGCCCACTGCCCGCCAATTTGAGCAATTCCTGTAGCGTAAAACTGCGCTCAGGCTGCAGCAACGTAGCCGCCAGCACACGCTGCAAGCATGGAGTGAAGAGAAAGTCGGCAAGACTCATGGCAATTCCTTGAATTGGGGATGGTTATCCCTTCTATAGGAGGACTTTTCTGCAAAATCCTCAATAGAGGGATATATATCCCTCTATTGAGGATTAGTCACAACAATCCCTTGGCAGGAAAATCTGGCCCGACGTATCGGATTCAATTTTGGGTCATTCGTGTAGTCACATTCATTTGCTTATCCGGTCAATCCATCTGGTTGCAAAGCAAGATTTGTTTTACTATAAATCACGTGACGAATGAGGCTGGAACCTCCCGCGTCACAGGGTTGCTTAGACCCAAAGCATCAATACGGCAAATACCAGTGCCTTACTGATGTGAAGCCGAGTTTTAGTTGTTTCCTGGATATTTCAAGTGTCACCGGCAGCGCCTGAAGTTTCTCAGGCAGCAGGCGCCGCCTCGGTCGGCCACCAAGGCGACTGCACCAAGAAGCCCCGCTAGCCGGGGCTTTCTTATGCCTGCGGCTCTGCCACCTAGCCATCTACTTATGCCAAAGAACTTATAGTTTGGCTGATAGGTTTCCGTAAATTCGGCTCGCAGCGTGGTTGAAGTACGCGACGGTTCGCGTATTTCAAGGCGGACTGCCAAGTCTTGGCAAGCGGCGGGAGAGGGAGCCGTTCAGCCAGCTGGTCCGCGGCCGGTTCGAGCTTGGTAAGCTGCTTCTAAAGCCACCAGCCGTACCCGCAGCTCCTCGGCTTTTCCCTCTTCGGCCAGCCCCTTCATGTCGTCGGTCTTGACCAGCCGGTGGCGCTCGTCGTCAGGCCAACCATCATCGTCGTTGTCCAACGCCAGCCAGTCCTGGACGCTACGCCTGATGACATAGTGCCTGACTTGCTCGTATCGTGAAAAGGTGTGCCAAACGTGCAGCCAGCCGTCTTCTGCGGCATACCTGCGGTGCCAGCAGCCCCCGACGACCCGGGATTGCAACCATCCTGGCAGCCAAGCCAATGCCTGGCGGTGCCCGAGAGCTCGGCCCCAGGATGTTGAAAGTACAATTTTTATCGAGAGGGCCTCGTACAGGGCGGGCCGCAGGAGCGGAACCCATTCGAACAGGGACGCCCCTTCGGTTTCTTATGAATGAATTGCTCCGCCCCTGGAAGGTTCTTACGCTTGGAATCGGCTTGGGATTGCTTATTGCGGGTTCGTACTATTACGAAGCACCTGACTGGGACATTCCCATCAGCATAATCATGGCGGGGTTTACCTACCTGACTGCAGGATGGTCAATGCACGTCATAGTTGAGCGGCGCTGGAAGGCTCTGCCCTTCATGCTTTTTGCAACGTGGTGGTGCGTTGATGGTTGCTATGCCTTGTATTGGCATTTGGTCAATCCCGAAGCTCTCGCGTTCATGCGCGAGGCCAACTGGCCTGCCTCGTTGTCTCTTTACTGGATGTGTGGCTTGGTATGGTATTTCAACGGGTCAATGAAAGACGCGCGGCGGGTTATCGGACAATAGCGCCAAAAAAGGAGACAGCATCCGGCGAAATGCCGCCGGTCGACATAGCCATCCAATTTCAATACCGAAGGTTTCGTCGAGGCTGACTCAATGTCCGCTATTCGGTGAGCAAATTGACGCCCTAATTGCCTCAGTCCGGCCAGAAGCAGAGACTCTCTTTCCTTTAATTACGCGGCGGCTTTTCCCGTTGAAGCCGACATTCATTTTTCATGTTCAATGTTGTCACCGGGTAAGGGCCTTGGAGATTCACCTCAAGCAGGATGGGGAAAAAAGCCTGCATCTCCAGTCTCACTCCCGAGGAATGGATGCCGCGGCTCGGCGAAATTCTCGCTTTACTAGCAAGCTTTGGTGAAAAATACTCGGTCACAAGCTGACCGAGAGATTATCCGCCAGGATAACGCTCGACCACCCCTGCATCGTAGCTATCGGACATGAAATCTAGGTTCCAGCGCCAATGCTGCTCTATGTCGCTGGCCAACTGCATAATGGTGTCTCGAATTTCCAGCGGAGTTAGCCAACGCTCGGGTATCCCGGCCTCGCCATAGAAAGCACCGAGCAGCTGGCCAACCAGAGAGCCTGTAGTGTCCGAGTCGCCATCATGATTGATGGCCATGAGGACGCCGTGTTGGAAGTTGCTCGCCTTGAGTGTGCAATACACCGCAATTCCCAAGGCTTCTTCGCCAACCCAAGCCTCTCCCAGTTGGCCGATGGCTGCCTCGTGTGCCAGGTCGCCACCCGCTAGGCTGACTGCCTTATCTAGTGCAGCGACGCATTCCTCGTGACCTTCTTCATGACTTAAGCATTGCCTTGCCCGGTCAATGCCCTCAACCAAAGGCTCGTTGCACAAGACTGCATGAAGAATGACCGCAAAGGCGGCCGCGGAAAGAAAGCCTGAGGGATGGCCATGGGTAAGCCAAGCGGTTTCCATCCCCAAATGGAAAACTTCTCTTGTTTCATCGGGCTGACCGGCAAACATCATTGCCACCGGGGCGACGCGCATTATTCCTCCTGCGCCCTTGCTATCGTTGTCGGCTCGTCGGTCGGTTAAGTTTGTGAAGGCCTTCACGGCAGATATGCAAGTTCTACCAGGCGCCCTTTGGCTGTGAAGCTCCTTAATTCCCCACAGCCATCCTCTTACCTGCTCTGGCTGTGGTTTTGTCTCGGACTGAATACCCTGAGTCCAAAGCCAACGAAGGTAAGCATGGCTAACGACAGAGGTGACGGAGACCATGCCCCGGGTACCAGCGCGAACATAGGCACGCAGCAATCCTTCAGCCGTAAACAACGTCATCTGAGTGTCGTCTGTAATAGCACCTAGCCGGCCATAAGCTGGTGCATAGTCTTGGATGCCATCCGGACCAAATCTAGCTTTTATTTCGGCAATAGATAGGAACTCCACGGGTGCTCCAAGTGCGTCACCCACTGCCCCCCCAAGCAAGCAACCGCGAAGCTTTTCGCCCATCGACAATTCTGTTGGTGTGTTCATGCTCAAGTTCGAGACCCTAGGATTCAGCGCATTGCCAAGTTAGCCATATGGGATAGTATTCTGATTAGTTTTCATCATATCGCAATGAAAGGGACGATTATGTCGACAACAACGACTGACCAAGTATCGGGAAAGTTTTATCGACTTCGGGCACCAGATGCCAGCACCTATGAATCTACGACGCCGGGCCAGCTTGGAGGGTATGCGCCAGGCCGAATTTATGGGCGCCTGAATTGTCCATCGGCAAAACGTCACCTAGCCAATGGCAATTATGTAAAAAGCCGAGTATTTTTCGCAGACGAAGCTACGGCGATTGCCAGTGGCTTTCGTCCTTGCTTTTACTGCATGAGGGAACGATACAAGGAATGGAAGGCTGGAGGTATTCCTGGAACGGCTTCTTATCCTTGGATGATAGTTCCCTAGCCCATTTGTCTTGTTATCACCGTCCGGAACCGGCTGTTAAGCTGTCCTACTGAACGAATATCTTGAATGACTCCATTGGGTCGTCAGTATCCTGGGGCGAGAGGCCGGTTTCGGGAATCATAATTTGACTGGCCGCTTTCGAGCTATGAATTCGAAGCGAGGACTGTCGCAAGCCGACCCAAAGCTGCCATAGCGGTTTCCCGATAGCGGCCAGTCAGCCCAAGCCAGGTTTTTCGAACCGGAGTGCCACAAAGCGGCCGTTGCCGACCTCACCAAACCGGCCATGGGCGGCCGGTCGAGTGATATACAGAGAATGTCAGCAATGAGCCCAAAAGTGTTCGTTCACGTTGGGGCCACCCGGTAATATGCCTTCAGACTATTGTTCGCAATCGTTTCGGAGCAAACGGGAAAGGCAACCATATGAACCAAACAATCAACACCAGCACCTCTGAGGTACCTGCTGTTCTGCCAGAGAAGTTCTGTCCTCAATGCGGGAAAAGTACGCTCCCTCTTTCTGTTCCGCACGTGAGTACCGAGTGCAAGGATTGCGGCCGTACTGTGCACTTCGTAAGGCCGGGTGACAATGGCGAAGGTATCCGCGTCGAAGCCGGAGAACAATTCACTATTCCAGCAGGTTGGATAACCCTATCTCTGGAGCCAAAGGCGAATGGAAAGCTATTTCGGTCTGGGCTGCCGTTCCTGCTAAACCAGTTTTTTGTCAGTAACGCGCCTACAGAGGAGAGCATTACTGAGTTTGTAGACAACCTTGAAAAGGAATTCGATAACTATGTTGAGAAGACAGAAGCGGCCAAGGGGCTGAACCTCGCAACCGAAGATGGTACCAAGGAGCTAATTGCTCGGCTTGAAGCGGACAAGCAATCGCGTGACTGGTACATCTTTGCTGCGTCGATGTTCTGTGGTGGTATCAAATGGTCGATTGAGAACGAAAATGCTCAGAGGGCAGCATGGGCTGGCTACATGATGGGTACTTTTCGAGCTCTATCAATCGTGAGCGAACCTGTTTTCGAGGAGACTCTTTGGCGAGGCTACCTTGCCAATGAAGTGGTCTACGAAGCGGCTGCCGCTGCGGGGAACCGCTCACCAGCCGAACTGGAGGCCCTAAAAAAACTAGAACCACTTTTTCAGCGGCTTGATGAAACTGCCTTACATGCGCTGGTCGATAGCGGACTAGCAATTGGGCCGAAAATCAATGTTAAGCACCTGCCAGAGGAACTCTTGAGAGCACTTGCGAAGCACCAGCTTGCAACTCGAGAGCGGGAGCGTCAGGAGATACGGCAGGCGGAAAAGGACAGACGTGAGGACGAGCGAACTACCAGGAAGGATAGACGCGAGGATATCGAACTGCGCATCAAATGGCTGACCATCGGTGCGACACTCGCGGGCATTGTGGCGTCACTCGTAGTGAAATTCGCGTGAGGGAGCAGAGAACGACTGCTTACTAATCTACTAGGGCCCGTCGTTCGGGACGCCATCAATGGCAGCAAAGGGTCGGCTTGCGACAGCCCTCGCTTCGAATTCATAGCCGCAAAGCGGGCAGTGGAATTCCGCTTCCTGGAAGCGGTCAGTCGCCACAGGGGACACAGGTGCCAAAGCGTACGGTCAACTTCGGAGCCAGCCGCTTTGGTAGGTTCCGCAGCTGATGCAGCACCCGGTCGCTTCCAGTGCGACGGCCGGACCCACTGCTCCCAGATGACATCCTGCGCCGAGGCAACCTACTTTATTCGAAACTGCCCTAATACCCAGATGGATGGCGATGGCGACGGAAACCCATGCGAATCTCAGTGGTGCACGGGGCCGTTTGCAAAGTAGCGCTGTTGGGACACACTGCAGACAACCTATCCCTCTAGCGTCTCAATATTACATTTGGCCCGAAACAGCAGGCACCCTCGGGGGTATCTTTGAATAGGGCATGAATGCTTTCTCTTGCCCCAGCCACCCAAGAAAAAACCATCGCCACAAACCGGTCCTGACGGAATGTCGCATTCAGGAAATTGGATAGCGCCTCTTCTCCTGTTGCATCAATGACAAGGTCGAATTCAGCCAGGTTAGCTAGACAACTCCTTCTGTAGAGGCGTGAATCCAGCCACTCAACAATCCCACCGGGCGCAACGACGGTGACTGAAGCGAAATCACGTTGTACCTGCCGCGCTCCGCTACGCTCGCTTGCCTCCTGGCTCGTTCGGCTTCGCCGGCCCGAGCCCAGGTCGAGTTCATTTTGAAACCCGATTGAGATGCTAAGTAAAAAAGCACTTCGCTCACAATGTTACCAATCCGTCCCTCAAGATACCGCCATGGACAACTGGCTAGGAGTTAAACGACTGAAGGGTTAACACCCTCACACGCACGGCTAAATAGGTTTAATAGTTTAGGGGTAAGAACCGGGATGATCCGGTAATGCAGCGGCGACGGATAGAGAAAGAGGCTGGCCCCGGTCAGCACCGGCAGCAGCGCACCGGCGGTCAGGCCGAAGGAATGGAAGATGGGCAGCGCATTGAGCACCTTGTCGTCCACCGAGAAGTCGATCACCGCCCTGATCTGCGCGATGTTGGCAAGAATGGCGCGATGCGGCAGCACGACACCCTTCGGCTTGCCCTCGGAGCCGGAAGTGAACAACACGACCGCAGCCTCCTCGGGCGAGGCGTGCAGCTCGAAAGCGCGCGGCCGGTGGATGGCGTAGAGCATCAGCCACAGCTTGTCGGCCAGCCCGATCTGCTCGCGGATGTCTTCCAGGTAATGCAGTTGCACACCGTTCAGCGCCGCCAGCTTGTCGGTCAGCTTGGCCTGCTCGACGAAGGCGCGCGAGGTGACGATGTGACGGACCTGGGCACCGTCGCAGGCGGCCTGCATGGCATCGACGCCGGCCGTGTAGTTGAGCATGGCCGGCACGCGGCGGCGCGCCGTCAGGCCGAAGATCAGCCCGATGGTCGGCACCAGGTTGGGCAGCAGCAGGCCGACCTTTTCGCCGGGGTCGGAAATCCGCTCGACCTGGCGGCCGAGAATGAGCGCCATCTTGAGCAGGTCGTTGTAGGAATACTCGATCTGCTTGACGTCCTCGAGCAGGCGGCGGCGCTTGCCGAAAATTTCGGCAGCATCGCACAGCGCCGTGTACAACGTCTGCTGCGGCCGCGAGGCGAAGATCATTTCCTGCATCAACTGGCGCATCTGCTCGCCCGCCTTGCGCCGACGCAGCTTGGCGGTAGCCGCCAGCGGCATCGGGAAATGCCGCTCAGGCAGCACGGTCAGGCGAATCTGTGGAAAGAGTTCCTTGGGATACTTGCCGGACAGGCGCGAGAAGTAGCTGCGCGACGCCCCGTCGAGGCGGACTGGCAGCACCGTCGCCCCGGTCTTGGCGGCGACGAAGGCTGGGCCGTCGTACACCTTCATCAGGCTGCCGGTCAGCGTGATCCGCCCTTCCGGGAAGATGACCACCGGCCGGCCGGCCTCGATCAGCCGGATGACCTTCTTCATCGCCATCGGGCTGGTCGGGTCCACCGCCAGATACTCGACCTGCGAGAGCAGGATACGGAACCAGAAATTGTTGGCGATACCGGTATGGACAACGAAAACCGGGTCGATCGGCAGGAATAGGCCGATCAGCAGGCCGTCGAGGAAGGATTCGTGGTTGGCGACGACGAGCAACCGTTGGCGCGCGAAATCGGCCTGCTGCATCCGGACGTCGACACGAAACAACAGGCGGGCCAGGCCGCGCAACAGCGGCCGCAACAATTTGCGCATCAGGTGTTTTCCTTCAGATAGTCGAGAACGTTGCCGAGCGTCAGTTGCAGGGCATCGCGGTTGATCCAGAACCAGACTTCCTTGCCGAGCTTTTCGGAAGCCAGCACACCGGATTCGTGCAGGATTTTCAGGTGGTGCGAGACGGTGGACCGCGCCAGCGTCGACACTTCGGCGATCTGCCCGACATTGAGCCGCTCGCCCGGCTCGAACAGCAGCAGGATGCGCTGCCGGTGCTCGTCGCCGAGCGCGACAAAAATGCGGGACATCGCCTGCCACTCGGCGGGGATCGTTCGGGAGTAGTCATTCTTCATGTCGATAATCTTAGTTATATCGATATGTTTTCGTCAACCCCGTTTTACCCGAACTCTTCTCGTCCGCAGTTTAAGGCTGGCCTCGGATCAAACCCTGGATTGCGAAAATACGCCGGGGGTACAGTTAAATTGGCTTCTGAATGCGGCAATGAAGGCCGACAAGGAGTCATATCCGCAGGCACACGAGACATCGGTCACCCGGTCGCCTCGTTCCAGTGCAGGCAATGCGCTCAGTAGCCGCATGCGCTGGCGCCAGACGCGAAAGCTCAGGCCGGTTTCCTTCAGAAACATTCGACTCAGCGTTTTCTCCGAAACGCCGACCTGGAGTGCCCACTCGGCCAGGCCGTGCTTTTCGTCGGGGCGCTCCTGCAGGCTGCGGCACAATCGGCGAAGAATCGCACTCCGTGGCAGTGGAAGCATCAATTCCACTTCCTGCGCCTCTGCGAGGAGATCCAGCAGAACCGCTGCGAAACGCCCATCCGGGCCAGTTTCATCGTATTCGACGGGGATCGAACTAAACCGTCGGATCATCTCGCGCAGCAAGGTGCTGACCTCGATCACCCGGCAACGCTCAGTTGCCCACCCCTGGATTTCCGGCTCGATGTAGAGGCTGCGAATGCAAGTCGTCGGACCGCTGCGTACCTGATGCGTGATGCCGGCCGGTATCCATATGGCACGTTGCGGCGGCGCCACAAATCGACCGGCATCGGTATGCACTTCGATGACGCCTTCCGCCGCATAGGCCAGTTGCCCCCATGAATGCTTGTGGCGATAGCGCAAGGCTTGGTTTGGCAGCGCCTCGGCGTGTCCGTAAATCGGCCGGGGCAGTTTTCTTAGCGAACGCAGCCCCTGGACCTTGCGGTTACTCGTTTGTCCGTTAAACGACACTTGCTGGCCTTTTGACGTTAGTCGGAATTTTTCGACGATGCTAACGTTGTAACAAGCGATGGCGCAAGAGGCGTTTCGATCGTTTGAGCGGCCGCGCCGAGAAACACTGCGACAACCTGCAAAGATGCGTGAGCGATGCGGTCCGGCAACATAGACGTGCAGAAAGGAAGTCAAATGAGCGAAACCAACCGAGAGTTCATCGCATACATCCTGGACGACGACGTCGATAGTCGAGGTTTGCTGGTTTCACGCCTTCGGTCACATGGCTTATCGGTGGCCGCTTTCAGTTGCGCCGCTGACTTCATCGAAAACCATGACCGCTCCCGGCTTGCTTGCCTGATTCTGGAGTCGAAGCTTCCCGACATGATGGGCCTGGAGTTGCAGGAATTTTTGAACAGCCAGCAAATCTGGCTTCCCCTGATATTTTTCACCGCATCTGGGGATATTTCTTCTGCGGTCAGTGCCATCCAGAATGGTGCCGAGGACTTCATCCGCAAGGTGCAGGGAACCTCGGCCGTGGTCGCCGCGGTAGAAAGAGTCATCCGTGGCTACCGGTCAGGCAAAGGGAGTGGCAAGCCGCGTCACCCGTATGCACCGGTGGGTTATCGTCCGCCGATAAGACAGTAAGCCATTGTCGCTCCCGCCCGGCAGCAATCTGAACTCAGGCTTCGTCGAAGGTAAACTATTGGCCAAACAGCGCTAAAATGCAGTATTAGCTTCAGTTGATCATCACGATGCGTTGGTTATTGGTCGCGGCCCTGGTCGCATTCTCATCCGTAAATGTCCTCGCCGCCGACGCGGAGAGCGAGGAGACGCGGTCGCTCGTCGACGCGTCGGAAGCGACCCCGGGCGTTACCGTTTCGGCCATCCTGGCGCTGCCTCCGGTGATCGAGGTGGTCAAACTAGAGATTCGCTCCGCCAAGAAACAACGGCTGGCCAAGAAAAAAGTCTCGCCGACCATCATGTTGACGCGCACCGAGCGGCGTCAGGTCGCCTTGCTGGCCGCCACCACAAGCGGCAGCCAGCAAAGCCACACCTACTACCCGAATGAAGAGTATGAAGTCGGGATTGACGAACTGGTCTTGCATCGTTCATTCAGCCGCCCCAAGGTGGTGGCCGATCCTGATGACGATGAAACAGATGCACCGGCAATCTCCGACGAAGTCGGGCTGCGCCTGCTGATGGCCCGGCTCAAGGCGGTCGAGGCACACGTACTCAATCAAGTTCCGGATACCGACGAGGCGCTCCCCGAATCAGTCCGCCTTCGCTTGTCCGAGGCACGCCGGAAGGCAGTTCAGGCGCACCAGCAAAAATTTGCCTGACTTTCTGGATTGATTTGAATTCAGTCAATCGGCGCTAGCTGCAGCGCCGAGCCAGGCATCAGGAAGACGCCTTTAACTGCCTCGCAGTCTGGCCGACAGCAGTTTTTTCGCCCCGTCGCTCGGCATGGCGCCCAGAATGGCCCCGGCCGAAACAATGACGATGCCCAGCATGATGGTCAGACTCAATTTTTCATCAAGGATGAAAAAGGCGCCGATCGCGGACACGGCCGGGACCAAAGCCAGCATCATCGAAGCCTGGCAGGCGCCGATCTTTTGATTGGCATAGCTGTACATGCCGGCCGCTACCAGCGCGGCAACGATGCCCTGATAGACGCACTGCAGCACGATGTCGCCCCAACTGGCGTATTGCACCGTTTTCGGCAAATACAGCAGATAAACCGGCATGTAGAAGAGCAGCGCGAAACTGGCAATGCCGAAGATGCCGAGATGCGGCTTGATTTGCCAGCGCCGCATCAGCAGCCCGAAGATGGCCCAGGACAAGGCGGCGGCCAGAAACAGCGCATCACCGATCCATTCGTTCTGTTCATGCGCCGCAAACAAGCTGTCGAAGCCGATCAACAGCAAGCCGCAGGTCGACAGAATCAGCGCCAAGACGGTGTGCCGGGCAATGTGGAAACGCGCCAGCACGGCGACGATGATCACCGTCCAGAACGGGATGCCGCCATTGACGAAGACGCCGGCGTGGGCGCTCGGGGCAAAGGAGAAGCCGGAATAGACGAGCAGGCCATAACCGAGGCCACCGAATACGGCGAGCACCATGTAACGGGGCCACTCCCTCGGCGGCACGTACTTCAGGAAAAAGGGCAGTGTCAGCATGCCCGAGATGCCGTAGCGCATGGCCGCCAGATCAAACGGCGTAAATACCCCCTTGCTGCCGAATCGCGAAACGATGTTGAAACCGGACCAGCAAACCACCACGACCAGGCCGGCCAGCAGGCCTTTCGTCGCATCAGACAACCAGGGGCCTGCAGATCCACCGTCAGAAACATTCATCTCAGTCTTTTCGCTTTCCAAAAAATAATTCAACCAGGCTTGCCGAGCCATTGCGCTCGCCCATCCTGACCGCCTGACGTCGCGCTTGGTTCAACACATTGTCGAGCCCGAGGCCGGCAATGCGCCTTGCCGCCGGAACAATATCGCCAGCGCGCACTCGAAATCCCACTTTGCGCCAAATAAGTTAATCTCAACACAGGCAGCCGCCGATGGCTAGAATCTGCCGGCGCGGCAATTGCTGCGGTCGACCACCTGAAAACCCGAAAATCCATGCGCCCTTCCCGCTCCGAATATCTCGATCTGCCCGACGTCCGCCTGCACATACGCCGCTGGGGTGACCCGCAGGCCCCGCTGCTCTTTCTGCTGCACGGCTGGATGGACGTTTCCGCCTCCTTCCAGTTCGTCGTCGAAGAACTGCAGCGGGATTGGAACATCATCGCCCCCGACTGGCGCGGCTTCGGCAATTCGGAATGGCTGAACCGCCCCTATTTCTTCGCCGAACACCTTGGCGACCTTGAAGCCATTCTCGACCGCTACGCCCCCGAGGGCCAGGTCAGGCTGGCCGGCCACAGCATGGGCGGCATTCTCGCCTGCCTCTACGCCGGCATCCGGCCGCAACGGGTGGCCGGCGTAATCTCGCTGGAGGGCTTCGGCATCGCACCGACGACGCCCGAGATGGCGCCGGAACGCTACCAGCAATGGCTCGGCACACTAATGCAGCCGCCGCGCATGCACGTCTATGCCGACCGTGCCGCTTTCGCCCGCCGCCTGCAGCACACCGACCGTTTCCTGACGCCGGAACGGGCCGATTTCCTGTCCCGCCACCTGGCCCGCATCGGCGACGGCGAAACCAAGGGCGGCCAGCGCCGCCACGGCATCATCTGGAATGGCGACCCGTGGCACAAGGCGACCTCGCCCTACCTGTTCCGCCTGGAAGAGTCGATGGCGATCTGGAAGAAAATCACCTGCCCGGTGCGCTGGGTGGCCGGCCGCCAGTCCTGGGTGATCCGCGATTTCGCCATGCGTCCGGGCGACTGGGAAGCCCGCCAGGCCTGCTTTGCCGATGTCTCGGAAAGCTGGATCGAGGAGGCCGACCACATGCTGCACCACGACCAGCCGGCCGCAGTCGCCCACAGTATCGAAGCCTTCTTTGCCTGACCGGGACCGGCGAATGCGGCACAGTGTCGCAACATTGCGTTTGCATAGCAGGCGATGCCATTGCAAAATCATCTGACTGCACACCATCAAGGCCGCCATGGATAGCCCCGTCAAACTCAGCATCGAAGCCGCACTGTCGAAAACACTGCTCTGCGCCGACCTGAATTCAACCGAACTGCGCCGGATTGCTCACTCAACCCGTGAGATCTACGCCAAAAAAGGCGAAATACTGTTTCACAAAGGTGAGCCCTGCACCGGCGTGCATCTGGTGGTCAGCGGCCAGCTCAAACTGGCGCTGGTCTCCAGCGTCGGCAAGGAAAAAATCGTCGAGTTGCTCGGCGCCGGGCAGAGCTACGGCGAGGATCTGCTGCTCGCCGAGCGGCCCTATGGCGTTTATGGCGAGGCACTGAGCGATTCGCTGCTACTCCATGTGTCACGCCAGGCCCTACTCCCGGAAATCGAGGCGATCCCGGCACTGGCCCGCAAGATGCTGAACAATGCGGCCAACCGCACCCACACCCTGGTCGATGACGTCGAGGCCTACTCGCTGCACTCCGGCAAACAACGCATCGTCGGCTTCCTGATGCACGAACTCGATAACGAACAAGCCTCGGCCGCCGATGCCGTCCTCCACCTGCCGGCTCACAAGGGAGTGATTGCTTCACGGCTGAACCTGACGCAGGAACACTTTTCCCGCCTGCTGCATGAATTGCAAGACCTCGGCCTGATCGTCGTCGACGGGCCGCTGATCCGCATTCCCTGTCTCGACCGGCTGCGCGCCGCGTTCGTCTGACTCAGGCCTTGAGCAGTTCTTCGCGCGAACCGAGCCAGCGTTCGAGATGGCGCTCGGCCAGTTGCGGATGCCGGGCCAGCATTTCCTCGGCCACCGTGCGCGCCATTTCGACCAGATCGGCATCCAGTTCCAGGTCGGCGTAGCGCAAGAGCGGCACGCCGCTCTGCCGGGCCCCAACAAATTCGCCGGGCCCGCGAATCTGCAGATCCTGGCGGGCGATCTCGAAACCGTCCGTATTCTCGAAAATGATCTTCAGGCGCTGGCGGGCGATTTCGCCGAGCGGCCCGGCGTAAATCAGCACGCAACTCGACTCGTACTGACCGCGCCCGACCCGCCCCCGCAACTGGTGCAGCTGCGACAGGCCGAAACGCTCGGCATGCTCAATCACCATCAGGCTGGCGTTCGGCACATCGACACCGACCTCGATCACCGTCGTCGCCACCAGCACATCGATCTCGCCGGCCGCGAAGGCAGCCATCACCGCCTGCTTCTCGTCCGCCTTCAGCCGGCCATGCACCAGTCCGACGGTCAACCCCGGCAAATCGGCCAAAAGCGTTTCGTAGGTATCCTGTGCCGTCTGCAACTGCAGGGCTTCCGACTCCTCGATCAGTGGGCAAACCCAATAGGCCTGCCGTCCTTCCTCGACCAGCTTCCTGACGAAGCCGACCACGTCGTCGCGCCGGCTGTCGGCGACCAGCCGCGTCTTGATCGGCGTCCGCCCGGGCGGCAGTTCGTCGAGCACGGTGACGTCCAAATCGGCGTAATAGCTCATCGCCAGCGTGCGCGGAATTGGCGTCGCCGACATCATCAACTGGTGCGGATTGCCGCCCTTCTTGCGCAGGGCCAGGCGCTGGGCGACACCGAAACGGTGCTGCTCGTCGACAATGGCCAGGCCGAGCCGGGCGAAATCGACGCCATCCTGGATCAACGCATGCGTGCCGACCACCAGTTGCGCCCCGGCCGCCGTCGCCGCCAGCTGTTCGCGCTTGGCCTTGCTCTTCAGGCTGCCCGACAACCAGGCGACCTCGACGCCGAGCGGCGCCAGCCAGTCCTTCAATTTCAAATAGTGCTGCTCGGCCAGGATTTCGGTCGGCGCCATGAAGGCCGCCTGCCAGCCGGCCGAAATCGCCTGGCAGGCCGCCAGCGCGGCAACGATGGTCTTGCCGGCGCCGACGTCGCCCTGCAGCAGACGCTGCATCGGGTAGGGCTGGGCGAGGTCGTCGGCGATTTCCGCCATCGCCCGCAACTGGGCGCCAGTCAGGCCGAAGGGCAATTGGTCGAGCAGGCGGGCGCCGAGATCGTCCCGCGCCACCAGCACCGGCGCGCCCTGCTCGCGGCGGGCGAGATAGGCGCGGCGCAAGGAGAGTTGCTGAGCCAGCACTTCGTCGAACTTGACCCGGCGCCAGGCCGGATGATTGCGCGCATGCAGGGTATCGAGATCGGTGCCGGGCGGCGGCTGGTGCAGGAAGCGCAGGCTGCGCGCCAGACCGGGCAGTTTCAGGCTCTGGCGGACCTCATCAGGCAGCGTTTCGGCGAGGTCGCCGACCGCCAGCGCCTTGCCGATCAGTTTCTGCAGCGCCGAATTGGCCACCCCGGCGGTCGACGGGTAAACCGGGGTCATTTCCGTCGGCAGCGGCGTCTCTGCGTCGACCTTGCGAAAACGCGGGTGCACCATCTCCGCCCCGAAAAAGCCGCTGCGCACTTCACCGAAGGCACGGACCCGGGCGCCAACGGCAAAGACCGCCTGCTGGCTGGGGTAGAAACTGAAGAAGCGCATGGTCAGCTCGCCGCTGTCGTCGAGCGCCCGCACCACCATCTGCCGGCGCGGCCGGAACTGCACTTCACAGGAACTGACGACGACCTCGACCTGCACCGCCTCGCCCCACGGCGCGCGGGCGACCGGGGTGAGACGGGTTTCGTCCTCGTAGCGCAGCGGCAAATGGACCAGCAAATCGGCCTCGCTATGGAGGCCGATCTTTGCCAGTTTCTTGCGCAGCGCTTCGGGGGCGCGGATCGGGACGGCTGCCCCGCTAGCGCTCATCAGCCGCTTAGTTGCCCAGGCACATTACCGCGTCGGCCTCAACTAGCGCACCGCGCGGCAGTTCCTTGACGCCGACGGCAGCCCGGGCCGGGAAGGGCTCGCTGAAGTAACGGGCCATCGTTTCATTGACCTTGGCGAAGTTGGCCAGATCGGTCAGGAAGACATTGAGCTTGACGACATCGGCCAGCGAACCGCCGGCCGCTTCGGCGACGGCTTTCAGATTTTCGAAGACGCGAACGATTTGCCCGTCGATCCCGTCTACCATCTGCATGGATGCCGGATCGAGCCCGATCTGCCCCGACATGTAAACGGTGTCGCCGACGCGCACGGCTTGCGAATAGGTGCCGATGGCAGCCGGGGCGTTGGGCGTGGCGATGATGGTCTTGGCCATGTGTAGCTTCCTGTATCCAAATTGCGAAAACCCTATTTTAGCCTTGGTCGCCCATGAACCCACGTATCGAATCCCTGGAAAAAATGCTCGATGGCCCGCGCGATGGCGCCCTGCTCCGCTTCTCGCTGGGCAATGAATATCTGAAGGCCGGCGATCCGGCCCAGGCAGCAAAATGCTTCCAGGCCGCCGTCGACCGCGACCACCACTATTCCGCCGCCTGGAAAGCACTCGGCAAAGCCTTGGCCGAAGCCGGCGCGCATCGCGACGCCCTGGCCGCCTACGAACGCGGCATCGCCGTCGCCGAAGCACGCGGCGACATTCAGGCCGCCAAGGAAATGACGGTCTTTGCGCGGCGGATCCGTCGGGCGCTGGAAGAGGCCTGAACAAGAGCGGCCGGCCAAAACATGGCGGCCTGTTCTGAACGGCATGACTAATATCTGGTTACAAAATGACTCAATAGAGACGTCGGCCGGGCGGGGGCTCATGCGTTACTTGTTTACGACCTCACCGGAATTGCCTGCCCCATGAAACTGAAGCAAATGCTCACCCGTCTGACGATTGCCGCCTTGGTGCTCGGCGGCCTGAGTGCCTGCACCATCGTGCCGGCCCAGCCGGGGGCATATGGCTACGGCTACCGGACCACGCCGGTCTATGTCGAAACCTATCCGACCTATCGCTACGGCTATCCGAACACCTATTACTACGGCGGCGGTCATCGCCACTACGATGACCGGAATGACCGGCGCTATCGGGAAGAGCGTCATTATCAGGAGCCGCGGCGCATCGACTCGCCGCTGGAAAGTGCCGCCCGCGCCCACCGTGATGTCCGGCGCAGCCTCGGCCTGCCCCGCCTGCCGGGCATGCCCTGACCCTTGGCTGACGGCTTAGTGCTTGCCCTTGGCCGGCGGCACAAGCACGGTTTCGACGCCCAGCTCCCGCAATCTGACCTGCGCCGCTTCCGCCTCCTGGCGGGTGCGGAAGGGGCCGACCTGAACGCGGGTCTCCAGCGTCGACGGAACGCCACTCAAGGTCAGCTTGGCATGCAGTTCCTCGGCCCGTTGCGGGCTGGCGAAGACGCCGGCCTGCAACAGGAAGCCTGAAAACAGACGTGATACGCCGCTCGGCGCGACGACCGTAACCGGCCGCGCTTCGACCACCCGGGCCGACGGTTTGGCCGACGGGGCCGCTGGCGCCTCTTCCACCACCGAAACACTGGGGGCTGACGTTGCCTCGGGAACCGGGCGCACCGCTCTCGCGACGGGCGCAGGCTGCGGCAGGACGGCCGGTGGTTTGGCGATGACTGCGTTCGACGGGGCCGGCGGACGGATTTCCGGGCGCGGCTCGACTTTGGCTTCCGTCCTGGTTTTTGCCTCGGTTTTGGTGTCGACCGCCGGTGTCGGCGGAGCAACCGTAACCGGGGCCGCCGGCGCTTCGGCGACGACCGGGGCCGGAGGCGGCGGCGGTTCAGGCAGGTCGGTGGTCGGCGTCACCGGCTGCGACACTGCCTTTTTCGGCGGCACCGGGACCGGCTGGGTGTACTCCTCTTCGTCGAGTTCTTCGGGCGGCGTCGACAAGTAGTCGAAGAAGGCCAGCACGCCGAGCAGCACGGCAACCAGGACGCCGGCCATGGCCAGACGCTTGACCAGCTTGTTGCGCAGATCGCCAGCGGTGTCGGCGCTGTCCGTCTTAACTTCGGGATTGTCTGCCATCATCAGCCTCCCCGTTCCTGGCTTTTGGCCAGGGCAACGACCAACTCGGCCTCGGCCCGGGCAATGCCGCAACGCTCGGCGATCATCGCCGGCTCGTAACCGGCGGCCGCCATTTGCATGGCGTCACCGTAGATCGGTGACACCGTTTGCGCCGCCCGCAGGTGGGCCAGTTCCTGCTGCATGTCGGTACGCAGGGCAGCCAGTTCGCCGCGCATCGCGTCGACTTCGTCGCGCAACTGGTCGAACTCCTGCTCCAGGCTATGGCGCAGCATTTCGTCGGCCATCCCGCGCGAGGCGCGTTCCCAGTCATCGCTCGCCGCACGGTCCGGCTCCACGGCAGCAGGCACTTCCGGCGGCACGGCGGGCTCAACCGGCGCGGGTATCGGCTCACGCGGCACGGCGACTTGGCCGGCCCGACTGTGCAGGCGATACATCCGGAGCAGCACGAAAATGATGTAGCAGGCGACCAGCGTGATCAGGCCGATCACGGCTTCACGCAAACCCAGGGTTACGCCGGCCAGCTCCACGCTGAAGAACCTAGAACCCGGCCGAATACTGCACGCCGAGAATGTGCGCGCTGTCGTCGTAGGTGCCGCGCAGCGTCGTGCCGACGCGCGAGGTCTGGTTGATGTTCGGGTCCTTGACGTAGAGGTAGGTGTAGCCGAGATCGAACTTGCCGGCCGTGCCGGCATTCCACTGGCCGCCCAGCGAGAACCAGACGCGGTCGTTGTCGGGGACGCGGGCCGAGCGGTCGCTGTCGCTGACCGGCGTCCGGTCGTAGGCAATACCGAACTTGACCTTCAGCGCATCGGTCGCCTTGTAGGCGGCGCCCCAGGCAAAACGCCAGGCGTTGTCGTAGTTGAAGTTCTCGGTCGACACCAGCGCGCCACTGTTACGGCTGTAGACGTTCAGACTCTTCAGGCTGTTCCAGCGCGTGTAGGAAAGGTCGCCCATCGCTTCCCAGCGGTCGGAAACCTGCTGCCAGACGGAGAGGATGAAGGTGTCGGGCAGCTTGACGTCAGCCCGGATCGGCGTCGAGGAGAGTGCCGTCGAGGCATTGCCTTCGAGGGTGTAGTCCATCGTCGACCGGTAGGAGACACCGACCCGCATGGCCGGCGACAGCGTGAACAGCGCCCCGGCATTCCAGCCCCAGGCGGCATCGTCGCCCTTCAGGCGGGAGTAGCTGCGGGCATCGGGCAGGGCCGAGGTCAGTTCGGCATCGATGGTCTGGTAGTTGATGCCGAGGCCGAGCGAAACCTTGTCATTGACCCGATAGCCGAGCGACGGGTTGTAATTGACCGTCTTTACTTCCGATTTCAGCGACTGGTAGCGCCCGATCCAGTTGCTGTCGTCGTACTCGGTAGCCAGACCGAACGGCGCCGAGATGCCGAAGCCAACGAACCAGTTCGGCGCCAGCTGGGCGGAAAAATAGGCATTGGGTACGGCTGCCCAGCCACCGGCATCGCCGCCGTTGCCGCCGGTCCCGGTCGAGCCGCTGTTCTGGAACTTGTAGCTCGGGCCGACCCCGGTAACGCCGGCCGACAGGTGCAGCCCCGGCAACTGCGTCATACCGGCCGGATTGAAGAAGATGGTGCTGGCGTTGTCGGCCACCGCCGCCGAGCCGGCGTAGGCATTGCCGAGGCCGCTGGCGTTCTGCTCCCAGAGTTGAAAGGCAGCAGCCGAGGCGCCGCCCGCAAAGGCAAGCAACAGCAGGGCGGGGACGGTACGCAGCATCATTTTGTTCATTGCTTCGCTCACTTGAAGTCGGGCCGGATAATTAATGGCGCGATTTTATTCCATTTCCGGTGAATTTTCGGCCGGCACCGCACGCTTGTTGCCAGCGGCATCGATCGCGACATAGGTCAGTTCGGCCTCGGTCACCTTGACGATGACCGGATTGGCGTAATTACGCTCGGCATAGACCTCGACCTTGACGGTGATCGAGGTGTTGCCGACATGCACGATATCGGCATAAAGACTGACGATATCGCCGACCGAGATCGCCTGCTTGAACTGGAAGGAGTTGACCGAAACGGTGGCCACCCGGCCGCGCGCCCGGCGCATGGCGGGAATGGCGCCGGCGACGTCGACCTGGGCCATGACCCAGCCGCCGAAGACATCGCCGTTCTGGTTGAGATCGGCCGGCATCGGGACGACGCGCAGCGTTGAATGTTTTTCCGGAAGAGTCATGCGGTCGACGGCCATAATTTGCCCAAATTCAAATGGAAGCCTGATTTTCGCGGAAAGCGGCGAGTTTTCATATACTGGCGAGCATAACCATATCAACGCTCAGAACAGGCTCCCCATGCGCCGCAGTACCGCCCTTCCCAAACCGCCGGTTGGCCAGCCGCTGGCCGAAACCCATGTCTGGCTGACGCTGCGCACCCTGTTCCCCTACCTCTGGCGCTACCGCCTGCGCGTCCTCGCCGCGCTCGCCTGCCTGGTCGGCGCCAAGGTGGCCAACGTCGGCGTGCCGATCATCTTCAAGGAAATGATCGACGGCTTGTCGACAACGCAACAAGCGCTCGCCCTGCCCATCCTGTTGCTCGTCCTTTATGGCGCCCTGCGCTTTTCAACCTCGCTGTTCACCGAACTGCGCGAAATCCTTTTTGCCCGCGTCACCCAGCGCGCCGTCCGCCAGGTCGCCCTCGAAGTCTTCGGTCACCTGCACTCGCTGAGCCTGCGCTTTCACCTCGAACGACAGACCGGCGGCGTATCGCGCGACATCGAACGCGGCTCGCGCTCGATCTCCAGCCTGATTTCCTACACCCTGTATTCGATCCTGCCGACGCTGGTCGAAATCGGCCTCGTTCTCGCCATCCTGTTCGTCAAGTACGACGCCGGGTACGTGCTGATCACCCTGGTTTCACTGGCCGCCTACATCGTGTTCACGATCAAGGTCAGCAACTGGCGGATCGACATCCGCCGCGCCGTCAATGAGAACGACTCGGCCGCCAACAGCCGCGCCATCGACAGCCTGCTCAACTACGAGACGGTGAAGTATTTCAACAACGAAGCCTGGGAAGCCCGCCGCTACGACGAGCAACTGCTCAAGTGGGAAGAGGCGGCGACGCGCAGCCAGACCACACTGGCCTTCCTCAACCTCGGCCAGCAGGCGATCATCGCCCTCGGCGTCACCGCCATGATGTGGCGCGCGGCGAGCGGCGTCGTCGACGGCACGATGACGATCGGCGACCTCGTGCTGGTCAATGCCTTCCTGATCCAGCTCTACATGCCGCTCAATTTCCTCGGCATCGTCTATCGCGAAATCCGCCAGGCGCTGACCGACATCGAACGGATGTTCAACCTGCTCAAGACGCATCGCGAAATCGCCGACGCACCGGACGCCCGCGATCTGCCGGGCGGCCCGCTGCAGATCAATTTCGATTCGGTGAGCTTCGCCTACGACCCGGAGCGGGTGATCCTGAAAAACATCAGCTTCGCCGTCGCCCCCGGCCGTTCGGTGGCCGTGGTCGGCCATTCCGGAGCCGGCAAGTCGACGCTGTCCCGCCTGCTCTACCGTTTCTACGACGTCACCGGCGGCGCCATCCGGATCAACGGCCACGACCTGCGCGGCCTGAAACAGGGCGCCCTGCGCGCCGCCATCGGCATCGTGCCGCAGGACACCGTGCTCTTCAACGACAGCATCTTCTACAACATCAATTACGGCCGCCCCGAGGCCAGCCGCGAAGAGGTCTATGCCGCCGCCCGCGCCGCCCAGTTGCACGATTTCATCGAATCGCTGCCGCACAAGTACGAAACCAAGGTCGGCGAACGCGGCCTGAAACTGTCCGGTGGCGAAAAGCAGCGCGTCGCGATTGCCCGCACCCTGCTCAAGAACCCGCCCATCCTGATTTTCGACGAGGCGACCTCGGCCCTCGATTCGGCCACCGAGCGCGCCATCCAGGGCCAGCTGGAAATGGCCGCCATCGGCCGGACGACGCTGACCATCGCCCACCGCTTGTCCACCGTGATGAATGCCGACGAAATCCTGGTCATGAGCGACGGCCAGATCATCGAGCGCGGCAGCCATGGCGCGCTGCTCGACGCCGGCGGCACCTACGCCCGGATGTGGACATTGCAACAACAGGAGGACGGCAACAGCGGCGACGGGCGATAATGGCGGATTCAACGTCCGCCGACCGCCCGCGCTCGCCTGTCCATGCCTGAACCCCGCCCGCCATCGACGCTCACCGCACTTCCCGGCTCGCGCTGGCTGCTGCCGGTCCTGGTCTTCGTGCTGCTCGCCGCCGGCACCGTCGGCGCCTGGCGCTGGCAGAGCCTGGCCCAACTCGAGGCGGCCGACTTTGCCGGCCTGCGCGACAGCGCTGCGCATACGGCCGAACTGCGCGACCGCCTGAAACTGCACGCCCAGTTTCTTCGCTCGCTGTCCGCCTTTGCCGCCGCCAACGTCAGCCAGGATCTCAAGGCCTGGCGCCGTTACACCAACGAAATCGACATCTCGCGCAACCTGAACGGCCTGCTCGCCTTCGCCTATGCGCCGGCCGTCGCCTCCAGCCAACGGGCCGCCTTCGTTTTTGGCCAGCGCCAGCAGGTCGACCGCAGCAATTTCACCATTTTCCCGCCGCCCGGCGACAACCTGGCCGTTCCGGTCACTTTTGTTGCACCAGACACCCCGACCTCGCAGCAGGCGCTTGGTTTCAACCTGCTCTCCGAAGCCGTCCGCCGCGAAGCGGTCGACATCGCCATCGCCAGCCGCGACGTTGCGATGTCCGGACGCATCACGCTGCTCTCCGACGAGAAGACCCGCCGCCCCGGTTTCATGCTGCTGCATGCGATCTACCAGCCCGGCATGCCGCTCGGCAATGTCGAGGAACGCCGACGGGCCTTTAGCGGCGTCGTCCTCAACGCCTATCACACCGACGCCTTCCTGGCTTCCCTGAACCTCGGCTTCAACAGCCAGTTTGCCATCCAGATCTTCGACGAAGGCAGCAATAGCCGCTCGGCCATCGCCCAGCCGCCGGCCCTGATTTTCGATTCGGCACCGGATTTGCCCGCCACGGCCAACGCACCGATCTTTCATCACGAAATCGATTTCGGCGGTCGCAACTGGGTGCTGCACTACCGCCCGCGCCCGACGCAGCAAGACAGCAGCGGCTTTGACGCCGCCCGCCTGATCCTGGTCAGCGGCCTGGGTGGTAGCGTCCTGTTCGCCCTGCTCGTCTTTTACCTGACCACCCACCGCGAACGGGCCGAGCATTACGCCCGCCGGATTACGGCCGAGCTGCGCCGTTCCGAGGAGCGCATCCGGCTGGCTACGGCCGGCACCAACGACGGCCTGTGGGACCAGAACCTGCAAACCGGCGAGGAATACATCTCGGACCGGATGGCCGAAATTTTCGGTTTCCCCCGCGACCAGCCGCCCCAGCAGCTCAGCCGCTATACCGAGTGTATTTATCCGGAAGACATCGAGCGCCACAACGCCGCGCTGCGTCGCCACTTGCGGGAAAACGCACCCTTCGACATCGAACTGCGTATCGACAAGACGAACGGTGACAGCGCCTGGATCAGGGCGCGCGGCGAGGCCATCCGCGATCCGGCGGGGCGGGCGATCCGCATCGCCGGCTCGGTTTCCGACATTACTGAGAAGAAGAACGCCGAGGCCCGCCTGGAGCGCCTGCGCCGCCTGCTCGCGACGTCGATCGCGGCGACGCCGCTGCCGCTTTTTGTCCAAGATGAGCGGCGCAAGCTGCAAATGGTCAACGATGCCTTCTGCACCCTGCTCGGCACCCCGGAACGCGACTTGCTGACCCGCTTCTGGCCCGATTTCGCCGGCATTTCGGCCGCCGACCAGCGCCGCCTGCTCGGCGCCAGCGAACGGGCCCTCGCCTCGGGCGCCTGCGAGCCACTCAGCTTCGAATTCGACAGCCCGGATCAAACCCGTCACCGTTTGATTGCCCGCATCGCCCAGGCCCAGAATCCGGAGGGCGAACCTTTCCTGATCACCACGCTGACCGACGTCACCGAATTGCACCGGGCGGAAATGGCAATCAAGGCGGCCGACCAGATGAAACAGGCGGTACTCGATGCGGCGACCGAGGTGGCGATCATTGCCTGCGACCCGGAAGGGCTGATCACCATTTTCAACCGCGGCGCCGAAAAGATGCTGGGCTACACGGCAGACGAAATGGTCGGCCGGCAGACGCCGCAACTGATCCATCTGCCATCGGAAGTCGCTGCCCGGAACAGCGAATTGAGCCGCAAACTGGGCTATCCGGTCAGCGGCTTCGAGACCTTCGTCGCCAAGGCCCGCGACGGCAACCCGGATCAGCACGATTGGACCTATGTCCGCAAGGATGGCCGGCAACTGAGCGTCAATCTAGTGGTTACCACCCAGCGCGATGGTGCCGGAAAGATCATCGGCTACTTGGGCATCGCGGTCGATGTTTCCGAACAGAAACGGGCCGAACAGGAATTGGAACAACATCGCGACCACCTGCAGGAACTGATCGCCGAGCGCACCCAGCAACTCGACGTCGCACTGCATGAAGCGCAGGCGGCCAATGTCGCCAAATCCGAATTCCTCGCCAACATGTCGCACGAACTGCGCACGCCGATGCATGCCATCCTGAGCTTTGCCGAGCTGGGCGAAGATCGGGCCGAGGCCGGCAATCAAACCAAGATGGCCCAGTATTTCAACCGCATCGGCCAAAGTGCCCGGCGGCTGCTTGGCCTGATCAACGAGTTGCTCGATCTGGCCAAACTCGAAGCCGGGCGCATGGCACTGAACGCGGTGCCGATCGACGTCCTTGCCCTGCTCCGCCACACCGCCGCCCATCTTGAATCGCTGATGCAGCCCCGCCAGCTCAGCCTGGAAATCAGCTACGACACGCTGCAGACCGATCTGGTCGGCGACCCGGAACGGATCGCCCAGGTCTTCCACAACCTGCTCTCCAATGCCATCAAGTTCTCGCCCGACCAGGGCACCATCCGGATCCATCTCGCTGCCGCTGAACTGCCCTGCGGTCGACCGACTGAAAATGGCAAAAACCAGCCGGCCCTGGCCATCAGTTTCAGCGACGCCGGCATCGGCATTCCGCAGGACGAATTGCACAGCATTTTCGACAAGTTCGTACAGAGCAGCGCCACCAAGACCGGAGCCGGCGGCACCGGCCTGGGACTGGCAATCAGTCGGGAGATTGTTCTCCAGCACCGTGGTACGATTGCCGCCGAAAACAACGCTGGCAGCGGCGCCTGCTTCACCGTCACCCTGCCACTCAATATCAGGATGGAGTCATCGGACCACGATGAATGAAGCGCGCGTACTGGTTGTAGACGACGAGGGCCTCAACCTCGAAATCCTCGGTGAATACTTCGAAAGCGAACCGTCCTTCACGCTGCGCACGGCCGATGGCGGCGAGGAGGCCTGGCGGATCCTGCGCGATGCCGGCCAACATTTCGATGTCGTGCTGCTCGACCGGATGATGCCGGGACTCGACGGCATCGGCCTGCTCCACCGCATCAAGAGCGATCCCCGCCTGGCCGACATCCCGGTCATCCTGCAGACGGCAGCCAATTCGGCCAGCGAAATCCGCGAAGGGCTGGAAGCCGGGGCCTATTACTACCTGACCAAGCCCTACCAACGCGACGCCCTGTTCGCCATCGTGCATGCCGCCCTGTCCGACGCCAAGACGCGCGACTCGCTACGCCGCCGGCTGCACGAACACATCAATTCGCTGCAGTTTCTCAGTCGTGGCGAATTCACCATCCGCAGCATCGAAGAGGCTGGCCAGCTCGCTTCCTTCCTCGCCCAGGCCTGCCCGAATGCCGAGACCACCGTGCTCGGCATCTCCGAACTGCTGATCAACGCCGTCGAGCATGGCAACCTCGGCCTGAGCTATACCGAGAAATCACAACTCAAACGCGAAGAGCGCTGGCAAGCCGAGATCGACCGGCGCAGCGCGCTGCCGGCCTATCGTGACAAACGGGTCAAGGTCAGCTTCGAGCGCAGCGCTGACCGCATCACCCTGCGCATCGCCGACGAGGGCGATGGCTTTGCCTGGCAGAACTATCTCGAACTCTCCCCCGAGCGTGTCTGCGACCCGAACGGGCGGGGCATCGCGCTGGCCCGGCTGATGAGCTTCGCCAATATTGCCTACGAGGGCTGCGGCAATGTTGCCGTCGCCACCATTGTCACCGCTCCCCACACGCGCTAAGGCCCCCTGCCGAACATGAGTCTGGCCACGAACAAAATGAAGGTGCTGGCGGTCGATGACAACCGCACCAACCTGCACATCCTGCAGGTCTTCCTGAAGAAACTCGGGCATGAAGTGATCCTCGCCGAAAACGGCGAAGAGGCAGTGCGCCGCTTCGAGGCCGACGCCCCGGACCTGATCCTGCTCGACATCATGATGCCGGTCATGGACGGCTTCGAAGCCGCCCGGCGGATCAAGGGCCTGAACAGCGAACGGTGGACGCCGATCATTTTCCTGTCGGCGCTGAACCGCGACGAGAACCTGGTCGAGGGCCTCGATGCCGGGGCCGATGATTACTTGACCAAGCCGGTCAATTTCGTCGTCCTCGAAGCCAAGCTGCGCTCGGTGCAGCGCTCGCTGAACATGCAGCAACAGGCGATCGACTCGCTGCGCCGGGTCCAGGCCATTTCGGACAATGTCCTCGATGCCATCGTCACCATCGACGAACATGGCATCATTGCCACGGTCAACCGTGCTACCGAGCGCATTTTCGGCTGGAGCACGGTCGAGATGGAAGGCAAGGGCATCGAGATGCTGATGCCGGCGCCCTATCAGGCGGGCCACGGCAGCTATATCAGCAACTATCTGAACGGCGGCACCGCCAAGGCCATCGGCCAGGAGCGGGAACTCGAAGGCCTGCGCAAGGATGGCCACCGCTTCCCGGTCACCATCGGCGTCACCGAGATCACCCTCGACAACAAGCGGATGTTCATCGGCGTCCTGCGCGACGTTTCGGCGCAAAAACAGGCCGAGCAGAAGCTGCGCGACAATGCCCGCCAGCTCCAGGCCTATTACGACCAGACGCAAAGTGAACAGCAACTGGCCATGAAGCTGATGGAAAAGCAGTTGCATCGCAGTGGTCTGAAGGACAGCCGCCTGCGTTACAAGGTGATCGCCGCCGAGAACTTCAGTGGCGACATCGTCGCCGCCAGTCGCTCGCCGGAAGGCCGCTGCTTCGCCCTGCTCGCCGACGCCACCGGCCACGGCCTGACGGCGGCGATCAGCGTGCTGCCGGTGCTGGCCATTTTCTATCGGCTCGCCCGGCGCAATCATTCGGTGCGCGAGATCGTGCTCGAACTGAATCAGCAACTCAAGGAATCGATGCCGGTCGGCCGCTTCGTCGCCGCCTCGCTGGTCTGCCTCGACGAAATCACCCGCACCGGCGAAATCTGGGTCGGCGGCACGCCCGAGGCCTTCCTGTTCGACCGCTGGGGACGCAGCGAAAAAGTCTTCCCTTCCGCCAACCTGCCGCTGGGTATCGTCGACAACGCCGAAATGGATTGCCACCCGGTCGCCTTCACCTGGAGCCCGGAAAGCCAGATCGTGCTGTGCTCGGATGGGCTGCTCGAAGCCAACAACCGGCAAGGCATACAGTTCGGGCTCGCCGGCCTGACCACGGCCGCGGCCAATACCTCGCCCAGCAACCGTTTTACCGAAATCGACAACGCCCTCGCCAAGCACCGCGAAGGCACAGTCGCCGCCGACGATATTTCCCTGATGATCATCGATTGCCCCTGACCCCGAAGGAGATTGACCATGCATTTCAGCAAACTTGCCGCCGCCGCCCTCATCGCCGCCACCTTCAGTGCCACGCCGGCCCAGGCGCAGGAGTCGGCCACCCTGAAAAAGATCAAGGACACCGGCACGATCACGCTGGGTCACCGTGAATCCTCGATTCCGTTCTCCTACTACGACGACAAGCAGCAGGTCATCGGCTACTCGCACGAACTGATGCTGAAAGCCGTCGAAGGCATCAAGAACGAACTGAAGCTGGCCAAGATCGACATCAAGCTGATGCCGGTCACCTCGGCCAACCGCATCACACTGGTCCAGAACGGCACGGTCGATATCGAATGCGGCTCGACCACCAACAACCTCGAGCGCCAGAAGCAGGTCGGCTTCTCGACCACCATCTTCGTCATCGGCACCCGCCTGATGACCAAGAAGACGGCCGGCATCAACGACTTCGCCGACCTCGCCGGCAAGAACGTCGTCACCACCGCCGGCACCACCTCCGAGCGTCTGCTGCGCAAGATGAATGAAGAGAAGAAGCTGGGTATGAGCGTCATTTCCGCCAAGGACCACGGCGAAGCCTTCCTGACCCTGGAAACCGGCCGCGCCGTCGCCTTCATGATGGACGATGCGCTGCTCTACGGCGAAATGGCCAAAGCCAAGAAGCCGGCCGACTGGGTCGTGGTAGGCACCGCCCAATCGAAGGAAGCCTACGGCTGCATGCTGCGCAAGGACGACCCGGCCTTCAAGAAGGTGGTCGATGCAGCGCTGACCAAGGCGATGACCTCGGGCGATGCCGAAAAGATCTACGCCAAGTGGTTCATGGCACCGATTCCGCCGAAGGGCCTGAATCTGAACATGCCGCTGTCCGACGAAATGAAGGCGCTATATAGCGCCCCGAACGACAAAGCTTTCGAATAAATCTCAATCCAAAAGAAAAAGGCCGGGAAATCCCGGCCTTTTCTTAAAACGTAAGCAGCTTATTCAGCAGCTTCGTCCACTTCCACAGCCTCGGTAGGCTCCGGACGATCAACCAGTTCGACGAAAGCCATCGGTGCGTTGTCGCCATCGCGGAAGCCACACTTCAGAATGCGAAGGTAGCCACCCGGACGGGCGTTGTAACGCGGACCCAGCTCGGCAAACAGCTTGACGACGATCTCGCGATCGCGCAGGCGGTCAAATGCCAGACGCTTGTTGGCCAGGGTCGGGTTCTTGCCGAGGGTAATCATCGGTTCGACAACACGGCGCAGTTCCTTGGCCTTCGGCACGGTGGTCTTGATGGCCTCGTGACGGAGAAGAGAAACAGTCATGTTGCGCAGCATCGCGAGGCGATGGCTGCTGGTACGGTTCAGTTTGCGAAGTCCATTGCGGTGACGCATGGTTAATCCTTTCTATGTTCTGCAGGCGTCCCTTGACTGCCCGAGCTGAAAAAGGTCCTTAGACCTTTTCCAGACCGGCGGGCGGCCAATTTTCCAGTTTCATGCCGAGCGTCAAACCGCGTGCGGCCAATACTTCCTTGATCTCGTTCAGCGACTTGCGACCCAGGTTCGGGGTCTTGAGAAGTTCATTCTCGGTACGCTGAATCAGATCGCCGATGTAATAGATGTTCTCGGCCTTCAGGCAGTTCGCAGAACGAACCGTCAGTTCAAGGTCATCTACCGGGCGGAGCAGAACCGGGTCTACCTGGGCCGGCTTGGAAGCCTCGGCCACAGGAGCGGTACCCTCCAGGTCGGCGAACACGGAAAGTTGTTCCATCAGTACGCGTGCAGCGTAACGGATGGCTTCTTCCGGCTCGACAACGCCGTTGGTTTCGATGTCGACAATCAGCTTGTCCAGGTCGGTACGTTGCTCAACGCGGGCGCTTTCAACTGCATAAGCGACGCGACGAATCGGGCTGAACGAGGCATCAAGCACGAGCTTACCAATGGTCTTGGAGTCGCCCAGATTGCGCATGTTACCGGGCACGTAACCACGACCCTTCTCAACCTTGATTTCCATGGCGAGCTTGCCGCCAGGAGAGAGGTGAGCGACAACATGTTCCGGATTGATGATTTCAACGTCATGCGGCAATTCAATATCACCGGCACGAACGACGCCTTCACCTTCCTTGACCAGATTGAGCGTTACCACATCGCGGTTATGCAGCTTGAACACAATACCCTTGAGGTTCAAAAGGATGTCGACGACATCTTCCTGAACGCCATCAACGGTGGAGTACTCATGAAGCACACCTTCGATACCGACTTCAGTCGGCGCGTAACCCGGCATTGAAGAGAGCAGAATGCGACGCAGCGCGTTGCCAAGAGTGTGACCATAGCCGCGTTCGAACGGCTCCATGACGACCTTGGCTTGCACGGGCGAAACACTCTGCACATCGATAATGCGGGGTTTCAGAAGTCCACTGTTTTGCATGGGCTAAATTCCTCTGCTCAGTGATTACTTCGAGTAAAGTTCGATGACGAGACCTTCGTTCAGGGTCGACGGCAGCTCGGAGCGCTGCGGCATAGCCTTGAACGTGCCCTTGCCTTCCTTGGTGTCCACAGCAACCCATTCCGGGAAGCCACGCGACTCGGCTGCTTCGAGAGCGGCCTTGCAACGCAGGGATGCGCGGGCGCGATCGGTCAGCTGGACAACATCACCCGGCTTGACGAGGAAGGACGGGATGTTAACGCGCTTGCCGTTAACCAGAACGCCGTTGTGGCGAACCACTTGGCGTGACTCGGTGCGCGAAGCACCAAAACCCATGCGGTAAGCGACGGAGTCCAGACGGGCTTCGAGCAGTTGCAGCAGGTTTTCACCAGTCTGGCCCTTGCGGCGGTCAGCTTCGGCAAAGGTCTTGCGGAACTGGCCTTCGAGAACGCCATAGACGCGACGGATCTTCTGCTTGGCGCGGAGGTGAACGCCGTAGTCGGAAAGACGGGCACCGGACTTCTGGCCATGCTGGCCAGGCGCGTACGAGCGGCGCTCGATGGCGCACTTATCGGTAAAACACTTTTCGCCCTTCAGGAACAGCTTTTCGCCTTCGCGGCGGCACTGACGGCATTTCGGATCGAGATTACGAGCCACTTGTCTTTCTCCTTAGATGCGGCGCTTTTTGGGCGGGCGGCAGCCGTTGTGCGGCACCGGCGTCACGTCGGAAATCGCGGTGATCTTCATGCCCAGCGCGTTGAGTGCGCGGACAGATGATTCACGACCAGGACCGGGGCCCTTGATGCGAACTTCCAGGTTCTTGACGCCACATTCCTGAGCTGCCTTGCCGGCAGCTTCCGCTGCCACCTGAGCGGCGAACGGGGTGGACTTACGCGAACCGCGGAAGCCGGCACCACCGGACGTAGCCCAAGACAGTGCGTTGCCCTGGCGATCAGTAATGGTAATGATGGTGTTATTGAACGAAGCGTGGATGTGGGCGATGCCCTCAGCAACGTTCTTTTTAACCTTTTTGCGAACTTTGGTAGCAGTCTTTGCCATGTTCTGTCCCTATTACTTCTTGCCAGCGATGGCCTTGCGCGGGCCCTTGCGGGTACGTGCATTGGTACGGGTGCGCTGACCACGGCAGGGCAGGCCCTTGCGATGGCGCAGACCACGGTAGCAACCGAGGTCCATCAGACGCTTGATGTTCATCGTGACTTCACGGCGCAAATCACCTTCTACGGTGTATTTGCCCACTTCATCACGCAAACGATCCATGTCCGCATCGGACAGATCTTTCATTTTTTTGGTACGAACGATACCGGCCGCATCACAGATTTTCTGTGCGCGGGTACGGCCGATGCCAAAAATCGCCGTCAGGGCAATTTCTGCATGCTGATGGTTCGGAATGTTTACCCCTGCAATACGGGCCATTGAATCACTCCAATATTTCGAAAATTAACGAATGCCAGACTCGCCAGGAAATTAACCCTGGCGCTGCTTATGACGCGGATCCTTGCAAATGACGCGAACGACACCCTTGCGACGGATTACTTTGCAATTGCGGCACACGCGCTTCACTGAAGGTTGCACTTTCATGTTTCACTCCTCGTCTGCGAGGGCTCGGAAGCAGCCGTGTTTCCTTGCCCTGCGGTTTATTGCGTAGAGAACTTTTTACTTGGCGCGGAAAACAATCCGCGCCTTGCTTAAATCGTATGGGGTCAGTTGCACGGTTACCTTGTCCCCGGGCAGGATGCGAATGTAATGCATCCGCATTTTTCCGGAAATAAACCCGTGCACTATGTGCCCGTTTTCCAACTTGACTTTGAAGGTTGCGTTCGGGAGGTTTTCAACAACCTCTCCCAGCATCTCGATGTAATCTTCTTTAGCCATGACTACAAGTTACTTGATCATCGGGGACCCCTTGAAGTTAGCTTTCTTCAAGAGACTTTCATACTGGTGCGACATAACATAAGCCTGAACCTGCGACATGAAGTCCATGGTTACGACCACGATAATCAACAGCGAGGTACCGCCGAAATAGAAAGGGACATTCCACTTCAGAATCAAGAACTCCGGGAGCAGACAAACCACGGTGATATAGGCCGCACCGATCAGCGTCAAGCGCATCAGAATCTTGTCGATATAGCGTGCAGTCTGCTCACCCGGGCGAATACCCGGCACGAATGCACCGCTCTTTTTCAGGTTATCGGCCGTTTCCTTGGAGTTGAAGACCAGGGCGGTATAAAAGAAACAGAAAAAGACAATCGCTGCTGCGTAGAGCATCACGTAAATCGGCTGCCCTGGAGCAAGGGTACCGGCAACATCCTTCAACCAGCGCATCGATTCACCCGAACCGAACCAGCCAGCCACCGTCGCCGGGAACAGGATGATAGATGACGCAAAAATGGGCGGGATGACGCCTGACATATTCAACTTCAGCGGCAGATGCGAACTCTGCCCGCCATAAATCTTGTTGCCAACCTGGCGCTTGGCGTAATTAACCAGAATCTTGCGCTGACCACGTTCAACGAACACCACAAAAGCGGTAACCAAGGCGACCAGAACACAGATCACCAGAGCCGTCAGCGGATGCATTGCCCCGGTCCGGACCAACTCGAGCAGTCCGCCGATAGCATTCGGTAATCCGGCTGCGATGCCACCAAAGATGATGATCGAAATACCGTTGCCCAGACCACGCTCGGTGATTTGTTCACCCAACCACATCAGGAACATCGTCCCGGTGACAAGCGTAGTGACCGTGGTCAGACGGAACAGAAAGCCGGGGTCCAAAACCAGACCAGGCTGGGCCTCCAGCGCAACGGCGATACCCAACCCTTGAAAGAGGGCCAAGGCAAGCGTGCCGTAACGGGTGTACTGAGTGATCTTGCGCCGTCCTGCTTCGCCCTCTTTCTTGAGAGCCTCAAGCTGCGGACTGGCCACACTCATCAACTGCATGATGATCGATGCCGAAATATAAGGCATGATCCCCAATGCAAAAATCGTGAAACGCGACAGGGCACCACCCGAGAACATGTTGAACATGCCAAGGATGCCACCCTTCTGCGAATTGAACAGATCGGAAAGAACGTTGGGGTCAATCCCGGGAACCGGGATATGCGCGCCAATGCGATAGACGACCAGCGCACCGACAAGGAACCACAAACGGCGTTTCAAATCGCCGAATTTGCCACCTTTGCCAACGGTATTGGGATTAGCTGCCAACGTTCAGACCTTTCGTGTTCTTACTCGGCGATGGAGCCGCCAACGGCTTCAATCGCTGCTTTGGCACCCTTGGTGGCACCAACGCCTTTGAGAACCACCTTGCGGGTGATTGCGCCAGCCAGGATGACCTTGGCGGACAATGCGTCGCCCGGGACAATCCCGGCTGCCTGGAGAGCCAGCAAATCGATTTCATCGATCGGCAGACGATCCAGGTCAGTCAGACGAACTTCGTAGTTACGAGCACGGGTCAGGGAATTGAAACCGCGCTTCGGCAGACGACGCTGCAGCGGCATTTGACCGCCCTCGAAGCCAACCTTGTGGAAGCCGCCGGAACGGGACTTCTGACCCTTGTGGCCGCGACCACAGGTTTTGCCGAGACCGGACCCAATACCGCGACCAACACGCTTGGCAGCCTTCTTGGAGCCTTCAGCCGGCTTAATCGTATTAAGACGCATGGTTTAACCCTCAACCTTAACCAGGTACTGGACCTTCTGGATCATGCCGCGAACAGCCGGCGTATCCAGGAGCTCAGCAGAGCTGTTCAGCTTGCGCAGACCCAGACCACGCACGGTAGCGCGATGATCCTGCTTGGTCCCGATGATGCTCTTGACGAGCTTCACTGTGATTTTCTTGTCAGCCATGACTTACCCCAGGATCTGATCAACCGAAAGACCGCGTTTGGCGGCGATTTCGGCCGGCGTATTCACCTTCGACAAACCGTCGATGGTGGCACGCACGATGTTGTAGGGATTGGTGGAGCCGTGAGCCTTGGCCACCACGTTGGTGACGCCAACAACTTCGAAGACAGCACGCATTGCGCCGCCGGCGATGATGCCAGTACCTTCCGGGGCTGGCTGAATCATCACGGTCGTTGCACCGTGGCGACCCATCACCGTGTGATGCACGGTACCGCTCTTCAGGCTGACCTTGGCCATCTTACGACGAGCCTCTTCCATTGCCTTCTGAACAGCAACCGGCACTTCGCGGGACTTGCCCTTGCCCATGCCGATACCGCCATCACCATCACCAACGACGGTCAATGCAGCGAAACCGAGGATACGGCCGCCCTTAACCACCTTGGTGACGCGATTAACCGCAACCATCTTTTCGCGCATGCCATCATCGCGCTCTTCAGCCTGTTGCGGCTTCTTGTTTCTTTCAGGTTTAGCCATTTTCTAACCTTATCCTTTTCGGCGATCAGAACTTCAGACCGGCTTCACGCGCAGCTTCAGCCAGCGCCTGAACACGACCGTGGTACTGAAGACCGGAACGATCAAAAGCCACCTGCTCAATACCGGCCGCTTTGGCGCGTTCGGCGATCAGCTTGCCAACAGTAGTGGCAGCAGCCTTGTTACCGCCGTTCGGGACATCGCTGCGGATGCCCGTTTCCAGCGTGGAAGCCGAAGCCAGAACCTTGCCGCCACAGGGCGAAATGATCTGGGCGTAAATGTGGCAGTTCGTGCGATTAACGCACAAGCGCACAGCCTTGAGCTCGGCGATTTTGGCCCGGGTTTGGCGGGCGCGGCGCAGACGCGCTTGTTTCTTGTTAAACATATGCCACCCTTACTTCTTCTTGGTTTCCTTGATAACAACCACTTCGTCCGCGTAACGAACGCCCTTGCCCTTATAGGGCTCCGGCTTCCGGTATGCGCGAACTTCGGCTGCAACCTGGCCGACCTGTTGCTTATCCGAACCCTTGATCAGGATTTCGGTTTGGGTCGGACATTCGACTTTCACACCAACAGGCATCTTGTGCGCCACCGGGTGAGAAAAACCGAGCGAGAGATTCAAGGTATCACCTTGAGCCTGGGCGCGGTAACCCACGCCAACTAGCTGCAGCTTCTTCTCAAAACCCTTGGAGACGCCGGTAACCATGTTGTTGAGGTTGGCACGCATGGTGCCCCACATGGCGGACGCGTTGTCAGCACCAGCAACCTTGGAAACCTGAACGTTTTGCCCTTCAACGGCGACCGTAACCGAAGGATGAGCGGCAGTTTTCAAAACACCCAACGGGCCTTTGACAACAATCTGCTCACCAACCGAAACTTCAACGCCAGCCGGAAGAACAACGGGATTCTTACCAATACGAGACATGAATTCCCTCCTTATGCCACGATACACAAGACTTCGCCGCCAACCTTGCTGGCACGAGCCTTGCGATCAGTCATAACGCCCTTGGGAGTGGACACAATCGCCACACCAAGACCATTCATGACACGAGGAATATCTTCACAGCCCTTGTAAATCCGCAGACCAGGCTTCGAAACACGCTCGATGCGCTCAATAACCGGGCGACCGGCGTAATACTTGAGTGCAATTTCGAGGGTCGGCTTGCCATCAGCCTGACGAACTGCGAAATCATCAACGTAACCTTCATCCTTGAGCACGGCAGCGATTGCCACCTTGAGCTTGGAAGACGGCATGGAGACAGACGCCTTCTCGGCGAGCTGGGCGTTGCGCATGCGAGTCAGCATGTCCGCGATCGGATCGCTCATAGCCATTTCTGAATCTCCTCTTACCAGCTGGCCTTAACAATACCCGGGATTTCGCCATTGAATGCGAGCTCACGAATCTTGTTACGGCACAGACCGAACTTACGGAAAACACCACGCGGACGACCGGTCAGCTGGCAACGATTGCGCAGACGGGACGGGCTCGAATTGCGCGGCAGGGCCTGAATCTTCAGACGGGCGTCGTAACGCTCCTGGTCAGAGAGGCTTTCGTCAGTGATGATCGCCTCCAGGGCCGCACGCTTCTTCGCGTACTGCGCGACCATTTTGCGGCGCTTCTCTTCACGGTTGATCAGAGCAAGTTTTGCCATGATTGCCTCAATTCTTGAACGGGAACTTGAACGCGGCCAGCAGAGCTTTCGCTTCGCCATCGGTCTTCGCGGTCGTTGTGATACTGATATTCATACCCCGAAGAGCATCGATCTTGTCGTACTCGATTTCCGGGAAAATGATCTGCTCTTTGACACCCATATTGTAGTTACCCTGGCCATCAAAACCCTTGCCAGAAATACCACGGAAGTCGCGAACACGCGGCAGCGCGACGGTAACCAGGCGATCAAGGAACTCGAACATGCGAGGACCACGCAAGGTAACCATACAACCAATCGGATAGCCATCGCGAATCTTGAAACCAGCGATAGACTTGCGAGCCTTGGTCGTCACCGGCTTTTGACCTGCAATCTTCTGCATGTCGCCAACGGCATTCTCAAGCACTTTCTTGTCAGCCACAGCCTCACCAACACCCATATTCAGAGTGATCTTGGTGATACGCGGCACTTCCATCACCGACTTGTAACCAAACTGCTTGGTCATGTCGCCAACGACGGTTTCTTTGTAAAACTGCTGCAAACGCGCCATGTCTACCCCTTAAGCGTTTACCAGTTCGCCGTTCGACTTGAACACGCGAACCTTGCGACCGTCATCGAGCGCCTTGAAGCCGACACGGTCAGCCTTCTTGGTAGCAGGATTAAACAACGCAACGTTGGAGAGATGAATCGGCATATCCTTATCGACGATGCCACCAGCCACACCCTTTACAGGATTCGGCTTAACGTGCTTCTTGGCACGATTGACACCTTCAACCACAACATGCTCTTCATCAACACGGAGCAGCACAGTGCCGCGCTTGCCCTTGTCTTTACCGGTAATCACGACGACTTCGTCGCCTTTACGAATCTTTTCCATCACGCGTCCCTTACAGCACTTCAGGAGCCAGGGACACGATCTTCATGAAGCGCTCGGTGCGCAATTCGCGGGTCACCGGGCCAAAGATGCGCGTGCCGAGCGGCTCGAGCTTGTTGTTGAGAAGAACTGCGGCATTGCCATCAAAGCGAACCAGCGAACCATCCGGACGACGAACACCCTTGGCAGTACGAACCACCACGGCGTTATATACATCACCCTTCTTAACACGGCCACGCGGCGCAGCATCTTTAATGCTGACCTTGATGATGTCACCAATGCCAGCATAGCGGCGCTTGGAACCACCGAGCACTTTGATACACATTACTGAACGAGCACCGGTGTTATCGGCGACGTCCAGAGTCGTCTGCATCTGAATCATTTAAATTAACTCCAACTTAACCCGCCTAGGCGGTCAGTCTTGGAACCCGTACGGGTCGAACAACTTTGCCGGCCGCCAGGACGACTGCCAACAAAAAAGAAGCCGGATTATACCGGCTTCTTTTTGTGTCACGCAAGTGTTTTCAAAAACTTTCGTTATACAACGATAGCCTTTTGCAGAACGGTGGTGACCGCCCAGGTCTTGGTGCGGGAAACCGGGCGCGTTTCGACGATCTCGACGAGATCACCGGCCTTCGCCGAATTACCTTCATTGTGGGCGTGGTACTTCTTGGAACGAACCATTACCTTGCCGTACATCGGGTGCTTGACCTTACGTTCGACCAGGACGGTAACAGTCTTGTCCATTTTATCGCTCACAACGCGACCGATAAGAGTGCGTTTGATGCTGGTGGTTTCGCTCATTGCTGCACCGCCTTTTCACGGATAAGCGTGCGAACGCGAGCGATGTCACGGCGCACCTTGGACATTTGGCTGGTATTGGACAGTTGCTGGGTAGCAAGCTGCATACGCAGACCGAACTGGGCCTTCAAAAGGTCCAGCAATTCCTTATTGAGCTCGTCCACGCTCTTGGTTCTCAGTTCACTAGCTTTCATGATTACCCCAGATGACGAGTCACGAAGGTGGTGGCAATCGGCAGCTTGGCAGCAGCGAGAGCAAACGCCTCGCGAGCCAGCGCTTCATTAACACCATCCATCTCATACAGGACCTTGCCCGGCTGGATTTCGGCTACCCAATACTCCGGGTTACCTTTACCGTTACCCATACGAACTTCGGCCGGCTTTTTGGAAATCGGCTTGTCCGGGAAGATACGGATCCAGATGCGGCCGCCACGCTTGATGTGACGGGTCATCGCACGACGAGCTGCTTCGATCTGGCGCGCAGTCAAACGACCACGACCGGTGGCCTTGAGACCCCATTCGCCAAACGAAACCTTCGTACCACGGGTCGCCAGACCTTCATTACGGCCCTTATGCTCCTTACGGAACTTGCGACGATTTGGTTGCAACATTTAGGCACCTGCCTTTCTTACTCGCTTGGCCGGAGCGCCCTCGCCTTCCGGCTTTTTCACCGTACGGGTACGCGGACGATCACCCTCGGGCTTACCCGGGGCACGGCGCGGCTTGCGATCATCGCCAGCTGGCTCAACCGCTTCCGGCTGTTCGCCACGATCAAGCATGTCACCCTTGTAAACCCAGACCTTGATACCGATGATGCCGTAGGTGGTCAGAGCTTCAGAGGTTGCATAATCGATGTTCGCACGCAGCGTATGAAGCGGCACGCGACCTTCGCGATACCACTCGCTACGGGCGATTTCAGCACCGTTCAGACGACCGGCGCTCATCACCTTGATACCTTGGGCGCCAAGGCGCATCGCATTCTGCATCGCGCGCTTCATGGCGCGACGGAACATGATCCGCTTTTCGAGTTGCTGAGCGATCGAGTCAGCGATCAGCTGAGCATCGATTTCCGGCTTACGAATTTCTTCGATCGACACATGAACAGGAACGCCCATGATGCGCTGAAGGTCCGTACGCAGCTGTTCGATATCCTCGCCCTTTTTGCCGATTACGACACCCGGACGAGCCGAATAGATCGTAACACGGGCATTCTTGGCCGGACGCTCGATAAGAACGCGACCAACAGAGGCATGCGCCAATTTCCGCTTCAGATACTCGCGGACCTTGACATCTTCATTCAACATGCCGGGGAAGTCCTTGCTGGCAGCATACCAACGCGAACTCCAGTTCTTGGTGACTGCCAGGCGGAAGCCAGTCGGATGAATTTTCTGTCCCATGGCTCTTCCTTAGTTACCAACGGTCAGATAAATATGGCAGGTCGGCTTGATGATCCGATTGCCACGACCCTTGGCGCGCGCCGTAAAGCGCTTCAGCACCATGCCTTTTTCGACGTAAATGATCTTAACTTTCAATTCGTCGATATCAGCACCGTCATTGTGTTCCGCGTTGGCAATTGCCGACTCGAGAACCTTCTTGACGATACCTGCCCCTTTTTTCGGGGAGAAGGCCAGGATGTTTAGAGCCTGACCGACCGGCTTGCCGCGCACCAGATCAGCCACCAGGCGACCTTTTTGCGCAGAGAGGCGTACGCCCCGCAAACTTGCACGAGTTTCCATGTCAGCTCCTTACTTCTTGGCCTTCTTGCCGGCGGTGTGACCCTTGAACGTACGGGTCAGCGAAAACTCGCCAAGCTTGTGACCGACCATATTCTCGGTAACAAAAACCGGAATATGCTGCTTGCCATTGTGAACGGCGATCGTCAAACCGATAAACTCGGGGAGGATCGTCGAACGACGCGACCAGGTCTTGATCGGGCGCTTGTCGCTAGTAGCACGGACCGCTTCGACTTTGTCGATCAGGTACGCATCTACAAACGGGCCCTTTTTCAGAGAACGTCCCATTTCCTACCCCTTAACGCTTATGACGGCGCGACACGATCATGCTATTCGTGCGCTTGTTGCTGCGGGTACGGTAACCCTTGGTCGGCTGCCCCCACGGATTGACAGGTACGCGACCCTCACCAGTACGACCTTCACCACCACCATGCGGGTGATCGATCGGGTTCATGGCAGTACCACGCACGGTCGGGCGAATACCACGCCAACGCATAGCACCTGCCTTGCCGTACTTGCGCAGGTTGTGCTCTTCGTTACCTACCTCGCCGATGGTTGCACGGCATTCGACATGCACACGACGAACTTCACCGGAGCGCAGGCGAACCTGGGCGTAGATACCTTCGCGAGCCAGCAACTGAACAGAAGTACCTGCCGAGCGAGCCAACTGAGCGCCCTTGCCCGGAAGCATTTCAACGCAGCAAATGGTCGTACCGACCGGAATATTGCGGATCGGCAGCGCGTTGCCCGACTTGATCGGCGCTTCGGAACCACTCATCACCTGCTGACCAACCACCATGCCCTTGTTGGCAATGATGTAGCGACGCTCACCATCGGCATAGCAGAGCAATGCAATATTTGCCGTGCGGTTCGGGTCATACTCGAGACGCTCAACCTTGGCCGGAATACCGTCCTTGGTCCGCTTGAAGTCGATGACGCGATAGGACTGCTTATGCCCACCACCTTGGTGACGGACAGTAATGCGACCATTGTTGTTACGGCCAGCGTTACCGGACTTGGCCTCAACCAGCGCCGCAAAAGGCTTGCCCTTGTGCAGATTGGGATTGACGACCTGGACAACGGCACGACGACCCGGGGAAGTCGGCTTGACTTTAACGAGTGCCATTAGGCAGCCCCCCCTTCAACAAAATTGATTTCCTGGCCAGCCTTGAGACAGACATAGGCTTTCTTCCAGCCCTTGCGACGCCCGACCGTACCTTTGAAACGCTTAACCTTGCCCTTGACGTTGGCGACCTGAACAGACTCAACCTCAACCTTGAAGAGCAACTCAACCGCAGCCTTGATTTCCGGCTTGGTAGCATCGGTTGCCACACGGAAGATGACTTGCTCATTCTTCTCGGCGACGTAGGTTGCCTTCTCGGAGATTTGCGGAGCAAGCAGAACTTGCATCAGACGTTGTTGATTCATCCCCACATCTCCTCGAACTTAGCCACCGCGCTCTTGGTAACCAGCACCTTGGCGAAGCGAACCAGCGAAACCGGGTCAGCCTCTTGGGCTTCGAGCACCAGAACATTGGGCAGATTGCGCGACGAGAGATAGAGATTCTCGGTCAGCGCGTCCGTAACAACCAGAAGATTACCTTCCAGACCCATGTTCTTCAGCTTCTGAGAGAACAACTTGGTCTTCGGCGCATCGACAGCCAGATCATCGACCACAACGAGGCGGTCTTGACGGGCCAACTCAGAGAGAATCGCAGCCATGCCGGCGCGGAACATCTTCTTGTTAACCTTTTGGCTGAAATTTTCTTCCGGAGAGTTCGGGAAAGTGCGACCACCCCCACGCCACAACGGGCTGCCATTGCTACCGGCACGAGCACGACCCGTACCCTTCTGGCGCCACGGCTTGGTCGTCGTATGACGAACTTCCGAACGATCTTTTTGCTGACGATCACCGGAACGCGCATTGGCTTGATAAGCCACCACGATCTGATGAACCAGCGCTTCATTAAAGTCACGACCAAACAGCACATCGGACGCCTGCAACTTGGCAGACTCCTGGCCTTGCTCGTTAATTACCTTGAGTTCCATGTCGCCCCCTTAAGCCTTGACTGCCGGACGCACAACTACGTCAGCGCCCTTGGCACCCGGAACGGCGCCACGAACCAGCAGCAATTGACGCTCGGAATCGACACGTACAATTACCAAGCCCTGCGTAGTGGACTGCACATCACCGAGATGGCCAGCCATGCGCTTACCCGGGAAAACACGACCCGGATCCTGCGCCATACCGATAGAGCCCGGTGCGTTATGCGACACCGAGTTACCGTGCGAAGCACGCTGGGAACTAAAATTATGGCGCTTGATGCCACCCTGAAAACCCTTACCGATGGACGTGCCGGTCACGTCGACTTTTTGCCCTTCGGCAAAAATCGTGACAGCAACCTGATCACCCGCCTTGAAAGAGGCCAACTGATCAGCATCGATACGGAATTCCTTGAGGACGTGCCCGGCCTCCACACCCGCCTTGGCCAAATGGCCAGCAATGGGCTTGGAAACACGAGAGGCACGGCGTTTGCCGAATGCGACCTGAATGGCTGCGTAGCCATCGATCTCCGGCGTTTTGACTTGGGTCACGCGGTTGTTTGACACGTCAAGCACAGTTACCGGAATGGACGCGCCATCCTCGGCAAAAATGCGAGTCATGCCAACCTTGCGACCAACAAGGCCTAGACTCATGGTTATTCTCCTCACCGCCGGCTGCGATTGGCCGGTCGATGTAAAACAACAAATGGGCAGCCGTCACCGGCCACCCCCGAAAGGCGCGGATTATATCCGCAACCCTTAATTACTGCAACTTGATTTCGACGTCGACGCCAGCCGGGAGGTCCAGCTTCATCAGGGCATCAACCGTCTTGTCGGTCGGATCAACGATATCCATCAAACGCAGATGGGTACGAATTTCCAACTGATCGCGGGAAGCCTTGTTCACGTGCGGCGAGCGCAGGATATCGAAACGCTGCTTACGCGTCGGCAGAGGCACAGGACCCCGAACGACGGCACCGGTACGCTTGGCGGTTTCAACAATTTCCTGAGCAGATTGATCGATCAGACGATAGTCGAAGGCCTTGAGACGGATACGGATTTTCTGGCTTTGCATTTTTGGCTTCCAAAGAGCGATGGGGTGGAATCAGTCCCACCCCGATTTT
>NZ_LODL01000005.1:177517-201062 GCF_001551835.1 Dechloromonas denitrificans | reverse complement strand
GGGAGCTTTAGAGCAGCACCCGCGCCATGTCGATGACGTCGCGCGCCACTTTGGCCATCGTCTGGCCACGTTCCATCGCCAGCTTGCGCATGGCGTGATAAGCCGCATCCTCGTCGAGGCCGCGCGCTTTCATCAACACGCCCTTGGCTTGGTCGACCAGTTTGCGGTCGGTCAGCTTCTTCGAGGTTTCTTCCAGTTCGCGGCGCAGGGCCTGCGTATCTTCGAAGCGGGCCCGCGCCACCTCGACGATGGGCTTGATCCGCTTCGGGTCGAGACCATCGACGATATAGGCCGAAACGCCCGCCTTGACGGCATCGCGGATGGTTTCCTGGCCATCTTCCTGGGTGAAGATGACGACCGGGCGCGGCATGTCCTTGTTCATCGCCGCCAGGTGTTCCAGCGTGTCGCGGCTAGGACTGTCGGTGTCGATCAGGATCACGTCCGGCTGCAGTTTTTCGACTTCGGCGGTCAGGTTTTCGGAGCCAGCCAGGATGGCGGCCACCTGGTAACCGGCGAGCGCCAGCCCGGCGCAGATTTCTCCGGCCCGCGAACGGGATTCATCAATAACGAGTACGGTCAGCATGCAGGAGACTATGCAAGCTCCGTACCAGCCGATTTCAGCGCCGCATCGGCCATCGCCTGGACAACGATTTCGTTTTCGCCAATGGCGCCACCGAGCAGAAATTCGACTTCCGGATAGGTCGACCGCAGGGTTTCGATCATCACCGGCACCTCGTTCTTCAAATGGCCGCCACGGGCGATGAACATCGGCATGACCACCACTTTCCGCGCGCCGCCCTCGACCAGCGCGGTCGCGCAGTCGGTCAGGGTCGGCGTCATGAATTCGAGAAAGGCCAGCTCGACCGGCATATCGGCCACCCGCTGGCGGACCACGGCCTGGACGCGACGCATCGGGTTGGCCCATTCCGGATCACGGGCACCATGAGCAAAAAGAATGAGGGCTGTTTTCATCGGGTGAACTCTACCGCAACAGAATTAACAGAAGCACAAAATTCAGCACTATTGACAGCGCCGCGACAATCTTCCACAGCTTCAGCGGATTGCGCTGGGCCAAGGCTTGCCGGCTCGGTGCGGCAAGCGGCCGGGTGGCGCCGCGCTCAAGGGCCAGGATAAATTCCTCGGCCGTCTCGAAACGCTCTTTCGCCTCCTTGGACACCGCCTTGAGCAGGATGTTTTCCAGCCAGCCGGGAATTTCCGGCCGCCAGCGGGTTGGCCGCAGCTGCTCGGTGAATTTCGGCGTCTGGAATGGCTCGATTTCGCCGTAGGGGTATTTGCGCGTCAGCAGGTGGTAGAGCACGACGCCGGCCGCATAGAGGTCATGGCCGGGCTGCGGTTCGGGCTTTTCGAACAACTCGGGCGCCATGTAGGACGGCGTGCCGGCCTGGCCGATCGGTTCGTCGGCCTTGCGCTCGCCGAGGCTGATCGCGACACCGAGATCGAGGACGCGCAGGACGCCGTCCTGGCCGAGGTGAATGTTGTCGGTCTTGATGTCGCGATGCACGATATCGAGCCGGTGCAGCGCGGCAATCGCCCGCAGCAGCGCGACGCCGAGGCGGACGACTTCACCGGCCGGAAAATGCTGGCCGGAATCGAGCCGGGCCTGCAAGGTGGCGCCAGCATGCCAGGTCATCAGGTAATAGAGGCAACTGCGCTGCTCAGCCGGCACGACCTGCGGGAAAAACGGCGAAACGACGCGGCGGGCCCGCCATTCCTCCATCAGCAGCGCCGCCGTTGCCCCGCTATCGCCTTCCATGCCGGGCTGCAGGGTCTTCAGCACCAGTTGCTGGCCGTTGCGCGGATTGCGCACGCGATAGAGCAGCGTTTCCCGCGCATCGTGCAGTACTTCTTCGACCACCAGGCCATCCAGCGTATGGCCCGGTTTCAGGCGATGCGGCAGCGGCAGGCTGGCGGCGCTCTCCAGGCTGTCGCGCAGCCCGGCCGGCGGCAGGCCGAGGACATCGACCACCACTGCCGTCGCATTGTCGTGGCCGCCGTGGGCCAGCGCCAGGCTGGTCAGCGCGGCGGCGGCAGCCTGCGGCTCGGGATGGTCGAGCAGCACATCGGCCATCAGCGCATCGGGCAGGACACCCCAGACGCCGTCGGAAACCAGCAGAAAACGGTCGTCGACCGCCAGATCGCCATCGGCAAAGTCCATCAGGACGCGCGGGTCGAGACCGATGGCGCGCGACAGCACGTTGTTCAGTTCCGGGTGTTCCCAGGTGTGATCGACCGTCAGACAGAGCAGCCGCCCTTCCTGCAGGCGGTAAATTCGGCTGTCGCCGATATGCGCCGTGTAGTAGCGGCGACCGCGCAGGACCAGCGCCGACAGCGTCGTCGCCATCCCGGTCAGTTCGGCATTGCGCCCCGCTTCGGCGATCACCCAGCGGTTAAGCGCCGTGGTCACCGTTTCGATGGCGCGCGGCACGCCCCAGGTGTCGGGCGTCGCGAAATAGTCGGCGAGCAGGCCGCGCACGGTGTATTCCGCCGCCTCGCGGCCGCCCTTGTGGCCGCCGATGCCGTCGGCGACGGCGGCGATGACGCCCTTGTTTTCCAGCTCCAGGCCTTCCGGCGTCGCGTAGCCGCAATAGTCCTCGTTGCGTTCGCGCGGGCCGGTCAGCGAGGCATGGCCGATGGCCAGGCGGAGGGCGTTTTTATCCGGATTTTTCATGGAAGAGATACTACCGCCTGGCGCGGCCGGCGTTCAGCCGCGCATCAGTTGTTCGTAGCGCCCGGTCAGGCCATCCATGACCTCCAGGATGCGCTCGCTGGTCGTCGCCACATTGCGCTGGGCGATCGTCCGGTTGCTTTCCTGGCCGTTCAGCGCCTGGTCGAAGAACAGCCATTGCGTATTGGCCAGCCCCAGTTCGATACGGATTTCCGGCGTATTTTCCGGCGCCGCATTCAGCTCGCCGAGGGCAGCGACGAAATCGCGGCGGGCTGCTTCCAGTTCCGCCTTCAAGGCTGGCGAACCGACGCCGGACTGCTCGAACATGAAGCATTTGGCCATCCGTTGCGACAACATGCGCTGGCGCCCGGCCAAATTGACCAGATGCCCGGCATTGCCGCTCGCCTGCTTCTCGTACAAGCCGGTCAGGGCATGGGCCAGCCGCAGGGTCTTCTCCGACTCGGCGAGGACCAGCAGCAGGTTGTCGGCAGTGCGCGGCCGACCGAGCAGTTCGCGGTAAAGCGCCCACTGCCGGTCGAGTTCGCCGAGATTGCTGCGGATCGCCTCGTTCGGCTGCAGCGTCGCCAGTTCGCGCAACTGCGTCTCGAACAGCCGGCGCGACTGTTCGAGCAGGCTGCCTGCCTTGTCCGGCATGACGGCCAGCACTTGCATCGCTAACGCCTTGGCCATCCGCTGCGATAGCATGCGCTGCCGCCCCGCCTTGTTGATCGCCGCCCCCAGGCCGAGGGCGGCGCCCGGCCGGGCCTCTTCGGCGGCACCGAGGGCGGGCAACAGCATGACGCCTGCGGTCAACCCGAGAAAATCCCGTCTTTTCATCGCCCTCCCCCCGCCGCTCAGATCTTGGCCGCGGTCAAGTGGCTGGCGCCCCAGGTCGTACGCCAGCGGGTCTTGACGCCGGTCAGGCCGACCAGGGCGAGCACGGCGAGGCCGGCAAAGATCAGGAAGCCGATCTGGTAGCTGCCGGTCACCTGGCGCGAGTAGCCGAGGCTGGAGGCCAGGTAGAAGCCGCCGACACCGCCGGCCATGCCGACCAGGCCGGTCATGACGCCGATTTCCTTCTTGAAGCGCTGCGGCACCAACTGGAAGACCGCGCCGTTGCCCATGCCGAGCGCCAGCATGGCGCCGACGAAGGCGACCACCGCCATCCAGGCTTCCGGCAGGCCGACGCTGACAATGGCCAGGAAGATGGCGGCGAAGATGTACATCACGGTCAGCGACTTGACGCCGCCGATGCGGTCGGCGACGTTGCCGCCGATCGGACGAACCAGCGAACCTGCGAAGACGCAACCGGCGGTGAAGAAGCCGGCCGTCTTCGGGTCGAGGCCGTATTGCGTGTTGAAGTAGATGACCAGCGACGAAGCCAGGCCGACGAAGCCGCCGAAAGTCACCGAGTAGAAGAACATGAACCACCAGGCGTCCTTGTCCTTCAGAACCTTGAGGTATTCGGCGAAAGTCTTTGGCGGCGGCGCATCCGGCGCATCCTTGGCCATGAAGCAGAAGGCGATCAGCACGATGACCAGCGGCACCAGCACGACGCCGAAGACGTTGGTCCAGCCGAAGGCGGCGGCCAGGCCGGGGGCGAACAGCGCGGCGAGCGCGGTGCCCGAGTTGCCGGCCCCGGCAATGCCCATCGCCGTGCCCTGATGCTCGGCCGGATACCAGCGCGAAGCGAGCGGCAAGGCGGCGGCGAAGGAAGCGCCGGCCACCCCGAGGAAGAGGCCGAGGATCAGCACTTCACCGTAGGAATGGACGCCAACCAGCCAGGCGTAAAGCATGGCGCCGATGACGACGATCTGGCCGATGATGGCCGCCTTCTTCGGCGACAGGCGGTCAACCAGGATGCCCATCACGATGCGCAGCAAGGCCCCGGCCAGCACCGGCGTCGCCACCATCATGCCCTTTTCGGCATGGGTCAGGCCGAGATCCTTGGCGATGCCGACGCCGAGCGGACCGAGAATGACCCAGACCATGAAGGCAAGGTCGAAGTAGAGGAAGGCGGCAAGCAGTGTCGGCGTGTGGCCGGCCTGCAGGAAGGATTTCTTGTCCATGGTCGATTTTCCGGGTGGACCGCTTAGCAACGGTCGTTAAAGGGGGAGTGCCTGGTTCAGCGCATGACGTCGTTGCCATGGAACCGCCCCCGTTGGCGGATAAATCGCTGTGATGACCTGACTGTGCAAGCTGCGTGCCAGGATGGCAAAGCATTGATTTATGGACCTTATGCTTAGTCCATCGGCCGTAGCTCGCACCAAAACAAGGCACGCCACGCCATTGCGGTGCAACATTTTCGGAACGAAGACGGGTGACGGATTGACCATGCCGCCGTTCAAGCCCGATACTCTGCCGGCCACGCTTCCCACTGCCCTCCCCCGACGAAAGTTTCGGCATGGATATCGACTATTTCCTGATCAGCATCAGCAAGCTGCCCCTGTTTGCCAAGTGGGCCTGGGGTACTGTTGGTGTTGCGGTCCTGGCGGCGGCCGGTCTGATCCTGTTCTGGGAGCGCCGTTACTTCGCGGCACGCGACAAGGCGGGCAGCTGGCTGTCGCTGCGCCTGCTCTCGCTCTTCCTGCTGCTGCCGCTAACGGCGGGCATCATCGTCATCCCGAGCATGGCGATTTCGGGAGCCGAGGCGCTGGCCTATTTCTATCTCGCCCTGCTCGTCCTTGGCCCGCTGGTCTGGTTCGCCGGTCATACGCTCTGCGGCCGCCTGCTGCGACCGGCCTTCAGCAAGGGCGAAAGCCTGTTCATGGCGGCCAGCGGGCTGCTCATCCTGCTCCTCCCCTTCGCTGCGGCGACAGTCGCCCAGGGGCCGATCTTCGAGGCCTCGCGCGGCTTGACCGCAAGCGCCTTCCAGGCAGCGCCGGTCGCTGCCTTACCCTATACCGTCAAACCCGTTCAGCGCTTCAAGCTGCCGACCGTCGGCCTGATCCATACCCAGTCGCTGATCGCGCCAGCCGGCTTCGAACTGGAGCGGATCGACCGCCAACAGGGCGCAGGCTGGTATGACACCGCCACCAGCAGCCACGACATCTTTTGCCGGGATGGCCAGAACCTGCACCTGATGTGGTCGGCCCGCGAAGGGACGCCGGTTCTGCGGCTCTACTGGCGCCAGAACGGCAAACGTGTGCATGCCGATTATTCGCCAGCCACGGCCTCGCTCGATCCGGCCGAACCGAGCGAATTCAGCATCGCCTTTCGCCCCGACGGAATCGACCCGCCGGTGCCCATTCCCCGTTCACGCGCATCAATTGCTTATTTTGTCGGCCCGGATCGTCTCTACTTCAATTCGCTGAACCCGCTGCAGCCCGGTGAAACCTTCGCCAACGACTGCATCATGCCCGGCTACCAGCGCGTCGACTGGAAAAAGGAAGGCCCGCCGCAAGCCATCGCGCTGACGTTCTTCCAGCGTGCCGATGCGCCTTACTTGCGCGCCGAGATCAAGCGGCCGGCCGATGCGGAATAGTGCCGACAGCAAACAATCAGCCCCTCATTGCTTTCACGGCACAAATCCCCTGGAACCTTGACCGCCACCTGACGCCCAAGAAAATGACCGGCTGGCGCAGCCGGCATCAATTGATGCCACTTCAAACCAAAAAAGCGAAAGGATTAATGCTCATGGCTACCAATACTGTCACGCTGCATCGCGTACTGCGGGCCACGCCCGAGCGGGTTTATCGGGCCTTTCTCGATCCCGATGCGATGGTCAAATGGCTGCCGCCACATGGCTTTACCGGCAAGGTTCAGCATCTGGATGCCACTGTCGGCGGCACTTACCGGATGTCGTTCACCAACTTTTCGACCGGCCACAGCCATTCCTTTGGCGGCAAGTATCTGGAGTTGGTGCCCAACGAGCGCATTCGCCACACGGATGCCTTCGACGACCCCAATCTGCCTGGGGAAATGGAAACGACGATTTCGATCCGGCCGGTTTTTTGCGGCGTCGAATTGAACATCGTGCAGCAAGGCATCCCGGAAGTCATTCCGACCGAGGCCTGTTATCTGGGTTGGCAGGAGTCGCTGACCTTGCTGGCGCAACTGGTCGAGGCCGAGATTCCGGGGTAAGGCGCATCACCCGGCAGTCAAAAAATGGCGCGAAGCCAAGCCGCACCATTTTTGATTATTGGGTTTTTTCCTGGTTGACCGCAGCAATCGGTCTGCGCACGCCTCTCGCGCGGATCAAGCAAACCGCACGGCGCTGATAACGATCAGCGCCAGCAGCAGCACGAACGACACGCTCTTCCAGAACACCACCGGATTGCGTTCGATCAGCGGCGGTCGGGTCTTGTTCAGGAAGGCCTGGTTCGGGTGGTGCAGGTCGAAGATGAACTCGGACAGTTCGGCGTAGCGCGCCAGTGGATCGGGCGCTACCGCCTGGCGGATGGCGTCATCGATCCAGGCAGGGATTTCGCGTTCGTCGTTAAGCACCGATTGATAGACGAGCTTGCGTTGTGCCGCCCGGGTCCGCGCCTTGGCGACCTCGACGCCGTAGGGCAGCTTGCCGGAGAGCATCTGGTAGGCGATGACGCCGAGCGAAAAGATGTCCGAACGCTGCGTACCATTTTCGCCGAGGAAATACTCCGGCGCGGCATAGGCGGCCGAACCGAGCAGGTTGATCTGCTCGATCGGCGTCGCGATTTCGATCACCCCGGCCACCCGCGTCGCGCCGAAATCGATGATCTTCACCGTGCCGGTGCGGTCGATCATGATGTTGTCCGGCTTCAGGTCCTGATGCACCATTTCGAGGCGGTGGAAGGCCTGCAGCCCTTTGCCGATCTGTTCCAGTATGCCGCGCACGCTGGCCAGATCGGGCTTCGGGTTGTCGATCATCCACTGGGCCAGGGTCTGCCCTTCGATGAATTCGCTGACGACGTAGATGTAGTTGCGCTGGCGCGTCTGCAGGCACGGCTTGAGGACATGCGGGCTGTTCAGCCGGCGGGCGATCCACTCTTCCATCAGGTAGCGTTCGAGGTAGGCCGGGTCGCCCTGCAGGTCGATGGACGGGGTCTTGATGACGACTTTTTGCCCGCTCTCGGCGTCCACCGCCAGATAGATATGGCTGCGGCTGCTGCCCTTGATTTCACGAATGATCCGGTAGCCGTCGAAATCCATGCGCGCTTCGAGCAGCGGCGCGAAAGGTAGTTCGGCGACCTGGCGGTACATTTCGTTGGCCTCCGGGCTCGGCAATTCCTCGACCCGGATGATCTGCACGGTCAGGTTGTCGGCACTGCCTTGGCGATAGGCTTCTTCGCCGATGGCGCGGGCCGCCTGGTCGAGATCGCCGGCATTGGCCTCGATGCTGGCGCTGATGAAATCGGCGGCGACATGCTCATAAACGCCATCGGTCGCCAACAGGAAGATATCGCCGCGCGCTACCGGCACCGCCTGGTAGTCGATGTCGAGCTTGCGATCGATGCCAAGCGCCCGCGCCAGGTGGCTTTGCGTCGACGAAATCCAGACCCGGTGGTCTTCGGTCAATTGGCTCAGCACCTGGTCGCGCAGCAGGTAGATGCGCGCATCGCCGACGTGGAACAGGTGGGCGGTCGTCGATTTGATGACCAGGCCGCTGAAGGTGCAGACGTAGCCGCGATCCTTGTCGTAGCGATGCTGACTCTGCTGGGTCTGGGCATGCAGCCAGGAATTGGTGGCGACCAGCACGCGCTCGGCCGACGTCTTCACCGACCAGGCTTCGGAGGTGCAATAGTAGTCCTCGAGAAAGCCGCTGACCGCCGACTGGCTGGCGATCTGGCTGACTTCGCTGCTACTGATGCCGTCGGCCAGCGCAATGGCGATGCCTTTCGAACTGAGTTGCGGTTCGGGCGGCACGCACAGGCCGTGAAAGTCCTGGTTGCTTGCCTTGCGGCCCTGGTCGGAATACTGCCCGGCGGAGATTTTGAGTGGCATGCCTGGTTTTATACAAGAAAAGCCCCAGCCCGGCGCGGGACTGAGGCTTTGGGGTCGGGCTGGCGGCTTAGTTGAAGGCGCGCTTCGGGCCGGTCTTGATGTGCGTCGCGTACAGGGTCAGGCCGGTGAAAGCCAGGCCGCCGACCAGGTTGCCGAGGACGACCGGAATCTCGTTCCAGATGAAATAGTCGAGGATGGAGAAGTTGCCGCCCATCATCAGGCCGGACGGGAAGAGGAACATGTTGACCACGGAATGCTCGAAAGTCATCGCGAAGAAGAGCATGATCGGCATCCACATGGCGATCACCTTGCCGCTCACCGTGGTCGAGATCATGGCGCCGACGACGCCGGTGGACACCATCCAGTTGCACAGCATGCCGCGGATGAAAATGGTGAACCAGCCCATCAGGCCGTACTTGGCATAGCCGATGGTGCGCGCTTCGCCGATGTGGCCGATCTTCTGGCCGATTTCATTCGGTGCCGTCGAGAAGCCGTAGGTGAAGACGAAGGACATCATGAAGGCGACGGTCAGCGCGCCGAGGAAGTTGCCGGTGAAAACGACCCCCCAGTTTTTCAGGATGGCCTTGATGGTGACGCCCGGGCGCTTGTCGAGCCAGGCCAGCGGGGTCAGCACGAAGACCCCGGTAAGCAGGTCGAAACCGAGCAGGTAGAGCATGCAGAAGCCGACCGGGAAGAGAATGGCGCCGACCAGCGCCTGGCCGGTCATGACCGAGGCGGTGACCGCGAAGACGGCGGCCAGCGCGAGGATGGCACCGGCCATGTAGGCGCGGATCAGGGCGTCGCGGGTGGACATGTAGATTTTGGATTCGCCGGCATCGACCATTTTGGTGACGAATTCCGAAGGGACCAGATAAGCCATAGGAGTTCCTTGAGTTGCTGTGACAGGCACAGCTTTTATTATTTGAAATCGGAGAAGGCGGCGCCGCCGCCCGGGTCAGGCTTCCAGCCGAACCACGCTTTCGGGCGGAGTGTGCTGAATCTGATACTCGACCATCCGGATCGCAGTCAGGATATCCGCCTTGTTTTGGCCGCAGATGTACTTGTCGGCCTCCGAGAAAACCGTGCGCAACCGCCGCTTTTCCGGGTTGCCGAAAGCCTGGCCGTTGCCGATCGCCAGCAACAGTTCCTGGATGCCGCTGTAGAAATTGATCGAACGGCGATCCTTGTTGATGTAGGCCAGCGCCAAGGCGACGTTGAACACTCCGGCGACCGAAGCGACATGCAGGTGATGCCATTCGCCGGTGGCCAGCAACTGGGCCAGATGGAGATGCGGAATCAGCATGATGTGCACTTCTTCCGGCTCGCTGATGCCGAAGTCGGCGCCGAGCAGGCGATTGATTTTGCGGTGACCTGAAAAAGACATTTGACTCGCTTGTTTCTTGTTGTTTCTTCAAAGCGCCGGATGACCCCCGTCACCCGGCATTTCCCCGATCAGACCGACAGATAGACCTGGCCGGCCTCGACCTTGACCTGGAACTTGGTACAGGAACCGACGTCCGGCGCTACGGCATGGCCGTCGTCCAGGCCGATATTCCAGCCGTGCAGCGGGCAGGTCACCCGCTTGCCATGGACGATGCCTTGCGACAGCGGGCCGCCCTTGTGCGGGCACTTGTCGTGCATGGCGAAGACTTCGTCATCGGAAGTGCGAAAGATGGCGATGTCGCCGCCGGTGGCCGGGCGGACGATGCGCGAGCCGAGTTGCGGGATGTCTTCCAGCGGGCAGATCAGTTTCCAGTTGTTCATTGTGTATTCCTCGATTTTTGGCAATTTTCAGGCGTTGACCGCAGGACCGGCCCTCAGACCGCGACCGGCACGATGGGGATGAACTGCTTGATCGCTTCCGGCTCGCGGGAGGTCGCCCACGGGTCCTTGGCATCCTTCAGCGAGTCGAGCAGCGCGGCGTAGAGCGCCTTGCGGCCTTCTTCATCCTCGAGAATCTTGCCCTTGACGTAGTCCAGGCCGACGCGTTCCAGGTAGTGGCAGGTGCGCTCCAGGTACCAGCCTTCGAGGCGGTAGAGCTGCAGGAAGGCACCGGAATATTCCATGACATCCTCGTCCGAATTCACCTTGCACAGGAACTGGGCGACTTCGGTCTTGATGCCTCCGTTGCCGGCGATGTAGATCTCGTAGCCGGAATCGACACCGATGATGCCGACGTCCTTGATGCCGGCCTCGGCGCAGTTGCGCGGGCAGCCGGAAACGGCCAGCTTGACCTTGTGCGGGGCATACATGTCGAACAGCATCTTTTCCAGCTTGACGCCCATCGACATCGCCAGCTGCGTCCCGAAGCGGCAGTGCTCGGCGCCGACGCAGGTCTTCACGGTGCGGATCGACTTGCCGTAGGCGTGGCCGGAGACCATGCCGGCGGCGTTCAAATCGGCCCACATGGCCGGCAGGTCTTCCTTCTTGACGCCGAGCAGGTCGATACGCTGACCGCCGGTCACCTTGACGGTCGGTACGTTGTACTTCTCGGCCGCATCGGCGATGGCGCGCAGTTCGTTCGGCGTCGTCAGGCCGCCCCACATCCGCGGCACGACCGAGTAGGTGCCGTCCTTCTGGATGTTGGCATGCGACCGCTCGTTGATGAAGCGCGACTGTGGATCGTCCTTGGCTTCGTGCGGCCAGGTCGAGATCAGGTAGTAGTTGATGGCCGGGCGGCACTTGTCGCAGCCGTTCGGCGTCTTCCACTCGAGCGCCTTGAAGACGGCTTCCTTGTTGGTCAGGTGCTGGTCGAGGATGGCCTCGCGCACCATCTTGTGCGAATGATCGGTACAGCCGCAGACCGGCTTCTTGTCGGAAGCGGCCGGCGTGTAGGCGCCGCCGATGGTCGAGGCGAGGATCTGCTCGACCAGGCCGGCACAGGAGCCGCAGGAAGAGGCAGCCTTGGTGTGCTTCTTGACCTCGTCCAGCGTGAACAAGCCCTTGGCCTTGATCGCCTGGACGATGACGCCCTTGGTGATGCCGTTACAGCCGCAAACCTCGGCGCTGTCCGGCATGTCGGCCGCCTTGCTCTTGCCGGCATGGCCGACGTCGCCGACCAGCGACTGGCCGAAGATCAGCTGGTCGCGGATGTCGTGAATGTCGCGGCCGTCCTTCAGCAACTGGAAGTACCACGGGCCGTCGGCCGTGTCGCCGTACATGACGCCGCCGACCAGCTTGTTGTCCTTGATCACCAGCTTCTTGTACACGCCGCCGTAGGGGTCGTTGAGGACGATTTCCTCGGTCCCCTCGCCGCCCATGTAGTTGCCGGCCGAGAACAGGTCGATGCCGGTGACTTTCAGCTTGGTCGAGGTCACCGAACCGGTGTAGCGGCCGATGCCGTAGCCGGCCAGATGGTTGGCGGCAACCTTGGCCTGCTCGAAGAGCGGCGCGACCAGGCCGTAGGCGATGCCGCGATGGCTGACGCACTCGCCGACGGCATACACCTTCGGATCGTAGGTCTGCATCGTGTCGTTCACGACAATGCCGCGATTGCAGTAGATGCCGGAGGATTCGGCCAGCGCGTAGTTGGGGCGGATGCCGGCGGCCATGACGACGAGGTCGGCCGGAATCTGCATGCCGTCCTTGAAGCGGATCGCGGCAACCCGGCCGGATTCACCTTGAATGAGCGCCTCGGTCTGCTTTTGAAGCAGGAACTTGAGGCCCTTGTCTTCGAGCGACTTCTGCAGCATCTTGCCGGCCACTTCGTCGAGCTGGCGCTCGAGCAGCCAGGGGCCGATATGGACGACGGTGACGTCCATGCCGCGCAGCTTCAGGCCGTTCGCCGCTTCCAGACCGAGCAGGCCGCCGCCGATCACCACCGCGTGCTTGTGCAGCTTGGCGGCTTCGATCATCTCGTCGGTGTCCTTGATGTCACGGTAGCCGATGACGCCGGGCAGATCGTTGCCGGGAATCGGCAGCATGAACGGCGTCGAACCGGTGGCGACGAGCAGGCGGTCGTATTCTTCTTCGGTGCCGTCCTCGGCGATGACCTTGCGCTTGACCCGGTCGATCTTGGCGATCTGCTTGCCGGTGTGCAGCTTGATGCCGTTTTCCTTGTACCAGTCCAGTTCGTTGAGAACGATTTCCTGGACGGTCATTTCACCGGCGAGGACCGGCGACAGCAGGATGCGGTTGTAGTTCGGATGCGGTTCGGCGCCGAAGATCGTGATGTCGTAGTGATCCGGCTTGATCTTCAGCAGTTCTTCGACGGTGCGGACACCGGCCATGCCGTTGCCGATCAGGACGAGACGGGGTTTGCTCATTTTTGGCTCCAACGTTGCGCGCACCCGCAGGTGCAAAATTTACTTCAGCGCATGACGTCGTTGCCATCGGACCGCCCCCGTTGGCGGTTGATTCGCTGTATCGGCTTCACTATTCGCAAACAGCGTGCCAGATACATAAAGCTTTGATTTTCAGTGTTTTTAAAGCGTCGACCGCAGGCGTTGCGCACCAAAAGCGGGCAAGCCATACCAAGGCGGTGCAGATTCCGACCTAGTTGCCGCCCACCGCCAGTCCGGTCGCCTCGACGGCGACGATGGCCTTGGCCTGGTTGAAATCCTCGGCATAGCCGCTGGCATACAACAGGCAGGCCAGTTGATTGGCAATCGGCTTGGGCAGCGGAATCTGCTTGTCGAGGACGCGCCGGATCCACTTCGCGGTGCTCGCCGCATCATTGCTTTCGGGCAGATTGGGCAGGGCGCGCAGGCTCTCGTGTTCGGCTTCGAACAGGACATCGACCACGCCGTCATGGATGAACTCCAGACGCGGCCGGCGCTTCGGGTTGGCGAAGGGCTCGCCTTCGGTGCCGCGCAGCAGCAGGCCGCGTTGACCGCGATTGAGCAGGATGTTGCGCATCAGGTCGATGAAGTCCGGATGCGTCGCCGGCGCGACCAGCACCGCGTCGCCGCGGAACGGGTTGAGCAGCTTGACCAGACTGTGCGCGCTATTACGCACGCCGAGCCGACTGCGCAGCCCAAGCAGGCTGTGCATGCCCGGACAGAGCCCGGTCAGCGGCAGAAAGGCCAGGCCATCGGCATCGAGCGCCGCCTGTGCCTGGGTGGTCGAGGTCAGCGGCATGACGCCCAGCTCGCGGAAAATCAGGCTGGAGCTGACCCGGCCGAAACCTTCGAGCAGGCCATGGACCAGCACCGGCACGCCGAAACGCTGCAGCAGCAAGGCCAGCAGCGGCGTCAGGTTGGCTTCCTTGCGACCGCCGTTATAGGTCGGCAGGACGACCGGCCGGACGCGGCCATGCGGCATGTCGAGCAGATGGGTCCGGTCGTCGGCAGCCGACAGGAAGCCGAGCATCTCGTCGAGCGACTCGCCCTTGACGCGCAGGCCAAGCATGATGGCGCCCAGTTCGAGATCCGGGACGCCGCCGTCGAGCATCGCGGCGTAGAGCTGGCGTGCATCATCCAGCGGCAGATCGCGGGCGCCCTCGGCGCCGCGCCCGATTTCCTTGATGTAGTGTCCGTAACTCATGGTCTCCTCCCGCCGCGATCAGGCTGCCGCAGCTTGTTGTGGGGCGTGCTCGGCCGCCATGCGCTTGATGTCCGGCAGGCAGGAGCCGCAAAAAGTTCCGCACTTCAGTTTGTCCTGCAACTGCGGCAGGCTGCTGCCCTTGGCGAGTTCGGCATGAATCTGGACATCGCTGACATCGGCACATTTGCAGACGATATTGCGCGGCGCGATGCTGACCGGCGGTTTGTCGGTCGGCGCCAGCGCGAAACGGATCAGGCTGGCATCCAGTTCGTCCTCCGCCATCGCCTGCTTCAGCCAGACCTGGGCCAGCGCCTCGCCGGCCAGTCGGACGCCGAGCAGGCGGCCATCGCGGGCAATGGCCTTCTTGGCAATCTTGCGGCTGGCATCGTTGTAGAGAATGGCGCCGTCTTCGCCGTCCATGCCGAACAGGCGATCAAGTTCAAGCAGTTCGGCGTCGTCGATCGCCGTCGCCGTTGCCGCTCGGAAGACGACCAGCGGCGTCTGGCGCCCGTAGAGACCGACCGTCGCATAGGGAAACTTGTTCAGGAAGGCGCGCGCCTGCTGGATCAGCTCAAGGGCGGCGGCCTGGCTTTCACAACGGCGGACGATGGCCAGCGGATACGGCAAATCCAGCCGGGTGATCTGCACCGCAGCGTGTTTCAGTTCCGGCTGCATCGAATAGGGGTCGATGGCATCGCTGGTCACGGCGTTGGAACCGGCCGTGTTCATGAACTGGTTGCCCCAGTGCATCGGCATCCAGGCCCGGCCTTTCTTCAGGCCGACCCGTTCGGCAATGCGCACCACCATCGCACCACGGGCATTGGTCACCCGCGCCAGATCGCCCGTGGCCAGGCCACGGTGCCGCATGTCGCACGGGTGCAAGGCGAGCAGCGGCTCGTCTTCGAGATTGAACAGGCGCGGCACGGTGCCGGTCCGGCTCATGCCGTGCCACTGGTCGCGCATCCGACCGGAGACCAGAGAAATCGGGAATTCGAGGCTGGTCGCTTCGGCTGTTGGCAGGTGCTCGATGGCAACGAAGCGGGCCTTGCCATCCGCCGTCGGGAAACGGCCGTCTTCATAAAGGCGCGTCCGGCCGGCCGTCGCATCTGCCGGGTAAGGCCACTGCTGCGGGCCCTGGGCTTCGAGCTGGGAGTAGCTCAAGCCGGTAATGTCGAGGTCGCGACCGCGCGTCGTTTCGCGATGCTCGTTGAAAATTGCCTCGGCATCGGCGTAGGGGAACAGACGATCGGCTGCGGCGTGTTCCAGCTTGGCGCCGAGGCGACGGGCGAAATCGACGACGATCTCCCAGTCGTGACGCGCCTCGCCCGGCGGCAGCACGGCCGACCGGACGCGCGTGATGCGCCGTTCCGAGTTGGTCACCGTGCCCTGCTTCTCGCCCCAGGCCGAGGCTGGGAGCAGCAGGTCGGCGTAGTCGGCGGTATCGGTGTTGCCATAGGCTTCCTGCAGCACGACATATTCCGCCGCCTGCAAGGCTTCGCGCACCGCCGCCTGGTTGGGCAGCGATTGCGCCGGATTGGTGCAGGCGATCCAGACCGCCTTGATCTCGCCGGTTTTCAGGCTTTTGAAGAGGTCGACCGCCGACTTGCCCGGTTTCGCCGGCACAAACGGCACCCCCCACAATTTGGCGATCTCGGCCCGATGCTCGGGGTTGCCCAGGTCGCGGTGGGCGGACAGCAGGTTGGCCAGGCCGCCGACTTCGCGCCCACCCATCGCATTCGGCTGGCCGGTCAGCGAGAAAGGCCCGGCACCAGGCTTGCCGATCTGACCGGTGGCCAGGTGCAGGTGAATGATGCCGGCGTTGTTGTGCGTGCCATGCGCCGACTGGTTCAAACCCTGGCAATACATCGACAGCGAGGCCTTGCTGGCACCGAACCAGCGCGCCGCCTTGACGATGTCGGCCGCAGGGACGCCGCACAGATCGGCAACGACTGCCGGCGAGTAATTGCGGACGATCTCCTTGAGCGCCGCAAAACCGGTGGTGTGCGCCTCGACGTAATCGAGATCGACCATGCCCTCGGCGATCAGCACATGCAACAGGCCGTTGAACAAGGCGATGTCGGAACCCGGCTGGATCGCCAGATGGAGGTCGGCGAGCTCGGCACTTTCCGAACGGCGCGGGTCGACGACGATGATCTTGAGTTCGGGATTCGCCGCCTTGGCATCCTCGATCCGCCGGAAGATGATCGGATGGGCAATCGCCGGGTTGGCGCCGGCGATCAGAATCACCTTGGCCTGATCGATATCCTCGTAACTGCAGGGCGGCGCATCGGCCCCCAGCGTCTGCTTGTAGCCGGCGACGGCCGACGACATGCAGAGCCGCGAATTGGTATCGACGTTGTTGGTCCCGATCAGGCCCTTGGCCAGCTTGTTGAAGACATAGTAGTCCTCGGTCATCAGCTGGCCGGAGATATAGAAGGCCACCGAATCCGGCCCGTGGGTGCGAATCGTCTCGGCAAAGCGGCTGGCCGCCTCGTCGAGCGCGGCATCCCAGGCCAGACGCTGGCGCGCACCGCCGCGCACTGCCCTTTTTTCCGGATAGCGCAGGCGATAGGTGCTGTCCGCCGTCAGGTGCAGGGTCGCGCCTTTGGTGCACAAGCGACCACGGTTGGCCGGGTGATCGGGATCGCCACGGACACCGGTAATCCGGCCGTCCTCGGTTTCGATCACGACGCCGCAGCCGACGCCGCAGTAGCAACAGGTGGATTTGACTTCGTTTTTCATAATTTTCCTTCCGGCTTGCCTTTTAGCAACAGACATGCCACATCGGAAAATCATGGACTTGAAAGAAAAACGGGGAGAATCCTGACTGGAATCTCCCCGTTTTGGTGCGTTGACCGCAGCAAGCGTCCCTATTTGATGCGTTGCAGCTTGGGACGCCCTCCTTCTGGGCGTGGCGGCTCGGGCGGCTCCTCTTCGGACGGCGTTTCCAGCGCTTGCGCCGAAAGCTCTTCCTCGCTGAAACCTGTCTCGCTGTCGAGCTCGAAAGCCATGCCGGCGCCGTTCTCACGGGCGTAAATCGCCGTCACCTGCGACACCGGGACCGACAACTCGCGCGCCACACCGCCGAAGCGGGCCTGGAACTCGACGAAGTCGTTGCCGATCTGCAACTTGTTCGTCGCATCCGGGCCGAGGTTCAGCACGATCTGACCATCACGGACAAACTCGCGCGGCACGCGCGTTTTGGCATCGACCGATACGGCGATATGCGGCGTAAAGCCGTTATCGCAGCACCACTCCCAGATGGCCCGCAGCAGGTAGGGCTTGGTGGAAGGAAGTCCCATGCCTTATTTGCGCATTGCCTTTTCAGACGGCGTCAGCGCATCGATAAAGCCCTGACGGCTGAAAATACGCTCGGCGTACTTCATCAGCGGTGCGGCCGCCTTGCCGAGATCGATGCCGTAATGATCGAGACGCCACAGCAGCGGGGCAATGGCGACGTCGAGCATCGAGAAGTCATCACCCAGCATGAATTTCTGCTTGCTGAAGATCGGGATGATTTCGGTCAGGCGGGCCTTGATTTCCTGACGCGCCTTGTCGGCGGTCTTCGCATTCTTCTCGATCACTTCCATGAAGGAGAAGATTTCACGTTCCATACCGACCAGCAACTGGCGGGCGCGGGCGCGCATGATCGGATCAGCCGGCATCAGTTGCGGATGCGGGAAACGTTCGTCGATGTATTCGTTGATGATGTTCGGCTCGAACAGGACCAGGTCGCGCTCGACCAGAACCGGCACGCGATTGTGCGGATTGATCGCCGCCATCTCTTCCGGCTTGTTGAACATGTCGACGTCGATGACCTGAAAATCCATGCCCTTTTCGAACAGGACAATGCGGCAACGGTGGCTAAATGGGCAGGTAGTGCCCGAATAGAGGTTCATCATTTGTGGTAACCCTCAAAATGAGATTCGGCATCGGGGGCTGGCCTGAGCCAAACCCGCGATGCCGTTAGCTGATCCGGGATGGATCAGTGAATATCTTTCCAGTATTCCTTCTTCAACGCGTAAGCGACGACGAAGAGCAAAGCCAGGAAGGCGAGCACGCCAAACCCGAGCTTCTGACGGAACTCTTGCTGCGGCTCGGCCATCCAGACCATGAAGCCGACCAGGTCGGAAATCGCCTTGTCGTATTCAGCCTGCGCCATCTGACCCGGCACCGCCAGTTCCAGCTTGTGCGTTTCATGATTCCGCACTTGCTCGCCTTGCAGCGCATACAGGATGTGCGGCATGCCGACATTCTCGAACACCGCGTTGTTCCAGCCCGTCGGACGATTATCGTCACGATAGAAGGAACGCAGGTAGGTGTACAGCCAGTCGGCACCGGCACCGGCATTACCGGCTTCGCCGCGGGCCCGGGCAACAATGGTCAGGTCCGGCGGCGTGGCGCCGAACCACAGCTTCTGCTCATCGGAACGCGCCGCAACCCGCATCAGCTCGCCGATCTTATCGGAGGTGAACATCAGGTTGTCCTTGACCTGCTGCTCGCTCAGACCGAGATCGAGCAGGTTCTTGTAGCGCAGGTAGGATGCACCGTGACAGTTCAGGCAGTAATTGACGAACAGTTTGGCACCATTCTGCAAGGCCGCCTTGTCGCCGACCGAACCCGGCCACTTGTCGAGGTGGACCGCGCCGCCACTGGCCAATGCCATGACCGGCGCGAAGAGCAATGCGATCAGGAATTTTTTCATTTTTTGCATCCTCACTTCATCGTCACGCGGTCAGGAACCGGCTTGAACTTGTCCATGCGGGACCACCACGGCATCCCGAGGAAGAAGCCAAAGTAGAACACCGTGCAGACCTGGGAGATCAGTTCGCCCATCGGCGAGGGCGACAGGGTACCCAGATAACCAAGGATGAAGAAGCAGATCACGAAGATGGCAATCATGACCTTGGTGATCGGGCCACGATAACGGATGGAGCGAACCGGGCTACGATCCAGCCAGGGCAGGAAGGCGAAGATCACGACGGAAGCACCCATCCCGACCACACCCCAGAACTTGGCATCAAGACCGAAGAAGTTCCAGACCATGGCACGCAGAATCGAGTAATACGGCGTGAAGTACCAGACCGGCGCGATGTGCGGCGGCGTCTTCAGCGGATCGGCCGGATAGAAATTCGGCGTTTCGAGGAAGTAACCACCACCTTCCGGTGCGAAGAACAGCACGGCGGAGAAGGCCATCAGGAAAACGATGACGCCAACGATATCCTTCACCGTGTAGTACGGGTGGAAAGGAATGCCGTCGAGCGGAATGCCGTGCTCGTCCTTCTTTTCCTTGATGTCGATACCGTCCGGATTGTTGGAGCCGGTTTCATGCAGCGCGAGAACGTGCGCCGCAACCAGACCGAGCAGCACCAGCGGGAAGGCAATGACGTGGAAGGAGAAGAAGCGGTTCAGCGTTGCGTCGCCAACCACGAAGTCGCCACGGATGATGATTGACAGATCCGGACCGATAACGGGAATCGCCGAGAACAGATTGACGATAACCTGGGCCCCCCAGAAGGACATCTGTCCCCAAGGCAGCAGGTAACCGAAAAAGGCTTCGCCCATCAGCACCAGGAAGATGCCTACCCCGAACAGCCAGGTCAACTCACGCGGCTTGCGATAGGAACCGTAGAGCAAGCCACGGAACATGTGCAGATAAACCACGATGAAGAAGGCCGAAGCACCGGTCGAGTGCATGTAACGGATGATCCAGCCACCGGGCACATCACGCATGATGTATTCGACGGAAGCAAAGGCGATTGGCACGCCATTGGCGTTCAGCGCAGCATCCGGCTTGTAGTGCATGACCAGGAAGATGCCGGTGACGATCTGGATGACCAGAACCAGCAGGGCCAGCGAACCGAAGAAATACCAGAAGTTGAAATTCTTCGGTGCGTAGTATTCGGAGAGGTGGCCCTTCCACATGGAAGTAGCCGGGAAGCGGGCATCAACCCACTCCAGCACATTGCCGCCGATCGAGCCGTCGGATTTGTACTTTTCGTAATTGCCAGCAGCCATTTCTATGCTCCCTTCTTGTCATCGCCGATCAGGATACGGGTATCGGTCAGATACACGTGCGGCGGCACTTCGAGGTTGGTCGGGGCAGGCTTTGACTTGTACACACGGCCGGCGAAGTCGAACGTGGAACCATGGCAAGGGCACAGGAAGCCACCCAGCCATTCAGCGCCCATCCCCTCTTCGGCACCTTTCTTGAACTTCTGCGACGGCGAGCAGCCAAGGTGAGTACAGATACCGACGGCAACCATGATTTCCGGCTTGACGGAGCGCGTTTGATTCTTGGCGTAGGCCGGCTGCTGCTCTTTGTCAGACTTTGGATCAGCCACCGCATCGTTAAGCTTGGTCAGCGTTTCCAGCATATCCTTGGTGCGGTTGATGATCCACACCGGCTTGCCACGCCACTCGACCGTCATCATCTGACCGGGTTCGAGCTTGCTGATATCGACTTCTACCGGAGCACCTGCCGCTTTGGCACGCTCAGACGGAAGCAAGCTGGAGACGAACGGAACGAGCGCGGCAACCGCACCTGCCCCGCCCACGGCTGCAGTTGCAACGATCAAACGCCGCCGCCCGCAGTCCATTTTTCCTTGATTGCTCATAACGCTGACCCTTAAAGGAATTGGATGGGATTAAAAATAAACGCTAAATTATACGACATCGGAACTCCCGATCAAAGCCGATGTCACCCTTGAAAGGATTTACGCTCGCGCAAAGCTTGGGCAAGCGTCCCGCTATCGACATATTCAAGCTCGCCACCGACTGGCACACCACGCGCGATTCTGGTCACATTGATCCCTTTCGGCCTTAGCATCGCCGTCAGGTAGTGGGCAGTGGCTTCGCCCTCATTGGTGTAATTGGTGGCCAGAATTACCTCGCTGACCACACCGTCCAGAACCCTGGCCAGCAACTGCTCAAGCCCAAGTTCACGCGGCCCGACCCCGTCAAGTGGAGAAATTCGGCCCATCAGGACGTAATAAAGGCCTTGATAGGCGAGCGTCTGCTCCATCATGTTCATGTCGACCGGCGTCTCGACAATGCACAGCAAGGCCTGGTCACGACGTGGCGAAGCGCAGCGCTCGCAAATATCGTTCTCGCTGAACGTATTACAGCGCTGACAGTGGCGGATCGAAGACAGGGCGTGCAGCAACGAATCGCCTAGGCGCTGCGCACCTTTACGATCCCGTTGCAACAGATGGTAGGCAATGCGCTGGGCAGACTTCGGGCCGATTCCCGGCAAACAGCGCAATGCCTCAATGAGAGCCTCAAGGGCCGAGGGATTCACTTAAAACGGCAGCTTGAAACCCGGCGGCAGATTCAGCCCGGCCGTAAAGCCGGACATTTTCTCCTGACTGAGCGCCTCGCCGCGCCGCATGGCATCGTTAACGGCAGCAGCGACCAGATCTTCCAGCATTTCTCGATCATCCATCACCGAAGGGTCAATGCTGACGCGTCGGACATCATGCGAACAGGTCATTACCACCTTGACCATGCCGGCCCCGGCCTGGCCCTCAACCTCGACTTGAGCCAACTGTTCCTGGGCCTTCTTCATGTTTTCCTGCATCATCTGGGCCTGTTTCATCAGACCTCCCAAGCCACCCTTCATCATTGCTGCATCTCCATTAGGCAATCGGTTTAATCGACGACTCGACCAGTGACGCATCAAAAGTCTCGATAACGTCACGGACGAAAGCATCCTGTTCTATCGCGGCAACAGCCCCCTGCTGGCGCTCTCGCCGTTCCCGGTCGGCGGTCTCGGCCGGGGTATCAACTTCGTTCTGGGCCAACTCAAAGCGTACCACCAGTGGCCGCCCCAGATATTCGCTTAGCGCCTGCTGCAACTTATCGGGCGCCGGTTTCATTTGCAGATGAGCATGCGAGGGTGCCAAGCGCAAAAGGCAATCCGCCTCGTTCAACTGGCGCAACTCGCAATTCTGGGCCAGCGTTCTCGCCAAGCCGGACAGTTGCAGCATGCCAACCATCTCATGCCAGTCATCCTGCCCATTGATTACTTTGGCAGCGGTCGGAACCGGCATTTCCCTTCGCTCAACGGGAAGGGCCACCGCATTAGGCTTCGCAGGAGGCCGCACGGCACTAGTGGGAAGCGTCCTCGAGCGAGCCGGAATCGCCGAAACCACATCAGCCACACTTGCCGGGCGGAAGGTGTACAAGCGCAACAGCGTCATGACGAAGCCAGCATATTCATCCGGCGCCGCAGATAACTCATTGCGACCGTGATTGACGATCTGATAGGCCAACTGCACAAATTCGCGACTTAGCGCGGAGGAAAAACGCTGTAGCTCTGCTCTCTCCGGGTCGTCCTCATCGACAGAAGCCGGAACACATTGAACAATCTGTATGCGGGTCAAGAGTGCCGCCAGCTCCTGCAGCGCCGCCCCGAACGACAAGCTGCGGACGCTCAAATCGGCAGCCACGCCCACTAACGCTAAGGCGTCTCCATCAACAAGTGCTTCGAGAATTGAAAACAGATAATCGAGGTCCACTGTTCCCAGCATGCCGCGAACCTGTTGCTCCTGAACCTCACCCGCACCGTGAGCAATCGCTTGGTCCAGCAAGGAAAGCGCATCGCGCATGCTCCCCGCCGCAGAGCGCGCGATCAAGGCAAGTGCGCCATTATCAAAAGGAACCGCTTCGGTCTGCAGGATATGCGCCAAATGCCCGGAAATTGCTGCTGCCGGCATTTGCTTCAAATTAAACTGGAGGCAACGGGAAAGCACCGTTACCGGAATCTTCTGCGGGTCGGTGGTGGCCAGGATGAACTTAACGTGCTCAGGCGGCTCTTCCAGTGTCTTCAACATTGCATTGAAGGCAGAATTGGAGAGCATATGGACTTCGTCGATCACATAGACCTTGAAGCGCCCTCGCGTTGGGGCATAGACGGCATTTTCCAGCAATTGCCGCATTTCATCGACGCGCGTATTGGTCGCCGCATCCACCTCCAGCAAATCGACAAATCGGCCGCTATCGATTTCTTGGCAGGCTGAGCAGACACCACATGGAGTGGCGGTGATCCCCTTCTCGCAATTCAGCGCTTTGGCGAGAATCCGGGCCAATGTCGTCTTGCCCACCCCACGTGTACCGGTGAACAAATAGGCATGATGAAGGCGCTGCTCGGTGAGCGCATGGGTAAGAGCTCGGACAACGTGTTCCTGTCCGACAAGCGTAGAAAAATTGCGCGGCCGCCACTTGCGCGCAAGAACCTGATAACTCATGCGCCCCACACCAAAACAGAAAATGAAAATGGCGAGCCTAACCCCCGGCACTTGCAGTGACTGGCTGTGGCTGCTTCCTTCCGGACCTGACCAGGTTCACCAAACTGCAATGCGGGGAGACCCGCCGTTTGAGATTCTAACACAGAGCCTAGCCTTACACTGCGGCAATCTTGCCAAGGCGGCGCTTTGTATTTTCCGCGGCTGG
>NZ_LODL01000005.1:169211-177507 GCF_001551835.1 Dechloromonas denitrificans | reverse complement strand
GCCGCCGCCGACACCGCCCAAAGCACCCTCACCAACCGCGAACTGACCAAATCCGAACGGCCCGAACTCGGCGCCGCCAAAATCATCGTCTCCGGCGGCCGCGGCCTGGGCAGCGGCGAGAACTACCACACCCTGCTCGAACCGCTCGCCGACAAGCTCGGTGCTGCCCTCGGTGCCTCCCGCGCCGCGGTCGATGCCGGCTTCGTGCCGAACGACTACCAGGTCGGCCAGACCGGCAAGATCGTCGCGCCGCAGCTCTACATCGCGGTCGGCATTTCGGGGGCGATCCAGCACCTGGCCGGCATGAAGGAATCGAAGGTCATCGTCGCCATCAACAAGGATCCCGATGCACCGATCTTCCAGGTCGCCGACTACGGCCTGGTTGGGGATCTGTTCGAAGTGATTCCACAACTGGTAAATTCCATCGGCTAATATAGCCGTGTGAATCTACCGGATACATTGCTGGGCGAATCGTGGTACTGGGCGGCTTGGGTCGTCTGGCTGCCACTTTTCGCCCGCAGTCTTTTCAAGGCGCCGTGGGGGCGTCTGAAAGATTCCGAAGCGATGAATGTCTGGCTCGGAATGGTCGTCTTGCTGACCGTGATCTGGAGTCTGAAAGCCGGCGTCAAGCCCGGGCTGGCCTTTCATTTGCTGGGCGCCACGGTTTTTACCCTGACTTGCGGGCCGCATCTTGCATTTGTCGGCTTGTGCCTGGTTCTGCTTGGGGTGACGCTGAATGGTGCGGCCGGTACGCTGGCTTATGCGACCAACGCGCTGCTACTGGCTGGGGTCGGGGTGGGCGTTGCCTATCTTTTTCACCGCCTTGCATCCCGTTTTCTGCCGCCGCATTTTTTTGTCTATATCTTTGTAAACGGTTTTCTCGGCGCCGCATTTAGTGCGATTAGCGTTGGTTTTGCGGCGACTGTTTTTCTTAGTCTTTCCGGGGCGTATACGTGGGAGTACCTGGTTAGCGACTATTTTCCCTACTTCATGCTTCTTGGCTTTTCCGAAGCCTGGCTGTCCGGCATGCTGATTACCCTGTTTGTCGTTTACCGTCCGAACTGGGTTGCCACGTTCGACGATTCGCGTTATCTGGCCAATAAATAACGACTACAATTCGGGTGATTTCTTGCATTTATGGGGTCTCTCGTTGAATCGTCTGGCTTTTCACTATTCCCTGCCGGTTTTGCTGCTTGCATTGTCCGGCAATGCTGAGGCTCTGGGTCTTGGTGAATTGCGTGGACAGCCCAATCTGGGCGAGCCGCTTCGTCTGGAGGTGGATGTTCTCGGCGACGGTAAGGCAAGCCTTGATCCTGCCTGCTTTCGCTTGATCCAGCCGCAGGAAGCCAGTGATCTGCCCTGGTTGAAGAAAGCATCGTTCAGTATTCGTAAGGGAACGCCGCCGGTTCTGCTGATTCGTTCGGAAGCGCCGTTGCGCGAGCCGATCCTGCAGTTGACCGTCCAGGTTGCTTGTGGTCACGAAGTAACCCGGGAATATCTGCTCCTTTCTTCGCCGCCTTCATCGGTCGCCGGGCGTTCCTTACCGGAAGGTGGTTCGTCACGCCAACGGGCCGATGAGCTGGTTTCAGCACCTTCGCCGCGAGCAGCGAAGGCTCGTCCGGCGCCTGTCGAGTTGCTTGAGGCGCCCACCCGTTTGCTGCCGCGCCGCTCAGAAAAGCGTCTGGCCCCAAGCGGCTTGCCCGACCGTCTGTTGCTTTCGAGTGGGGAAGATTCTGCTGAGCCATCGTTGCGCCTGGCGACCGACTTACTCTCCTTGCGCGCCGGGGCCAGAGAACTGGCCGAGGCGCGGCGCGAAATTCTGCGCCTCGAATTCCGGATGTTGCTGGCCATGCACGAGCAGGCAACGACACAGCTGGAAACTGCGGAAAAGTTGCGCAACATGGAAGCAACGCTGGGTGAATTGCAGCAGCGGGCTACGGAATTCAGCCAGCGTGTCGAGCAGGATGCCTTGCCGGTTGCTGCGACCCCAGTCACGGCGAATGCTGCGCCACTGGCAGTGATTGAAAATCCGGAACAGAAACTGCCTGCGCCAACACCTGTTGCGCCGGTGTCGGCTGCACCCGCAGCGGTTTCCGAGTGGAGTCTTTATGGCGTTGCGCTGGGGGGCTTGCTCGGGCTGGCTGGTTGGCTTGGTTGGCGCAATTACCAGGAGCGTCGACAACGAACAGCCGAAATTGAATTTCCCCTGCGTCCGCCAGAACTCCAGGTCGACCCAAGGCGCGACGATGAGCATGAGGAGTTGGGTGGCGTCGATCTGGCTGTCGAGCCGGCAGCGATGGGGATGCCCATGCAGGTCGATTTCGAGTTGGATGTCGCGCACGACGAACCCGCCCATACACCGCCACCAGTGCAGAGTGCGACGGGCGATTCCGTGCTCTCCATTTCGGCAACGACGCTTGATGAGCATTTTGAGGCCAACCCGGTTATGGAGTTGGCGGACATCATGCTTTCCTTCGGTCGGGTGAAGGGGGCCGCCCAGGCCTTGCAGGAATACATCGACAACAATCCGCAAGAGGCGTTGCAGCCCTGGATTCGTCTAATGGATGTTTATCGGATGGCGGGCATGCGGGCTGAATTCGAGACGGTCGCCCGTAACCTGAATCAGAATTTCAATGTCGAGGTGCAGCATTGGGAGTCTGTGTCGCCGGTGGGTAGCAGTCGCTCGATCGATCTGGTGCTCGACGAGATGGTGCCGGCGGTCGGCGCTTCGTCCGCCGAGGCAAAGCCGGAGTCGATCGAGGATATGCCCCGTCTGATGCATGCGATCACTGAATTGTGGGGAACCGGTGATGTTGTCGGCTACCTCTATCAGCTTTTGCGCGATAACCGGGGTGGCAAGCGTGTCGGTTTTGCGCTGGCAGTCGTTGAGGAAATTCTCTTCCTCGTCGAACTGAAGGAAACCTCCAACCGAATGGAAAAGGAATCTGCAAACTCATGAGTGAATATATTGCCCCGCTGAAGGACATCCGTTTTGCCATGCAGGAACTGGCCGGCCTGGAGCAGGTTGTGGCCCTGCCCGGTTGCGAAGAGGCGTCGCCGGATGTGGTTGATGCCATTCTTGAGGAAGCGGCCCGTTTTTCCGCTGAGGTACTGTCGCCGCTCAACGCGGTCGGCGACAAGAATGGCGCCAAATGGAAAGACACCGTGGTGACCACCACGCCTGGCTTCAAGGAGGCGTATCGGCAGTTTGTCGATAACGGCTGGAATGGCCTGGGTTGCGATCCGGAATTTGGCGGTCAGGGTTTGCCGCGCCTGCTGTCCGCCGCGGTCAGCGAAATGTGGAAAGCTTCCAATCACGCCTTTTCGCTGTGCCCGATGCTGACGCAGGGGGCGATCGAAGCGCTGATGATTGCCGGTACCGATGCGCAGAAGGCCGCCTATCTGCCGAACCTGGTGTCCGGTGAGTGGACCGGAACGATGAACCTGACCGAACCTTCGGCAGGGTCCGATCTGGCGGCCGTACGCAGTCGTGCCGAGCCGGTTGGTGATGGTAGCTACCGGATTTTCGGCCAGAAGATTTTCATCACCTACGGCGAGCACGACATGACGGACAACATCGTCCATCTCGTGCTGGCTCGGACGCCGAATGCACCGGAAGGCGTCAAGGGAATATCGCTGTTCGTCGTGCCGAAGTTCATGCTCAAGGCGGATGGCACGCCCGGCGAGCGCAACGACGTTTACTGCGTTTCGATCGAGCACAAGCTCGGCATTCACGGCAGCCCGACGGCTGTGCTGGCCTTCGGCGACAACGGCGGGGCCATCGGGACGCTGGTCGGTGAAGAAAATCGTGGCCTGGAGTACATGTTCATCATGATGAACGCGGCCCGTTTTAATGTCGGACTGGAAGGTTTGGGTGATGCCGAGCGCGCCTATCAACGGGCGGTGGTGTACGCCAGGGAGCGTGTTCAGGGCGCCGAGGTCGGCGTGCGCGGCGGGCCGAAGGTGCCGATCATCAAGCATCCTGATGTGCGTCGGATGCTGATGTCGATGCGCGCCCGGATCGAGGCCATGCGGGCCCTGGCCTATGTGACGGCGGCGGCGCAGGATCACGCCCATGGCAATCTGGATCAGGTCGCCCGCCAGCGCGGGCAAGCCTTTGCCGACCTGATGATCCCGGTCATCAAGGGCTGGAGCACCGAGAGTGCGATCGATATCGCCTCGATTGGCGTGCAGGTGCATGGCGGCATGGGCTACATCGAGGAAACCGGTGCCGCCCAGCATTTGCGCGATGCGCGTATTACAAGCATCTATGAAGGGACGACGGCGATTCAAGCGAATGACCTGATCGGTCGCAAGATTGCGCGCGAGCAGGGGGCAACCATCAGGAGCGTGATTGCCGAGATGCGTGCTGCAGCAACGGCGCTTGACGGCGATCTGGCCGGCGTCGGGGCGCGCCAGAGTGCTGCGGTCGACGCGCTGGAAAAGGCCGTTTCCTGGATTGTCGATAATTTTGCTGCTGATCCCAAGGCGGCCCATGCCGGTGCGGTGCCCTTCCTGTATTTGCTCGGTATTGTCGCTGGTGGATGGCAGATGGGGCGGGCCGCGGTGATTGCCCGGGCCCGGCTTGCGGCTGGTGATGCCGACCCGTTCTGGGCTGCCAAGCTGGCAACCACCCGTTTCTATGCCGATCATTTCCTGACCCAGGCCGCCGGTCTGGCGGAAGCCGTGACGACGGGAGCGGCCGGTGCGCTGGCTATTGCCGACGACAGCTTCTGATAAATAGCAGTTGTCTTTTTCCCTGAAGCCCGCGATTTCTGTTATAGTCGCGGGCTTTTCAACCTTGCCCTACCGCGAACGCATGGTGGAGGGTTTATCCCAAAAGGAGTTTGCATGCGCCATTACGAAATCGTCTTTATCGTCCATCCGGACCAAAGCGAACAAGTGCCCGGCATGGTCGAGCGCTATCGCGCCATCGTTACTACCAAGGGTGGTACGATTCATCGTCTGGAAGACTGGGGCCGCCGCCAACTGGCTTACCCGATCCAGAAGATCCACAAGGCTCACTACGTCATGATGAACATCGAGTGCGACGGCGAAACGCTGAACGAACTCGAGCATTCGTTCAAGTTCAACGACGCCGTGCTGCGCCACCTGACCGTCAAGATGAAGGCCGCTGTGACGACTCCTTCTCCGATGATGAAGGAAGAGAAGTCCAAGTCCCTGCTTGGTGGCGAAGCTGCTGCTGCACCGGCCCCGGCCGAAGCACCGGCTGCCTAACGGATATTGCACAGGACTAACGGCTGAACTGCATCGAAATCTCCGGAATACTGGTCGAGCGCAAGGCTTTGCGCCACACGCCAGCCGGAGTTCCAGTCAGCGAGGGATGGCTGCAACACAGCGCCCCGCAGATTGAAAACGGTGCACAGCGTCTGGTGGAAGTGGAAATCGCTGTTCTGGCCCTGGGTGAAACCGCCCGCTGGCTACAGGCAGCGCCCCTCGGTGGGTCAGTCAAGATTACTGGATTTCTCGCTGCCAAAAGCCGCCTCAGCAAGATGCCTGTGCTGCATGTGAATTCAATAGAATTTTTGGAAGGAAACGAAAATGGCTCGATTCTTCAAGAAGAAGGATGACGACAAGAAAAAGAAACGCGGCGGTGGTTTGTTCAAGCGTCGTAAATTCTGCCGCTTCACGGCAGAAAAGGTCGAACAGATCGACTACAAGGATGTTGACGTTCTGAAGGAATACATCCAGGAAAACGCCAAGATCATGCCGGCTCGTCTGACCGGTACCAAGGCCGGCTATCAGCGCCAGCTGGGCACCGCTATCAAGCGCGCCCGCTTCCTGGCTCTGCTGCCTTACACCGACAACCATCAATAATTTTCGGGGAGACGAAACATGCAAATCATTCTGCTCGAAAAGGTTGTTAACCTTGGTGGCCTCGGCGATATCGTCAAGGTTAAGGACGGCTACGCCCGTAATTTCCTGATCCCGAAGCGCATGGCCAAGCGTGCCACGCCGGCTGCGATGGCTGAATTCGAAGCCCGTCGTGCTGAACTGGAAAAGCTGGCGGCTGAAAAGCTGGTTGCTGCCCAGGGCGTTGCCGACAAAATGGCTGGTCTGTCCGTGTCCGTGGCTCGCAAGGCTGGTATGGACGGCCGTCTGTTCGGCTCCGTCGGCAATGCCGATATCGCCGACGCGCTGAAGGCTGCCGGTTTCAACGTTGACAAGGCTGCCATCCGCATGCCGGAAGGTCCGCTCAAGACCATTGGCGAATTCCCGCTCGACGTTGCGCTGCACACCGATGTGCTGGCCAACATCACCGTGGCCGTGGTTGCCGAGTAATTCCGGTTTCCCGTCACTGAAGAAGGCCTCGCGATAGCGGGGCCTTTTTAATTTAAACTGCCCGAAATGAACCAGCGCCCTCAAAAACCCAAAGCTACTGATCCAAGCCTCGCCCAACTGCGTGTGCCACCTCATTCCATCGAGGCCGAACAATCGGTGCTCGGCGGTCTGTTGCTGGATAATCAGGCTTGGGACCGGATGGGCGACATCGTTACCGATACCGATTTCTATCGTGACGAGCATCGCCGGATCTTCCGGCAGATTCGTAGTTTGCTCGAACGGGCCAAACCGGCTGACGTCGTGACGGTTGCCGAAGCTCTGGATTCGGCCGGCGAGGGCGAACAGACCGGCGGTCTGGCCTATCTCGGCGAACTGGCAGCGAATACGCCGTCGGCCGCCAATATCAAGCGTTATGCCGAAATCGTCCGCGAGCGGGCGATCCTGCGCCAGCTGGTGGCGACGGCCGACGAGATTGCGGCCGATGCGCTGAACCCGCTCGGTCGCGATGCCGAAGCCCTGCTCGACGAAGCAGAATCGAAGATTTTCAAGATTGCCGAAGCGGGGGCCGGGCATGCCGAAGGTTTTGTCCACATCAACCCGTTGCTGACGCAGGTGGTTGAGAAGATCCAGGAGTTGCACGACCGCGACAACCCCTCCGACATCACCGGCGTGCCGACCGGTTTTATCGACCTCGACCAGAAAACCTCCGGTTTCCAGCCGGGCGACCTGATCATCGTCGCCGGTCGCCCATCGATGGGGAAGACCGCCTTCGCTCTGAATATTGCCGAGAACGTCGCGGTGGATGCCGGTTTGCCGGTCGGCGTCTTCTCGATGGAAATGGGTGGCGCCCAGTTGGCGCAGCGGATGCTGGCCTCGATCGGGCGCCTGAACTCGCAGAATTTGCGGACGGGCCGGATGAACGACGAAGAGTGGTCGAAACTCTCCTTTGCGCTTGGCAAGCTGCATGAAGCGCCGATCTATATCGACGAAACAGGCGGCCTCAGTCCGGCCAACCTGCGCGCCCGGGCCCGCCGTCTGGCCCGTCAGTATGGCGGCAAGCTCGGCCTGCTGGTCATCGACTACATCCAGCTGATGAGCGGCAACAAGGCGGGTGAAAACCGGGCGACCGAAGTTTCCGAAATCTCCCGCTCGATCAAGTCGCTGGCCAAGGAGTTGCAAGTGCCGATCGTGGCGCTGTCACAGCTGTCGCGTAAGGTCGAGGAACGCACCGACAAGCGCCCGATGATGTCCGACTTGCGCGAATCCGGCGCTATCGAACAGGATGCTGACGTGATCCTGATGATGTACCGCGAGGAATACTACAAACCGGATACGCCGGATCGCGGCATTGCCGAAGTCATTATCGGCAAGCAGCGTAACGGCCCGACCGGGACCGTGCGCCTGAACTTCGTCGGCGAGTTCACCCGCTTCCAGAATCTGGCCAGCGGCGGCTTCGTCGACTCGCAGAACTAACGTTCTGCCGTTTTTGGAGGTTGAGCGGGCCGCTTCCGGCCCGTCCTTCCGGCGTTAATTCTGGCTGGCGAACATCTCGCGGATTTCACGGTACTGTTCGTCGCCAACGGCAATGAAGCCAGTCATGTTCAGTTCCGCGAACATGCCATGCAGGGCCCGGCTGTCGCCGAGGAAAACCTGCCTGATTTTGGCGGCCAGTGCGGGGCACAGCCGGTCGCGCAGCACGAAGGGGTCATAAGGAATCGCCGGCGATTGCCAGATGACCTTCAATTCGTCCGCCTGTACCGTCCCCTGGCGCAATGCCTCGTCGAGTCGGCTGCTGGCGACGAAGGCGGCATCGACGCGTTTTTTCTGGACGGCCTCGATGGCACGATCATGCGAGCCAGCAAAGCTGAGACGCTGGAAATAGGTTTCGAGCGACTGGCCGGTCAGCCGGCTGATCGCCTGCCGAGGCAGGATGGTGCCCGAGGTGCTGGCCGGGTCGGTCAGGCTGACGGTGCTCCCGCGCAGACTTTCGATA
>NZ_LODL01000005.1:167275-169201 GCF_001551835.1 Dechloromonas denitrificans | reverse complement strand
AACACGGCCCGCAGCTTCGCCCAGCCGGCCGCCCGCACGACCGGCAGCAAGCCGCGCACCGCGATGCGTAGCGCCGCAGTCCAGATCAACGAAGGCGACTTCGAGCGTTATTGAGAAGCCGCCATGGGACAACTTGTACAAACCAGGGGCTCTACCGTCGTCGCCAATAGCGACACGGCACCGGCCCAATACCTGACCTTCACGCTCGGCGGCGAGATGTTTGGCGTCGGCATCCTCAACGTCAAGGAAATCATCGAGTTCGGCAACCTGACCGAGATCCCGATGATGCCGGCCTTCATCCGCGGCGTCATCAACCTGCGCGGCGCCGTCGTCCCGGTCATCGACCTGGCCGCCCGCTTCGGCGGCAAGACCACCGAGGTCGGCCGGCGCACCTGCATCGTCATCATCGAAGTCCCTGACGAAGATACCCGCCACGACATCGGCGTCATCGTCGATGCGGTGTCCGAAGTCCTCGAAATCCCCGGCAGCGAAATCGAGCCGCCGCCCTCCTTCGGCGCCCGCATCCGTGCCGACTTCATCCATGGCATGGGCAAGGTCGCCGGCAAGTTCGTCATCCTCCTCGACATCACCAAGGTCCTCTCGGTCGAGGAAATCGCCCAGCTTACCGGGTCCGATCCTGGCGCTACCGACGCCCTACCGGCACCCGGCCCCCTCTAGCCAGCGTGCTGCGGCGCTCCCGAAAGGAGCGCCGCTCGCCCCACAGCACCATCCTGCACAGAAAACTCTACAAATAACCGGCGCCGCCCGACGCGCGCCGACCCGATGGGGGAGACTCTCATGAATATCCGTTCGATCCGCGTCCGCCTGCTCGGCATGATGACCTTGATCACCTTGGGCTTTGGCGTCTACTTGACGCGGGACATCGCCGCCAATTATTTCGCGCTGCAGGAGAGCGGACGCATCGTCGCCGTCAGCGAAGTGGCTGTCGCCGGCAGCGCCCTGGTCCATGAGCTACAGAAGGAGCGCGGCCTGTCGGCCGGTTTCATCGGCAGCAAGGGTGAAAAATTCCGCAGCGAACTGGAGCAGCAGCGCAAGGAGACCGACCAGCGAGTAACGGCCCTGAACGAAGCGATCACGACCAATGCTGCTGAGTTGCCCGCCGAACTGAGCAAGCGCCTGGCCAGCGCCGCCGACCTGCTGCGCGAGCGGGATGCCCGGCGCAGTGCAATCAGTGCCCTGAGCCTGGCCGGCTCTGACTCCTTCGCCTGGTTTACCCGCGCCATTGAACTCAATCTCGACGCCGTTTCGGCGGTCGCCCCCAATCTCGCCAACGCCGGCATGATGCGGCGCTTCTCCGCCTATGTCATGTTCCTGCAGGCCAAGGAGCAGGCCGGCCGCGAGCGGGCAACCCTGAACACCGCCTTCGCCGCCGACCGGCCGCTCGACCTGCCGCTGCTGCGCCGACTGGCCGGCATCCTGGCCAACCAGGAGACCTATCTGGCCAGTTTCCGCACCATGGCCGAACCCGCTGACATCATGGCGCTCAGCGAACTACTGGCCTCGCCGGTGGCCCGCGAAACCGCCGAGATGCGCAGCATTGCGCTCGACAAGGCGGCCGATGGCGCTTTCGGCGTCGCTCCGGGCACCTGGTTCGCCACCATCACCCGCAAGATCGATGCGATGAAGGGCCTCGAAGACCACATCGCCACGGCAACGGTAGCCAGCGCGACGGAACTGCGCACGGCAGCCCGCAACGGCCTGATCGTCTCGCTGCTGCTGTCGCTGATCGTATCGCTCACGGCAATCGTATTCGTGCTGTTGCTGGTACGCATGCTACGCGACGTCCATGCCGTCGCCCTGACTGCGCTGCGCGTGGCTGATGGCGATCTGTGCGAAACGGTAACGGTGACCCGGCACGACGAAATCGGCGAACTGCAGGATGCAATCGCCCGCACCGTCAGCAAC
>NZ_LODL01000005.1:164438-167265 GCF_001551835.1 Dechloromonas denitrificans | reverse complement strand
AACATTATAAAAAAACAAAGCCCCCAAACGATTGGAGGCTTTGTCAGCAATCTGAGACGGACCCATGGGTCCGTCTATTAACTGTTGAGCGTCATGAGCCATGATGCATCGTTACTTCGATTTGATCGACATTGCCTACAACAAGGCAACGCTTGTCGTACGCGTAATCGAGTTGCTTGAGGGAAATCCTGATGGCTATGTTGGCAGGCCTCTTACTATCACGGAGCAGAGCCAAACGTTTCGCATCGAGTTTGACCGCGTGACCGAGTTTCGAACGAACGCAGAACAATGCTTTACTCCGGAAGGCACTACCCGCAACATCACTCCCTTTGTCTTTGAGTGCGTGGGGTCCAAATATGCGAGTCAGGCGTGTCCCTTAGGCGCGGGAGCAGGAGAGGCTGCGAGGCATTTTGTTGTGTTCACCGAGTCAGTCGTTGTTGAGGTGCTCTCTTTAAATGAACCAACCATCGAGGGCTAAAGCAATGACGCCCAACCCTGCGGTCAAGCGGACCTGCCGAACACCCGCCTTGGTTTCATCTGGCCGCTTCGCGCGGCAGTCCGCTTACCTAGCTCGTTGGGCTTCATTGGAAAATCCACTATGAATAGATTTTGGCGCTTTCTGACAATTTTTGGAATTGGTGCTGCTGCGGCTACTGCTTGCGCCGACACGCCGAGTTTCGATCAAATACCAGATAGACCAGAAGACTTTGGATACAAGGTTAACTGGTTCGCCGTAAGAGCTAGCGATCTCAATTCCGTTGTTACTGCACTTGAGATTGGATCGGGAGCACCTGCTAACTGGGCATCAGGAATGGCGGCAGCCTATGGCCGTACCGGAGGGACCAACAAAGGACCGTGGATATTCTTGTCCCCACCAGTCAATGGCTGGATTTTCGTCGTGGGAAGTTCATTGCCCTATCCGGTGATGCACACACCTGATCGGCATGGCGGTATCGGTCAAAAATTCGACACCATACTTTCGCGCTTAACTGATCACTTTTCTGAGGTGCAGTTTTTTGGGAGTTATCGCGTTGTTGGATTTGTTGCGTGGGTGCGTGCTCAACGGGATCTACCCTTGAGGGTCTTCTCTTTTGGAGACGGAGAAGTCTACACAAATATCGGCAACCAAACCCTAGAGGAAGCTCGCCTCAAGTTTCTTGATCTCAGTGGCCTTTCACCACGCGCGGCATCGGAACGTCTTTTCAGCGTAGAAGGAAAACTACCTGACGAAACCAACGTACTTCAACTCGCAGCGTTATGGAGTCTCGATCCGGGGAAACTTTCTGAGATTGGCCACCAGCCCAGTCTTGGTCTTGTTGTTCAACTGCCGAAAGCATTGGCGCAATAGCACATTGATGCCCAACCAATCATTTCACCGGACCTGCGCTAAAAGCTGCGCAGGTAACTGTTAGCACTCAGGAGACTTAATTGAGCATCCGCAAGTTTGCAAGCAGTCTGATGGCCGCCACGCTCTCTTTCGTTGGCACCATTGCTTTCGGTGAAACCGACCAAGGCGAGAAGCAGTGGCAGGTTAATTACGATGCACGGCAAAAGCATTTCGAGAAAACGGTGGGGCCGCTTCCTTCGGACATATTGAAAATGCTCAACATGACCGGTGTATGGCCTGGCGGCGGGTTGTATGTCATTCCGGCTCCCAGACTGGGACAGAACCTCTCCGTTTACACGACATTTGGTTTCACGAACCCGGATATGCCAACTACAGTGCAAATGGCAAACTTCGATCTAAAGGCGGATGGAGATAGAGCAACAAAAGCTGGAGGTACTCTTACCAAGAAGCAGCCAGCACCAAAGCGACCCGGATTCGCCGGGTACGGTTATGAAATTATCGTGGTCGCACAGTCCAATCAGCAGTGGCCACTGAATTTACTTCAATGGGCCGCAAACGCGGAAATCGGAAACGACGTTGGTCTCCTCGGCCGTGTCGAGAAATACGATGGATTAACTGTTGAGCAGATTCAAGTGGGGCAGGGACAGATGGTGAATGTCTTGATCGCAAAGGCCCAAGCACCTCTGCCAACAGGAACCAGTCTACCGGCTGGAAGAATGGAAATCCTGGTTGCAACAACCATCACTGCTCAAGAGATGAAGTGGTCACAAAGCAATGGGCGAGCCGCATTGCTAAAGAAATTGCAGGAGTCTGGCGTTGGGCAAGTCAGTGTTCCAGATCGCCAGACTGTTGTGCAATGAGTGCTAACCCGGCAGTCGAGCGGACCTGCGCGAAGAGCCGCGCAGGTCCGCTCACTTTTACGTTGGGTGGCACCACGATGGCGCTTCTGAAGCATGAGATTTGGATAGACTCGGATGGACTGCCCAGCCTCTGCCTGGCGGGCCCGATGGGCGACGGGTTTCGCTCTCTTCAAGAACACGGTGCAGCGCTTATTGGCCTTATAGACGCCACGTCCCACTTCGAGGCAATGACTAAGTATTACGAAATCATGGGATGGGGCGTGTACACCACGGATTTTGAGTCTGACCACGAGTCATATTCTGAAGAGTGGCGGTCAATTCAAGATGGCGCAAAAGACAAAGGGCAACTCAAATGAAATGCCGCCCAACTCATCATTCCACCCAGACCTGCGCACAAAGCCGCGCATTCCGGTGAATTCAAACGTTCCTGAGGGTCCGCTTTTGCAATCGGCCTAGGTCCGCTATGGGTCGGGAGTTCGCATTCGCAGGATAGGAAAGCTGCCGTTCGTGGCCTCTCACACCTAAACGGCAGGTAGCAGGCACATTGCCGCCCGATCCTGCCCTGAGCCCAAAGTCGGCTTTGGCCGATAAGCGGAAATTTTAGGCGTAGTTTCGATTT
>NZ_LODL01000005.1:164155-164428 GCF_001551835.1 Dechloromonas denitrificans | reverse complement strand
CCGCAGATGACGAGTTGCGGTTGTTCCTTGTCGCACAGGGCCTTCAACAGCTTGGCGACGGCCAGCGGCTGCAGTTCGACGTCGGTCTCGATCAGGATGCCGCGATCGGCGCCGATCGCCATCGCGGTACGCAGGGTTTCCTGGCAGGCGGCGACGCCGCAGGAGACGGCGATGACTTCCGTGGCGATGCCGGCTTCCTTCAGACGCACGGCTTCTTCGACGGCGATTTCGTCAAACGGGTTCATGCTCATCTTGACGTTGGCCAGATCGACG
>NZ_LODL01000005.1:163253-164145 GCF_001551835.1 Dechloromonas denitrificans | reverse complement strand
CCGCCCTCGACGGTTTTGATGCTGCCGTTACTGGCGGCCGTGCTGCCTTTGCTGGCTGTGGCACCGAGTACGGAAATCGCGTGTTTGAGGGCGTCCACCGCAGGAAGCTTGTCGGGCTCTGGATCGCCTTTGAGGGCGGCATTTTGCTTGGCGGCGACTTCGCTCAGGCTTTGGCTGAGGCTTTGGGCACTCTCGTTCTGGCTAATCGCTTCACGACTGTCGAGTTGGCTGCTGCTGGCGTTGGCGCGGGCATCGGCACTGATCAGCAGGCCGTTGCCGGCGCGGAGTGCGGTCGAGGCCTGCGTCGCGAGTTCGGCGCCATGGCCGCGATTGTTGAGGCGGGCGTTGTCGTTTTGTTGTTTGAGATGACCGAGTTGCAGGCTGCTCCGGTATTCGCTGGTGCCGAGTTCGATGCGCGACTCGCCGGGCGTGTCATCGAAGATGAGCTGGTTGTAGCCGCCCTGCCCGCTGCGGCTGCTGTCGAGTTGCTGGCTTTTCAGGCCGGACAGGCTGGCGCCGTGGCGATGAGGGTCGGCGTCCTGGCCGGCAAACAGGGCCGGGGCGTTGGCGCTGGCCTGCATGGTGCCGCTGCCGAGCTGGTTGCCTTGGGCATCGCGACTGCCCTGCCCGTTATAGACGCTGCCAATGATGATCGGGCGGTCGATGTTGCCGTTCTGGAAGGCGACGAGAACCTCCTGCCCTGGGCGAGGCGTCAGGTGACCGCCCCAATTGCTGCCGGCGACCGGGGTCATCACCCGCAGCCAGACACCCAGCGCCTCGCTGGCCGGGGCGTTCTCGGTAGCGGTCGGATGCTCGCCGCGACTGGCGGACTGGGCGCCACGTTGCCACGGAAACTGGACGCGGACCCGCAAGTCGCGGTCGGTATGGGTCG
>NZ_LODL01000005.1:0-163243 GCF_001551835.1 Dechloromonas denitrificans | reverse complement strand
TGGCGCCGGCAATCCATTGCAGCAGTTCTTCCGGCGCCACTTCCTCCGGGTTGGCGAAGTAAGCCTTGAGCAGCTTCCTGGCCAGCGGTGTCTGCCAGACCAGCTTGCCGTCGGCGGCCCGTACCGCCACCGTGGCCTGGCCGAAGGCATCGAGCGCCGAGCGGGCCTGCTTCATCTGGCGGGCGTTCTGCATGTGGGCGGCGATGCGGGCCAGCACTTCCGGCGGGCGGATCGGCTTGGTGACGTAATCGGCGCCGCCGGCCGCGAAGGCGGCGACGACGTGCTCGGTTTCGGTCAGCCCGGTCATGAAGACGATGGGAATGTGCTGGGTCGCGAAATCGGCCTTCAGCCGGCGCGCCACCTCGAAGCCATCCATGCCCGGCATCAGCGCGTCGAGCAGGATGACGTCGGGCAGGCTCTGCCGGGCGCGCTGCAGCGCCGATTCGCCGTTGGTGGCGACGAGCACGGTATGGCCGGCTTCATCGAGCGCATCGTGCAGCAGCGAGAGGTTTTCCGGAATGTCATCGACGATCAGGACGATGTCCGAAATGCTGTGGCCGAGCGGCATCGGCGGTTGGCTGCGGTCAACGGGGGGCATGGCTCATTTTCCTGAGAATTTCCTTCATGGCATCGAACTGGAATTGTCGCGCCAGATCGCGCAGGACGCGGACAAATTCGCCATGTTTCGGATCGAGGCGCTCGATTTCGGCCAGCTTGGTCAGCATGCCGCGCAAATAGCCGAGGCCGATCAGCTCGTCGAGCGCGGCCAGGTGTTCGCTGCCCGGCGCCACCAGCGGCGGCGGCTCGGCCGGGGCCAGCGGCGGCACCGGTGCATCGGCCGCCACCCATTGCAGGCCGAGCTTGCGGCCGATCCAGTCGAGCAGTTCATGGACGCGCAGCGGCTTGACGATGAAATCCTCGGCGGCGACGCCGGCGTCGTTCTCCAGCCCCTTGTCGAAGGCATTGGCCGAAAGCACGGCGATGTGGGCTGCGCTCAACTGCTGCCGGCGAATGCGGCGGATCGTTTCCCAGCCGTCGATGCCGGGCATGCCGAGATCCATGAAGACCAGGTGCGGCGCGAAGCGCGGGATGACCTGCAGCGCCTCGTAACCGCTGGCCGCCTGTTCGACGATGAAGCCGAGCGGCTCGAGCACGCTTTGCAGCATGTCGCGGTCGACCTTTTCGTTATCGACGACCAGGATGCGCTGGCGCACGCCGACGTAGCCGACCCGGTTGAGTTTCGGCAGTTCGCGCGCCGCCTGCGCCGAATGGACCTGCGGCAGGAAAAGCCGGATGCGGAACAGCGTGCCCTCGCCCGGCGTGCTGGTGACCTGCATTTCGCCGCCCATCAGGTCGGTCAGCATGCGGGCAATGGTCAGGCCGACGCCGCTGCCGCCCGCTTGAACCGTGCTGCCGCGGACAAAGGGCTCGAAGATGCGCTCAAGGTCGGCGGCCGGGATGCCGGGGCCGCTGTCGCGGATTTCGAAGACCGCCATTTCCCGCCGGCACTCGACCTTGAAGCCGACACCGCCGCGCACGGTGAATTTGACGGCGTTACCCAGCACGTTGATCAGGATCTGGCGCAGCCGTTTTTCGTCGGCCCGCACCACGGCCGGCAGTTCGCCGGCCGGCTGGTAGTCGAAGGACAGCCCCTTGTTGCGCGCCTGCAGTTCGAACATGCCGACGATCTGCTGCATGAAATCGGGGAAATCGAGCGCCTTGACGTCCAGCGTCAGCTTGCCGCCCTCGATGCGGGCGATGTCGAGGGTGCCTTCGATGACCGACAGCAGGTGGTCGCCCGATTTGCGGATGACGCTGACCGCCTGCTTGCGATGCGGCGGCACATTTTCGTCGGCATCTAGAATCTGCGCGTAGCCGAGGATGCTGTTCAGTGGCGTCCGCAGCTCGTGGCTGATCGCCGTGATGTAGCGGCTCTTCGCCTGGTTGGCCTGCTCGGCGACCAGCTTGGCCTTTTGCAGCGCTTCGTCGGTGCGCTGGTGTGATTCGATTTCCTGCATCAGCAACTGCGTCTGGCGGTTTGACTCTTCCTGCGCCACCTGCCGGCTCTGCTGAGTCAGCACCATCCACCAGGCGGCGACGCCGGACAACAGCAGCAAGGCGGCAAAAGCCTTGATGAAGCTGTCCTGCAGCGCAGTGATCAGCAGCGTCTGTTCGGCGCCGAGAGCGAGCAGTTCGTGCGTGTACAGCACGCCGAGGACCAGGGCGAGCACCGGCACGATACCGGTCATCAGCATCAGATAGTGGCCGAGCCCGGTTTCCAGATAGGGCAGCACCGGCGCCGGCAGCAGGCGACGGAGGACGGCATTCCATTGCGCCGTCAGGTTGGCTTCCGGCTTGCATAGATCGTGGCAGCGCGCATCGAGCGAACAGCACAGCGAACAGATGGCGCCCTGGTAGGCCGGGCAATGTGCCATGTCCTCGCCTTCGTAGTCACGTTCGCAAATCACGCATTTTTGGGCGTTGACCGCCGGAGTCGCCGCCGGCCGGGCCAGGTAATAACGGCCGCCGGTCGCCCAGGCGATCAGCGGCGAAATCAGCAAGGCCGAGAAGAGCGCGACGAAGGAAGCGTAAGGCTGGATGCCGGCGCCGAACAGGCCGACGAAAGCGCCGATCGACAGTAGCGAGGCGATGCCCATGGCGCCGACGCCGACCGGGTTGATGTCATAGAGGTTGCTGCGCTTGAACTCGATGCCCGGCGGCGACAGGCCGAGCGGCTTGTTGATGACGAGATCGGCGACCACCGCCGCCATCCACGAAATGGCGATATTGGAATAGAGACCGAGGACCTGGCCGAGCGCCTTGAAGACGTCGAGCTCCATCAGCAGCAAGGCGATCAGCGTATTGAAGACGACCCAGACGACGCGCCCCGGGTGGCTGTGCGTCAGCCGGGCGAAGAAGTTGGACCAGGCCAGCGAGCCGGCGTAGGCGTTGGTGACATTGATCTTCAGCTGCGAAACGATGACGAAGAGCACGGTGGCGGCGATGGCCAGCGTCGTGTTGTCGAAGACGTGCGAAAAGCCGATCAGGTACATCTGGTTCGGATCGACCGCCTTGTCGGCCGGCACCGCGTTGCGCAGCGCCAGCCAGGCGAGCAGCGCGCCGCCGAGCATTTTCAGGATGCCGGGCACGATCCAGCCCGGCCCGCCGACGACAACGCCGAACCACCAGCGGCGACGGTTGGCGGCGGTCTTTTCCGGCATGAAGCGCAGGTAATCGACCTGCTCGCCCATTTGCGTGACCAGCGCGATGCCGACGGTCAGTGCCGCACCAAACAGGTGCGGATTGAAGCGGCCGCCCTCCCCGTTCTGGCCGGCGTATTGCCACAGGCCGGCCAGCGCCTGCGGCTCCTCGACGAAGACAAAGGCGTAGGGCAGCACCAGCAGGCCGAGCCAGAGCGGCTGCGTCCACGCCTGCAGGCGACTGATCGCGGTGACGCCGTGGGTGACGAGCGGAATGACGACCAGGGCGCAGATCAGGTAACCCCAGGCCGGCGGAATGCGGAAGGCGAGTTCGAGCGCGTAGGCCATGATGGCCGCTTCGAGCGCGAAGAAGATGAAGGTGAAACTGGCGTAGATCAGCGAGGTGATGGTCGAACCGATGTAGCCGAAACCGGCGCCGCGCGTCAGCAGATCCATGTCCAGCCCGTGTTTGGCGGCAGTCTGGCTGATCGGCAGGCCGATCAGGAAGATGATCAGGCCGGTCGCCAGAATGGCCCAGAAAGCATTGATGAAACCGGCGTTGACCAGCATGGTGGCGCCGACCGCTTCCAGCACCAGAAAGGAGGCGGCGCCGAAGGCGGTATTGGCGACGCGCATTTCCGACCACTTGCGGAAGCTGCGTGGGGTGAAGCGCAGGGCGTAATCCTCCAGCGTTTCGCTGGCGACCCAGGTGTTGTAGTCGCGCCGGATCTTGACGACGCGCTGGACGGGATTGCTGATTTCAGAAGGCATGCCGGAAATTATGCATGATTCGCACCAGTCGGCGCCCGACCCCGGCCGTCGTCAGATTGTCGACAATGTGACATCGACGACGCCGCCGATGACCAGGAACTCGTCCTCCCCCTGCAGCACGCCGGGCAGCAGGCCGCAGTAGAAGAAAATCTTGCTCAGCGGCACGTTGACCGCAAGGATGTAGTCGCCGAACTCGCAGGCCCGCTCGCGGCTGCAGGTAAAGGAGCTGAGGTTGTTGAGCAGGATGACGTAACGGCCGCCCTCGCCTTTCTCCAATACCTCGTGATCGGCCATCCGGTTGACGCCGCGATACAGCGTGACGTGCCGGGCACCCGGATGGCGCAGCGCCAGGTCGAGCTGGCAGTAGGCGTAGACCAGGTCGAACTGCGCTTCCAGCGCATTGGTGCCATACAGCCCCTGCGAGCGCATTTCGAGATAGCGCCGGTAGGCATCGCCCGATGGATCGCGCAGCGACTGGCCGTGGTAGCGCGGCATCAGGCCGAAGCGCGACTCGACCCAGCCCTTGAGCACCGCCCCCTCGCGGCTGTCGGAATCGAAGCTCCAGCCGCGGATCATCCGTACATAGTTGGCCTTGGCCCGGCTCTGCCGCTGCCCGCGCCGTTCGCCGCTCAGCCCCATTTCCTCCGGCCGCTCCAGCCGGAAATGCACGGTCAGGTAATCGCGGAAGACCTCGGCCCTGGCCTCGGCCGGTACCGCGTTCAGGCGGCGGAAAAGATCGGCGTGCAGTTCGGCGACGCCGTCGATCAGCAAGGGGCTGGGGTGTTGCTGGTAAGTCAGGCCGCCGAGGACGACGGCCGGCAGATTGCAGCGATTGATCGGCAGGCGGGCGTCGCGCGGCAGCGTCGCATTGTCGTTAGCCCTACAAAGCAGAGGGGAATTGTCGGATGTCCGCACGCTGGCCAGCGCCGCTACATTTTCATTTTTCATCTAATAATCAATCGATTACGGTCTGCCAGTCGACCTGGCACGCAACATGCAGAAGGTGAGGTGCGACTCTCAATGATTCCTTCGCAAATCGACTGACAGACTAAGGAGATTACACCATGGCAAAACTGCGTCAATGCGCCATCTACGGCAAAGGCGGGATCGGCAAGTCCACCACCACCCAGAATCTGGTGGCGGCACTCGCTGAATCCGGCAAGAAAGTTATGATTGTTGGCTGCGATCCGAAAGCCGACTCCACCCGCCTGATCCTGCATAGCAAGGCTCAGACCACCGTGATGCACCTGGCTGCAGAAGCCGGCTCCGTGGAAGATCTCGAACTGGAAGACGTCCTCTCCGTCGGTTTCGGCGGCATCAAGTGCGTTGAATCCGGTGGCCCGGAACCCGGCGTCGGCTGTGCCGGTCGTGGTGTGATCACCGCCATCAACTTCCTGGAAGAAGAAGGCGCCTACGACGAAGACCTCGACTTCGTGTTCTACGACGTGCTGGGTGACGTGGTCTGCGGTGGCTTCGCCATGCCGATCCGCGAAAACAAGGCGCAGGAAATCTACATCGTCTGCTCCGGCGAAATGATGGCCATGTACGCTGCCAACAACATCTCCAAGGGGATCGTGAAGTACGCGAACTCCGGCGGTGTCCGTCTGGCCGGCCTGATCTGCAACTCCCGCAACACCGACCGCGAAGACGAACTGATCATGGCCCTGGCTTCCCGCCTCGGCACCACGATGATCCACTTCGTGCCGCGTGACAACGCCGTGCAGCACGCCGAGATCCGCCGCATGACGATGGTCGAATACGATCCGAAGCACAAGCAGGCCGACGAATATCGCCAGCTCGCCAACAAGATCGTCAATAACACCAACTTTGTCATCCCGACCCCGATCGAGATGGAAGAGCTGGAAGACCTGCTGATGGAATTCGGGATCATGGAAGCGGAAGACGAGTCCATCGTCGGCAAGACCGCCGCCGACCTGGCTGCCTAAGCACCACCCCGCAAGCTCCGGCGGGGGCGTTGCTCCCCGCCACTTTCAACCAGTACGTCGGCCACAGATTGGTGGCGACGTCAGGAGGAAAAAATGACGACTCTGTCTCGCGAAGAAACCGAAGCCCTCATTGCCGAGGTGCTTGAGGTTTATCCGGAAAAAGCCAAGAAGGACCGCGCCAAGCATCTCGCGGCCAACGATGTTTCCGTTGAACAATCCAAGAAGTGCATCACTTCCAACCGCAAGTCCCTGCCCGGCGTGATGACCATTCGTGGTTGCGCCTACGCCGGCTCGAAGGGCGTGGTCTGGGGTCCGATCAAGGACATGATCCACATCTCGCACGGCCCGGTCGGCTGCGGTCAGTATTCCCGCGCCGGTCGCCGCAACTACTACGTCGGCACCACCGGCGTCGATACCTTCGGCACGATGAACTTCACCTCCGATTTCCAGGAGAAGGACATTGTGTTCGGCGGCGACAAGAAGCTGGCCAAGCTGATCGACGAAGTCGAACAGCTCTTCCCGCTGCACAAGGGGATCTCGGTTCAGTCCGAGTGCCCGATCGGCCTGATCGGCGACGACATCGAGTCGGTCTCCAAGAAGGGCTCCGCCAGCATCGGCAAGCCGGTCGTCCCGGTGCGCTGCGAAGGCTTCCGCGGCGTTTCGCAGTCGCTCGGCCACCACATCGCAAACGACGCGATCCGCGACTGGGTCCTCGACAAGCGTGACGGCCAGCCCTACGAATCCACCCCGTACGACGTTGCCATCATCGGCGACTACAACATCGGTGGCGATGCCTGGGCAACCCGCATTCTTCTCGAAGAGATGGGTCTGCGGGTCGTGGCTCAGTGGTCCGGCGACGGCACCATTGCCGAAATGATGAACACGCCGAAAGTGAAGCTGAACCTGCTGCACTGCTATCGTTCGATGAACTACATCAGCCGCCACATGGAAGAGAAGTACGGCATTCCTTACCTGGAATACAACTTCTTCGGCCCGACCAAGATCATCGAATCGCTGCGCCGCATCGCTGCCTTCTTCGACGATTCCATCAAGGAAAAGACCGAAGCCGTCATCGCCCGCTACAAGCCGATGATGGACGAGATCATCGCCAAGTACAAACCGCGTCTCGAAGGCAAGAAGGTCATGCTCTACGTCGGCGGTCTGCGCCCGCGTCACGTCATCGGCGCCTACGAAGATCTCGGCATGGAAGTGATCGGCACCGGCTACGAATTCGGCCACAACGACGACTATGACCGCACGATCAAGGAAATGGGTGATGCCACCCTGCTCTACGACGACGTCACCGGTTTCGAGCTGGAAGAGTTCGTCAAGAAGCTGAAGCCCGACCTCGTCGGCTCCGGCATCAAGGAAAAGTACATCTTCCAGAAGATGGGGATTCCGCTCCGCCAGATGCACTCCTGGGATTACTCCGGCCCGTACCACGGTTACGACGGCTTCGCCATCTTCGCCCGCGACATGGACATCGCTCTGGCCAGCCCGGTCTGGGGCAACCTCGTGCCGCCCTGGAAGAAGGCTGTGGCTGAAGAAGTCAAGAAGGCCGCCTGAGTTAGTTCAGCACATCCTTAACCTTGCGCCCGTACCCGCAGATGAGCGGTGCGGGCAAGGAGATAGCAATGCAAACCGCAGAAAAGATCAAGCCCTGTTATCCGCTGTTCCGTGACGATGACTACAAGAAGAACCTGGCTGAAAAGCGCCAGCTCTTCGAAGAAGGTCATGGCCCGGACAAAGTTTGGGAAACCTTCGTCTGGACCACGACGCAGGAATACCAGGATCTCAACTTCAAGCGCGAAGCCCTGACCGTCGATCCGGCCAAGGCCTGCCAGCCGCTCGGCGCCGTCCTCTGCGCCTCCGGCTTCCACAAGACCCTGCCCTACGTGCATGGTTCGCAAGGCTGTGTCGCCTACTTCCGCACCTACTTCAACCGTCACTTCAAGGAACCGTGCTCCTGCGTCTCCGACTCGATGACGGAAGACGCAGCCGTGTTCGGCGGCCAGAAGAACATGTTCGACGGCCTGGCCAACGCCAAGGCCATCTACAAGCCGGACATGATCGCTGTCTCCACCACCTGCATGGCGGAAGTTATTGGTGACGACTTGAACGCCTTCATCAACAACACCAAGAAGGAAGGCCACATTCCCCAGGAATACCCGGTCCCCTTCGCCCACACGCCGTCCTTCGTCGGTTCGCACACGACCGGTTGGGACAACATGCTGGAAGGCATCATCCGTTCCTTCACGCTGAACTTCATGGAAGGCAAGAAGGTCGGTTCGAACGGCAAGCTCAACATCGTGGCCGGCTTCGAGACCTACCTCGGCAACTACCGCGTCATCAAGCGCATGCTGGGTGAAATGGATGTCGATTACACCTACCTGTCCGATGCCAGCGAAGTGTTCGACACCCCGGCCGATGGCGAATTCCGCATGTACGCCGGCGGCACGACCATCGACGAAGTCAAGGATGCGCCGAACGCCATCACCACCCTGCTGCTGCAGCCGGCCCAGCTGGAAAAGTCGAAAAAGTTCATCGAAAACACCTGGACCCATGACATTCCCAAGCTGAACATCCCGATGGGCGTGGAATGGACCGACGAGTTGCTGATGAAGGTCTCCGAGCTGACCGGCAAGGCGATTCCCGAATCGCTGGCCAAGGAACGCGGCCGCTGTATGGACCTGATCGCCGACAGCCACGCCTGGCTGCACGGCAAGAAGTTCGCCCTCTACGGTGACCCGGACTTCGTCATGGGCATGGTCAAGATCCTGCTCGAGTGCGGTGCCGAGCCGACCCACATCCTGTCCCACAACGCCAACAAGCGCTGGGGCAAGGCCATGGAAAAGCTGCTCGCCTCCAGCCCGTTCGGCGTCAATGGCAAGGTCTATGTCGGCAACGACCTGTGGCACATGCGCAGCCTGTGCTTCACGGACAAGCCGGACTTCCTGATCGGCAACTCCTACGGCAAGTACATCCAGCGCGACACCCGCTACAAGGGTGAAGAGTTCGAAGTACCGCTGATCCGCCTCGGCTTCCCGCTGTTCGACCGTCATCACCTGCATCGTCAGACCACCATGGGCTACGAAGGCATGATGTCCATCGTCACCCAGCTGACCAACGCGGTCCTTGAGCAGCTCGACAAGGAAACGATCGGCATGGGTACGACCGACTACAACTTCGACCTGGTTCGCTAATCAGGACCACCGGCGGGGCTTCGTGCTCCGCCGGTCCTGCAGGAGAGTGTCAAATGGCCAATATCATGATCCAGCAAGGCGCAAGCGGTGGGCTGGTTTTTTACCTTCCGAAGCGCGATCTGGAAGCTTCCATCGAGTCCATCGAATTCGATTCCCCGGAAAAATGGGGCGGCGAGCTGAAACTGGACAACGGTGGAACCTACTACATTGATCCGATCGCCAAGCCGCCCCGCCTGCCCGTTTCCCTGCGTGCCAAGCGCCTCGGCGCGGCCGAAGACTAAGTCCGTTGAAACCAGCCCGCCCCAGCCAGCCGATTAGCCAGCGAGGGCGGATTGAAAGGAGAGCATCATGGCAATGAAAATCGATCCCGACATGTGCACCGCCTGCGGCGACTGCAAACCGGTCTGCCCGACCAAGTCGATCAGTTCCGGCAAGATCTTTTTCAAGATCGACGGTGCAACCTGCACGGAATGCGACGGCCACAACGATTCCCCGTTGTGTGTCGATGTCTGCCCGTCCGGTTGCATCAGCCCGGCCTGAGCAAAGCCTTGAGCCGAACGCCAGCCGCAACGCAAGTTCGCCTGGCGTTCCACTGAAGACTTTCCCTGGAGCCCATCATGTCCGATACCCCCATCGCCTCCCGCGAAGCCGCGTTGCGCATCGCACTGGCCGCCCGTGCCCTGAATGGTCTTGATGTCCGTGCCCTGGTCGGGGCGCTGATCGAAAAGCTCGAGGCCCCCCTGACCGAAGCCAAGCTCGGTACGCTGACCGTCGAAGACCTCCGCGTCATCCTGGCCGGCGACTTTGCCGAACAGGGCTGCCATGTCGGCGTCGAAAGCGAAGCGCTCAAGGAAGCCGTCCGCCTGCTCTGGGGCCAGGGCGTCGAAAACAGCGACTTTCCGGCGGTCGACACCTACACAGAGGGCGAAATGCCCGGCTCGATCCGCGTCGCCATCGCTGCCAACCGCGGCGAGAACCTCGATGGCCACTTCGGCTCCTGCGAACGCTTCCTGATCTATCAGGTCGGCCCGCAGGCGATCAAGCTGATCGGCATCCGCAGCACGGTCGAAGCCGATGCCGCCGAGGACAAGAACGCCGCCCGCTCGGCGCTGATCAACGACTGCCAGATCGTCTATGTCCAGTCGATCGGTGGCCCGGCCGCCGCCAAGGTGGTGCGTGCCGGCGTCCATCCGGTCAAGAAGCCGGAAGGCGGCAAGGCCCGCGAAGTATTGGTCGAATTGCAGGGTCGCCTGTCCAGCCCGCCGCCCTGGCTGGCCCAGATCATGGGCGTGCCGTCGGCCTCGCTGGCCCGCTTCGAGGAAGAAATCGCCGCGGAGGAATCGGCATGATCACCCCCAGCCAACTCGTCCAGGTCGGTGAAGCAACTCATCTCGACGCCCGTGCCGCCTCGCTGCGCCAGCGCTTTCCCGACCTCCACTTCAGCGAATGTAGCGAAGACGATATCTCGCCGCGCTACGCCCCGGCCCTGACCCTCGACAGCTACGATCTTTACCTGATCAGCGGCGCCTCCGGCCATTGTCTCGAACTGACCAACGACTCCGCCTCCGCAACCGGCATTCTCGTAGCCGCCAAGGTCGATGAAGAATGAGAGCCGCCCCGCCGAGGCCGGTTTCGGCCGGCTCGGCCTGTGTTCCGGCTGCAGCTATTACCCGGACTACCTGAACAGCCACCGCTGCACGCCCGGCGACGCCTGCATCCGCGCCCACAGCGGCCGGCAGATCGATCGTTTCCTGCGCACCAATCCGGAACTGGCCCAGAACTACCTGAACGATATTTTCTGGGAGCGGCGGGCGATTGCCGCCCGCTATGCTGCGGTCGACCATATTTTTTCGCTGAAATCGGATGCCGACGAGGTGGTGCGCCGCGTCGTCGCTACCCGCCTGCCGGTCGACGAACTGATCGGCATGGTGCGCGACCCGGACCGCGAGGTACGGCTTTCGGTCGCCGCCCGCCTGCCCGAGCCGCTGCTTGTCCAGCTGATCAACGACCCGGATTACCTGATCCGCGCCACCGTCGCCCGCCGTCTGCCGCACGGCCAGCTCTCCAAGCTGGCGAAAGACCCGGAGCGCGAGGTACGCAAGGTGGTCGCCTCACGCCTGCCGCCCTTCGCGCTGCACATGCTGGCCGCCGACCCGGAACCGGAAGTCCGCGCCATCGTCGCCGAACGCGCCCTGCCCGGCCTCGCCGTCGCCCTGTTGCAGGACGAAGAGTGGTGGGTGCGGCTGGCCGCGGTCAGCAACGCGCCGCTCGAATTTCTGCCGCCGCTGGTCAACGATCCGGAAGTCGAGGTCCGCGAAGCGGCCCAGGCCCGGCTGGCCGAACCCAACATGCTTTGATAACGAGGAAGCCTCATGAAACAAACCCTGGCCTGGACGGAATACTGCAAGTCGCTCGCCCCTGCCATTGTCGAAACCTGTGCCAAGGTCTCGGTCAGCAGCGGCCCCGTCGCCCTGGTCAAGGCGCTCGGCGCCGCCTTGCCGGAATGGAAATTCCGCCATGCCCTGAGCCGCGGCGGCTGGTACCGCCTGGGCGGCATCCTCGACCATCAGGGCGAGCGCGTTTCCGACAACCTCGAAAGCTGGGTTGAAAATGCCCTCGATGAACGCGACGGCGACTTCGCCGCGCTTTGCGACGACTTTATCGACAAGAAACTCTACGCCACCCGGCTGGTCGGCCAGACTCACTATCTGGTGGCCTCGGCCGGCGACAGCACCGACGGCTTCCTGCAACTGGAGATTGAAGACCTGCAGGAAATGCGCGTACATCAGCTGTTCGCCAACGAACCAAGCACGCTGGAAGAACTGGTCGATCCGCGCGGCGGGGCCGACCAGCCGGTCCCGGTCGGCCTGCCTTTCTACACCTTCCGGCGCATCCAGCACATCGGCGCCTTCCTCGGCCGCATGCTGGCCCAGAAGCCGGAACCGGCCCCCATCCACCGGATGATCGATGACTGGTCGAAAAGCAGCGCCAGCAACACCAGCGCCTATTTCAACCACTGGGTGATCGCCACCCGCGAGCACCTCGACCGCTACCACCAGCCGGTTTTCCGCGCCCAGCCAATCGCCACGCTGGCCGGCGAGGCACCCGAGTTCGCTGCAGCCAGCGGCACCACCGGGCTCAAGCTGAACGAAGCGCTCAGCCATTTCGACCGCGAGAGCGGTTACCCGATGGCCTGGTATTTCCACATGCTGACCAGCAAGGCGGTGCCCTACTGGGTCGCCCAGGCGGTGGTCGAGGACTCGCTGGGCGGCTTCGCCTACCTGCCGCAACGCGACGTCGATGTCGTCCGCCACTGGCTGCACCAGCCCTACGCCCTCTGATTCAGTTAAGTGTCATTCCCGCGAAGGCGGGAATCCAGAAGCCGCGCGTTGACTGGGTTCCCGCCTTCGCGGGAACGACAAATTCAAAAATCATTGCCTTAACTGAACTGCATTGCGCCGATTGCGGGCCCTTGCTGCTGCTGGCACATGCGCCGGCTACAGCATCAGGAAAGCCAGCATCGCCACCCCGGTCGGCCCCAGCGCATAGAGGAAGAGGCCGAGCGGGCTGATCGATCCTTCGTCGAAGCTCGACTTCAGGATCGCCAGGCCGGCCGGGTTCGGCGCATTGGCGATGATCGTCAGGCCGCCGCCGGTCACCGCGCCGGCAATGATGGCGTATTTGAACTCGTTGGAAACGCCTTCGACCAACGAGGCCAGATAGGCCAGCGCCGCGTTGTCGGTCAGCGCGGTCAGGCCGGTGGCGAGGAAATAGAGCAGCGTCGGCTCGACGCCGGTCAGCGTACTCTGCAACCACCATTGCTGCAGGCCGCCGATGACCACCAGCCCGGCCAGGAAGAAGGCGACCAACAGCCCCTCGCGCAAAATCAGGCGATCCTGATAGCGTTCGTAGGCCTCGACATAGCCGAGGAAGAACAGGAAGAGGCCCATGAAGATCACTGGATGATGGGCGAAGAGCACGACGCCGAACAGGAAGGCGAGATGGATGCCGGCCACCCCGAGCGGCACCGGCGCGGCATCGCCAGCCTCCGTCTCCTGCCCCTTGCCGGCCAGTTCCTTGCGGAACAGCCAGGTCACCACGGAGGCATTGACCAAAACGGCAAGCGCCGCTTTCCAGCCGAAGGTGGCGAACATGAAGGGTGTATCCCACTGCCAGGTGGCCGCCACCATCAGCACCGGCGGCGCGGCGAAATGGGTCAGCGTGCCACCGATCGAGACATTGACGAAGAGAACGCCGATCGTCGCGTACTTCAGGCGATGCGACAGTTGATGCTGGAAATAGCGGTCGCGCAGCATCAGTGCAGCCAGCGTCATCGCCGCCGGCTCGGTAATCAGCGAACCGAACAGCGGCACCAGGCAGAGACAGAGAAAATAGCCGGCCACCGCCCGCTGCATGGGCATCACGGCGGCTACCAGCCGCACGATATTGATCACCGTGCTGACAATCGGCCGGCTGGCGGCAATCACCATCACGACAAAGACGAACATCGGCTCGGTGAAATTCCGGCTTTCGACATAGTCGACCGCAGCACTCTTCCCGGCGACCGAAATCATCACGATGACCAGCACGAAAGCCCAGAAACCAAAGACCACCTCGACTTCGGCCAGCAAGTGCCAGAGCCCGGCATGGCGCGGCTGGGCATGCGCCAGGTGGGCAAAGAACTTGGTCATGAAGGTGTGCAGCACGGCCAGCGCAAAGATACCGGCGGCAATCAGCTCGGGGGCGGAGACAGCTTGAAGATCCATGTTTTTCTTGAGTGATTCGTCGTTGCCCCACCATAGCCAACTTGCCTGCCCTTGGCAAATCGGCGAATCCCGGGCGGCCGGTCCTGACTAGGCTTGGCTTTTCGGCGTCAGCAGATAAACCTTCTGCTCGACGCGCACCGACTCGGCAATCGCCGGATCGGGATCGGCTTCGAAGACACTTTCGACGTGACTGAGCTGAATGTCGAAGTTGGCGGCATAGAGGCCGGCGATTTCATCGGCCACGGCAAAGGGCTGGCCGGCCGTTTCCCAGTCCTCCGGCTCTTCGGTGGTGAGCAGCAGCACCTTGCAGGCCGCCGGCACGATGCTGACGAGATGGGCCAGATAGGCGGCGCGGATGTCGTCCGGCAATGCGGTCAGCGAGGCGCGGTCGAAAACGGCGGCAATGTCGCCCAGATCGGCGGCGGTCAACTGGAAAAAGTCACCGCACAGGATGCCGATCCGGCCGTTCTCCCAGAGGGTCAGTTTGCCGACCTGGCGCCGGCTGGCCTGCAGCCGGTTTTCGCGAAAAAAGGCGCGGACGGCGAGCGGGCTCAGCTCGACCCCGATCACGCTATGCCCCTGCCCGGCCAGCCAGAGCAGATCCAGGCTCTTGCCGCAGAGCGGCACGAAAACCCGGTCGGAGGCCTGCAGACCGAGGCTGGACCAGAACCTGACCAGATGCGGATTGACCGTTTTTTGGTGGAACGCCGTATTGCGGTCACGCCAGGATTGTTGCCAGAGCTCGTTGTCGCGGCCTGTCATATCGATTCTTTCCCATCAGTCGCTGCATTGTTGAATCAGGAAATGTTCTGATCGAAAGACACAAGGCTTCGGCAGAAGCACCATGCAGCCCGAAAAGGCACTCGCGGCGAACGGCTCCAAAAACGGGCCGGACGCGTCGACAGTACCACCGAAAGTTGGCCGGCAAGCGCCGTCGGATGATTGTCGCATTCTCGACATTGAGCCCACATTCCGCCGGTCGACAATAAAAAACACCAACTTTTCAACACCTTAATGCTTGGCACCATCCTTGCTGCGAATGAGCCGAGGAGATTCCCATGACCCAGCCTTTCATCACCATCAACGACACCACCCTGCGCGACGGCGAACAGTCGGCCGGCGTGGCGTTCTCGCTCGATGAAAAACTGGAAATCGCCCGCCAGCTCGCCGCCATCGGCGTTCCCGAGCTGGAAGTCGGCATCCCGGCGATGGGCGACGAGGAACGCGCTTCGGTCCGTGCGGTCGCCGACCTCAAGTTGCCGCCCCGGCTGATGGTGTGGAGCCGCATGCACCTGGCCGACATCGCCGCCTGCGCCGACCTCGGCGCCCACCTGATCGACATTTCGGTGCCGGCCTCCGACCAGCACCTGGCCTACAAACTGAAGCAGGACCGCGCCTGGCTGCTGCGCGAACTGCCCAAATTCATCGGCGCCGCGCTCAGCCTCGGCCTCGAAGTCGGCCTCGGCTGCGAGGATGCATCGCGCGCCGACCTGAACTTCCTCTGCGCCCTGGCCGAAACCGCCGAACGGGCCGGCGCCCGCCGCCTGCGCTTCGCCGACACGCTGGGCATTCTCGAACCCTTCGGCACCTTCGAGCGGATCAGCACGCTGCGCCGCAACAGCGGCCTGGAAATCGAGATGCACGCCCACGACGATCTCGGCCTGGCCACCGCCAACACCCTGGCCGCCTGCAAGGCCGGCGCGACGCATGTCAATACGACGGTCAACGGCCTCGGCGAACGGGCCGGCAACGCGCCGCTCGAAGAAGTCGTGCTCGGCCTGAAGAAGCTGCACGGTATCGAAACCGGGGTCAATCTGCGCGGTTTCCCGGCGCTCTCCAGCCAGGTCGCCACCGCTTCCGGGCGGGCCGTACCGTGGCAGAAAAGCGTCGTCGGCGCCGGCGCCTTCACGCACGAGGCCGGCATCCACGTCGATGGCCTGTTGAAGCACCCGGACAACTACCAGGGTTTCGACCCGCAGGAAGTCGGCCAGTCGCACCGCATCGTCCTCGGCAAGCATTCCGGCTCGCGCGCCGTGCAAGTCGTCTATGCCGGCCTCGGCCTGACCGTCGATGACAGCGAAGCCCATGCCCTGCTGCCGCGCGTCCGCAATTTCGTCGCCGAACACAAACACCCGCCGGAAACGCCCGATCTTCGGGCGCTGCTGGCCTCCGTCCGGAGCCAACTCCATGTCTGAAGCGATCACCATGACAGCAAGCCTCACCGCCACGCCGGGCCTCTGGGCAATCCTCAAGGAAGACCTGGCCTGCGTTTTCCAGCGCGACCCGGCGGCCCGCTCGACACTGGAGGTGCTGACCACCTACCCCGGCGTCCATGCCGTGCTCACCCATCGCCTGTCGCACCGACTGTGGCAGACCGGCTGGCGCTTTCCGGCCCGCTTCCTGTCCTTTCTCGGCCGGACGCTGACCAATGTCGACATCCACCCCGGCGCCACCATCGGCCGCCGCTTCTTTATCGACCATGGCGCCTGCGTCGTGATCGGCGAAACCGCCGAAGTCGGTAACGATGTCACGCTTTACCACGGCGTCACCCTCGGCGGCACCTCATGGAACAAGGGCAAGCGCCACCCGACGCTGGCCGACGGCGTCGTCGTCGGGGCCGGCGCCAAGATCCTCGGCCCGATCTGCATCGGTGAACGCGTCCGTGTCGGCGCCAACTCGGTGGTGGTCAAGGATGTACCGGCCGACCGCACCGTGGTCGGCGTCCCCGGCCGCATCGTCGATACCCGGGCCGGCAGCGCCCGCCCGGAAAACGGCATCAGCCTCGACCACAATCTGCTGCCCGACCCGGTTGCCAAGTCGATCGCCTGCCTGATCGAACGCATCGAAATCCTCGAAAAGGAATTGGCCGAAGTCCGCCACCAACCGCCGCCGGCCGATCACAGCGGCCAATGTCAAACCTGTTCGGCCGGTGACTTGTGCTGCGAGCACGAGTCCATGCACTGAGAACGGATACCAATACGCCATGGACCTGCTCGATTTCTCCGACTGCAAACTCTATTTCGAGGAGCCGCTACCGGCCGAGGCCGAGCGCCTGATCGCCCAGGCAGCCAGCGAGTACGGCGAGGCGACGGCCGAAATGGCCCTGCTGCGCGCCCACCTGCTCGCCCCGGAGAACCTGACGGTGCTGGTCGGCCTCTATCGTTACTACTTCTACCAGCATCGCCTCGAAGACGCGCTGATCGTCGCCGAGCGCGCCATGCAACTGTCCGGCCGCCACCTTGGCCTGCCGACCGACTGGAACCTGCTTGACGAAACCCGGCTCGGCTCGGCCGCCGCCAACTCCTTCGGCCTGCTTCGCTTTTACCTGCTGGCCCTGAAGGCCGCCAGCGTCGTGCTGCTCCGCCTTGGCAAAATCGCCGCCTCGCGCGCCCGCCTGATCAAGCTGGCCGGCCTCGACAGCCGCGACCAACTCGGCGCCGGCAAGCTGCTCGAAGTGGTCGACGAATTCCAGGGCAGCTGCGACGACACTGCCCCCCATCCCGAACTTCAACTTGTAGCCGCCTGAGGAAATCATCATGGAAGATACCCTGACCCTTGCCGAAGCCATGGAAGACCTGGTTTCCGCCGAAGACTTTCTCGATTACTTCGAGGTTCCCTACGAAGCCAGCATCGTGCATGTGAACCGCCTGCACATCCTGCAGCGCTTCCACGACTACCTGGCCAAGCAGGCGCCCAACCTGCCGCCGGAAGAGGAGCTGCAGCGCGGCATCTACCGCCTGTGGCTGGAACGCGCCTACAAGGATTTCGTGACTTCCGACTCGCTGACCGAAAAGGTCTTCGCCGTCTTCCAGCACGTCGCCAAGCCGGATGGCGGGATGAGCTCCTTCGTCTCGCTCGACAAGGTGTTCCGGCAATGATGGACGCCCGCTGGGACTACGGTGAGCCGGTGCGCCTCACCCGCAACGTCCGCAACGACGGCACCTACCCCGGCCTCGACCCCGGCGAACCCCTGGTCCGCCGCGGCAGCATCGGCTACGTCGTCGATGTCGGGACCTTTTTGCAGGACCAGATCATCTACTCGGTGAATTTTCTCGACGAAGGCAAGATCGTCGGTTGCCGGGAAGAGGAACTGATCGGCGCCGACGATCCGTGGACCCCGTCGCGCTTCGAGTTCCGCGAGAAGGTGCGCTCGGCCAAGGGCCTCGCCGTCGGCGGCGAGGTGCTGGTCGCCCTTGGCGCCATCGGCGAGGTCATCAAGGTGATTCGCGATGCGCCGGGCGGCGTCGCCTACCACATCCACTTCGACAGCCTGCCGGGCCGCGTCCTGCAAATCCCGGAAGACGCCCTGGAAGCCACCGAAACAAAGGACTGAACGATGCAGCACGGCTACCTTGAACTGAAACTTTCCTGGGAGCTCTTCAAGAAAGCTCCGGAAACGCTCTCCGAACCCGAGCGCAACCGGCTGGGCGAGGTTGCCGCCAAGCAGAACGGCATCGAGCAGCGCATCCTGGCCAGTCCGCAGGCGGCCAATGTCATCGTCCCCGAGGCGACGCTGGCCACCCGCCTGGGCGAGGTTCGCCAGCGCTACGCCAGCGAGGACGACTACCTGCAGGATCTCGAGCGTAACGGCCTCAACGCGGCCACTCTGGGCGACGCCGTCGAGCGCGACCTGCGGGTCGAGGCGGTGCTCGAAAAAGTCGCCGCCGGCGCCGCCACGGTCAGCGCGGTCGATGCCGAAATCTACTACCGGCTCCACCCGGAAGCCTTCGACCGCCCCGAGGCCCGGCGCCTGAGCCATATCCTGATCACCTTCGACAATCCGCAACAGAAGGTCAAGGTCCTCAAGCAACTCGAAGCCCTGCGGTCGACCGTCGAAAACACCCATAAATTCGCCGAGGCCGCGCTGCGCCATTCGCAATGCCCGACCGCGATGGAAAAGGGCCTGCTCGGCGTCGTCAAGCGCGGCCAGCTCTACAAGGAACTGGAACCGGCCGCCTTTGCGCTGGACGCCGGCGAAGTCAGTGCCGTACTCGAATCGCCGATCGGCCTGCACATCCTGCGCTGTGACGAAATACTGCCGAGCGGCCTGCTGCCGTTTGCCGAAGTGCGGGAAAAAATCATCGAACGCCTGACCGAGAAGCGCCGCCGCGAGGCCCAGCGCGAATGGATCCGGCAGCTCCTTGCCCGCTAGGCCGATGAGCGAAACGCAGTATGGGGCAGCCCTCGGCCAAGCAGCCGGAAAGACAGCAGAATGTTCGACCGGAAACGATACGGGACGGGGCCTGGGCCGCTGTTCCTGTCGACATCCGGGAACAGACTACGGCAGAAAACAAAAAACGGCCGAAAGGCCGTTTAATGTTGGTCGGGGCGGTGGGATTCGAACTCACGACCCTCTGCTCCCAAAGCAGATGCGCTACCAGACTGCGCTACGCCCCGACACGAGAGCCGGCATTCTAACACCTCGCGGAAATCCGCACCAGATCAATGGCCTATATTCTGCAAAGAAAGATTCCTTGCAGGAACGCCGCCTTTCTGATATTTAATCGCTTTTTTGGTCTCTGGGACGCACAACAAATGGCAGAAGAACTGCTTCACAAACATTTCGCACCGTACGAACCCAAAGCGGGCGAAGACTATATGAGCACCAAGCAACTGGCGCACTTCCGCAAGATTCTCGAGACCCTCAAAAAAGAATTGAGCGAAGACATCGACCGCACCGTGCATACGATGCAGGACGAAGCGACAGTGTTTGCCGACCCGAATGACCGGGCCAGCCAGGAAACCGACATCGCCATCGAACTGCGCAATCGCGACCGCGAACGCAAGCTGATCAAGAAGATCGACGAAACCCTGGTCACCATCGAAAGCGGCGACTACGGCTTCTGCAACAAGTGCGGCGTCGAGATCGGCATCAAGCGCCTGGAAGCGCGCCCGACCGCCACCCTGTGCATCGACTGCAAGACGCTCGACGAAATGAAGGAAAGACAGATGGCGAAGTAATCCGCCACCGGCAGTGCTGCGGTCGACCTCGGGGAAAACCGCAAAAAGCAAAGGGCACCTTCCGGTGCCCTTTTGTTTTGCCGCTAATGCCGGCCCCCACCGCAGCAGGGGCCGGCAAACAGGCAATTACATCTGCGGTTGCTGAACTTCAGCTTGCGGTGCAGCAGCCGGCTGGGCAGCAGCGCCTTCTTCGGCGGCAACAGCCTTCATCGACAGCTTGACGCGGCCGCGGTCGTCGGTCTCGAGAACCTTGACGCGAACGATCTGGCCTTCCTTGACGTAGTCTTCGACCTTGTTGACGCGTTCCTGGGCGATCTGGGAGATGTGCAGCAGACCATCCTTGCCCGGCAGCACGGAAACGATCGCACCGAAGTCGAGGATCTTCAGCACGGTACCTTCGTAGATCTTGCCGATCTCGACTTCCGCCGTAATCGCATCGATCCGGGCGCGGGCCGCAGCAGCGGCTTCGGCACTGCTCGAAGCGATGGTGATCGTACCGTCGTCCTGGATATCGATCGTCGTGCCGGTTTCTTCGGTCAGGGCACGGATAACCGCACCACCCTTACCGATGACGTCACGGATCTTTTCCGGGTTGATCTTGAAGGTGTACAGACGCGGCGCGTAAGCCGACATCTCTTCACGCGGACCGGCGGCCGATTCCTGCATCAGGCCGAGGATGTGCAGACGGGCTTCCTGGGCTTGAGCCAGTGCCACCTGCATGATTTCCTTGGTGATGCCCTGGATCTTGATGTCCATCTGCAGGGCGGTGATACCACCGGTCGTGCCGGCCACCTTGAAGTCCATGTCGCCGAGGTGATCTTCGTCACCCAGGATGTCGGTCAGCACGGCGAAACGGTTGCCGTCCTTGATCAAGCCCATGGCGATACCGGCAACGTGCGACTTGAGGGGCACGCCGGCATCCATCAGCGCCAGACAGCCGCTACAGACGGAAGCCATCGACGAAGAACCGTTGGACTCGGTGATTTCGGAAACGACACGCATCGAGTACGAGAAATCTTCCGGCTTCGGCAGCACGGCGAGCAGCGCGCGCTTGGCCAGACGACCGTGACCGATTTCGCGACGCTTCGGCGTACCGACGCGGCCACATTCGCCCGTGGCGTACGGGGGCATGTTGTAGTGCAGCATGAAGCGGTCGCGGTACTCACCAGCCAGTGCGTCGATGATCTGCTCGTCGCGGTTGGTACCAAGGGTGGCGACAGCCAGGGCCTGGGTTTCGCCACGGGTGAACAGAGCCGAACCGTGGGTGCGCGGCAGGACGCCGGAACGCATGACGATCGGACGCACGGTGCGGGTATCGCGACCGTCGATACGCGGGGCACCCGACAAGATGCGACCACGGACGATGCCGGCTTCGATTTCGAAGAACAGGTTGCCGACGGTGTTTTCGTCCGGTGCACCTTCTTCACCGGTGCACAGGGCGGCAACGGCTTCAGCACGGATGACCTTGACGGCCTGGCTGCGCGTCTGCTTGACGGTGATGTTGTAGGCTTCTTCCAGCTTGGCGGCGACCAGCTCACCCAGACGGGCGACCAGCGCTTCGTCCTTGGCCGGGGCTTGCCATTCCCATTCCGGTTTGCCAGCTTCTTCAACCAGTTCGTTGATGGCGTTGATCGCCTTCTGCATTTCGGTGTGACCGAAAACGACAGCGCCGAGCATGACTTCTTCGGACAACTGGTCGGCCTCGGATTCAACCATCAACACGGCGGCTTCGGTACCGGCGACCACCAGGTCGAGCTGGCTGGTCTTCAGTTGGCTGAGGGTCGGGCACAGCACGTACTGGCCGTCGATATAGCCAACGCGGGCCGCACCGATCGGGCCGTTGAACGGCACGCCGGAGATGGCCAGGGCGGCAGAGGCACCGAGCAGGGCCGGGATATCGGAATCAACTTCCGGATTCAGCGACATCACCGTGGCGATGACCTGGACTTCGTTGTAGAAGCCTTCCGGGAACAGCGGGCGGATCGGGCGGTCGATCAGGCGGCAGGTCAGCGTTTCCTTTTCGGAAGGACGGCCTTCGCGCTTGAAGAAGCCACCGGGGATACGGCCGGCAGCGTAAACTTTTTCCTGGTAATCAACGGTCAGCGGGAAGAAATCCTGACCCGGCTTGGCGCTCTTGGCAGCGACGACGGTAACCAGAACGACGGTTTCTTCCATGGAAACGAGAACGGCACCGCCAGCCTGGCGGGCGATTTCGCCGGTTTCAATGGTGACCTGATGGTCGCCATAGGCGAAGGTTTTTTTCACGACATTAAACATAATTTCCTTTCACTCTCATCACAATAAACAACGATTTATCAACAACTTACAATCAACAACAAAACACTACGACAAAAAACAAAAAAAGCGGCCGGGAAACTTCCGGGCCGCTCTTGCGTGGCTTCGTTCTGCCTTACTTGCGCAGACCGAGGCGGGTAATCAGGGCACGGTAAGAATCGACGTTCTTGCCCTTCAGGTAATCCAACAGCTTGCGACGCTGGGAAACCAGGCGCAGCAGACCACGACGCGAGTGGTGATCCTTGGTGTGTTCCTTGAAGTGCGGCGTCAGATCGTTAATGCGGGCGGTCAGCAGAGCGATCTGCACTTCCGGCGAACCGGTGTCGCCTTGGGCGCGCTGGAATTCGGCAACGATGCCGGCTTTGACTTCAGTGGTGAATGCCATTTCAAACTCTCTTTCATGGTTACGACGCCGCCCCGGTTTGATAGAGCCAGCGCCAGTTTAAAAAACCTCCTGTTGGCGACAGGAAGCCGTGGAGTATATCAGTTAATCGGCCAATTGAACCAGGCGTTTCGGCCACAGACGTCCGCTCTGCCCCGGTTCGCCGATGCCGATCAGGCGGCTGCCTTCATAAACCCGGATCTTCCCGTCCAGGCCGGGCGGCAGATCGATCGGGTTGCCATGGCGAAAACGCATCGCTGCCTCGCCTTCGACGGTCAGTACCGGCAGTGTATGCAGCAAGGCATCGACCGGCTGCAGATAAGCCAGCCGCTCGCTCTCATCGAGCGCCGCCAGTTCGTCCAGCGTCACCGAGCCCTGCAGGCTCAGATCGCCGACCACCGTCCGCCGCAAGGCAGCCAGATGCGCACCGCAACCGAGCACGGCACCGAGATCGGCCGCCAGCACGCGAATATAGGTTCCCTTGCTGCAGGCCACACGCAGCGTCAGGCTGTCGCCGACAAATGCAAGCACTTCAAGGGCGTGAATGGTGACCGCTCGCGGCTCGCGCTCGACCTCGATTCCCTGCCGCGCCAGTTCGTAAAGCGGCCGGCCGTCGCGCTTGAGCGCCGAATGCATCGGCGGGATCTGCTGGATGTCGCCGGTGAACTGCGGCAGCGCCTTGAAAACAGCCTCGGCCGAGACGTTGACCGCAGCTGTCGCTGTGATGGCGCCTTCGGCATCGCCGGAATCGGTGGTTACGCCGAGCTTGAGGACCGCTTCGTAAGTCTTGTCGGCATCGAGCAGGTCGGCCGAGAACTTGGTCGCCTCACCGAAGCACAAGGGCAGCAAGCCGGTTGCCAGCGGATCGAGGGTTCCGGTATGACCGCCCTTGGCCGCCGAAAACAGGCGACGCGCCTTTTGTAGCGCATCGTTGGAAGAAAGGCCGATGGGTTTGTCGAGCAAAAGAACGCCATCGACCCGTTTCCAGGTCTTTTTGACTTGCATGCGGGGAATTACTCTTCCGGCGTCTGATCGCTCAGCGCATTGGCCTGATCGATCAGCAGCGACAAGCTGGCGCCGCGCTCGATGGAGTTGTCGTAAACGAAATGCAGCTCGGGCAAGGTATGGATATGAATCCGCCGCCCCAACTCACGCCGCAGGAAACCGGAAGCGCGCTTCAGGCCACGCTCGATCTCCTCCAGATGCTCGGCATTGAGCGTCGCGTAAAACACCTTGGCGTGGGCGTAATCCGGTGTCAGCTCGACAGCCGTCAGGCTGATCATGCCAACACGCGGATCCTTCAACTCCGTACGAATCAGATCGGCAAGGTCGCGGCGCACCTGCTCCGCGACCCGATCACTACGCTGAAAACCTTTTTTCTTCATTACAGCGAGCGAGCCACTTCCTGAATTTCGTAGACCTCGAGGTGGTCACCAACTTGAATGTCGTTGTTGTTCTTGAGCGACAGACCACATTCGAAATTGCTACGAACTTCCTTGACGTCATCCTTGAAGCGCTTGAGCGAGTCGAGCTCGCCATCCCACTGGACAACATTGTTGCGCAACAGACGGATACGCGAATTGCGCTTGACGAGACCTTCCAGCACATAACAGCCCGCAATCGCGCCAACCTTGGATACGTTGAAGACCTGGCGAATCTCGACCATACCGGTGATCTGCTCGCGCTTTTCAGGCGACAGCATGCCGGACAGCGCAGACTTGACTTCATCAACGGCGTCATAAATCACGTTGTAGTAACGGATATCGACCCCGAAGGTTTCGGCCAGCTTGCGGGCGCCGGCATCGGCACGGGTATTGAAGCCGATGATGACCGCACCGGAAGCCTGCGCCAGATTGACGTCGGATTCGGTAATGGCACCGACGGCACCGTGAATGACATTGACTCGAACTTCTTCGTTGGCCAGCTTGGCCAGGGTCTGCACCAGCGCTTCCTGCGAACCTTGCACGTCGGCCTTGACGATCAGGGCCAGCGTCTTGATCTCGCCCTCTTCCATCTGCTGGAACATGTTTTCGAGCTTGGCAGCCTGCTGCTTGGCCAGCTTGACGTCGCGGAACTTGCCTTGGCGGAACAAGGCGATTTCACGCGCTTTCTTTTCGTCAGCCAGCACGATCGCTTCTTCACCAGCGGCCGGCACATCGGACAGGCCGAGGATTTCGACCGGGATGGACGGGCCAGCTTCGTTGATCGGCTTGCCGTTCTCGTCGAGCATGGCACGCACGCGACCGAAGACCTGACCAGCCAGCACGACATCGCCGCGCTTCAAGGTACCGGAAGTGACCAGCATCGTCGCCACCGCACCGCGCCCCTTGTCGAGACGGGCTTCGATGATCAGGCCCTTGGCCGGCGCATCCTTCTGCGCGGTCAATTCGAGAATTTCGGCTTGCAGCAGCACCTGCTCGAGCAGTTCGTCGATACCAGTACCCTTCTTGGCGGAAACCGGCACGAACGGCGAATCGCCGCCGTACTCTTCCGGAATGACGCCCTCGGTCACCAGTTCCTGCTTAACGCGATCCGGGTTGGCATCCGGCTTGTCCATCTTGTTGATCGCAACGACCAGCGGCACACCGGCCGCCTTGGCGTGGTGGATGGCTTCCTTGGTCTGCGGCATCACGCCGTCATCGGCCGCAACGACCAGGATGACGATGTCAGTGGCCTTGGCACCGCGGGCTCGCATCGCCGTGAAGGCTTCGTGACCCGGAGTATCGAGGAAGGTCACCATACCGCGCTCGGTTTCGACGTGATAGGCACCGATGTGCTGGGTAATGCCGCCGGCTTCGCCGGAGGCAACCTTGGCGCGACGGATGTAGTCGAGCAGCGAGGTCTTGCCATGGTCAACGTGACCCATGACAGTGACGACCGGAGCACGATGCTCAAGCGGCACATCCTTGTGTTCAACACCTTGAGTAACCTCGAGGAAAGCGTCCGGATCGTCCAGTTTGGCGGCAACGCCCTTGTGACCCATCTCCTCGACGACAATGATTGCGGTTTCCTGGTCCAACACCTGATTGATGGTGACCATGGAGCCCATCTTCATCATGGCCTTGATCACTTCGGTGGCCTTGACCGCCATCTTGTGGGCCAGATCGGCGACGGAAATCGTTTCCGGGATATGCACTTCCCGGACGACCGGCTCGGTCGGCGCCTGGAAGCTGCCCTGACCGTCGTCGCCGCCCTTGCTGGCGTGCTTCTTGTGACCGTGGCGACCATCTTTCCACGAGGTACCGACATCGGAACCACGGGTCTTGATGCCCGGCTTTTTCTTGCCGTCATCGGCCCGGCCGTTGCCGGCCTTCTTGCCCGGGGCATCCGGTTTCTTGTGCAGCGTCCCTTTCTCGGTCGGCACTTCCTGAGTCTTCGCTTGGGCAGCAGCCTGCTGCTTGGCCTGCTCGGCTTCCTTGGCGGCGATGGCAGCGGCTTCGGCCTGCTGGCGCATGCGCACCAGTTCGGCTTCACGCGCCTGCTTCTGCTTCAGTTCGCGTTCCTGAATTTCACGCAGCTGGCTGTAGCGACGCGCTTCCTGCTCGCGTGCCTTGAGCTCCTTCTCGCCAATGATCGCGGCACGATCAAGAACGACCGGTGCAGGCTTTTCGACGACTGCCTCGGCCGGCGCTTCGACAACTGGCTCGATGACTTCTTCGACAACCGGCTCGGGAACGATCTCGACAACCGGCTCAACGATCGGCTCCGGCTCGGGAATGACTTCCGGCTCGGGCACGATCTCGACGACCGGCTCGACCACTGGTTCGGCCAGCGCCGACAGATCAGCAGCATCGGTCACAGCTTCCGGGTGCTCACCCAGTTCGCGCTTGACGAGGACGCGTTTCTTGCGGACTTCAACCTGAACGGTACGGGCCCGACCATGCGCATCGGTCGCCTTGATTTCCGAGGTCTGCTTGCGGGTCAGCGTGATTTTGGTCTGCGACTCGTCACCATGCGCCCGGCGCAGGTAATCGAGCAGACGTGCCTTGTCCTGATCGGTCAGGGAATCGTTGCTACCAGCCTTGCCGACACCGGCCTTGCCCAATTGCTCGAGCAGGGCCGCGACCGGCATTTTGAGTTCAACAGCAAATTGCGAAACAGTTGTTGCGGACATACTTCCTACCTCCCGCTCACTCAAACCAGTGAGCACGTGCCTTCAGAATAATTTCCTTGGCACGCTCTTCGTCGATGCCGGTCATTTCCGTCAGTTCATCTACCGCCAGTTCAGCGAGATCATCCCGCGTCTTGACGTCGTGACTGGCCAATTTCGCGGCCAGCTCCTTGTTCATGCCTTCCAGACCCATCAGGTCGTCGGACACGTTTTCCAGCTGCTCTTCCGTGGCAATTGCCTCGGTCAACAGCACGTTACGGGCACGGTTACGCAGCTCGTTAACGATTTCCTCATCCAGCCCCTCGATTTCGAGCATTTCGGCCAGCGGCACATAGGCCACTTCCTCCAGCGTCGAGAAGCCCTCTTCGATCAGCAGATCGGCCAGTTCTTCGTCGATATCCAGCTTTTCCATGAAGGTGACGCGGGTCACCGCGTATTCCGCCTCGGAACGCTTGGCCGACTCGTCCTGCGTCATCAGGTTGATGGTCCAGCCGGTCAGCTCTGAAGCCAGGCGGACATTCTGACCGCTCCGACCAATGGCGATGGCCAGATTGTCTTCATCGACGACAACGTCCATGACATGCTTTTCCTCATCAACGACGATGGAGGAAACTTCGGCCGGCGACAGGGCACCAATCACGAACTGGGCCGGGTCAGCCGACCACAGCACGATATCGATGTTCTCGCCACCGATTTCGTTACGCACGGCAGTGACACGGGAGCCACGCAGACCGACACAAGTACCGATCGGATCAACGCGTGGGTCGTTCGACTTGACGGCAATCTTGGCCCGCATACCGGGGTCGCGGGCACAGGCCTTCAACTCCATCAGGCCATCGGCGATTTCCGGCACTTCCATATCGAACAGGCGGATGACAAATTCCGGCGCCGTCCGCGACAAGATGATCTGTGGACCACGGGCATTACGGTCGATACGCAGCAGGTAGGCACGAATGCGGTCACCGACGCGCAGATTTTCCTTGGGGATCATCTGATCGCGCGGCAGCAGGGCTTCGATCTTGCCGGCTTCGACAATGGCGTTGCCACGCTCCATGCGCTTGATGGTGCCGGATACGACATGCTCCTTGCGATCCAGGAAATCGGCCAAAATCTGCTCGCGCTCGGCATCGCGGATTTTTTGCAGGATGACCTGCTTGGCCGCCTGCGCACCAATCCGACCAAAATCGATTGGCTCCAACGCTTCTTCAAGCGTATCGCCGGCTTCGATTTCCGGATCCTCCTTCAGGGCATCGGAGAGCGGCACCTGCAGGTACTCATTGACGTATTCGTTGTCGGCTACGACCTGCCAGCGACGGAAGGACTCGAAGTTCCCGGTATTGCGGTCAATGGAGACACGAACATCGGCCTCGTCATGGATACGCTTCTTGGTCGCCGAAGCGAGCGCCAGTTCGAGGGCGCCAAAGACGATTTCCTTGCCGACGTTCTTTTCGCGGGCCAGTGCATCGACCAGCAGCAACATTTCACGGCTCATGGGCTAAAACCTCCTAGTCCTTCAGTCGAATCGCGGCACGAGACGTGCCTTTTCGATGTTATTAAATTCGAGTTCCACTTCATCTTTTTCCAGACGCAGGCCGACCTTGCCATCCTTGCAGCCAAGCAACTCGCCCTGAAAATTGCGGCGGCCACCATGCGGAATGCGCAACTTGATCTGGATATCCTGCCCGGCGAAGCGCTCGAAATCTTCCGCCTTCTTGACGACGCGATCCAGGCCCGGCGAAGAAATCTCCAGCCGATCAAAATCGATGTTCTCGACTTCGAAGACGCGCGACAACTGGTTGGAAACCTTGGCGCAATCCTCGACATCAATCCCGCTCTCCTTTTCGGGGAGATCGATGAAGACGCGGATCGTCCGACCGCGCGGCGACATCTCGACATCGACGAGTTCATAACCCAGACCAACTACGGTCGTTTCAAGCAGCGTGTTTAAATCCATAGCCACAAATAAAAAATGGGCGAAACGCCCACCTCAAGAAAGAAGATGCCTCGCCAGAAACGACGAGAGGAACAAACCCGTGAATTATAACGAGTTTACTCCTCCCCGTAAATGAACCCGGCCGACTTTATGCGTTCTCGGGAAGCTCGGCTGCCGGTTTGAGCGATTTCTCAAGTTCGCGCATAAAAACCTTGACTTCCGCCTCCTCCAGTTCGCGTACACGACCGCGTTTCAGTTGCGGCGGCAGGCCGAACGGGCCGTAACGGACGCGAATCAGGCGACTGACCGTGCAATTGACTGCCTCGAACATCCGGCGCACTTCGCGATTGCGACCTTCAAACAGCGTCACGTGGTACCAGTGATTGGCCCCCTCGCCGCCACGGTCTTCCAAAGAGGCAAAACTGGCTGGACCGTCTTCCAGCTCAACGCCGCTCAATAGCAACCGCTTCGACTCATCGCTCAACACCCCCAGAACACGGACGGCGTACTCGCGGACCAGCTCCGAACTCGGATGCATCAGCTTGTTGGCCAGTTCGCCCGAGGTCGTAAACAGCAGCAGACCCGAGGTATTGAAGTCGAGACGCCCGACGGCAATCCATCGCCCACCACGAATGCGCGGCAGCGCGCTGAAGACCGATGGCCGACCATCCGGATCGTCGCGCGAAACGATTTCGCCTTCCGGCTTGTGATACATGACGACGCGCGGTGTCCTGGTCGTCGTGAAGCGCAAATTGACCAGGCGGCCGCCGATCTTGACCTTGTCGGTCGGGATCACGCTTTGCCCGAGTTGCGCCGTCACGCCATTGACGCTGATCCGGCCGGCGGCGATCCACTCCTCCATTTCGCGTCGCGAACCGATGCCGGCCTGGGCCAGCACCTTTTGCAAGCGTTCCGGCTTGGATTCGAGCAAGGCTTTGCCGTTGCGGCCAACGGTGCCGCGGTTGGCCCGCCCGGACTGCGGCCCCAGACGCTGGCGCTTCGGCTTGGCGACCGGCTCGCCGGCCGGCGCCTCGTCGGTGCCGTGCTGCGGAGCTTTGCCGCGCACGGCGCCCCGGCTGCGGTCGACGCCGTTTTCCGGGCGATTTTCGGGGCCGCCCTCGCCCTTGGCGGGCGATTGACGGAAAGGCGTACGTTTATTTTTCATGGTTCAGCTCCAGTGTCTGGCTGATTTGTTCGAGCGGCGGCAGTTCGCTGACGCTACGCAAGCCCAGATCATCAAGAAATTGTTTGGTCGTGGCAAACAGTGCCGGCCGACCGGGCGTCTCGCGATGTCCGACAACGTCGATCCAGCCGCGTTCTTCCAGTGTTTTGACGACATTGCTATTGACCGCCACACCGCGGATTTCCTCAATGTCGCCACGGGTGACCGGTTGCCGGTAAGCAATGATGGCCAGCGTTTCCAGCATCGCCCGCGAGTACTTCGGTGGCTTTTCCGGATTCAGCCGCTCCAGGTAAGGCAGGTATTCGGCCCGCGTCCGGAAACGCCAGCCGGAAGCAAGCTGGATCAGTTCGACCGGGCGTTTGGCATACTCGGCACGCAACTGGTCGAGCAGTTTGCGCAAGGTATCGGTCGACAATTCGTCATCGAACATCTTGCGCAACTCGAGCGGTGTCATCGGCTCGCGAGCGGCGAGCAACGCCGCTTCAAGCACTTTCTTGACTAGGCTCGGTTCCACCTTGATGCACTCTCACGTAAATGGGCTGAAACGCCTCGGTTTGGGTAAATTCGACCAGTTTTTCGCGGGCCAGCTCGAGCATGGCAAGAAAATGCACGACCAGGCCGGGCGCTCCCATCGCCGGATCGAACATGGTTTCAAACTGGACAAAACCGCCGCGTTCCTGCAAAAGGCGCAGGATAATGCCCATATGTTCGCGAACCGACAACTCTTCGCGACTGATCTTGTGATTCTTGGTCAGCCTGGCCTGGCGCACGATGCTCATCCAGGCCTCTTTCAGATCCTCGACCGAAACCTCCGGCAGACGGACATAAAGCGATTTTTCGACCAGGGTTTCGACCCAGAAGAACTCGCGCTCGGCCTGCGGCATTTCGTTCAGATTCTGGCCGGCGAGCTTCATCTGCTCGTATTCCATCAAGCGACGAACCAGTTCGGCGCGCGGATCTTCACCATCGTCGCCCTCGCCCAGCTTCGGGCGCGGCAGCAGCATGCGCGACTTGATCTCGATCAGCATCGCCGCCATCACCAGATATTCTGCAGCCAGCTCCAGATTGCTGGCCTGCATGCCGTCGATATAGTCGAGATATTGCCGGGTCAGCGGCGCCATCGGAATATCGAGGATATCGACGTTGGCCTTGCGAATCAGGTAAAGCAGCAGGTCGAGCGGCCCCTCGAAGGCATCGAGCATGACTTCGAGAGCGTCCGGCGGGATGTACAAATCCTGCGGCAGAGTCTGCATTGCCTCGCCGTAGATGCGGGCGACAGGCACGAAAAGCTCTGCCTGAGGGACGTCGACCGCAAGATTCATGTCACGAGGCGGCCGAACGGCCTTGGCCCTTGTAATGCAGATGCAGGTTGCGCAGATAAATCACGACCGGCAGCGCCTGGCCAAAAATGAAGACCGGATCCTTGCGATGAATGGCATAGATCACCAACACCAGACTGCCGGCCAGGCTGAAATACCAGAAGGCGACCGGAATGACGACCTTCTTGGCCTTCTCGCTGCTCCACCACTGGATGACGAAGCGCATCATGAACAGCGCCTGGCCGCCAAAGCCGATGCCGATCCAGATCAGGGATTCCCAGTCGTAGCCGAACATCAATGGTATTCCAGCCCCATCGACTCACGGACATCGCGCATCGTTTCGCGCGCCAGCTCACGGGCCTTCTCGCAACCGTCGGCGATGATGTTCTTGACCAGCGTCGGATCGTCCAGATAGACCTGAGCCCGCTCGCGCATCGGCGCCTGCTCCTTCAGGATACCCTCGATGACCGGCTGCTTGCATTCGATGCAACCGATGCCGGCCGTCTTGCACCCTTGCTGCACCCATTCCTTGGTGCTGTCGTCGGAATAGACCTGATGCAGTTGCCAAACCGGGCAGCGCGCCGGATCGCCCGGGTCGGTGCGGCGGACACGATTGGTGTCGGTCGGCATGCTGCGCACCTTCTTGGTCACCGACTCTTCCGATTCGCGCATGGTGATCGTGTTGTGATACGACTTGGACATCTTCTGCCCATCCAGCCCCGGCATCTTCGATTCCTCGGTCAGCAGGTAGCCCGGCTCGACCAGGATCATCTTGCCGGTCCCCTCCAGGAAACCGAACAGGCGCTCGCGGTCGATGGCCGACATGTGCTGGATTTCGTTGAGCATGGCCTTGGCCTGCTCGACGGCTTCCTTGTCGCCGTTCTGCTGGAAACGGGTGCGCAACTCTTCGTAGAGACGCGCCTTCTTGCTGCCCAGCTTCTTGACCGCCTCGCGCGCCTTGTCTTCGAAACCGGGTTCGCGGCCGTACATGTGATTGAAGCGGCGCGCCAGTTCGCGGGTAAATTCGACGTGCGGAATCTGGTCTTCGCCGACCGGCACCTTGTCGGCACGGTAGATCAGGATGTCGGCGCTCATCAGCAGCGGATAGCCAAGGAAACCGTAGGTCGTCAGATCCTTGCCGGCCAGTTTTTCCTGCTGATCCTTGTAGGTCGGCACGCGCTCCAGCCAGCCGAGCGGCGTCATCATCGACATCAGCAGATGCAGTTCGGCATGCTCCGGCACCTTGGACTGGATGAACAGCGTCGCCTGATTCGGATCGACGCCGGCCGCCAGCCAGTCGATGACCATGTCCCAGGTCGCCTGCTCGATGCCCAGCGGATTGTCGTAATGCGTCGTCAGGGCATGCCAGTCGGCAACGAAGAACAGGCAGGGATATTCATGCTGGAGTTTGACCCAGTTCTTGAGAACCCCGTGGTAGTGGCCAAGGTGGAGAGCGCCGGTCGGGCGCATGCCGGAAAGAACACGTTCTGCGTACATAGTCGATCAGTAAAGTCCAAAAATGGATTCGATAGTCCGCGCGGCGAAAATCACCAGCGGATTCATAACGGTGCCGAGGATACCGGTGAACAACAACACCAGCAAAATGGGGAAGCCCCAAGGTTCAAGCTGGGCGAATTTCCAGGCCAGCTTGTGCGGCAGCAGGCTGACGGCAATCCGTCCGCCGTCGAGCGGGGGCAGCGGCATCAGATTGAGCACCATCAGCACACAATTGACCATGATGCCGATCTTGCTCATCTCGGATAGCGGCAAGGTGAAATCGTTGCCGGGCATCAGCCAGGCAAGCTTGAGCATGCCAGCCCAGCACAACGCCATGAACAGGTTGGCGCCCGGCCCGGCCGCCGCGACCCAGAGCATGTCGCGCTTCGGGTTGCGCAGGCGACCGAAATCGACCGGCACCGGCTTGGCATACCCGAACAGAAAGGAACCGCCAGAAAAAAGCAAAATGGCGACTGGAATAACAATGGTGCCCCACAGGTCGATATGGCGCAGTGGATTAAGGCTGATGCGCCCCAGTTGCCAGGCAGTCGGGTCGCCAAAATGGCGGGCCGCGTAGCCATGCGCCGCCTCATGCAAGGTGATTGCAAATATCACCGGCAAGGCGGCGACCGCCAGCGTCTGGATCAGGCTTTCGAGCATCGCTTCAATCGAGTCCGAACGGGGTCAGCGAACCGCGTCCCGCCCGGATCAGCTCAGGCGTCGAACCGGTCAGGTCGATGATCGTGGTCGGCTCGGTGCCGCAGTGGCCGGCATCGAGAATCAGCTCAAGCTGGTCTTCCAGACGATCCTGAATCTCCCAGCCTTCGGTCAGCGGCAACTCGTCGCCCGGCAGTTGCAGCGTCGTTGTCAGCAGCGGTTCGTTGAGTTCCTCAAGCAGGGCCAGTGCCACCGGATGACTGGGCACACGCAGGCCGATCGTCTTGCGTTTCGGATGCAACACGCGGCGCGGCAATTCCTTGGTGCCTTCGAGAATGAAGGTATAACTGCCCGGCGTTGCCGACTTGAGTAGCCGGTACTGGGCATTATCGACACGGGCGAAATGGGCGATTTCCGAGAGGTCGCGCACCATCAGCGTCAGATGGTGACGCTCGTCCATCTGGCGAATCAGGCGAATGCGATCCATCGCCTCCTTGTCGCCGAGATGGCAACCCAAGGCATAGCAGGAGTCGGTCGGCAGGGCGACGACACCGCCGTCACGAATGAACTCGGCCGCCTGGGCGAGCAGGCGCTGCTGCGGCGAATCGGGATGAATATTTACAACACGGGCCATAGAATCAACAAATCAGACGCCAGACCGGTTTCAGGTCTTCCGGCAGTTGCGGCAGCTTGCCGAGGTCGACGTAGCTCTCGGCCGGCCCGTGAAAATCGGAACCGCGCGAGGCATGGAAGGCGTAATGCCGAACCAGTCGGGCGAAATGCATGACATGGTCGGGCGAATGGCTACCGCAGGTCACTTCGATCCCCTGCCCACCCAATTCCTTGAAAGCATCGAGAAACTTGCGCATGTCACCGCCGGACATCTTGTAACGTCCAGGATGGGCCACCACCGCCACGCCGCCGGCCGCATTGATCCAGCCGATGGCATCGGCCAGCGTCGCCCAGCGGTGGTCGACGTAACCCGGCTTGCCCGGCGTCAGGTAATGCTGAAAAACTCCGGGCACATCGCGGGCGATGCCGATCGACACCATGTAGCGAGCGAAATGGGCGCGGGAAATCAGGCTGGGGTTGGTCGCGTAACAGAGCGCCCCTTCGTAAACACCCGGGATATTGATTGCCGCCAGCGCCTCGCCCATCCGTTTGGCGCGCTCGATGCGGCCGACGCGCAATTCTTCAAGGCCGTTCTTCAGCCCCGGATGCGCGGCATCGAAACCAAGGCCGACGATGTGGATCGGCACCCCCTGCCATTCGATGGAAATCTCAACGCCGTTGACGAAGGCCATGCCGCATTCCTCGGCCACCGTCCTGGCTTCGGCGAGACCGCCCAGATCGTCATGGTCGGTCAGCGCCCAAAGGTCGACACCATTGGCCGCGGCTCTTTTTGCCACCTCGTGGGGTGGCAGGAGCCCGTCGGAGACGGTGGAATGACAGTGGAAATCGAAGTTGACTGGCGTCACGGTACTGAATGCAAGGTAAATGTGGAGTTTATCATGAAGGCCCTGGGCGCCCGGCTTCCATTGTGCGGCGCAGCAGGTTGATTAGATGCCGGCATCCCGTTATAGTGCCTTCCGTTCCATGGGAGAGCGCAGATCAAGTCTGCCGCCGAAGGCGCAATTTCACCCGAAAACGCTCAGGTAAAAGGACCATGAAACCGGACGGATTGCATAAATTCAGCCGAAACTCTGGAGAGCGGCGTCAACAGCGCCCACCGATGGGGCAAATCTCTCAGGTATCGAGGACAGAGGGGTGAAACGCAAGATTCGTTCTTTCGTTTCACCCCTTTTCCGTTTCTAGAACCGACGTCATAAAACGTCAGTAAAGGATTGATATGCTGAAGCAAACGGTTTTGAACGCAGCCCACCGCGCAATGGGCGCCCGGATGGTCGATTTTGGCGGCTGGGACATGCCGGTCAATTACGGTTCGCAGATCGAGGAGCACCACGCGGTGCGTACCAACTGCGGCATGTTCGATGTCTCGCACATGTGCCCGGTCGATGTCGTCGGCGCCGATTGCCGTGCTTTCCTGTCCCGCCTCGTCGCCAACGATGTCGCCAAGCTCAAGGTCTCCGGCAAGGCGCTCTACGCCGCCATGCTCAACGAGGCCGGCGGCGTCATCGACGACCTGATCATCTATTTCCTGACCGAAACCCGCTTCCGCATCGTCGTCAATGCCGGCACCGCCGAGAAGGACCTGGCCTGGATGCAGGCCAAGATCGCCGAATGGAAGCTCGACGTGACCATCACCCAGCGCCGCGATGGTGCAAACGCCCTCGGCATCATCGCCGTGCAGGGCCCGAATGCCCGCACCAAGGTCTGGGAAGTCCTCCCCCAGGCCAAGGCCGCAATTGCCGACCTGAAGCCTTTCTTTGCTGCAGAAGTCGACCAGTACTTCATCGCCAGCACCGGCTACACCGGTGAAGATGGCTACGAAATCATGCTGCCGGCCGGCGAAGCCGAAGCCATGTGGAACAAGCTGAATGCCGCCGGCGTTGCCCCCTGTGGCCTCGGTGCCCGCGACACGCTGCGCCTGGAAGCCGGCATGAACCTCTACGGCCAGGACATGGACGAGACGGTTTCGCCGCTCGACGCCGGTCTGGCGTGGACCGTTTCGCTCAATACCGAGCGCGATTTTGTCGGTAAAGCTGCGTTGACCGCAGCCGGCCAGAAAAAGCAGTTCCTTGGCCTGGTCCTGCTCGACAAGGGCGTGCTGCGCGGCCACCAGAAAGTCATCACCGCGCAGGGTGAAGGTGAAATCACTTCCGGCAGCTTCTCGCCGACCCTGCAGCAATCCATCGCCCTCGCCCGTCTGCCGCTCGGCGTGCAGGTCGGTGACGAGGTCGAAGTCGACATCCGCGGCAAGCTGCTCAAGGCCAAGGTCGTCAAACCCGTATTCGCCCGCAACGGCAAGGCAGTCATTTAATTACCCCCATTCAGGAGAAAAGCATGTCCAACGTTCCCGCCAACCTCAAGTACGCCACCTCCCACGAATGGATGCTGCTCAACGCTGATGGCAGCGTTACCGTCGGCATCACCGACCACGCCCAGGAAGCCCTCGGCGACCTCGTATTCGTCGAGCTGCCGGAAGTCGGCGCCCATTTCGATGCCGAAAAGGAAATCGCCGTCGTCGAATCGGTCAAGGCCGCCGCCGACGTTTACGCGCCGATCGCCGGCACCGTCACCGAAGTGAACCAGGCTGCCGCCGATGCGCCGGAGTCGGTCAATCAGGACGCCTACAGCGCCTGGCTGTTCAAGATGACGCCGGACAACGTCGCCGACCTCGACAAGATGCTCGACGCTGCTGCCTACCAGGCTGTCGCCGACGCCGCCTAAGCGCTGCATGTCGCTCCCGCGCCCCGCAGGAAGTACGCTTGGGTGGCACCAGCGGGAGCCCAGAACGATCTAGCCACTGCATCCCCGCCGCTGCGGGGATGACGTCTTCACGTATTTCTCATGCAAGGATTTCCATGCCGTTGAATCTTCCTCTTTCAGCCCTGGAGCAGCACGACGAGTTCATCGACCGCCACATCGGCCCCTGCGCCACTGAGATGGCCGCCATGCTAGCCGCCATCGGCGCCGACAGCCTCGAACAACTGATCGACCAGACCGTGCCCGCCGCCATCCGCCTGCCGGCCGACCTGGCGCTGCCCGCCCCGCAGCGCGAGCACGAAGCACTGGCAGCGCTGAAGGCCATTGCCAGCAAGAACGTCGTCAACAAGTCCTGCATCGGCATGGGCTATTACGACACGCTGACGCCCAAGGTCATCCTGCGCAACGTCATGGAAAACCCGGGCTGGTACACCGCCTACACGCCCTACCAAGCCGAAATCGCCCAGGGTCGCCTGGAAGCGCTGATGAACTTCCAGCAGATGGTGGTCGACCTGACCGGGCTGGAAATTGCCAACGCCTCGCTGCTCGACGAAGCGACTGCCGCCGCCGAAGCGATGACCATGGCGCGCCGCGTTTCCAAGTCGAAGTCCAACCGCTTCCTGGTCGATGCCGCCTGCTTCCCGCAGACCATCGACGTCGTCAAGACCCGGGCCGGCTATTTTGGCTTCGAATTGGTGATTGCTGCGACCACAGAAACAACGGCTGGCCCTGGGGTCGACACGGTAAAAGACGAAGAATTCTTCGGCGCCCTGCTCCAGTACCCGAACGACAACGGCGAAGTGCGCGACCTGAGCGCCCTCATCGCCAGCCTCAAGGCCAAGGGCGCCACGGTAGCCGTCGCCAGCGACCTGATGGCGCTGCTCCTGCTCAAGTCGCCCGGCACCATGGGCGCCGACATCGCGCTCGGCTCCAGCCAGCGCTTCGGCATCCCGATGGGCTTCGGCGGCCCGCACGCCGCCTTCTTCGCCACCCGCGAAGCCTTCGTCCGCTCGATGCCGGGCCGCATCATCGGCGTCTCGAAGGATGCCCGCGGCAACACCGCCTACCGCATGACGCTGCAGACCCGCGAGCAGCACATTCGCCGCGAGAAGGCCAACTCCAACATCTGTACCTCGCAGGTTTTGCTCGCCAATATGGCCGGCATGTACGCCGTCTATCACGGCGCCGAAGGCCTGCGCACCATTGCCGGCCGTATCCACCGCCTGACCGCCATTCTGGCCGAAGGCCTGAAGCGGGCCGGCGTCACCTTGCTGACCAAGCAATTCTACGACACCGTGCATTTCGACCTCGGCGCCCGTGCCGAAACGGTTTATCACGATGCGCTGGCCGCCGGCTACAACCTGCGCCGCGTCTCGGCCGGCGTGCTCGGTGTTTCCTTCGACGAAACGACCAGCCGCCACGACGTCGCGACGCTGTTCAAGCTGATCAGCCAGGTCACGCTCGACCTGGACCTGATCGACGCCCAGGTGGCTGCGGCTGATCCGACCCTGCCGGCCGAACTGATCCGCAGCGACGCCGTGCTGCAGCACCCGGTGTTCAACACGCATCACACCGAACACGAGATGCTGCGCTACCTGAAGTCGCTGCAGAACAAGGACCTGGCCCTCGACCACTCGATGATCTCGCTTGGCTCCTGTACCATGAAGCTGAATGCGACCAGCGAGATGATCCCGGTCACCTGGCCGGAATTCGGCGGCCTGCACCCCTTCGCGCCGCGTGACCAGGCGGTCGGCTATCTGGAAATGATCGCCGGCCTGACCGAATGGCTGAAGACCGTCACCGGTTTTGACGCCATCTGCATGCAGCCGAACTCCGGCGCCCAAGGCGAGTACGCCGGCCTGGTCGCCATCGACCGCTACCACGCCAGTCGCGGCGAAGAACACCGCAACGTCTGCCTGATCCCGAAATCGGCGCACGGCACCAACCCGGCGACCGCCCAGATGGCCAACATGAAGGTCGTCGTCGTCGATTGCGACGAAAACGGCAACGTGGACGTCAGCGACCTCAAGGCCAAGGCCGAAGAGCACAAGGACGACCTCGCCTGCCTGATGATCACCTACCCGTCCACGCACGGCGTGTTCGAGGAAGCGGTCAAGGACATCTGCGCCATCGTCCATGCCAATGGTGGCCAAGTGTATATGGACGGCGCCAACCTCAACGCCCAGGTTGGCCTGACCTCGCCCGGCTTCATCGGTGCCGACGTCAGCCACATGAACCTGCACAAGACCTTCGCCATCCCGCACGGCGGCGGCGGACCGGGCATGGGTCCGATCGGCCTGAAGGCGCATCTGGCACCGTTCATGGCCGACCACGCTGTCCAGCCGACCGGCGACGCCAACCGCGTCAATGCCGGCCAGGGCGCGGTGTCCGCCGCCCCCTTCGGTTCGGCCTCGATCCTGACCATTTCCTGGATGTACATGGCGATGCTCGGCGGCGCCGGCGTCAAGAAGGCGACGCAAGTGGCCATCCTCAACGCCAACTACGTCGCGCAACAGCTGAACGCCCATTACCCGGTGCTCTATACCGGTAAGAATGGCCGCGTCGCCCACGAGTGCATCCTCGACATTCGCCCGATCAAGGCGGCGACCGGCATCGCCGAGATCGACATCGCCAAGCGCCTGATGGACTACGGTTTCCATGCGCCGACGGTGTCCTTCCCGGTCGCCGGCACGATCATGGTCGAGCCGACGGAATCCGAATCGAAAGCCGAACTGGACCGCTTCATTGCGGCCCTGATCAGCATTCGCGAGGAAATCCGCCAGATCGAAAATGGCGTCTGGACGGCCGACAACAATCCGCTGAAGAATGCCCCGCATTCCCAGGCGGACGTCATCGATGCCGACTGGAAGCATCCGTACAGCCGCCAGCAAGCCGTCTTCCCGCTCGCCTGGGTGGCGGCCAACAAGTTCTGGCCGAGCGTCAATCGCATTGACGATGTCTATGGCGACCGCAACCTGAACTGCGCCTGCCCGCCGATGGAAGCGTACGCCGACTGATGACCGTCGATCTCTCTGCCATCGCCAAGTGGCCCAACGTCCCCGCCTGTTACGACTGGTTGTCGCTCGACCGGCGGGGCGACTGGCGCCTGCAGGGAGAGCGCGTCACGCACAGCGGCCTGATTCAATTCATCAACCGACAGTACGGTTGTGACGAATCAGGCTGCTGGTTTGTGCAGAATGGCCCGCAACGGGTTTTCGTTGCGCTGGCCTACACCCCCTGGGTTTTTCGCCGCGAAGCCGACTGCTTCCTCAGCCACACCGGCCAGGCGACCGGCACCGTCAAGGCCATTTACCTCGACGAGGACGGCAACCTGCTGCTGGAGACGGAACTCGGCATCGGCCTGCTCGACGACCGCGATCTGCCCCGGGTTCTGACCGAATGCCGAACACCGGATGGCCAAGCAGTGGACGACCCGGCCTTCATCGCCTTGCTGGAAAGCGGCCAGGGCGACATCGCCTGGCAAGGACTGCCCGTACAGACCATTGCTGCGGTCGACCTGCCAAAACGCTATAAATTCAACCCCGCACCCAAGGCCTGACTGGCTTTCTTATTGCTTGACCGGAAGCTCGGTCAGCCAATTGTGGGAAAACAGACAGAGCATGAACTACAGCATTGAGCACGCTGCCCGCTGGGCCGGGCAACACCTCGTCGATCCCGTGCACATCGACTGCACGACCACCGTCATGCTCAAGATTCTCGACGGCAAGTGCAAGATGAACGAGCACGACAAGGTAGTCATCGGCTGCCTCTACGACGTCGTGAAAAACCGCCCGGGTAAGCTGATCGGCGAGGAATACCACGCCCTGATCGAGCAGGCACGGACGGCAATGGATGAGGCGCTGGCCATGTTCATCTACGAAAAGCGCTTGCTCGCCGAAACGATGATTTCGCGGCCGGTGATGAAAGCCTACAAGGCCTGGCTGCGCGACAACGGCATCCTGTGCCGCCCGCAGGATGCCGAAGAGGCCTAGACCGGCCAGACGCAGCCGACCATCGTCGCTTAGCGGCTGACCGCCTTGGCCCCGGCCATGGCGACCTGTTCGTCCTGGTCGGCCCGGACACCGGAAACGCCGACCGCGCCGATCACGTCGCCATTGACGATGATCGGCACCCCGCCCTGCAGGAAAACCTGGCCGTCGACCGAAAGCAGCGCCGGCCGGCCCTTGTTGATGGCTTCTTCCAGCGCCCCGCTCGGACGGCGGAAGAGTGCCGCAGTCCTTGCCTTGCCGATCGAAATATCAACGCTGGGCCGCTGAGCATTATCGAGACGGTCGATGGTCAGCGGATAACCGGCATCGTCGGCGACGACAATCACCACATTCCAGCCATTGTTCTTGGCCTCGGCGGTGGCCGCGGCCATCGCCTTGCGCGCTTCAGCCAGGGTCAGCGCCTTCTTGTCGACCAACTGGGCCTGGGCGGCCAGCGAGGTGGCCAGCAGCAGGCCGGCGGCGAACAGCTTCTTTTTTGTATTCATTGAGATCTCCTTTGGTGGGCAAGCGAACAGACCGGCACGGCCGGTCGACACCAGGGAGATCGGCAATTTATGGTCAGCGGATATACCCTGGCGCTAAGGCACTATATCGGTAAATCGCATGACAGCGACTTCGGGAATACCCGCCCCCCGTTGCCGTCCAAATGCCGCAAATCTTGGTTAGGCAAGCCCGTTGGCCTGCCGCCAAGCCAGAATATCCGGCAGTGCCGCCTCGATATCGTCGAGCAGGGCGGCATTGGCCTGCAACAGCAGTTTGCGCTGGCGAACACTGAGCCGGGCGGGAAACACCGGGGTCAGCTCGACCAGCAGATCACCGACCGGATTCCTGCCTCGCCCGGGATACCCCTTGCCGGCCAGGCACAGGCTTCGCGTTTCGGCACTACCGGCATCCAGCGCCTGAATGAACGGCCCGGCCAGCGACGGCAATTCGACGTCGCCACCGGCAATCAAGGCCAGCGCACTGACCGGCATCCGGAAATGCAGATCGCGCCCGCGCAACTGATAGAGCGGGTGCGAACGGAGAATCAGCGTCAGGTAGAGATCGCCCGGCAGCAGTTCGCCATCGCCCGGCTCGCCCTGCCCGGCCAGGCGCAGCTCGTCGCCGGCCAGCATGCCGGGCGGCACGGTGATTTCCAGGCTGACCTCGGCCAGTTCGCGGCCGCTGCCCGAACAGCCGGGGCAAATGCGCTCGCTGAAGAATCCGCGCCCGGCACAGGCCTCGCACGGCAACAGGACACGCTGGGCATCGCGTACCCGGCCGCTGCCGTGGCAGGCTTCGCAAAAGCGGGTACGGGCAAACCCGGACTCGCCGCTCCCCTCGCAGGTCGGACAGGCCTTGCCGCGGGTATAGCGAATGGTCTTGCGGCAACCGCTGGCCGCTTCCTCCAGATCCAGTTCCAGATTGAGGCGGATGTCGGCGGCACGGGCGACCGTTTCTTCGGGCTCCGGACTGCTGGCCTCGGTTTCCTCAGCCTCGGTTTTTGCCTCTTCCGGCAGGTCGACCGCAGCAAGCTGGTCGTAGGCGGCGCGAATCTCCTTGAAACGCTCGGTCGCCTCCGGATGATCGCTGCGGTCCGGATGCCAGCGCATGGCCAGCCGGCGATAGGCTCGCTTCCATTCGGCCGGACCGGCTTCAGGCGAAACGCCGAGAATGGCGTAGGGATCGATTGCGCTCACTTATTTGTCACCATGGCGACGGGCCGGCAAGCTGCCTTCGCCTTGCGGAGCGAAAGGCGTTTTGCCCCAGTCCAAACTCGGCTTTGCCATCAGCCAGCCAGCACGCGCTCAAGCGCTGCCCGCAATTCGCCCACTTCGTTTTCCAGTGCCGCGACGCGCGTGCGCAGTTCTTCGATTTCCGAACGCGAACCGGAAACGCTGGCCGGCGCTTGCTCGATGGCCGGCTGGCCGCTCAGCAAGTGCGTCCAGCGGTTCTCGCGGGCGCCGGGCAGGCGTGGCAGTTCAAGGACTAGGCCGCCCTCGGGGCGGCTCGCCAGTTCCTCGAGAAAGGCTTCGACCGACGAGATGTCGGCGAATTTGTGCAGGCGCTCGCAATTCAGCCGCAATTCACCGGCCGTTTGCGGCCCGCGCAGCATCAACACCGTGATCAGGGCCGAAGCCTGGGTCGGCACGCCGAGCACGCGCTCGAACTGATGGGCAAAACGCGGCACCCGGCTACCGCTGACTTCGCTAACCAGCCGGGCCTCTTTCAGGCTATCGATCGCTTGCAGGATGTCGGATTCCCCGAGTTCCAGCACCGGGTTGCGGCTCGTCTTCTGGTTGCAGCCTGCGGCCAGCGCATTCAGCGACATCGGATAGGTATCCGGCACTGTCCGCTGCTTCTCGACCAGCGTGGCGAGAACACGGGTTTCAACAACAGAGAGGGTCGGAAAACTGTCAGGCATGTTGAGTTCTTTTGCTATTTGCATCGAAGGTTGAAAAGGCCGGCTCAAAGCGCTGCTTGCTTGTCGCGCTCACGCCGCCAGACATGATAAATCTGCAGCGCGACATGGGCATCATTGGCCGCATAGAGCAATTGCCGTTCACTCAATTGGCGGCTGGCCCAATTGCTCGTCCCGGTTTTTTTGGACTTCTGCAATTTCTGGCCAAAGTAATGCGCCACCGCCACCTTGGCGCCAACGGTACCTTTATGCCCGGGGCCGCGCAGTACTTCGCCGAGATCGAGGACATTGCGCAGATCGATGCCAAAGCGGGATTTCAGCGCACTGCGGTCGTTGCCCAGGCCAAAGCCGACCTTCAGGAGTTGCGTCGCCTCCAGCACGATCTTCAAGGCCGCGCCGTCGGAGGAGCGGGAGAGCGGAAACAGGTAGGTCCGGCGATCGGTCGCCAGTTGCACCAGATGCGGCCCGGTCGACACCTCGCCCTTGAGGAAGGTCGGCTTGGATTCGGTATCGAAGCCAATCACCTCGGCCGCCATCAAGGCCACCAGCGCGTCTGCCGCCTGTGCCTCGGAGGCGACCAGGGTCACATTCTCCAGGGCGATCCCCGGGTAAGGCGGCAAATCGGCTTCGGCCAGCGTCGCCCGACTCATCACCAACTCGCTCAAAGGCGCCCCCGGGCGGCTTTTTGCCGGCGTGAAGGCAAGGGATTTTTGCTTGCCGGAATCCTTGGCTGGCCCATCCATGTATCCTTGTCGCTTTCAAAAGAAGCAAGTGTATGGGATCGCAGCGGCACAAAGGCATTTTTGTCTGGATCAAAGGGCTTTTTTCACCCAAGGAGGCACCGCTCTCTGAAATCGCCCGGGCAAAATCGCTGATTTCAGCCGTCGACCGCGGCGGTATTCCGCTCAATGCCGCCAAGGTCAATGCCATCGCCCGTGATCTCGGGCTGGAGGTTTCCCGCCAAGCACCGGTCGAAGAAACCATACAACGCATCCGCGCTGCCCTCGGCCGCATCAACCATCATGACTGAGCCCAAGTCCTGGTTCCTGTACCTGATCGAATGTCGCGACGGCAGCATCTACACCGGCATCACCGTCGACGTCGCCGCCCGCTACGCCGCCCACTGCGCCGGCAAGGGGGCCCGCTATACCCGCTCGCATACGCCCTCACGGCTGCTCGGGGTCGAGTGCCACCCGGATCGCTCAACCGCCTCGAAAGCCGAATACCGGATCAAACAGCTATCCGCCGCGGAAAAACGCTGCTACGCCGCCAGCCTCAGCGGCAGCATGCCCCCAATCTGAGCGGGCAACAAAAAAGCACTCCGCAAAGTGCTTGTTTGAGAACAATTCGAAAAGCCCTGATAACCGGCAGATCGCCAACCCGGAGGCATTCGCTCAGCGCAGATAAACGCCAGGCGGCTGGATCACGACCGAGGGCGGTTGCAGGTAAATTGCCGGAGCCGGTACCGGCACCATCACCCTGCTCTCGCCGCAGACGCTCCGCTCCCGATAATGACCATGGCGGTCGTACCAGCCATCGACCCGGCACGGCCCACGACGATAGTCATCCCGGTAATGATCATGGCCGTAGTGCCGATGATGCTTGTGGTGATGCCGATGCCCATCGCCATCGGCAAAAGTCGGCACTGACAGCGCCATCAGCAGGGATGCAAGAACAACTTTGACGGGGTGACGTGTCATACAAAAAAACCTCAAATTCGGAAACCGGGATTTATCCTGAAACAGAGCTTGGCAAGGTTGCACAGGAAGCAAACAAGGCATAGCAAATTCCATGCCAAACAGCATTCCGATGATTTTTCGGCACAATTTTGAAACAGCGCCCTTGCAATTGTCGTTAAACGGCGACAGCTGCAGGGGCCACGCAGCTAAATGCCTGTTTTTCCGAATATTTAACTGTCGCCAACGAACGACAGATCGCTATTGCAACATATCGCTAATCAAGGGGCACTGAGCCCGGCCGGAGCAACCAAGCCGTCTTGCGCGTCAAGAGGCCTTGAGCTCGTTGCTTAGCGGATGCCCCTCGGCGAGTTAGTTGACGCTGTTGATGGTTATTTCACCAACCCGGCAATTCGCCCCCCATCGCCTTGTCAACCGACGATTGAAGCTCCGTAAATGGTATGGGAAGGAAGTTTCAACTGCTCCTCAAGTGCCCCGGGAACAGAGATTTGAAAATAGCGGATGTTACTCATCGGGAAAATCAAAAAATCCCCATCGACTTCGACCACCAGCCGATCGCTCTCCCAAAGACTTTTCAGCATCAACTGTCGAGCGGCGTTAATTTCAACCTGCTCCGGAAACTCAAAGGACATTTTTTTGCCATCGATAAAATTCAATGTCAGCGAGCGAACTGTCTTCATAACTTTTCTCCAGCACCGCCAATGATGATTTGGCCGAAACTTATTATGCAAAGGTTCTATCGGTTCATGATAGGCAGCACAAAGCAGATCCTCAATACCCGACAACCTTCATTTTCCGGAGATGCTTTCTTGGATATGATTGGGAAATATCACCTCGATCTCAGATCACGGCAACAAGCAGCATTCGGAAGATCTATTATTCAGCACGGCAATTCCCGATAGACCAAAAGTTGGCAAGGAGATGTGCATCATGAGCGACATCCGTCAGTACGCCGAAACAGAATCCCTCAGAAACGGCCTCGACATATGTATCCGGGCATCACGCCCGGATGACAGCGAAAGGATTGTCGAAGCGTTTCATCAGCTCAATCCGGAATCAGTCTATCTGCGCTTTTTCGGCCCCAAGAAAGAAATATCGCCGGCGGAACTCCAGCGTTTTCGCGAAACCGACTTTGATCGCCGGGTCATATTGCTCTGTACCGTAATGCAGGAAGGTCGGGAAATCGTGATTGCCTCGGCAAGCTATGTCCGGGCTGGCGAGGATAGCGCCGAAGTGGCATTTCTCGTTGAGGAAGACTTTCATCGACTAGGCATTGCCGGCCGCCTGCTCAAGCATCTCGGCCGGATTGCGATCGGCGCCGGCATCAAGACCTTCATCGCTGAAGTTCTGCCGCACAACACCGCAATGCTTGGCGTCTTCAAGCGTAGCGGTTGGCCAATGACTTCCGAGGTTTCCGATGGCACGGTGCACCTTTCTTTGGCACTACAAAGCTAAGGTACAAGGCAGGCGCGCCAGCGCATGCTTGAAGGTCGAGTGGCATGGATCAGGCCACCACCTTGCTGGCATTCTCCCGCCTGTTCCGGGCAACCAGCGCGGCAACGGCACAGGAAGCAAGTCGCGTCAGCACCGAATCGGCGCGGCTGGTCAGAATGATCGGCACGCGAGCGCCGAGTACGATGCCGGCAGCGTCGGCATCCGCCATGAAACTCAGGCTCTTGGCCAGCATGTTGCCGGCCTCGAGATCCGGCACGACCAGGATATCGGCCTTGCCGGCAACCGGTGATTCGATCTTCTTGATCTTGGCTGCATTGAGATCGACTGCATTGTCGAGCGCCAGCGGGCCATCGAGAATACCGCCGGTAATCTGGCCGCGATCCGCCATTTTGCAAAGCGCACCTGCTTCGATGGTCGATTGGAGTTTCGGATTGATCGTTTCCATGGCTGAGAGTATCGCCACCTTGGGTTGCTCGATCCCCAGCGAGAGCGCCAGATCGATGGCGTTTTGAATGATGTGCATCTTGTCTTCCATGCTTGGAAAGATGTTGATTGCCGCATCGGTCACGATAATCGCCCGGTCGAGGCTCGGCACATCCATGATGAAGCAGTGACTGATCCGCCGCGCCGTTCGCAAGCCGGTGCCGCTGCGCACCACGGCAGCCATCAGTTCATCGGTATGCAGGCTGCCCTTCATCAGCAACTCAGCCCGCCCTTCGCGGGCCAGCTGTACAGCAGCCTCGGCAGCGGCAACGCTATGCGGCACATCCACCAGTTCGAACTTCGAGATATCGAGCCCGAACTGTGCCGCCACTGCTTCGATCTTGCTACGGGGGCCGACCAGAATCGGCTGCAGGATTCCCATTTCTGCAGCCTCTACCGCCCCCTTGAGCGAATTCTCGTCACAGGGATGGGCAACAGCGGTCGGAGTTGGTGACAGGGTTTTACAGCGAGCAATCAGGCGTTCATACTTCTCGTGTTTGCGTTCCATCTCACTTCCTTCCCATCGATGAATATTGCTTAGCTGGCCTTGCGGGAAATCCGTTTGGTCGCCACTTTTTGCTCGGTGCCGGCAAATAGTTTTTCGATCTGCGCCAGGCGGTCGGCCCGTTCGCCGCTAACCTTTCCGGTCGCCTCGACAGTGCGCCGGATGGCCTCCAGCGACTTCTCGCGGACGACGGGCTCGGTCGGCAACATCGTCGGAATGGCAGCCAGCGCAGCCTCCTGGTCGAGCAATAGGCCGAAAAACTGCTCGCGCACAAGCTGCTTGAACGCCTCCAGTGAAAGGCCCTTGTTTTCAGCACGAATTTGCCGCAATTCGTTGAACGCGCGTTCATCCACTCCAGGCCCGGCCATCCCGATATGGACCAGGCTACGAATGACAGCTTCGTGCAGCCCGCCGTCGGCGATACGCGACTTCAACTCGGCAATACGCCGCTCGATGAAAGCAATACGTTCCGGATCCATACCGGGCCGCTGGCGCGGCGGCGCATCCGAGGCCTTCAGGCCGAGCAATGCCTGCAACACCGGCGAACTGTAGGTGGCCAGGAAGATCTGTTCCAGGCTGCTATCGCGCAGATCGCGATAGCCGTCGAGGGCTGTGACAATCCCCTCTGAAATCGCCGATTGCCAGGCCAGGAAAGGATTGTCTGCCGATACCTGCTGGCGTTGCCGGCGTACCTCCTCGGCAAGCTGGGCAATTTGCTGCATAAACGGGTTGCGATCGGAAAATATCTCGAACTGGAGTTCGGATGGATTGAGCTTTTTCATCCATTCCGCCGTCTGTTCGTTGATGCCGGCCCGAACAAGGGGTTGAAGAAGGGTGCGATAGAGGCCGAGATTGATCTCAGACACTCGTTGCACGGCGGCAAAGCGACGCTCGTTCTCGGCACTGGGCTGGACGATTGCACGGATGTCGTTCAAGGTGCGCGGCTCGAAACGCACAATCCAGTCGCCGACCACCAGGTCGGGATTGGCTGCTGCGCTGGATTTCGGAGTCATTACCGCCTCATACAGGCCGGGCGGCAAGACATCGACCAGGTCGATGTTGGAAGCGAATTCCTGATGTTCCTTCTTGGCGATGCCCCCCGAGACAAAGATGCCAAGGTGACCGACGCTTTCGTGAATGGCATAGATGATGGTCTGGCCGCAGACGCGAATGTCGTCATCCTTGGCGTACAAATCGGCAATCCAACCCAGGGCCTGTTGCGGCGGGGTGATGTTGTCGCCCTTGGAGCAGAAACAGATGATCGGCGAGCGAATATTGCGGAGATCGATTCGCTTGCCATCGCTGGTCACGATCTCACCCGTTGCAAGACGATTGCCGACGAACAACTGGTCGACGATCCACTGTATTTCCTCGCCGTTGAGATTGACGTGACCGCCCCACCACTTCTCGAATTCGAGGAAACGCTGTGCCCCGCTATCGATTGTGGACCAGATATCGTAATTCTTGCTCCACAGCGTGTTGGACGGGTTGAGATTTTCGAAATTCTTGACCAGATGGGCACCGTCGAACTTGCCGTTACCGAGGTCACTGGTCAGTGCGGTGATCCAGCTACCACCAGCCAGCCCGCCGGTATAACGCATCGGGTTCTCGCCTTCGACACCAGCCCAATAGGAAAGCGGCGAGCCTGGAACGATGACCGGGCCGCACAGTTCAGGCCGCGTCGCAGCCAGCATCATGACCGCCCAACCGGCCTGACAGTTGCCAATAATGCAGGGCTTGCCCTCGGCCTCCGGATGCAGCTCAATGACTTTTTCAAGGAAGACCGCCTCGGCGTGCATGATGTCTTCGATGGTTTGCCCCGGCATCGGTTCAGGGGTAAAGCCGACGAAATAACAGGGATGCCCGGCGCGCATGGCGACGCCAAGTTCGCTGTCGGCCTTGAAACCTCCAATCCCCGGCCCGTGCCCGGCTCGCGGATCAACAACGACAAACGGACGTTTCAGGGGATCGATCGTTACGCCAGCCGGCGGCTTGACACTGACCAGTATGTAATTGACCGGCTGCTCGAAACCACGGGCATCCAGCACCAGTTCTGCATCGAAGTTGAGCACATGGGGAACTTTCTTCGCCTTCTGTTCATAGTATTGATCGCTGCGCTGGCGTAGCAGATCCCAGAACAGAATAGTGCGCTGGGTGGCATCGATCATATATTCACCCGCCGGCCCCCAGGCCTGCAGGATGGCATTCATGCCTCCGACCAATCCCGGAAGCAATTCCTGCGTCGTGTTAGCCGTTGAATCGGTCGGTTTTTTACTGGACGTATTGGACATCTTGCGAATCCTCGATAACGGTATTCATCTACTGCATGGCCTTTGCGGCCAAAGCTGATGGCAGAGTTGATGGGCTTTAGGCAACAAATCTCCGGCTATTTGACCGTGTAGCCCCGCCCCTCAAGGCAGGCCGCCCGTGCCTTCGCAAAGGCGCCCTGTTGCTGCTGGGAACTGGCCTGCTGTTGCTGCTGGGCTTGCTGCTGGGTCGCGGTATTTTGCCGGCGGCTTTGTCCGCGCGCGGCAACAGCCCCGACCGCTGCGCCAGTTCCGGCATCGCCGCCGACCACCTCGCCGACGACCGCCCCTCTCATGGCGCCACGCGCACCAGCCCCGGGGGCTGTCCCTGTGGCAGTCGTCGGCGGCTTTGCTGCTGGTTGCGGCGGTAGCGGCTTCGCCGGATCGAAACCGGTCTGCTGGACGGCCCATGTATGGCAGGCGGACTCATCGCTCTGCTGCTGCGTTGGAGACTGCCCCTGCGCCGGATAGACGTATTGTTGGGCTAACACTTGGGAAATCAGCCCCAAGCTGCAGGCCAACACCCAAAGGATTTTCTTTTTCATTCGATCAACCTCCACATAAAGGTGAATGCCTGGCGCCATGCGGCAGGTAAAACACTTTGCTGGTTCATGTCGCGTATCGAAGCAGGTCAGATCATCCAGAAGATGACAAGTGGTAGCATACCACCGGCAAGTGTTCGCTTTGAATACCGATTTCAGAGGCAATATGAGCCCTGTCGAAACTTCGCCGACAACAAGAAAATCGGGGATCAGAATCAAACAAAGTAGCCAAAAAAGCTTCGAGGCAATGACCAATCAAATTCGTCTTCATGCTTTCAAAGCACTTGGCTTGCTCGCTTTGCTCTCGTCCGGCATGAACACATGGGCGCAGACTGCCCCCTCCGCCGTGCGGACGCCTGCAGAAGCAAATGCGCGGCAAGAGTCGTCGCCCGGAGCGGACGATAATGGCTGGCCGGACTTGGGCAACTTCATCGATCGGGCCTATGGCTTCCTGCCACTGGCGATTCCGATCACGGAACCGGCCGTCGGTTTGGGTGCCGTTGGCGCCCTGGCCTTCATTGACAAGCAAAACCCGGAAGCAGGGGCGGGGTTTGGTCGTCCGAATATCTCGGTGGTCGGCGCCCTGGCAACCGACAACGGATCACGCGGCCTGATCCTGGGGGATATGCGCTACTGGATGGACGATCGACTTCAGACACTGGTCGGCGCCATCAAGACCAGCGTTAATCTGGATTACTACGGCACCGGCGAGCAAGGTTTCCTGAACAAGCACCCACGCGCTTACTCGCTGAACCTGTCGGGTGCAAGGGCACAAGCAAAGTACCGTATCGGCCAATCCCAGAACTGGGTTGGGCTGGGCTACATGTTGGCCAACAGCAGCGCCACCTTCAACACTCCCTTCGATTTCCCGGAGAACGACCGATCAACCAGGCTTGGTGGCATCAATGCCACTTTTTCGCATGATTCGCGCGACAATATTTTCACCCCGCGCAGCGGCAATTATATGGAGTTGTCAGTCAGCATATTCGACCAGACATTGGGCAGCGATCTGAAGTTCACGCGACTCAACCTGGTCGGCATGCAGTATTTCCCGCTGGATGCAAAATGGTCGCTCGGTTTGCGGGAGAGCATCAGCTTCAACTATGGCGAGGCGCCTTTTTACATGCAACCGTATGTACTGATGCGCGGCGTACCGGCCATGCGCTATCAGGGCGAAAAGGTTGCGCAAGTGGAAGCCGAATTGCGCTGGCAATTCTGGCAGCGCTTCAGTCTTCTGGGTTTTGTCGGGGCCGGATCGGCGGTGGATGAAATCCGGCAATTGACGCAAACCAGCAACGTTGTCGCTGGTGGTGCGGGGCTACGATATGAACTGGCCAGAAAGTACGGCATCCATATGGGTCTGGATATCGCTTGGAGCCGCGATGGCCCCGCTGCGTACTTCCAGGTCGGCAGTGCCTGGATGAGGCCGTAAGCCAGGCCGAGTGCTCGGCCCCTGGCTCCGTTAGCCGGTGTCCCCGCCGACACTTCACCCGGCTCTTCTGAACGCCCCCCCTAAGCGATACCGAGCGCCATCCGGCCGACATTCTCGGGCACGACGAAACGTGCGCCGGTCCTCTCGCGCACCACCTTGACCGAGACCCCGGGCGCGGTTTCGAGCAGGATGAACTCGCCATGCGAAATCGAGAAGACAGCCAGCTCTGTAACCACCATCGAGACCCGGGATTTGGCCGTCAGCGGTAAATTGCAGCGTTCAAGGATGCGCGTTTCACCCTCCTTCGTGCAATGCTCCATGGCGACGATCACCTTGCGGGCACCACTGACCAGATCCATCGCACCGCCCATGCCGGGCACCATCTTGCCGGGCACCATCCAGTTGGCCAGGCTGCCTTCTTCGTCGACCTGCAAACCGCCCAGTACGGTGACGTCAACATGACCACCGCGGATCAGCGCAAACGAGGTGGCGCTGTCGAACATCGCCGCCCCCGGCACCAGGCCGCAGGGCACACCGCCGGCATTGACGACACCGGGCATCGGCTCGCCTTCGAGTGGCCCGAGGCCGAGAAAGCCGTTTTCCGACTGTAGCGTGATGTTTATGCCCTTCTGCAGGAAGCGCGGCACCATGGTCGGCAGGCCGATCCCGAGATTGACGACATAGCCCTCCTTCAACTCCTGGGCAACGCGACGGGCAATGATTTCCTTGGCTTCCATTTTCAAGCTCCCTGACTCAGAACGATCTTGTCGACCAGCGCGGCCGGGGTCATCACCATGTCCGGATCGATCTCACCGACCTCGACCAGTTCATCGACTTCGACGATGACCAGATCGGCGGCAAAGGCGATCACCGGATTGAAATTGCGCGCCGCCCGTTCATAGACCAGATTGCCGGCCCGGTCGGCGCGCTTCGCCTTGATGATCGCGATGTCGGCGCGCAGCGGCAGCTCGAGCAGGTATTCCTTGCCGCCAACCGCCATCTTGGTCTTGCCCTCCTCGACCACGGTGCCGACCCCGGTCGGCGTCAGGACGCCGCCCAGGCCACTGCCACCACAGCGGATACGCTCGATCAGCGTGCCCTGGGGCACGAGGTCGACATCGAGTTCACCGGCGATCATCTTCTTGCCGGTGGTCGGGTTGGTACCGATATGGGAGACGATCACCCGGCTCACCTGACCGCTCGCCACCAGCGGACCAACACCGGCATCGGGCATCGCCGTATCGTTGCCGATCAGGGTCAGCTGGCCGACGCGGCTTTCGCGCAGCGCGGCGACGATCCCCAAGGGGGTGCCGACCCCCATGAAGCCGCCGAACATGACGGTCATGCCATCCCGGAACATCGGGCCGATTTCCGGCCATTGCACAATCTTGTTCATGATCTTTGCTCTTTCAAAAGGTTTAGTGCTGGAGCATCAGGCCGCCGAGGATCAGGCAAGCCAGGAATACGGTATCGATCACCAGCATCAAGACCGGGCGCCAGCCGAGGGCAGCCAGTTGCTGAAAGGAGGTCTTGACGCCGAGGGCGGCGATCGCCACCACCAGGCACCAGCGCGACAGGCCAGACATGCCGTCAACGACCGGCTTGGGTATCCAGCCCAGGCTGTTGATCACGATCAGGGCTGCGAAGCCGACCAGGAACATCGGCAGCAGCGGCGGCTTGCTGCCCTGCCCGCCGCCCTGGCTGCGGAAGAGCAGCGACAGGATGACGACGACCGGCAGCAGCATGGCAACGCGCAGCAGCTTGACGAAAGTTGCCGTGTCGCCGACCTCCGGGGAAATCAGGTAGCCGGCAGCCACCACCTGGGCAACATCATGGATAGTGCCGCCGATGAAGACGGCTGAGGCACTGGGGCTGAGTTCGAGGAATTTGGCGATACTCGGGTAGGCGATCATCGCCACGGTCGACAGGGCGGTGACACCGACTACGGTAAACAGCGTGAAACGCTGGTTTTCCTCGTTCTTCGGCAAGACCGCTGAAATGGCCAGGGCGGCAGAAGCACCGCAGATCGCCACAGCACCACCGGTGAGCACGCCCTCGACTGCCGGTCGCTTCAGGATGCGGCCGATCGACACACCAAACAGGATGGTCATGAACACCCCGCCGATGACCATCGTGATCGAAGTGCTGCCGATCGACGTAATCTGGTCGACCGTGATACGCACGCCGAGCAGCGCAACACCGAAGCGCAGGACCTGGCGTGCGGTGAACTCGATACCTGCCTTGACCTTCTCACCCTGCGCCGCAAAGTTGAAGGCCATGCCGAAGAACAGTGCATAGAGCAGTTGCGGGCCGCCCTGGTGCTCGGCGACGAAAGTTGCTGCCATGGCAATGGTGATGGCGGTCAAGATGCCCGGCCAGAGAGCTTTCCAGTGCGGAATGCGATGGGCGAAGAAGGCGTGCATTTTTCCGGCTCCTGCCCCGCGGGCGGACGATTGGCTAAGGGTTGTCATGGTTGTTAGCGGCTGGCGGTGCGCAGCATGGAGAGGCTGAACTGGGCACTGCGCGCCGGCTTGTCGAGCAGGAAGTGCGAGAGGGCCGGGATCAGGATCAGGGCGCCGACCATGTTCCAGACGAACATGAAGGTGAGCAGGATGCCCATGTCGGCCTGAAACTTGATCGGCGACCAGACCCAGGTGACGACGCCGGCCGCCAGGGTGATGCCGACCAAGGCAACAACCTTGCCGGTGAATTGGATCGAGCGCTTGTAGGCGACGGCGAGGGAGGCGCCGGCCCGTTGCTGGGCAAGCTGGATGCTCAGCAGGTAGAGCGCGTAGTCGACGCCGATGCCGACGCCGAGCGCAATCACCGGCAAGGTCGCGACCTTGACGCCGATGCCGAGGATCACCATCAACGCTTCGCAGAGGATCGAGGTCACGATCAACGGCACGATGGCGACGACGACAGCACGCCAGTTGCGGAAGGTGATGAAGCAGAGCAGGATCACGACGCCATAGACGTAGAACAGCATGGTGCGGTTGGCTTCATGAACGACGATGTTGGTCGCCGCCTCGATACCGGCATTGCCGGCGGCGAGCAGGAACTGATGCTCGGGCGTCGAATTGGCTTCGGCAAAGCGGGCCGACTCATCGACCACCCGGCTCAGCGTTTCGGCACGATGGTCGCTTAGATAGGCAATCACCGGCATCACAGAACAATCGTTGTTGAACAAGTCCGGGTTGTTGACCGAAGCCTGCTGCGCGCCGTAGTTGAGCACGTCCTGATTGCGTGCCAGGGTCAGCCACTTCGGGCTGCCCTCGTTCGAACCGGCGGTAATCTGGCGGACGGCATTGCCCAGGAAAACGGTAGTCTGTACGCCGGGCAACTGCTGCAGGTTCCAAGCCAGGCGATCGGCCTCGACCAGGGTCTGATAATTTAAGCAACCTTCGGCCGGCGTCTTGACGATCACCGCGAACTGGTCGCTGGACAGTGAATAGCTGCCGGAAATGTAGGCGTTATCCTTGTTGTAGCGCGAGTCGGCGCGCAATTCCGGCGCCCCGGCATCGAGATCGCCGATCTTCAATTGCAGGCTGACGACGAAGCCAATCACCGCCAGCGCCAGGGAAACGCCCACCGCGCCCAGCGCCCAGCGACGTTCGGTAAAGCGTTCAAGCCAAGACCACAGGCCGGCCATGCCCTTGCCGGAAGACTCGGCCTGGTCGGCCTGCAAGCTACGCTCGGCTGCCCCGGCACTGACGCCGGTATAGGACAGGAGGACCGGTAACAGGATCAGGTTGGTGAAGATCAGCACGGCGACGCCCATCGAGGCGGACAGTGCGAGGTCCTTGATAACCGGGATATCGATCAGCATCAGCACGGCAAAGCCCACGGCATCGGCCAGCAAGGCGGTCATCCCGGCCAGGAACAGGCGACGGAAGGTATAGCGGGCGGCGACCAGGCGGTGTGTCCCCTGTCCGATATCCTGCATGATGCCGTTCATCTTCTGTGCCCCGTGCGAGACACCGATGGCGAAGATCAGGAAAGGCACAAGGATGGAGAAGGGGTCCAGCTCGAAGCCGAGGAAGGCGACCAGCCCGAGCTGCCAGACCACGGCGACCACCGAACAGGCGACCACCAGCGCCGTACTGCGCAGGCAGCGGGTGTAGAAATAAATGATGGCAACAGCGATGGCGGCGGCAATCGCGAAGTACATCATGACCTGCGACAGGCCTTCGATCAGGTCGCCGACCAGCTTGGCAAAACCGATCATATGGATGCGTGTACCGGAGCCATCCTGCTCGTAGCGATGGCGGATGTTCTCTTCCAGCGTCCGGGAAAGCGCCCGGTAGTCGATCTGCTGGCCGGTCGCCGGGTCCTTGTCGAGCAAGGGAACCACGATCATGCTCGACTTGAAGTCGTTGCCGACAAAGCGGCCGACGATGCCGGATCGGGCGATGTTGAGGCGTAGCTGGTCGGTCGCTTTCGGCGAACCGTCGTAGGATTCCGGCATCACCGGACCACCGCGGAAGCCCTCTTCGGTCACCTCCGTCCAGCGTACGCCCGGTGTCCACAGGGATTTCACCCAGGCGCGATCGACGCCAGGCGTCAGGAACAGCTCATCGCTGATCTTACGCAGCGTTTCCTGGTACTTCGGGTCGAAAATATCGCCCTCGGTGTTTTCGACGACGATACGCAGCACATTGCCCAGGCCACGCAGCTCGGCGCGGTTGTCCAGGTAGTTCTTGATATAGGGCTGGCTCTGCGGAATCATCCGCTCGAAGCTGGCATTCAGCGTCAGCTTGGTCGCCGCGCCAAACAGCAAGACCAGCGTTACCAGGACGCAGGCCACGACGACGGCCAGGCGGTTGTTGAAGATCAGTCGTTCAAGCTTGGTGCCCGAATTCTGGTTGAAATCTTTCAGGCTCCGCACGATGGGCATGCGGTCCATGAGGTCAGTTGCGACAGCCATCGCTTGCGTCTCCTGTGGGTTTTTCTTGTTTTGTCGTTGAATTACTGGATAGCCTGAGCGCGGACACCCCGCGCCCCGGCGATCACGCTTACATCACGGCCCAGGCAGGCAACCGCCGAGGCGGGCACGGCCTGCTCCAGCTTGACCGGGCGAAAGCTCGCGCCACTGTTGTCGCTGAGCAACATCCGGCCCGCCTGGCTGACCAGGACAATGCGCCCTTCTCCGCAGACGCTGCTGCCGGTGACACCATCCTGCAGGCCGGTTTCGATCTTCTGCCAGCTTGCTCCGCCATCGAGGCTGCGGAAGGCGTGGCCACGCAGGCCATGCACGATGACTGCGCCGTCGCTGCCGGTGACGCCGAAGAAGGTTCCCCGGTAGCCGGTTTCCAGCGCCACGAAGCGTCCACCGCCGGCATCGAGTTTCTGTACCGAGCCCTGTTCGCCGACGAGGTACAGACTGTTACCAACCTGGCGCATGGCATAGAAGTGGAGACGATTGGGGTTTGCCGTCCGGTGATACCACGGTTCCCAGGTCTTGCCGCCATCGGCCGTGCGAAAGATCAGGTTGAAGGCGCCGACGATGAAACCGTTGTTTTCATCCGCAAACCAGACATCGAGGAAGGGGTTTTCCGCCCCCTGGGCGGCAATACGGCCGGCCTCGTCGATCAGTGCGGCGGCTGCCTCCGGCGCACCCAGGTTGCCCTTGGCCGCCTGCGCAGCGTAGAAATCAGTCATGATCTTGCCCGCACCACGGCCATCGAGCTGGCGCGCCCAAGTCGCTCCGCCGTCGGCCGAATGCAGCACGATGCCATCATGGCCGACCGCCCAGCCCTTCGCGGGGGTCGGAAAGCTCACTGCCACTAGGTCGGAACTGACCGGCACCTGCGCCTGCTGCCAGGACTTGCCGGCATCGTCGGAATAAACGATATGCCCGCGCTGACCAACCGCAACCACCCGGTGCCCTGCATTGGTCACACCATTGAGCAAGGTCTTGGCGGCGAATGGGCTCTGCCGGGCCGGCGTATCGAGCGCATCGCGAAAGCCGTCGGCCGTCGCCGAAAGCGGCAGGCCGAGCGTCAGCGCAATGACAGGGAGAATGATGCTGCGGATGTTCATGGCGAACTCTTCAATAAGGAAGGGCATGCCGGACAAGAGAAGCCTCTCGCCCGGCCCTGATTTGCCTTGTTAGCGGATACCGGCACCAGCCAGCGCTTCCGGCGACCAGTCACGCTCGGAAACCGGTTTGCTGTGGCGCATGCCGCCGGTCTGGGCGGTGTAGCCGCTCAGTGAGTAGGAGCCGGCGACCAGGTCGTACAAGCCATGCGTTGCGCTATACGGTGCCGGCGCTTCGTAGCTCGGCGTCATGTAGGCAAAACCGGCACGGAACAACTGACCACGGGCGTCGTACTCATCGGAAGCCAGGATGGTCCAGCTATCCTCGTCGATGTAGAAGGTCCGCTTGCTATAGACGTGACGCTTGCCCTCGCGCAGGTTGGCCTCAACCACCCAGACGCGGTGCTGTTCCCAGCGGACCAGGTCAGGATTCAGGAATTTCGGCTTGAGCAGATCTTCCTTGGTCGAGTTGTAGGCCATACGATAGGTGTTGTACGGCACGAACATTTCCTTCTTGCCGACCAGCTTGAAGTCGTAACGATCGAGCGAGCCGTTGAACAGGAAGACGTCGTCAAAGGTCGAAGTACCGCCGGTGCCCGGATTCGGGGTGTCGTGCGAGAGATCGGGCGCGACCTTGACGCGACGCTGACCAGGCAAGTACTGCCAGGCACGGCGGTCCTTGTCGGTATAGTCGAGCGGATCGATCAGCATCAGCGCCTCGCCGGCACGACGGGCCGGGCCAGAGTAGGTGATGCGCTGCTTGTAGTAGACACCGGTATCAGCCTTGTCCGCCTGCCAGTACGGGTAGTCCTGGACGATAGTGCCTTCGGTCGAGATGGACGGCCGACCGGATGCGTCGATATTCCAGTTCTGGTACTTCACGGTGTAGGCAACGCCCTCGTAACGCACCAGATGGTTCCACATCACCTCGAAGCCGGTCTTCGGGATCGGGAAGGGGAAGCCGGCATGGCAGCCTTCCATGGAACGCCCGCCGGCATTGGTCTTGGCGGCGGTGGCGCACTTGGCGGTGGTTTCCTCGACCGCCTTGGGATAGGCAACCGTGCGCTGGGTCTTGTAGACATCGATCCGGTAATCCGGATTCTTCTTCATCAGCGCCTTGGTCCCTTCGGTCAGCTTGTCGCCGTATTTGTCGGTCGACTTGCCATCAACCGAGAAAAGCGGTTTTTCGTCAGCAAAGGGGTCTGGGCGCAGGCCATCACCAGCCTTGTAGGCCGCCGGCGCCTTGGTCAGGCCACCGGTGTAGGCCGGGATGGAACCGTCCTTGTTGGCGCCTTTCTCGGCACCAACGGCGGTCAGGGAAGTGCCGAGTTTCTTGGCTTCGTCAGCGGTGACGCCGGCGTGGGCCAGGCCGCTCAATGTAGAAGCGACGGCGACGATAGTGAGTGATTTTTGAAATCGCATGTTTGTCTCCTTAGAAGGTAGTCTTGAAGGTCAGGCCGAGGAAATCGCGATCCTTCAGATAGGTGGTCAGGCCAGCGGCGGTGATGTTCGTCGAGCCGCCCGACTGGCCGTAGTCCTGGATACGGCCGAAGTAACTGACGTACTTCAGATCGATCCGATATTTCTGGAAAATATCGAGTCCGAGACCGGCGGTGAAGTTGCCATTGGCCTGGCTGCCGCCGAAGGTCGTTGCGGAGTTACCCTTCAGACCATAAGAGAAGGCCATCGGCGCTGAAAGATCAACGCCCGGCGAAACCTGGAACCAAGTCGGCGTAAAGCTGGCGCCCAGACCGAAATAGTCGCGGGTCGCACAACCATCATGGACGTCGCCAACCGGCTTGAAAGCAAAGGAACAGCCGCCGTAGCCGACCCCGCTGAAATTATTCGCCCCGCTGCGCACCTTTTCCAGGCGGCTCCAGACCAGTTCGGTCGCCCAGGTAGCAGCCCCGAAAAGCGGAGTTTCCGAGATCGTCCCCAATACATTGACCAGGGCATGGAGGGTATCGCCACGCGGACCAACGGTTTCCCCCTCGCCCGGGAAGCCTGTCGTCACCGTGCCCAGAATCTTGGCTGCCAAAGGCGTGTTGTGGCGATAGGACATTTCCGCACCAACGCTGACGCCGCCAATATTCTTCGCGAAGCTGATGCCGTACAAGTCAATGTCGTCGGCGTAGGTCAGGTTGTACTGGTGGAACGGCACCCCGTTCCTCGCCGTCCGCAAATTCAGCAGGGCTTGCGGCAATTTGTCGGCGTAATTGCGGTAATAGAAGCCCAGTGTCCCGTCGAGGAACTCCGGCGACCAGCGGGCGCTCAGGCCAAACTCGCCACGCTGCTTTGGCTCCCGGGCGTCACCGCGCGGGACGAAGCCGAGTGGTGCGCCGGCAAAGACGCGATCCGGACCATTGAAGGCGAAGTCGGCGGGCCCTAGATACGTGCCGCCCTCGGGATAACGGTACGGCTCCCATTCAAGGAAATACTGGCCGGCAAGCGACAAGGTGTCGGTCACCTGAACCTGGCCGGAGACCTGATTCAAGGGACGGAACAACTCCTTCGCCTCGACGCCCGGAGTAGCAAACCCCTTTTGCAGATCGAGCGGCATCTGTGAATAGGAAATACCATGCAGCGCGCCGCCAAGGAACAATGCCTCGCCCCAGAACACAGTGTGACGACCGCCTCGTACCTTGGTCGGCACATTGCCGAGATCGAAATTGGCGAAGACGAAGGCATCGAGCACTTCACCTGCCGGCCCCTGGTAATAGCGCTTGGTATACGAGCTGTAGTGGTTACCGTTGTATTCGCCAATCGCCGCGAACTTCGGGTTGGGATGAGGATCGTCGCCGTAGGCACCGTCATACCAGCCGGCACCGCTGAAGCGGAAGCCAAGCATTTTCTTGTAGGAAAGATCGAACTCGGTCAGCAAGTCGATACGATTGGCGACCGCATCACCGCGATCCTTGCTGAAGGTACCCTGATCATAGGCCTGATTGCCGGCGATCAGCGGGTTACGCCCCTTGGTACGGCCTGCGACGTTGTAGCGGATCGTGTTGTCCCAGCGGACCTCCAGATCCTCGTTGCCGGTATCGATATTGAACGCCGCGGCATTGCCCCCTGCTCCCAGTGCAGCAACTGCCAACACGATGGGACGGATGCGATTCCACTGCGAGCCTTGTCTCCGTTTATGCATTATTTTCTCTTCCTTCCTGGCTGATTAATCCGAGAGGTCTGTTTCCAGACTGCTTCTGGGATCTGATTATCCAGAGCGCGCGCCAGCTTCCCCCCCCAGAAACGGGGGGTTAGTCAGGTAAAGAAGGGGGGGGTAAAACGGGCCGGGGTGAGCTCCCCGGCTGAAAGAACCGGTCAGTCAGCGCCTTCGAGCAGGCCGAGGAGCTGAGCCCGGCGAACGACGTGCTTGCGGGTGCCGGCATCGAGTTTGCCGAACAGGTTCTTCAGATGCCACTTGATCGTCTCTTCGCCGACTTCCATGGCCTGGGCAATTTCCTTGTTGGAAAGATTGCGCGCTAGGTGCTCCAGTACCTCGCGCTCCTTCGGGGTCAACACCATGCTCGGCACCGCACGCGGCGCCGCAGTCGAGCGCAGGGGAAGCGGGCGGGCCGTGCGCGCCATCTGGATCCGCTGCCCCCCATCTTCCTCCGAAGTACGCCGAACCCAATCGGCCAGGGCCGGGTGGGCATCGACAAAGACTCGGGACAGACTGAAAGTCTGTGCCAGATTCATCGCTTCGAGCAGCAGCGGCCGCCCCTCCTGGCCGGCGCGCTCCATGGCGAAGGCGCGCAAGGCCATGGTTTCGATACGCCAACGCCCCAAACGTGCGATCTCGATCATGGTCAGCGCACGCCCCAGACCCTCGGCAGCCGCCGCCCATTCCTGGGCCGCAATCAGGGCGTGGGCATGAGCCAGCCGCTGCAACACCTCGACCGAGGCGCACCAGAGCGGCCCCTTGCCCTGCAAGTGCTCGGCAACGATTTCATCAATCCGCTGAACCAGCGCCCGGCAGGTTTCGGAACGGAACCGCCCGGCGTGCATCCTGACCTGCTCAGCCAGACTGGCGACGCAGAGCCGCGGCAGATTGCGGGCGACACCGACCGCACTCATCACCTCCAGCAAATCGAGCGCCCGATGCTCGACGCCCTTGGCGGCGGCAATTCGGGCTGCCGTCCGATAACCGATCAAGGCGGTTTCCGGCGTCCCCACCCGTTCGAGGACATCGAGCCGGTTGGCCAGCAACTCCGCCGCTTCATCGACCCGGTCACGGTCGAATACTGACGCAGCCAACAAGGAGGCGATCATGCAGGATAGCGGATGACGTCGCCCGAGTTCGGCATCGGCGTTACCAAGGGCCGGCCGCAGCACTTCTTCGGCCAGCACGCCCTGCCCCTCCCAGTAATAGCTCAGGCCGCCGATGAATTCGCCCCAGCGTATCCCGTAGCGATAGCGCTTGTCGAAATCGGCATGCGGCACGGCCTGCAGGCAACGCCGCGCCCGCGCTGGGTCGCCGGTCATGATGGCCATCGCTGCCTGCCGGTTGGCATGCATCTGCAGCACGCGCTGCTCCCGGTCAGGGGGCGGTCCGGCCAGCCAGGGCTGCAGCAACTCGATGTAAAGATCCGGCTCGTCGGCATAATAGGCCGCCCCACTGGCGATCAGGGCACACTCATAGCGCAACAGGGGATCGACCGCCGGGTTGTCGATAATGTCACTGACCAAGGCCTTCGCCTCATTGTGGCGCTCGCTCAGGGCCAGGGCCCAGGCAGCCGCCAGGCGCAGCCGGAAACGTTTTTTGAGTTCAGCGTCGGGCAACAGATCAAGCCAGCGCAACACCATTTCCTGGCGGCCCTGGGTGACCGCTTCGTAAAGACACTTTTCCGCCAGATCGTAGGCCAGGTCGTGTTGCCCGGCCTCGTGGGCGTGCCGGGCGGCATCCTGGATCATGCCGTGGTCGGCCAGCCAGCGCATCGCTCGCAGATGCAGATCGCGTCGTTCCGCCTCGGGCAATTCGGCCAATTTGCGGCGCAAGGCATCGCGCACCAGGTTATGCAGGCGGACCCAGTCGCTGTCGTCGCCGACGACGAAGACCGGTGTTTCGCGAATCAGCCGGGCCAGTTGTTCCGGCGCCCCGGCGACACCGTTCAGGGCGGCTGCGAGATCAGGATGAATGAGATCGACAATGGAAATCCGGACCAGGAAATCAGCATCCTCCCTCCCCAGATTAGTCAGCAAGCCACCGACAAAACCACTGCCCGACTCACTACCGGACATCAAGGGCAGGCCAGCCCGCAGATCGCCGCCCTTTTCCAGCCCGGCCATCAGGATCTGCAGCCCGAGCGGCCACCCCTCGGTCAGTTCGTGCAGGCGCGCCGCCGTGTCGGTATCGAGCTTTTCACCAAAGCGATTGCGAGCCAGCAACATGCTTTCATCGAGCCGGAAACGCAAAGCATCCGGCCCCAGCGACAACGCCTGACCATAGTCGACCAGATCGGCGATCGCCGCATCAAGCCCGCCGCGCGCGCCGATAACGACATGCAAGTTGGGTGACAGGTTGTGCAACAGATAGGTCAGCGCGGCGAAGTTTCCGCTCGACAGGCGCTCCGCCTCATCGACGATCAGCACCATGTCGAGGGAACTCTGGGCCACCTCGGCCAACCAGGCCGTGACGCCCTCCAGTTCGCCCGGCTTGGTACCCACGGTTTCCAGCAGCAAGCGCCCGAAAGCCGGGCGCCCACATCCGAAGCGAACGGCCTGGACCAGGCAATGCAGGAATCGCTGCAGGTCGTCGCCGTCATCGGCGGTCATCCAGGCCACGGCCGCGCCGCGCGCCAGATACTCCCGTCGCCACTGGCCAAGCAGCGAGGTTTTGCCGAAACCGGGTGGGGCCTGGACCACGATCACCGGGCAATCGCGAAACTGTTCGTCGCCCAGGCTCAGGCGTGGCCGGGGCAATTGATGGCGTGGCGCGCGCGGCGGCATCGTCTTGAGGACGAGCTCGGAATAAGTCGCGCTGGCGTCGATAGGTGCGAAGTTCATCGGGCGTGAGTTCTCTATGGAATCGTTATCGTATTTGCCGAACAACACTCGAAACGGACCGCCATGTTCGCGTCTCCAGGCGAACAATCCAGCAGTCATCATTTATACGATAAAACAAAATCACTGCTTTGCTGAAATAGTTATACCCCCCCTTTTTCGAGGGGGGTCCGAGGACGATCGATCCCCTACGATTCAACCAAGCCCGATACCCGTGAGTCAAAAATGAAATTCGTCGAAACATATTCCCTGCATGACATTGCCCCCGGCAAGTCGCGTCCCGTGCGCATCGGGACGACGGATATCGTCCTCTTCAATGTCGACGGCACCATCCACGCCACGGAAAACTCGTGCCTGCACGGTGGTGCTGCGCTGAGTGGCGGCCGGTTGTGCGGCAAGGTCGTCGCCTGCCCGGCCCACGGCTGGCGTTACGACGTGACGACCGGCGCCTTGCTGGTTGCCCCCGAGAAGGGGCTGAGAACCTTTCCCGTCAGGATCGACGATGGAAAAGTCTTTGTGCAGGTCGAGGCATGAAGATCAACTTTAGAACAATATTGCGCTAGGAGTCGCCATGTATCGTCACTTGCTGGTACCCATCGACAACACCGATCTGTCTACCGTCACGGTTGGCCGGGCCGTCGAGTTCGCACGCACCCTGGGTGCCCGGATCACTTTCTTCCATGCCGCCGCCGATCATGCCGCCTCCTTGCGGGGCGATGCCGAGATCGTGCGCCTGACATCGCCCGACGACTACAGCTACAACTTCGAAGGGCGGGCCCGCGAACTGCTGACCAAGGCGGAATCGGCAGCCCGTGCCTGCGGCGTGCCCTGCGCCTCGAGCACGACGGTCAGCGACTCGCCCTATGAGGCGATCATTGCCGCTGCCCGCGGCGAAGGCTGCGACCTGATCTTCATGGCTTCGCATGGCCGGCGCACTACCCTGGGCATGATGCTCGGCTCACAGACGCTGAAGGTGCTGATTAATTCGGAAATTCCGGTTCTCGTTTCGGCGATGGCCGATCCCCCCGCCCCGGCCCAGGCCATCGCCACCATCCGTGACGAGCATCGTTCCCTGGCCGCCGTCCTGCACGCCTGGCTGCACGCCTTGGCCCCGGCCGCCGACGGCACGCTCACCCCCGACCCGGCCCTGATGAAAGCCATGGTGCATTACATCCGGGAATTTCCGGTGGCCTTGCACCATCCCAAAGAAGAAGAGTATCTGTTCCGCAAGCTGCGCGAACGGACGTCCGCCGTCAATCCGGAGCTCGACGAACTTGAACGCCAGCACGACCGGGACCAGCAGATGGTGGCCGACCTGGAGGTAGCGGTAGACGAATATATCGCCGGCAAAAAACCGGCCGAAAAACTGGAAAAGCTGGTTGCCGCCTACGCCAATTTCATGTGGGAGCACATGGGGCGCGAGGAAGGGGTCATTCTGCCGGAGGCGCAGCGCTACCTGACCGAGGCCGACTGGAGTGAAATCAACGCGGCGTTTTCGGAAAACCGCGACCCGCGCTTCGGTGGTGAAACCGATGCCGAGTTCAAGCACCTCTTTTCGAGAATCGTCAATCTGGCAGAAACCGATACCGCAACGAAGCGCGGCTAATAAATCAGACATCAAGAACACAAAGGAGAACACGTGGAAAAGGCAATTCGATTCTATGAGGCCGGCGGCCCCGAAGTCCTGCGACTGGAGGATGTTGCAGTCGGCGAACCCGGCCCGGGCGAAGTCCGCCTGCGCCATGTCGCGGTCGGCCTGAATTTCGCCGACACCTACTTCCGCAACGGCACCTACCCGATCCCACTGCCTGCCGGCATGGGCGTCGAGGCGGCCGGTATCGTCGAGGCCATCGGCCCCGGCGTCAACAATGTGGCAGTTGGCGACAAGGTGACCTACACCGGCTTCATCAATACGCTGGGCGCCTACAGCACGGCCCGCATCATCGCCGCCGCACCGCTGATCAAGCTGCCGGCCGGCATCGAATGCGAGACAGCCGCTGCAATGACCATGCGCGGCCTGACCTCGGCCTACCTGATGCGCCGCATCTATGATTTCAAGGCTGGCGACACCATCCTGCTGCATGCCGCAGCGGGCGGCGTCGGCCTGATCGTCTCGCAGTGGGCCAGGCTGCTCGGCCTGCGCGTCATCGGCACCGTGTCGACCGAGGAGAAGGCGGAAATCGCCCGCGCCCACGGTTGCGACGAAACCATCAACTACAGCCACGAGGATGTCGCCAAGCGAGCCCGCGAGCTGACTGACGGGGTCGGCGTCAATGTCGTCTTCGACAGCGTCGGCAAGAGCACCTTCCTGGCGTCGCTCGATTCGCTGAAGCGCCGTGGCCTGATGGTCTGCGTCGGCACCGCCTCCGGCCCGATCGACGGCTTCAACCCGCAACTGCTGGCGATGAAGGGTTCGCTCTACCTGACCCGCCCGGCGCTCGCCGACTACATCGCCGACCCGGCCGAGAAGAGTGCGCTGGCCAACGAAATTTTCGGTCATGTGGCTGCCGGCCGCATCAAGATCGAAATCAACCAACGTTATGCACTGCGGGAGGCAGTGCAGGCGCACCGTGATCTGGAAGCCCGCAAGACGACCGGTTCATCAATTTTTGTAATTTGAGGAGACAACCACAAATGAGAATCGAACAACTGACATGCGCCGTGGGTGCGGAACTGCTCGACGTCAATCTCGGCGATGCCGTTCGCGACGACGGCCTGTTCAACGAGATCTACGCCGCGCTGCTCAAGCACAAGGTACTTTTCCTGCGCGACCAGGACTTGAACAAGCTGTCGCGCAAGGACCACATGGCCTTCGCCCAGCGCCTCGGTGAGCTCGAAACCCATCCGATGGCCCCGAGCCACCCGGAAGCCCCGGGCCTGGTCCAGATCTACAAGGACCCGAACAGCCCGATCGACCGCTACGAGAATGCCTGGCACACCGACGGCACCTGGCGCGAGACGCCGGCCCTCGGTTGCGTGCTGCGCTGCATCGAATGCCCGCCGGTCGGCGGCGACACGATGTGGGCGAACATGGTGCTAGCCTACGAAAAGCTGCCGGAATACGTCAAGAAGGAAATCGCCAGCCTGATCGCCAACCACAGCTTCAATTCCTCGTTCGCCGCCGCGATGCCGCAGGAGAAGCGCCTGGCGATGAAGGCCCAGTACCCGGATGCCGAGCACCCGGTGGTCCGCACCCATCCGGAAACTGGTGAGAAGGTGCTGTTCGTCAATGCCTTCACGACGCACTTCGTCAATTACCACACCAAGGACCGCGTCCGTTACGGCCAGGACTACAACAAGAACGGCAGCGACCTGATGCAGTACCTGATCAGCCAGGCCTACAACCCCGAGTACCAGGTGCGCTGGCGCTGGAAGCCTTACAGCATGGCGATCTGGGACAACCGCAGCACGCAGCACTACGCGGTCATGGACTACCCGCCGTGCCATCGCAAGATGGAGCGCGCCGCCATCATCGGCGACAAGCCTTTCTAAGCAACATCAGAGTCGACCGCAGAACAGTAGAAAAACTGCAGGTCCTGCGGTCGACCCTGAAAACAGCCAAAAACCACACCCCATCTATTCAAGGAGCATCACATGAACTTTCTCGACGGATCCCTCTGGCCGGAAAACCAGCAAAAACTCGTCATCACCTGCGCCCCGTATGGCCCCGAATGGGAGCCGTCGGACTTCCCGGAAGATATCCCGGTCACCATGGAAGACCAGATCCAGAAGGCAGTCGATTGCTACAACGCTGGTGCCACGGTCATCCACATTCACGTTCGCGAGCTGGACGGCAAGGGCTCCAAGCGCCTCTCCAAGTTCAATGAACTGATCGCCGGTATCCGGGCCCGCGTTCCCGACATGATCCTGCAAGTCGGCGGTTCGATCTCCTTCGCCCCGGAAAGCGAGGGCGAGACCGCCAAGTGGCTGTCCGACGACACCCGCCACATGCTCGCCGAACTGAGCCCGAAGCCCGACCAGGTGACCATCGCCATCAACAGCAACCAGATGAACGTGGTCGAGCAGATGTGCGCGGCCGACGTTGCCGGCACCAGCCTGGGTACGCCCGAAGGCATGCGCGCCTACAGCGAGATGACCATTCCGGCCGGTCCGAGCTGGGTCGAGGAGCACATCAAGCGCCTGTCGGCCAATGGCATCCAGACGCACTTCCAGCTGGCCAACATCACCCAACTCGAAACGGTCGAGCGCAACATGCGCCGCGGCGCCTGCAACGTGCCGCTGATCCTGACCTGGGTGGCGATCGGTGGCGGCTTCGATGCGCCGAACATCTACAACCTGGCCAACTTCGTCCGCGCCTGTCCGGACGGCGCGGTGCTGACCCTGGAAACCTCCATGCTCAACGTCCTGCCGCTGAACATGATGGCCATCGCCATGGGCCTGCACGTCCGCTGCGGTATCGAAGACAACATCTGGACCCAGGACCGTTCGCGCAAGATGACCACCGTCGAGCAGATCGAGCAACTGGTGCGCATTTCCAAGGAGTTCGGCCGCGAGGTCGCCAACGCCAAGGAAGCCCGCCAGATCTACAAGATCGGCACCTTCTACGAAACCGCCGATCAAACCCTGGCCAAGAACGGCTTCGCACCGAGCCGCAAGCCGGGCCAAAAGGGTTTCACGCAGCACGCCTAAGCCCGGGCACTAGTTGAGTTTGCACGAGTAGCATGGGCAAGCGGTCCTCCCCTGACCGCTTGCCCACAATAAAAAACCGGCCGGATGCGCCTGACGGCTCGCCGACACGGTCATAACCATCAGGAGACACCCCTTGGCCGTTTACATTGCAGATTCGCCGCCGATTGTCTCGGCCGCCCCCCCGAGCGTTCCGCGCACCTATGCCTGGATCGTCTTCGCCCTGACCTTCGGCTTGCTCCTGTCGGACTACATGTCGCGCCAGGTGCTCAATGCCGTCTTTCCGATCCTCAAGGCCGAATGGAGCCTGTCGGACACCCAGCTTGGCTCGCTCAGCAGCATCGTCGCGCTGCTCGTCGGCCTGCTCACTTTTCCGCTGTCGGTCGTCGCCGACCGCTGGGGCCGAGTCAGGAGCGTCATCCTGATGGCCGGCCTGTGGAGCCTGGCCACCCTCGCCTGCGCGCTGGCCGCCAGCTACAACCAGATGTTCATCGCCCGCTTCTTCGTCGGGGTCGGCGAAGCTGCCTACGGCAGCGTCGGCATCGCCCTCATTCTCAGCATCTTCCCGGCCCACATGCGTTCCACCCTGGCCAGCGCCTTCATGGCCGGCGGCCCGGTCGGCTCGGTGATCGGCATGGCGCTGGGCGGTATCGTCGCCACCCATTTCGGCTGGCGCTGGTCGTTTGGTGCGATGGCCGCCTTCGGCCTGGTCCTGGTCATCCTCTACGCCTTCATCGTCCGCGAAAGCCGGATCAGCTCGGAAGCAGAGAATGCGGCCCGCTCCGGCAAGGCACCCGCCCTCCAGCGCCCCAAGCTGCGCACCATCTTCTCGGGCCTGTTCTCGTCACGCGCGGTCATTGCCGCCTACATCGGCAGCGGTCTGCAACTGTTCATCATGGCCGCCATGCTCGCCTGGCTGCCCAGTTTCCTCAACCGCTACTACGGCCTGCCCACCGACAAGGCCGGTGTCGCCGCCGCCGCCTTCATCCTGATCGGCGCCATCGGCATGACCGTCTGCGGCGTCATCACCGACCGGGTCAGCCGCAGCGTGCCGTCCCGCAAATGGACGGTGGCGATCGCCTACGCCCTGATCTCGGCCAGCCTGCTCCTGATCGGCTTCATGCTGCCCCCCGGCACGGCGCAACTGGTCCTGATCGCCCTCGGCATGGCGCTGGTCGCCGGCACCACCGGCCCGGCCGGCGCCATGGTCGCCAACCTGACCCATCCGTCGATCCATGCGACCGCCTTTGCCACGCTGACCCTGGCCAACAACCTGCTTGGCCTCGCTCCCGGCCCCTTCGTCACCGGCATCCTCGCCGACCGTATCGGGCTGATGGGCGCCATGCAGGTCGTGCCGCTGATCGCCCTCGGTGCCGCCGCCGCATTCGTCATCGGCAAGCGCTACTACGCCGCAGACCTGCAGCGCATGCGTGCCATGCAGATCTGATTTTCAACCTCGATTTTTTCAAGACCACCATGAGCACTTCCCCAACCATCCTGATCGTTCCCGGTCTGCGCGACCACGTCGAAGAACACTGGCAAACCATTCTCGAACGCAAGCTGCCCAAGGCCTGCTCGGTGGCACCGCTGGAACACGACAAGTTGAGCTGTGCCGCCCGCATCGAGGCTCTGCAGCAGGCCATCGCCAAAATCGACGGCCCGCTCGTCCTGGTCGCCCACAGCGGCGGCGTGATGATCGCCGTGCATTGGGCGCAGAAATACGACCGGCCGATCCAGGGCGCCCTGCTCGCCGCTCCGGCCGATCTCGAATCGCCGCTGCCGGCCGGCTACCCGACCCTCGACGCGCTGCGCGACAACGGCTGGCTGCCGGTCCCGCGCAGTCGCCTGCCCTTCCCGAGCATCGTCGCAGCCAGCACCAACGACCCGCTGGCCGATCTCGAGCGCGTCAAGCAGTATGCCGCCGACTGGGGCAGCGAACTGGTCGACATCGGCGCCGTCGGCCACCTCAACCCGGCCGCCGGCTTCGGCGAATGGCCGCAGGCGGAAGAACTGCTCGGCCGGCTCGTCTGAGGCGACCGGCAAAGCGACCCCATGAAGGCGATGCAACCAGCCGTGCTGATTGTGCTGCTCGCCGTCATGGGCCTGCTCAATTCCCTAGGCTCGGACATTCTCATCCCGGCCCTGCCGGCCATGCGCAGTGACCTGAACATCAGTAGCTGGCAAGCGCAGCAGACCATCTCGCTGTTCTTCTTCGCCAGCGCCTTCATGTCGCTGTGGTACGGCGCACTGGCCGATGCCTACGGTCGACGGCGCACCATCCTGTTTTCCCTGCTCCTGCTCGCCATTGCGGCGGCGGCCTCGGCTTTTCCGGCCAGTATCGAAATGCTGTGGGGGCTGCGCATTGCGCAGGGCGTCGCCGCCGGTGCCGGCATGGTGGTCAGCCGCTCCATCCTGCACGACCTGCATCATGGCCCGGAAGCCCAGCACCTGCTTGGCCGCATCACCATGCTGCAGACCCTGAGCCTGATCGCGACGCCGGTCATCGGCGCCTGGCTGAGCACACATTTCGGCTGGCGCGCCGTCTTCGTCGCCCTGAGCGCAACGGCCTTCATGCTGGCCGCTATCTACTGGCGCTGGCTGCCGGAGACCTTGCCGCAAGAGCGCCGCCTGAGCCTGCACCCGGCGGCGCTGGCTCGCGCCTACCTGCATGCGCTGCGCACGCCGCGTTTCGTCCGGCTGTCGGTGGCCCATGTCGCCAACTGGACGAGCATGGCCATCTACGTCGTCTCGGCCCCGACCATTGTCATTCATCTGCTCGGCAAGGCGGCCACCGAGATCTACCTGATCTACGGCCCGATCACCCTCGGCCTGACCGCCGGTTTCTGGGCTTTCCCCCATCTGCTGCGGCAACTGAAAAGCGGCCAACTGCTGGCGACCGCCTATCGCGTCCTGGCGCTGGCGGTTGGCCTCAATCTGCTGATCAGCGGCCTGCTGCCAGCCGGCCTCAGTGCCGTCCTGCCACTCTTCGCCTATTCGTTCGGCCTGGCCCTCGCCCTGCCCATCCTGATCGGCGGCGCCATCGAACCCTTGCGGCAGAGCGCCGGGGTCGCCGCCTCGCTGCAAACTTTCCTCCAGTTCACGATGATCGCCCTGGCCGCCGGCCTGATCGCGCCGTGGCTCTGGGATTCCCTCTTCACGCTGGCTCTCGGCACCGGCCTGCTGACCCTGATTGGCGGCGTCGCCGTCTATCTCGAGCACAAGGCCGGCTTGCCGGGCGCCGCCACCTCCCACCTGCATTCGGAAATCTGATGACCCCGACCCTGACTATCGACGTCTGTTTCGACCTGATCTGCCCCTGGTGCCTGATCGGAAAACGCAATCTGAATACCGCCCTGGAAGAGTTCCGGGCAAGCCGCCCGGATATCCAGCTGCGCATCGTCTGGCGTGGCTTGCCACTGTTGCCGGCGACACCACCGGCCGGCGAACCGTATCAGGAATTCTATCTTCGACGCCTCGGCAGCCCGGCCGCCGTGGCTGCACGCCGGGCCCAGGTGCGGGAAGCCGGGCAGCTGGCTGGCGTCGACTTCGCCTTCGACGACATTACCGTGCTGCCGAATACGCTGGCCGCCCATGCCCTGGTCGAACTGGTGGCCAGGAACGGCGACGAGGCGCAAACGGAGCAGCTGATCGAGGCGTTGTTCCAGGCCTATTTCATGGACGCCCGCGACATCGGCGATCTTGCCGTCCTGCTCGACATCGCCGGCGAATGCGGCCTGACGATCAGCCTGCAGCAACTGGTCAGCGCCAGTTCGACGGCAAAGTCGGCCAATGGCGCGGTGAACGTCTCCGGCGTGCCTTATTACGTTTTCAATGATCGCTTCGCGCTGTCCGGCGCCCATCCGCCGGCCACGCTGCGCGAAGCGATCCAGCGTTCAGTCAATGAGCTCGTGTCTTAGGGCGTAGCGCACCAGATCCGCATTGCTTTCCAGGCCGAGCTTGGCGAGCAGGCGGGTCCGGTAGGTACTGATCGTCTTGACGCTGAGAAACAGTTTTTCACCGATCTCGGTCAGCGACACCCCCTGCACGATCAGGTGCATGATTTCGATCTCGCGCGCACTCAAGCCGAGATGCGGTGCCTGGCTGGCTTCGTGGCGCGGCTTGGTCAGCAGCTGGACGGCGACATTCGGCGAAATGTACTTTCCCCCCGCCGCCGCCGCCCGGATCGCCTGGAGCAGTTCGCCGGCGTCGCGATCCTTCGACAGATAGCCGTTCGCCCCGCCTTCGATGGCGATCAGGGCGTACTGCTCCTCCGGGTACATCGACAGCATCAGCACCGGCTGCGCCGGCCACGAGGCGCGGATGCGCTTCAGGGTTTCCAGTCCGCTGCGCCCCGGCATGTTGATGTCGAGCAGGACGACCGAGTATTTGCCGGCCTGCAGCAGGTCGATGACTTCCTGGCCATTGGCCGCTTCGCCGGAAACGCGCATGTCGGGTTCATCGGAGAGCAGGCGGCGCATGCCGCTGCGAAAAATGGCATGGTCGTCGGCGATCAGGACATCGATCATTGATTCAGCTCCAGGGGAATGCGCAGGGAAATGCGGGTGCCGCAAGCGTTGGCGCCCTCGCCGATGCTCAGAGTGCCGCCCAGTTCGCGCGCCCGCTCGGCCATGCCGACCAGACCGATGCTTTTGCCGGTCCGGTTGCTGTGGGCCAGGCCCTGCCCGTCATCGACGATGTCGAGATGCAGTTCGCCATCGTCGGTCGCCAGGCTGACTTCGACCCGGTGCGCCTTGGCGTGGCGGGCGATATTGGTCAGCGCCTCCTGGAAGATCCGGTAGATGGCGGTGGCGCGGCTTTGCGACAGCTCGACATCGAAATGCCCGGGCGACAGCGTGGCAGCGATTTCGGTCCGCTCCGAAAACTGGCGCAGGGCCGATTGCAGCGCGGCATGCAGACCGAGATGATCAAGGATGCCCGGCCGCAGGTCTTCGGAAATCAGGCGGACGGCTGAAATGCTCTCCTGGACCAGGCCCAGCAGATCATCGACGATGCCGGTGACCTCCGGATCATCGACCCGCCGGTTGATGCGCTGGATATCCAGCTTCATCGAAGTCAGGATGCCGCCGACCACGTCGTGCAGTTCGCGGGCGATCCGAGAACGCTGTTCCTCGCGCATGGTGTTGATGTAACGGGCCAGTTCGCGCAGCCGTTCGCGCGATGCCTGCAAGTCTTCCTGCTGGCGAACCTGCTCGGTAATGTTGATGCCGACGCCGACCACCGCCGGCCGGCCACGGAAATCCAGGCTGGAGCCGTGCACTTCGAGGTGCACCAAGCTACCGTTCTTGTGCACACCCCGGGTCGTGAAACGGATGCTCGGCCGCTCGCCGCTGACCCGCAAATGATAGTTGCCGACCACCTGCTGCAGGCAATCCGGCGCCACCAGATCCTTCAGGTGCATGCCTGTCAGTTCCTCGGCGGTGTAGCCGAACATGCCGGCAAAGGTGGCGTTGGAATACTGGAAAACCTCGTCCTGGATGACGTACATGCCGGCCAGGGACTGCTCGACCAGCCCACGAAAGGGGATTTCCTCCATCGTTTCGTCATCCATCGCCTCGCCTCGCTCTGTCATCATCCGCCAACCCGTATTACAAGCCCTTCATCCGGCGCGCACAAGGCAGGCCGACCAAAGACCGGCAAAAAAAGAGGGGGAAACCTCCCCCCTCGAAAGCGATGCCGGCAAAAGCGCCCTTCACTTTTGCCCCACCCGCAGAGTGATCCCGGCGGCAACAGTGCGAGAGTTTTCGCGCTGCACCAGCCCTTAATCGAACAAATCGTTGCCGATATCCTTGATCGCCAGATCGCGGGCCATTACGGTCTGCGCCCAGGCTTCGGCCTGCGGCAGCATCTGGTCGGCGTAGAAACGGGTGGTGGCGATCTTGTTGCGATAGAAGCGCGGATCGCCCTCGCCCTGGTCGAGGCGTGCCACCGCAGCCAGCGCCGCCTTGCCCATCATCCAGCCGCCACAGACGGCGACGGCGATGTTCAGATAGGGCACGGCTGCGGTCAACACCCCGGAAACGGCATTTTTCGTGTTGGCGGCCAGCCATTCACTGACCTCTCGCCATGCCTTCAAGGCAGCGTTGAGGCGCTGGCCGATGGCTTGCAGTTCCGGCTTGCCGGAGTCAGCGAGCGCCTTGGCGGTGGCGTAGACTTCAGCAAAAACGACCTTGGCAGTGGCGCCCTGGTCGCGCATCAGTTTGCGGAAGATCAGGTCGTTGGCCTGGATGCCGGTCGTCCCCTCGTAAATCGTCGTGATCCGCGAATCGCGCCAGTGCTGGGCAGCGCCGGTTTCCTCGATGAAGCCCATGCCGCCGTGAATCTGGATGCCAAGCGAAGTGACGTCGATGCCCATTTCGGTCCCGCCGCCCTTGACGATGGGGATCAGGAACTCGGCCAGGAACAGGTCGCGCTTTTTCTGCTCGGGGTCGGTCCCGGCATGCGCCCGGTCGAGCAGGCCGGCCGTGTAGTAGGTGATGGCCCGGCAGGCCTCGATGCGCGACTTCATCAGCATCAGCATGCGGCGGATATCCGGGTGATGCTCCAGGGTGACCAGCGCCTCGCCGGTCACCGCATCGCGCCCCTGCTTGCGTTCGCGGGCATAGCCCAGGGCCTGCTGGTAGGAACGTTCGCCGACGGCGATACCCTGCAGGCCGACGCCGAGGCGGGCTTCGTTCATCATGATGAACATGTACTCCAGGCCGCGGTTGGCCTCGCCCAGCAGGTAGCCAACGGCACCGCCGTGATCGCCGAAAGCCATGACGCAGGTCGGACTAGCGTGGATGCCGAGCTTGTGTTCGATCGAGACGCAGTGGGCGTCGTTGCGCTCGCCGGGCGAGCCATCGGCGTTCACCAGGAACTTGGGAACCAGGAATAGCGAAATCCCCTTCACCCCGGCCGGTGCATCCGGCAGGCGGGCCAGCACGAGATGGACGATGTTGTCCGTCATGTCGTGGTCGCCGTAGGTAATGAAGATTTTCTGGCCGAAGACGCGGTAGCTGCCGTCAGCCTGCGGCTCGGCCCGACTGCGCAGCAGCGCCAGGTCGGAACCGGCCTGCGGCTCGGTCAGGTTCATCGTGCCGGTCCACTCGCCGGTGATCATCTTTTCCAGATAGATCGCCTTCAGTTCGTCGCTGGCACAGGTCAGCAGCGCCGCAACGGCGCCGCCAGTCAGCATCGGGCCGAGCGAGAAGGACAGGTTGGCCGAAGCCGCCATTTCCTTGATGGCGATGCCGAAGGTTTCCGGCAAGCCCTGGCCGCCGAACTCGACCGGCGAGGCCAGCCCGTTCCAGCCGCCATCGCAGAAGGCCTTGTAGGCTTGTTTCCAGCCATCGGGCGTGATCACACCATCGGGACCGAGCTTGCAGCCCTGGGTATCGCCAATGCGGTTGAGCGGCGCCAGCACCTCGCCGGTGAAACGGGCCGCCTCTTCCAGGATGGCATCGGCCATATCCGGCGTCGCTTCCTCGTAGCCCGGCAGACTGGCAATCTCGGCCAGGCCGACGATCTCGTCCATCACAAATCGCATATCCCGGACGGGTGCTTTGTAATCGCTCATGCTGTTATCTCCTTTTATTTTTTGGTTCAAATACGTTCAAAAATGCCGGCGGCGCCCATGCCGGTACCGATGCACATGCTGACCAGGCCGTACTTGCTGCCGCTGCGGCGCATGCCGTGCAGCAAGGTTGCGGTGCGGATGGCGCCAGTGGCGCCGAGCGGATGGCCCAGCGCGATGGCGCCGCCGAGCGGATTGATGCGTTCCGGATCGAGGTCGAGGTGCTTGATCACAGCCAGCGCCTGCGCCGCAAAAGCCTCATTGAGTTCGATCCAGTCGAGCTCCTGCTGGCGGATGCCGACCTGCTGCAAGACCTTGGGAATCGCCACGATCGGGCCGACGCCCATGATCTCCGGCGCCACCCCGCCGACCGCATAGCCGGCAAAGCGGGCGAGCGGCGTCAGGTTGTGTTCCTTCAAGACCTTCTCCGAAACCAGCATCACGGCGCCGGCCCCATCCGACATCTGCGAGGCATTACCGGCCGTCACCGAGCCCTTGGCGTGGAAAACGGTGCGCAGCTTGGCGAGCTTCTCGACCGAGATGTCGGCCCGCGCCCCTTCGTCGTTTTCCGGGGTGCGCAGACGCTGGCGGATCTCGCCGCTGTTCAGGTCGGGCAGGTAATCGCAGACGGTGTAGGGTGAAATTTCCGCCCTGAAATGGCCGGCGGCAATCGCCGCGCAGGCCTTGCGATGCGAGGCTTCGGCGAAGGCATCCTGTTCGTCGCGGCTGATCTGCCATTGCTCGGCGACCCGTTCGGCGGTCAGGCCCATGCCGTAGGCGATGCCGAGGTTTTCGTCGGCACCAAACAGCGCCGGGTTCGGCATGACCTTGTTGCCCATGATGTTGGACATGGCGCTCATCGACTCGGTACCGGCGGCGATCATCACGTCGGCCAGGCCGAGGCGGATCTGGTTGGCGGCATCGGCCACCGCCTGCAGGCCGGATGAGCAGAAGCGGTTGATGGTGATGCCCGGTACCGTATCCGGCAGGCCGGCCAGCAAGGCGCCGATGCGGGCGATGTTCATGCCCTGCTCGGCTTCGGGAATGGCGCAGCCGACGATGACATCGCCGATGCGGGCCGGGTCGACGCCCGGCACCTGGCCGACCACGGCACGGATGGCGTGGGCCAGCATGTCGTCCGGCCGCACGTTCTTGAACATGCCGTTGCGCTTGGCCACCGGCAGACGGGTGGCAGCGACGATGTAGGCATCCTGGATCTGTTTGCTCATTGCTTGTCTCTCTTCGCGAATCAGTTGCGGAGTACCTTGCCGGTATCGAGCATGTGCTTGATCCGGGCCTGGGTTTCGGGGTTCTTCAGCAGCTGGACGAACAGCCGGCGCTCGACGCCGAGCAGCCATGCCTCGTCGACCAGGCTGCCGGCATCGATCTCGCCGCCGCACAGGGCGACCGCCGCCGCACGGGCGACCTGGTAGTCGTAGGCCGAGATCATGCCGCCGTCCCGCATATTGACCAGCGTCATTTCCAGCGTCGCGATGCCGGCCCGGCCGGCGACCGGAATGCCGCGCGCCATCTGTTTCGGCGCATAACCGGCCTCGGCCAGGGCGCGCGCTTCGCGGATGGCGACGTAAAGCAGTTCGTCGGGATGGAACAGCACGGTATCGCTGGCCTGGGCAAAACCGTAACCGACCGCCTCCTGCGCGCTCTTCGAAACCTTGGCCGTGGCGATGTTCATGAACACCGGCTGCAGGAAGGCCAGCAACTCGTTCGGCGTCGCCGTGCGGCTGGCCCATTCGGCCGCCTGCAGCGCGAACTCTTTGCAGCCGCCGCCGGCCGGGATCAGGCCGACGCCGGCTTCGACCAGGCCGACATAGCTTTCCAGTGCCAGCACCCGGCGCGCCGCATGCATCGCAAACTCGCAACCGCCACCCAGAGCCATGCCCTGCACCGCCGCGACCACCGGCACCGGTGCATACTTGATGGCCAGCGCCGCCTGCTGAAAGGCTTCGACATATTTTTCCAGCTGGGCAAACTCGCCGCTGGCGCAAGCCTCACTGACCTGGGCCAGATTGGCCCCGACGGCAAACGGTGCCTCATGCCAAATGACCAGACCGGCCAACCCGGCTTCCGCCTGGGCGATGGCCGCCTGCAGGCCGCTGACAACTTCGCTGCCGATGGCATGCATCTTCGACTTGAAGGAAATGATGCCAATCCCGGCGTCGACCGCCGGCATCGTCCACAAACGCACTCCGTCGTTCTCATACAGGGTCTCGCCGGACTGTTCCGGGCTGGCCCCACCGGCGCCAAGCACCCGCTCGGGGAAGAGCTGGCGCTGATAGACCGGCAGCGCCGAGGGCGCGACATAGGCAGTGCGCCGGGCCGACCACGAACCGGCCGGCGTATGCACGCCGTCGCGGCCATCGAAGACCCAGGCCGGCAGCGGCGCGCCACTCATCGTCAGGCCGGCGGCAATGTCGGCGGCGATCGCCTGGGCGATCTCGCTCCAACCCGCCGCCTGCCAGATTTCGAACGGCCCCTGCGTCCAGCCGAAGCCCCAGCGCATGGCGAAATCGAGGTCGCGGGCATTGTCGGCGACCGCTTCGAGCTGGACGGCGGCATAGTGGAAGACGTCGCGGAAAATGGCCCACAGGAAACGCGCCTGCCGATCCTGCGAGGCACGCAAGGCGGCGAAGCGAATGGCCAGATTCTTTTCCTTCAGGATAGCGGCGACTTCAGCACTCACCTCGCCGGCCGAAGGCCGGTAATCCTGCAGGCCTAGGTCGAGGACATGAATCGCCTTGCCGACCTTGCGGAAAATGCCGCCCTTGCTCTTTTGGCCGAGCGCCCCCTGCTCGATCAAGCGATCGAGCCAGGCCGGCGCCTTGAAATGGCCATGCCAGGGATCGTCCGGCAAGGTGTTCTGCATCGTCCGCACGACATGGGCCAGCGTATCGAGGCCAACGACATCGGCGGTGCGATAGGTGGCGCTCTTCGGCCGACCGATTTTCGGGCCGGTCAGCGCGTCGGCCGTATCGAAACCGAGTTCGAAGCGTTGCGTATGGTGCATCACCGCCAGGATGGAGAAGACGCCGATCCGGTTGGCGACGAAATTCGGCGTATCGAGCGCCCGCACGACGCCCTTGCCGAGCCGCGAAGTGAGCCAGGTTTCCAGCGCATCAAGGGTGGCGGCATCGGTCGTCTCGGTGCCGATGATCTCGACCAGGTGCATGTAACGCGGCGGATTGAAGAAGTGGATGCCGCAGAAACGCGGCCGGATGTTTTCCGGCAGGCCCTGGGCCAGCGCGTTGATCGACAGGCCCGAGGTATTCGAGGCAATGATTGCGGTCGACGACACAAACGGGGCAATTTTGGCGTAGAGATCGTTCTTCCAGTCCATGCGCTCGGCGATCGCCTCGATGATCAGGTCGCAGCCGGCAAGCAGGGGCAGATGCTCGTCGTAATTGGCCGCATCGATCTGCTTGAGCACCGCCCGGCTGGCCAGCGGCGCCGGGTCGAGCTTCTTCAGGCCGTCGAGCGCCTTCCGGACGATGCCGTTCTTGTCGCCGTCCTTGGCGGCGAGATCGAACAAGACGACCGGCACGCCGGCGTTGGCGAGGTGCGCCGCAATCTGCGCCCCCATCACGCCGGCCCCGAGGACGGCAGCTTTCTTCACATGCAACTGGCTCACTTCAATCTCCCGGAAAATTGTACTCAACCCGCGACTTCTTCGCGAATGGCCTTCTTGTTGATCTTGCCGACGCTGGTCCGTGCCAGCGACTGAACGAAACGCACCTGATTGGGCACGGCATAACGCGAGACGTGGCCGGCTTCGGCAAAATTCATGACGTGGGCCTTGATCTCGTCAGCCGAAACGCTCTGCCCTTCCTTGAGAACGACCAGCGCCATCGGCCGCTCGCCCCACTTGTCGTCCTTGACGCCGATGACGGCGACTTCGTTGACCGCCGGATGCTGCGAAATGATGTTTTCCAGTTCCAGCGACGACACCCACTCGCCACCGGTCTTGATCACATCCTTCAGACGGTCGGTCACGATCAGGCAACCCTTGGCATCGATGACGCCGATGTCGCCGGTATGCAGACAATTGCCCTCCCACAGATCCTCGGAAGCCGCCGGGTTGTGCAGATAGCCCATGGTCAGCCACGGCGCGCGGACGACGATCTCGCCGGCGCTCTTGCCGTCACGCGGCGTATCGACCATCTCGCCATCGACCGTGCGCAGATCGACCAGCGGAATCGGATAGCCGGTCTTGATGCGCTGATCGGCCTGGAGATCGAGATCGGCCTCGGCCATCTCGGACGGCAGGCGGGCGATGGTCAGGATCGGGCAGGTTTCCGACATGCCGTAGCCGGCAAAGACGTCGATGCCACGGGCCAGCGCCATGGCCGCCATGCCCTTGGGGAAGGCGGCGCCGCCGATGATGACTTTCCAGTTCGAGAAATCGACATCCTTGGCGGCAGCACTCGACAGCAGCATGTGCAGGATGGTCGGCACGCAGTGCGAGAAAGTCACCTTCTCGTCGCGAATGTACTGTGCCAGCGTATCCGGCGCATAGCGGCCGGGATAGACCTGCTTCACGCCGAGCATGGTGGCGATGTAGGGCAGGCCCCAGGCATGGACGTGGAACATCGGGGTGATCGGCATGTATACATCGTCGCGATGCAGCCGGCCCTGTCCCGGCGCGGTGCCGAGATGGGCCGCCACCGCCAGGGTGTGCAGCACCAGTTGGCGATGGCTGAAGTAGACGCCCTTCGGCAGGCCGGTCGTACCGGTTGTGTAGAAGGTCGTGGCGCGCGTGTTTTCGTCGAAGTCCGGGAAGTCGTAGCTGGCCGATTCGGCAGCCAGCAAAGCTTCGTATTCGCCGGCATAGGGGATCTTGAACGAGGCCATGTCGGCGCCGTCGTCGCTGATCAGGATGAACTTCTTCACCGTCTCCAGCTGGTCCTTGATGATCGCCAGCATCGGAATGAATTCGGCGTTCACCAGCACGACATCCGCCTTGGCGTGATTCAGCGTGTACAGGATCTGTTCCGGCGAAAGGCGGATATTGACCGTCTGCAGCACGGCGCCCATCATCGGCACGGCGAAGAAACATTCCAGATAACGGTGGCTGTCCCAGTCCATCATGGCGACCGTGCTGCCGGACGTGACGCCCTGGCGCGTCAGGGTATTGGCCAGGCGACCGATGCGCTGCGAAAGGTCACGGTAAGTCAGGCGGCACTTGTCGCGATAGACGATCTCCTGATCAAGCGAAGTGGCCAGCGGCGTGTGCAGGAGCTGCTTGATGAGCAGCGGATAGGTATAGGCCGACGGGGTAACCGCTACGGATTCGAACGCCATTTTTGTCTCCTCGGATTTATTGGTGATATCTCGAGGGGTAAAGATAGACAAAGGGCGCGACCAGCGAAGTCAGAAACTTCCCGACTCCGTGTAGGAAAATTCTGAATCAGCTCAAGTCTTCATTTTCGGCGGATCGCCACCGACAGGCCAGAAAAGAAAAACCCCGCCTGGCTTGCGCTGAGCGGGGTCATCTAATTCGTTGCCGGCAGGTTTCACCAAACATTTTGGCGGAGACGGAGGGATTCGAACCCTCGATGCAGGTTTTGCCCGCATGCTCCCTTAGCAGGGGAGTGCCTTCGACCTCTCGGCCACGTCTCCGTTCCTGCCCTCAACGAGGCGCGGATGATATAGCCTCCGCGCCGTTTGGTCAAACCTTACTGATCAAGACCGAAAGTACGGTGCAGGACACGGACGGCCAGTTCCAGATATTTCTCGTCGAGAACGACGGAAATCTTGATCTCGGAGGTCGAGATCATCTGGATGTTGATGCCTTCGTCGGCCAGTGCCTTGAACATCTGGCTGGCGACACCCGGATGGGAGCGCATGCCGACGCCGACGGCGGAGACCTTGCAGATCTTGTTGTCGCCGGTCACTTCACGAGCGCCCAGCTTGGCCTTGACGCCTTCGAGGATGCCCTGTGCCTTGGCGAATTCGCCGCGGTTGACGGTGAAGGAGAAATCGGTGGTGCCGTCATGGCCGACGTTCTGGATGATCATGTCGACGTCGATGTTGGCGTCGGCGATGGCGCCCAGGATCTGGTAGGCGATGCCCGGGGTGTCCGGTACGCCGAGCATGGTCAGCTTGGCTTCGTCGCGATTGAAAGCGATCCCGGAGATGATCGGTTGTTCCATGTTCTTGTCTTCCTCAACAGTGATCAGCGTGCCTTCCCCTTCGTCCTGGAAGCTGGAAAGAACGCGCAGTTTGACCTTGTACTTGCCGGCGAATTCGACCGAGCGGATCTGCAGCACCTTGGAGCCGAGGCTGGCCATTTCCAGCATTTCCTCGAAGGTGATGGTATCGAGCTTCTTGGCTTCCGGTACGACACGCGGGTCGGTGGTGTAGACGCCATCGACGTCGGTATAGATCTGGCACTCGTCGGCCTTCAGCGCAGCGGCCAGCGCCACGCCCGAGGTATCAGAGCCGCCACGACCGAGCGTCGTGATGTTGCCATGCTCGTCGACGCCCTGGAAACCAGCGACAACCACGACATGGCCGGCATCGAGATCGCGCCGCATGTTGGATTCGTCGATCGACAGGATGCGCGCCTTGGTGTGCGTGCTGTCGGTCAGCACCTTGACCTGGCCGCCGGTGTAGCTCTTGGCCTTGCAGCCGATATCCATCAGCGCCATGGAGAGCAGGCCGGTGGTGACCTGTTCGCCGGTGGACATGATGGCATCCAGCTCGCGCGGATCGGGGTTGGCCTGAACTTCCTTGGCCAGCGCGATCAGCTTGTTGGTTTCGCCGCTCATCGCGGAAACGACCACCACCACCTGATGGCCCTGGGCCTGGAACTTGGCAATACGCTTGGCGACGTTCTTGATGCGCTCGGGATTACCGACCGAAGTGCCGCCGTATTTCTGAACAATCAACGCCATGGATTTGTCCGGTTAAACGTTGGAAACATGAAAAAGAGCGCGGGATTTTACCTCACCCGGCACTTTTTCCGAAGAAAACGAATTTCAGAGATCGCCCAGAACGCGCAAATGGGCGCCAACGCTGCGCGCCAGCGAGGTCATGACATAGCCGCCTTCGAGCATGGAAACGATGCGCTTGTCGCACATTTCGGCAGCCAGCTTTTTCAGGTGCTCGGTGCACCAGGCGAAATCCTTTTCGACCAGCTTGAGGCCGCCCATGTCGTCCTCGTAATGGCCGTCGAAACCGGCCGAGATGAAGATCATCTGCGGCTTGAATTCCTTGAGGCGGGGCGTCCACACCTGCAGTACGGCATCACGGAACTCTTCGCCCCCCGAACCAGCGGCCAGCGGCACGTTGCACATGTTGGCGGCGGGCTTGTCGGCCCCGCTGTAGGGGTAGAACGGGTGCTGGAAAATGCTGCACATCAGGACCTGTTCGTCACCGGCAAAACAGTCTTCGGTACCGTTGCCATGGTGCACGTCGAAGTCGATGATGGCGACGCGCTCCAGACCATGCGCCTTGATGGCATGGCGAGCGGCAACCGCGATGTTGTTGAAGAAACAAAAGCCCATCGGATTGGCTTTTTCGGCGTGGTGACCGGGCGGACGGACGGCGCAGAAAGCGTTTTCGACTTCCTTGTTGACGACCAGATCGACCGCCAGGCAACCGGCCCCCGCGGCGCGCAGTGCGGCCTGCCAGGTATGCGGATTCATCGCGGTATCGGGATCGAGATGGACGACGCCGAGCTCCGGGGAGGCGCGCTTGATGCGCTCAAGATGCGAGGCTGGATGGACGCGCAACAACTGCTCAAAAGTGGCCAGCGGCGCATCGTAATAAACAAAATAGGCATCGATGCCCTGGGCAATCAGGTGATCGTTGATGGCGGTAAGACGTTGCGGGCATTCCGGGTGATGCGACCCCATGTCGTGCAACTGGCAGTCGCGATGGGTTATGAAGGCAGTGGTTGTCACTTGTTCTCTCTCTCCGAGCCGGCGCGCCAGGCGGCGCACGTCGAAATGTCATTATCGTCCGATTCAGCGCGCTGCTTCAAGCATTAGAATCGGTTTGACAGATTTTGTGAGATTTGACGATGCTCGGAAGCAAACTATCCATTCTCGCGGGCCGCCCGCGCCCCCTCGACGGCGTACTGGCCGCCGCCGGCCGGGTCATTCTCGGCAAGGACAAGGAAATCCGCCAGGCCCTCGCCTGTCTGTTGGCCGGGGGACATCTGCTGATCGAAGACCTGCCCGGCATGGGCAAGACGACGCTGGCCCACGCCCTGGCCCGCCTGCTCGGCCTGCAGTTTTCGCGCATCCAGTTCACCAGTGACCTGCTGCCGGCCGACATTACCGGCGTCTCCATCTTCGAGCGCGAGAAAAACGAATTCCGCTTCCTGCCCGGCCCGGTTTTCGCCCAACTGGTGCTGGCCGACGAGATCAACCGCGCCACGCCGAAAACCCAGAGCGCGCTGCTTGAAGCGATGGAGGAAGGCCAGGTCACCAGCGAGGGCCAGACCCGCGACCTGCCCCGCCCCTTCTTCGTTATAGCGACGCAAAACCCGGCCCATCAGATCGGTACCTTTGCGCTGCCCGAATCGCAACTCGACCGCTTCCTGATGCGCATCGAACTTGGCTACCCGGAGCGCAGCGCCGAGCGTGCCCTGCTTGCCGCCGGCAGCCAGCGCGTGCAGGCCGATCAATTGCCGGCCCAACTCAGTGCCGACGACTTGCCCGCCCTGCAACGGGAGGTGGCCGGCATTCATGCCGCAGAGCCGCTGATCGATTACGTCCAGGCGCTGATCGACGCCACCCGGCAAAACCCCGCCTTCCAGCACGGCCTGTCGCCCCGCGCCGGACTGGCCCTGCTCGCCGCCGCCCGCGCCTGGGCTTGGCTGAGCGGCCGCGACATGGTACTGCCCGACGACGTCCAGGCCGTCTTGCCGGCCGTCGCCCGCCATCGGCTGCGCTCGGCCCAGGGCGGCGGTTACGCCAGTGCCGAGGAGATCGCCCTGTTGATCCGCAGCGTCGCCATCCCCTGATCTGCCGTGAGCATTTTCGCAACCCTTAAGCAGCAGCTTTTCCGCTGGCAAAGCGATGGCAGCGCCCCCTTCCGGCTCGGCCAGCGGCGCATCTTCATCATCCCGTCGCGCGGCGGCCTGCTCTTCGCACTGGCCCTGATCGTCATGCTGCTCGGGGCGATCAACTACACCCTCGCCCTCGGCCACGCGCTGGTTTTCCTGCTCGCTGGACTTGGCCTGACCGGCATGGTGCATACCTTTCGCAACCTGTACGGCATGCTGATCATGCCGGGCCGCTGCGAGCCGGTTTTTGTCGGCGAAACCGCGCTCTTCCAGCTGACGCTGGGCAATGAGCGCAGCTCCCCGCGCCTGGCGCTGGAACTGGGTGTAGAAGAAGGCAAAACGGTGATGGCTGCGGTCGACGCCCTGGAAAACACAAAAACCGCCATTCCGGTAACGGCAACACGGCGCGGCTGGCTGACGCTGCCCAAGGTCAAGATGTCCACCCGCTATCCGCTCGGCATGTTCTACGCCTGGTGCTACCTGCAACCGGCCATGCGCTGCCTGGTGTACCCGCAACCGGTCGACTCGCCGCTGCCCGCCGTCAGCTCGACACCCAATCCCGGCGAAAGGAGCGGCGATGGCGGTCAGGAAGACTTCGCCGGTTTTCGCGAACGCCAGCCCGCCGACTCACCGCGTCACGTCGCCTGGAAGGCCAGCGCCCGTGACACCAGCAACCGCCCGCTGCTGATCAAGCAGTTTGCAGGTGGCGGCCAGCTTGAACTGCAACTGAACTGGGCGCGGACCGATCCAGCGCAGAGTACGGAAAGTCGGCTCTCCATCCTCTGCGGTTGGGTACTGGCGGCCGAAGCGGCGGGGGCGCTCTACGCCCTCCACCTGCCCGACCGGCAGATCCCGCCCGGCGGCGGCGAACAGCAGCGCCAGCGCTGCCTCGAAGCCCTCGCCCTCGTGCAGCCATGAGCACGCCCGCCAGCCAGGCCCTGGATCGGACGGCCGTCCCCTGGCTGTTTGCCGCCGCCCTCGTCACCACGCTGCCGCATTTCGCCCACCAGGCAGCCTGGCTCAGCCTGTTTACCGGCCTCACCTTTGCCTGGGGGGCCTGGCTGTGGTGGAAGGACCAACGCCTGCCCGGGCGCTGGCTGCTGATCCTGCTGGTCATCGCCGCCTGCAGCGGCATCTTCGTTGAATTCCGCACCCTCTTTGGCCGCGATGCCGGCGTCGCCATGCTGGTCATTTTCATGGCGATGAAACTGCTCGAACTGAAAAGCCGGCGCGACGGCATGGTCGTCGTCACGCTCGGCTACTTCCTGCTGCTCACCCACTATTTCTATTCGCAGAGCATTCCGACCGGGCTCTGGCTGCTCCTTGCCATGTGGCTGGTGACCGCCACCCTGATCCGCCTGCACGGCGGCCCGGCCAGCACGCTGCGCGCGACGCTACGTTACGCTGCGGTGCTCAGCCTGCAGGCAGTACCCTTCATGCTGGTCCTCTACCTGCTTTTCCCGCGCATCTCCGGCCCGCTCTGGGGCTTACCGCAGGATGCCCACGCCGGCAAGACCGGGCTGTCGGACACCATGTCGCCGGGCAGCATTGCCAATCTGGCGCAAAGTGCCGAGATCGCCTTTCGCGTCCGCTTCGACGGCCCGCTGCCGCCCCGGGAAAAGCTCTACTGGCGCGGCCCGGTCATGGAACAGTTCGATGGCACCAGCTGGCGCCCCTTCCCCGGCCGCCACCCGGCCGAGCGCATCGAAATCATTTCATCGCCAATCAGCTACGAAACCACGCTCGAAGCCCACAACCAGCGCTGGCTACTGGCCCTTGACGCCCCGACCGGGCTGCCGGCGGAAAGTGCCCTGAACGGCACGTTGACCGCCGGGCTCCGCCTGCCGATCACCCAGCGCCAGCGTTTTCGCCTGGCGGCCAGCCTCGACTACCGTTTCAACGCCAGCGAAGACATCGCCGTCTTGCGCCGCAACCTGCAACTACCGGCCGGTCGCAACCCGCAGTCACTGGCCCTGGCCCGACAATGGCAGGCCAGCGAAAAATCGCCGGCCGCCATCATCGGCCAGGCCATCGCCCTGTTCGGCAGCCGCGACTTCGCCTACACGCTGCAACCACCACTGCTCGGCGAAAACGGCATCGATCAGTTCCTGTTCCAGACCCGGCGCGGCTTCTGCGAGCACTACACCGCCGCCTTCGTCGTGCTGATGCGGGCCGCCGGCATTCCGGCCCGCGTCGTCGGCGGCTACCAGGGCGGCGAAGCCAATCCGCTTGACGGTTATCTGGTCGTCCGCCAGTCCGATGCCCATGCCTGGGCCGAAGTCTGGCTCGAGGACAGGGGCTGGGTACGGGTCGACCCGACCGCCGTCGTCGCCCCGGCCCGTATCGAAACCGGCATTGCCGATGCCCTGCCCGCCGGCGAACCGCTGCCCGGCCTGATCCAGATGCGGGCCGACTGGCTGCGCCACATGCGCCACCGCTGGGAGGCGATCAACAATGCCTGGAACCAGCAGATTCTCGGCTACGACCCGCAGCGCCAGCGCGAACTGCTGGCCCGGCTCGGCCTGCCTGACACCGAATGGCGCAGTCTGGCGATCGCCCTCGGCCTGGCCTGCAGCCTGCTGCTCACCGCCATCACCGCCTGGACCCTGTACCAAAGACCGCGCCTCGACCCGGCGACTCTCCTTTGGCATAAAGCCTTGCGACAGTTGGCGCGAAGACAAGTAAACTGCGCCCCCTGGGAAACGCCGCTGGCCATCGCCCGCCGCGTGGACGAGGAAAGACCGGAACTGGCCGAGGCTTTCCGCCGCGTCGCCGACGCCTACCTGCAGGCCCGCTACGGTAGGCCAACGAATAATCTGAAAAACCTGCGCGAAGCAATCGCGCAACTGCCCCGATGGAGATGAACTTGAAGCACACCCTTGCCGCCCTCGTTTGCGCGGCCCTGACCAGCCTGAACTGCGCCGCAGCCCAGACCCCGCCCAGCTTCGCCAGAGAGCAGGCGGTCATCGACTTCGCCCGCGATCTCGAGCAGCGCCAGGGCTTCAATGCCGACGAACTGCTCGCCCAATTCGCGCAAACCCGCCCGAACAGCAAGGTTCTGCAACTGATCAAGCCACCGACCTCACCGCTGCAACGTTCCTGGGAACGCTACCGGCCGCGCTTCCTCAACGAGCGCCGGATCGACGGCGGCATCCGCTTCTGGCAGGAGAACCAGGCCAAGCTGGCGCGGGCCCGTGCCCTGTATGGCGTACCGGAGGAAATCATCGTCGCCATCATCGGCGTCGAAACCGAATACGGTCGCAACACCGGCGGCTTCCGCGTTCTCGAAGCGCTGGCGACGCTGGCTTTCCACTACCCGCCACGCGCCGAGTTTTTCCGCACCGAACTCGAGCAGTTCCTGCTCCTCGCCCGCGAAAACAATCTCGACCCGCTGGCGGTCAAGGGGTCGTTTGCCGGCGCAATCGGCATTCCGCAATTCATGCCAGGCAGCCAGCGCCGCTACGCGGTGGATTTCGACGGCGACCAGCGCGTCGACCTCGGCAACAGCGTCGACGACGCGATCGGCAGTGTCGGCCGCTTTCTCGAACAACACGGCTGGCAAGCCGGGCAAGGCATCGCCGTGCCGGCCAGCAGCCAGGGCGAGCCGGAACGCAGCCTGCTCGAAGCCGGCCTCCGACCCAGCCTGAAAGTCACCGAACTGAGTGCCAAAGGGGTGTTCAGCGATGCCGATCCGGCCGCTACCGTGGCGTTGATCGATCTCGTCTCACCGGGCCGGGAGACGGAATACTGGCTCGGCTTCGACAATTTTTACGTCATCACCCGCTACAACCGCTCCAGCTTCTACGCGATGTCGGTCTTCCAATTGGCCGAGGAAATCCGCAAGCGAATGCCGCGGTAAACCGGTCTATTTGGCCTTTTTCTGGACCGCCGGCTTGGCAGCCTTGCCGACCGGCGCTTGCTCTACAGCTTGCTCGGCGGCGCCAACCCCATCGCCGTAGACCAGGCGGCCGTTATCGGTCTGCCGATCGTCGCGGAACTCGCCTTCCCAATAATCACCGCCCACCCAGGTCAAGCGCCCCTGGCCGTGCTTGTTGCCATTGAGCCAGGCGCCGACATAGACATCGCCGTTATGCAGGGTGTAAGTGCCCTTGCCATGCGGTTGGCCATTGCGGAACTCGCCCTCGTAACGATCGCCATTGGTGTAATGCAGGGTACCCACACCATTGATCCGGTCCTCCGACCACTCGCCGTCGTAGCGCTGTCCGTTCGCCCAGGTGAAACTGCCCCGCCCCTGCTTCTTGCCGTTAACCAGGGTGCCCTCGTAACGATCACCATTCAGCCACGCGATCCGCCCCTCCCCGGTCATCGCACCGGTCACCGTATCCAGCACCACCTTGCCGGTCACGGTAAAGCTGTCGGTCCGAATCACTTGCTCCTCGACCGCATCCGCCACCGATGGCTTGGCAGCAGCGGCAGGCGGAGTCGCCGGAACGAAGTAGAAATCGCTGGTCAACGACGAGGATTCCCACGGAATCTGCTTATCACGGGTGGCCCGCGCCACTTCGCGACGGACATTCTTAAACACCTGCTCGATGGTCAGGCCGGGCACCTGCATCTGCTTGAGCAGTTCCTGCGTGAACAGGCCGTTGCGACCATCGCCATCGACCGCCGTCTTGCCGGGAGCCGTGGCGTAGGCGATCAGGCTTCCCTTCGGCGCATCCATCTGGGCCAGACCGCCGCCGAGACTGCGGAAGCGGCCCTCGAACGGGTTGTTCCGGCACGCATCGAGAATGATCACGTTGAGTTCGCTGCTGGCCAGTTGATCCAGCACGCCATCGACATCGACTGACTCGACGCGAATCGAGGTTTGATTGGTGATTTTCGCATCGACCGGAATCAGGTAGTTTTTGCCGCGCACCTGCATGCCGTGCCCGGCGTAATAGAACAGAGCAACGGCATCCTTGCTCAGCCGATCGCTGAATTTGGCAATCGCCCGATTCATCTCCTTCTGCGTGCCATCGATCAACTCGATGACTTCGAAGCCGGTCTGACGCAGCATGTTGGCCATGTCGCGGGCGTCGTTGAGCGGATTGCCGAGCGGTGCGTCGCGGTATTTGGCATTGCCAATCACCAGCGCCACCCGTTTTTCCGCCGCCACGGCCGGCGAGGCGAGACCAATCAGGATGAGCACCGAGGCCAGGAGAGAGGTGAGAAAACGCTTCAACATCAAGGCTACCGCCGTTCAATATCAGGAAGAGAGACTACCCGGCAACGGCTAGCAAACTAGAGCAGGGAATCCCGCGAAATATTGCCCCGCTTGATGATCTTGCGCAGCCGGTCCAGACCTTCCATCTGGATCTGCCGCACCCGCTCGCGGGTCAGACCGAGATCGCCGGCAATCAGGTCCAGCGTCGCAATATCCTGGCCATTCAGGCCGTAACGGCGTTCGATCACCACCCGCTGCCGCTCGGTCAACTGACGCAGCCAGTCCTCGAGCAAGTCACCGATCTCGCTGGTCTGCAACAAGGACTCGGGATCGCGCCCGGTATCGTCGGCAATCAATTCGGCCATCGTATGGCCGGGGTCGATTTCCAGCGGCGCGTCGAGCGAGGCGATATGCTCATTCAGCGACAGGATACGGCGTATTTCGGCCGCCGGCTTGTCGATCAGCAGCGCGACACGCTCGATGGTCGTTTCGCGCCGCTCGGCCGACTCCAGATGGCGCATGGCACGCAGCACAACGTTGATTTCCTTGACGACATGCACCGGCAGACGGATCGTCCGCGACTGGTTCATGATGCCGCGCTCGATACTCTGGCGTATCCACCAGGTGGCGTAGGTCGAAAAGCGGAAGCCGCGTTCCGGATCGAATTTCTCGAGGGCATGAATCAGGCCGAGATTGCCCTCCTCGATCAGATCCAGCAAGGGAATGCCGCGGTTCAGATAATGCTTGGCAATATTCACGACGAGCCGCAGATTGTGCTCGATCATCTTCTGGCGTGCCGCAAAATCACCGGAACACACCAGACGCGCCGTCGCCACCTCTTCGGCAGGGGTCAGCAAGGGCTTGGCGCCAATTTCATTCAGGTAGAGCTGGGTGACATCCTCGAGCAGATCAAGTTCGGGCGCCACCGGCTCAGGCTCGGGAAGAAGCGCAGAGTCATCCGGCTGCCCTTCGAACTCATCCTCCTCGACGGCCTCAGTGCTCATCTTTTGGGCAGATACTGGGCAGGATCGACCGGCTTGCCTTGCTTGCGAATTTCGAAATGCAACTTGACCGAATCCGCATCGGTATTGCCCATTTCCGCAATTCTCTGGCCCCGCGTCACTTGCTGCCCTTCCTTGACGAGAATTTTCCGATTGTGGGCATAAGCGGAAAGGAAGGTCGCGTTGTGTTTGACGATGACCAGTTCGCCATAGCCGCGCAGTCCGGCCCCGGCATAGACGACCTTGCCATCGCCTGCGGCAATTACCGGGTCGCCCGCCTTGCCGGCAAAATCAAGTCCTTTGTTGGCCGACTCGCTATACGGGGTCACCACCTTGGCCGCCGAAGGCCAGATCCATGGGACATCATCCGGACCAGCCGCAACCGCCGCCGCAGCGGGCGCCGGTTCCGGTTTGACCTCGGGCTTCGGCTCCACCTTGGTCTCGACCGGCTTGGCCGGCTCCGGCATCCGGTTCAGGCGGGCATACGCCTCGTCGGAATAAGGCTCCTTGCCCACCCGCGGCTCACGCTTGACCCCGTCCGCCGGCAGCGACTGCGCGCCATTGACCGGCTGATCGAGTGATCTCGACTCGATGATGCCCCCCGAAGCAATCGGTTTGCTGACCACCGCGCCACCGGCCTCAGTCGTTCCCGGCGGTGCCACCCGCAGAACCTGGCCTTCCTTGATTGCCGAAGGATTGACCAGATTGTTCCAGGCCGCCACATCCTTGTAGTCCTGACCATTTTCCAGCGCAATCCGGTACAGGGTATCGCCGCGCTTCACCGTGTAATAACCGGGCCCGCTCGGCTGAGCCGGCTGGGAGACACGGGATTGTGCCGTCGAATTACGGTCGACCGCAGGTGCCGGCTGCTGTGAGAAACAACCGGCCAACAACAGCGAAGGGAGGGCAAAGACAAAAGCTCGAATCATTGCGTTCCTGCAAGAAGCGGGACAAACCGCACGGCATCGAGCCGCGTCTCGGTGTATCCCTGAGGCGTTCGTTCAATGAAGCTAAGATACTGCTCGGATGTCCCGACTGGCAAGACCAGCCGGCCACCAAGCGCCAGTTGTTCCAGCAAGGCTTGCGGCACATGCATGCCGGCCGCTGCGACAATGATACTGTCAAACGGCCCCGCTTCAGGCAAGCCGAACTGACCATCCGCATGTTTTAGACGAACATTGAATTGCTGCAAGGCCCGCATATTGGCCTTGGCTTTTTCGAGCAGGGGCCCGAGGCGCTCGACGGCAAAAACCTCGTTGGTCAGTTGCGCCAGTACGGCCGCCTGATAACCGCAACCAGCCCCGACTTCCAGCGTTTTACCCAGTGACGGACGGCCATTGAGCAGCAACTCGATCATTCGAGCGACGACGTAGGGCTGCGAAATAGTCTGTCCCATGCCGAGTGGCAAGGCCGTATCTTCATAAGCGCGCGAGGCCAGGGCCTCCTCGACAAAGACATGGCGCGGCACGGCTGCCATCGCCGCCAGTACCGATTCATGGCGGATGCCTTTTTCACGCAGGCGCTCGATCATCCGCGCCCGCGTTCGCTGCGAGGTCATCCCAATACCGCGAAGCACGCTTGAACTCATTGCACCCAGCGACGGATCGCCGGCAACTGGGCCGTATGGGTCAAATCGATCTGCAGCGGCGTAATCGACACACAACCCCGTTCGACCGCGTTGAAATCGGTACCGGGGCCGGCATCGGCAGCAGCGCCGGCCGCACCGACCCAATACACCGTTTCCTTGCGCGGCGAGGTCATTTTCACCACCGGCTCCGCCTTGTGACGCCGGCCCAGCCGAGTGACTTCCATGCCCTTGATATCTGCATAGGGAATATCCGGCACATTCACATTCAGCAAAACCGGCTCTTTGATCGGATCACGAATAAAGCGCTCGACCAGTTCTCTGGCAACCTGGCCGGCAGTCTCGAAATTATTGCCTTCAAAACTGGTCAGCGAAATTGCGATCGATGGAATGCCCAGCAAAAAACCTTCGGTTGCCGCAGCAACCGTACCGGAATAAATGGTGTCATCGCCCATATTGGCACCGTGATTAATTCCGGAAACAATAATATCCGGCAATCTATCCAGCATGCCGGTCACCGCCAGATGCACGCAATCCGTAGGGGTACCATTCACAAAATGAAAACCACTGGCCGCCTTTTTCAACAACAACGGGCGATCAAGAGTCAGTGAATTGCTGGCACCACTCCGATTCTGCTCGGGAGCAACGACGACGATTTCACCAATAGCAGATAGCGCCTCCGCCAGTGCCGCCAAACCGGGCGCAAAATAACCGTCGTCATTACTGAGCAGAATACGCATATATCAAACCAATAGATTATCGATGCTGGCGCCAGTAGCTACCCAAACCTCAACCCACTTCGGCTTGCGGCCACGACCGGTCCATTCCAGTTCTGGATTTTCCGGATGGCGATATTTGACTTTAACCTTATTGCCAGAAGAGGAAACCGCCTTGATCTTGGCTTCCTTACCCAGCAAGTCCTCAATGGCGTAACCGCGAGCTTTAGCAAAGGCGCGAACTTCATTCAGGATATTCGCTTTATCCTGAACCTCACGGCGCTTCAATTCGGCGGGAATCTGTTGCTGCAATTCACGCAACTGGGGAACAGACAATGTCGACAAATCCATAATTACCTCCGAAATTAAATAGGTGGCAACAATTTAATTTGTCTTAATATATTTTTCAACGTTAAAAATTAAAAAACCGGCAAAAGCCGGTTATTTAATTTGGTCGGGGCGGCGGGATTCGAACTCGCGACCCCTTGCACCCCATGCAAGTGCGCTACCAGGCTGCGCTACGCCCCGACAAGCCAAGCATTATACCTGAAATTACCAGGAATCAAAGCCGTAACATTTCAATAACCGACTTCAATTCAGCGCGCAGGCCTGTTTCGATTTTTGACGAGACCTGCTTGTCGATGACAACAGCCTCAACCGCCGGACCATCATCCAGTCGATTACGCGCGCCACTGATAGTAAAGCCCTGATTATAAAGAAGCTCGCGAATACGCCGAACCAGCAAAACCTCATGATGCTGGTAATAGCGCCGATTCCCCCGGCGCTTTACCGGCTTGAGCTGATTGAATTCCTGCTCCCAATAACGCAGTACGTGGGGTTTAACACCACATAATTCGCTAACTTCACCAATGGTGAAATAGCGCTTGGCAGGAATGGGCGGGAGTTCATCCCCACCGGAGGCTTTATGCCGCTGTTCCATCGTAGGCTAACTCAACATCGGACTTCAGCTTTTGACTGGCGTGAAAAGTCACCACACGGCGAGCCGTGATGGGAATTTCCTGACCGGTTTTTGGGTTGCGCCCTGGGCGCTGAGGCTTGTCACGCAACTGGAAATTACCGAAACCAGACAGCTTGACGCCGTCGCCAGTCTCCAGCGCATTACGAATTTCTTCGAAAAAAGCCTCGACCATATCTTTCGCCTCACGCTTATTGAGACCAACCTTCTCAAAAAGAAGGTCAGCGAGCTCGGCTTTGGTGAGCGTCATCGTTGTTTTATCCATCAGGCACGCAGTTGAGCACCGAATGCCCGTTCGAGACAAGACACCAGTTGCTGCATCGCAGCATCAACTTCCGAATCTAGCAAAGTGCGTTGAGTATCTTGCATAACTATACGGAACGCAAGACTTTTCTTGTTTTCAGGCACCCCCTTGCCAACGTACACGTCGAACAATTGAATGTCCTGCACGAGGGTCGGCAACTGCTCTTTCATGCCATCGAGCAGGGTCTGCAAACCAAGCCCTTGATCGACAACAATGGCCAGATCGCGAATCACCGGCGGGAATTTGGAGACTTCAAGATAAGAAGGCACATGGACCGCCTTCACCAGATCGAAATCAAGCTCGAATACGACCGGCGCTTGCGGCAAATCGTATTTCTGAACCCATTCGGGATGCAGTTCACCTAGGCAGCCAATCTCGCGACCATCAAGCAGCACCTTGGCCGCGCGACCGGGGTGCAAGGCCGGATGCTGCAGCCTTTCGAAACGCAGTTGAGCCGGCGCCAGCAGCGCTTCGATATCACCCTTCATATCGAAGAAATCGACCTTGAGCGCCCCGCTACCCCAACCTTCCGGCAAGGCGCCACCGTAAGCCAAGCCAGCCAGCTTCCAGGGCTGCCGAAAACCGGCAACCGGAGCTCCCTGCGCATCACGCTGGAAAGCACGCCCCGTTTCAAACAGACGAACTCGGCTCTGCTTGCGCTTGAGATTAGTCACTAAATTCGAAATCAGGCCACCAAACAGCGTCGACCGCATGACTGCCATTTGACTTGCAATCGGATTGGCCAGACGAATCAGATCGGGATTAGCGGCAAAATCAGCCTCCCAGGCTTCTTCGACAAAAGCGAAATTGACCACTTCCTGATAACCGCGATCAACCAACAATTGACGAACGCGCGCCGCCGGACGTTGCGCCTCTGGCTGCACCATCATTTTCAAATTACCGCGCGGCGCCGGCGCCGGAATGTTGTCGTAACCGTGCAGACGGGCAATTTCCTCGATCAGGTCTTCCTCGATTTCGATATCGAAGCGCCAGGTCGGTGGCGTCACCAGGAAATCGTCGCCTTCGCGCACGAAAGGCAGGCCAAGGCCGTTGAACAACCCGGCGATCTGCTCGGCGGAAAAAACCATGCCGATCACTGCGCTGGCGCGCGCACTACGCAGGCGCACCGGCTGGCGCGCCGGCATCTCGGCCTTCGCCTCGACCACCGGACCAGCGGCACCGCCGCAAATATCAATAATCAGTTGCGTGGCGCGTTCGATGGCACGGCGAGCGCCACCGAAATCGACGCCGCGCTCGAAACGATGCGAGGCATCAGAACCAAAACCGTAGCGGCGGGCACGGCCAGCAATGGCCTTCGGTGCAAAGAAGGCGGATTCCAGGAACAGTTCGCTGGTTTCCAGCGTGATGCCGCTCTCCTCACCGCCCATGATGCCGGCCATGGCCAGCGGCTTGACATCGTCGGCGATGACCAGGATGTCGGCGTCAATGGCGATAGCCTGCTCGTTCAACAGCAGCAGCTTTTCTTCCGGTTTGGCCATGCGGGCATGCACGGCGCCTTCGAGTTTGGTGTTATCGAAGGCGTGCAGCGGCTGGCCGAGTTCGAGCATCACATAGTTGGTGACGTCCACCAGCGCCGAAATCGAGCGGATGCCGCTGCGTTCGAGGCGGCGCTTCATCCATTCCGGGGTCGGCGCCTTGGCATTGACGCCCTTCAGCACACGACCGCAGTAGAGCGGGCAGGCATCCGGCGCATTGAGCACGACGGCACGCTGATCGGCGATGGTCGCTGCCACTTCCGGCACCTCGATCAGCTTGGCCTGGGCGCCGGCGATGGCTGCCACTTCTCGCGCCACGCCTGTCAGGGACAGGCAGTCAGCACGATTCGGCGTCAGCTTGAGTTCGAACTGGCTATCATCGAGATCGAGATATTCGCGGATCGACTGACCGACCGGCGCATCAGCCGGCAGCACCAGCAGACCGGAAGCCTCTTCAGCAATACCGAGTTCCTTGGCCGAGCAGAGCATGCCGGAGGACTCGATGCCGCGCACCTTGGCGATCTTGATGGTGAAATCGCCAGGCAACTTGGCACCCGGCAAAGCGCAGGGCACGCGCAGGCCGACGGCGACATTCGGCGCACCGCAGACAATGGTCGTCGGCTCGCCACGACCCGTATCGACCTTGCAGACATTCAAACGGTCGGCATCTGGATGCTTGACGACGTCGAGCACCAGGGCGACGACGACGTCGTTGAATTGCGGAGCGACCGGCTCCAGACCTTCGACTTCAAGGCCGGCCATGGTCAGCAGATGGGAAAGTGCCTCACTCGACAGTTGGGTGTCGACAAGGGTACGCAGCCAGGATTCGGAGAATTTCATGCGAATTGCCTCAGGAAACGGAGGTCGCCTTCAAAGAAGAGGCGCAGGTCATTGACGCCGTAACGCAGCATGGTCAGGCGATCCTGACCGAAGCCGAAGGCAAAGCCGGTGTACTTTTCTGGATCGATGCCGGCAATGCGCAGCACATCCGGATGCACCATGCCGCAACCGGCAATTTCCAGCCAGCGACCTTCGAGCGGGCCACTCATGAAGGCGACGTCGATTTCGGCGGATGGCTCGGTAAACGGGAAAAAGGACGGGCGGAAGCGGACCTTGAGGTCGTCGGTCTCGAAGAAACTGCGCAGGAAATCAGCAATCACGCCCTTGAGGTCGGCGAAGGAAACGCCCTCACCCACCCACAAACCTTCAACCTGATTGAACATCGGCGAATGCGTCGCATCGGAATCAACACGATAGACGCGGCCCGGCGCGATGATGCGGATTTCGGGCATTTTTTCCAGTTGACCGTAGCGTTCGACATGCGCCTTCATGTAGCGCGCCTGGATCGGGCTGGTATGGGTCCGCAACAGCACCTTGTCGGCAACAGTGCCATCCGGGTTCTGCAGATAAAAGGTGTCATGCATAGAACGCGCCGGGTGATCCTCGGGCGTGTTCATGGCAGTGAAATTGAAAAAGTCTTCCTCGATCTCGGGGCCGTCGGCCACTTCAAAACCGATCGAACGGAACAGGGACTCGATGCGCTCCAGCGTGCGCGTTACCGGGTGCAGACCACCGCGCACTTCGGCGCGACCAGGCAGCGTGATATCCAGCGCCTCTTCGGCCAGGCGCGCTTCCAGCGCAGCCTTGCGGATCGCCTCGCGACGCTCGTTGAGCGCCACTTCAACCGCCGTCTTGGCAACGTTGATCGCGGCACCGGCGGTTTTCTTCTCTTCCGGCGGCAATTTGCCCAAGCCTTTGAGAAGTTCGGTAATCTGCCCGCTCTTGCCGAGGAAACGGGCTTTTACCTGTTCCAGCGCATCCGGGTCAGAGATGGCAGCAAACGCCGACTGGGCTTCGCTAACGATTTGATCGAGATTGTCCATAAACATCCACCAACAAAAAAGGAGGCTTTCGCCTCCTTTTTTTAATTACGCTTTCGCTCAGGCGCCGAGCTTTGCCTTGGCTTGAGCAGCCAGAGCAGCAAATGCCGGCTGATCGAAGACAGCCAGGTCAGCCAGAACCTTGCGGTCCACTTCGATGTTGGCCTTCTTCAGACCGTTCATGAAGGTGCTGTACTTCATGCCCAGCTCGCGAGCTGCTGCATTGATACGGGCGATCCACAGGGCACGGAACTGGCGCTTGCGTTGACGACGGTCACGGTACTGGTATTGACCAGCCTTCATTACCGCCTGTTTGGCGACGCGATATACGTTCTTGCGACGACCGCGGTAACCCTTGGCTTGAACGAGAATCTTTTTGTGACGAGCGCGAGCTGTTACACCACGTTTAACTCTAGGCATCTGCTATCTCCTTATGCGTAGGGCATCATGGCGCGGACAGAAGCGGAATCGCGCGCGTTAACTTCGACGGAACCGCGCAGATGGCGTTTCACCTTGGTGGTCTTCTTGGTCAGAATGTGACGCTTGAAGGCTTGACCGCGCTTGATGCTGCCACCGGCGCGAATCGAGAAACGCTTTTTGGCGCTGCTCTTGGTCTTCATTTTGGGCATTTAGATGCTCCTTAATGACATGCTGTCAGGTGGTTCCCGGCGGGAACGCTTGCACTACCCGAAGGCACTTATGGGTACTACGTATTACACTTTCTTTTTGGCTGGCGCGATGATCATGATCATCTGACGACCTTCCATCTTCGGCATCTGCTCGACCTGGCCAACGGCCTCGAGGTCTGCCTTGATACGTTCAAGCTGGCGCATACCGAATTCCTGATGCGCCATTTCGCGTCCCCGGAAGCGCAAAGTCACTTTGACCTTGTCTTCTTCTTCCAGGAAACGGGTCATATTCCGAAGCTTGATCTGGTAATCGTTTTCGTCGGTACCCGGGCGCAGCTTGACTTCCTTGACCTGCACCTGCTTCTGCTTCAGCTTGGCCTCATGCGCACGTTTCTGTTCCTGATACTTGAACTTACCGTAGTCCATGATCCGACAGACCGGCGGCTTGGCAACCGGGGCGATCTCAACCAGATCGACGCCAGCTTCTTCAGCCATCTGCAAGGCAGCGCGGATACTCATGATACCCAGCTGCTCACCTTCCAAACCCTGGAGACGAATCTCCGGAACCGTAATTTCTTCGTTGAGGCGATGCGCCTTGTTCTGAGCTATGGTGAAACCCCCGAAAACAACAATAATTAAGCCGTGCCACTACGCGCTGCGACTTCGCTTTGAAGTCGCTCGATCAGTGCATCCACGGACATCTGCCCGAGATCCTGACCACCGCGAGTACGCACGGCTACCAGTCCGTCCGCTTTTTCCTTATCGCCCACAACGAGCTGATAAGGCAGCCGGTTCAAGCTATGTTCGCGAATTTTATAGGTAATTTTCTCGTTACGCAAATCCGACTCAGCCCGGAAGCCCGCTTGGTGTAGCTTTTGCGCGACTTCAGCCGCGTAATCCGCCTGCTTTTCCGAAATATTCAGGACCACAGCCTGGGTCGGCGCCAGCCAGAGCGGCAAGGCGCCAGCAAAGTTTTCGATCAGGATGCCGATGAAGCGCTCCAGCGAACCGAGGATCGCCCGGTGCAGCATCACCGGCACCTTGCGCGTATCGTCAGCCGCAACATACTCAGCACCGAGACGGCCCGGCATCGAGAAATCGACCTGCATCGTGCCGCACTGCCAGGAGCGCCCAATGGCATCCTTGATGTGGAATTCGATCTTCGGGCCATAGAAAGCCCCCTCACCCGGCAATTCCGTCCACTCCAGCCCGGAAGCACGCAAGCCCTGACGCAGCGCATCCTCGGCCCTATCCCAGACCTCGTCGGAACCGACCCGACTTTCCGGGCGCAAGGCCAGCTTGACGGCAACGTCGTTGAAGCCGAAATCGGCATAGACCTTCTTGACCAGCGCATTAAAGGCGGTCACTTCGGACTCGATCTGATCCTCGGTACAGAAGATGTGACCATCGTCCTGCACAAAGCCGCGCACGCGCATCAGGCCGTGCAGCGCGCCGGTCGGCTCGTTGCGGTGGCAGGAGCCGAATTCGCCATAGCGCAGCGGCAGTTCGCGATAGGAACGCAGATCGGAATTGAAGACCTGGACATGCCCCGGGCAGTTCATCGGCTTCACTGCGTAATCGCGGTTTTCCGAGGCCGTCGTGAACATATTGTCCTTGTAGTGCTCCCAGTGACCGGATTTTTCCCACAACGACTTGTCGAGAATCTGCGGGCAGCGCACTTCCTGGTAACCATTATTGCGATAGACGGCACGCATGTACTGCTCGATTTCCTGCCAGACCGCCCAGCCTTTCGGGTGCCAAAAAACCAGACCCGGCGCCTCGTCCTGCATGTGAAAGAGATCGAATTGCTTGCCGAGACGGCGATGGTCACGCTTCTCGGCCTCTTCCAGCATATGCAGATACGCCTCGAGATCTTCCTTCTTGGCCCAGGCCGTACCGTAGATGCGCTGTAACTGCTCATTGCGATGATCGCCGCGCCAGTAGGCACCAGCAACCTTCATCAGCTTGAAGACTTTCAGCTTGGCCGTGGTCGGCACGTGCGGACCGCGACAAAGGTCGATGAAATCACCTTCACGGTAGAGCGACACCTGCTGGTCGGCCGGAATAGCGCCAATCAGTTCGGCCTTGTATTTTTCACCGAGATCGAGAAAGAACTTGACGGCGTCGTCGCGCGCCCAGACTTCGCGACTGACCGGAATGTCCTTCTTGGCCAGTTCAGCCATGCGCTTTTCGATCACCACCAGATCTTCCGGCGTAAACGGGCGCTTGTAGGCGAAGTCGTAATAGAAACCGTTTTCAATGACCGGCCCGATCGTCACCTGCGCCTCCGGGAACAACTCCTTGACGGCGTAAGCCAGCAAGTGAGCGGTCGAGTGACGAATCACCTCAACACCTTCGGCATCGCGATCCGTAATGATCGCCAGATCGGCATCTTTTTCGATCAGGAACGAGGTATCAACCAGTACGCCATCAACCTTGCCAGCCAAGGCAGCACGGGCCAGACCGGCACCAATGCTTGCCGCAACCTCGGCAATCGTTACCGGCTGCTCAAAGGAGCGGATGGAACCATCAGGCAGTTTGATATCAGGCATGGCAAATCTCTGGGCAAAAAAAAAGCGCGGGACGAGCCGCACTTTTTTGGTCGAACGAAAGCTGACTCGATTAGTGTTTCTGAACTGCAGTGCAAGTTCGGAAATTCATCAATTCAGCTCCGTCGGGAATTTGGTAGGCGGTATTGGAATCGAACCAACGACCTCCACGATGTCAACGTGGCGCTCTAACCAACTGAGCTAACCGCCTTCAGAAGGTGCGCATTATAGACTGAACACCGAAACCGTCAACAACTTTTCACGGAAAGTTGTGAAGCCAAGTACACTCCGCCCCTCAAGCCAATGAATTTTAAGGAAACAGGACTGCCAATGGAATCGCGAATTACCGAGTTGGAGATCAAGATAAGTTACGCCGAAGACATGATCGACGAGCTTAACCACACCATTTTTCGCCAGCAGCAGCAAATCGAGATGTTGATTTCCCAGATGCGTACTTTGCGCGAACAAATGCAGACCTCCCAGCCAAACGAAGCGCTCAGCCTGCGCGACGAACTCCCACCGCATTACTGAAGCTGTTCGCATGACCGCACATACGCCGACCAGCATTCTCTATCACGCCGACTGCCTTGACGGCTTTGGCGCAGCCTATGCCGCCTGGCGGCGATTCGGCAGCGCCGCCCGTTATTGCCCAATGCATCATGGCGCCCCTTGGGACATGACTGAGATCGCCGGGCATACCGTGTATATCCTCGACTTTTCCTTCCCGCCGGAAACCTTGGAGCGCATGGCAAAGCTCGCCCACGCGGTCATCCAAATCGATCACCATGCCTCGGCTTGCCAAGCCTGGGCCGACGAACTGCAGCCGGCGGATGACGGCAGTCATTCATTTCACGCCCCATCACTGCCGCTCAGCATCATTTTTCATCTAGGCAAATCCGGCGCGCGGCTGGCCTGGGAATACTTTCACGAGGCGCCCGCCCCGCTCGCCCTGGCTCATATCGAAGACCAGGACCTGTGGCGCTTTGCCTTGCCGGCAACGCGTCCTTTTTGCCGCGCCCTGCGGCTGCTGCCCTTCGAGTTGGAAACCTGGGATGCGATGGTGCAGGCGACGGCGACAGCGGACGCACCCCACTACCAAGAGATGCTAGGCAACGGCCAAGCCATTGAGCAGTTCTTCCAGAAGGAAGTCGAACGACTTGCCCACGGCGCCCTGCCCAGCCCGGCCCGCCTGCGCGGCGAACCCGTCGACGCCCTGCAGGCAACCCGCCATGGCCTGCCGATCATCAGCGACAACGAACTCAGCTGGCGAGCCATCGAAGGCATCGCAATCAATACCAGCGCCCTGTTCAGCTCCGAACTTGGCCATCAACTCGCACAGCAGAGTGGTACTTTTGGCTTGATCTGGCAACTGGCCGCCGACGGCGAAGCCAAGGTTTCGCTGCGCTCTGAGGGGGGCTTCGACGTCGCCGAAATCGCCAGCCGCTACGGCGGCGGTGGACATCGCAATGCGGCCGGTTTTCGCATGCCGGTCGCCCGCTTCATGGCCGAAGTTCTGGGCCTCGGTTAAAAACTCAGGTCAGGACGAAATCCGTCACCACCGGTGGCTGACCGAGCGGCTCCAGGCCGGCCATCTCGCAGACCGAAACCTCAATGGTGTGGCACAGGGAATCGAGCGCCAGGTCATTGGCCTCGGTGCCGAACGGCTCCTCGATCTGCTCGCCGATCATTTCCAGCGCCAAAAAGGTATAGGCGACAAAGGTGGCAATCAACGGTGTCAGCCAGCCGATGCTGGTCGCCAGCCCGACCGGCAGCAGCAGGCAATAGACCATCACCGTCCGATTCATCAGCACCCGGTAGGTATAGGGGATCGGCGTGCTGGCAATTCGCTCGCAAGCCCCCGAGGTATCGGCCAGCACATTGAGGCTCTTGTCGATGGCGAACAGCTGCATTTCGGAAAGCTGCCCCTGACGCCGCAGATCGGCCAGCAGATGGGCCAGCGAGAGCAGGATAATCTGCGGCTGGAAGCGGGCGGCGGCAACCTCGGCGAGCAAGACCCCTTCCAGGCGCAAGGCCAGATCGGCCGCGGCATCGGTCTGCCGTAACTGGTGCTTCAAGGCATAGGCAAAAGCCGCCACCCGGCGCACCACTACCTCCCGAACCGGTTCATTTTCCGGCCCAGGCAAGCTGCTACACACCTGCCGCACCAGCGAGCGGGCCACCACCAGCAGGCCGCCCCATTGCTTACGCGCCTCCCAGAAGCGGTCGTAACTGACCGAGTTGCGAAAGCCGAGGAAAATGGCCAGCGCCACCCCCATCAGCGTAAAGGGCGGGATGCTCAGCGCCGAATGGGCATGGACGCTCATCCACCATTCGCGACTCAGCACGCTGATCACCGAAACCACGAGAACCAGCGCCAGGCGGCCAATGATGTCCGGCAAGACGGAGCCGCGCCAGACAAAAAGCAGGCGGAACCAGTGGTGGCGGGGACGAACGATCATGACGGACGATATCCTGATGATGAAAAGCAAAAAGCCGCCAATCCTCGGATTAAAGCGGCTTTTTCAGCTTCTAAACAAACATGGTGCCCAGGAAGGGACTCGAACCCCCACACCTTTCGGCGCCAGAACCTAAATCTGGTGCGTCTACCAATTTCGCCACCTGGGCAGGCGGCGCGCATTCTAACACTGTCCCGGCCTTCACCTCTATACTTCCGGCCCCATGCCGGTCGACCACTACGAAAACTTTCCCGTTGCCTCGCTGTTGCTGCCTGCGAAATTGCGCCGGCCGATCGAGGTTATCTACCGTTTTGCGCGCAGCGCCGATGACATTGCCGACGAGGGAGATGCCGAGCCGGCCGAGCGTCTGGCCGGCCTGGCCGCCTACCAGGCGGAACTGGATCGGATCGCCGCCGGACAGGCGCCGCACAGTGCAATGTTCGTCGCCCTGGCCGAAGTCATTGAGCAGTACCGCTTGCCGATCCAGTTGTTCCGCGACCTGCTCGATGCCTTTGCCCAGGACGTGGTCAAGCAGCGCTACGCCGACTACCCGGAACTGCTCGATTATTGCCGCCGTTCGGCCAACCCGGTCGGCCGGCTGGTGTTGCATCTGTTCGGCCGGACCGAGGCAGAACATCTGGAACAGTCTGACTGCATCTGCAGCGCCCTGCAGTTGATCAATTTTTGGCAGGATGTTGCGGTCGACTGGCAAAAAGACCGGGTTTACATCCCGCAGACCGACTTCCCGCACTTCAAGCTGACCGAGGACGACATCGCCGCCAGTCGCTGGTCGGCCAACTGGGCGGCGCTGATGGATTTCGAGATCGACCGCGCCCAGGCGCTGATGCTGCGCGGTGCGCCGCTCGTCCATGCCCTGCCCGGCCGCCTCGGCTGGGAAATCCGCCTGACCATCCAGGGCGGCCTGCGCATCCTCGAAAAGCTGCGCCAGGTGCGCGGCGACGTCTTCCACCGCCGGCCGAAACTCGGCAAATGGGACTGGCTGGTTCTCGCCGGCCGTTCCCTTACAATGTAGCCCCATGAGCCCAGAACAATACTGCCAGGAGAAGTGCGCCGCCAGCGGCTCCTCCTTCTATTACAGCTTTCTCTTCCTGCCCACCGAGCGCCGGCGCGCCATCATGGCGCTGTATGCCTTCTGCCGCGAAGTCGATGACGTGGTCGATGAATGCAACGACATTTCGATCGCCTCAACCAAGCTGACCTGGTGGCGCCAGGAGGTCGAGCGCATCGCCAGTGGCGAGCCGACGCATCCGGTCGGTCTGGCCCTGAAAGCGGTCGGCGGCCAGTTCAACCTGCCCAAGGAACAACTGCTGGAAATCATCGACGGCATGGAGATGGACCTGCAGCAGTCGCGCTACCTCGATTTCAAGGGGCTCTCACTGTATTGCTACCGCGTCGCCAGCGTCGTCGGCCTGCTCGCCGCCGAGATCTTCGGCTTTAAGGACCGGCAGACGCAGAAATACGCGCACGACCTGGGCATGGCCTTCCAGCTCACCAACATCATCCGCGACATCGGCGAGGATGCCCGGCGCGGCCGCATCTACATCCCGATGGACGAACTGAAGCAGTTCAACGTACCGGCCGCCGACATCCTGAATGGCAAGTATTCGGACAATTTCACGGCGCTGATGAAGTTCCAGACCGAAAGAGCCGAGCAATACTACGCGCAGGCTTTTGCCCAGTTACCAGCCGTCGACCGCAAGAGTCAGCGTCCCGGCCTGATCATGGCGGCGATCTACCGCACCCTGCTCGACGAGATCAAGCGCGAGAACTACCAGGTGCTGCACCAGCGCATCGCGCTGACCCCGGTGCGCAAGATCTGGATCGCCTGGAAGACCTGGGCGTTTGCCTGAGCAACGTACCACGGTCGCCGTCATCGGCGGCGGCTGGGCCGGCCTGGCCGCTGCCGTCGAACTGACGGCGGCCGGCATCGACACCACGCTGTTCGAAGCTGGCCGCGTGCTGGGTGGGCGGGCTCGCACGGTCAGCATCGACGGCCGCAAGCTGGATAACGGCCAGCACATCCTGCTCGGCGCCTACCGCGAAACCTTGGCCCTGATGCGCCGGCTGGGCGCCGACCCCGAACGGCTGTTCGAACGCCGGTCGCTGCAGGTCATCGAGCCGGATGGCTTCCATCTCGCCCTGCCCCGCTGGCCGGCGCCACTCAATGTCGCCTGGGGGCTGCTGACGACCAAGGGCGTCGGCCTGCGCGAGAAACTCGCCACGGCGTGGTGGATGGAAGGCATCAAGGCCAAAAAATTCCAGCTAGACAACGACACGACGGTCGCCGCCTGGCTCGATGCCGCCGGACAAACCGGCCGCCTGCGCCGGCATCTGTGGGAACCGCTCTGCCTCGCCGCGTTAAACACGCCGGCCGAACAGGCCTCGGCGCAACTGTTCGCCAATGTGCTGCGCGACAGCCTGGGCAGTGCACGCCGGGCCGATACCGACCTGCTGCTGCCGCGCGTCGATTTCGGCCAGTTGCTGGCGGAGCCGGCGCGCGACTGGCTGCTCGCCCATGGCGCCGAAATCCGGACGGGGACGCGGATCGAGGAACTAGCCGCAGGCGAGCACGGCGTCGACATCGACGGCTGCCGCTTTGATGGCACCATTATTGCCACCGCCGCCCAGCATGCGACCAAGCTCTGGCCAGCGCTAACCGCCCGCTACGACTACGAGCCGATTGCTACGGTCTACCTGCAATTCGGGGCAAAAACCGGGCTGCCTTTCCCGCTCATCAACCTGGCCCGAAAACACGGTCAATGGGTGGTCGACCGCGGCAATGGCCTCCTCGCCTGCGTCCTGAGCGGCCATGGTGCCTGGGAATCGCTCGACGACAGGGCGCTGGCTGAAGCCCTGGAGCGCGAACTCGGCCTGGGCGAAAAGGCGAGCTGGCAGAAAGTCATCCGCGAAAAACGCGCCACCCTGTCGGCCCGCCCCGGCCTACTGCGCCCGGGCTGCAGCACGGCGCACTCCAGAGTTTTCCTGGCCGGCGACTACACTTGGGCCGACTATCCGGCAACGCTGGAAGGCGCCGTCCGCAGCGGGCTGCGCGCCGCCCGCCGAATCATTGACCGGGAGCTCGCACCGGCTTGGTGAAACCCCCTATAGCGCCCACCCCCGACGCGGTTTAGTGTTGCAGCATAAAAATTTCCGGAGACAACATGTTCATCATTCGCCATCTGGCGCTCGGCTTGCTGGGCGCCCTCACCCTCGGCGCGGCAAGCGCCGAACCGATCCGCATCGCCGTGACCGGGCCGTTCACCGGCTCGTCGGCGCCGATGGGCCTGTCGATGCTGGCCGGCGTCCGCATCGCGGCCGAGGAGATCAACCTCGGCGGCGGCATTTTCGGGCGCCGCATCGAACTGGTCGAACGCGACGACAAGGCTGATCCGGAGACCGGCAAGAAAGTCGTGCAGGAAGTCATCGAAAAGGAAAAAGTAGTGGCCGGCCTCGGCTTCATCAATACCGGTGTCGCCATGGCCGCCCAGCGCCTTTACCAGGATGCCCGCATCCCGGTCATCAACAACGTCGCCACCGGCGCCCGCATCGTCGGCCAGTTCAAGGCCCCGGAATTTCCCGAGAGCTACCTGTTCCGCAACTCGGCCAGCGACGCCATCCAGTCGGCAATGATTGTTCGTGATGCAACCGAGCGCCGCCATTTCAGCAAGCTGGCGATCTTCCACGACACCACGGCCTATGGCGAACAGGGGCGCGAGCAGTTGCTCGAACAACTGGCCCAGCGCAACCTGAAGCCGGTTGCCATCGAGAGCTTCAAGCTCGGCACCACCGACCTGTCGGCCGCGCTGAAGCGGGCCAAGGAGGCCGGCGCCGAAGCCATCCTGACCTACGCCATCGGCCCCGAACTGGCCAGCATCGCCAACGGACGCGCCAAGCTGGGCTGGAACGTGCCGATGATCGGCAGCTGGCCGCTGTCGCTGCCCAACTTCATCGAGGCGGCCGGCAAGAACGCCGAAGGCGCCCGCATGCCGCAAACCTTTATCGAAGAGGCCAACAATTCGCGGCGCACTGGTTTCATCGTCGCCTACCACCAGGCCAACCAGACCAAGCGCATCCCGTCGGCGGTGTCCGCCGCCCAGGGCTACGACTCGGTGTATCTGCTGATCGGCGCGATGATCCAGGCCGGCGGCACCGATGGCGCCAAAATCCGGCAGGCACTGGAAAACCTCAACAAGCCGGTTTATGGGGTGATCACGACCTACGACCACCCGTTCAGCGCCGGCGACCACGAGGCGCTTTCCGAAAACATGGTGGTGATGGGCGAAGTCAAGAACGGACGCATCGCCTATGCCTATGCCGATGACGAACGGCGCAGCCTGCTGATCCAGAAGAAGCCGAAAAAATAGGCCTCAGGCGGCCAGTTGCCCGCCCTGGATGCGCAAGATACGGCCGCAACGGGCAGCAATTGCCTCGTCATGGGTAACCAGGATCAGCGTCGTGCCCTGCCGGGCATTCAAGTCGAACATCAGTTCGATGATCTGCTGCCCGGTGGCCGCATCGAGATTGCCGGTCGGCTCGTCGGCCAGCACCAGGCGCGGCGACGGCGCAAAGGCGCGGGCCAGCGCCACCCGCTGCTGCTCGCCGCCGGAAAGATGCTTGGGATAGTGCTTCAGCCGATGCGCCAGGCCGACCCGGTTCAGCCAGTCGCTGGCGGCTGCGGTGGACGCCTTGAAACCGGCCAATTCCAGCGGCAGCATGACGTTTTCCAGCGCATTGAGCGAAGGCAGCAACTGGAAAGACTGGAAAACGAAACCGAGCAACTTGCCGCGCTGCTTGGCTCGTTCATCCTCGTCGAGCGCCGCCAGCGCCACGCCGTCGAGGCGGATTTCGCCGGCGGTCGGCACATCGAGCCCAGCCAACAGGCCGAGCAGGGTCGACTTGCCGGAGCCCGAAGCACCGACAATGGCGACTGTTTCACCCGGTTGCACCGAAAAGGAAATATCCTGCAGTATCGTCAGCGGCTCGCCGCCGTTGTCGACCGTCTTGCCCAACCCCACCACTTCAACGACCGGTTTCTCTGCCATGCGGCTTTTCCTCTTGCTGTTTGCCCTGCTTTGCTCAGCCCCGGCGGCCTTCGCCGGCAAAACCATCCTGGTCATCGGCGACTCGCTGTCCGCCGGCTATGGCATTCGTCCCGAACAGGCCTGGCCGGCGCTGCTCGGCAAACGCCTGGCCGAAAAGCGTTTCGATTATAGCGTCGCCAACCTGTCGATCTCCGGCGAAACCACGGCCGGCGGCCGCAGCCGCCTGCTACCGGCCCTGAAACAGCATCAACCGGCCATCGTCATCATCGCCCTCGGCGCCAATGACGGCCTGCGCGGCCTGTCGCTGGCCCAGATGCGAGACAACCTGAAGGCGATGAACGACGCCGCCCGGACGGCCGGCGCGCGGGTCATGCTGGCCGGCATGCGCCTGCCGCCCAATTACGGCCCCTACGCCACCGAATTCCAGCGCAGCTATGCCGAACTGGCGGCGAGCGGGAAAAGCACCCTGCTGCCTTTCCTGCTCGAACCGGTCGCCGCCCAGGCCGCCTACTTTCAGGCCGACAATCTGCATCCGACTGCCGCAGCACAGCCCTTGATTCTCGATCATGTCTGGGCCAGCCTGTTGCCCTTGCTAAAATAGCCGGATGAAACAGAACCGCCCCACCGTCGCCGACCTTGCGGCCTACGATGAAATCATCGACGTCCGTTCCCCCGCCGAATTTGCCGAGGACCACATCCCCGGCGCCATCAACTGCCCGGTGCTCGACGATGCCCAGCGGGCCGAAGTCGGCACGCTGTACAAGCAGGTATCCCCGTTCGAAGCCAAGAAGATCGGCGCCGCGCTGGTCTCCGAGAACATCGCCCGCCACTTGCGCGAGCGTTTTCTCGACCGGCCAAAAACCTGGAAACCGCTGATCTACTGCTGGCGCGGTGGCGATCGCAGCGGCTCGATGACGACGATTTTTCGCGCCATCGGCTGGCCCGCCGGGCAACTGGATGGCGGCTACAAGGCCTGGCGCGGCCACGTCATCGCCGAATTGGCCCGCCTGCCGCAAAACCTCGATTTCCAGGTTGTCTGCGGCCCGACCGGCAGTGCCAAAACCCGTATCCTGCAAGCCATCGGCCAGTTGGGTGGGCAGGTCCTCGATCTCGAAACCCTGGCCTGCCACAAAGGCTCGGTGCTCGGCGTCCTGCCCGGCCAGCCGCAACCAGCCCAAAAGAGCTTTGAAACCAGCCTTCTGCAGGCAATTGCCGCCTTCGACCCGACCCGCCCGGTCTACGTCGAAGCCGAGAGCCGAAAAATTGGCCGCCTGCACCTGCCCGACGCCCTGCTCGAACGCATCCGACTCGGCAATTGCCTGAACATCGAGGCCAGCACCGAAGCCCGCGTCGCCTTCCTGCTCCATGACTACGATTATTTCCTGCACGACCCGACTTTCCTGATCGAACGGCTGGAGCCACTGCGCGGCCTGCAGAGCAAGGAAACGATGAGTCGCTGGCTGAGCCTGATCGAAAGCGGCCACTGGTCCGAACTGGTGCGCGAACTGCTCGACCTGCACTACGACCCGCACTACCGACGCTCGCAGGACCGGAATTACACCGGCATGCAGGACCCTGCCTGCTTCACGACGGATGATCTTTCAGCCGCCGGCATCGAACGGCTGGCCGCGGCCATCACTCAGGGACGCTGCGCGCACACCGCCTGACGCATGGCCGGCTTCGGCGTTGCGGTATAGCCTTCATCGAAGGCGATTTCACGCCAACCGGCCGCCACCACGCGTTCGCGCAACTCGCCGGGCTGGAGCAGGAACTTCGCGCTGGACGGCTTGCCGTAGGCTTCGTTACCGACCATGAAGGTTTCGTAGATCAGCACACCGCCCGGCGCCAGCAAGGCCAACAGATCGGCAAATCGCGGCCGCCACAGGTAGTTGGTGACGACGATGCCGGCAAACTGGCGCCCAACCAATGGCCATTCGTCGCCTTCCAGATCGGCCTGCAATGTTTCGATGCCGGGCAGCCCGTACAGGCCGGCCAGCGCCTCGGCATCGCGGTCGACCGCCAGCACCGGGTGCCCGAGGCTGGCCAGCAGGCGGCTGTGACGCCCGCTGCCGCAAGCCAGATCTAGCACCCTGGCGCCTGGCGCAAAGTAGCCGAGATGGCCGGCCACCCAGGGCGATGGAGGTATGATCCGGGCCATTTCGTTCAGGGAGTCGGTCATGTCGGAAGTCGTCGTTGCGGAAAATGGACAAGGAAGATACCAGCAGGAAGTACTTGCCGGCCAGCATCGGCTGATTGCCGACGAGCCGGCGAGCATCGGCGGCGCCGATGCCGGCCCGGCCCCTTTCGATTTCCTGATGAGCGGTCTCGGCGCCTGCACCTCGATGACGCTGCGCATGTACGCCGAGCGGAAAGGCCTGCCGCTGACCCGGATCAGCGTTGCCCTCAGGCACGACAAGATCGATATCGATGGCGTCGCTCGCGACCGCATTACGCGGGAAATCACGCTCGAGGGCGAGCTCCTGCCGGAACACCGCCGCCGCCTTCTCGAAATTGCCAACCGCTGCCCGGTACACCGCGCCCTTTCTCACTCCATGACGCTCGATTGCGCACTGAGCGAATAGTCAATAACCCCACCTCTGCAATGGCATTCACCATGTCTTTGTGCCAGAATCGTGCGATGCACAATAACAGCCTAACAAGGGGCCTGCCATGCTTGAACAGCACTATCTGACTTCATTATTCGAACCCAAATCGGTGGCTGTGATTGGCGCCTCCGACCGTGAAAACTCGGTCGGCAACGTCATTTTCAAGAACATTCTGAATCAGGGCTACAAGGGCAAGCTGTACGCCATCAACCCCAAGCATGAGACGATCCAGGGCCAGCCGGCCTACAAGTCGATCGAGGAAATCGGCGCCCGGGTCGAGACGGCGATCATCGCCACCCGGCCGCAAACCGTCCCCCATATCATCGAACAATGCGGCCGCAGCGGCGTCCGCAACGCCATCATCATTGCCGCCGGCTTTTCCGAGGCCGGCCACATCGGCGCCGCGCTCGAACGCAAGGTGATCGAGATCGCCCGTTCCTACAACGTGCGCATCCTCCGCCCCAACTGCCTCGGCATCATCCGCCCCGAACTCGGGCTGAACGCCACCTTCACCAAGATCACCGCCAACCCGGGCAACCTGGCCCTGGTCTCGCAGTCTGGCGCCATGTGCTCGGCGGTGCTCGACTGGGCCAAGGCCAATCAGGTCGGCTTTTCCTCGGTCATTTCGCTGGGCATGACGGCCGACATCGATTTCGGCGAAATTCTTGACTACCTGATTTACGACAGCCGCACGCACTACATCCTGATGTACGTCGAAGGCATCCGCAATGCCCGCCGCTTCATGAGCGCCCTGCGGTCGGCCGCCCGTATCAAGCCGATCATCCTGCTCAAGGCCGGTCGCCACGAAGCCGGCTCGGTTGCCGCCGCAGCCCACTCCGGCATGGCCGCCGTCTCCGATACCGTGTTCGATGCAGCCGTCCGCCGGGCCGGCGTCGTCCGCGTCCGTAACGTCGGCCAGTTGTTCTATGCCGCCAAGGCGCTCGCTTCCAAATTCCGCCCGCAGGGCAGCCGTCTCGCCATCATCACCAACGGCGGTGGCCCCGGTGCCATGGCCGCCGACCGCGCTGGCGACCTCGGCATTCCGCTGGCCCAGCTCTCGAACGAGACGATGGCCGCGCTCAACAAGTTCCTGCCGATCGGCTGGTCGCACGGCAATCCAATCGACATTGGCGGCGATGCGACACCGGAGCGCTACCGCGACACCATCCTCGCCGTGACCCATGACGCAAATGTCGACAGCACGCTGGTCATGCTGTCGCCGCAGGCAATGACCGAACCGATGGAAGTCGCCAAGGCGATCATCGAAGTCGCCGACAAGCTGAACCGTTCGCTGATCTGCTGCTGGATGGGCGAAGAACAGGTGGCCGGCGCCCGCAAGCTGCTCGAAGATGCCGGCATTCCGGCCTTCCGTATGCCGGAAACGGCGATCGAGCTGTTCCATCACATCTCCAAGTACTACAGCAACCAGAAGCTGCTGCTGCAGACGCCGGAACCGACCCGCCAGCAACGCCCGGAAACCGAAGGCGCCAAGATGCTGATCGAGGCGCTGCTCGCCGAACGGCGCAAGGTGCTGTCGGAAATGGAATCGAAAGCCATCCTGCGTGCCTTCAAGGTGCCGGTGGCGCAGACCATGGTTGCCCGCACCGCGACCGAAGCGCTGCTGCTGGCCGAGCAGATCGGCTTCCCGATCGCCATGAAGGTCGATTCGCCGGACCTGCCGCACAAGTCGGATGCCGGCGGCGTTCGCCTGAACATCCAGAATGCACCAGCTGTCCGCAACGCCTACCACGACATCATTGATACCGTCCAGAAGCGTCACCCAACCGCCAAGATCAACGGGGTCTCGATCGAACCGTTCCTGTCGCGCCCGAATGGTCGGGAGCTGATGATCGGCGTCTTCCGCGACCCGATTTTCGGGCCGGTCATCACCTTCGGCGCCGGCGGTTTCGACGTCGAGATCTTCAGCGACCGCTCGGTCGCCCTGCCGCCGCTCAACAAGTTCCTGGCCAAGGATCTGATCGATTCGACGCGCGCCTCGAAGATTCTCGACCAGTTCCACAACATGCCGCCGGTCGACCGCGAAGCGATCAAGGAAGTGCTGCTCTGCATCTCCGAAATGGTCTGCGAACTGCCGTGGATCGTCGAACTCGACCTCAACCCGCTGATCGTCGATGAAGAAGGCGCCATCGCCGCCGATGCCCGCATCGTCATCGACCATGCGACCGGCGCCAGCGGCGATCGTTATGCCCACATGGCGATCTACCCCTACCCGGTGCATCTGGTCCAGGAATGGCAGATGAATGACGGCAAGGTCGTCACCATCCGCCCGATCCGCCCGGAAGATGCGGAACTGGAGCAGGAGTTCGTCAAGAATATGTCCGACGAGTCGCGCTACTACCGCTTCATGGACACGCTGCGCGAGCTGACCCAGACCATGCTGGTCCGTTTCACGCAGATCGACTACGACCGCGAAATGGCCCTGGTGGCAACGATCAACGACGAGGAAGGCAAGGAGTCGCAGATCGGTGTTTCGCGCTACGTGGTCAATCCGGATGGCGAATCGGTCGAGTTCGCGCTGGCCGTCGGCGACGGCTGGCAGAAGTGCGGTGTCGGCCGCAAGCTGATGACGGCGCTGATCGACTGTGCCCGCTCCAAGGGCTACCGCGCCGTGGTCGGCGATGTGTTGTCGACCAATACCAAGATGTTCCGCCTGATGACCAGCCTCGGCTTTACCATTCACCCGCATCCGGACGACACCGCCGTCAAACGCGTCGTCAAGCCGCTGACCGGCTAGGCACCCAGGCTTGTAGCTCCTGCCCCGGCGGGAGCGAACGGCAACAAAAAAGCCGGTCGCAAGACCGGCTTTTCATTTGGACGTCCGCCGAGGAATTATTCGCCGAAGAAATTCACGTCGTAGGGGTAAGGCTTCTGCGCCACCTTGGAGGTCGCATTGCGCGTCGAGGTATCGATATCCTGCTTCTTGTCCCACCACAGGGCGCGACCGGCCTTTTGGTCTTCGCCCCAGGCCGGATTCTGTTCCAGCTGCTCGTTCATCCACTTCGTGTGATCAGACACGTAGCTCGTATTTACGTCACCCATTTGGCTGCTTTCCTCAAGCTAATCAAGACAATGCCCGCGATTCTAGCACGTCAGTGGAAGACGATGGGACGAGCGCTACCGGCACAGTAATCTTCGAGGAAGGCGTCGATGGTTTCCTCGTCGCGCTCGGCTTCCGGAATCTCTTCCATCGCGTGCTGGAAATGCCAGGCCGACGGCCCGCGCAGGAAAAGTGTGCTCAGCGCATCCTTGTCGAACAACTCAAGCCCCTGCTCGGCCGGGTAGGCCAGAATCCAGAAATGCTCACTGCTGTAGATGACATTCATCGCACCACCTCCAATCAACGAAGCCTCAAGTCTGTTAACGGCCAATCCGGCCTGGCCTGTAGCCCAAGCTGAAGGAAGGCTGGAAATATCCGGTGGTGGAACAACCAAAATATGACACCCTAGCGCTCGTCGGCTTGCATCATGCCTGCTACCCAGGCAGCCGCCCCCCAGAGATATTCATGAAAAACAACGCCCAAGGTCTTCCTTCTCCCTTCGTAGCGGTCGCCAATTCACCAGCGGCCCGGATCGATCCGCAGATTCCCGACTATCTGCGAAAAGTCTATTGGTGGGCCTATCTGCATCCGAATGCGGTTCGCTTCTTCGAGCGCGAATGGCTGGTCAACCTGATTCTCTGGGGCAATTTCAGTCGCCTGCGTGATGGCGCACTGGCCGAACTCGGCGACCCGATCGAACATCGCCTGCTGCAGGTGGCCTGTGTCTATGGTGATTTCAGCCAGCGCATCGCCGCCCGGCTGGGTGCCGCCGGCACCCTCGATGTCGTCGACGTGGCGCCGATCCAGCTCGCCAACCTACGCCGCAAACTGGCCGACGACCAACGTATCCACCTGCACCGGCAGGATGCCAGCGCCCTGCATTTCGCCGATGCCAGCTTCGACGCCAGCCTGCTTTTTTTTCTGCTCCACGAGCAGCCGGAAGCGGTCCGCCGCGCCACGCTGGCCGAAGCGCTACGGGTGACCCGGCCGGGCGGGAAAGTCGTCATCGTCGATTATCACAAGCCGAAACGCAGCAACCCGCTGCGCTATATGATGAAAGCCGTGCTCGGCCTGCTCGAGCCTTTTGCCGACGACCTCTGGCAGCAGGAAATCGCCAGCTACCTGCCGGCCACATTCAGTTCAGGCAGCGTTAGCAAGCGCACCTGTTTCGGTGATCTTTACCAGCAGGTGGTGATTACCGTCTAAGCCGGCCAGCGCCGGAATTTGCCATTTTCCGGCGGTCGACCGCAGCAATCGAGCAAAAATCAGATCTTGAAGCGCCCGACGATGGCCTGCATCTCGTGTGCCGTCCGGTCCAGCGATTCGGCGGCCTGCGAGGTTTCGTGGGCGATGGCGCTGGCCTCTTCGGACTGCGTCGCAATCTGCTCGATGCGGACGGCAACGTCGGTCGATGCCGCCGACTGTTCGCGCAGGCCGTTATTGACCTCGCGCACGACATCGGCCACCTGCTGCGCCATTTCGCGCAGATGGGCAATCGACTGCCCGGCCTGCTGGGCCAGCACGACGCTGCTGTCGGCCAGTTCGACCCCTTGCGCGACACCGCTCACCACCTGCCCGGTCGATTGCTGGATGGCATTGACCATGCCGGTGATTTCGCCGGTCGACACCGCGGTCCGCTCGGCCAGCTTGCGCACTTCATCGGCCACCACGGCAAAGCCGCGCCCGGCTTCACCGGCCCGTGCCGCCTCGATCGCGGCGTTGAGGGCGAGCAGGTTAGTCTGGTCGGCAATATCGCGAATGACCGCGACGATGCTTGAAATCTTCTCGGACTCCTGCTTCAGTTCGTTGATCTGGCCGGCCGCGTTGCGCACCACATTGGCCACCTTGTTGATCTGGCCGACCAGTTCCTCGATCGCCAGATTGCCCTGATGCGCCTGCTCATCAGAGGCATTGGCCAGCCGCGACGCCTCGTTGGTATTGTCCGAAACGTGGTTGATCGAGACGGTCAGTTCCTCGACATTGGCGGCAATGGCCGAAGCCGCGCTGCTCTGCACCGAAGACGACTGATCGATCAGTTGCACCGCATGGCTCAGCGATTTGGAAGCGGTCAGGATCTGTTCGGCACTGGTCAAGGTTTCGCCCATCGCACTGCGCAGCGACTGCTGCATGTCGCCGACGGCGCCGACCAGTTTGCCCACCTCGTCGGCATTGACCCGCGGCAACTCGCCGCGCAGGTCGCCCTGCGCGATCAGGCGGGCGGCGGCAACCGCGGCATCGAGCTGGCCGCCCATCCGGCGAGCAATCAGGTAGGAAACCAGCAAGGCGAGCACGATGCCAAGCGCCAGGGCACCGAGGCCACCGACCAGGGCGGAATTGACGTGCGCCTCGGCACTGCTCGACGCTGCTTCGGAACCGGTGCGGTTGAGCTTCATCAGTTCATCGGTCTTGTCGCGCATCCGATTGGCCACCGTCACCCACTCCGTCTTGCGCAACTGCTGTGCCTGCTCCTCGTTGCCGGCCTTGGCCTGGGCGATGCCCTTGTCGACGACGGCCCGATAATCAGTCGCTGCCTGGACGACCGATTGATAGATCACCCGCTCCGGCTCGGAAACAATCAGCTTTTCATAGCCTTTCAGGGCTTCACGCACCGACTCGTCCAGCTTGCCCAGGCTGCTTTCGATCTTGGCCTTCTCGTCGGCGCTGCCCGGCAGCATGTATTCCAGGCTGCGCACCCGATAGCGCAGCCGTAGCTGGCTGATCTCACCGACCGCCTGCACCGAGGGCAGCCAGTTTTTGGCAATTTGCTCGGTATCCTTGCCGACCGACCGGATCTGCATGACACAGAACACCACGGCGACGATCAGCACGCCGCCGCTCGCGAGAAAGTTGAGCAGCAGCTTGTAACGCAACGAAAGATTGTCGAACCAGGCCATTTTTTGTCCCTCCTTGAATGTTCTTATATTGGATATTCCGCGCCATCTTGTTGGGTGGCAGGTCTTGCAATGATGCTAAACCCCGGCAGATTGCATTTCAAGTAAAAACAACAAATTCATCAATGAATAAAACCAGGCCGCCCGGCGCTCTGCCGGGCGGCCCTGGCTCAGGCCCCGAGGGTCATCAGCGTCGTGTTGCCGCCCGCAGCGGTGGTATTCACCGTCAATACCCGCTCAACCAGCATGCGGTACAAAGGGTAGCGACCGGTACCCGTCGGCTGCAAAAGCGGGATCAACGCCCCCGGTTCGCAGGCCAGACGCAGACGCAAACGGGCCGCCTCCGCCGGCGGACCGACAAACAGCACGCCGGCCAGGCCGGCAAAGCCGGGCGCCGCCCTGACGGCAATCCCGGCCGCCAGATTCTTCGGCAGCTTGCCGAGCACGGCCCGGCAGAGCGGCGTATCCGGCAATGCCGCCTGATTGCCGGTAGCAAAAACCGCTGCCAACTGACGCAGCACGCCGTCTTCATCGGCAGCCAGGCAAAGCATCAAGCCGCGTGCTGCAAAGCGCAGCGTATTGCGCTCACCGGTCGGACCCGGCAGATCGATGCGGGCGCACCAGGGCGAGAGTTCGGCATATTCGGTACAGAGCTGGGCCAGTTCGCGCCGGCCGGCGACAAAAGCCCATTCGGCCAGTTGCCGGAAGGCGGAGTCGACCGCCAGCGGCGCATCACCCGGCTGGCAACCGATCTCGGCCGGCAGGACGCGCTCGCTGTCGACCAACCGATGCAGGTAGAGCGGCCCGCCCGCTTTCGGCCCGGTGCCGGACAAGCCTTCGCCGCCAAAGGGCTGGACGCCGACCACGGCGCCGACCATGTTGCGATTGACGTAGATGTTGCCGACATGAGCGCTGCTGCTGACCAGCTGCACCGTCTCGTCGATCCGGCTGTGCAGGCCGAGCGTCAGCCCGTAGCCGGTGGCGTTGATGGCGTCGAGCAGGCGCGGCAGTTTGTCGCCGGCGAAGCGCAGGACGTGGATGACCGGGCCGAAGACCTCGCGCTGCAGGTCGGCCAGCGAATCGATCTCGATCAGCGTCGGCGGCACGAAGCTGCCTTCGGCACACGCCGCCGGCAGCGCCAACTGGAAGACTGCCCTGCCCTTGGCCCGCATGCGTTCGATATGGGCGAGCAGGCCGGCCTGCGCCTCGTCGTCGATGACCGGGCCGATGTCGGTGGCCAGTTGCGCCGGGTTGCCAAGCTGCAGTTCCTGCATCGCCGCCTTCAGCATTTCCAGGACGTGATTGGCAATATCGGTTTGCAGGCAGAGCACGCGCAGGGCCGAACAACGCTGGCCGGCGCTGTCGAAACCGGATGCCAGCACGTCGAGCACGACCTGCTCGGGCAACGCCGAGGAATCGACGATCATCGCATTCTGGCCGCCGGTTTCGGCGATCAGCCGGACGCCATCACGGCCGGCGACGCTCTGGTTGATCAGTTGCGCCACCTCGGTCGAGCCGGTGAACACGACACCGCGTACCCGGGCATCGGCGGTCAGCGCAGCGCCTACCGTCTCGCCCGGCCCGGGCAGGAACTGCAGGACCGCACGCGGAATACCGGCGGCGTGCAGGAGTTCGACGGCGAACGCGGCGATCAGCGGCGTTTGCTCGGCCGGCTTGGCGATTACCGGGCTACCGGCAGCAAGAGCGGCGCTGACTTCGCCGATGAAGATGGCGAGCGGGAAATTCCACGGGCTGATGCAGACGACGACGCCCGGCGCCGCGGCGGCCGGTTGAAAATGGCCGTTTGCAAGCTGTTGACCGTAGTAACGGCAGAAATCGACCGCCTCGCGCACCTCCGCCAGCGCGTTGGCCCAGGTTTTGCCGGCTTCGCGGATGCACAGGCTGAGCAGTTCCGGCCGCCGGGCTTCGAGCAGATCTGCCGCCCGCGACAGCGCCGCGGCGCGTTCGGCCGGCGGCGTCTGGTGCCAGGATTCGACGCAGGCCTGGGCACTGGCCAGCGCGCTTTCGATCTGCGCCGGCCCGGCGTCGCGCACTGTCCCGACCTGCTCCAGCCGATTGGCCGGATTGAACACCGGGCGCGGCGGCGCATCGGCATTGGCCGGCGCGTCGGCCGCCAGCACGGGGCCGGCCTGCCAATGGCGATTGGCCAGACTCGCCAATTCATTTTCCAGCGAAGCCAGCGTCGGCTCATCCGCCAGGTCGAGGCCACTCGAATTGAGGCGTCCGCTGCCATACAGTTGGCGCGGCAAGGGGATCGCCGGGTGGCGCCCACCGCCTTCGCGGCGGACCTGGGTCAGCGGCTCTTCGATCAGTTCATCGATCGAGACCGCCGGATCGACAATGCGATTGACGAAAGAGCTGTTTGCCCCGTTTTCCAGCAGGCGGCGCACCAGGTAGGGCAGCAGCGTTTCATGGCTGCCGACCGGCGCGTAGATGCGGCAGGGCTTGCCGAGGTTCTCCGGACCGACGACATTGTCGTAGAGCGGCTCGCCCATGCCATGCAGGCACTGGAATTCGTAGTCGTCGATGCCGGCCGCCTTGGCCATCTGGAAGACCGCCGACAGCGTATGCGCGTTGTGCGTCGCGAACTGCGGGTAGATGGCGTCAGGCGCCGCGAGCAGGCGGCGGGCGCAGACCAGATAGGCGAGGTCGGAATGCGACTTGCGGGTATAGACCGGGTAATCGGCCAGGCCATCGACCTGGGCGCGCTTGATTTCGCTATCCCAATACGCGCCCTTGACCAGGCGTACCATCAGCCGGCGCTGGCTGCGCCGGGCCAGATCGACCAACAGGTCGATGACGAAGGGACAACGCTTCTGGTAGGCCTGGATGACGAAGCCGAGGCCATGCCAGCCGGCCAGGTCGGGGTCGCCGGCCAGCTCTTCGAGCAGGTCGAGCGACAGTTCGAGACGATCCGCCTCCTCGGCATCGATATTGAGGCCGATGTCGTAGTGCCGGGCGAGTTGCAGCAGGCGCTTCAGACGCGGCCCCAGCTCGGCCATCACCCGCTCTCGCTGGCTGCGGGCATAGCGCGGGTGCAGCGCCGACAGCTTGACCGAAATGCCTGGCCCGGCCTTGATGCCGCGCCCGGCACTGGCCTGGCCGATGGCGTGGATGGCCGCTTCGTAGGCCTGGAAATAGCGCTCGGCATCGGCCGCGGTCAGCGCCGCTTCGCCGAGCATGTCGAAGGAGTGCGTATAGCCGCGCGCCTCGTTGTGCTGGCTGCGACTGAGCGCCGCCGCGATATTCTCGCCCATGACGAACTGCTGGCCGAGCAGGCGCATCGCAAAATCGACGCCCTTGCGGATCAACGGCTCGCCGCCCTTGCTCAGCAGCCGGCTCAGTGCATTGCCGAGTGCCCCATGGTTATGGGTGGCGACCAGCTTGCCGGTCAGCATCAGGCCCCAGGTCGCGGCATTGACGAACAGCGACGGGCTGCCGCCGAGGTGCGATTTCCAGTCGCCGTGGCTGATTTTGTCGCGAATCAGGCGGTCGACCGTAGCACTGTCCGGAATCCGCAGCAGGGCTTCGGCCAGGCACATCAGGGCGACCCCTTCCTGGCTGGACAGCGAGAATTCGTGCATCAGGTGATCGACGCCGCTGGCATGGCTGCGCTGCCGGCGCACCGCCTCGACCAGCCCCCGGGCACGCTGCCCGACCGCCGCCGGATCGCCGGGCCAGTCTTCCAGTTCAGCGACCAGCGCCCGCACGCAAGCCGCTTCATCGCGCCGGTAAGCCTGGCGCATTGCATCACGCAACAGGCGGCTCATCGGGCAACTCCCTGGTCGAGGTGGCCAAGGGCGATGGCGGCCGAGTCCTTGACCTCCTCCATCACCGGATAACTGTGCGTTTCGCGAATGCCGGGAATGCCCGACAGCACCGCGCCGAGGAAATTGCGGTAGGCCAGCATGTCCGGCACCCGCACCTTGAGTAGATAGTCGTAGCCGCCGGCCACCATGTGGCACTCCTGGATTTCCGGAATGGCCTGCACCGCGGCGCGAAAGTCCGTGAAGAGCTGCTGCGAGGTGCGCTCGATGCTGATCTGGACAAAGACAGTCAGCCCGAGACCGAGCGCCGCCGGCGCCAGACGGGCCGAGTAACCGGCGATGAAGCCTTCCGCCTCCAGCGACTTGACGCGCTCTAGACAAGGCGTCGGGCTCAGCCCGACCTGTTTGGCCAGCGCCACGTTGGTAGTCCGGCCATCGGCCTGCAAGGCGGCCAGGATATCGAGATCGATTTGATCGAGTTTATGCATGTTGGTCTCCGGGATTTGATCAGGCATCGGCCAGTTCGACGGCGCGTTGATGGGCGGCGCGGACGCTGGCGGCGACGGCGCGCGGCAGGGCATCCGGCTGTTCCAGCACGGCCAGGCCGGCTTCGGTCGTACCTCGCGGGCTGCACACCGCCGCCTTCAGCGTGGCCGCCGGCCGGCCATCCTGCTGCAACAGGCTGGCCGCGCCGATGAAAGTCCGGCTGGCCAGATGCTGCGCCAACTCGGCCGGCAGCCCCTCGGCTTCGCCGGCCTTGGCCAGTTGCTCGACCAGCGCCAGGAAATAGGCCGGGCCGCTGCCGGCAATCGCCGTCGCCGCATCGATCTGGCCCTCGCTGGCGACCCAGGCGCTTTGGCCGACGGCATCGAAAACCGCCGTGCAGGCAGCGACATCGGCCGCGGCGGGGGAGTCGGCATAGAGCGTGGTCATCCCCTGGCCGACGACGACCGGCAAATTGGGCATGGCGCGGACCAGGCGGCGATGGCCGCCAAGCAGTTCGCCCAGACGGCTCAGCCCGACGCCGGCAGCGACCGAGATGACCAGCGCGCCGCGCAGCAAGGGAATGAACTCGGCCAGTGCCGCGCCGAGCACCTGCGGCTTCAAGGCGAGAATGACCAGATCCGGCTGCCAGCCAGCCAGTTCGGCCGGCGTCTGGCGGACGGCGACAGGGCTGCCCGGCGGCAGCAGCAAACGGGCGCGCTCCGGGTCGCGATCGAGGGCGACAACGTCGGCCGTCGGATGGGCAATTGCAAAACCTGCCGCCAGCGCGGCCCCCATGTTGCCGCAGCCAACGACCAGCAGTTTTTGAACCATCTGCACGCTTGCACTCCTTTAGTCAAATCGACGCCACAACAGCGCCGTTGACAGAAGTCTATGCTGCGATTTTTTGAATTACAAGTCTTTTTAACTTAAAAATAACAATACATCAGCCATAAAACCCAAGCCACGAACCCACCTCAGCACAAAAAACTTTTTCCAGAACGTTTTTCAGTGAATTCGACTGAAAACAGGCTTACTGGATAATGAAGCTGGTGAAAAAGACGTCTTTCACCCCGGTCTTTTCAGTCTCGTGCAGCAGATGATTGATCGTGTCGATAATCTCGACCATCAGATCCTTCTTGCCCTTCAGAGTCAGCAAAACATCGGGATTGGCGCTGGACAGCAGCAGGATCAGCGCATGCTGGATCCGGGGCTTGTTGATGGCGACATCGTGATCGACCTCGGGCCCGGCGCTTTCAAAAACCATCTGGACCTGCAGATACTTGCCCCCATTCGACGGATCGCCCAGATTGACGACGAACTTGTAAGGCTCGGGACCGGAGGGGCCGGCATCGCTGGCCAGCGCGGCAGGCATCAGGCAGGCGGACAACAAAAGGCAGGCAAGGGTCTTGAACAGGGAAAAATGGAGTTTCATCGCTAGGTCGTCAGGTTGGCGGAGCGGCCTGCTTTATCCGGCCCCTCGGGAGTCATCGAATCGTCGTACCCGGCGATGATACCCCGGGCCGATGACAGGCGGCTCAGGCCAGCGTCGAGGCCGGTTTCATTTCACCGGCCGGCACGGCAAAGGGCAGCCAGTTTTCCGGCGGCGGCAGCGGGCAGGTGGCGAAGGGCGTGAAGGCGCACGGCGGGTTGTAGGCGCGGTTGAAATCGAGGCTGATTTTGCCGTCGACCGGCGGATTCGCCTTCAGGAAGCGCCCCGCCCCATACGTCTCTCGGCCACTGCTTCGGTCGCGAAAAACGAAGAAGACCTCATGCTCGCCAACCGCCATCGGCAACAAGGTGACCGCTTGCCCGGCCACACTGAACACCGCCTGATGGGCAACTTCGACGCTCTTCAGGTCGCCGCTGGCATTGGGCACTTCCATCTGCAGCGGCGGCGAAATTTCCTGCCAGTCGGCGACGATGCACCAAGCCGGATCGTCGTCGAAATAGCCGAGGCCGGCGAAGGGCTTGCCCGTCGCCCAGTCGCGGTCGCGCACACGAACGGCCAGGCGACCCTCGCGGTCGACGATGAAAAAGGACAGGTTTCCGCAGTCGACCACCGATGGTCGACCGAGGCGGTCGGTTTGCAACTCCCGCGCCTCGCCCGCCGCCGGTTGCCAGAAAATGCGTTCGCCCGCCCAACGCAGGTCGCCCAGATGCAACGGCCCGGCCGGCAGGCAGACCACGCAATCACCACCATTGCCGACCCGGTTGCTCCCCGGCTCCAGCCAAAACAAACCGACCAGGCCCAGCCAGCTATCCGGCCCACTCAGCTCGGCATGGCGCTGGGCCTGCCATTGTTTCAGGTCACCCTGCATTTCTTTGCAATTCATTCGTTATCCAATCGGCCGATAATCCGTTAACTGCTTGAGCGGTTATCCGCCCCGAGCATCTTTTAGAGGAAATGGCATATGAAAAAATTCATTCTTGCCGCGGCGATCGCGGCGGCGCCCCTGCTGGCCAGCGCCAGCGACGTCAATGTCAATCTCGGCAATGTCCGCATCCAGGCGCCGGGCGTCACCATCACCTTCGGCAGCCGCGACAACCGTGGCTATTACTGGGACGGCTACGACTACCGCGATCCAGGCTACTGGAAACAGCATAACGGCCCGCGGGGCGAAAAGTACTATACCGGCCGCGGCAACAACGGCGTGCCGCACCAGGGCGGCGGCCACTGCCCGCCGGGCCAGGCCAAGAAAGGCAACTGCTGATCCGGCTTAACGGCAGCAGTTACAAAAAAGGGCGAGGCCATTCGGCCCCGCCCTTTTGCATTGCCCCGGCCTGGATCAGGCCTTGGCGAAACGCATGATGCCGTTTTCGCAACTGACGCGAATCGTATCCTTGGCGGCGAACTTCCCTTCCAGAATGGCCCGCGCCAGCGGATTCTCGATCTGCTGCTGGATCGCCCGCTTCAGCGGCCGGGCGCCGAAGACCGGGTCGAAGCCGGCCTGCGCCAGTTCGGACAGGGCGCTGTCGTCGACGACGATGGCCATTTCGAGCTGGGCCAGCCGCTTTTCGAGGTAGCCGAGCTGGATCTTGGCGATGCCGGCGATGTGCTTTTCGTCCAGCGCATGGAAGACCACCACTTCGTCGATCCGGTTGATGAACTCCGGCCGGAAATAGGTCTTGACCTCGGCCATCACCGCCATCTTGATCACACCGTAGTCGTCGCCGGCCATCTGCTGGATCATCTGGCTGCCGAGATTCGAGGTCATGACGATCACCGTGTTCTTGAAATCCACGGTGCGCCCCTGGCCGTCGGTCATCCGACCGTCGTCGAGAACCTGCAGCAACACGTTGAAGACATCCGGGTGGGCCTTCTCAACTTCATCAAGCAGGATCACGCTGTACGGTTTGCGACGCACGGCTTCGGTCAGATAGCCACCCTCTTCGTAGCCGACATAACCCGGCGGGGCGCCGATCAGGCGGGCGACCGAGTGCTTCTCCATGAACTCGCTCATGTCGATGCGGATCAGGTGATCCTCGGCGTCGAACATGAACTCGGCCAGCGCCTTGCACAGCTCGGTCTTGCCGACGCCGGTCGGGCCGAGGAAGAGGAAGGAGCCGTACGGCCGGTTCGGATCGGACAGCCCGGCCCGTGAGCGACGGATCGCATCGCCGACCAGGCGTACCGCTTCATCCTGTCCGACGACGCGCTTGTGCAGTCGCTCTTCCATCTTCAGCAGTTTTTCGCGCTCGCCCTGCATCATCTTGCTGACCGGGATGCCGGTCGCCCGGCTGACCACCTCGGCGATTTCCTCGGCACCGACCTGAGTACGCAGCAATTTGTTTTTGGCCTTTGCCGCCCCGTCGACCCCAGGGCCAGCATTTGCTTCTATGGTCGCATCGGCCGCCTTCAACTGGGCTTCCAGCGCCGGCAACTTGCCGTATTGCAGCTCGGCCACCTTGTCGAGCTTGCCTTCGCGTTGCAGGCGGGCGATGTCAGCCCGCAGGTGGTCGATTTCCTCCTTGATCTGGGCCGAACCGAGCACGGCCGACTTCTCGGCCTTCCAGATCTCTTCCAGATCGGAATATTCCTTGGTCAGCTTGGTGATTTCTTCCTCGATCAGGGCCAGGCGCTTCTTCGAGGCTTCGTCCTTCTCACGCTTGACCGCCTCGCGCTCGATCTTCAACTGGATGATGCGGCGGTCGAGCTTGTCCATCACTTCAGGCTTGGAGTCGATTTCCATCTTGATGCGGGCCGCTGCTTCGTCGATCAGGTCGATCGCCTTGTCGGGCAGGAAACGGTCGGTAATGTAGCGATGGCTCAACTCGGCAGCGGCGACAATGGCCGGGTCGGTGATATCGACGCCGTGGTGCAGTTCGTACTTTTCCTGCAGGCCGCGCAGGATGGCGATGGTCGATTCGACGCTCGGCTCCTCGACCAGCACTTTCTGGAAGCGGCGCTCGAGTGCGGCGTCCTTCTCGATGTACTTGCGGTATTCGTTGAGCGTGGTGGCGCCGATGCAGTGCAGTTCGCCGCGCGCCAGCGCCGGCTTCAGCATGTTGCCGGCGTCGATGGCGCCTTCGGCCTTGCCGGCGCCGACCATGGTGTGCAGTTCGTCGATGAACAGGATGATGCGGCCTTCGTCCTGCGCCACTTCCTTCAACACCGCCTTCAGGCGCTCCTCGAACTCGCCGCGATACTTGGCGCCGGCGAGCAGGCCGGCCATATCGAGGACCAGCACCTTCTTGCCCTTCAGGGTTTCCGGCACCTCCTCGTTGACGATGCGCTGGGCGAGGCCTTCGACGATGGCCGTCTTGCCGACGCCCGGCTCGCCGATCAGCACCGGGTTGTTCTTGGTCCGGCGCTGCAGGATCTGGATGGCGCGACGAATCTCGTCGTCGCGGCCGATCACCGGGTCGAGCTTGCCCTGAGCGGCGCGTTCGGTGAGGTCGATGCAGTATTTCTTCAGCGATTCGCGTTGACCTTCGGCTTCCTGCGAATCGACGCCCTGCCCGCCCCGCACGGCCATGATCGCCGCTTCGACCGACTTGCGGCTGAGGCCGTGCTGCTTGGCGATGCGGCCGGTTTCGTTCTTGTCGTCACAGAGGGCGAGCAGGAACATTTCGCTGGCGATGAACTGGTCGCCGCGCTTCTGCGCCTCCTTGTCGGTCAGGTTGAGCAGGTTGCTCAGGTCGCGGCCGACCGAAACGTCGCCGCCGTGCCCTTCCACCTGCGGCAGGCGGGTCAACGCCTGTTCGAGATCGCGCTTCAGGCCCGGCACATTGACGCCGGCCCGCGCCAGCAGCGAGGTCGTGCCGCCATCGTCCTGCTGCAGCAAGGCGAGCAGCAGGTGCTGCGGTTCGATGAACTGCTGGTCGCCGCCGATGGCCAGGCTTTGGGCATCGGCTAAAGCTTCCTGGAATTTGGTCGTAAACTTGTCGAGTCGCATGGCTATCCTCTGGCGGAAATATTTTGATATCCGATAGATGAGGGCAAGGCGGAGGATTTCAACTGGCTTTGATCGCCGCCATGCATTTCATGGCGCCATCAACAAGAGTATCCTTCGGCCCGACTGTGCAAAAATTGAACGATCATTTGACGCATAGATAACTACTAATATCCTGGGAGGGAATCCATGACCGGACAAGGCATGACATTGCGCGGCAAGCTCGCCGCAATGACCATCGGCACCATCGCGGCACTGATCGTGTTGTTTGCGTTCCTGCTGATCAACGGCAAAAGCCAGATGCTCGGCGACCGCCAGGCCAAGGTGCGCAATCTGGTCGAGGTCGCCCACGCCACCGTCGCCCATTTCGAGAAAGCGGCACGGGAAGGCAAGATGTCCGTCGAGGATGCCCAGAAGGCGGCGGCCGCCGCCGTGCGCGACCTGCGTTACGACAAGTCCGAATATTTCTGGATCAACAACCTGAATGACCTGATGGTCATGCACCCGATCAAGCCGGCAATGGAAGGCAACAAACTCGACCAGCTCAAGGACACCAACGGCAAGCTGCTGTTCGCCGAGTTCAACCGGGTGGTCAAGACACAGGGTTCCGGTTTCGTGGACTATGTCTGGCCAAAGCCCGGCTCCGAGTCGAGCGTTCCGAAAATTTCATTCGTCATGGGCTTTCAGCCGTGGGGCTGGGTCATCGGCTCCGGCATCTACATCGATGACGTCGAAGCCAAGTTCCGTAGCAACGCCATCGAGCTGCTGCTCTGGGGTCTCGGCATCGGCGGCTTTGTCGGCATCTCGCTGCTGCTGCTGTCGCGCAACATCATCGGCACGCTGGGCGGCGACCCGACCGTAGCCTCGGCCGTCACCCGCCGCATCGCCGCCGGCGACCTGGCGACGCCGGTCGACACGGCGCCCGGCGACAACGACAGCCTGCTGGCCAACATCCGGACCATGCAGGAAACGCTGCGCAGCATGATCAGCAGCATTCTCGGCAATGCCGAGCAGGTTTCCAGCGCCGCCGACCAACTGCTGCGCGCCTCGGAAGAAGTGGCCGACCGGGCCCGTCAGCAGAGCGATGCCGCCGCCTCGATGGCAGCCTCGGTCGAGGAAATGGCGGTCAGCATCGACCAGGTCAAGGAAAACGCCGCCGAAGCGCACGGCATTTCCCAGGAAGCTGGGAAGATTTCGGAAGAAGGTGCGGCGGTCATTCACAACGCGGCGACCGAAATGCGCAAGATTTCCGAAGCGGTGCAGTCGTCCTCGACCATCGTTGAAGATCTCGGCCGGCAGTCCGACCAGATCACCTCGATCGTCAACACCATCAAGGAAATCGCCGACCAGACCAACCTGCTGGCGCTGAACGCCGCCATCGAAGCGGCACGGGCCGGCGAACAGGGCCGCGGCTTCGCCGTCGTCGCCGACGAAGTGCGCAAGCTGGCCGAACGGACCAGCCTGTCGACCACCGAAATCGGCGGCATGGTCGCCAAGATCCAGAACGGCACACGCAGCGCGGTCAGCAGCATGCAGGCCGGCGTCGTCCAAGTCAGCAATGGCGTCGAACTGGCCAACCAGGCCGGCGACTCGATCAACCGCATTCGCGATGGCGCCGAGCGCGTCACCCATGTGGTCAACGGCATTTCCGACTCGATTTCCGAACAGAGCTCGGCCGGCAACCAGATTGCCCACCAGCTCGAAACCATCGCCCAGATGTCGGAAGAAAGCGCCATCGCCGTCGGCCACACGGCCACCGCGGCACGCCATCTACACTCGCTGTCCGCCTCGCTGCACAAGACAGTGGCGCAGTTCAAGACCTGATACGGTCGTTCAGGCCGCGCTGGCAAACAAGGCCAGCGCGGCACTTTCAACCTGCTCGGCAACAAAGCGGGTCAAGGGGTCCGACCGGTCCCGCCGGTGCATGACCCGGGAAATCGGCAAATCCAGCCCGTCTACCGCCAGTGTCTCGATCGCCAGATCGGCATGGGCGGCAAACAGGCGAGCGACCAGATCAGGCACCACGGCAAGCAGCGGGCTTTGCTTGACGACAAACGGAATCGCCAGCGGCGAGGCAGCCTGCGCCACGACATGCCGCTTCAGGCCGGCCTTGTGCAGCACCTGATCGATCAGCCCAGGCTCATCGCCCGTATAACTGGTATGGATGTGCGGGTAGCGCATCAGGTCGGCCAGCCGGATCGGCGACGGCATGGCCAGCAAAGCCGGGTTATAGACGCAGCAAAATCCCGAGCGATAGAGCAATTGCGCCTCATGCACGTCGCGCACGCTCGGAAAATGCCCGACCGCCAGCCGTATATTGCCCTGATCGAGATGTTCCAGCTGGCGCGAGGCGGGAATCGGCCGCACCGACAAGCTGAGGCCCGGCGCCTTGGCGCGCAGGCGGGCAACCAGACCGGGCAGCAGCAAGGCTTCGAGCGGATCGTTCAGGGCAAGACGGAAATTGCCCTGCACCGTCGCCGGATCGAATTCGGCATCGGCCAGCGCCACCGCCTGCACTTCACCCAGCAACTGGCGAATGCGTGGCGCCAGGGCCAGGGCGCGGGCAGTCGGCTGCATCGCACCGCCCTCGCGATAGAGAATGTCGTCCTTGAACAGTTCGCGCAGGCGGCTCAGCGCATGGCTCATCGCCGGCTGGCCGATGCACAGCCGGGCCGCCGCCCGGCTGACGCCACCCTCGCTGAGCAGGGCATCGAAGGCGACCAGCAGGTTGAGGTCGAGGCGGCGGAAGGCAAGGTAATCAATATCACTCATATCGATAGTCTAGATCAGATCAATCGATTTAATGCATTCACTAACAAGCCTTACACTGGGCACTCTTCCCGCCACCCTTGATGCCGATGCCAAGCCCCCCCGCCCTCAACGCCCGCGCCCTGCTGCGCAGCATTGCCGCGATCACCTGTGTCGAGTTTTTCGAAACCGGCCTGGTCATGTTCGCGGCCAGCGGCATCATGGTTGGGCTCGGCCTCAACCCCGGCGAATTCGCGCTGGCCTACACACTGTACGGGGTGGCCTCGATCTTCATGCTCTACAAGCATCAATGGATGGTCGAGCGGCTGGGCTACCGGACATTCATTCTTGGCTCGCTGGCGATTTTCGCACTCGGCGGCATCCTGTCGGCGACCGCCGGCGGCTTCGGACAGTTCGCTGTCGGCCGACTGCTGCAGGGGGCCAGCGGCGCCACCTTCTTTACCGCCGGCCGCATGGAGATCAACCGGCTGCCGGCTGAATCGCGCTTTCACGGCCTGCTCTGCTTCATCGGCAGCCTGCTCGGCGCCTCGGCCCTGGCCCCGCTCGCCGCCGCGCTACTCCTCGGCTTGTTCGGCTGGCAAGCGATCTTCTGGTGCATGCTGCCCTTGAGCCTGCTCATCGCCTGGCTCGCCGGCCCGCATCTGTCGCGCGCCACCGTGCCCCCGGCCGAACGCAGCGAGGAACACTGGGGCTGGCTGCTCTGGCTGGTACTCGGCATTTTCGGACTGCAATACGCGATCCAGGCCATTCCCGGCGACGGCGCTTCGTCGCATGCCCAGGTCTTCGCCATCGGCCTCGCCTCGATCGTCGCGCTGACCGTCTTCGCCGCACGACAATGGAAGAAGGACAAGCCCTTGATCGACTATCGCGGCCTGCTCCAGTGGCGCTACCTGCTCGGCATCGGTCTTTATTTCTCGGGTTATTTCATGATTGGCGCCAGCGGCTTCCTGCTGCCTATCTTCTTCAAGGAAGGCCTCGGCCTGTCGCTGACGACGACCGCCCTGGTCCTCAGCTTCAGCATGGCCGGCAGTGTCGCCACCGCCCTGCTGCATGCCATGGCGGCGCGCCATCGGCCACGCCTGCGCACCTATATGCTCAGCGGCCTGGCCCTGTTCGCCATCGGCAGCCTCGCCTTCAGCCAGGCCGGCCGACTCGACGACTGGCACCTGCTGCTGCTCCCTGCCCTGCTCTGCGGCATCGGCATTCCGCTCTATCTCGGCCCGATCGCCTTCGGCACCTTCGTCGAACTGCCGGCCCGCGTTTTCTCGCATGGCTATCAGGTCAAGAACATCGTCCGCCAACTGGGCATTTCTTCGAGCGTGGCGCTGTCGACCGCAGGACTGCAGTTTTTCTATGCCCGCCAACTGGCCTTGCAACCGGAAGGCATGCATCCGGGCTGGGCGCAGGCCCTGCATGGTTTGTCCGGCGCCAGTGCCGGTCTGGTCAGCCCGCTGACGCTGGCCGGCAGCGAACTGTTTTTCTGGCTGGCGGTCGGCATGCTGCCGGTGGTGGCGCTAGTCCTCTTGCAACGGACTTTCCGCTAAGGAAGAACTGATTAAATCCGATTAGTCATTCCCGCGCAGGCGGGAATCCAGAAAAATCAACGAACTGGATCCCCGCCTGCGCGGGGATGACGAATATTTCAGCGTTTCCCTAAGCCTGGTGAGCCTCGATCAAGGCGGCCAATGTGGCGACCGAGCGCAGATGCTGGCGGGCCTGTTCGTCGTTGGCCTCAAGCACGATGCCGTATTTTTTCTTCAGCGCCAGCACGAGTTCGAGGGCGTCGATCGAGTCGAGGCCGAGGCCGTCTTCGGCAAAAAGCAGGCTGTCGTTGCCGATGTCGGACGGGGTGATGTCTTCAAGATTCATCGTTTCGATGATGAAGAGCTTGAGTTCCTGGTGCAGATTTTCCATGGTTCAGTTCAGTTTCTTGCGTAGCCGGTAGCCGGAGAAGCCCAGCCGTTCTTCGTTGTCTTCGTGGATCAGGCGCAGCGTGTCGCCGCGACCGCTGCCCAGGCCGTCGGTCACCGCCTCGTCGTCGGACACCGGACGAAAGCCGATGCGCAGCAGCAATTCGGGTATTTCCGGAAAGCGCACCTCGCCGACGAGCAGGCCGTCGTCTTCCTTGAGCACGATGTGGTCGGGCGAGGGGCCGTCGATCTTGCCGATGATCTCGTATTGCCCGATGCGCTGCAGGAAGGATTCCGGGATGCTGGTCGGATTAAGCTTCTCGCCGAAAATCAGCGATTCGCCGCCGATCCGGCCGACCACGATCTGCCGGCCGTCGACCGAGGCAATCGACAGCCGGATGTCGTCGAAAGCGCCGACATGCACCGGGATCAGGCCAAATACCTTGTACTTGATACTGAACAGGCCGTCTTCATGCGGCACCAGGCGAAAATGGTGGCCGACCGCCTCGACATCGATCTGGCCGGACTCGGTGGAGACCTTGCTGAGCCCGACCATGGTGTCGAAATGGCCGTTGAACAGGCGGAGTTCGGCGCTGCTCGGAGCACGCTCGCGGGCCCGGACGACCGGGGCTGGGCTTTGCCGGATGCCGGTCTTGGCTTCGAGCATCAGGCGCAGCGCCTCGCCGGCGATCTTGCTGACGGCAAAGTGGGCGGTCACCGAGTTGGCGAGGACGACGACCCCCAGTTTGTGTTCCGGCAGCATCGCCATCATGCTGTGCGAATCGGGCAGCGAGCCGCCGTGGCTGGCCACCGGGCCGCCGCCGGGTACTTCGATGCCGCTCAGCATCCAGCCGAGGCCGACGTAGGAATTGAAGGTCAGTGGCAAATCGGCGTTCTGCACGCGCAGCATTTCGGCGATCGAGGCGCCGGACAGAATCTGCTGCGGCCCGGACCGGCCGCCGGCAAACTGCATTTTCAGGAATTGGCTGAGGTCCGTCACATTGCTTAGCAGATTGGCGGCCGGCATGTCGCGCAGCGAGAAAACCTCGATTTCCTTGTTCCGGTCGTAGGCCTTGGTGATGGCGCGCGGCGTGAAGCTGCTGTGCGGCATGCCCAGCGGCCGGAAGAACTGGCGCTCCATGTGCTCGTCGAAGGCGGCGCCGCCGACTTTCTGCACGGCGGCGCCGAGCAGCGCCATGCCGACGTTGGAATAGGAGAAGACGTAGTTGGGCGGAAAGGTCAGGTGCTCGTCGCGCAGGCTGTCGACGACGCTTTCGAAGCGGGCCGGGTCGCGCACGAACATGCCGCGCAGAAAATTGGAAGGCAGGCCGGAATGGTGCGTCATCACATTGCGCGGCGTTACCGGGCCGGCCGTCGGGAAGCGCGACTTGATCGAAAACTCGGGCAGGGCGGCGGCCAGCGGCTGATCGATGTCGATCTTGCCCTGATCGGCCAGTTGCATGATGGCGGCGGCGGTGAACAGCTTGGCGATCGAGCCGGCCCGGTAAATGGTTTCCGGTGCCGCCCGGATCCCGTTTTCCAGATCGGCGTAACCAAAGCCTTTTTGCCAGATCACTTGCTGATCATCGACCAGTGCGATGCTGAGGCCAGTGATCTCGTTTTCTGCCATCTCGCGGTCGACCAGCCAGGACAGGTATTTTTCGGTGTACTGGTAACTGCCGCGCGGGTCGCCTTCGGAAACCGGCGCCGGGGTGGCGCAGCCGCCGAGCAGCACCAAGGTGCTGACAACAAGGAGAAGAAGGCGGCGGGGCATGGGAAAAGAGCTTTCGGCGTGGGCGACAGCAGGGCGCCCGATTATAAATCAGATACCTAGCTCGTCCGCCGGGAAAAATAGCTGACAAATTCAGTCGAGTATTCTAAAATCCTCCCTCGTTTGAAAAGGGAGATTAGGCTTCATGTTCCGGCAGTTAGGTGAGGATATTCGTGCGGTTTTTGACCGCGATCCGGCGGCCCGCTCGTTCTGGGAGGTGCTCACCTGTTACCCCGGTATCCATGCCCTGATCATGCATCGCCTGGCGCACTGGCTATGGGGCCATCGCCTGCGCTGGCTGGCTCGCTTTACGGCACACGTCGCCCGTTTCTTCACCGGCATCGAGATTCACCCCGGCGCCACGATCGGCCGCCGTTTCTTCATCGATCACGGCATGGGTGTCGTGATCGGTGAAACGGCGCTGATCGGCGACGACGTGACGCTCTACCACGGCGTCACGCTGGGCGGCACATCGTGGAACAAGGGCAAGCGCCATCCGACGCTGGAGAACGGCGTCGTCATCGGGGCCGGCGCCAAGGTGCTCGGGCCGATCACCATTTCGGCCGGTGCCAAGGTCGGCTCCAATGCCGTGGTCACCAAGCCGATACCGGCCGGGGCGACCGCTGTCGGCAACCCGGCGCGGGTCCTCGATCATTCCGAGCAGAGCAAGCAGCGCGAAGCGCAGGCGGAGAAAATGGGCTTTTCCGCCTATGCCGTTGGTCGCGATCAGGATGACCCGCTGGCCAAGGCCATTCATGGCCTGCTCGACCACGCCGCCGAAACCGACCGCCGGCTGGCCTCGCTGATCCGCGAACTCGACGCGCAAGGCGTCAAATGCGATAACGAGGTGCTGGCCGCCGACCGTTTCGATCCGAAATACCTGAGTAAAATAGTTGACTGATTTTGTCTGGTTTGTATATAGTTGACCGGAACACTGGGTTATTAGCTGGAGATCGAAAAAATGCGTTTGACCACCAAAGGCCGTTTTGCCGTGACCGCCATGATCGACCTTGCCCTGCGCGGCGAGGATGGTCCGGTGGCGCTGGCCAGTATCAGCGAACGTCAGAAGATATCGCTCTCCTACCTTGAGCAGCTGTTTGGCAAACTACGTCGCTACAAGCTGGTCGATAGCGTGCGCGGCCCTGGCGGCGGTTACTGCATCGCCCGCCCGCTCAACCAGGTCACGGTGGCCGACATCATCCGCGCCGTCGATGAGCAACTCGATGCGACGCAATGCGGCGGTCGTGAAAACTGTCATGACGAACATCGCTGCATGACGCACGACCTCTGGTCCACGCTGAACGCCAAGATGTATGACTACCTAGCCTCGGTGTCGCTGGCCGAGTTGGTCAGTCGCCAGAAGGTCAAGACGCTTGGCCAGATGGCCGCCGTCCTTGAAGACAAGCGTCGCCTCGGGCCGCAGCCGCGGACCAAGGCGGCACGCGAAAAAACCGCCGCCATCGTCTGATCCCGATGTTTCAGCCGGCCTACCTCGACCACAACGCCACCACGCCGCTTGACCCGGCCGTGCTGGCCGCCATGCTGCCCTGGCTGGAAAGCCAGTACGGCAATGCGTCGAGCCGGCACGAATACGGCCGCCGGGCCCGCCAGGCGATCGACGAGGCGCGGCAGCAGGTCGCCGCAGCGGTCAATGCGCATCCGACCGAGGTCGTTTTTACCAGCGGTGGCAGCGAAGCCAACAACCTGTTCCTGAAAGGGGCGGCGGCCGCCATGAAACCGGGTGTGCTGGCGGTCAGCGCCGTCGAGCATCCCTGCATCATCAAGCCGGCCGCCCAGTTGGCGCGCCAGGGCTGGGAAGTGCGCAGTCTGGCGGTCGACGCCGCCGGCAGCCTGAATCTGGCGGATTATGCCGAGGCGCTGCTGGCCAGGCCGAAACTGATTTCGGTGATGACGGCCAACAATGAAACCGGCGTCATCCAGGACATCGCCGCCCTGGCCAATGCCGCCAAAGCAGGCGGCGGCTGGTTTCACAGCGATGCGGTGCAGGCGCTGGGCAAGCTGCCGCTCGATTTTCGCGCCCTCAATGCGGCCGGTGTGCATGCGCTGACGCTGTCGGCGCACAAGGCCTATGGCCCCAAGGGCGCGGCGGCGCTGGTGCTCGACAAGCGCGTCGAATTGCAGCCGCTGATTGCCGGCGGTGGCCATGAGCGCGGCCTGCGTTCCGGCACCGAAAATGTGCCGGCAATCGTCGGATTTGGTTGTGCTGCGGAACTTGCGGCGCAACGCGTTGCCGAACTGTCGGCTCGTTTGCGGGCCATGCAGGCGAAGCTGGAGGCAGGGCTGGCAGGACTGGGTGCCCGGATCTTTGCAGTGGAAGCGAAGCGTTTGCCGAATACCAGCTATTTCGCCTTTCCCGATATCGATGGCGAAACACTGGTTGGCAAACTGGATCGTGCCGGTTTTGCCGTGGCCAGCGGTGCCGCCTGTTCCAGCGCCAATCCCGAGCCGTCGCATGTGCTGCGGGCGATGGGCGTGGCGCCGGAAATCGCCCGTGGCGCGGTCCGCATCAGTCTGGGGGCAGGCAATACCGAGACTGAAATCGAACAATTCATCAACGCCTTGCAGGCCACAGTCGGACGCCTGCAGGGACTGACGGCAATTGCCGTTTGAACAACCCGACTTAGCGAGAATGACGATGAAACTCCCCATCTATCTGGATTACTCGGCAACGACACCGGTCGACCCGCGCGTGGCGGAAAAAATGATTCCCTACTTGTGCGAGCATTTTGGCAACCCGGCCTCGCGTTCGCACAGCTTCGGCTGGGTCGCCGATGCCGCGGTTGAGGAAGCGCGCGAGCAGGTCGCCGCGCTGGTCAATGCCGACCCCAAGGAAATCGTCTGGACTTCCGGTGCCACCGAGTCCAACAATCTCGCCATCAAGGGTGCTGCGAATTTCTACGCCGCGACCAAGGGCAAGCACATCATCACGGTGAAGACCGAGCACAAGGCCGTGCTCGACCCGGTGCGCGAACTCGAACGCCAGGGCTTCGAAGCGACCTATCTCGACGTCAAGGAAAACGGCCTGATCGACCTGGAGGTCTTCAAGGCCGCCATTCGGCCGGATACCGTGCTGGTCTCGGTGATGTTCGTCAATAACGAAGTCGGCGTCATTCAGCCGATTGCCGAACTGGGCGAAATCTGCCGCGACAAGGGCATTATTTTCCACGTCGATGCGGCCCAGGCGACTGGCAAGGTTGACATCGACCTGAGCAAGCTCAAGGTTGACCTGATGAGCTTCTGCGCCCACAAGACCTATGGCCCGAAGGGTATCGGCGCCCTCTACGTGCGTCGCAAGCCGCGTATTCGCCTCGAGGCGCAAATGCATGGTGGCGGTCATGAGCGCGGTTTCCGCTCCGGCACGCTGCCGACCCACCAGATCGTCGGTATGGGCGAATGTTTCCGTCTGGCCAAGGAAGAAATGGCCGAAGAGAACAAGCGCATCGGCGCCTTGCGCGACCGCTTGCTGAAGGGGCTGCAGGACATCGAGGCGACCTTCGTCAATGGCGACCTGACGCAGCGCGTGGCGCACAACCTGAACATCAGTTTCGCTTACGTTGAAGGCGAGTCGATGATCATGGCGATCAAGGATCTGGCGGTTTCGTCCGGCTCGGCTTGCACCTCGGCTAGCCTGGAGCCTTCCTATGTGTTGCGGGCCTTGGGGCGCGATGACGAGCTGGCCCACAGTTCCATCCGTTTCAGCATCGGTCGCTTCACGACGGAAGAGGAAGTTGACTATGCAATCAATCTGTTGCACAAGAAAGTTGGCAAGTTGCGCGAACTTTCACCGCTGTGGGAAATGTACAAGGACGGCATCGACCTGAGTACTGTCCAGTGGGCAGCACACTAACAACAACGGTCTAGAGATACCCCTGAATTAACGGAGAATTAACATGAGCTATAGCGTAAAAGTCATTGATCACTATGAGAATCCGCGCAACGTCGGTTCCTTCGGCAAGGAAGACGACGGCGTCGGTACCGGCATGGTCGGCGCGCCGGCCTGCGGCGACGTGATGAAGCTGCAGATCAAGGTCAACAAGGCCGGCGTCATTGAGGATGCCAAGTTCAAGACCTACGGTTGCGGCTCGGCGATTGCCTCGTCGTCGCTGGTCACCGAATGGGTCAAGGGCAAGACGGTGGATCAGGCCCTGTCGATCAAAAACACCGAAATCGCTGAAGAACTGGCTCTGCCGCCGGTTAAAATTCACTGTTCGATTCTGGCCGAGGACGCTATCAAGGCGGCCGTGGCCGATTACAAGAAGAAGCACGGAGAATAAGCATGGCTGTCACCTTGAGCGACAAGGCGGCGAAGCACGTCGCCAATTACCTGACCAAGCGCGGCAAGGGCATCGGCCTGCGCCTCGGCGTACGGACCAGCGGCTGTTCCGGCATGGCCTACAAGCTGGAATTTGTCGACGAGGTGAGTCCCGAGGATCTGGTTTTCGAGAGCAACGGCGTCAAGGTTTTCGTTGATCCGAAGAGCATGCCTTACCTGGAAGGGATGGAGCTCGATTTCGCTCGTGAAGGCCTGAACGAAGGCTTCAAGTTCAATAATCCGAACGTCAAGGATCAGTGCGGTTGCGGCGAATCCTTTAACGTCTGATGGATTTTCGCGCCGACCATTTCACGCTGTTTGGACTGGATCGGGCCTTCCGGCTCGATCTGTCCGATCTTGACTCCCGTTATCGCGACATTCAGGCGCAAGTGCACCCGGATCGCTTCGCCAATGCCGGTGAAGCCGAGCGCCGGCTGTCGATGCAGTGGGCGACGCACGCCAACGAAGCCTACCTGACGCTGAAGAAGCCGCTGGAGCGGGCCAAATACCTGCTGCATCTGGACGGACACGACATCCAGGCGGAAAGCAACACCGCGATGCCGGCCGATTTCCTGATGGAGCAGATGGAATGGCGCGAAGCGGTGATGGATGCGCGCAATGGCGGTGATCATCACGAACTCGAACATTTGCACAATCGCCTGCGTGGCGACATCAACGCCCGCTATCAGGAGCTCGCCGAACTGCTGGACGATGCTGGCAGTTTGACGCTGGCCACCGACTGTGTGCGCCGGCTGATGTTCCTGGAAAAACTTTTGCACGAAATCGACGACGCGCTGGCGTCGCTGGAAGAATAAAAATGGCCCTGTTTCAAATCGCCGAGCCCGGAGAGTCGGCCGCCCCCCATGAGCACAAGCTCGCCATCGGTATCGACCTCGGCACTACCAATTCGCTGGTCGCCACCGTGCGCAGCGGCATTGCGATCTGCCTCAGCGACGAGCATGGCCGTCCGCTGTTGCCGTCCGTTGTGCGCTATCACGCCGACAACAGCACCGAAGTCGGCTATGACGCGCAGACCAAGCAGGCGGTCGACCCGCGCAATACGATCATTTCGGTCAAGCGCTTCATGGGCCGCGGCCTGAAGGACATTGCGCACGTCGAATCGATGCCCTATGACTTCATCGAAGCGCCGGGCATGGTCAAGGTCAACACGATTGCCGGCATCAAGAGTCCGGTCGAAGTTTCGGCCGAGATTCTGAAAAGCCTCAAGGGCAGGGCGGAAGCCGCCCTCGGCGGCGATCTGGTCGGGGCCGTGATCACCGTGCCGGCCTACTTCGACGATGCCCAGCGCCAGGCGACCAAGGATGCAGCGCGCTTGGCCGGCCTCAATGTGCTGCGCCTGCTCAACGAACCCACTGCGGCGGCCATCGCCTACGGGCTGGATAATGCAGCGGAGGGCGTTTATGCCGTCTACGACCTCGGCGGCGGCACCTTCGATATTTCCATCCTGAAACTGACCAAAGGCGTTTTCGAAGTGATGTCCACCGGCGGTGATTCCGCGCTCGGCGGCGATGACTTCGATCACCGCATCCTGTGCTGGGTCATCGAGCAGGCCAAGCCGCAGCCGCTGTCGCCGGAAGATGGGCGCCTGCTGATGATGCGCTGCCGCGAGGCCAAGGAATTCCTGACCAACAACCCGGAAGCGCCGCTTACCGCCCGCCTGTCCACCGGCGAGATGGTCGATCTGAAACTGGATGTGGCGACCTTTGCCGAAATTACCCAGACCCTGATTTCGAAGACCCTGCAACCGGTCAAGAAGGCGCTGCGCGATGCCGGCCTGCGTGCCGAGGACATCAAGGGCGTCGTCATGGTCGGCGGCGCGACGCGCATGCCGCAGATCCAGAAAGCGGTCGGCGATTTCTTCCGCCAGGAACCGCTGACCAATCTCGATCCGGACAAGGTGGTCGCCCTCGGCGCCGCTACCCAGGCCAATCTGCTGGTCGGCAACAAGACCGGCAAGGACGACTGGCTGCTGCTCGACGTCATCCCGCTGTCGCTCGGCCTGGAAACGATGGGCGGCCTGACCGAGAAGGTCATTCCGCGCAATTCGACCATTCCGACCGCTCGCGCCCAGGAATTCACCACTTTCAAGGACGGCCAGACGGCGATGACGATCCACGTCGTCCAGGGCGAGCGCGAACTGGTTTCCGACTGCCGTTCGCTGGCCAGCTTCGAGTTGCGCGGCATTCCGCCGATGGTGGCTGGGGCGGCGCGCATTCGCGTCACCTTCCAGGTCGATGCCGACGGCCTGCTGTCGGTCGCGGCCCGCGAACAGACCACCGGCGTCGAGGCGAGCGTCACCGTCAAGCCGTCCTACGGTCTGACCGACGACGAGATCGCCGGCATGCTGAAGGATTCGATGGAGCACGCCAAGGATGACGCGATCAATCGCGCGCTGAAGGAAGCCATCGTTGAGGCCCAGCGCATGATCGAGGCGACCGAAGCAGCGATGAAGGAAGACCCGCATCTGCTGAACGAGGCGGAAACTGCCAAGATCAAGGAAACGATTGCCAAGCTCGCTGAAACGATGCAGGGCGACAATCGGCGCCTGATCAACATCGCGATGGACGACCTTGGCTACGAGACACAGGCTTTTGCCCATCGCCGCATGGACCAGAGCATCAAGAAAGTGCTGTCCGGCCGCAAGGTCGACGACATCAAAATGGGAGAAGAAGCATGACGCAACTGATCGTCCTGCCGCACGTCGAAAACTGCCCGGACGGCGCCGTCATCGAGGCGGAAGAGGGCAAGTCCATCTGCGAGACCTTGCTCGAAAACGGGGTCGAACTCGATCACGCCTGCGAAATGTCCTGTGCCTGCACGACCTGCCACGTCATCGTCCGTGAAGGCTTCAATTCGCTGACACCGGCCGAAGAGGAAGAGGAAGATCTGCTGGACAAGGCCTGGGGCCTGGAGCCGAATTCCCGCCTGGGCTGCCAGGCGATTGTCGGCAAGACGCCGCTGGTCGTCGAAATTCCGAAATACAGTCTCAACATGGCGAAGGAAGGGCACCGCAAATGAAATGGACCGACATCAACGATATCGCCATTGAGCTGAGCGAGGCGCATCCGGACAAGGATCCGCTGAAACTGAATTTCGTCGATCTGCGCGACTGGGTGATGGCATTGCCCGGTTTCAACGACGACCCCAAGCACTGCGGCGAGAAAATTCTCGAAGCCATCCAGCAAGCCTGGATCGACGAGGTTTCGTGAAAACCCGCGATTTTCCGGGGCGCGGCAGCCAGCTCAACGTCCTGGGCGGGCCGCTGCTGACCTGCAGCGAGCGGCCACTGACCGGATTCTTCCGCGACGGCTGCTGCAACACCTCGGAAGAGGATTTCGGCAGTCATACGGTTTGCGTCGTGTTGACCGCCGACTTCCTTGCGTTTTCCAAAGCGCGCGGCAACGACCTGTCGACGCCGCGCCCGGAATTCGATTTCCCCGGCCTGCAGCCGGGGCAGCGCTGGTGCCTGTGCGCGGCGCGCTGGTTGGAAGCCTGCAAGGCCGGCAAGGCACCGCAGGTTTCGCTAAATTCGACTAATCAGGCGGCACTGGAAATCGTGCCGCTCGACCTGCTCAAGCAGCACGCGGTCGACCTGCATTAATCGCCATTATCCCGGCGCTGATTGACGCGCCGAAGCGGCGCCCCTGATACTGCCGGGGTTGCCTGCCGTTGGCCGGCCTTACCTCTTCCCTTCGAGCAATGACTTTGCTGCGCCGCTTCTTACCTGGCTGGCTGGCCGCTTACCCCAGGCAGAAACTGGGGGCCGATCTGGCGGCCGGCCTGATCGTCACCGTGCTGGTCATTCCGCAAAGCCTGGCCTACGCCTTGCTGGCCGGCCTGCCGCCACAGATGGGGTTGTACGTCAGCATCTTTCCGGTGATCGCCTATGCGCTGCTCGGCAGCAGCATGGTCCAGGCGGTCGGGCCGGTCGCGATCACGGCAATCATGACCTACGCCGTGCTCAGCCCGCTGGCCGCCCCCGGTTCGGCCGAATACATCCTGCTGGCGGCAGTCCTCTCGCTCTTTTCCGGCCTCATGCTGCTCGCCTGCGGTGTACTGCGCCTCGGCTTCCTTTCCCAATTGCTGAGCCGGCCGGTGATCAGCGGCTTCATTTCCGGCTCGGCCGTGCTGATCATCATCAGCCAGATGAAGTACCTGCTCGGTATCGCACCGCAGGGTCGCAGCAGCGCTGAACTGGTTGTTGATCTGCTCGGCAAACTGGCCGACAGTCATGGGCCGACCGTGCTGATCGGCCTGCTCGCGCTGGCCGCGCTGGCTTTCGCCCGCCACGGGCTGGGTGGCCTGCTCGGGCGGCTTGGTCTGGGGGCGCCCCGGGCTGCCTTCATCGGGCGCCTGATGCCGCTGGTTGTCGTGCTGTTCGGCACGCTGGCAGTGGTCTGGCTGGATCTCGACCGGACGCGCGGCGTCGCCGTGGTCGGGGCGGTGGTGGCCGGTATTCCCGGTTTCGAGTTTTTCCTGCCCGGTTACGAGTCGATCAAGCTGCTGATCGTGCCGGCCTTCGTGATGACGCTGATCGGCATGGTGCAGGGCATCACGATGGCGCAGGCACTGGCCATCAAGCGGCGCGAGCGGGTCGATGCCAATGCCGAACTGGTCGGCCTGGGCGCCGCCAATGTGGTGGCTGCCTTCTACGGCGGCATGCCGGTCGGCGGCGGCTTGTCGCGCTCGGCGATCAATGTCGCGGCCGGGGCGCAGACGCCGCTGGCCAGCCTGGTCTCGGCGCTGGCGATGATCGGCGTGCTGGCCGGCGCGGCGCACTGGTTCGAACGCCTGCCGCTGGCCGTGCTGGCCGCCAGCATCATGATGGCCGCCTGGTCGATGATCGATCTCCAGGCGCTGCGCCAAGCCTGGGCCTACGACCGTGCCGATGCCATGGCCTTGCTCGGCACGGCGGGCGGGGTGCTGCTGCTCGGCCTGGAAACCGGCATCGGCCTGGGCATCGTGCTGTCGATGGCGACCTTGCTCTACCGGGTGAGTACGCCGCACATCGCGGTGGTCGGTCGGCTGCCGGGCAGCGAACATTTCCGCAATGTCGAACGCTACGCCGTCGAGACCATTCCCGGCGTACTTTTCGTCCGGATCGATGAACGCCTGTTCTTCGGCAATCTCGGCGCAGTCGAGATGCGGATCAACCAAGAACTCGAGCGGATCGGCGAAGCCCGCGATCTGGTACTGGTGATGAGCGCCGTCAACCTGATGGATACTACGGCGGTCGAGGTCTTTGCCGAACTCAATCAGGACCTTGCCGAGCGGGGCATCCGGCTGCACCTGGCCGAGGTCCGGGGGCCGGTTCAGGACCGGCTGCAGCGCTCGGCGTTGTGGTCATCCCTGAGCGGCCAGGTTTTCCTGTCGGCCAACGCGGCCTTCGAGCAGTTGCGCCAGCCGCCCGCCTAGTCGGTCAGTGCCGCCGGCAGCGGCTTGCCGTGCAGATGCTGGCTCATGCTGCCGACCGAGAGCAGGACCAGCATGGCGCCACCGTTTTGCGGCGTGGTCTTGACCACCGAGGCGAGGACCGAGGCGATGCCGACATAGATGTTGGACAGGTCTTCGATGTCGGCACTCGGTACTTCGAGAATCTCGCCCAGCCTATCGACCAGGATCCCGAAATTGCCCCCGTTTTCATCGCGCACGACCACGATCTGGCGGCCGCTCTCGGCGCCGGCCGGTTCGCTGAGGCCGAGTGCGGCGTGAAGGTTGTAGATGGGGAGCGATTCGTTGCGATAGATCAGGGCGCCGTAAATCTCCTTCGGCGCATTCGCCAGGCGGGCGGCACCGTTGGCTTCGATCGCTTCGACGACATCGCCGACCGGCAGGCCGAGCCAGTGGCCGGCAAGATGGAAGGTGGCGATTTCCCGGCTGGAAATCCCGACGGGGATGACTGAGCGTCGGCTGGCGACTTCGCCGCCGGCATTACCCAGGCCGGCTTCCGGCCGGTATTCACCCAGCGGCACGAAAACAACGGCAGTTACTTCGTTGCGGTAGTCGTCCTCGATGCCTTTATATTCGCGGTAGCCCGATGTGCGACGGGCGCCGGCAGCCATCACCTGGCCGTTCAGGTTGATCAGTCGGGAGCAGCCGGCAGCCGGCGGATTCAGGAGTTCGTCGGGGAGCGCCAGGCTACTGCCGATCCGATAGGCGCTGTTGCTCGACGCGATGATCGTCGATTGCCCATCGACAAAGACGGCAAAGCTGTCGGCAACGGCCTCGCCGTTGGCTTCCCGCGGCAGCGAGTCGTGCAGCATGGCGGCAAACTGTGGCTCGGCATCGAAGACGATGGCGATGCCGCCGGTGACGCGACTGTCGTCCGCCGAGCGCAGTGCCGCCAGATAGACATAGGTCGGTCGCGAGGCATAGAGGCGGGTGCGTGTGAAGCCGGAGACCGTGTAGCACTGGCTGTCGCGCAGTTCGAGGCATGATCCGACCCAGGGTTCGTCGAGCCGATTGCCGACCAGTTCGGCATAGGCTGGGTTGGAAACGGCGCTGACCGTACCCGTCGTGTCGAAGAGCACGATGTTGTCGTAAACGGTGTACAGGCTGTTGATGTAGCGGATCACCGTTTCCAGGCCTGACTGGCGTTCGGCTTCCGGGCCCGTATCCATCAGCCGGCGAATCGTTGCGTCGAGTGCCCACCAGCGGCAGTCGTTGGCGCGCTCGTAGAGATTGCGGTCCATGATGTCGATGGCCAGCGCGGCGAGGAACTGGCTGTCGGCGAGCACGGAGGAGAGTACCGTGGCCTGCAGGTTGCCGATGGAACTGGAGAACACCTCACGCATGCTCATGCCGACGCGGCTGATCTCCCAGAGCAGGATCTTGGAAAAGCTGGCATTGATCGAGGCCGACGAAACGCTCTGCCGCACCGTGCCATTCCATACCGCCCGGCTCAGGTCGCGCTGGATGGCCGCGGCCTGGCGTGGAATGGCCTGCAGCGCTTCCGGAAAGGCGCGGCCGCCCGAAATGGCCGAGGCGACCAGGCTGGGGGCGATACCGTCGAGCTGGTTGTCGGTCTGGGCTTCGAAGGCCTGGGCGACGGGCATCATCACCAGACCGCGCCAGCCGGGCCCCATGTAGGCCTGGTAGCCTTTGGTGTCGCTGGCAAAGGCGAGGTAGCTGCGGCCGGCAAAGCGCAGGCGCTGCAGTTGGTTGGAAGGCAGGTTCAGTTCGGCGCCGAGCGGAATCTGCCAGCGGTCGCTGCTGGCGATGACCTGTCCCTTGCCATCGAGCAGGGCAATCACCCCCGGATCGTCGGCTTGCGACAGTTCGGCAAAGATGCGCTGCATTTCATCGGCAAAGCGGAAGCAAAGGGCCAGCACGCCGAGCGTCTCGCCGCTCGGTGCGGTGATCCGGTAGGCGTAGATCAGCGAGCGTGGCCGCTCGGGGAAAAGGGCGGAATGGGCGTAGGCCTCGACATAGGCGGCCTGGGTGGTAAGCGCTTCACGTACCCAGCTATCGCGGATGCTGGTGTTGCCAGCATCGGGCCCGAGGCGAACCAGGATTTCGCCTTGTGGCGAGAGCAGCACGACATCTTCGTACACCGAATATTTGCGGACGTATTCGCGGAAGCGCTGCTGCAATGCAAAAGGCTCGCCGGGCTGGGCGGCGAAGCTGCGGATCACGTCGTCGGTGCTGAGGAAGCCGATATCGGCCGTCCGTTCGAACAGGTTGCGGATCAGGATGTCGATCGCCACCTGCGACTTCGCCTTCATTTCCTGCTCGCGTTTGGCCAGCGTTCGCTCGGCGAGATTGTTCAGCAATTCGCCGGTCAGGCTGGAGAAGGCTTCGCGGGTCTGGCCGATCTCGGCCGTGGTGCCCGACATCTGGCCGAGCAGGTTGAGGTTGTCCCAAACCGCCTGCAGCGTCTGCAGCATTTCGCGGTATTCCTCGATCAGCGGCATGTGCGGCAACAGCGCCCGCACGTTGTCCTTGACCTCGATGCCCTTGTATTTCGTCATGCCCCGCTCCAGCCGCACAATGTGTCTGGAATACTAGCAAGGCATGTGCCTATGGAAAAAAACCGGAAAGACCCGTCGATAGGGTGTTTCCGGTGTCTTTACAGCACCATTTCAGGCATCGCCGGGCCGGGATGCACCGGCTTGGTGCCAGTGATGCCGAATGCCTGCGGTCGACTGCCGAAAACGGGCGATTTTCAGTCGAACAGATTGAGCAGCGAATCCAGGCCGCCGAAGTTGATCGCGACATCGGCCTTGGCGCGGGTGGCCGGCTTGGCGTGGAAAGCCACCGAGAGGCCGGCCTGGGCCATCATCATCAGGTCGTTGGCACCGTCGCCGCAGGCGATGACCTGTTCCTTCTTGAGGCCCAGTTCGTCGGTCAGCCGGGCCAGGTGATGGGCCTTGGCGCTGGCATCGACGATGTCGCCGACGACCTTGCCGGTCAGCTTGCCGCCGGAAATTTCCAGTTCGTTCGAGGTCGCGAAATCGAAGCCGAGTTCGATGCGCAGGCGCTCGGTGAAATAGGTGAAGCCGCCGGACAGGATGGCGGTGCGCAGGCCGGCGTTTTGCGCCGCCTCCAGCAGTTCGCGGGCGCCGTGCGAGAGCAGCAGGCGCTCGCCGTAAACGCGAGCCAGAACGCGGGCGTCGAGCCCGGCGAGCAGGGCCAGGCGGCGGCGCAGGCTTTCCCGGTAGTCGATTTCGCCGCGCATCGCGGCTTCGGTGACGCTGGAAACCTCTTCCTTCTTGCCAGCGAAGTCAGCTAGTTCGTCGATGCACTCGATGGTGATCAGCGTCGAATCCATGTCGAAGCAGATCAGGCCGAAATCGGAGAGCTTGCGGCCGGCGTCGACGAAGGCCCAGTCCAGCTTCTCGGCTTCGATGAGAGGGATCAGCGCGTCGAACTCGGCGGTGCGGCTGGCCCCGTGCAGGCGAACGACTTGCGGCGGACGCGGCTCGACCTGGCTGGCGCCGGTGGCGGTAACGATGCGTTCGAGCAGGAAGGTGGGCAGCGCGCCGCCCTGGATAATCAGGTTCATGGTGTTTGTTCGTTAGAGGCCGGCCGGGCCGTTGCCAAGTAGTTGTTTTTGACGCGGACGTAATGTTCCGCCGAATAGCGCAGATAGGCAATTTCTTCCGGGCTCAGGGCGCGCACCCTGACGGCTGGCCGACCGACATACAGGTAGCCGCTTTCCAGCGTCTTGCCGGGCGAAACCAGGCTGCCGGCGCCGAGCATGACCTGTTTTTCGATCACCGCATCGTCCATCACGATCGAACCCATGCCGATCAGGCATTCATCACCCACCGTGCAGCCGTGCAGGATCACCGAATGGCCGATGGTGACGTGGTTGCCGATGATCAGCGGCGAACCGTCAGGCTTCGCCGCATTTCTATGCGAGACATGGCCCATCGCGAAGTCCTGGATATTGCTGCAGTCGCCGATGACGATGCGATTGACGTCGCCGCGCAACACGGTATTGCACCAGACCGACGAATCGCGGCCGATCTGCACATCACCGATGATCTGGGCGGAGTCGTGGATGTAGCAGGCTTCGCCGAGGCAGGGAAAGGTGTCGAGGTAGGGAGTGAGGGGCATTTTTTGGGGAGGTGGAGCTAGAAACCGGCAATCTCGATCAACCAACGGACCAGCCATGCTGCCAGGATCAGCCAAAGGAGCAGGATGACCAACGCAGCGCCATAGCTGACCGGTTTGCCGGCGTAATGAGCGGCTTGTTCACGCGACGATTGAATGACTTCCGGCGGGGTCAGGCGGACAACCAGCGCCAGCCCGAGCGGAACAATCAACAAGTCATCAAGGTAACCGATGATCGGAATGAAGTCGGGAATCAGGTCGATCGGACTGAGGGCATAGGCTGCAACGAGCAGGGCCAGCAGCCTGACCGCCCAGGGTGTGCGCGGATCGCGCGCGGCGAAATAGACCGTCAGGGTTTGCTGCTTGATCTGCCTTGCCCAGGTCTTCAAGGATGCCTGAAGAGTCATGGCATTTTCCGGTGGCGTGGCGAAGTGTTTCGCCACGCCACCGATTGCTTACCTGCGATCCGGCAGCACATCGCGCAGCAGCACTGCCGCGTCGCGGATCATCTTTTCGGTGGTTGCCCAGTCGACGCAGCCGTCGGTCACCGAGCAGCCGTATTTCAGCTGGCTGAGGTCGGCCGGGATCGACTGGTTGCCGGCTTCGATATTCGATTCGATCATCACGCCGACCAGCGACTTGTTGCCGAGGCGGACCTGATTGACGACATCGGCCATGACCAGCGGTTGCAGTTCCGGCTTCTTGAAGCTGTTGGCGTGCGAGCAGTCGACGACGATGTTGTGCGGCAGCTTGGCCTTGTCGAGCGCCTGTTCGACCATGGCGATGGAAACAGTGTCGTAGTTCGGCCGGCCGTCGCCGCCGCGCAGCACGATGTGGCCGTAAGCGTTGCCCTTGGTGCGGACGACGGCGACCCGGCCCTGACTGGTCAGGCCGAGGAAGGAGTGCGGCTTGGAGGCGGAGAGGATGGCGTTGATGGCGACGCCGAGGTCGCCGCTGGTGCCGTTCTTGAAGCCGACCGGCGTGGACAGCCCGGAGGACATTTCGCGGTGGGTCTGCGATTCGGTGGTGCGGGCGCCGATGGCGGTCCAGGTGATGAGGTCACCGTAGTATTGCGGCGAGTTCGGGTCGAGCGCCTCGGTGCCGGTCGGCAGGCCGATTTCGGCGACCTGGAGCAGGAATTCGCGGGCCTTGGCCATGCCGACGTCGATGCGGAAGCTGTCGTCCATGAACGGGTCGTTGATGTAACCCTTCCAGCCGACCGTGGTGCGCGGCTTTTCGAAATAGACGCGCATGATGATCTGCAGCGTGTCGCCGACTTCATCGGAGAGCGCCTTCAGGCGGCGGGCGTAATCGAGGCCGGCGACCGGGTCGTGGATCGAGCAGGGGCCGACGACGACGAACAGGCGATGATCCTTGCGGTCGAGGATCTTGCGCAGCAGATTGCGACCGTGCGTGACCGTGCGGGCGGCCTTCTCGGAGATCGGCAGCCGGGCGTGGATTTCTTCCGGCGTCGGCATGTTGTCGAAGGCAGTCACGTTTACGTTTTCAATGTCGTGGGTCGTCATATCAATTGGTCAGCTGGCGAATCATGTCTTTTACTGCGGCGACCTTGTCGTTCAAGGTGGGGCAGTGGCGGAGAAGGGAAATTTTATCCTGTCCAGCTAATTTATAGCTGCGATTCTTTTGAATCAAATTAATGATCTTGATCGGCTCGATCGGCGCCAGTTTGGCGAACTCCGGGCTGAACTGGATGGAAATCTGCTCGCTGGTCGCATCCAGCTTTTGGATGCAATACGGCTTGACCAGCAAGCGCAGCCGGTGCGTTGCCAGCAGGGCTTGCGCCTGCAGCGGCAGTTCGCCGAAGCGGTCGATCAATTCTTCCTGCAGGGCATCGATGTCCTCGCTGCTTTCGCAGTTGGCAAGGCGCTTGTAGAGCGTCAGACGCTCATGGACATCCGGGCAGTAGCCGTCGGGGAGCAAGGCCGGGGTGCGCAGGTTGATTTCGCTGCCGATGCCGAGCGGCTGGGTCAGGTCGGCGGTTTCGATGACCTTGCCCTGTTTCAGATGGGCTACCGCGCGATTGAGCATCTCGGTGTACATGTTGAAGCCGACTTCCTGCATTTCGCCCGACTGGTTGTCGCCGAGCACTTCGCCGGCGCCGCGGATTTCCAGGTCGTGCATGGCGAGGAAGAAGCCGGAGCCGAGTTCTTCCATCGCCTGAATTGCTTCGAGGCGCAGCTTGGCCTGCTTGGTCAGCGCCTTCTCGTCCTGGACCAGCAGGTAGGCGTAGGCCTGGTGATGCGAACGGCCGACCCGGCCGCGCAACTGGTGCAACTGGGCGAGGCCGAACTTTTCGGCACGGTTGATCAGGATGGTGTTGGCGTGCGGGTTGTCGATGCCGGTCTCGATGATGGTCGTACACAGCAGCACGTTGGCGCGCTGGCCGGTGAAGTCGCGCATGACGCGTTCAAGTTCGCGCTCGTTCATCTGGCCGTGGCCGATGACGATGCGCGCTTCCGGCACCAGCTTTTCCAGCTTCTCGCGCATGTTGTCGATGGTGTCGACTTCGTTGTGCAGGAAATACACCTGGCCGCCGCGTTTCAATTCGCGCAGCACCGCTTCGCGGATGATGCCGTCGGAGAAACGGGAAACGAAGGTCTTGATGGCCAGCCGTTTCTGCGGCGCGGTGGCGATCACCGAGAAGTCGCGCAGGCCTTCCATCGACATTGCCAGCGTGCGCGGGATCGGCGTTGCGGTCAGGGTCAGCACGTCGACCTCGGCGCGCATCGCCTTCAGCGTTTCCTTCTGGCGGACGCCGAAGCGGTGTTCCTCGTCGATGACGACCAGACCAAGACGGTTGAACTTGACGTCCTTGCCGATCAGTTTGTGGGTGCCGATGATGATGTCGATCTTGCCTTCGGCCAGTTCCTGCAAGGCTTGCGTCGATTCCTTGGCGGTCTTGAAACGGGAGATTTCGGCAATCTTGACCGGCCAGTCGGCGAAGCGGTCGGCGAAGGTCTGGTAATGCTGTTCGCAGAGCAGGGTGGTCGGGCAGAGCACGGCGACCTGCTTGCCGCCGGCCACCGCGCAGAAGGCGGCGCGCAGCGCGACTTCGGTCTTGCCGAAGCCGACGTCGCCGCAGACCAGGCGATCCATCGGCTTGCCCGAGCGCATGTCCTCGATGACGGCGGCGATCGCCTGCGCCTGGTCGTTGGTTTCCTCGAAGCCGAAACCGTCGGCGAAGGCTTCGTAATCGTTTTCCTGGAAATCGAAGGCGTGACCCTGGCGAGCGGCGCGGGCGGCGTACAGCGCGAGCAGTTCGGCGGCGGTGTCGCGTGCCTGTTCGGCCGCCTTGCGCTTGGCCTTTTCCCATTGGCCGGAACCGAGGGTGTGCAGCGGCGCACTCTCCGGATCGGCGCCGGAGTAGCGCGAGATGACGTGCAGCTGGGCGACCGGGACGAACAGCTTGGCGTCGTTGGCGTAGTGCAGTTCGAGGAATTCCTGCTCGCCGAGACCGAGGTCCATGCGGACCAGGCCCTGGTAGCGGCCGATGCCGTGGCTTTCGTGCACCACCGGGTCGCCGACCTTGAGTTCGGTGAGGTCTTTCAGCCAGTTGTCGAAGGTGGCTTTCTTGGCCGCTTCGCGCCGGGTGCGGCGCGGCGTGCCGGCGAAGAGTTCGGTTTCGGTGATGAAGGCCAACTGGTCGAGCGCGAAGCCGGCCTGCAGCGGGCCGATGCCGAGCGCCAACTGGGCGTCGCCAGCCAGGAAGCCAGCGAGGTCGGCGCTGGCGGCGGGTTTCAGGCCATGCTCGGCGAACATCGCAGCCAGCGTTTCGCGGCGGCCGGCGGTTTCGGCGACGAGCAGGACACGGCCCTTGAAACTGGCCAGGTGATTCTTCAGGGCGCCGAGCGGATCGTCGCTCCGCCGGTCGACGGCGACATTGGGCAGTTTTCCGGTTGCTTCGCCGTTTTTGCCGGCCAGCGCCAGTCGACCGTAGGCCTTGGCCGCGGTGAAGAAGGCTTCGTCGGTCAGGAACAGTTCGTCCGGGGCCAGCAGCGGCCGCGCCTTGTCGCCCTGCAGCAGGTTGTAGCGCGACTTGGTATCGGCCCAGAAGGCGGCGATGGCGGCCGGGGCGTCGCCGTGGGTGACGAAGACGGCATCCTTCGGCAGGTAGTCGAAGATGCTCGCCATTTCGTCGAAGAAGAGCGGCAGGTAATACTCGATGCCGGCGCTGGCGATGCCGGTCGAAATGTCCTTGTAGATGCCCGACTTGGCCGGGTCGCCCTCGAAGCGTTCGCGGAAGGCCTGGCGGAAATGGGTGCGCCCCTTGTCGTCCATCGGGAATTCGCGGGCCGGCAGCAGGCGGACTTCGGCGACCGGATAGACGGTGCGCTGGGTATCGACGTCGAAGGTCTTGATATTTTCGATTTCGTCGTCGAACAGATCCAGCCGGTAGGGCAGTTGCGAGCCCATCGGGAAGAGGTCGATCAGGCCGCCGCGGATCGAGTATTCGCCGGGCGACACGACTTGAGTGACGTGTGCGTAGCCGGCCAGCGTCACCTGGCTGCGGAATTTTTCGGCATCCAGCTTCTGACCCTTCTTGAACTCGAAGGTGTAGGCGGCCATGAACTCCGGCGGCGCCAGCCGGTTGACCGCGGTCGATGCCGGGACCAGCAGGATTTCCACTTCGCCTTGCAGCGCCGCCCACAGCGTCGCCAGACGCTCGGACACCAGATCCTGGTGCGGCGAGAAGTGGTCGTAGGGCAGTGTTTCCCAGTCCGGCAGCAGGCGCACCTTGAGGCCCGGCGCAAACCACGGGATTTCGTCGAGCAGGCGCTGCGCATCGGCGGCGCTGGCGGTGACCACTGCGAGCAGGCGGCCCTTGCTTTGGGCGGCCAGTTCGGCCAGCGCCAGGGCGTCGGCGGAGCCGGCCTGCGGCGGCAGGTCGAGGCGGGCGCCGGGTTTGGGCAGGGCGGGGAGGGAAAGCAGGGATTTGGGAGCGGACACTATGGCGCGGTGCAGCGTGGCGGGGGAGGAATTATAACTTCCCGGCACCGGCCATATTTTTTCATCGCTGGGTCAGACGCTTGGCGATGCCTGCGGTCAACGCCGTGAAAACGGCAAAAACCGCGATCTGCCGCGCTCCCGGTCGCGGCAAGCGGCGCTTAGCGGGCCGGCGTCGTCCACACCTCGCGGCAGGTGCTGATTTCCAGATCGCTCATCACCGGCTTGATCTGGCAGCGGGCCTCCCAGGCCGCCTGGCGCTGCACGCGTTCGAGGGCGATGCGTTCGCGCTCGCGGGCGGCGGCCTCGGCGTCGAGGCGTTTTTGTTGCTCAACGGCGGCCGCGGCGGCCTGCTCGGCTTGCTGGCGTTTCTTTTCCTGGGCGGCCGCTTCGGCCTCGGCGTTGACCTTGGCAAGAGCGGCTTGCTGGGCTTGGCGGGCCGGTGAGTTGTCCTCGCCGGCGGCGGCTGCGGAGCCGGTGCCCGAATCGTTGCCGCTGCGCTCCGAGCGGTGGGGGCGGGCGACGGCGTTGCGGATGATGCCGCCGCCACCCTCGCTGGCATGACTGTCGGCCGGATGGCTGGTCGGGGAGCTGTCGTTTGGGTGCGGCGAGCTGTGGGAGGACGAATGCGATGAAGAGTGCGAGCGGAAGCCCTTGGCATGGGCATCGACGGCAAGGCCAAGGGCCAGCGAGACGAGAACGACAGACAAGCCGAGTGATTTCATGAGTACCCCCTGTATCGGCCTTGGCGGCCTGTTTAATTGAATTTCATGAATTCTACACGGCGGAACTATGGCCTGGCCTTCGCCTCAAACGCCTGATGCTGATCTTTCCGTATTCGGGGCGAATACGCATGCTTCATGAAGTTGCCCCGTTTGCCGCTTTTCCCGCCGGGCGATGTCGAATCGTCTTCGGCATCTGCCTCATGCCCGGAGCTTTCCCCGATTGCACTGCATCAGGGAAGGTCTATATTCATTCAATGGCTGGATTCGTGGAGTTGCCTGGATGCCGAGTACTGAAAGTCCTCCGTTGTCGCGACTGAACGACCTGCTGGCCTGCGAGGGTGTGGCCTGGGGGGCGCTGGCCTTGTCGGTTCTCGTCACGCTGGGTTTCTGGCGTTATTCCGAGGCGGATTTCGCCAAGCGCGCCGACGACCGCTTTCACTACCGGGCCGAGCAGGAAAAACAGGTGCTGCTCGACCGCATGCAGGACTACGAACTGGTGCTGCGCGGCGCGGCCGGCCTTTTTTCGGCCAGTGATGCGGTCAGCCGCGGTGAATGGCGGGCCTATCTCAAACCATTGATGCTCGAAATTTCCCGCCCCGGCATTCTCGGCACCGGTTTCGCCGAGATGGTGCCGGCCGAGCAGCGGGCGGCGCACGAACAGGCCATCCAGCGCGAAGGCTTTGCCGATTACCGGATTACACCGGTCGGCGAGCGGCCGCTTTACAGCAGCATCGTTTATATCGAGCCGTTTACCGGGCGCAACGCGCGCGCCCTGGGCTATGACATGTTTGCCGAGCCGGTCCGCCGCGAAGCGATGGAGCGGGCTCGCGACAGTGGCCTGCCGGCCTTGTCCGGCAAGGTCACGCTGGTGCAGGAAACGGACGAGGTGGCACAGCCCGGTTTTCTGATCTATTTGCCGGTCTACCGCAGCAGTCTGCCGGTTTCCAGCGTCGCCGAGCGGCGGCAGGCGCTGTTCGGCTTCGTGTATAGCCCCTTTCGCGCCCATGACCTGATGAACGAAGTGTTCAAGGACCCGGGCCGGGAAGTCGAAATTGAACTGTTCGATGCGCGTCCGACCCCGGTCAGCCTGCTGTTTTCATCGGAAGACCGGGCGCGGCAGGCGCGGCATGTCACCGAGATGCCGCTCGAAATCGGCGGCCACCTGTGGACAGCACGCTTTCACAGTAGCCTGCGCTTCGAGGAAAACACCGCCAGTGCGCAACCTCAAATGATTCTGCTGGGCGGGCTCGGGCTCGATCTGATGTTTTTTGCCGTGTTGTACACCAATGCGCGCCATCGGCGAAAAATGAGCGAGGCGGCGCTGAAGCTTGAGGAAAGTCGCGACAGCTTCAGGGCGCTGGTCGAAAACGTCCCGGGCACCGTCTTCCGGGTCAGCCTGAAATCGCCATGGTCGGTCACCCATCTCAGCCACGGGATCGAGGCACTGACCGGCGAGCCTTGCGAACGCTACCTCTCCGGTGAACTGTCCTACGTGCTGCTGATTCACCCGGAAGACCGGGCCAGCGTCCGCGAAAGCCTGGCCAAAGCGGTGGCCGAGCGTACCGCCTACAGCATCGAATACCGGATCAACACTGCCGACGGTCAGACCCGCTGGGTCAGCGAGCGGGGCTGCGTCAGCTACGACAAGGCGGGCGAGGCGCAATGGCTGGATGGCGTGATTCTCGATATCACCGACCGCAAGCTGGCCGAAGCGGCGATTCGCGATCTGGCCTTTTATGATCCACTGACGCAATTGCCCAATCGCCGGCTGCTGTTCGACCGTCTCGAGCAACAACTGCTTGCCAGCAGCCGTAGTGGCCGCTTTGGTGCCTTGCTCTTCATCGATATGGATAATTTCAAGGCGATCAACGACTCGCTGGGCCATCAGGTCGGCGACCAGTTGCTGATCGAGGTTGCCCAGCGCCTGCGGGCGGCGGTGCGCGAGAAGGACAGCGTGGCCCGCCTCGGCGGCGACGAATTCGTCATTCTGCTCGAAGACCTCGGCGACGACAGCTGCGAGGCGTCCCGCGCCGCCGGGCAGGTCAGCCAAAAGATCCTGACCCTGCTCAATCAAACCTATCGGCTGAACGGCTACCTCTGTGCCAGTACCCCGAGTATCGGCGTTACCGTTTTCTGCGGTCATGTCGAACGCTGCAACGAACTGATCCGTCAGGCCGATCAGGCCATGTACCGGGCCAAGGCGGGCGGCCGGAACCAGGTCTGCTTTTTTGAAGAGGCGTAGGTAGCACCTGCCTTTTCGGGAGTGATGCCGGTCCGGGGAGTCTGCTATCCTGCCACTGTCCCGCGGCTGATCCAGGCTGCCTTGCTTTTTTCCCGCCGCCAACCTGTTTGCATGAAAATATTCAACCAACCGTGATGCGCCTGGTACTGCATATCCTGTGCCGGATTTGTCTGGTCGCCTGCGGCGTGCTGGGCGGCGTTGCCGAGGCTGGTACCGACCAACCCGCCCCGGTGGTCAGGGTTGGCATCTATGCCAATGCCCCCAAGATATTTGTCGATACCGCCGGCAAGCCGGCCGGCATTCTGGTCGATCTGCTGAACCGCATTGCCGAGCCGGCCGGCTGGCAGCTCGACTACGTGCCCTGCGCCTGGCAGGCCTGCCTCGATGCGCTGCAGGCCGGGCAAATCGACCTGATGCCCGACGTCGCCTATTCGCCGCAACGCGATCAGCTGTTCGATTTTCACGCCACGCCGTCGCTGCATAGCTGGTCGCAGATCTACAGCCGCTCGAACATGCCGATTGCCTCGGCTTTCGATCTGGCCGGCAAGCGAGTGGCCATGCTGAGCGGCAGCGTGCAGGAAAAATTCTTCATCGACATGATGACTGGCTTTGGCCTGCATGTGGAGGTAGTGCCAGCCAGCAGCCTGGAAGAAGCATTCGCGCTGGTTGCCGCCGGCCAGGCCGATGTGGCGGTGGCCAACAACCTGTTCGGCGAATACAACGCCCCGACCTACAGCCTGTCGGCGACGCCCATCGTCTTTCAGCCGGCGCGGCTGTTTTACGTGACGGCGGAAGGGCGCAATCCGGAATTGCTGGCGGCGATCGATCGCCAACTGCAGGCCTGGCAGAGCGATCCGGATTCCGAATACGCCCGGATCCTGAAAAAGTGGCAAGGAACGCGTGAAGTCGTGCTGGTGCCGCCACGGGTCTGGCAGGCGCTCGGCCTGCTCTCGCTGTTTCTGGTGCTGATGTCGGGGGCGGTTTTCTTCCTGCGCTGGCAGGTCAAGGAGAAGGTCCGGCGCCTGGAGGCCGAGCAGGGCAAGGTGATGGCCATGCTCGATGCCATTCCCGACCTGCTGTTCGAACTCGGGCTGGATGGCCGCTATCTCGATTACCACTCGCCGCGGCTCGATCTGCTGGCCAGGTCGCCGGTCGACATGATCGGCAAGAAAGTCAGCGATGTCCTGCCGCCTGCTGCAGCCGAAGTGGTGATGGCAGCAGTACGCAAGGCCGACGCCGATGGCTTTGCCGAAGGCTTTCAGTTCGAACTGTCCTTGCCGCAGGGCACGCGCTGGTTCGAGCTGTCGCTGTCGCGCAAGCCGGGGGCGCCGGGCGAGATGCCGCACTTCGTGGTCCTGTCGCGCGATATCACCGAGCGCAAGGAAGCCGATGCTGCCCTGCGCGCCAGTATCGCCCGCCTGGCCAGGGTTCTGGAAGGGGCTAACCAGGGGTTCTGGGACTGGAACCTGGAGACCAATGTCTTTACCGTCAGCCCGCGTTTCGAAACAATGCTCGGCTACGCGCCCGGTGAGATGGATCTGGCGCCCGAGAACTGGGCGGCCTATGTTCATCCGGATGATCTGGCCGTTGCCCATGCGTCGATTCAACGTCATCTGCACGGCGAAACGACGCACCACGAAGCCGAATTGCGCTGCAGGGAGAAATCCGGCGACTGGCATTGGGTGCTGACCCGGGGCCGCATCGTCGAACGCGATGCCGACGGTCGGGCGCTGATCATGTCGGGGACGCATTCCGACATTGCCGGACGCAAGCGGGCCGAGGCCGAACTGGAGCGCCACCGCAACCACCTGAGCGAACTGGTCGAGCAAAAGACGCAGGAATTGTCGGTCGCCAAGGAGGCAGCCGAAGCGGCAAGTCGCGCCAAGAGCACCTTCGTCGCCAACATGAGCCACGAACTGCGGACGCCGATGAATGCGATCAGCGGCATGGCGGAACTGGCGCTGCGCCGGGCGACCGACGAGCGGCAGAAGGCACAGTTGCTCAAGGTCATCCAGGCCACCCGGCATCTGCTGGCGGTGATCAACGACATTCTCGACATTTCCAAGATCGAAGCCGGCTATCTCAGGCTGGAGAGCATCGGCTTCAAGCTGGGCCAGGTGTTGGAAAATCTGTCATCGCTGGTCGATGCCAAGATTGCCGAAAAAGGCCTGGCCCTGCGCATCGAACTGGCGCCGGAACTGGCCGATCTACCGCTGCAGGGCGATCCCTTGCGGCTGGGCCAGATCCTGCTCAATCTGACCGGCAATGCCATCAAGTTCACCGAGAGTGGCTCGATTTCCCTGCGCCTCGCCTTGCTCGAACGGAATGCGCAGGATGTACTCGTCCGCTGTGAAATTCGCGATACCGGCATCGGCATTTCAGGCGAAGACCAGCAGCGCCTGTTCACCGCCTTCGAACAGGCCGATGGCTCGATGACGCGCAAGTACGGCGGTACCGGCCTCGGCCTCGCGATCAGCAAGCGACTGGTGCTGATGATGGGCGGCGAGATCGGGGTCGATAGCCTGCCGGGCGTCGGTAGCTGCTTCTGGTTCACCGCCCGTCTGGGCCGGGCGGCTGTTGCCGAAACTGCCGCATTCGGTGGAGTGGCCGGTTCGGCGGAGGAGCAGTTGAAAACCCGCTATCCCGGCGCCTGGATCCTGCTTGTCGAGGACGAGCCGATCAATCAGGAAGTCTCGCGCGAATTGCTGAAAGAGGTCGGGGCGCGCGTCGATCTGGCGGCCGATGGCCGGCAGGCGCTCGAACTGGCGCAGCGCAACGATTACGACCTGATCCTGATGGACATGCAGATGCCGAACATGAACGGCATCGAGGCCACCCAGGCCATTCGCCAACTGCCGGAAAGAGCGCGTGTGCCGATTCTGGCGATGACCGCCAATGCCTTCGATGAGGATCGCCAGCGCTGCCTGGCTGCGGGCATGAACGACCATATCGGCAAGCCGGTCGATCCCGACCTGTTGTTCGAACGCCTGCTGAAGTGGTTGGCGCCGCGTTGAAGCCGGCGGTGGACTAGGCTGCGGCGAGCATTCGCCGGCGGCCCAGCCGGTTCAGCCACAGCGAAGCAAGGATGATGGCGCCGCCGAGCGCCAGGCGCGGCAGGTCGGCATTGCGGTTCCAGATCAACACATTGACCAGCAGGCCGGCTGGGACGTGCAATTCGTTCATCACCGCCAGCGTGCCGGCATCGACCCGGGTACTGCCCTTGACCCACCAGAACATGCCGAGGGCGGTGGCGAAAACGCCCATCCAGGCCAGCACGCCCCATTGAATGGCAGTTTGCGGCAGTCGGCTGCTGTCGCCGAAGAGCAGGAAGGATGGCAGGGCCAGCGCCAGCGCACCGAGAAAGAAGTGGCCGAAGAAGCGATAGAGCGGCTGTTCGGTCGGGTAGCGCGCCAGCAACTGGCGGCACAGCACCTGGCCGGCGGCGAAGGTGGCATTGGCCAGTTGCAGTAGCAGGAAACCGATCAGGTAGTCGCCTTCCAGTTTCTGAAAACGGATGATCACGCCACCGCCGACGGCGACCAGCGCGGCGACCAGTGCCCACGGGTTGAAACGGCGAGCCAGCGCGTCGTCGAGCAGGGTGACGTAAATCGGCGTCAGCACCGTGAACAGCAGTACCTCCGGCACGCTCAGCACGCTGAAGCTGCGGTACAGGCAGAGATAGGTGATGCCGAACTGCAGCGCCCCGGCCAGCCAGAGGCCGCCAAGCAGGCGGGCCGGCAGGCCGCGCCATAGCGTCAGCGGCGTAAAGAGCAGGGCGGCGATGGCGACGCGGACGAGGACGGCGAAGTCGCTATCGACCTGACCGGCCAGGTACTGGCCGATCAGGCTGAAGGAAAAGGCCCAGAGGATGGTGACGGTGATCAGGTAAGGCATGGCGCGGTTTCGGAAAAACAGGGGGCGGATGATACGTTGCGCCGACCCGGTGTGAAATCGCATCCGACCTGAACGGGTCAAAACGACCCATAGCTGTCTGATGATAAGTAGGACTGCGAAGTCCGGTGTATGCCCTTTGCCGCCCTTCATCTTTCCGCTGGCTCAATGTCCCGACTTTCAGTTCAGCAGCCATTGGTATTTAGGAGAGCGGACACCGTCCCCTGATCAGCCAATGGCTATTTGTCGCTCTAGAAATCACGAGAAAAACTTAAGTTTTCTTTACCAGAGCGCCGACTATTTTCTGCGTAAATGGCGCAACAAGCATGACTGTTGGAAATGCGATCAACCAGGCGGTAAGCCAGGCTGACATCCAGAGTGCGAGAACGCCGTCAGCTAACCCAGCAGCATGAAGCGTGGCGACCCCGGAGACCAGAAGCGACATCAGTCCGGAAAGAAGGAGGCTGAACAACATCGGCCCATATTTTTTGGGAATCATGAGATTTTCTCCTGATCAAGTCTGCGTTTCGTTTGAAAGGCGGTGCGCTGTCTCGGCAAAATTTCGACCAAACATCCTGGCTGTCTTGATGTCTCCGACAACAAAGGAATCAGCGGCTGCCGAGTGCCCAGCCTGAGCCATTAATCCGGACCACGAGCCCAGACGGTTAGCGGCTTCGTCATAGGGAACGCCACGATGCTGCTCGGGAAGGATGGGATTGCCGACCCACAGCATTCCGTGCTGCATGCAGAAGGTGAACAATGAGATCAACGTCGACTGCTTGTCACCGGCAGGAAGCGATGAAACGGTAAAGCCGGCGGCGAGTTTTCGCTTGAGTTGCTGCGTGCGCCACAGTCCACCAGTCGAATCCATGAAATTCTTGAAGGTCCCTGAGACACCACCCAGGTAAGTTGGTGACCCAAAGAGGAAACCATCGTATTCAAGAAGCTTGTTGGGCATCGACGTCAATTCCTCAGCCTTGACGAGATGAACTTCGGTATCGGGCATGCTCTGCGCCCCTTCGGCAACATGCTGGGCGATATGCTCGGTATGACCATGAGCACTGTGGTAGATGATGGCTAGTTTTTTCATTTCACTGACTCCTGACAAAATTTGGGTTTCTTGGTTAGGAAATAGGCGTTCATCGAGAAATCCACTCGATGACAAAGGCGGACAGGAAAAGGCCAAGGCCAAAAACGCTGTGGTTGATCAGGCTTCTGATGCAGTTCTTGATTGGGGTAGGTGTCTTTGAGGCAGCAACACCAAGGCCCATCGCTGGTTGCATTACCAAGAGCGGAAATGCCACCGTGCAAACGCCCACCAGAAGGGCTATGCCGAGCGAAGGCGCTCTAGCCCAAGCAACACCGGCAATGCTGGTCAGCAGGAAGGCGAAGGCAATTCCCACTGCGTAATGGGTGATCCAGCCCAACGAGGTTTCATTCGCTATTGGCGATGCCTTGCCGATTGATGCATGCGCAATCCGACCATGGAACAAATGCCCGATCCAACGCCCGATGAAGGCGAAGTTCAGAGGCTGAATCCCGATCCGCTTCAGGAACATCAGCCAGATATCCATGACCAAAGTGGCCCCACACCCAATCAGGACGACCCGTACGATTTCTTCAATTAACGTCATGGCGTACTCCTTTGAAAGTTGACGAATGAGACTCTGGAGTGCACTCTAGAAGTTAAAGTCAACTTCAAGTCAAGGGAGGTTTGGATGGATATTTCTGAAGTCAGCAAACAAACCGGGATACCTTCATCGGCCCTGCGCTATTACGAGCAAAAGGGACTCATTACCTCGGTTCGTGAAAAAGGGGAGCGGCGGCGCTACGGCACAAACGTGCTGGATCAACTGGCCTTGATAGCCCTTGGTCAGGCTGCGGGGCTATCTCTCGACGAAATTCGGTCGATGCTATCGCCTTACGGACCACCAAATATCGACAGGCAATTGCTTGCTGCGAAGGCCGATGAAATTGATGGGCTGATCAAACGCCTGAAGGCCATGAGTAGCGGGCTCCGCCATGCGGCAGCTTGTCCGGCCCCCAGCCATGTCGAATGCCCAAGTTTCCAGAAATTATTGAAAGCGGCCGCAACAGGTGCTCTGGAAAAGCGGTGGGGTAACACGAAGATTCATGCTCCGCGTAAGTAAGTCGTTTGGGCGCATGGTTCAGACGCGCAATTGGTGCACAGCCAGCCCTCAAGAGTTCTGGTGCGATCAGCTCATTCGAGATATTGAATCCGGCGGTCGACCGGTCAAAAACGGCAAAAACCGGGGTGAAAAAAAGCCGGCGCTGGGGGCGGCCGGCTTGGCGGGTGTTGCCTGGGCTCAACTTGCTGCGATTTCATCCTTCGGCAGCGCCAGGTTGAGGAGCACGGCAAGCACGCCGCACAGGCTGATGCCCTGCAGAGAGAAACTGCCAATCTGCACGGCCAGGCCGCCGATACCGGTAACGAGCGTGACCGAGACGATGCACAGGTTGCGGGCGCTGGACAGGTTTACCCGGGCGTCCATCAGCGTCTTCAGGCCGATGCCGGCGATCGAGCCGAAGAGCAGCACCATGATGCCGCCCATCACCGGCAGCGGGATGGTCTGCAGCAGGGCGCCGAACTTGCCGACGAAGGCCATCAGGATGGCGAAGCCGGCGGCCCAGGTCATCACCACCGGGTTGTAGTTGTGGGTCAGCATGACGGCGCCAGTGACTTCGCCGTAGGTGGTGACCGGCGGGCCGCCGAACAGGCCGACGACATTGACCGCCAGCCCGTCGCCGAGCAGCGTGCGGTGCAGGCCGGGGCTTTCGGTGTAATCCTTGCCGCTGACCGAGCCGATGGCGAGGATGCCGCCGACGTGTTCGACGATGGGCGCAATGGCGACCGGAATCATGAACAGGATGGCGGCCAGGTTGAATTCTGGCGTGCCGAATTGCGGCAGGGCGAGCCAGGCGGCATTGCTGACCTTGCTGAAATCGACGATGCCGACCGCCAGCGAAACGACATAACCGACGGCGACGCCGACCAGGATCGGTACCAGCTTCAACAGGCCGCGGGCGCGGATGGCGGTCAGCATCGTCGCCAGCAGCGAAATGGCGGCGATGGTGATCGCCGTGTCGTAAGGCACGACCTGCGCCGTACCGGCCTTGCCGGTCGCCATGCCGACCGCGACCTGGGCCAGGCCGAGGCCGATGACCATGACCACCGGGCCGATGACGACCGGTGGCAGCAGATGATGGATGAAGCCGACGCCACGCCATTTGACCAGGCCGGCCGCGACGTAATAGAAGAAGCTGGCCGAGGCCAGTGCGCCGAGCGTCGCCGGCATGCCCCAGGTCTGCACCGAGTAGATGACCGGGGCGATGAAGGCGAAGCTGGAGCCGAGATAGATCGGCACCTGGCGTTTGGTGCAGAGCTGGAAAATCAGCGTGCCGACGCCGGCACCGAGTAGGGCCAGGCTGGGGTTGAGGCCGGTCAGCAGCGGTACCAGCACGGTCGCCCCGAAGGCAACGAAGAGAATTTGCGCCCCGGACAGGGCGGTGCGCCAGACCGGCTCGTGGCCGGCGCTCATGCTTCCTTGGTCCCGAAAATCTTGTCGCCGGCATCGCCGAGGCCGGGAATGATGTAGCCGACTTCGTTGAGGTGGCTGTCGATGGCGGCGGTGTACAGCTGCACATCGGGGTGGGCGGCTTTGAGCGCCTTGATGCCTTCCGGCGCGGCGACCAGGACCAGCGCCTTGATGTGCTTGCAGCCGTTGCGCTTGAGCATGTCGATGGTGGCGATCAGCGAGCCGCCGGTGGCCAGCATCGGGTCGATGATCATTGCCAGGCGTTCGTCGAGCTGGCCGACGAAGCGTTCGAAATAGGATTCCGGCATCAGGGTGTCGTGGTTGCGGGCGATGCCGACGACGCTGACCTTGGCATTCGGGATCAGGTCGAGCACACCGTCCAGCATGCCGAGCCCGGCGCGCAGGATCGGCACGACGGTGACTTTCTTGCCCTTGATCTGGTCGATCTCGACCGGCCCGGCCCAGCCGTCGATGGTGACTTTTTCCAGCTCGAAGTCGCGGCAGGCCTCGTAGGTCAGCAGGCGGGCGATTTCGGCGGTCAGTTCGCGAAACTTCTTGGTGCTGATGTCGCCTTCGCGCATCAGGCCTATTTTATGTTTGACCAGGGGGTGGCGGACTTCGATCACCGGCATGGCAATTCCTCGGGAATGGGCAGGAGGCGAAGATTAATCGATTGCCGCCCGGCCGCCCATACGGGAAATCACATACCGGGGCTCAAAAATGGG
>NZ_LODL01000004.1 GCF_001551835.1 Dechloromonas denitrificans | reverse complement strand
CGCTTCCTTGCACGCTTCCCAGAGATGCCGGGTGACGAGCTTCTGGTGACTCCTGCTCTGCGTACATTGCGCTCGTTGGGCACAATCGGCGCAATGTTTGGGATTTGAGGCATATTCCCGATAGCCCAGCCGGTTGGTCGTCCGGTACGGCAGGACTTCACCGGTCGGGCAGCGGTAGCAATCCTGTACCGCATCGTAGAGATAGTCCCGCTTGTAGAAATAGCCATCGCGGTGGCTCGGTCGCTTGTAGCCCATCACCCCGAACAGTTCCCGGTCAAGGATGCCCTTGCAGACTTGGGGAGTGAAATACCCGGCATCCAGACCGACGGCACCCACAGCCAACTCAAAGCGTTCCTTGGCCCGATCCAGGCGGGCAAGGTACGGTTGGCTGTCGTGGACATTGCCCGGCGTGACATGGGTATCGACGATCAGGGCATGCACGCCATCGACGGTGCGGTGATCCAGATAGAAGAAGCCGGTCGGCTTGTTGTCGCGGGCCATGAAGCCTGCGTCGGGATCGACCGTACTGACCTTAATTTCCTTGGTCGGCGGGGCCGAGTCATCGTCATCGCGCTTGAGCGGCTTCTTGCCGGCAGCGACCCGATCAGCCTCGATCGCCGCATCGAGTTCGGCCAGGTAGGCCGCCGGGGTTTGTTCAAGCTGATGGATTTCAAAGTGCCGTTTGTTGGCGTTGGCCTTCAGGTGGGTGCTGTCGGTGTAGAGCACACGCCCACCAATCAGCTTGTGCTCGATGGCTTGCTCGACAATACCGTCGAAGATGCGTTGCTCGATGTCCGTGCCGACAAACCGGCGACGACGGTTCTGCGACAGCGTTGAGGCATCCGGGACCTTGTCCGTCAGGCGAAAGCCGAGAAACCAGCGGTAGGCAACATTGACTTCGATTTCCTTGACCAGTCGCCGCTCGGAGCGAATCCCGAACAGATAGCCGATGAATAGCATTTTGAACAACACCACCGGATCAACGGCCGGTCGGCCATTGTTCTCGCAGTAAAGGTGCTGGGTCGCTTCGCGGATGAAATCAAACCGGATGTGCTGGTCGAGCAGTCGGAGCAAGTGGTCTTTCGGGACCAGTTGCTCCAACGTCACCATCTCCAGTTCCGTCTGGGCAGGGGAGGCAGGCTTGAGCATGCCAACATTATAAAAAAACAAAGCCCCCAAACGATTGGAGGCTTTGTCAGCAATCTGAGG
>NZ_LODL01000003.1 GCF_001551835.1 Dechloromonas denitrificans | reverse complement strand
GCGCGCGGCATCACGATCAACACTGCGCACGTCGAGTACGAGACTGCCAACCGTCACTACGCCCACGTTGACTGCCCGGGTCACGCCGACTACGTCAAGAACATGATTACCGGTGCTGCCCAGATGGACGGCGCAATCCTGGTCTGTTCCGCTGCTGACGGCCCGATGCCGCAGACCCGCGAACACATTCTGCTGGCCCGTCAGGTCGGTGTGCCGTACGTTCTGGTGTTCATGAACAAGTGCGACATGGTGGATGACGCCGAGCTGCTCGAACTGGTCGAAATGGAACTGCGCGAGCTGCTCTCCAAGTACGACTTCCCGGGCGACGACACCCCGATCATTCACGGTTCCGCCCTGAAGGCCCTCGAAGGCGACCAGTCCGAAATCGGCGAGCCCTGCATCTTCCGTCTGGCTGATGCCCTGGACTCCTACATTCCGACTCCGGAGCGTGCGGTTGACCTGCCGTTCCTGATGCCGGTTGAGGACGTCTTCTCGATCTCTGGTCGCGGCACAGTGGTGACCGGCCGTATCGAACGTGGTGTCGTCAAGGTCGGCGAAGAAATCGAAATCGTCGGTATCCGTCCGACCGTCAAGACCACCTGTACCGGTGTCGAGATGTTCCGCAAGCTGCTCGACCAAGGTCAGGCTGGCGACAACGTCGGTGCCCTGCTGCGTGGTACCAAGCGTGAAGACGTCGAGCGTGGTCAAGTCCTGTGCAAGCCGGGCTCCATCACCCCGCACACCCACTTCACCGGCGAAGTGTATGTTCTGTCGAAAGACGAAGGTGGTCGTCACACCCCGTTCTTCAACAACTACCGTCCGCAGTTCTACTTCCGCACGACCGACGTGACCGGCGCGATTTCCCTGCCGGAGGGCGTTGAAATGGTCATGCCGGGTGACAACATCCAGATGACGGTCAAGCTGATTGCGCCGATCGCCATGGAAGAAGGTCTGCGTTTCGCCATCCGTGAAGGCGGTCGTACCGTCGGCGCCGGTGTCGTTGCCAAGATCATCGAGTAATTCGTTCTTTTTGTAGTTAAAGCGCTTCGGGAAACCGAGGCGCTTTGATGTTTCTGCAGCAGGGGTGTAGCTCAATTGGTAGAGCAACGGTTTCCAAAACCGTAGGTCGGGGGTTCGATTCCCTCCGCCCCTGCCACTCTCTTTAAAGATCGCGAACGTCATGGCTGACAAGATCAAGTTTGCGCTAGCGCTGGTTATTCTGGCAGCTGGCGTGGCTGGCTTCTACCTGCTCTCGGAGCAGGCAATGATTTTGCGCGTCCTGGCGGTTCTCGTTGGGTTGGCGCTTGCTGTTTCCGTGGCTTGGAAGACCGAGCCTGGGCAGCGTTTTTTTGTTTTTTCCAACGAAGCGGTGATCGAGGCCAAGAAGGTTGTCTGGCCGACCCGCAAGGAAACCATGCAGACCACTGGTGCTGTTTTTGCCTTTGTGGTTGTGATGGCACTGTTCCTCTATCTGACTGATAAGAGCCTCGAGTGGGTTCTTTATGATCTCGTGCTGGGCTGGAAGAAATCATGAGTAAACGTTGGTATGTTGTACATGCCTATTCCGGCTTCGAGAAGAGTGTGATGCGTGCCATTCAGGAGCGTATCACCCGTCTGGATATGCAGGATAAGTTTGGTCGTATCCTGGTCCCGGTCGAAGAGGTCGTTGAGATGAAGGGCGGCCAAAAAGCTATTTCCGAACGCAAGTTCTTTCCCGGCTATGTGCTGGTTGAAATGGAAATGGATGATGACTCCTGGCACCTGGTTAAAAACACGCCAAAAGTAACCGGCTTTGTTGGCGGGACGGCAAATCGGCCGACGCCGATTTCCGAAAAGGAAGTTGAAAAAATCATGCAGCAAATGCAGGAAGGGGTTGAAAAGCCTCGTCCCAAGGTGCTGTTTGAGGTTGGCGAGGTTGTGCGTGTCAAGGAAGGTCCATTTACCGACTTCCATGGCTCGGTTGAAGATGTTAATTACGAAAAAAACCGCCTGCGCGTTTCAGTGACCATTTTCGGTCGCGCTACGCCGGTCGAGTTGGAGTTTGCCCAGGTCGAGAAGTCCTGAGTTCTGGATTCAAGGGCAAGCCGAAAGCCCGTTGTTTCGGCCAGAGGAGCGTCGCTAAAATCGGATATCCGATCCAGGACGCGCTACTACTCATTTATTAGGAGCAATTATGGCCAAGAAAATTATTGGCTACATCAAGCTGCAAGTGCCAGCCGGCAAAGCAAATCCGTCACCCCCGATTGGCCCGGCGCTGGGTCAGCGCGGCCTGAACATCATGGAGTTCTGCAAGGCTTTTAATGCCCAGACCCAGGGTGTCGAGCCGGGTCTGCCGATTCCGGTGGTGATTACCGCTTTTGCCGACAAGTCCTTCACGTTCGTGATGAAGACGCCGCCGGCAACCATCCTGATCAAGAAGGCCGCCGGTATCAAGTCCGGTTCAGCCAAGCCGCACACCGACAAGGTTGGCAAGATTACCCGTGCGCAGGCCGAAGAAATCGCCAAGACCAAGATGCCCGACCTTACCGCAGCCGATATGGATGCTGCAGTTCGCACTATCGCTGGTTCCGCCCGTTCCATGGGCATCACGGTTGAGGGTCTGTAATCATGGCAAAGCTCACCAAAAAGCAAAAAGCTGTCGCAGGCAAGATCGTTGCCCAGAAGCTCTATCCGGTTACGGAAGCGCTGACTCTGGCCAAGGAAACCGCCACTGCCAAGTTTGACGAATCGATCGATGTTGCGGTCAACCTCGGTGTTGATGCACGTAAATCGGATCAGGTTGTCCGTGGCTCCGTCGTCTTGCCGGCTGGTACCGGCAAGTCCGTTCGTGTGGCCGTGTTCGCCCAAGGCGACAAGGCCGAGGCCGCCAAGGCTGCCGGCGCCGAAGTCGTCGGTTTCGACGACCTAGCCGCCGAAGTCAAGGCCGGTAACCTGAATTTCGACGTCGTCATCGCGACGCCGGACGCCATGAAGGTTGTTGGTCAGCTCGGCCAGATCCTTGGCCCGCGCGGCCTGATGCCGAACCCGAAGGTTGGCACCGTGACCATGGATGTAACGACTGCCGTCAAGAATGCCAAGGCTGGTCAGGTTCAGTACCGTACCGACAAGGCTGGCATCATTCACGCCACGATCGGTCGTGCTTCCTTCTCGGTCGAGAATCTGGAAACCAATTTGAAGGCGCTGGTTGATGCGCTGCAAAAGGCCAAGCCGGCTTCTTCGAAGGGCCAGTATCTTCGCAAGATTGCCGTTGCTGCAACGATGGGCCCCGGCGTTCGCGTCGATCAGGCATCGCTGGCCGGCTAAAAAGTACTTTGGGTCGCCGGCTGTTACTTTGGTAACGACCGGCGGATCGTCAAAGACCGCAGGTGCCCCGTGAGGGGCTTAATCGCGAAAGTATCCTGCGCAGACGGTGCCCCAGAACAAGATTTTCTGCTGGCCGGTAACGGGCAGCATAGCTTCTGGTTCAGGTCGCCGTAGGTGCGGCGGGAATTTCCCCGTCGTGTTATGACTTGAAAGGAGGAAAGACCTGTGGGTCTCAATCTGAACGACAAAAAAGCGGTTGTAGCTGAGGTGTCGGCACAAGTGGCCAACGCACAGACTATCGTGATTGCCGAATACCGTGGCATTGAGGTTACCGACCTCACCGTGCTGCGCAAGAAGGCGCGCGAGTCTGGTGTGTATCTGCGTGTGTTGAAGAATACCTTGGTTCGTCGCGCGGTCGCGGACACTGCGTTCGCTGGCCTGGCAGACCAAATGGTCGGGCCGCTGATTTATAGCGTTTCCGAGGATCCGGTGGCTGCAGCGAAGGTTCTCAATGACTTCGCAAAAACCAACGACAAGCTCGTGCTGAAGGCCGGTTCTTACGCCGGCCAAGTGCTCGACAAAGCCGGTGTGCAGGCACTTGCCTCCGTCCCGAGCCGCGAAGAGCTGCTCTCCAAGCTGCTGTACGTCATGCAAGCACCGGTCGCCGGCTTTGTCCGTGGCCTGGCCGCACTGGCTGCGCAGCGCGAAGAAGCTGCTGCTTAACCGTACCGCTTACGAACTGATTTAGGAGTTTATTGAAATGGCAATTAGCAAAGAAGACATCCTGGAAGCCGTTGGCTCCCTGACCGTTATGGAACTGAACGACCTGGTCAAGGCGTTCGAAGAGAAGTTTGGCGTTTCCGCCGCTGCCGTCGCCGTTGCCGGCCCGGCTGGTGGTGCTGCCGCTGCTGTTGAAGAGCAGACCGAATTCACCGTTGTCCTGGCTGCCGCAGGCGACAAGAAGGTTGAAGTCATCAAGGTCGTGCGCGCAGTAACCGGCCTGGGCCTCAAGGAAGCCAAGGATCTGGTTGATGGCGCTCCGAAGGCTGTCAAGGAAGGCGTTTCCAAGGCTGATGCTGAAGCCCTCAAGACGCAACTGGAAGCTGCTGGCGCCAAGGTCGAAGTCAAGTAATCGACCTGAAGTGTTTGGGCTGGTGACGGTGTCGCCAGCCCTTTTCTGCTTTGTATGACAGGTTCAACCCAGCAAAAAGATAAACTTGAATAACGCCAGCCGGCAAACGCAAACCTTGCTTACTTCCTTGGGTCCAAGGAGGAGAGCTCGTTTGCGTTTGCCTGTTTCGACAGGTTTAACGTTTGATTTTATCCTCACGGAGTTACCATGACTTACTCCTTCACCGAGAAGAAACGCATCCGCAAGAGCTTCGCCAAGCGTAGCAGTGTGCTTGATGTTCCCTTCCTGCTTGCAACCCAGCTTCAATCCTTTACCGCTTTTTTGCAAGCGGAGATTCCAGCTGAAAAGCGTAAAAATGAAGGCTTGCAGGCTGCGTTTACCTCGATTTTCCCGATCGTTTCGCATTCTGGTAACGCCCGCCTTGAGTTTGTCAGCTACATGCTTGGCGAGCCGGCTTTTGATGTGACCGAATGCCAGCAGCGCGGATTGACCTTCGCCTCTTCGTTGCGTGCGAAGGTGCGTCTGGTGATCATGGATCGGGAAGCCCCTGATACCGTGAAGGAAGTCAAGGAGCAGGAAGTTTACATGGGCGAGATTCCGCTCATGACGACCAATGGCTCGTTCGTGATTAACGGTACCGAGCGAGTCATCGTTTCCCAGTTGCATCGCTCGCCTGGCGTTTTCTTCGAGCACGACCGCGGCAAGACCCATAGCTCGGGCAAGTTGTTGTTCTCCGCCCGGATTATTCCGTATCGCGGTTCCTGGCTGGACTTCGAGTTTGACCCGAAAGACACGCTCTTTTTCCGTGTCGACCGCCGCCGCAAGATGCCGGTCACGACGCTGCTCAAGGCGATCGGGATGTCTTCCGAAGAAATCCTAGAGCAGTTCTTTGATTTCGACACCTTCCTGCTGGGCAAGGAATCCGTCGAGTTCACCCTCGTCCCGGAACGCCTGCGTGGCGAGGTGGCCCGCTTTGATTTTGTCGGCCCCGACGGCAAGGTTATTGTCGCCAAAGACAAGCGCATTACGGCAAAACATATTCGCGACATCGGTGCTGCCTCGCTGAAGCAGCTCGTAGTGCCCGAGGATTTTTTCATTGGCCGCGTTATCGCCAAGAACATCATCGACAAGGCGACTGGCGAAGTGGTCGCCAATGCCAATGACGAAATTACTGAAACTCTGCTCGCCAAGCTGCGTGAAGCCGAGATCACTACCGTTGAAACGCTGTACACCAACGATCTTGATCGTGGTGCATTCATCTCCAACACCCTGCGCGCCGACGAAACGGCATCCCGTCAGGCTGCCCGTGTTGCGATCTACCGGATGATGCGTCCCGGTGAGCCGCCGACCGAAGAGGCTGTTGAGATCCTGTTCAACGGTTTGTTCTACTCCGATGAGCGTTACGACCTGTCGGGCGTCGGTCGCATGAAATTCAATCGCCGCCTGGCCCGTCCCGACGTTATTGAATACAAAGTCATGGTCCGGAGCCTGGCCTCCAAGGCCGAAGCTGCGTTGAAGAATCTGGCCGAAGGGTCAGGCTTCTCCCTCGCTGCAATACAGGATCTGGTCAGCTTGATGCCGTACGGCCCGCGCGCTCTGTCCGAGAATCTGACCCAAGAGCTTGCCGAAAATCTGGCAGCCAAGATCAAGCCCCTTGGTGCAAATGTTGAAGTTCGCGAGCAACTGACGCTGTCACCGCGTGACATCGTTGAAGTCATCAAGATTCTTTGCGAGCTGCGCAATGGTCGCGGCGAAATCGACGATATCGATCACCTAGGCAACCGTCGCGTTCGTTCCGTTGGCGAACTGGCCGAGAACCAGTTCCGTGCTGGTCTGGTTCGTGTCGAACGGGCCGTCAAGGAACGTTTGTCGCAGGCTGAGTCGGACAACCTGATGCCGCACGATCTGATCAATGCCAAGCCGATCAGTGCTGCGATCAAGGAGTTTTTCGGTTCCAGCCAGTTGTCGCAGTTTATGGACCAGACTAACCCGCTGTCGGAAATCACCCACAAGCGCCGTGTTTCGGCCCTTGGCCCGGGCGGTCTGACCCGCGAACGCGCCGGCTTCGAAGTGCGCGACGTGCATCCGACCCACTATGGTCGCGTCTGCCCGATCGAAACCCCGGAAGGTCCGAACATCGGTCTGATCAACTCGCTGGCGCTGTTTGCCCGAGTCAATGACTATGGTTTCATCGAAACCGCCTATCGCAAGGTTATCGACTCCAAGGTGACCAACGATATCGAGTATCTCTCGGCAATCGAAGAGGGCAACTATGTCGTTGCCCAGGCCAATGCATCGTTGGATGAAAACGGTCGCTTGTCGGATGACCTAGTGACCTGCCGCGAGAAGGGTGAAACCATTCTTGCCGAGCCGTCACGCGTTCAGTACATGGACGTGGCGCCCGGTCAGATTGTTTCCGTTGCTGCTTCGCTGATCCCCTTCCTTGAGCATGACGATGCGAACCGTGCCTTGATGGGCGCCAACATGCAGCGTCAGGCCGTTCCTTGTCTGCGTCCCGAGAAGGCGCTGGTTGGTACGGGTATTGAACGTACCGTTGCGGTCGACTCCGGAACGGCCGTCGTGGCTCGTCGTGGCGGTATGGTTGATTACGTCGATGCCGGCCGTGTCGTCGTCCGAGTTAATGATGACGAAACGGTGGCCGGTGAAGTCGGCGTCGATATCTACAACCTGGTCAAATACACTCGTTCCAACCAGAACACCAATATCAATCAGCGTCCGCTGGTCAAGGTTGGCGACAAGATCGCCCGCGGCGATGTGGTGGCTGATGGTGCATCAACGGACAAGGGCGAACTGGCCCTCGGCCAGAACATGCTGATCGCGTTCATGCCGTGGAACGGCTACAACTTCGAAGACTCGATCCTGATCTCCGAACGCGTCGTAGCCGAAGATCGCTATACCTCGATCCATATCGAGGAACTGACGGTCGTTGCGCGTGATACCAAGCTTGGTCCTGAAGAAATTACCCGCGACATCGCCTCCTTGGGCGAAGTTCAGCTTTCCCGCCTGGATGACTCTGGTATTGTCTATATCGGTGCCGAAGTTGAAGCCGGCGATGTGCTGGTCGGCAAGGTAACGCCCAAGGGCGAAACCCAGCTAACGCCGGAAGAAAAGCTGCTGCGCGCGATCTTCGGCGAAAAGGCTTCCGATGTTAAGGACACCTCGCTGCGCGTACCGTCCGGTATTGCCGGTACTGTCATTGACGTCCAGGTCTTCACCCGTGAAGGTATCGAGCGTGATAAGCGCGCCCAGTCGATCATCGATGAGCACCTGCGTCATTACAAGCTGGACCTGGCTGACCAGATGCGCATCGTTGAACGCGATGCCTTCGCCCGTGTCGAACGACTGATCCTTGGCAAGAAGGCCAATGGCGGTCCGAAGAAGCTGGCCAAGGGTTCGGTCATTGAGCAGTCCTACCTCGACGGTATGGATCCGCATCACTGGTTCGATATTCGTCTCGCAGAGGATGATGTTGCCCAGCAACTGGAACAGGTCAAGGATGGTCTGGAACAGGCTCGCAAGGACTTCGACATTGCTTTCGAAGGCAAGCGCAAGAAGCTGACGCAAGGCGACGAATTGCCGCCGGGCGTGCAGAAAATGGTCAAGGTCTATGTTGCCGTCAAGCGTCGCCTGCAGCCCGGCGACAAGATGGCCGGCCGTCACGGTAACAAGGGTGTGGTTTCCCGTATTCTGCCAGTTGAAGACATGCCGCACATGGAAGATGGTAGCCCGGTCGATATCGTGCTGAACCCGCTGGGTGTGCCGTCGCGGATGAACGTCGGTCAGATTCTCGAAGTGCACCTCGGTCTCGCCGCCAAGGGGCTCGGCCATCAGATTGGTGCCATGCTGCGCGCCCAGGCCAACGTCAAGGAAATGCGTGGTTTCCTCGACAAGATCTATAACTCGGGTGGCAAGGCTGAAGATCTTGATCAGTTGAGCGATACCGAAATTATAGAAATGGCCGGCAATCTGAAGGATGGCGTGCCGTTCGCGACGCCAGTTTTCGACGGCGCCAAGGATGCCGAAATCAAGGCAATGCTGGCACTCGCAGGCATGCCATCTTCCGGTCAAATGACCTTGTTTGATGGCCGTACCGGCGAAGCATTCGAGCGTCAGGTGACGGTTGGCTACATGCACTACCTGAAGCTGCATCACCTGGTCGATGACAAGATGCACGCCCGTTCCACCGGCCCGTATTCGCTGGTTACCCAGCAGCCGCTGGGTGGTAAGGCGCAGTTCGGTGGTCAGCGTTTCGGTGAAATGGAAGTGTGGGCACTTGAGGCTTATGGCGCATCCTACGTGCTGCAGGAAATGCTGACCGTCAAGTCCGACGACGTGAATGGCCGTACCAAGGTCTATGAGAACATCGTCAAGGGCGAGCACAGGATTGAGGCCGGCATGCCGGAATCCTTCAATGTGCTGGTCAAGGAAATTCGTTCGCTGGCGATCGATATCGATCTGGAACGTTACTGATTTAGGGCTGGGAGTTAAACGATGAAAGCATTGCTCGATCTATTCAAGCAGGTAACCGCCGAAGAGGAATTCGACGCGATTACCATTGGTCTCGCCTCGCCCGAAAAGATCCGTTCCTGGTCCTACGGTGAAGTCAAGAAGCCAGAAACTATCAACTACCGCACCTTCAAGCCGGAGCGCGATGGCCTGTTCTGCGCCAAGATCTTTGGCCCGATCAAGGACTATGAGTGCCTGTGCGGCAAGTACAAGCGCCTGAAGCACCGTGGCGTGATCTGCGAAAAGTGTGGCGTTGAAGTGACGCTGGCCAAGGTTCGTCGCGACCGTATGGGTCACATTGAACTGGCCTCGCCGACCGCCCACATCTGGTTCCTGAAGTCGCTGCCATCCCGTCTCGGTATGGTTTTGGACATGACGCTGCGCGATATCGAGCGCGTCCTGTACTTCGAAGCCTATGTCGTTTGCGATCCTGGAATGGTCAGCAACCTCCAGCGTGCTCAGTTGCTCACCGAAGAGCAGTATCTGGAAATGATGGAAGAGCATGGCGATGAATTCCATGCGCTGATGGGTGCCGAGGGTATTCGCGAACTGCTGCGTAACCTTGATCTGCCGAGTGAAGTCGAGTCGCTGCGCGCCGAACTGGAAGTGACCGGTTCCGAAGCCAAGAACAAGAAGCTGGCCAAGCGTCTGAAGATTCTCGAAGGTTTCCTGAAGTCCGGCATCAAGCCGGACTGGATGGTTCTCGAAGTCCTGCCGGTGCTGCCGCCGGACCTGCGCCCGCTGGTGCCGCTGGATGGTGGCCGCTTCGCGACCTCCGACCTGAACGATCTCTATCGTCGCGTCATCAACCGGAACAACCGTCTGAAGCGCCTGCTCGAGCTGAAGGCGCCGGAAATCATCGTTCGCAACGAAAAGCGCATGCTGCAGGAGTCGGTCGACTCGCTGCTCGACAACGGCCGTCGCGGCAAGGCGATGACCGGTGCCAACAAGCGTCCGCTGAAGTCGCTGGCCGACATGATCAAGGGCAAGGGCGGTCGTTTCCGTCAAAACTTGCTGGGTAAGCGTGTCGACTACTCCGGCCGGTCGGTTATCGTCGTCGGTCCGCAGCTCAAGCTGCACCAGTGTGGTCTGCCGAAGCTGATGGCGCTCGAACTGTTCAAGCCCTTCATCTTCCACAAGCTGGAAGTGCTCGGCTACGCCACCACCATCAAGCAAGCCAAGAAGATGGTTGAAGGTCAGGAGCCGGTGGTCTGGGACATCCTGGAAGATGTCATCCGTGAACATCCGGTTATGCTGAACCGCGCGCCGACCCTGCACCGTCTCGGTATCCAGGCGTTCGAGCCGACGCTGATTGAAGGCAAGGCCATCCAGTTGCACCCGCTCGTTTGTGCGGCCTTCAACGCCGACTTCGACGGTGACCAGATGGCGGTCCACGTGCCGCTGTCGCTGGAGGCCCAGATGGAAGCCCGCACCCTGATGCTGGCCTCGAACAACGTGCTGTCGCCCGCCAACGGCCAGCCGATCATCGTGCCGTCGCAGGATATCGTGTTGGGTCTCTACTACGCGACTCGCGAAAAGGTCAATGGCAAGGGCGAAGGTATGTATTTCGCCAATACCAATGAGATCGAGCGTGCCATGGCTGCCAAGGAGCTCGATATTCACTCGCGTATTTCCGTTCGCCTGACTCAATACGAGGCTGGCGCGGTGGACGGCGAGTGGGACGAGAAAACCGTTCGCGTCGAAACCACGGCCGGTCGTGCGTTGCTCTCCAAGATCCTGCCGAAGGGCCTGCCCTTCAAGGCGATCGACCGGGCGCTGAAGAAGAAGGAAATCTCTAAGCTGATCGACGAGTCCTTCCGTCGCTGTGGTTTGAAGGAAACCGTCATCTTTGCCGACAAGCTGATGCAAAACGGCTATGCCCTGGCCACCCGCGCTGGTATCTCGTTCTGTTCGGACGATATGCGCGTCCCGGCCAAGAAGCACGAAATCATCGCGGCTGCCGAAGCTGAAGTAAAAGAAATCGAAATTCAGTACACCAATGGTCTGGTCACTAACGGCGAGCGTTATAACAAGGTTGTCGATATCTGGGGCCGTACCGGCGATCAGGTCGCCAAGGTCATGATGGACGAACTCGGCCACGAGGAAACCATCGATCGTTTCGGCAAGAAGGTCAAGCAGGACTCCTTCAACTCCATCTACATGATGGCCGACTCCGGCGCCCGCGGTTCCGCTGCCCAGATTCGTCAGTTGGCTGGTATGCGCGGCCTGATGGCAAAGCCGGATGGTTCGATTATCGAAACGCCAATTACCACCAACTTCCGCGAAGGTCTGAACGTTCTTCAGTACTTCATCTCGACCCACGGTGCTCGTAAGGGCCTGGCCGACACCGCGCTGAAGACGGCAAACTCCGGTTACCTGACGCGCCGTCTGGTTGATGTGACACAGGACTTGGTTATTACCGAAGATGACTGCGGTACCAAGAACGGCTTCCCGGTCAAGGCCCTGGTCGAAGGTGGTGAAGTTATCGAGCCGTTGCGCGAGCGTATTCTCGGTCGTGTCACGGTCGACGATCTGGTTGACCCGGAAACCCAGGAAACCGTGATTTTCGCCGGCACCATGCTCGACGAGGACCTGGTTGATCTGATCGACAAGTTGGGCATCGATGAAGTCAAGGTCCGTACCCCGCTGACCTGCGATACCCGTTACGGTCTGTGTGCCAAGTGTTACGGCCGTGACCTCGGTCGTGGCACGATGGTCAATGCCGGTGAGTCGGTTGGCGTTATTGCTGCCCAGTCGATCGGTGAGCCGGGTACCCAGCTGACGATGCGTACCTTCCACGTCGGTGGTGCGGCTTCTCGTGCCGCTGTCGCTTCCCAGGTCGAGTCGAAGTCAGCCGGTACGGTGCGCTTTACCGCCACCATGCGTTATGTCACCAGTGCCAAGGGCGAAAAAGTCGTCATTTCCCGCTCTGGTGAAGTGCTGATTACCGATGATCATGGTCGTGAGCGCGAGCGTCACAAGGTGCCGTACGGCGCCATGTTGTCGGTTGATGACGGCAAGGTGGTCAAGGCCGGCGCCAAGCTGGCGACCTGGGATCCGCATACCCGTCCGATTGTTACGGAATACGCCGGTACCGTCCGCTTCGAAAATGTCGAAGAGGGTGTCACGGTCGCCAAGCAGGTTGACGACGTCACCGGTCTGTCCACGCTGGTGGTTATCGACCACAAGCGTGGCGGCAAGGCTGCGACTAAGGGCGTCCGTCCAGTCGTCAAGCTGCTCGATGAGTCCGGTCAGGAAGTCAAGATTCATGGCAGTGATCACGCAGTATCGATCGCCTTCCAGGTCGGCTCGATCATTTCGGTCCTCGACGGCCAGCAGGTTGGTGTCGGTGACGTGCTGGCACGTATGCCGCAAGAGTCTGCCAAGACCCGCGACATTACCGGTGGTCTGCCGCGTGTGGCCGAGTTGTTCGAAGCCCGCACCCCGAAGGATGCCTCCGTATTGGCCGAGTTCACCGGTACGACCAGCTTCGGCAAGGACACCAAGGGCAAGCAGCGTTTGATCATTACCGATCTTGACGGCAATCAGCACGAGTTCCTGATTTCCAAGGATAAGCATGTGTTGGTGCACGATGGTCAGGTGGTCAACAAGGGTGAGAAGATTGTCGAAGGCGAGCCGGATCCTCACGATATCCTGCGTTTGCAGGGCGTCGAGGCGCTGGCCCGTTACATCACCGACGAAGTGCAGGACGTCTATCGTCTGCAAGGCGTGAAGATTAACGACAAGCACATCGAAGTAATTGTTCGTCAGATGTTGCGTCGGGTGACGATTACCGAGCCGGGTGATACGAAGTTCATCAAGTCGGAACAGGTTGAACGTGCCGAGTTGCTGGCCGAAAACGACCGTGTGATTGCCGAAGGCAAATTGCCGGCCAATTTTGACCATATGCTGCTCGGTATTACCAAGGCATCGTTGTCCACCGATTCGTTCATTTCGGCTGCTTCCTTCCAGGAAACGACGCGGGTTCTTACCGAAGCGGCCATCATGGGCAAACGTGATGAACTCCGCGGTCTGAAGGAAAACGTTATCGTCGGTCGTCTCATCCCGGCCGGTACCGGTCTCGCTTACCATCGCACGAGGAAAGCGCAGGTAAATGGTGAAGATTTGGCCGGGCGCGCTAATGCCGACGTGAGCGAAGCAACTGTTGTTCAGGAAGTGGATCAAGCCTCCTGATTTAGCATGGGCCCCCGTGTCTCGTTGACATGGGGGTTGATAAACCATAGAATTTATGGTCTTTGTCGGCAGGGGCTAATCATTGTCTCTGCTTTGGATAACAAAATTGCCGTCGTGCACCATTACTGAGTGCCCGGTCGTTGAAGGAAGTTCGATATGCCGACTATCAATCAGCTCGTGCGCAAGCCGCGCGTTGCCGAAGTCACCAAGAGCAAGGTTCCTGCTCTGGAGAAATGCCCGCAGAAGCGCGGTGTTTGTACTCGCGTCTATACCACTACCCCGAAAAAGCCAAACTCCGCTCTCCGTAAGGTTTGCAAGGTTCGTCTGACGAATGGCTTTGAGGTCATTTCCTACATCGGTGGTGAAGGCCACAACCTGCAGGAACACTCTGTGGTCCTGATTCGTGGTGGTCGTGTCAAGGATTTGCCGGGTGTTCGTTATCACACCGTGCGCGGCTCCCTGGATACCCAGGGTGTCAAGGATCGTAAGCAGTCCCGTTCGAAGTACGGGGCCAAGCGTCCGAAGGCTGCCTAATTCATTAGGTTGCTTAAGTAAGTGGCCGTCCCGTTGGGCGGTCGGGAGAGGCCGGGAGGGTAAAACCCTAGCCCGGCTTTTCAACTGAATCGTGTTTATTTGAGGTTACTATGCCCCGTCGTCGTGAAGTACCAAAGCGTGACATCCTGCCGGATCCCAAGTTCGGTAATGTCGAAGTTTCCAAGTTCATTAACGCCATCATGCAGAGCGGCAAGAAGTCCGTCGCCGAACGCATCGTCTATGGTGCTTTCGAGATCATTACCACCAAGGGTGGCAAGGATCCGCTCGAGGTGTTCGGTTCTGCCATGGGCAACGTCAAGCCGATGGTCGAAGTGAAGTCCCGTCGCGTTGGTGGTGCCAACTATCAGGTGCCGGTTGAAGTGCGCCCGGCTCGCCGCGCCGCGCTGGCAATGCGCTGGCTGCGTGAGTCCGCCCGCAAGCGTTCCGAAAAGTCGATGGGTCAGCGTCTGGCTGCCGAGATGATGGAAGCTGCTGAAAACCGTGGCGGCGCTGTCAAGAAGCGCGACGAAGTGCACCGTATGGCTGAAGCCAACAAAGCCTTCGCCCACTTCCGCTTCTAATTTTCAAAGGGCTCTAACGTGGCACGTAAAACTCCCATCGAGCGCTACCGCAATATCGGTATCAGCGCTCACATCGACGCCGGTAAGACGACGACGACCGAACGCATCCTGTACTACACCGGTGTTAACCACAAAATCGGTGAAGTGCACGACGGTGCGGCCACCATGGACTGGATGGAGCAGGAGCAGGAGCGTGGTATCACCATTACCTCGGCTGCTACTACCTGCTACTGGAGCGGGATGGACAAGCAGTTCCCGGCTCACCACATCAACATTATCGATACCCCGGGTCACGTTGACTTCACGATTGAAGTCGAGCGTTCGATGCGCGTCCTTGATGCTGCCTGTATGGTCTACTGTGCGGTCGGTGGCGTTCAGCCGCAGTCCGAAACCGTTTGGCGCCAGGCCAACAAGTACGGTGTGCCGCGTTTGGCCTTCGTCAATAAGATGGACCGTTCCGGTGCCAATTTCTTCCGCGTTGTCGAGCAGTTGAAGTTGCGCTTGAAGGCTAATCCGGTACCGGTTGTGATTCCTATCGGTGCTGAAGATACCTTCGAGGGTGTGGTTGACCTGATTCGCATGAAGGCCATCTACTGGGATGAAGCCTCCCAGGGTATGAAGTATGAAGCGCGCGATATCCCGGCTGACCTGGCTGATGATGCTGCCAGCTGGCGTGAGCAGATGGTTGAGGCTGCTGCCGAAGCTTCCGAAGAGTTGATGAACAAGTATCTTGAAGAGGGTGACCTCTCCGAGGCCGAAATCATCCTTGGTCTGCGCACTCGTACCATCGCCTGTGAAATCCAGCCGATGCTGTGCGGTACTGCCTTCAAGAACAAGGGCGTGCAGAAGATGCTGGACGCCGTGATCGAACTGCTGCCGTCGCCGGTTGATATTCCGCCGGTCAAGGGTATTCTCGAGGATGAGTCCGAGGGTGTTCGTCGTGCTGCTGACGATGAGTCCTTCTCGGCGCTCGCCTTCAAGATTATGACTGACCCGTTTGTTGGTCAGCTGATCTTCTTCCGCGTCTATTCTGGTGTGATCAATTCCGGTGACACCGTTTACAACCCGGTTAAGGGTCGTAAAGAGCGTCTGGGTCGCATCCTGCAGATGCACGCCAATCAGCGCGAAGAAATCAAGGAGGTGCGCGCTGGTGACATCGCTGCTGCCGTGGGTTTGAAAGAGGCCACCACTGGCGATACGCTGTGCGACCCGGCCAAGGTCATCACTCTTGAGCGCATGGTTTTCCCGGAGCCGGTGATTCACGTTGCCGTCGAGCCGAAGACCAAGGCTGACCAGGAAAAGATGGGTCTGGCGCTGGGGCGTCTGGCTCAGGAAGATCCGTCCTTCCGTGTTCGCACTGACGAAGAGTCTGGTCAGACCATCATTTCCGGCATGGGCGAATTGCACCTGGAAATTCTGGTTGACCGCATGCGTCGTGAATTCAACGTTGAAGCAACCGTCGGTGCGCCGCAGGTTGCCTACCGCGAGTGCATCAAGAAGTCGGTCGAGCAGGAAGGTAAGTTCGTCAAGCAGTCTGGCGGTCGTGGTCAGTTCGGTCACGTTTGGCTCAAGATCGAACCGAACGAGGCTGGCAAAGGCTACGAGTTCGTCGATGCGATCAAGGGTGGTGTGGTTCCTCGCGAATTCATCCCGGCCGTTGATAAGGGCTTGCGCGATGCAGTGACGAGTGGTGTTCTCGCTGGCTTCCCGGTTGTGGATGTCAAGTTTACGCTGTTCGACGGTTCTTACCACGACGTTGACTCTAATGAAAATGCGTTCCGCATGGCTGCCTCGATGGCCTTCAAGGAAGGTATGAAGAAAGCCAATCCGACGCTGCTTGAGCCGATGATGGCCGTTGAAGTCGAAACCCCGGAAGAGTACATGGGCAACGTCATGGGCGACCTGTCGTCCCGCCGTGGCATCGTTCAGGGCATGGAAGACCAGGTTGGCGGTATCAAATTGGTCAAGGCTGAAGTGCCGCTGTCCGAGATGTTCGGCTACTCGACGTCTGTGCGCTCGCTGTCGCAAGGCCGCGCCACCTACTCGATGGAATTCAAGCACTATACCGAAGCGCCGAAAAACGTCGCTGAGGCTGTCATTAACAAAAAGTAATACGTTATTGGAGAACCGATAATGGCAAAAGAGAAATTTGAGCGTACCAAACCGCACGTAAACGTCGGTACGATTGGTCACGTTGACCACGGCAAGACCACGCTGACGGCAGCGATCACGACAGTGCTGTCGAAGAAGTACGGCGGTGCCGCCAAGGCTTACGATCAGATCGACGCAGCCCCGGAAGAAAAAGCGCGCGGCATCACGATCAACACTGCGCACGTCGAGTACGAGACTGCCAACCGTCA
>NZ_LODL01000002.1 GCF_001551835.1 Dechloromonas denitrificans | reverse complement strand
TCGATGGCCACCACATAGTGCGGCTCACCCAGCGGCAGCGGCATGTCGTACAACAGTTGCATCTTGTCGTTCGAAATGTCGATCAGCTGGTGATTCTGCGGATGCAAGGGGCCAACCGGATTGAAACGGTCGATCGACAGCTTGTTCAAAGCCACCAGATAACGGCCCTTCGGATCAGCCGAGTCACCCTCCATCGTCACCAGGTGACCGATGTTGTAATGCACGGAAATCTTGTCCAGCACCTTACCCTGGCAGTGATCCCACTTCACGACCTGCGAATCGACATACAGCGAGGTATAAGCGATACAGGACTTCGAATCGTACTGGGTATGCAAGGGGCCCAGACCCAACTGCACCTGGGTGTGCAGCGCATCCTTCATGCCGATCACCGGAATGCCGTACGGATCCTTGGATTCGAACTTGTTGGCCTTGATCGCGGCCTGGATCTTCTCGAAGGAGTAGACCGAGACGTGCGTGTCGAGCTTGCCGGCCACGGTCAGGAACTTGCCGTCCGGGGTAACATCGACACCGTGCGGCGACTTCGGTTCCGGAATCAGGAAGAGGATGCCTTCCTTGATTGCCGTTTCCATCATCAGCACATTGTGGCCGTTGATCTTCTTGGCCTTGCCCTGAGCAACCAGCTCGGCCGCCTTCTTCCAGTTGATCACGTGCAGATAGTCGGTGTCCTTGGCAGAACAACCGGCTTCATACGGCGGGCGACCCTTCTCGATACCGCCGACATAACGCTCGGAACAGAACGAATTGGTGAACGACCAGCCTTCGGACGGGCCCTTGCCGGCATCCGACAAATCCTGCGAGTACGGCGGCAGTTCGAGGGAGAACGATTCCTTCGGATCGATGCGGCCTTCCTTGCGGTCGAACTTCCAGTACGTCACGCCACCGCGATACTTCTCGTTGAACTCTTCGAGCGGATAGAACTTCTTGTTCTCAAGCGGCGCAGCGTACTGGGCGGCTTCGATCACATACTCGGTATTCGGCGTCACGAAAGCGCCACCGTGCTCCGACTTGTAGATCGGGTTGACCACGATCTGCTTGGTTTCGAAGTCACGCAGGTCGATCACGGCGAGGCGCGGATTGGCCTTGTCGTTGATGAACAGGAACTGACCGTCGTACTTGCCCTGGGTTTCGGAAATGGCCGGATGGTGCGTATCGCCCCAGTTGATTTCCTTGCCGTCGATATTGCCCTGACGCAGCACGGCCTTGGAATTCTCATCAAAGCCATAACCCTGCCAGGGTTCCGGCGTGAAGACGCCGATGTACTTCAGGATGCGCATGGACGGAATGCCATAGACGATGACCTGGCCGGACTGACCACCGGAGCTGAAAGCCAGGAATTCGTCACGCTTGCCGGTCGGGACATAGGTCTTGGACGCAGCGAGCAGATCCTGCTGGCTGAGACCACGACGCTTCATCACGTCCTGCAGCGATTCGGCGGCCCACGAGGTGGCAGCGCCGAGGCCGATCGTGGCTGCGACGAGCATCACGGTCGTTTTGACTGCAAATTTATTCATCTGATTTCTCCCACTTGATAAGAAGATCACTTCTAGTCCCCCATCGGCGCAGCAACCTTTACAGCCGCTGCGACAATTTGCCGCACACTGTATTCCAGCCAAGTTGTGAAAAAATTGATCTTTGCTAATTCCTGCAGGCTTCCTTGAAGGAAAATGCAGCCTGCTCCAGTGGCGAAAGGCCTGTGCTAGTCCAGTGAATAAGAAAATCCTGATTGATGCGATCGGTATCCTGCTGATCGCTTTGGTGGTCGTCGTTGGTTACAAACTTTCGCCCATCCTGTTGCCCAAAGCGGATTTGACCGTGCAGCCGGAGGCCGGCTGCGATCTGCACAAACTGCCCTGCGCGGCAGTGCTGCCGGAGGGGGGGCGGGTCGAATTGTCGTCGAGCGTCCTGCCGATCCCGATGGTCAAGCCGTTCAAGGTGCAGGTAGCGATCAGCGGCCTGAAAGCGTCGCGGGTCGAAGTCGATTTCACCGGCATCGACATGAACATGGGGTTGAACCGGCCGGTGCTGGTCGATCAGGGCGGTGGCCGCTTCGTGGCCGAGGCCAACCTGCCGGTCTGCATTACCGGCGAGATGGATTGGCAGGCGACGGTGCTGATCGAAAGCGGCAACCAGCGGATTGCCATTCCCTATCGTTTTTCCGGAGTTCCCCACTAAGCATGTCAGAACGCATCCTGCTGGCGATTGCCGCCCTTCTTGCCGCCCTGGTCGTCGGGCTCGGCTTGTTCTGGCACCCCGAGCCGACGGAATGGCAGTTGCCCAAGCTCGCTTCGGCCAATGGCGGCGATTTCACCTTGCAGTCGGTCAATGGCCCGGTATCGCTGAGCGACTACCGGGGCAAGGTCGTGCTCGTCTATTTCGGCTATACCTATTGTCCGGACATCTGCCCGACTTCGCTGGTCGCCACGGCCGAGGGCCTGAAACAGTTGAAGCCGGAAGAGCTGGCCAAGGTGGCGATGGTCTTCATCTCGGTTGATCCGGAGCGCGATACGCCGGCTCGCCTGAAGGAGTATGTTGATTTCTTCCACCCGGCCATCGTTGGCGTCACCGGCACGCCGGAAAGCCTGGCCGACATCGCCCGGGCCTATGGTGCCTTCTACGCCAAGCAGCGGGTCGATACGGCGGGTGGCGGCTATGTCGTCGATCATTCGGCCGACACCTATATCGTCGGGCCGGATGGCAAGCTGGCCGGCAAGATTGCCCATGCCACGCCGCCGGACCAGGTGGTGGTGGCGCTACGCAAGTATTTGAACCAACCCTGAAGGAGTGCAATTCAATGAAACAACTTTCCCTGCTCGCCGCCGGCCTGATCTTCTCGGCCGGTGCCCTGGCCGGTGCCGCCGATAACGTTTCGGTGCAAGACCCCTACGTTCGTCTGGCGCCGCCCAATGCGCCGGCGACCGGTGCCTTCATGGTCATCAAGAACAACGGCGACAAGGACATCAAGGTGCTGAAGGCTGACAACCCGGTTTCCAAGGTTACCGAGTTGCATACCCATCTCAACGAAGGTGGTGTCATGAAGATGCGCCCGGTACCGGCGATCGACATCAAGGCCAAGGGTGAGGCCGTGCTCAAGCCGGGCGGCCTGCATGTGATGATGATCGACCTCAAGGCGCCGATGAAGGAAGGCGATGTCGTGCCGATCACGCTGAGCTTTGATGACGGCAGCAGCAAGGTGGTCGAGGCCAAGGTCGTCCGCCCGATGCCGGCCGCCAGCATGCCGATGGAACACAAGCACTGAAAATCGGTGTTTTCCGTGCGTTGACCGCAGTCCTGCGGTCAACGCCGGAAAAATGCCATTTTTCAAAGAGGGGGCCGGATGATTCCGGCCCTTTCAGCTTTTGGCCGGGTGTTTGCCGAGTTTGCGCTGCAGGGTCCGGCGATGCATCTTCAGGGCGCGCGCCGTGGCCGAGATGTTGCCGTCGTTTTCGTTGAGGACGCGCTGGATATGTTCCCACTCCAGGCGATTGACCGAGAGCGGTTCGTCCGGGGCGGCGAAGTCGACATCGGCGTTTTCTTCGTCGTCGAAGGCGCCGAGGATGGCTTCGATTTCGACCGGCTTGGCCAGGTATTGAAAGGCGCCGAGCTTGATTGCGTCTACTGCCGTGGTGATGCTGGCGTAGCCGGTCAGGACGACGATGCGGCAGGCCGGGTTGATTTCGAGCAGTTCCGGGATCAGCGCCAGGCCGGAGGCTCCATTCAGGTTGAGATCGAGGACGACCCGTGGCGGCGACTCGCGGCGCGCCAGTTCGAGGGCGCTGGCCGGGTCGAGGGCGCCGCGCGCCGGGTAGCCGCGACGTTCCAGCGTGCGGACGAGAACGCCGTTGAAGGCGGCGTCGTCATCGATGATCAGGGTCATGTCGTTCATGGTCCGGGCAGGGGAAGTTCGATGCGGGCCAGGGCGCCGCCGTCGTCGGGATTGCTCAGGGTCAGGCGACCGCCAAGCTGTTCGATGGCGGCACTGGTCAACATCAGGCCGATGCCGCTGCCGCGCTCGTGCGGCGGGAAGGTGCTGTGCCCGACGCGCTCCAGCACGTGTTGCGGAAAGCCGGGGCCATGATCGCGAATGTCGATGCAGAGATCATGGCTCGACCAGCCGAGGCGCAGTTCGAGGGGGAGTGGCTTGCTGGCGTTGGCGGCATTATTGAGCAGGTTGAGGATGGCCTGCTCCAGTCGCGGGTCGGCCAGGATGGCCGGGGCCGGGCCGTCGCTGGTGAGCACCAGCCGGCAGCTGACTTGTGGCCGGACAGCGTGCCAGTGCTGGCGGATGGCATCGAGCCAGCGATCGGCGGCTTCCTTCTGGGCGTTTTCCAGACGTTCGGCGCCGGCGCGGCGGGAGAGCACGGTGATGATGTCCTTGCAGACGCCGATCTGTTGGCGGAGCAGGGCGATATCGTCGCGGGCCGTCTGCGGCAGGTTCGGGTTGTCGGCAAACTCGTGCGCCAGTTCGCCGGCGAGCAGCGCCATGGTGCCGAGCGGCGTGCCGAGTTCGTGGGCGGCGCCGGCAGCCAGCGTACCCATCGCCATCACCCGTTCGTCACGCAAGGCCTGTTCGCGGGCGGCCGCCAGTTCGGCGTCGCGCAGGCGGATCAGGCGGGTCATGCGGACCACGAACCAGGCGATCATCGTCGCCGAAACGACGAAGGTCAGCCACATGCCGATCAGGTGCAGGCGGGTGGCACGCGTCGCATCTGGCATCGGCAGCGGAATGTAGAAAACCATCAGCAGCGAGTAGGCGACGACGGCGATCAGGCCGATGCCGAGCACGCAATGCCCGGGCAGGGTTAGCGCGGCAATCGCCACCGAGGGCAGGAGCAAAGAGACGAGCGGGTTGGTGGCGCCGCCGCTGAAAAAAATCAGGGCGCCCAAGGCGCAAATGTCGATCAGCAACTGGCTGAACAGTTCATAAGGCGTGGCGCTGCGGGCCTGGCGCAACCGCCAATGGACGGCGGCATTGAAGCACAGCGTGATGGCCAGCACGGCGAGCAGCGGCATTTGCTGGATGGGAATGTCGAGCAGGCCGGGCGCGATCATCACCAGCAGGAACATCAGGGCCAGCACGATCCAGCGGCTGGCGACCAGTCGGCGCAGGTTGGCCAGGTGGTCGGTTCCGTCGGCAGCACAGGAGATGAAAGGCATGGGGCGAATTATGCGTGATTTGTGTCAATTTTCAGATGCTGGTCGCGTGCGACAATTAGCCGCAGTCTGCCTTGGAGTGATCTTGCATGTTGAAACGCCTGTCTTTTGCCCTGTGTCTTGCCGGTATGTTGTCCGCCAACCCGGTTGCTGCGGTCGACCTCGAAAAAGGCAAGGAAATCAACGGCACCTGTGCCGCCTGCCACAGCGACAACGGCCAGGGTGGCAAGAAGGGTGAATACCCGCGCATTGCCGGCCAGCAGGTCAAATACATCGAAACCCAGCTGAAGAATTTCCGGGCGCGGACCCGGGTCAATATCCCGATGTTCCCCTACACCCAGGAGCGCGAACTGTCGGATACCGACATCAAGGATATCGCCGCCTATCTGACCGGCATCGAGCTGGATACCAAGATGCCGACTTATACCGGCAAGGAAGATGCGCTGACCAAGCTGCTGATGGCCGAGAAGGTGATGATCATCCCGCGCGCCGAGGGCGACCTCGACAATGGCGAGAAGCTTTACAAGAAGCAGTGTGCGGCCTGTCACGGCAAGACGGGGCGCGGCCGCGGCATGTTCCCGATGCTGGTCGGCCAGTACACCAATTACCTGCAGCGCCAGGTCGAGCTCTATCTGAAGGGCGATCGGCCGCATGACGAAGAGGGCACGGTTGGCGTGCTGAATGGTTTGAAGGCGCAGGATATCCAGGACATCCTGGCCTATCTGACCTCGATCCAGGAGCCGAAGGAATGAAGCGCTATGCGCTGGCCACCATTGCGGCAGTACTCGCCAGCAGCGCCTGGGCGCATGGTCACCCGGCGCCGGTCGACGACAGCATGCCGGATGCCCAGCGCATCCGCTTCTGCGAGCGCGTTCGCGACCATGCCCTGCAGGCTTTCTACAATCGCGACAAGGGCCGGCCGATGAAGCTGTTCGAGGAGGACGGCAGCGACGGAGCGCGCATCACCAACCTGATCATCCAGCGCATTTACGAAGAGCCGCAGATTTCCAGCCCGAAGAAGGCGGAAACCTTCGGCCGGGCGACCTGCAACGAGATGATGGGCAACAAGCTGGCGCCGGAATAGGCGCCAGTTGATTAGTCGGTAAAGGCGGCGCTCAGGGCGGCGATCATATAAGCATGGTCGAGCACGCCGGCACTTTCGCGGATGCTGTGCATGGCCCACATCGGCGAGCCGACATCGACGCTGGGAATGCCGAGGCGCGAGGCGACAATCGGACCGATCGTGCTGCCGCAACCGAGATCGGTGCGGTGGGCATATTGCTGGCAGGGCACGCCGGCCTTGTCGCAGAGCGCCATGAAGCGGGCGGCGGTATCGGCGCTGGTGCTGTAGCGCTGGTTGGCGTTGCTCTTGATGACCGGGCCGGCATTGACCAGCGCCCGATGGCAAGGCTCGTAGGCGGCCGGAAAATTCGGGTGCCAGCCGTGCGCCATGTCGGCGCTGATGAAGAAGCTGCGGGCCAGCATCCGGCGCTGGTCTTCGCCATCCAGCCCGGCCTGGCCGGCGAGGCGACCGACCAGGTCGGCGATGAAGCTGCCGCTGGCACCGGTGGCGCTTTCGCTGCCGACTTCCTCATGGTCGAAGAAGGCAATCAGGCAGGTTGCTGCCGGCTCTGGCGTGGCGAGCAGGGCATTCAGCGCGGCGTGGCAGGAGGCCAGGTTGTCGAGCTGGCTGTTGGCGACGAACTCGCGGTCGACACCCCAGAACGTGCCTTTTTGCGTGTCGTAGGCATTCAGTTCCCAAGTCAGCAGGTCGTCGGCCTCGACCCCGAGCGCGGCGGCAATCGGCTGGCGGAAACGGCGGTCGGCGCTGCCCCCTTCCTCGCTAATGCCGAGCAGCAGCGGCAATTCGGTCTGCTTGTTGAACTTGAGGCCGTTTTCGTTAACCTCGCGGTTCATGTGGATGGCCAGATTGGGCAGGCGGAGCAGCGGCTCGGCAAAGCGGACGAGGCGGGTGAAGAAGCCGTCCGCCGTGCGGACATTGACCCGGCCGGCCAGCGACAGGTCGCGGTCGGCGAAGGTGGCGAGCAGCGGGCCGCCATAGACTTCGACGCCAAGACGCACCATGCCGGCGGCGTCCTCCGCCGGTTTCGGCTTGAGGCGCAGGCCCGGCGAGTCGGTATGGGCGCCGATCAGGCGCAGCCCGCTTTCGGCAGCCGGCTGACTGCCGACGATGAAGGCGATGATCGAGGCGCCGCCGCGGACGACGTAGTAACGGCCGCCGGCAACCAGATGCCAGCGGTCGACTTCTTCCAGACGGCAAAAACCGGCCGCTTGCAGGCGGTTTTCACAGCTTTCGACGGCGTGCCACGGACTGGGGCTGGCGTCGATGAAGTCGAGCAGGTCTTGCGCCTGGGTGCGGGCAGTGGCGGGGATGATCATCGTTGGTTTCCTTCCTTGCTGCAGGCGGCGAGCAGGGCTTCGGCGACGCGTGAGTCGTAGAGCATGGCGATGTGGCCGACGGCCGGCAGCTCGACATCGGTGGCGCCAGGCAGGCGCTGGCGGTCCTGCGGCATGGCGTAGTTGTCGTAGGGGTTGCGCAGGCTGACGACCGGCACTTTCGGCGTTTCGCCGGCCATGTCCTGCAGCCACAATGAATCGGGTTCCATTTCGCGGGCGTTCTGGCCGAAGCCGACGCGGGCGATTTCGGTTCCGGCGTGCGGGGTGGCGAGCGTCACCAGCTTGGCGATCCGGCTGCTACCGTGGCGGGCCAGGTAGGAACGGCAGACCAAGCCGCCCATGCTATGCGCGACCAGGGTCAGCTGCTTGGCGCCGGTCGCCGCGCAGACGGCTTCGATGCGCTGGTTGAGCAGCGGCACCATCTTGCCCATGCTGGTGTAGGGCGGCACCAGGCTGACGCTGGCTACCGCGTAGCCGGCGGCTTCGAAGCGCCGGCGCAGTTTCCACCAGACCCCGCGGCTACAGCCGTAGCCATGCACCAGCAGCACGACCGGGCGGCCGGACGGCAGGCGATCGGCCGGCATCCACAGGCGTTCGAGCGGCAGCACGATGAGGAAGGTGAGCAGGAAAGCCAGGTATTCGTCCCACATCAGCCGGGCCGTACTCGCAAAGCCGAGGCGCGGCGCCGGCGAGGCGAAGGCCATGCCGAACATCCAGGTCACGGCATTGATGCTGGCGCGCACGCCGAGCAGGGTGCCGATCGCCAAGGCAATCGCGTAGGGCCAGTCGAGATGCAGGCCAAGGCGGGCGAGGGCGAGGTAGCCGGAGATTTCCAGCGCCATCCAGAGCAGCAGCGAAACAGGAACCATGCTGTTCAGGCCGCCACTTCGGTTTTCGGCAGCCAGATGCAGGCGCCCTTGGATTCCTTGTCGATCACCTGCAGCACCCGTTCATGCTCGGCAATCTCATCGGGCGCCGCTCGGCGGACAATGAGCGGCTTGCGCTGGCGAACCACGCCATCCGCCCCGAGTTGCGGGCGGGGGGCCGAATCCGGCTCGATCATCAGGCTGTTCTGGCCGCGCGTCATGGCCAGGAAGACGTCGGCCAGCAGTTCGGTGTCGAGCAGCGCGCCGTGCAGCGTGCGGCTGGAGTTGTCGATTTCGTAGCGTTCGCACAGCGCGTCCAGGCTGTTGCGCTTGCCCGGATGGAGGTCCTTGGCCATGCGCAGCGTGTCGATGACGCCGTTGCAGACGGTTTCGACCGGGACGCGATCAAGGCGGCGCAGTTCGGCATTCAGGAAGCCGATGTCGAACGGCGCGTTGTGGATGATCAGTTCGGCGCCATTGATGAATTCGAGGAACTCATCGACGATGTCGGCAAACTTCGGCTTGTCGGCGAGGAACTCCAGCGAAATGCCGTGCACCGCCTGGGCGCCGGCGTCGATCTCGCGTTCCGGGTTGGTGTATTTATGCAGATGGCGGCCGGTCAAGCGCCGATTCTCCATCTCGATGCAGGCCACTTCGATGATGCGATGGCCCGAGCGGGGGTCGAGGCCGGTGGTTTCGGTGTCGAGAACGATCTGTCGCATGCTTATCTCTTCAATTCGTCGATGCCGCGGTTGGCCAGCGCATCGGCGCGTTCGTTTTCCGGGTGGCCGGCATGGCCCTTGACCCAGATCCATTCCAGCTTGTGCGGCTTGACCTGGGCATCGAGCCGTTGCCAGAGGTCGGCATTCTTCACCGGCTTCTTGTCCGCCGTTTTCCAGCCGTTGCGTTTCCAGCCGTGGATCCACTCGCTGATGCCTTTCAGCACATACTGCGAGTCGGTGTAGACCTTGCCGGCGATCGGCCGCTTCATGGCTTCGAGGGCGCGAATCGCCGCCATTAGTTCCATGCGGTTGTTGGTGGTTTCCGGCTCGCCGCCCCACATTTCCTTTTCATGCGGCCCGACGCGCAGGATCGCGCCCCAGCCACCGGGGCCGGGATTGCCCTTGCAGGCGCCATCGGTAAAAATTTCAACGTTTTCTTCAGCAGACATCGCTTTCCTTGTGTGCCACCGGGCGCAGCGCCTTGGCGCGCACCGGCTTTTGTCGCCAATTGGGAGTAATCAAGTGCATGGCGTGAGTGCGCTTGATGGCGCGCAGCATGTAAACACCGCCGGAGAAGCTCCACCAGCGATTGCCGGCCGCCTCCAGCATCTGCCAGCGTTGCAGCCATTGTTGGGTTTCGCAGGGCGGGGCATAACAGCCGTAGGTGCCGCCGTCGACTTCGAAGCCGAGCAGCTTGAGCCAGTCGCGCAGGCGCTGGGTCGACAGGTAACTGCCGTTCCACGGGAACTCACCCGACCGCTTCAGGGTTTTCTTGGCGCCCCACAGCGACAGCGGGTTGAAGCCGACGATAATGACCTGACCTTCCGGAATCAGGATCCGTTCGGTCTCGCGCAGGATCTGGTGCGGGTCGTCGCTGAATTCCAGGACGTGGGGCAGGACGACGAGGTCGGTGCTGTGCGAGGCGAAGGGCAGGGCGCTCAGGTCGCAGAGGACATCGACCGGCCCGGTGCAGCCGGCCCGTTGGCGCAGCGGAATGCGGTTGGCGCGCAGGAAATCGTATTGCGGCAGACCGCATTGCAGCGCATTGAAGCCGAAAACGTCGGCCACCGCGTTGTCGAGGACCGCCTGTTCCCAGTTCAGTACGTAACGTCCCTGGGCCGTATTCAGCCAGCGATCGAGGCCGGGAATTGACATCCGCTGCTCCTGGCTCGATAGTTCCGGCATGTTTACGATCTCACTCATTCCCGCGTTCAAGGACAATTACATCTGGCTGCTGACCCAGGGCCAGCACGCTGCCGTGGTCGACCCCGGCGAGGCGGCGCCGGTCATCGCCCGGCTGGAGGCCGAGGGGCTGACGCTGGAAAGCATCCTGATCACCCATCACCATGCCGATCACCAGGGCGGCGTCGGCGCACTGGCCGAGCGCTGGCAGCCCACGGTCTTTGCCCCGGCTGCCGAGTCTATCACAGGCTGTAATCACCCCCTGCGCGGCGGCGAACGGATCGAGGTGCTCGGCCAGACGGTCGAGGTCATGGCGGTGCCCGGCCATACGCTGGGCCATCTGGCCTACTACGCGGCGCCCGCCCTGTTCTGCGGCGACACCCTGTTCGGTGCCGGTTGTGGTCGTCTGTTCGAGGGTGCGCCGGCACAGATGGCGGCTTCGCTGGCGATGCTTGCCGCGCTGCCCGATGAGACGCTGGTTTATTGCGCCCACGAATACACCGAAATGAATTTGCGTTTTGCGCTGGCCGTAGAGCCTGAAAGCCCAGCCTTGCAGCAGCGGGTGGCGAAAGTGGCGGCGCTGCGTGCGGCTGGCCAGTCCAGCGTGCCGGCGACGCTGGGTGAGGAAAAAGCGACCAATCCCTTCCTGCGTTGCGAGGAAGCGGCCGTCGTGGCGGCCGGTTTGCAACATGCTGCGGTCGACCGTTCAAAAACGGCAATTTTCACCGCCATCCGCGCCTGGCGGAACAGCTTTTAAGCTGCTTTCTGGCGCAGGCGAGCCGTCACCTTGGCCAGCGCATCGAGGACGCGGGCCGCATTGAAGGGTTTGATGATAAAGCCGCTGGCGCCGTTCATGATCGATTCCTGAACGGTGTCGGGGTCGGCGTTGCCGGTAATCATCACGATTTCGGTCAGTGGCCGGGCGGCCTTGATTTCGACCAAGGCTTCCAGGCCATCCTTTTCCGGCATCATGACGTCCAGGCAGATGATGTCCGGCTTCAGGCGTTCTGCCATGTCGACGGCGATGTTGCCGTTACGGGCCTCGCCGATCACTTCGTATTCTTCGCCGCGCAAAATGCCGCGCAGGATGCCGCGCATCATGTCGTTGTCGTCGACAATGACGATGGTCGTTCGTTTGCTATTCATGATCAGCCAGCATGGCATCGGCCCGGACCACCCGGTCACGGCCTTCGTGCTTGGCACGATAGAGGGCGCGGTCGGCGGCCTTGATCAGGTCATCGTGCAGGCCTTCGGTATCGGGAACCTGGGCGGCAATGCCGATGCTGAGCGTGACCCGGCCGTGCGGCGAGCCAGCGTGCGGAATATTCAGGGCATGCAGGGCATGGCGGATTTTTTCGCCGACAAAGAGGGCGCCGCCAATGGCGGTTTCCGGCAGGATCGCCGCAAACTCTTCGCCACCATAGCGGGCGGCGACGTCGGAGGCGCGTTCCATGGTCCGCTGAATGACGCCGGCGACCTGACGCAGGCAGTCATCCCCGGCCTGGTGGCCGTAGGTGTCGTTGAACAGCTTGAAATGATCGACGTCACACATCAGCAGCGCAATGCTGTTCGAGGTGCGGCGGGCACGACGCCATTCGCGGGAAATGTATTCGTCGAACAGTCGGCGATTGGCGATGCCGGTCAGGCCGTCGCTGGCCGACAGGCGTTTCAGTTCCTGATTGGCGGTATCCAGTTTGCGGGCGAGGACGACCAGCGAGGTGCGCATCTGGATGATGCGCTGCATGGCGCGAATCTTGGCGCCGAGCACGACTTCGCTGATCGGCTTGTGCAGGTAGTCGTCGCCACCCGAGGCGATGCCACGTTCGATGTCTTCATCCTTGCCGAGCGAGGAGAGAAAGATGATCGGCGTCCAGTTTTCGGCTCTTTCCAGACCGCGCAGGCGCTGGGCGACGGCGAAACCGTCGGTATCGGGCAGGACGACGTCGAGCAGGACGATATCGGGATGTTCCGACTGAAAAATCTCGATGGCCTGGGCACCGGTTTCAGCCTTGACTGCCGTCGCACCCAAGCGCTCGACATACTGGGTGAGAACCAGCAGATTGGAGCGCGTATCTTCGACAATCAGGATTTTCATGGCGGACTTGGAGAATTGGCCGCCCGAAGTCTAACGACAATATGTCCAGAAGAACAGCAGCGCGGCGGCCGATATCCCAATGGCAACCAGGCCCCAGATGGTGCCCTGGATCAAGGCCTGGCGCGCCTCGTAATGGCCGGCCCGTTTCCTGCAGTCGAAATAGCGCTGAAATTCGCCGAAGGTGACGACGACCGCCAGGCCAAAGAAAATCATCCCGCAAAACAGGAAAATGATCGGCCCGTTCGACAGGTCGCGGCAGGAGGCAGCGGTGTAATGCAGGTAACGCAGTACCGAGTCGGTCTTGAAGGCAAACTGACTGACGGTATAGGTGAGCAGGCCGAAGCCGGTCAGCAGGGCAAGGCCCAGCCAGGTTTCGCCACGCTTGAGCTGGGCAGCCAGATTCTTCAGTTCGTCAAACAGCCATTTCATGAATTATTGCCGCGTTTCGGTCTGGGTCATTGTGCTAAATTCGACACAAATACAAAATAGAGTTACCCGGTAGATTATCATGGCTGAAGAAACAGGCACCAATTCGACGACGATGTCGCGCGCCAGCGCCGTGTTGAACTCCCCACGCAGCCGGCGTTTTGGGAAATGGTTCGGCGGATTTTTGCTTCTTTTCGGTCTGTTTGGCTTTTTTGCCGCGCCGCCGCTCGTAAAATCTATTTTGCTCAAGCAACTCTCGACCGAGCTGCACCGCGAGGTCAGCATCGAGAGTATCGATATCAATCCCTTCGCCTTGTCGGCCCGCATCAGCGGCTTGTCGATCAAGGCCGAGGGGGGCAAGGAGCTGGCCGGCTTTGACGAACTGTTCGTCAACCTGTCGACCTTCTCCGTTTTTCAGGCGGGCCTTGTCGTCGATGCCATCCGCCTGCAGGGACCACGCCTGGCGGTGGCGCGACTCAGCGAGGGGCGCTACGACATTTCGGATCTGCTCGATGCGTGGATGAAGCCGAAGGAGGAGCCGGAGAGTCCGCTGCCCCGTTTTTCCCTGAACAATATTCAGGTGATCGGCGGCAAGATCGAGTTCGACGATCAGCCCAAAGGCAAGGTCCATACGATCGGCAATATCAATCTCGGCCTGCCTTTTGTCTCCAGCCTGCCGTATCAGGCCGAAGTCCATATTGAACCGAGCTTTTCGGCCGTCATCAACGGTGCCCCGCTGGCCTTGAAGGGGCGCAGCAAGCCCTTTGCCGGCAAGCATGAAAGCGAACTCGATCTCGACCTGGATCGTTTCGATCTGGCGGGCTTCCAGCCCTACCTGCCGGATTCGGTGCCGCTGCATCTCGGCGCCGGTACGCTCGACTCGGAGTTGAAGATCGTCTTCAGGGAGCTTTCCGAGCAGGTCTTTTCGCTGGCTGTCGTCGGCAGCGCGCATGTTTCCGGCCTGGCATTGGCCGAAAGCGGCGGCCAGCCGCTGATTGGCTGGAAGCGGCTGGATGTCGATCTGGAAAATGCCGATCTGATCAATCGGAAAATCGCCATCAAGCGAATCACGCTCGACGGGCTGGACGCAACGCTTACGGTCAACCGCCAGGGTGAGTTCAATATCCTGATGCTGGCCGACAGACTGGCCCGACCGGCTGCCAAAGCCCCGACTGAGAAGCCAGCGGCAACAAGCTCGCCGGCTAAACCGCTCGAATGGTCGCTCGGGGAATTCGTGCTGACCGACGGTTTGCTGCGCTGGAACGACGATTCGAAACTGGCACCCGTTGTGGGCGAGGTGCGCCATCTGCAAGCAGTGGTTGGCCGGCTCGATAGCAAACTGGTCGAGCCGATCGAAATTGGCGAGGTCAGTTATCAAGTCGATCTCGGAGAGCGTTTCCGGGTCGAAAAAATGCAGATCAAGGGCATTCGCGTCGATCTGCCGGCGCATCGGATTGATATTGCCGAAGTGAGCAACAGCCAGACACGGGCCCGCATGCTGCGCAATAAGACAGGGCAGATCGAGTGGGTCAGTTCGCCAGTGCTGAAAACGATCCGGGCCACCAAAGAGAAAGTCGAAGATGAACGGCCGTGGGTTGGCGCTATCGCCAAGCTTTCCATCGAGGATCTGGCCTTCCGTCTGGAGGATCAGACGACCCGCCCTGCCGCCGTGCAGGAACTGGAGGGCTTCAGCCTGCACGGTGAACACCTGGGTAACGAGCCGGGCAAAAAAGGCACGGTTTCCCTGAAGGGCAAGATCAACAAGAAGGGCAACCTGAACGTCGATGGCACTGTCCAGATCATGCCGCTCAGCGTCGCCCTCAAGGTCCAGACCGAGGCGATCCCGCTGATGCCGCTGCAGCCCTATTTCAGCGAGCAATTGAATATCGCGCTGAGCCGCGGCCAGTTCTCGAACAAGGGCGAAGCCACGGCCGTCATCGACAAGGGAGAGTTGAAGGCCGGCTACAAGGGTTCGCTGACGCTGGGCGATTTTCTTGCGGTCGACAAGATCAACAGTGCCGATTTCCTGAAATGGAAATCCCTCTATGTCGGCGGCGTCGATTTCCAGTTGCAGCCGATGACGATCAATGTCGGTGAAATCGCACTCGCCGATTTTTACTCCCGTTTGATTCTCAATGCGGCCGGACGACTGAACGTTCAGGATATTGTCAAAAAACCGGAGGGCGAAGTTGTCGTTGCCCCGCCGGCGCCGACCCAGGGGCCGACCGAGGCGAGCAAGACGGCAGCCGTCAAACCGCCCGCCAAGGAGGCTGTAGCGGCGAAACCGGTTGTGCCGATCAAGATCGCCAAGATTACGCTGCAAAACGGGACGGTCAATTTCTCCGATTTTTTCGTCAAGCCGAATTACACGGTGAATGTCACCAAGCTCGGCGGTCGTATCTCCGGCCTGTCATCGGCGGCCGATACGCTGGCCGATCTCGAATTGCGGGGTAGTTATGCCAACTCGGCGCCTGTTCAGATAGCCGGCAAACTCAACCCGCTGGCTGCCAAGTCATTCCTCGACATAAAGGCGGAGGTGACCGGTGTCGATCTGGTCGGCTTCTCGCCGTACTCCGGCAAGTATGCCGGCTACGCCATCGAGAAAGGCAAGTTGTCGCTGAATCTGGCTTACAAGCTGGAGAACAACCTGCTCACTGCCGACAACCGCCTGTTCATTGATCAATTCACTTTCGGCGACCAGATCGAAAGTCCGGATGCGACCAAGCTGCCGGTCAATCTGGCGATTTCGCTACTCAAGAACAATCGCGGTGAGATCGATCTCAACCTGCCGATTTCCGGTTCGCTGGATGACCCGGAGTTCTCGGTCGGTGGCCTGATTTTCAAGGTGATCGGCAACCTGTTCGTCAAGGCGGTCACTTCCCCGTTCGCATTGCTCGGTTCGATGTTCGGCAGCGGCGAGGAATTGTCGAATGTCGAGTTCGCTCCGGGCCGGGCGGCGATCAACGAGGCAGCCGGCAAAAAGCTGGAAGCGTTGGCCAAGGCGCTGAACGAGCGCGCCGCGCTGAAGCTGGAAATTACCGGCCGGGCCGATCCGGAGGCCGACAAGGAAGGCATCAAGCGGGTTGCCATCGAACGCGCCATGAAGGCCGAGAAGCTGAAGGACACGCTGAAGAAGAGCGGCGAGGGGGATTCTCTGGAAAGTATTGAAATTGCGCCGGAAGAATATAAAACCTACCTGACCCGGGCCTACAAGGAAGCCAAGTTCCCGAAGCCGCGCAACATGGTCGGCATGCAGAAGGAGCTGCCGGTCGAGGAGATGGAAAAGCTGATGCTGACCAACTTGCCGGCGAGCGATGACGATGTCCGTGCTCTGGCCGTGCGCCGGGCCGAAACGGTACAGGGCTGGCTGGTCGAGTCGGGCAAGGTGCCGGTCGAGCGAATCTTCCTGCTGCCGGCAAAGATCGAAGCCGATGAAAAAGCCAAGACCAGCCGGGTCGATTTTTCGTTGAGATGATGCGATGAGCCAAACGATGGGGCTTGCCCTGATCGCCGCGGTCGTGGTCGTCATCCTGCTGCAGGTGGTTGTGCTGCTGCGCGGCGGGCGGCGCCCGGACGATGAGTTGCGTTTGCGCAGCCTGCAGGAGGCGCAGGAAAAAGGCCTGGCGCGCCTCGAGCGTGAGTTGCGCGAGGAACTGGCGCGCGGCCGGCGCGAAGATGCCGAGGAGGCCTTTCGTGACCGTGAGGAGCGGGCCCAGTCATCAACCCTGCTCGGCCAGGCGCTGAGCACCCAGGTTGGTCAGTTCGGCACGCTGCAGGGCGAGCGGCTCGAAGCCTTTGCCCGTGAACTGAACCGTTTTTCGCTCGGCCTGGACGAACGTTTCGAACGCCTGAAATTGGCCGTTGAAGGGCGGTTGACCGCAATCCAGGCCGATAATGCGGCGAAGCTGGAAGAGATGCGGCGGACTGTCGATGAAAAATTGCATGCGACGCTGGAACAGCGCCTCGGCGAATCCTTCAAACTGGTCAGCGATCGGCTGGAACAGGTCCATCGCGGGCTGGGCGAGATGCAGACGCTGGCCGTCGGGGTCGGCGATCTCAAGCGCGTGCTGACCAACGTCAAGACGCGCGGCACCTGGGGCGAGGTGCAGCTTTCGGCGCTGCTCGAACAATTGCTGACCGCCGATCAGTTCGCGGCGAATGTCGCGACGCGGCCGGGCAGCAACGAGCGCGTCGACTTTGCCATTCGCCTGCCGGGCAAGGATGATGGCGCAGTGGTCTGGCTGCCGATTGATGCCAAGTTTCCGATCGAGGATTACCTGCGGTTGAGCGAGGCTCAGGAGCGCGGCGATCCGGCGGCTGTCGAGGATGCCGCCAAGGGTATCGAATTGCGCCTGAAGAGCGAGGCGAAAAGCATCCGCGACAAATACGTCGCGCCGCCGCAGACCACGGATTTTGCCTTGCTCTATCTGCCGATCGAGGGGCTGTACGCCGAGGCGCTGCGCCGGCCGGGCCTGGCCGAAACGCTGCAGCGCGATTTCCGGATCAGCCTGGCTGGTCCGACGACGCTGGCGGCGTTGCTCAATACGCTGCAGATGGGTTTTCGGACGCTGGCCATCGAGCAGCGCTCGGCCGAAGTCTGGGCCGTGCTCGGCGCGGTGAAGACCGAGTTCGGCAAGTTTGGCGAAGCCTTGGCGCATACCAAAAAGAAGCTCGATGAAGCGAGCAGCAGTATCAGCAAGGCAGAAACCCGCACCCGTCAGCTCTCGCGCAAACTAAAGGAAGTCGAGGCGCTGCCGGTGGCGGAATCGGAACAATTGATTGGGGTGGTGGAGTTTGATGGCGAAGACGAGTGAACTGGAGGCGCTGTACCGCGCAACAACTTACCGGGTGTTCTTGCCGGGGGGGCATTGCGACCTGCGTATCGACCAGCCCTGTGAAAAGCTGAGTTGCTGGCTGGAAACCGCTGGGGCGTCGAACTTTGCCATCATTACGGCGTGCAATCCGGGTTCGCAGTTGGTGGATGCAGCGAAGAATGCGGAGCAACAGTCGTTGCTCGAATGCGATCTGCTGGAGGGTAACTACGAGCCCTACGCCGGCGAGAATGTGGCCGATGACGCGGCCTGGCCGGTCGAGGAAAGCTGTTTCGTCGCCGATATCGCGGCGGAAGACGCCTGTGCCCTGGGTCAGGATTATGGCCAGAATGCGGTGGTTTTTGGCGGCGCCGATGGCGTGCCGCGACTGCTCTGGATTGAGTACGGCGACGCATGATGGCAAAAAAAATCGGTCGTTTTGAGGTCCGTGGCGAGTTGGGGCGAGGCGCCCAGAGTACGGTTTATCTGGGTTTCGATGCCCAACTGCAACGCGAGGTCGCAATCAAGACCGTCCATTTCAGCAAGCCCGACCCGGCGCAGAATCAGGTATTGCTGGATGAAGCGCGGACGGTCGGCAAGTTGCGCCATGCGAACATCGTACCGATCTACGAGGCCGGTGAGGACGGCGGCGATCTCTACCTGGTCTTCGAATATGTGCCGGGCAAGAATCTGGCCGAGTTCCTGCGTGACTGCGGCGCACTGTCGGCCGTCAAGGCGGTCGGCATTCTGCGGCCGATTCTCGACGCCGTGGCGCAGGCTCACGCCCAGGGCATCATCCACAGGGATCTGAAGCCGTCGAATATCCTGCTCGATGAAAACGGCACGCCGCGCGTCATGGACTTTGGTATCGCCACCCGTCTCGGCAGTGTCAGCGAGTCGGCCGACGAGTATTCGGGGACGCCAGCCTACATGGCGCCTGAATATGTCGAGAAGCGCGAGTCGAGCGAACGCTCGGATGTTTTCGCGGCTGGCCTGATCCTGTTCGAGATGCTGGCCGGGCGGCGCGCCGTGGAAGGGAGCAACATCTTCCAGGTCATGCACCGGATTGCCAACGAAGATGTCAAATTGCCGGCGAGTGCTGCGGTCGACGAGCGTTTGAGCGGTATTTTGTACAAGGCGCTGGCCCGTGACCCGTCGGTGCGCTACCAGTCGGCGACGCAGTTTGCCGAGGCGCTCGACAATTATCTCGACCCGGAAGAGGACGCGGCGCAAAACGCCGGCGGCAAACAGGCAACGCTCGATTTCCTGCTCCGTCGCATGCGCCACAAGAGCGATTTCCCCGCTCTGTCGGAATCGGTCAGTGCGATCAACAAGATTGCCAACAGCGAGACGGAGAGCATCAACAAGCTGTCCAATTCCATCCTCAAGGACTTCGCGCTGACCAACAAGATTCTGCGCCTGGTCAATTCGGCTTATTTCCGGCCGGCCGGTGGCGGCAGCATCAGTACCGTGTCGCGGGCGGTGATCGTCCTAGGTTTCGAGGCGGTACGCAATATAGCGATTACCGTGCTGTTGTTCGAGCACCTGCAGAACAAGTCGAATGCCAACCAGTTGAAGGAAGATTTCCTGCGTGCCAACCTGGCCGGCATTCTCGCCAAGGACATCAGTGCGGTGGCGCAGATGCGCGATCTGGAGCAGACCTTCATCTGCGCACTGTTCCACAGCCTGGGGCGCCTTTTGTCGCAATACTATTTCCCCGAGGAGTCGGACGAGATCCGCCGCATCATGGCGCAGAAGAATTGCAGCGAAGACAATGCTGCGCTACAGGTGCTGGGGATTTCCTTCGAGGATATGGGCATCGCCATCGCCCGCCAATGGGGTTTTCCGCCACTGATCGTCGGCACCATGCGCAAACTGCCGGCCGGCCCCGTCAAGAAGCCAGTGACGCAGGAGGAGCGCCTGCGTGTTCTATCCGGCTACTCCAACGAATTGTGCGACGTGATTGCCCAGGCGACACCGGAAGCGCGTGACCGGGAAATGAAGAAGGCGATGACCCGCTTTGCCAGCGCCGTGTCGCTCGATCAGAAGGAATTGCAGCAGACGGTGCAACGGGCCGTCGAGGAAATTGCCGAATTCGCCCGCATCATTCATCTCAATCTGCAGCAGACCACGTTCGGCAAGCAGATGCGGCAGTTTGCCCGCGGCAGCGCCCAGGAAGGCAGGGCTGCGGTCGACGCATCAAATGGCGATGATTCGATGAATGGCACGCTGCTCCGCGAGAGCGGCCCGCTCGGCACCAGCGATCCGGATGATCCGGGCGGGGCGGTGGTCGATGCGCAAGCCATCCTGACGGCCGGTATCCAGGACATCAGCAATACGCTGGTCGATGGCTTCAAGCTGAACGACATCCTGCGCATCATTCTCGAAACCATGTACCGGGCGATGGGGTTCAAGCGCGTCGTGCTGTGCATCCGCGATGCCAAGAGCGGCTGCATGCAGGGGCGTTTCGGCTTTGGGCCCGAGGCCAACGAGATCGCCAAGGCCTTTCGCTTCCCGCTGACCTTCACGCCGGACATCTTCCATGCGGCAACCTCGAAGGGGGCCGATATCCTGATCAGCGACATCAACGATCCCAAGATCGCCAGCCGTATTCCCGACTGGTATCGCAAGGCCGTGCCGGCCCATTCCTTCGTGCTCTTGCCGCTCAACATCAAGGGCAACCCGGTAGCCCTGATCTACGCCGATCGTGACGAGCCGGGCGGGATCGATATTCCCGAAAAGGAACTGTCGCTGCTGCGCACGCTGCGCAATCAGGCGGTGCTGGCGATCAAGCAGGGAAGCTGAGGCCGGAAAGCACGATGCCCGCAGGGCGGGCATCGTTGTCTTGCTAGCAGTTGGCTGGTCGTCTTACCAGAGCTTCCACCAGGCCACCTTGCGCTCCAGGCCATCCTTGTAATAACGGCTGTTCGGATAGTTCTGGCGCAGCACCCGGTCGGCATCGTCGCGCAGATCGGTCATGCCCAGCTTGTCGTAGGCGGTGATCATGACGAACAGCGCTTCCTCGTTGGCCGGGGCCTGCGGGTAGGTCTTGATCGCCATCTGGGCGCGATTGGCCGCTGCAATGTAGGCGCCCCGCTTGATGTAGTAGCGGGCGACGTTGACTTCCTGCGAGGCCATCGCGTTGACCAGATAGTTCAGGCGCTTGCTGGCATCCGGTGTGTATTTGCTGTTCGGGAAACGGATGACCAGTTCGCGAAAGGCATCGAACGCATCGCGGGCTGCCTTCGGGTCACGTTCGGTCGGGTCCTGCGTGCTGATCAAGCCGGCCAAGCCGAGATCTTCGTTGAAGTTGATCAGGCCTTTCAGGTAATAGACATAATCGACGGCCGGATGGTTCGGGTGCAGCTTGATGAAGCGGTCGCAGGCGGCCAGCGCCGAACCGGGCTCATTGCCCTTCCAGTAGACATAGCCGAGTTCAAGCTGGGCTTGCTGGGCGAAGCGGCCGTAGGGGTAGCGCGATTCCAGCTTTTCCAGGTATTTGGCCGCCTTGTCCCAGGCGCCATCTTCCTGCGAGTCCTTGGCCGAGGAGTAAAGCTTGCTGGCTGACCAGCCGGCGGTTTCATCCGGACCATTGCCGAACGAACTGCAACCAGCCATGACGCCGGCGACGAAAAGTGCCAGGAACAGACGGAAGAGGGCGGGGAATGACTGGAATGCGGGTAAACTTCGCATCATGAACGATCCTATTGAAGATTCCGGCGATTATAGCCGAACTGAGCCGCTCCACCTGACGGTTCCTGACGCCAGCTACGGTCGGCGTCTTGATCAGGTGCTGGCTGAACTGCTGCCGCAGCATTCCCGTAACCGTCTGCAAGCCTGGGTGCGGGAAGGCTGCGTTCAGGTTGATGGAAAAGTCGAGAGCGAACCCAAGCGCAAGTTGCTCGGTGGCGAGCGCCTGCTCGTCGAGGCACCGGTGGAGGCCCATGTGCTGGCCGAACAGCCGGAAGATATTCCGCTTGATGTCGTCTTCGAAGATGAAACCCTGCTCGTCATCAACAAGCCGGCCGGGCTGGTCGTGCATCCGGGCAGCGGCAATTGGAGCGGTACGCTGATGAATGCGCTGCTTCACCACGTGCCGGGCATCGAGGCGGTGCCGCGGGCCGGCATCGTGCATCGGCTGGACAAGGACACCAGTGGCCTGCTAGTCGTCGCCAAGACGCTGGAGGCGCAGACCGACCTCGTCCGTCAGTTGCAGGCCCGCACCGTGCGGCGCATCTACCTGGCGCTGGCGGCTGGCGCGATGAAGCATGAGGGGACGGTCAACGAGCCAATCGGCCGGCATCCGTCGCTGCGCATCAAGATGGCCGTGGTGCCGGAAAATCGGGGCGGCAAGCCGGCAATCACCAACATCCGCATCCTCGAAGCCTTTACCTATACCACCTTCGTCGAGTGCTCGCTGGAAACCGGGCGTACCCACCAGATCCGTGTCCATATGGCGGCCATCCATCATCCGCTGGTTGGCGACCAGGTCTACGGCAAGCGCAACCCGAAGTTGCCGGAATTCCACCGCCAGGCGCTGCACGCCACCCGTCTCGGCCTGGTGCATCCGCTGACCGGGCTTAAAATGCAGTGGGAAGTGCCGCTGCCGGCAGATATGCGCGATCTGCTCGACCAACTGCGTTATGGCTGAGTTGCTGGTCCCGGATTGGCCGGTCCCGGCCAACGTCCGGGCGCTGCAAACCCTGCGTAGCGGTGGCTGCAGTGCGGCGCCCTGGCGCAGTTTGAATCTGGGTGATCATGTCGGGGACGACCTCGTCCATGTCGAGGCCAATCGTGCCCTGCTACGTCGGCATTTGCCGGCTGAGCCGCTGTGGTTGCGCCAGGTGCATGGCATTGCTGCGGTCGACGCTGATATTTCGGCAAAAATGCCCGAGGCCGATGCCGCTTATGCCCGCCGGTCCGGTACCGTTTGCGCCGTGATGACGGCCGATTGTCTGCCGGTGCTCTTCTGCGACCGGGCAGGCAGTGTCGTCGCCGCCGCCCATGCCGGTTGGCGTGGCTTGCTGGACGGCGTGCTGGAAACGACGGTGGCAGCCATGGGTGTGCCGCCGGGCGAACTCCTCGCCTGGCTTGGCCCGGCCATTGGCCCGAGCTGCTTCGAGGTGGGGGATGAGGTGCGTACTGCCTTCGTTGCCCGTGATCCGCTCGCCGCTGCCGCTTTCGTCGGTCATGGAGGGGACAAGTGGCTGGCCGACATCTATCTCCTGGCCCGCCAGCGTCTTTCATCGCTCGGTCTCGGCTCGATCAGTGGCGGCGAGCTGTGTACCGTCAGTGATGCCGCCCGTTTTTTCTCCTACCGGCGGGACGGGGTGACCGGCCGCATGGCCAGTCTGATCTGGCTGGTCTAGCGACTTGTCTGGTCAAATAGCGGGCCATCCTTGCCATGGATCAAGGCCGGGCCAAGTAACATATTGCCTAATGCGCTGCCCTGCCGGTTGCAGGGGGCTTTTTCAGTCATGCAATCGAGACTTCTAGATGAAACGTATTGACGACCTTCTGACCTGGTTGACCATTGTCACGCTGGCCGGGATCTGGGGCTGGGGGCAATTTGTCGGAGCCTTGTCGCCAGTGTTGCTGCTACTGCCACTCGCCCTGATCGCTGGCGCGACGATGCTTTCGCATCGGGAGCGGGGGCGCTGGAAATCCCGGCAAAGCCAGAACATGAAGAATCTTGAAAACATCATGAGCGAGTACCACGTCCTCTCGAACGAGGCGATGGCCCATGCCGAGTTGCAATTCGCCGATCTGGAGCGGGAGATCGAGGGCGCGCAGAAGATTATCCGGGACTCGGTGAGTACGCTGTCGGGAAGCCTGACCGGCCTCGAATCCAACTCTTCCGATCAGCGCCAGGTTCTGAAGTCATTGATCGACGAACTGCTCGACATGACCGGTTCCGAATCTGAAACCAGTCGCGAACAGGTCGGCTTGCAGCGCTTTTTCGAGGAAACGCGAACGCTGATTGCCGAATTCGTCAGGAAAATGGGCGACTTGCGCGAAGCCAGCGTTGAAATCGCCAGTGGTTTCGAGCAGATCCAGGATCAGGTAACGACGATTTCGAGCAAGCTCAACGATATCGCCGGCATTACCAAACAAACCGATCTGCTCGCCCTGAATGCGGCGATCGAAGCTGCACGGGCCGGCGAGGCTGGTCGCGGCTTTGCCGTGGTGGCCGACGAAGTGCGCGATCTGGCGGCCCGGACCAGTGCCTTCAACGTCGAAATTCGTCAGGCTCTCGGCGATATCGTCAATTCGCTGAGTACGGTCGGTGGTCGTGTTGAAGAGGCGGCGAAGACCGACATGAGTGTTGCCGAAAACTCCCAGGCGACGCTGATCAGTCTCGGCCAGGAAATGCTCTCGCTGACCGATAAGGCGCGTCAGCACTCGCGTCACATTACCGAAGTCACCGAGCGGATGCATGGCTTGACCCAGGAAGGAGTACTCGCCATCCAGTTCGAGGACCTGGTGACCCAGCGCATGACGCGGATTACCCAGCGCATGCTGCACGTTGGCCAGTACCTGCATGCCTTCCTCGGCCTGCATCAGGATCAGAGCGAGGCCGATGGTCTGCTGCGCTTCAAGAAGCGTTCGGAGAAACTGGTCGCTTTGCTGGTCGACTCGCATCAGAAGAGCGACTCGATCAAGCTGCTGGGCAACGCTGCGAAAAACTCGGACGCTTCCGATATCGAGCTTTTCTGAGGAAAGTGTTCAAGTAGCAGCAAGGGCAGCGCGTGTCGTGCGCTGCCTTTTTTACGCCTGGGGCTTACATCCGTCCGCTGCGCAGATAGTTCAGGTGCCAGCTCAGGGCTTCATCAAGCAAATGGGGCGTTTGCTTACCCGGCGATAGATCCAGTGAGCGCTTGTAGTAATCCATCAGCGCCGGCCGGAAGTGCGGGTGAGCACAGTTCTCGATGACCACCTTGGCACGTTGTTTCGGTGACAGACCACGCAGGTCGGCCAGGCCCTGTTCGGTTACCAGGATCTGGACATCGTGCTCGGTATGATCGACGTGCGAGACCATCGGCACGATGCAGGAGATCTCGCCATTCTTGGCCTGCGAGGGGGTCATGAAAATCGAGATATAGGCATTCCGGGCGAAATCGCCGGAACCGCCGATGCCGTTCATGATCTTGGTACCCATCACATGCGTTGAATTGACGTTGCCGTAGATGTCGGCCTCGATCATGCCGTTCATCGCAATTACACCCAGCCGGCGGATGATTTCCGGATGATTGCTGATCTCCTGCGGGCGCAGGATGATGCTGTCGCGATAGCGTTCGAGGTCGGCATTCAATTCCGCCAGCGCACCGGAACTGAGCGAAAAGGCAGTGGCCGAGGCGCAGGTCAGCTTGCCGGATTTGAGCATTTCCAGCATGCCGTCCTGCAATACTTCGGTATACGCAGTCAGGTTGTCGAACGGCCCCTCGTTCAGGCTGCCCATTACCGCATTGGCAATATTGCCGACTCCGGATTGCAGGGGCAGCAGGTTGGCGGGCAGGCGGCCCAGCTTGACCTCATGCTCCATGAATTCAAGGATGTGGCCGGCGATCTTGCGCGAATTGTCGTCCGGCGTCGAAAAGGCGGAGTTGCGGTCTGGGCTGTTCGTTTCGACGACGGCAATCACCTTGCTCGGGTCACAGCGCAGGTAGGGCTCGCCGATCCGGTCGCTGGTCTTGATCAAGGGGATCGGCCGGCGGTTGGGGGGCAGGCTGGTCCCGTAGTAAATGTCGTGCATGCCCTCAAGATGCGGGTTTTGCCACGAGTTGACCTCGAGGATCACCTTGTCGGCCTGGTCCAGCCAGGTCTTGTTGTTGCCGACCGACGATGAGGGAATCAGGCGGCCGTCTTCGAGAATGCCGGCGACTTCGACGACGGCGATATCCAGCTTGCCGAGAAAGCCGGACCAGACGAACTGGGCAACGTGCGACAGATGGATGTCGATGTACTCCATCTCGCCGGCATTGATCCGCTTGCGGCAGGTCGGATCCGACTGGTAGGGCAGGCGCAGTTCGACGCCGTCGACCATGGCCAGCGCCCCATCGAGGTCGGGGGCCGTCGAGGCGCCGGTCCACACGCCGATCTTGAACTTTTTGCCGTACAGGTTGGCGTCCATGATGCGCTTGGCCAGCGCCGAAGGCACAACCTTCGGGTAGCCTGCACCGGTAAAGCCGCTCATCCCGACGTTGACGCCGGACGGAATGAGATTGGCGGCCTCTTCGGCCGACATGATCTTGCTGCGCAATGCTGCGTTATGGACGCGGGATGCTCCACCCATTTTCTCAATGCTCCTGAATAGCGGTATGAAAACGTCTCCAGTCGACCGGGCCGAAAAAAAGCCCGCACGAGGCGGGCTCAAATCCAGATCCAAAGCGCATTAAGGTCTGGAGGAGACGGTGCGCAAATCTAACAAAAGCCGGAAAAGCCAACGAACGAGATTTTTTTACGCGACAGGTAAGAAAATCTTAATCGTGTGCGATCGGCTTGCGGCGAGCAATCAGTTCGCCGGCTTTTCCTCGCCGGCCGGCTTTGCGTCCGGCGCTGCCAGCGGGGCGGAAGCATCGGCAGCCTTCGGGGTTTCGGCCTGGCTGTCGGGCGCGGCTGCCGGCAAGGCGGGGGTTGTGGCCGGGGCGGGCAGGGCAGTCGTCGCTTCTTCCTTCTTGCCGCAAGCGGTCAGGGCTATGGCGAGCAGGGCGGCAACGAGCAGGGATCGTTTCATTTCTGGTACTTCCTTTCACTATCGGACAAAAGCACCGCAGCGGCGGCGTAGGGTGAAAGATAGTGATCGGCTTGCCCGGCGGCAAACGACAATTTATGATCTGACACTTTAGAAAATCTTAATCGTTAATGGCTTATCGCCTGCCCCCCCTGTCCGCCATGCGTGCTTTTGAAGCAGCCAGTCGCCATCTGAGCTTCAAAAAGGCAGCCGAAGAACTGCATGTCACGCCGGCGGCGATCAGTCAGCAGATCAAGACGCTGGAAGAGTATCTCGGCGTCAGCCTGTTTCGCCGGCTGACTCGCGCGCTGGAAATCACGGCTGAAGGGAGCGCTATGCTGCCCAAGGTACGGGAGGGTTTTGAATGCTTTGCCAGCGCCGTCGATAGTACCCGCCGCCCCGGTGATGGTGTCCTGACCATCCTGGCGCCGCCGTCGTTTGCCGCGCGCTGGCTGGTGCCGCGCCTGCCCCGCTTTGCCGCCGCCTGCCCGGAGGTCAAGTTGCGCCTTTCGAGCAGTGGCGATGCCGTCGACCGGCGGGGTGAAAAGCGCGAACTGGAAGGCGAGCCCGTCGATCTGCGTGCGGCGAGCAGCGCGCTGGCGATTCGCTATGGCACCGGCAACTACCCGGGCTTTCGGGTCGAGCAGATTCTTTCCCCGGACTGGGTGCCGGTCTGCAGTCCGCGTTTGCTCGAACTTGGACCGCCGCTAAAGGTGCCCGAAGATCTGGCTCGGCATGTGCTGATTCATGATGAAACGATCGAGGATGAGGAGCGTCAGCCGAGCTGGCGGGAATGGCTGGCCAGTGCCGGAGTGCGTGGCGTCGAAGCGCAGCGCGGCCCGCGCTTTTCGAATGCGCTGCTGGCAGTTGAGGCGGCGCTTGAAGCACAGGGCGTCGCGCTGGCCTTGCAGCCGCTGGTCGAGGCCGATGTGGCCGCAGGACGCCTGGTCGTTCCCTTCGAGCTTTCGGTGCCTTCCCCCTACGCTTATTATCTGGTCATGCGCAAGGCCGTCGCCGAGCGCGACTCGGTCGCGGCCTTTCGCTGCTGGTTGCTGGCCGAGGTGCAGGCCTCGGGCGGGGTTCGTCGCTCACGAACGGATGAGCCGGCGGTCGACGGGGGCGAGGGCGTATAATCCGCGCCTTTCCCCAAGTATCAGACCCCTGTGAGTACTCTTTCCTGGATTATTGCCGTGTCGCTGGCGGGCGGCGTTTTGAGCGTTGTCGCAGCGGCGGCCCTAAGCGTCGCGGTTGGTACTCAGCGAGTCAGCATGCTGATTTCCTACGCGATTGGTGCGTTGCTCGGCGCTGCTTTTCTGGAAATCCTGCCGCACGCCCTCGAGCATGGCGAGCCGCACAACATGGCGGCGACTGTACTGTTCGGCATCATGGTCTTTTTTGTCCTGGAGAAACTGGTTCTCTGGCGGCATTGCCACCACGACCATTGCGAGGCGCATGAGGCACATGCGCCGGCGCACGATCATGGACGTTCCGGCCTGCTCATCCTGGTCGGCGATACCTTCCACAACTTTGTGGACGGCATCCTGATCGCGGCGGCCTTCCTGGAAAGTACCGAACTCGGCATCGTCACCGCGCTGGCCATCATCGCCCACGAAATTCCGCAGGAAGTCGGCGATTATCTGATCCTGCTGCACTCCGGCTACAGCAAGGTGCGCGCCCTGGCCTTCAATCTGCTGTCCAGTCTGGCGACCTTGGTCGGGGCAATGCTCGCCTATTTTGCCCTGTCCGAATTGACCGAGTGGATTCCGACGCTACTCGGCCTGGCTGCGGCGAGCATGATCTATGTCGCCGTCGCCGACCTGATTCCCGGCTTGCACAAGCGGACCGAGTTGAAGGCGACGCTTCAGCAGGTGCTATTGATCGGGCTGGGTATCGGTTCGATCGCCCTCGTCCGGACGCTGGTTGGCGAGTAATTCGCGGTAGCGCCGGCGCTGCCGGCGCACCTTGCTGCCACTGATCCAGAGCAGCAGTCCGCAGGGCAGCAGCCCGTAAAAAAAGAATGAAATTATGCCGGCAACGACGCTTGGTTCGTTGGCGGCAACCAGCAATGTTACATAAAGCCAGCCGATTGCAACAATGTACATAGGGGGTGCCTCGCAGGGGCCTTAATTATGCATGCAAATGCATTGACAGGGCTGGGACGGGTATGCAGAATCCAGAAGCTCAAGCCCCCGACATATCAAAGAGAAGCCCATGGCGCAGCAGGGATCGAACAACAACGACGCATTTCTTGGTTCTGCCATGCAGTTCATGCAGGCCGGACAGAACGTGGCGCAGCAGTTCATGGAGTTTTTCGGCAAGGCCGGAAATCCAACCATGACCCAGCCGCCGGTGGCCGATCCGCAAGCCATGACCGAACTGCAGAAGCGCTTCACGGATCAGCAGATGTCGTTGTGGCAGTCGGTGCTGGCCAAGCAGCAGGGACAGCCGGAAAATTTCAAGGTGGCTCCGGAAGCAGGCGACCGTCGTTTCTCGGCGCCGGAATGGCGCGATAGCCCGATCTATGACTATCTGCATCAGGCCTATCTGCTGAACACCAAGTTCCTCAAGGAAATGGTCGAAATCATCCCGGCGACCGACGACAAGGCGCGCCATCGCATGCGTTTCCTGGCGCGCCAGATGACCGACGCGATGGCGCCGTCCAATTTTGCCGCAACCAATCCGGAATTCATCCAGCGCGCCCTGGAAACCAAGGGCCAGAGCATTACCGACGGCATCAACAACCTGATCAAGGATTTCGAGAAGGGTCGCATTTCGATGACCGACGAATCGGTCTTCGAGGTTGGCAAGAACATCGCGACGAGCGAAGGCGCCGTCGTCTTCGAAAACGACGTGATGCAGCTAATTCAGTACGCGCCGCTGACTCCCAAGGTCTGCACCCGGCCGCTGCTGGTCGTGCCGCCCTGCATCAACAAGTTCTACATCATGGACTTGCAGCCGGACAATTCGCTGATCCGCTTCATGGTCGAGCAGGGCAACACCGTCTTCCTCATTTCCTGGCGTAATCCGCAGGAAGCACTGGGCCATCTGACCTGGGACGATTACCTGGAAAACGGCCCGATTGCCTCCTTGAAAGTCATCAAGGAAATCACCAAGGTCAAGCAGGTCAATGCCCTTGGCTTCTGTGTCGGCGGCACCATCCTGACCTCGGCCCTGGCGGTGCTGAAGGCGCGCGGCGAGGATAGCGTTGCTTCGCTGACGCTGCTGACGACGCTGCTCGATTTTTCCGATACCGGCGAAATCGGCCTGTTCATCGACGACAACGGCCTGATGGCGCGCGAGTCGAGCATCGGCAAGGGCGGCCTGCTGCCGGCCCGCGACCTGGCGACGACCTTCTCGTTCCTGCGCGCCAATGATCTGGTCTGGAATTACGTGACCGGCAATTACCTGAAGGGCCAGAAGCCCCAGGCCTTCGATCTGCTGTACTGGAATTCCGATTCGACCAACCTGCCGGGGCCGTTTGCTTGCTGGTACATGCGCAATCTGTATCACGACAACAGTCTGCGCGTGCCGGGCAAGCTCGAGATGTGCGGCACCAAGGTCGATCTGGGTAGCCTGCAGATGCCGGTCTACCTGCTGGCGACGCGCGAAGACCATATCGTGCCCTGGCAGTCGGCCTACCAGAGCACCCGCATCCTGGGCGGCAATGTCCGCTTCGTGCTCGGTGCTTCCGGGCATATCGCCGGCGTCATCAATCCGGCAAGCAAGAACAAGCGTAGTTACTGGGTCAATGACGATGTGAAAATCGATGCCGAAGGCTGGTTGACCGCAGCAGAAGAGAAGAAGGGCAGCTGGTGGAACGATTGGGCTGTCTGGTTGAAGCCGTTGTCAGGAGAGCAGCGAGCACCGCGTAAACCGGGAAGTGCAAAATACAAGCCGATCGAACCGGCGCCCGGCCGTTATGTAAAGGAACGCGCGGTATAAAAACTTCTGAGCGAGGGTATAACAATGTCGCGAGTTGCACTGGTTACTGGAGGAATGGGCGGTCTCGGTGAGGCCGTCTGCATCAAGCTGGCTGCGCTGGGCTACAAGGTGGTGACCACCTATTCGCCGGGTAACGCCAAGGTTCAGGACTGGCTTAAGGCCATGAACAACATGGGCTACGGCTTCAAGGCCTACCCCTGCGACGTGACCGATTTTGAATCGGCACGCGTTTGTGTCGAGACGGTGACGGCCGAGGTCGGGCCGGTCGATGTGCTGGTCAATAATGCCGGTATCACGCGCGACATGACCTTCAAGAAAATGACCAAGGCGGACTGGGATGCGGTGATGCACACCAATCTCGACTCGGTCTTCAATATGACCAAGCAGGTCATGGATGGCATGCTGGAACGCAAGTGGGGCCGGGTCATCAATGTTTCGTCGGTCAACGGCCAGAAGGGCGCTTTCGGGCAGACCAACTATTCGGCGGCCAAGGCCGGCATGCACGGTTTTACCAAGGCGCTGGCCCTGGAAGTGGCCAAGCAAGGGGTGACGGTCAACACCATTTCGCCGGGCTATATCGGCACCAAGATGGTGACGGCGATCCCGCAGGAAATTCTTGATTCAAAAATTCTGCCGCAGATCCCGGTCAATCGACTGGGTAAGCCGGAAGAAATCGCCGGCCTCGTTGCCTACCTGTCTTCCGATGAGGCAGCGTTTGTGACCGGGGCCAATATTTCGATCAACGGCGGTCAGCACATGTACTGACCGGTGTTTTTTTAGCTGTATCAACAACAAGGAAGGAAAGACTATGACGCAACGTGTTGCTCTCGTTACCGGCGCTATGGGCGGTCTGGGTACCGCAATTTGCCAGGAACTGGCCAAGGCCGGTCACAAGGTGGTTGCCTCTTATCACCCGCAGTTCGACAACAAGGAAGAATGGCTGAAGGAAATGTCTGCCGCCGGCTTCAATGATTTCGTCTGTGTTCCTGGTGATGTTTCTTCTCTCGAAGATTGCCAGAAGATGGTTGCCGAAGCCGAAGCCGCTCTTGGCCAGGTCGATATTCTTGTGAACAACGCCGGTATCACCCGTGACCGCATGTTCGCCAAGATGGAAAAGGACGGCTGGGATGCAGTTATCGCCACCAACCTGACCTCGCTGTTCAACATGACCAAGCAAGTCTCTGCCAAGATGGCCGAGCGTGGCTGGGGTCGCATCATCAACATCTCCTCCGTCAACGGCGTCAAGGGTCAGGCTGGCCAGACCAACTACTCCGCTGCCAAGGCTGGTGTGATCGGCTTCACCAAGGCGCTGGCTGCCGAACTGGCCGCCAAGGGCGTGACCGTCAATGCCATCTGCCCGGGCTATGTCGCCACCAAGATGGTCATGGCAATCAAGCCGGAAGTGCTGCAAACCATCGTTGACTCCGTCCCGATGAAGCGTCTGGCCAAGCCGGAAGAAATCGGCGGCGCCTGTGCTTATCTGGCTTCTGACATTGCTGCCTTCATGACCGGCGCAACGATGAACATCAACGGTGGCTTGTACTACCAGTAATCGCTGTTTCGTGCAGAAATCGGCCTAAAATATTGCTGATTTTTTGCATTGCAGCACAAGCAGGCGCCTTCGGGCGCCTGTTTTTTCAGCTATAATGTTGCACTGCACACAAAATCGTTCAAGGATGGCAGCATGTCGGAACCGGTACGCCTGATCAAGAAATACCCCAACCGTCGTCTTTACGATACCAAGACGAGCGCCTACATCACGCTGGGGGACGTCAAGGATCTGGTCCTCAAGTTTGAGGTGTTCAAGGTACTGGATGCCAAGAGTGGCGAAGATCTGACGCGCAGCATCCTGCTCCAGATCATTCTCGAAGAAGAAACCGGCGGCATGCCGATGTTCTCGAGCGAGTTGCTCTCCGGCTTCATTCGTTTCTACGGTAGCGCCATGCAGGGCATGCTCGGCAAGTACCTGGAAAACAATATGAAGACCTTCGTCGATTTCCAGAATAAGCTGCAGGACCAGTCGCGCACCATGTACGGGGCTGGCGACAACACCCATATGCAGGCGGATTTCTGGAACCAGTTCCTGAATTTCCAGCAGCCGGCCATGCAGAGCATGATGACGGCCTACATGGACCAGTCGAAGAAGATGTTCCAGTCGATGCAGGATCAACTGCAAACACAGACGCGGACCATGTTCACCGGCTTCCAGGCGAATCCGGGCGACAAGGTCGACAAGTAACTATGCGCCGACGGATTCGGCAGCTGCTGAATCCGTCCTGTCCGATGCCGATAGTGCGTTGGCGAAAATGCCATTTTTGGGGCGTCTACCGCAGCAAATTGATTGGTTCAACCGGGGTCTTGCACCTTGGTCCAATTTTCAGCAAGCACAAAACCCAGACCGTTGCCCTCCGGCAGGTAAAGCCGGGCGCCACTGATCCGTGGCGCCTGGCCCGTATCCGCGGCCAGCCATTCGGCCGTGCCCAGACCGTGCACCGAGTTTGGGGCAATCGCCGCCGCCAGTTGGGCGCAGGCGAGCAGGCCGCAACTGCTTTCCAGGCTTGAGGTAACAATGCATTCGAGACCGGCGGCACGGGCACGTAATGCGATCTCCATGCTTTTCAGCAGTCCACCGTGGCGGGCCGGTTTGAGGACCAGTCGGTGTAGCGGCGGGTGGCGGAAGAAGGCCGGCGTCAGCAGGTGGCAGGACTCGTCGAGGGCCAGCGGAAAAGGCAGGCCGGCCTGGAGTTGAGCCAGTTCGTCCGGGACGGGATGGCGCAGCGGTTCCTCGATGCCTTCGATGGGCAAGGTGGTACAGGCTTGGAGAAATTGCCGGGCCTCGGGCAAGGACCAGGCGGCGTTGGCGTCGAGGCGCAGTTTGATCGTCGCCGGCAAGCCGGCGGCGAGTTCGCGCAGACGGGCAATTTCCTCTGCCGGCGCTGCCAGGCCCACCTTGATTTTCAGCACTTGAAAGCCGGCGTCAAGGCTCGCCTGAAGTGCCCCTTCGCTGAGGCCGGAAATTGCCCCCAAATTGCTGTTGACCGCCAGGCTGGCGACTGCCGGATCACCGCTCAGCCAGGCGTGCAGCGGCAGGCCGGCCGACTGGGCGACCAGGTCAAGATGCGCCATTTCTTCGGCGAAGGCCCGGGCTGCAGGCTCGTCGATGCCGAATTCCGGCAGTGGCGCACAGTCGCCCCAGCCGCTCAGGCTGCGATCGTTCCGCAGGCAGAGCAGTTTGCCCCGGCGCTCAAGGACTTGTCCCTGGCTGGTTTGCCAGGGGCGCTGCAGCGGCAAAACGTAGGGCAGCCAGTCGGCGGCGATGATGATCACGGACGCTTGCGATATTTGCCGAAATCCGGTGCCCGGCGTTCCAGCCAGGCGTTGCGTCCTTCCTGGCCTTCTTCGCTCATGTAGAAGAGGCCGGTGGCGTTGCCGGCCAGTTCCTGGATGCCGGCCAGGCCGTCGGTGTCGGCATTGAAGCCGGCCTTGATCATGCGTAGCGCCATCGGCGACAGTTGCAGCATCTGCCGGCACCAAGTGACGGTTTCCGCTTCCAGCTGGTCGACCGGGACGACGGCATTGATCAGGCCCCAGTCGAGGGCGGTGGTGGCATCGTACTGGCGGCAGAGCAGCCAGATTTCCTTGGCGCGTTTCATGCCGATGGTGCGGGCCATCAGGCCGGCGCCGAGGCCGGCGTCGAAGCTGCCGACGCGGGGGCCGGTCTGGCCGAAGCGGGCGTTGTCGCCGGCGATGGTCAGGTCGCAGACGAGATGCAGGACGTGGCCGCCGCCGATGGCGTAGCCGGCGACCATGGCGACCACCGGTTTCGGGCAGCGGCGAATCTGCATCTGCAGATCGAGGACGTTGAGATGCGGCGTGCCACCTTCATCGATATAGCCTTCGTCGCCGCGTACTTTCTGGTCGCCGCCGGCGCAGAACGCCTCGTCGCCGGCGCCGGTCAGGATGATGGCGCCGATGGCATTGTCGTGATGGGCGCGGTGGAAGGCGTCGATTAGCTGGCTGACGGTTTCCGGGCGGAAGGCGTTGCGGCGTTCCGGGCGGTTGATGGTGATCTTGGCGATGCCTTCCGCTGTTTCATAAAGGATATCGGAGTAGGTTTGGCTGCTGAGCCAGGTGATCGGCTGGGTGGTCATGATGCGGTTTCGGGTTGCGATGCCGCGAGTATAGCCGTGCTCGGGGGGGCGGCGATTTGAGCTGTGTCGCGCTTCCTATTCCTTTTGCGGGCCGGGGAGGAAGCGTGGGAAAATGCCGCTTCGCTATTGGGGATGTCATTGTGAGAGAACGCCGCCGTAACCACCGCTTCAACCTGCAAGGCAAGGTCCTGCTCGAACTGGGGGGGCAGCGCTTCGAGTTTCCGGCCGCCGATATTTCAGTGTCGGGGGTCGGCGTCATGCTCGATGTGGCAGTGCTTGGCGCCAAGCCGAGCGGGGCGGTCGGTATCTGCACCATCGAATCGCCCGATCTGGCTTGCCCGGTCGAGGCCTATGTCAGCGTGATGCGCATCCGCCGCGTCGGGCATCAGCATCTGGTCGGCCTGCGCTTCGAGTCGATCAGCGATGAGCAGTTGCAGGTTATCCAGGCTTACGAAAGCCTGCTGCGGGCGCGAAGTGCGAAACGTGCCGCCGGCCCGGTTTCGTCAACCTGAAGTAGTCCGTTAACTGGGGTGTGACTGGTCGTTCCTGCTGGCGCCTTGAGCCGGCGCCGCAAGAACGACCTTGAGCCGCGTCAGGCCTGGAAGAATGCTTCCAACTGGCTGAAGACGGCGTGATCGGCACCATGCCGCCGGACTGCGATGACGTCTTCCAGCTTTTCCAGTTGCTTGATCATTTGCGGCAGGCGCCCGTCTTCATTGACCAGCAGCCAGATGCGCGAATGTTGGCCGTTGCCGAGCGGCAGGCAGAGAATACCCTCGACGTTGTAGGCACGGCGCGAGAAGAGGCCGACGACGTGCGACATGACGCCGGGGTGGTTGTTAACGTTGATTTCGAGCACGGCGCGGGCCAGCGCCTGCTGTTCGTTGCGATGGATGGCGTTCATTTCAGTGTCCGATCATTTCGTGGTTGGCGGCGCCCGGCGGCACCATCGGGTAGACCTTCTGCTCGGCGTCGATGCTGGCGTGGATCAGGCAGGGGCCGGGGCGGGCGATGGCTTCCATCAGTGCGGCGCAGGGATTTGCCGCCTGGTCGAGGTCGACCGCAGCAATGCCGCAGCCTTTGGCGACCATGATGAAATCCGGCATGGCCTGGAACTGCGAGGCGAACAGCCGCTCGCCATAGAACAGCGTTTGCTGCTGGTGCACCAGGCCGAGGACTGCATTGTTCATCAGCACGATTTTCAGATTGACGTTCTGCTCGGCGGCGGTGACCAGTTCCTGGATATTCATCAGGATCGAACCGTCGCCGGTGAAGCAGACCACCGTTCGCTCGGGTTCGGCGAGGGCGGCGCCGATCGCCGCCGGGACGCCGAAGCCCATCGTGCCCAGTCCGCCGGAAGTCAGCCATTGGCGCGGCCGGCGCAGCGGGTAGGCCTGGGCGACCCACATCTGGTGCTGGCCGACGTCGGTGGCGATGATTGCCTCGTTGTCGAGGCAGGCGGCAACGGTGCGGATCAGGCCGAAGTGCGACAGCGGCTGCTCGGCATCCGGCATGTGGAAAGGAAACTCGGCCTGCAGGGCATGGATGCGGTCAACCCAGGTTTGGCGGGCATTTTCATTTACCACTGGGAGCAGGGCGGCAAGGGCCTGGCTGACATCGGCGGTGATGCCGATATGCGCTGTCTTGATCTTGTCGAGTTCGGCCGGGTCGATGTCGATGTGGATGATCTGCGCATGCCGGCAGAACTGCGCCACCTTCCCGGTCGCCCGGTCGTCGAAGCGGGCGCCGACGGCGATCAGTAGGTCGCACTCGTCGAGCGCCAGGTTGGTATAGCGCGCTCCATGCATGCCGAGCATGCCCAAGGACAACGGATGATCGACCGGCATCGCACCGAGCGCCATCAAGGTCATCACGGTTGGCAAATTGGCTTTTTCGGCGAGGTCGACCGCTAGACTGGCCGCCCCGGAATGAACGACGCCGCCGCCGAGGTAGAGCAGCGGGCGCTGGGCGGCATTGATCATCGCTGCGGTCGCCGCGATTGCCTCGTTAGCGGCGGTTGGTGCCGGGGTGGCCTGGCCGGGGGCCGGCCACTCGCTAACCTCGATGGCCTGCGCCTGGACGTCTTTCGGGATATCGATCAGCACCGGGCCGGGCCGGCCGGAGGCGGCGATCTGGAAGGCGCGGGGAATAACGGTCAGCAACTCCTCGACCGAAGAGACGAGGAAGTTGTGCTTGGTGATCGGGATCGACAGGCCGTAGGTGTCCACCTCCTGGAAGGCATCGGTGCCGATCATGGCGCGCGGCACCTGGCCGGTGATGGCGACCAGCGGGATCGAGTCGAGCTTGGCGTCGGCGATGGCGGTCAGCAGGTTGGTCGCGCCGGGGCCGGAGGAGGCCAGGCAGACGGCGGGCTGGCCGGTGGCGCGGGCCATGCCCTGGGCGATGAAGCCGGCGCCTTGTTCGTGACGGGCCAGCACATGGCGGATGGCGGTCGACTGTCCGAGGGCGTCGTAAATGGGCAGGATGGCGCCGCCCGGATAGCCGGTGACGATGCGGATGCCCTGGCGTTCGAGTAGCCGCACGGTGATCTGGGCGCCGGTGAGTGTTTCTGTCATGGAGGTTTCCTTTCGGTTGGTGGCTTGACCGGCGGGCTCCAAAACAAAACCCCCGCCGGTTTGCGCCGGCGGGGGTTGGGGAATTCTGTGCTGCTTCTGCTTACCCGATCCGCGACGGCGTGTCCGTAACGACACCTACGACGACTACGCGTACGACGACCGGCAGCACTGCGCGGGCAGTGTCGAGACGGAAGGCGGTGGCGTTGGACATGGTTGCGATGATCTGGGTGGGGAAAACAGGAAGGCGAACTATGGCGGAGAAAAAACAGAATTGCAAGCGCTATTCCGTAGGCAATCCGCAGAGGTTTGCCGAACCGGGCAGGAGGCTGGTTTCCCTTTGTTAAAGCAGGTAAATGCCGAGCCTATTACAACGTACTTAACTAAAATATATGGCGGTGTAGAATTTCATATTTACGCAGCATTTTGACCGCTGCCCCTGTTGTCTCCTGACCATCTAGGCTTTGCCATGTCCGAATTGCCTCACTTGCTTATTGTTGATAGCTCCAGAGTGGTTCGTGCTTCTCTGGCCAAGAATCTGAAAGGGCAGTTCGAAATCCGCGAGGAAAACAACGGCGAGTCGGCCTGGCAGACCCTGGTTCTCGACTCGTCGATTGTGGCGGTGATTGCCGGTATTTCCCTGCCGAAACTCGATGCTTATGGCTTGCTGGAAAGGCTGCGCGGCAACAAGCTCAGCCGCCTGAAGAACATTCCCTTTTTGTTGATCGCTTCCGAAACGATGGAAGAGGATATCCGCCAGCATGCGATGGCTTGCGGGGTGTCGGGGTTTGTCCCGAAAGGCGCCGGGGCGGCGGGAATTGTCCGCATCGTCAGAAACCTTCTGGCACCCGCCACTCAGGAGACGCTTCCCAAGCCGGCCGTTGTCCGGCCGCCCGTCCCGGCTGAGGCCAGTTGTCTGGGGGCTGATCTCGGGGTCAGCGACATATTCGGGCCGCTCGACAAGGTGGCCGGCATCGTTTCCCGAAAATCCGCCAGCCGGGTGCCTCGGCGCGAATCGCCTTCTTCGGCACTGGTCTCGCGTGCCGAGATCGAGGCGCGCCTGAATACCTTGTTGGCCACGGACGCCAGCCTGCGCGGCGTTGGCCTGCTGGTGTTCGGGATGGATGGCTATGGCGGACTGGTCAAGCGCTTTGGCCCAGAGATGGCCAACCGTATCGAGGCGAAGTTCGCTCAGTTGCTCGGCGGGAAACTCCGGGCCGGCGACAGCATTGCGCAAGTGGCGGCCGACCGGATCGTCATCCTTGCTTCGGAGACCAACCTGAAGTTGTGCTCGGCATTTGCCGAACGCATCTGCAAACGCCTTGCGGCGGCCGAGGTCAGTGTCGGTGGGCGGCGGGTCGAGATGACGGTCAGTGTCGGGGTGGTCAGTTTCCCCGAGGAGGGCGATCGCCTGAAGGGTGGTGAACTGCTGGGTATGGCCGAGCGACGCCTGGAAATGGCTGTCAAGGCCGGCGGCAACCAGGTGGTGGCCGGCAAGCTCGAGCAGGAAAAGGTGCTGCAGTGCTTCAACGAATTGCTCGGTAAAGGCGCTGCCGCCGAGATGCTGGCGCCGCATCTGGGTCAGGTTGGCCTGCTCATGCTGCCTTTGCTCAAACAACTGGAAGACTCGTTTCGTTTTGGCCTGCCGATCGAGAAAATGGAACAGTTGCTGCGCGAGCGCGCCAAGAGCGAGCCGGCACTCGGTTAATAAAAAAGCCGGCTGAGCCGGCTTTGGTCATTTCTGCATCAGGCGCTGAGCGGAATCTTGCCGATCTTGACCTGCCATTCCTTGGGGCCGGTGTTGTGCACACTGATCCCTGACGAGTCGACCGCAACAGTCACCGGCATGTTCTCGACATCGAATTCGTAGATCGCTTCCATGCCCAGATCGGCGAAGCCAACGACCTTGGCCGACTTGATCGCCTTGGCGACCAGGTAGGCGGCGCCGCCGACAGCCATCAGGTAGGCTGACTTGTTGTCCTTGATCGCCTCGATGGCGACCGGGCCGCGCTCGGACTTGCCGATCATCGAGATCAGGCCGGTCTGTTCGAGCATCATCCGGGTGAACTTGTCCATCCGCGTGCCGGTGGTCGGGCCGGCTGGGCCGACGACTTCGTCACGCACTGGATCGACCGGGCCGACGTAGTAAATGACGCGATTGGTGAAGTCGACCGGCAGCTTTTCGCCCTTGGCCAGCATGTCGGCAATGCGCTTGTGGGCGGCATCGCGGCCGGTCAGCATCTTGCCGTTGAGGAGCAGTTTCTGGCCCGGTTTCCAGGCAGCAACTTCTTCCTTGGTCAGGGTGTTCAGGTTGACTTGCGTCGCCGCCTTGAGATCCGGTGTCCAGGTGACGGCCGGCCAGTCTTCCAGCTTCGGCGGTTCGAGCTTGGCCGGGCCGGAGCCATCGAGATGGAAATGGCAATGGCGGGTCGCGGCGCAGTTCGGGACCAGCGCAACCGGCAGGTTGGCAGCGTGGCAGGGGTAATCCAGCACCTTGACATCGAGCACGGTGGTCAGGCCGCCCAGGCCTTGGGCGCCGACGCCGAGTGCGTTGATCTTTTCCATCAGCTCGAGGCGCAGTTCTTCCGGACGGGTCAGCTTGGCGCCGCTGGCGGCCTTGGCTTTCAGTTCATGGATGTCGACCGGCGCCATGATCGATTCCTTGGCCAGCAGCATGGCCTTTTCCGGCGTGCCGCCGATGCCGATGCCGATGATGCCGGGCGGACACCAGCCGGCACCCATTTCCGGGATCTTCTTCAGGACCCAGTCGACCAGATCGTCGGACGGGTTGAGCATGGCGAACTTGGACTTGGCTTCGGAACCGCCGCCCTTGGCGGCACAGATCACTTCGACGTGGTGGCCTTCGACGATCTCGAAGTGCACGACGGCCGGGGTGTTGTCCTTGGTGTTCTTGCGGGCACCTGCCGGGTCGGCCAGCACCGAGGCGCGTAGCGGATTGTCCGGGTTGCCGTAGGCGCGACGCACGCCCTCGTTGATCATTTCCTGGATGCTCATCGTGGCATCCGGCCAGGTGACCTGCATGCCGACCTTGATGAAGACCATGCCGATGCCGGTATCCTGACAGATCGGGCGGTGGCCTTCGGCGGACATCCGGGAATTGGTCAGGATCTGGGCAATGGCGTCCTTGGCAGCGGGGGATTCCTCGCGGTCGTAGGCTTCACCGAGCGCCTTGATGTAATCGAGCGGGTGGTAGTAGCTGATGTACTGGAAGGCATCGGCAACGGACTGGATCAGGTCTTCCTGTTTGATGGCGGTCATGCGCAACTCCGGGTCAGTGATGTTTCTGGTGTTGAAGAGCGAGGGTCTGGGTCATGGTCTTGTCGACAATGGCCATGATCAGGGCGGAGAAAAGGAATACGACGTGGATCAGGACCTGCCACATCAGCGTATGCTGGGACAGGTTGGCGGCATTGATGAAGCTTTTCAGCAGGTGGATCGACGAGATACCGATGATCGCCGTCGAAAGCTTGATCTTGAGTACGCCGGCATTGACGTGCGACAGCCATTCCGGCTGGTCCGGGTGGTTTTCGAGGTCGAGGCGGGAAACGAAAGTTTCGTAGCCGCCGACAATAACCATGACGAGCAGGTTGGCGATCATCACCACGTCGATCAGGCCGAGGACAACCAGCATGACCTCTGTTTCGCTGAGGTGAGCGGTGTCGAAGGCGTTATGGACGAGATGGCTCAGTTCGACCATGAACAGCCAGCAATAGACCAACTGGGCGACGATCAGGCCGATGTAGAGGGGGGCTTGAATCCAGCGGCTGGAAAAAATGAAGGATTCGAGGAATTTGACAGGTGAGCGCATCGTGCGGGTCGTTTGTTGCAAAGGGCGGGAGTTTACCACGCGCCTGCAGCGTCCTCCGGATATGCCGAATTGCTGCGCTGCAGCGTGATTCCGTAAGGCCTTTGTAAGATTATCAACGTCTAATGCCGCCTCAACGCTGGCGAGGGGAATGCTAAAGGTCTCCAGCTTGCGCGGCTTTAATAATCCCGGGTTAGAACCCGAGATCCGATCGGTTGTTTCAACATAATTGCGAAGTACCGCAGAGGAGAAGAATATGTCGAATGAGTCCGTGCAGCTTATTTATCCGTCTGACGAAATCGTCAAAAACGCGGCGGTTTCCGGGATGGACGCCTATCGGGCGCTGTGCGCGGAAGCTGAGGCCGACTACGAAGGTTTCTGGGCCAGGCACGCCCGGGAGCTGGTCACCTGGAAGCAGCCGTTCACCCAGGTGCTTGACGAGTCCAATGCCCCCTTCTTCAAATGGTTTGCCGATGGCAAACTGAACGTTTCCTACAACTGCCTCGACCGTAACGTCGAAGCCGGTCTCGGCGACAAGGTCGCGATAATTTTCGAAGCCGACAACGGCGACGTCACCAAGGTCACCTACAAGGAACTGCTGGTCAAGGTCTGCAAGATGGCCAACCTGCTGCGTTCCAAGGGTGTCAAGAAGGGTGATCGCGTTGTCATCTATCTGCCGATGACCATCGAAGGCGTTGTCGCCATGCAGGCTTGTGCCCGCGTCGGCGCCATCCACTCCATCGTTTTCGGCGGCTTCTCCGCCCAGTCCCTGCGCGACCGCATGCACGATGCCGGCGCCGTCATGCTGATCACCTCCGACGGCCAGTTCCGCGGCGGCAAGGCCATTCCGCTGAAGCCGATCGCTGACGAAGCTTTCGGCATGGGTGGTTGTGAATGCGTCAAGAACGTCATCGTCTTTAAGCGCACCGGCGCCGACGTCAACATGGTTGCCGGCCGCGACGAGTGGCTGCACGATGCCCTGGCCAATCAGCCGGAAACCTGCGAACCGGAATGGGTCGAAGCCGAACATCCGCTGTTCCTGCTCTACACCTCGGGCTCCACCGGCAAGCCGAAGGGGGTTCAGCACTCGACCGGCGGCTACCTGCTGCACGCCATCCTGACCATGAAGTACACCTTCGACATCAAGCCGGAAGATACCTTCTGGTGTACGGCCGACATCGGCTGGGTGACGGGTCATACCTACATCACCTACGGCCCGCTGGCCTGCGGCGCCACCGAAATCGTTTTCGAAGGCGTGCCGACCTATCCGGATGCCGGCCGTTTCTGGAAGGTGATCCAGGACCACAAGGTCAACATCTTCTACACCGCCCCGACCGCGATCCGTTCCCTGATCAAGGCGGCCGACAACAACCCGGCCATCCATCCGAAGGCCTACGACCTGTCGTCGCTGCGCATCCTCGGTTCGGTCGGCGAGCCGATCAATCCGGCCGCCTGGCAGTGGTACTACGACAACGTCGGCGGCGGTCGCTGCCCGATCGTCGATACCTTCTGGCAGACCGAAACCGGTGGCCACATGATCACCCCGCTGCCGGGCGCCACGCCGCTGGTGCCGGGTTCCTGCACGCTGCCGTTCCCCGGCATCCAGGCCGCCATCGTCGATGAAACCGGTGCCGACGTGCCTTGGGGCCAGGGCGGTATCCTGGTCGTCAAGCGTCCGTGGCCGTCGATGATCCGTACCATCTGGGGCGACGACGAGCGCTTCGTCAAGTCCTACTACCCGGCCGACTTCCAGGGCAAGTACTACCTGGCTGGCGACGGTGCGATCCGCGACAAGGACACCGGCTATTTCACCATTACCGGCCGTATCGACGACGTGCTGAACGTTTCCGGTCACCGCATGGGCACGATGGAAATCGAATCGGCGCTGGTTGCCAACCCGCTGGTCGCCGAAGCTGCCGTTGTCGGCCGTCCGGATGATCTGACCGGTGAAGCGATTGTCGCTTTCGTCGTACTCAAGGGCCAGCGCCCGACTGGTGACGACGCCAAGCGCATCATCAAGGAACTGTCCGACTGGGTCGGCAAGGAGATCGGTCCGATCGCCAAGCCGAAGGACATCCGTTTCGGTGACAACCTGCCGAAGACCCGTTCGGGCAAGATCATGCGCCGTCTGCTGCGTGGTCTGGCCAAGGGCGAGGAGCTGACGCAAGACACCTCGACGCTGGAAAATCCGGCCATTCTGGAACAACTGAAGGGTTAAGGAATGTCCCCGGGTTTCGGCTTCGCCCAAACCCGGTCATTCCGGAAGCAACCGCAGAGTTGCTCCCCTGTGTTCCTGTATGAGCCAAAGAGGCGGCGAGCTTGCCACGCTGCCTCTAACGACTAAAAGGCAAGGAGGAGACAATGGTCGCCCATAAGGTGGCCTCCCGTGTGGTCGCATCAGACTGCATGCCAACAGCGGCTGGCACGCTTTGCGTGTCAGCCGTTTTCTATTTTCGGAGGGTGCGATGAAGCGCGCGAGTCTGTCGCGGCAACGCCTGGCGGCGCTCGGCCTGCTCGGCCTGCCTTTGCTGACCTACCCACTGCTCGGGCTGCCGAGCGGCAGTTGGGCCGGTATTCCGGCCGGCTACCTCTATCTGTTCGGCGTCTGGGCCGGGCTGATCGCACTCGCCGCCTGGGTGGCCGAACGGAAGGGGCCGTAAGTGCTGCTTTCCGGCTGGTTCATCGCGCTGCTGGCCACCGGCTATCTCGCCCTGCTGTTTGCTGTCGCCCGTTTCGGCGATGCGCGGGCTGATGCCGGCAAGTCGATTATCTCGGCCAATGTTTATGCCTTGTCGCTGGCGGTCTATTGCACCTCGTGGACTTTTTACGGCAGCGTCGGGCGCGCCACGTCCGGTGGGCTGTCCTTCCTGACCATCTATCTCGGACCGACGCTGATGCTGCTCTTCGCGGGCGTCATCCTGAAAATGGTGCGGATCAGCAAGGTGCACCGCATCACCTCGATTGCCGACTTCATCGCCTCGCGCTACGGCAAGAGCCAGTTGCTGGCCGGCCTGGTGACGGTGATCGCGGTGGTCGGCGTCGTACCCTATATCGCCTTGCAGCTAAAGGCCATTTCGGCCAGCCTGGCCGTGCTGTTTGCGCAGGCCGGGAACGACTTGTTCCCGTGGTGGCTGGATACGACTTTCCTGATCGCCATCGTCCTGGCCCTGTTCACCATCTGGTTCGGCACCCGCCATCTCGATGCGACCGAGCGCCACGAGGGCATGGTGGCGGCGGTGGCTTTCGAGTCGGTGGTCAAGCTGCTTGCCTTCATCGCCGTCGGCCTGTTTGTCACCTATGGCATTTTCGGCGGCATGGGCGATCTCTTTCAGCGCGCTGCAGCCTCGCCGGAACTGGTTCGTCTCTTGTCGCTGGATACCGGCCGAGCCGGGACGTGGACGGCGATGGTCCTGCTCTCGGGGCTGGCCATCATCTTTCTGCCGCGCCAGTTCCAGATCATCGTCGTCGAGAATGTCGATGAGTCGCACTTGCGGCGGGCCGTCTGGCTGTTTCCGCTTTATCTGCTGCTGATCAATATATTCGTGTTGCCGATTGCTCTTGGCGGTTTGCTGCATTTTCAGGGGCAGGCCGTCAATCCGGATACGTTCGTGCTGACCCTGCCGCTGGCTCACGGGGCGCATGGACTGGCGCTGCTTGTCTTCATCGGCGGCCTGTCGGCGGCGACCGGCATGGTCATCGTCGAAACCATCGCCTTGTCGACCATGGTCTGCAATGATCTGGTGATGCCGTGGTTGCTGCGGTCGACCTGGCTGCAGGCCGAAAAACGGCAGGATCTGTCGGGGCTGCTGATCGGCATCCGGCGGGCCGCCATCGCGCTGATTCTGCTGCTCGGCTACATCTATTTCCGCGCCGCCGGCGAAGCCTATGCGCTGGTCGGCATCGGGCTGATTTCCTTCGCCGCCGTCGCCCAGTTTGCCCCGGCCATGTTCGGTGGCATGTACTGGAAGCAGGGTACGCGGGCCGGCGCCGTGGCCGGGCTGCTCGGCGGTTTCGCCGTCTGGCTCTACACGCTGTTGCTGCCGTCGTTTGCCAAGTCGCACTGGATCGGCGGCGGCTTTGTCGAGGAAGGCTTGCTTGGACTTGGCTGGTTGAAGGCACAGGCGCTGTTCGGTTTATCCGGGCTGGATGAAATCTCGCACTGCCTGCTGTGGAGCCTGTTCACCAACATCGGCCTGTATGTCGTGGTGTCGCTCAATTCGCGGCCGGATGCGACCGAGGCACGGCAGGCAGAGCGCTTCGTCGATATATTCCGCCATGCCGGCCGCGAGGCCGATGCACGTCTGTGGCGGGGCAGCGCCTCGGTCGAGCAACTTGTCGCTTTGCTCGAACGCTTTCTCGGGCCGGCCCGCGCCCGCCAGCAAATGGCGGCCTATGCAGCCAGCCGGCAGATTGCCGACTGGAAAAGAATGCCGGCCGACGCCGATTTCGTACATTTCGCCGAGGCCGAACTGGCCGGGGCGATCGGCTCGGCCAGCGCCCGCGTCATGGTCGCTTCGGTGGCGCAGGAAGAGGATCTCGGGCTCGACGAGGTGCTCGATATTCTCGACGAGGCAACCCAGGTGCGTGCCTACAGTCGCGAACTGGAGGTCAAGCAGCACGAACTGCAGGCGGCGACCGGCGAGTTGCGGGCGGCCAATGACCGTCTGCGCGAACTCGACCGGATGAAGGACGATTTCATCTCGACCGTGACCCACGAACTGCGCACGCCGCTGACCTCTATCCGTGCCCTGTCCGAAATGCTGCATGACGACCCGCGGCTGGAGCTGAGCGATCGCAAGAGTTTTCTCGGCATCATCGTGGGCGAGGCGGAGCGCCTGACCCGCTTGATCAACCAGATTCTCGACATGGCCAAGCTCGAATCCGGTCGTGCCGAATGGACGACCGGCGAGGTCGATATCGGCGAGGTGGTGCGCGAGGCGATGGATGCGCTCGGCCAGCTTTTTCGCGACAAAAACGTCGCGCTGGAAGGCGATATTCCGGTCCCGGGCCCGGTCGTGCTGGCCGATCGCGACCGGCTGACCCAGGTCATGATCAATCTGCTGTCGAATGCCGTGAAGTTTGTTCCAGGCGGCAGCGGCCGGGTGCAGGTGAGGGTGGCGGTGGCCGGCCAGCGGGTCCGGGTCGAGGTAGCGGACAACGGCCCGGGTTTGACGGCCGAGGAATGCACCGTCATTTTTGAAAAATTCCGTCAGGGTGGAAACACGTTGACCGACAAACCGCAGGGCACCGGTCTGGGCCTGCCGATCAGCCGTCAGATCGTCGAATATTTTGGTGGTAATCTGTGGGTCGAAAGTCGGCCCGGAGCAGGCGCGAATTTCATTTTCACGGTGCCCTTGCCGGCATCGGAGGAATAACAAGGGAGACAAAAGACATGAGCAAAAAAATCCTTATCGTCGATGACGAACCCAACATCATCATTTCGCTCGAATTCCTGATGAAGAAGGAAGGCTTCGAGATCGCCGTCGCCGGCGATGGCGACGAAGCGCTGGCCAAGGTTGCCAGCTTCGCGCCCGACCTGGTCCTGCTCGACGTGATGATGCCGAAAAAATCCGGCTACGAAGTCTGCGAAGCGCTGCGTGCCGACCCGGCCCGGGCAGGCCTGCTGATCGTCATGCTGACTGCCAAGGGGCGCGATACCGAAGTTGCCAAGGGGCTGGCCATCGGGGCCGATGCCTATGTCACCAAGCCGTTTTCGACCAAGGACCTGGTGGCCAAGGTGAAAGGCATGCTCGGGGTGGCCTGAGCCGGAATGGCGCCGCCCGGAGGCCCGGCCTCCGAGTGCTGCGGTCGACGGCCTCGCCAGGCCAAAAATCATCGGGATCACTGCCATGAAGGCTAAACATCGTTTCATCTTTGCCGTAGGCGTTCTCGGTCTGCTGATGACCGGGCCGTTCGTCGTCACCTCGCTGCTCGTTTGGCTGGACATGAAGGAGGCCGAGCGCAACATGCTGATGGAGTTGCTGCTGTCGCGCCTGCCGGTCGGCACGATGATGACGCTGTTCGGCTTCGTGGTCGGCGTCATCGTGCTGCACAAGCTGTTCAAGCAGTATGTCGAAGGGTTGTTGCGGATGGCCGAAACGCTCCGCCTGATGCTGGGCGCCAACCGCGATTTCCGGGTGACTCTGGAAGGGCCGCCCGAAGTGCAGCAACTGGCGCGCGCCGCCAACGATCTGGCGCAGCAGCGCGATGCCTTGATGGACGACGTCGATGCACAGATTGCCCGGGCCAAGGCGTCGGTCGAGGAGGAGAAAAACCGGCTGGCGGCGCTGATGTCGGAACTGGCCCAGGCCGTCGTCGTCTGCAACCTCGATGGCCGCATCCTGCTCTACAACAACCGCGCCCGGCTGCAGTTCAAGGCCCTGGCCCAGGGCCCGACCTCGGTGTCGGGCGGAGCGTTGATCGGCCTCGGTCGGTCGATTTTCTCGATTCTCGAAAAGAACCAGGTCCAACACGCCCAGGAAGTCATTCACCAGCGCCTGGCAGCCGGCAAGACGGCGCTCTCCAACTTCATCACGACGACGCGTGGCGGCCAGTTGCTGCGTGCCCAGATGGTGCCGGTGTTGTCAGCCGCTGCCGGTGAGGGCGAAGCGGCGATGAGCGGCTACGTGCTGACGGTCGAAAACATCACGCGCAGCATCGAGCAGGAAGCCCGTCGCGATCAGGCCCTGCATTCGCTGACCGAGGGCAGCCGTTCGGCACTGGGTAGCATCCGCGCCGCGGTGACCAACCTGATCGATTACCCGGACATGGAACTGGACCTGCGTGAGCGCTTCGTCAAGGTGATCGACGACGAGGTGGCCCGGATGAGCCAGCGTCTCGACCAGACCATGGTCGAGTTTTCCGATTCGATGAAGACGCGTTGGCCGCTCGAGGATGTCCTCGGCATCGACATCATCGCCGCCGCCCAGCGTCGGATCGACGAAAAGCTCAAGCTGGCGACGAAGACCGAAGAACTGGACGACGCGCTGTGGATCAAGGCCGACAGTTTTTCCCTGGTTTTCGCGCTGCTCAGCCTGGCGGCCAAGCTGCAGGATCATTACGAGCCGCGCGAACTGCGTTTCCGTCTGACTTCCGAAGGCAAGCTGGCCTACCTCGATCTGATCTGGGCCGGCGCCGCGATGTCGTCGGAAACCTTCTACACTTGGGAAATGGAGACGATGCACGTGGCCGGCGAGAACTCGCCGCTGACGCTGCGCGACGTCATCGACCGGCATGGCGGCGAAATCTGGTATCAGCGCGAAAAGGCGGCGCACCGGGCCTTCTTCCGCTTCGTGCTGCCGGTTGCCACGCCGGAGATCGCCAACGAGGACGAGGAGCGCAAGCGCGGCAGCGGGCGGCCGGAATACTACGATTTCGACCTCTTCAATTTTGCCGACAAGTCGATCGACCTCGACACCAAGCTGAGCGAACTGACCTACACCGTGTTCGATACTGAAACGACCGGTCTGGAGCCATCGAACGGCGACGAAATCATCCAGATCGGCGCGACGCGCATCGTCAATAACCGCCTGCTGCGTCAGGAAGTTTTCAACCAGATCGTCGACCCCGAGCGGCCGCTGCGCCCGGAGGGCATCCCGATCCATGGCATCACCGAAGACATGGTGCGCGGCCAGCCCAATATCGACATCGTGCTGCCGGCCTTTCACGAGTTTTGCGAAGACACCGTGCTGATTGCCCACAACGCAGCCTTCGACATGCGTTTCCTGCAGTTGAAGGAGGAGCGCACCGGCATCCGCTTCACCCAGCCGGTGCTCGATACCTTGCTGCTCTCGGCGGTGGTGCACCCGAACCAGGAGTCGCACAAGCTCGACGTCATTCTGGAACGGCTCGGCATCCAGATCGACAAGCGGCACAACGCGCTGGAAGACGCACTGGCGACCGCCGCCGTTTTCCTGAAGCTGGTGCCTTTGCTGGCCGATCAGGGCATCGTCACCGTCCGTCAGGCGCTCGAAGCCTCGGAAAAAACCTATTACGCCCGGATCAAGTACTGAGGTGCGTTCCACCATCGAAACCTGGCTGCCCTGCCAGCAACTGACCAGCCTCGAAGCGCAGTTGCAGAACTTGGCTGAGCCGGCCGAGGCACCGGTGCTGGCCGGGCGCATCGGCGAACTGTGCCGGATACTGGCGGCCGGTGGCGCGAGCGGGCCGCTGGTCAGCCGGCTGGTTTCCTGCCTCAATGACCGGTTGACCGCAGCAGTCGTTCGCCTGCTTGCCCGGCGCCATCGCTTGCCGCCGGTTGCCTGGTGCTGGCTGGCGCTCGGTTCGGAAGGGCGGCAGGAGCAGACCTTCGTCACCGACCAGGATAACGGCCTGGTCTTCAACGCTGCCGACAACCAGGAGGCGGCGGCGTTGCGCGCGCTGTTTTTGCCCTTTGCCGAGGACGTCAATCGGCAGCTTGCCGAATGCGGCTTTGCCTTGTGCACTGGCCAGATCATGGCCGGCAATCCGGCCTGGTGCCTGTCGCTCGACGAATGGCGGGAGCAGTTCATCGAGTGGGTGCGCCGCCCGGAACCGGCCGCCTTGCTCAACGCCAGCATCTTTTTTGATTTCCGGCCGTTGTGCGGCGCGCTCGAACTGGGCGATGCGCTACGCAAACTGCTCCTCTCGCTGACCGTCGATACCCCGTCCTTCCTGCACCTGATGGCGGCCAACGCCGTGCAGGCCGAGGCGCCGCTCAACTTTCGCGGCGAGGTGGCGCTCGATGCGGAAGGGCAGCTGGATCTGAAAAAATTCGGCAGCCGGATCTTTGTCGATGCGGCGCGTATTTTCGCGCTGGCGGCCGGCGTGCCGGCCGTCAATTCGAGCCAGCGCCTGCACCAGGCCGGCGCCGCCGCCGGCTTGCAGGCTGACGAGATTGCCGCGGTCGACGGTGCTTTTTCGCACATTTTGCGCCTGCGCCTGCAGCAACAGATGGCTGACGCCACGGCGGGCAAGGCCGCCGGTTACGCCCTGAAGCCGGCCGAGTTGAACGAGGTCGATCGGGCGATCCTGCGCGAGTCGCTGAAACAGGCACGGCGACTGCAATTGCGCCTCAAGCTAAACTATGCACTCTGAGAAGAAGAGGTTGTCGTGAATACACAAACAGAACAAGCGACCATGAATCCGCTGGAAACCTCGCTGCGCCAGGAAGGGCGCCGTCGCGTCGCCGGCAATACCCTGGCCTTTTTAAAGAATCACGCGCCCTTCGACAAGATGGGTGCCGAGGCGCTGCAGGTTTTTGCCGACAAGGCGCAACTGGCCTTTCACCCGGCCGGCAGCGAAATTGTCGGGCCGGCTGCCGGCAACGTCCGCTTCTTCTACCTGATCGAATCCGGCAAGGTGCAGGCGCGCCAGGCCGGCGAGGTGACGGTGACCGAATATTCCATCCTCAGCCTCGGAGCCGGGGAGAGCTTTCCAATCGGTGCGGTGACCGCCGGCCGGCCATCGACCAATACCTACACGGCGGTCGAAGACACCTTCTGCTACCAGTTGCCGGCCGAGGATTTCCTGCGCCTGATGGCGAGCAGTCCGGAATTCAACCTGTTTTGCACGCAATACATCGCCAGCCTGCTCGACCAGTCGAGGCGCCAGTTGCAATTGCAGTTCGCCCAGCGGGCCAGCGAACAGCAGACGCTGAATTCGCCGCTGGCCGGCATCGGCTCGCGCTCGCCGGTGTCGGTGGCGCCCGAGACGCCGCTGCGGGCGGCGCTGGAAAAAATGTCGCAGGCCGGGGTCGGCTCGCTCGTCATCGCCGGCGAAGACCGCCAGCCGGTCGGCGTTTTTACCCGATCCGACCTGCTCGACCGGGTCGTGCTGGCCGATCTGCCGCACGACGTGCCGATCAGCCAGGCGATGTCGGCCAACCCGTTCAAGCTGGAAGAACATGCCACGGCCTACGACGCCATGCTGGCCATGGCCACCCACGGTATTCGCCACGTGCTGGTGACCGATGCCGAGGGCAAGCTGACCGGCGTCGTTTCCGAGCGCGACCTGTTTGCGCTGCAACGAGTCGGCCTGCGCCAGATACGCCAGTCCATCGAAGGGGCGCACAACGTCGAGGCGCTGCAGCACGCGGCGGCCGATGTCCGGCAACTGGCCTTCAACATGCTGGCCCAAGGCGTCGGTGCCGAGCAACTGACCCAGTTCATTTCGGCCTTGAACGATGCGCTGACCCGCCGCGTCATCCAGCTCAATCTCGACAAGCACAATTTCGAGGGCATCGACTGGGCCTGGCTGGCTTTCGGTTCGGAGGGCCGCGACGAGCAGACCTTCAGTACCGACCAGGATAACGGCATCGTTTTCGCCTGCCCCGACACGGACGCGGTCGACGCGCTGCGCCAGCGTTTTCTGGCCTATGCCCTGGACGTCAACAAGGATCTCGACCGTTGCGGCTTCCCGCTGTGCAAGGGCAACATCATGGCCAGCAACCCGCAGTGGTGCCTGACTCTGGACGAGTGGCGCGATCAGTTCAGCAACTGGATCCGCGTGCCGCAGCCGGAAGCGCTGCTCAATGCGACCATCTTCTTCGACTTCCGGCCGCTGTTCGGCAAGATCGAACTGGCCGAGTCGATGCGCCGCCACCTGCTGGCCCAGACTTCGTCCAACCCGATGTTCCTGCGCGCCATGGCGCACAATGCGCTCGATGTCGAACCGCCGCTCGGCAAGATCCGCGATTTCCTGACCGATCTCGAGCCGGACCAGCCGGGCAAGATCGACCTCAAGAAATACGGCTCGCGTATCTTTGTCGATGTCGCGCGCATCTACGCGCTGGCCACCGGCGTCCATAACACCAACTCGGTGCAGCGCCTGCGTCTGGCCTCCAAGCGGCTGTCGATTCGCGACGAGGAAATCAATGCCATCCTCGAAGGCCTCGACTTCATCCAGTTGCTGCGCCTGCAGCACCAGTATCTGGAAGGCGAGCCGGGCACGCAGGGCGACAACCTGATCAACCCGGATACGCTGAACGAGCTGGATCGCCGCATCCTGAAGGAATCCTTCCGCCAGGCGCGCAAGCTCCAGACCCGCCTCAAACTCGATTACCAGGTGAATTGAGCATGTTCAGCCTCAAGAAGCTTCTCTTCAAGGCCGGCTCGCCCGAACACCTGCCGGACGATGTGCGGGCCGCCATCGAGGCCTGGCGGAACTTGCCGGCGCCGGAGCTCGACGACGCGCATTTTCATGTCCGTTACCTGGTCATCGACATTGTCAGCACCGGCCTCAATCCGGACAGCGACGAGCTGCTCGGCATCGCCGCCACCGCGGTTAGCCAGGGGGGCATGGTGCAGCCGGAAGACGCCTTCTATCTCGACTTCGCCAGCTTCGATGGTGATAGTGCTACGGTCGACCGTCAATTAATGGCCTTTTTGCAATTCGCCGCCAAGGCACCGCTGGTCACTTACCATGTGCCCTATGTCGGCGGCTTCCTGCAGCGCCTGTACAAGGAACGGCTGGGGATCAATTTCGAGCCGCAATGGGTCGATCTGGCCTGGCTGTTGCCGGTGATGTTCGAGGAGAAGTCGCACACCCTGCTACCGCTCGATCAATGGCTCGAACTGTTCGGGCTGGAGGCCGGCGGGGCCCGGCGCGATGCGATGGCCAACACACTGATGCTGGCCCGCCTGTTCCAGATGCTGCTGGTCCGGGTGACCGACAAGGACATCACGACCGCCGCCCGGCTGATCGATGAATCGCGGGCCAGCAGTTTCCTGCGCCGGACGCACTGAGCACGCCGCATGTTCGGTTCCCTGACCAAACTGCAACGTTACTACCTCTACTACACAGCTAGTTTCCTGCTGTTTATCGGGGCGCTTGCCGTGCTCGAGCAGCACGGCATGCCGCCACGCTGGATCGGTTACGCCTTCCTCTTCTTCACCATCTCGATGTACGCGGTGATCGGCATCATGAGCCGGACCTCGGATGTCTCCGAGTACTACGTTGCCGGCCGCAGCGTTCCCGCCTTCTTCAACGGCATGGCGACCGGCGCCGACTGGATGAGCGCCGCCTCCTTCATCGGTCTGGCGGGCACGCTCTACCTCTCCGGCCATCAGGGATTGGCCTACGTGATCGGCTGGACCGGCGGCTTCGTGCTGGTCGCCTTGCTGCTGGCGCCTTATCTGCGCCGCTTCGGCGAATACACCATCCCGGACTTTCTTGGCGCCCGCTACGGCGGCAACGCCATCCGACTGGTCGCCGTGGCGGCGGCGATTCTCGCTTCCTTCGTTTATGTCGTCGCCCAGATCTACGGTGTTGGTGTCATCACCAGCCGCTTCGTTAGCCTGCAATTCGAGATCGGCGTCTTCGTCGGCCTGGCCGGCATCCTCGTCTGCTCCTTCCTCGGCGGCATGCGAGCCGTAACCTGGACGCAGGTCGCGCAATACGTGATCCTGATCATCGCCTACATTACGCCGGTCGCCATCCTCTCCTACAACGTCACCGGCAACCCGGTGCCGCAACTGGTTTACGGCAAGGTGCTGCAGGAAGTCGGGCGACTCGAAGAGCGCCTGTTCGATACGCCGGCCGAAATCGAGGTGCGCAAGCTTTACCGGGAACGGGCTGATCTCTACGCCCAGAAAATCATGCAGTTGCCGCATTCGCTGAGCCACGAACGCGAACAACTGTCGCAGCGCATCAATGAAATGAAGAACAGCGATACGCAGATGAAAGACATCGTCGCGCTTGAAAAGCAGCGTCGCGATATGCCGCATGATCCGGAACAGGCCAAGGCGCGCTGGGAAAGTGCGATGTTTTCGGCGGTCGACCGCAGCAAGCCGCCCATTCATCACGCCGAAGCCTTTCCCGGCGATGATGCCGAGCAGCAACTGATACAGCGCATCAATTTCCTTGCCCTCATTTTCTGTCTAACGGTCGGTACCGCCGCCTTGCCGCATGTGCTGACCCGCTACTACACCACGCCGACGGTCAGTCAGGCCCGCGACTCAGTCTTCTGGTCGCTGCTCTTCATCCTGCTGCTCTACATCACGGCACCGGCCTATGCCGTCTTTGCCAAGTACGAGGTGCTGTCGCACCTCGTTGAAATTCCCATCGCCAAGTTGCCCGGCTGGGTTGCGGCGTGGGCCAAGGTCGGCCTGGTCAGTATCGAGGACATCAACGGCGATGGCATCCTGCAAATTGCCGAGCTGTCGATGAATCCCGACGTGATCGTCCTTGCCACCCCGGAAATCGCCGGCATGCCCTACGTGGTGTCCGGATTGGTGGCGGCAGGCGGGCTGGCCGCCGCATTGTCGACGGCCGATGGCCTGTTGCTGACCATTACCACGGCGCTGTCGCACGACGTCTATTACCGCATCGTCCGCCCCGATGCCTCGACCCAGTTACGCCTCGTCATCTCCAAGTCGCTGCTCTTGGTGGTTGCCGTACTGGCCGCCACGGTTGCCGCACAAAAGCCGGGCACCATCCTCTCGATGGTGGCCTGGGCCTTCTCGATTGCCGGTTCTGCCTTCTTTCCGGCACTGGTCCTCGGTATTTTCTGGAACCGTGCAACGCGGGCCGGCGCCCTCTCAGGCATGCTGGTCGGCTCGCTGCTTTCCATCTATTACATCCTGCGTGTCGAGTTCGACAGCATCCCCTGGCTGGGCATCAGCGGCTTCAACATGGTGCCGTGGTTCCATGTCCACTCGACATCGGCCGGGCTCTTTGGCGTGCTGGCAGGATTCTTGACGATTGTCGTCGTCAGCCTGTTCACCAAACCCGATCCACAGGCTACCAGCTTTCTGCAGGGAATCCGCTGCAGCAGCGACAGGGAGGGCAGGGCGTGAGACCGAGCAGCGATGCCTATTGGCGCCAGACCAAACGTCTGACCCTCGCCTTGTTGCTGCTCTGGATCGCGCTGACCTTCGTAATGAACTGGTTTGCCCGCGAACTCAACGACTTAACTTTCCTCGATTTCCCGCTCGGCTTCTACATGGATGCCCAGGGCCTGCTGCTGATCTATCTGGCCATCATCTGGTACTACAACCGCCGCATGCGCAAACTGGATGCCAAATACGGCATCGAAGACAAGTAAGCCTAGGTTGCAATGTTGTTCCTGATCGCGGCGCTCCGCGCAATCATCGAAATGCTTGGACTTTGCCTGATCGGGCAGGGCATGCTGGCGCTACTGGCCGGCCCTAAAAGGCAGGCAAATCCGATTTATCAGCTATTCGCCCTGATTACCCACGCTCCTCGCCGAGTTGTTGCCCATCTGCTGCCCAAAGCGGCCGGTGAAAAAACGATTGGCATATGTTGTTTTGTAGTGTTGTTCTGCCTGTGGATTGGCCTGGCTCTAATGCGGAAGTTTGTTTGACTATTCCGATCCGCTTGCTATAATGCGCGCCTTCCGGAGAGGTGGATGAGCGGTTTAAGTCGCACGCCTGGAAAGCGTGTGTAGGGTAATCCCCTACCGCGGGTTCGAATCCCGCCCTCTCCGCCAGGTTATAAAGAGAAAGCCCCTGTTGATCAGGGGCTTTTTCTTTTTGTGCGTTACGATGCTGTCAAATCAAAAGCTAACTGAAGTCTTTATCGCCCAAGATGACAGCATTGGAAAAGTTGCCCCTCGGCATCACCGCCGGCTTCGATAAACAGGATCATCTCCAGGTTATCGATGCGCTGCGTGGCTACGCGATTTTGCTCGTTATCGCCGTGCATTCCGTGGGTTATGTCAGCGAACTGGTGTGGCCGGTAAAGCGCCTGTTGTCTCTTGGCTTTTACGGCGTGCAACTGTTCTTCATTGCATCGGCGGTCACCTTGCTGATGTCCTGGCACCGCAGCACAGGGCCGTTCGGCGAGCGCTGTGCCAAGTTCCTGATCCGTCGCTTTTTCAGAATCGCACCTTTCTACTACAGCGCGATACTGATTTACTGGTTTGCCTACAACGTGGCACCCGGTGAATTCAGCTTTGAACTCCTGTTCGCCAGTCTGTTTTTCTACAATGCGTGGAGTCCTTATTGGATCCCCACTGTGCCTGGCTGGACGCCCGTGCCGGGCGGGTGGAGCATCGGCGTCGAGTTTTGCTTCTACTTCATCTTCCCGCTGCTCGCGCTATTGGTCACCAATCTGCGCCGGTCGCTGGTGTTTTTCGGGATATCGCTTCTCGTCTTGATCGCCTGTTCCCATTACGGCCAAGTGCTTTACCCGGAAATCGCCCAGGAGGCACGCGCCAACTTTCTGTATTTCTGGCCGCCGAATCACCTGATCATATTCTCGTTGGGCTTTTTGCTTTATCACCTGATCAAGCATCCCGGGATCAGCCAGCGCATTGTTGATAGCCAAATCACCGGGAATCAGGCTTCAGCAGCCATGCTGCTGACGTTTTTAGTGATTTCGTTCTATGGGGTGAGGAAGTTTTTCGACGTTACTTCGGGGCTGCCGCCGACCCATCTGCTGCTGTCAATGTGCTTTGTGCCCTGGGCGCTTGTTCTTATCCTCAAGCCGACTGGGTATGCCATCAATTCGGCCATCACCGGGCTAGGGAAAGTCAGTTTCAGCGCCTACATCCTGCATTTTGCAGTGCTTGGATACAGCAACACTTTTCTGCACAGTATCTGGCCATTCGCCAAAGAGGGCGTGGCATCGATTGCTTACGAAATCTCGTTTCTATTGATCACAGTCGTCGTTACCCGACTGCTTGCTGAATTCACCTACAGGCTTATCGAGCAGCCATTCGTTCATTTCGGGAAACGGATGATCTCCTCCTGGTACTAAAGGCGTTGGTGCTGGCGCGTGTTAGGCAATATCCGGCCGAAGCCGTTCAGCTCTTCACCGCCATGCCCAAACCGAGATACGCTGCACTGGTGCTCAGAAAGTTGTTTGTCGTCGAATCAGTCACTTGTCTCATCCTCTAGTAGTTATGAAAGCGCCGAAATATTATTTGTCCCGCATTACCGCCTTGTTACAGCTGAACCCTGATCTTTAGTTTGAGCCGGATTATTTCCTTATCAAGAAGCCTTTGAAGGCTCGATAAGGCTCTGGGTAGGGGCTTTTTTTCTGGCGATACGCTTTAACGGCATGGCCAAAAACCCTAGAGCCACCAGCAAAAGCATAGGGGGTTCCGGGGTGAAAAACTCCGGAGGGGGATTGATCCCGCTTGGGCCGACAAAATAGATTGATGATGTACCAAGTCCATCGTCCTTGGCCTTAAACTCGATAAAGCCGTTTAGCGTGACGATATCGCCGACAGGAAGGAAAGCTGCGCCGCCCAATGGGTCGAAGATCGGAAATTTACCCTTGCAATCGCGATTCTCGAAGTTCCCCGGCTGCGCCAGAATAAATCCACAGGTCAGATCGTGGAAGGCTGTGCCCGCCGTATCGGTGAATTTGGCATCCAGCACGAATGAGACGAAATCGCCTGGATTGCCACCGACATTGCCGGCCAGGGGGAAGTAAAACTGATCAAACAACGGTGGACCGAAGGGGGCTCCGTTGATGCTGAACACGACGTTGAAGTCGATTCTCAGCCTTGCCGGATTTAATCCGGCGCCAGCTGGTGCTGTCTGACCGACACCTGTCCCATTGGGGAAAATCGCGCCAAAAATATCGGGGCGAGTGAGTGTGCTGATACCGGCTGTTGCCGTACTGATTGCCCCAGAGGCGGCATCATTGAAAACTTTGCCTTGATACTGATAGTTCGGAAAGGCGGCAGGAATCGGAATCGGCCCTACTACGTCTGGGGCTCCAGCAACTGCAAAGCCTGGATCGAATGTGATTGTCGTGCTGCTTGAGGTTACCACCGGCATGGCCTTGACCGACGAGGCGAGGCACAAGATGCAGATCGCCAAGGCATTGACGATGGATTGTTGTTTCGACATTTTTTCCCCCTGAGTTCCCCTTGGGCGTCCATGCCCGATACCGATGAGGTGTAAGGAATGGACTTTCTTATCTGAAATCAGCTTCGAACCTTGCTCTTCCGAAAGACAGCTGCTGAGCAAGGCCCACCAGAGCAAGCGTATTCAGGTTATTCAAGTCCTCTTGTGCCAGCAATACTTTGGAATATGTACTGGGAATACCTGATGCCGAGAGGCGGGCAGGGGTGTTCCGGCGTGCCTTTTTCGTCGATCTGTCTCTTCACCTTGCCATGCCTTGGCTGTATTTGTTTTTGGGTAGTAAAACCATCTTTTTCCGGTATATGGCCTCTTGGGCTGCGCAGGATACTGTTTCGGCAAACACCCTGCGTGCCCTACCGTTGCCTCACTCCGCTCAATGAGCGCCCTCTGCTATTACGAAGAAGTAGCGGGGGGATGTCTATTTATCCGGAGTTTTCGCAGTTGCCATCTCTGGCTGGGCGAGCCGGGCGATGAAGGGTGTTTCAAGGAACTTCCCGATCAATCCGCTGGCTGGCAAAGAAATGGTTCCCGGATATGGCTCAGATGATCGAAGCTGATCAGCATTACCCCGCGCGCTACTGGCACATGCTGGAAGACGGGGGACTGCAGTGCGATCTGTGCCCGCGTGACTGCAAGCTGCATGAAGGCCAGCGCGGGGCGTGCTTCGTCCGCGCGCGGGTCGATGACCGGATGGTGTTGACCACCTATGGACGCTCCTCGGGGTTTTGTATCGACCCCATCGAAAAGAAGCCGCTCAACCATTTTTATCCGGGCTCCAGTGTCTTTTCCTTTGGTACGGCCGGCTGCAATCTGGCCTGCAAGTGCTGCCAGAACTGGGATATTTCCAAATCGCGCGACACGGACCGGCTGATGGATCAGGCTTCGCCGGAGGCCATTGCCCGGGCGGCCCGCCGGCATGGCTGTCATAGCGTTGCCTTTACCTACAACGATCCGGTGGTCTTTCTCGAATATGCGCTGGATACCGCAGATGCCTGCCATGACCGGGGCCTGAAGACGGTGGCGGTGACCGCAGGTTATATCCATGCTGCGCCGCGGCGCGAGTTCTTTGCCCGGATGGATGCGGCCAATGTCGATTTGAAGGCCTTTAGCGAGGATTTCTATTTCAAATTTTGCAGCGGCCATCTGCAACCGGTGCTCGATACCCTCCGCTACATTCGTCACGAAACGACTTGCTGGCTGGAAATAACCACCTTGCTGATTCCCGGCCATAACGACTCGGCGGGCGAAATTGCTGCCTTGGCGAAATGGGTGGCGACCGAGCTGGGGGTAGAGGTGCCGCTACATTTCACCGCCTTTCATCCCGACTGGAAGATGATCGATGTGCCACCGACGCCGCCAGCGACACTGAGCATGGCGCGCCGCATCGCGCTCGGCGAGGGGCTGCTCTATGTCTATACCGGCAATGTCCACGATCAGGAGGGGGAAACCACCCGTTGCCCGAGTTGCCGGCAGGCACTGGTTGTTCGCGACTGGTACGAGATCCTGAGCTATGAATTGACTCCTCAGGGGAATTGCCCGAATTGCGGAGCGAGCATTGCCGGGGTTTTCGGAAAATTCGGCCGGCCGTTCGGGCAGAAGCGGATACCGGTTTACATGCGGCTGCAGTCATGAAGCAGCGGCCGGCCAGGCTAACCGGCATCCGGCATCCGGCATTTTCTTGTGCTGGCCTGCCTTGCTGTCGGCGGGCTTTTGATGTTTCTCGCGCCGGCCACCTGGGCCGGCGTTTTATTGCTGGGTCTTGGTGTTTTGATTGAAGTTGTCGGCATGGCGCTATCGCGCCGCTGATATTTCGATGGGGCGACCGCCGGGGGCAGTGGTTTTTACGTTACGCCATGCATGAAAACACGAGGGGGCGGTCAATGATCCATCACGATGCCGGATTCTGGGTGTGGGCCGAAGCCCTGAAACTGCTGCGGAATGCCGAGCACCTGCGGGATCGGTATTTCGTGCTGGATATCGTCCATGCCTTGCCGTGCTGGGAGCCGGCGGTCGATATGTACGCGCAGGGGGACGAGCTGCATCTGCTGGTCGCCTTGCCCGGCGTTCATCCGGAGCAGCTTGAGGTCAGCCTGATCGGCGACAGCCTGATGGTCTGCGGTCGACGGTCGATGCCGGCCGATTTTAAGCATGCCGCCATTCAGCGCCTGGAAATTCCCTATGGCCGCTTCGAGCGCCAGGTGGCGCTGCCGCGCAGCGATTATCGTCTGCGCCGGCAGGTCTTCGAGGACGGTTGCCTGGCCCTTGTCTTGGCGCCGAGTTGATCGGAGGCGGCGATGAAAACCGAGAGTCTCGACCTCATCCTCGATGAATCCCCCGCGCAGCCGACGGGCGAGGGCGATCATCATGCCGCTGCCATGCCCGATGACGGACTGCTGATCGTACCGATGCGCAATGTCGTTCTCTTTCCCGGGATGATCCTGCCGCTGACGCTCGGCCGTGAACAATCGATCTTCGCCGCCCAGCAGGCGCTCAAGCTGGAACGGCCGGTTGGCATCCTGCTCCAGCGCGAACCCGAGATCGACCGGCCCGGGCCTGACGATCTCTATGGCTTCGGCACCGTCGCCAACATCCTGCGCTACCTGACCTTGCCCGACGACACGCATGTCATCGTCTGTCAGGGCGTGCAACGTTTTCGCGTCATCGAGTACTTGCCGGGCTACGCTTGCCCGGTGGTTCGTTTCGCCGGCATCGACGATCTCAAGGTTGCCAACAACGAAATCACGGCGCGTTTCATCCGGCTCAAGGAGCGGGCGCTGCAAGTCCTGCAGCTCGAACCGCAGGCTTCGCTCGAGGTGTCGTCCGCCGTCAAGGGTATCAGTTCGCCCGGAGCGCTGGCCGACCTGATCGCCGGATTTCTCGAGATCGGCCCGAATGAAAAACAGGCGGTCCTCGAAGCGGTCGATCTCGTCCCCCGGCTCGACCTGGTGCTCGACTACCTGCTGCGCCGTCTCGAAGTGCTCAAGCTGTCGCGGGAAATCGACGAGCGCACCAAGGCCAGCCTCGACGAGCGCCAGCGGCATTTTCTGTTGCTCGAACAACTGAAATCGATCCAGAAAGAACTGGGTGAGGACGATGAGGGCAGTTCGGCCGAACTGGCGGAACTGCACAAGGCGATTGCCGAGGCACAGATGCCGGAGGAGGTGGCGCGGCACGCCGGCAAGGAACTGAAACGACTGGAGCGGATGCCGGACGGTTCGGCGGAATATTCGATGATCCGGGCCTACATCGACTGCCTGATCGAATTGCCGTGGAAACCGCCGGAGGCCGACCGGATCGACATCGGCGAGGCCCGGCGCATGCTCGATGCCGACCATTTCGGGCTGGAGCAGGTGAAGAAGCGGATCATCGAATTTCTCGCCGTACGCAAGCTCAACCCCGAAGGGCATGGCCCCATCCTCTGTTTCGTCGGGCCGCCCGGCGTCGGCAAGACCTCGCTCGGCCAGTCGATCGCCAAGGCGCTCGGCCGCAAGTTCGTTCGCACCTCGCTCGGCGGCGTACATGACGAGGCGGAAATCCGCGGCCATCGGCGCACCTATATTGGCGCCTTGCCGGGCAATATCCTGCAGGTGATCCGCAAGGCCGGTTCGCGCGGCTGCGTGCTGATGCTCGACGAAATCGACAAGCTGGGTAGCGGCATTCAGGGCGACCCGTCGGCGGCGCTGCTCGAAGTGCTCGACCCCGAGCAGAACAACAGTTTCCGCGACAACTACCTGGCGCTGCCCTACGACCTGTCGAGCGTGCTTTTCATTACCACGGCCAATGTGCTGGACAACATTCCCGGGCCGCTGGCCGACCGCATGGAAATCATTCATCTGCCCGGTTACACGCAGGAAGAAAAGCTGGAGATCGCCCGGCGCTATCTGGTCGGCCGGCAGATTGCCCAGAATGGCCTTAAGGCCGGCCAGTTTGAAATCACCGATGCGGCGCTGGTGGCGATTATTCGCGACTACACGCGGGAGGCCGGCGTGCGTTCGCTCGAACGGCTGATCGGCGCCGTCTGCCGTCGTGCCGCGGTCAACATTGCCGAAGGCGGTGCTGCCGCAGTGCTGGTCGATGAGCGCGACCTGGCACCGATTCTCGGGCCCAGCAAGTTCGACAACGAGGTCGCCCTGCGCACCGGCATGCCGGGGGTCGCCACCGGCCTGGCGTGGACGCCGGTCGGCGGCGATATCCTGTTCATCGAGTCGGGGCGGACGCCGGGCGACGGCAAGCTGACGCTGACCGGCCAGTTGGGCGATGTCATGAAGGAATCGGCGCAGGCGGCGCTGACCCTGATGAAGACGCGGGCGTCCAGCCTCGGCATCGATTCGGCCGAACTGGAGAAATGCAATGTGCACATCCATGTGCCGGCCGGCGCCATTCCGAAGGATGGTCCGAGCGCCGGGGTCGCCATGTTCATCTCGCTCGCTTCGCTGTTTGTTGACCGGGCCGTGCGCAGCGATACGGCGATGACCGGCGAGATCAGCCTGCGCGGCCTGGTGCTGCCGGTCGGCGGCATCAAGGAGAAGGTGCTGGCGGCGATGCGCGCCGGCATCCGGCGGGTGCTGCTGCCCGAGCGGAACCGGCGGGATCTCGAGGACGTGCCGGCCGAGGCCAGGGAAAAACTCGAATTCGTCTTCATTGAAAACGTCGACGACGCCATGGCCAACGCCATGGAAACCCGGCTGGCCGGTACGCCTTGAAAATTGCCATTGAACGATGGTCGACCGCCGGCATTGCCGCCTGCGCGGCCGACTACCTGTATCCCGCTAGCGCAAATAAGGCAGCCTCAGTATTTCCCGGTAGGCGGCAGATGCCTACGATCAAGGCTGGCGTCTCTGCCCGGCGCAGCGAGACGAGGGATACGGCTTATGAAAATCGAGGAAATTTCGTTTCGTGAATGGGTGCTCTGCAAAGTCAGACGGCGTGGCGTGCCTGCCGAAACGCCTCCGCTGGTCAGCGAAACGCCGCCCGTCAGTGAAATGCCGGCACCACCCTGCGAAACCCCACGCCGGAGAGTGATTCGCCCTGTCCCGTTCAAGGTACGCCGGGCGGGTGACCGGCGCCTTGATGAAGCGGTCGCCTGGTTCACCGGCAGGGAGCGGCGTCGGACCCCGGAACGGCGGATTCCCGAAGTCGAGGAAGCCTCGTTCGCCGAATTCGAACGCTGGAAAAGGCAGTCGGATTTGCGTTGACCGGCGGCATGGCTGCCAGCGAATAAATGAGGTTTGGCATGGCGATGAACGATGATGGCTTATCCGTCCTGAGTGTCGATCTCGGCGGCGGCGGGCGTTTGGCCGGCAGCCTGAATCAGGAGGAAATCCAGTATGTGCTCGGTCGTTGCGAGAAACGGATCCGGCACGTTCTCGAAAATCATGGTGGTCGCCTGGTCAGGCAAGCCGGCAGCAACCTGACCGCCTTCTTCAGCGATGGCGGCCAGGCCTTGCAGGCGGGCATCGATATCCAGCACCGGGTCGCCGACTTGCCGCGCTATGCCGGCCAGCCGCTGGCAGTGCGGGTTGGCGTCTGCTCCGGCCACCAGACGGCTGAAGCCCGGTTTTTCTCAGGCGACGGGCCGAACCCTGCCGCCAGCCTGTCGGCGATGGCCGATCCGGCGCATATCCTGCTCAGTCTGCCGCGCCGCCTGAAGCTGTTGCCGCGCCTGCTGCTGGCGGCGGACGGTGGTCTCGACCTGCCGCTCAGTTGCGGCAAGCGGCAACTCGGCATCTGCCAGATTGCCTGGCAGGACGGCGATCCGCACGCCGTGCGCAGCATGCTCTCGGATATCGGGCGGACGGCGGATTGCCTGTATCTGCACCATCGCGGCATGGCCCAGCATGTTGACGAGCGGCAATCCTTCCTGACCGTGGGGCGGCAGCCCGATTCGGACATCGTCCTGCGCGACGCCCGCTGTTCGCGGCTGCATGGCCGGATCGAACGCCGTTTTGACCATTTTTTCTTTGTCGACCGCAGCGCGAACGGTACCTATCTGGTCCTCGACGAGCAGATCGAAATCTTTGTCCATAACAAGGAACAGGCGCTGTTCGGCCGGGGTTGTCTCTACCTCGGTGCGCCGTCGTCGGCCAAGGGCGTCGAGTCGATCCGGTTCCAGACCAGCCCGCCTTGAGCGCAGCCCAGGCTGCCCGGTTTGCGGTAAGGGCTTACCTGTAAACCGGAATATCAACGGCATTTTCTGAACGTCACAATCAGGGCATGGCAAGTCATTGCCAATACCAGTTTTGCCTGCCCCGGTCTTGTCGCTCGACCAGACGGGGCGATACACATCGGGAGGAAAAAATGAAAAAAGCAGCCATTTCCGTGCTCTCCGGCCTTCTGCTCGCTGTGGCGAGCGGCCTGTCAGGCGCCGCCGAGCGGGTCGATATCGGGCGAGAGGAATATCGGGAAAACTGTCTCAATTGCCACGGCGAGGCCGGCGATGGCAATGGGCCATATGCCCACCTGCTCAACAAGAGCGCCAGCGACCTGACCAAGCTGACCAAGAATAACAAGGGGGTTTTCCCCTTTGCCCGGGTCTACGAAGTGATCGATGGCCGTGAAGTCGTCAAGGGCCACGGCGAACGTGACATGCCGATCTGGGGCAACGCCTACCGGACCATCGCCGGCGAACGCTTTTTCGAGGTGCCTTACAACCCGGAGGTTTTTGTTCGCAGCCGGATTCTGGCGCTGATCGAATACATCAGCCGCCTGCAGAAATAACTCGTCGCTGGCCTCGTGGGTTCGCACCTTGCCAACCGGAGATTGCCTTGCCCAGGCTGAAAGCCTTGCCGTCTCCGCTGCCCGGGGAAAGGGCAGGGGGCCGGCCGATCTTGCAGGGCTGACGGAGGCTTTCGCCAGCCCGTCAGCCTTGCCGCCACCGATGAATCGTCCCTTGCCTGCTGCCCGCCCCGAAAAGCCGGCCGCCTGGCTGGCGCGCCTGCTGGAGGCGGCGGCCTATCCGCATCCGGTGAGCCAGATCCGGCGGCTCGAAACCCATATCTCACACGTTTTCCTGACCGGGCACTTTGCCTACAAGATCAAGAAAGCCGTCGATCTCGGTTTTCTCGATTTCAGCAGCCTGGCGCAGCGCCGCTTTTACTGCCAGGAAGAGCTGCGCCTGAACCGTCGGCTGGCGCCTGATCTCTATCTGGCGGTCGTGCCGATCAGCGATGCGGCAGGCGGCTGCCTGATCGGGGGCCCGGCGCCGGCTGTCGAATACGCCGTCAAGATGCTGGAATTTCCACAGTCGGCCCTGCTCGACGGCATGCTCGCCCAGGGGGCGGTGACGACGGCGCAGATCGATGCGCTGGCCGACCGGATAGCTGGTTTTCACCAGGATATTCCCCGGGCCGGCAGCGGCGACGACTACGGTACGCCGAGCGCCGTGTGGGGTGCCATCAGCGGGGCGATGGCCCGCTTGCGGGAGCAACTTGGCGGGCCGGCCGATGCCGCGGCACTGGCCCAACTATCGGCGATTGAACGCTGGGCACACCGTGAATTCGGTCGCCGGCAGGGCCTGCTCGCCGAGCGCAAAAGCAGCGGCTTTGTCCGCGAATGCCACGGCGACCTGCATCTCGGCAACATCGCCTGGTGGCCGGACGAACCGCAGATTTTCGACGGCATCGAGTTCAGCGCCAATCTGCGCTGGATCGACACCATCAGCGAGCTCGCCTTCACCAGCATGGACCTGGCCGCCCATGGCCGGGCGGATTACGCCTGGCGCTTTCTCAATCGCAGCCTGGAAAGCAGCGGCGATTACGGCGGCCTGCAATTATTGCCTTTTTACGAGGTTTACCGCGCCATCGTGCGCGCCATGGTCGCCCGCATCCGCGCCGCGCAAGGTGGCGCGACGGCGACCGGGGCCGAGCGCTATCTGGCCTGTGCCGAGCAGACGACGAAGCCGCGCCGGCGTTTGCTGATCCTGATGCACGGCTTGTCCGGCGCGGGCAAGACGACGGTGGCCCAGGCCGTGCTCGAAAGCATCGGCGCCATCCGCATTCGCGCCGATGTCGAGCGCAAGCGTCTGGCCGGGCTGGCGCCCACCGTTCGGGATGGCTGCGGCATCGACAGCGGCATTTATTCGGCGGAGAGCACACGGGCGACCTACCGCCATCTGGTCCAGTTGGCGCGGCAGATCCTGGACGCCGGTTTTCCCGTGGTAGTCGATGCGGCCAGCCTGCAGGGCTGGCAGCGGGCCATCTTCCGCAGCCAGGCGCAGGCCCAGGGCGTGCCTTTCCGGCTGCTTAGCTGTCGTGCCGAGGTGGCGCAGCTGAGCGAGCGATTGCAGGCGCGCGCCTTGGCAAACTGCGACGCTTCCGATGCCGGCCCGCCCGTGTTGCGCCATCAACTGCAGAACAGCGAGCCGCTGACTGCGGCCGAAGCCCGGGAATGCCTGGTCGTCGATGGCCGGGAGGGTTCGCTGGCGGCTGTTCTGCGTCAACTTGTCGAGGAGGCTGCTCCATGAAAGCGCCGCGCTATACCCATTTCGATGTCTTCAACGGCGATGCCGATGGCCTCTGCGCCCTGCAGCAGTTGCGTCTCGCCCAGCCCAGGGAGTCGGTGCTGATTACCGGCGTTAAGCGCGATCATGCGCTGCTGCCCCGGGTCAAGGCGCGTCCCGGCGATTCGGTGACAGTGGTCGATCTGCCGGTCGGGGTCAATCGCGAGGCACTGCTGCAACTGCTCGAAGTCGGCGTCAGCATTGAGTATTTCGATCATCACCATGCCGCCCAGCCGCCGGAGCACGCCTTGCTGCATCTCAAACTCGATCCGGCGCCCAAGGTGTGCACCAGCCTGCTGGTCGACCGCCATCTCGGCGGGCGTTTCCGTGCCTGGGCCGTGGTCGGCGCCTTTGGCGACAACATGGCGGCGACGGCGGAAGAACTGGCTCGTTCGATCGGCCTCGATCAGCGCAAGACCTATCTCTTCCGGGTGCTGGGTGAATGCCTGAATTACAACGCCTATGGCGAAAGCGAAGCCGACCTCACCATCCGGCCGGCCGACCTGCGCAAAATCATGGCGCCTTTCGTCGATCCCTTCGAGTTCATGACCGAGGCCGATGCCTTCTTGCGGATCGCCCAGCGTCGGGCCGAGGATCTCGAACTGGCCAACGCTGTCCGGCCGATCCTGAAGACCGAGCGGCTGACCGCCGTCCTCCTGCCGGATGCCGCCTGGGCCCGGCGGGTCATCGGCATCTACGCCAATCATCTGGTGAACAGCGAGCGCGGGCGGATTTGTGCCGTGCTGGTCCCCAACGGCCACAGCAAGCTCAGTGTCAGCCTGCGCGTGCCGGAGGGCTACGGCGTGGCGGCCGATCGACTGGCCCGCCGCCATGGCGGCGATGGCCGGGCCAGTGCCGCCGGGATCAACGATTTGCCGGTCGAGGATGTCACCTTCCTGCTCCGGGACCTGCAATGACGCTGCACGTACTGCGCTCCGGCAATGTCATTGAGCTCCGGCCGCCGGTGCCGGAAGAGATGCTGCAGGCCGGGGATGCCTTGCTGATCGTCGACGTCCAGAACGATTTCCTGCCCGGTGGCGCCTTGCCGGTGGCGAGCGGCGCGGCGGTGCTGGAACCGCTCAATGCCTGGATTGCCCGTTTCCGGCAGGCCCGGCTACCGATCTTCGTGACCCGCGACTGGCATCCGCCGGGCCACTGTTCCTTTCGGCCGCAGGGCGGCCCCTGGCCGGCACATTGCGTCGCCGGTAGTGCCGGGGCTGCCTTTCCTGCACAACTGGCCTTGCCGCCGGCCAGCATTGTGGTCAGCAAGGGGCGCCAGCGCGAGGCCGAAGCCTACTCGGGCTTTGCCGGCAGCGAACTCGATCGTGAATTACGCGACCAGGGAATCAGCCGCCTCTTTATCGGCGGCCTGGCCACCGATTATTGCGTTCTGGCCACGGTCAACGATGCCTTGCGGCTGAATTACCGCGTTGTCCTGCTCGGCGATGCGGTGCGGCCGGTCGATTTGCGGCCCGGCGATGGCGACCGGGCGATCACCGCCATGTGCGCGGCCGGTGCCCAGTTGTTGAGGGGCTAAGCATGGCGATCAGTGCGCTGCTCACCGATCTCTACCAGCTGACCATGCTGCAGGTCTACTTCGAGCGCGGAATGAACGAGAAGGCGGTCTTCGAGTTTTTTGTCCGCCGCTTGCCGGAACAGCGCAATTTCCTGATTGCCGGCGGTCTAGAGCAGGTGGTCGAATATCTGGAAGATCTCCACTTCAGCAGCGATGAACTGGACTGGCTGGCCGATTGCGGGCGTTTTCACCGGCGTTTCGTCGGCTCGCTGGCCGGGCTGCATTTCACCGGCGGGGTCGATGCCATGCCCGAGGGCACGCCATTCTTTGCCGACGAGCCTATCCTGCGCGTCGTCGCCCCGCTGCGCGAGGCGCAGTTGATCGAAACCCGGCTGGTCAACCTGTTGCAATTCCAGAGCATGATCGCCGCCAAGGCGGCCCGGGTCAGGCTCGCCGCGCCGGGCAGCCTGCTCGTCGATTTTGGCCTGCGCCGGGCGCACGGTGCCGAAGCCGGCCTGCTCTCGGCACGCGCCAGCTATCTCGGCGGCTTTGACGGGACAGCCACGGTCGAGGCCGGCCTGCGCTGGGGCGTACCGCTGTTCGGCACGATGGCCCATTCCTTTGTCCAGACCCATGCCAGCGAAAACGCGGCTTTTGCCGATTTCGCCCGTTCCTTTCCGCTGGCCAACACGCTGTTGATCGATACCTACGACAGCGAAGCGGCGGCTCATGGCGTGGTCGCGCTGGCCCGGCAACTGGCGGCGGAGGGCATTGCCATTCAGGGCGTGCGCATCGACAGCGGCAATCTGGGCGAACAGGCCCGGCGCGTGCGGGCCATTCTCGATAGCGGTGGCTTGAGCGGGGTGCGCATTTTTGCCAGTGGCAATCTCGACGAATACGCGGTGCAGGCGCTGGTCGCCGGCGGCGCGCCGATCTACGGCTTCGGCGTCGGCACCCGGATGAACACCTCGGCCGACCAGCCCTATCTCGATTGCGCCTACAAGTTGCAGGAATACGCCGGCTTGCCCTGTCGCAAGCGGTCGGCCGGCAAGGCGACCTGGCCGGGGCGCAAACAGGTCTGGCGAAGCTACGACAGCCGCGGGCGCATGTTCGGCGACCGGCTCGGTCTGCTGGCCGAAGCCTGCCCGGGCACCCCCTTGCTGCAACCGGTAATGCGCGGCGGCCGGCGCGTCGCGCATCTGCCGACGCTCTCCGCCAGTCGGGCGTACGCCCAGGCGCAACTGCTGACCCTGCCGTCCGGCATGTGGCATCTGGGGCCGGCCGAGCTTTATCCGGTCGAGGTCTCCGCTGCCTTGCGTCAATTGGCCGAAGAGGTCGATCGGCGAACCGGTGCCGGCGGTCAGGCGTCTGCCGCAGCGACCGACAGTCGGGCGCCGGCATGATTTTTCACCAAGGAGAGCGTCATGAAACAACAGCCAAGCGATACCGGATTTCATCCCATTCGTCGTGATCAGTTGCATCAGGAGCGCGAGCATGACAGCTACCGGCAGCAGGGCAAGCCAAGCGAGCCGGCGGCCTGTTCCGAGTGCGGGGCCAGCTTTCATGCCGGCCGCTGGCAGTGGGGTGAGAAGCAGGAAAATGCCGCACTGGTGCTTTGTCCGGCCTGCCAGCGTATTCGCGATGATTTTCCGGCCGGCTTCGTCCATCTCGGCGGCGCATTTTTTGTCGAGCATCGCCAGGAAATACTCAGCCTGATCCAGCATCACACGCAGAAGGAAAGGGCCGAGCACCCGCTGGCCAGGATCATGGCGATCACCGAAGACGCCAGCGGCGAAGGCGGCATCGTCATCACGACGACCGATCTCCATCTCGCCCGGGATATCGGGGATGCGCTGCACAAGGCCTATCACGGCGAACTCGACTTTCACTACAACGAGGCCGAAAAGCGGCTCCGCGTCCATTGGTGCCGCTGAGCGGGAAGGCCGGGGCACCGCTGCTTTTGCAATGTTTCGCGCAAGGCATGTCAGGAAGCGGCTCCTGCGGTCGACCGGCAAAAAATGGCAATTTTGCTTCAGGGCAAGAGGCGATTCGCCGCCACGGCCGCCCGTCGGTAGCTGCTGATCGACATCAAGGGGCAGGCGCTGCCTGCTGCAAGCCCTGCAGATAGTCGATCAGGGCGAGGATGCGGCTGCGGACAAAGGCTTCGGGGAGATGCCGGTAATCGTCGTGATCGGGGACGGCCATCATTGCGTAGTAGTTTCCCCAGACCGGCATCTCGCGCAGGCCATGGGCCCGAAGTTCGGCCCGGCCATCGATTGCGCCATAGACTTGGGCAACAGGAAACTGGCCGCCGTTATTGCTGGAGAGCAGTGTCAGGTCGGGCATATCCGGCGCCGGGCGCTCGCCGCCCTTGCCGTCCGGGCCATGGCAGATGGCGCAGTTCGCTGCATATTCCCGCTGGCCGAGTTCGCGTTGGGGATCGGCGAAGAGCAGCGCGGGCGAACCGAGCAGGCCGAGCAGGAAAATGCTGTTGCGGAGTACCGGGGTCATCATCCGCTTCGCTGTCGTTCGCCCCGCCCGGGGCCGAGCCAGGCTAGCGGCTGCCGAACCAGCCGATCAAGCCCAGCAGTCGGCTGGAAAGCGTGTGTCCCAGGAAACCCATGCCTTCGCCAAACACCGGCCATGCCTGGCGACCCGGTAGCGGCCGCTCGGCGGCTTGCCTGGTGCGGCTCAGGCTCGGGCTTGGCCCGCGCTGCCGGTCGGGCAGGCCGGCGAATTCGAAGAGTTGTCGTTTCAGGGGGGCGAGATCGCTGTCGTGCTGCTCGCGGCCGGCTTCCCGGCACTGCGTCTTGCCTTTGGCGCATTCGCCGTCCGCGTTACCGGCAGCAAGCGCGCCGCCGCTGAACGCAATCAGCGTTGCGCCGAACAGGGCGCCGAGCACATGGCCTTTTCGATTCATCTCCAGCGTCTCCTTTAACTCCGTAGCCCGGCCCTGTTTCGTTGACAGGAGGCCAGGCACGCTGGCGAGGCCGACAGCCCGACCAGCGTGAATTGCACTTTGCGGGATTTTGGTCTCGGCGGATATTCTCCAGGTACGGTATTCGTGCCTACCGCCAAGCGGGTATTAGCGGCTGCCGGGCAGGAGCAGGTACAGGCCGAGGCCCAGCATGACCAGACCGGCCAGCAGTTTCAGTCGGCGCCCCTCTTTTTCCTGCAGGCGGCGCTGGCTCAGCGTAAGGACACCAATGCCCAGAATCAGTACGTCGTCGAGCATGTACATCAGGTTATAGAGCAGCAGATAGCCGTAGTAGCTTGGCGCATCGAGCTGGTGCAGTGTCAGCAGCCGGGTGTAGAGCGCCGGAAATCCCGAGGTGCACAGCAGTTCGACCATCTGTACCAGCAAGGCGAGCAGGGCGGTGCCGAGCAGCGCGGGCCACAGACGTTCGGTTTGCAGGATGGCGCGCAGGCGCGCATAGATGCCGGGCTTGGCCGCAACGGGAATGGACAGCGTCGGACCGCGCCCGAAGGCGACAAAGTCCTTCAGGTTGAGGCAGCCGGCGACGATGGCGAAGAGGGCAATGGCGATCTCCGAGAGACGGGATAGCCCGATCAGCAGAAAAAGATTGAGCCAGGCGGCCATGAAGGCGAAATAGGCCATGCCCTGGAGCGCAACAAAGGTACCGGCAATGGCCAGCATCCGGCGGCGGTCACCAAGCGCGGCGAGCAGCGAGATCATCAGGAGCAAAACCCACATCGAGCACGGATTGAAGCCATCGAGCAGGCCGATCACGATGGTGAACAGAGGGAGGCCGACGGCTGCGATGCTGATTTTTTGACCGAGCAGCGGAATCTCAATCGAACTCTCGTCTTCCGGTCGGCACAGGGTCTCGTCGCTGATGCGACAGGTGGCCTGATTATCGGCTGCAGTCGGCAAGGAACTGCCGGCAAGGGCCGCTCGTATCCGGGCGCCGCTTGTCGCCGGACTGTCGAAGCCGACAATCAGCTGTTGGCCGACCCACAGGCTCGGTACGCCGGCCTGGGCGATGCCGGCCTGCCGTGAAAGCAGTTGCAGCCGAGGCAGCGCTTCGGGGTTGTGCTGAATGTCGAATATTTTCAATTGCAGGCCCGGCTGCTCAATGGCCAGTTGGCGCAGGAAGTCCTGTGCTTCGGCGCAGTGCGGACAACCCGGGCTGACATAAATTTCGATGACCGGTTTTGCCGTGTCCGCCCTGACGGGCTGCAGCAGGCCGAGGAGGGCCAGCAACAGGCAGCAGAGCCAGTGGCCGGCCGAGGCTGCCTGGAATCGTGAGCTTGGCATGGGCCGGGGCTTTCGCTAGCGAGCCTCGGTCTCGGTCCACTGGCGCGACATCAAGCGGCGGTGGCTACCGAAATCGCGCAGCATCTGCGGCTTTCGGATTGCCCGCCGGCCGTAGCCGACGGCACCGGTTGCCTGCTTGGCGAGCAGGGGGAGGGCGAGCAGCTCGTTCATGTGTCCTCCGGTCGACTCGCTACCGGGGCATATTTGGCGGGATGCCGCGGCGCTCAGTCCGTTGGAGCATAGGGCGCCAGTTCGGCAACATCGCTAATGCCCAGGTCCGCGCTGAAATAGATCCGGTTCTGGCTGACACTCTGGATCGCTGCCGGCAACTGGCTGGCGATATCCATTTTCGTCACAAATGCGAGGGCGCCGGCCTTGACCATCCGGGCGACCAGGAAGAGGTCGCCATAGGCCGACATGGCGATGATTTTGAGCGAAGGATCGGTGGCCAGCAATTGTTGGATTGTTTCCGTGCAACTGGGGCCGGGCATCGTGATGTCGAGGCAAACGACATCCGGCCTGGTCTGCCGGGCGGTTTCGATGACGCTTTCGCCATCGCGTGCCTCGCCGACGATAGCCATGTCGGGCAGTATTTCCAGGCTCATGCGCAGGGCATTCCGGAACAGCGCGTGGTCGTCGGCGAGCAGGATGCGATGTTTCATGATGGGCTGCGCTCCACGGTTTCACTGATGATGGCCTGCAAACTCTCCATCGACAGCGGTTTGTAGTGCACCGCGATGCCGCGTCCGCTCATGCTGCGGATAATTGCCGGGTCGGTGTCACCGGTGATGATGAAGGCGGGCAGGTGTGCGCCGAAGCGGTTCTTTGCCGCCTGGATGACGTCGAATCCGTTCTCGGTCAGGCCCAGGCGGTAATCGGAAATCAGGATGTCGGGGGCACTGTCGTTCAGTTGTTCGAACAGTGACTGGCCATCGCTGGCGGCGACGACCTGATGGCCGGCGCTTTGCAGGGTCAGCGCGAGGGCGCGCAGCACCTGGGGGTTGTCGTCCACCAGCGCGATGCGCAATTGCCGGTTGTTGCGCACAATTGGCAAGGCTGGCGCCGATGGGTGGTCCTCGCCGTCCGGTAGTTCGATGGCGAACATCGAGCCACGGCCCGGCCGTGAGTTCAGGCGTATCTGCAGACCGAGCAGGGCGGCGGTCTTGGCGACGATGGCGAGGCCCAAGCCGCTGCCCCGGCTGAGTGGATCGACGCCAAGCTGGGTGAATTCCTCGAAGATCACCCCGGTCTTTTCGGCCGGAATGCCGATTCCCGTATCCCAGACTTCGATCCAGCATTTGCCCTGATGTCGTCGGCAGGCAATCAGTACGCCGCCGTGGCGGGTGTAGCGCACGGCGTTGGCAATCAGGTTGCCGAGGATGCGGCGCAAGAGTTGCTGGTCGGAACGGGCCAGTGCCTTCGAGCGGCGCCAGCGCAGGCGCAGGCCCTTCTCTTCGGCCTCGGCGGCGTGCAGGGCGACCAGCGAACCGAGCAGATCGTCGATGGCGAAATCGGACTGTTTGGGGACGACGACGCCCGCTTCCAGCTTGCTGACGTCGAGCAGGTCGGTGAGCAGTTCGCTCAGGCTGCCGACGCAATTCTCGATATTGCCTACCAGGGCGATGCATTCCGCCGGGGCCGCGGCCTTGAGCAGGCCGACGTAGAGCGAGAGCGCCGAGAGCGGCTGGCGCAGGTCGTGGCTGGCGGCGGCGAGAAAGTTCGACTTGCTGCGGTTGGCAGCTTCGGCTTCGGCCTTGGCCGCCAGCAGTTCCATCTCGGCTTTTTTGCGGGCAGTGATATCCCGGGCAAAACCGACGGTACCGGTGACCTTGCCATCGATGATGACTGGCGACTTGTAGGTTTCAACCCAGTATTGATGATCCGGCGAGCCGATCAATTCTTCGGTCTGCCGGCTGCTGCCGCTGTCCATGACGGCCTGGTCGTCGGCCCGGTACAGTTCGGCCTGTTCCGGCGTGGTGATGTCGAAATCGTTGCGGCCGACCAGCGAGGCCGGCGACGGCCATTGAAATGCCTTGGCAAAAGCCCGGTTGACCGCAAGAAAGCGGCTTTGCTCGTCCTTGAGCCAGACCATGAAGGGAAAATTGTCGAGCAGCGCCCGCTGATAGGTTTCGCGTCGCCGCAAGGTCTGTTCGGACCGTTTGACTTCGGTGAGGTCGATGTCGACGCAGAACATTTCGGCCGGCTGGCCCGGCACATGGATATAGGCATGGCTGGAAAATACCGCCACCGACGAACCATCCTTGCGCAGCAGCGAGAGTTCGCCGGCCGGTATCGGTTGCCCGGTTTCGTAGGTTTTTCGAATCAGTTTGCCGACGTGTTCCCGCATTTCGGCGGGCACGATCAGTTCGAGCAGGTTGCGTCCGATTGCTTCCTCGGCCGAGTAGCCGTAGAGCCGTTCGGAGGCCTGGTTCCAGTAATGCGTGGTGCCGTCCGGGCCATAGCCCTGCACGGCAACGCAGGGGATCGCTTCCAGCAAGTTGCGAAAGCGCGATTCGCTGGCCAGCAACAGCAGCTTCGAGTTTTCGGCCTGGCTGAGATCCTGCACCGTGCAGACCATTCCGGAAAACTTGCCATCCTTCTGCTGCGGGGTCAGCCAGCCGCCTTGCCAGGTTTTGCGCCCGGCCGGGGTGACGACCAGGCATTCGTATCTGGTCGGTTTTCCCGAGTCGACCGCAGCCAGGTAGAAATGACGGAAGTTGCTGATGGTTTCCTCGCCAAAGTCGGCCAGCACGTTGGCGCCAACGAGATTTTCCCGGGGGATGCCGGCAATGGCCGCCATCGCCGGGTTGGCGTAGACGATCCGGTGCTCGTGGTCGGATACCCAGAGGCCGTCCTGCAGGCTGTCGACGATATCCTGATAGTGAGCGGGATCCAGATTCTGCATGCGCAATGACTCTCTCTGGCAGTTGGCGGGGAAGGGGGAAGCTTGGCTCAAATTATGACTTGAGTATTACCCGTTTACAAAGCCCGAGGCATGTGTTTTTGCGGCTTATTTGCGCCTGGCTGCGGTCGACGACGCGGCAGGGCAAAAATGCTGCCTGAGCGGTCCGCGCCAAAATCGAAAGCGAGGCCGTCGAACCGTTCTTGTAGCTTGGCGCCTGCGCGGTTTTCCGGTTAGACGCGCGCCCTTTGATAGAGACCGGTCAGCGTGGTCTGGGCAATGACATGGCCCTGCATGGCGCTTTCAAGTGCTGCCTTGCCCGGGGTTTTCAGGTCGGGCAAGACGGTGTCGAGGGCATACAGGTGGTGACAATAGCGATGCTTGCCTTCGGGCGGGCAGGGGCCGCCGTAGGTGCTTCGTCCCCAGTCGTTTTTCCCCTGCTGGCAGCCGCCTGGCAGCTCCCGCTTCGTGATGCCTTCCTTCAGACTGTGGATGTCGGGTGGGATGTTGTAGAGCAGCCAGTGGGTCCATGGCTTATGCGGGGCATCCGGGTCGTCCATGATCAAGGCCAGGCTCTTCGTTCCTTCCGGCAGGTGAAGCCAGAGCAGGGGCGGCGACATGTCCCAGCCATCGCAGGTATAGCGCATTGGGATCAGCCCGTTGTCCTTGAATGCTTCAGATACAAGTGTGAATCCCATCACTCGTTCCTTTCATTGTCTTCGGGGGTGCCATCGCCAGTTGACTACCAGTTTATGCGCTCGCCTTGCGGCCTAAATACTCATTTGGCGGTATTTTGGCTAAGGAAATGCTTATTTATTCAAATATGTCATTCCCGCGAAGGCGGGAATCCAGAAAAATCAACAAACTGGATCCCCGCTTTCGCGGGGATGACCCATATTTCAGTGTTTTGCTAAGGATTTTCATCGCGCACTTCACTGATTGCCGTACTGGCCAGGTCGTGTTCGCCGCACAGTTTCAATATTTCGCCGCGTGCCTGATCGCGCAGGCGGATGGCGGTTCGCCAGTTGTTGCCCGGTGCCTCGAGCAAAGGTCCGAGTGCAAAGCCGAGCGCACTATGCCGGGGCAGCCAGCTGCCGTCGCGCAAGGCAAGGCGCGTGCCGCGCAGGCCGGCCGTCTGGATCGGCACGCCGCTCCGGCAGGCGGCGACAAAGGCGCCCATGTGAAATGCCTTGAGGCCGGCCTCGCGGCTGAAGGTGCCTTCGGGAAAAATCACCAGATTTTGCCCCCGGTTCAGCGCGCTGCTGATCCGCTCGACTTCCTGCATGCTTTTCGCCGTCGAGAAACGGGCCACGAAGACGGTGCCGAGTCCCCGCAGGATGGCGCGGATCAGCGGCTGCCTGGCCAGGTCGTCCTTGGCGACGAAGGCGTAGTGCCGGCTGGCCGGTAGTGCCGCGTAGAGAACGAGGGCATCGAGATAGCTGCAGTGATTGACGAGCAGCAGATGCGTCGTCTCCGGCAGTTGCTTGTTGTCGATAGCGCGAACCGGCATGCCGCTCAGCCGGAGGAAGAGGCGGGTCGCGACGTGCAGCAGGTGGCATCCGCTATCGGGGCTTTGCAGGGCGGCCAGCAGTGCGGCAACGGGGAGCCCGATCAGTGCGAAGAGCAGCCAGCACAAGCCGGCGAAGAGAAAGTGGCCGGTGCGGCGGGCGCTCATGCTCAGGCCGTTGCGCAGCAGTGCCGTGCCCAGCGCCAGCTTTTGTCGCCAGGCCGCCACCGGCCGGGCGGCGAGCCGGCCTTGCTCGTAGGCCTGGCGCGAAGCAGCGCGCCGGATCTTGCCGCTCGAGGTTTTCAGGATGCTGTTCGGCCGACTGAGCACGACCGTGTCGGCTGGCATGCCGATGATGTCCAGCGCGATCTCGTTGATGCGCTGGCCCAGTGCGGCCCGGGCGCCGCTTTCCTCGATTGCCGTCTCGGCGACGATGACCAGGCGCTCCGTTGCGTTGTCCGGGTCGGTGCCGGCGAAGACGGCGACACAACCTTTGCGGATGCCGGGAATGTTGCCGACCGCCTGCTCCAGTTCGTAGGGATAGATGTTTTGCCCGGCGCGGATGATCAGATCCTTGTCGCGACCAGTGACGTAGAGTTCGCCGGCGGCGCTGTAGCCGCGGTCGCCGGTATCCAGCCAGGCACCGTTGAACAGCCGCCGGCTGGCTTCGGGATTGCGATGGTAGCCGGCGGTCGCCGATGCTCCGCGAAACTCGATGCGGCCGATCCGGCGCTCCGCCAGCTCCGCGCCGGTTTCGTCGATGATGCGGATTTCGTGCCCTGCCAATGGTCGACCGCAGGAGACAATCTGCATTTGCTCGCCAGGGCCGCCGGTGGCCGGTTCGGCCCGTTTTTCGCTGGTAAAGGCGGCGCGGTCGATGAGATCGATCAGCGGTCCCCGGCCGGGCGGTGGAAAGCTCAGGCCGACCGAGCATTCGGCAAGACCATAGACCGGGGTCATCGCTTCCGGCTTGAAGCCGCAGCCGGCAAAGCGTTTGGTAAAGGCCTGCAGCGTCGCCGGAGAGACCGGTTCGGCGCCGTTCAGGGCGAGCCGCCAGGATGACAGATCGAGGTCGGCCAGATCGGCATCGCCCAGTTTTCGGGCACACAGTTCGTAGGCGAAATTGGGCGCGGCGGAAATCGTCCCGCGATGTCGCGAGATGGTGTTCAGCCAGCGCGCCGGGCGGGCGAGAAAGGATAGGGGCGACATCAGGACCAGCAGTACGCCGAAATAGAGCGAGCCAAACCAGGCGCCGATCAGCCCCATGTCGTGATAGAGCGGCAGCCATGAAACGAAAATGTCCTGACTGCCGACCCCGGTCGCCTGGCCCATGGCGCGCAGGTTGGCGAGCAGGTTGGCATGCGTCAGCATCACCCCTTTCGGGTCGCCGGTGCTGCCCGAGGTGTATTGCAGGAAAGCGATGTCCTCGGCCCGCGGGCGGTAGTGCAGCGGGGCATGCCGGCGGTCGACGTCGCCCAGCGTGAGAATTTCATTGAGGCTGCGCACATCCCTTTGCAGCAAGGCGGCGACCGCTTTGGCCTCCGGTACGGTGATCAGAAAGCTGGCCTCGGCGTTGTTCAGGATGCCGGCATGACGCTGCAAATGTTCGCCCAGTTGCGCCAGGCGGGTCGGCGGGTAGATCGGTACCGGAATGCCGCCGGCCAGCATGATGCCGAAAAAACTGCTCAGATAGTCTTCCCCGCTCGGCAACATCAGGGCCACCGTCTGCCGGGACAGCAGGCCCCGGTCGAGCAGCCCGGCGGCAATACGCAGCGCCTTATCGTGCAGGGCGCCGTAGGTCAGCGCATCGGTTGATTCGTCCGCTCCATAGAGCAGGACATGGGTGCGTTGCGGATGCTTGGCGGCGTGCCATTCGAGCACCTCGATCAGCGTTTTCGCCTGGGTTGGCAAGGCTGTTTCCGGAGCTTCCGGCAAGATGTCGAGCGGCTTGCCGGTGAGGGCCGTCTCGTGTCGGCCAATCTCCCGCAATAAATCGAGGGGTGTCTCCGCGTCGCTCAGTGCCTGGTCGGAAAATGTACTGCCGAACTCCCGGCCGAGGCGCAGCAAAAGCTCCGCCCGGGCCAGGCTGTCCAGACCCAGGTCGCGCTCAAGATGGCTATGGAGCGATACCGGGTAGCCGCCCCCGGGATGCATTTCATCGACCAGGGCGCCGAGCACCCGCAGCAATCTGGCCGCTACAGCACCGGACTCCGTTTCGGCGTGCATTTGGCGAGCGCAATGTTCGCTGACTGTCCCGGCGCCGTAGCCGGCTAGGAAACGGGAATCGTCATGCTTGTTTCCGGCCCGCGCTTGAGCAGGCGAACGGTCAGCACGCCATTCCTGTAGCTGGCTTCAGCCTTGTCCTCAATAACCGAGCCGGGCAGCGGGATGATGCGCTGAAAGGCGCCATAAGCGCGTTCCATGACATGGTAGGAGCTGGTTTCGCTGCTCCGTTCCAATTGCTTTTCACCACTCAGGATCAGCCGGTTGCCCTCGATCCGGACCTGGCAGTTTTCCTTGTCCATGCCGGGCACTTCGAGGCGGACGATGAATTCGTTGCCGCTTTCCTCGATTTCGCCAGCCAGCAGGCTCCAGCGCGGGTAGGGCAGAAGATTGTTGCCAGCCGGGTGGGGCATGTCCTTGCCTCCCGAAAAATGAGTGAGGGCATTGCTGCTCCGGTTGAAGATTTCACGCCAGCCATCCGACAGCAGGTCCCAGGCCCGGCTGATTTCCTGGCTGATCGATTTTCCCGTTTCCTTCAAATTTTCCAACATGATGGAACTCCCGAATGGGTGCCCGGCTGTCGGGAATCGGTCCGTTTTCCCAAGCGTGTGGCGGGGTGAGGTGTATTTGCCTTGAACTTGCTTTGGCCGGGTGGGCGATGCGGAAACGGGCTCGTCGAGCGTTCGATACCCAGCATTCATATTCTAGTTTCGAAGGGTTGGCGTTGAATACTTGAGGCTCGGTATTTTGCTTAACGGCTTTTATGTAATTTTCAATTCGATGCAATAAAACGCTTGATTCCCTTACAGTTTTTTTGTCAGATGAGCAGGAGGCAGTTTGGTATTTGTCGTTCCCTTGCGCCAAGGGTACGTCCTGCGGGGGCGGAATGACGCTTAACCGAATGGTATTGGCGTCGGTAGTGGAGAATGGCCGATGAAAGATGCTGTCGAATCGAGTGTCGAGCGCCTGCTCGGCGAAATTCGCGAAGAAGTCCGCGCTACCTCCGCCTACACCGGTCGCACCGAACTGGCCGAGCGGGTGATGGCGGCGATGCGTAAGGTGCCGCGCCATGCCTTCGTTCCGGACGACTGGCAGTCCGGCGCCTATTGCAATTCGCCCTTGCCGATCGGCCATGCCCAGACCATCTCCCAACCCTATATCGTGGCCTTGATGACCGACCTGATTCAGCCGAAGGCCGACGACGTGGTGCTTGAAGTCGGGACCGGCTCCGGTTATCAGGCGGCGGTGCTGGCGTCGCTGGTCAGGCAGGTCTACTCGCTGGAAATCATCGAGGCGCTCGCCACGGCAGCCCGCGAGCGCCTGCAGCGACTGGGTTACGCCAATGTGGAGGTTGCTGCCGGCAATGGCTGTTTCGGCTGGCCGGAACATGCCCCCTACGACGCCGTGCTCGTCACTGCCGCCGCTGCGCAGATACCTCAGGCGTTGATCGAGCAACTCAAGCCCGGCGGCAGCCTGGTGATGCCGGTCGGCGAACGCTATTCCGGTCAGACGTTACGCCTGCTCAGGAAAGACGAGCAGGGAAGGCTTGCGCAAGGCTGCACCCTGCCGGTGGTCTTCGTTCCCCTGACCGGGACGGCGCAGTGTTCGTCGGTCTAGCCATCCACGCTGGGGAGATCGTCGTCGGGGCCGTTACCTTGTGACCGGTAATCAAAATACACCGCTGCCCGTATATCGAGCGCCGGCCCGAGACGATAGATTAAGTTTGAGGCATCGCTAATTGCTCGATCTTGCCTTTCTGGATTAGGCACTTTGCAGATCAGAGGAGGCATCATGCGGCATTCCTTATTCTCGTGCACTGTTTGGGTATTGTCGGCATTGATGGTTGCCGAGGCTTCTTCGGCCCAGGACATCGATAAAAAAACGGATTCCCAGACCTCCTGTTATTCGAAGGTCTCACGAGATACGCGGGCAAAGCGCGATCGAGACGCTCAGGAATCTAATCTGGCTGCGACCGGTAAATCGTCAAATGGCGAGAGCGGCCAGGCTTCGGGCAATTGCGAACAGGCCGATCAGCGAATGGAGTTCCTCATACTGTTATTGCAGATCATGCGAGGGCCGAAGTAGTCCCGTATCGTTCAGGAGAAATGTCTTGGCCAATGAAACCAAGCAGGATGTTGCAGTTGGTGCTCCATCCGGGGGTGGGGGCGTCGAGTTTCGCTCGGCGCAAATGTTCAGTACGAACGAGGAAGTGGAAAGTCTCTTTGATCGTTTGATGCCACGCGGCTGGCTTGCACCCACCGCCTGGGATGGGCCATTGTGGGGCGCCGTTGACGAGGCGCAGCCAGGTGTTCGGGTGCCGCAAGTGGATATGATCGACCGCGACCAGGACGTCCTGATTCGGGTCGAGCTTCCCGGTGTTGAAAAGAGGGATCTTGAAGTTTCGGTCAGCGATAGCATCCTAGTGATCAAGGGGCGGGTAAGCCGTGAGGTCAAGGTGCAGAAGAACGACTATTTCTGCAGCGAAATTGCCCATGGGCATTTTTTCCGGAGTCTCTTCATTCCCGCCGGTGTCGATGCGGCGAAAATCAGTGCCAATCTCAAGGATGGAATTCTCGAAGTCCTGCTGGCCAAAGACGAAAAGGTCGAGCATCGAACAGTCGAGATGAAATAGCCGCTTGAGCAGGCAGTCTCTAGCGGAATTACAGGCGGAGTCGAGCATGGTGATCAGGATTGATGCATCGAGGGGGAGCGGTGGCGGCTTGCTGCTGCGTGGCGCCCTGACCTTGTCGGTCCTGACCGGGCAGGCGGTTCGCCTGACGCATATTCGTGCCAGGCGGACCAGTCCGGGGTTGAAATTGCAGCACCTGCGTTTGATCGACGTGCTGGCCCGCATCAGCGGCGCTGCGGTCGATGGCGCGGCGATCGGTTCGCAGAGTTTGGGCTTTGAGCCGCGACGGGCGTTGTCCCATGAGCCAGTGATCGATATCGACACCCCCGGTTCGCTGACCCTTCTGTTGCAAAGCCTGTTGCTGCCGCTCAGTTTTTCGCCACTGCCAACGCGCCTGCGTCTGGTCGGCGTTACCCATGCACCACGCAGTCCGGCCTTCGAGAATATCGACTGGCAATGGCTGCCTTTGCTCCGCCAGGCTGGCTATCGCGCCGAGATTGGGCTCGAAAGAGCCGGGTTTGCGCCGAAAGGCGGCGGCGTCATGCAGGTTTCCATCCAGCCAGTCAGTGCCGTCGAGCCTCTGCATCTTGTCGAACGTGGCCGCTTGCTGCGGATCTCGGGCTGTTCGCTGGTTGCCTGTCTGGATCAGTCGGTGGCGGCGCGCCAACGCCTGCAGTTGATGTCGCGCCTGCAAGGCTTGAACGTCCCGATCGACATCAACTCAGGGGCGGTGTCGGCGCCTCTGCCTGGCGCATTCATCGTGTTGCTGGCCGAGTTCGAGCAGAGCAAGCAGTCCTTTTTCACGCTGGGTGAGTTGGGGCATCCGCCGGAGGTGGTGGCCAACAAGGCGGCTGATTCGTTGATTGCCCATCTGCATTGCGAAGAGGGGGCGCTCGACTCGCATCTGGCCAGTCAGTTGTTGCTGCCCTTGAGCTTTGCCAACGGCGAATCGGCGCTGACGACTTCCTCTGTCAGCGAGCAAATGCTGCTCACCGCCGAATTGATCAATGATTTTTTGCCGGCGACGATCAGCATCGATGCCCAGTCTGGCAAGCCCGGAAAAATGCTGGTGCGGGGCAATGGCGCCCCCCGGATATTTGCTTCAAAAGCCGATCTTGGCTTCGTGACCATGCCTCCGATCCCGTTCGACTGCGCATTTCAGGGCAGTGCGCTCGGTATCTGACCGGCCTGCTTACCAGGCAGTGAGTTGCCCTTCGTCGATTAGTGCCGGGTCGACTGCTCGCTGGTGCAGGAAGCGATATTCAGGCGTTTGCCTGCGGTCAACAGTTCTGCCAGCCGTTTTTTTGCCGCGCTCCCCGCGAATTCATCCTTGTCGAAAAAGTGGAAGCCATGGCCGCCGTCCGATTTTGCTTTGTACATCGCGAAATCGGCCCGCATCATCAGGCTTTCGCTATCGGTCCCATCGTCGGGGAAGATATTGGCGCCAAGGCTGGCGAGAATGGAAATTCGCTTATTTCCGAGATGGATGCCCTGCTCAAGTGATCTCAATATTTTCTTGAGAACGATCTCGACGTCTTCGCGGCGATGGATGTCGAGCAGGATCAATGCAAACTCATCGCCCCCCAGACGAGCCACCGTGTCTTCGTTGCGAACGCAGGCCTTGAGTTGCGTGGCGGTGGTGCGTAAAACCTCGTCCCCGACGGTATGACCGTAGGTGTCGTTGATTTCCTTGAAGCTGTCGAGATCCAGGTAAACCAGGGAGAAGTTTTCACCCCGCCGCAAGGCACGGGAAAATGCCTGTTTGAGCCGATCCTCGAACAGGTGGCGATTCGGTAGGCCAGTCAGGGCATCGTGATAGGCCTCGTGGTGAAGTTGGAGCAGGGTGGTCCGTAGCGATTCGCTGAGGCAGTGGCTGGTCGAGACAAAATGGGTGATTTGCCCGGATTTGTCGATGAAGGGCCGAATATTCTTGTCTTCATGAAAAATCTCGCCATTCTTCCGCCGATTGACGAATACGGCCTGGAACTCATTGCCGGCCAATAGCGTATGCCACATCTTGCTGTAAAACTCCGGGGTGTGCAGACCGGATTTCATCAGGCTGGCCGGCTGGCCAACGGCTTCTTCCCTGCTATAGCCCGTGGCCTGCGCGAAGGCATCATTGACGGCCTGAATGATTCCCGTTGTGTCGGTAATCATCACGACATCCGTTTTGTTTTTGGCACTCTCGATCAGGCGTTCAAATTCGCCGTTCGGTATGGCATGTTCGCTGCCGGGGAGTAGCCGGAGCAGGATAAGCGGGGTGTTGTCGATACTCAGTTTGTTCAGCGAAACAGCCAGTGGAATGCGTTCGCCGTTCGGCGAGTGACCCTTGAATTTGAGCAGTTCGCCTTTGTTTCCCCAAAAGTCTGCGAATGCGAGGTTGTAGCCCGGGGTCAGCGTTTTCAGGGGGAGGCCGGGGATCAGCGAGGCGACATCGCGCCCCTCCAGTTCGCGCTGAGTGCACTTGAACATATCGCCCATCGCCGGCGTGCTGAAACTGACAATGCCATACTTGTCGAGAACCGCCATCGGACTCTCAATGGCCTGTGCTTTCGAGAGACGATTACCTTCCGGCTGCGGCGGCAACTGTTCCCTTGCCATCGAGAATGCAGTGGAATCGTAATGTCCATCCATTTGCGGACTCCTGATTCAGGCTAGAACTCGGCGAGTTCTGCCGGGAAGAATCTTTTGCCATGGAGCCACTTTATCGCCGGCAATGGGTAGCCAAAATACCCGCAAGCCCATATTTCCGATACGCGGATACTTGTAATTCCGGGTTTTCCGGATGGACGGCGGGTCAGGAGGAGGTCAGGCCATTGCGAATCGCGTATTTGGTCAGTTCGGCAATGCTGTGCAATTCAAGTTTGCGCATGATGTTGCGGCGATGGACTTCGACGGTGCTGGTGGCGATATGCAGGCGCTTGCCGATTTCCGGCGAGGTATGGCCTTCGGCCAGCAATTGCAGGACTTCGCGTTCGCGTTTGCCAAGCCGTTCACTGGAAAATGGCTCGCTCGGGTTCTTGGTCCGCACGCTATCGACCAGCACTGCCGAGGCGTCGGGGCAGAGATAGGTTCTGCCGTGGGCAACGGCGCGTATGCCGCGCAGCAACTCATCGCGCCCTGCCGATTTGACGATGTAGCCGCGCGCCCCGGCATCGAGCATTTGCAGCACGATGCGGCGGTCGGAGTAGGTCGACAGCGCGATGATCTTGATCTCTGGTTGCTCGGCAATAAGCTCGCGGGCCGCTTCGATACCCCCCATGACCGGCATGCCGATATCCATCAGGATAATGTCTGGACGCAATTTGCGAGCGAGTTCGATCGCCTCCGCACCATCATTTGCCTCGCCGACCAGCGCGAAATCGTGCTCGCGCTCCAGTATCCCTTTCAACGCCTCACGGAGTATTTTGTGATCGTCCGCCAACATCACTCGAATTGCCATTTCTTACCCCCTCCTGTCCACGTTCGTGCTTTTCCGGGAAGACAATCGATATTGTTGTTCCATATCCCGGCATGGTATCCACTGTCATTTCTCCGCCAATGAATTCGATGCGCTCCCTGACGCTCATCAGGCCAAAGCCGCTGTCGCCGGACGGTTTGTTCATTGCCTCCTGATAATTGAAACCTTGCCCCTGATCGGTGACTGATACCGAAATACGACCATCGTCGGTCGGGTGGCAGAAGACCTGGGCCACATTCGTATTGGCGTGCTTGGCGACATTGATCAGCAATTCGCGAATTGCCCGAAAGATGGTTGTCCGGGCCGGTTCTTGGAGAGCCGGCAGTTCACCATAGTGATCGATGTGCACAGCCAGGCCGTAAAGACGCTCCATTTCCTCGGCCAGCCATTCCAGTGCCGGAACCAGTCCGAGCGTTTGCAGAATCGGCGGGCTCAGTTGCAGCATCAGGGAGCGGACCGAGCGGTTGGCCTGGTCCACCAGTTGTTCGATATCTTTCAATGATGCCTTGAGCGCGCCACGCCGCTCGGAGCCTTCCACTGACGAGAGCTTGATCTTGACGATAGCCAGTACCTGGCCGAGATCGTCGTGCAGGTCGCGAGCCAGTAAGCGCCGCTCGCGTTCTTCGGTCAAGGTCAATTCGGCAGTCAGGGTGCGCAGTTGCGCCGTGCGCTCGCGTACCCGCTCTTCCAGCGAGTTGGCCATGGCGCGCATGGCGCCAGCTGCAGCTTGGGATGATTGCTTGGCCTCGGTGATGTCGGTGTAGGTGACAACGATGCCATTGATGTGGCCGTTTTCCGTGCGATAGGGAACGATGCGGCGCAAATACCAGTGATTGTCCTGCGAGACAAGTTCGCGCTGCTTCAGGCTGAGCGTCTTGAGGACAGTCTCTGCGTCATCGATCAGGTTGGGGCCGAGGCCTGCGGTCGAGAAGTCGCTGATCGGGCGGCCGATGTCACCGGCAATCATGTTGCCGATCCCTTTCATGTTGGGCGTGAACCAGCGGATGTTGTGCTGGCGATCAAGGCAGATCGTGGCTATTTCACAACTGTCGAGCAAGTTGCGCATATCGGTATTGCTGCCTTCCAGCTCCTGCACTTTGGCCTGAAGTTGCTGGTTGACCGTGACCAGCTCTTCGTTCAGCGATTGTAGTTCTTCCTTCGAACTTTCGAGTTCCTCATTGATCGATTGCAGCTCTTCGTTGATCGAAACGATTTCCTCATTGGAGACTTTCAACTGCTCATTCGATATCTCCAGCCGCTCGATGGAGTTCTGCAAGTCATCCTTGGTGGCACGCAATTCTTCTTCAAGTTGGCGAAGCTGCGGACTCTCACCATTCTTGCTCTCGGCCACTGCGATGTCCTCAAACACCACCATGAACAGCGCTTCTCCGTTGTGGCTGCCTGTGGCGGGAAGGATGCTGAAGCGAACCGGGTGGTAGCTGTTTCGGCGCTGGACCCTGGCATCATCGACAAAAACCGCACTACCGCTCGAAATGGCCCGACGCAAAGCGACGCGCAAATGCGAGCGCAGACCTTCGCGTGCCTGGGCAAGCAGGTTGTTGGTTGGCGTGCCGCGCGGCATTTGCAGATAGTTTGCTGTCGGGCCGGAGAAATACAGGATTTCAAAGTTCGGGTTGGTAAGTACTGCCGCCGGCGAGAAAAAATCCAGCATCATCTGCTGGCAAAGGCTGGCCAGTTGAGGGGCGGGCGGTGAAACATTCGCCGCTTCGCCCCGCTGCGGAAATTCAAGCGGCACTATCGGCTTGCTGGCATTGTGGATCGGCAGTTGAAGATCGGCCGGACGGTAGGTTCCGGTATGACGATAGATGCGCCACTTCTTCGAGATGGGCGTGAAGATGTTTGATAGCTTGCCGATGCTTTCCGCGCTGCCGAGAAAAAGGTAGCCGTTTGGCTGCAACGCAAAATTGAACAGCGAGAAAATCTTTTGCTGAATCTCGGCTTCGAAATAGATCAGCATGTTGCGACAACAGATGATGTCCACGCGGGAAAAGGGTGGGTCGCTCATCACGTTCTGGGCGCCGAAAATGATGACGTCGCGCAGTGGTTTGGTCACCTGGAAGTGATGGTTGTCAGTGCTTTCGACAAAGTAGCGTTGCATGTATTCGCTACTTATCTGGGTAGCCACACCCAAAGGGTAGCTGGCGTTGCGTCCAAGTTGCAGGGCAGCTTCATTGGCGTCTGTGGCAAAGACAGCCAGAGGGCAGTTCTTTCCGGTTTCGCGCAGTTGCTCAAGAATCAGGATGGCGATCGTATAGGCTTCTTCGCCGGTTGAGCAGCCGGGAACCCAGACCCGGATCGTTTCGCCTGGTTTCTTGCTGGCTACCAGCGGGGCAATGGCCTCGTTTTTGAGTATTTGCCATGCTTCGGGGTCGCGAAAGAATTCGGTGACCCCAATCAGCATATCTTTGAACAAGGCATCTGTTTCCGCCGGGTCAGTCGCCAGCAGCGCGGCGTAGTCGACAAGGCTGTGTATCGAGGCCAGTCCCATGCGGCGCCAGATTCGCCGTATCAAGGTGTTGCGTTTGTAGCCGCTGAAGTTGTAGCCGCTGCGGCTTTGGATCATGTTGAGTATCTTGTCGATACCTAGCTGCTCTTGCTCGTTTTCCAGACTGCTCTGAGGCTCGGCGGCATATTCGTGACGCGAATAGCGGACAAGTGCATTCGGCATTTGGACAACCGGCAGTACAAAATTGACCAGCCCGGTAGCGATGGCGGTGCGCGGCATGCTGTCGAACTGGGCGTTGCCCGGTGTCTGGGCGAGAACGAGGCCACCATTCGCCTCGATACTTTTCAAGCCAAGCGAGCCATCGCTTCCGCTACCGGAAAGGATGATCCCGATCGCACGTTCGTGCTGGTCATTGCCCAGCGAGGCAAAGAAGTGGTCGATGGGGAGGCGGGGGCCTTTGTGGTCAGGTGGCAGGGTGAGAGAGAGTTGTCCATCGGAAATCGATGGGTAGCAATTGGGCGGGATCGTGTAGATGCAGTTGGGTTCGAGGCGCATGCCATTTTCTGCAGCCACTGTTCTGATCGTCGTGTGCTTACCGATGATCTCCGCTGCCAGGCTCTTTTGCGTTGGGTAGAGATGCTGAATGACCACGAAGGCAATGTTGCTGTCAGTGGGCATTGCCTCGAAAAACTCGCAGATGGCCTCCAAGCCGCCAGCTGATGCACCAATACCCGCAATGCAGAATCCTGCGGTCGACTCCTCCAGAAGGCCAATTTCCGAAAGGGGCTTGTTACCTGAGCCGGCTGCTTCCGGCTGCGGATACTCAGTGTCTCTTTGCCGCTCATCCAGCGGTGATGTGATTTTTGCCAAACCAGTATCCCTTCCAATCGGTCCGCTGCGCCTGTCAGGTACGCCGGCTTCTGATCGGTAAATTCTAATTAGCTGATTATGGGATCAGAGTAGCAAAACCTTACCAAGCAATCATTACCCGAGAGCGGGTATCCATTGGCACCAGCGGGTTGGCTTTCCCTGAAGGAGCAGAGCCTCATTCTCAATTAGATACCGCCTACTTGCAATATTGGACGGCAGTCGGGGGGCGCCAGGCAAGCCTCAGCCTGGCGATATCAGGAAAGGGCCCCCGCGTCGCTGTTTCAGTTTTGGTACACCGTGCGTCTTTGCCCCGTGAGCCCCCTGTTTGATTCGTTGTCCGGCTGAAAACAGGGGTCTTGAACGTGTCGCAGGTAACGGAAGCTGTTTCTCTGGCGTTACAGATAGGGCTTTTTCAAAGATCGCTCGGGTGGCTGGTTGTTTTTGACAAATCATTAAAAAACAATTAGTTGTATTGAATTTTTTGGGTTGGCACAGCCGTTGCGTTGGGAGTTGCGGAGGGCGCGGCATAGGGCAGCGTCTAACCTCGAACAGGAGAATTCTCATGAACAAGACACTCATGGCGACGGCAATCGCATTGGCCTTTGGTTCGACGACTGCCTTGGCGAATCCTACCAATAACGCAGGTACGGTAAATATCAACAATCCCCCGGTGGTCACAACGCCGCCAACTGAAAGCGCTCTGCAGCCGACTGCCAATCAGGAAAACTCGGGCGCCGCCTTCCAGCAAACCGCAACGGCCACCTCCAAGCAGACCGGCAAGGAGAATGTCCAGGCCAACGAATATTCGACGGCAACCGACAACAGCAACAATAGCAAGACCGATAGCAGCACCAGCAACAAGACGATCAACTTGACCAAGAACGATTCCGATACCAAGACTATCAACTTGACCAAGAACGATAACGATACCAAAACGGAGACCGAGACCAACACCAACAGCAAAAACAAGGGCGATGCCAAGGCCAGGGACTATGGCACGGCTGCCAGCAGTGGCGGAACGGCGACCTCCAACTTCAACAATGCCTTCAATACTAGCAAGGCCATTGCCAAGGTTGACTTGAGCGGTACGGTCAGCGGCAACAAGATTTTCGGGATTGGCAATAGCGCCAGCAACTTTGGCAGTGCCAACGGCGCAGCTGGCGGGTCCGGCGGCAAGGGTTACGGTGGCGATGGCAAGGGCGGCACCGGCGGCGATGGTGGCGCTAGCGGTAATGGCGGTAATGGCGGTGATGGTGGCTGGGGTGGCAGTGCCAATGCATCCAATGGCAGCGCCTCGGCCGGTAATGCCAAAAATGGCAGCGCCACGAATGGCAGCGCTACGGCCGGCTATGGTGGCGATGGCGGCAATGCCAAGAATGCCAAGGCTTACGGTGGCGGCGATGCCAAGGCATATGGCGGTGACGCGACGAACATGACTGCCCAGAAGACGAGTGCTTCTGATGCCAATGCCAATGCCAAGGGCGGCTCTGCCATGTCCATGGATATGGCCAAGACCGGTTCGGCCGACAATACTTCAGTCGCCAAGGGCGGCTCGGCAGATGCCTTCGATATTTCCAAAGGCGGCTCAGCCAAGGCTGCCGACATGACCAAGGGTGGCTCCGCAACCTCCTTCGACGTGAGCAAGGGCGGTTCGGCCAAGGCCGCGGATATGGCGATGGGTGGGGTCTCCAGTTCTGGTCAGAAGACAGGTACCGGCAGTGCAGATGCCAACAGCAAGACCGCGGCTGGCGCTGCACTCTCGACGAACAAGGCATGGGGTGGTAACGGTGGGGCGGCGGCCGCCGATCCCGCCGCTCCGGGTGGAGCCGGCGGTTATGCAACCAATAGCAGCGGAACGACTTCCGGCAATGCAACCGGGGCCGCTGGCGGTACTTCGTCGACTGGTGCCAATTCGCAAACGGCGACCAATACCGGCGGCGCAGCAACGGGCTCGGCCAGCTCGACGGCTGGCAACGGCACCGGGACGGCCAGCTCGACGGCTGGCAACGGGACCGGAACGGCTACCGCGACGGCTGGTAACGGAGGTGGAACGGCTACTGCAAGTGGCGGTGCTGCAACCACGGGTCAATCGACCGCTTCCAGCGGTGCGGCAACCGGCTCGGCCAGCTCGACTGGCGGTGCAGGGACCGGTGGTACGGCCAGTTCAACCGGCGGCGCAGCGACCAGCACGGCCAATGCAACCGGTAATGGTGGCACGGCAACTGGTGGTTCGGGTGGCGTGGCGAGCAATACCGGCGGTGCCGGTGCTGCTGGTGGTTCGGCCAGCAATGGTTCTGCCACCAATGGCGGCGCTTCGACCCAAGCTTCGAACGGTAGCGCCACGGGCGGTTCGGCTCAAGGTGCGGATGGGGCGGTTGGTGCCCAGAGCGGAGCCGGTGGTCAAGGTGGTGCGGGTGAAGGTGGTGTCGGTGGCGTCGGTAACGGCGCAACGGGCGGCAACGGTGGCAACGGTGGCTCGGTCCTGGTTGATGCCGGAAGCTTCAACATGTCCAACAACATCACCAGCAGCTTCACCAATGGCGCCGGCATCATGGTGTCCAGCCAAAACAGCGGCATGGCCTCGCTGGTTCAGCAAACGGTCAATGTTCAAGCCAACTTGAACGTCGGCAAGTAACTGAACGAAAACCCGGGGGCCAGCCGGCCTCCGGGTATTTCTTCACACCGGAGAGCACTGTCATGACAAATATAAATTATTGGCGCTTGATGGCTGGCTTGTTGCTCGTTTGCTTTGCTTCTGGTTCGGCCCATGCAGAGGTGCCAACCGATGGGTCGATGGTGGTTACACCTGCGCCACCGGCGGGCATTGTTGAATTGGGTGGTGATGCGATCAACGGAGAGCAACTGGCGAGTCTCCGCGGTGGTGCCGAGCAGGTCAATAGCGAGAATGCGCTTGAGGGCTTGGTGCGCGATAACCAGGCCTATAACTTGAAGACCGGGAGCAACCTGGTCAGCGATGGGTCTTTTGCCGGGAGCAGTGGTCTGGCGACGGTGATTCAAAACTCGGGTAACAATGTACTGATCCAGAATTCCACCATCGTCAATGTTCAGATCAAATGAGCTTTCCATCGGCGATGAAAGTCTTTCCTGCATTACTTCTCCTGTTTTTGCTGCCAAGTACGGCCGTAGAGACTGCCTTTGCAGCCGAGCCCAGTTCGCGGATCGAGATGCCGATTCAGTCCGGCGGCGCGTTTTCGGTTCCGGTAACCAGCATGAGGGATGTGCGCTTCCGTAATACGCTACGGCAGAAGTACGACTTCAGTTGCGGTTCGGCCGCCTTGGCGACTTTGCTGACGCATCACTATTCCTATTCGATCAGTGAGCAGGATGTTTTTCAGGAGATGTACGAGCGAGGCGACAAAGCGAAGATTCGCAAGGAAGGTTTTTCGCTGCTCGACATGAAGGCTTATCTCGATGCGCGCGGTTTTCAAGCGGATGGTTTTGTTGCTGATGTCGAGCAACTGCAGGTGGCGGGTATTCCGGCCATCGCCCTGGTTAAGGAAAATGGCTATTTCCACTTTGTCGTGGTCAAGGGCTTGCGCGAAGGGCGCATCCTGATCGGTGATCCGTCATCGGGAACCCGTGCCATGCCGCAGAGCCAATTCAAGGAGATGTGGGTAAACCGGATCCTCTTCGTGATTCGGAACAAGACGGAACTGGCCAAATTCAACGCCGATGCGGACTGGCGAGTCAGCCCCAGGGGGCCGGTTGCCGACGGTGTCTACCGTGGGGCGGCCGAGTCCATGCTGCCCAAACGCGGTCCCAACGATTTTTAGGAGTCTGGCGATGCGTCTACGCAATCCAGGTTCCGGCAGGCAAACCAGCAAAATGGGTGTTTCCCTGCTGGTCTGCGTTTCGGCTGCCAGTTGGTTCGCCAGCAAGCCTCTGGCGCATGGCCTCGATGCCACGAAACGTGATCACGGCAAAGTCGAGATGACACCCACCGCATTGCTGATGCGTACTGAGCTATTAACCAGCGCTTGCGAATTAGCCATACGTCGCTCGCTGGAAGTCGCCCCCGAGCTACTGGCCTTGGCGAGCTGGCCGCTGGACACGAACGAACCCGTGGAGTGTTCGGGCAACGATGTCGTATTGACTGCAATGCCCGAGATACCAACGCTCCCGGAGAATGATTTTCCGGATTTGGAGACGGTTGACCGCCGGGGTCAGACAAATTCGGCGGAAGTCGGGCAGAAAAAAACTGAAAAGCTGACACAGGCGCCGGCGGGTAGCACTCGCAGCCCATTCGACAATAATCTTCTGGTCTTGGCTGATGAGTCGCTTGATGATATCCGTGGCGGCTTCGAATTTGCGGATAGCGCCCTCAAAGTCTCCTTCGGGATCGAGCGAGCAGTATTTATCAACGGCCAACTCGTTACCTCGACCGTACTCAACGTCAAGGACTTGCAAGCCGCGGTCGGCGGCGGGGTGCCGCAGGTGGTGGTTGCCAGCAATATGCCCGGCTCGGTCGGGCTGGTGCAGAATGGCGCCGGTAACGGCATTGCTGCTCAGGTTGGCGCCAATCTGGGGGGCACGGTAATCCAGAACACGCTGAATAATCAGACAATCCAGAATGTGACGACCATCAATGCAACGGTGAATAGCGCACAGATGATGCGCGCGATGTCGGTGCAGTCCGCCGTGCATGACGGAATCGTTAACTCCCTGCGTCGTTAGTCGCTGGCCTGGCAGCGGCTAAAAACGCCGACCACCGTTGCGGAACGCAGTGGTGGCCTTCGATTTTTGATGACTTAGAAAGTCATCGGCAAGCGAACAGAGAGCTGTACATCCGGGGTGTCCCGCGTTACGCCGGCGCCGACCGAAACGTTCAACGACGTGCTCTTGTTCAGGCGATGCGAATAACCAAGCAGCAAGGTGCCGAGTTCGGTACGAACCGAGTTGACAGCGGTCGTGCCGTTGATTTTTGTCGCGCCGACCGAGGCGTGATCATAGCCAATGCTGAACGACGAACGGTCGTTGAGTGCCAGGCCCATACCGAAGTTGAAACCCAACACACTGCCGGGCTCGACTTCGCCGATTGCGACCGGGCCGTTGGTGGTATTCATCGAGACGCCCGAGCGTTTGATGTTGTACTGATAACTGATGCCGCCAAAGAAGACGGCCGGGTCGGACGGATAGAGCACAGTCAGGCCGGGCTGGAGTGTGTAGAAACCGGAGCCGGTAGGTAGTTCCCGCTGCAATTCATTGGAAATTCTTCCTGGTGCGAGAGTATCCGTTTCAACTTCAAACGGGTCTTTGCCGGTACGGCTCTTGAAGCGCATCGTGGCGATGTAATAAGGGTTGTCGACGCCACCTTCGTTCAACTGGTAGCGACCGGTCATTTCAAAGTCACCAATGCCGGAACCCGTACTGTTGAAAACCTCATCACGCGCAGCACCCAAGTTAAGCGGGCGCGATACGACTGTGTCATCACGATAGACATAGGGAAGCTTGGCTTCCAGTTCGAGGCGGTTGGTAATGCCCCAGCGTGCAGTCAGGCTGGGGGTGAAGGTGTTGCGTTTGACTTCCTTTACATCGATCAGGCCAATCAGTATCGCCGGAATAATCGTGTAGCCCACCAGAGAAACTCGGTTGCTTGATGAGTAGCCGTACTGCAGCCCCGGTTCGAGCATGAATTTGCCGCGTGGCGTCAGGACACCGGGTTGTTCAAAGATCTGAGCAATCTGTTGCACACGGGACCGTTCTTCGGGCTGGCCGACCGTTTCCGGCTGGTTTTTCGGCTGCGCTTGCGGGGCCTGAGCCAGATCAAATGACGGGGACGTGCCACCCTGTGGCGGGGTAGTGCCAGTCGCACGTGTAGTGCGGAGTTTTTCCTTGTTGAGAATTCGCTGCATCTCAAGCAACTTGGCGTCAGTCTCCGCCATTTGTCGCTTGAGTGCGTCAAGCTGTTTGGATTGCTCGATGATCTGCTTGCGAAGGAATTGTTCATCCTCTGGAGTCAGGTCGGCTCCTTGTGCCATTCCGACGAAAGCCAGAGCCAGTGCTCCGGCCAAGTGGTGTCCGGTTGCTTTGATGCCGGGCATCATTCCTCTTTTGATCACGAAAATCCCATATGTAATTGGTATTTTTTACCTTGGAATCATATGTTTGCGAATCGGTAAGAGGAATACCGAATAGTAATTAATTGACTACCCGTTTACCGGTAGTAAGGTGCGACGAAATTTGTCTAATGGGTCGCTGCAATGTTGTGCTTGTTCATCATCCGATAAAAGGTGACGCGCGAAACGCCAAGCTGACGTGCGGCGCGTGAGACGTTGTTCCCGTTATTGCGCAGGCTTATTTCGAGAATGCTACGATCAAGAGAGGCTCTTGCGTCCTCCAGTGTCTTTGCTTCAGGAATGTCTACATAGGCATCCAGCCCAAGGTCGCTGACACCGATCAGCTTGCCCTCACACAGAATAACTGCGCGGTGAATCCGGTTGATCAGTTCGCGGACGTTGCCTGGCCAGCGGTATGTGCTCATCACCCGCAATGCTTGACTGGTGAACCCGTTTGCCCGGCAGTGCGGATTGTTTGCCGAAAGTCTTTTGAATATTACCTCTGCCAGTAATGGAACATCCCCATCTCGACTGCGTAGGGGCGGCAAATCAAGTTGGATGACGCTGAGGCGGTAATACAGGTCTTCCCGGAAACTGCCGTTCTGGATGGCTTGCTGCAGGTCAACGTGGGTGGCGGCAATGATGCGAAAGTCCACAGGAACCGGCTGGGTCGAGCCGAGCCGGGTGATCGTGCGTTCCTGCAATACTCTGAGCAGATTTGCTTGTAGGTTGAGTGGCAAATCGCCGATCTCATCGAGAAACAGCACCCCACCATTCGCGGCTTCAATGCTGCCGATCTTTCTTTGTTGTGCACCGGTGAATGCGCCACGCTCGTGACCAAAGAGTTCTGACTGAATTAGGTTTTGCGGGACCGCTCCACAGTTGACTGCTACAAATGGGCCCTTTGAACGCCGGGAGTGACCGTGGATGGCTTGGGCGACCAACTCTTTGCCGGTTCCGGTTTCGCCACCAATTAATACGGCGAGATCGGCATTGATGACCTTGTCCAGTCGCTGAAAGAAGGTCTGCATGATGGCGCTATTGCCGTGAATACCAAAGTGGCCAGGGTCCGCATTCTCTTTCTTGCTCTTGGCGAGCGAAAGCCTGAGATGAGCGATACCGCAGGCGTGGCCAATCGTCATGAGCAGGCGCTGTAGGTCGACCGGTAATGTGTGATAGTCGTAAAACGCATTGGCGACAAATGAACGCACATGAGCCATTTCCATAAATGCCGGGGCAACCAGCGCAATCCACTCGGTCTTTGATGTTGCCACGACGAGTGACTCGACCTCTTCCAGACTGTCCTTCAGCGACGGGTCAAGGATAACCAGGCCCACCGAACACGGTTGTCTGGATAAAAGATTCTTTGCATCCGCCGTTGATTCGACGCAAAAAAAATTAATGTTTTCAATTACCAGTTTTTGTATTTGCTGGCTAATGTAACTCTGAGGATCGATCAGAACTACGCTTCCGGTTGTCATTCTTTTCCCCACGGATTTTAATTTAATATTGTCTATATGATTAATAATTTATATTTACAGGCAATATTCCTGACTAAGGAAAAGTTTTATTTATTTCGGATAAATATGAAATACTCGTACAGCGCTAAATTGGTTACGGTGATCTCGGTAGTCGAGGTGTGGTGAGGCACTGTAAACCGCAGCAGGGTAGGATTAATGCTGTGCTCAATGCGTGTCATTACCCAAGTATTCACCCGTTATGTTGGTGAGTACTTCTGTTGCTTGGTTTTTGATCCAAAATCACAACGAAGCGGACTGCAACGCAGGGGCTTTTCTGAATTTTGAGCCGTTGCTGCCTGGTCGAACATGTTGGTGAAGCGGATATAAGTGATGCAGAGTTATTTCGACTTCGGGTGAGGTCGCAATGATTTTGACTGCCTCACCGCCGAAGCTTTTTAGTACCGAAAGAAGATGTACGCCGCATCGATCAATTTCGTGAACCCGTGACAGGTCGACGTTAATTTTCGGATGCCGGCGCATCATGTCGATAATACTGTTTTCGATTTCGCGGGCGAACTTGCAGGTCATTTTGCCTTCAAAAACTAGGCAGTGATTATTGCCCACGCCATTGAGTGTGATTTTCATGGTGTCTCCAGCTTTTTGTTGATCCGTTTTTAACCGAGAGAACGGATGGTAAAGACTGGAAATCAATTACACCGTTTTTATCATCTCAACCTTTAGTTTGCTTTTTAGAGGTTGTCATTGATGAGTGACAGGTGCTTCCAAGCGTTTTCTCGTCCATGCTGTTCGGTATTTTCTCAATCCGATTTTGTTGTCTTGGCGTGAAGGGTGTAATTCCGGGAAGTATGTATTTTTGTACGTATTCCCAGGGATTGGTGCTAGGTGTTTTTGTGTAGCGATCAGGCAGTTCTTTTCCAAGGGAAAATGTGTCATCCCATTCCATATGGGGTAATTGAAATAAAAAAAGCGCCATGTTGGCGCTTTTGGGTTGTGGCTGGCTAAATTTAGCCGCGCACGGATTCGGGCAGTTTTTCCTGAATCAGATTGAGTAGCGGCGAGAAAACCTTCGGGGTGCCGCCAATGATGTTGCCGGTTTCGAGATAGTTTGTTTCGCCACGCAGATCACTGACCAGTCCGCCTGCTTCGGAAATCAGCAGGGAACCTGCTGCCATGTCCCACGGAGAAAGGCCGAACTCCCAGAAGCCATCGTAGCGGCCGCAGGCGACGTAGGCGAGGTCGAGTGAAGCGGCGCCGGGACGGCGCAAGCCGGCAGTCTTCTGGGTCAATTCCTTGAAGATGGCCAGGTAGGTGTCGATGTGTTGAAACTCGCGGTACGGGAAGCCGGTGCCGATCAGCGCATCCTGAAGTTTGAGCCGTTTCGAAACACGGATGCGGCGCTCATTGAGGAAGGCGCCTGCGCCCTTGCTGGCGGTGAAGAGTTCATTGCGATTGGGATCGAAGACGACTGCCTGCTCAACGACCCCGGCCTTGGCCAGGGCGATGGAGACCGCGTATTGGGGCATGCCATGAATGAAGTTGGTAGTGCCATCGAGTGGGTCGATGATCCACTGGTATTCGGCATCGTTGTTGCCCTTGCCGGCAGTCTCGCCAGACTCCTCTGCTAAAATGCCGTAGCCGGGATAGGCCTCCTGCAGGGTTTCGATGATCGAAGCTTCGGCTGCTCTGTCGACTTCAGTGACGAAGTCGTTCGGTTGCTTGGTCGAAACCTTCAGCAAGTCGAGGTCGTTGGAGGCACGGTTGATGATCTGGCCGGCGCGGCGCGCCGCCTTGATGGCGATATTCAGGGCTGGATGCATGGGCTTAAAGAGCTAACGGGTGGCCGAGGCCACCCGATTTATATTTGAAAGACTGGATTTTACACTATGAACCCTCAACTCCTGCTTTCACGCATCAGAGTTGTTCTGTGCCGTCCGAGTCATCCGGGCAACATCGGTGCAGCGGCGCGGGCGATGAAGACGATGGGATTGTCCAGTCTGTATCTGGTGGAGCCCAAACAGTTTCCCGACCCCGAGGCGGATGTGCGGGCAACTGGTGCGGTCGACGTCCTTCAGGCTTCCAAAATCACCAGTTCGCTGAAAGAGGCCTTGGCCGGAACGATATTTGCGGTTGCACTGTCAGCCAGGCAGCGTGATTTGGGGCCGGAGATCGGTGCGCCACGCGAAACGGTGGCGCGCCTGTTGCGCGAGGCGGAGCAGGGTGAGGTTGCGCTGGTCTTCGGTAACGAAACCATGGGGCTGAGCAATGAGGAGATTCTGCATTGCCAGGCAGCCGTCACGATTCCGACCAACCCTGACTTCAGTTCCCTAAACCTCGGCTCGGCAGTCCAGGTGCTTTGCTATGAAAGCCGGATGGCTGCGTTTGCTGGTCAGCCGCCGATACGGGTGCTGGGGGTGACCCCCTTTGCTTCGCCGCCGGCGACGCTTGATGAAGTCGAGGGGCTTTATGGCCATCTTGAAAAAGTCATGACCGACACCGGTTTCTACAACCCCGAACAACCGGGTCGTTTGATGCCTAAATTGCGGCGCTTGTTTGGGCGAGTACGTCTCGAAAAAGATGAGATCAATATTCTGCGTGGCGTGCTGGCATCAACCCAGGTCAAGACCGGTTACGGGCGCAAGGACTGATTGGTCCGGTCAGCCGAAGGATGTGCGCATTTCTGAAGCTTCCGCTTCAATTTCTGGTCTGATCTCGGCAAACTGAGTTTCAAGCGCCTCAAGGTCTGCGGAGCACATCGGCAGATCCTGCATAGTCCATTCGAAATGTCCGCCAGCCAGCATGTTGGCCACGTAAATTACATCAGTCAGGGTACGCACCGGGTTGGGCGGCGGGCGCAGGCGATCATGATCTTCTGTCGCCTTGACAATTTCTTCGGGCAAGCCGAGCGCGTTAAGCAGCGAAACGCCGATGCTTTCGTGCCACTGGATGATCAGGTATTTGACGCTCTCCGGCCGGTGGCTGAGCTCCTCGTACTGTGTTGCCCGATAGAGCATGTAGAAGGCACCAAGGTCGTGAATCAGGCCCGCCAGCATGGCCTCCTCAGGGTTGATGCGGGTCAGCTTGCGGGCGATGATGCGAGCGGCCGCGGCAGTATTTATCGAATGATCCCACAGGGTATGGGTCAGTTCGCTGTACGCGGCCATGCCTTTGGCCCGGAGAAGCTGGGTCATGACAATTGACAGTGCCGTGCTGCGTACTACATTGATGCCGAGGCGGGCGATGGCTGCTTGCAGATCGAGCACTTCGGTGCCGCCAGGGTTGAAGGCGACCGAGTTGGCGAGGTGCAGCAGCTTGGCGCTGATCAGCGGCTCAGCTGCGACTGCGGCAGCGATCCTGCCCAGCGACTGGTTTTGCTCCTGAAGAGCCTTGCGAAGGCGCAACACCGCGTCGAAGTATGTGGGAAACACAACTTCACCAGCGAGTTCCTTGGCAATATCTGCCAGCATCTCAAAACGCTGGGCTCTGAGTGCATCACCGGTCTTGTTGTCATCTTGCAGCGCAGTCATTTGATCCTTCCCAACAAAAACCCCGCTACGGGAGCGGGGTTGATGTAATCCTTTTCAGGAGTCTTGGTGGGTGCTGACGGGGTCGAACCGCCGACATTCGCCTTGTAAGGGCGACGCTCTACCAACTGAGCTAAGCACCCGGAAAGCTCTTAGTTGATGGCGTCTTTCAGACCCTTGCCAGCGCGGAACTTCGGCGACTTGGCGGCCTTGATTTCCAGGGTCTTGCCGGTACGCGGGTTGCGGCCGGTGCGGGCGGCACGCTCGCCAACGTAGAAGGTGCCGAAACCGATCAGGCTGACGGTATCGCCGGCCTTCAGTGCATCCTTGACGGCTGCAACGGTGGCGTCGAGGGCGCGAGCAGCAGCTGCTTTGGAAATGTCAGCAGAAGCAGCAATCTGATCGATCAGTTCAGTTTTATTCATCTTGAGTCCCCTAAATGGAAGGATTTTAACCGCAAAAATTTTGTGAGGACGGATTTATATCTCTGCCGAAATCCTTGTGTCAAGCGGATTCTGGCGGCATTCACCGGGGCGGAACATCCAGGCGGGCATGCCGGACGAATGGTCCAGCATGCCTTTCCTTTCAAATCAATGAGTAAGGATGGCCTGTGATGCAGCGCTATCGGCGCCGGCTGCGACGCCTGAATTTTGCTCGGATTGCTCCGGCAGGGCTTCCGGTTTGCGCTCCAGTGCTCGCTCCAGTACCTGATCGATCCATTTGACCGGGACGATCTCGATCTTGTTTTTGATGTTGTCCGGGATCTCGGTGAGGTCCTTGACGTTCTCTTCCGGGATCAAGGCTGTCTTCAATCCGCCGCGCACGGCGGCCAGCAGCTTTTCCTTGAGGCCGCCAATGGCCAGCACCTCGCCACGCAAGGTAATCTCTCCCGTCATGCAAACTTCGCAGCGGACCGGAATACCGGTGTAGGAGGAGACCAGGGCCGTGGTCATCGCGATACCGGCAGACGGACCATCCTTGGGCGTGGCGCCTTCCGGAACGTGGATGTGGATGTCGGTCTTCTCGAACGCTTCGTCCTTGATACCCAGGCGGCGTGAGCGGGCGCGGACCACCGAACGGGCTGCTTCAACCGATTCCTTCATAACATCGCCCAAGGAGCCAGTGCGCAGGATGTTGCCCTTGCCCGGCATGTTGGCGCATTCGATGGTCAGCAATTCGCCGCCGACTTCAGTCCACGCCAAGCCGGTAACCTGGCCGACCTGGTTTTCCTTTTCGGCCATGCCGAAGCTGTAACGCTGCACACCGAGGAATTTGTCCAGATTGCGGGCGTTGACCGCAATCTTCGTGTCGCGCTTCTTCAGTACCAAGGTCTTGACGACCTTGCGGCAAATCTTGGAGATTTCTCGTTCGAGGGCGCGGACGCCTGCTTCTCGCGTGTAGTAGCGGACGATGTCGCGAATGGCGCTGTCGGCCACCGCAATTTCGGTCTTTTTCAGGCCATTGTTCTTGATCTGCTTGGGCAGTAGATAGCGCATGGCGATATTGACCTTCTCGTCTTCCGTGTAGCCGGACAGGCGAATAACTTCCATCCGGTCGAGTAGCGGGGCTGGAATGTTCAGGGTGTTGGCGGTCGCCACGAACATCACGTCGGAGAGGTCGAAATCGACCTCGACGTAATGATCCTGGAAAGTATGGTTCTGTTCCGGATCAAGGACTTCCAGCAATGCGGAGGAGGGGTCGCCACGGAAATCCTGGCCGAGCTTGTCCACTTCGTCGAGCAGGAAGAGCGGGTTGCGGACACCGACCTTGGTCAGGCTCTGCAGGATCTTGCCCGGCATCGAACCGATGTAGGTGCGGCGGTGGCCACGGATTTCGGCTTCGTCACGGACGCCGCCCAGTGCCATGCGGACGAACTTGCGGTTGGTTGCCTTGGCGATCGACTGGCCGAGCGAGGTCTTGCCGACACCCGGGGGGCCAACCAGGCACAGGATCGGTGCCTTGACCTTGTCGACGCGCTGTTGCACCGCGAGATACTCGACGATGCGCTCCTTGACCTTCTCCAGGCCGTAGTGGTCGGTGTCGAGCACCTTTTCCGCTTCGTGCAAATCCTTGCTGATGCGGGTCTTCTTGCGCCAGGGTAGGCCGATCAGGGTTTCGATGAAGTTGCGGACGACAGTGGCTTCAGCTGACATCGGCGACATCAGGCGCAGTTTTTTCAGCTCGCCTTGCGCTTTGGCTAGGCCTTCCTTGCTCATGCCGGCGGCCTTGATCTTCTTGTCCAGTTCTTCGAGGTCGGCCCCTTCTTCGCCTTCGCCGAGTTCTTTCTGGATCGCCTTGACCTGTTCGTTCAGGTAGTACTCGCGCTGGCTCTTCTCCATCTGGCGCTTGACGCGGCCACGGATGCGCTTTTCGACCTGCAGGATGTCGATTTCGGATTCGAGTTGGGAGAGCAGACGATCGATACGGTCGCGGATGCTTTCCATTTCCAGCACTTCCTGCTTCTGCTCCAGTTTGAGCGGCAGGTGGGCGGCGATGGTGTCGGCCAGACGGCCGGCATCCTCGATGCCGGCAATGGAGGAGAGGACTTCCGGCGGAATCTTCTTGTTCAGTTTGACGAACTGGTCGAACTGGGCAACCACCGCGCGGCGCATGGCTTCGATCTCGTGATCTTCAATCGCCGCTTGCGGTAACGGGGCGGCAGTGGCCATGAAGACCGAGGATTGCACCTCAATGGCTTCGACGCGGGCGCGCTGGGTGCCTTCGACCAGCACCTTGACGGTGCCGTCCGGTAGCTTGAGCATTTGCAGGATGTTGGCCATGCAGCCAATGCGGTAGAGGTCTTCCGGCTCCGGATCGTCCTTGGCGGCCGATTTCTGGGCGACCAGCAGGATGTTCTTGCCGGCTTCCATGGCCATTTCGAGGGCCTTGATCGATTTCGGGCGGCCGACGAAGAGGGGGATGACCATGTGCGGGAAGACGACGACATCGCGCAACGGCAGCAGCGGCAGTTCGACGGTTTCCGGGAGCGTGTTGGGGTTCGACATTACGAAGCCTTTGAAATAGGTATGTGCCCCCTACGTGGGGGCGGGAAACCGCAATTCAAGTCCCGGCTCAGTTCGAGCCGGAAACCTTTGGCTGATCGGCGTAAATGAGCAGGGGCGGGGTGTCGCCGGTGATCATGTTTTCATCGATGACGATCTTTTCGACATTTTCCATGCCGGGAAGTTCGTACATCGTGTCAAGCAGAGCGTGTTCCATGATCGAGCGCAGGCCGCGGGCGCCGGTCTTGCGTTCCAGGGCCTTTTTGGCGATTGCAGATAGCGCACCCGGGCGGATTTCCAGTTCGACATCTTCCATGTTGAACAGCTTCTGGTATTGCTTGACCAAGGCGTTCTTCGGCTCGGTCAGGATCTGTACCAGGGCATCCTCTTCCAGTTCCTGCAGGGTGGCGACCACCGGCAGGCGACCGATCAGTTCGGGAATCAGGCCGAACTTGATGAGGTCTTCCGGTTCGGTTTCGAGCAGAACCTTGCCGACGGCCTTGCCATCATCCTTGCTCTTCACTTCGGCGCCGAAGCCGATGCCGCCCTTTTCGGAGCGCTTCTGGATCACTTTTTCAAGGCCGGCGAAAGCGCCGCCGCAAATGAACAGGATGTTGGTTGTGTCGACCTGGACGAAGTCCTGGTTGGGGTGCTTGCGGCCACCCTGCGGCGGGATCGAGGCGGTGGTGCCTTCGATCAGCTTGAGCAGGGCCTGCTGCACACCTTCGCCCGAAACGTCACGGGTGATCGACGGGTTGTCGGACTTGCGGGAAATCTTGTCGATTTCGTCGATGTAGACAATGCCCTGCTGCGCCTTCTCGACGTCGTAGTCGCATTTCTGCAGCAGCTTCTGGATGATGTTTTCGACGTCCTCGCCGACATAGCCGGCTTCGGTCAGCGTCGTTGCATCGGCCATCACGAAGGGCACATTGAGCATGCGGGCCAATGTCTGGGCGAGCAGGGTCTTGCCGGAGCCGGTTGGTCCGATCAGCAGGATATTGCTCTTCGCCAATTCCACTTCGCCGGTGTTCTTGGCGGTGTGGCGCAGGCGCTTGTAATGGTTGTACACAGCAACGGCGAGAATGCGCTTGGCGACTTCCTGGCCGATTACGTACTGGTCGAGGATGGAGCTTATTTCGCGCGGCGTCGGCAGGTCGGAGCGACCTGCCTTGGCAGCTTCTTCGGGGAGTTCGTCGCGGATGATGTCGTTGCAGAGTGCAATGCACTCGTCACAGATGAACACCGACGGACCGGCGATGAGCTTTTTGACTTCATGCTGGCTTTTGCCGCAGAAGGAGCAGTAGAGCAGTTTTTCCTGGCCGCCTTTAGACATCTGTATCTCCTTGCTTAAGCCGCATCGCGGCGGGTCAACACCTTGTCGATCAAACCATATTCTGCCGCTTCGACCGCCGACAGGAAATTGTCACGGTCGGTATCCTTTTCGATGCGCTCGAGCGGTTGACCGCTGTGTTCGGCCATGATCCGGTTCAGGCGGTCGCGAATCGACAGGATTTCCTTGGCGTGGATGGCGATATCCGAGGCCTGACCCTGGAAGCCGCCCAGCGGCTGGTGAATCATCACGCGCGAGTTGGGCAGCGCGAAACGCTTACCCTTGGCGCCGGCGTTGAGCAGGAAGGCGCCCATCGAGGCGGCCTGGCCGATACACAGCGTCGACACGTCGGGCTTGATGAACTGCATGGTGTCGTAGATCGACATGCCAGCCGTCACCGAGCCACCCGGTGAATTGATGTAGAAATAAATGTCCTTGTCCGGATTTTCCGCTTCAAGGAACAGCAATTGGGCGACGACCAGGTTGGCGCTGGCGTCGTTGACCGGGCCGACAAGAAAAATCACCCGCTCCTTCAGCAGGCGCGAATAGATGTCGTACGCGCGCTCACCGCGTCCGCTCTGTTCAACCACCATCGGGACGAGGCCCAGAGCCTGCGGATCCCAGTTGCTTGCGTTGTCGATATTCATGTCAGCCCTTCTCTGTTGCATTTCAGACGTTTGTCGTTTTTGTGACGATGTTCAGATTACTGCTTCTGACCCATCAGTTCATCAAACACGGCAGCCTTGTCGGTGACCTTGGCCTTGCTCAGCACCCATGCCACGACGTTGTTTTCAATTGCGACACCTTCAACTTCCTGCAGGCGTTGCGGCTGGGCGTAGTACCAGCGGATAACTTCTTCCGGCTGTTCGTAGGAGGCCGCCGTTTCTTCGACCATCGCACGGACTTGTTCCGGGCTTGCCTGAAGCTTTTCCGTCTTGACTACTTCAGCAAGAATCAGGCCCAGGGAAACACGGCGCTTGGCCTGGTCGGCAAACCATTCCGGCTGGATCGGGAAGTCCTTGGTTTTCATGCCGCGCTGTTCCATGTCTTGGCGAGCTGCTTGCATCAGGCGCTGGACTTCCATATCGATCAGGGCGGTCGGGACGGTAATCGGGTTGGCCTTGAGCAGGGCTTCCATGACCTGATCCTTCAGCTTGGCCTCGATGCGGCGCTTCACTTCGCGCTTCAGGTTGGCTTCGATTTCGCTGCGCATCTTGGTGACGTCGCCGTCGGCGATGCCCATGCTGGTCGCGAATTCGGCGTCGAGTTCGGGCAGGACCGGGGCTTGCACCTGCTTGACGGTGATGTCGAACTGGACCGTTTGGCCCGCCAGATCCTTGGCGTGGTAATCGGCCGGGAAGGTCAGGTCGAAAGTCTTGGACTCGCCCGCCTTGGCGCCTTCAACAGCATTCTCGAAGTCGGGCAGCATCATGCCCTGGCCGAGAACGAACGGGTAATCCGTGGCTTCACCACCGGCGAACGGCACGCCGTCCTTCTTGCCGAGGAAATCGATAACGACACGGTCTTCCTTGGCGGCGGCGCGGTCGGCGTCAGCGTAGGAAACACGCTGCTTGCGCAGGATGTCGAGGGTCTTGTCGACTTCGGCGGCGCTGACTTCGAGCACCGGACGTTCGACTTCTGCGGTGGACAGGTCGCCCGGCGTAAATTCCGGGTAAACCTCGAAGATGGCGGAGAACTCGAGGTGCGAGGTGCTTTCGCTGGTCTTCGGCTCGATGCGCGGGTAGCCGGCAACGCGCATTTTCTTTTCGGTAACGGTTTCGCCGAAAACGCGATCAAGTTGTTCGGACAGTACTTCGTGGCGAGCCTGGTCACCGTACTGCTGCTTGACGATGCTGAACGGAACCTTGCCCGGGCGGAAGCCGGACATCTTGACGTTCTTGCCCATGCGCTTCAGGCGTTGTTCCATTTCCTTCTCGACATCGGCGATGGCGATGGAGAGGTCGACGCGGCGTTCGAGTTCGTTAGCTTGTGCAGTAGTTGCTTCCATGAGGATTCCTTGTGACAACAGGGCCGAAAAATAAAGCGGACGATTCTATCACGGTAGATCAAAGCCGGAATGCCAGCATTTTTTTCAAACATATTTGAAAAGTCTGTAGACAGTTGCAGGAGAAGCCCCTACAATGCGGGCCTTCTTCAGCGGCGGCTGTAGCTCAGTTGGTAGAGTCCCGGATTGTGATTCCGGTTGTCGTGGGTTCGAGCCCCATCAGTCGCCCCAGAATTCAACCCCCGAAAGTCGAAAGGCTCTCGGGGGTTTTCTCTTTGGAGTCGCCGCATGTTACCCGCCAACCTCCCCGCTGCTTTCCTGAATCTTGAACCGGCGGCGGTATGGGCGCAATTCGCCACACTTTGCGAGACACCGCGCGCTTCCAAGGCAGAAGGTCTCTTGCGCGACAAGCTGCAGCACTGGGCGGTGGCTCGCGGCCTGAGTGCTGCGGTGGACGCTGTCGGCAACCTGATTATCAGGAAGGCGGCGAGCCCGGGGCGCGAAAATGCCCCCGCGGTTATTTTGCAGGCCCATCTGGATATGGTTTGCCAGAAGAATGGCGAGAGCGCCCATGACTTTTCCCGTGATCCGATCTGCCCGGTGCTGCGCGATGGCTGGCTGATGGCCGAAGAGACGACGCTGGGCGCCGATAACGGCATCGGCGTGGCGCTGATTCTGGCTGCGCTGGAGGCGCCGGATCTCGTGCATGGACCACTGGAAGCGCTACTGACAGTTGATGAAGAGGCGGGCATGGGCGGTGCCCGCGGCCTGGCTCCCGGCATTTTGCAGGGGCGCCTGATGCTCAATCTCGATACCGAGGAATGGGGTGAGTTTTACCTGGGCTGCGCTGGCGGGCTTGATGTAAACGTCGAGCGACAGGGGCAGACCTCGCCGTTGCCGGCGGGTTTGCAGGCATGCCGGATCAGCCTGCGCGGTCTGCGCGGCGGGCATTCGGGCGTCAATATTCACGAAGAGCGGGGCAATGCCATCAAGTTGCTGGTTCGCGTGCTGCGCGAACTGGAAGCGGTATTCCCGCTGCGGCTGGCGGCGCTGCAGGGTGGTTCGGCGCGCAATGCGCTGCCGCGCGAGGCGAGCGCAATGCTGGCGCTGTCGGCTGAGGCGATGCAGGCGCTACCGCAATGGCTGGCGCAGATGCAGGCATCTTTGCGTCAGGAATTGCTCGGTGTCGAGCCCGGTCTGCAACTGGAGTTCTCAACAGCCAATAGTGCACAGGTCATGGCGCCGGCCGAGCAGGCGGTCTGGCTCGCTTCGCTGCACGCGGCGCCGCATGGTGTCTATCGGATGAGCCGGCAAGTGCCGGGTGTGGTGGAAACTTCCAATAACTTGGGGATGGTCGATTTGCACCCGAATGGTGGCTCCTGCAACTTTATGGTGCGCTCATTGCTCGATAGCGGTAGTACGGCGCTGGCCGACGAGATTGTCAGTCTGTTTGCGTTGAGCGGAACAAAGGCAGAGAAGGCGGGCTATTACCCGGGCTGGGCACCGAACCCGGAGTCACCACTGCTGGCGCTTTGCCAGTCGGTCTATCGGACCGAGTTTGCCGCCGACTCGACGGTGCAGGTGATTCATGCCGGGCTGGAGTGCGGCATCATTGGTGCCAAGTACCCGGGGCTGGATATAGTCTCGTTTGGTCCGACGATCCGTGGGGCGCATGCGCCGGGCGAGTCGGTCGAGGTCGCTTCGGTCGGTCGCTGCTGGCATCTGTTGCAGTCGATTCTGGCGGCAGTAAGCTGAAGCCATTCTTGCAGGGGAGTTCGCAATGAAGCGGATCGTTAACCTGGTGCTTCTTTTGTCGCTGGCGGCCTGCGGTGTCGAAACGGCAGGTACGGCGGCGACGGCTGCGGCACTGAAGAAACAGGAAGCGGACCAGGCCAAAAAGTCGATGGAGCAGTTTCAGCAAAAGCTCGATCTGGCAAACCACCAAATGCAGCAGTCGGCCGAGCAGGCGGGCGAGGCCGACAAGTAGCTGGTCGAGCTCGCCGATATCGCGAAGCGGGCCTGGCCCGCTTCGCTTTGCCGATCAGTCGGGCAGGTCGGCGGCGTGGAGCAGGAAGACGTATTCGTCGCCCGCCGCAGTATCCAGCCAGGTGAAGGGCAGGGTCGGGTAGGTGGCTTCCAGTTCGTCGCGGTTGTGGCCGATTTCGACGACGAGAATGCCGTTCGCCGTCAGATGCTTTTTGGCTTCGCGCAGGATGATGCGGGTGAAGTCGAGGCCGTCGTCGCCGGAACCCAGGGCCATTTCCGGCTCATGCAGGTATTCCGGCGGCAGGGCGGCGACCGATTCGGCATTGACGTAGGGCGGATTCGAGATGATCAGGTCGTAGCGTTTGCCATCGAGCTGGCTGAAGGCGTCGGACTGGATGAGCTCGACGCGCTCGGTCAGGTGGTAGTCGGCGACATTGCGCTCGGCAACGGAAATTGCATCTTTTGACAGGTCGACCGCATCAACCTGCGCTTCCGGGAAGGCGAGGGCGGTCAGGATGGCCAGGCAGCCGGAGCCGGTGCATAGATCGAGCGCCGACTCGACGGCCCAGGGATCGTCGATCCACGGCGTCAGTTGTTCCTGCAGTAGTTCGGCAATGAAGGAGCGCGGCACGATGACGCGTTCGTCGACATAGAAACGGTGCTCGCCGAGCCAGGCTTCATGGGTCAGGTAAGCGGCCGGCAGGCGGTCCTGGCTGCGCCGGCTGTAAATATCGAGCAGCATTTCGCGCTCATGCGGCAGCAGGCGGGCGTCGAGGAAGGGCTCAAGACGGTCGAGTGGCAGATTCAGAGTGTGCAGCGTCAGGTAAACCGCTTCGTCCCAGGCGTTGTCGTTGCCGTGGCCAAAGAACAGGCCGGCCGCGTTGAAGCGGCTGACGGCGTAACGGAGATAGTCGCGAACGGTGATCAGTTCGCTCTTGGCGGCAGTAGTCATGCGGTCAGGGTCTGTTCGAGAATGCGGCAGTAGATGGCGGAAAGCTTGGGCAGGGCGGCGACTTCGACGCATTCGTCGATCTTGTGGCTGGTCGCGTTGACCGGGCCAATTTCCAGCAGTTGCTCGCAGATTTCGGCAATGAAGCGGCCGTCGGAGGTGCCGCCGGTGGTCGAAAGCTCGGTGTCGATGGTGCAGATTTCGCGGATCGCCGTCGTCGCCGCATCAGCCAGCGGGCCGCGACCGGTCAGGAAGGGCTTGGCGCCGAGCGTCCATTTGATCTCGTAATCCAGCTTGTGCTTTTCAAGAATGGCGCCCAGGCGCTGCTGCAGGCCTTCCGGTGTGCTGGCCGTCGAGAAGCGGAAATTGAATTTGATTTCGACGTGGCCCGGGACGACATTGGTAGCGCCGGTGCCACCGTGGATGTTGGAGATCTGCCAGGTCGTCGGCGGGAAATATTCGTTGCCCTGGTCCCATTCGGTGGCGGCCAATTCGGCCAGCGCTGGGGCGGCTTCGTGGATCGGGTTGCGACCCTTTTCCGGGTAGGCGATGTGACACTGGATGCCCTTGACCGTCAGCACGCCGGACAGCGAGCCGCGCCGGCCGTTCTTGATCATGTCGCCCAGGGTGTCGACCGAGGTCGGTTCGCCGATGACGCAGAAATCGAGGCGTTCGCCGCGTGCCTTCAGAGCCTCGACGACGGCGATCGTGCCGTCGTTGGCGTCGCCTTCTTCATCGGAGGTGAGCAGGAAGGCGAGCGAGCCGGGGTGGTTCGGGTTGGCGGCGACAAAGGCTTCGCTTGCGGTCAACATCGCAGCGAGGGACGATTTCATGTCGGCCGTGCCGCGCCCGTAGAGCATGCCATTGCGGATTTCCGGGGCGAAGGGCGGCGAAGTCCATTTTTCCAGCGGGCCGGTCGGCACCACATCGGTGTGGCCGGCGAAAACGAACAGCGGCTTGGTTGTGCCGCGGCGTGCCCAGAGGTTGGTGACGCCGTTGCGGTTGATGAATTCGATGCTGAAGCCGAGGGCTTGCAGGCGCTCGGCGAACAGGTCGCAACAGCCGCCGTCTTCCGGGGTGACCGAAGGGCGGCCAATGATTTGTTGGGCCAGGTCTAGCGTGGGGTCTGACATCAGGGGTTGTCTTCGTCGGTATCGGAGAGGCTGAGCGTGAACTCCTTGAAGGAGGTGCCGCCCAGATTGGTGCTGTCGAACTCGAGCGCAATATCGCTCTTCTTTTCTTCGTGGCCGTTACCGGTGCTGGCCTCGGAGTTGTTGATCAGCCACGACAGATTGGTCGGCGAGTCGGCATTGGCCAGGGCCTCGTCGAGGGTAATGACCTCTTCGCGATAAAGGCGGAAGAGGTCCTGTTCGAAGGTCTGTGAGCCCGGGGCCAGGGTTTGCTCCATGGCGTCCTTGATCGCCTGCACTTCGCCGCGCTCGATCAGTTCGCTGATATGGCGCGTGTTGAGCATGATTTCACTGGTCGGGATGCGCTTGCCGTCCGGCTTCTTGACCAGGCGCTGCGAAACGATGGCGCGCATGGCGACCGAGAGGTCGAGGAAAAGCGCCGGGCGGTTCTCGATCGGGAAAAAGCTGATGATGCGGTTCAGCGCGTGATAGCTGTTGTTGGCGTGCAGCGTCGCCAGGCAGAGGTGGCCGGTCTGCGCATAGGCAATGGCCGCCTGCATGGTTTCCTTGTCGCGGATTTCGCCGATCAGGATGCAGTCCGGGGCCTGGCGCATGGCGTTTTTCAGGGCCGATTGCCAGTCGACCGTATCCATGCCGATTTCGCGCTGGTTGACGATGGATTTCTTGTGCTTGAACAGGAATTCGATCGGGTCTTCAACGGTCAGGATATGGCCGGAACGGTTGGCGTTGCGGTGATCCAGCATCGAGGCGATGGTCGTCGACTTGCCGGAGCCGGTGGCGCCGACGATCAGGATCAGGCCGCGCTTTTCCATGATCAGATCGGACAGTACCGAAGGCAGGCCGAGGCTTTCCAGCCCCGGTATGTTGCCGAGAATGAAACGGACGACGATGCCGATCGAGCCGCGCTGGCGGAAAATATTGACCCGGAAGTTGCCGACCTGCGGTACACCGAAGGAAAGATTCATTTCCCAGGTGCTTTCGAAGGTCTTGATCTGCTCCGGCGACATCAGTTCGTAGGCGATCTTTTCGATCATGTCGGGCAGCATCACCTGCTGGTTGACCGGCATGGTGTTGCCCTGGATCTTGATGTGGATCGGCGTGCCGGCGGAAATGAAAATATCCGAGGCCTGCTTTTCCGACATCAGGAGGAACAGTTTGTCGAGAATCATGGCGGGACGTCCGGGTCCGTGATGCGTTGATTAGGCGCGCAGCAGTTCGTTGATGCTGGTCTTCGAACGGGTCTGCGCATCCACCTTCTTGACGATGATGGCGGCGTACAGGCTGTACTTGCCACCATCCTTCGGCAGGTTGCCGGAGATCACGACCGAGCCCGGCGGGATGCGGCCGTAGGTGATTTCGCCGGTTTCGCGGTCGTAGATCGGGGTGCTCTGGCCGATGTAGACGCCCATCGAAATGACTGAGTTTTCGCCGACGACGACGCCTTCGACGACTTCCGAACGGGCGCCGATGAAGCAGTTGTCTTCGATGATGACCGGGCCGGCCTGGATCGGCTCCAGCACGCCGCCGATGCCGACGCCGCCGGACAGGTGCACGTTCTTGCCGATCTGGGCGCAGGAACCGACGGTGGCCCAGGCATCGACCATGGTGCCTTCATCGACGTAGGCGCCGATATTGACGAAGGAGGGCATCAGCACGGCGTTCTTGGCGATGAACGAACCCTTGCGCGCGAAGGCGCCGGGCACGACGCGGAAGCCGCCGGCCTTGAACTGCTCCTCGGTCCAGCCCTGGAACTTGGTGTCGACCTTGTCGTAGAAGCGGACGTCGCCGGCTTCCTGGACGCGGTTGTCGCGGGTGCGGAAGGAGAGCAGCACGGCCTTCTTGGCCCACTGGTTGACGACCCATTCACCGTTGATTTTTTCGGCAATGCGCAGCTTGCCGCTGTCCAGGTCGCCGATCACGGATTCGATGATCTTGATGGCGTCGGTAGATTGGGTGGAAAGCTCGGTGCGGCGTTCCCAGAGGTCGTCGATGGTGGCTTGCAGCGGATGGCTCATGAGGGGTTCTCTCTGTTTACAGTTGTTGTGCGAATTGACGGATACGGCTGGCCGCTTCGAGGCATTCGGCGAGCGAAGCAACCAGGGCGATACGAATGAAATTGGTGCCCGGATTGACGCCGTTGGCCTCGCGGGCGAGGAAGCTGCCGGGCAGCACCACGACATTATAGTGTTCGAGCAGACCACGGGCGAACTCGGTGTCGGCAATCGGCGTCTTCGCCCACAGATAGAAGCTGGCGTCCGGCATGCCGGTGCCGAGCACCTCGGCGATCAGCGGCGTCACGGCAGCGAATTTCTCGCGGTACTGATCGCGGTTGTCGAGAACGTGCGCTTCGTCGTTCCAGGCGGCGATCGAGGCGGTTTGCACCGGTGGCGCCATGGCGCAGCCGTGGTAGGTGCGGTAGAGCAGGAATTTCTTCAGGATCTGCGCATCGCCAGCGACGAAGCCGGAGCGCATGCCGGGCACGTTGGAGCGCTTCGAGAGGCTGGAGAACATCACCAGTCGCTCGTTCGAGCGGCCAAGCAGCTTGGCCGCCTGCAGGCCACCGATCGGCGGGTTGGCTTCGTCGAAATAGATTTCCGAGTAGCACTCGTCGGAGGCGATGATGAAACCGTACTTGTCGGAGAGTGCGAACAGCGTCTTCCAGTCGTCGAGCGACAGCACCTTGCCGGTCGGGTTGCCCGGCGAGCAGACGTAGAACAACTGGACGCGCGCCCATTCCTCTTCCGACAGTGCCGCGTAGTCGAAGGCAAAGCCGTTGTCCGGCAGGTTGTTCAGGAAGCGTGGCTCGGCACCCGACAGATAGGCGGCGCCCTCGTAGATCTGATAGAAAGGATTCGGACTGACGATCAGTGGAACATGGCCACGGCTTGGATCGATCACCGTCTGCGCGAAGGAGAAAAGTGCCTCGCGCGAGCCGTTGACCGGCAGGATCTCGGTTTCGGCATTCAATTCGAGGTCGTAGCGCCGCTGGCACCAGGCAGCGATGGCCTGGCGCAGGGCCGGGACACCTGCCGTCGTCGGGTAGTTGGCCAGGCCTTTCAGGCCGTGTGCCAGCGCGTCCATGATGAAGGGCGGCGTCGGGTGCTGCGGCTCGCCGATCGACAACTTGATCTCTTTATATTGCGGGTTCGGGGTGACGCCGGCGAACAGGGCGCGCAGCTTTTCGAAGGGGTAGGGCTGGAGTTGGGCGAGGTGCGGATTCACGTCGAGCGTCGAATGGGTGTAAAAATGTCGATTATCCCTGAAAACGCTTTCGCTGCCTCGTGAACAAACGCGCCTTTGCTGTCCTCCTCCTTGTCCCCGTTTTACTGGGCGCCTGTGCCTTCGGCTATCGGGCCACCGGCAGCCTGAGCGACGTGCCGGGCGAACTGCTCGGCAAGGGCTATCCGGGCAACCGGGGTGGCGGGCGTTTTTCCTTGAGCGATCGGGACGGGCGTCTGAGTTGCGATGGGCAGGCATTGCCCGCAAAGGCTTTACCGAATTCGGGCAATTGCGCCGACGATGCCGGTGAGGGCGAGGTGCTGTGCAGCGACGGGCGAAAGATTCCGGTGCGCTGGCAGGCGATCAGTTGTCGGGCATGGCGGGGGAGCGGCGTCGATGCCCAGGGCAACCGCCTGGAATTTCGCGTCGAGCGGCGCTAGTAAGGGATATGTTTTGGGTTGTCGGCCCACTCTTGCATTGGGCCGAGTGAATTCGGTAGCGGGTGATGTTCCATGACAATGCTGCGCGCCGAGAAATGGCGGCCCAGTTCGTCATACAGTTCGTCGTCGCAGAAGCCGATGGCCGCTGCCTCGGCCCGGCTGTTGGCGAAGACGATGCGCCCGATGCGTGCCCAGTAGGCGGCGGAAAGGCACATCGGGCAGGGTTCGCTGGAGGCGTAGAGGGTGCAGTCGGTCAGGTGGAAGTGACCGAGCGTGGCGCAGGCGCTGCGGATGGCATTGACTTCCGCGTGGGCGGTCGGGTCGCCGCTGCTGACGACGCGGTTCCAGCCTTCGGCAATGACTTTCCCGTCGTGCACGATGACGGCGCCAAACGGGCCGCCGTCGCCGTTGGTGCTGCCCTGGCGGGCGAGGTTGATGGCGCGGGCGAGAAATTGATCATCCGGATTCATGGCTGCCGATTCTCCGTGTGCCTGGCGTCGCGGCCCGAAACGGGCGGGCGCCATGTCATGCGTGTCTGCGATGCTATCATACGGCCCCCGTTGCGGTGCCGCCTGGCGCGCCGCCTGGCTTAATCCATGCGCCTGACCAAACTCAAACTCGCCGGTTTCAAATCCTTCGTCGATCCGACTGCCGTTGCCCTGCCCGGGCAGTTGGTCGGCGTCGTCGGCCCGAATGGCTGCGGCAAATCCAACATCATGGATGCCGTGCGCTGGGTGCTGGGCGAGTCGAAGGCGTCGGAATTGCGCGGTGAGTCGATGATGGACGTCATTTTCAATGGCTCCTCGAACCGCAAGCCGGTGTCGCGCGCTTCGGTCGAGCTGATTTTCGACAATTCGCTCGGCCGGGCGATGGGCCAGTGGTCGCAATACGCCGAACTGTCGGTCAAGCGCCTGCTGACCCGGCAGGGCCAGTCGGACTACTTCATCAATAACCAGAAGGTTCGGCGCAAGGACATTACCGATCTCTTCCTCGGCACCGGCCTCGGGCCCCGCGCCTACGCCATCATCGGCCAGGGCATGATCTCGCGCATCATCGAGGCCAAGCCGGACGACCTGCGCGTCTTTCTTGAAGAGGCGGCCGGTGTCAGCCGCTACAAGGAGCGCCGCAAGGAAACCAACGGTCGACTGGAAGATACCCGTGAAAACCTGTTGCGCGTCGAGGATATCCGGCTCGAACTGGGCAACCAGATGGAGCGCCTGGAGTCGCAGGCCGAAGTGGCGCGGCGCTACCATGCGCTGAACGAGCAACTGGTCCAGCGCCAGCAGATCCTCTGGCTGCTGCGCAAACGGGAAGCGGAGGCCGAACGCCAGCGTCTGTCGCTGGAAGTCGAGCGGGCGACGACTGAGCTCGAAGCGCAGAGCGCCGCCTTGCGCGAGACCGAGGCCCGGGCCGAGGAAATGCGCGAGACGCATTTCGCCGCCGGTGACGCCCTGCATCAGGCGCAGAGCGAGATGTACGCAGCCAATGCCGAAGTCGCCAAGCTGGAAGCGGAAATCCGCCACCGCCGCGAATCGCAGCGCCAGCTGGAAACCCGGCTCGCCCAGCTGGAAGGCGAACTGGCCCAGTGGTCGGCGACGGCGGAAAAGTTGGCCGAGGACCGCCTGCGCTGGGAGGAGTTGCAGGAAATCACCCGCCTGCGGGTCGAGGAAGCCGAAGAGCGCCTTGATCAGCAGATGAATATCGCACCGCAGGTCGAGGAAAGCCACGCCCAGGCGCAGGAGGAACTGCAGCGGCTGAAGGCACGCACGGTCAATGGCGAGCAGAAGCTGGAAGTCGAGCTGACCAACAAGTCGCATGCGCAGCGGGCGCTGCAGGCCATCGTCCAACGCCGGGAACGCCTGCGCGACGAGGCGGGCGGGCAGGATGCGCCGGACGCGATGGATCTGGCCGAGAAGGAAGAGGAGCTGGCGCTGCTGCGCGAGGAACTGGCCGGCGATCAGGACCACCTGCAACAGTTGCAGCACGAGTTGCCGCAACTGGAAGCCTCGCGCCGGCAAGTGCAGGAGGAATTGCAGCGTATCGAGCGCGAACTGGCGGCCGGCCAGGCGCGCCGTGCCGCGCTGGAGCAAATGCAGGCGCGGACGCAGCGGAGCGGCAAATTGCCCGAATGGCTGCATCGTCACGGCCTCGATGCCGCCTTGCCGCTGTGGCAGCAGATCCATGTCGAAGCAGGCTGGGAATCGGCGGTCGAGGCGGTGTTGCGCGAACGTTTGAGCGCCATTGCCTGCGACGATCCGGCCAAGCTCGACGAATGGTTACACGACCGGCCGGATGCCCGCTTGAGCGTCGTCTTTCCGCCGGCGACGGATTTTGCTCCTGACAGCACGTCCACCGCCGGTAATCTCGGCCAGCAGGTGCGTTGCGACAAACCGGCGCTGGCCGCCGTGCTCGCCGACTGGCTGGGCGGCGTGCGCACGGCCGAGAGCCTTGATGCGGCACTGGCTGTGCGGGCCGACCTGCCGGCCGGCGTCGCGTTGGTCACCAAGACCGGCGACATCCTGACCCGTTCCAGCCTGACCTTCTTCGCGCCCGACAAGAGCGAACACGGCCTGCTCGAACGCCAGCGCGAAATCGAAGCGCTGGCCGAAGGCGTCGCCGCTTTCGAGGAAAAGGCCGAGGGCATTCGCGAGCAACTGGCCGTGCTCGACGAGCAACTCGACGACAAGCGCGAGGAAGTCACCGAAACCCGCCACTACATCACCGACCGCCAGCAGCGCGTGCACGCCGTGCAGCTTGAAGTGCTCAAGCTGAGCCAGGCCATCGAGCGTTATCGCGAACAGAAGGAGCGTCTGCAGGAGCAGATGGCCGAACTGGCCGAGGAAGAGGAAAGCGAGCGCGAGCGCGACATGTCGGCCGACGAGCGAATCGCCGAGATCCGCGACGGCCTCGGGCGGATTCGCGTGCTGGTGGCCGGGGCGCAGGCCCGGCTGGACGAAGCCGAGCGGGCCGTGCGCGCCGAGCGCGAGCGTAATTCGGACTACGATCGGGCGCTGCGCGAGGCGCAGTTCTCGCTGCGCGAGTCGGAAAGCAAGTTGCAGGACATCTTTGCCCAGCAGGCCACCGCCCAGCGCGAGTTGAACCGGATCGAGAAGGACCGGGCGCAGTGCGCCGAACAGGTCGAAGCAGCGCCGCCGGATGTCATGGAAGACAACCTGCAGGCGGCGCTCGAATTGCGTCAGGAAAAGGAAAAGGCGCTGGCCGAGAAGCGCGATGCGCTGGAGGCGGCGACCAACGGTCTGCGCGGCCTGGAAGAGCAGCGCCTGAAGATCGAGCAGAGCCTGGAGCCGCTGCGCGTCCGGATTGGTGACCTGAAGCTGAAGGAGCAGGCAGCGGCGCTGAATACCGAGCAGTTCGCGCAACAATTGCTGGAAGCCGGGGCCGACGAGGAAGCCCTGCTGCCGGAGCTGGGCAATGCCCGGCCGGCCAGCCTGCAGGGCGAAATCACCCGGCTCGGCAACGCCATTGCCGATCTCGGTGCGGTCAATCTGGCGGCGCTGCAGGAACTGGAAACGGCGACCGAGCGTAAGGGCTACCTTGACATGCAGGCGGCTGACCTCAACGAGGCGATGGAAACCCTGGAAAACGCTATCCGCCGCATCGACCGCGAGACGCGCGATCTGCTGCAGAGCACGTTTGACACGGTCAACGGCCATTTTGGGCAACTTTTCCCCGAACTGTTCGGCGGCGGCAGGGCCGAGTTGGTGATGACCGGTGAGGAAATCCTCGATGCCGGCGTCCAGGTCATCGCCCAGCCGCCGGGCAAGAAGAATTCGACCATCCATTTGCTGTCCGGCGGCGAAAAGGCGCTGACGGCGATTGCGCTGGTCTTCTCGATGTTCCAGCTCAACCCGGCGCCGTTCTGCCTGCTTGACGAGGTCGACGCGCCGCTGGACGATACTAATACCGAGCGTTTTTGTGGCATGGTGCAGAAAATGTCCGCCAATACGCAGTTCCTATTCATTTCCCATAATAAAATCGCCATGGAAATGGCCGAGCAACTGGTCGGCGTGACGATGCAGGAATCCGGCGTTTCGCGGGTCGTGGAAGTGGATATCGAAGAAGCTTTGAAGATGAGGGATGCGGCGTAAATGACCGAACTCCAGATGGGATTGATTGGCTTGGGCGCGGCGGCGGTGGTCGGCGTGTTCGCTTACAACAAATGGCAGGAATACCGCCATCGCAAACTGGCGGAAGCCGTGCTCAAGCCGCATCACGACGATGTGCTGCTTGGTGACGGGCCGAAGGCAGCGCCGGTAGCGCCAGAACGCAGCGAGCCGGAAATTCGTCTCGATGAACCGGTGGCGGCCGAGCGGGTCGAGCCCGTCTTTACCGATCCCAATCCGACATTGCCGTCCGACGATTTCGTCCCGGCGGTCGAGGAAGTGGAGGCGGAGTTGGAACAGTCCCACGAAGCCGAGCCAGCTTGTGCACCCGAGCCCGAACCCCTGCCCGAACCGGAAGCGCCGGCCATGCCCTTGCGCAAGGCAGTACGCAGCACGCCGCCGGCCGAAGCCGTCGAGGAGCTGCACGATGTGCCGGCCCCGCCAGTACCGCCGGAACTGCTCGATCCGCGGACCGAGTTCATTGTCGCCATGGAACTGGTCGAGCCGGTTTCCGCGCTGCAGATCCTGCATTCTCAACGCGATGTGCTGCATCGCCTGAACAAGCCGCTGCATTGGGTCGGTTTCAACGAACGGACCCGTGAATGGGAGCGCCTCAGCTCCGACCATGATCTGCACTTGCGCCGCTTGCGTGTCGGCCTGCAACTGGTCAACCGGATGGGGCCGGTTTCCGAGGGCGATCTGACCATTTTCACCAACGCAATCCGGGCCCTGTCCGATGAACTAATGGCGGTGGCCGATATGCCGTCATCGCGCGTACTCGATCAGGCGGCGGAAATTGATCGCTTCTGCGCTGCGGTCGACCTCGAAATCGGCATCAATCTGGTCAGCCGCGGCAGTGCATTTTCCGGCACCAAGATCCGCGCACTGGCCGAAGCGGCCGGCATGGTGCTCGGCATCGACGGCCTGTTTACCCGCTACGACGATGAAGGTCGCGCCCAGTTCAGTCTGCAGAATTACGAAAGCACGCAGTTCACGGCCGATACCGTGCGCACGTTGACGACCCATGGCCTGACATTCCTGCTCGATGTGCCGCGCGTCGATCACGGCGAGCGTGTCTTCCAGCAGATGGCTGAACTAGCCAAGCGTTTTGCCGATACCTTGAACGGCGCTCTGGTCGATGACAATCGCCAGCCGCTGTCGGATGCACAGCTCGACCATATCCGTCGCGAATTCATCGGCAAGCCGCAGGCAACGATGCTCGGCTTCGGCTTGCCCGCTGGATCGGCCCAGGCTCGGCGCCTGTTCTCCTGATGGCGGTGCCGGTCCCGGAGGCGCAACGCGCCGCCCAGTTGCGCGCCGACATTGAGGCGCACAACCATGCCTATTACGTCCTGGATGCCCCGACAATTCCCGATGCAGAGTTCGACCTGTTGTTTCGTGAATTGCAGGTGCTGGAACAGCGATATCCCGAACTGCTGACTGCCGATTCGCCGACCCAGCGGGTTGGTGGGCAGCCCTTGGCGAAATTCCAGCCGGTCCGGCACGACGTGCCGATGCTGTCGATCCAGACCGAGACCGACACCGAGTCGAGCGGTGCGTTGAATTTCGATGCTCGTATCCGGCGCGAGCTGGAATTGCCGCCCACAGCGCCGGCCATCGAGTACGCAGCGGAGCTCAAGTTCGATGGCCTGGCGATCAGCTTGCGCTACGAGAACGGCGTGCTGGTGCGCGGTGCGACGCGCGGCGACGGCGTGACCGGCGAGGATGTTACGCAAAATCTGCGCACGCTGCGCCAGATTCCGCTGCGCCTCGCGGGTGATGCGCCGCCACTGCTCGAAGTGCGCGGTGAAGTCTATATGCGGCGCGATGATCTCGAACGCTACAACGCGGCGGCCTCCGCGCGTGGCGACAAGACCCTGGTCAATCCGCGCAACGGCGCGGCAGGCAGCATCCGCCAGCTCGATCCGGCGATCGCCGCGAGTCGGCCGCTATGTTTCTTCGCCTATGGCCTTGGTGCAGTCGACGGCTGGGAAATGCCAAAAACCCACGCTGGCGTGCTCGACGCGCTGGCCGCCTTCGGCCTACCGGTTTGTGAACATCGCGCCGTGCTGGCGGGGGGCGAGGCGCTGGCCGCCTTCCACCGCCAAATCGCGGAATTGCGGGGGCGGCTGCCGTTCGACATTGATGGTGTGGTGTACAAGGTGAATAGCCTGGAACTGCAGCAGCGCCTGGGTTTCCGCTCGCGCGAGCCGCGCTGGGCGGTGGCACATAAATATCCGCCGCAGGAGGCGTTGACCGTGGTCGAGGCGATCGACATCCAGGTTGGCCGGACCGGGGCGCTGACGCCGGTGGCGCGGCTGGCGCCGGTTTTCGTCGGCGGCGTCACGGTGACCAATGCGACGCTGCACAACGCTGACGAGGTCGAGCGCAAGGGCGGTATTTGCGTGGGCGATACGGTGATCGTGCGCCGCGCCGGCGATGTCATTCCCGAGGTGGTCGGCGTCGTCGCCGAGCGCCGGCCGGCCGATGCGCAACCTTTCGCGATGCCCGACGCCTGCCCGGTCTGCGGCGCACACGTCGTGCGCGAACCGGGCGAGGCGGTGACCCGCTGCTCCGGCGGTTTTGCATGCAGCGCCCAACGCATCCAGGCGATCCTGCATTTTGCCGGGCGTCGTATGATGGATATCGAAGGCCTCGGCGAGCGTTATGTCGAGCGTCTGGTCGAGTTTGGCTACGTGCATGGCATCGCCGACCTCTATCGCTTGAAACTTGACGATCTGCTCGAAATGAAGCGGCGCGCCGACGAGCGTGACGGCAGCCTGCCCGAAACGGTCAAGGCCGGCCAGGTGCCGACCCGCTGGGCCGAAAACCTGCTCGACGGCATTGCCGCCAGTCGGCGGCCGAGCTTGGCCCGACTGTTGTTCGCACTGGGTATCCGCCACGTCGGCGAGTCGACCGCCAAGACGCTGGCCGACTGGCTGGGTAGCGTCGAGCGTGTGCGCCGGGCTCCGGCGCCGCTATTGGCGGTGCTGCCGGATATCGGCGCGACGGTGGCGGCGGCGATTGCCGATTTCTTCGCTGAGGAGCGCAATGTGCAGGCGGTCGACGAGCTGCTGCGCCCGGAAATCGGTGTCGCACCGGCCGACGAGCACCCGCCGCGGCCCGCCTTGGCCGAACGCTTGGCCTGGAGCGAACTGTACGCGGTGCTCGGCGTGCCCCGCTTGACGCCGGTGCGGGCCAAGCAACTGGCCAACGTGATCGACGGGGCGACGCTGGCGGCGCAGGGGATCAATGGCGCCGCGTTGTCGAGTGCCGGCATTCCCGGCGAGCTCATTACTGCGCTCAGCGACTGGTTGCAGGCACGCGGCAACCGCGGCTTGCTGGCGGCGGTGGCGACTCGTCGCGACGAACTCTTGGCCGCACTGCCGGCGGTGACCGCTCAGGAAGCCCTGGTGGCCGCGCTGGCCGGCAAGACCCTGGTGCTGACCGGCACGCTACCAACCCTGAAGCGTGACGAGGCGAAGGCGATGATCGAAGCTGCCGGCGGCAAGGTGGCCGGTTCGGTATCGAAGAAAACCGATTACGTGGTGGCTGGCGAAGAAGCCGGTTCCAAGCTGGAAAAGGCAGTGGAACTGGGCGTGATGGTCATCGACGAAACAGAATTGTTGAAATTGCTGGAAGAGGAAGATAAATAATGAAAAAAGTCAGAAAGGCCGTATTCCCGGTGGCCGGCATGGGCACACGTTTCCTGCCGGCGACCAAGGCCAGCCCGAAAGAAATGCTGCCCATCGTCGATAAGCCGCTGATCCAGTATGCGGTCGAGGAAGCGGTGGCGGCCGGTATTACCGACATGATTTTCGTCACCGGTCGTTCCAAGCGCGCCATCGAGGACCATTTCGACAAGGCCTACGAGCTGGAATCGGAACTGGCGGCACGCGGCAAGGACGAGATGCTGGAATTCGTCCGCAACATGATTCCGAAGAACATCAACTGCATCTATATCCGCCAAGCCGAAGCGCTTGGTCTCGGCCATGCCGTACTGTGCGCCAAGCCGGTGATCGGCGACGAGCCGTTTGCCGTGCTGCTCGCCGACGACCTGCTCGATGGCGACAAGGTGCCGGTGATGAAGCAGATGACCGACACCTTCGACTACTACCGCTGCTCGGTGCTCGGCGTGCAGGATGTGCCGCGGGCCGACACCAAGAGCTACGGCATCGTCGATGCGCGCAGCGTGGCCGATCGCCTGGAACAGGTGAATGCCATCGTCGAAAAGCCGAAGCCGGAAGAGGCGCCGTCGACGCTGGCCGTCGTCGGGCGCTACATCCTGACGCCACGCATCTTCCACCATCTGGAAAATATCAAACCGGGTTCCGGCGGCGAGATTCAGTTGACCGACGGCATCGCCTCGCTACTCTCCGAAGAGCAGGTGCTGGCCTACCGTTATGCCGGAACCCGCTACGATTGCGGTTCCAAGCTGGGCTATCTGCAGGCGACGGTCGTTTTTGGCCAGCGCCACCCGGAAGTCGGCCCGGCCTTCGATGCTTACCTGAAGACGCTGGGGAACTGATGGACGAGAAAAAAGCCCGCAAGCTGCTGGCCGAGGCCGAGCTTATTCACTCCGAAGCAACGGTGCAGGAGGCATTGACGCAGGTGGCTGGTCGCATTCGCGGCCAGTTGGCCGACAAGAATCCGCTGGTCCTCTGCGTGATGACCGGCGGCGTGATCTTCTGCGGTCAACTGCTGCCCAAGCTCGATTTTCCGCTCGACTTCGATTACCTGCACGCTACCCGTTACGGCCCGGAAACGCAGGGGGGCAAGATTTCCTGGCGGATGGCGCCGTGGACCTCGGTCAAGGGGCGTAGCGTGCTGGTCGTCGACGATATTCTCGATGAGGGCGTGACGCTGGCTGCGGTCAAGGAAAGCCTGACGCGCCTCGGCGCCGCCGAAGTCTTGCTCGCCGTCTTTACCGACAAGCTGAATGGCAAGGCCAAGCCCATTTCGGCCGATTTCGTCGGGTTGACCGTACCGGATCGCTTCGTCTTCGGTTACGGCATGGATGTCGATGGCGCCTGGCGCAATCTGCCGGCCATTTACGCCATGAAGGAAGACTGATGAGCGGGGCAACGGTTGCCGAGTTCCTCGGCTACTGGGAGGCCGAAGGGCTGAACTACGTCCGCCGCGGCGACTACGAATGGATGGCCGGGCTGGTCCCCGGGCAGCGGGTGCTGGAGATTGGCTGCGGCGTCGGTTACGCGACGCAGGCCCTGGCCGCCCGCGGCTTGCAAGTGCTGGCGCTGGATTCGCTGGCCGAGTGCCTGGCGGCGACGCAGGCCCGTGTCGCCGATCCGGCGGTGCAGTTGCTGCAGGCCGAGGTCACGGCGCTGACTGGCGAACAGCGGGCCCAGCTTGAAGGCTTCGCGCCGGATACGGTGGTCTGCTGGTTGATGGGCGCGCCGGCCGAGGTCACCGGTGCCGCGCCGAGCGATGCCGGGCAGGCGGTGGTGGCTTATCGCGAGAAAATCCACCGCGCCGTCGCCGAACTGGCGGCCAGCCTGCCCAGCGTACAGGCGTTGCATTTCGTCGACCGCACGGTGATTCCCTGGCAGGCCAAGGATATCGGCCGCGATACGCTGGTCGGCTATCACGGCGGCAAGACGCTGCGCGACCTGCCATTCACTGCCGAACGCCGGCATGCCTTGTATCGCAAGCTTGACGACAATACGCTGGCGATGAGCAAATTCCGCAATTCACACCCGTCGTTGAAGAACGTCGTGCCGGTGCTGGCTTCGTTGCTGGCCGAAAGGAAAAAATAAAATGTTGGCAATCATTGGCGGCAGCGGTCTGACGACGCTGTCCAATCTCGATGTTTCGCACCGCGAGGTGGTCCGTACGCCGTTTGGCGAAGCCTCCGGCGCGGTGGTCTTCGGTGAAATCTGCGGCAAGCCGGTGATGTTCCTGCCGCGCCACGGCTACGGTCACACCATTCCGCCGCACATGGTCAATTACCGCGCCAATCTGTGGGCGCTGCATCATCACAAGGCGGTCGGCGTCATTTCCGTCGCCTCGGTCGGCAGCATTCGCAGCGACCTGCAGCCGGGCGACATCGTCCTGCCGCATCAGATCATCGATTACACCTGGGGCCGGAAATCGACCTTTTTCGACGGCGTGGCCAGCCCGGTGACCCACATCGACTTTACCGAGCCCTACGATGCCGAATTGCGGGAACGGATTCGCGAGGCCGCCGAGGCGCTGGCCATCGATGTCAAGGTCGGTGCCGTCTATGGCGCGACGCAGGGACCGCGTCTGGAGACTGCCGCCGAGATCAATCGCTTCGAAAAGGATGGCGTCGACGTGGTCGGCATGACCGGCATGCCGGAAGCGGCGCTGGCCCGTGAGCTGAATTTGCCCTACGCGGCGATCAACGTTGTCGCCAACCATGCCGCCGGTCGCGGCAGCAGTGCCAACGGCATTCGTTTCGAGAGTCTGGAAGTGGTCCTGCATGAAGCGATGGGCCGCGTGCGCAGTGTCATCGAAGGGCTGGTCGGTTGTCAGAACAACTGCCCGCCGGCGGCTTCGGTTTAAGCGCAGAACCGGCCAGAAATCGAGGTTTTTGGCCGGTTGACCGCAGGACTGCCGGGGTGGCCCGGCAATCCTGCCCGGATCAGATTTTCAGCTGATCCATCAGCTCCGTTTCCAGGCGGATGCGGCTGGCACTTTCGTTCAGGTCGCCACCGCTGATCAGGAAAACGTCTTCGGCCCGCTCGCCGAGCGTGGTGATCTTGGCGGTATGCAGGTTGGCGTGGTGCTCGGCCAGGATGTTGGCGACGGCGTAGAGCAGGCCGGGGCGGTCGGCGGCGATCAGCGACAGGATGAAATGCGTGCCGCGCTCGTCGCCGCGGATGCTGGCTTCCGGTTTGATCGGGAAGTGCTTGACCTGGCGCGAGAGGCGCCCGGCGGACGGCGCTTCCGGCGGCGTCTGGTGTACCAGGCGATGCTCCAGTTCGTGTTCGATGTAGGCGACCATCTCGCGATTGTTGTCGCGTTTCTCGATGTCGAGGACGACGAAGCTGTCCAGCGCGTAGCCGTGGGCGGTGGTGTGGATCTTGGCATCGACGATGCTGTAGCCGGCGCGGGCGAAGAAGCCGACGATGCGGGCGAAGAGGTCGGGCTGGTCCTGCGTGTAGACCATTACCTGCAGGCCTTCGCCATCCTGATGCAGGCGGGCGCGGACGACCGGCTGGTTGTTGAAGATCCGGTAATGCAGCGAGCGCGTGTGCCAGGCGATTTCCTCGGCCGAGTGGCGCAGGAAATAGACCATGTCGAGCTGTTTCCACAGCCGTTCATGGACGGTGTCGGAGAGCGCGAAGAAGCGGAGCAGGCGCATCGCTTCGGCCTGGCGTTCGGCGATGATGCCGTGCGGGGCGGGGGCTTCTTTCTGTTCGAGATAATGCTGGGTCTGGAAGAAGAGGTCGGCCAGCAGCTTGCCCTTCCACTGGTTCCAGACTTTCGGGCTGGTGCCGCGAATATCGGCATGGGTCAGCAGGTAGAGGGCCTGCAGATGGCGCAGGTCGCCGACCAGGCGGCTGAAATTGCTGATCACCTCGGGGTCGGTCAGGTCTTCCTTCTGGGCGACCTGTGACATGACCAGATGGTTGCGGACCAGCCAGACCACCAGTTCGGTATCTTGCGTACTGAGGCGGTGTTCCTCGCAGAACACGCGGGCGTCGGCCGTGCCAAGTTCCGAATGGTCGCCGCCGCGGCCCTTGGCGATATCGTGGAAGAGGGCGGCGATATAGAGCAGCCAGGGCTGGTCAAACTCGCTCATGACCCGGGCGCACAGCGGGTACTCGTGCGCGAACTCGCTCATCGTGAAGCGGCGGATGTTGCGCATCACCTGCAGGATGTGCTGATCGACGGTGTAGACGTGGAACAGGTCATGCTGCATCTGGCCGACGATGCGGCCGAAATTGGGCAGGTAGGCGCCGAGGATGTCGAGCTGGTTCATCCGGCGAAATTCGTGGACGACACCGCGCGGGCTCGTGAACAGCCGGATGAAGGCCGCCTGGTTGGCCGGGTCGGCGCGGAACTCCGGTCCGATCCGGTCGCTGGCCCGCCACAATGCGCGCAAGGTGCGGGCAGTCATGCCATGCAGTTCATGGCTTTCCTGCATGGCCAGGAAACTGTCGAAAATGGCCGAGGGTTTGCGTTCGAACAGTTTCTCGTCGCGAATGTCGAGCAGGTTACCGACCGACTGGAAGTCCTCGTCAAGCACCTGCGGCACCTGCTCGCTTTCCGGCGAAAGGGCGGCACCCATGTTCTGCAGCAGGATGGTGTTGATCAGCGTCACCGCCTTGGCGTTGCGGTAGTAGACCTGCATCAACTGTTCGGAGGCCCGCCGGGCATCGGTCGAGACAAAGCCGAAGCGTTCGGCCAGCGTGTTCTGGTAATCGAAGAGCAGGCGGTCTTCGCGGCGACCGGCCTGCAGGTGCAGCCGGATGCGCAGGTGACGCAGGAATTCCTCGCAACTCTCGGCCAGCGTGATGCCCTCATGGGTCAGGATGCCGCTCTGGTGCAGTTCATGCCAGGTGCCGCCGTAGCCGGCGGCCTTGGCAATCCAGAAAATGACCTGCAGATCGCGTTGACCGCCGGGCGAGTCCTTGCAGTTCGGCTCCAGGCTGAACGGCGTTTCGTTGAAGCGCAGGTAGCGCTCCTGCTGCTCCAGTTTCTTGGCTTCGAAGAAAAGCAGCGGGTCGAGGTTGCCGTGCAAGCGCTTTTCGAAGGTGGCAAACAGCTTTTCGTTGCCGGTCAGCAGGCGCGCTTCGAGCAAGGCGGTTTGCACCGTGATGTCGTTGCTGGCTTCCTCCAGGCATTCCTGGATGGTGCGGACGCTATGGCCGATTTCAAGGCCGATGTCCCAGAAGTGGCCGATCAGCGTTTCCAGTTTTTCCTGCAGGGCCGGGCAGGCCTCCTGTGGCAGCAGGATCAGCAGATCGATGTCGGAGGAGGGGAACAGTTCGCCGCGGCCGTAGCCGCCAACGGCGGCCAGTGCCAGGGTGGCGGGAAAGTCGAGCGATGTCCACAGCTTGCACAGGACCTCATCGACGCCGGCGCTACGCCCGCGGAGCAGGGCGCAGGCATCGCCGGTACGCTCGTACTCCTGTTGCAGCTTGAGCTGGCGCTCCTTGACCTCGGCGCGCAGCGCCGCCACGTTGCCGATCATCATTTGATCCAGTCAGGTTTTGGGCGACAATTGGCCGACAGGGTCATCACTTCATAGCCGGTCTCGGTGACCAGGATCGTGTGTTCCCACTGCGCCGAGAGGCTGCGATCCTTGGTGACGATGGTCCAGCCGTCGGCCATCTCGCGAATGGCCGCCTTGCCGGCGTTGATCATCGGCTCGATGGTAAACATCATGCCTGGCTCCAGCTTGGGGCCGGTGCCGGCCTTGCCGTAATGCAGGACCTGCGGGTCTTCGTGAAATTTCTTGCCGATGCCGTGGCCGCAAAATTCACGTACCACCGAGTAGCCGTTCTTCTCGGCATATTTCTGGATGACGGCACCAATGTCGCCCAGGTAGGCGCCGGGGCGAACGACCGAAATGCCCAGCCACATGCACTCGAAGGTGATTTCACACAGACGCTTGGCTTGAATCGAGCCTTCGCCGACGACGAACATCCGGCTGGTGTCGCCGTGGTAACCATCCTTGATCGTTGTGATGTCCAGATTGATGATGTCGCCGTTCTTCAGGGCGCGGTCGCCGGGTACGCCGTGGCAAACCTGCTGGTTGATCGAGGTGCAGATCGATTTTGGATAGGGGTCATATCCGGACGGCGCGTAATTGAGCGGTGCCGGGACGCAGCCTTGGACATTGACCATCAGGTCGTGACACAGGCGGTCGAGTTCTTCCGTGGTGATGCCGGGTTTCACATAAGGCTCGATATAGTCGAGAACCTCGGCGGCGAGGCGCCCGGCGACGCGCATTTTTTCGATTTCTTCAGGCGTCTTGATCGTGATGCTCATGGCTGTTCTGTTCTGCGTTGGAGAGGGGCAAGGATAAATGATGGCCCCTGTTTCTCAAAGCCGGGCCGAGCGGGATGGCATACTTGCCGTCTTACCGGTTTTCGATGCAGGAATGGGTGATGAGTATTCTTCTCCTCGGCAAGGATGGTCAGATTGGTTGGCAATTGCAGCGTTCGCTGGCGCCGCACGGTCAGGTCGCTGCCGTCGGGCGTGCTGCCTGCGATTTATCCGATGCCGATCAGATTCGTTCCCTGGTGCGTGATCTCAAGCCCGCGGTGATCGTCAATGCGGCGGCGTATACCGCGGTGGACAAAGCCGAGTCTGAGGTAGAGAAGGCGTTCCGCATCAATGCCGTGGCGCCGGGGATTTTGGCTGAAGAAGCGGCGCGGCTTGGCGCCTTGCTCGTCCATTATTCGACCGACTACGTTTATGATGGCACCAAGGTTACGCCCTATCTGGAAGGCGATCAGACCGGGCCGCTTTCCGCGTACGGCCGCAGCAAATTAGCCGGCGACGAGGCAATTCGTGCGGCCGGCGGCAAGTCGCTGATTTTCCGGACTAGTTGGGTCTTTGGCGCGCGGGGCGGCAATTTCATCAAGACCATCCTGCGCCTGGCCCGGGAAAAGGAGGCGCTCGACGTGGTCGCCGATCAGTTCGGTTCGCCGACGCCGGCCGCCTTGGTCGCGACAGTGACCGGCGTGGTGCTGGCCATGGTGCGGCGCGGTCAACTGCTCGAAAAGGGCGAAAACCGGCTTTATCACCTGGCTGCGGCGCGCCCGGTCAACTGGCATGCCTTTGCGCAGACCATTGTCGGTTTGGCATCGGCGGCGCCCGGCTTCAATCTTCGTTTGCGGCCGGCGGCGATTCGGCCGATTGCCAGTGGCGAATATCCGAGCGCGGCCCGCCATCCGTTGAATTCCCGGCTCGACTGCGGCCGTCTCGAAAACGATTTCGGATTGCAGATGCCGGACTGGCAGCCTTATCTCGAGCGCATGCTACAACTGCTCGCACTTAAGCAAAATGGTTACTGAGCCTGCCAACAGGCTTTTTAGTTGCCCGTTCTGCTGCTATAATCCGGCGGTTTTTCTCGGTCATGTCGACCGAAATAAACGGTTGCGTGCTTGATGCGCGCAATCAATCCACACATCCGCCGATTAAGGGTGTTCGCCAGAATTCAATAATGGCGTGCGTTTCCGGCGGGTGGCGGTTCAACCCTTAAGGAGTTTTAGTATGTCCGTTACTATGCGCGAAATGCTGGAGGCTGGTGTTCACTTCGGTCACCAGACCCGTTTCTGGTCCCCCAAGATGGCCCCGTACATCTTCGGTGCTCGCAACAAGATTCACATCGTCAACCTCGAAAAGACCCTGGCCAAGTACAACGAAGCCATGGCTTTCGTGAAGAAGCTGTCGGCCAATCGCGGCAACATCCTGTTCGTCGGTACCAAGCGTCAGGCCCGCGAAATCATCGGCGAAGAAGCTGTTCGCGCCGGTGCGCCGTTCGTTGATCAGCGTTGGCTGGGCGGCATGCTGACCAACTTCAAGACGGTCAAGACCTCGATCAAGCGCCTGAAGGACATGGAGCTGGCTGTTGAAGCCGGTGATCTCGAGCGCATGCCGAAGAAAGAAGCGCTGACCTTCCGTCGCGAACTGGAAAAGCTGCAAAAATCCATCGGCGGCATCAAGGATATGGCTGGTCTGCCGGACGCCATCTTCGTCATCGACGTCGGTTACCACAAGATTGCCATCACCGAAGCTGAAAAGCTCGGTATCCCGGTTATCGGTGTGGTCGATACCAACCACTCCCCGGACGGTGTTGCTTACGTGATCCCGGGTAACGACGACTCTTCCCGTGCTATCCAACTCTACGCCCGCGGTGTGGCCGATGCCATCCTCGAAGGTCGTAGCCAGGTTGTTCAGGAAATTGTTGCGGCCGGTGGCGACGACGAATTCGTCGAAGTCCAGGAAGAAGCTGCGCAATAAGGTTGTAACGGCGGAGCGTCAAGCTCCGCCAGTTCTATAAGTTCAGGAGATTGAGTATGGCGGCAATTACCGCAGGCATGGTGGCAGAACTGCGCGGCAAGACCGACGCGCCTATGATGGAATGCAAGAAGGCCTTGACCGAAGCTGATGGCGATATGGCCAAGGCCGAGGAAATCCTCCGCGTCAAGCTGGGTAACAAGGCCTCCAAGGCCGCGGCCCGAATCGCAGCTGAAGGCATCGTTGCAATCAGCATTTCGGCTGATGGCAAGACCGGTGCCATGATCGAAGTCAATAGCGAAACCGACTTCGTTGCCAAAAACGACGAATTCATTGCGCTGGCCAACGGCTCTGCCGCACTGGTTGCCACCAATAACCCGGCTGACGTCGCTGCGCTGTCGGCGCTGCCGATGGGCGAAGGCACGGTCGAGTCGACCCGTTCGGCACTGATCGGCAAGATTGGCGAGAACATGACCATCCGTCGTTTCGTCCGCTTCGAAGCCAAGGGCAAGCTGCAGTCCTACATCCACGGTGGTGCCAAGGTTGGCGTTGTGGTCGACCTGGTTGGTGGCGACGAGCAACTGGGCAAGGATCTGGCGATGCACATTGCCGCTTCCAAGCCGAAGGCGCTGGACGCTTCCGGTGTTTCCGCCGAATTGCTCGATACCGAGCGCCGCGTCGCCATCGAGAAGGCCCGGGCTGACAACAAGCCGGAAGCCATGCTCGAGAAGATTGCCGAAGGCACAGTTCAAAAGTATCTGAAGGACGTGACCCTGCTGGCTCAGGTCTTCGTCAAGGCTGAAGACGGCAAGCAAACCATCGAACAGCTGCTGAAGGCGAAGGGCGCTTCCGTCGCCGGCTTCTGTCTGTTCCTGGTTGGCGAAGGCATCGAGAAGAAGGTTGACGACTTCGCTGCTGAAGTAGCCGCCCAGGCTGCTGCCGCTGCTGCCAAGAAGTAATCAAGCAAGGAAAAAGACCGATGACTACACCCAAATACAAGCGCATTCTCTTGAAACTTTCCGGCGAGGCCTTGATGGGCTCGGATGCCTACGGCATCAATCCGCAGACCATCGCGGGCATTTGCGGAGAGGTCAAGGCGGTCGCTGATCTGGGTGTGGAAATCGGTGTCGTGATCGGCGGTGGCAACATCTTCCGCGGCATGGCCGGTACGGCCACCGGGATGGATCGCGCTACCGCGGATTACATGGGCATGCTGGCCACGGTGATGAACGCCATGGCGCTGTCCGACGCGATGCGCCAGTGTGGTCTGAATGCCCGTGTGCAATCGGCCCTGAATATCGAGCAGGTCATCGAGCCGTACATTCGCGGCAAGGCGATTCGCTATCTCGAAGAAGGCAAGATCGTCATTTTCGGTGCCGGCACCGGCAACCCCTTCTTTACCACCGATACTGCAGCGGCTCTGCGCGGTTCGGAAATCGGCGCCGAAATCGTCCTCAAGGCGACCAAGGTCGATGGTATCTATACGGCCGATCCGAAAAAGGATCCGTCAGCTACCCGTTTTGACAAGATCAGCTTCAACGAGGCGATCTCCAGAAATCTGGCCGTCATGGATGCGACCGCCTTCGCGCTCTGTCGCGATCAAAAATTGCCGATCAACGTGTTTTCCATCTTCAAGGCCGGCGCGCTGAAGCGCGTGGTCTGTGGCGAAGATGAAGGCACGCTGGTCTATTGCTGAGGAAAACAAGAGATGATTCCAGAACTCAAAAAAACTGCCGAAAGCAAGATGCAGAAGACGCTGGATGCGTTGAAGAACGATCTCCAGAAAATTCGCACCGGCCGTGCTCATATCGGCCTGCTCGACCATGTCCAGGTGGATTACTACGGTTCGATGGTGCCGGTGAATCAAGTCGCCAACATCACTCTGGTTGATGCGCGGACAATCGGTGTGCAGCCTTGGGAAAAGCCCATGCTGCAAAAAGTCGAGAAAGCGATTCGTGATTGCGACCTCGGCCTCAACCCGGCGTCGCAGGGTGACCTTATCCGCGTGCCGATGCCGGCGCTGACCGAAGAGCGCCGCAAGGAAATGATCAAGGTCGTCAAGAATGAAGGCGAGGGCGCCAAGGTCGCCATCCGCAATCTGCGGCGCGATGCCAACAACCATCTGAAGGATGCGTTGAAGAAGGGCGAGATTCCCGAGGACGACGAGCGCCGGGCGCAAGACGAAGTCCAGAAGCTGACCGATAAATTCATCGTCGAAGTCGACAAAATGCTCGCCGCGAAAGAGGCCGAGCTGCTGCAGGTTTAAAAGCCGTCTGACGCTGATCGACCGCTGAATGGCGATTTTCTCAAGCTCGACACGCCAGGTTCCCGATGCGGCAACCGTGCCCAAGCACGTTGCCGTTATCATGGACGGCAACGGCCGCTGGGCCAAAAAGCGTTTCATGCCCCGCGTCGCCGGCCACGTCAAAGGCGTCGAACTGGTCCGCGAGATGGTTCGAGCCTGCCTTGAACGTGGGATTTCCTACCTGACCCTTTTTGCATTTTCCTCGGAAAACTGGCGTCGACCGCAGGACGAGGTCAGTCTGCTGATGCAGCTCTTCGTCAAGGCGCTTGAGCAGGAAGTCGAGAAGCTCGATCGCAATGGCGTCCGCCTGCGCATCATCGGCGATCTGTCCCGCTTCGACAGTCGTTTGCAGCAGTTGATTCGCGATGCGGAGAACAGGACGGCGGGCAATACTCGCCTTGACCTGACCATTGCCGCCAACTACGGCGGACGCTGGGACATCATGCAGGCAGTAAACCGCATGTTGGCTGGCCAGCCCGACAAGCGAGAAGGGTGGACCGAGTCCGATCTCGACCCTTACCTGTCGATGAGCTTTGCGCCGGAGCCCGATCTGTTCATTCGTACAGGTGGTGAGGAGCGGATCAGTAACTTCCTGCTCTGGCAACTGGCTTATACCGAACTGTATTTCACCCCGACGCTGTGGCCTGATTTTGATACGGCCGAATTCGGCAAAGCGATCACTTCCTATCAGCAACGGGAGCGGCGGTTTGGGCGAACCAGTGAGCAGTTGTCGGAAAAATCGAATGCTTAAGACGCGCGTCATCACTGCGCTCGTTTTGCTGGCCTTGCTCTTGCCCAGCCTTTTTCTTTTGCCGCAGGCTTACTGGGCGATTTTTGTTGCGGCTTTCATTGGTGTCGCTGCCTGGGAATGGGGTGGCCTGCTCCGTTGGTCGGAAACTTCGCGGCGGCTGCTCGGTGGCGTAACGGCGCTGATTTGTGTCGCGCTGGCTCAAATTGATCCGGCGGCAATCGGTGCCGGCGAACTCTTCGAACCGGCTGCGCTGTGGGTTCTTGTTTTTTACGGGGCGGCAGCGGTCTTCTGGTGTCTCGTGATGCCGTTCTGGTTGCAAAAAAAGTGGTCCTTGCATGGCGGTGTGCTGGGCCTTGCGGTCGGTGCCGTTGTGTTGTTGCCAACCTGGCTGGCCATGGTGCAATTGCGTGCGTTGGGGCCCGGTGTTCTCCTTGCCATTTTTGCCGTGGTCTGGATGGCCGATATCGCCGCCTATTTTTCCGGTAAGGCGTTTGGCAAGCACAAGCTAGCACCGGCAATCAGCCCGGGCAAAACCTGGGAAGGGGCGCTAGGCGCCGGTGTCGGTGTCGTGATCTATGGTCTGCTCATTCGTCTGGCTTTTCAGCTTGATACCCCTTCGCTTCTGCTCTGGGGAGTGATGCTGCTCGCCGTTACTGCCGTCAGCATCATTGGCGATCTTTACGAGTCCTTGCTCAAGCGCAAGGCCGGAATCAAGGACAGCAGCAATGTCCTGCCGGGGCACGGTGGCGTGCTTGATCGTATCGACAGTCTGACTTCGACCTTGCCCGTTGTTGCCTTGCTGCTCACTGTTTACCGGCCTTGAATATATTGCAAAACATTACCGTACTCGGTTCAACCGGTTCGATCGGGGTCAGTACGCTCGATGTTATCCGTCGTCATCCCGAGCGCTATCGGGTCTTCGCTTTATGCGCCCATAGCCAGCTCGAAAAGCTGTTTGAGCAGTGTTGCGAATTCAGGCCGCGCTTTGCCGTGTTGCGCGATGCACCGTTGGCAAGCCTGTTGGCCGAGCGCTGTCGTGCGGCGGGCCTGGATACCGAAGTTCGTCACGGCATCGAAGCGCTGATTGAGTTGTCCTCCCTGCCCGAGGTGGATGCGGTGATGGCGGCGATTGTCGGCGCGGCCGGTCTGGAGCCGACACTGGCCGCCGCCCGGGCGGGCAAGAAGATCATGCTCGCCAACAAGGAAGTCCTGGTAATGGCTGGCGAATTGTTCATGCGCGCCGTCCGTGAATCCGGTGCCTCACTGTTGCCGGTCGATAGCGAACATAACGCGATTTTCCAGGCTTTGCCGACGGATTTTGCGCGCGGCTTGACGGCCTGCGGAGTGCGTCGAATCCTGCTGACTGCTTCCGGTGGTCCATTCCGGAATACGCCGCTGGCCGACCTGCAAGGTGTAACGCCAGAGGCGGCTTGCGCCCATCCTAACTGGGTGATGGGGCGGAAAATTTCAGTCGACTCGGCGACCATGATGAACAAGGGGCTTGAGGTCATCGAGGCGCATTGGCTGTTTGCGGCGCCACCCGAGCGGATTCAGGTCGTCGTTCACCCGCAGAGCGTGATTCACTCGGCTGTAGATTACGCCGATGGTTCGGTCCTCGCGCAATTGGGGAATCCGGACATGCGGACGCCGATTGCCTACGCACTGGCCTATCCGGAGCGTATCGAAGCGGGTGTCGAGCCGCTGGATCTGTTCAAGATCGGGCGCCTGGAGTTTTTTGATCCCGATTTCGAGCGTTTTCGCTGCCTGCAGCTGGCTTACGATGTCCTGCATCAGGGCGGAACGGCGCCGGCCATTCTCAATGCCGCCAATGAAGTTGCCGTGGCCGCGTTCCTTGACCGGCAGTTGCCATTTCTGGGCATTGCCCGCTTGAACGAAGAAGTCTTGTCCAAGGTGCAGGCCGGGCCGGAGGGCAGTCTGGCCGATGTGCTGGCTGCCGATGCGGAGGCTCGCCAAGTGGCAAGCCGCTTGATCAAGGAATGTCGTTTCGCGTGAGCGGCCTAGCGTTCTATCTCGCTGCTTTTTTGGTCGTGCTCTGTGTGCTCATCGTAGTGCACGAACTTGGTCACTACCTGGTGGCGAGATATTGCGATGTCAAAGTCCTGCGTTTTTCCGTCGGTTTCGGGCGTGTGCTCTGGCAGCGGCGTGTCGGGCGTGACCAGACGGAATGGGCGCTTGGCCTTTTCCCGCTGGGCGGTTACGTCAAGATGCTTGACGAGCGAGAGGGGGCTGTGGATGTCAGCGAGCTTCATCGTGCCTTTAATCGAAAGTCGGTGGGGCAGCGCAGCCTGATTGTCGCGGCGGGGCCGCTGGCAAATTTCATCCTGGCCATCCTGCTGTTCTGGGCTGTTTTCATTTACGGCGGCAACGAGCTGTTGCCGATTCTCGGTACGCCGGCCGCGGGGTCGCCGGCGGCGGCAGCCGGTATCGCCAACGGTGAGCAGGTGCGAGCGGTGGATGGGCAGGCGGTACAGACCTGGAATGACTTTCGCTGGTTGATCCTGCAGAAGGCGGTCGCCCAGGAAAGTGTCGATCTCGAACTGATCAACGAAGCGAAGGAAATTGCACTGCGTCGCCTTGATCTGAAAGCGGCTGGGGAGCAGGGCTGGGAAGGCGACGCCCTGGAGCGTTTGGGGCTGGCTTTCTTTCGGCCAAAAATTCCGGCGGTGGTCGGTAAGTTGGTTGGCGGTGGCCCGGGCGAGCGTGCCGGTTTGCGGGTTGGTGATCTGGTGCGTGCGATCAATGGCGAGGCGGTCTTCACGTGGCAGGAGTTGGTCATCCGGGTTCGCAATTCGGCCGGCCAGAGCTTGCGCCTCGAAGTGCTCCGGCAAGGTGACATTGCTACGGTTGACGTCGTTCCGGAGGCGGTTTCCGAGCGTGGTCGCAGTGTTGGCAAGATCGGTGTGGCGGTGGCGGAGAACGGCGATACGCGGCGTGAGCTGCATACTTTCGTGCGCTATGGTTTTTTCGCGGCCGGAGGCAAGGCGCTGGCGGAAACCTGGGATAAGTCCGTTTTCAGTCTGGTCATGCTTGGCAAAATGCTGACCGGCGAAGTTTCGTGGAAAAACCTGTCCGGTCCGGTGACGATTGCCGATTATGCCGGGCAGTCAGCCCGCCTTGGCGTGGACTATTACATCAAGTTCATGGCACTGGTCAGCATCAGTCTCGGCGTGCTGAATCTGCTCCCCATCCCGGTTCTGGACGGTGGGCATTTGATGTATCATATGATCGAAGTCGTCAGACGGCGCCCGCTTTCCGAGCGGGCTATGGAGATTGGACAGCAGATAGGTTTGTCCATTCTTTTTGTTCTGATGGCTTTCGCCTTTTTTAACGACATAAATCGCCTGATTTCCGGCTGAATGATGAAAAAATCCCTGTTGTCCGTCTTGGTTGCCGGCCTTTTTGCCGTGCCTGCGTTGGCCTTTGAGCCATTCGCTGTCAAGGATATTCGTGTAGAGGGGATCCAGCGCACCGAAGCAGGAACTGTCTTCAGCTATTTGCCGGTCAAGGTGGGCGATACTTTGGACGACGAAAAGGCTGCGCAGTCGATCAAGGCGCTTTTCGCCACCGGTTTCTTCAAGGACGTCCGCGTCGAGGTCGATCGGGACGTCATGGTGATTGTCGTGCAGGAGCGCCCGGCTATTGCCAAGGTCGATTTCGTCGGCATGAAAGAATTCGAGAAGGATGTCATCGTCAAAGCCCTGAAGGATACCGGGATTGCCGAAGGCCGGATTTTTGACCGTTCCCTGCTGGAAAAGGCAGAGCAGGAATTGAAGCGCCAATACCTGACGCGCGGCAAGTACGGCGTCAATATTACGACGACGGTGACGCCGCTGGAGCGTAACCGGGTGGGCGTCAATTTCAACGTTGAAGAAGGTGCGGCGGCCAAGATCAAGCAGATCAATATCGTTGGGGCCAAGGCTTACCAAGAAAAGGAATTGCTCAGCCAGTTGGAGCTGACGACGCCTGGTTGGCTGACCTGGTACACCAAGAATGATCAGTATTCCCGGCAAAAGCTGTCGGCTGACCTGGAAAAGCTGAAGTCCTTCTACATGAATCAGGGCTATCTGGAGTTTGCCGTCGAGTCGACCCAGGTTTCCATTTCTTCGGACAAGCAGGATGTCTATATCACCGTCAATGTGACGGAGGGGGAGCGTTATCAGGTTTCCTCCGTCAAGCTGGCCGGTGACTTTGCCATTCCTGATGAAGAGTTGCAGAAGCTGGTTTTGGTCAAGGCGGGCGATGTTTTTTCGCGCGGGCGCCTCAATGACTCGACCAAAGCGATTAGCGACCGCCTCGGCAAGGAAGGTTATGCCTTCGCCAACGTCAATGCGGCACCGGAGATCGACAAGGAGAAGCGCAAGGTAGCCTTCACCATTTTCGTCGATCCGGGGAAGCGGGTTTACGTGCGCCGGATCAACGTCACCGGCAATACCAAGACGCGCGACGAGGTCATCCGGCGTGAATTGCGCCAGATGGAGGGCGGCTGGTATGACGCGGACCGTGTCGCCGCTTCCAAACTACGCCTCGATAAGGTCGGCTACTTTACCGAAGTGGCTGTCGAAACGCCCGCGGTGCCGGGAACAGCCGACCAACTCGATGTAAATCTGAAGGTGACGGAAAAGCCGACTGGTAACCTGATGCTCGGCTTGGGAACCTCAAGTACTGACAAGGTTATTTTGTCCGGGTCGATTGCCCAGAATAACTTCATGGGAAGCGGCAACAACGTCGCGATCCAGGTCAATTCGGCGAAGTCTTATCGGACTTATTCGTTCTCCTACACCAATCCTTACTTTACGACGGATGGCATCAGTCAGGGGTTTGATGTTTACCATCGTACGGTAAATACCAGTTCAACGACGCTGGCTTATTACACATCGGCATCCACTGGCGGTGGCGTTCGCTTTGGTTTCCCGATTGGCGAAAAGGAGTCTCTGAGTTTTGGCGCCGGTCTTGATTCGACCGACATTACAACTTATGACGATAGCCCCCAGTACTACAAGGATTTCGTTAACCAGTATGGTAATAAGAATCTGACTATTCCAATGTCGGCAAACTGGGTGAGCGACGGCAAGGACAGCTATTTTTTCCCGACTCGCGGGACATTCCAGAAAGCCGGTATTGAGGTGGCAATTCCCGGTGGCGACCTAACCTATTACCGAGCCAGTTATCAGTTGCAGCAGTTTTTCCCCTTGAACTCAAAGTTCACTTTGATGTTGAATGGCGAGATCGGATATGCTGATGGCTATAGTGGCGATGGCCTGCCGTTCTATAAGAATTTTTATGCGGGTGGGGTTACTTCGGTGCGTGGTTACAAGGCAGCCAGCCTAGGACCTATTACCAACACCGATGGAACTGATTATCGTATTGGTGGTAATCGTCGTGTAATTGCTAATGCTGAACTGCTCTGGGGTATCCCGGGGATGGAAAAGAGCTTCCGTATGGGCTGGTTCTTTGATGCCGGCCAGGTTTTCGGCAAGGATGAAAAGATGGATTTTGGTGAACTTCGTTATTCAACGGGCCTCTCTGCCGCATGGATTTCACCGGTTGGTCCGCTCAAGTTCAGTTACGGTATGCCGCTCAACAAGCAGGATACCGATAAAACCGAGTCCTTCCAGTTCCAGTTGGGCACCACATTTTGATTTGGGAGTGTCATGTTGAAAATTAAGTCTATTGTTCTCGCTTCGTTGTTGTCCGCACTGTTTGTGACCGGTGCTGTTGCTGCCGAGTTGAAGGTTGGTTACGTCAATACCCAGCGTATTTTCCGTGATGCGCCGGCAGCTCAGAAGGCTGCCAAGAAGCTTGAAGGTGAGTTCGCCAAGCGCGATCAGGATTTGCAGCGCATGGCCAAGCAGTTGCAGGGGCTGCAGGAGAATCTGGAAAAGAACTCCGTGACGATGGCTGAAAGCGACCGTCGGGCCAAGGAGAAGGAATTTGGCGAGCTGTCGCGCGAATTCCAGCGCAAGCAGCGTGAGTTCCGCGAAGATTTGAACCTGCGTCAGAACGAGGAAAATGCGGCGGTGATCGAGAAGGCCAACAAGGCCATCAAGCAGATTGCCGAATCCGACAAGTATGACCTGATTCTTCAGGATGTCGTCTGGGTCAGCCCCAAGCTGGACATCACCGATCGCGTGATCAAGGCACTCGCCGAAGGCAAATAATGCCTGCCGCAGCGGGTGTTGTGCTCTCGCTGTCCGATATCGCCGCCCGTCTGGGCGGCGATGTGCTTGGCGATGCCAAAACGCAGATTCGACAGGTAGCGACGCTGGCTTCGGCCGGTGAAGGAGAGATTGGTTTTCTCGCCAATTTGAAATACAAAAGCCAGTTGCGGACGACACGGGCGTCGGCCGTCATTGTCGGACCGGACTTTGCCGATGGGCTCGATTTGCCGCGTATCGTGACGCGCAATCCGTACGCTTATTATGCTCGGCTGGCGACGCTGCTGAATCCCCGGGTTGCGACTGCTGCCGGTGTTCATCCGACGGCATTTTGTGGCTCGGAGATACCGGCCAGCGTCAGTGTCGGGGCGAATGCGAGTATTGGTCTCGGGGTGATCCTCGGTGACTCGGTAGTCATTCATCCCGGCTGCGTAATCGGTGATGGCGTCAGGATTGGCGCTGGCAGTGTGTTGTACCCCAATGTCACTATCTATGCGGGCTGTTCGATCGGCCGTAATGCCATTCTCCATTCCGGCGTGGTGATCGGCGCCGATGGTTTTGGCTTTGCGCCGGACCAGGGGCAATGGGTCAAGATTCCGCAGATCGGTCGTGTGGTGATCGGTGACGATGTCGAAATCGGCGCCAGTACGACGGTTGACCGCGGGGCGCTCGACGATACGGTGATTGGTGATGGCTGCAAGCTCGACAACCAGATTCAGATCGGCCATAACTGCGTCATTGGTAAAAATTGCGTCGTGGCGGCCTGTGCGGCGATTGCCGGTAGCGTCGAATTGAAGGACAACGTGATCGTCGGTGGGGCGGCGATGATTGCCGGGCACGTGACGATTGCTTCCGGCGCTGTCATTTCCGGCGGTTCGCTGGTCATGAAGAACATTACCCGCCCGGGGCAATACACCAGCGTTTTTCCGCTGGAAGAACATAGTCATTGGTTGCACAACGCTGCCCAGATCCGCCATTTGGCGAAACTGGCCGAGCGTGTTTCCGAACTTGAGAAAAAACTTAAAAATACGGATATAGAGGGCTGATTAAATGGATATTCACGAAATTCTTGAACACTTGCCGCACCGCTATCCCTTCCTGCTGGTCGATCGCGTGCTGGAAGTGGAACCAGGCAAGTCGATCCACGCCTACAAGAACATCACGATGAACGAGCCGTACTTTGTCGGCCACTTTCCGCACCATCCGGTCATGCCGGGGGTGCTGATCATGGAAGCCCTGGCCCAGGCGGCCGGCATCCTGTCGTTCAAGACCATGGGCTCGAAGCCGGATGCCAATTCGGTGTTCTATTTTGTCGGCATCGATGACTGCCGTTTCAAGAAGCCGGTGATGCCGGGCGACCAGTTGCACCTGCACGTCGAGATCGTCCGCAACATGCGCGGCATCTGGAAGTACAAGGCGGAAGCGCGGGTCGACGGTCAGGTTGTCGCCGAAGCCAATCTGATGTGCGCCAAGCGGGACGTCTGAGATGATTCATCCGACTGCCATTATCGATCCGGGTGCCAAGATCGGCGCCAATGTCGAGATCGGCGCCTATTCGATTATCGGCCCGCACGTCGAGATCGGGAATAACACCCGGATCGGGCCGCACGTCGTCATCAATGGGCATACCCGGATCGGTCGCGATAACCAGATTTTCCAGTTCTGCTCGCTCGGCGAAGTGCCGCAGGACAAGAAATACGCCGGTGAACCGACACGCCTGGAAATCGGCGACCGCAACGTGATCCGCGAGTTTTGCACCTTCAATCTGGGCACCGTTCAGGATGCCGGTGTCACCAGGATCGGCGACGACAACTGGATCATGGCCTACGTCCATATCGCCCATGACTGCCAGGTCGGCAATAAGGTCACTTTCGCCAACAACGCTTCCTTGGCCGGTCACGTCGTCGTCGATGACTGGGCGATCCTCGGCGGCTTCACCGGCGTGCACCAGTTCTGCCGGATCGGTGCCCACGTCATGACGGCGGTCAGCACCGTGATTCTGCAGGATGTGCCGCCTTACCTGATGGCGGCCGGCAATACCGCACAGCCCTACGGCATCAATGTCGAAGGCCTGAAACGGCGCGGCTTCACCTCAGAGGCCCTGACTTCGTTGAAGCGTGCCTATCGCACGCTCTACAAGTCCGGGCTGTTGCTGGAAGAGGCCAAGGTCAAACTGGCGGAAGTTGCCAAGACCCAGCCGGACGTTCAGCGCTTCGTCGATTTCCTGGAAATGTCCAAGCGCGGCATCATCCGCTGATGGGAAACGCAGTACGGATTGCGATGGTGGCAGGAGAGGCCTCCGGGGATCTCCTGGCCAGCCATTTGATTGCGGCCCTCAAGGCGCGCTTGCCCGACGCCGTGTTTTACGGCATCGGCGGACCGCGCATGGAAGCGCAGGGCTTCGATGCCTGGTGGCCGATGGAAAAACTGGCGGTGATGGGTTATGTCGATGCCCTGAAGCATTACCGCGAGATCGCCGGGATTCGCCGGCAACTGAAGAAGCGCCTGCTCGACATCCGGCCAGACATCTTCATCGGGGTCGATGCGCCCGATTTCAATCTGGGCTTGGAAACCGACCTCAAGTCGGCCGGCGTCAAGACCATCCATTACGTCAGCCCGTCGATCTGGGCCTGGCGCGGCGGACGGATCAAGAAGATCGCCCGGGCGGTCAACCGCGTGTTGGCCCTGTTTCCGATGGAGCCGCCGCTCTACGAGAAGGAGCGGATTCCGGTGACCTATGTCGGGCATCCGCTGGCCGACATCATTCCGCTCGAAACCAACAAACTGGCGGTCCGCGAGAAGCTGGCGCTGCCGCGCGACTACCCGATCTTTGCCTTGCTGCCAGGTAGTCGTCAGGGCGAACTGGCGATGATGGCCGAAACCTTCGTGCAGACCGCCAAGCTCATCCGCGAGCGCTACCTGCCGAATGCGCTGTTCGTCGTGCCGCTGACGACGCGCGAAACGCGTCTGCAGTTCGAAATGGCGATCTACACGCAGCAGGCAGGCGAGGTGCCGTTCCGGCTGTTGTTCGGGCATGCCCAGGATGCCCTCGGCGCGGCTGATGTCTCGCTGGTGGCGAGCGGCACGGCGACGCTGGAAGCGGCGCTGATCAAGCGGCCGATGGTGATCACCTACAAGATCGCCAAGCTGTCGTACTGGATCATGAAGCGGATGGCCTACCAGCCATTCGTCGGCCTGCCCAATGTGCTGGCCGGCCGCGAAGTGGTGCCGGAAATCCTGCAGGATCAGGCGACGCCGGAAAACTTGGCGGAAGCGCTGGTCAAGCTCTATGAGGACAAGGAAAACGCCGAGGTGGTCGCCGACGTATTTACCGAGATTCATTACCGCTTGCGTCAGAACACCGCCGAGAAGGCCGCCAATGCGGTTATCGAATGCCTGAACTGATCATCCCGCCAGGCCTGGTCTGCGGCGTGGACGAGGCTGGGCGCGGGCCGCTGGCCGGTACGGTGGTGGCGGCGGCGGTGATTCTCGATCCCCTGCGGCCGATTGCCGGCCTCAACGACTCCAAGAAGCTCAGCGAGAAGAAGCGCGACGCGCTGGCCGTGCTGATCCGCGAGCGGGCGGTGGCCTGGGCGGTGGCGTCGGCCTCGGTCGAGGAAATCGACCGCCTGAACATCCTGCATGCCAGCATGCTGGCCATGCAGCGGGCAGTCGCCGCCTTGTCGGTCCGGCCGACCAGTGCACTGATCGACGGCAACCGTTGTCCGCAACTGGAAATGCCCAGTGAAGCCGTGGTTAAGGGCGATGGCAAGATCGCTTCGATCGCCGCCGCCTCGATCCTCGCCAAGACGGTGCGCGATGCCGAGATGCTGGCCTTGCATGCGCAGTACCCGATGTACGGTTTCGACCGCCACATGGGCTACCCGACGGCGGCGCATTGCGCAGCCTTGGCGGAACATGGCGCCTCGCCGGTGCATCGCCGCAGTTTCGGGCCGGTCGCCAGGCAACTGGCCCTGTTATGAAGCTGATCCAGTCGCGCGACAACGCCTTTTTCAAGGCGCTGAAACGGCTGGCCGAATCGGGGCGCGAGCGCCGCAAAACCGGCAAGACGCTGCTCGACGGCGTGCACCTGGTCGAGGCTTACGAGGCGGCATTCGGCCCTGTCGAGACTTTGATCGTTGCCGAATCGGCGCTGGCCGGTGGTGAAGTTGCCCGCTTCGTCGAAGGGCGCGACGCAGTGGTGCTGGCCGATGCGCTGATGCGCGAACTCGGTCTGGTCGATACGCCAAGCGGCCTGCTGGCGGTGGCGGCGATGCCAAATTCGATTGCTGCGGTCGACCTCGAAAAAGAGGCCATTTTGCTCGACGGCGTGCAGGACCCGGGCAACGTCGGGACCCTCCTGCGTACCGCAGCGGCGGCCGGCATCAAGCAGGCGCTGTTGGCGCCGGGCTGTGCCGCCGCCTGGTCGCCGAAAGTCCTGCGCGCCGGGCAGGGCGCCCATTTTGCCCTGGCCATTCATGAAGATGTCGATCTGGCCGGTTTCATGGCGGCTTACCGGGGAACGACGGCGGTAACCTGTCTGGATGGTTCGACGTCGCTGTACGAAGCCGACTGGCATGGCCCGCTGGCCTGGGTGTTCGGGGCCGAGGGGCAGGGCGTCAGTCCGGCGCTGATCGCTGCGGCCCGGCTCAGAATTCGCATTCCGATGCCGGGCGCGGTGGAGTCGCTCAATGTCGCTGCCGCAGCCGCCGTCTGCCTGTTCGAGGCGGTGCGCCGCAAACAGGCGTAAGCCTCAGCGCAGTTTCAGTTCCTGCAGGATGGTGGTGGAGATTTCCTCGATCGACTTGGTCGACGAGTCGAGCCAGCGGATGCCTTCGCGGCGCATCATCTTTTCCGCTTCGGCAATCTCGTAACGGCAGTTGGGCAGCGAGGCGTACTTGCTGGCGGCCCTTCGTTCCTCGCGGATCTGCGTCAGGCGTTCCGGCTGGATGGTCAGGCCGAACAGCTTGGGGCGGTGCCGTTCCAGCGTGCTGGGCAGGCGGCCGCGATCGAAGTCTTCCGGAATCAGCGGGAAATTGGCCACCTTGAGGCCGAACTGCATGGCCAGATAGAGCGAGGTCGGCGTCTTGCCGCAGCGCGAGACGGCGACCAGGATGACGTCCGATTCTTCCAGATCGCGATCGGTGATGCCGTCGTCGTGGGCCAGCGTGTAGTTGATCGCCTCGATCCGCTTCTTGTAGTCCGAACTGTCGGCCGTGCCGTGCGAACGGCCGACGGTATGGTTGGACTTCTGGCCGAGTTCGGCTTCGAGCGGCGAGAGGAAGGTCTCGAAGTAGGACAGGCAGAAGGCATCCGACTGGTGCACGATGCTGGCCAGATCCTGATTGACCAGCGTCGTGAATACGATGGAGCGCATGCCGTCCAGCTCGCCCTGGGCGTTGATGCGGGCGACGGCATCCTGCGCTTTGGCGATGTTGTCGAGAAAGGGGATGCGGATCTGCTTGAACTCGACGTCCTCGAACTGGGTCAGCAGGCTGTGGCCGAGGGCCTCGGCGGTCAGGCCGGTGCCGTCGGACACGAAAAATACGGTGCGTTTGATGGGATTGGGCATTGCTTTCAGATCAATGGGCAAACCGCCAATGATAGCCGCTATCAGCTCTTTGTGGCGTCGTAGCACTCCTTGCGGATCTGCGGCGTTTTCACGCTACATTGCAGAACCAGGCCCTGGGCCTCGTTCTTACGTCCCAGCCGGGTCAACAGGCGGATGCGGACCGGCGTCCACGTGGGATCGTCACCGAAGACTTCGCTGGCCTTGTTGGCGAAACCGAGTGCGGCCTGGTAATTGCGTTGTTCTTCGTTGTAGCGGATAACCTCGTTGTAGATATCCGGGATCGGCTCCGGCGAATTCAGCGCGATTTCCAGTGCTTTCTTGTGTTGCTGCTGTTTACCGTAGGCGACGGCAGTTTTCCACAGAATCCAGTTGGGCAGGGCATCCATGGCGGTGGGCTTCTGGGCGCCCAGCACGGCTTCGCTATAGGCTTCTTTGACCTTGCCTTGTTCCAGGCGGTTCTTGGCGCGGGCCACATGCTGGTAATTGGCGAGCACAGGCCCGATGTCACGGGTGGTGCGGATTTTTTTCAGCGTGGTGATAGTGAGCTTCGGTGGTTGTAGCAAGTCGTAATGGCGCTCCTGGTACTCGCTGATGCCGTCGAGGCGCTGGTCGGTCTCGGGGTGTTTGCTTGCTAGCTCGGAGACGAAGGTATCGATTGCCGTCTGCACTGCCTTGGCCGGGTCACGGGCTGCTATTTCCTTGAGTCGCTGCTGCATCGCCTCCTCGGCGAGGCGGCTTTTTCTTTCCGAAGAACGCAGGCGTTCCAGCATCGCCTGCATGCCTTCCGGCGAATAGCCGGCCTTGATCATCAGATCAAGGCCGAGCAGGTCAGCCTCGGTTTCCTGGCGCCGGTTCCATGCCGGCATGATTATCGTGTCCACCAATTTGACGGATAGTTGCGCCGCAAGCAGCGCCTTGCTGTCGGCTTTGCCGAGCTGCGTGGCGCGCGTGGCCGACATCCGGCCCCCGACCAGCATTTCATGCATGCTTTGCAGGCGCTTCTGGGTCAGGCCGATGACGTCGGTGGCTTGGTGCTTCAATAACACATGTGAGATTTCATGCGCGATGATCGCGGCGATCTCGTCTTCGGATTCGATGTCGGTCAGCCAGGCTATCGAGATCATGACGTTGCCGTCGGCGGTGGCGTAGGCTGCGTACGTAGTGTTGGCGGTGATCTGAACTGTGCCGGGTACGTCGGTGATGCCTGAGACGGCCAGAAGGCGTTCACGGATCCCCTTCAGCCAGGTTTTCAGGCCACGGTTGTTGACGAAGCCCAGGTTCTGGCCGCGTTCCCGAGCCAAGTCGTGATCGCTGCCGATGGCCATGATCGAGGCTTCGTACTTGCCCGGTGCCAACTGGGTATGGACTGGTTGCTTGCTACCAGGAGCGTCCAGCAGCGGAATTCCAGCTTTGGAAAAGCCACCCTGGCTGGCGCAACCGGCGAGTGCCAAGGCAAGGGCCAGCAGCAGGTAGCACCGGATCATCATTTGCATTCTTCGCCGAGGGCGCGGGTAGCACCGATCTTTTCGACCTTTCCGGCAACCTTGACGCCGCATTCGGCACTCGAAGCGATACGCTTGTCGGTGTCGATGGCGCTGTTCTTCACATAAAAAGTCTTACCATCGACGCGGATCTGTACGAAGCCTGCTTCCGGCAGTCCGCTGACCGTCCAAGTGCCCGGCACGTACTGCTCGCGCAGCATTTCGCCAACGGGCGCGCCGTTCGGGGCATCAAAGAGCACGACGCGGGATAGGCGCAGCTTGGTGACGTTCACGGCGTCGGCCGAAGCAGCCTGGATTCCGGCGGCAAGCAGCAGGGTGGCGACGAATGCAGCGGCTCGTTTCATGGCGTTGACTCCTTGGTTTCGGTGGCTGGGTTTTGGAAAATCCAGAAAATGCGGCCCAGAATCTTGTCCCAGAGCGGGCGTTCGTCGACCGCACCTTCTTGGTCGCTGGATCGCCCGGAGAAGAATGCGGTCCGAAATTCGTAATATGTCTTGGCCTTTTTCACCAGTTTTTCCTGGTAGTGACCGACGATCTCGAAGAAGGCGATGAAGGCCAGGATGTTGCGCGGGCCGAGATCGAGCCAGTAATAACAGAGGGCGGAGGTGAGCAGGGTCAGAATGACCAATACCAGGAAGGCGCGGTCCTTTTGCAGGACTACCCTGACGAAGACGTAGAGTGCCGCCCCGGTGAGGCAGGCCGCATCGATGCCATTGTCCAGCGCCACTGCCATGATCGGCACTGCGAGGCTCAGTGCGATGGCGATTGTCTTCGCGTGCTGGACGAACTCCAGCAACGATTCCGCTTCGGGGGTTTCCGGCACAGGCAGGAAGACCAGTAGCCAGGCGGCAATCAGCAGCAGTACGGCGTCGATGCTTTTGACCAGCCAGCCGAGGCGGTCGGCCCGCTTGTAATGGGCGCCAAAGTTCAGCAGATTGTCATAGGCCATGGCGTGCAGGTAAACGCCGGGCATTTCGCCGTAGACCGGAGATTCCACCCGGTCACCGGTAAAGCGGAAGCCCGCACCGTAGAACACTGTCTTGCCGCTCAGCGCGAGCTCGATATCGCCATCGCCGACTGAATTGAGCAGGTGGCTGACGGTGATCGTACGGTGGTAGGGGCAGCTCAGTTTGTCCGACAACGGACTTTCGTGCAGGAGTTCCTCGAGCAGTTCAAGTCCGCGCTTTTCCTTGCAATCCATCCAGCTACGGTTCAGCGGCGCGACGCCCTTGCCCCAGACGATCTCCATGTGCTCGGCCTGCTTCGGGTCGATGCCAAGGTGGTCGGCGGCGAGCGCGAAGGCAGGCGTCGGCAGGAAGCCTCTGCTCATTGGGCGGCCGTGGAAATAGGTCAGGATGCCGCTTTCGGCAGTCTTGCCATCCATTTCGGGCATGGCGGGCGAAGCACAGGCGAGCAGGTCGGGGGCGACCTGCGGTAGTTTGCCATTGTCGATGGGGGCGGCCAAGTACACCTTGGTGCCAGCGTCGCGCAACTGGCAGATGGCTTCCGAGAGTTCCCGAATAGCCCGTTCGTCGCGGTTGTCGACAAAGGCGAAGTCGATGAACAGAGCGCGTGGCTCGTAGCTTGCCAGCGCTTCCAGGATGTCGGCGTGCAGGCGGTAAGGGACCGGATAATGGGTTTTCAGGTCGGCGAGATTTTCCTCGCGGAACAGCAGCACGCTAATGTCCTGCTGCCCCTTGTCTTCGTATACGTGCTTGACCGCAGCGTTGATCAGGGCCTGTGACCAGGGATTCAGGTGCTCGGAAAGGCCGTGGAAAATGAAAAACGCATAGCCGATTGCGGCCAGCAGCAATACCCGCAAGACACGGGCAGTCGTGGATGACACCATGAACCCGTTTCCCTCCCCAGAGATTTAGGTTTCTTGTGATATTTCTTGTAATCCGAACAGAATAAACGATTTGACATTTTTTGAGAATGACAAAACGGCGAAAAAGACCGCCGGGGGGGAGGCTCTGGCGGTCCGTCGCGGTCAGCCGCTGTTGCGCAGCCCCGAGGCGATGCCATTGATCGACAGGTGGATGCCGCGGGCCAGCCGTTCGTCGGTGTCGCCGGCCCGGTGGCGCTTCAGCAATTCGACCTGCAGGTGATTCAGCGGGTCCATGTAGGGCGAGCGCAGTTGCAGCGAACGCTTCAGCATCGGGTTGTCGCCGAGGAAGTCGTCCTGCTCCAGAATGGCCAGCAGGTGCTTTTTGGTCAGCGCCCATTCGGCCGTGATCTGGCTGAAGATGCGCTCGCGCAGCTCGACGTCGCTGACCAGTTCGGCATAGCGTGAGGCGATGGCGAGGTCGGTCTTGGAAAGCACCATGTCCATGTTCGACAGCAGGCTCTTGAAGAAAGGCCAGGCGTGGACCATGCGGCGCAGCGTTGCAAGACCGTCGGCATTGGCTGCCAGATAGCCGTCGACCGCAGCCCCGAAGCCGTACCAGCCCGGTAACATCAGTCGGCATTGCGCCCAGCTGAAGACCCAGGGAATGGCCCGGAGGTCTTCGATACGGTCGGAAGCCTTGCGCGAAGCCGGGCGGCTGCCGATGTTCAGCGAGGCGATTTCGGACACCACCGTCGACTGGCGGAAATAGGTCGTGAAGCCCGGCGTTTCATAGACCAAGCCGCGATAGGCGTTGAAGGCGCGGGCCGACAACTCGTCCATTACGGGATGGAACTGCTCGGCCGGCTCGATCTGGTTTTCGTGGTCGGTCAGGCTGGCTTCCAGCGTCGCGGCGAGCAGCACTTCCAGGTTGCGGCGGCCGGTGTCCGGGTTGCCGTATTTGGTCGAGATGACTTCGCCCTGTTCGGTCAGGCGGATCTGGCCGGACACTGCACCGGCCGGCTGGGCCAGGATGGCGTGGTAGGTCGGGCCGCCACCGCGGCCGACCGAGCCGCCGCGGCCGTGGAACAGGCGCAGACGGACGCCGTATTGCTGGAAGACGCGGGTCAGCTCGATCTCGGCCTTGTACAGTTCCCAGCCCGAGGTCAGGAAGCCGCCATCCTTGTTGCTGTCGGAGTAGCCGAGCATGACTTCATGCTCGTCGCCGCGGCCGGCGATCAGTTCGCGGTAGGCCGGCAACTGGAAGACGCCGGCCATGGTGACGGCGCTCTTCTGCAAGTCTTCGATGGTTTCGAACAGCGGGATGATATTGACGTCGAGACGCGGTGCCGCGCCCGGCAGCAGCAGGCCGGATTCCTTGAGGAGCAGCGCCAGTTCAAGGAGGTCGGAAACGCCGTCGGTCTTCGAGATGATGCAGTTGGGCAGCGCGGCGGCACCGTAGCGCTGGCGCAGCTCGCGGGCGGCGAAGAAGATGGCCAGTTCGCCCTGGGTTTCTTCGGAGTAGCTCAGGTAGGGCGAATAGAGCGGGCGCGGCGTGCTGATTTCCTCGACCAGCAGCTTGATGCGGCCGGCTTCGTCGAGTGCTTCGTAATCCGGGCAGCGGCCGGCCCCGGCCAGCAGTTCGGCGACGCTGCGGGCATGCACTTCCGAGTTCTGGCGGAGGTCGATCGGCGCCAGGTGGAAGCCGAAGACCTGCACGCCGCGCAGCAGGCGGCGCAGACGGCCGCCGGCCAGCGCGGCGCTGCCGTTCAGCTTCAGCGAATTGTTTAGCACCTTGAGGTCGGCGCGCAGCGCTTCCGGCGTCTCGTAGGCGGCGGCCTGGCCGATTTCATGGCGGACCGGCTCGAAATGGTCGAGGGCGCGGGCGGTGGCGGCGAGGCGGGCGTAGATGCCGGACAGGGCGCGGCGATAGGGCTCGTCGGCGCGCTGCGGCGAATGGTCGGTCGAGTGTTCGGCCAGGGCCAGCAGTTCCGGTGTGACCTTGATCAGCAGGTCGGAGAGCGGCAGTTCGCCGCCCAGTTCGTGGATTTCGTCGAGGTAATGGCTGAGTGCGGCGGCCGATTGCAGGCGCAGCGCTTCGCGCAGGATCTCGGCGGTGACGAAGGGATTGCCGTCGCGGTCGCCGCCGATCCAGCTGCCGACACGGAAGAAGGGCGGCAGGGCCCAGATTTTCTCGGGGTAGCGCTTCTGCAACTGCTGGGTGGCCTGGATGTAGAGGCGCGGCAGTTCGGTGAAGAAGGTTTCCTTGAAATAGGTGATGCCGTTCTTGACCTCGTCGAGCACCTTCAGGCGGACCGGGCGCAGCATGCGCGACTGCCACAGGGTGAGGATGGAATTGGCGATCGCGTGGTCGTTCTCGGCCTCTTCTTCCGGCGTCATCTGCAGGCGTTCGCGCTGGTCGAGCAGGCGGGCCAGGTCGCGGTGATTGCGGATCAGGCTCTGGCGCTGGACTTCGGTCGGGTGCGCGGTGAGCACCGGGGCGACGACGGCGTGGGCGAAGAAGTCGGCGATGGCTTCCGGCGACACTGCTGCGGTCGACAGTGCGTCGAGGGCAAAAATCAGACTGCCCTCGCGCGGCGGCGAGCCGGCCAGGTCGTGGGCGCGGCGCCGGCGAATGTGATGCTCGTCTTCGGCGATGTTGGCCAGTTGCAGGAAGTAGCTGAAGGCGCGGACGACGGATTGCGTCGTGTCGCCCGGCAGCGGATCGAGCAGCGTGGCGAGTTCGGCGCGGGCGGCCGGGTCGCCGTCACGGGCGAAACGGACGGCGGTCTGGCGGACGCGCTCGACGATGTCGAAGACGGCTTCGCCTTCCTGTTCGCGCACGGTGTCGCCGAGAATGCGGCCGAGCAGGCGGATATCGGTGCGGAGCGGTTCGTCCTTGCTGGTGTCGGAGGCGCGGTCAGGCATTGGGAATCCCATCATGAATGATCCCCGGCCAGGCGGGGATCCTTGGTTGCTTGAAACATCGTTTTCCCGCCACAGCGGGTCCTGCAGCCGGTGGCTTTAGTGCTTGCGGACGAGCAGCACCGAGGCATCGGCGATTTTCGCCAGTTGTTCGGCGACCGAGCCGAGGATCAGCGTGGCCAGGCCGCGCTGACCGTGACGGCCGATGATGATCAGGTCGACGCCCAGTTCCTTGGCCTTGTCGGCGATGGTTTCGGAAACCCGGCGATTGCGGGCTTCGAGGAGCACGGTTTCGGCGTCGACCCCGTCGGCCGACTTGATCGCTTCGTCGAGCAGGGCGCGGCCGGCATCGGCGATGGCCTTGATCGCGTTGTCGATGTTCAGCGAGGTGGTGAAGGTGCGGCCGTGCATGCCCATCAGCGTTTCGTCGGCAACGTGGCAGATGTAAAGCTTGGCGCCGCTGGTCTTGGCGATGTGCAGGGCTTCCTTCAGGGCGCAGGCCGAGGTTTCGCTGTCGTCGATGGCAACCAGAATCTTTTTGTACATGGGTCTTCTCCTTGAATTCGTTGGATGGGGCGTACCTTAGCAAGCCACCGGGGTTTTCGCTGTTAGGGAAATCCTCAACATGCGATGTCCTGCGGTCGACTGCATTGTTCGAGCAAATATGCGATCGACTGGTAAGTGCGGCCGGTTTCGGCGGTCAGGCCGATTTCGCAGGTGCGGTTGGTCGAGACGCCGCAGCCGCAATTGGCCGGCAGTTCGTCATGAATCTTGCGCAGGGCGTGCTGGTTCAGTTCCGGCACGACGAAGCCGCGGTCGCCGCCAAAGCCGCAGCAATTGACGCCGGCCGGCTCGACGACCTGCTCGACACAGGCGGCGAGCAACTTCTTCAGTTTGGCCTCGCTGCCCGTCCGGCGCACGCTGCAGTTGATGTGCAGGGCGATCGGGCCGGCTTGCTTGGTCAGCTGCAGGCGCGGCAGCAGCGCATCGTGGGCGAATTCGTGGAAGTCGTAGAGTTGCAGGCGGCCGGCCAGGTGCTCGACCATGCGCGCCGTGCAGGCACTGGCGTCCATGATCACCGGGTAGCGGCCGTTGTCGCTGGCCGCCATCAGCGCCGCTTCCAGCGTGTTCGACATCGCTTCGGCTTCTTCGGCCATGCCCTTGCTGGCCAGCATCTGGCCGCAACAAAGCTTGTCGAAACCTTCCGGCAGGCGCGGTGCGTAGCCGGCACGGATCAGCAGTTCGAGAATGACATCGCCCTGCTGCTTTTCGCCGGCGGTGGCCGGCCCGAAGATGCGGCTGCCGCAAGTCGGGAAATAGACCACCGGGTCGCCCTGGCTGCTCCGGGCAACGGGGGCCTTGCCGGCATGCGGCATGTTCTTCTTCCAGGCGCCGCCGGAAATGCGACTCAGGAAATTGTCGCCGAGCACGCCGGAAACGGCATGGCCGACGCTCAGGCCGAGGCGCGAGGCATTGGCCAGGGTGCCGAAATTGTTGCCGGTCCAGGCGTTGACCGCACGACTGGTGTCGCTCAGCTTGCGGCCGCGCAGGCGGCGGGTCAGGTCGCCGGTGTTGATGCCGACCGGGCAGGCGGTCGAGCACAGGCCGCAGCCGGCGCAGGTGTCGAGGCCCATGTAGGCGTAGTCCTCGCCAATGGCGCCGGCCGGCTGGCCGGCGGCGGCACGACGGGCCAGTTCGCGGACGCTGACGATGCGCTGGCGCGGGCTGAGGGTCAGCCGGTGCGAGGGGCAGAGCGGTTCGCAGAAGCCGCATTCGATGCAGCGGTCGACGATGTCCTCGGCGGCCGGCATCGGCTTCAGGTTTTCGAGGTGGGCCTGCGGATTGTCGTTGATGATGACGCCGGGGTTGAGCAGGTTGTCCGGGTCGAACAGGCGCTTGATCTTGCGCATCAGTTCGGTCGCCTCCTTGCCCCATTCCAGTTCGACGAAGGGCGCCATGTTGCGGCCGGTGCCGTGCTCGGCCTTCAGCGAGCCATCGTATTTCTTGACCACCAGATCGCAGACGTCGTCCATCAGGCGGGCGTAGCGGTCGACTTCGGCCTGGTCGCCGAAATCCTGCGTGAACACGAAGTGCAGGTTGCCTTCCAGGGCGTGGCCGAAAATGATCGCCTCGTGGTAGCCGTGGTGGCGGAGCAGGGCCTGCAGGTCGAGCGTGGCATCGGCCAGTGACACGATCGGGAAGGCGACGTCCTCGATCAATACGGTGGTGCCGGTACGGCGCATGGCACCGACCGACGGGAAGGTGCCTTTACGCACCTTCCAGTACATGTCGCAGGTGGCCGGGTCGGTCGAGAACTGCATCGGCTCGACGGTGGCGACGCCCGCCATGGCGGCATGAACGGCAGCAATCCGTTCATTGATGCCCTCGGCCGTGGCGGCACGGACTTCGATCAGCAGCGCAGCGGCGTCCTCGCCCAGTTCGCGCATGATCGCCGGCAGCCCCGGCTTGTTCTCGACCGAGTGCAGGGCCGGGCGGTCGAGCAGTTCGACGGCGGCCACCGGTTGCGGCTTGAGGCGGATGACCGCTTCGCAGGCGGTGCGGATATCGGGGAAGAAAACCAGCGCGCTGGCCTTGAACGGATCTTCGACCACCGTCCGGTAGGTGATGCGCGAGATGAAGCCGAGCGTGCCTTCGGAGCCGATCATCAGGTGGGCCAGGATGTCGATTGGGTGTTCGTAATCGACCAGTGCGTTCAGGCTGTAACCGGTGGTGTTCTTGATCTTGAACTTGTGGCGGATGCGTTCGGCCAGCCGGGCGTTGTTGCGCGTGTCGCTGCCCAGTCGCTCCAGTTCGCCGAGCAGCACGGCATGGCTCTTGGTGAAGGCATCGACGCTGAGCGGATCTTCGGTGTCGAGTACGGAGCCGTCGGCGAGCATGACGCGTAGGCCGGCCAATGTCCGGTAGCTGTTCTGGGCCGTGCCGCAGCACATGCCGGAAGCGTTGTTGGCGGCGATGCCGCCGATCTTGCAGGCGTTGATCGAGGCCGGATCGGGGCCGATCTTCTTGCCGTGCGGCGCGAGCCGGCGATTCACTTCGCCGCCGACGATGCCCGGGCCGACGCGAACCTTGCTGGCGTCCTGGTTCAGCTCGTACGTCGCGAAGCCCTCGCCGATCAGGGCCAGGATGCCGTTGGTGATGGCCTGGCCGGAGAGGCTGGTGCCGGCGGCGCGGAAGGTGACCGGGGTGTTGTGTCGCTTGCCTGTGGTCAACACCGTTTTAGCGTCGTTTTCCGATTCGATGACGGTGATGACCTGCGGAATCAGGCGGTAGAAGCTGGCGTCGGTGCCGTAGGCGAGGCGACGAAGTTCATCGACGATGATCTGCTGTTCGGGCAGGTGCTGGCGGAGAGATTGGATCAGGTCGCTCATTGCGGGTTTGTCTCGTTTAGGTTTTTGGTGGTGCTTGATTGGCGTTGGGTTCCGCCCTTGCGGGGCGTCTTACTTTCTTTTGCTTCGCCAAAAGAAAGTAAGCAAAGAAAAGGCGACCCCTGGGTCGGTGCCGGGCTTCGCCCGGTTCCCTGCGCTACTCGAAACGCCGGGCGGCTGCGCAACTCGGGCCTGTGGCCCTCAAACAGTGCTCGCCGAATGCCCCCAGCGCTTCTGCGTTGCTCGGCACCTCGCAAGGGGCCCGGAAAAGCGTCCGTATTCGGGTGGTGGTTTTGGTTTTTGGGCTTTTTCCCCGGTCGACCGCAGCAATCAAGAAAACCGGCTGGTGGTTGTCCCGCGACGCCTTTCGGGTCCCCATGTGGAGCGCCGAGCAACGCAGCTGCCGACGGAAAAAGGGCGAGGACTGTCTGAGGGCCAAAGGCCCGAGTTCCGCAGCCCCCGTCGGTAGCGAGTAGCACAGGGGAGCCGGCAACGCCGGCCGCGTAACCTGGGGTCGCCTTCTTTTTGGCTACTTTTTCTTGGCGAAGCAAGAAAAAGTACGCCCGCCAGCAAGGCGGAACCCCAAGTTCGAACCGGGAAAACACTAGCCCCGTTCCTTCAACATATCCCGCAACCGCTTCGGCGCCGGCTTCAACGGCACGCGAACACTCGTCCACGCCCCTTGCTTCGAAGGCATCAACCAGCCAAACCGGCTGCCCAACCAGGTTACCGCCCCATACAGCGCCGGCGAGCGATAAACCGCCGCCCAGCCGCGCCAAATAGAAGTCATCAGGCGGCTATAGCCCGCCCCCTGACCACGCATCACCGGATTGGCGTGCGGCTCGGAAAACGATTCCTCGCGCAGGCGCATCAGCAATTCGGGAATCGGAATCTTCACCGGGCAGACTTCGCCGCAAGCGCCGCACAGCGAGGAGGCGGTGGCCATGGTGGCGGTCGCTTCGAGGCCCAGCATGTGCGGCGAGATGATCTTGCCGATCGGGCCGGGGTAGGTCGTGCCGTAGGCGTGGCCACCGATGCGGGTGTAGACCGGGCAGTGGTTCATGCAGGCGCCGCAGCGGATGCATTGCAGCGTCTTTCGCAGTTGCTCGTCGGCGTAGGCCTGGCTGCGGCCGTTGTCGAGCAGTACCAGGTGCACTTCGCCCGGACCGTCCTTCTCGCCCGGTTTGCGCGGGCTGGAGATCATGTTGAAGTAGGTCGAGATGTTCTGGCCGGTGGCCGAGCGGGTCAGCAACGAGAGCAGCGGCGGCACATGCTCCAGCTTCTCGACGATCTTCTCGATGCCGGTGATGGCGATGTGGACCGGCGGTGCCGTCGTGCACATCCGGCCGTTGCCTTCGTTTTCGACCAGGCACAGGGTGCCGGTTTCGGCGACGGCGAAATTGACGCCGGAGAGGCCGATGTCCGCCTCCAAAAATTTCTGGCGCAGTACATTGCGGCCGATCTGGATCAGCGCATCGACGTTGTCGGTGTAGTCGACACCCGGCACATTGTCGGCGAAGAGCTGGGCGATCTCCTGCTTGGTCTTGTGGATGGCCGGCATGATGATGTGCGACGGCTTTTCATGGGCAAGCTGGACGATGTACTCACCCATGTCCGACTCCAGTGCGCCGATGCCGGCCGCTTCAGCGGCGTGGTTCAGTTCGATTTCCTCGCTGACCATTGACTTGCCCTTGACCATCAGCTTGGTCGAATGCTTCTGGCAGATGCCGAGGATGATGGCGTTGGCTTCGTCTGGCGTTTCCGCCCAATGGACCTGAATGCCGTTGCGGGTCAGGTTGGTTTCGAGTTGCACCAGCAGGTCGGGCAGCTTGGCCAGGTTGTACTGGCGGATGCGTTCGCCCAGGCTGCGCAGGCTTTCCAGTTCCTCGGCATCCGGAAACTGGGCGGCGCGCTTGCTCATCAGGAAATCCATCGCGCCACGGAAGCTCTGGCGCAGGAAGGGATTCTCGACGACCGCCTTGGAGCGGGCGCGGAAGCCTTCGGAGGGCATGAAGTGCAGGGCGTGCGGGGTCTGGGGGGCGTTCATTGCAGGTTGTCCTCGATCATCAAGACCACCAGCTCCTTCGGGCCGTGCGCGCCGTAGGCCAGCGTTTGCTGGATGTCGGCGGTTTTCGAAGGACCGGAAATGAGCAGCGAATTGGTTGGCAGGCCGTTGGCCCAGCCTTCCGTCTGCATGGCTTCGTAAAAGGTGTTGTAAATGTTGGCAGCATCGAGCAGCACGATGTGTACCGGCGGTACCAGCGACATCAGGCGTGGTTCGTCGGCGTCCGGCCAGAGAATCAGCGTGCCGGTCTCGGCGATGGCGGCGCGGGCGGCGGTGAAGCCGGCCGGCGTCTCGTTGAACATTGCCGGTTTCCAGTTTTCGATGGCCTGCCCGTAGCTCGGACAGTCGATACCCAACGCCGTCAGTTCGCGCTCGGCCCGCTCGCCGTGGGCGGTGCCGGGAGCGACCAACAATTTGCCGAGCTGCTTGGCATCGAGCACTTCCCACAGCTTTTGCAGCCACCCGCCGCGCGACACCGAATAGACCTCGGCGTGCGCCAGTTCGATGAAGTGGCGGAAGCGCTTCGCCTTGTCGGCCTGACTCTCGACGCTGCGGTGGGTGGCGTACCAGTCGGCGACATTGGGCAGCTCGCCGGCAGTCGACGGTGCGTTGGCCTTCAATTTGGCCAGGATGCGATCACGGGCGCTCATTTGGCGGTCCTCCGCAGCAGGAAGGTGGCAATGTGTTCGCCGGGCAGGCTCGGTGTAGCGCGGCCTTCCTGCTTGTCCTTCCAGGCGGCGTGGCCGAGGATGTTCATCAGGCAGCCACAGTCGGCGCTGACGACGCGTTCGGCGCCGGTCGCCTTGAGTGCCTTGACCTTGTCTTCGACCATGGCGCCGGAGATTTCCGGCTGCTTGACCGAGAAGGTGCCGCCGAAACCGCAGCATTCCGATTCGTGGTCCTGCTGGGCGACCGTGACTTTGCCGAGATCGCCGAGCAGCTTGCGGCCGGTCAGATGGACGCCCATTTCGCGGCGGGCCGAACAGGAGGTGTGGAGGACGACGGTGCAGTCGCTGCCGCTGTCTTCCGGCTTGAAGTTCAGCACATTGACCAGAAAATCGGTGAATTCGTAGACCCGGCCCGACAGCGCCTCGGCCTGGGCCTTGCGCACCGGGTCGCCGGCGAACAGCGTCGGGTAATGGTGCTTCATCATGCCGGCGCAGGAGCCGGAGGGCACGACGACCGGCCAGTCGTTCGGGAACAGCGTCAGTTGCAGGGCCGCGACCTTGCGCGCCTCGTCGGGAAAACCGCTGGTGTAGGCCGGTTGACCGCAGCAAGTCTGTTCCTCGGGGAAGTGCACGCGGATGCCCTCGCGTTCAAGCAGGGTAATGGCATCCATCCCGGCGCCGGGAAAGAACTGATCGACGACGCAGGTGGCGAAAAAATAGACGTCGCTGGGCCTGGGGGTTTCCGGTTTTGGGCTGCTCATTGTGTCTCCGACGTTAAATATTTATCGGTACATTGGTAAGACCAATGCTTGATGGGGTGAAAATTTACGTGAATACCGATACTTAGTCAATCACGATAGGGAAATCCCTACGCTTGCGCATTACCGATTCGCTGTTTAGAATGTGTTGGTCTTACCAATCAAGGTGGTCTTACCGATGTCGAACAAGGTGCAGGTTCCGCGTATATCCGATGCCGTTGCGGCATCGCTGGAGCGTCGCATCCTCGAAGGCTCCTTGAAGCCGGGTGACCGACTAGCGCCGGAGCGCGAACTGGCCGCCGAATTCGGCGTTTCCCGTCCCTCGTTGCGCGAGGCAATCCAGAAGCTGGCTTCGAAAGGCATGGTGCAGAGCAAACAGGGCGGCGGTACCTACGTCACCGACAGTCTCAACTCTACCTTCTTTGATCCCTGGCGCGACATGCTGGGTAACCACCCGAACCTGCGCGAGGACATGCTCGAGTTTCGTCACATGCTGGAAGGCCAGGCTGCGTCCTGGGCCGCCGAGCGGGCTACCGATGCCGACCTGCAGCGCCTCGAACAAACCTTCAGCGCCTTGCGCGACGCTTTCGCCAGCGACGACACCGAAAAGCGTTCGGCCGCCGATATCGCCTTTCACCAGGCGATTGGCGATGCCGCCCACAATGCGCTGCTCGGCCACATGTCGGCCGCCTTGCTGCGCCTGATGCACGACAACATCCGCCTCAACCTCGGCGAACTGAAAGGCATCCCGGCCGCCAGTTCATTGCTGATGAGCCAGCACGAGTCGATCTACAAGGCGATTGCCGAGCGCAAGCCGCAAGCCGCCCGGGCTGCTGCCGAGACGCATATCGACTTCGTCCGCGAGACGCTGGCCCAGTCGCTGCGTTCCGCCGCCCGCCGCGAAACGGCCGAGCGCCGTCTGAATACCGAGTTTTCACCTTCCCTATCTGTTTAATCGTTTTAATTTGACCCACTGAAAGGAATCCGCATGGAGCCCCTGGTTATTCCCTTTGAAAAGCTGCGCATGACCGACGTTGAGCAAGTCGGCGGCAAGAATTCTTCCCTCGGCGAAATGATCAGCCAGCTGGCTGATTCCGGCGTGCGCGTACCGGGCGGCTTTGCCACCACGGCGCAGGCCTACCGCGACTTCCTGGCCCAGAGCGGTCTGGACAACAAGATCAACGCCGCCCTCGACGCCCTCGATGTCGAAGACGTCAATGCCCTGGCTGCCTGTGGCGCCGAGATCCGTCAGTGGATCATGGAAACCCCGTTCCCGATGGAACTGACCATCGCCATCACCGAGCAGTATCAGCGCCTGGTGGCCGACTCCTCCGCCGACATGTCCTTCGCCGTGCGCTCTTCCGCCACCGCCGAAGACTTGCCGGACGCTTCCTTCGCCGGTCAGCAGGAAACCTTCCTGAACATCGTCGGCCTGGAAAACATCCTGCACGCGATCAAGGAAGTCTTCGCTTCCCTGTACAACGACCGCGCCATTTCCTACCGTGTGCACAAGGGCTTCATCCACGCCGATGTCGCACTGTCCGCCGGTATCCAGCGCATGGTGCGCTCCGACAAGGGCGCCGCTGGCGTCATGTTCACCCTCGACACCGAATCCGGCTTCCGTGATGCCGTCTTCGTCACCTCTTCCTACGGCCTCGGCGAAACCGTCGTCCAGGGCGCCGTCAATCCGGACGAGTTCTACGTGCACAAGCCGATGCTGGCTGCCGGCAAGAAGGCCGTCGTCCGTCGCAACATCGGTTCGAAGATGATCAAGATGACCTTCTCGGCCGAAAAGATGGCCGGCAAGTCGGTGATCACCGAGGATGTCGAAGAAAGCCTGCGCCACCAGTTCTCCATCAATGACGAAGAAGTCATGGAGCTGGCCCGCTACGCGATGATCATCGAAAAGCACTACGGTCGCCCGATGGACATCGAATGGGGCAAGGACGGTGTCGACGGCAAGCTCTACATCCTGCAGGCCCGCCCGGAAACCGTGCAGTCGCAGACTGGCGCCGGCAAGGTCGAGAAGTTCAAGCTCAAGCAGTTCTCCAAGGTGCTCGCCTCCGGCCGCGCCATCGGCCAGAAGATCGGTATCGGTCCGGTCCGCATCGTCAAGGACCCGAAGGAAATGGACCAGGTCAAGCCGGGCGACGTGCTGGTCGCCGACATGACCGACCCGAACTGGGAACCGGTGATGAAGCGTGCTTCCGCCATCGTCACCAACCGTGGCGGCCGCACCTGCCACGCCGCGATCATCGCCCGCGAGCTGGGCATCCCGGCCATCGTCGGTTGCGGTGACGCCACCGAAACGCTGACCGAAGGCGAAGAAGTGACGGTTTCCTGTACCGAAGGCGATACCGGCCACGTCTATCGCGGTCGCCTCGACTTCGAAATCACCTCGCGTGACATTTCGGCCATGCCGGACGTCCCGGTCAAGGTCATGATGAACGTCGGCAACCCTGAACTGGCCTTCGATTTCGCCCAGCTGCCGAACGCCGGTGTCGGTCTGGCCCGCGTCGAGTTCATCATCAACAACGTCATTGGCATCCACCCGAAGGCCATCCTCGACGTCGAGCGCTTGCCGGCTTCGAAGCGCGACGAAATCAAGCGCCGTGCCCGTGGCTACGCTTCGCCGAAGGAATTTTTCGTCGAGAAGCTGGTTGAAGGTGTGTCCACCATCGCCGCCGCCTTCTGGCCGAACCCGGTCATCGTCCGTCTGTCCGACTTCAAGTCCAACGAGTACCGCAAGCTGCTCGGCGGCGACCTCTACGAGCCGGAAGAAGAAAACCCGATGCTCGGCTTCCGTGGTGCCTCGCGTTACATCGCCCAGTCCTTCCGCGACTGTTTCGAGATGGAATGCCGCGCCATGAAGAAGGTCCGCGAAGAAATGGGCCTGACCAACGTGCAACTGATGGTGCCGTTCGTCCGTACCGTCGGCGAAGGCCAGGCCGTCGTCGATCTGCTGGCCGAACACGGCCTGAAGCAGGGCGAAAACGACCTCAAGCTGATCATGATGTGCGAAATCCCGTCCAACGCGCTGTTGGCCGAAGACTTCCTGAAGATCTTCGACGGCTTCTCGATCGGCTCCAACGACCTGACCCAGCTCACCCTTGGTCTGGACCGTGACTCCGGTCTGGTCGCCAACCTGTTCGACGAACGCGATCCGGCCGTCAAGATGCTGCTCGGCATGGCCATCGCTGCTGCCAACAAGGCCGGCAAGTACATCGGCATCTGCGGTCAGGGCCCGTCCGATCACCCGGATCTGGCCGAATGGCTGATGGACCAGGGTATCTCCTCGATCTCCCTGAATCCGGATACCGTGGTCGATACCTGGACCCGTCTGGCCGGTCACAAAAAGGCCTGATTGCTACGGTCGACCGCAGGAATGCGTAGAAGTTAAGAAGGCCGGGAGCGATCCCGGCCTTCTTTTTTAGGGTTTAAAATCGGGGGGGGAGGCAGTGGCGTTTGAATTGACTGATATTTTGCCCGGTACCTCCCGGCTCGGTAGAAATTGCCAGCCTTGCAGGGAACGCGCGGGCTGCGCTCAGGTCTATCATTGACTGTCAGAATTTTGCTCGGTATGTAGCCGAATCTCTGGATTCCCTGTGCCGCAAGCGGGTCCGGCCGGGAAGCTTGGCTTTGCTCCGCTACGATCCAAGTCGATGCAACAGACAGGTGTGATTGTTGCTGGTAATTGGACCTGAAGCAGGACGAGGGCCTTTGGCCTTCTAAACAGCTGGAGGCGATATGTCGGTCAATGGAATTAACAGCAACGGTTTCGATTTCTCAAAACTCTTGGGTGACAGGGCGACGACGCCGGCGGCTGGCTCGGCTGGGGCGGTGGACTTCTCGTCCGCGCTGAAGTTGCAGATGGCCAATCTTGAAGCACAAACTGTCGGCTCGCTGGTCTCGTCGGCGCTCGGTTCCGGCAAGGTGTCGGGGGCGGCAAGCTTTGCCGATATCCTCGGGCTCGGCAAAACGGCCGGCACTTCCTCTCTGGAAGAGATGTTGGGCAATGCCGCGAGCGTGAATGGCGTGTCGGCTCCGGGACGCAACATGGCTTTGTTCGACCCGGAGTCGGCTTATCAAATGATGACGCTGATCAACACCAAAGCCGCCACTTACAAGGCCGAGTCGTCCGAAATGGGCGACATGAAATCCTACATATCGACGCTACAGCAGGAGGCGGTCAAGCTGGGCGGTACCGATGCCTTGAGCAGCGGCGAAGAGGTCCGTGGCCGAGTGCAGGCATTTGCCGATGCCTACAATGGCTGGATGCAGCGCTTTGGCAGCGAGTTGCAGGATGGCGGCTTGCTGGCTGGCACGCAGGCGGCCAAGGTGTCGCAGTGGGAATTTGAGCAGAGCATCGCCAATCCATTCAATGGTGCCAAGGATGGCCTGCACGGCATGGCTGACCTCGGTCTGAGCATCGATCCGCTGACCAAGCTGGCGACACTGGATAACGCCCGGCTGGATGCCGCGCTGACCAACAACAAGACGGCTGCAATCGGCGCGCTGCACGAATTCACCGCCAATTTCGCAAAGGCCGCTGAGTTGTTGAATTCAGCCGGCAACTTCATCGCCAATCGTCTGGACAATCTGTCGCGTGTCATTAGCTACATCGATACCAACATGGCGTCCTTGCAGGCCGAATTCGGTCAGGGTGACCCGGCGATGCCGAGCGGCCAGGTGGCCAAGGCCTTGGCCAATTACAACGCGACTCACGGCGTCGGATGAATTGGCGGTTTTTCAACATTGTTTCAAAAAGACCTGATTTCAGCGGTCGACCGCAGGAACTAGTAAAAAAGGCCGGGAGCGATCCCGGCCTTTTTGCATGCGGTGTGTTGCCCCCGCATCAGGCCGCCGCCCGGTTCAGGATCACGCTCAGTTGCGGATAGTAGGCCAGGCGGCTGAGTTCGATGTGGCGGCCGATATCGACCGATTCCAGTGCGTCGCGGGCGGCGGCCGACTGCTTGACCAGGCTGGGGAAGGATCTGTTGGCATCAGTCGCGGAAAAGATGAGCAGCAGCAGGCGGCCGCAGGCCTGGTAATAGGTCGGGTCCAGGCGGACGAATTTCGCACCACTGTCGCAGGCATCCAGATACGCCGCGGCGGTTGTCGCGGTGGCTTCAAGCGTACTGAGGTCGGTCTGGGTGAGCTGCATCATGGTGGTACTCCTTCATTGATCGAGTCCGGAAAACTGCTTCCGTACTGCTATTAACGGCCAGACAGGGCCCAAGGTTGAGGGCTTTAATGACTGCTTACATCTTGCAACACTAGATGCACAGAGATGGCCGGGCCTGGGCCGTCAGTCGCTAGTTTTTCGCCGAGGCGGCGGTCACGGCGAATGCCAGGCGCTGCTGCATGTGCTGCCAGTGGCTGCCTTCCCAGAAAACGCGCTGGCAGACGCGACAGGTGCTGAAGCTGTGCTTGCCGGCGCGAACGTTGGCGGGCAGGGCGTCGATGATCTGCGTCTTGGCCACTGGCTGCAGCGGTGCATTGCATTCCAGGCACAGCGAAAGCGGCTGGACGCGGGCGGTGAGGTCGAGGCGGGCCAGGATTTCGACCAGTTGCGCCAGCGGTTTCAGCGCATGGACGTAACAGCCGTGGGTGATGCTGCGCCGTTTGAGCAGGGCGCGGTCGCGGCTCAGTACGATGCGCCCGTCGCTGGTCGCCAGGCGCGCAATTTCGGCGTCGTCGAAATGGTTGTCGTAGAGCGTGTCGAAGCCGGCCATGCGGAGCAGGCGGGCCAGGCCGCCGAGGTGGGCGTCGGCGACAAAGCGCGTGACCCGCAGGGGCTGTGGCCGTAAGCGGAGCAGGGGGCCGATGTCGAGGCTTTCGAATTTCGGATAGACGGAAACGCGGTCGCCGGGCTGCAGGCTTGCCGCGAAGCCGACCGATACGCCGTTGATCAGGATCAGTTCGACCTCGGTATGCGGCACGCCGACGGCTTCGATGACATGCTTGAGACTCGCCCCGTCGGCGCAGGGCAGGTCGAAATCGCGATAACGGCGGCCGGGGGCGAGGAAATCGTTCAGTTCCTCGTAGAAACGGAAGCTGGGCATGGCGATCCTTTCCCCGGCAGCACCGGCGAAGCAAACATATCCAGCATAGTACAAAGCGGCCCGGGCACCTTCGCTCGCCCTTGCGGTCTGATCAAGCAGGAAGTGAGCCGCAAGGAGTTGTCATGATGATCAACACCGCCGAACTGGTTGAACTGATTCGCGAAGTCGAAGCCGAGGATCCGATCGACTATGGTGATCTGCCCTATGCTGAAGAGGAGTTGCGGCTGCTGGTTTGCGACCAGGTGCGCGACATTGCCGGCCGGGCCGAGGAACTGGGCGAGGAGGAGTCCCGCACGGTATTGCTGGCGGTGGCTGCCAAGCTGGTCCTCGAAAACCTGGTGCTCCATGTCCGGCTGATGCAGGCCCAGGGCCTTGCCCTCGATGACAGCTGCGCAGCGCTGTTCCGGCGGTTGCGGGGTAAGGCGGGTTCCTAGCCTGGTTTGCCTCTCGCTTGTTCAGGCCGCCGAGCCGGCGGCTTTCCTGAGGTAAAGTGCGTCTCCCTGCATCCTGTGCCGCGATGTCGACTGGCCTTCCCTGAGCATGAATGAACAAACCCTGGCGCGACTGGCGCTTTTTCTGCGCGACCTCGGGCAGGCTCTGCATGTCAGCGGCGCTCCGGCGCACGATCTGGAAACGGCGATGAAGGAGATTGGCCGGCGCCTCGGGGCGCGGGTCGAAGGTTTCGCGGTACTGACTTTTCTCGCCCTGACCGTGGTCGCCGGCGGCAACTCGCGGCGCGTCGAACTGTTGCGCCTGCCGCCCTACGACTACAACATGGCTCGGCTGATCGAACTCGATGCGCTGTGCCGCGAGATTTCGTCGGTGGACGATCTGGAGCACTACATCGAGCGCCTCGCCGCCATCATGCGCCAGCCGGCGCCGTGGTCGGGCTGGCGTTTTGTCGGCATGGGCTTTCTGCTCTCCGGCTCAGTCGCCTTGCTGCTGCGCGGCGGCTGGGTCGAGATGCTGTGCGGCGGCTTACTTGGCATGTTCTTCGTTGCCGGCTACCTGCAGTTCGCCCGTATTCCCCGGCTCGGGCCGGCCGTGCCGGTCATTCTTTGCGCCCTGGCGGCAATCGGAGCGCAGGGGCTGGCCCATCTGTGGCCGCAGCAAGTACCCTTCATATCGGCCGTTGCCGGCATCGTGCTGTTGCTGCCCGGGTTCATGCTGACCGTCGCGATGTCTGAACTGGCGACGCAGAATTATCTGGCCGGCACCGGCCGGTTGACCGGCGCTTTCGTGCTGCTCTTCCTGATGGGCGCCGGGCTGGCCATCGGCACCCAGATCAGCCTCGCTTGGCTGCCGGCCGTGCCGCTGCCGGACAGCGTCGCCGCCTTGCCGGCCTGGGCGATCTGGGCGGCGATTGCGGCGCTCGGCATTTCGCTGCTTGCCGTGCTGCAGGCACCGTGGTCGGCGGTGCATGTCTCGGTCGGTGCCTGCCTGCTGGCTTGGGCCGTCTACTCGCTGGTCAATGCCCGGATGGGCAACGTGGTCGGCGCCTTTGCCGGGGCGCTGGCCGTGGCCAGCGCGGGGCACCTTTACCAATACCTGAGCAAGCGCCCGGCGGCGCTGGTCCAGATTCCCGGGCTGATCACGCTGGTTCCGGGCAGCATGGGCTTTCGCGGGGTCCATGCGCTGATCCAGCAGGACAGCGCGGCCGGCATCAGCCTGCTCACCGACATGGTGATGACCGGTGCCGTGCTCGCCGTCGGCCTGCTGCTGGCCGACAACATCCTGCCGCTGATTTTCGAGCGGCGCGGCGCCGGCGACCGGGCCGTTTGATTTATTGCCCGCTGGCGAGGTTGACCGGCGGAATGGTCGTTGTTGCCAGCCAGGACTCGAATTGCGCCACCGGCATCGGGCGGGCGAACAGGAAACCCTGCAGCAGATCGCAGCCGATGCCGGCCAGGAACTGCCGTTGCGCTTCGGTTTCGACCCCTTCGGCGACCACCGACAGGCCGAGTTGCCGGGCCAGCGTGACGACTGCGCCGGCCACTGCGGCATCGGTTTCCGAAGTGGGCAGGTGCTGGACAAAGCTGAGGTCGAGCTTGAGCACATGCAGGGGCAGGGTACGCAGCATGGCGAGCGAGGAGTGGCCGGTGCCGAAATCGTCCATCGCGACCTGGATGCCGCGCTGGCGCAGACGCTGCAGCACCTGAACGGCGTCGGCCGGGTGCTGCATGGCGGCCGATTCGGTGATTTCCAGTTCGATACATTCCGGCGGTGCACCGGTGGCGACCAGGATGCGTTCCAGCCGTTCAGCCAGGTCGGCGTCGTGGAACTGCCGCGGTGACAGGTTGACGGCGACGCGAGGCACGGCGATGCCGCGGCGCTGCCAGTCGACGATCTGCTGCGCCGCTTCGCGCAAGGCCCACTCGCCGAGTTCGGCGATGATGCCGACCTCTTCGGCGAGCGGAATGAATTCGCCCGGCGAGACTAGGCCGCGTTCCGGGTGGTGCCAACGGAGCAGCGCCTCGACCCCGGCCAGGCCGCCTTCGACGGCGCGAATCTGCGGCTGGTAGAACAGTTCGAGCTGCTGCCGCCCGACCGCCCGCCGCAGGTCGGCTTCCAGCGCCAGCCGCTGGCTGGCCTGCCGGTTCATCGCTTCGTCGTAGAAGCAGAAGGTGTTGCGGCCGGCCGCCTTGGCGGCGTACATCGCGGCATCGGCGTTGCGCAATAAGGTGTCGACATCGCTGCCATCGGTCGGGCACAGCGCCAGGCCGAGGCTGGCGCCGACATCGATTTCCCGGCCGCCGGCGCGGATCGGGCGGCTCAGCGCGGCCAGCACCCGGTTGGCGATGGCCGCCGCCGGTTCGGCCTTGCCGGCGCCTTCGATCAGGATGACGAATTCGTCGCCGGCCAGCCGGGCCAGCATGTCGCCGTCGCGGCAGACGGCGCCGACCCGGCGCGCCACTTCGAGCAGCACGCTGTCACCGGCATCGTGGCCGAGGCTGTCGTTGATCAGCTTGAAGCGATCGAGGTCGATGAAGCACAGCGCGAAACCCTGCCGCCGTTCGCCGCGGGCCAGCGCCTGGCGCAGGCGTTGTTCGAACAGGCTGCGGTTGGGCAGGCCGGTCAGCGAGTCGTGGTGGGCGAGAAAAGCCAGTTGTTCTTCAGCTTCCTTGCGCGGCGTGACGTCGTTGAGGACGCCGACGAAATGCGAAATCGCCCCCGCGTCGCTGCGCACCGGGGCCAGGAAGAGTTCGATCCATTGCCGCGAGCCATCGCAGCGCGGCCTTGATAGCGTGGTGTAGCCATCGCGGCCTTCGGCGATGGCGGCGCGGATCAGCGCGAAGCCGTCGTCCTCACCGGTGCACAGGCAGGGCTGGCCGAGAACGGTCTCGCGCGGGCTGTCGAGGATCTCGGAAAACGCGGCATTGACGTAGGTCAGCCGGTAATCGGGTGGCGTCGCGGCGGCGATGAAGATGCCATTGACGCTCGACTCGATGGCCCTATCGCGCAGCGCGATGGCGCGCTTGTCGGCATGGATGTAAGTGTCCAGCGTCAGTCCGAGGTCGAGCATGACGACCTTGAGCAGCGCGTCGAAAGCCGGCTTGAAGGTCTCAAAATCGCCGTCGGCGGCGGCCCAGGTCGCGCCCAGCATGTCCGAAAGGTACTTGCGGAAGGCACCGACATACCATTTCGGCGTCAGCCCGATGCGGGCATGGGTCATGCCGACGCGCAGACGGCCGCCGACGTAGCTTTCGTCGTAGCAGCCTTCGGTCAGGCTGGCAAAGTAGCGGCCATGCGCCGCCTTCAGGCGGGCGACGGTGGCGTCGTCGGGGAGCAGGGCGGCCAGTTCCGGCAACTGGCGCAGGTAGGCATAGAAACCGTCGGCGAAACCGTCCTCGGCAGCGGCCAGCTTGCCGCGGATGGCGCGCAGTTGCTCGGCGTCGGCCTCGGTGAATTCGAGGAAGGCTTTGCGCGAAGCGATCTCGGCGGCATCGATGCCCATTTCGGCGGCGATGCCGTCCAGCTCGCCGGGCGGCTGGCCAAGGTGCGGGGCGGCGGCGTTCATCAGGCGCAGCGTCCGGGCATTTGCGCCAGGATGCGTTCCATGCCGCCCATCACGGTCAGGTTGGCTTCTTCCATCCGGGTCAGGGCATCGAGGGCGCCGGTGAAGTCGCCGCGCCGGTAATTGTCGACGGCACGCCGGGCGTAGTCGTGCACCGCCTTGTGCGGCGCTTCCATTTCCCGGTAGCCGGGCAGGCGCGAAAACTCCGCCTTGCCTTCGCCCTCGTAATACCACTGGCCGAGGCGGCACTCGGTTTCGTCGGGCAGCGCTTCCGGCCGAAGATCGGAGAGGCCGAGCAGCACCTTGTAGACTTCGAGCTTCAGCGTCAGCTCTTCGATATTGGCCAGTTCGGCATTGGCCAGCCGCGACGACGAGGCGATGCTGCCCTGCATGCGTTGCGACAATTCGAGCAGGCGCTGCATGCTGCGCATCGCGGCCTCGCTCTCGGCGCTCTGATTGGCTGCATTGTCGGCGCCGAGATCCATGATTGCCTTGGCGTTGCCGGTTTCCTGCTGGATGCCGGTGACCAGCCCGCCGATTTCCGTCGTTGCCTTGGCGGTGCGTTCGGCCAGCTTTCTGACTTCGTCGGCGACCACCGCAAAACCGCGTCCCGCTTCACCGGCCCGGGCCGCTTCGATCGCGGCATTCAGCGCCAGCAGATTGGTCTGCTCGGCAATTTCCTTGATCAACTGGACGATGCCGCCAATTTCGCCGGCCCGGTGCGACAGACCTTCGACGCTCTGGCCGGCAGCGCTGATCCGCTCGAACATGCCATGCAGGCTGGTGGCGATTTTCTCGAAGGCGCCCCGGTTGCTGTCCGATTCGGCGGCAGCGGTCAGGGCCGCCGCCGAGTCCTCGTTCAGTTGCCCAGACAGGCCCGAAAACGACTGCCGCATGCCGGCCAGCGATTCGCCAAAGCGGGGGATGTTGCCGAGGACGCCATCGAGCAGGGTCTGCCGGTTGGCCAGTTGCTGCGCTTGCGCTGTCGCCTGGGTGAGCTGGGCCTGGGTCCGGGCCAGTTCATCCTGCTGGGCAAGCAAGCGCGCATTCAACTGGGCATTTTCCGCCTGGGCTGCCGCCAGTTCCCGTTTTGCCTTGTTTCCGAACATGCGGCTTCCTTTTACATGGGTCTTTAAAGTTGAGTAATTTACTATGGTATTACGCGGCGACGCATGACCAAGATCAAATTTGTCCGGCCGGTCGTTGCGGCAGGCGATTCCGCCGGTCAACGTCGGTAAAACGGCAAAAGCCGGAAGCAATGGCCGGGGGGCGGGGTTTCGCTGCCTACTCGATAGCCGGTATCAACAATACTGGGCTCAACGTATGTTTTTCCGGCGCGGCCAATCGTAGATTGAATGACATCTAAGAAGGCTAAGCCCGTGGCATGCACAGGCTGACCCGCCGCTCGTATTGCTTCAATTTGCCGTTTTGTCTTTGTCTCGCGATTGGATGGGGGAAGGAAATGAAATTCGTCCATTGCATGACCCTGTTTCTGCCCGAGGGCAGGAGGGGCGAGGCATGACTGGCGCCTGACGCGTTTTCACGCCGGGCAGTATTGAAGTGACGATGGCAGGGGCTGGGCGATGCGCCAACCCTTTCATCGCTGTCTTTCCGCTTCGATCACGGAGCAAGGAAGGACCGGGCAAGGGGAGGTGGCACGATGAACGAGAACCGACCGGTGGCAATCCTGCCCCCGCACGAAGCGCTGGCCAGGCTGGCCAGTGAGGATCCCGAAGCACTTGAGGCGCTGCGCCGTGAGTTGATCGAGCGCCAGATCGCCAGTGCGCCCGAAGCCGTGCAGCTTCGCCTGCGCCAACTGCAATTCAGGATCGACGGCATCCGCAAGACTTCGAGCTCGCCGCTGGCGGCCAGCCAGCGCATCCATGCACTGATGTGGGAGTCCTTCGTGCAATTGAAGGAAGAGTTGCATCGTTTCGGCCTGCTGAACCGAGGCAGCACCTCTCCGCCGATGACCGGTCGGGCGCCGCCGAAACGGAGCGCCGCAGTCATTTCGCTGACCATTCGGCGATCCAATGCGAGCATGGGTGGCCGTCTCTGATTTCACCTCGTCGAGAACGCACGCCGCGATGCCCGCCCGTTTGCTTGAGCCCCACCAGCTTTATACGGCCAGCACACTGGACGAGCTGCCTTTCAGCAATACCTCGGAACTGCCCGATGTCGATGAAAGCTTTGCCCAGCCGCGGGCCGTCGAAGCGCTGCGCTTCGGCCTGGCCATGCCGCAGGCCGGCTTCAATCTGTTTGTGCTTGGCGAAAGCGGCAGCCGCCGACACGCCCTGGTCTGTCATCTGATCGAAGAGGTTCGGCAAAAGACGCTGGCCCACGTCGATTACTGCTACGTCAATGATTTCCAGAACCCGCATGCACCCCGCCTGCTGCAACTGCCGGCCGGTCGCGGAACACGCTTGCGCGACGACATGCAGCAGATGACCAGTTGCCTTGGCCCGGCCATCGCGATGGCTTTTGAAAGCGAGGAATACCGGGCCCGGGTCAGCGCGCTGGAGGAGGGCTTCAAGCAGCGCCAGGAGGGGGCCTTGAGCGAGCTGGGCGACACCGCCCTGGCGCGTGGTGTGGCGCTGATGCACACCTCGGCCGGCTTCGCGTTCACGCCGATCGATCCGGCGAGCAAGGAGCCAATCGACAAGGAGGCTTTCGAGCAACTGCCCGAGGCGCGTCAGCACGAGCTGGTCGATATCATCAAGGAGTTCCAGGCGCCGCTGGAAAAACTACTCGCCCACTTTCCCCGCTGGCGGCACGAGTTGCAGGAAGCGCTGCGGGAGATTGGCCGGGATGCCATCCGCCAGACCATCAGCCATCTGCTGGCGGAAATCAGAACCAACTACGCCGATCTGCCGGCCGTGCTGACCTTTCTCGATGCCGTCGAGGCCGATATCGTCGACTCCGGCGATACGCTGCGCGAAACCCGGCAGGAAGATCCGGACCCCGAAACGATGCATTTCACCGGCAGCATTTCCATCCAGCGCTACCACGTCAATTTGCTGGTCGATAACGCAGCGACCCAAGGCCAGCCGGTCATTTGCGAAAACCTGCCGACCTTGCCCAATCTGCTCGGCCGGGTCGAACACGTCTCGCACATGGGCACGCTGCTCGCCAACTTCACGTTGATCCGGGCTGGCGCCTTGCACCGGGCCAATGGCGGCTATCTCGTTCTCGATGCCGTCCGCCTGCTCAGCCAGCCGGGTGCCTGGGACGGCCTGAAGCGCGCCCTGCAAAGCGGGCGGATCAGCATCGAGTCGCTCGGTGAAATCTACGGCTTGACCAGCACCCTGCAACTTCAGCCGGAAGCGATCCCGCTCAAGGTCAAGGTCGTGCTGATCGGCGAGCCGATCATTTATTACCTGCTGGCCGAATTCGACCCCGAGTTTGCCGGCCTGTTCAAGGTCGCCGCCGACCTCGACGACAGAATTCCCCGCAATACGGAGAACAGCGGCCAGTTTGCCCGCTATCTGGCCACCCAGGCCCGCCGCCACCAGCTCAAGCCGCTGGAGAGGGCGGCAGTCACCCGCCTGATCGAACACGCCGCTCGCCTGGCCGAGGATGCCGAACGGCTCAGCGTGCTGACCCGGGAACTGCTCGAACTGATGCAGGAGGCCGATTTCCTGGCCGGAAGCGCCGAACTGATCGGCCGGGCGCACGTCGAGCAGGCGATGGCGGCGCGGACGCGGCGTGTTGACCGCCTGCGCGAGCGGGTCTTCGAGGCAATCCAGCGCGACATCCTGCTCATTGCCACGGCAGGCGAACTGATCGGGCAGGTCAATGGGCTGGCAGCCATTGCCCTGGCCGATTTCGTTTTTGCCCACCCGGTGCGTCTTTCCGCCGCCGTGCGGATTGGCGAAGGCGAAATGATCGACATCGAGCGCGAGGTCGAACTGGGCGGGCCGATCCATTCCAAGGGCGTGATGATCCTGTCCGGCTTCTTTTCCGCCCGCTTCGGCCGGGGCATGCCCCTCGCGTTCAATGCCAGTCTCGTCTTCGAACAGACCTATGGCGAGGTGGAGGGCGACAGCGCCTCGCTGGCCGAACTGTGCGCCTTGCTCTCGGCGATCGGCGCCGTGCCGATCCGTCAGTGCTGGGCGGTGACCGGCTCGGTGAATCAATATGGCGCCGTTCAGCCGATTGGCGCGGTCAACGAGAAAATCGAGGGCTTTTTCGATATCTGCGCCGCCCGCGGCTTGAGCGGCGAGCAGGGCGTCATCATCCCGGCCGCCAACGTTCGCGACCTAATGCTCAAGCCGGCCGTGCTCGAAGCCGTCGCCGCCGGGCGCTTCCGCGTAGCGGCGGTGGATCATGTCGACCAGGCCATCGAACTGCTCACCGGTCTGCCGGCTGGCGATGCCGACGCCAACGGCGCAGTTCCCGAGGGCAGCATCAATTACCTGGTGGCGACGCATCTTCTTGAACTGCACTCAATGCAGCAACTAGCGCACGAAGAGAGGAAGCCCAGTGCCAAACACGTCAGCCACCGGAAAAAGCCGGTACTCAAGCAGCCGCCAAAGAAAACCAGCCAATAATTATGCTAAATATGTGCGAAATCCAACAAAAATAGGCGAAAGCCGGTAACGGATTACCGTGCTCCGGGTATTCCAGAACATTGTTACAAAAAAGAAACTTGCCAACTCCTGCATTGCAGTCATCGACTCAGTTTGGTGGGGCCGCACTGCTTAAATCGTCATTCAATAAGGGAGTTCCCATGATCAAAAAAGCCGGCCCGTTTCTTCCCAGCGCCCAAAGCGCCATGGAGTATGCTCAGCAAATGATGGAATGCACCGCGCAACTGCTCCAGTCGCAACTGGACATTGCCGAGAAGGTCTACACCAGCACCACTTCAGGCTATCGCGAGATCATCAAGTCCGGCGAACCGGCGGCCATCATGAACAAGCTGCCGAAAATCGTTGAAAACACCATTCGCGTCACCTCGGAAGGGGCGACCGGCTACCTGACCAATGGTCTCAACTACCAGAACACCGTGATCGACCTGATGAAGAACAAAGTACCCGAGATGAACCGTCAGTTCATCAAGGGCATGATGGAAAGCACCCAGATTTCCAGCGCCAGCTAAGGTCGCGATAGCGGTCGACGCTGACGGCGTATCCGCCGATCAGCGCCGGCCGCTCAGGATCGGCAGCGTTTCCGATCCGATTTGGCAAGCTCCGGCTTGCCGCTCCCACCGCCAATGCGGTCGAGCCAGGCTTATTTCCAGCAAAGAATCCGTGGTTCTTTTCTTGGTGACGGTTTGCCCGCCACATCGGGTACACCAACAATGATCGGCGCCAGCACCTGCATGTCGTCCGGGATGCCAAGTTCCGCCTTGATTGGCGGCGTGTTCAGCGTCTCGCTCGCCGAGCCGATGACACAACTGCCCAGGCTCATCGCACAGGCCGCCAGCATGAGGTTTTCCGCTGCCAGCCAGCAATCGGCGACTGCCATCGGGTTCGCGATCTGGCCGCAGATCAAAATCAAAGTCCCGGCATTGTAGAAAATGTTGAAATTGGGGTGGGCAAACAAACTCAGCACCTCGGCGTCGCAATCGGCGCGCTGCATCTCGGCCAGGGCGAGCGGCTTTGCCCGGTCCGAGATGCTTTTCAGCAACTGGCGATCCTGAATGACGGCGAAAGCCCAAGGCTCCTGATGCATCGCCGTCGGTGCGCGCACCGCAGCGGCCAGCAACTGGCGGACAGTTTCCCGCGAGATGCCTTTGCTGCAAAACGAGCGCACCGAACGACGCTGGTTGATGGCCTCAAGTGTATTCAAGGGGGCAAGCAGATGGACCATCGCCGGCAGTTGGTCACTCAGCCATACGACTGCTGACTTCTCGCCAGGGCCGGGTAAAGCTCGGCCAAACGGCGTTGCAGGCGGGCCGTTTCGCTTGCCAGATGCTGGATCGTTGAATGCCGGCCCGAGATCGCTGCCTCGTCCGCCTGTTGCGGCCCGGGCATTTTCTCCCTGGCCCATTGAAGGTTTGATGAATGGGCACGGGCAACCGCTTGCCAGTCTGCATCATGCCCGACCTGTGGAACGTGCATATCTACATGCTTGTGTTGTCTCAGCACAAGATTCCTCGCTTTCTATCGAATGTCTCCGCGTCGCAGCCAGCCGACGGCAAAACCGTCAGGCCGGATGCACCTCGATGCGATATGGAACTGTCTTTGCCTGCTTGTTGGTGGAATATGTATCAGGCATCGACCTCTGCAATCTTGACGGACAGTCAGGCTTAAGAAAATACCTATATTTGATTATTTCAAGTTGGCAGGCGCTACCTGCTTTTTGCTGGAGCGCTGCCGGATCGGTGCTATGACGATCAGTTGCAAGCATCGCCAGGAAGCGCCACAAGCCTTCTTTCACAGCGGAGAGTGCGCAACGGTGCATTGCTGCACATGGCATAATCGACCAACGATAAAGTCATAACAAAAAAAGGGGAGCGTCGTGGCTTCATTGATTCCGGCCATCGGTACCTGCGTTTCACGCATGACCGGCGGTGAACGGCGGCTGGCCCAGCGCCTAGAAAACAAGCTCGAAGACGACTGGCTGCTCTGGTACGACGTACCGCTCGGCCCGCGCAATGTGCATCCCGACTTCGTCGTCTTCAACCCGCGGCGTGGCCTGCTGGTGCTGGAGGTCAAGGATTGGCGCCTCGACACCATCCAGGAAATCGACCGGCAAAGCGTCAGCCTGCTGACCAGCAACGGCCTCAAACGTCAGGCCAATCCGCTCGAACAGGCCCGGCAATACGCGCATGAAGTGGTCGATCTCCTCAAACGCGATCCGCAACTGACCATCAACAGCGGCAGGATGCAAGGCACCTTGCTGTTCCCCTGGGGGTATGGCGTCGTGCTGGCCAATATCACCCGCAAGCAGTTCGAGAGCACCAACCTCGGAGAAGTGCTCGACGCGCATCGTGTCATCTGCCAGGATGAAATGACCGAAGCGGTCGATGCCGAAGCGCTGCAGGAACGCCTCTGGGGGATGCTGCCCTTTGCCCGCAGTGTGCCGCTCTCGTTGCCGCAGATCGACCGCATCCGCTGGCACCTCTTCCCGGAAATTCGCATCGCCGCACTCGCACAAGGTGGATTGTTCGAAGAAGGCGAACCCGAGATTCCCGACATTGTCCGCGTCATGGATATTCAGCAGGAGCAGCTCGCACGCAGCCTCGGCGAAGGCCACCGCGTCATCCACGGCGTTGCCGGCAGCGGCAAGACGCTGATCCTCGGCTACCGGGCCGAACATCTGGCCAAGGTCTGCGCCCGGCCGATCCTCGTCCTTTGCTACAACCGTACTCTGGCCAAACGGCTGGCGCGCAGCATGGCGGCCAAGGGGCTGGCCGACAAGGTCTTGGTGCACAGCTTTCACCAGTGGTGCCGGGCGCAACTTGTCGCCTACGACGCCGGCCTGCCGGAAAATGGCAAAGACAACGATTTTTACGCCTCGGAACTGGTCGACCGCATCATTCGCGCCGTAGACGCCAATATCATCCCGGCCGGCCAGTACGACGCCGTGCTGATCGACGAAGGCCATGACTTCGAGCCCGAATGGCTCAAGCTCGTCGCCCAGATGGTCAACCCGAGCACCAATTCACTGCTCGTTCTCTACGACGATGCCCAATCCATCTACGGCCGCGACAAGCGCGGCAAGCTCAGCTTCAAGAGCCTCGGCATACAGGCGCAGGGGCGTACCACCATCCTCAAGGTCAACTACCGCAACACGCAGGAAGTGCTCGAGCTGGCCAGCGGCATCGCCAGCGAACTGCTCAAGCCGACTGCCTCGGACGAAGACGGCGTGCCGCTCGTCGCCCCGATCAGCGCCGGCCGCCACGGCCCCAAACCACTGCTGATCAAGCTGCCGAGCATTCAGGACGAAGCCGACTACATCGCCAATCACCTCAAGGAAGCCCACAAAACCGGCACCCCGTGGAGCGACATGGCGGTCATCTACCGTGACTACCCGCACATCGGCAAACCTGTGCTGGCGACGCTACGCAAAGCAGGCGTCCCGGTGACTTATCAGGACGACATTACCTTCGCCGAAAAGGAAGACACGGTGAAGTTCCTGACCATGCATAGCTGCAAGGGGCTGGAGTTCCCGCTGGTGGCGATACCGGGGGCGGGTAGGGCGGAAGCGGATCAAGGGCGGAAGGATGAAGAGGCGCGGTTGTTGTATGTGGCGATGACGCGGGCGACGCGGGAGTTGGTTATTTTTTAATAATATTTGGGGGG
>NZ_LODL01000001.1 GCF_001551835.1 Dechloromonas denitrificans | reverse complement strand
TCGGCACCATCGTTGATGATGGGCGCACCCTGCCGGGTGGCCCGGCCAACGACGACCGGCCGACCTTCAACCTGGGCTCGGACGTCATCGTTGACGAAGCCGCCGGCACCGTCACCTTCACCATCACCAAGGTTGGCGCCAGCGACGTCGCGTCCAGCGTCAGCTACGGCACCGCCGACGGCACGGCCCTGGCCGGCTCGGACTACGCCGCGGCCAGCGGCGTGCTCAACTTCGCCGCCGGTGAAACCAGCAAGACCGTCACGGTGGCGATCACCAACGACACCGTCTTCGAAGGCGCCGACACCTTCAGCCTCAACCTGAGCGCCCCGGTCAACGCCAAGATTGGCGACGGCACGCAACAAGTCACCATCGTCGACGACGGTCGCAACCTGCCCGGCGGTCCGGCCAACGACGACCGTCCGGTAGTCAGCATCGGCAACGACGTCATCATCGACGAAGCGGCCGGCACGGTGACCTTCACGGTCAGCGTGACGGGCAACACGACGCAAGCGGTCACCGTCGACTTCGCCACTGCCAACGGCAGTGCGACCGCCGGCAGCGACTACACGGCGCAAAGCGGCAGCCTGAGCTTCGCCCCGGGCGTCACCAGCCAGACCATCACCATCGCCATTGCCAACGACACCACCTACGAAGTCTCGGAAGACTTCACGGTCTCGCTCAGCAACCCGAGCAACGCCACCCTGGGCACGGCCAGCGTCACCGGCACCATCGTCGACGACGGACGCACCCTGCCGGGCGGCCCGGCCAACGACGACCGTCCGGGCTTTGCCATCAACGACCTGGTCATCGACGAAGCGGCCGGCACGGTCAGCTTCACGGTCACCCGGACGGGCGACCTGACGCAAAGCGCGGCGGTCGACTACGCCGGGCAAGACAATACGGCGAGCGGCGCCGACTACAGCGTTGCCGCCGGCACGTTGAACTTCGCGGCCGGCGTCGCGACGCAAACCATCACCGTCGCCATCAACAACGACGGCACCTACGAAGGCGCCGAAACCTTCAACATCAACCTGACCAACCCGGTTGGCGCCGTCATCATCGACGGCCAGGGCGTCGGCACCATCGTTGATGATGGGCGCACCCTGCCGGGTGGCCCGGCCAACGACGAC